>NZ_AAMT01000013.1 GCF_000152805.1 Maritimibacter alkaliphilus HTCC2654 | reverse complement strand
GGCCAGTCGCGATAACCAACCAGAAAGCAACTCGTCCGGCACTGGCGTCACCGATATCGGCAGCGGGATACACGTCACGCCCCAGATTTCTCGAGCCGTCGCTGAGCGTTTGCATGGCGCGACCAGACCGGTGTCCATTTTGCGATGGCATCATCAGTGACGCACTCGTCACCGCTGATGATCGCGTCGATGGACAGATCCTTGACCAAGGCAAAGATGCGGGACGTCACCCCGCCAGTTAATGCGAGGATCTGCTTGAGCGACCGCACTTGCAGATTGGATTTCTTCTCCAGCGGCATGGCCGCGATCAATGTCTGGATCATATCCGAAAACTCGGCATCATCGCGCCAATTCGGCAGGTGGTGTTCATCAAGCCGACGGGCCAGTTGGACATCGCCGCGAATGGCATCGACGGCTTCGCTGACACCGTAGCAGACCAAAGATGCCTCCAGCTCGTTGCTGAGATACCTCAAGACATTGAGGAACCGGCGCTGTTCCCTATGCGTGCCCGCAAGAAGGTTGTGGACTTCGTCGATCATGATCATCCGCAGCCCGAGGTCGCGCAAAAGGCCCACGACCCGAACTTCCAGCGAGGCAACACTCTGCGCCTTCAGGCTCAGCGTCGACGACGGGGCTCCGACGGCTGCGAGGATGTGCATATAGAACCGCCGCTCATCAGGAGCGGGTGGCGCCTGCAACAGAAGTAACGGGGTGTGGGTGACGCCCGACTCCGGATCATACTCCGGCGCATAGCGTCGCGACAGGTTGCGGGCGATCATTGTTTTGCCGATGCCGGACGCCCCATGCACCAGAAGGCCAGGCATGCGGGTCTGCCGCGACATCTCAATCAGACCATGCAGCCGGTCCAGCACTTGCTCCGCTCGGGGAAAGCCGATCCAGATGTCCGATTGAATGAGGGCGATGCGGCCGTCGTCTTCAGTTTCTGCCCTCAATTCACCAGCGCTCCACCTTGAACATGGGGCGCGATGGGCGTTGTTGCAGAAAGTCGGCCTGAGTTGTGAGTGCCCCTTTCCCATTCAGTTTCATGCCACGCGGACGACGTGGGCGGTGCCGAGCGCGTTGAAGCGATTGACAAGGGCGACCCGGATGTGGATTTCGGCGGTTTGGCGATCTGGATCCCGCGCGGCGATGCGCTCACCGAAGGCCTTCAGGCATCGCATCTTGGCCTCCACTCGGCTACGGGCGTGGTATCCGGTCCACCGCTTCCAGAATGCCCGACCGTAGTGACGCGTGGCGCGCAGGGTTTCGTTGCGCGCCTTGGCAGCCGGGCAGTCCTCTTTCCAAGCTCGACCGTTCCTTCGGGTCGGTATGATTGCCGTGCCACCGCGTGCGATGACGGCGCCGTGGCAGCGGCGGGTATCGTAGGCACCATCCGCGGTCACGGTGCCGATGTCCTCGTCCTCGGGGATCTGGCCCAACAGGTCCGGCAGGACTGGGCTGTCGCCTTCCCGGCTAGGGGTGAACTCGACGGCCCGGATATCCGAGGTGGCGATATCCATCGCCAGATGCACCTTGCGCCATTGGCGGCGGCCCTGAACGCCATGCTTGCGGGCCTGCCATTCGCCGTCGCCAAGAAACTTGATGCCGGTGCTGTCCACCAGAAGATTCAGCGGCCCTTCGGCACGGCGATAGGGGATCTGCACCTTGAGGGTCTTCTGTCTGCGGCACAGCGTCGAGTAGTCCGGAACGGGCCAGTCTAGCCCTGCCAGGCGCAGGAGGCTCGCGACCATTCCGGCTGTCTGCCTGAGCGGTAGCTTGAACAGAACCTTGAGCGACAGGCAAAACTGGATCGCGGCATTCGAAAAGACCGGCGGGCGCCCTGGGCGTCCCTCATGCGGCGCGTGCCAGGTCATCTCCTTGTCCAGCCAGATCAGCAGCGATCCGCGCTTCCTGAGCGCATCGTTGTAGCTGGACCAGTTCGTCGTGCGGTAGCGGGCGGGCTTGGGCTTGCTCATGCAGATCGTCTAACCGCATGGATTCCCGATGTGAATCCTTCACCGACTGAGTTCTGCAACAACGCCCAGTGCATCACCCAAAAAAAGGGAAACGACGCCAGACCGAGAAGCCTGACGCCGCGCTAGAAAAAAACCCCTGAACACGGTTCTTCTAGCGCAGTGTCCGAACCCCTGCAACCAGCAAAGTGTTTTTGCTGGCAAGAATGTTGTTTGCTCTCGACATGGCATCGTCTCTCTCAGGAGATACGACCATGGAACCAACGACTGGCCTGATCCTAAGGCGGATCACGCAGACAGACCTCTCTGTTTCGGCGCACAAACTGGCCACGCTCATCCTCGACGGAATTGCGTGGAAGGACGGGTATAACGGCCTGCCCCGCGGCACGGCTGCCTTCACCCTGTCCTCTCTGGCAGCGAAGATGGGCGTCTCGCGCCAGTACCTGAGCGTTCTGCTGAGTGAGCTTGAAACTTCTGAACTGAAGCTTGAGCGCGAGAAGTCGAACGGCAAGTTCGCCCCCTGGCTCTTCCGCTTCGCGGCCTTTGACGACGGCGAACAGACCCACGATCTCGTGTCAGACGGAGACGACACATCACTATCTAGAGAAGAATCTAACAAAACTATATTCACAGGACAGATCAACATTGACGGTTGCTCGAACGTGTTCCGAACATGCTGGGCCGAGCTGATCAAGGCCGCGAAGAGCGCCCTACCCTGCTGGAACGTCGATACGCAAGTGATCTGGGAACGCTTCCTTGCCTTCAACCGGGCCCGTGGGAACAGCAAGGTTCCGGCCGGTTTCCTGCTCGGCTTCATGCGCCGGTGGCGCACCTCGCTTGGAGAAGCGACGCGCCCACCGGCTCTCCCCGCACCACAGCCGGTTCAAGAGCCACGAGAGCGCGAGCTGCACGAACAGATCAAGGCTGCGCCAAGCTCGAACCGCCAGTTTCACGCGTCAGACCTGTGTCGCGTCATAGGGCAAGCGGCGTACGATGCGCGCATTGTCGCCGTGATCCGGCAGTTCGGTTGCCCGAGGTTCACTGCTACGCTTGCAGTCCACGGGCGTGCAGTCCTGGCGGGCGAAATCTCGCGGTGATGATGGATCGGGTGCCACAACTCTGGCCAGAACGTATTCAGTCAGGGCAGTTCTGGGATCAAAGCAGGTCGGCGAATTGCTCCAGGTCGGCAACCGTGGCGACCAACCCCTGCTGTGTCAGGATCGCGAGATACTCGTCGACGCTTTTGAGCGGATTCTTGAGGCGCGCGCGAACTTTCCGCAGCGCGGAACAGACCAGACCGGGCGCGAGAGACAGTTGGTTCCGGAAAAAGTCGTCAGGGTGTTGGGTCTCGATGCCAAAGGGCGCAAGTGCCGCTGGTGGGAAGTCCTTCAGGTTCTGCGTGACGATCGCGTCACAGCGCCCAACGATTGCCGCCGCCAGAACGTGCCGATCGTCAGGGTCCGGCAGTGTTAGGGCCGGCACCAATGCCTCGTAGCCGGTGACCAGACAGTCGCGTGTGGCCCTGTCCATCAAGTCGCGAGTTCGTTCCAGCGCGGCGCGCTCCCGATGAGGTTCATTGCGCAGAAGCGCATCAATCCACTCCCGATGGATATCGGCCGTCCACTTGGCCTTGAAAAGGTCTGTGACCGCCAACTGCATCAGTGCATCGCGCATCGGCGCGGGATAAAGGACGTTCGCATCGAACAGGACCGTGTACTGGCTCATTTCGAGCGGTAGCCCATGTCCTGCTCTTGAGCGTCGGCGGCCAGTTGATCGAGCGCAGCTTCACGCTCGGTATCGATCGCGGCCTTGTAGGACATCACGTCTTCCATGCGGACGCGGCGATGCTTGCCGACCTTCCGATGCGGTATGGCACCATCCTCGAGCAGCTTGATCAGGAACGGACGCGAGACGTTCAGAACCTCAGCGGCCTGTACGGTCGAGAGTTCGGCGTTCTCGGGGATGATGGTGACCCCCCGCCCCGCTGCCATCGCCTCGAGGATCTCCATGAGCAGCGATACGGCGCCCGCAGGAAGCTCGATCGGCTCCATCTGCTCGGAGTCCGTCACACGAAGTTTCAACGGCGCGCGCGCCTGGGCGAAGCGTGACAATGCCTGGCCAGAGACGCGCGCAATCGCTGCGTCCTGCGGCGTGGGCGGAAGATGTCGGTGTGCCAGCATGTTCATGGTGGTCTCCTCTCCGGTTTCTGTTCTCTACCACCATATATGAAATAAGTGCAACAAATGCATTAAGTGTTGGTGAGTTTCTGCGCGCCCTGCCGCGTGCTCGCGGTTATCGCTGCTGTCGAGTGAGCGGGTGAGACCCACGCTAACCTTCAGTTTGTCGCCTTCCACATCCTGAACCGCCCCTGTCCTGTCACCTCGCGGATCAGACCCCGCTCTTGCATCCATGCAAGGTTGCGCTGAACAGCGGCGCGACTGGCACTCGTCAGGGCCTGGGCCATTGGCGCAGAGACGAGCGGCCATTCGGTCAGCACTGCGCGCAAGGCCGGCGGCGTCCTGCCCGAGAGCAATGTCATTTCGGCTTCCGCCCGCGCCGACCATGCCTCGATATCGTCAAGGTGCCGCACCGCGGTCAGGCACGCGGCTTCCATCCCGTATAGCCAGCGTTCCAGACGTTCGAACGGTGAACCACCGGCTCGTAGTCCCCCTGCCCCGCCCATGGCCAGAGGCGTGAAGACTGCGCCTCTTCCATCGCTGGCCGCGATCCGCGCAGCTGCGACAGCCGCTTCCATACGGTCGTCGTGCTGCCCGAGCCCCGCGAGGCGCCAGAGGTGAAAGCCCGCGCAAGCGCGAGTGATCGGGTGCAGGTCCGTGGCCTGCCCCATCAGATCCAGCCAACCGCTCGCGCGATCCACGAACGGCTCGGTCTCATCACTGATGTTCTCGGGGTCGCGACGGTCGAGGAAGGCGGAAAGGTCCTGCTCCGGTCCCGGTCCACCCGTCAGTCGCCGAATCGCCCATCCGACTCGCGCCAGCGCCGCCGTGTCGTCCTGGACACCGGACAGGCGCAGCGAGATCCAGAGCGCCAGCCGGTCTTGGCTGATGCGGTCACCGGTGTGCCAGCTCAAATCTGCGGCCTCCATCAGCGCAAGCCGATGCCGCCATCCTTCCGGTCCGCGCTTCAACCGGTCGTCCAGCGCGCCGACGCGACCGGCCACACGGGCAAGACGCGCGGCCTGCCCGCCCTCTGCCTTCCGCCATTCGTCGAGGACCTCGGTTTCACGCGGTTCGGCCCGTGGTCCCGGCGGCAAATAGTCCGGCTCGTCGTCCATCGGACCGGGCAGAAACCACAGGTCGTCCTCAGACGCCTGTTCGACCTCCTCAGCATAAATGCCGAGCGCGTCGGATTCATCATACAATGCGGGGGTTCCAGGCCTCATATGCGCAAAATACAGCTATTTTGAGCTTTACCCAAGGGTTTTATCAGAGTGCGTTTGTACACCTTACATAGCACGCGCGCGCGATGGTCCGCGAGACCTCCCTGATCGCGCTCTGCGTATGGAAACCAAGGGCTTTCTGATGAACAGCGCCACAGAGCGCGCCCTTGCATTCATTTACAAACGGTCGTTTAATAGCGGTATCTTAAATTGCAAACAGCCCGTTTTCATGCCGCTGATAGGCTACGCCCGTGTTTCCACAGAGGATCAGACCCCCCTGCCCCAGTCTGAGGCCCTGCAAACTGCGGGTTGCGTCGAGATCTTTGAAGAGCACGCCTCGGGCGGCAATCGCGCGCGACCGGTGCTAGCACGCGTGCTCGAACGCGTCCAGAGCGGCGACACGCTGGTCGTTGTGCGGATCGACCGGCTTGCGCGATCTCTGTCGCACTTGCTGGAGGTGATCGAACGTCTGGAGGCCAAGGGAGCGTTCTTCCGCTCCCTGCAGGACCCCATCGACACCGCTTCCCCGCAGGGCAAGTTCACATTGCAAGTTCTGGGCGCTGCGGCCGAGTTCGAGCGCGCGCTGATACGAGAGCGCACAAAGGCCGGGCTTGCCTCTGCGCGCGCCAAAGGGCGCGTTGGTGGCAATCCTGGGCTACGCGCCAAGGATCCCGCTGCGCTGCGCAAGGTGCGGCTGGCGCGACAGGACGGCTACATGGAGCGCCTCAACGAGACCGCGCAGGATTGGGTGCCCCATGTGCGCCGCTTGCGGCCGGATATGGCCTGGGAAGACCTGCTGCGGATCATCAATGGCCCCCTGCCCCCAGATCGCCATTGGACACAAAGCCGCCTGCTCCGCGCTGTGAAGGCATATGTGCGTGACGGGTTCCTTCCTGCCGAGGTGCTTGGCCGCGCCGGACGGCGCGAAACCGATGACCGCCTGCCTGCCATCGTGGCGGCGATCAAAGGCGCGGACCCCGAAATCACGCTGCAGGCGATCTGCGACCGGCTGGAATCGATGCGCGAACGGACCCCTCGAGGTCGTGCCAGCTGGCAGCCGTCTTCGGTCAAAATGCTGCTTGAGCGTGCGGAAAAGTTGGGGCTCCTCTGAACACGACACTTGTGTTGGCCTGACGGATTGCCACTAAATCTAGAAAGTGCTTGCACGAATCTGGGTGGTCGGGCAATAGTCTCGAAAAATAACGCGCGGTCACATAAAAAACGCGCCCACGGATCGGGGCAGACATGAGCGAAGCAGAACAGGATCTAGATATCGCCATCGGGCACTACGCGGAACTTCTCGCGTCGAACCTGCATGCTCAGCGCGCTGCACACTTCCCACCGGATGCAAAGAAGGTGATGCGCACTTTGACCAGCGGCGAAGCTGCTGAACTCCTTGGTGTCGACCATACCTATCTTCGGAAGCTTCATCGAGAAGGAAAGATCGTTGACGTCGAGACGACGGCTGGAAGTCATCGTCGCTATACGCTCGACGATATCTGGGAAATCCGTCAGACGCTTGAAGGAAATGCAAAGAAGTCTGGAACTTACGTGCCTGGACGTCGCGACGGTGACGAGCTTCAAGTCGTTTCAGTGGTGAACTTCAAGGGCGGATCGGGCAAAACGACGACGTCTGCTCACCTCGCTCAGCGCTTGGCGCTCAAGGGGTACAGGGTTCTTGCGATCGATCTCGACCCCCAAGCATCTCTTTCGGCTCTTCACGGAATCCAGCCAGAACTCGACCTCATGGAGGGCGGAACCCTCTATGATGCCGTTCGCTATGACGATCCGGTTCCGATCGCCGAAGTGATCCGCAAAACCTACATCCGCGGCCTTGATCTTATCCCGGGCAACCTTGAACTCATGGAGTTCGAGCACGAGACGCCTGCTGCGATCCAGCGAGGCGGAGCGAAGGCGTTCTTCGCGAGAGTTCATGACGCACTCGATAGTGTTGAAGCGAACTACGACGTTGTTGTGATCGACTGTCCGCCGCAACTTGGTTTCTTGACGATGTCAGCACTTTCCGCGTCCTCGGGTGTGCTCGTGACGGTTCACCCGCAGATGCTTGACCTTATGTCGATGTCCCAATTCCTGCGAATGACTGCGGATCTCCTTGGAGTAATCAGGGATGCAGGCGCAAATCTGCGCTTCGATTGGCTTCGCTTCTTGCCAACGCGATACAAAGTCGGCGACGCGCCACAGACCGAAGTCATCGCCTTCATTCGCGGGCTCTTTGGGAGGTCGGTCCTGACCAATCACATGGTTGAGTCGACCGCAATTTCTGATGCCGGCTTGACCAAGCAAACGCTCTACGAAGCTGACAAGAAGGACTTCACGCGTCAGACGTTTGATCGTGCGATCGAATCTATGAACGCAGTGAACGATGAGATCGCTGAAATCATCCAGAACACATGGGGGCGGAATGGCAAGAAAGCCTAAACTTGGCCTGCCGCTGCAGACCCTTCGCAACGCTCCTGACGCTCTTGAAGGGCGCCGACTGCGTGGCGGTGTTTTTGAGATCGATCCGGCGCAGATTGTTACCGAAGGACGGTTGGATGACAGGCTTCAGATTGACGTTGAGGGCCTGAAGAACTCTATTTCCAAGAACGGTCAGCGTGTGCCTGTCTTGGTCCGCCCACTGGAAGGCGATCGCTACAACCTGATCTATGGCCGCAGACGCTTGGAAGCATGTCGCGAACTCGGTATCAAAGTTCGAGCCATCGTCACAGAGGTTGAAGGTGATCAAGCGCTTCGAGATCAGCTTCTCGAGAACCAAGAGCGTCGTGATCTGAGCTTTATTGAGCGTGCGCTCGTTGCGACGGCACTTCTGGACGGTGATCATTTGGAAGGGGCTGAGCGCACCAATCGAGGTGTCGCCGATGTCCTTAACCTCCACGAAGCTGGGGTTTCACAACTCTTGAGTGTCGTTCGGACGGTCGGCGAGGAACTCATCCAGGCAATTGGTGCGGCTCCCGGGATTGGTCGCCCAAGATGGGAAGAGCTCAAAAAGGCTTTGGGTGCCTACGACGGTGATCGAGACCAACTGCAAGCCGTAGCTCATGCAGCCAAGTCCGAAAGTTCCGGCTCGGTCGATGAGGTTTCTGAGCGTGCGTTTCTCGCAGTTCTGGCAGCTGCGAAGAGAGCAGAGAAGAAAGCAAGCCCGTCTAGAAAGGGTGTGCCTGCTTTGGCGATCCCCGGTGTTGGAGCTGCGACGGTCAAGACCGGCCGCCAAGGCAAGCAGCTCAAACTTGATCTAACTACGGATGAACCTGATTTTATCAGCTGGTTGGAGGGCAACGCCCCAAAGCTGATTACCGAGCTTCATGAGCGCTGGAAGCGTTCAGGAGACTGAGGAAGAGCAACCAACAAGAAGGAGGCACGATACAGGCAAAAAGAAAAAGGCCCCGAGAAGCTAGCTTCACGAGACCTTTGTAAGGTTTCGCACCGGGATCAGCCCGCTACAAAATCTCAGTTTTCGCACTTCTGAATGTAGCGTTCTGGCCCCTACCCCGCAAGCGCAAAGCGATTCGCGGGCCCTAGAATTTTTGTCTTCGTGGACATTTTCATGGAGTACACACCAATCTCGCCGTTTATGCGGCCGATTTCGCACGCCCATTTGCGCGTCATTGAGCGACCCGAGGCATCTGTTCCAGCCAGACCCGTTAACAAGTGGGAACTCCTGCGCGAGCTCTCCAAGGCGCAAGCGGCCTTTGGGGTCTCGGAACGTGATCTGACGGTTTTGCAGGGGCTCCTCAGCTTCTTTCCGGACGATGCGCTTGGCGGGAACGCCGAGATGGTCGTCTTCCCCTCGAACAAGGCGATCTGTGAGCGCCTGAATGGTATGCCCTGCTCCACGATGCGTCGTCACCTCGCGCGTCTTGTCGAGGCTGGCTTGCTCCAGCGGCGCGATAGCCCCAATGGGAAGCGTTACGTCCGCAAGCACGGCGAAGATCGCGTTGCCTTTGGCTTCGATCTTTCCCCGCTCTACTGTCAGTCCGAGGAGATAGCACGGGCCGCAGAGGCCGTACGTGAGGCTGAGGAGCGCGTCAGGCGCCTGAGAGAGGTCGTAAGCCTCATGCGACGCGACCTCGCGGCCCTCGCCGAGTTCGGAGACGAGATACAGCCCGGCCTAGGCTTCTGGGATCAGCTTCGCGACAAGGCTGCACTCACAGCCCGCGCGCTTCGCCGCAAGCTTTCAATTGAGGACCTCGCGGCCTATCGAGCCGACCTTGAAGCTCTCCTTGACCAGGCACGCAACATCATTGATGGCCCTGAAACAGAAGAAATGAACACCAATGATGCCCATTCTGAGCGTCACCATCATAATTCAAATAAAGAATCTATAGATCTTGAACCTGCTTTAGAAAAAAGCGGGGCGGCGGCGGGTGTGCCAGATGTGGACACGGATGAGCCTGTGGCTGACGTCGATGAACAGGACACAAGACACCTGCCAAAGATCCCGCTGCACCTAGTGATCGCGGCATGTCCCTCGCTTAAGACCTTTTACCAAGGTGAGATCCGGCATTGGCATCAGCTCTTCGATGCGGCGTGCCATGTGCGGCCAGCCATGGGAATCAGTGCGTCTGCATGGGAAGAAGCACAGCGGTTCATGGGTCCGGAGCAAGCGTCGATCGTCGTTGCTGCCATGCTGGAACGCTTCGCCGACATAAGATCGCCTGGTGGATACTTGCGAGCTCTGACTGCCAAAGCTGCGGCAGGCGAGTTTTCCTGTGGCCCAATGGTCATGGCATTGATTGGCCGGCGGAACGCGGCTTAACAGCTGTTAAACTCAGATCTCGTGCGGCTGGCATGGCATAACTTAACAGCTGTTAAGTAGGTTCTCGGCACACAAACGGTGTTCGAGAGAGGAAAGTTAGGGGGTTGAGGTGTGGCGGTATTTGAGATCGTGAAAGTGGCTTTCGCCTTCGTCCCGGCGAAGCTCTGATGACGAGGGCATCCCGATCATCATGGTAAAACCTCAGCTGGTGACCATCGCTGCTAGTAGCGCAAAGGCGGCTAGCGAAGAACATACAGAGCGTTGCGCTGCAGCCAACCTAGCAGTTGCGCGCCTCCGCGGCCCCTGCCCTTTTCGATGTCTGAGATCTGATGATGAATACCCTCAACAATTGGCTCTACGCTATCCGGCGCCTGCTGACGGCGATTTGGGTCCTGGCCTCGGATATTCGCTTGGCCTTCATCGGTGCTAATGCCTGAGAGGTAGGTTGTGGATGTCTGTTGCATGATATCGTGGCTACGGGCCGTAGCGCACAAGGAGCAGACGATCGATGGTTGCCAAAACCGTTTGACCAAGGGCTCGATCCTCGAATTCCCGCGCGCGGGGAAGGGGGAGCCGGTAACTTCTCAGTCACTTCGATAATGGCGACATGGCCAACGAGGCAATCGGTTCCTCAAGCGCAGCAGCTGGTTGCCAGCGGTCCCGCGTTCCGCTGATTTGGTCGTAGTGGACGACGAGGACATCGCAGAACAGCGGTTGCAACTCAATCTCTTGATTTCATGACACCCGAACTCTTCAAAAGAGTGCATTGATGTTGGCTGCGGAATGATCTGATCCGTCAGATGGGGGAAAATGAAGTAATAACAATAGGTTATTGCGTTTTTTGGTATTCGCGATGGGAAATCATGCCCATAACAGCCTTCATCGACATGATTTCCCTTTCCAGGGTGCCGATCCGCTACATCGACGGGAAGCCAAAGCATCAGCACGCTTTACGAAGAAGTTGGCAGTTGCGGGCCGATTGAGCGGTCTGGGCTATCTCGTGAAGAAGGAACCGCCACAGGTCTAGCCGATGGGCCCTGTGGAAGTTCTGATCCCGTCGTACCAGTACAGTTCGGTGGCGGTTGGGTGTTTCATGGGTTTGGTCCACGAAAAGTGAAAGTGGACTTCGGGTTTTGTGACTGACGGATGAGGGCCTTTGGGGTCCCTCAGATGGGTCCGGGCCGGGTTCCGGTCTGTCTTTCCTGATGAAGGGCATTCCCATGCAAACAGGTGTCTTGCGCGTGCTGCGCGCGACCGCTGCCTCATGGTGGCGACACAAGGAACTGCGCCGAACTGGCCAGCTAGAATTGGCACGGCGGCTCGAACGCGAGACTGTGTTGCGCGATCTCGTCCTTCTCAGGCAGGTGGCGATATTGCCGAATGCGCATGTGATCTGCGGCGAGGGCGGGACATCCATTCATCTCGGTTGGACCACCGTGTCGACCCTCGCGCCGATCGAGCGCTTTCCCTTGGCCGCCCTCGCGGTCGCACGAAGAACCCCGTTCATCGATATCCGACCCGTCACCGAGGTCATCGCTTTCGCGACCCTGCCGCGGGTGACGCGGGACGGATCGCTCGACCCGGACCATTCGGGTGCCGGCAGATCCGTCTCGCTGACCACCTACATCGACATGGTCGAAAAGCTCGGTGCCAGCATCACCAACGATCCGCGACCCCGTCGGTCAATCTGATCTCCATTCCCTCTCACCAAAACTCGAAAGGACGCCAGCCATGGTCCGATCCCGCACGCCCAAATTCGATGCCTCCGAGGTCATCACAAACGAAATCATCCGCATCATCGAGCGCGGCGTCCTGCCGTGGCGCAAGCACTGGACCGCAGGCGGCAGCTCACGCCCCCTGCGCGTGGGCGGTGAACCCTACCAAGGCGTGAACAACTTCCTGCTGACGATGCGGACCGTGATGGCGGGCCACAGCTCACCCTTTTGGATGACGCTGCCACAGGCCAATGCCTTGGACGCAAAGGTGCGCAAGGGAGAGAAATCGTCTGTCGTCGTCTACTACGGACAAAGCCAGGCGAACGCCGCTGATGAGGACGGTCGCAGCGATGGGGGTGACCGCTCCGAGGAGGCCCGGATCTTCCGTTTTCAGAAATCCTACCGCGTCTTCAACGCCTGCCAGATCGAGGGCCTGCCCGACAGCTTCTTCCCCGATCCGGAGCCCATGCCCGAGCATCCACCCTCCGAGCCCATCCCGCACATGCAGGCGTTTTTCGATGCCATCGACATCACGACCGTCTTCACGGGAACGGAAGCCTATTATCTGCCACCCGTGGACAAGGTCTACATGCCGTCCATCACGCGGTTCCAGGACCCGCGCAGTTTCTATGGGGTCTGGGCGCATGAGCTGGCCCATGCCACGAAAGCCCCGCATCGGTTGAACCGCGATTTCGGGCTCTCGAAGTTCGGCAATACGGCCTATGCCCGCGAGGAGATCGTCGCCGAACTGACCTCGGTGTTTCTGGGTCAGACGCTCGGCTTCACGGCCCATACGCTCGAGATGAACGCCGCCTACCTGCACAACTGGTTGCGTGTCCTGCGCTCAGACAAGGGCGCGATCTTCAAGCACGCCGCGGACGCGCAGCGCGCCTGCGACTATCTGATCGCCAGATCGGAGGTGGGCAGGGCAGGTCGCAGTGCCGAGGCCGCCTGACCGCACGGAGAACGGAGAGACCCATGTCACGTAAGGAACCCAAAACGCTGCGGGTGGCCTGCTTCAACGACGGCCGCCGCAAGATCATCACATTCAAGCGCGGTGCCTATTGGTGGAGCGCTGCCGAGGGCGCTTATCCGCCCTCGGCAGCGCTCGAGAGCATCAAAGAACAAGGCGGCTGGATCGAAACCATCCCCAACCCGAATTACAGACCCAAAGGGCTGTTCGGGTAGGGCGCCTTCGGCCTCGATTCATCCGCCAAGCGGAAAAGAAAAAGCGGGCTTTGAGAAGGGTGTTTCAAACCTCTCAAAGGAGATCCTCATGTCCATGAATGTTCAACCCCAGCCAGACCGTCCGGATCCGACCGTGATCGCGGTGCAGAACGACGCGTTTCGCAAGCTCGCGTGCCTTGGAGTGCCGCCCGCGCAGCCCATCCAAGGCCGCATGCATGTCACCCGCGCGCTTATGGAGGCCGGCGATGGCTTCATGGCCGAGGCGGTCAAGGCAACCGGTGAGTTTGCCACGTTCGAGCTTGAGAATGATCCCGAGGGCTGGCACGATTTCGGGGCGGTCGAGATCCGGGGAGAGACCGTGTTCTGGAAGATCGATCTCTATGAAGCAGACTCGGATTTCCGCTACGGGGCCGAGACCCCGGACAATCCTGCCACGACCATGCGCGTGCTGACCATCATGCTGGCGCGCGACTGGTAGGCGAGGGGACACCCCCCAAACCTTACACGTCAAGCAATGAAGGCCCACTGGCCCCTCAAAGGGAGAGTGGGCCTTTTGTCGTGGTGATCCCTGAAGCCGGGGATTGGTCACGCGCAAGCGCGCGCGGGCCACACCTCACCCACCTGGAAGGATATCCCATGACCACAAGCTTTGCCCCTCTCACCGTCGCCATCGGCGATCTGGTCCCGCATCCTGCCAATGTGCGCAGCAACTCCCCGGAAACCTATGAGTCCGAGAACATCACGCATCTGAAGGCGAGCATCGCTGTGCTGGGCCTGCTCCAGCCGCTTCTTGTCCAGAAGCTCGACGGCAAGTACGCCGTGCTCGCCGGCGGCCGGCGCCATGCAGCCCTGAAGGAGCTGATCGCCGACAATGCCAGCAAGGGGTTCACGGCGAAAACCAAGGTCGACTGTCGGCTTGTCCCCGACGACTGCGACGTCACCACTGCCCTGTCGCTCGCCGAGAACATCACCCAGGCGCCGATGAACGCCATCGACGAGTTCGAGGCTTTCGCCCGGATGATGGAAGTCGACGGCCAGACGCCCGAGACGATCGCCAAGACCTTCGGCACCACGGTGGCAGCCGTGAAAGGCCGGTTGCGCTACGGTCTGATCCACCCCGAGATCCGCGCCGCGGCCCGGGCCAAGACCATCACGCTCGACACGATGAAGGCCTTTGCGGAGCATCCGAGCCAGGAGGTGCAGCGCGAGGTCTTCGAGGCGCTCACCAAGGAAGATAGCTACCTGCAGGCCTATACAGTCCGCCAGGCGCTCAAGTCCCGCGGCGTCCAGGTCAGCGACGATATCGGGGCCTTCGTGCGCGAGGACTATGAGGCCCGCGGCGGAGCGATCGCGGCCGATCTGCTGGAAGAGCATTCGGTGCTCGAGGATGCGGCGCTGGTCGAAACCATCCTACTCGAGAAGCTCGGGGCCGCCGCCGAAGAGGCTCGCATAAAGCTGGGCTTTGCCTGGGCCGATGCAATGGTGCGCTATGATTACGCGACCATGGCCGAATATGGCCGCGTCTACCCAGGACCCGTCGAGCCGGATGAGACCGCCCAGAAGCGCGTGGATGAGATCACCGCTGAACTTGAGAAACTGCAACTCGAGATGGAGGATGAGGGGCTCGAAGACGATGCCTACAATGCCCTTTACGAGCGCGTGGACGCTCTGGAAGACGAAGCCCGCGATCTGCAGGAGGCCTATAGCGCCGAGGACCTCGCCCGCGCCGGTGTGATTGCGTCCTGGTCGAACGGGCAGGTGACGCTCCATATCGGCCTCGTGCGCCCCGAGGACACCGTGAAAGAGGAGGGCGCGCGCAGTTCCTCGACCAACACCACCGGGGAGGAAGCCCCCGACGCTGGAGAAATCACCTATCCGGCCTCGCTGGCAGAGGACCTCAAGACCGAGCGGGCTATGGCCCTTGGCGCCGCGATGGCGCTGCATCCCGAGGCCACGCTGGATCTGACGCTCTTCAAGCTGGTCAGTGACGTTCTGGCCAGCGGCATGAGTGTCACGCAGGCGATCAAGATCGATGCCCGCAAGGAATACCGCAGCCATGCCAAGATGGACGAGATCGACGAGACCTCGCTCGAGCAGGTGGCGGCGGCGCATGATGCGCTGGACCTGTCGTGGCTCGATGACACCCGCGCGCCCGCCGATCAGTTCGCGGCGTTTCGCGCGCTGGAGGCAGGGGAAAAGGCCAAGCTCGTGGCTTATGCGACCGCCAGCACCACGCAGTCCTGCTTTGCGCGGGATCGGCAGCGCGACAGCCTGATGCATGACTTCGAGATCGAGATCATGCCCGATATCCGCGCTCATTGGACGCCGAATGCGGCGCTCTTCAATCGCTTCAAGAAGGCCTGGCTCTTGAAAATCCTCGGCGAAGAACTGGGTCTGGCTCAGGAGGCGGTGACGCTGGCCTCGTCGAGCAAGAAAGAAATCGTCGCCTTTTGTGACAAGCTCTTCGCCGAGCCCTTCGCCACGCTCACGGACGCGCAGCGCGCTGCCGTGGCCGCCTGGTGCCCGCCGATGATGCAGACCGCCGGTGTCGCCTGTGACGAGACGGCGCCCACTGCGGAAACCGCCGAGCCTGACAGCGACGTCGCGCAAGCGGCCTGAGCCATCACACGACCCGCGCGTGGATCTTGCACCCGCGCGGGTCGACCCTTCCACACCCAACGGAAAGACATCCCCATGGCTATTCTCAAGTTCTCTGCGTCCGCTGTCGCGGCGCAAATCGCACATGCGCGCGCCTGCAAAACCTTCCTGCCCAACTGGAACGGGCCCGTGGACAGGCCGGCCCTGATCCTCATCGTCGGCAATGGTGTGCATCTGCGTTCGAACGGCATCGATGGCACGACCACCCGTATCGTCACCACCGAACAGGCCGATCCCTCCTTTGCCTTCGCCGACGGCATGAACCCATTTCGGGATACCGACTGGATGGCGCAGCGCCGCATGGCGTTTCGCGATCTGACCGGGCAATTCTACACTGACATCCTCGACGATGTGCAAGTGCTCATCGACCGGGGGCGGGGGGCGATCCGGCTCGCCACCGATGGCCACAGTATCCGCGTCTTCGTGCGCCGGG
The DNA here is from genome assembly GCF_000152805.1 of Maritimibacter alkaliphilus HTCC2654. Taxonomy (GTDB): domain Bacteria; phylum Pseudomonadota; class Alphaproteobacteria; order Rhodobacterales; family Rhodobacteraceae; genus Maritimibacter; species Maritimibacter alkaliphilus. Next base: position 90,784 of record NZ_AAMT01000013.1, on the reverse strand, counting down.
CCTCGGACTATCTCGTCGGCGGGACCTACGAGGTGCCCTCGGGCCTCGGCGGCACCTTCCGGGTCATCCTCAAGGATGCCTGCGACACCTTCGCGATCGTGCAGAACTGCGGCAATTGCGAGGATTTCGACGCCATGCAGCCCTACCGCGTGCCGCTCGATGCATTGATGGAAATCGATGACCGGAGGGCGGCATAATGGGATGGCTCTTCTACACCGATCGCCGCGTCCAGACCTACGCGGACGAGAAAGCGGAGATTGCCCGGCTCTGCACCTTTGAGGGCGACACGCGCAAAACCGAACTGGTCAAGGCCTGTAAGGTCGGCTCCACCTGGTATGCAGCGGCTAGGGTCACCAATCGCGACGGCACCCCTGTCGAGGACGCGACCTATGTCACCGATGCGGATGGCTCCATCACTTTCGGAGCTGTCTTCCTCACCCGATACGATGACGGCTGCTGGGGCTACAAGGACATGGAGGAAAGCGCTGGCCCGAACGAGTCGCGTGCTCCCCTTGGGCTGATCGAGCTCCTCTCCGACCTGAAAGATCCCGACAGCTACGCCCATGACTGGCGCCAGCGCTGCCGGGATTGGGCTGCGATCCCGGACTACCAGGAAGGCGACAAGATCAGGCTCGCCGCGCCCGTGACGCTCACCGATGGCAGCACCTGCCAGATCGTCACCGCGACGCACTACAGGCGGGGCCGGCAGAAACGCCGCTGCTACCGCATCGAGGAAACCGGCGGGCTCGTACGCCTGTCGAAGGCCTCGCTTGCGGGCTCGGAGCTGCTCAGCTCCGCAAAAGGCGAGGCCAGTCCTGTGCTGGCGGAGTTCCTGGCGGGGCAGGGTGGCTGAGTTTCCCGCTGAGACAACACCACGGGACCACGCGCGCGCATACTGCCGACTTGAATTCGTATCTCAAATGAGATACATCACTCCCATCAACTGGAGGACCATCCATGCCTGCCCAAACATCCATGCTTCATGTCCGTGTTGACGATCAGCTGAAAGCACAGGCTTCGGACGCACTTGCGGGCGTCGGTCTGACGCTCTCCGACGCGGTGCGTATTCTTCTGACCCGCGTGGCCGCAGAAGGCGGCTTGCCTGCCGGATTGACTTCTGATCCGGATGCCTATGACGCCTGGTTCCGGGCGAAGGTACAGGAAGCGCTGGACGATCCTAGGCCCACAACGCCCCATGCCAAGGCGATGCAAGACGCCCAGGCGTTGATTGACGGGAAGCGCCTTGCCAAATCTTGAATGGAAAGCCACGGCCATCGCCGACTTGCTGGCAATCATTGACTACATTTCCGACGACAACCCGGATGCCGCCCAAGTTCTCAAAGATGAGATTGAACACAAGACGTCCCTTCTTCCAGAACGCCCTCAAATGTATCGTGCGGGCCGTGTCGATGGGACCCGGGAGATGGTTGTTCGGCCAAACTACATCGTGGTTTATGTTGAAGGCCCTGAGATGGTGACCATTTTGCGCGTTCTTCATGCTGCGCAGCAGTGGCCATGATCGGGGTGCAGGCCCCCCGCTAAGAAATTGCCCGCTCTACGCCTTCAAAGTGTAGAGCGGGCTTTTTGTCCTTTGGAACTCAGACCCTGATCCAAAGGAAACTCCCATGTCCAAGCCCCGCTCAACGCTCCCCAATCCTGTTGAATCCGACGCTAACCTCGCCTCTGCCCTCGCGCAGATCGGCGCGGAGGTCGACAACCAGCCCCTGCGCAGTTCAGCGCTCGCGCGTATCATGCGCGAGACGTTCCATGGCAGCGATGCCGGCGGTGCCTGGGACTGGCGCATGGCATATGACCTGATGCAGGCCGCGGCTGTTCAGGTGCTGCTGCGTGGGGAAAGTGCTTCAGGTGACATCGCCGCTGCAAGGCTGCTTGCCTCGCGGCTCCTGACGGAAACCCGCCGCTCGGAGCAGCAAATCCGGCTGCAGCAGTTTTCCACGCCGTTGCCTTTCGCGGCAATGGTCGTGCGGGCGGCAGCCATTCGCAAGGGCGAGACAGTGCTGGAGCCCTCGGCTGGCACTGGTGCACTGGCCGCTTTCGCCACCCGGGCCGGTGCCACGCTTCTGCTCAACGAGATCGATCCCTTTCGCCAGCACCTCCTGCGCGCGGTTTTCGGCGGCGAGGTGACGGGCCACGACGGCGAGCATATCGACGATCTGCTGCAGACCCCGATTCTACCCGACGTCGTGGTGATGAATCCGCCCTTCGCCTCATCGGTCGATCGTTCCCGGGACAAGCACATCGCCGCCAAGCATCTCATCGCGGCTGCAAAGCGTCTCGCGCCCGGCGGGCGGCTTGTGGCGATCATGCCGCAGGGGTTCACGCCCGAACGCGATGCCGCGCATTGGTCCCGCGCCTGCGGTCTCCTGACGCCGCGCTTGGCGTTGACGATGCCGGGGCAGGTCTACCGCAAGCTCGGCACCTCTGTCGAAACCCAGCTCATTGTCTTCGACAAGGTGCGGGAGAACGGCGAGATGATCCGCGCCAGTGTCAGGGACTTGAATGAAGCCCTTCCTTTTGTCGACGCCGTGGCCGCGAGCCGTCCCGAGGCACGCCCCGCCCAAAGGGTGGCGTCGATACCGCACGCGCGGCCGATCGTTCAATCTTCTGCCCCGCGCAAGACCGCCGCTGCGCCTCTCGCCGCCTCTAATCCACGGCCCAATGCCGTCCGTCCGCTCAGCTGCACGAGCCTTCAGACCCCGCGCGACAACACGCCGATCTCGGACATCTATGCGCGCTATCGCCCACAGCGGATCGAGATCGCGGGTGCGCAGGAACATCCCACGCCGCTGGTCGAGAGCATCGCCATGGCCTCGGTTGCCCCGCCCATGCCCTCAAACACGGGCAGTGATGACTTGCGCTTGCCCGCAGGGTTGATCGAGGAGGGACATCTCTCCGAGGCGCAGCTCGAGACCATCATCATGGCGCATGATGCCCATGGGCGTGATCTGCCCGGTCGGTTTACCATCGATGACGACCAGACCAAGCTGACGCGCGCCGATGATGACCCGGATGCACGTGCCTATCGCCTTGGCTATTTCCTCGGCGACGGCACCGGTTGCGGCAAGGGCCGCGAATGCGCAGGGCTCATTCTCGTGAACTGGCTTTCCGGGCGCAGGAAGGCGATCTGGGTCTCCAAATCCGCCACGCTCATCGAGGACGCCATCCGCGACTGGACCGATCTCGGCGGCTCGCCAGCCGACATCCAGCCGCTCTCCAAATGGAAACCGGACCAGCCCGTCCCGATGGGCGACGGCATCCTCTTTGTCACCTACGCCACGCTGCGGTCCGCGGGCAAATGCGGCACCACGCGGCTGAGCCAGATCCTCGACTGGATGGGCGAGGGGTTCGACGGCGTGCTGGCTTTTGATGAGGCCCATGCCATGCAGAATGCGGCGGGGTCCGAGCAGGGCAGGGGGGTCAAACCCTCCCAGCAGGGCCTTGCTGGCCTGCGGTTGCAACTGGCAGCACCCCGCGCCCGCGTCTTCTACATCTCGGCCACGGGTGCCACGTGCGTGCACAACCTCGCCTATGCCGCGCGGCTTGGGCTCTGGGGGCAGGGCCCCGAATACCCCTTCCCAAGCCGCGAGAGCTTTGTGTCGGCGATGGAAGCTGGCGGTGTCGCCGCCATGGAGGTGGTTGCGCGCGATCTCAAGACGCTCAGGCTCTACACGGCCCGCGCCCTCAGCTTCGATGGCGTGGAATACGATGTGCTGGAACATGCGCTCACCCCGGCCCAGATCGAGATCTACGATGCCTATGCGGGCGCATTTCGGACGATTCACCACAATCTCGAAGCGGCACTGACGGCGACTGGCGTCAACGACGCCTCGGGCGAGACCAATGCCTCGGCCGCACGCGCCTCGGCCAAGTCCCGCTTCGAAAGCACGAAGCAGCGCTTCTTCAACCATCTCCTGATGGGCATGAAGGCGCCGACCATCATCCGCGCGATTGAGGACGATCTGGCGGCGGGCAAGGCTTGCGTCATCCAGGTGGTCTCGACTGGCGAGAGCCTGCTGAAACGTCGGCTTGAGACGATGGACCCGGAGGACGAGCTGGTCGAGGGCGCGCTAACGCCGCGCGACTACGTCCTGGGCTATCTCGAACAAGCCTTCCCGATCCACGCGCAAAAGCTGGTCGAGATCGACGGCAATATGGTGGTGGAACCTTTGCGGGACGAGACCGGCGCGCTGGTCGTCTCGCGCGAGGCGCTCGCTTTGCGTGACGCGGCCATGATGGAGTTGATGACACTGGCGCCAATCCCCTCGGCGCTGGACCAGATCCTCTGGGCCTTTGGCAACGAGGCCGTGGCTGAAGTCACGGGGCGGTCCATCCGGCCCCTCAAGGCCGAGGATGGTCAACTCTTCATCGAAAAGCGCAGCGCCAGCAGCAATTCGTCCGAGACCCAAGCCTTCATGGACGGCGAGAAGGATATTCTGATCTTCTCCGATGCAGGCGGCACGGGCCGGTCCTACCATGCGGCGCAGACAGCAAAGAACCAGAAACGGCGGCGGCACTATCTACTGGAGCCCGGCTGGCGCGCAGATGCGGCCATCCAGGGGCTGGGCCGCACGCATCGCTCGGCTCAGGTCAGCGCGCCCTTCTTCCGGGTCTGCACCTCGGATGTGCATGGCGAAAAACGCTTCACCTCGACGATCGCCAAACGCCTCGACCAGCTGGGAGCCCTGACCAAGGGCCAGCGCGAAACCGGCTCGCAAGGCATGTTCCGCGAGGAGGACAATCTCGAAAGCCCGATCGCGCGAGCAGCGCTGCGTGGGTATTTCGCCGATCTTGCCGCCGGGCGGGCCGAGGCGATGAGCTACGAGAGCTTCACCGACTGGACGGCCTTGCGGCTGATCGACAAGGATGGGGTGCTCCTTGAGGAGCTTCCCCCGATCCAGCGGTTTCTCAATCGGGTGCTTGCCCTTCCCATCCACATGCAGAACGCGCTCTTTGCCGAGTTCATGCGCCGGATTGCCGATCAGACTGAACGGGCGCGCGCGGCGGGCACGCTCGATCTCGGTGTGGAAACCCTGCGTGGCGAAAAGATCGAACAGGTCTCCACAGAGGATCTCTGGACCTGCCCGAAATCCGGGGCGGTGACGCGGATCATCGGACTTGAGGTGACGGACCCGGTCCATGTGCTGGGCGCCAAAGAGGCCATGTCGCGTAATCCTGACAAGCTGCCGATGGTCAATCGCGCCTCGGGGCGCGCGGCGCTCATCTCGGCGCGCCCCATGCAGATGTATGACGAGGACATCGTCACGCTCATGCGCAAGACAGTGCGGCCCAACGGGTCGAGCTATCTGGAGGAAACGCGGTTCGCGTCCTCGGCCTGGGAAGAGATCGGCAGGCCCGAGTTTGCAGGGCTTTGGGATGCCGAGGCTGCGTCCCTGCCAAAAACCACCACGACCAAGCTCTATCTTCTGACCGGGCTGCTGTTGCCGATCTGGAAGGACATTCCGGCCACCAATGAGCGCATCTACCGGGTCACGCCCGACGGGGCGACCGCCATGATCGGGCGCACGCTGAGCGAGGAAGGGGCGGCAGCGTTGCGCGCCCGCTTCCTCGTCTCCAATCCGCAAACGCCGCAGGAGATGTTGACCGCCGCATTGGGTACCACCGCGCCGGTCGATCTGGGCCGGGGTCTGACCCTGACCCGTCGCCGGGTCGCAGGCGAGATGCGCCTCGAGCTTAGCGGCGCGGACAAGGGCATGATCGACGGCCTCAAGGCCATGGGGTGTTTCACCGAGATCATCGCCTTCCAGCTGCGGGTGTTCCTGCCGCATGGGGACGGGGTCGATACATTGGGCATTCTGGCACGGATCGTGGGGCAGGGAACCAGCAAGGCGGCAGACCAAGCCGCCTGAAAAGCCAAAGCGGGCTTTGGGTCGGGCGTCGCGGATCGTGGTTTGGCCGGTCTGCGCTTCCCGGGTGCGGGCAGGCCCATGCGCTGCCCAGCCCCCAACTTCTGACAAGAGGACAGACTCATGACCAATCCCCAGATCGACTACGCCGCGATGGCGGCTCAGTGGCGCGCAGAGCGCGAAGCGAACCTGAAGGCGACCCGAGCGGAGCTGATCGCGCAGTTGCGCGCGCTTGGCATCAGCGAGGTCACTGCCGAATACGAAGGCTATGGCGACTCCGGCAATGTCGAGGATGTGACGGTGCAGCCTGCAGAGGTCCAACTGCCGGAGGCGCTTGCCACAGAGGTTGGCGACTTCGCCTGGTCGCTCGCCTATCACCATCACCCGGGGTTCGAAAACAACGAGGGCGGCTACGGCACGCTGACCTGGGACATAGCACTAGACAGCATCATCCTCGATCACGCGGACCGCTATGTCGAATGCTCGCACAGCTATGACGAGGGGCTTTGAGATGGCCCATCCGCTTCATCATGCTGAAAGCTCTGCCCGGAAATTCGGCGGGGTGCCGTCTGACTATCAGTCTGTGCACGATTGGTTTGACGCCTCGAAAGAGCACCTCGCGCTCTTCACGCACCGCGCCATGCGTCACCATGCGCAAGGCCTGTTTGAGGCCGAACGGGTTTTTGGCCTGACACTGACCAATAGTGCGGGCCGCGACATCCCCGTGCGCTGGATCGGCGAGCAGCATATCCGTGAAGACTGCCAGGGCCGCATCCCGAGCATGGCGGACTGGCTGCGACGGATACAGCCTGAGCCATGGATGGCCAATGGCCACATCGACCGGCATTCCGGCGATGAGCCCTGCGGCGACCCAAGGGCCGCCTGGGCATCTGAAGTCGCCGCTGGCAGAACGGTTCTTGGTTTGAAGGATTGGATGGCGGCGCGCGCGACACAAGCCACGCAATGTGCCTGACAGCCTCGGCCGTTTGCCAAACAAATGCTGCAGGGAAGCCCGGTTTGACGACCGGGCTTCCTGCGTAGTTTCCCCACCATTCTTCTTGAGGAGGATCGCATGACTCTCGAAGACATCAAGGCCGCCGTCGATGCCGGCCAGACCGTGCATTGGGCCAATACCGGCTACGTTGTGCACAAGGACCGGCTGGGTCAGTACCTGATCATCTATGTGCCGAACGGCAGCTGCATCGGTCTGACCGACCGGGAAGGGCACCGGTTGAACGGAAAAGAGGCGGAGTTCTTCATCGCGCGATCGGCGGACTGCGCGGAAAATCCGGGCAGCCAATCAAGACCAGACGGGCAGGGGAGGGGTGTAGCGCCCGGAGGCGCGGGAGCATTCCCAGTCGGACGGCAGCTCTGACCCGTGGGCGGGGCTGAAAGGAAAGCAAGCTTTCTGGTTTGTGATCCCAGGAGGGGTCGTGAAAGCAATCCCGGATGCGCTGGCAAGAACGTCAGGCACCGGCCAATCCAAGAAGGAACTATCCCATGTTCGCAGGAACCCTCACCCGCAATGTCGAGACTGCAGCCGCTCAGTACACCGGCATGATCCACTCGACGCGCTTTGACATCGCCATCCAGTTGGAGACGCGGGCTAAGATGTCCGAACGCAGCCCGGATTATGACGTGACAGCAGTCAACAAGTCAGGCCGCAAGGTGCGCATCGGCACGGCCTGGAACGAGACCGGCAATACCAGCGGCAACCCCTACATCTCGATGCAGATCGATGTCGGCCTCGGTCCGTTCCGGGTCAACGCGGTGCAGACGAAAGAGGCGCGCGCGGCCCAGAGCGGCGCGTTCGAGATCATCCCACTGGTCTCGAACGGCCTGATGAAATCCGGTTCGATCTCGGGCGAGTTGACCGCCATGGACGCCGACAACGCCTTCACCGGCTACATCGCCAACATGATGTTCGATCTGGAGTTCATGCTGATCGAGAACAGTTACAAATCCGAGGAGACCCACCCCGATTACCGCATCGAGGTCAGCTCGCCCCGCGGCAAGCCGATCCGGGTCGGCTCGGCCTGGATGGCGAGAAGCAGCCGCACTGGCAATGACTACCTGTCGCTGCTGATCAACACGCCTGATGGCGACCTGCGCGTCAACGCCGTTCAAAACGAGGAGCAGCGCGGTGGCCAGACCTTCTCGATCATCTCGTTCATCGACAGCGGTGAGCAGCCTCAGGACGCAGGCGCGGGACTGTCACTGGTTGCGTGATCAGCGTCTGAGACGGAACAAGCTGAATTGGCAGGGGAACCGTGGTAACGCGGTTCCCCTTCATTTGTTTGGTTGTGCTCAGAGGCTGCGCCGACGAACCAAGCAGTGCTTCACGAAGCTATGGGTGCACGAAATGAGGTTCCAGGTGATTGCCTGCCGCCGATTTCCGGCAGTCTCGTAGATTTCGCTGATGTCGTCAGTTTGAGCGATGCCGATGCCATCAGAAACAGAACAAACAGTGAAGACATTCTAGATTCTTTCATGATATCCAAGGAAGTGTTAGAGCTTCGAAAAAAACGAGGAGCGGTCTTTTGGGCGAGCAGTACACATCAATCGATTTATTTTCGGGCGCCGGTGGGCTGTCTGAGGGACTTCGGGTTTCTGGCTTTAAGTCATTGTATGCCAATGAAATCGTTGCGCGCCACGCTGAAACGTATGCCTTGAACCATCCGGAAGCCATCGTTGAGTCGCGAGACATCCGACTAGTTGACGCTTCCGATGTTCGTCGTCGCTTGGGCCTCAAGAAGGGTGAATTGGATCTTGTAGCAGGTGGTCCGCCTTGTCAGGGTTTCTCAATCAATGCGCCGAAGCGTTCAGCGGACGATGATCGGAACAGCCTCTTTCTAGAGTTTTTGCGTTTTGTCGATGAGTTTGAGCCGAAGGCGGTTTTGATTGAGAATGTCCCTGGGCTTGTTTCCTTCGAGGGAGGAGGCACCTTGCAGGCGATCCTTTTGGCGTTGGGTCACCATGGATACAGCGCCGATGTAAAGATTCTCTATGCGCCTCATTTTGGTGTGCCGCAAACGCGTTGGCGGACGGTCATCATCGGGATTCGAGGTGATCAAGCCGATCCCTTACGAGCCTTCCCAGAACCTGTTCGTAACGCACCTCTCCGGGTAAACTTCACCTCTAATTTCGAGGGTAAAAACATCGTCGCTCTTCCTACGAACTTGGAGCTCCCTTCTTTTGTTAGCGTTCGTGATGCGATTGATGACCTGCCTGCGCTCGCAAATGGAGAAATCGGCAAAGAGCGCAAGAACTATCGTAGCGGACCTCAAAACGATTTTCAGGTGGCGATGCGCAATGGCAGCGACGGTGTGCTTAATCATGAGGCGCCCCGGCTGGGCGAGATAAATATCAAGCGAATGTCCTTCATCCCTCCGGGCGGCAATTGGACGGACATCCCGGAAGATCTATTGCCGAGAGGCATGCGGCGCGCGCGTCGTTCTGATCACACCAAGCGTTACGGTCGAGTTGCACCAGATGGCCTTGCATCTACAATTCTGACGAAGTGCGATCCACATTGGGGAGCGTACTTTCACTACGAACAGGATCGGTGCTTTACCGTCAGAGAAGCGGCTCGAATTCAGACTTTTCCAGATAGCTACCGTTTCGTCGGTTCTCGAGTAGAACAGTACGAACAGGTCGGTAATGCCGTCCCATCGCTATTGGCTGCAGCAATAGGGCGATCGATTAGAGGCGTCTTGGAGGAACTGCGCAAGCACGCCAAGAAGGTCTCTTAGAAGCATGGCGGCGACAATATTTGAGTTCTTTGGGTATCGTGCGGATGATAGGTCCGACATAGCGAAGCATGCCGCTGATACTGAAGTTTGCCCGATCAGTGGAGAAACCTGTCAGAAGAGTTTCAATGACGGAGTTGTGTCGGGCGTTTGCGCCATTAAGCCCATTACCAGCGAACCCGTTATCTGTTGCCCGATCCGGCTTTACGCGGATGACTACCGAATACTATCGGACATAGCCGATCGAGTCTTTGGACCAAATTTGAAATTGGTCGCGGGGCGGGATGCCGTAAATTACTCAATCGATAATCGAGAAGCTTGCGTCGCCGTTTTTGGTAAAGGATGGGGGGGCGAACTTCGCCTGCCACAAAAATCGAAAAAGGGCGGCTACTTCGTCGATTGGGTTCTTGCGAAAATCAGCGAAGAGGGAGATTTGGTCGAGTTCGTGGCCGTTGAGGTGCAAACGATTGATACGACGGGGACCTATCGCCCAGGCTACGATGCGCTGAAGCAAGATGGCTTGGTTGAAAAAACAACCGCCGGGTTAAATTGGGAGAATGTCGCCAAGCGCATCCTTCCACAACTCATATACAAAGGCCAGATTCTACAACGCGAAGAGTTGTGCAAGAATGGATTGTTCTTTGTTTGTCCTGAACCTGTCTTTAGGCGCATCATGGAGCGCTTGGGCGGACAGGAAGGGTTAGTTCGATATGCCTTGCAACCCGCGTCAATCACCTTTGCCGTTTATGACTATGATTTTTCGTCTGAGCCTTCTGACGAGACGTTGGTTCCTCTGAAGAACACGCTCAACCACTCGACCACCGTCTATAAAGTGCAGGAAGCATTCAACAATGTGACCTTGCCAATTGAGAACGTTTATCGGGATGCAATCCGACGTGCGCTAGGTATCGAATCTGAATAGCGGACCTCCGCTTGGACGTTTGCGGATCATGAACGGCCCTTCGGTCCGTCGCGCATTCGGCCATGCGGCCTCACCGCGGCGTCGCACCCAGGCCCCCGGTTTGCCCGCCTCGCGAGCACGTCCCTCCCCGGCCGCTCCGCCGGATTGCGCTCTGGTCTGTTTTGCGGGGCAAAACGATCCCGCCGCTCCATCCGTCTTCCGCGTCCGGTCGAGCCGTTTGCCTGCTCGGGGCGGGCAAACCTACCGTCAAAACACACACACACATGAGCGCGGAAGCATATCCTCCGGATGGCCCCCAAATCAGTCCGCGTCAAGGATCGCAAAACTTTTCGGCGAGGGCCGGGGCTATGGCGTGGGGCGGTCCTGTGCGTGAGGGCGCGCATGTGTCCGGTGTTGCACACGGAAAACTCTTGCGCCCGGCAAGCCGGCGGCTGCGCCGTCCCTGACCCGGGCAGATTCGGAAACCAGACATTCGGCCATGCCCCCACACTCACGTGGTGGCTCCACAACCGACTACTGGAGACCAGACATGGCTTACGACACCGCAAACACCTACGAGACCATCGAGCTTTTCGGGCTGACCGAGAAGGACGCGCAGCTGCCGATCCCGGAAGATCACATCCTGACCGACCGCGTCATCCGCGAGAGCTTCGAGGCTCTGCTTGGTCAGTTGCGCGGGACCGGGCTCGAAGCAGAAATCGAACCGCTGGCCCATGGGTTGGCGTCGATACTGCAGCGGCGCAAGGTGGCACTTGGCAAGGAGATCGACCGCACCGCCGACAAGATCGGCGCGCTGGCAAAATCCCACGACGGATCGGAGATCGCCGAGACCGCGCTCGAAGAGGCGCAGGCGCGCTTCCTGCAGCTGCGCGAGATCGTCAGCGCCATCGAGGTGATGAGCGAGGCGGCGGCGGAATGCTACGAGATCGAGACGGGCCACGCTTTCATCCCGGCAGCCGGGTCGCGCGCAAGCGTCCGGGCGCAAGAGACAGGTGCTGTCTTCGAGGCAAGGCAGCTCCTGGAGCAGCACGACCGCGAGACTGCTGAGAAGTCGAAAGTCGAGGGCGTGCCCCTGATCGTCTCAGGCGCCACCGACTGGACCGATGTCGATGTGATCTTCAACACGCTCGACAAGGTTCGCGAACGGATCCGGCAGAACCGCAACCAGGAGATCTTCCTCTGCCACAAGGGTGGCAAGCATGGGGCGGAGATGATTGCGGCTCGGTGGGCCCGGGCACGCGGGGTCGCACAAGCGCGCTTCGATCCGCGCTGGTCCGCACACGGGCGGGCGGCACCGTTCAAGTGTAACGATGAGATGCTGGACGACAAGTTCGCGGCGACGGGGGTTGTGCTCTTTGGAGGCAACGGAGTCGCGCTGAACCTCGGGCAGAAGGCGGAAGCGAAAGGCCTGACGGTCATGCGGGTTGCGGACCCGGCGAAGAAGACTGCGGAGATGTAAGTTGAGAGGGTCACCTTCGGGCGGCCCTTTCATCGTTTTCCCAGAAGTGTGTGAACATAGGCGGTGTCGCAGTGAACTCCAGCTCGGTGCATCGACAGGCTTGGTGATCGCAATCCGGCCAATCTGGTTTCGGGAATGGCTGGATGGTATTTCTATGCAATTACAGCTTATTGTGGCCGTGCGGCAGAAGACATTTGTTGCGTAAATCAATACCCGCCCAGGTTTTTCCTAGATGCCTTTTTCTCCGGAACGCACCAAAGAGATTCAAACACGCATTGATGCGCGCTTGCGATCCGGGCAGGCAAACGATTGGGAGATGTCTTTTCTAACAAACATGGCTGAACGGTTTCATCGGTATGGGACTCAGACGCGCCTGAGCAAAGCGCAGTATGCGAGCCTGCACAAAGTCCTGAAACTGGAACGGGAAAATCCGGCACAGAAAAGGGCAGCGACCGACCACGGAACTTCTCAACCAGCACCGAAGCGAAGTACTAGAACCGGTAAGGCAAGACCCCGTCCGGTCTCCGTGACCCGCGCGATCACTGCACCTCGGCGTGCCGTGCGCAAGACTCAACGCCAAATAATGGTGCCGTTGGTGATCGCTGTCGGATTCTTCGCATTGGTTGGATCACTGTTTGAATCATCGAACACGCGATCCACACCCTACAGTCCGTTAGCCGTTCCCTCATCGCAAACTGCCGACGCCGCTTACGTCTATGTGACTGGGACACGTGTCAATCAACGTGCTGGGCCGTCTACTTCGAATGCCGTGATGGGGGTCTTGAGCGAGGGGACCCGCGTCGAAAAGCTTCGCGAAGAAGGGCAGTGGACACAAATTCGATCCAACTTTGGTACGGGCTGGATGGCGAGCAATTTCCTGTCACTGGTCGTGCCGCCAACAGAGCGACCCGCCTCACAGGACCGGTCGCTTCGCGCCAGCGATGTGCGGATCATTGACGGTGATACGATTGATGTTCGAGGCCTGACAGCGAACGTGCGTCTCGTTGGATTTAACGCGCCTGAGACATGGAGGCCCGCCTGCACTGCCGAGCGTGAGGTCGGGGAGCGCGCAACTGCGCGTCTAGGTCAATTAGTCCGGGCTGCGACATCAATTGAATTTGAGCGCGTGGCCTGTTCCTGCCGGCCCGGGACAGAGGGTACGGATCAGTGCAACTTTGGGCGGTTCTGCGGCTCGTTGTTCGTTGACGGTCGGGACGTCGGCAGCACGCTCATTGCTGAAGGTCTGGCCGTGCCGTACCGATGTGGGCGCACCAGCTGTCCCCCACGCCCTCAACCCTGGTGCCGATAGCAGACACACCCAACCGACCCAGACGACGGACCTTGGCGCGCGGCGGAACGCTGACCCGCCGCATCGCGAGCGTGACGGATCGTTATCCAGATGCATTGGATCAGAACGAGCCCGGCCATCTTCGGTCACGATCGACGGGTTCGATGGCAGCTTCAAAGTGGTGGCACAAATTCGGCTCACTCCTTTTTGCTCATTGATGTGGATCGCACGGGGTCGGCCCGTTCGTGCCCTCAGCTCACGCTTCGGCAAGCACAAATACGGCTTCCACGGCGGGGCCGCGGACCCTCCGCATTTGCGCTTGCGACCGGGCCTCTTGCCCCCGTGCCGGGTGATCCTCATCGCAACAAGGAGTAACCCAAATGACCAACCACTACGTCGCCACCGTCCCCGTCAAGTTCACCGACCCCGATGGCCAGGAGCGCACCCGTTTTCAGCGCGTGGGTGCCATGTTCCGCAACACCCGCAACGGGGACGGCTCGGAGTTCTTCAGCCTCAAGCTCGACTTCCCGGTCGCGGTCACGGAACTGGTGATGTTCCCGCCGAGCGCGAAAGATCCCCAGGACTAAATCCTCTCACGAGGATGGGCCGCCCCAGGACGATCTTGGGGCGGCCCGATCCCTGTTCCAGGGATGCCGCCTCTGGCTGCGGTGATTGCCGCCAGCGACCTCGCCTTGCTGCCGGTCGCGGCGCAATCAAAGGAAGATCGCTGACCGGAAGGATCAGGCCGCGACAGACCGGCCAGTCAGCCTCAAGGGGGCCATCCACAAAAACCTATCGGCCAGGGCCGCCCGGTTTTTGCGGCAGAGATTTGGGGGCCCAAATCTGGCCCTCCTTGACCCTGCCTGTCCGCCCTGTCGGTGGGGTTTGCGCCCGCCCGCGGTTCCGTCCGAACACGTGGTGTTCGGCCAGACCCTCGGGCGGGGCTGGCGGACGGGACCCCTAGGACAGGTGGGTCGCCCGGTGGTGAGGGCGGCAGAGCCGCGTCCCTGCGGGCCGCGGCGTGAAGCGGACACCAAGGCTGCCTGAGACTGAATGCAACGTAAGTATATAATTGACAGATTAGTATAATATCGTAAGGTAGGGGCAGCCTTGGTGGAAGGTGGCAGGAAATAGGGGGTCTTTCTTCCGCATGTCCCGAACAAAACGCCTGACAGAGATCGAGAAAATGCAGATCGTCCGCGAGGCTGCGGAGGGTGTGTCGACGTCTGAGCTGGCTGAGCGTTTCGAGGTCACATCGCGGGCCGTGCGCTACGTCCTGAAAGCCGATGCAGAGCGCCAGACGGATGCCGCGATCCCGGTCTCAGCGGTCAGTGTGAAGGTCACAGCTGCGGAGCTTGAGGCGCTCGATGAGGTGTTGGCGAAGGCGGGGATCGAGAGCCGGGCCGAGGGGCTGCGGCGGCTCATTCAGGCGGCGGGCGGGGTGTTCGTTCCGGACGCGCAGATGGCAGCAGAGATGGCGCGCTACCGCGCTTCGCTGCACGAGGTCGGGAATGGGGTCGGGCAGATCGCCAAGCAGATGACGCGGGCCAACCGGCAGGGACAGGGCGCTGGCCCGGAGTTCACGGAATTGCGCCTTGCCCAGATGCGCGGGCTGGCGCGGTTCATCCTGGATTCCGCTGATGAGATCGACCTGCTCCTTCGGCGCCGTCGGGACGCGATGCAGCTCGAGGCCACGGCCGCGCTGAGGGAGTTTGCCCATGCGGCAGAATGATGCTGTCCATGCTGTCACGGGCGAGGTCTTCCGGGATGGCTGGAGCCGCGTCCGGGGCTCGATGCAAGGGCTGCATGTGGCCAAGCAGACCCAGCTCATGCGCGCGGCAGCAGGACATCGGCCAGCGGTCTTCAAGGCGATCCGGGGCGGGGGCACGCATACCAAATCGCAGCTCGCAAACCAGCTCGATTACCTTACCACCAAGTCCACACATATCGTGGACAGTAGCGGGTTCCTGGATGGCAAAGCGAAGCTCGAGGCGGGTGACATCAAGGACCTGACCGAGCGCTTTGCCAAGCGGTGGGATGCGGGTTTCAAGCCCAAGCTGGGCCAGACGACCCATATGCTCATGTCCTTCCCCATCGGCACGCGGGGCGAGGATGTGCGCGACATCGCGACGGATGTGGCCGAGCGGTTCTTCCAGACCGACGAGGGGCATTTCGACTACATCATCGCGGTGCATGAGGACCGCGATCACCCGCATGCGCATCTGGTGCTGAACCGCCGCTCGCAGGAAGGCGAGTTCTTTTTTCTGGGGCGCAATCATCGCTTCAACTATGACGACTTCCGCCTCGCCATGGTCGAGGAGGCGGAGAAGTACGGCGTGCGCCTGGAAGCCACGCGCCGGGTGGATCGCGGTGTCGTGCATTACCCCGCCCGGACCAGCGAGGTCTATGCGGCGAAAGAAGAGGG
Source organism: Maritimibacter alkaliphilus HTCC2654 (assembly GCF_000152805.1). Taxonomy (GTDB): domain Bacteria; phylum Pseudomonadota; class Alphaproteobacteria; order Rhodobacterales; family Rhodobacteraceae; genus Maritimibacter; species Maritimibacter alkaliphilus. Next base: position 75,056 of record NZ_AAMT01000013.1, on the reverse strand, counting down.
GCGCGCGCCCCGCGAGCGCGAACGCGTTGGGCAGGACCTGACGCGGACGCTGGCGGAGATCGCCAACACCAGAACCGTCTACCATTCCCTGGCCGCCGAAGCCTCGAGGGAGGCCCGCGAGGATATTGCCGCGGCGCTGTTCCGCGCGGGCGAGGTGCTGGCGCGGGGCGGGCAGGTGGACCGAACAGGAGATGTGTATATGGCCGAGGATCAGAGTTTCGAGGATCTGAGAAGCCTCTATGCGGAGAAGCTCGCGCGGGTGCAGGGCATGATCGCAGAGAAGTCTGACGCGGAACGTCCGGTGCTGGAAAAACGCCTCATCGAGATCCAGACGCAGGTCCAGCACATGCAGCCGCTCGGTTTGCGATCATCCGCGCTGTCAGAGACCCCCTCGGAGGGCGGGATCTATTCCGAAGCCAATATCGACGCCAGCCAGCGCGAGCGTTTGGCCACGCCCGACCTGAGATCGCGCATTGATACCGCGCTGCGGGGCACGGGGATCAGCACATCGGAAGTCGTAGCCCGGATCGAGACGGGCGCCTCAAATGCAGCGCTCGAGCATCAATGGATCGCCAATGATCTCTCCAAGGTGGCGGAGGCGCGCGATCTGAACCTCGAACGCCGCGCCGATCTGGAACAGGCGCGTGACATCCTGAATGACGTGCATGTCGAACTCGGCACGCTTCTGGAACGGGAAAACGTGCTGCGCCGGGATGGTGTCGTTGAAGCCGAACCGGTCAACGAGCGGTTCCACTATCAGGAGGACGCGGTCCGGGCGATGGAAGGGACAATCCGTCAGGAGATGCGCGCCGAGGGTCTGACATCGCAGCAGATCGAAGAGCGGGATTGGGAGGTTGTCTCGCGGGCGGAGCGCCGGATCGAAGCGGAGCAGCGCGCGTATCTCGAGGCACATCCGGAGTTGCTCGCACGTCCGGGCGATGTGATCGACCGGTCTGAGCCTTACAAGGAGACCATTACCGATGCCGCCCGCGCCAGTGCGATCACCCGCGAAGTCGACCGCATCATGGAGGGACGCGACCTCCGTACGCCCGTTGCAGATGCCGTCACGGATGACTTGCGCGCGCGCTATCCGGACATGCCGTCCCACCTCGCCCGCGGGCTCGGCGCGACCTATGCGGCCGTCGTCGAGATACGCGACACGGAGGCCATCAATCAGGTTCGCCGCGACAACGAGTTGCGCGAGGGGCTTGGGGTTGGCACGCGTGACGAACGTCTAGCCACCCGCGATGGAACGCCGATGCGGTCTGACCGTGCCGACCGCCTCGCAGACGAGATTGCGCGTGTCCTCGACCATGAACGGGCAGGGGAGCTGTCCGCGCCCTTCGAGACCGAGGCGGAGCGGGACGCCTTCCGCGAGGAGATTGCGCGGGTGCTGGATGACCGCCAACTCGTGCGGCTCACATCCGGCGATGCAAATTTGTTGGACAAGGTTCTCGAGGACCGTCTCGACCGGCTCTATGTCGCCAAGGTCTATCTGCAATCTGATGCCGCGACGGCCAACACCGAGGCCTTGCGCCAGGTGGTCGATGAACTTGCCGACGCCGAATACGAAAAGCACCGCGCTGCGGACGTGGATGGCGAGACCGAGCGGGGACAGGTCCATTGAGCGCCTCCATGGGAAAAGCGCGGATCGCGACCGGTGTGCTTCTCGTCACGCTGGTGACCGGGGCCATGGGCTATGCCATCGCCTCGGCGGTGCTGACCTACCAGGATCTCGGCTTCGGGGCAGAAATCGACTTTGCTTATATCGCGCAGAACTACATGGCGATCCTCGATCGCCGCCCTGAGGACGCGCAACTTATTCACCTGATCGTCGGCAGCTTTGCCGCCGCTGGCATGATGCTGAGCCTCGCCCTCTCAGGGTCAGCCCTCACACGGTTTGGCCAGACCCATTGGCAGACCGCGCGCGAGATGAAGGCCAACGGGTTTTTTGGCGCACCCGGGACCGGGTTCATCCTCGGCAAACTCGGCAAACCAAAATCCCGCGCGAAATACATCTGCTCGAAGGTCTTCCCGCACGCGCTGATCGTTGCGCCCACGGGTCGCGGCAAGACCACGGGATTTGTCATTCCGAACCTGCTGACCTGGCAGGGCTCCGCCGTGACGCTCGATGTGAAGGGTGAGTGTTTCGAGGCCACGGCCCGGCACCGCGCGGCCCAGGGCGACAAGGTCTATCGCTTTGCCCCCACCGATTGGGAGGGCAAGCGCACGCATCGCTACAACCCGCTCTTGCGCATCTTTGAGCTGAAAGATCCCGCGCGCCAGCAGATGGAACTGCAGCTCCTGGCGACGCTGTTCCTGCAGACCGACAATGACCGGGTGCAGGGCCTCCTCAAGGGCGGGATCGATCTCTTCGTGGCGGCAGGCTTGTTGGCCTTCCAGCGCAAGCGCCCGACCTTGGGCGAAATCTACCGCATCGCTGCGTCGGGCGGGAACAAGCAGAACGAGTATTTCGCGCGGGGCCACGAGGTCGACAACAGGGCCGCCAAGCTGATCTTCACGCGGCTGGCCTCGACCAACAACGATACGCTGACCTCTTACGTCTCGCTTCTGATGACCTCGGGGCTCGATCAATGGCAAAACCCGGCCATCGATGAGGCGACGGCGGTGTCGGACTTTGATTTCCGAACGATCCGCAAGAAACCCTTTTCGGTCTATCTCGTCGTCCAGCCTCTTATGGTGAAACCCCTCGCGCCATTGATTCGGCTGTTCTTTTCCGATCTCCTTTCTGCCATGCAGGAAAAGGATCCCGGACCGGACGAGCCCTGGCCGGTGATGATCATGCTCGATGAGTTCAATCGCCTCGGCAAGATGCCCATCGTAGTCGAGAGCATCGAGACCTTGCGCACCTATCGTGGTCACCTGGCTGTGGTCACCCAAACCATCCCCGCCCTTGATGAAATCTACGGCGAGAACACCCGCCGCGCGCTGCAGGGCAATGCCGGCGTGAAGCTCTACCTGACGCCGTCCGATGAGAAGACCGTCGAGGAACTGAGCAAGGCGGTTGGCAAGACCACGAAGACCGTCATCACGCGATCCCAGTCCATCGGCAAGAACCCCTTTGAAGGGCGCAGCCAATCTACCCGGACCGAAGAAAGCTCCCTGCTTCCCGAAGATGAAGCGCGCCGCCTGCCTCTCGACGAGATTGTCATGGTCATCGACGCGCAAATGCCGGTCCGCGCAAAACGGATCCAATATTTTGACGACCGCCTGTTCAAGGCGATCCACGCGGCGCAGACGGGCGAGTTGCCGTTCCCGGAACCGGGGGGAGGTGGGTCGCAGGGCACGCTGCCGCTGAGCATGCGCGCCATGCCGATGACACCGCCACCGGACGGGTCGGGCGGATCCGAGGCCGACGTTGAGGCCGCACGCCAGGCTGCTGATGGTCAATCGTCAGGGCAATCTGACATTGTTCCAAAGAAGACCGCGCCGGTCGTTCAAGCCGTTATCGCCGAGGAACAACGACAGATGGAGATGGATTTTGGGGGCCAAGTCACGGATGCCGAGGCAGCGAGTGCCGTGGGTGAGGCGCAAATGCGCTCCGCCGTCGATGGCTTGGACGACATGGAAGCGATGTTGCGAGAGGATGTTGGTCAAAAGCTGGTTGCCGGATAGGGTAGCGAGGATCGTATGTCGGTCGAGCGGGCGGAAACCGGAAGTTCGCTGCGGGGTCAGCAAATCTCACGGAATTCGGCAAAGCGGACATTGATTGCGCATTCGTTACTTCGGAGAAAAACGAATCTTGCTAAATTCCCGACAATTATTTTCTCCGAACAAATTTTCCCACATCTGGTGTGATTTCCAACCGCATTCGCTATATAATGGAGGTCGTCGAGACAAGGTCGAAAGATTCTTCTAGATGTCCATTGTTGGAAACGATCCCAAAGGATCGATACCCATTACTACAGCAGGCAGGCTCCGAACGCTGCTCCGCTCAAAACCAGAGCCAATCATATTGATCGGTGCTGGTGCCTCTGTGACGTCCGGTGTTCCAGCGGCGGGTACTGCAGTTGAGCTTATGGTCAAATTCAAATGGTGTCTTGAAAATGATCGGTCGATAGATGACCCAACGGTGACACGGGCAAGTTACTGGCCATGGTTGCTTAAGCAACACTGGTTCGATCAGGACAAGAACCTGGCGGACCTTTACCCATCTGCTGTCAAGCACCTGCTGAACGTCTCAGAAGATCGCCGTCAGTTCTTCAAGGCGTTGATTAATCCAGCTGTTGACCCTCGTGAAGGCTATCTAGGCCTAGCCGAAATACTCCACCAACGATGGGTAACGACGATCCTTACGACCAACTTTGATGAGTGCCTACAAAAGGCAAAGAACATGGTCGGCCGACCACACCAGATTACGTCCATTAAGACGGCTTCAGACCTGGTTATGTTCTCGTCTTCGCCGAGGGACCCTCAACTAATATACCTTCACGGGTCGGTTGACCACTATACTGACAAGAACCTTGACGAAGAAGTTCGAACGCTCGACCCTCAGATTGTCGATCGAATTCAGCCGATGCTCATGGATCATCCGATCATTGTGGTTGGATATCGTGGCAATGAACAGTCTGTAATGGATAACCTGTTTCTGAGCCAAATTTCCTCGGCGCACTCTTTTCCGCATGGGATCTACTGGTGTACTCGCTCAGCGGACGGTGCTGATGCTTTGGCTCCGAAAGTCAAAGAGTTGGCTAGCAGCCTCGGAGGCAACTTCACCACCGTTCCAATTCAAGGTTTTGATCAGCTCTTCTCGAAAGAGCTTTGGGGCCATTTGAGGGAGGAAGGTGTTCGCCCAGCAGTTCCTACATCCTCCTCTAGTACGCTCGTACCCTTAAATGACATGTCTCCATGTAACGGTGCGAGCTTGGATGATTTGGACATGGTCTTCATGTTCACGAGACTAAAGGCATACAGTGAGTTCCTGAAGCAGTGGACGCCCGATTCCTATGAAGAAGGGTGGACTTTGGAAACTGCCGAAGCCTTCAATCTCATTAGATCAACACCGGATGGCGGAGAACCGACTTTGGCCGGTGTTCTGCTTTTTGGTAAATCGGTTGAACGGCACGTTCCTTCTGCCACCATTGAATTTGAAGCCAGCGGGCCGCGAGAATGGCTGATAGATTGCTTTGGTGATGACGTCGACTTTACGAGCGAAGGTGAAGACACGGCAACAATGACGTCTTCCGTTTCAGGGTCGCTTTGGGCGCAGCTGGACGCTCTATTGGACGTTCTGTCTAAGGTGAACAACGATTTTCGATTGAAGGAAGAGACCTCAAGGCAGGTCCGATCATACTCGCCATTGGCGATCAAAGAGATGGTGGTAAATTCGCTTGCTCACCGTGACTACAGCAAACCTGAGACAGTAAAAGTCTCTGTCACGCCCAACAGAATTGTCGCAACAAGCCCTGGGGGGTTGGTCCCAGAAGTAGCAACAAAACTTGGTGAACAATCGATCGACAGCTTCATTAAGAACGGCGGACGCAACCTAAAGGGTTACCGTAACCCAGTCATCGCTGACCTTTTCTATGGTGGTGGCGCGATGGATCATACGGGATCAGGTCTCTCTGATCTTTGGCGCGAAACCGTTGCCAACAACGGAACTGCAAGCTTTGATACAATTGCCGATAATGGGGCTTTCCAAGTCGTTATTGAAGCGCGCCCTGAAGCCATAGACAATATTACAAAAACAGCGGTTCCGGCATCGAGCGACGTCGTTCGATTTGCCTCCAACTTGCTTCCGTTTTCACATCTGCCAGAGATGATCTGGCACGCGGGCTGTACTCAGTCTGCCGCCTGGCGTGTCATCGAAAGCGCGAAAAAGGCCGATATGCCGTGCCCACCCGGGCACGTCTTTGATGGCCGCTTCTATACACTCTACGATTTGGCGTCCCTCTCTGAGAAAAATCTTACCCCCTTTGATCCAGGCGACATTGAGGCGATCTCGCTAGATGAACTCGTTGCCGATGAGGGCGGTCGAAACGTCTTTGTGAAACTTCTTAACGACTTCGTGGTCGGTCACATTTGCAATATTGGACTCTATTACGACCATCGACATAAGCGGGCTTACTACACTCGCACGGACGACGAAGAAGAACGAAAAATCACTTACCGTGCACGGCTTAAAAAGGCGACGCGAACCGTAGTTCGTCCGAGGCGAAAGAGCGAAGATCAGAGCATCCTTTGGTACGAGCATAAAGCGCTGGAATTCAGGCTCATGGACTTTGGCACCGATTGGGCGTTGGCTCTAACATCCGGTTATGCCTTCACAAGGAACGGCTACGGACAATTCATAAATCGCGAGAAGACAAACACTCTTTCGACCAAGCGAGCTGCGAAAGACTTCAATGCCAACGCTCACAATGATGCAACATTTTGGATGTCTATGATTGCTGAAGGCAATAGCGAGCTGTTTGCACTAAGGCCCTCAGGTGGCGCAACGGTAGAAGACTTTGCGCCGACGATCAGCATGCATGCGCGGCTTCCTACGGCTTCTTACCAGGAGAGTGCGTTCGCATTCGGTGAAGACGATGTTGGTGAGTTTGATGATTTCCAAGAGCTGGCAGAGGAACTTGATCAGTTATCATCGCTGATAGATGACGAACTGGCAGACCAAACCGAATCTTCGGAGGGTAATGAAGATGACGATTGATTTGTCTGTATCAGAGTTACCTTCCCCCGTATTGGAGTTTGGCGGTGCAGCTAGCGGGTCTGATCTTAAGGAAGGACTGCTATCAGCTGGGCCTTTCGATATGCGTTTTGGAAGCGCAAGACCGGACAAAATATCGGTTGGGTTGGTCGGACCTGGCGAGCTAATTGATAGTGCCGTTGCATGGCTGGACCGGTGCGAAGATGGCATCGGTGCCCTGCGCGAAGGTAGCAAGCTTCGCCGCTCATTCGACGGGTTCTCCTCAGTCTTTCGGAAGAAAATCGTTACTTCTGATTTGATGACCATAAGGATCGGTACCGAAGGCCGGGATCTAATAGCTGACGCGATAAGATCGGATGAGCCGCTGGTACGGTTCACTAAGGTCTTGGGGCTATATGATGATGCCTTGAAACAGCTTGCATCGCGCGAAATCAATCGCCCCGATATAGTTTTGGTCTGCATTCCTCCCGACGTGCGAGAAAGGGCAGGAAACGTGACTAAGGAGCTCTCTGACGAAGCCAAAGCCGTCGCAAAGAGTTTTGCAAAGAGGCAAAAGTCTCGCCAACTCGACTTGTTGGATTTACTTGAAACTGTTGAAGAAGGGCCTGACGATCTCATCAAAAGGGATCTACACAACGCACTTAAAGCCAAAGCTCTTAAGTATCGCTTACCGATTCAAATCGTTACACGAAAACTACTTCACGAAACGAACGAGAGCGAAGATCCTGCGACCCGGGCTTGGAACTTCAGCGTGGGCTTGTACTACAAGTCTGGGGGGGTGCCATGGCGACTCAGGCCGGAAGGTCCGCAAACGTGTTTTGTGGGGGTTACATTCCATCACGTTGAAAGGGCAAAATCTCACATCGTGCGCTCAAGTCTCGCGCATGCCTTCTCAAGCGACGGCGAAGGTTTCGCGATTAGGGGAGGCGGAGTTCCGGTCGAACCTGGACAAGCGCTGAATGTACACTTGTCCTATGAACAAGCTTTCGACTTAGGAGAACGGATTATTTCCGAGTATCGTCTTCGAACGGGTGCGGCGCCACTACGGGTTGTCGTCCACAAGACAAGCGATTTCGACGACGACGAGCGTGAAGGCTTCCAACAAGCTCTTGCCGACATACCAATCGTTAGCCTGATTACGCTGACACCCAGTCCCTTGCGGCTATTCAGATTTGGAACTTATCCGCCAAAAGTTGGGACTGTTTTTTCAGTCAATGACACTCGCACGTTTCTGTACACAACGGGGCTGATTCCGGAGGTTGGGACCTATCCCGGACCGCATATTCCGCAGCCGGTTGAGATACGCGGTGTGACATCGGAGAACCTAGAAATTGCTGCACGAGACGCGTTGAACCTCACGCGTATGAATTGGAATACGGCAGATTTGAAGGGTAGGCATCCCATAACGTTGTCGTTTGCCAGACGGGTCGGAGGAATTTTGACGGAGTTTGGTGACGAGGATCCAGAAGAGACATCTTTTCGCTACTTTGTTTAGCGCGCGGAACCTTACATAGCTTGAACGCGCCTCACCCTTCGCCATGAAAACTGTGTCAACAATCACTCACAGCTTTCTTTCGATCATTTTCCCACTCCTCAAATTTGGCAGCCAATTCGTCCGGCATCGGGCCTTCAGGCTCAGGAAGATCGACGAGAAATCTCCATCGTCGATCCAGGCCTGCAAGAGATACCTCGTCAGTGCTTCCTCTCTTCGCGAAGGCATTGAACATTTGTGCAAGTTCCGGAGAAACTGGCTTACCGTCTTCGTTGCGTTTAGCAACCCAGAGGACTACGTCGACCAATTCAAGGCCTGAACTTTCATCGCCAGGAGAAAACCTCGGAGGGATGTCTGGCATATTCGTCATGTCCATTTCTGGCATGCCAGGGCCCATGCTTTGCTTGTGACCCCTAAGTCTTCGATAGATATCTGAAAGCTCCGCCTGTGCCTTGTTAAATTGCGTCTGACGATCTACCACAATGCTTCGGACGGTCCTCGATTGCTTGCGTGCTTGGATCGCGATGTATTGCAGGACTTGTTGGAAACCGACTAGGTTCGGTGAAATCTGTAGAGCGCTGTCCTTGTTGCCTGATCCATAGCTGATCTCATACGGGTTGGCGGCCGCCCACTTCAGGGCTCCCGAGACCAGTTCTTGAGAACGCGTGTCTGGCAAACTTGGGATACGTTCAAGCAGCTTCGAGCAGATTTTTTGAAGCGCTTCTGCCGCCCTCGCTGGGTTTGTTTCTTGCCTAGCAGCCCACGCAGCTTTTGCGGTCTCCTCATCGAAGAGATGGGCCACCTTGAATGTGAGGATGTATCGTAGAGGGGTCCAGTAGTGAGGCCATGGAACAGCTTCGTTTAGCCCCGCGTCGAAAACCTGGTCAAAAAATGTGATGATTGCATGGTCTGGCTTTGCAACCTTGTATAGGGAGAAGCGGATGTCACGCTTCAATGCGAAACGCCCAAGATCGGTGGCTATTTCGGACAGTCGAGCAACGCCCAGTTCGTTTGCATGCAATCGGTCCACACCCAATCTAGCACGCAGTGCCTTGAGAAGTGGCTCAGCAGTAACGTCGAGGTTTGTTTTCGAGGTGAGCAGCCCATAGTAGAGTACTGGCTGGGCCGTATCGAACAGGTTGTTGCCAGTATTTCCACTTTCGTCGACATAGCAGTACAATTGATCGGCGTCCTTCTATTTTAGCCCACCTAAGCGTTATCGGTGGGTTTTTGACCACCGTAGGCATCAAGCACCATTCTGAAGTAGTCTTTGGTCTTGTCGACGTGTTCGCCAAGGCCAGGCCAAGCGAAAGGAAATGTTCCGGATGTCGACGACCACTCGATTTCTAACCACAGCATTTTTCCAATGGCTTCAGCTTCGGGTGAGTCCTTGCCCTCCGGCCAAAGGTCCATATCAAGGGATATCCAGGCTTCACCATCATCGTCGACACTGATTTCAGCGCTGAGAGCAGCAAGTCGCTCGGCAACGTTACTTGCATCATCTAATAGAGCTGCACGGAGTAAGAGTTCGGCCTTTGCCGAGTCCATATTCATTGTTAAGGCCATTCATTCCTCCAATAGTCTCAATTTGAGATAGGCATGCCAGCGAGATGAAGAAAGGGGCATCGGTGGATATCGGCTTCGAGTGTGCGGCAACGCAGCCAAACTGGTAGGGCCGAAAGACCGGATTGGGCCGTCACCGCCTGCCGAGGCGACCCAACCTTGAAAGCTGCGCGAGCATTCGGGCTCCTGTGCCGATCCCGTCGCCGGGCGGAGCAGCGGTTGGCCCTCCGGCAGTATTGGGTCGGCTTGGCAAGGCCTGCACTCCGAAGAATTGGCGCGCACGCAGCGCTGCATACTCCGCCCCCGTAGCACCTCCGATGGCGTATCGGTTGTAAACCTGTTGGCTACCTGCAAGCCCTCTGGCGAAGGCATAGCTTCCCCCGAACCCAGCCGATAGTGCTGGCATCATGATGTTGCCGGAGATCGTCCGAACCAGGAAGGGCGTTGCGATGATGAACCCCTTTGCCATCAGCACCATCATGAAGAACGGAATGAGCGCGCCGATGTTGGAGGCGCCTTCCGGGTCGCCCAACTCAGCAAGTAGCGCACGCGAGACACCCGTGATGGTCGCGAACACGCCGGCGACGACGATCGGGTACATCGCAAAGGAAATCAGCGCCGAAAGCCAGCGCGCGAAATAATCCTTGGTCACTTCGAACAGGGTCAGGAATATCATGACCGGCGCGATCCCGATCAGAAGAGCGATCATGAGCCTGGATGCTACGACGATGAACGCCGCCAAGCCACCGAGGATCGAGAGCAGCAAAACCCCAAGGGTGTCCAACAGGGCACCGGCCATCCAGTTCAGTTCAGACCCCGCGGCATTCAAATAGTCCCCGAGCGCCGCAATCAGGTCATCGAACTCCTCTGCGAAGGTGCCGGATGGGCCGGGTGAACCACCGCCGACTGAGGCCACGAGCGACCCGGCAATGCTGTCGATCCCGTTCAGGATCGCCGCAGCAAGGATGTTGAACTGCACCCAGTTGGTTGCAAATGCGCCTATCAGCCCGACTTTCACGGCGAGCCAGAAGGCCGTGCGCCCGTCCATGGCGCGATACTGGTAGATCGTGTTGATGAAAACCAGAATGACAACGAGCGTGGTGCCGAGTACCAGCATCGTTCCGACTGTTGCGGCGACCGCACCAAATTGCGTCTCAGCAGCGGTATTGAGATAGCCTTCAGCCGTTTCCACGAAGTAAGTGACGACACTCATGGAGCTCTACCAGTTTCCAGCAGCTTCGCAGATTGGGATGGCTTCGCGCCGAAGCTCATTAGCCTGCCGTCGGTATTCTGACGTCGCTTCCACGATGTCCCAGTATTCAGATGCGGCGAATTGCTCGACGAAGACACCTTCAGCAGCCTCCCAAGACGGATACCGCGTGGGGCATTCGCAGCTTTGGGCTTCAACGATGCGTTGCATGCTCTGTGCCCGATAAATCTGTTGGATCAGGAGCCGTTTGTGGGAACCGCGCACATCGATGTCCTGGATCCACTGTGGCTCTGGGGGCTGGTCGGGACAGACATCTGGCGGGTTATCGCGCGTTGGGGTCAGGTTCCGTTCAGCGACGCCAGCGGTTGCGCTGAGAGCGACGAGCAGGCTTCCGATTGCAGCGGCTCGCATCATTCTGATGCTGCCTTCGTATCAGCGGTCTCGCGCTTCAAGAACGTGGTATAGCCGTAGTCACCGGCTTCAGCTGTAATGACTTCCCACCCCTCCGCGCCGCGCTCATTCAAGGCGCTTCGCATCGCGTCGTAGTCCTTTTGCTTCTTCACCTGGAAAAACAGGATGTCATATTCAAAGGTCCTCATGGGTAAGCTCCGATCTCGGTTGTTCCGGGGAGGTAGAATTCGGTGATGCCGCGCCTGCCGTCGTGTCGACCGGCCTGAATGATCACGTCTATGGAATTTTCGATGTATTGGATCATGTCGGCATAGGTCATCGGGATCTCGGTCTTGAGCGCTGCGATGGCCAGACGCTGTACGGCGAGCTGCGGTGTTTCTGCGTGAAGCGTGGTCATGGACCCGCCATGACCGGTGTTGATGGCTTCCAGAAAGGTCATAGCCTCCTTGCCGCGCACCTCGCCGAGGATGATGCGATCCGGGCGCATGCGCAACGTTGCGGTGAGCAGCACGTCGGCTGTCTGGAACTCCGCGTCGCGATTGGCGATGAGGGTCACGGCATTGGGCTGGGTCGGCAGAAGTTCGGCGGCTTCTTCGATGGTGACGATACGTTCTTCTGCAGGCACATGAGAGAGGATCTTCCGCGCGGCGACGGTCTTGCCGGTGGAGGTGCCGCCCGAGACGATCATGTTGAGCTTGTTGTCGACGCAAAAGGCCAGCGCATCGTCGATCACGCCCGCGGCCACCACTTCACGCAGTTCCCGGGTCTTCTCGAGGCGGAGTTCTTCGAGCTTGCGCTCCTTGCCATAGAGGAAATCAAGCGCGATCCCGTCGAGCGGCAGGCTTGAGAAGAACCGCAAGCTTATCGACATCGCCGAGATCACGGCAGGCGGGGTGATGACCTGTGCGCGGATCGGGCGCCCTTTGTATGTGATCGAGACCGAGACGATGGGGCGGTCCTTGCTCATCGTGGTATTGGCGGAGGAGGCGATCTGGTTGCCGAGGTCTTTCACTTCGGTTGCGGTCAACGCCCGGTCCAGCTTTCGCATGAAATGATCGCCCTGGAATTCGCCCCAGCAGCTGCCGTCGGGATTGATGCAGATCTCGATGACATCGTCGCGGGCGGCAGCGTCGATCCGATCAAGCGAGGTTTGGAGATAGCTCAGCGACATGGGCTCAGAATATCTCCAGATCGCGGTCGACCATCACCGTCACGCGAGCCCCCTGGTCGACATAAATGACGGGACCGATTGAGAGGTAGTCGCCAATCACACTATCCGTGGCATCGGCAAGATCATCGCCTACGTCTTCGAGCACGTCCGCGGCGGTTTCGTCCTGCACATTTGCCGCAGCGGCGCTTGGCGCTGCGGAGATCAGAGAAATCAACGCCGCCGAGCCAAAGCGTTCATCAAAGCGCGTGTCGACAAAGCCGGTCACACCCGAACGACCCAGTTCATCGCCCCCGAAGGAGCTGATCTGGATGGTTTGATTGTCAGGCAGGATGATCCGGTCCCAGGCGATGGTGACCCGGCGCTGCGCGATATCGACGCCAGAACGATACCGCCCGATGAGACGGGACCCGCGCGGGATCAGGAGGCGGGAGCCATCGAAACTGAACACGTCTTCGGAAACAACAGCACGCGTCTGGCCGGGCAGGGAACTGTCGAGAGCGGTTTCCATGACGGCCTGGATCATCGTGCCCTGGTTGATGGTGTTGGACGGATTGGCGATGACCTCAGCTTGCGTCACCGAAGTGGGCAGCGCGCCGTTCAGTACGAAATCTGTCACTTCGCCGAAGGTGCGTTCGGTCAGAGGCGTCTCATTTGCACCGGAGGTGCCGGCAAAGGCGATGGTGGGCGAGGTGATGCGGCGCTCTTGAAACGCCCGTTCTTCAGCCGCGCGGCGTTCAAGTTCCGCGAGCCGTCTTGCTTCCTCCTCGCGGCGGAGCCGCTCTTCTTCCCGCGCGCGCAATTCGTCCTCGGTGGGGCCGATGGGCGCGGGAAGGGGCCGGTTGGCCTCAAGCTGCGCAAGTTCGAGGTCCATGCGGAGTTGCTCAAGTTCGCGATCACGCGCCGTGAGCTCATCGCGAAATTGCTGTTGCGCGGCCTCTGACGCGGCTTGCAGCGCCGCGATTTGGGTTGTCAGCGCATCGATGGCTTCGGCGGCAGCGGTATCTTCCTCGACGACGGGTTCGGGCGCATTGCGCAACTCCTCGATCTGGGCCTGAAGGGCGGCGAGCTGCGCCAGAAGCTCGGCGTTGGGTTCCACCGGTTCGGGTGCTGCCAACACCACCTCGGGCTCGGGTGGGGGGAGGGTTTCGATGGCGCCAAACCCGTCGCCTTCGTTTTGAAATACGTCCGGCGTGGCCGTGGGCAGGGCCTCCTCTTCTTCGGGTTGGGACAGGAGATAGAGCAATGCACCGCCGGCACCGATCACGAGGACAACGACCAAAGCCAGCAGCGGCGAGCGTCGCGGGGCAGGGGGTGAGCTCGCGCCTTTGCCCTGCTCAAGGGCGGCGAGACGTTTCTCAAGGTCCGCGTTTTCGGTATCGCTCATGATCCCACTCCCGCAGGTGGTGTGGCCTCGATACAGACCACCTCGTCTCCGATCCGCAGCACCCATTGCCTGTTCACCCCGGAAACCCGGATCACGCCGTCCTCGGTGGCTTGCGTGTTGACCGTCCGTTCTCGGCCATTGCCGTAGCGGAAGATCGCGGGCACCGGCGCGTTCCGCGGGAATTCGAAATACGTAAACGTCCCGTCATCCCAGACACGGGTGGGGGTGAACTCGGTCCGCGCGCTGGCCCCGTAGTTGTAGTTCGGCGCTTGTGCCGCGATGGCCCGCGCGGGCCGTGCATTGTCTTCGGGGTAGCGGAACTGGACCACGTAGAAGGTCGGGCTGCGGGTCTCCTGGACGTTGAAGTAGTAGCTGCGGCGGTTGGTATAGACGGTCACATTGGTATGCACCCCGCGCGCGACGGGCTTGATCGCGAAGGCTTGGCCGCCCGGCACGCCGTCGATCTCGAAGCCCTCCGTGTCGCCTGCGATGATCGAGCGGATGCTCTCGCCTTCCCCGAACTCGACCGTGGTCACATGGGTGAGCGACACGCTGAGGCGGTAGACCTGACCTTCTTGATATGTTGCCAGCCGCACCCGATTGTCATTGGGCCCGCCACGCGGGATGGCTTCGGCGAAAGCAAGGCCGGGCAACAGGGCAATCAGCAATATGAAAAGTCGAGCAGGGAACAAATTCAATTCTCCAATCTGTCGGAGCGGACGGAATATTCGAGGACCGTGAAGCCGAAGGGGTTGGTCCAGACCTCATCGATGGAGCGGCGGGTCTCGGGGCGGAACTCGAAGAGAAGCGTGGCAGTGAAGAGGCCTGTCTGAACGCCATTGATAGACGTCAGGCGCTTGCGCAGGCGGACCGTGGCGCGGTTGGTGCCGATCCGGTTGATGCTGAGGATTTCCACGTCGAGCCGGGCATTGGGGCCATAGACGGTCGGCGGGTAATTCTCGTTGGCGCTGTTCCAGATTTGGCGCAGCCCGCTCTCGGCGGCCCCGTCCGAGCGGTGCAGAACGCTGCGTATGCGCAGGTCGTTGTCGAGCTGGTTGTAGACCTCCCGGTCGGTCACATAGCGGAAGACTTCTGCCTCGATGATAGCCTGGTTGGCTGTGACAGACGTCGCGCCCACCGAAGCCTCGGGCAGGGCAAAGCCGGTGGCGGGATCATAGGGCACGACCACAGGCGGCGGATCGACATCGAGGATCGCGACAGCCGCCGCGCTCAGGCATCCGAGAATGCCGAAGATGAGCCCGAAGAGCCCAAGGCGCTGCCAGAGGCGTTCACGGCGCAGAGCACCATAGACCAGCTCTTCTTCGATGATTTCCTGTTCACTCGCCACGCGTCATGCCTCAAATCAGTCTGCGCGCAGGTCCGGCAGCGTAAAGTCCATGAAGCGCTGCTCTTCGGCGATGGTGGCGGCATCGATCACGCCGCCTGTGCCGTCGCCCACGGTCTGCACCGCTTCGAGCTGCCACATGGCGACCAGCGCGATGGCCAGTTCCGCCGTGACGCGGGTGTTGAGATCGACGCTTTCCTTCAGCTCATCCATGTCGTCGATGAGCCCGACAAGGCGGTCCACCCGCTCGAGCGATTGGCCGGCATCCTCATAGCTGTTCTGGGCGGCGGCCGAGACAAGGGCACCGGTGGTGGCCTGCGTCGCCACGCGGTTGGCCCCGGGATTGCCGCTGGTGGCCATTTCCGAGAGGGTGTCATCGTCAAATCCGAGATCGGCCAGCACCCGGTCCATCTGTGTTTCGATCTCGCCTGCGCCAGAACCGGACAGGCCGGAGAAATCCCCAGTCTTGATCGCCTCAATCGTGGCGAGGATGTCGCCGAACTCCTGGTCGAGCAGACCATTCAACTCGTCTTCCATTTCCGTCCGGATGATCTCCGGCAGTTCGGCGAGGCGGGTGAGGGCCTCGTAGGTTCTTTGCAGCTCCGCGAGTTGGTCCGTGAGAAGGCCGAGCTGTTCGCGGAGCTGCGTCAGCTGCTCGTTTTGCAAGATCTCGTCCTCGATCATCTGCCGCAGCTGCTGGATGTTTTGCGCGATGTTCTGGGTATCGACGACGGGCACGCCTTGCGCGAGGACGGGGGATAGGGCGCCAAGATGCAGACCAACCCCAAGTGTCGTGGCCAAAGCTGTCCTCAAGAGCAGATGTCCCATCATTCAATCTCCCTGATCGTAAAATCCATGAACGCGCCTTCGGCCATGCGGGCGCTGGCCTGGGCCAGCTCTTCGGCGGAGAGCACGCGGGTGCGGGCGGCCTGAAGCCGGATGCGGGCGGCCACGAGACGCACGAGTTCGGCGCGGGCATAAGTGTTGAGCGCAACGCTCTCCTGCACATCCTCGGTCTCGGAAATCCGTTCGACGATATCCGCAATACGTAGGGCGGCTTGCCTGATCGCGGCGGGTGAGTTGCTGCCATAAAAGGTCGCGCCGTGCCCAGTGAGCGAGAGGTTGGCATTGGCCAGAAGCGCGGGGTCGATCGTGCCAAGCGCTTCGATCCCGCCGATACGGGTCAAATAGAGGTTATAGCGTTCGGGGATCACCTGGACGTAGTGCTGGGTCTCGCGAAAGGGTGGCACGCCGCCATACTCGAAAACCCGGCCGGGTCCCGCGTTATAGGCCGCGAGCGCATTGATGATATTGCCGTCGAAGGTGTTGAGCTGTGTCGCGAGATAGCGTGCACCGCCATGCACCTGCAGGTAAGGGCTGTCATAGTATTCCGGATTGATGCCCAGATCGCTGGCGGTACCGGGCATGATCTGGGTGAGGCCAAAGGCGCCGACGGGAGAGCGTGCACCGATGGTGAAACGGCTTTCCTGCCAGATCAGCGCCTGTAGGAGTGCGCGCCATTGGACCGGGGAGAGGCCCGCGCGGCCAACGCCGGCAAAGCCGCTGGTCTCCTGAGCCACGCGGATAATGAGCTGCTCGATGTTTTCCGCCGCATCCCCGAACATCTGCGCACCGCCGGGATTGGGGTCGATGTCGGCATTGCCATAGACCGCCTCGACTGACCGGGCCGGATCCCCGCTGCCGCTTTCCAGCCCCGAGACCATAGCCGGCAAGCCCTGACCGCCGAAGCTGGTCTGGGCATCGAGGATGCGTTGCAGGGTTTCCAGCTGCTCCCGTTCGATCTCGGCAATGAGTTCGCGCACGGCAAGCTTGTCGGCCTGAACGGCCAAGTCAGCCTCGCGATCGCCAGTCTCGACGATGTCACGCGCGGTCAGCCCACTGTCATTGGTCGGCACGCCTTGAGACAAAGCGAGACCGGGCAGCAGGCAAAGGGCCAGGATATGAGGCAGGCTAGACTTCAATGTCGCCCTCCGGTGCGCCAAGGGGCGTGAAGGTGCAATCAGGCGAGATGGCTGTCGTGGAGGCGAGGAAGGTGAAGCAATTGGCCTGCGGTTCCTGGTACTGGGCACAGGAGGCCAACGCACCGAGCGCGGCAACGAACATCAAAATACGGGTCATGAAAGCCTCCAGAAATCAGGGCGGTCGCGGTAATCGGCGCCGACAAGCGCTTCGCCCTTTTCCATGCCGCCAAGGATGGTGAGATTGGGTCCAAGCGCGCTCAGATCGGCATCGACGACGATCGAGCCCTGATCGTCGCGGATCAGCGCCAAGCGGCTGTTGCTGCCCGTGTTGAGAAGGACATCGAGCTCCTTCTCCGTGAGGTTCAGCATGGCGTAGTCCGCTGGCTGCGCGCGGATATTGGGGAGCAGGATCTGCGTCGGCACCGCCTCGATGATGGTCTTGCCGGTCCGGGTGCGCTCGAGCTGGCTTGCGTATTGCGTCATCATCACCGCGACCGTGTTCTGTTTGCGCGCTGTCACCAGCCAGTTCGACAGCCGCTCGGCGAAATACGCGTTATCGAGGGCCTTCCAGGCCTCGTCGATCACGATGATGGTGGGGCGGCGGTCCTCGATTTCGCGCTCGACCCGGCGGAAGAGATAGGACAGGACCGCCATCCGTTCCTTGTCGGCCTCGCTGTCGAGAATGCCGGTCAGATCGAAGCCCACCACATCGCCCTTGAGCGAGAACGTGTCCTCGAGGCTCTGCCCGAAGATCCAGCCATAGCGGCCGTCCTCGGTCCATTCGAGCAGGCGCTGGTGCAGATCGCCGCCATCGTCGGTGGACACAAAAAGCGATGCGAAATCCCGCCAGTTCCGCAGGGCCGGGTTTGTGGCCTGCGCGTTCTGGCGCACGACTTCCTGGATGCGATTGGTCTGGGCAGGAGTGAGCGGCTTGTCGGCGCGGTAGAGCAGGGTGGCAAGCCAGTCCGAGAGCCAGGCGGTGCCGCGCGCATCGGTCTCGGTCCAGAGCGGGTTGAGGCCCGTGGGCTGACCGGCGTTCAGGGACGCGTAGCGCCCGCCATTGGCGCGGACCGCCATCTCCATACCAAGACGGTAATCGAAGACGAAGATCCGCGCGCCTGCGCGACGGGCTTGCGTCATCAGAAAGGCGGACAGCACCGATTTGCCCGACCCGGGCCGACCCATGATCAGGGTATGCCCGCTGGTCGGTTCTTTGTCCGGGCTGCCCTGCTCGTGGTAGTAAAACCGGTAGGCGCTCTGCTCCGGCGTGGGCAAATAAGTGACGACCCGGCCCCAAGGGGTAAGTGCTGCGGGTTTGCCGAGCTGCGTCCGGTGGAAGGCCGCAAAATCCGCGAAGTTGCGATTGGTGACGGCGCTCGCGCGGACACGCTTGGGCTGGTTGCCGGGGTGCTGGCTGAGGTAATGGGCCTTTGCGGCGACCCGCTCGCCGATCATTTTCACGCCCTCGGTCGCGGCGGCATTCACGATCTCGGCGCTGAGCGTCTGCAGCTCTTCGAGCGTTTCGCAGAAGATCGTCACGACCATGTGGTGCTCACCGAAGCTCTGGCGTTTGGCCTCCAGATCATCGGCGGCGATGTCGAGCGCTTCCATAAGCGATAGGGCGGCGTCCTGGCTCGCCTGCATCTGGCGCTTTTGCCGCTTGATGCGGCCCGCCATGAGGTTCGAATTGATCGGCGTGAAGGAGTGCGTCACGATCATGTCGACTGGCAGGTTCAGCATGTCGAACATGGTGCAGGAGGTGCCTTCCGAGTATTCTCCGATGGTGAAGCTCTTGCCGTAGCGGTGGCCCACGACGCCCTCGGAGAGCTCGAAATGGTCGCCGTGAAACGTCACGCGGGTATTGGCGACGTTGAAGGACAGAAAGCCGTAGGTGTTGGCCGGGTAGAGCGGCAGCTCGGTGCCCGTGTTCAGCGCGCCCAAAAATCCCACCAACTCTCCCGATCCTGCTGACAGCAGGCGCGGCTTGAGCTCGGTAAGCCCCGAGAGGAAGACGTTCACGGCCTCACCGAGGCGCTGCAGGCGTTTGCGGGTCTCCTCCTTCAGTCGGTCCGGCGCGCTGCGGCTCAGGAACGGCAGGAGGCTTTTCGGGGGCGGACGGTGAATGACGGTGAGCGTCAGCGTCTTGTCGCGCAGCCCGCTGGTCTCGAGTTTTGCGCGCCAGCGCCGGTCCACCTCGCCTGCGAAGCTGTCCTCACGGATCGGGTCGAGATCAGGTTTGATGGCCTTGGAGACCTTGTGGACGTAATAGCTGAATTCCGGCCCGAGCTGCGCGACGATGCGGGCAAAAAGCGCCGTCACCTTGTCGAGATAGGCATCGTCGGTCGTGTAGCTGTTGATCCCCTCGAGCCGAATGCAGCGGAAGAGTTCGTTCACCCGGGTCCGCACGGTCTGGTCGTCGACGAGGCTTACATAGGGCAGCATATGCGCGAGGCGGGTCTCGCGCGCATACCAGTCTGGCGTCATTGTGCGGGCATCGAGCGCAGCACCACGGGCGTCATCACGGGGCATAGCTGTCCCCGCCATGGATGGACCTGTTGCGCGTGGGCGGTGTCTCCTGCAGGGCCGTCATCATCACGTCGATGAAGCGTGGATCCCAATCCGCTGCCTTCCAAAGCACCGGGTACAGCAGGGCGGCCACGCCAAGCACCGCGATGTGCTGGACCCATACGAAGAGCAGAACCGAGCCGAAGAGCCAGACCATCGCGTACATGATCGGCAGGCCCAGAAGCTTCGGCGGGCGCACGAGGCCGAGAAAGAGAGGCGAGCGCTCAGCCACCGGCGAAAACCGCGGCAACGATGGTGGGGGCAGCGGCGACGCCTGCGATGCCGACGAGAACCCAGAGTGCCTGGCGCAGATCGATAATGTTGAAGAACCAGCTGAGGAAGACGCCCAGCACGGCGAGCGTCGCGATCACAACACCAAGCGGGCCGGTCAACGCATCAACGATCCCCTGCAACAGGCTCTGGATCGGCGAGAGGTCGATGCTTTGCGCAAGGGCGGGTTCGGCAATGACCAGGAAGAGCGCCAGCGAGGCGACGAATAGGCTTGAAATCTGTCTCATGAATTTGATCCTTCCAATCGGGCTACGACGGCCATGACGCGGGCCACGTGGTTCTGGGTTTCTCGGTAGGGGGGAATGCCGCCATACTGGCGGACCGCATCGGGTCCGGCGTTGTATGCTGCGAGGGCAAGGCGCGGATCGCCGAACGTATCCAGCATCATCGCGAGGTAGCGGGCGGAGCCGTCGAGGTTCTGCAGCGGATCACGCGGGTCGACGCCCAGATTACGCGCCGTCGCTGGCATCAATTGACCAAGGCCAATGGCACCTGCACTTGAAATCGTATCCTGGCGGTAGGCGCTCTCAACCTCGATATTGGCCCTATAGAGAGCCAGCCAATCCGTCACGGAAAGCCCCGCGCGACGCAGGCCGGGATGGCCGGCATAGCGCAAGGCCGTGGTCTGAATCCCGGAGAGGACATCGGCGCGGGGCAGGGGAGTCGGGCGGGCAAGGGCCGCGACTTGGACGCCCTCTTGCTCGGCCTCTACCTCGCCGAAGATCGCGATCCCATCGGAGGCCGAACTCTGACCAATCCCTTCATTGTAGTTTCGAGCAAAGCTGCTCTGAGAGCGGGACGGGGTCAGGGAGCCGTCGCTCTCCATGACCAGGACCATTTGCGCTGAGGCAGGTGCTGCGACCAGCCAGAGACAGACGAGGTTAGCTGCCAGCGCCCTTGTCTGATGGGGCTTTGTCTGGCGGCGCAAATTTGTGCGTACGGCTTGTCCCCGCCTCAAGCGGCAGGTCGACATGCGCAAAACCAAGGCCAATGAAGAAAGACACCACGCCGGAGATCGTCTTGAACTCGCGGATCTTGATATCGTTGTAGGTCGTCCGCGTGCGGGCGGTGACGAGGAGCTTTTCCACCCCGTCATCAGAGACAACACGCATGATCCAGACCCCGTAATAGCTGGGGCCTTTCTTGTGTGCCGACTCTTGGCACAGGATTTCTGCGCTATAGCCGCTTTCCACGAGTTCGCGGAACCTGGCTTCCGTAACCACATTTGGTGCTTCGATGTCCCAGTTCATGGCCCGGCTCACGCTTTCTCCAATGGCGCGACCCCAGGCATTCCTACTTGAAGCCCAGAGTTACGATAGTATATTATCAACCGCAAGATGTAATATCGTGCTTTGGCTGTAGTTTGGTTACGCAAACACTAGTCACGGCCAGTGTCCGCGATCAAGGAGATAACAGGTTTGAGAAACCCAAGGTTGACATGCCTGCTCCCATTGCAAGCTATGGCCCTTCTGATCTGCGTTCCTGGGCCGGTTTTGGCGGAATCCTGCTTTGCGCCATCCCGTCCTTTCCTGCCAAGCGATTCGCAGGCCGCGCGGGACTATGCGGATATCATCCGCGGCGACTTCGAAGATTACATTCAGGATATCCAGAGCTACTTCCGTTGCCTCGACGGTGAACGGGCCCGCGCCTTCGAGGAAGCGCGCGAAGTCAGCGAGGAATATGGCCGGTTCCTGCAATTGGTAGGGGATTGATGGGCAACCTCGGGAGCATCAGACTTGCAGCCCATGGAAACCAGACGCCGATAACACCCTCATATATCTACTTTTTAGATAACAGATTTCATCCGCTAGCGACGTCACAAAAGGTATGTGACGCGTGGCAAAGACAATCAGAAGCAAGGGACAAGTGGCACTCTGTCAGGCGTTGGTCGACGCCCGTGTCAAAGCGGGCCTTGGTCAGAAAGACCTGGCAGACAGGCTCAGATGCCACCAGTCCCTTATTGCCCGCCTTGAGAGCGGCCAGCGCCGGGTCGACGTTGTCGAGCTGGTCGTCTTGGCGTGCGCCATCGGCTTTGACCCGTTCGAGGTTCTGGCGATCGTTGAAGCCGCCACGGAGCCCGACCACAGGATTTGAAGCCAATGAATTGTTGAGAACACGGGAACCCACTTTCCCGGTCTGATGATCATTTCCTCATCGAGGACCAGTTAGCCAACATCAAAGAAGCCCGGCGCGCGGTCGTAGTGAACGCTCTGCAACCCCACGCCGCAATTCGCAGCGCCGCAGTGCAGGAAGCCAGTAAACAGTGAACGAAGATAAGGGTGAGGGCGTCGCGATCGCCAATCTGATCGGGACCGATGGGTGCAGTGTTGTTGGTTGGGTTTATCGCTGGAGGACAGGCTCACATGCGGTGATGTGGGACGTCCAAGGGCCCCAGCCGGTATCGGAAACCCGGCCGGATATAAGTGACGAACAGAAGCAAGAAATCGACTTCGATGCGCTGACGAGGATCGGAAGAAGCGACGACGGGTGAACAGAGCGAACCCGCGGTGTTTGCCTAAACGCCAAACAGCATGTGGACCGCGAAGCGTATGCGGTGCGGTCGTGCAAGCCAAAGAAGCCGTCTTCCATGACAAATCTACGTAGCGGCAGGTCAGTAGTTCACCTGCTCGAACCCGTAGTTGCCGTCATAGTCACGCCAATCGACGAAGACGGATCGGTGGTAAATGCCAGGGCAATGCTCGCCCCAACGTTCAAGTCCCACATGGGCCTCGGGCAGGGCAGTTATCGAAGATCGCTGCCATGAGAAATCGCCTTGGGTCCCGTAGGTGCCGAGGACCACGGTCGCGCTTCGGTTACAATCCCCATCGCGCCCGGACTCGTGCTGTCGTGCATACCGTACATCGAAGACGCGGATGGACCGCACGAAATTGAACTCTGGCCCGCTGATATCGATGTCCGCGCGGTCCTGAACGAGCCGCAGGGCGAGGTCGGTGGGAACGAGATTATCTACTGGCAAGGATTGAAGCGGTCGACGGCTGTCGGTTCGGTACAAGGCTTCAAAGATGCCGCCAGCGTTGTTTTGTAACCGATCGTTCTCGTAGGAGGCGCCCATGGGACAGCGCCAGATTTGCAGCGGTGGTTCGACCGGCCAAGGTGTAATCCGCCGGATAAATTCGGCGCGGGCTCGGGCGCAAGGGACGGAAGCAGGCCAGCCGCCAGACAGGCACAAAAGGATCGCGCAATCGATCGGGTATGTCTGCGCGCGGGCGGGTATTGGCAGCGAAGAACCTGTCACGGTCAAAGCGACTGCGACCGAGGGGAGGAGCTTCTTGAGTAAATGGCGCATGCTGTGGAGCCTCCGTGATAGGAGTTCAGCATACATACAATAATATACTATCGCAACGCTAAGTATAAAGTCGCATAATGAAGTTTATGTTAACCAACTGGCGCCCTGAGCCGCTAAAACATTACGATTTGATAATGCCCCGGCAAGGGCAGTGCCACCGTAC
This sequence comes from Maritimibacter alkaliphilus HTCC2654, assembly GCF_000152805.1. Classification (GTDB taxonomy): domain Bacteria; phylum Pseudomonadota; class Alphaproteobacteria; order Rhodobacterales; family Rhodobacteraceae; genus Maritimibacter; species Maritimibacter alkaliphilus. The sequence goes on along the minus strand of NZ_AAMT01000013.1, from coordinate 51,505 downwards.
CAAAGTTACTCCTTTGCGAAAGGAGCGACCATGTTCAGAACTTTCGGATTGCTCTTGGGTCTCGCAACTGCTGTAGTTCTTTTGTTTATGGTTTCGAACAGATGCTGTCTTCTGCGAAGGCATCTGATTGAAAGCTACTCTACCTTTCACTTGCCCAGGCGATTGCCGCCTTCATTTCCGCCGGGTCGAACTAACGGAGTTCTGCCGTGGTCAGCACGTCGGCGAACCTGGTTCCCCACTCCAACAAAGCCCCTTCGCCCACCACAGCGACGCGGCGGAAGTCATTCCTATGGGCTGTGTCGATTTTCAGATCTTCGAGCAGAGCGGACGGCCCATCGTAGCCTTCGAACCTCGTGAGATCGAGAACCAGGCCGGGCTTACTTGTCTCTTGCAGGCGCTCATGAAGCAGGGCGTGCATCCGTTTCAGGTCGCTTTCGCTGAGCTTGCCCTCGCAGGCGAGGCCAATCGTGTCGTCATGAGCTGTCAGTGTCTCGGTGAACATGGTTTTCCTCCTCTTTTTCCGGTTTGCCGTGACCGTAAAGGTCAGCGTTTTCGTGTGCGCGGTCTTCGTGCTCAAATTCCAGACTCGAATGACCGATGCTGAAATCGTCCTTCAGCCGGTCCTTGATCGCGGCCTTGATCTTTTCGATTTGACCCCAGCCGTCCGCTGTCAGCACGACGTGGCAGTCCAGAGCCGCCTCGTGCTCCTGCATCTGCCACAGATGCACGTGATGAACGTCCGCGACACCATCCACACCCCGCATCGCCTGAACGACGGTTTCATTATCGATATCCGGTGGACTGCCGAGCATCAGCGTCCGAATCGGACCGCCGATCTCGGTAAATGCGAGGTAGAGGATGTAGTGAGCGATGCCGATGGTGATCGCCGGGTCGACCCACCGCATGTTGTAGAGGAGGATGAGCGAGCCGCCGATGATGACCGCCACGGAGGCCAAAGCGTCCGATAGGTTGTGCAGGAAGAGCGCACGGATGTTCACGCTGCCTTTCTGCATCGAATAGGTGAGCAGCGCCGTCAACGTGTCGACGACCAGTGCCACACCGCCCAGGATCACCACCGTCCAGCCCTGTACCTCTGGTGGGTCGATCATGCGCATGCCACCCTCGTAGATCAGGTAGAAGCCGATCAGGATAAGTGTCGTGTAGTTGATGAGCGCTGCGACGATTTCTACCCGCCCATAGCCGAAGGTCATGCGCTTGTCCGCCGGGCGGCGAGCGATCTTACGCGCGAAGAAGGCGATCACCAGCGACGCCATGTCCGAGAAATTGTGGAGGGCATCCGCGATCAGCGCGAGGCTGCCGGAAAGGATCCCGCCGACGATCTGCGCGACCGTCAGGAGGCCGTTGGCCCAGATGGCGATGGAGACGCGACGATCACCGGATTGAGGATCGATGTGGGCGTGGCCGTGATCATGCGGCACGGTTCGTCTCCTCATGGCGGTGGTTCGGCCGATCGAATCCGGGGACCGGCGGCAAGATTCCGCGGCGGATGCGGCGAACCCTGGCATTCATCCAGTGACGGATGACGTGGCGATAGAGCAAGTCGCGCACAAATCCGAAGTTCTGGCGGTGATTGACCCATCCGTCGCCCAAGTCCACCTCTACCCAGGAGTGGAGGATTTCGGACGGCGCGAGGGGATAGACGAGTTCCGGAACGACGCCTCTCTGAAGCGCCTTGTGGATTGTGAACCCGTGCAGTCGGCAGCGAACTCCCACGCCACGCAGCAGGGCCATGAGGAGCGTGCCCTTGGTGTTGCACTGCCCGTGGCCATCTGCGAGGACCTCGGACGCCGGAATGTCGTCGGCGCGGTTGTAGCCGAAGGTAATCTCGTTCCTGACGAAATCGTAGATGGCCCCAATTCGGTCGTCGCTGGGAAGGTCTGCCCAGCCGCGCTCCTCGATCAGTTTTGCAATTGAGGTCGCGTCAAAATCCAGCAGCCGGGTTTTGGCCAAATGAGGGTCGGCGGGGTTCACGGGATACCTCCTCGAATCGTTCACGAGAATATGTAGTTGCTACAGTCACTGTAGCTTCAAGCCCCGATTTCAGGCCGAGTCCTTGGTTACCTGATCGTCATTGTGCACCGCCTTGTGGTGTTCACCATGCGCGTCTCTCAGGATTCCGACGCCACCCCAGGCCGCGATGCCGGCGACAATCACGCCCACGACAAGGTCCGGCCAATTCGTTCCGAGCCAGGCTACGAGCCCGCCTGCGACGACGATTCCGAGATTGGCCGCGAAGTCGTTCCAGCTGAACGTATTCGCCGCTCGGATGTTTACGTCTGGATCGCGAAGCCGTGCCAGCAGCCAGACGCAAAGTGCGTTGATGGCCGCCGCTACCAGCGCCATGACAATCATGATCGTGCCAAGAGGATCCGATCCGCCGACGTAGCGGCGCCACGCGTCATACAGGATTCCAAGGGCGAAGAGGATCAGCAGGCCGCCCGAAACGTTCGCCGCTCCGCGCTTCCACTTGGCGGAGCGGGACAGCGCGAAGAGGCTGATCGCGTAGACGAAACTGTCCGACAGATTGTCGAGGCCATTGGCGATAAGCGCGCTTGACTCGCCGAATGCGCCCGAGGCGAAGAAAGCGACTGCCAGCCCGATGTTGAGACCCAGCACGATCCAGAGTGTGCGTCTTTCCGTTGCGTTTCTCTGCTCCGCCATGCCGGGTATCCAAATTAGTGAATTGCCAATGAGTAACTAACACCGGGCTTTTTGCGTTCCGATCAAAGGTCGTCGAAATTGCTCAGGCGCCGATCTCTTCATGGTCGGTCAGGCATTCGGAATGGTCGCGCAGTACCTCGAGTACACGGCAATCAGAAGTCTGTCCGCCGCTGCACTCATGCACCATCCGCTTCAATTCCGTCCGCAGCGCCTCGAGCCGCGCCAATCGTTGCTCGACCTGTTTGAGTTGCCGACGGGCTATTGCATCCGCCTCAGCGCAGGACTTTCCCGGATGATCGCTGAGATCGAGGAGCTCACGGATCGCGTCCAACGAGAACCCCAGTTGCCGTGCGTGCCGGACGAATGACAAGCGGTCGAGTTCGGCGTCGCCATAGCGTCGTTGGCCCCCCTCGGTCCTGCCGGGCTCAGGCATAAGTCCGATCTGCTCGTAATACCGGATGGTCTGCACCTTTGTTCCGGTCTTCTTCGCCAGCGTCCCAATCGTCAGCATTTCCGCTCCCCACATTACCTACAGTGGGTGTAGCTTTATGCGGTGCGCATCACAAGCTTCACCCGAGTTTCACAGATCGGTGATTGTTGGCCGATCGATGACAATCACGCTTGAACCTACAGTAGCTAGAGGATGTAAACGCACACAAAATATAGACTCAGGTTCGGGCGGAGCGGCGTGAGGCTTTCAGGTCTTCAGAAGGTATTGTGGGTGTTGGCGGGCGCGGCGGCGTTCGTTTTCATCTGGCTGTTGCTATGGTCCGACTACCGTGCCGATCTTGCCCGCACCGAGAGTGAACCACCGTTTCTTGCTGATTTCGAACTGACCGATCATCGCGGCATGGTCCAAACGGACGAAGATTTCGCAGGGCGCTGGATGCTGGTCTTCTTTGGCTTCACCAATTGCCCCGACGTATGTCCGACAACACTGTCCGAAGTCGCGGCCGTGATGGAGGGCCTGGGCGATGAGGCAGCAATGGTTCAGCCGATTTTCATAACGATTGATCCGGAGCGGGATACGCCGACTGCACTTGCCGAGTATGTGCCCCTGTTCGACGCAGGGATCATCGGGCTGACCGGTACACCGGAGCAGATCGCCGCGACATCCGAAACCTTTCCGATATTCTTTGAGCGGATCGAGCAGGCGACTGCGCCGGGCGGATACACGATGGGTCACACGTCGCATCTTTTCCTTTTCGACACGCAAGCAGGCTTCGCGGACTCCTGGCCCTACGGCACGCCCGCCGAAGAGATCCTCGCCGATCTGAGACAGAGGATCTGATCGTCATGACCCGACTTTCCGGAGAGACGGCCCTTGGCCTGGCCTGGATCATCGCGCTCACCGCGTCGCTTGCCGTGCTCTTCATCGGCGAGGTTCTGGGGCAGACACCTTGCGTGCTCTGCTGGTTCCAGCGTGCCTTCATGTTCCCCTTGGCCATCATCCTCGGGCTTGGGCTGTGGTGGCAGGATCGGCGCGTGGGTCGCTACGGGATCGCGCTGGCTTTGGGCGGTGCCGCCGTCGCGCTTTGGCACTTGGGCCTCTATGTCGGCGTTATCCCCGAGCGTATCCAGCCCTGCACGGCGACCGGCCCATCCTGTACCGACGACAATCAACTGGTCTTCGGCATTCCGATTCCTTTGATGGCGCTCGTCGCCTTCGCGATGATCGGTCTGCTGTCGGCTCTCTCACTGAAGGAAACACAAAAATGAAACGACGCGGCCTCATCCTGTCCGTTCTCGCGCTCGGGGTCGCCGGTTTCGGCGGTGCCGCCTGGTATGCCACCCGCCCCGACCCGATTGCCGCGTCCGATCCCATCGACCCTGAAATGGCCGACGCGCTGATCCGACCCTATTCCCCGATCCTCGGGCCCGAGGATGCGCCCGTAACCATCGTTGAATTCTTCGACCCGGCCTGCGAGGCATGCCGCGCTTTCTATCCGGTCGTCGAGGATATCATGGCGGAGCACGGAGACGCGGTGCGCGTTGTAATCCGCTATACGCCTTTTCACGGCGAGGCGTCGGTAGAAGCGATCCGTGTGCTCGAGGCGGCGCGCATGCAGGACGTGTTTGAACCTGTGCTCGAGGCAGTCTTGCGAGAGCAGCCCAGATGGGCGTCTCACGGGACCCCGGCACCCGGATTGATCCTTGAGATTGCAGCAAGCGGAGGTCTGGATGTCGAAGCTGCCCGGACACAGATGCTGGCCCCCGGTGTTGTGGCGGTGCTCAACCAGGACCGCGCCGATGTCGAGACAGTCGGGGTCCGCCAAACGCCCACGTTCTTCGTGAACGGCAAGCCTCTCGATCCGTTCGGTGAGGCCGAATTGCAGAGGCTGGTGGCAGTGGAAGTTGCGGCAAGCCAAAGCTGATTTGCGGAGGCAGGAGAAACGAGTGGTGAAGAAGTTGAGATATACCAATGCATTGGCCGTGCTTTTGACGGTTGCAGGGCTGTCGGCCCCCGCACTGGCCGGTTCGGAGGATGTCGTGGTCGAGAATGCGTGGTCCCGCGCCTCGATCGGCGTCAACAGGCCAGGTGCCGCCTATATGACCGTGCGCAACACGGGTGAAGACGCCGTTACGCTGACCGGACTTGCGACACCGCTGGCAATGATGCCCGAGATCCATGAGTCGAAAACCAACTCCGATGGCGTCAGTTCCATGGCGCCTGCAGGCGAGATCACGATTGAGCCCGGCCAAAGCGTGGCATTGGAGCCGGGCGGGTTGCACGCCATGCTCATGAAGCTGCAAGAGCCGATGACCGAAGGCGAGAATTTCCCGCTGACACTGACCTTCTCGGATGGCGGCAAGGTGACGGTCGAGGTCCCAATCCTCGGAATCGCCGCGCGTGGACCGGAGGGCTGATGCAACGTCGGCAGCTCCTTCTATACGGCGCAGCCGGTGCCGGCGTTCTTGGCCTGACGCTCTTCGTGGGCTGGTGGCGGGTGGACGGGCCCGGTGCGCCTGAACCAAAAGGGCAGCGGCCCCTGCCCCTATCGGCGATGGAGTTCCGGCTGACCGACCACGAGGAAAATGAGGTAGGGCCTGGCAACCTGATCGGTCGTCCCACAATGGTGTTTTTCGGGTTCACCTACTGCCCGGACGTCTGCCCGACGACCCTATCGGATATTTCCGGCTGGCTTGAGGAACTGGGCGACGAAGCATCAGAGATGAACGTGGTCTTCATCACGGTCGACCCGGAGCGGGACACGGTCGAGGCCATGGCCGAATATGTCGGCTATTTTCATCCGGTCATTCGTGGCTGGACGGGGCCGGAAGACCAAATTGCCCGCGCTGCAGAAGGGTTTCGTGCCTCATTTGAGCGCGTCCCGACTGAGGGCGGCGGCTATACGATGAACCATACGGCAAGCGTATTCCTGTTCGATGCCGAGGGTGAGCTCGTCACCATGATCGACTATCACGAGCAAAGAGAATTCGCGGTGCCGAAGATCCAGCGCGCACTGACAGAAGACGTAGAGGGGGCAACATGAAGATAAGAACTGTCTTGGCGGCCGTTGCGGTCGCAGGCGCATTTTCGGTGACCGCCATCGCCATCTCTGGCGTTCTGTCCAAAGAACCGGTGCCCCCTGCGATTGCTGAAGCGACCCTCTGGACTCCCAATCCGCTTGCGCCGCCTCGGATTACCGAAACCAATTCGGTCCGCCCTACACTCGCCCAGGCGGATATCGCATTCGAGTTCAGACCCCGGCCGCTCCTGACCGTTTCCCCCGCTGATACCTCCTTGCCATCTATCGAGCCCCCGCTGGTCACCTGGTCGCGGGAGATTGCGTCCGGCGAGACGCTTGATGCGGTCCTTTCCGATGCGGGGCTGGATGCTTCGGATCGCGCCGAAATCGCCTTGGCGATTGGCACGGAATACGATCTGCGCCGTCTGCGTCCGGGTCACATCATTACGGTGGTTTCCACAACGGACGACAACCCGCGTCGTGTAGAGCTCGCCGTCGAAGACGGTGTCCGGATAGAGGCGGTCTTCGGCGAACAGCTTGCCGCCCGCGTGTTGGACCCGGATCCCGAATTGGTGACTTTCGCCGGCGAGGCGGTGATCGAGAGCTCGATTTTCGCCGCCCTGAACACGGCAGACATCCCCGCCCGTTTTGCGGTGGACCTGGCGCAGATGCTGGGCGGCACCGTGGATTTCCGTCGTGATCTTGCGGGTGGCGAGACGATGCGCCTCCTTTGGCGCGAGGCCCGAGACGGGAACAAGAGGATTGGTCAGCCCGAGCTTGCCTTTGCCGCACTGGATATCGATGGCTCGGTCTATGAAATCGTCTGGCCGAACGACGGCAGCGGCCAAGCGACGATCTATGTCGACGGAGAAGTCCTGCGCGTGTTTGCGCAACCGGTCGAAGGTGCACGGCTGAGTTCTGTGTTCGGGCGCCGCACCCATCCGGTCTACGGCAATGTACGGATGCACACAGGAGTCGACTTCGCGGCGGCGCGCGGCACGCCGGTACAGGCGACGGCGCCGGGCCGCGTTAGCTTCATCGGCCGACGCGGTGGGTATGGCCGGGTCGTCGAGATCGCTCATGGCTCCGACACCCTGACGCGCTATGCGCATCTGAGCGCCGTACCGGACGGGCTCACACAAGGGCAACGCGTGATGGCCGGAGATATGATCGGGCGGGTCGGTGCGACGGGTACCGCGACAGGCCCCAACCTACATTACGAAGTGCTGGTGGACGGTCGCCCAACCGACCCTCTCTCTGACGACCGATTGGCAGAGGCGGCCGAGCGTGAAGCGGACGACACGGCCGCGCTTGAGCGACTGCGTGAGGCGCGTTCACTTCTTGCTGAGAGGCTCGCCAGCGAATTTGCACAGACGACAACCGAAAGGCTTTGATCCATGAAACGATTTACTCCCGCCCTTGCCATCGCATTTGCCTTGCTTCCTGCGGCGCAGGCCGTCGCAGAGGCGATTCAGATCGACGTCCGGAAGACAAACGGCTGCGGCTGTTGCCTGTCCTGGATGAAGCACCTCGAGGAGAATGGCTTCGCGCCGATGGGCGAGGACATGTTCGGAGGATCTCTTGTGCGCTTCAAACTCGACAATGGCGTGCCGCAGCGCATGGTCTCCTGCCATACGGCTTTGGTCGACGGCTATGTGATCGAGGGCCACGTGCCGGCGGCTGACATCCAACGCCTGCTGGAGGACCGGCCAGACGCGGTAGGCCTGGCGGTGCCGGGAATGCCCTACGGGTCGCCCGGCATGGGACCGGAGGACGACCGGGAGGCTTACGATGTCTTCCTGATCCACGAAGACGGATCGACCGAGGTCTACACCAGCTACTCGGCTCCTGACTGAACTCGCGGCAGAACCTTAACAATTGGAACCCCTCTCCCCCATAGCGCTTGGCTTTCTTGGAAGCCTGGCCGCCGGATCGCTGACCGCGGTCGGGGCGGTCCCCGTTCTTTTTGGGCGCATCCCGTCCCGGGCCACGCGCGATCTGCTGCTTGGCTTCGCGGCGGGTGTCATGCTCGCGGCTTCGTTCTTCTCGCTGATCATCCCGGCTCTCGACGCAGCTGAAGGACAGTTCGACAACGGTGCTCTCCCGGCGGCCATCGTATGTGTTGCGATCCTGCTTGGCATGGGCGCGATCGCTCTGATGAACGAACGGCTACCGCATGAACATTTCAAGACGGGGCGGGAAGGTCCCGACGCCGCATCGCTGCGGCGCGTCTGGCTTTTCATCATCGCGATCACTATCCACAATTTTCCCGAAGGGCTTGCCGTCGGCGTCGGGTTCGGGGCTGACGGTTTGTCGGGCGGGTTGCCACTTGCGATCGGTATTGGATTACAGAATGCCCCCGAAGGTCTGGCGGTGGCGGTTTCGTTGCTCGGCGAGGGCTATTCCAGGCTTCGCGCCTGGGGCATCGCCGCTCTGACCGGTCTCGTCGAGCCCGTCGGTGGACTTCTCGGCGCAGGGATTATCAGTCTTTCGCAACCGCTGCTGCCCTGGGGTCTCGCCTTCGCAGCAGGTGCGATGCTCTACGTCATCAGCCACGAGATCATTCCGGAAACCCACCGATCCGGCCATCAGAACAGGGCGACGCTCGGCCTCGCCGTTGGTCTTGTGATCATGTTGTTCCTCGACGTCTGGCTGGGATAAGCTGATGAGAACTTGCCTCTTCGTCGGTCTGCTTGCTGCGCTGATCGCCTTTCTTGTCGATCAGGCAACGAAGGCAATCGTTGTGTCCAATGCGACTGTTCTTAGTTCCGGCGTATCGGTCTTTCCCGGCTTCAATCTCATCTACCTGCGCAATGACGGAGTGACCTTCGGGCTTCTCGGCGGCGCGCCGTGGTGGAGCCTTGTCTTACTGGCGCTTGGCATCTGCGTCTGGCTGGCGTTCATGCTGGTCCGTACCAGCAGCCGGGTCGAGGCCATTGCCTATGGTGCGATCATCGGCGGTGCACTCGGCAATATTCTGGACCGCCTGCGCTATCGTGCGGTGACGGATTTCCTCGATTTCTACATCGGGACGGCGCACTGGCCTGCCTTCAACATGGCCGATGTTTTTGTGGTTGGCGGCGTGATGCTGCTGCTCATTGCGCCGTGGGTTGGCGCTCGACTTCAGACCGATTCATGAAGCCGGGATTGCCGCAGTTCGTTAGTGAGGACCTGAACCTGTTCCAGCGCATGGGTCTTGCCCTTGCTGCCGGCGGATTGACGGTTTTGACTCTTCCGCCGTTTTCTTGGCTCATCGCGGTCCCTGTCGCCTTCTCCGTGCTCTTTATCGTTCTCCGGAACATCTCAACCTCGCGCGCTTTCCTTGTCGGTTGGGCTTTCGGACTGGGCCAATTCGGGATTGGAATTTCCTGGATCGCCGAGAGCTTTTACGTCGATGCCGAACGTTTCGGCGCACTGGCGATTCCGGCGGTCGCGGGTCTGTCCGCCGGACTTGCCATCTTCCCGGGCATGGCGGCGATGCTTTTTGCCGCCATCATGCAGCGCCGAGCTGTCGGCGGCATTGCGGCGGGCCTGCTGTTTGCAACCTGCTGGGTGGCCACGGAATGGCTGCGGGGTCATGTCCTGACAGGGTTTCCCTGGAACCTTGCCGCTTATGCCCTTGTCGACTATGCCGCCCTGCGCCAACCCGCCGCCTGGGTCGGAAGCTACGGTTTGGGCTTTCTCACGGTCTTCATCGGCATATTGCCAGGTGTGTTGACTGTGGCGGCGCCAAAGAGACGCGCGCCTGTTCTCGTGCTCTTCGCCGTTGCTGTGGCGGGTTTCTGGGTTGGCGGTGCGCTTCGGTCAGGGCAGGACGTGCCGCCGACAGACGTTGCTTTGCGCATCGTCCAAGGCAATGTGCCACAAGTCGAGAAGTGGGTACCGGGCAGCCGCCAGCGAACCTTGGAAAAATACCTGGGCTTGTCCGCGCAACCCGGACGTTTCGATTTGCTGCTTTGGCCGGAAACGGCCTTCCCCGGCTTTCTGGACGAAGATGCTGCGGCACGCGCGCGGATATCTGCAGCTTTGCCAGACGGCAGGATCCTACTGACAGGTGCGCCTGACCGAGTGGAGGGCGATGGGGGAACCAGATATTTCAACACGGTTCAGGCCTATGACGGCAGCGGCGAGGTTCTGACGGGGTATGCAAAACATTATCTTGTTCCGTTCGGGGAATATGTGCCCCTGAAAGGCTGGCTGCCCATCGAGCGGCTGACCGAAGGGTTGGGCGATTTCACGCCGGGACCAGGGCCGCGCACGCTGGCGATCCCTGGCGCGCCTCTGGTCGCGGTGGCGATCTGTTACGAGATCATCTTTCCGGGCCACGTGGTCGATGACCTTTTCCGCCCCGACTGGATATTCAACGCCACAAATGATGCCTGGTTCGGAACCAGCATCGGACCCGAGCAGCACCTCGCCTCCGCGCGGATGCGCGCGGTCGAGGAGGGACTTCCCGTGGTCCGGGCGGCCAACACTGGGATATCCGCGATCATCGACGCCAATGGAAATGTCGTCGCGCGTCTTGATACCGGGGAAACAGGCACCATTGATGCCGGCCTGCCGGGCGCGCGTACTCCAACGCCCTATGCGCGGTTCGGCGACTGGACCTTGTTGGTTCTTGTTTTTGGGTGCTGGGTCTTCGGCTGGCTGGCCAGTTTGCTCGGACGAGAACCCGATGCGCGGCATTTTGGAACGGAGGTATCCTGATGCTTGTGATCGTGAGCGCTATCGGAGGCGCGATCTGGGGTGGCTATCTGGCACGACGGAGGAGGGGGAATCACCTGGATATCCTCCAATATGCGGTAGCGTCTGCGATCGCCTTCGGACTTGTCGCCCTGTTTGCAACCATCGTGCTGTCGCGGGTTCTCGGCTAGCGAGCTTCGAAATTGCGCAAACGTGTCAGCGGCTTGAAGACCTGATAGCTCGAGGTCCCGATAGAGAATCGCGCGAATGTGCATCTAGGCGAGCTCATTTCTGATTGAGCCGTCGCTCGAACGCCTCCAATGTCGTCCCGCTGACGTGATGCTCGATCCCTTCCGCATCGCGTTCCGCGGTCTCTTCGTCGATTCCCAGGCTCAGAAGAAAGGCGACGACGACCCTGTGGCGGCGTCGACAGATCTCCGCGAGGTCCTGCCCGGCATCGGTGAGGAATATCGCGCGGTATGGCTCCCGCCGGACCAGACCAGCAGCCTTGAGCCGCGAGATGTTCTTGGTCACGGTCGGCGGCTTCACGCCAAGCCGCTCGGCGATCTCGACCGGTCTTGCCTCCCCGCGCGTCTCGATCAGTTCCGCGATCAGTTCGACGTAATCCTCCGCCATCTCGCTTTCATGTGCCTGACGCACGGTCGCAAAGCCATCGGCCTGCGCCTCGGGAGCCCGGTCGACCGCTTCGAATGGCTCACGCCCTTGTGATTGTAGCTTTGTCATACTCGGGACTTTGCAGCGAAACAGTGGGATTGACAACTTGTTTGCTTCGGGTAGATAAGTTAGCCATGTCTAACTTTTTACTTTGGAGGCCGTGGTGATGCGAAATATTATGAGAGTGCTGCTCGCCACACTCGCAAGTGCGCTCCTCCTGTCCGGACCTGTCGCCGCGACGCCGGCCAAGGAGGCGCCTTGGCTTCCCGAGGCAGCGGCCTACCGTCTGACGCTCTTTCTTGGAAATCTCGAGCCTCTGCCCTGGGACGACATCGAGACCGCCTGGACGGAACCCTACCGGGGTTCGGAATTCTCTGTCGGGGCGCTGGCGTGGCTGGACCGCAAAAGCGATATCGAGCTACCGAAACCGCCGGATCAATGACCGTGCGCCAGTGCTCCTTTCGCCATCTGCTCGCCCACCGGTTCTCCGCCTGAAGGCCCGGCCTCAACCTGATGGCCGTTCAGGAGCCGAAGTGCGTTGGCGACCACCAGCAGAGACACGCCTACATCCGCAGCAATGGCGCCCCACATTGAGGCCATACCGAACGCGGTCAGCCCGACGAACAGCGCCTTGGTCGCCAGCGATATGCCGATATTCTGGTGGATGATCGTCATGGCACGGCGCGAATGGCCGATAAGCCAGGGTACCTTGCCGATGTCGTCGGTCATCAGCGCGATGTCGGCCGTCTCGATCGCGGCATCCGATCCGACAGCGCCCATGGCGATGGCATAATGCGCCCGCGCCATGGCCGGTGCGTCATTCACACCGTCGCCGATCATCGCCACCATGTCGTGGCTTTCGACGAGTTCCTCAATGGCCGTCACCTTGTCTTCTGGCAAAAGTTCGGCGCGCACCTCGTCGATGCCGACTTCGGCTGCCACCGCGCGCGCGGTGCGTTCGTTGTCGCCCGTCAACATCACGATGGTCTTCACACCCTGCGCATGCAGACGCGCAACGATCCCCTTTGCATCTGGGCGGATGCGGTCGCGAAGCTCCAGTACGCCGGTCACGCCGGTCTCGTCACCCACGGCAACGAGGGTGCTCCCTGCCCCTTCGATCCGATCCCGCAGATCCGCCGGAATGGCATTGCCGAACCCCTTCTCTTCGGCGAAGCGATCCGAGCCGAGCCAGATAGCGCGCCCGTCGGCGCGTCCTTCCAGACCGCGCCCGGGCACGGTACGGGTGTCCTCTGCGGCAGACACGGAAACACCATCGGCTTCGGCGCGCGAGAGGATGGCGCGTGCCAGCGGGTGTGAAGACCGCGCCTCCAGGCTTGCTGCCAGCGCCATGAGATCGCGTGCGGAAACGCCGACCAGTGGGTGAACCGCCGCCACCTCAGGCTCGCCCATGGTGATCGTCCCGGTCTTGTCCATCGCCAGTGCCGTGGTCCGCCCCGGCGCCTCGACATAGGCGCCGCCCTTGATGAGCACCCCCGCCCGTGCCGACGCGGTCAGCGCTGCCACGATGGAGACCGGCGTAGAAATGACCAGCGCGCAAGGACATGCGATGACCAGAAGGACCAGAGCATTGTAGAACCAGTAGTCCCAGGCGCCGCCGAGCAGCAGTGGCGGCACCAGCGCGATGGCGATCGCCAAAGCCATCACGATGGGTGTGTAGATGCGCGCGAACTTGGCCACCCACTGTTCGACCGGCGCGCGGCGGGCATGGGCATCGCCCACCATGCGAATGATTTTCGCGAGCACCGTGTCCGAGGCGGCCTTCGTCGCCCGCACCGTCAGTGTGCCCTCGCCGTTGATCGTGCCGGCATAGACCTCGTCGCCTGGTTCCTTGGGCACTAGCGCGCTTTCCCCAGTAATTGGGGCCTGATCGACGGCCCCTGCCCCGTCCACGACCTCACCGTCGAGGGGGATCCGGTCGCCGCCGCGCACGATAAACCTTGCATTGACTGCCACGGCCGCGGCCGGAACGTCGGATTCAGATCCGTCGTCGTAAAGAACCCGCGCCGTTGGCGGCGCCAGATCGAGGAGCGCGGAAACCGCATTACGCGCCCGCCCCACGCTCCAGCTCTCAAGATAAAGCGAAAGCGAGAAGAAGAAGGCGACCGTCGCGGCCTCAAAAAACTCGCCGAGGCCGATGGCGCCCGCGACGGCCACCACCATGAGCAGGTTCATGTCGGGGCTAAGCCTCCGCGCCGAAGACCAGGCCTTGGGCGCGACAAGCCAGACGCCAAAAAGAATCGCGACGGCGAAGATCCCTGCTTCCACCATAGGCATAGGCACCTCGCCATGGCCCGCAAAGAGCCCGAGCGCGCCGCCCATGCCGGTCTCGACAATGTGAAAAAGGAATCCCGCCGCCCAGAAGCCGCCGCTCAACGAGGTAAAGCGCTTCTGACGTGCCAGATGCGCCGCCTGGTCCTCTGCTGCGTTGTCGGCATCCCATGGCTTGGCGCTCATGCCGGTCGTTGCGACCAACTGCGTGACTTCGTCGTCTGGTATCCTCTCGGCGCTATCGAGGATGGTCATTCGCCCGTTGATCACGTCGAATGCCAGGTGTTCGGTTCCGCCCACTTTCGGCCCGACAACCCGGTTCAGGATCGCCACCTCTTCGGCGCAATCGAGCCCGGAGACCTGAAAGCTCCTTCCGCCAGACGGCGCTGGCGCCGTGGACGCGACGTCCTTGCTGGCGTCGCAACAGGAGTTGCCTCTTGGGTCAGAATGCTCTTGATCACCCGGATGGCCGTGATCGTTGCGGTTGCCGTCGGAAGACATGGATTGACCTCAGGATTCATTGATTCCACATTGACATAGCCCCTACAGTAACTAGAGCTTCAAGGGCAACAAGTGGATATTCGTCCAGCAAGAAAGGCGCCCTGCGGAGGCTTGAAGCTAGCCGCCCCCTTGAAACGACGCGGTTGGAGCAACGCTTGCCGGTACGAAGCGATCAGAATGAGTGAGGTAGACATGCAGAAACGAAACGCGCCGATTATCGCAGCGACATTGGTGCTTGCTGGCTGCGCGGTGCCAACGCTGGACGACGGCGGCGCTCGCAACGAAGTGGGAAGTGTTCCCGAGGCCGTCATTGCCCTTGCTGCGCCTGGTCAGGATCTCACCACGGCGCGGCTTCGTCCCGAGGATGGCTGTTATTGGTATGAACACAGCGGTCCGGTGGAAAACACCTTGGTTCCGCTACGCTCGGCAGGTGGCAACCCCATCTGCACTTCGCGCCAGTCCTGATCAGCCCACAGATGCGTCAAGCCCACGCGTAACACATGATGCGCCAGTCAACTTCTCGGGGTGACGCTGTCTTCCGCCGAGTACAGGAATGCCGTCGAGCCAATCTCGACGTTGGGATAGAGATCATTGATGTGTGCCATGACCATTCGGACGCAGCCGGAACTCGCACGGCCGCCAATGCTTCTTGGATACGGTGTCCCGTGAATCCTTAGATAGGTGTCTCGGTCGCCGACGAAGAGATAGAGGGCTCGCGATCCGAGCGCGTTTTCAGGTCCGGGTTCCATACCGTCAGCGATATCGGCGTAGAGCTCTGGGTCGCGGTCGATCATGTTTTGTGTCGGCTGCCAATGCGGCCACCTGACCTTGCGCTTGATCGTATAGGTGCCCGGTTCGTAAAGTTTACCGCGCGCGATCGCCACGCCATAGCGCATCGCCGTGCCGCCTTCTTCGATGTGGTAGAGATAGCGCGCAACAGCATCGACATGGATATCACCGGGTACAAGTCCGTCCTTCGCGAGGACCCGCTGTGGCAGGAAGCGAGGGTGAAGGCCCCAAGGGTTGGACGTGGCCGGGTCGTAGCCGGGAGGTGTAACCTGTGCGTCCCAAGCTGCCTTCTGCGCATCGGTAGGCCACGTGTCTGCAAGGAGCGGGCTGGATATCGATGCCGAAAACAGCGCGGTGGTCGTCTGGATGAAATGTCGTCTTGTCAGCATATAGATTGCTCCGTTCACGCATTGGACGGCAAACCGAACCTTACCCCGAACGCAGTGTTGTTCGCCCGGGAAGGAGTGAGGCGTTATTGGCAACTTGCTCCATGGTGCCGTTCTTTGTCGGTGGCTTAACTCCTAAAGCTACTAGAGGTTCAAGAAAATTTTCTGTTATCAATAGACGCTGCTACTAATGGAGCTATCCGATCCGTCCCAGAACCGAAAATACGTCGAGCATCCAGTATGACAGCGCGCTCAACTGCCCTGTCATCATCGCCAGCCCCATCAAGATCATCACTATGCCCGCAAGCTGGTGGAGGCGGCGGCCAACCCGGCCGATGGCCCGCAACCGTCCCGCGATCTGGTCGGTGAATCCGGCCACGATCAGAAACGGTATTCCAAGGCCGGCGGAATAGACGGCAAGCAGCATGATACCTTCGCCCATCGTGGCACTCGCCGCACTGGCTGTCAGGATCGCGCCGAGGATCGGGCCGATGCACGGAGTCCAGCCGAAACCGAAGGCAAGACCGAGGACATAGGACGCAGCGGGTTGGCCCCCGGGGATGTTGAGATTGAATCGGAAGTCGCGTTCCATGACCGAAACACGCGCGGCTCCTATCATGAAGAGCCCGAAGAAAATGATGATGCCGCCCCCAACGAGGTTGAGTTCATACCGCCACCGAAGCAGGGCCTGACCCATTGCAGTCGCGGATGCGCCAAGTCCCATGAAGATGGTGGAGAAGCCGAGGACAAAACACAGGCTCAGCCAGACCGCGCGCGACGGCGAAGCGCCGACCACCCCGCCCTCAGCGGCTGTGCGCCCGGTTACGTAGGAGACATAACCTGGCACAAGAGGTAGCACGCAGGGGGACAGAAATGATATCGTGCCGGCTAGGAGGGCGGCGGTGAGGGCGCGCGCCAAGTGATGTCTTCGTCGACCCAGATCAGGAGGGACCCCCGCTTGCGCAGCGATGCGTTGTAGCTGGACCAGTTGGTCGTACGATAGCGGGCGGGAGATGGGTTGCTCATGGAATGCGGCTAACAGCATGGGTTCGCGAAGGGAATCCTGAGGCGTCAGACTTGTGCAACAACGCCCCGTATCATCGACCTAGTGGTGCCCACATGGCAGGCTATTTCAATGGATAGATTTTTCTCTATCAGTATGCCCGCGGCTCAGTTTGTTAGAAATGTCCTGCTGTTCAGCTTCGCTGCATTACTGCCGGTCCTGTTGTTCTACGTCTTACTGGCTCCGGGCTTTGCTCCGGCTCTTGCTGCCGGCGGACCGGCACTCATGCGCTTACTAAGGCAGGTTGCGACCAACGGTTTGCCCGTGGTTTTTGCCGTCAACTATGTCAGTTTTTTCCTTTTCGCTATGACAAAGCAACCAAAGGCGGGCTCAAGAGACACGGCGTTTTTCGTGCTGGTCGATGTCTTGCTCAGAGCCCTTCTCTTTCCAGGTCTCCACGTGCTGATATACGTTCTATCTGCCGACTGGTTCGGGTCATTCGGCGGCAATCGTTCAACCGCTTTGGCGGTTGTATCCCCGACTCTTGCGCGTTCGGCGTTTTTCGAGAACATCTCCGGCGTTTACCTCTATGCGACTATGATAAGCGCGTTGCCGCTCTACGTCTCGGCTTTCGGGCGGTCGGAATTTCTTGGACCGGTTGTACGTCGCTTGCCCATGAACACGGGCGTGATGCTGCTTGCCCTGGCTGCGTTTGCCTTGTCGGTCGGGCTGATCACGATCGGCGCACAAGGCATCGCATCTCTTCAGGCCAGGTGATGGCAGGCTAATCACCGTGGGCGTGGGCGGGGGCGGGGGCGACTTGCGGTGCCACCCATTGCGACAAGTAAACGCGCTCGAAGGCGAACACAGCGATCATCCCGACAGCGGCGTAGAGAACGATCATCGGGTCGCTTTGAAGCTTCATCACGGTGAAAGCTGCCAGTACTATCGCATCGAGCGCCAGGGCAGTCAAAAGCACGATACCGAAGGCGCCGACGTCTGCTCGACGATAGCGGAACACGCCCCAATGTATGATCATGTCCATGACGAGGTAAAAGAAAGCACCGAGGGATGCGATCCGGCCTAAATCAAAGAGCACGGCCAACGTCGCGGCGATGACGACAGTATAGACCAGGGTGTGGCGTTGGATGGGACCTGGCATACCGAAGTGGCTGTGCGGGATCATTTCCATGTCGGTCAGCATCGCCAGCATACGCGACACCGCGAAGACGCTGGCCAGAACGCCGGACGCCGTTGCGACAGCGGCCAGGATCACCGTGAGTATGAAGCCGGTTTGTCCAAGGGCGGGCTGCGCCGCTTGTGCCAGCGAATAGTCACGCGCTGAGATGATCTCCTCGATCGTGAGACTCGAACCGACCCCGTAGGCGACCAACAGGTAGACGACGACGCAGATTCCGATAGAGAACATGATCGCTCGGCCAACATTGCGATTTGGTTCAGTGATCTCGGCTCCGCTGTTGGTGATCGTGGTGAATCCCTTGAACGCAAGGATGGCCAGCGCCGTAGAGGCGATGAACCCCGTGAGCCCGTAGGATTGTGAGGTCTCGGACGCCGCGGCGAACGCAAAACCACTGGACCACAGGGCCGCGATGCCAAACAGAGCTATGCCTCCGATCTTGATCGCGGCCATGATCAACGAGAACAGCCCGACCGAGCGGTTTCCGGCCATGTTCACCAAAAAGGCGAAAACGATCACGGCCACAGCCAGAGCGGGGACCAATGGGCCACCTTCGATATCGAAAGGGCGCAGGACATAGGTGGCGAAGGTTCGCGCGACGAGGCTTTCCGCGATCACCATGCTGAGCGCCATCAGCAGTGCGGCCCCGCCCGCGATGGCTCCGGGGCCATAGCATTTCTGCAGGATCATGGCGATGCCACCCGAGGACGGCCATTTGTTCGACATCCTGATGTAGCTGTAGGCGCTGAAGCTTGTGACGACCGCGCCGGCGATGAATGCAAGCGGGAAAAGCGGGCCGGCGAGCTGCGCGATTTGCCCCGTCAACGCAAAGATTCCAGCGCCGATCATCACGCCTGTCCCCATCGCAACGGCTCCGCCCAGACTGATGGAATTTTCGCGGTACGTTTCTTTTTCGCTCTGCATAAATGGCCCCCTTTTAATTTTGGTTCATCCGAACGCTGTTGCGCGCTTCTAGATACGAACGCCGCGAAGGCGCAGCGAATTGAGCACCACCGAGATTGACGACGCGCTCATGGCGAAGGCAGCAAACATCGGACTGATGAGGATGCCAAAGAAGGGAAACAGAACTCCCGCCGCGACCGGCACGCCGGAGGCGTTGTAGATCAGCGCGAAGAACAGGTTCTGGCGGATGTTGCGCATCGTGGCCCGGGCGAGCCGCCGCGCACGCACGATACCATCAAGGTTGCCCTTGACCAGCGTGACGCCCGCGCTTTCGATGGCCACATCGGCGCCGGTGCCCATGGCGATGCCGACATCGGCCTGCGCGAGCGCGGGGGCGTCGTTGACGCCATCCCCGGCCATGGCGACCTTGTGGCCCGCCTCTTGCAACTCAAGGATGATCCGCGCCTTGTCCTCCGGCAGCACGTCGGCCCGGATCTCATCGATTCCGAGCCGCGTGCCGATGGCCTTGGCCGTGCGTTCGTTGTCGCCGGTCGCCATGATGACGCGGAACCCCAGTTCATGCAGATCCTCGATGGCTTCTGGCGTGGTCTCCTTCACTGGGTCGGCGACAGCAACTAGACCGGCGATCTCGCCATCCAGCACAACGAACATGACCGTCTCGCCTTCGTCGCGGCGGGCATTGGCCTTGGCGGTCAACGCGCCCGCCTCGAGCCCCAATTCGCGGATCATCGCCAAATTGCCGAGCGCGACCGCTTTGCCGTCAACGACCCCCTTGACGCCCTTGCCAGTGACCGCCTCGAAGTCCCGTGCCTCGTCCATTTTGACATCTCGCTCCTCCGCACCCCTGACGATCGCTTCGGCCAAGGGGTGCTCCGATCCGCGCTCAAGCGATGCGGCGAGACGCAAGACCTCGGCTTCGTCGTGGCCGGGTTGCGGGAGTACGTCGACAAGCCGCGGCTTGCCTTCGGTCAACGTGCCGGTCTTGTCGACGATCAGGGTATCGACTTTCTCGAACCGCTCCAGCGCCTCGGCGTTCTTGATCAGCACCCCTGCCTGAGCGCCCCGTCCTGTCGCTGTCATGATCGACATCGGTGTCGCCAGGCCAAGCGCACAAGGACAGGCGATGATCAGAACCGCCACCGCCGAAATCAATGCGTAGGAAAGCGCAGGCGCGGGCCCCCAGATCGCCCAGGCGATGAAGGACAGGACCGCGATACCGATGACGGCCGGAACGAAATATCCCGCCACCTTGTCGGCGTATTTCTGGATCGGGGCGCGCGAGCGCTGCGCGTTCGACACCATCTCGACAATTTGAGCCAGCATCGTGTCGGACCCGACACGCGTCGCCTCCATCACCAGACTGCCGGTGCCATTGATCGTCGCGCCGGTCAGCGGGTCGCCCTCGGTCTTCTCGACCGGCACGGGTTCACCGGAGATCATGCTTTCGTCGACCGAGGACCGGCCGTCCAGAACCACGCCATCGACCGGCACCTTGTCACCGGGCCGCACGCGCAGCCGGTCCCCGACTTGCACGTCCTCCAGCGGGATTTCCTCCTCGGATCCGTCGTCCCGGATGACCCGCGCGGTCTTTGCCGCCATGTCGAGAAGCGCGCGGATCGCCTTGCCGGTCCCCTCGCGGGCGCGTAGTTCCATCACCTGGCCGAGCAGCACCAGCGTCACGATCACCGCCGCCGCCTCGAAATAGACGCCGACATGGCCTTCGGAGTCTCGGAACCCATCAGGGAATATGTCCGGTGCGAGAACGGCAACGACGCTGAAGAGCCAGGCGGCAAGAACGCCCATGCCGATCAGGGAGAACATGTTGAGGTTCAATGTGCGGAACGAAATCCATCCGCGTTCCAGAAACGGCCAGCCGCACCACAAGACCACTGGCGTTGCCAGGATCAATTCGATCCATTGTGTGGTGCTTTCGCCAAAAAAAGTCCGGACTGCGGGGAAACCGACGAATGGCCCCATCGTGAGGACAAGGAGCGGGATCGTCAGGACTGTGCCGACCCAGAACCGCCGTGTGAAATCCACCAGTTCGGGATTTGGACCTTCATCGCCCGGCACACCGGATTCCAGTTCCAATCCCATACCACAGATCGGACACGCGCCCGGATCAGGCTGCCGCACCTGAGGGTGCATCGGGCAGGTGAAAATGGGACCATCATGTCCTGTAGGAACCAGATCATATCGGCCATCGGCCGGCGTGGCACCCGCGTGGTGTTCGTGATGATCATGTGCTGAATGGACCTCGAGCTCCGATTCCGGCACGAGGTGCATCCCGCATTTCGGACAATTGCCGGGCTCGTCCTGCCGCACCTCAGGGTGCATGGGGCAAACGAATACCGAAGAAGCTGCTGTGGTTTCAGAACTGTCGGGAGTGCTCATTTTGCGGTCCTTTCCGAGAATGCTTCTCTTGCCTAGGGCTTCCATCCGCGGGAGGGTCAAGAGAGATCAGTACGGCGATTACATTGCGGCTCTGCGGGGTGGCGCTGTCCGGCCCCGTTCCCGCCGGGCGAACACGATCAACGCCAGCCCGACCAGCGCCATTGGCATGGAGAGCAACTGGCCCATGGTCAAACCCCACTCACCAAAATGAAGCGCATGGCCGATCGGGTTGTCCGCCGTCACAAATTGTTGGTCCGGTTGCCGGAACATCTCGACGAAACTTCGGGCAAGACCATAGCCGGTCAGAAACACGCCAGCCAAGGCACCGGGCATTTTCAGCCAGCCCCGGCCCCAAGCGAGATAAATGAGCAGTATTCCAAGAATGAGCCCCTCCAATACCGCCTCGTACAGCTGGGACGGGTGTCGGGCGCAGAGGCCGCTAACCCCTGGGCAGGCCTGCGCGACTTCGCCGGGAAAGATCACCGCCCAGGGAACGTCCGTTGGACGCCCCCACAACTCATTGTTGGTGAAGTTCGCCAGCCTTCCAAGAAACAAGCCTGGTGGTGTTGCCAAAGCCAGCAAGTCGCCAGTGCTGAGCAATGACGCGTTCTGTCTAAGGCAGAACAGCAAGGCCGCGATGACAACTCCCGCGAACCCCCCGTGGAAAGACATGCCGCCTTGCCAGACCATCAGAATTTCCAAGGGATTGGCGAGATAATATGCGGGCTGGTAGAACAGTACAAAGCCCAGGCGACCACCAGCAATCACGCCGATGATGATCCACGTCAGAAGATCTTCGATCTGCGTTCGGTCAAGCGGCGGTCCAGCTGACGTCCAGAGCGCGGGACGGCTTATGGCACTCGAACAAATGCGCCAGCCAATCAGGATACCGAAGATATAGGCTAGCGCGTACCAGCGGAGTGCGAATGTGACCCCCCCGATGTCGAAGGAGAAGAGGTCGGTTCCAATATCCGGAAATGGCAATCCCGCTGGCAGCACTGGGTGAGTTCCTCATCAGGAATTTACGTGGGGATTAGATGGCATTGATCGAGCACCGCTAAAGGCGCTCGATCTGCGACAGGGCATCCAACGCCCATCCCGGCATCACGCGGTGTCGAGGGCGTCCCGAAGGAGATCGCGGACTTCGCCGGCGACCGCGTCCAGGTCTTGGTTCTGCACCGCCTGCATCGAAGCGACAGGATCGACCGCGCTGACCTCGGTGTCGCCGTCCAGTTGCCGCAGGATAACATTGCAGGGAAGCATCGCACCGATGCGAGGCTCGATCTCGATGGCTTTGTGCGCCATGCCCGGATTACAGGCCCCCAAGATGCGGTAAGGCGGCATGTCCGCATCAAGTTTCTTTTTCATCGTCGCTTTGACGTCAATCTCAGTCAGAACGCCGAAGCCCTTGTCTGCCAAAGCATCCCGAACACGCATCTCTGCGTCATCGATTTTGGTGTCTTTCAGGACGCGATCATAGGTATAGGCCATGGGAATTTTCCTTTCCGTGTCTCTATTTGTTGGCATACCGAGGCTAAACGGTTCAGGTCGCGGTTCGGTTCAATGTCCCGACCGCGAATGGTTTTGGGGTTGTGAGGACGGGTGCCGGAAAAAAACCGGCACCCATTGGCTCAGTTGTCCTGCATCATGGAGCCGTTGCCCATGCCCTGACCGTTGCCAGGCCGCGCAGGCGCATCTGCCATATTCGACCGCATCATCTGCATCCGCTCCATCCTATCGGCAGGAGCGGCCATCTCTTCCGGCGTCACCGCGCCGTCGCCATCGGCATCGAGGTGTTGGAAGCGATCCACCATCATTTCGCGGATCATCGCGCTGTGGAGAGCTTCAAACTCGGTAATCGAGAGGCTTCCATCCCCGTCGCTGTCAAACTCGGAAAGCTTGGCCTGCAGCTGCGTGCGCATTTCTTCCGGCGTCGTTGTGCCGTCTCCATCAGTGTCGAACATTTGCATCATGCCGCCAGCCATGCCTGGGCTCATCATACCACTGCCCATGCCTGCGCCCATCATGCCTGCGCCCATCATGTTTCCGTGCATGCGCTTCATCATGTCCATCATTCCGCCCATGTTCCCCATCATACCGGGACCACCGTTCTGCATCATGCCTGGTCCGCTCTGGGCGCCAAATTGTCCCCCACGCCCGTGGTTGGCGTCCGCGAATGCGGCACCGCCAAGGGCGGTTGCAGCCAGGGTCATTGCAGCGAGTAAAGTGTTGCGTTTCATTTCGATCACCTCGTGTCAGTGTTGCGATACCCAGCATATGGGGGGCACCTGCAGATGCGGAATGCCACGCGAGCCGGTGTTTTGTATCGCGAGGTCACAAAGGCGGGGTCTGTTACAAATTGCGACAAATCAATTCGGGGCGAACGCTCCTCTTCATCTGAAACATGCGATATCCAGAAAAAAAGGTGTCGAGGATCCGTATACCAACCGAAACCGAACCCATGTTTCGGTAGAGGTGAAATCCGGAAGAGTTGATGTCGAGATTGCTAGAGGCCCTGAATATCCCGAAAATTCAATCATTCAACCCATGGCAGGAGGCTGCAGGGTGCTCTTTTTGAACCGCATTTTCTCAGTTCTAACCTTGGTAATTTTGGCGGGGTGCGGTGCAGGAAACGACATGCGCCCGGATGCTTCAGCCGAAGTCATCAGTAGCGCATCCTACCGTCACGATGGACCGGCCGCGCTGACGTTGTACACCATGATCAACAACAGGTCCGGGGCGGGTGCGCATAGCAGCGTCATGATTAATGGGTCGCAGCGTGTTATCTTCGATCCGGCAGGAACGGTCCGGCTGAGCGCTGTACCGGAACGGGGAGATGTGCTTTATGGCATTACTCCACAAGTGGCCGATTTTTATGCGCGGGCTCATGCTCGCGAGACATACCATGTCGTCATACAAGAGATCGATGTGTCTCCCGAAGTCGCGGAGCAGGCTTTGCGCCTTGCAATTGCCAGCGGCCCAGCCGCTTCCGGTTTTTGTAGTGCCAGTACCTCCGCGGTACTCAGACAATTACCAGGATTTGAATCCATCGGACGCACATTTTTTCCAAAGCGCCTGATGGCGGATTTTGGCAAGTTGCCGGGCGTGCGAACCACAAAGCTGTTCGAGAACGATGAGGACGACAAATCCGTAGCGATCGCACAGTTCGAAAGTTCACTTGCGACACAGCCGTGAGTGTTCGTCCAACAATTCATTGGAAGATGTCCCTGCACGACGCAGTCCTCGGCGTGTGAGCCAAAGATGCAATAGGTTAGCTTCGAGCGGTAACGCTGTCTTCGGCCGAGTAAAGGAACGCCGTCGATCCGACAGCGACATTCGGATAGAGATCATTGATGTGGGCCATCACCATGCGCACGCATCCCGAACTGGCCCGGCCGCCAATGCTGCGAGGGCTCGGCGTTCCGTGAATTCGAAGGTACGTATCCCGATCTCCGACGAATAGATACAAAGCCCTGCTGCCCAAGGCATTGTTGGGGCCGGGCTCCATACCGTCGGCAAACCGCTCGTAAGCCTCCGGATCGCGTTCGATCATTGACTGCGTTGGCGTCCAGTGCGGCCATTCGACCTTTCGGCGGATCGTATAGGTGCCGGGTTCATAGAGATCGCCCTTGGCAATCGCCACCCCGTATCGCATCGCGGTGCCACCTTCCTCGATATGGTACAGATAGCGCGCGATCGCATCGACGTGAATGTCACCCGGGCGCAAACCGTCATTCGCCAAAACGCGTTGCGGCAGCAGCCTGGGATGCAGCCCCCATGGGTTGGTTGTTGCCGGGTCATAGTTGGCGGGCGTGATCTGCGCATCCCAAGCTGCTTTTTCGGCTGTTGACGGCCAGGTCTTAGCGAATGCTGGCGAACTCAGAGACGCTGAAAACAGCGAGCCGGAAAGTGCAAGGAAGTGTCGTCTTGTAACCATGAAGCGAAGCCCTTTGTTTGTTTTCGATGAATGCGGGACGATTCAAGAAACGTCCGCGACCCCATGCCACCGAACCTTTTGATGTCTTGCGATCGCGACCAACCAGAGGCAAGCAAGGACACCGCTTAGGATCGCGTTCCAACTGGCCATGGACAACGTCAGAAATTCCCAGACAACCTCACTGCACAGAACAAGATTGGACGTATTTGAACTGGCAGAGGGCAGCAATTCCGATACCGACATTTGGGAAACATCGAGGCCGGATCCCGTGCAAGAAGTCGGTCCCTCCCACCAGCCGCGCTCGACACCGGTATGAAACACTCCCAACGCGGATGTGCTGAGTACCGACAGGGCACCGATTATCAGGATTGGCAAAATCGGCAGAGCAAAGAGCAACAGAGCGCCCATTCCAATGGCGATTGCGTGTGGGTAGCGTTGCCAGATGCACATTGCGCACGGCGCGTACCCAAGAGCCTGGAAAACGAAGGCCCCCAACAGCAAGGCGGCTGATCCTGCCGCCGCAGTCATGCCGAGAGATTTTGGTGTCAGGGTCAATGAACGCTCCCATTGGCAGTCGATGGACCTGTTTCTCGCTTGTCAGGTTACGTAGACGGCGAAAGGCCTGTTATCATTCAGAGATTTGTAACGGTATGTATCCGTCTCGACCCTCAGCCGACTCTGATCCACGTTGCCATACCGTCGGCTTGGTGGCTCAACATGTGGCAATGCAGCATCCACGATCCCGGATTGTCCAGGACGACGAGAATATCCCGCGTCTCGCCGGTATCCAGATAGGTCGAGTCCCGGTATGGACCGGCTTCACCCGCCGCATCGAGTTCCCAGAAATGGTGGCCATGCAGATGCATGACGTGTGGGAACCCGGTTTCGTTGCGGATCGAAATGCGCGCGGTCGTCCCCTGCGCGGCGGATAGGAAAGGCCTTCGAGGCAGGCCGGATACGTCATTGAGCGCCCATGTCCCTGTGCCGTTGTGGGACGCGCTTCCCGCACCTCCCTGGAGCACCAGCTCCGCGGTTTGGCCGGGGTCTTTCGGGGCGGGCATTCGGTTGGCGGGCAATGCGGTGATGGGCGCTTTCGCGGGCTCACGGGAACCGGAAACAGCGATTTCGCCAAGGCTCAACGTCTGTTCTCCAAAGCTGTCGTCGAATCTAATAGGCCCGGTCGCATCACCAATCACATCGCATCTTTGCCCCGGAGCGAGAAGGATCGGTTCGAGCGTCCGAGGATGCGCCAGAGGTATGCCATCCAGTGCAACGATCTTGCCTATCAAACCATCCAGGCCGACACGGTACACCCTGTCGATAGAGGGATTTATGAGACGCAGTCGCAGACGGTCGCCTCGTTTCACAGTCTTGCCGGTTCCATTGAAAACAAGTGCCGTGACCGTATTGCCGATACGGCCCTCGGTTGCGAAGTGGGCCGGGTTGAACGCTTCGTCGTACTGCCCGGACTGATCCAGCAAGACATCGAAGAACTGAACAACGATGTCATGGTCGACAGCCGGCGCATTTTGCTCCTCGACGATGAAGGCGCCGAAAAGACCGCGGCTGACCTGATCGTAAGACAGGTAAT
Organism: Maritimibacter alkaliphilus HTCC2654; assembly: GCF_000152805.1. Classification (GTDB taxonomy): domain Bacteria; phylum Pseudomonadota; class Alphaproteobacteria; order Rhodobacterales; family Rhodobacteraceae; genus Maritimibacter; species Maritimibacter alkaliphilus. The sequence goes on along the minus strand of NZ_AAMT01000013.1, from coordinate 24,983 downwards.
GCGAGTGATACCAATACGTGCCGGCATCCGGGACGCCGAATTGATAACGATACGAGTCGCCCGGAATGACCACATCCTGAGTGAGGACGTTGACACCATCCATCCGATTTGGAACCCGCAACCCATGCCAGTGAACGAGAGCGCCCTCCTCCAATCGGTTATCGAGGGTAATGCGGGCGGTTTGTCCTTGTCGCATTCTGACTTCTGGGCCCGGCAGACCACCGTTGAAGCCCAACATCGACACGTCGTACCCAGCAAGGTGCGCCTTGATCGATTGGGGCGCGAGGATCAACTCGTGTGTCGCTGCTGGCAAGCGGGTACCAGCCAGCGCAACGGTCATCCCGCCAAGGAAAGACCTCCGGCTCAAAGACAATTCCGTCACCTCATGAATGATAGACTGGCTTTCGCCAACTGCCGCACTTGTGCCATTTCCGGAAGAGGAACTTCAAGGCGACAGAACACTCCTCACGCCGTTGTCACTTTGGGATACAGGAAGACGCGGGCGCCGATTTCAACGCGTTCGTACAGATCCTTCACATGTTCATTCGTCAACCGCGCGCATCCATTCGACACGGCAGACCCAATTGTCTCCGGGGCGTTCGTTCCATGAATGCGAAGATAGGTATCGCGTCCCTCGGCATCGTAGAGATAGAGCGCGCGGGCCCCGAGCGGGTTGTTTGGCCCGCCTTTCAGTCCATCCTTGTACTTTGCGTATTTGCGTGGCTCGCGCCGGATCATGGCGTTCGTTGGCCGCCACCATGGCCATTTGGCCTTGCGCGCTACCGTGAACTCTCCGGGTTCGTACAAACCTTTGCGCCCTACCCCGACCCCGTAGCGGATCGCCATCCCGTCCTCGAGCATGAAATAAAGGAAAAAATCGTCGGGAACGACGTGGACATCGCCTTTAACCCAGTCACCACGACGGGTGTTTACCAATTGTGGTTCGAACCGTTCGGGCAATTTGACTTTGTGGGCCCAGGCAGTTGTGGGCAGAAAGCAACCCATCGCTCCGGCACAAATCAATTCTCGTCTCGTGAAATTCTGCATGGCGCGATCTCCTCGGACCCATGAAAATTCAGTGCGCGTCAGGGGCAAAGAAAAGAAGCCGTGAACCGGGGCAAACGACGCGCCTTTGTTGCCTTGAAACTACGAAAATTCGTGCTTTTGGAACTCTCCAGCGCTGGAATGTTGTTGTTTTACAGAGAACTGCAAGGAGGTGACTGGAAATGCACTACTCACGATTCTTTATGATGATCGGAACATCGACCGTGGTCATGTTCGTTCTGATGTACCTGAACACCTATCTTTGGGGCCATATCTTCTTTTCGGAGACACGCCTTTACATGGCCATCCTGATGGGGGCGACCATGGCCGTGATCATGTTGGCGTACATGTTGTCCATGTATCAGAACACCAAAGCCAACATCGCGATTTTCGTTGGCGCAATAGTCCTTTTCGCGGCGAGCCTCTGGCTGGTTCGCGGGCAATTCACGGTGCAGGACAGGTCCTACATGCGCGCCATGATCCCGCACCACTCGATCGCCATCATGACGTCGACTCGTGCCGAGATCACCGACCCGCGCGTCCGGGGGCTCGCAGACGACATTATCTATGCGCAGGACAAGGAAATCGCCGAAATGCGCTACCTTATTGCTGACATTGGAGCAAACGGCGAAGCATCGGCCACGCGAAGCGAAACGCCGGCGCAGGTTGTGGATGCGCAACAGGCGCTTCAAACGGAGGTCGTGTCGAAGGTCGATCCTGAGTTTCTGACGGAAGACGAAATCGCTGCGGTGTTCCCGAATGGCGGAAATTGCCGCTTTGCTTACACCTCGGACAGTCCGGCTGTACTGGTGACTGGTGAAACCGGCGAAGGGTCTGCCGCCGCAATGAAGATCAGCGGTGATCTGGTGCGCCTGAATGCGCAGGGCGAAAATGCATTTTCTGAAGGCCCGCTGTCGGCCGAGATCGCAGAGACGAACGGTGACCTGACCGATCTGATCGTCAGCGCGGGAACCGACTACGAAGCCGGGTTCCGTGGTCAACTTACGTGCAGCGGATAAGGAGGAAAGGACATGCCCCGCGACACAGACAGTAAATCCGCGCAGCTTTATCGCATGGTCATGCCGGGCCATGTCTGCCCCTACGGTCTGAAATCGAAAGACCTGCTGGAGCGGCAAGGCTTCGAGGTGGAAGACCATCCGCTTGACACCCGTGAAGACACCGATGCTTTCATGGAGAAGCACGGGGTCGAGACGACGCCGCAGACTTTCATCGGGGACGAACGGATCGGCGGTTACGATGATCTCAGGGTGTTTTTCGACATTGACCCACCCGAGGAAGAGCAAAGCGACACGACCTACCAGCCGGTCATCGCGATCTTTTCCGTTGCCGCGCTGTTGGCATTGGGCCTGTCTTGGCACCAGTACGGGTCGGTCCTTACCTTGCGGGGGTTCGAATGGTTCATTTCGCTGTCCATGACCATTCTCGCGATCCAGAAATTGCAGGATGTCGAAGGGTTTTCGACGATGTTCCTCAACTACGATCTGCTGGCGCGCAAATGGGTGCGATACGGCAAGGTCTACCCGTTCGGCGAAGCGTTGGCAGGTGTCCTGATGACTGCCGGCGCGCTGCTGTGGCTCTCGGCGCCTGTCGCCCTGTTTATCGGCACGGTCGGCGCTGTCAGCGTGTTCAAGGCTGTTTATATCGACAAGAGAGAGCTGAAATGCGCCTGCGTCGGCGGTGACAGTTCCGTCCCGCTGGGGTTCATTTCGCTGACGGAAAACCTGATGATGATCTTCATGGGTATCTGGATGCCGGTCCGCGCGATCTGGTTCTGAGGTACAGCCCCTTCTTGCCTGTCACTTGGCCAACCGCTCCGGCGACAGATCCTCGATGATGGGGCAGTCGGGCCGGTGATCCCCGGCACATTTTTCCACCAGTTCGGCGAGCGTCGCGCGCATGGATTGCAGTTTCGCGATCTTTTCCTCGATCTGGCGCAGATGGTCTTCCGCAACCGCCTTCACTTGCATGCTTTCGCGGTTTTCATCCTCGTAGAGCGACAGGAGCGTCCTGCAATCTTCGATGGTGAACCCCAAGGCCCGTGCGCGACCCAGAAACGCCAGCTTGTGAATGTGGCTCTCGGTGAACGCGCGGTAGCCGTTCTCGCTACGGTTCGGGCGGATCAGCCCGATGTCCTCGTAGTAGCGGATTGTTTTTGGGGGCACACCCGATTGTCGGGCAACGTCTCCGATGTTCATGTCGAACCTCCGTTATTCTGCTGGAGCAGGAGTGGCGGCTGCCAGCTCTGCCGGGATTGCGCGCTGCTCGTCCATCGCAGGCGCGATGCGCCGCAGCCGCAGGGCATTGGTCAGGACAAACACCGAGGACAACGCCATCGCACCCGCCGCAAGGATTGGTGACAGGAGCAACCCAAAGGCGGGATAAAGCACCCCGGCAGCGACCGGAATAAGTGCCACGTTGTAGGCAAAGGCCCAGAACAGGTTCTGCCGGATGTTGCGCATGGTCCGCCGCGATACTTCGAAGGCGTTCACCACGCCGCGCAAATCGCCCGACATCAGGACGACATCCGCAGATTCGATGGCCACATCGGTGCCGGTTCCAATGGCGATGCCCACATCGGCATGCGCCAGCGCCGGGGCGTCGTTGATCCCGTCGCCGACAAAGGCGATGCGCTTGTTCCCTTGGCGCAAACTGCCGAGCGCCGCAACCTTGCCGTCCGGCAGGACGCCGGCGATGACGTGGTCGATACCGGTTTCGCGGGCGATGGCTTCGGCGGTTTCGCGTTTGTCGCCGGTGATCATCGCAACCGCAAGACCCTTTTCGTGCAGCGCTGCGATGGCTGCGCGGCTTGCCGGTTTGACCGGATCGGCCACGCCGATCACGGCGGCGACACGCCCATCTATGGCAGCGTAAAGCGCCGTGCGACCCTTGCTTGCGATCTTCGTTTCCTCTGGAGCCAATGCCGAGACGTCAATGCCTTCGCGCGCCATGTAGCGGTCGGCCCCAACCAACACCTCCACGTCTTCGACCACGGCGCGCACGCCGTAACCTGTGACCGATTGAAAGCCTTCGGCCGCCACAAGAGGTGCGCCCTCGGCCCGCGCGGCCCGCACGATGGCGTCCGCGACAGGATGCTCGGAGAGCGACTCCACGGCAGCGATCTTCGAGAGCGTTGTTGGGCGATCGAACCCTTCCGCCAGCACAAGGTCAGTCAGTGCGGGTCGCCCCTCGGTCACCGTGCCTGTTTTGTCGAGGGCGACCACATCAACGGAATCAAGTTGCTGCAAGGCGTCACCTTTACGGAACAGGACACCCATTTCCGCAGCACGTCCCGTCCCGACCATGATCGAGGTCGGCGTCGCAAGCCCCATCGCGCAGGGGCACGCGATGATGAGCACCGACACACCGGCGACCAGCGCCATCGTCAGGGCCGGATCAGGCCCGAAAAACAGCCAGACCAGCACGGTCGCCGCCGCGATCGCCATCACGGCAGGCACGAACCACAAGGTGATCCGGTCGACCAATCCCTGGATCGGCAGTTTGGCGCCCTGGGCCTCTTCGACCATGCGAATAATCTGCGCCAGGGTCGTGTCGGCGCCGACCCGCGTGGCGAGGAACTGCAGGCTTCCGGCGCCGTTGACCGTCCCGCCGGTCACCGTATCTCCGGCACCTTTTTCAGCGGGGATCGGCTCGCCTGTCAGCATGCTTTCGTCGACGCGGCTGGTCCCCTCGATGACCTCGCCATCGACCGCGATGCGTTCACCAGGGCGCACGATGACGATGTCACCCTGAACCAGCGCATCGATCTCGATCTCGACGCTTTCTCCGTCCCGCATCACGCGTGCAGTCCGCGCCTGAAGCCCTAATAGCTTCTGGATGGCCGCGCCCGTTCTCCCCTTGGCGCGCGCTTCAAGAAACCGCCCCAGAAGGATCAGAACGACGATGACCGCTGCCGCCTCGAAATAGACGGTGCGCAGCGTGTCAGGCAGGACCGACGGTACGAATGTCGCAACCACGGAATAAAGGTAAGCCGCCCCGGTGCCGACCGCGACGAGGCTGTTCATGTCGGGGGAACCCCGGAACAAGGCCGGGAAACCCTTGGTGTAAAACGTCCGGCCCGGGCCGAAGAGAACGATTGTCGTCAGCACGAACTGAAGAAGCCAACTCGTCTGCTGGCCAATCGTGGTCTCGATCAGCATATGAACGGCCGGAATGACGTGGCCACCCATTTCGATCAGGAAGACCGGCAAGGCGAGGATGGCCGCAAAGGTGACCCGTTTGGCAAGCGCCTGAGCCTCTTCCTCCTTGCGCGCAACTCTGTCGTCACCGGCCTGGGCCGTTGCCACGGTTGCTGGATACCCTGCCGCGCCGCTTGATTCGATCAGATCGGATGTCGTGACAAGACCTTCGACGTAAACGACCGTCGCCGTCTCTGAGGCGAGGTTGACGTTCACCTCGACCACCCCGGGCACCGCGGCAAGCGCCTTATCGACCCGCCCGACGCAAGAGGCACAGGACATCGCTGCAATCGTGAGTTCGGCCCTGGCCTTCCGCGCGGGGTAGCCCAGCTCGCGAAGGGATTCGATGATGTCGGGAATGCGCTTGAGCGCGTCCACGCTCATGCGAGCAGTTTCCGAGGCAAGGTTCACCGACACATCCTCTACGCCGTCGATTGCATTCAATGCGCGATCGACCCTGCCAACGCAGGACGCGCATGACATGCCTTCGATCGGCAGGCTGATCTGTTTGGGTTCGGGCATATGTGTCACCTGTTTTTCCATTCGAAGTGGAATATGAGGCTTCCAGTTACTGGAGGGTCAATGGGAGGGCGCCAAATAAATTTCTTCACTTGACCTTCCAGCGGGGGGAAGCCCCATGTCACCGATAGAAATCAGATCAAGGAGTGGTTCCGATGAAGTTCAGCGTTCCGGACATGAGCTGTGGGCATTGCACCGCAGCAATCGAAAGCGCGGTGAAGAGCGCAGATCCGAATGCAGGCGTAGAATGTGACCTTTCTGCCCGACAGGTGCATGTCGACAGCGTGTTACCAGCCGATCAGGTCCAAGCGATCATTCGGGATGCGGGCTACAACGTGGAACCTGCGGCCGCTTGATGCAGTGCCTGGACCACCCAAGGGTGGTCCGGGCACAGAATTTCAGTCTTCGACTTTGCGGGCTTCCTCGACCAAGTCGGCAAGCTGCGCCTTTTCGACGAAGCCCGGGACCAGCGCATCCCCGATCACGAAAGACGGCGTGCCGTTAAAGCCCAGAGCTTGGGTCAGTTGCATGGAGGTCGCAATGTGCTCTTCGACCTCGGGGGCCTCCATGTCCTTGCGCAACTGCGCGATATCCAGGCCGATCTCCTCGGCCACGCGCAGCACGGAGGCCTCTTCCGCGCGGCCTTCCAGCCCCATCATTGCCCAGTGAAACTCTTCGTATTTGTCCTGCTTGCGCGCTGCCAAGGCCGCTTTCGCGGCAAACACCGATCCGTCTCCGAGAATGGGCCATTCACGATAGACGAGGCGAATGTTGGGATCGTCTTCGATCAAAGCCCGCACCTCGGGTTTGACCCGCCGACAATAGGGACAGTTGTAGTCGAAAAATTCCACAACAGTGACGTCCCCTTCCAGGTTGCCGAGAACCGGCGCATTCGGATCGTTCTCGATCAGATCGCGCTGGTCATTCAGAACTTGGGCCTGACTGAGCTCCTGCGCTTGCGCCTGCCTTTGTTCGAGGATCGCCACGGCCTCCATGACAATCTCCGGGTTCTCGCGGATTGCCTCGAGCACAAGTTCCTTGACCCGGGACTCTGACAGTTCGTCCGCGAGTGCCGGTATCGGAAGCAAGGCAGCTATCGCGACCGTCGTGAAGGCTTGTCTGAAACGCATTTTAGTTCTCTCCCCGTTGTTCGTCGGCTTCTGTCCGCGCGGCCTGGACTTCGCGGATGCGGTCTGGCCAGGTGGACCGGATGAAGGCCAGGATGTTGTGAATTTGCTGGTCGGTCAGCACGTCTGCGAAACCGGGCATGCCACTGTCGAATTCGACGCCCTGACGCGCCAGAAGCGCCGCACCCCCCAGTTTTGTGTATTCGAAGAGCAGGCTGTCAGGATGATGCCAGGTGTGACCCGTCTCATCATGTGGTGGTGCTGGCAGGCGCCCATCCGCGCCGGGCGTTCGCCATTCCGGCTGGCCTTCCAGACCCGCGCCATGACAAGACGCACAGTTTTCTGCGTAGAGCAACGCGCCTTCTTCGATGTCGTAGCTCTCCGCCCTGGACGCGCTGCCGACATCCGAGGATGCACTGGTCGAGAGCCAATACGTGAAGGCGGCTGCTGCGACAGTGATCGGAAGGGACCAAACGAGATATCTCATGTGACCCGTATCCAGGTTGTCATGCCAGATGCGGCGTGGCTGAGCATGTGGCAATGGAACAGCCACTTGCCGGGATTGTCTGCCGTAAAGGCGATCTCCCGGGACTCGTTGCCGGCCAACAGGATCGTGTCCCGCATCGGCCCGAACGCGCCGTCGGGGCGCAGCTCGCGGAAATGCATCCCGTGCAGGTGCATCGCATGTGGGAAAACGGTCTGGTTCTCGATCTTCAGGCGCACCGGCTCGTTCAGGGATAGATCGGCCAGTGGCGTGTAGGTCATTTCGGCGACATCATTCAGGGCCCAGAATTTGCCCGCTTGGGCAAGCTGACGGAATCCAAGACGTTCCCCGCCAAGCAATGCGGACTGCATTCGCCCCATTGCCCCGCCGGACATGACCAGTCGCAAATCACGCGCATCGGCAAGGTCCGGGGCGTGTGCCGCGGGGTTCGGCGGCAACGGCAGTGGCTTGCCTCTTGGTACTGAACTGGCTGTGCCGTTGACCAGAAAACTCACCAACGGGGTCAGTTGATCATCATCGCCGATGCGAAGCAATTGGGCGGTGCCGCCTTCGTCTTCGGTCACATCCACAATTAAGTCGACGCGCTGTGCCGGGCCGAGGATCAACTCGCCGTCAACCGACTGGGGTTGGCCGGTTGGCATTCCATCCACGGCCACCGTCCAGCCACTGAATCCAGAGAGCCTCAGCGGGAAAATTCGAGCGCTTGCTGCGTTGATGATCCGCAAGCGAATGCGCTCGTTGCGCTGCGCGGGCAAGGTCAGGTCATAGCGCCCGTTGGTCGTGATAAAGTTGCCGGTACGTCCACCGTGGCTCATCATCATGGGCTGTTCGAAATTGTCGAACAGCTGCCCGCTCTCAGGGTCGAGCAACCAGTCCTCCAGAACGATGACTTCCTCGCGGTCGATGTCCGGTCCATCGACCTCTTCGACGATCAAGGCACCGCGCAGACCACGCGCGACTTGCTCGTATGAGCGATTATGCGCGTGATACCAATAGGTGCCCGCGTCCGGTACGACGAAGTCGTAGTCAAAGGTTCCACCCGGCGCTACGGCCTCTTGGGTCAGCCCTGAAACGCCATCCATCGCGTTGTCGATCCGGATTCCGTGCCAGTGAACCGAACTGGGATCGGGTACCTCGTTGCGAAACCTGCGACGCACCCGATCGCCTTGTGTGACCCTGATTTCCGGGGCCGGAACGAGGCCGTCATAGCCCCAGATCTCTGTTTCCGGGTAGGTGTCCGGAAGAAGCTGTCGACGTGCAACCTTGGCAATCAGGTCCTCGAACGGGGTCGCGGCAAAAGCCGACTGCGGGATGGCCGCCGCGCAGGCCGCCAGTGTTGCATGGCGCAAGAAATCCCGACGTGTTTGTCTCATTTCGATCCTCGAGAAAGCGGGGGCGTGTTGCCCCCGCGTGGTGTTAATTCGACGCGGGGTTCTCCGCCTCGACCGTGTCCTTGTTCAGCAGGAAAAGCGCCATCGCTTCGCGATCGGCAGGTGTCAGAAACCGAGTTCCCTCGCGAACCACTTCCGCCATGCTGCCGCCGAAAGCATCGCCCGAAGGGGTGATGCCGGTCTGGAGCGCATAAGCGAGGTTTGAAACCGTCCAGTCATTTTTGACCAGGTCTTTTGGCCGTATCGCGGGGGCCTTGCTGCCACCGGGAAGCTGGGCGTTGCCTGCAAAGGAAGCACCGATATCGCGGCCTCCCGCAAGATTGCGCGGCGTATGGCAGGCTCCGCAATGTGCCGCACCGCGCACCAATTCCCGTCCTCGATTCCATGCGTCGCTTCGCCCTTCAATCGGTTCGGTATCCGGATCGTAGAAGAACGCCGCTCGCCAGAGCTTCAGCCCCCATCGTTGGTCGAATGGGAAGCTGACATCATTTTCTGGTGCAGGCTCGTCCACGGGCGGCACGGTTTGAAACGCCGCCCAGAGGTCAGCGATATCCTGATCAGAAAAATCCGCATAGAAGGTGTACGGGAAAGACGGATAGTACGGCGTTCCATCGGGGCCGATGCCTTGCCGCACGGCTTTTGCGAACTGTTCTGCCGTCCATTCGCCCATGCCATGTTCCGGGTCTGTCGTCAGGTTGGGCGGGTAGAACGTTCCGAACGGGGTTTCGAGCGGCGCCCCTCCGGCAAGTGGTGCGCCGCCCGCTTCAAAATTGGTATGACAGGCAATGCACCCACTGGCGCGCGCCAGATATGCGCCCCGGTCGACATTGCCCTCTATTGCAATCGGAGTCACTGCACTGCCGACAGGCCATGCAATCACGACGCCGAGGCTGGCCGCGCCCAGCACGGCGGCCCCGCTGACGAGTGTCAAGAACCGGCGCATGGTCAGTCTTCTTCCGCCCGGAAGCGTTCATGGCATGCGGAACAGACCTGGGTCGTCATCGCGAATGCTGCGTCGGCGGGCATTTCGGCAATGGCGGCCGCATCCATCATGTCGCCTCGGCCCATCATCGTGCTCCCGCCCATCATGGTTGTATCGCCTCCCATCATTGACCCGCCGCCCATCATCGAGGCGCCATCCATGGAGGTATTGCCGCTCATGCCGCCCAATCCATTGTCGGCTGCGCGTTCCAGGCCCTCAGAGTATTCTTCCAGCTGACTTGCCAATGCCGCGAAGCGCTCCCAGTCGGTCCACACCTCGTCCTTGGCTTCCGAGGGCATGCCCCCTGTGCCCTCTGGGAACAGCTTTGTCATGCTCTCACCGGCGTGCTGCTGGAACAGGCGCGCGGCATCGCGCACTGTTTCTGCGTCATAGGCCGTTTCGCCCCGCATCATCGGGGCCACGGTCTTGACCGCCTTCCCCATTGCAAGCATGGCATCCATGCGCTCTTTCACGATGCCGGTGGCACCGCTATGCGCGAATGCCGTGACCGCAGTACCTGCAATCAACACTGCCGCTACGATAGTCGTCTTTTTCATGTCTTCGATCCTTCTTTGGGTCTGCTTTTCGAGCGATGTGAAATCAGACCCACCGTCGGGGCGGTGGAGGATCGCTGATCGGGCGCAATTCGGTTCGTTGGATCGCGCCGTCTTGCATGACGGCTTTCAGAAAAGAAGGCTCGTACGCCATGTTCGGCTGAAGCAATAACGCTGCCGGGACAGAACAATCGAGGCCTGGATGGCAGTGGCCAGAGGCCTCGGTCGATGGCCCTGCGTCTTCGTGACCATGGTATTCCTGCCCCAACGACGTTTCACCATGATATACCGGCGCCTCTGGCACCCCGAGTACTACAAGGAAAAGGCCGAAAACGGCCGACAGAATCCATCGGTTCGTCTTCGACCAACGCATCAGTTGATCCCGTTGGCCCGCTGCAATTCGCGGACATAGGCGGCCACCATCTTGACGTCTCCTTGGGTCAATCCCTCGATCTTAGGCATATTACCGAAATTCCAGTGATGTGCACGGACGCCGTTTTGAGCTGCCAGAACAAAAGCCATGTCCGAATGGTGGCTCGGTTCGTAGATCTTGTGCACGAGAGGCGGCGCAACACCGTTGCGACCGGCGGCATTTTCGCCGTGACACTCGGAACATTTTGCCTCGAATATGTTCTTCCCAAGCGCCGCCTGCTGCGAGAGTGCGTCAGGCAGCTGGACCTGGACGATCGGATCGCCTTCGGCAATCTCGCTTGTGTCAGGTGGCGTCATGGAGTGGCCAACCGCTAAATCTTCGGCTCCAACGAACTGCCAAACGGCAAAACCCCCGCCGATAACAAAAACGGCACCAATCAGCGCAGTTAATTTGTCCATGCCTGTATCTTCCGCCTTGCCCGTTGGGTCAGATGAGTTTGACTTGAGTGCCGACAGGCGCTCGCTCGTAGACTTCCTCGATCTGTTCGTTGAACAAACCGATGCAGCCGTTTGACGACCGGCGGCCGATCTTGCGCGTGTCCTGTGTCCCGTGAATACGGTAGTACTGCCACGACAGGTACAGTGCGCGAGTACCCAAGGGGTTGTCCGGATCACCCCCCTCGATACGTGCCGGCCATTCCGGATTGCGTTCCCGCATGGAGGGCGTCGGCGCCCAACTGGGGTTTTTGCGTTTTTCCACCACTTCAGTGTAACCGCGTTTGGTGAGTTCGTCGGTCAGCGGAACGGATGTCGGGTAAATCCGCATCTCGCCGTCCGCTGTCCAGTGCTGTAGCGCCATCGTCACGGTGTCTGAGATGATGATCCCTTTGCCGAGCGTGTCGAAATGGTCTTGCCAGTCATGAACTCGGAAAGAAGAAATGTTGCGGCGAATGGTTTCGGCTCGAACCACGCTTGGTGCAACCAAAGCGACAGCCGCATACCCCAACAGGCTTCGTCGATTGATCTTGTTGTTTCGCGATGTCGTCATGACACACTCCTAGCCTACGGTTTGTACATGTCTTTTACGGGAGACCCGGCATCAGGCAACCTGACAAGGCCGCGAGAAGTGTATCCATTTGTATCCTTGACCTTACCCTGCTGGAGGGTCGCAAATGACGCCAGGAACGAGACAAAGAGGGTGTCATGGACGACGAAAATCCCAAGAATAAGCCGATTACAGACAAGCTCATGCATTACGGAATGATGGCGTGTTGCATTGTGATGCTGTTGCCCGTGATCGGTTTTTTTCTCGCTGGCGGAACGCTTGCGGGTATGTGGGGCAATGCATCGGCTTTCGCCCCGCTCCTGTTGTGCGTTGGAGCGCATCTTGTGATGCATAGATTCATGGGGAAATCGTGCCGTTCCGACAAGGCAAACGATACTATCGAGGAAGCGCCCGAGCCCATAAGTTCCGTGATTCCTAGCGTCGCCCGCAACAGGCAGTGATGTGCGAGGGAAAGCAAAGGTATTCGTATTGCTGTTGATGGTTACATTACTTGGAGGTTGCGCGGGAAGCCTTGCAGACTGCCTAGATCTGAAGGCTATCGTGTCCACGAAGCAAGCGTCAGACCTTCTGCCGGATGGGTGTCGAACCCTTTCATCTTCTGCGACTGGCGTTGCGCGAATTGTCTGTGCGGACGGTCGTCAGGGTTTTGCCACAGGTGGACTTTGACGCAATTTCCGCCGTCCTGGCGAAATCTGCGGAAAATATGGGAAGGAAGCAGGTATCTTGATCGATTGCCTTTTGATCCTGCGACGGGTTTTGCTTATTCCCTTCGTGCTCCTGGCCGTTGTCTCTGGAAGTGTCGCGGCAGCAACCTCTGCTGAATACCAGAGCGCGCCACTCACCGCGCATCTCATTAGTGTACAGGACGGCGTTCCCGAGAACACACAGACTCTGTCAGCCGGGCTTCACCTTCAACTGAACGAAAACTGGAAGACCTATTGGCGGTCGGCGGGCGAGGTGGGAATACCGCCTTCGGTCGAATGGAGCGGTTCCGAAAACGTCGCAGATGTCGAATTCATGTGGCCCGCCCCGACGCGCTTCACCGCCTTCGGCATCGAAAATTTTGGTTATGCGGGTGAAGTCGTCTTTCCGCTGCGCATAACGCTCAAAGATCCCGGCGCACCTGTGACTCTTTCCGCGCAGGTCAAACTGCTGGTGTGCTCCAATGTCTGTGTCCCGGAAGAGTTTGACCTGTCACTTCGCCTCGGACGGGGCAACGTCATCGACAGCACTTCGGCTGGGCTGATCGGTACGTTTTCCGAGCGCGTCCCCGAAGGGGCCAAGACGAGCGGCGTCAGCGAGGCAAATGCCTTCATCGACGAAGACCTCACGGAGTTGATCGTCAGCCTTCGCGTCGATGAACCACTCCAGTCGCCGGATGTGTTTCCCGAACTGGGTATGGGTGTTGCGCTTGGCAAACCCGATATCCGTTTGGGAGAAGAGGATCGTTTGCTTTGGGCGCGCTTGCCGATCCTCTCGTCGAATACGGATGTGACAGTGGCTCCGTCGATTACCGTCACCGACGGCGAGAACCGGGCCTTCACGATCATCGCGGATCGCGTGGCGCAAGGAATAGCACCACCCTTTGAACTGGCCGCCACGACACCGGACATGATGGAACTGATCTGGATTGCCGCGATCGCGCTGCTGGGCGGATTGATCCTGAATGTGATGCCCTGCGTGCTGCCGGTGCTGTCCATCAAGGTGTCGTCTGTGCTCAAACACACCGATCACGACACAACCCGTGTCCGGTTCGGTTTCGTCGCTGCCAGCGCCGGCATCATGACGTTCATGTGGGGTCTGGCGCTCGTCCTCTGGGCGCTCCAGACGGCAGGCCTCAGCGTCGGGTGGGGTTTGCAGTTTCAAAGCCCGCTGTTTCTTGCGGCGATGATCGCTGTCCTGCTCGTCTTTTCGGCAAATCTGTTCGGAGCGTTCGAGTTCGCCCTTCCACACGGCATGCAGACGCGGCTTGCAGGGGCCGGAGGACGCAACGGGTATTCCGCCGACTTTTTCACTGGCATGTTCGGTGCCGTCATGGCGACGCCTTGTTCGGCACCGTTCCTCGGCACCGCGGTGGCCTTTGCTTTGGCCGGGCGTGGCGTGGACATCCTCATCGTCTTTACGAGCCTCGGGCTCGGCCTCGCCCTGCCCTATCTCGTCATCGCCGCGTTCCCGCGTCTGGTCGCATTCATGCCCAAGCCTGGTCGATGGATGCTGATCATCAAAAGCGTCATGGGGGTTTTGTTGCTTGCAACCGCCGTGTGGCTGTTCTGGGTGCTCGACGGTGTCGCCGGGCTTGCGTCTGTCATCGCGGTCGCGGCGTTGTCCGGTCTCGCCGTTCTGATACTATCTCTCCCGAATGTGCAGTCCCAATTCAGGTGGTCTATTGCCATAGCCAGCCTTGTCCTGACCATTGCCGCAGGTCCTCTCTTGCAGCAATCAGCACCTGCGCGTTCGACGCCGCAGTTGGCAATGGCTTGGATCGCATTTGATCGTTCGGAAATAGCGAAACGCGTGTCCGCAGGAGAGGTCGTTTTTGTCGATGTGACCGCTGACTGGTGTCTGACTTGCAAAGCGAACAAGACACTTATCATCGATCGGGAGCCAGTCCGGAGCGCGCTTGAAGCGCCTGGAGTCACGGCGATGCAGGCAGATTGGACACGCCCGGACACGCGCATTTCCCGCTACCTTGAGAGTTTCGGCAGATACGGCATCCCCTTCAATGCCGTCTACGGACCATCGGCACCGAACGGCATTGTGCTGTCCGAATTGCTAAAAACCGAGGACGTGATGAACGCCTTGGCGCAAGCCAGTGGTCGGGATGTTTCCGCAAAGGTTGCCGGACAGGAGTGACCTGCTCGACCGGGACACCGAGCAGTAGTCAGCCGCCGAGCCGCTCAAGCGCGGCACGGACCGCCGCACGCCGAGGATCACTGGCGGGCTGCTGCTCCAACAGCGCTTCAGCCTTGCGGTAGGCCTCAACGGCGCGATCGGGCTCCTGAAGGACGGTATAGGCATTTGCCAGCCGCATCCAACCATCCAGATCGTCCGGTTCATCCTCAAGACGCTCGGCCAGCCGCGAGACCATCGATCGGATGAACTCCGCGCGATCCGCGTCATTCATCTCCGACGCCGCCGCGACATCTGCGGCACTCGGGCCTGGTTGCGACGTCGGCCCGCTGGGTAGATTGACGACCGGAAGGTCAGCTGCCGCTGCAATCCGGTTGATCTGCGCTGCATAGGTCTCCATCCAGGGAACGTAAGCCTCTTCCTGATTCAGTCGTGAAACAAGCAGATCGTAGGCCTTACGCGTCTCTTCTTGCTGAAAGTAATACAGAGACTCGAAGTAGGTTGCCGCAGGATTGGATGGGTCAAGGTCCAAAGCGCGATCAATGGCCAATTTCGCCCGTGGAATAACAACGCCGTCATTGGCAACCGCGACAGCCTCTGCCAGCATGGAGAATGTCGCGGAGGTGGCATCCTCCCGTTCGGCAACGACTTCGAAGGCTTCGACGGCATCGGCTGCTCTGCCCATGCGCTGATAGGTCTGGCCCAACAGCATCCACCCTTCGCTAGGGCCGCCGGTCGGATCGGATACAAGCCTTTCGCGAAGTTGTATTGCCAGCGCCGTCACTTCATCAGTCTGTGCCCGCTCCTCTGCACGGGCAGCGAAGGCCATTGAAGGAACCTCCGGCGATCCCATCGTCAGATAGTAGCCCGCGGCAATAACCGGCGCGAGGACCGCCGCGACAACGAGAGTGACTCTGCCACCATTACGGGATGATCCGGCTTTTTCTTCCGAATTGCGGGTCGTCGCGAGGATCCGTTTCTTGATCTCGAGTCTGGCCGCTTGAGCTTCCTGTTCAGAAATCAAACCGCGGTCCATGTCTCGTTGGATTTCCCGCATCTGATCGGCGAGGATCGCCGGTACCGCATCCCCTCTGGTGAGAGTGTTCGATTTGGACAGCAGCAGTGGGTAGAGGACAATTCCGATTGCGACCAGCGTCAAAAGAACGAAAATACCCCAGATCATGACGCATCCCCCGCTTCGTTTTGCCTGAGAATTTCGGACACGGTGTTCTCATCCTCCGAGCCCAAGTCTTCAAATGCCTCTTGCTTTCGCCGACTCATCAGTAGCCCGCCACCAACGAAAACCCCGATCAGAACGAAAGCGATCGGAGCGAACCAAAGCGCGTAGGTCGCAGGCTCCAGAGGCGGTTTCAGCAGCACGTAATCCCCGTACCGCGCCCGTATGTATTCGATCACCTCCGCGTCGCTGTCTCCAACGACCAGGCGCTCGCGTACGAGCAGACGCAAGTCCCGCGCCACACCCGCGTTCGAACTGTCGATGTCCTGGTTCTGACAGACGACGCATCGTAGATCCTTGGAAATCTCCCGCGCACGCTGTTCCAATACCGGGTCGGTCAGCATTTCGTCTGGTTCGACCGCATTGGCGGCAAAGGGAAAGAGCCCGATGCAAAACGCGAAAATCAACTGTCTCATGATGCTGCTCCCTTTGGCAGTGCGCCTGCCTGCTTCAGGGCTTGCGTGAACCGTTCGACGGCGTCCGGACCCACGACCGGCCCGACATAGCGAAACAGAACAGTACCATCGCCATCGACGATGAAGGTTTCCGGCACGCCTGAAAGGCCCCATTCGATCCCTGTCCGGCCTGAAAGGTCGGACCCGATCCGTTCGTAGGGATTGCCGAGGTCATTGAGCCACTTCACGGCATCTTCTGGTTTGTCTTTGTAGTTGATGCCGAACAACCGCATGCCCTCGCGTTCGACAAAGCGTGTCAACACGGCATGTTCCGCGCGGCAGGGCACGCACCAGGACGCAAAGACATTGACCACGACCGGTCGTTCGTTGCCTACAAGATCGCTTCGGGCCAGGCCGGGTGTCTCCAACCCCGGCACGGGATCGAGGTCGAACGCCGGGGCCGGTTGCGAGATCAGGACGGAAGGGATCTCGTTGGGATCCCGGTCGGGATTGAGCCCCCAGAGAAAAAAAACCCCGAATATGACCGCCGCAATAAACGGCAGCCCGGCAATGAGACGTTTCATCTTCTCTCCTACTCGGCAGGAACAGCATCGCTGGCTGGCTGTTTGGCGCGGCGCGGCGCCCCGACCCTCAAACGGCGATCCGACAAGGACAAACAGCCACCGATCACCAGCAGGATCGAGCCGATCCAGATCAGGTTGACGAGCGGTTCATAGAGGATCCGAAGGGTCCATGCTCCGGCGTTGTTCACTTGATCGGAGGCTGGCGTTGCAATCGACGTATAGAGATCACCCGCCAATGTAGAGCGGATGGCCGACTCCGTCGTCTGGCTTTCCGCGACCGGGTAATACCGGCGTTCTGGGAAAAGCGTCGTGACCAGCTCGCCATCCCGACGGACCACAAGGGTGCCGCGATCCGCGATGTAGTTCGGCCCTTGAACCTGTGTGGCCCCTTCGAAGGTGATGTCGAACCCCGCGATCGTGACTTCGGTCCCGGGGGCGGCAAAGACGATCTCCTCACTCTTCCATCCGGTCGAGCCGATCATCCCCATCATCAACACAGCGACGCCGGCATGGGCGAGTGTCATACCGTGAGAGGCGCGTGGCAGATTGCGCGCGCGTCTCGCGCTCTCTGCAAGGGGAACCTCGAACAGGCGGATGCGTAGCGCCCATTCCCGTAGGGTTGCAAAAAGCAGCCACGCTGCGCCAAGGATGGCAAGATAGGCCATGATCGGCCCACCGTTCAGAAGATACCATGCGGCCAAAGCTGCGATGAACGCCAGAACGACCACGAACCGAATGCGATCGAGCAACCCGGCGATATCAGCCCGCTTCCACGACAGGAATGGACCAAGACCCATGAACACGACCAGCGCCAGCATCATCGGAATGAAAGCCGCATTGAAGAAAGGTGGACCCACCGAGATCTTGTCCCCCGTGATAGCCTCGAGGATCAGCGGATAAAGCGTCCCGAACAGGACCGTTCCCGTAGCGGCGGCCAGAATGAGGTTGTTCACGAGCAGCCCGGCCTCGCGGCTGATCGGGCGAAACAGACCACCCGGCTCCATTTCGGGCGCCCGCCAGGCGTAGAGCGCCAACGACCCACCGATGGACACGGCCAGCAGACCCAGAATGTAAAGCCCGCGCTCTGGATCGACGGCGAAGGCATGCACGGATGTAAGCAGGCCTGACCGGACGATGAACGTCCCGAGCAGCGAAAGCGAGAAAGTCAGGATGGCAAGTAGGATGGTCCAGCTTTTGAACGCGTCGCGCTTTTCGGTGACGATGGCGGAATGCAGCAGCGCCGTGCCCAGAAGCCAGGGCATGAAGCTCACGTTCTCGACCGGGTCCCAGAACCACCAGCCGCCCCAGCCCAGTTCATAATAGGCCCACCACGATCCAAGAGCGATACCTGCCGTAAGGCTGACCCACGCGGCCAATGTCCACGGGCGGACCCATCTGGCCCAGGCCGGATCGACGCGCCCTTCCAGAAGAGCCGCAACGGCAAAGGAAAACACGATGGAGAAGCCGACATACCCGAAATACAAGAGCGGCGGGTGCATGGCGAGACCCATGTCCTGAAGCAACGGGTTGAGGTCATTGCCGTCGAGCGGCGGCGGAAACACCCGCTCGAAGGGGTTCGACGTCAGCAGCAGGAAGGACAGGAAGCCGACGCTGATCCACGCCTGCACCGACAAGGTGCGCGCCTTGGTCTCGGCGGGGATGTTCGATCCGAACCAGGCGACGCCCGCGCCGAACACCGCGAGTATCAGGATCCAGAGCAGCAGCGAACCCTCATGGCTGCCCCAGGTCCCGGCCACCTTGTAGAGCATTGGCTTGAGCGAATGGGAGTTCTCGACGACGTTCCTGACGGTAAAATCGCTGACGATGAAAGCCTGCATCAGCGCTGCGAAGGCGATGGCCACAAACAGCACTTGTCCTATTGCCGTCGCCTGGGCGGATTTCATCCAGACGGCATTTCTACGCGACGCACCTGCAATCGGTAGAACACTCTGAACAAGCGCAAGCGCCAGTGCGAGGGCCAGTGCGAAGTGACCAATTTCCGGGACCATGGCGTTCTTTCCTATTCAGCGTCGGTGGGCGTCGCGTCGGACGGCTTTGGCGTCCGCGGCGGGGTCTATTCGTCGAGCGTTGCTTTGCGGCGACGGAACTCTTCTTCGTCGATTTCCCCATTTGCAAAGCGGCGCCTGAGCGCTTCCTGCGCGTCCGAGTCCGGGGGACGGGTGCCATTGTCCCGCAGCCTGAACACCAGAAACACCACCAATGCGATCAGCGCACCCCAGAAGGCGAGCATCATGAAGCCGCCCATAAAGCCATAGCCACTGCCCCACATGTGCCCCGTCCAGGAGCCTGGTCCATCAGCCTGCGCCATGCTGGCGGGCAAGCTGGCCAGCAACGGCAGGATCAACGCGTTCAGTTTCATCTGTTTCTCCTTCGATCAGTTCGGTTTCATCCAACGGGATGGTGACAACAGCGCGCAAACCCGCGCTGTTCTGATTGACCAGCTGGATATCGCCGCCATGGGATTGGACGATTGTCCTCGCGATTGAGAGCCCAAGCCCATAACCGCCCGTTTCCAGAGACCTCGATTGCTCGAGGCGATAGAACGGATCGAAGACCTTTTCCAACTGGTCGACGGGAATGCCGGGCCCATTGTCATCGATGTTGAGTACGAGGTTCGAACCGTGGGTCGCCCAGCTGACTTTTGCGGCACCACCGTAGCGAACGGCGTTCTCAAGCAAGTTCCTCAGTGCCCTTCGGAACGCGTTGGGTCGAAGCCGCACGGCAACATCATCACTCGGGGCAAAGGTGCAGTGTGCCGCCATATCGCTGCACAAGCTGTCCAGAAAATTGCGCAGATCGACTACTTCAGCACCTTCGGATCCGGTAAGGCCGCGTGCAAAGGTGAGCGTCGCTTCGACCATACTCTGCATCTCTTCGACCGATGCGATGAGGCTGTCCCGCGTCTCTTCTTCGTCAACCAGCTCCGCGCGGACACGCATGGCAGTCAACGGCGAGCGTAAATCGTGGCCAAGGGCTGCGAGCATACGTGTACGATCACTGACAAACCGGGTCAGCCGTCGTTGCATGCGGTTGAATGCGACGGTCAGATCTCTGACCTCGGTCGGCCCTGTGACCGCCAATTCGCCCACATCTTCGCCCCGGCCAAGATGGTCCGCGGCCTTCGACAGGTGCCGCAAAGGACGCGTCAGGCGCGTCATTACAAACCAGAAGATCGCCACCAGAAGCAGTCCGGCGGAAATCCCGAAGGTCAGCATCGAATAGAAAGGCCATTGGATCGGCGGTCGCTCGAACCGCGTTCCGACATTCAGCCAACGCGCTCCCTTGATGGCGATGGACAGGTTCATTTCAACCGCTGTCAACTCTCCGCGCATCATCGCGAGATGCATTTCTGTCATCTCGTCCGAGAGATTGGGAAGAGGCCGCAACTCGCCCTCGACCTCGTGCAATTCAACGCGAATATCCCGGCTGTAGCTGTCATCCATCAGGGCGCGTATGCGCGCTTCCACGATGCCGCCGTCCGAATGACCGGTGTGATCCACGATCGGAGCGTCCGACAGATCGAACCGGATCAGAGGCGAATTTGCCGCGCGAAGGATCGAGTCCTGCAGATCCAGCGAGGCCTCTTCGATCAACCGCGCGACATTCGCTGCGCGACCCGCGGCCTCGAATCCTAAAGCTGCACGGATCGCAAGGCTGCGCTCGTCGGCGAACAGGAACAGGCTGATCACCTGGGCCACGACAAGTGCCGCGACCACAAGCAGGATCAATTGGCCGCTCAGAGATCTCATCGCACGGCGCATCACGGCGCATCCTCGACATCGGCAGCCAGACAGTATCCGCCGTTCCGCACCGTTTTGATGACACTGGGCCTAAGTACATCCGGCTCGATTTTGCGGCGGAGACGGCTGATCTGATTGTCGATGGTGCGATCCATCGGGCCTGCCGTCCGACCAGCGGTCAGGTCAAGCAACTGGTCACGGCTGAGCACCATCCTCGCGCGTTCCAGCAGGACCGCCAGCAATTTGAACTCGGAGGTCGTCAATGGGGTCTCGGTGGTGGACTCGTCAATCAGCACCTGCCGGTCGGTATCCAGTATCCAGTGCGCAAAAGAGACTTTCCTCCCAGCGAGGCTTCCGGCCACAGGTTCGTCGCGGTTGCTTCTCCGAAGAACCGACTTGATGCGGGCGAGCAGTTCTCGTGGATTGAACGGCTTGGCGAGATAATCGTCCGCACCGATTTCCAGACCCACGATCCGATCCGTTTCCTCACCAAGCGCCGTCAGCATGATGATCGGAAGATCACCCTCTGGCGCAAGTCTGCGGCAAACCGACAAACCGTCCTCGCCCGGCATCATGACATCGAGCACGAGGAGGTCGAAGTGACCAGTGGCCAGCTTGGCATCCATCTCCACGGCATCCCTGGCGACGGTCGTGCGCATTCCGTTCTTCTCCAGGAAGCGCGCGACGCTTTCGCGTATCTGAGCGTGGTCGTCCACGATAAGGATATGAGGTGGCGGTCCCATGGCGTCCTTCCTAGATCATCGTTGCATTCTGTTTCATGGGCAGAATTGTAGCCGTTTGTATCAGGTCAGTCCCTTGCTACAGATGGATACAAATCTGTGCCTGCACCGTGTCGTGCTCCCGGGTAGCGTCGCGCGTATGTTATGTGACCTTTGGGATCGCAACCGATCAAAGGATGAGGTTTTCGAATATGGCTCTTGATTTGAACCGGCGCCGTTTCGTTCTGGGTGCTCATATGACGGTGCTGACCGTCGCGGCGTCACCGCTGTTGGCGCAGAGCCGATCTGTCTGGTCGGCAGAGAATGCCTTTGACGCGCTTCTATCGGATACGGCGCGGATCATCGATGTCAGAACGCACAAAGAGTGGCAAGAAACCGGCGTAGGTGCTGGTGTATGGCCGATAAGCATGCACGCGTCCGGTTTTCCGGACCGATTGTTCAGGGCCAAGGAACTGAGCGGTGATCGCACTGTTGGACTGATCTGCGCCACTGGCGGACGCTCCGCATCGCTGCTTCGAGCGTTGAGACAAGCTGGTTATTCGGGCTACGCCGATATCTCGGAAGGGATGTTGGGATCAGGCGAAGGGCCTGGCTGGATCGCATCGAACTTGCCGACCGTTCCGGTGGATGTCGCCCTGAACGGGTTGCCCCCCGCGTTGGCCTGACCAGTGAAGAATCAATTGGTCCCGTTGTGCTAAAAGCCTGATGTATGGTCAAATTGACCTGTTTGAACAGGAAGACGGGTTTGGGTGTATGACCGAGTTGATGGCTATGTTTGTCGGAATATGCGCGGCGATCGTGATGGGAATTGTCCATCATTATGCGTTGTCGGGCATTCTGAAGTTTTCCCCGCAGCGGTCGGATGGCTCCGGCTTTCGGATCATCCTGACGTTTTCCACGTTGCTGTTGCTGCATGTCTTGGAACTTGTGACGCTCGCCGTGTTCAACACGATGGTGGTGGCAAGCGTTCTGCCGCAATCGTTCAGCAACAGCCCTCCGATGTTTCAGGATGTTCTCTATGTTACGGGCATCTCGTTCTCGACCCTTGGCTATTCGTCCATAGAGGTGGTCGGGCCCTTTCGACTATTGCTGATGCTGCAATCGCTTTTGGGCTTCATGTTGCTGACCTGGTCAGCGACGTTTCTTTACTCAGCCTGCCAGCAAGTCTGGCAGAAGGCGAAAGATGACTGAAAATCGCCACGCGCGTCGGACATGAGCTTGGCGTCAGCGTCAAATACGTCCTGATATCGGTCCTTTGACCTCACCGTGGAACGGTTGAGTGAGCGCTGCGTTGCGCGCGTGGATGAATAGCCCTTGACCTTCCAGTTGCTGGAATCCCTAGGTACAAAGCCATGGCACAGATTTTCGAAAAGACAGGCGATCACGTATCGCACCATCGACACGGGGATATCTTGAAATCTCCCGTATGGGTTGGCGTGTTGCTTGTCGTTCTCACATTGCCGGCTCACCTTTTTTTGGATGAGCAAAGCTCGATAGCTCTTGCTTCGATCACGCTTGCTTTGATTGGCGGTGCCTATATCGGCTTTGGCGCTGCGGACGGCAGAGCGCGCGTGTTCTGGGCAGAGCTCGCGGTCGCCCTTTTGTTCGGCTTAGCAGCGTTCCTGGGGCTGATATGGCAGTGGGCCTTCCTCCCCTTGGGCTTGGCCCTTCACGCCCTTTGGGACATGTCACACCACAATTCTTATCGTCTCGCCCGGATTCCGAACTGGTATATTCCATTCTGCGTGGCCTTTGACCTTTTGGCAGCGACGTTCTTCGTTCTGCTCTATGCCGTGTTTTGATCCATGATGATGCGCATCCTTCTTATGGCGGTGTTCCTGATGGGAGTCGTCGCATTGGCCTTCCCGGACGTCCTTGGCGTTGACATTCGCCTGCCGGATCGCGCGGAAATTGACCGCTGGATCGAGGCGGCAGGTCTTGCCGGACCAATTGTCATCGTGGCGCTCATGACAATCGCTATTGTCGCAAGCCCCCTGCCCTCGGCGCCAATCGCACTCGCCGCCGGAGCGGCTTATGGACACACGTACGGGACGCTCTTCGTCGTTCTAGGTGCGGAACTCGGTGCGCTTGCCGCCTTTGGTCTGGCCCGCGGCTTGGGTCGTCCCTTCGTTGAGCGTCATCTCGGTCAGAAGATTAACGCAGGCCTGTTCGGGTCCCAGAACACTCTGACCTTCCTGGTCTTCGGCAGTCGCCTGCTGCCGTTTCTGTCCTTCGATATGATCAGTTACGCCGCAGGTCTGAGCAAGCTGCATCTTTGGAGGTTCGCGCTGGCCACGATGGCCGGGATTATTCCAGCGAGTTTCTTGCTCGCTCACATGGGCAGCCAGGCGATGAACGGCGATGCCCGCACTGCCACATGGACCGCACTTGCGCTGGGTGGCTTTACCGGCCTGTCGGTTCTCTTCGCCGCGACGCGAAAGACCGGTACGAAACGGAAGGAGAGCTGATATGGCCAGTCATTCCCACGCCGGGCATATGCCGAGTTCCGGCAAGGCCCTTGTGATTTCGGCCTGGCTCACCGGCGTCTACTTCGTGATTGAACTGGCCGTCGGGCTCTGGACTGGCTCGATTGCCGTCCTGTCGGATGCGTTTCACACCCTGTCGGCGGTTGGCGGCGTTCTGGTGGCCATCATCGCGCAGCGCATTGCGCGCCGCCCGGCGGATTCGGCGCGGAGTTTCGGCTGGTACCGCGCCGAGATCATCGGGGCACTGGTGAATGGCGGCTTTCTTCTCGGTATGGCGCTTCTGGTGATCTGGATGGGCGCGATGCGGCTCGGGAATCCGATTCACCTGGTGTCGCGTTGCCCTTTAATCGGCTCTGCCTCAATCTGTGTGGTGGAACGGTAGCATTCTCGCCCGCAACAATTCTGGACCGGCTCGGCCGTACATGGCGCGTTTGAGGGTCTTCAGGCGATTGATCTGACCTTCTGCTTGGCCGTTGCTCCAGGGCATCTCGATGGCGTTTTTGACGGCTTCGTAGTCCCGGTTCACTGTGCGGGCAAAGCGCACGATGGGCGCCAGGTCGGTTTCGATCGCGTCGTCGATCCATGCAGGGAGCGGGTCTGCCACGCGGCCGCGCAGGATACCATTGAACCGCATGGCGAGGCTGCGCATCGATACGAAGGCGGGAGAGCGGGTCTTGAGCGCATCGACTTTACGCGCCTGATCCGAGGTGAGCTTGCCGCGCGGTTTGATGCACAGCGCGGCCGCGATGACCGGGGAGATCGCGTGCCCCGTTTCCGGGTCCCGAACCGGCTCCAGGATCTTGTGTTCTACCTTGGGATCGCTCGCTTGCTGTTCGGCTCTGCGCCAACCCGCCAGCAGCCGCTGCAAATGCGACTGGCTCCCCTCGTAACCACGCTCTTGGATCAGACTGAAAAGGGCGCTGCCAGTTCGAATGCCCTCCTTCCAGCTTTGGCTCAGGAACTCTTCAAAATACCATGGCGAACTCGGCTTCAAAGCGGCCCGCCTGCGGTCCGGTGGTGTTTCGAACTGCAGCCATTTCGCGATGCTGCGACGCGGAAACCCTGTTCGCCGCCCGATCTCGCTGCAGGAAGTCCCTGATTTCGGAGCGCATGGATGGTGGTGAAAATCTCTTCCCGGGACGTCCTGTGCGCA
>NZ_AAMT01000016.1 GCF_000152805.1 Maritimibacter alkaliphilus HTCC2654 | reverse complement strand
GTCGATGAAGGCGTTGACCCCGTCCATCCAGCCCAGCCCGGCGCGCGCGCGGGTGAGCCAGTAGGCGGCGTATTTGGCGTATTCGCGTTCGGACACCTGCGGATCGGCGATGATGCGGCCGTGGGGCGGGGCCATGATGCGATTTCGCAGCGCCATGTCGCGGATCTTGAGGGGGGCGAACAGGTGGGGGAAACGGGCGGTCATGAGCGGGCCTTTTCGGGTCATTCAGGGGGTGCCGCGATGCCCCGAACCGAGACCGAGCCGCGCCCTGCGTGTGTAATTATCCCGCTCATGTGTATTTTTGGAATGGGAGTCTGTCTACACTTTGCACAGCTCCCGAAATGCGCGAAACTCGGGATGCGGTCACGGGCTGTTTCGCGCTAATGGCGCTTTTCAAAGTGATTCTGAGCGAATCTCGGTGCCCGTCCGTCGCGATTTTTTCGCGCGTTGCGGGGCCGTCGATCCGCCGCAGGCCCCCCAAAAACACCAAAATCGCACCAGATTGTGCATATGGAAGAGATTTATATATACACAATGGAAAGTTTCGGTAATGCTATCGGGGCAGACGACTGGCGCCCGAAGCGGTCAAGGTCGTTGTGGCGGGTGGAGGAGACCTGCCGCGTGACATAACGAAGGTCGGTCGGGCGAAGGTCCGACACATTGGGAGGACAACATGACACTCATTCAGGACTTCAAAGGGTTTTCCGGGCTCAAGGGCGCCGCGGTCGCGGGTCTCGCGCTGGGTGCGCTGACCGTGGGCGGGGCACAGGCGCAGACGTTGCGCCACGCCGTCGGCCTGCCGGAAACCAGCTACAACTACGACGCCGCCGTGGCGTTCGGCGAAGCGATCGAAGCCAACACCGATCTCGAAATGAAGGTGTTCGCGCTGTCGCTTCTCAGCCTTGCCGAGATGTCGGGCGGTATCCGCGACGGTCTGGCCGACAGCGGGTTCACGCTGTTCCCGTATTTCCCGGCGGAATATTCGGAAATGAACCTGCCCGCCGACCTGTCGCTTCTGGCGATCTCGGACCCGGACACCAAGTGGCCCGGCCCGGCGGTCATCGGCGCGTCGATGGAATACGTGATGCTGAACTGCCCCGACTGTCAGGAGCAGCTCAAGGGTCTGAACTCGGTCTATCTGAACGGGGCCGCCGCCGTTGAATACGGTCTGGTCTGCAACAAGCCGGTGAAATCCATCGCCGACCTCGAAGGTCTGAAGGTGCGCACGGGTGCCGCCGATCAGGGCCGTTTCGCGGATTACTTCGGTGCCGTGCGCGTGGCGCTGTCGGGCAACGAAATCTACGACGCCCTTTCGACCGGCAACGTGGACTGCTCGTTCAACCAGGGTGAGAACCTCGTCGGCCTGCGTTACATCGAGATCGCGGATCACTTCACCACCGGCATCATGGGGTCCATGTTCGCGGGTCTCGCCACCACGATGAACCGCGACACCTGGCAGGGTCTGTCGGAAGAGAACCGCCGCGGCATCCTGACCGCCGCTGCCGTTCAGCCGATCGTGAGCTGGATCCTGAACAAGGAGCGCAACATCTCGGCCATCGAGGAATTCCGCGCCGCCGGCAAGAACGTCTACGAGGCGTCGGCCGAGGATCAGGAAAAGATCGCCGAATTCATCGCCCAGGACCTTGAGGTCGTTCGCGCCGAATACAACGAGAAGTATGGCCTCGAAAACGTGGACGAGAAGATCGAGACGGTGACGGCCCTGATCGAGAAGTGGAAGGGTCTGACCAACGAGATCGACGTGATGGAGCAGGAGCCGTTCATCCAGCTTTACCTCGACGAGATCATGTCGAAGGTCGACGTCGCCTCCTACGGCATGGATTGATCCAAGCGGGCGGGCGCCTGACCGGGCGCCCGCCGTCTTCAAACCCGGAGGGGCCGCCATCGGTGGCCCGTCCCTGACCAACCCCAGAACAGGCCCCGACCGCATCCCGGTACGGGGCGGAGGCGAACCGGCAAGATGAGATCCGTGCTGAAAGTCGTCGACGCCATCACCCTTGTCCTGAGCATTCTGGCCGCCTTTGCGATCGTCATCATGATGGTTCAGGTCACGCTCGACGTGGTGATGGAGTTGCTCTTCAACAAACCGCTGCCCGCGACCCTGACACTGGTCGCCAAGTATTACATGCCGATGGTGACGTTCCTGCCGTTGGTCTATGTCGAACGGCTGAACCAGCATGTCGCGGCGGACGTGGTGACCCAGTTCCTGCCGATGCGGGGCCAGAAACATCTGGCGGGATGGATATTCCTGTTGAGCGCGGCGGTCTGTGCGCTGCTCACCTATGCCACCTGGGTCGAGGCCGTGGACAAGTTCCACACCGGGTCTTTCGCGATGGAGCGCAACATGAAGGTGCCGATCTGGCCCGTCCGGTTCGCAGCCCCTGCGAGTTACGGGCTGCTCACGCTGCTCTTCGTGCTCAAGTTCATCGCCTACATCGCCCGCAGCACTGCATTCGAAGACAAGCGGCATCCGTTTCCCGGCTTCACCGCGACCGGAGGGTATGACGAATGACCGACGTTCAGATTGGCCTTGCCGGGATCGGCATCCTGCTGTTCCTGATCGCCATGCGCGTGCCGATCGCCATCGCGCTGTTCACCGTTCCTTTCGCCGGCATCTACGCCATGTTCGGCTGGCGCCCGGCCTTCGGCGCGCTGAAGGTCATCCCCTTCGATTTCGCGGCGAGCTGGGAGCTGTCTTCGATCCCGATGTTCCTGTTGATGGGCTATCTGGCATATCACTCCGGCATCACGGCGGGGCTGTTCGATGCCGCGAGGGTCTGGCTCGCGCGATTACCGGGCGGACTTGCGGTCGCCAGTATCTTCGGCGCGTCCGGGTTCGCGGCGGTCACCGGGTCGTCGGTCGCCACGGCGGCGGCGATGGGCCGGATCGCGGTGCCGGAAATGCTCAAGCACGGATACGATCCGCGCCTTGCCACCGGGACGGTGGCGGCGGCGGGCACTATCGGGGCGCTCATTCCACCAAGTATCCTGCTCATCCTCTACGGCATCATCGCCGAGGTGCCGATCAACAAGCTGTTCCTCGGTGGGGCAGGGGTCGGCCTGTTCTCGGCCTTCGCCTATGTCGTGCTGGTGATCGGCTGGGCGACGCTGAAGCCCGAGGTCGCGCCGCGGTCGGACGAGAAGCATTCGCTGCGCGAGAAGTTCACCGAATTGCGCAAGGTGGCCCCCGCGCTGCTTCTGGCCTTTCTCGTGTTCGGGGGCCTGTTCGCGGGCCTGTTCACCCCGACCGAGGCCGGGGCCGTCGGGGCCGCGCTGTGCGTGCTGATCGCGGCGGGGCAGCGCAAGCTCACCTGGCGCAACTTCATCACCTCTGTGGCGGAAAGCTTCACCACCACCTCGGCGCTGCTGTTCATCGTGATCGGGGCCAACCTCTTGGCGCGGTTCGTGGCGCTGTCGGGTGTGGACAGCTACATCTCGGACGTGATCGCTTCGATGAGTTCGTCGACCTACCTGTTCCTTGCGGGCGTCGTCATCATCTATCTGATCTTGGGCATGTTCCTCGAACCCACGGGTGCGATGATCATCACGCTGCCCATCGTGCTGCCGGTGGCGGCGACGCTGGGGGTCAATGAACTCTGGTTCGGCATCTTCCTCGCCAAGCTCCTGGAGGTGGGCATGATTACGCCACCCATCGGGCTCAACGTTTTCGTGCTGAACGGGGTCGTGGGGAAAGTGTCACTGGGGCAGATCTTCCGTGGCACGGCCCGGTTCATCGGGGCGGATATGGTGGTTCTGTTGCTGCTGGTGCTGATGCCGGGGATCGTTCTGTATCTTCCGAACCTCTTGAACTGACCCGCGCCGGAGGGCGCGAAAGGAGGCCGATATGAAAATCGCCGTGTTTTCCGCGACCGGGGATCAGGGGATCGCGCAGGTGCGCGAGGCGGCAGCGCAGGGGCACGAGGTCACCGCGATCTCGCGCAACCCCACGCGGGCCGATCTGCCCGAGGGGGTCACGCCGCTGGCCGCCGATTACGGCGACCACGACAGCCTGCGCCGCGCGATGGCGGGGGCCGAGGCGGTGCTTCTGAACCTGCCGTCCACGTCGTTTCAAGCGGCCGAGCCGCTGCTGGCGGCCGTGCGCGTGATCGCGGAAGCGGCGGCGGGGTCGGACAGCCTGAAGGTGCTGGTGTTCAACACCTCGATGCCGGTCCCGGCGGAGCGGATGGGGATCGCGGCGCAGGACGCGCGGCTGGAGATGCGCGAGATCCTGATGGAAAGCGGCGCGCCGGTCATCACGATGCAGCCGGTGGTCTATATCGACAACCTGCTGCAAGGCTGGGCCTGGCCGTCGATCGAACGGGACAACCTTTTGTATTATCCTCATGCCGAAACGCTGGACGTGTGCTGGATCAGCCATGCCGATCTGGGCAAGCTGATGGTGGCGGCGGCGGGGCGGCCCGATCTGGCGGGGCGCATCTTCGATCTGGGCGGGGCCGAGGCCATTCGCGGCCCCGATCTGGCGCGGCGGCTGTCCAAAGTCTGGGACATGCCGCTTCGGTTCGAGAGTATGCCGCTGGAGACCTGCGGTGAGATCATGGCCGAGGTGTTCCGGGGCGTCGCGACGCTGGACGCCGATGTGCTCGCCCGCGAAATGACCAAGAAATACGCGTGGTACAACGATCCCGACGACAAGCCGTTTTTCGTGGACATGGGGCCGGTGCTGAAAGAGCTGCCGGTGGAGATGACCAGCCTCGAAGACTGGGCCGCGCGTCAGGTGCTGCCTGCGCGGGCGGGCTGAGATGGAGCGGCTTTCCCTGCATCAGCTCGTGGCGATCACGGCGCAGCCGGAAGAGATGGTCGAGATCGCGGCGAAGCTCGACTGTCCGACCGTCACGCTCTTTGCCCAGCACAGCAAGAACAGCGGCGCGCCCTACGTGGAAAGCGTCGAGCGGGCGCGGGCGCTGAAGGCGCAGGCCGACGATCTGGGGGTCGGGGTCTACAGCCTCGAGGTGTTCGGGCTGGGGCCGGACGGGATCACCGACGACCTGCGCACCGGGCTTGAGGTCGGCGGAACGCTGGGGGCCAAGCGCCTGACCGTGGTGATCGGGGACGACGATCTTTCCCGCGCACAGGACACGCTGGCGGCGTTCGTGCCCTTGGCCGAGGCGCATGGGATGTCGCCGCATGTGGAGTTCCACGCCTTCGGCAAAATCACGACCTATCCGCAGTTGTGCGACTTTCTGAGCGGGGTCGATGCGACCACGGCGATCAGCGCGGACGTGCTGCATTTCTACCGCAACGAGGGCGGAATAGGGTCGATGTCGCAGCCCTGCGCCGTGCCCATCGGTCACGCGCAACTGTGCGACGGGCCGCTGGAGCGGGCGCGGGACGAGTGGCTGTTTGAAGCCGTGAACGACCGCAAAATCCCCGGCGAGGGGGCGTTCGATCTGATCGGGTTCCTGCAAGCCCTGCCGGGCGACGTACGCATCGACGTGGAGGTGCCGACGGAGCCGGCACGCTTTCCGAACGGCACGCATTACGAACGCTGCGAGGCGGTCATGTCCGCTGCCCGCCGCATCCTGAACCAAGCGGGGGTCGCATGAGCGAGACGAAAGCGAACAAGCGGGTCGTGCTGATCGGCGCGAAGGACGGGATGACCCCGGCCGAGTTTCACGCCCACTGGTCCGGCCCGCACGCCGAGATCGCCAAAGACCTGCCGGGGCTGAGCCATTACGTGCAGAACCACGTGATGCGGACCCTGCTGGTGCAGGGCGGCGCCGAGGACAAGTATCTGGGGATTCCCGAAGTGATGTTCGCGGACCCGGAACGGCTGCATGACACCATCGACACATGGCCCCGGCGCGACGAGTTGAAAGAGGACGAGGCGCGGTTTCTGGGGGCGCGGATCGGGAACTGGGTGGCCCATGCGGACGACGCGCCGCCCATCGCACACCGCCGGATCATCGTGCTCTTCACCGGGGTCGGCGAGGCCGAGGTGCAGGCGGCGGTCGAAGCGATCGGCGCGGTCGCGCCCTGTCACGGCGAGCGGGTGGTGGACAGCGAGCCGGGCGGCGTCGACTGGATCATTTTCGTGGAACTGTCACCGGAAGGGCAGGGGGCCGAGGCGGCGCAGGCGCTGCTGGCGGCGGACGGTCCGGTCCTGTCGCATGTGACGGGGATCGGTGGCACGGGGCTTGCCTATCTCACCTATTCTCAGGTCAACCGGCTGCCCTTCGACGTGATGTGACCCGCGCCGGTTTGTCCGGCACGGGCCTGATCGTTCAGTTCGCGCCCGTGATGTCGCGCGACACGAGGTAGGCCATCGCCAGCCCACGCCCCAGCGCGATCCCGCTGTTATAGCCGGTGCCGGAAACCGTCTGCGCGGTGCAGGAGCCGACGGCGTGCAGGCCCGGAATGGGTTTGCCGTCCTCGGACAAGACCCGGCCCTCGCCATCCACATGGATGCCGCTGTTGCCGACCGAGGCCGCGACGAAGCGCAGTTTCATGCCGTGGAAGGGCGGCTTTTCGATGGTGCCGAGCACCGGGTTCGGCTTGTTGTTCGGGTCGCCATAGAAGCGGCGGACGAACTCCTTGGTGCCGCGCCCGAACTCGGCGTCGTTATCGGCGGCGACGTAGCCGTTGAAGGTCTCGGCGGTCTGCGTGAGGCCCTCGGGGTCGATCCCCAACGCCTCGGCCAGCTCGGCCAATGTGTCGGCGGTGGTCACGAGGCCCTCGGGGTAAGGCTCGCCCGGCGGGGTCATGCCCAGCCCGTATTTCTCATGGCTCTGCTCGTCGAAGATGAGGAAGAAGGGCAGGTTTACGTCCCGGTTGCTCATCGTCTTGTCGGCCACGTCGGGCCAATAGCTGTCGTCGCAATACCGCTTGCCCGCGCGGTTCACGATCATGGTGTGCGGCATGGCGGTGTCGGGGCCGTAGGAGAAGCCTTCGTTATAGTCCGACTTCCACCCCGGCTGCATGGTCTGGGCGGTGGGGGGCAGATTGACGGTCGCGCCGCCGACCTGACGCACCAGCTTGATCCCGTCGCCGCGCAGGGTCTTGGGGCCG
Organism: Maritimibacter alkaliphilus HTCC2654; assembly: GCF_000152805.1. GTDB lineage: Bacteria > Pseudomonadota > Alphaproteobacteria > Rhodobacterales > Rhodobacteraceae > Maritimibacter > Maritimibacter alkaliphilus. The sequence continues at coordinate 86,534 of NZ_AAMT01000016.1, read as the reverse complement.
ACGCTGCCCCATTGATCCGGCTCCAGCCCGACGAATTCGCGCACCAGATCGGGGTCGTTGTCGAAGGTCGAGGTGGCGAGGACCACGGGGCCGTCAAACTCCGCCTCGCCGTCGTCGGTGGTGGCGATCGCGCCGGTCACGCGCCCGTCTCCGTCATGCTTGAGGCCCGTGACCCGGTGCTTCAGCTTGATCGTGATCCCCGGCTCGCGCGCCACGCGGGCGAGGAAGCTGGCGACGACGCCGGTGCCGAAGGTGAGCATGTCGGGCATGTCCGATCCCGCAGGCTCCGCATCGCGGCGTTCGGACTGGCCGAAGCCCTGCATCTGCTTCGGCTCGGCATCCTCATCCTTCATCACCGACTGGCGGCGGCCCTTCGCGAAGAGTTCCGCATAATCGGTGCCGACCGGGAAATAGGGGCTGACGAGCAACTTGTCCTTCCATTCGCCCAGCTCATCGGAAGGGAAGGGCACGTTGGTCAGGTAGCGGCCAGCGGGGCGGGCCCCGTCGGAGGCGTTGAAGTAGTCGGCAAGACCGGGAATGACGGCCCATTTGATCGCGCCCACATCCTCCCAATACCGGATCGCGTCGGGGGCGGTGTCGATCCAGCGTTTCATCGCGGCTTCGTCCAGAAACTCGGGGTTCCTATGGGCGATGGCGCGGATGTATTTCTCGGCCAGTTCCTTGGTGTCGCCTTCGATCCCCTCACGCTCGGCCACGTGGTTGGCGCCCGCCCAGACTTGCCCGCCGGAATAGGCGGCGGCCCCGCCCATCTTTTCCCCGGCTTCGAGGATGGTCACGGCGCGCCCGCGTTGGGCAAGGCCAAGCGCGGCGGCAAGGCCGGAAAGGCCCCCCCCACAACGACGGCGGGTTCACGGTGTTCGGAATGGGTCTGGGTCATACTGGCTTTCCTGAAAATATCCCGCAGCACGCAGGGTTTCGCCCGCCCGCCCGACAACGGGGCAGGCGGTGGTCAATCGTTTCACGCTGTGGGGCGCGGGGCCGGGTCAGGCGTTTTCGTAGTGCTTGGCCCAGGTGTTGTAGCAATCGAACGTCTCGGGGTAGTCCGCGTCGCGCTGATCGCCGTAGGCCCGCATCCGTTTCTTCGATCCGAGCGCCTCGGCGTATTCGTGGACCGGCACGTAGTAGAGGAACTTGAGCGTGCGGCTGGAGAACTGCCAGACGCCGTTCACGCGCTGGTAGGTGTCGTCGTAACGCAGGCTGCCGACGAGGGTTTCGCCGTTGCGGTGCGCTTCGGCATGGCAGAAGCATTCGCCGGTGGCGCGGTCGGGGTCGTTTTCGTCGAAGGTGATGATGTTGTCGTGGGTCCAGTGGACCGAGATGGCGAGCACTTCGAAGCGTTTGCGATACATGTCGAGCACGCCGTCGCGGCCGATCCCCTCCATCATGCCGTCTTGGGATTTCACCACGGCATCCTCGGTGAAGATCGAGCGCAGAAGCGGCACGTCGCGGTCGTCGCAGGCCTTGCAGTACTTTGCGATGAGTTCGAGGATCTCGTTGCGGCTTTCAAGCCGGTCGATCCGTTTCAGAATGTCTTGATCCATGTCTTTCCTCCCTGAAAGCGCTGGGTCACGCGGTGTCGGGCGACCCGAAGATAAGTGTGGCTTGGCTGGACAGCACGCCGCCGTTGCCGTGGCTGACGGCGATTTCGGGGTTGTCGAGCTGGCGGTCTCCGGCTTCGCCCCGCAACTGGCGGACGGCTTCGACCATCGTGAACAGGCCGTACATGCCGGGGTGGCAGCAGGACAGGCCGCCGCCGTTAGTGTTGACGGGCAGGGCGCCGCCGGGGGCGATGGCCCCGGATGAGACGAAGCGCCCGCCTTCGCCCTTGGGGCAGAAGCCGAGGTCTTCGAGGAACAGGATCGTGTTGATCGTGAAGGCGTCGTAAAGCTGAACGCAGTCCACATCGTTCGGCGTGATCCCGGCGGCCTGCATCGCCTGCGGGCCGGTGATCGCGGCCCCGGTGACGGTGAGGTCGGGCATCGCCGCGATTTCCTTGTGCGTCACGGTCTGTGCGCCGCCCAGAAGGGGGATCGGCGCGCGGGTGCTTGCTGCCCGGTCGGCGCGGGTCATCACCACGGCGGCGGCCCCATCGGTGACGAGGCAGCAGTCGCGGGCGGTCAGGGGCGTCGAGATCATGCGGGCGGAGAGCACATCGTCGAGCGTCATGTCGCCCTGCCGGAACGCCTCGGGGTTCTTGTTCGCCCAGGCACGGGCGGCCAGCGCCACATTGGCAAGGTCTTCGCGGGTCGTGCCGAAGTCGTGCATGTGCCGGTTCGCGGCGAGCGCGTAGCCGCCCACGGGCATCATCGGACGGTGCGGGGTTTCATAGACGGAGGAACGGAGCGCCGACACCAGCCCGCCGGACGCGGTGCGCTGATTCGAGCCGTAGGTGATGAGCGCCACGTCGATCATCCCGGCGTCCAGCGCGAGCGCGGCATGGATCGCGTGACACAGGAAGGACGAGCCGCCGGTGCGGTTGTTGTCGGTGATCTTGGGCTGGAGCCCGAGGTATTCGGCCAGCGCGAGGCCGCCGAGGAAATCGTCGGGCAGGGCGGTGAACAGCCCGTCCACCTGATCCAGCGTGATCCCGGCGTCGTCCAGCGCGAGATGCGCAGCCTGTGCCGTCATTTCCATCGACGACCAGCCGGGGCATTCGCCCAGCCCGAAGGTGGACGCGCCGACGACGGCGGTGCGGGCGCGGGGAAAGCCGGTCATGCGCCCGGCCCGGCGGGTTCAAAGATCACATGCGGCGTCTCGGCATCAGCCACGATGCGGGCCTGCACGGCATCCCCTATGGCGACCGCATCGGCCGCGACCCCGCTCATCTGCGAGAGCATCCGCCCGCCTTCTTCCAGATCGACGAGAACGATGGCGCGGGCCTCGGCGTCGCGTTTCTGCTGGATCGTCACCGCATGGACGGTGCCGCGCCCGGACATTTCGGCCCAGTCTCCAAGCGGCGTGCCGGTGCCCGGCATCCGCAGGCGCGGGGGAAACACGGCGCGGCCCGAGATCGGATCGCGTTGCAGCATGAACCGACCCTCGGACAGGTAGGCGAGAAACTGGGCCTCGGTTCCGGTATCGGTCATGGGATGTCCCGTCAGATGATGTTGCGCGCCCGCAAATCTTCGATCTGCTCGTCGGTCAGGGTCAACCGTTCGCGCAGAAGCGACTCGGTATGTTCGCCGGCGAGCGGGGGCGGGCTGTTGTAGACGACCGGGGTGGCCGAGAACTTCAGCGGGCTGCCGACGACGCGCACGTCGCCCATCACGTCGTGATGCAGGGTGACGAACATATCGCGTTCGGCAAGCTGTTCGTCCCGCTCGATGTCGGCCATGTCGTTGATCGGCCCGCAGGAGACCTTGGCGCCGTTGATGACCTTCATCCAGTGGTGTTTGCCGTGGTGCGACAGCGCCTCGGTCATGTCCTTGGACAGTTGCTTGCGGTTGGCGAGCCGGTCGCGCGAGCGGGCGTATTTCTCGTCCGTCGCCCATTCGGGGTGGCCCAGCACCTCGGCCAGACGCGCGAATTCGCGGTCGTTGAAGGTCGCGATGAGGATGTGACCGTCGGCCACCTGAAACACGCCGTTGGGCACGGCGGTCGGGTGATCGTTGCCGGTGCGCGGCAGCGGGGCCTTGGCGTTGAGCCAGGCCGACAGCGAGTTGAGCAGGAGCGCCACCTGACTGTCGAACAGCGAAATGTCGATCTGCTGGCCCTTGCCGGTCTTTTCCCGGTCGATGATGGCCGCGAGGATGCCGATGACCGCGTTGTTGCCCGCCGTGATGTCGGCGATGGGCACGCCCACGCGCATCGGCCCGGCGCCGGTCATGCCGTCGGGCAGGCCCGTGACGGCCATCTGCCCGCCCATCGCCTGCACGAGGTAGTCGTAGCCAGAGCGGTCGGAATAGGGGCCGGTCTGGCCGAACCCGGTGATCGAGCAGTAGATCAGGCGCGGGTTGATCTTGGCGAGGTCGTCGTAGCCCAGCCCGTAGCGGGCCAGCGTTCCGGTGCGGAAGTTCTCGATGAAGATGTCGGCCTCGGCCACCAGACCGCGCAGGATCTCGGCCCCGTCCGGGTGCGCGAAATCGAGGGTGAGCGAGCGTTTGCCGCGGTTCACCGTCTGGAAGTAGGTGCTTTGTTCGAGGTCGTCGGTGGGCGAGGTCACCCAGGGCGGGCCGAGGGTGCGCAGATCGTCGCCGCCGCCCACGCGTTCGATCTTGATGACGTCCGCGCCCAGATCGGCCAGCGTCTGTCCGGCCAGCGGCCCGGCGACAACGCGACTGAGGTCGAGCACTTTCATCCCAGCAAGGATTCCGCCGCCTACGCCGCTTGCGACCTGCGCAGCGTTGGTTCCGGGGCTCGCTTTCGCCGAGCTGTCGTTCATGCGTTTCCTCCCTTGGTCCCGTTCCCGATGTGTGACATTTCGCCGTTATGCGGAAACAAGTTTCTGGGTATACAATAGGGCGGTCATGATATACCTGTAAAGAGCAATCATGCGCCATTGCCCGTTGCATCCGTCATAAGGACGCACGACCATGTGAGAGAGGGAGGACAGCTGACATGGAGCTTGGCCTGAAGGGAATGAAGGCAGCCGTGACCGGGGGAAGCCGGGGCATCGGCAAGGCGATCGCCATGCATCTGGCACAGGAAGGATGCGACGTATCCATCTGTGCACGGGGTGAAGAGGGAATCGCCGCGACTCGGGCCGAGATCGAGGCGGAAGGCGTCAGAAGCTTCGGAACCGCGCTTCAGGGGCGCGACGGCGATGCGGTGCGCGGCTGGATGCGCGAGACCTGCGACGTGTTCGGCGGACTGGACCTTCTTGTATGCAGTTTGTCGGGTGGCGGTGGTACGAACGAGGAAGGCTACTGGCGCAGATCGTTCGAAATCGACGTGATGAGCGCCACGCGCGCGGTGGACGAGGCCTATCCGCATCTCAAGAAAAGCGGCAAGGGTTCGATCCTCGTGATCTCGTCCATGGCCGCTGCCGAGACTTTCGTGTCGCCGATGGCCTATAATGCGATGAAGGCGTCGCTGGTCACGTGGTCCAAGCAACTGGCCGAGCAATACGCGCCCAAGGGCATCCGCGTGAACTGCCTTGAGCCGGGGCCGACCATGTTCCCCGGCTCGAACTGGGAAATGATAAAGGTCGCCCGCTCGCGCACCTATGCGGGCGTCCTGCGCCAGCAGCCGACACGGCGCATGGGCGAGGTGGACGAGATTGCCAAGTCCGCCGTGTTTCTGGCCAGCCCGGCGGCAAGCTGGGTCACCGGCGCCACGCTGCGCGTCGACGGCGGATACACCAAGGGCGTGCAATTCTGACGTCGCATGAGGAGAGAGTGATGACCATTCAACGCGTCAAACCCGGCGATTTCACCAAGACGCCGGTGGACAAGACCGAAGACCCGGATTTCGGGACCGAGATGATTCCCAAGGAGCGGTATACGAGCCGCGACTTCATGCAGAAGGAATGGGACCGGCTCTGGACGAAGGTCTGGAACTGGGGCTGCGCCTCGCAGGATATCGAAGAGCCGGGCGACTACATCGTCACCTCGCTGGGCAAGGAAGAGATCCTTCTGACGCGCCAGCCCGACGGCACGGCGAAGGGCTTTTACAACGTCTGCCAGCATCGCGGGAACCGGCTGATGATGGGGCAGGGGAACGCGACCACGTTCAAGTGCAACTATCACCATTGGGAATACAAGCTGACGGGCGAGTTCGAGAACATCCCCGATATCGAGACCTTCCCCCAAGGTGCGCCGCCCTGTGGCGGCCTGACCGAGGTGCGGGTCGAGGAATGGAACGGGTTCGTCTTTTTCTGTCTCGATCCCGACGGCGAGTCGTTCGACGATTTCATCCACCCGCTGAAGGAACACCTCGGCCCCTATCACTTCGACCGGATGGTGAAGGTCACCGACTGGACGGTCGAGTGGGAGTGCAACTGGAAAACCAGCGTGGATGCGTTCAACGAGTCGTATCACGTGCAGGGCATCCATCCCGAGCTGCTTTACTTCATCGAGGACAAGCACCTTCAGATCGACACTTATGAAAAGCACAACCGCTATCTCATCCCCTTCGCGACGATCAGTCACCGGGTGAACGAGACGACGGAAATTCCGCACCTGATCAAGCACGCGATGAAAGAGGCGGGGATGGACCCGGCGGATTTCGACGGGCGGATCAGCGAAATTCGCCCCGCGCTTCAGAAATGGAAGCGCGAGCATGGCGCCGAGCAGGGGCTGGATTACAGCGACCTGAACGACGAGCAGCTGACTGACGATTATCACTACATGATCTTCCCGAACATCACGATGAACACCCATGCGGATGACCTGATGCTGTTCAGGCAGCGCCCGCACGAGACGGACCCGGACAAGATGTATTTCGACGTCCAGATGTTCAAACTCCTGAAAAAGGACGAAGAGAAGCCGCGCCGCAAACCCAAGAACGAACGGTTCAAGCATGGCGAGCGGTCGATGGGTCTGGTCATCGATCAGGACGCGGCGAACCTGCCGGGGGTTCAGCGGGGGATGCATTCCGAAGCCTACGAAGGGCTTTGGCTGGGCGATCAGGAGTTGCGTATCCGTCATTTCCACAAGGTGCTGATGGACTATGTCGGCGAAGACTGATCCGCACCCCGCGCGTAAGTGGGAAGATCTGGAGATCGGGGAGGAGACGACCTCCTCGCCGCTGACCGTGACCGCCGAGGACATGGTGGAATTCGCGGGTCGCTATGATCCGCAGTATTTCCACAACGACGCCGAGGCGGCGAAGGAGTCGCTGTTCGGGGAACTGGTGGCGAGCGGTATTCACACCGCCGCGCTGTGGCGGATCATGGATCACGAGGTGAACGGGAACGTCGATTGGGTCTGCGGCGTCCAGTGGGACAACGTGCGCTGGAGCCGCGCGGTGCGGGCGGGCGACACGCTGACCGCGCATTCGCGGGTGGTGTCCAAACGCCCCAGCGAAAGCCGCCCCGGCGTGGGTCTGGCCGTGCTGGAGCATTGGCTGGTCAATCAGGACGGGGTGACGGTGTTCAGCTTCGCCTCGACCGATCTGGTGTATCGGCGGGCGGCATGAGGCTGCCGCCCCGCGTGGACGTGCTGCTGATCACCGGCGGCCCCTATCACGACATGGATCACGCGCGGCTGGCGCTGCTGGGCTTCATGGCCGAGCACGAACGGATGCGCGTGACGGTGCGCGAAGGCTATGCCGCAGACGACATCGCGGCGGCGGATGTGATCGTGACTTATACCTGCGACAGGGTGCCGGATGATCCCGCGCTCGACGCGCTGACGGCCTTCGTCGAGGGTGGCGGGCGGTGGTTCGCGCTGCATGGGACGAACAGCCGGATGGTGCTGGACGGCGACAAGCCCGTGGTCTGCCCGCCCTTGCCGGAGCGGCTGCTGGACCTGTTGGGAAGCCAGTTCGCCGCGCATCCGGTGCCGGGACGGTTCAAGGTGAAACCCGTGGGCGCGCATGACCTGACGCGCGGCCTGTCCGCGTTCTTCGTCGAGGACGAGCAATATCTTCAGCATCACCTGCCGGGCAACGAGGTGCTGCTGGAAACCGAGTTCGAGGGCGAGACGCCCCTGTTCGAGACGGCGCAGTGGGCGCGGGCGGCGCATCAGGTGATGTATCTGCGCGCGCGGGGCGAGGGGGCGGTTCTATACCTGACGCTGGGCCACACGCGCGGGCGCTACGACATGCGGCCCGTGGCCGAGGAATACCCGTTCGTTGAGCGGGGATCGTGGGATCACCCGGATTTTCAAACGCTGATCCGGCGCGGCCTGCGCTGGACGATGAAAGAGACGATATGACCATCCAGACCTGCGAGCCGGGCGCGACGCGCGTGACCTACAAGATGGACGACGGCGTGACGCTGGTGGGCGAGGCCTTCGGTGCGGCGGATGCGCCGCCCGTGATTCTGGCCCATGGCGGCGGGCAGACGCGCTATGCCTGGAGCCGGGTGGCGCAGCGGCTGGGCGATGCGGGGTGGCAAGCGGTCGCGCTCGACCTGCGCGGGCATGGGGAAAGCGACTGGCACGAGGGCGGCGATTACTCGATCCCGCGCTTCGGCCACGACCTTGACCATGTCGCGCGGCAGTTCGGGCAGAAACCTGTGATCGTCGGGGCCTCGCTTGGCGGGAATGCCGGGCTTCTGGTCGCGGGGCAGGGGGCCGATGCGCCCTGTCGCGGGCTGGTGCTGGTGGACATCACGCCGAAGATCGACGAGCGCGGCGTGGACAAGATCATCGGGTTCATGGGCCGCCATATGGACGAGGGTTTCGCCAGTTACGACGAAGCGGCCGAGGCCATCGCCGGATACACGAACCGCAAGGGGCGCAAGTCGAACCGCGACAGCCTGCGCCGGTATCTGCGCGAGGGCGAGGACGGGCGGCTGAGGTGGCACTGGGATCCGGCGTTCATCGTCGGGCGCAAGTCGTCGCGTATGGCCCCCGAAAGCCTTGGCCAGCTCGAAGGCGCGCTGGCTGCCGTGACCGTGCCGATCCTGCTGGTGCGTGGGTCGAACAGCGATCTGGTGAACGATGAAAGCGTGGCGGAATTCCTGAAAATCGCACCGCAGGCGCAGTTTCGCGACGTGACCGGCGCGGGCCACATGATCGTGGGCGACCGCAACGACGTGTTCGCCGAGACGCTGGACGATTTCCTGAGCGGGCTTTAGCGGTTCGGCTTCACCAGCACGCGGCGGCCTTCGATCTTCACGTCGAACTTCGGCAGGTTCGGGCAGGCGGATTTCGCCTTGCCCGTTTTTATGTCGAACCGTGCGCCGTGGTGCGGGCAGGTGATTTCGCCCCCCTCCACCTTGCCGCCGTCGAGCTTGCCGAAGGAATGGGTGCAGAAGCCGGAGAAGGCCACGATCTCGCCGCGCGCATCGCGTGAGAGCATGACCTCCTGACTGCCGATGGAGGTGAAGAAGACGCCCGTTTTCGGCACCTGCATGGTGGAACAGGCGTCTTCGTAGTCTTTTTGTCCGCCGGGTAGCATCGCGCCCCCTCAGTTGGCCCGTTGGTTGAAGCGCCGCCCGACCATGGCCGAGGCGATGTTCACTTTCTGGATGTCGATCGCGCCGCCTGCAATCCCCCAGCCCCAGCTGTCACGCAGGCGCCGTTCCATCGGGTATTCTTTCGAATAGCCGTAGCCACCCATGAGCTGCACGGCGGTCCCCGTCACCTCGCGGCTGATCTCGTTGGCATAGCACTTGGCGATGGAGCTTTCGAGGATCGAGGGCATCCCGTCCTCGGCATTGCTCGCGGCGCGGTGGATCAGAAGGCGCGCGCCTTCGACGCGGATCTTCATCTCGGCCAGCTTGATCTGGACGCCCTGGAATTCGACGATGGGGCGGCCGAATTGCTTGCGCTCCTGCACATAGGCCTGAACATCATCCAATGCGCCCGAGGCTTGGCCCAGCGACATGGTGGCGTTGCCGCAGCGTTCGAGGTCGAAGGCTTCCATCAGCTTCTTGAAGCCGCCGGCGGGCACGATCACCGCGTCGAGCGGCAGTTCCACGTCGTCGAAGTTGAGGTCGGACGAGGGCACGCCGCGGAACCCCATGAGTTCCTCTTGCGGGCCGAAGGACAGGCCGGGCGTGCCCTTTTCGACATAGACCGCGCCGATCCCCTTGGCGCCGGGGTCGTCGGACATGCGGCAGTAGACGACATAACCGTCCGCGTGACCGCCGCCCGAGCACCAGCGTTTCGTGCCGTTGAGAATCACCTTGTCGCCGTCGATGACCGCGCGGGTTTTCAGATCGGTCAGCGCCGAGCCCGCGTCGGGTTCGGACATGGACACGGCCACGACCGCCTCGCCTGCGCAGACGCGCGGGATCACCCGTTCCTTGAGGCTGTCCTGCGCGAAATGTTCGATGGCGCGCACCGGGCCGACGCAGCTTTCAAAGACCGGGAAGGCGACGGCGGAGGAAATCTTGGCGAATTCCTCGACCACCAGCAGGGCTTCGAGGTTGCCAAGGCCAAGCCCGCCGTACTTTTCGGCCACGTTGATTCCAAGGAACCCCATCTCGGCGTAGCGGGCGAGCCACTCGGCCGGAACGGGTTCACATTTCGCCTCGAGCTCCTTTGCAAGCTCGGGCAATTGCTCCTGCGCGAAACGCCGGGCGGCTTCTTGCAGGCTCTTCTGATCGTCGGTCAGCTTGAAGTCCATTCGGCCCTCTCCTCCGCTGTGAATACAAAAACAGGTCTTTTCATATACACAAAAATCTGAGATGAGTATATGCAATCGCTCAAAAAGCCGAGAAAGTGGGCTTTGGGGGCACAAACGGGAGGATACAATGCAGCAAAGCCCGGATCAGATCCGGCAGGCCTATCGCCAGATGCGGTTGATCCGCGAGTTCGAAGAGCGCCTGCATGTCGAGAACCCCAAGGGCGAGATCGCCGGGTTCACGCACCTCTATTCGGGGCAGGAGGCGATTGCGGTCGGCGTCTGCGAGAATCTGCGCGACAACGATTACATCATCTCGACGCACCGGGGGCATGGTCATTGCCTTGCCCGTGGCTGCGACCCCAAGGGGATGATGCACGAGATTTACGGGCGGGCCGACGGGCTGTGCAAAGGGCGCGGCGGCTCTATGCACATTGCCGATCTGGACAAGGGTATGCTGGGCGCGAACGGCATCGTGGGCGGCGGCCAGCCGATCGCGGTGGGCGCGGCGGTGGCCTGCAAGGCACGCGGCGACGGGTCGGTTTCGGTCAGCTTCACCGGCGACGGCGCGTCGAACCAGGGCACGGTGTTCGAGGCGATGAACATGGCGGTGGTGCTGAAGCTGCCCAAGGTCTTCGTGCTCGAGAACAACGGCTACTCGGAACACACCGGGGCGAGCTACGGGATCGGCGGCGATCTGAAGACCCGGACCGAGGGGTTCGGCATCCCGGTGTGGGAAGCCGACGGGTTCGACTATTTCTCTGTATACGAAGCGGCGGAAAAGGCCATCGAACATGCCCGCGCGAGCAACGGGCCGAGCGCCATTCTGGCCACCGCGACCCGGTATTTCGGCCATTTCGAGGGCGATCCGCAGAACTATCGCGCCAAGGACGAAGTGAAGAACTTCCGCGAAACCGTCGATGCGCTGAAACAGATGCGTGAAAAGGTGACGGGGGCGGGCATCTTCACCGCCGAGGAACTGGACGCCATCGACGACGAGGTTCTGGCGCTGATCGACGCGAGCGTCGAGAGCGCGCGCACCGGCCCGACGCCGGGCGCGGACACGATGATGTCCGATGTCTACATCGATTACTGAGGGAGGCGCGTCATGGCTGTTTTGACGATGCGCGATGCGCTGAACCAGGCGCTGCATGAGGAAATGGAACGCGATCCGAGCGTGATCGTGATGGGCGAGGATGTGGCCGGCGGGTCCGGCGGCACCTCGGGCAATATCGAGGCTGCGGGGGGCATTTTCGGTGTCACCAAGGGGCTGAAAACCAAGTATGGCGCGGACCGAGTGATCGACACTCCGATCTCGGAAAGCGCGATCATCGGGCTGGCCAACGGGTCGGCGCTGGCCGGGATGCGGCCTGTGGCCGAGTTGATGTTCGCGGATTTCGTGGGCGTCTCGATGGACCAGATTTTCAACCAGATGGCCAAGTTCCGTTACATGTTCGGCGGCAAGGCCAAGACGCCCGTGGTGCTGCGCATGAGCATGGGGGCGGGGATGAACGCCGCCGCCCAGCACAGCCAGACGATCTATCCGATGCTGACCATGGTGCCGGGGCTGAAGGTCGTGATCCCGTCGAACCCGGCGGATGCCAAGGGTCTGATGAAACAGGCGATCCGCGACGACGACCCGGTGATGTTCTTCGAGCATAAGGCGCTTTATTCGAAAAAGGGCGAGGTGCCGGAGGGCGAATACCTGACCCTGTTCGGCGAGGCCGATCTGGTGCGCGAGGGCAAGGATTGCACCGTCGTCGCGCTGGCCCGGATGGTGCCGTTCGCGATGAAGGCGGTCGACAAGCTGGCGGAAGAGGGGATCACCTGTGACCTGATCGACCCGCGCACCACGTCGCCGCTGGACGAGGATACGATCCTTGAAAGCCTGTCGATGACCGGGCGTCTGGTGGTCGTGGACGAGTCGAACCCGATGTGTTCGATCGCTTCTGAGATTGCGAGCATCGCGGCGTCGAAGGGCTTCGGCAGCCTGCGCGCGCCGGTCGAAAAGGTGACCGCGCCGCATACGCCGGTGCCCTTCGCGCGTGAGCTTGAGCGCCTCTATGTGCCCAGCCCCAACGATATCGAAGCCGCGATCCGCCGGACGCTGGCCAACCAAGTGGAGGGCGTGTGAGATGACCGGGATTACGCCGATCACGCTTCCGAAATGGGGGCTGGAAATGTCCGAAGGCACGGTGACCGGATGGCATCTGGCCGAAGGTGACAGCGCCGAAAAGGGCGCCGAGCTTGTGGACGTGGAAACCGACAAGATCGTCAATGTCGTCGAGTTGGATCAGGCCGGAACGCTGCGCCGGATCGTCGTGCCCGAGGGCGAGACGGTTCCCGTGGGCACCCTGATCGCCGTCTTTGCCGATGCCTCGGTGGATGACGCGGCCATCGACGGGTTCATCGCGGACTACAAACCCGTCGATGCCTCGTTCGAGCCGGGGGCGGATGCACCCGCCGCGCCTGCCAAGGCCGAAGCGCCCGCACCGGAGCCTGCGAAAGACGTGAAGGCCACGCCGCTCGCCCGCCGCGCGGCCGAGGCCGGGGGCGTCGATCTTGCCAGTGTCGAGGGCACGGGCCGGGGCGGCAAGGTCACCAAGGACGATGTGGCCAAGGCCGGGGGCGGTGCGCCCAAGCGCAGCCCCGAAGAGGTCCGGGCCGAGAACGACGGCGTTCATGCCAGCCCCATCGCGCGCAAGTTCGCGAACGAGGTCGGGCTTGGGATGAAGGGTCTGACCGGATCGGGCCGCAAGGGCCGGGTGTCGCTGAAGGATGCGCAGGCAGCCGCGATTGCGGGCGGTCTATGGACCCGTCCGGCGACCGTGTCCCGTGGGCCGGTCGCGACGGCGGCCCCCGCCGGGGCCGGGGCCGAACAGCCGTTCACGGGAATGCGCAAGTCCATCGCCAAGGCGCTGGTGCAATCCAAACAGACGGTGCCGCATTTCTATACGACCGTGGATATCGAGGTCGACGCGCTCATGGACCTGCGAAAGGGCATGAACGGTTCGGCGGACGAGGGCGATCCGAAGGTGTCGGTGAACGACTTCCTACTGAAAGCCTGTGCGCTGGCGCTCGCAAAGCATCCGGGCGTGAACGTCCATGTCTCGGACACCGGGGTCACGCCTTTCGAGCAAGCCGACATCGCCATGGCCGTGGCCATCGACGGCGGGTTGATTACCCCCGTGGTGCGCAACGTCGGCGGGCGCGGCCTGCGCGACATCGCGGCGGATGCCAAGGCGCTGGCCGGAAAGGCGCGCGACCGGGCGCTTTCGGGCGACGAGATGACGGGCGGCACCTTTACCCTGTCGAACCTCGGCATGTTCGGGGTGCGGGAGTTCGATGCGATCATCAACCCGCCGCAAGCCGCGATCCTCGCCGTGGGTGGCCCGCGCCGGGAAGCGCGCGAGGTGGACGGTGGGGTTGGCTTTGTCAGCGTCATGTCCGTGACGCTGTCCGCCGATCACCGTGCGGTGGACGGGGCGTTGGCCGCCGAGTTCCTGCGCACGCTCAGAGGTTTGATCGAAGCTCCCCTGCGTCTGGTTTCCTGACGCGCCTTCGATCGAACAAAAAACCGCCGGGTCTCCTCCCCCGGCGGTTTTTTTCGTTTCGCGATGGTGTCGGGTCAGCCGTTGGCGGCGGCCATCTGACGGTCGCCGAGCGCGATGTATTCGGCCAGCACGTCGCCCTGCACGTTGGTGTGCTTGCGGAACAGGTCGGCGGCGAGGTCGTAGTCGCCCGCGCAGATCGCCTCCATGATCGCTTCGTGGTCGCGCAGGTTGTTTTCCGAGCGGCCCGGATAGTTCAGCTGGAAGCGACGATAGGGGACGAGCTTGATGCCGAGGCGGTTCGTCGTCTCGATCAGTTCGTGGTTGTGGGTGCCTTCGATCACCATGAGGTGGAACTTGCGGCTCAGAAGGTAATACTTGTCCTGATCGCCGGTATCGAAGGCCTCGACCGAGGCTTCGTGCAGCTTGCGCAACGCCGTGCGTTCCTGCGGCGTCATGCGGCGGGCGGCGAATTTGGCGCAGATCCCTTCGAGTTCCGACATCACCTCGAACAGGCGGATCATGTCGGACAGGTCGATCTGGGTGACGATCGCGCCCTGACGCGGCTTCTTTTCGACGAGGCCGGACTGGATGAGCTGAAGCATCGCCTCGCGCACCGGGGTGCGGGAGACCGAGAACCTTCGCGCAAGCGCTTCTTCATCGAGGGAGGCGCCGGGCGCCAGACGACCGGAGAAAATGTCGTTCTCCAGCGCGAGTCGCACCGTTTGCGCGTGTGTCATGCCCGAGGTTTTTGCCATCGACAGCCAGACCTTTCCGAGTTCTCGTTACTCACCATTCGTGTTTTTTACAGTAGCATTTGGAATACCTGACTTTCCAGACTTTTGCGCAACCACAGGACGATTCCGGCCACTTTCTTGGGCGGCGTGGCGGGATTTCGCAACAAACCCCGGTTTTTGGCAGAAGTTTCCCTTTCATACGGTATGCGAAGGGTGATATTTCGGTATACAAGAGAGGGAGGAGCGCATGAGCCGCATCTTTGGCGAGATCCGACAGGTCGCCTATATCACCGACGACATGGACAGAACGCTGGCGTTTCTGAGCGAAACGGCCGGGATCGGTCCGTGGTTCGTGGCGCGCGACGTCACGCTGAAAGACGTCACCTATCGCGGCACGACCTGCGATCTGAGGATCGGGGCGGCGCTGGCCAATTCCGGGGCGTTGCAGATCGAGGTGATCCAGCAGCACAACGACGTGCCTTCGATGTACACTGAGTTCACCGACCGCAACGGATTCGGGCTAATCCCGCAGCATTATTCGGCCTGGCCCACGGCGTATGACGCCACGCTGCGCCGGGCGCTGGACGCCGGGTTCGAGGTCATACAGGAGGGGCGGTCGGCCTATGGGCCGCTGTCCTATCTTCAGCATCCCGAGACGCCGGATTTCTACATGGAACTGACCGAGCTGACGGCGGAGCGGAAGTCGATTTTCGATCAGGTGCGGGATGCGGCGGACGGCTGGGACGGCAGCGACCCGGTGCGCGAAGGTTGGCCCACGCCGAAGGTATGAGGAGAGGGACATGACAGGACGACTGAACGGCAAGCGCGCGATCATTCTGGGCGCGGCGGCCGAGGGGAACCTTGGTCAGGTGACGGCACGCCAGTTCGCCGCCGAGGGGGCCAAGGTGTTGGTCGCGGGCCGGCACGAGGGGCCGCTCAAGGCGCTGGCGGATGAGATCGGCGGGGCTTATGCGCTGTGCGACATCACCGATGAGGGGCAGCTTGCCGCGATGGTGGCGAAATGCGTGGACAGCTTCGGCGGCGTCGATCTGGCGGTCAATTGCACCGGCTGGGGCCTGCTGACCCCGTTCCTCGACAACACGCGCGAAGAGCTGGAAAAGATGTGCGCCCTGCAATTCGTCGGGCCGTTCCAGTTCTTTCAGGCGGTGCTACGCGAAATGGCGGACGGCGGATCGCTGGTTCAGGTCTCGTCGGCCACGGCCAAGATCATGATGGACGATCATTCGGCCTACATGGGCACGAAAGCGGGGATCGACCACGTGATCCGCACCATCGCGAACGAGTTCGGGTCGCGCGGCATCCGTGCCAACAGCGTGGCACCGGGGTTCACCGCGTCGCCCATGACGGAACGCGCGGCGAAAAACCCGGCGGTCGTCGGGGCCTTCGCCAAGGAATACCCGCTGGGCCGGGTCGGCACGCTGAAAGACACCGCCGAGGCGATCACATGGCTTTGCACTGACGCCTGTTTCATGACGGGCGAAGTGGTGCAGGTGAACGGCGGCGTCACCCTGCGGCGCAACCCGACCAACGCCGAGATCGTGGCGGCGGCCAAGGCCGCCAAGGCCGCGCGCGAGGCTGGTTGACCCAGGGCAGGGTTTGTTCGGCGCATCCGATGGCGTAGCTTTCCAACGTCGCGTCATCGGAGGTTGCCACATGGACGACACGCACGGCGAAGGGCCGAAAGCTGAGAGCACTGACGCCCGGCTTGGCACGCAAGATGCTTTGCGGCGGCTGCTTCAGCCCCGTCAGGACGGGCGCTTTGTGTCGCTCGACGCAGGCCGAGCGCAGACGCAGCGGATGCTGAATCGCAAGCGCGCCGAGCTGATGGGCCGGGGTCTATAGCCGTGACTTCGGGTCGATCTTCTCGTCCCGGCTGAAATCACGGGGCAGCTTGAATTTCTGGATCTTGGTCGTGGACATCGGCCATTCGGACACGATCCGCACGTAACGCGGAATCTTGTAGCTGGCGATCTGGCCGATGCAGTGGTCCACCACGTCCTCGGGCGTCAGGGATGCGCCGGGGACAAGCTCGACATAGGCCGCCGCGACTTCGAACAGGTGGTCATCTTCGACCCCGATCACTTGGGCGATCTGGATGTCGGGATGGGCGCAAAGGTATGTCTCGATCTCAAGCGCGGCGACGTTTTCACCGCCGATCTTGAGCATATCCTTAAGGCGCCCGTCATAGGTGATGTGGCCATCGCCCGACACGTAACCCATATCGCCGGTGCGCAGCCATTTGCCGCCGTCGACCAGTGTTTCGGCTGTCTTGTCCGGGTCTTTGTAATAGCCGTCAAAGAGGCAGAAGCCGCCGATCCAGATCTCGCCGCGCTCAACCGGGCTGCAATCCTTGCCGGTCACCGGGTCCACGGCCTTGGCGAGCACCCCGTCGAACACGCGGCCCGACACCTGCGTCGCCTCGGCGGGCGGGTCATTCGGGTCGGTATAGCAGCACACGCCTGTCGCCTCGGTCAGACCGTAGGCGTTGATGTACTGCGCGCCGTCGAAAGCGCGGGTGTATTTCTCCATCAAGTCCGCCGGGCCGACCGTGTGGAGGAACCGCAGCGCGGACAGGTCGCGGGTTTTGAAATCCGGGTGCTGGATCACCTGATTGACCAGCGTGGGGAACGACAGGTAGCCGAAGCTCACCCGCTCCTCCTCCATCTGCCGCAGCGTGCGGGCAGGCTCGAAATGCGCGGTGCAGATCTGGGTCGCGCCGGAGGCACGGCAGGCGGCCATCGGCAGCATCGTGGACATATGGAAGAAGGGCAGCGGGTTCATCACGCTGTCGTCCGGGGTCAGCCCGAACCGCTCGGCAAAGCTCGCCCCGATCATCGACAGGGTGCGATGGGTAATCATGCAGGCCTTGGGATGGGCCGTGGTCCCCGACGAATACATCATCAGCGCATGATCGTCGGGCGATGTCGCCCGCATCAGCGCGTCGATGCGCGCCTCGTCCACGCGGTCTGCCCCGGCGAGGAAATCGTCGCGGGTCGGCCAGACCGTCTCACGCGGGTCGCCGAGGTTGAAGACGGCGCGCAGGCGCGGCGCCTCTTCCAGATCGAGCGGCCCGCCGGCCCAGATGTGAAGGTCCGGGTAGATGCGGGTGAGCATCGCGCGGAAATCCATGTGGGGCAGGGCGTGGCCGCCGATGAACAGCACGTCCATGTCCGAATGATGGACGGCATAGGCGAGGTCGTCGTCCTTGAACCGCGCGTTGATGGTCAGGGTCACGGCCCCGATCATCCCGGCGGCGTAGAACAGGCGCACGTAGTCCATGCAGTTGGGCATGAGCACGCCGACATGGGCACCGGGGGCGACCCCGGCGGCACGCAGGGCGCGGGCCCAAAGGCGGGCTTCGGTGTAAAGCTCGGACCACGTCAGACGCTCGTCATCCACGATAACGGCGGTGGTGTCGGGCCATGCGGACGCAGCTTGGGCGAGCATGGTGGCGGCGGTTTCGGCCCCGGCGGCGGTGACGCGGTCGCTGGGTTCGGTCATGCCGCGCGCGCCCAGTCGGCGGCCGCGTCACTGGTCACCCAGTCGATCGCGTTGCGCAGGAGCGAGCGGAAATTCGCGTCGCCATAGGTCGAGGCGTCGTTGCCGCAAAGGATCGTCACGGTCGGCGCATTCCCGGCCTTTTTCGCCCAGGCGATCAGGTTCGTGCCGGGGCCGTGGCTCCAGCCATCCCGCGTCCACATCCGGGCGTTCAGCGCGTTGGCGGCGGAATAGAAATTGTCCTGCTCGAAGGCGTAGTCGGCGCGCAGGAGCGGCACGATGTCATCCTCGAGCATATCCATGAGGTATAGCTCGTCGGTGAGCGTGAAGCCTCCTTCGAGCCCCTTGGTCACCGGATGATCGCCCTCGGGCGTCATGGTGAATTCGACGGGGAACAGGTAGCCGCTGTCGGGATAGTCGCGGCCCTTGTAGGTGCCGGGCTGGTAGAAAAAGCGCGTGCCGATGGCTTCGGCATACTCATCCCACAGCGGCCAGCCGGCCACGGCGTGATGCAGGAAAATCATCGGTTTGCCCGCGTCCAGAAGGCCGCGAAAGCCGGTCTTGAACGTCTCGGACGGTTCGATGAGTAGCGGGGGTTTGGGCGTTTTGAACTGAAGCCCCGGCACGTCGTAGAAAAGGAGCGCGTCGAAATCCGACGCGCCCTCAGGTGACATCAGCGCCGTGGTGGCGGGCTGTTCCACATGGGTCCAGGTCATGCCGCGCATGTCGTCGAACATGCCGAAGAACGCGGGCGTGTCGAACGGATGCCCCTTGGTCGAAACCAAAAGGTTCAGGGGCGCATCATAGCGGATGACCATGGTGGATCAGAACTGCACGCGCTTGGTAAAGCCGCCGTCCACGATCAGGTTGGTGCCGGTGACCCAGCTTGCCGCGTCGGAGGCAAGGAAGGCGATGCACTTGGCCACTTCGTCCGCCTCACCCATGCGCCCGTCGGGCTGCTGCGCGAGGATCGAGTTGAAGAACGCTTCGTCCGAGTCGCGGATCTGCGCCCAGGAGCCGCCTTCGATCAGGATCGGACCCGGCGAGACGACGTTGAAGCGGATGCCGCGCTTGCCGTGGAACTGGCTCATCTGCTTGGCATAGGTGATGAGCGAGGCCTTGATCGAGTTGTAGGGCATCGGCGCGATGAAGGTTTCGACCGCGGCGGTGGTCGAGATGAACACGACCGAGGCGTTGCCCGAGGCTTTCATATAGGGAAACAGCGCGTCGAAGCCGCGCACACAGCCCATGAGGTCGATCTCGAAGGCTTTGTACCAGCTCTTCTCGCCGTCCATGCCGCCGCCAGCGGAGACGCCGGGAACGAAGATGTCGCAACCGCCGAGTTCCTCGGCGGCGTCCTTGAGCCACTGCTGGTAGCCCTCGACCTCTTTCACGTTGGCGGTGCCGCCGACGACCTTGACGCCCTTGCCTTCGAGCTCGGCCACGGTCGCTTTCACGTCGTCTTCCGAGCGCGCGCAGAAGGCGATGTCGCAGCCTTCTTCGACCAGAATGTCGAGCAGCGCCCGGCAGATGCCCTTGGTGCCGCCGGTGACGATTGCTTTTTTCCCTTTCAGGCCAAGATCCATGCCTGTTCCTCCCGTTTGATTCCGGCCCGGTTCGGCCCTTTCGCTTCCGTATACAGAAAAATCGGTTTTCTGTCCATTGGCAAGGGCTACAATGCCTAAGCCTGCGCAATACATGCCATCGGGAACCGTAAAAGCCCTGTTTTTCAAGGCATGTTCTATCCCGCGTTTTGAATACGGAAATTGCTCGCTTTACACACAAGCCTCAAATTCCGTATACGAGTAGCGGGAGGATTTGCGCATGAGCGAGCTTGTCGTCGTGACGAAAGACGGGGCGGTGGCCGAACTTCGGTTCAACCGGCCCGAGGCGCTCAATGCGCTGGATCTGCCGATCTCGCGCGCCTTCGCCGCCGCCGTTGCCGATGTGACTGCCGATCCCGGCGTCCGCGCCATCGTGCTGTCGGGCGAGGGGCGGGCGTTCGTCGCGGGTGGGGATGTGTCGGCCATGGCCGCTGACCCGGACCGGGGGCATGAGGTCGTCGATGCGCTGCTCGAAGTTCTGAACCCGGCGCTGATCGCGCTGCGCGAAAACGATGCGCCGGTGATTGCCGCCGTGCGCGGGGTCGCTGCCGGGGCCGGGCTGTCGCTTGTCGCGAATGCCGACATCGTGGTGGCGGACGAGAATGCGAAATTCGTCATGGCCTACGATCAGGTCGCGGGGGTGCCCGATTGCGGCGGCTCGTGGTTCCTGACCCACCGCCTTGGCCGCGCCCGCGTGATGGACATGATGCTGACCGGCGCGCCGATGACGGCGGCGGAGGCGCAGGTCGCGGGCCTCGTGTCGCGGCTGGTGCCTGCGGACGAGGTCGATGCCACCGCCCGCACGCTCGCCGCCAAGATCGCCACCGGGCCGACCGCCAGTTTCGGGCGTTTCCGCCGGCTGGTCGATGCCGCGCCGCACACGACACTGGCCGACCAACTGGCCGCCGAACGCGCGGCCTTTGTCGCCGCCGCACAATCAGACGATTTCCGCGAAGGCGTCGCGGCCTTCACCGCGCGGCGCAAACCTGAGTTCAAGGGACGATAGAATGGCAGACTACGACATCATCGTGATCGGCGGTGGCCCCGGTGGCTACACCGCCGCGATCCGGGCCGCGCAACTGGGCATGAAGGCCGCCGTGGTCGAGCGGGAGCATCTGGGCGGCATCTGTTCCAACTGGGGCTGTATTCCGACCAAGGCGCTTTTGCGGTCCGCCGAGATGCTGACGCATATGAACCACGCCGCCGATTTCGGAATCGACCTGTCCGGCAAGGCCAAGCCGAACGTCGCCGCTATCGTCGAACGCTCGCGCGGGATCGCCGAGCGGATGAACGGCGGGGTGGGGATGCTTCTGCGCAAGAACAAGGTGGACGTGATCTGGGGGCAGGCCAAGCTGACCGCCCCCGGCACGGTCGAGGTCGGGGAACCGGACAAGGCGGCGTGCGAACCGCAGGCGCCCGCGCCCAAAGGGGTGAAGCCGCATGGAAGCTATTCGGCGGATCACATCATCATCGCCACGGGCGCCCGCCCGCGAGTCTTGCCGGGGCTGGAGCCGGACGGAGACCGCATCTGGACCTATTTCGAGGCGCTGAAGCCCGAAGCCGCGCCGAAAAGCATGGCCATCGTCGGGTCGGGTGCGATCGGGGTCGAATTCGCGAGTTTCTATGCCGCGATGGGGACCGAGGTGACGGTGGTCGAGATGGTCGACCGCATCCTGCCCGCCGAGGATGCCGAAGTGTCGGCCTTCATGCAGAAGGCGCTGGAAAAACGCGGGATCGCGTTCCGCACCGGGGCGAAGATCGACAGCGCCAAGGTGGGCAAGAAGGACGTGACCCTGACGCTGGAGGGGGGAGAAACCCTGAAGGTCGAGCGGGTGATTTCCGCCGCCGGGGTCGTCGCCAATACCGAGGGGCTGGGGCTGGAAGGCATCGGGATCACGCTGGAAAAGGGTCTGATCCCCACCACCGGCGCGGGGGCCACGGCTGCCCGCGGTGTCTATGCCATCGGTGACATCACCGGCGCGCCGATGCTGGCCCACAAGGCCGAGCATGAGGCCGCGCTGTGTGTCGAGGCCATCGCGGGCGAAGCGGTGCACCCGATGAACAAGAACCGTATTCCCGGTTGCACCTATTGCGATCCGCAGGTCGCCTCCATCGGGCTGACGGAAGCGCAGGCGAAGGAGACGGGTCGCAGCCTCAAGGTCGGCAAGTTCCCGTTTCTGGCCAATGGCAAGGCTATCGCTCTGGGCGACGATCAGGGCATGGCCAAGGTGATTTTCGACGCGGACACCGGCGAGCTTCTGGGCGCGCATCTGGCCGGCCCCGAAGTGACCGAGCTGATCCACGGCTTCGCCACCGCGATGGAGCTGGAAAGCACCGAGGCCGAGATTATCGACACGATCTATCCGCACCCGACGATTTCCGAGGTGATGAAAGAGGCCGTGATGGCCGCCTATGGACGGGCCGTGAACATCTGAGGAGAGTGTCATGGAATACCGCAATCTTGGACGCTCGGGGCTGAAGGTCTCGACCGTCGGGCTGGGCTGCAACAACTTCGGTTGGACCATCGGGCTGGAGGAGAGCCGGGCGGTGATCGACGCGGCCATCGACGCCGGGATCACGTTCTTCGACACCGCGAACGTCTATGGCAAGGGCGGCGGGTCCGAGACGATGATGGGCGAAATCCTTGGGGATCGGCGCAAGGATATCGTGCTGGGCACCAAGGCGGGGCTGGCGATGCCCGACGGGTCCAAGGGAGGAAGCCGCGCGAACATCGTGCGGGCGTTCGAGGAAAGCCTGATCCGGCTCAAGACCGATTACATCGACTTCTATCAGTTCCACTGGTCCGACCCGGACACGCCCATAGATGAGACGTTGCGCGCGATGGACGATCTGATCCGCGCGGGCAAGGTGCGCTATATCGGCTGCTGCAACCTCGCGGCATGGGAGCTGGTCGAGGCGGAATATATCGCGCGCGAGTTGGGCACCAATCGCTTCATCGGCACGCAGGCCGAGTTGAGCCTGCTTCGGCGTGAGAACGAGACGGCGCTGATCCCGGCGCTCGCGGCCTATGGCATCGGGTTCCTGCCGTATTTCCCACTGGCGAGCGGGCTGCTCACCGGGAAATACAAGCGCGACGCGATCCCCGAGGATAGCCGTTTTGCCAAGCTGGACACGATGGCGGGGCGCTATCTGACGGATGAGAACTGGGACAAGACCGAAAAGCTGGCCGCGTTCTGCGAGGAACGGGGGCGCACGATGGTGGAGCTGGCGTTCTCGTGGCTTCTGACGCGCCCGACTGTGGCGAGCGTCATGGCGGGGGCCACGAAACCCGCGCAGATCGAGGCCAACGTCAAGGCGACCGGATGGGCGCTGACCGAGGAAGACCTCAAGGAAATCGACAGGATCACGGGGGCCGCATGAGCACGTTCGATTACATCGTCGTCGGGGGCGGCTCGGGCGGGGCGGTCATGGCCACGCGCCTGTCGGAAATCGCGGACGCCCGTGTTCTGCTGCTCGAAGCCGGGCCGGAGGATAAAGCGTTCTGGATCACGCCGCCGATGGGATACCCGATGCTGTTCACCAACCCCAAGGTGAACTGGATGTTCGAGACCGAGCCGGAGCCGGAACTGAACGACCGCCGGATGTATCAGCCGCGCGGCAAGGTTCTGGGCGGCTCCTCTGCGATCAACGGGATGCTCTACATTCGCGGCCATCCCGAGGATTACGACGGCTGGCGGCAGATGGGAAACACCGGCTGGGGCTGGGACGATGTGCTGCCCTATTTCAAGAAGGCCGAGGACAACACGCGCGGGGCCGACGATCTGCACGGCACCGGCGGGCCGCTGCGCGTGTCGGATCAGGCGGGCGGGAACGAGGTGGCGGATGCCATCGTCGAGGCGGCTTGTGAGGCCGGTCTGCCGCGCAACCCCGATTTCAACGGGCCGTGGCAGGAGGGGGCCGGGTATTTCCAGACCACCACCAAGGATCGGCGGCGTCACTCGACCGCGCGCGCTTACCTCAACCCGGTGCGGGGCCGTGCGAACCTGACCGTCATCACCGAGGCGCAGACGACGCGGGTGCTGACCGACGGGCGGCGCGCGACGGGCGTGGAATACAAGCGGCGCGGGCAGATTGAAACCGTGACGCTGTCGGACCGGGGCGAGGTTGTGCTGTCGGCCGGCTCGTTCGGCTCGCCGCAGATCCTGCTGCAATCTGGCATCGGGCCGGGCGAACATCTGGCGGACCGGGGCGTGCCCGTGGTCCACGATCTGATGGGGGTGGGCGAGAACCTGCGCGACCATTTCTATTGCTCGCTCATGTTCCGCTGCAAGAAACCCGTGACGATCAACGAACTGGCGAACAGCCCGATCCGGCAGGTGATCGCGGGGGCGCAGTACGTGCTGATGAAGCGCGGGCCGCTGGCATCGAACGGGATTTTCGCGGGCGTTTTCGCCAAATCCTCGCCCGACAAGCATCGCCCGGACATTCAGATCAACACGAACATGTGGACGGTGGGCAGCCGGACGAAATCGGGGATGAAAGCGCATCCCTTCCCCGGCTTCACCATGAGCCCGGTGCATCTCGACCCGCGCTCGACCGGGACGATCCGCTTGAATTCGACCGATCCGACCGCGCCGCCCGAGATCAAGATGAACTTTTTCCGCGACCCCGTGGACCGGGCCACGATGGTCCGCGCGGTCAAGCTGGTGCGCCACATCGCATCCCAGCCCGCGCTGTCGGGTTATGTCGAGCACGAGATTGCGCCGGGGTCCGAGCACGCCACCGATGCCGAGATCGAGGCTTGGCTGCGCGGCGCGGCCATCGCCAACCTGCACCCCGTCGGCACCTGCCAGATGGGGCCGGACCCGGCGACGGGCGCGGTGGTGGACGAACGGTTGCGGGTGCACGGCATGACGGGCCTGCGGGTCGTGGACGGGTCGATGATGCCGCGTCTGCCCTCGGGCAACACGAACGCGCCGATCATCATGGTGGCCGAGAAAGCCGCCGACATGATGAAGGCCGACCGGAAGGAGCCAGCGCATGTCTGAGCGCGATTATGACGTCATCATCGTCGGCGCGGGCGGGGCGGGTCTGTCCGCCGCGATCGAGGCGACCGAGGCGGGGGCGCGGGTGCTGTTGATCGAGGCCGGGGCCAAGGCGGGCGGATCGACCGCGCTATCGGGCGGGGTCTATTGGGCCGCCGGCACGTCGCTGCAACGCGAGGCCGGAATCGAGGACGACGCGGACAGTCAGTTTCATTACTACATGACGGTCAACCAATACAAAGTGGACCCGGCTCTGGCCCGCCGCTACTGCGATCTGTCGGCCCCGACCTTCGAATGGCTCGTGGGGCTGGGGGTGAACTTTCCGCTTGAGAACCTGTATGTCTCGGGCGTCGACAAGATTCGGCGCGGGCACCGGGCCGAGGGGCACGGGGCCGAGATTGCCGAGGTGCTGGAGGGCGCGCTTGCGGGCCGTTCGGTGGACCTTGCCACCCATACGCGGGTGCAGGATCTGTTGATCGAGGACGGCGCCGTGACCGGGGTGATCGTCGATGGTGACCCGGTGCGCGCGGGGGCGGTGGTCATCGCCTCGGGCGGGTTTGGGAACAACCGGCGGCTCTGGGCCGAGTTGTATCCGTCCGCCGCCAAGCAGGGCGAGCTGGCGTGGTATATCGGCGCGGATGAGTGCCGGGGCGATGGGCTTGAAATGGGGCGGCGCGCGGGGGCCGACCTGACGCGGCCCGACATCGGGCTGCTTCTCATGACGCCGGGGTTCGCCCATGACGTCGAAAGCTACCTGCCGCCCTGGGTCGTGCATGTGAACCACGAAGGGCGGCGGTTCATCGACGAGGCGACGGAATATTCCGTGCTGTCCGAGGTTCTGTCGACCCAGACGGCGGGCGAGTGTTTCGCGATCTTCGACGAAGCCGCGCGGGCCGAGGCCAAGGCGCATCCCGCCCCCAACTGGGCCGCCGACCGTCTGGCGGAATTCGCGGAAAAAGGCCCGGTGGTGAAGGCGGACACGCTGACCGAGTTGGCCGAGCGGATCGGGGTGCGCCCCGAAACGCTGGTGACGACGGCCGAGCGGTATTCGGCGGATGCGCGGGCCGGGGCGGACAGCGCGTTCTTCAAGACCCCCGCGCATCTGCGGCCCATCGAAACACCGCCGTTCTACGGCGTCCGCATCCGGCCCGCCATCGTGTGCTGGACCGGAACGGGGCTGAGGATCGACGCCGAGGCGCGCGTGCTG
The DNA here is from genome assembly GCF_000152805.1 of Maritimibacter alkaliphilus HTCC2654. Classification (GTDB taxonomy): domain Bacteria; phylum Pseudomonadota; class Alphaproteobacteria; order Rhodobacterales; family Rhodobacteraceae; genus Maritimibacter; species Maritimibacter alkaliphilus. The sequence goes on along the minus strand of NZ_AAMT01000016.1, from coordinate 60,713 downwards.
GATCAGGCAGACCGCGTGATGCCGGGGCTGTTCGCTGCAGGCGAGACGACCGGGGGCTTTGCCGGGCCGTGCTATGCGGGCGGCGGGGCATCCATCGGGAACGCGGTGATCTTTGGCCGCATCGCCGGGACGAACGCCGCGAAACTGGCGCTGGGTTAACCCGCGCGCGCCCGATCCGCCGCGTGGTTCGCGGCCCGGTAGGCAAAGGTCATGCCGGGCCCCAGCGTTCCGCCGCCGCCGGGATAGGCGCCGCCGAACGCATTGGCCATGTCGTTGCCCACCGCGTAAAGACCGGGGATCGCCCGGTCGGAGGTGTCGAGCACCTGCGCGTTCTCGTCGGTCGCGATCCCTTTGAAATTGCCGATTTCGCCCGCATAGACCCTGACCGCGTAGAACGGGCCTTGGCCGAGCGGGCGCAGGCTGGGGTTCGGCGTCTGGGTCGCGTCGCCGTGGTAGCGATCATAGGGCGCGCGGCCCCGGTGAAACGCGGGGTCGTCGCCCTTGGCGGCATGGGCGTTGAACGTGGCGATTTCGTTCGCAAGCGCGACGGCGTCGATGCCCGCTTTGCCCGCCAAAGCCTCCAGCGTCTTGGCCATGAGGAGATAACCCGATTGCACGTGGCGGCCCATCGGCATCGGCCACGGCTTCACATGGCCGATCCCCCATTGCCGCACGGCCCGCGCGTCCCCGATCAGCCAGGCGTGATCGGCCCCGCGGTCCGACATGGCCGCGATCATCTCGCGCCCCAGATCGTGATAGCTGGCGGATTCGTTGGCGAAGCGGCGACCATCGGGCAGCACCATGACGAAGCCGGGCTTGTAGCGGTCGACGAGGTGGGGCCAGACCCCGGTGAAATCCTCGACCCCCGGCAGTTTCGACACCGGCATCCACGCGGCGGCATTGGCGGCGTTCGACTGGAACCGCGCGCCCACGGCTTCGGCCATGTTCGCCGCGTCACCGGTGTTCCCGGTGGGCAGCGGCGCGACGAGCGGTTGCGTGTTCACCGGCGCGGGATGTTCGGCGGCGCGGCGGTTCGGGTCACGGGCGTATCCCCCGGCGGCCAGCACCACGGCGCCCGCGTTGATGCGCAAAGGCCCCTCGGGCGTGTCCAGCATCGCGCCCGTCACCGCCTCGCCCTCGCGGATCAGCGCGGTGGCGGGAGAGGCGAGCAGGATCTCAACCCCGGCCTCGTGCGCGCTTTGGGCCAGCCGCGCGATCAGGGCGCGGCCCGTGGTGAGCTGCTGCGACTGGCCGTAGCGCAGCAGCTGGACCGCATGGCCGGACATGCGTTTCGCCACGTGTTTGAACGCGGTCCACGACCGGGTGGCCGAGAAGAACAGCTTCACCTCGGCGCCCGAGCGCATGGTCATCCCCATGAACGAGGTCTGCGGCAATTCGCGTTTCAGCTTGTCCGCCAGCGGGCCGAGGTTGCGCAGGTCGTAAGGCACGGTGAAGAGCGAGCGGACGGACGAGGCCCCCTCCTGCTCGGAATGGTAGTCGGGAAAGGGCATGGCCATGAACCGCACATGCGTCTTGCTTTCCAGAAAGTCGATCATGCGCGGGCCGTCGTCCAGAAACGCCTCGATCTTGGCGGGGTCGAGGTGCTGACCGCTTTCGATCTCAAGATACCGCTGCGCGCGGGCGCGGTCGTCGGTTTCGCCCGCCTGCGCCTCGATGGACTTGGAGTGGTGCGTGCCAGGCACCCACAGCCCGCCGCCCGATGTGGCGGTGGTGCCGCCGAATACCGGGGCTTTTTCGGCCATGATGACCGACAGCCCCCGGTCGCGGGCGGCAAGCGCGGCGGTGAAGGCCGCGCCGCCGGTGCCGATGACGAGCAGATCGCAGGTGCGGGAGGGGTCGGTCACTCCGCCGCCTCGACGCTGGCCTCCGGCGCGATCCCCGGCAGGGTCTTGCCTGCGCTTTCCGCGATGTGACGGGCCGCGATCCATGCAAAGACCATGCCCGGCCCGATGGTTCCACCCGCGCCGGGATAGGCACCGCCGAACACGTTGGCCTGATCGTTGCCGACCGCGTAAAGCCCGCCGATGGGTTGGTCGTCATGTCCCAGAACGCGGGCGTATTTGTCGGTGGCGAGGCCTTTGTAAGACGTGATCTCGCCCGGATAGATGCGCACGGCGTAGTAGGGGCCGGTTTCCAACGCGCCGAGCGCGGGGTTCGGCTTGTGTTCGTCATCGCCGTGGTGCTTGTCATAGGGCGTCGCACCACGTTGGTATTCGTCGTCGCGTCCGGCCTTGGCGAAGCCGTTGAACCGGGCGACGGTGGCCTTCAGCTCTTCGGCCTCGATCCCGCAGATGCTGGCAAGCTCGTCCAGCGTCTTGCCGCGCTTCAGATACCCGTTCTTGATGTAGCGCCCACGCGGGATGGGGAAGGGGCGGACAAAGCCGATGCCCCAACGCTTGACCGCGCGGTGGTCCGCGATGAGCCATGCGGTGTCGGTGCCGCGTTCTTCAAACGCGTCGATCATCTCGATCACGAGGTCACGGTAGTTCTGCGATTCGTTGGCAAAGCGCCGCCCGTCCGGCGTGACCATGATGAACCCCGGCTTGGTCCGGTCCACCAGATGCGGCCAGACGCCCGTATAATCGGTGGCACCGGGCAGCTGCGAGGTGGGCATCCATGCCGCCGCCGAGGACAGGTTGCCATTAAAGCGCGCGCCGACCGCTTCGGCCATGCGCGAGCCGTCGCCGGTGTTGCCCATCGGGACGGGCAGGACCGGGTCCATCGTCGCGGTGACGCCGGGGTGATGTTCGCGCCGACGCTCGCGGTCGCGCGGATAGCCGCCGCCCGCCAGCACGACGCCGTGACGCGCGCGCACCTCGACCTCGCCGTCGGGGGTGTTGAGCCGCGCGCCGACGACTTTGCCGTTTTCTTCGATCAGCGAGGTTGCGGGGCTTTCCAGCCAGAACGGCACGCCGTCATCGGTCAGCGTGCGGGCAAGGCGGGCGATCAGGGCGCGGCCACGCACGATGCTTTGGGTCGAGCCATGCAGGGCGAGGTCGCGGAAATGGCGGATCATGCGTTTCGCCACGAAAGCCATCGCCTTGGGTGAGCGTCCGGCCTTCATGAAGGTCTTCATTTCGAGCGAGGACCCCAGCGCGAGACCCAGAAACAGGGTCTGCGGAAGCTCGCCCTTCAGCGTCTTCATCAGCGGCCCCATCTTGCGCGCGTCGTATTCGACGGACCCGAGCGAGCGGATCGACGAGGCGCCGTCTTCGTCCGGGTGATAGTCGGGGAATTCCATCGAATGGAATTTGACCTCGGTATTGTCCTCCATGAACGCGACCATGGTTGGGCCATGTTCGAGGTAGGCGTCGATGCGCGGCTCGTCCACGTATTGCCCGGCTTCGATGTGCAGATAGGTGCGCGCATCCTCCAGCGAGTCGGTGACGCCGATGGTCTTGCCGAAGGGGGCCGCGTGGCGGTTCATCGGAATCCAGATCACGCCGCCGGATGTGGCGGTCGTCCCGCCGAACACCGGCTCTTTCTCGGCCACCAGAACGTCGAGCCCGGCTTTGCGGGCCGTGGCGGCGGCGGTCAGCCCCGCGCCGCCCGAGCCGATGACGAGCACGTCGACAGTGCGATCGGTTTTCTTGTCCATGCGATCCTCCCTTTTGCGGATTGTATCAAGTGGGGGATCGTTCTGTATACGAAAATATCGCGCAATGGGCGAATTGGGGTGCTTTCCGCCCCTTACCAGCCGCTCAGAAGCACCTCTTCCTCGGCTTTCGGGAGGACGAGTCGCCCCTCGCAGTCGAGATGGCCCAGAATGCCGGTGCGGAAGAATCGGTCGGTGAAGCCCACGCCGGGTTTCCCGGCGTAACCCAGAAACACCCCGGTGCCGCGCAGCCAGACTTCGCCGGTCTGGTAGAGCAGAACGTCCATGCCCGTGCGCGGGTCGACGATCATCACCTCGACCCCGCCGACCGGGCGGCCCTTGGTCGTGGTGATGGTGCCGGTCGGGTCGCGCGGGTCGCTGGACAGGGCCAGCCCCATCGTCTCGGGCAGTGACAACCCGTTCACGATCCGGGTGTCGGGTTGGGCCGCCGCGACCTCGGCCAGCCGGTCGCGGCCGGCGTCGAGATGCAGGCGGTTCAGGTGGGGCCGGGGGGTGTAGGCGGCGACGGCCTCGCGGTCGATAAGCCAAGCGGTCGTCGCCCGATCCATGTCGCCCGACAGGTCGAGCGCGGCGCCGGAGGCCATGCAGGCGGCGAAAACCGCCCAGAATCCGGGGTCGGACACGCGCGCGGCCAGCGCGACCCGGTCGTCTTTCGCGAACCGTTCGCGCAGCGCGATCGCCGCGCCGATATGGGCCGCGTCGGCGGAGGCATGGCAGACCGCATCGACGCTGCCGTCGGCGCGGGTCGCGGCGAACACCATGTCGGTGCGCGGGGGCAGGGGGGCGGAGGTGTCGGTGAAATGGAACACTTCGCCACGGGCGAGATCGGACAGGACGGCGAGCGTCTGGGCCACCGGACCATCGCCCGAGGCCGAGCCGTCGGCAAGCACGGCACGGGCGTCGGCCCATGTCAGCGCATGGTCCGCGTCGATCAGGGCGGGGCGGTCCGCGAACCGATCCGCCGCGCGGTCGAGCAGGGTGAGAAGCGTCCGGTGTTCCCCCGTTCGCTGCGCTTCGTGCGCCGTGGTTGCCATCGCGCTTCCCCCCGTCAGGAGTTTGTGTTTCAATGAGTAGTCTACTGTATACGGGAGGAAACGTCCAATGCCTTTGGCACTGATTACGGGAGGGGCCGCCGGATTGGGCGCCGCCATCGCGCGGGAGGCGCATGACCGGGGATACGAGGTCGCCGTCATCGACCTGACCGCGTCGAAAGACGTGCCGTGGCGCAGCTTTATCGGCGACGTGACGGACGAGGCGAGCCTGATCCGCGCGCTGGACGAGTTGGGCGCGGTGCCCGACCTTCTGGTCAACAACGCGGGGATCGTTCAGTTCGCCCCGCTGCTCGATACGACGACCGAGAGCTTCGCCAGGACCATCGCGATCAACCTGACCGGCGCGTTCACCATGGCGCGGCTGGTTGCCAAGGGCATGGTGGAACGCGGGTCGGGCCATATCGTCAACGTGACCTCGACGGCGGGCATCGCGACCTCGCCGGGCGTGAATGCCTATGTCCCGGCCAAGCGCGGGCTGGCCGGACTGACCGAGCTTATGGCGCAGGAGTGGGGGCCGTCGGGCGTGCGCATCAATGCGGTCGCGCCGGGGATGATCGACGGGGGCATGTCGACGGGCATCTACAAGAACGACGCTGCGCGCAAGCTGCGGTCGAGCGCGGTTCCGTCGCGCCGTCTGGGCCGCGAGGACGACATCGCGCAGGCGGTGATGTGGCTGGACAGCGACGGTGCGAGTTACATCAACGGGCACGAGCTGGTCGTCGATGGCGGGGTGACCAAGGCGGTCATGTCGCTGATCCCGCGCGACTGAACGGCACGGCGCCGAGGCGGGAGGCCCCGGCGCCGCGATCCCTTAGTATTTCTGGAACTGCTCGGGCACGCCCGCGGGCCAGACCACGCCCCACATCCGCATCCCGCCGTCGATGGTCAGCACCTCGCCGGTGATGAAATCGCCCGAGGGGGCCGAAAGGTAGACGACGCCTTCGGCCACGTCCCAGCTGTCGCCCATGCGGAACATCGGGTTCACGTTGTTGAACCGCTGGGTCGCCTCGGGCGGGTAGTTCGACAGACCCTCGGTCGCGATGGCGCCGGGGGCGACACAGTTCACGCGGATGCCGAGCGGCCCCCATTCGGTCGCCACGGTCCGGGTCAGGTAGATCACGCCCGCGCGCGCGGCACAGGTATGCGCGGCCTGCGGCATCCCGCGTTCGACATGGGCGACGTTCGACACCACATGCCCCGGCTCGCCCCGGTCGCGCCAGCGTTGCGCCGCGCCCTGCATCATCCACCACGTGCCGTTCAGGTTCAGGTCGATGACCGACTTCCAGCCCTTGCGGGAAAAGTCGATGGCGTTCTGCGGATACTGTCCGCCCGCGTTGTTGACGAGCGTATCCAGACCGCCGAATTCCTCGAACGTCTCATCCAGAAGCGCGTCCACCTGATCCTCGTCGCGGATGGACATCGGGCGGTAATGGATGTCGGCCCCGATCAGGTCTTTCGCCTGTTTCTGGGTCTCTTGCAGCAATTCCTCGCGCCGCCCGCAGATCATCACCTTGGCGCCGAGCCGGGCGCACAGAAACGCCATCGCCTTGCCCATGCCCTGCGAGCCGCCGGTGATGAGGAACCGCTGCCCTTCCAGCAGGTCGGGGGCGAAAATCGTCTTGTGCGTCGCCAGTTCCTCGGGCGTGAGGCCCCAGTTCGGTTTCTGCGGTGCCTGATCGGTCATTCTGTCCTCCGGAAATTTGCGTCGCGTTTCTCGGCATAGGCCGCGATGCCTTCGCGGCTGTCCTCGGAACGCATCAGCCTGTCTGCATTGGCGTGGCCCCGGTTGATCGCAGCGGGGAGCGGTTCGTTCTGCGCGTCGTTGAACAGCGCCTTGCCGAAGCGGATCGCCTTCCACGAATTTGCAAGCATGGTGTCGGCGAAGGCCAGCGCCTCGTCCATCAGCCGCTCGCGCGGGACGACCCGGTTCACGACGCCAAGGTCATAGAGCCGTTCGGCGGGGAAGAGGGTGCCGCAGGTGATGATCTCCATCCCGATCTGCCGGGGGAGTTGCTGGGCCAACCGTTGCACGCCGCCGGTGAAGGCGACCATGCCGCGTTTGACCTCGGGCAGGCCGAAGAGCACGCCTTCGGCGGCGATGAGGCAGTCGCAGGCGAGCGAGATTTCCAGCCCGCCCGCGACGGCCGCGCCGTTGATCGCGCCGATCACGGGTTTTTCGATCACCCGTTCGGTGACGCCGCAGAAGCCCGCGCCCGGCACCAGCCCGTGCCCCGCGCCGCGCTCGGCGGCTTCCTTCAGATCCATGCCCGCGCAGAACGCCTTGTCCCCGGCGGCGGTCAGGATGATCGCGCCCACCTCGGGGTCGGCCTCGGCCTCGCGCACGTAACGGTCGACGAGGTAAGACCCTTCCGCGTGCATCGCGTTCGAGACGTGCGGGCGGTTCAGCGTGATGACGCAAACCGCCCCCTTCCGCTCGGCAAGAACCGGCGGCTGATCTGGCTGGACGGACATGGGGTGCGTCAGCTTTCGGCGGGCTCGGAGGCTTTGGCCGGGGTCAGATCGACCTCGGTGATCCAATCGCCCAGCTTGTCGGGCACGCGCATGTGTTCCGGCACGTCCGCTTCGCCGATGCGTTTGTCCAACTCGGCGTGCCAGTGGTAAATGCGCCGCTCCTGATAGTTCAGGGGGAAGCCGCGCAGGCCCGCGCTTTCGACCGACTTCTGGATCTTGTCCGCGAATTGCAGGTCTTCGTCCAAGATGTCGACGAAGTTCTTGATCCGCATGTCCCACCGCTCGGGCCGCTCGCCGTCACCCCAGGTGGGGGCGAACCAGTGCACTTCGATGGTCATGGTGTCGATCGAATCCGGCCAGAAGCACAGCACCGGGATGCCGGCGGGCGCGACGGGCGAGACGAAGTTCGGATAGGCGAAGAGCGAGTAGTTGGTGTTCTCGAAGAACGGATCGACGCCTTCCACCTCGGGCAGGCCTTTGACGCCGGGGTCTTTCCAGCCTTCGCGCTTGTAGGGCGTGACCATCCGGCTGTGGCCCTTGTCCCACAGCGTGATCGCCGTGCCACGATGGTCGAGGAAGCGGTCGACGGTGTTCTGGTGGATCGACTTCAGGTGATAGGTTTCCATGAAGGCATCCAGAAGGATCTTCACGTTGCAGTTCACCTTGATCGCCTGCTTGTCGACAAGGATCAGCGTGTCGGGTTTCACCTCGTCCAGATCGCGGGCCGCCGGTCCAAGATAGTCGCGCAGCGGCTCGGCCTCGGGGTCGAGGTTCACGAAATACAGGTTGCCGATGTTTTCGCAGCGGACCTGAATGAGACCCCGGCACGACATATCCAGATCGACGAAATCGCGGCGGTCGCGCAGATTGATCAGCTCGCCGCGCGTGTTGTAGGTCCAGCCGTGGTATTTGCAGGTCACGCCGCGCGACTTGCCGTTTTCCTCGGTCACGACCGGCGCGCCGCGATGGCGGCAGGTGTTGTAGAAGCAGCGAACCTCGTTGTCTTCGCCACGGATGAAGAACAGCGGCTCGCCAAGGCGGGTCCACTGAACGTAAGAGCCGACCTCGGGCACCTCGTCGGAGTGGATCGCGTAGACCCAGGACTTGTGCCACATGCGCTCGATCTCGAGCTTGTTGAACTCGGGGTCGACGTAGCGGTCGCCGGGAATGTCAGGGAGCTGCGGGAACCCCTCGGGCGGGCCGCCGCGCTTGGATTCGTAAGCCTGCTGGTCCTTGATGGCCTGCACTTCGTTCGGATTCATTTCAACCTCCTCCCCGACTCGCGGGTATGGTGACGCGCGTTTCCGTGGTTCCTTGTATTTTATCAGCCGCTCTCGTATATGCAAACCATAAGTTCTGTATTTTTGGGGGCGAAGATGTCGCAGCGGTTCGGCAAGATCATGCAGCTTGGATACGTGGTTCACGATCTCGACGCCGAGGTGGACCATTGGACCCGCGTGATGGGTGTCGGCCCGTTCTTCGTCACCGGCACGGTGCCTTATGATACGGTGACCTTCCGGGGGGCGCCCTGCGATGCCGAAACCCGCGTCGCGATCGCCAGCCATGACGGGGTACAGATCGAAATCATTCAGCAAACCGGGGGTGGCGCGTCGACCTTCACCGAGTTTCTGGAGGCGACCGGAGGCGGGCTGCATCACGTCTGCGCGCTGACCGACGACCTTGAGGCCGACATTGCGGCCTGGGCCGCGCGGGGCGTGGATGTCTTGCAAGGCGGCGTGACAAAGGCCAAGATCCCGTTCGCCTATATGGATACGGACCCGGGCAACCGGGGGCGGGTGCTGGAGCTGGTTCAGCCCAGCCCCGGATTGCTTAGGTTCTTCGACAAGATCGAGACGACCTGTGCAGGGTGGGACGGGCAAACCGCACGAATCGACCTGTGAATTGTATGCGTTGACCGCATTATCTGGATACAATACTCTGACCCGGTAACACGGAGGACCACATGCCCAAGATCAACGCCACCGACCGCGACGGGACCGAAAAAGTCATCGAGGCCGAGAACGGCCTATCGCTGATGGTGAACCTGCGCGACAACGGCGGGCTGGACATCGCGTCGATCTGCGGCGGCATGTGTTCCTGCGCCACCTGCCATGTCTATGTCGATCCCGACTGGATGGACAAGATCGGCGCACAGGAACCGGACGAATACGAACTGGTCGAGTTTTCCGAGCACTACAAGGAGAACTCGCGCCTGTCCTGCCAGATCGAGATGTCGGACGATCTGGACGGGATCAAGGTGACGCTGGCGCCCGAGGACTGAGCCGGGCGGTCAGAGCGGCCGAAGCGTATAGCGGCTGATCTTGCCGTTCACGATTTCGAACCAGACGAAGAAGGGCTTGGTTTCGCCGCCCGGCCCTTCGACCAGCCCGAGAAACGCGCCTTTGCCGTCCTCATAGACCATCGTGTCGATCCGGTGCCGGATTTTGGCTTCGGCCAGTTGTTCGACGCGGGCCGACAGGAAATCCTGCACTTCGGCACGGGACGAAAACCCCGACGGCTCCGCACGGGCGAAACCGTGATGCGCCCAGACCTGAGCATGGGACCAGTCCACATCCTCGGCCAGTGCCGAAGCCGCGCGCACCATGTCGCCCGAGTCGATGCCGTCGTAATAGGTCGTCTGAATGAGGTTGATCGCCTCGTCGCGTGTGGCCGTCATTGGTCCAGCATCTCCCGCAGTTTGAACTTCTGGATCTTGGACGAGGACATCGGCCATTCGGTGATGTAGTGCACCTCGCGCGGGACTTTGAAGCTTGAGAACTTGTCTTTGCAGAAGTCGATGATCTCCTGCGGGTCGGGGTTCGCGCCCGGCACGAGCTCCACAAAGGCGACGGGCACCTCTTGCAGCCGCGCATCGGGCTTGCCGACGACCTGACAGAACTTGACCGCATCGTGGCCCGAGACGACCGCCTCGATCTCCTGCGCCGCGACGTTTTCGCCGCCGACCTTGAGCATGTCCTTCAGGCGCCCGTGATACATCAGCGTGCCGCCCGCATCGAAAGCGCCCAGATCGCCGGTGTGGAACCAGCCGTCGCGCTTGGCCTCGGCGGTCTTTTCGGGGTCTTTGTAATACTCGGTGAAAACCGAATAGCCGCGCACGCAGATCTCGCCGATCTCGTCGGTGCCGCAGGGGCCGGTTTCCGGGTGCACGATCTTGACCTCCAGCCCGTCGAAGGGCTTGCCCAGACGGCGAGTCCGTTCCTCGTAGCTGTCGGTCGGAAAGCTGGTGGTTACGGTGCCCGAGGTTTCGGTCATGCCGAACGTGCCCACCTGAATGGCGTTCGGGATCTTGTTCTGAATCGCCTTGGCAAAGGCCGCGGGCTGCATCGCCATGTTCGAGTTCATGATACGGATCGACGACAGGTCGCGCTTGTCGAAATCCGGGTGATAAATCATGTCGCCGATGAAGGTTCCGAAGCTGGGATAGGTGACGGTGGCCCGTTCCGCTTCGATCATTTCCAGCGCAACACCGCCGTCGAAATACTGCATCGACAGATAGGTGGCCCCGACCGAATAGGCGGCGCAAAGCGGGAACATCGCCCCGATGTGGTACATCGGCAGCGGCGACCAGAACACGTCGTCCTCGGTCATGTCATAGCGTTTCGCCATCGCCTGCCCGGTGCGGATCAGGCTTTCGTGCGATATCATGCAGCCCTTGGGATGCGACGTGGTGCCCGAGGTATAGAGCATGAGCGCGGTGTCGCGCACCCGCACGCGGTTGCGTAGGGCGTCGATCGTGTCGGCGGGCACGGTTTCGGCGATCTCGCGAAACGCGGCATCGGTGGTGAAGCCGGGGTTTTCGTCCGACCCGATCAGGATCAGGCGCTTGAGCACGGGCATGTTCGGCAGGTCGAGGTCGGCGTTCACGGGCTGCGCGCTCAGGGCGGGGATCGCCTCGTTCAGGCGGGCGACGAAATCCAGCCCGTCGGTCACGCGGCCTTGGGTCACGATGGCCTTGATGTCGGCGTTTTCCACCACGAAGCCGAGTTCGTCCCCCCGGTACCGCGCGTTGATCGGGACCGAGACGGCCCCGAGCAGGGCGATGGCGAAGAAGCATTCGACGGTTTCGAGGCTGGAGGGGAGCAGGATGCCCACGTGATCGCCCGGACGCACGCCGAGCGCATAAAGCCCGCGCGCCCGGCGAAGGGTGTTTTCCTGCAATTCGGTGAAGGTCAGGCGGCGGTCCGGGAACACGATCGCGTCTTTTTCCGGATAGACCGCTGCGGTTCTGAGCAGCAGATCGCCAATGGTGGTTACGGCCGTGAATGCCTTGAAATCGAGCATGTGCGCTCCTCCCGTCCTGTCCATATGGGCCTCCCTCGTGCGCATTGAGTATGGAAGCACCGCTTACCGTATACAAGAGAAATCCGCACGGAGCCCCTGTGAAATAGAGTTTCAGCGCATCCGGGTCGTGGCACGTAAGCGGATTCCGACCGGTTTTCGGGCCGAAGTGTACTGGCTGGTGAACACATTGATGTTGAATGTTGTGTATATTTATGACCAGTTCGGTCATACAAAACCCGAACAGATGCACGCCGTCGATCCGTTCGGAAGAAAAAAGACATTGAACTGTTACGGCATCGAAATGGGAGGAATCTATGAAATTCAAGACACTTATGCTTTCGGCAACCAGTGCGGCAGCGGTTACGCTCGCAGGGGTCGCCGCGCATGCAGAAGACTACAAAGTGGTGATTCTACAGTCGTTGACAGGCGGTGCGGCCTTTATCGGCAAGAACGTCGCGGACGGCGCCGTGCTGGCCGCGGAAGAGCTGAACGAAAAGGGCTTTTTCGGCGAGGGCAACCAGATGGTGTTCTCGGTCGAGGATGACGCGACCGACCGGACGCAGACCCTGTCGCTCATCACCCGTCTCGCCGCCGACGAGGACGTTCTGATGGTCATGGGCCCGACCTCGGGCTCCGTCGCCATGGCGGGCGCCAACGTGGCGAACGAGCGGGAATTTCCCGTGATGACCACCACCAACTCGATGGAAGTGGTGGAGAACGGGCCGTGGTCGTTCATCATGACCCAGCCCGCCAGCATCACCATGCCCTTCATCGCGGATTACACCGCCGAAACGCTGGGTCTGGAACGCTGCGCCATCATCGGCGTGAAGGACAACGAGGCCTACGTTGCGCTTCAGCGCATGTATGAAAGCCTGATCACCGAAGCCGGGGTCGAGATCGTGTCGCAGGACGGCGTGGCGCTGGCCGACAGCGATTTCTCGGCGCTCGCCACCAAGATCGCGACCTCGGATCAGGATTGCGTGTTCATCGGCACGCCCGCCGCGCAGGGGGCCAACATCATCCTGCAACTCAAGCAGGCCGGGCTGGACCCGTCCACGCCGATCCTCGGCCACAATGCCTTCGCCTCGCCGACCTTCATCGAAAAGGGCGGTGCGGCTGTCGAGGACGTCTACCTGATCGGGGCCTGGGTGCCGGGCGGCGACGACGACTTCTCGTCCGCCTTCGCCGAGAGCTTCGAGGCGAAGATGGGCTTCCCGGCGGACGAATGGAACGCGATGGGATACTCGGGAATGCAGGTCGTGGCCCATGCGGTGCGCGATGCCGCCGAAGCGGGCAACCTGACCCGTGACGGCGTGCGTCAGGCGCTTGGCGAGCAGAAGGACATCCCGGTGGTCGTCGGCACGCATACCTACAGCTACGACGAAGAGCGTGTGCCTTATTTCGGCATGAAGGTTCTTCAGGTCAAAGACGGCGCCTTCACGGTCGCGCCCGAATAACACCTTGCACGATGCCGGGGGCGCCCGTTCGCCCCCGGCACCACGTTCATCGGGGTCCGGCCCCGCAATCTGGGTGGATCACATGCTTTCACAGCAAATCCTGAACGGCCTTGTCTCGGGCTCGGTCTATGCGCTGTTCTCCCTTGGCTTCACGTTGATTTTCGGCGTTCAGAAGCTGCTCAATTTCGCGCATGGCGCCACGTTCATGGCGGGCGCTTTCATCGCTTATTACTGCACGATCAGCGGTCTGCCGTTCCTGCTGGCCATCGGGTTTTCGATGCTCGCGACCGGCCTGATCGCGATCCTGATCGACCTGATCGCGTTCCGAACGCTGCGCAACCGGGGCAATGCCGAGTTTCCCGCGCTCGTCTCGTCCATCGGGGTGGACCTGATCCTCGTCTCCATCGCGCAGCAGGTGTCGAAGACGCAGGTGCTCAACTTTCCGTTCGGCACGTTTCCGATCAAGTTCTACGACCTGTTCGGTCTGCGCATCTCGTTGTTGCAGATCGTGATCCTCGCCGTGGTGGCGGTGCTGGTCGCCGCGCTGATCTTTTACCTCAGAAAGACCACCTTCGGGCGGCAGGTCCGCGCGGTCGCGACCAACGAACGCGCCGCGGCGCTTCTGGGTGTGAACGCGCAAAGCGTCTATTTGCAGACCTTCTTCATCGCCGGCGCGCTCGCCGGTCTGGCCGGGGTTCTGATCGGCCTTCTGTTCAACTCGATCCAGTTCCTGATGGGCGAGCCCTACATGCTGCGCGCCTTCGTGGTCGTCGTGATCGGGGGGCTGGGCAGCGTTCAGGGGGCTATTGTCGCGTCGCTCCTTCTGGGGGTCACGCAATCGCTGGCGGTGGCCTATCTGCCATCGGGGCTGACCGATGCGATCATCTTCGGCCTTCTGTTCCTTGTGCTTCTCGTGCGGCCCAACGGGTTGTTCGGTGACATCAATGCCGTCGCCGGGGGGACGCGCCAATGATCCAGTTCTACTACGCCTATCAGCCGATCATCGACTTTTTCCTGTTGTCGGTCGGCTTCGGCTACAGCCAGCAGATCGCGCTGCGGGCCGGTGTGTTCTCCATCGCGACGGCGGGGTTCGCGGCGCTCGGGTCGTACTGTGTGGCGATCCTTGCCACGAAGACCGGCGTCCCGATCTTCCTGACCGTCATCCTCGGCACCGCGCTGGCCGCTGCGGTCGGGGGCCTGTTGGCCCTGCCGCTGGCCCGTCTGCGCGGCGCGTTTCAGGCCATCGCGACACTGGCCTTCGTGCAGATCATCCTGTCGCTTCTGCTCTATGGCGAGGGGTTCACGGGCGGCGCGCTTGGCATCGTCGGCATCCCGCGCGAGGTGAACACCTGGATTCTGCTGATCGTCGTCGGCCTGACCATGTACGTGATGTGGAACATCGGACGCTCCGGCATGGGCCGGGTGTTCAACGCGCTGAGGCAGGAGGAAAGCGTCGCCTCGTCGCTGGGCGTGAACATCGGCAAATACCACATCATCGCTTTCATCATCTCGGGCGCGGTCGGGGGCCTCTTCGGTGGGCTGCAAAGCCTTTATACCTTCCAGATCGAGCCGCATAACTACGGCTTCGCCTTCATCGTCAACGTGCTGACGGTGGTGATCCTGGGCGGGCGCACCACGCTGCTCGGCCCGATCATGGGCGCGCTCATCATGGCGATCCTGCCGGAAATCGCGCGGCCCTTGGCCGAATACCGGCAGGCCGTGAACGGGGTGATCCTGATCCTCGTCATCACCTTCCTGCCCAACGGCGTCGGCGACGAGATCGTGTTCTGGTTCCGCCGCCGCAAGCAGGCGCGCCAGCAACAGCATCGCGCGAGCGAAAAGGAGGCCCGCGATGCCGTCTCTTAAACTCGAAAACGTGGCCAAGCATTTCGGCGGCCTGAAAGCGGTCGACAAGGTGTCGATGGAGGTGCCGCCGGGTGAAATCACCGGGCTGATCGGCCCGAACGGGGCGGGCAAGTCCACCGTGGTCAACATGATCTCGGGCGTGCTTGCCCTGACCGAGGGCGACATCACCGTCGATGGGGTCAGCGTCGCCACCGACCGCGCCGACATCGTGGCGCGCAAGGGCGTGGCGCGGACGTTCCAGAACATCCGGCTTCTGCCCGAAGCGACCGTTCTGGACAACGTGATGATCGGCTTTCATCGCCGCGAAGAGGCGGGGGTTCTGGCGCAGATGCTGGGCCTGCCCGCCGCGCGCCGCGACACCAAGCGGTTCGAGGAAAAGGCCTGGGATCTTCTGCGCCGTTTCCGGATGGAGGACTTCGCGGAGTATGAGGCGGGCAACCTTGCCTATGGCCACCAGCGCCGGGTCGAAATGATGCGCGCCATCGCCGCCGAGCCGGACATCGTGCTGCTGGACGAACCCGTTGCGGGCATGAACGATGTGGAAAGCGACGAGCTCGCCACGATCTTTCGCGAACTGGCCGACAGCGGCATGGGGCTTTTGCTCATCGAACACAACGTCGGTTTCGTCACGCGGCTGTGCAAGAAGGTTTACGTTCTGGATTCGGGGCGCATGATCGCCTCGGGCGATCCGGAAGCGGTGGTGCGCGACCCGCAGGTGGTCGCGGCCTATATCGGGACATCGGGGCACTGACATGACGACACTCACAATCTCCGATCTGCACGTCTCCTATGGCGGGGTGAAGGCATTGCGCGGCGTGTCGATGCATGTCGAACAGGGCGAGATGGTCGCGCTGATCGGCTCCAACGGCGCCGGGAAGTCGACGCTGCTGAACGCGCTGTCCAACGTGGTCAAGCGCAAGTCCGGCGAGATCGTGTTCGAGGGGCGCGAGACCAAGGGCATGTCGCCCCATTCCGTGTCGCGTGCCGGGCTTCTGCACGTGCCCGAAGGGCGGCAGGTTCTGGGCGACATGAGCGTTTACGAAAACCTTCAGGTCGGCCTGATCGCACGCGGCAAGCGCAACACGATCTACACGCTTGACCATGTGTATGAGCTGTTTCCGGTGCTCGAAGAACGCCGCGACCAGATCGCGGGCACCCTGTCGGGCGGTCAGCAGCAGATGCTGGCCATCGGGCGCGCGCTGATGGGCGGGCCGCATCTGCTCCTGCTAGACGAGCCGTCGCTGGGCCTGTCGCCGTTGATTACCGATCAGGTGTTCGATGCGCTCAAGAAGCTGAACGCCGAGGGGCTGACGGTTCTGCTGGTCGAACAGAACGCGCACCGCGCGCTCGAAGCCACAAGCCGGGCCTATGTGCTCGACCGTGGCCAAATCGCCTTCGAGGGGGCGAGCGAGGAACTTGCCGGCAATCAGGCCGTGATCGACAGCTATCTGGGGGCCTGAACCATGCACCGTCTTGCCTTGCACCAACTGTCGTTGCGCGACGTGGCCCCGGTGGACCTGCCGGGGATCGCTCGGGGTGCGGGGGTCGATACGGTATCGGTCTTCGTCACGCCGCCGTCGCCCGATCTGGACATATTCCCGCGCGTGCTGGCCGAGGATGCCGCGGCCTTTCGGGCGGCCTGCGACGACCATGACGTCGCCGTCCATAACGTCGAGGTCTTTTCGCTCGGACCCGAGACAGTGGTGGACGATTTCACCGCCGCGCTCGACCTTGGGGCCGGGATCGGGGCCACGCGGCTGACCGCGCTGGTGCAGGACAAGGATCAGGGGCGGGCGGGCGACAACCTGTGTGCGCTGGCCGACGCCGCCGGGGCGCGGGGCCTCCACGTCAGCATCGAATTCATGAAGTTCTCGGAATGCCGCTCCATCGGGGCCGGGGCGGAGTTGCTGTCGCGCCTTGGCCACGACAACCTGAGCCTGCTGGTCGATCCCCTGCACCTGTATCGCACCGGCGGGTCGGTCGCCGACCTGCGTGCCACGGATGCCGCCCTGATCGGCGCGGCCCAGATCTGCGACGGGCCGATGGCCGCCCCCGAAAGCCCCTTCGGCGAAGCGGTCGAGAATCGCGGGATACCGGGGGAGGGGGAGTTTCCGCTGGCCGATTTCCTGCGTGCGCTTCCCGCCGGAACGCCCATCGACATGGAAGTGCCGATGAAGCGGTTCGCCAAGGCGGGGCTGTCGCCGGCCGAGCGCAGCGCGCGTCTGGTCAAGGCCACCCGCGCCTTGCTGGCCGAAGCCAAGGTCTGAGGCCGCGCCTCAGACCAGCTTTTCCACCTCTTCCCGCAGGATCTTGCCGCTGACCGAGCGGGGCAGGTCGTCCATCCCCACGAACAGAACGCCCTTGGGGCGCTTGTAGCCCGCAAGTTCGGCCCGGCACAGCTCGATCACCGCCTCCGCGTCGATCTCGGCCGCCGGAACGACCACCGCGATCGGCACCTCGCCCCATTTCTCGTCGGGCTTCTTCACCACGATGGCGTCCGCGATGCGGCTGTCGGACAGAAGCACGCGCTCGATCTCGGCGGGATAGATATTCTCCCCCCCGGATTTGATGAGATATTTGGAGCGGCCCGCGAAGACATAGCCGTCGTCCAGCTTGCGGAACATATCCCCCATGTGGAACCAGCCGTCCGCGAAATCCTTTTCGTTCACCGCGTCGTTGTTCCAGTAGCCCGAAAACACCGTCGGCCCGCGCACCCAGGCCTCGCCGGGTTCGCCGTCCGGCACCTCGTTCCCCTCCGGGTCGCACAGGCGCAATTCGGTCAGCAGGGTCAACTGCTTGGGGAAAGTGGTCGGGCGGCTGCCCACGGGGATGAGGTTCGCCGACAGCGGCGCCATGCCTGTCTCGGTCGCGCCGAAACTGTCGAGATAGGGCGCGCCCACCAGCGATGTGATTTCGGCGATGGTGTCCGACGGGACGAGGTCGGCCATACAGCCCACCGCGCGCACGCCCTTGATCTGCGGCTGACGTTCCTTCAGCGCCTCGATCAGCGGGTCGATGGTGGCGGGGACGAGCATCAGCCAGCCGACCGGGAACCGCCCCAGCGCGTCGATGATCCGGTCCACGTCGAACCCGTCCACAACATAGCCCGGCGCACCGGACATGAGCGCGGTGCACAGGTGCTCCGACCCTCCGATATGGAACATCGGCGCCCAGGCGACATACCCGTCGCCGGGCAGGATACCCAGATCGAGCCGCATGGAGCTCATCCGCGCAAGCTGGGCGCGGTGGCTGATGACGGCGGCCTTGGGGCGGCCCGTGGTGCCGGAGGTGTAGATGATGAACAGCCCGTCCTCGGGGTCCGCGACACAGGTCGTTTCGCCCTCGTCCGACAGATCGTGGAACCCGGCGACGGGCACGCCCGCCGCCACCGCCCGCGCCGTGTCCATGTAACGCGGCGAGGCGACGATCAGCGCGGGTTCCACCAGCGCGGTGCAATAGGCCAGCTCCGGCTCGGCCAGCCGGACGTTGGTGCAGGCGGTGATAAGGCCCAGCTTGGCGGCGGCGTATTGCAAAAGCGCGTATTCGATCCGGTTCTCGGAAATCACCGCGACCCGGTCGCCACGGGTCAGGCCACGCGCGGCAAGGGCGGCGGCGCAGCGGTCGACGGCCTCCAGCATGGTGCGGAAGGTCAGGTCCGTGGTGCCGTCGGTCAGGGCCAAAGCGTCAGGCACCGTGCGCGCCCTCATGGCAAGCAGGGGGTAAACCGTGGTCTGGGCGGCGCGGGCGATCGTGGCGGTCATTCCGGCTCTCCGAAGGTGAAGGTTGCGGTGACGACGGGGGCACCGTCGCGCAGAAGCGTCGCCTCGTCCCCGTCCGTGCGGGCGACGAGGTGGTCGTCTTCGAGCACGTTTCCGACGAAGCGCGCATCGACGGCGGTGATCTCCCTGTCGGGGTCGTCCGCCATCAGCGCGCTCATCAGATAGGCGAGGTTCGCGGGGCCGGGGTTCACCCGATGCGGGCCGAACCCCGCCGCCTCGGCCGCCTCGCGGGTCAGATGAATCTGGTTGTCATCGTTCAGAAGGGCGCACCAGTCGGCCATGTCGGGGCCGGACACTGGGCCGAAAGGCGTATCGGATCGGGTCATGTGGCGGCCTCCTCGGCAGGGAAAATGATGTGGAGGGCGATGGTCGTGAACGGCGTGTCGTCGTCCAACGCGATCTCGAGGTGCAGGTGATCGGCATGGCCGTAACGTCGGCTCGGCTTGCGCTCGATCCGGTCGATCTGCGGCGTTACGGTGTAGACCCGGTCGACCAGCAGGGGCCGCGCGACGGCGATCCGGCAGCGGGCCAGAACCGGGCCGGCATCGAAGTCGAGACCGAGCGAGGTGCTCAAGTCCTTGATCGGCAGGGGCAGCCCGCCAAGCGCGCCGACGAAGGCGAAGATCGGATGCGCGCGCGCGTCGGTGCGGGCCGGAGCCCCCGACATGCGGCGCACGTGATCGTCGCGCGTGCCGCTCAGGTCGAAGCGGCCGACGGCAAGGGTCGGATAGGGTCGTGTCGTCGTCATGCGAGTCTGCTGTTCCTCTCTCCCGCCATGAATGTATACGATCTTGGATTTTGCGTATACAGTCAATGTGACGGACGACCCAGCGGAACGGAGCGGCGCAATGGACCCGACGGCAGACAAACTCGCGATCCTCGAACTGGTCGCGGCTTACGGCGATGCGGTGAACCGGCGCGACGGGGCGGCGTGGATCGGCTGCTGGGCCGAGGACGCGGTATGGTGCATCCGCGACCGCCGGATCGAAGGGTCCGCCGCGATCCTTCAGACATGGGAAACGGCCATGGCCGGCTATGCCGATGTCCATTTCTTCTCGCATCTCGGTCGGCTTTCCGTGACCGAGGACACGGCATCAGGCCGCGTCTACACGCAGGAATTCCTGCGCACGGCAGACGGCGAACGCCGCACGCAGATCGGCGAATACGACGATCTTTTCGCGCGGCGGGGCGGATCGTGGGTCTTCACGGCGCGAAGCTTTCGCATCCGCGACACGGTCTAGGCCGGACGCGCGCCTAGGCCCCCGGTTTCACCAGCTTGTTGCGCAGCACGCCGATCCCCTCGACCTCTAGCTCGACGACATCGCCGGGGCTGAGGAACCGCATGTGTTCCAGCCCGCAGCCGTTGCCGACCGTGCCGGAGCCAAGAAACTCGCCCGAGCGGATCGTTTCCGAGGCCGAGATATGTTCGATCAGATCACCGAACGACCAGTGCATCGTCGAGGTCGAGCCGCGCCCCCATTCCTCGCCGTTGACCCGGCAGATCATGGTTTTGTCGTAGGGGTCGCCGAACTCGTCGGCGGTCACAAGGCACGGCCCCATCGGGTTCGCCGTGTCGAAATCCTTGCCCTTGGCGGGGCCGAGCGAGCCGCCCATTTCCGCCGTCTGCGCGTCGCGGGCGGTGAAGTCGTTGAAGATGGTATAGCCGAAGATGTGATCCATCGCGTCGGCCTTCTTCACGTCCTTGGCGGGCTTGCCGATGTAGACGCCGAACTCCAGCTCGAAATCCATGAAGTTGGAATAGCCGGGCCAGATCACGTCATGCTCGTGACCCACGACCGAAAAGCGGTTGGCTTTGTAGTAGATCGGCTGATCGTAAAACGTCTGCGGCACCGACAGGATGCCCTTTTCCTCCATCTCGCGCTCGGCGGCGGCGGGGTCGGGCATCTGGCTGGCCCTGAGCTTGCGCGCCTGTTGGAACGCCTGAATGAGGTGCGTCTCGAAGCACAGGCAATCGCGCATCTGCGGCGGCGGTTCGATCGGGGCCATGAGGCGCACGTCCTCCAGCGCGACGGTCGTCGCCCCCTTCGCCGCGTCCTCGGCCTGCGCCAGCGCGCTTTCGCCGCCTTGCGCGATCCACAGGACCGACGCGACCGCGCCGCCCGAATTGGCCGCAAGGTCCGCGATCGCCGTGCCGTCGTTCACCAGCGCACCGGGGCGGCCCACGCCGTCGCCGGTGTCGTATGTGACCAGTTTCATCTGTTTCTCCTCCCTGAAATCTTCAGACGCCCCGCGTTTGGCTCCGGTCCCGGTGCTTCAGCCCGGCGACGAGGATCGCGCACATATGCAGCGCGGCCTCTTCCCAGTCGTCCGACTGCACCTCGCCGTTCGACAGCCGCGCCATACGCCCGTTGTCTGTCATCAGAATGGTCATGGCGCCCAGCATGGTGTGATAGGCCCAGTGAACCTCTTTCACCGTCCAGTCGGGAAAGCATTCCGCGATGGCGGCGGTCAGCATGTCAGCCACGGGGTCGAACATATCGCGAAAGATCCCGCGCGCCTCGGACTGAGGGTCCGACATCTCGCGCACGATGATCCGCCCGAAATCCGCCGAGGGGCTTTCACCGCGCAGCGAGAACATCGGGTAGATCAGCGCCTTGACCACAAGGTCGATGCGCCGGTCGAGGTCGGGCTCGGCGCGTGCCAGCCTGAGCCCCGCGATCCGCTGATCCATGATGGTCGGCGCACGGGTTTCGAAGATCGCCCGATAGAGCCCCTCTTTCGACCCGAAATGGTAGTTGATGAGCGCGACGGGCACCCCGGCGGCCTCGGAAATCTTGCGCACGGTGGCGGCATCGAATCCCCATTCGGCGAACACCGGCTCGGCCGCGGCCAGAATGCGCGCCTTGGCGGATTCGCTGGGCTCGGCCCTTTTTTTCATGGGTTTGGTCGTCATCATCCGCCCTGTTGTTGAACGCTATGATAATAA
The DNA here is from genome assembly GCF_000152805.1 of Maritimibacter alkaliphilus HTCC2654. Lineage (GTDB taxonomy): Bacteria > Pseudomonadota > Alphaproteobacteria > Rhodobacterales > Rhodobacteraceae > Maritimibacter > Maritimibacter alkaliphilus. Next base: position 39,201 of record NZ_AAMT01000016.1, on the reverse strand, counting down.
TCTTGAACGGCTGTTCAATACCCGTTAGCGTCTGACTCGGAGGAAACGGCGAAAGCCATCAGGGAGGAAAACATGAAATCCATACGGCTTGGTATGTCCGCGCTCGCGGCGACCGCAGTTCTGGGTGCGGCGGCGACGCCCGCGCTGTCTCAGGAGACGCTCAATCTGACCGTGGCCACCGGACACCCCGCGGTGTTCCTGTGGGTCAAGCATATCGGCGAGACGTTCATCCCGACGCTCAATGAAGAGCTGGCCAAGACCGGCGAAGTGCAGATCGAATGGACCGAGGCTTATGGCGGCACGCTGGTCAAGCTGGGGGCCGAGGCGCAGTCGCTTCAGGACGGGCTGATCGACGTCGGTCAGGCGATGGGCGTGTTCGATCCGGCAAAGATGGGCATTCTGAACATGACCTATGCCATGCCCTTCGGCCCGACCGACGCCAAGCTGGTGACGGAAGCCGCCGAACATGCGCTGATGTCTAGCGAAGGGTTCCTCGACCAGCTCGCCGACGCGACCGGCGCGGTCTATATCGGCGGCGGCATCGCCATCGACGGCTACAACATCGCGACGACCAAGCCGCTGGCGACCCGCGCCGACATGGCGGGCGTCAAGATTTCGGGCGCCGGGCCGAACCTGTCGTGGCTCGACGGCACCGACGCCGTGGGCGTTCAGGGCAGCTACGTGAGCTTCTACAACGACATCAAGACCGGCGTGTCCGACGGCGCGATCGGCTGGATCACCGCCAACGCCCCCGCGAAGCTGTGGGAAGTCGCGCCCTATTACAACAAGGTCGATTTCGGCGCGATGTATGTCGGCGGTCTGGCCGTGTCGCAGGATCGGTGGGACAGCTTCTCGGACGCCACGAAAGAGGCGTTCCGGGTCGCCGCGAAAGCCTATCAGGACGCTTACTTCGAAGAGCAGAACGCGCGAATCGAAGGCTCGACCCAAGCCATGCTCGACGGCGGCGGCGAGATCGTCGAATTCGACGCGGCCGAGAAACAGGCCTGGATCGAAAGCATGGCGAACCCCTCGACGGCGTGGATGGAAGCCGCCCGTGCGCGTGGCGAGCCGGTGGACGAGATCATGGCGGCCTATGTCGCCTATCTCGCCGACGCGGGCTTCACCTTCACCCGCAACTACATCGAAGAGTGACGGCACTGACCCCGGCGCAGGCGCGCCGGGGTCTCGCCCGGAGATTGACGTGACGGATGTGAACGACGCGACCCCCGCGCACGGGCAGGGCGGGGGCGGTGACGGGCCATTGGGGCCGGTCGTCGCCGGACTGAACGCCCTCGGATCGGTGTGGATCATCGCGATCATGCTGTTGATCTGCGCCGACATCACGATGCGAACCCTGTTCAACGCGCCCATCGCTGGCGTGGCCGAGATGGTGGCCTTCTCCATCGTCGGCATCGTCTTTCTGCAACTGGCCCACACGCTGCGGTCCGGGGCGCTCACCCGGTCGGACCTGTTGCTGACGCTGGTGGCGAAACGGTCCGAAGGCGCGGCGCGGGTCATGCGGGCCGTGTTCAACCTGACGGGGGCCGCGCTGCTTGCGCTGACGTTCTGGTATTTCTTCCCGGTGCTCGCAAAGGCGTGGACCCACCCGGAACGCAACTTCATGGGCAATCCCGGCTTCTTCGTCATCCCGACATGGCCGCTTTACGGCCTCATGGCCATCGGCATGGCGGCGACGGTGCTGCAATACCTCGCCTCGGCCTGGGCCAACCTGAAGGGGCGGCGGCCATGACGGGGCTCGAGATCGGCTTCGCCTCGATCGCGGTCATGCTGGTCCTGATCTATTCGGGGATGCATGTGGCGATCACCCTGATGCTCGTCAGTTTCGTGAGCGTCTGGATGATCCGCGACAACCCGGACATGGCGGCGAAACTGATGGTCGCGGCGTTCAAGGATTCCATTTCCGACTATCTCTTCGGCGTCGTGCCGCTTTTCGTCCTCATGGGGCTGGTGGTGTCCGTCGCCGGGATCGGGCGCGACACCTTCGACGTGGCGCAGCAGGCGTTTCGCAAGATCCTCGGCGGTCTGGGCGTCGCCACGGTCGCGGCCAACGCGATCTTCGCGGCGATCACCGGCATTTCCATCGCGTCGGCCGCCGTCTTCACCAAGGTCGCGGTGCCCGAGATGCGCCGCCACGGCTACACGCCCCACTTCTCGGTCGGCGTGGTCGCGGGGTCTGCGGTGCTGGGGATGCTCATCCCCCCCTCGCTTCTCTTCATCCTCTACGGCGTCCTGACCGAGCAATCGGTGGGCGATCTGTTCATCGCGGGCGTCATTCCCGGCCTCGTCCTGTCGGCGACCTATGCGCTCGGCATCGTCGCCATGGGCAAATGGGCGCCGGGGTTCATCGGCGGGACCACCGTGTCCACCGACGACATGCCGACCATGAGTTTCGGCGAGATGGCCGCCAAGCTCGCCCCCATCGTGATCCTTGTGGCGCTGGTGCTGGGCGGCATCTACGGCGGCATCTTCACCCCGACCGAGGCGGGCGCGGCCGGTGCGGCCGGTGCGCTCGTCATCGCGGTCCTGAAACGCCGCCTCGGCTGGCGCGACTTCTGGCAGGTGCTGGTTCAGACCGGGCACACCACCGCGTCGATCTGTTTCCTCATCATGGGGGCGAGCCTGTATTCCCGAATGCTGGCCCTGTCCGGTATGCCCAACTGGCTGGGCGACACGGTGCTGGGCGCGGGCTTCGGCGTGAACGGCGTCGTGATCGCCATGATCCTTGTGATGGTGCTGCTCGGCACGATCCTCGACAGCGCGTCGATCATGCTTCTGGTGCTGCCCATCGCGGTGCCGATCCTGACCGGGCTTCAGGTCGATCTGATCTGGCTGGGCGTCATCGCCATCCTCGCCGTCGAGATCGGGCTGCTGACCCCGCCCTTCGGCCTCGCCGTCTATGTCATCAAGTCGACGTTAGGCCCCGATACCGACATCACCTTGGGCCAGATCTTCAAGGGCGCCGCGCCCTTCGCGCTGATGATGGCGCTGGTGCTCGCCCTCGTCTTCATCTTTCCGGCGCTCGCAACCGCACTTCTTTAGGGAGGAACCGATATGTCCAAATGGAAATACACCAAGGGTCTGCATGACCTCGGCAATGGCTGTTGGGGCTATCTGGTGCCCGACGGGTCGTGGGGCTGGTCCAACGCGGGCATCATCGCGGATGGCGAGGCGAACTTGCTGGTCGATACGCTCTTCGACCTCGCCTGCACCAAGGACATGCTGGACGACATGAAGGCCAACGTGCCGGGGGCCGACAATATCGGCATCCTCGTGAACACCCATGCCGATGGCGACCACACCTTCGGCAACCAGCTGGTCAAGGGCGCGCGCATCATCGGGACCGAAGGCACCGTCGCCGATTTCGACCGCTTCGACCCCAAGATGCTGGACGAGGTGAACCGAAACCCCGCCAAGTTCGGCAAGGCGGGGGAGTTCATGGCGGAATGCTTCAAGCCCTTCGACTTCTCTGGCATCACGCTGACCCCGCCGACCGAGACCTTCAAGGACAAGATGACCATCATGGTCGGCGACAAGCGCGTGGAACTGATCGAGGTCGGCCCGGCGCATTCGCTGGGCGACGCGCTGATCTACGTGCCCGAGGACAAGGTGCTCTACACCGGCGACATCCTGTTCTCGGCGGGCACGCCGATCGCGTGGTATGGCCCGGTCGTGCGCTGGATCAACGTGTGCAACATGGTGCTCGACATGGATGTCGAGGTGATCGTCGCGGGCCACGGCCCGATCTCGACCAAGGACGACGTGCGCAAGATGCGCGACTACCTGATGGACGTGACCGAAATGGCGCGGCCGCTTTACGAGCAGGGGGTCGATTTCCTAGACGCCGCCTACAAGATCGATCTGGGCGACTACAAGGACTGGACCGATGCCGAGCGGGTGATCGTCACCATCCAGACGCTGTATGACGATTTCGAAGCCGCGGACGAGCGGCCCGTCCACATCCCGATCCCCTATTTCGAGATGATGAAGAACATGCGCGACCACATGGGCAAACCGCGCGTCCATGACGAATGGTGCACGGCGCACGATCACTGATTGCGTGGCCGCCTACCCCTCGCCGCTGATGCTGCGCCGCATGAGGCGGGCATAGAGGCGGGGGGAGGTGCGCATGATCCACCACGACAGCCGCGCGACCCGTCCCACGGGGATGAAGTCGCGCCCCCGCGCGACGCCGGATAGGATCACCTTCGCGGCCTCCTCCGGCGTCATGTAGTCGACCCCGTCCGAGGCCGAACCCGGCCGCACGATACCGTCCTCGCCCCGTTCGGGCCGGCCGATGTTGGTCGCCACGAAGCTGGGCGCGGCGATCAGGGTGCGCACGCCGTGGTCGGTCTCCTCCGATCTCAGCGAGGCGAAGAACCCCTCCATCGCGTGTTTCGACGCGGCATAGGCGGTGCGGTTGTGCAGGGGCGCGAAACCCGCGACCGAGGATATGGCAAGATGCGTGCCCCGCGCCGCCCGGATCGGGGCCAGAAAGGCACGCGCCAAGGCCACGGCGGCGAAATAGTTGATCTCGAAGACCCGGCGGTGGCTGGCCTCGGTCGTTTCGGCGAAGGGGCCGATCTGGCTGACCCCCGCGTTGTAGATCACCATGTCGATGCTGGGGCGGTCACGGGTGATGCGCGCGGCGGCGGCGTTCAGCGCCTCGGTCTCGGTAAGGTCGAGCGCGACCGGGGTGCGCGTCGCCGTCGCCTCCAGCCCAGCCACGTTCACGTCAATGAGCACGCAATGCCACCCCTCGGCCTCCAGCCGGTCGGCCATCGCGCGGCCCAGCCCGCCGTTCCCGCCCGAAATCACAGCCGTCTTCACAGCCCCGCCTCCCTGCGCCAGAGGTCGAACACCTGCGCCGAGGTCAGCTCGGGCGTATAGCCGAACACCGATTTCAGGCGGTCGTTGGCAAGCACCGGACGGTATTGCAGGAACCGCACCTGTTCGGGTCCGTATGGGCTGAGGCCAAGGGGGTGGGCCACGGCAAGCGCCGCCTTCAGCCCCCACGCGGGCAGGCGCAGAACAGGTTTGCCAAGACGCGCGGCAAGGTCGTCGACCGTCAGCCAGCCGTCACCCGCGACGTTGTAGATGCCCGGCGGCCCATCGGTCGCGGCGCGCTGCACGATCCGGGCAAGATCGCGGGTCCAGATGAACACGAACGGGCTGTCCGTCCCCCGGATCGCAAGCAGGCGGGGGCGGTGGAAGAGCGCCGTGATCTGGTTCTGCGTGCCCGCACCCAGAACGGTGCCCACGCGCAGCACGACCTGTTCGAGCGCCGGGTGCCTCGCGCGCACCTCCGCCAGCATCTCCTCCACCTGCCGCTTGTGGTCGGCATAGGCGAATGCCGGGTTGCCCCGGCAGGGCGCGTCCTCGGTCAGCGGCACCGGATTGTCGGGGTGATAGCCATAGGCGGCCCCGGAACTGGTCACCACGATCCGGCGCACACCGTGGCGAAGACAGGCGTCGATCACATTGCGCGTGCCGGTCACGTCCACCGCGAAGGCCTGCTGCCGGGTCATCCCCGGCGGCGGCGTCACGATCGAGGCGAGGTGAACGACCACCTCGGGCTTCTCGTCGCCGATCACCGTGTCGGGGTCGGTGCCCGTCACGTCCATCCGGCGAAAGCGGTGCGTTTCGGGCAGATCGCCACGCGCTAGGTCGGTGGCGATCACCTCCGGCAAGGCTTGGGCCAGCGCCCGGCCCACCATGCCCGCGCCGCCGGTGACGAGAATACGGGTCATCGCGCCGCCTCGGTCCGCCCCCAGACGCTGGCGAGGGCGAGGCCGGAAATGGCGTGCCAGATGCCCCAGAACGCCGCCACCACGGCCATGCCCCCAAGCCCGCCGAAGAAGGCGAAGATCAGGACGAGGCCGAGGCCCGAGTTCTGGATGCCCGTCTCGATGGTGATCGAGCGGCGGTCGAAGGGCGTGAGACGGGCAAGCGTGGCGGTCACGAACCCGCCGCCGAGCGCCAGCGCGTTGTGCAGGATCACAAGCCCGGCGATGCCCCCGGCATAGGCCAGAAACTGCGCCCAGTTCGAGGCCAGCGCCATGACGATGAACGCGACGAAAATCCCCATCGACAGCCATTGCAGCGGGCGGCGGATGCGCCGCGTGATCGCCGGGCGCTTGGCGTTCAGGGTGATCCCCAGAACCAGCGGCAGGACCAGCATCAGCGACACGGTGATCGCGATCTGAACCGGGTCGATTTCCGTGGCGCGCAGGATCTCGGCCGAGGGGCCGTAAAGCGACCCCCAGAACGCGATGTTGAGCGGGGTCAGCGCGATCGCGCCCACCGTCGCGATGCCCGTCAGCGACACCGACAGCGCCGCGTTGCCGCCCGCGCGATGGGTGATGAAGTTCGAGATATTGCCCCCCGGACAGGCGGCGACGAGGATCAGGCCAAGCGCCACCGACGCCTGCGGTTGCAGCACGACGACCATGAGGAACGTCAGCACGGGCAACACGACGAACTGCGAGACGAGGCCGACGACCAGCGGTTTCGGCGCCTTCGCCAACAGCCGGAAGTCGCGGGGGGCAAGGTCGATGGCGATCGAGAACATGACCACCGCGAGGATCGCGTTGAGCAGGGTCAGCGAGCCTGCCGAGAAATTCAGAACCGCCTCGTCGATCATGCCGCACGCCCCCGCAATCTGCCGATCCACCCGGTCACCGCTTTGCGGTAGGTCGCCTTGTCCACGTAATAGGCCATGCGCGGTAGGTCGATATAGTTCATGCCCCCGGTCGCGCGGCGGAAGCCCTCGGCCTTGGTCTTTTGCAGCGCCTTGGCCTCGGGCGCGCCGGATCGCAGCCCTTCGATATAGCGCACGACCATTTCCGCCTGTTCGTGGCGGCCCTGCCAGCCCAGCCCGGACGCCTCGATCATGCCGAGCACGAACAGATCGTCGCGCTCCGGGTGCATACAGTTGAGGTAAAGATGCGGCGCGTCGCCCTGCCAGTTCAGATGCGCCGCGTCGATGAACGGGTAGTCGAGCTTGTAGCCCGTCGCGACAAGGATCATGTCGTAGTCTTCGCAGCGCCCGTCCTTGAACCGCACCGTCTTGCCATCGAACCAGTCCACGTCGGGCATCACCCGGATGTCGCCGTGGCCCGCGTGGTAAAGCACCAGCGAATTCACGATCGGATGGCTTTCGTAGAGTTTGTAGTCGGGCTCGGGAAAGCCGTATTTCTGCGGGTCGCCCACGAACCATTTCAGGATCGTGCCGTCCACGATCCGCTTCAGCGCCATCGGCAGCTTGATCGCACCGCCAAGCGTATCGGCGGGTTTGCCGAACACGTATTTCGGGACGAAGTAATAGCCGCGCCGCATCGACAGGTCGCAGGACTGCCCATGATGGATCGCGTCCACCGCGATATCGCAGCCGGAATTGCCCGCCCCGATCACCAGCACCCGCTTGCCGTCGAACTGCGACGGGTGCCGATAGGCCGATGAATGGATCATCTCGCCCGCGAAGCTGCCCTTGAAATGAGGCATGTTCGGGGTCGACAGCGTGCCGTTGGCGATCAGCAGGCCCGCGTAATCCTCCACATGCTCGCCGGTGTCGTCGCGCCACGTGATGCGCCAGCCGTCGTTCGGGCCGCCCAAGGGATCGCAGCGCAGAACCTCGGCCCCGAACCGGAAGTGGCGGTAAAGGTCGAAATGCCGGGCGAAGTCCTGAAAATACCGCTTCATCTCGCGATGCGACGGATACTCCGCCACCTCGTCGCGCATCGGGAAATCGGTGAACTCGGTCATCCGCTTGGACGAAATGAGGTGCGCGGTTTCGTACATGGTCGAACGCGGCCCGTCGATGTCCCACAGCCCGCCGACGTCGCCGTTCAGCTCGAACCCCTGAAACCCGATCCCGTGCTGAGAGAGCAGCTTGGCCGCCGCCAATCCCATCGGCCCCGCCCCGATCAAGGCGAGCCGCTCGCGCGTCTCACTCATCGCGTTCCTCCCTTTGGTCTTAACTTGAACACCTGTTCGAAATAAGGCAAGATAAATCCATGCCTGCGCTGCAAGATATTGACGCCAAACGACAAAGAGCACCGTCCCAACGGGCGCTCGCGACCCGCAAACGCGTGTTCGACGCCGCCGAACGGGTGTTCGCGGACCGGGGATTCGACGGCGCCACCATCCGCGACATCGCGGCCGAGGCGGGCGAGCCGGTGGGAACGATCCATCACCACGGCGGCGGCAAGGAAGTGCTGTTTCACCGCACCGTTGCCCGCCGCGCCGAACCGCTGTCGCAGGCGCGGCGCGCGGCGCTCGAAACGCTGAAACGCGACGGAACGGTGACCGCCGAAACCCTGCTCGCCGCGTTCTTCCGCCCGATCTTCGACCTGTCGCGCGACGATCCGCGCTGGCGCGACTATGCGCGGCTGGTCTCCTTCGTCTCTGCCGATGAACGGTGGCGGTCGATCTCGGCGGCCTGTTTCGACCCCACCGCCGAGCTGTTCCTGACCGAGCTTCTTGCGCTGCGGCCCACGGCGCACCGGGCCGAGGTGGCCGAGGCCTTCGTCTTTTCCGTCTCCGCCATGCTCGCGCTGCTCACGTCGCAGGGGCGGATCGCGGCGCTTGGCGGCGAGATGCGGGCGGCGGACGCCCAGATCGACCACCTGATCCGGTTCTGCGCGGCGGGTCTGGCCCCGGCCTGACAGTCGCCCGGGCCCGCGCACCAATCAGCCGAGACTCGGTTGGACCACGGCAAAAAACCATGTATGACCCCGGTGCGCGCCAGAAACGGAAAACTTTCCCATTCATATGACCTCGATCGTCAAGGGTTCCCACGGAGCGGTGCTGAGGCCCGAGCTCATGCTTGAGGACGTTTCCGTCCGTCTGGGCGACGTCGATGTGCTGTCCGCCATCTCGCTGCGGATGCAGGAACGGCGGGTCGGGATCGTCGGGCGCAACGGGTCGGGCAAGACCACGCTCGCCCGCATCATCGCCGGGTTGCAGGCCCCGACGCGCGGTTCGGCCCGGATCGACGGCGACGACATGGCGCGCGACCGCAAGTCCGCCCTTCGCGCGGTCGGCATCCTGTTTCAGAACCCCGACCACCAGATCATCTTCCCCACCGTGGACGAAGAGATCGCCTTCGGCCTCATGCAGCTTGGCCATGACCGGGACGCGGCGGCGCGCGAAACCTCGGCGATCCTGTCGCGGTTCGGCAAATCCGGCTGGCACGGGGCGGCGACGCATTCGCTGTCACAGGGGCAAAAGCAACTCGTGTGCCTGATGGCCGTCCTTGCCATGCGGCCCCGGCTGATCGTGCTGGACGAACCCTATTCGGGTCTCGACATTCCGACGCGGATGCAGCTTGTCCGCTATGTCGACGCGGTCGAAGCCTCGGTCGTCCAGATCACCCACGACCCCGACCACGTGCGCGCCTTCGACCGCGTGATCTGGCTGGACGAGGGGTCGGTGCGGATGGATGGCCCGACGGACGAGGTTCTGGCGGCCTTCGAGGCGCAGATGACGGCATGGGGGCAAGACGATGATCTCTCTGACCTCGCCGGTTGAGACCTGGGCGCATGACGTGCCCGCCGGGGTCAAGCTTGCCGCCCTGTCGGCGGCGACGGTGGGGCTGTTCGCGCTACAAAACCCGATCTGGCTGGGCGTGGCGCTTGTCTGTGCCGGGGCGATCGTCCTCAGCGGTGGCCTGCGCTTCGCCCGCGCGGCGGCCCGCAGCCTGCGCATCCTCATCCCGTTCCTCGCGCTGATCGCCGTGTGGCACGGCGTGACCGGACAGATCGAGGCGGGGCTGGTCGTCGCGCTGCGCCTGCTGACCGCGCTGACGCTCGCGAATTTCGTGACGATGACGACCCGGCTGACCGACATGGTCGCCGTCGCCGCCTTTCTTCTCTCACCCCTGCGCCGGTTCGGCCTTTCGACCCGCGCTTTCGAACTGTCCATCGCGCTGGTCGTGCGGTTCACACCCGCCATCGCCCAGAAAGGCGGGCTTCTGGCCGAGGCCTGGCGGGCACGTGCCGCCCGGCGCGTCGGCTGGCAGATCGTCATGCCGCTCGCCGCGATTGCGCTGGACGATGCCGATCACGTCGCGGACGCCTTGCGCGCACGCGGCGGATTGGATCAGACACCCTGAAACACCACGGAGACCTCATGGAACGTAACCTTGCACATATCGCCCTGTTCGCAGCCCTGATCGCGGCCCTCGGACTGATCCCGAAATTCACGCTGGCCTTCGGCGTGCCGATCACCGCGCAGAGCATGGGCGTCATGCTGTGCGGCACCATTCTGGGCGCGAAACGCGGTGCGGTGGCGGTCCTGCTGTTCCTCGCCCTCGTCGCGCTCGGCCTGCCGCTGCTCGCGGGCGGCCGCGGCGGTCTGGGCGCCTTCGCGACACCGTCGGTCGGGTTCCTGATCGGCTGGCCCATCGCCGCCTTCGTCACCGGCTGGATCGTGGAACGCTGGAACGCGCCGATCCTGCCCGTCGCCACCTCCGCCGCGATCATCGGCGGGGTGTTCACCATGTATGTCTTCGGGATTCTCGGGATGGCCTACATGCTCGACAAGACGATCCCGGCGGCGACCATGCTGTCGCTCTCGTTCATCCCCGGTGATCTGGTCAAGGCCATCGCGACCGGCCTCATCACCGCGGCGCTGGCACGCACCCGTCCGGCGAGCATCCTGTCGCGGGGATGAGCCTGACCCCGGTGGAAAGCACCCTGTTCGCGCGCCGTTCGGTCCGGGCCTTCGCGCCCGACCCCGTGCCGCGCGCGGACATCGAGCGCCTGTTGCGGGCGGCCCGGTCCGCGCCCAGTGGCGCGAACCTTCAGCCCGGCCGGTTCCACGTGCTGACCGGCGCGCCGCTCGCCGCGCTTTCCGCCGAACTGGTGGCGGCTTCGGAAAGCGGCCGCCCGATGGTCTCGGAATATTCCTATTTCCCGCAGCCGATGCCGGCGGACCTGAAAGCGAAACAGCGGGCGGCGGGCTATGCCCTTTATGCCAGCCTCGGCATCGGGCGGCGCGATGTGGACGCGCGGCGCAACCAGTTCAACGCGAATTACCGCTTCTTCGACGCCCCGGTCGGCGTCGTCGTGTCGATCCGGCGCGACATGGGGAAGGGGTGCTTCATGGATCTCGGCATGTCGATCATGGCCTTCATGCTGGCCGCCGAGGGCATGGGATATGCAAGCTGCGGGATCGGGGCGCTCGCCAATCACGCCGATGTGGCGCAGGCGCATCTGGACCTGCCCGAAGACGAGCTGATCGTCTGCGGCCTGGCGCTTGGCCGCGCCGAACCAGACGCGCCGGTCAACGCGGTGCGCACGCTGCGCGACGCGCCGGAAGACTTCGCGACGTTGCGCGGCTTCACCTGACCGACAGCATGACGGCGGTGCCCAGACCGCCCGCGGCGGCGATGGCGGCAAGCCCGGTGCCCCCGCGCCGCTTCACCTCGTGCCACAACCTGACCGCGTTGATCGCGCCCGAGGCCCCGACCGGATGCCCGCGCGCAAGCCCGCCGCCGCCCGGATTGACGATGGCCGGGTCCAGCCCCGCGCCCTCGACGCAGGCGATGGCCTGCACCGCATAGGCCTCCATCACCTCGGCCACCGACAGATCGGCGGGCGTCGTCCCGGTGCGGTCGAACAGCGCCCGGATCGCCTCGACCGGCGCAACGCCGGGCAGGTCGGGGCGAGCGCCAAGGGTGATCCCGCCGCGATAGGCAAGACCGGGGTCGGGCAGGCGGGCCGCCACACGATCCGAGACGAGCAGGCAGACGGCCGCACCATCCGCGGCGACGGCGGCATTGGCCGCCGTGATGCTGCCCACCAGACCCGGCGCGCGGGCCGCGAGCCTTGGGGTCAGGTCGCGGGTGAACGTATCGCGCTCCACCCCGGCAAGCGGCACGACTTCGCCGCGCATCTCGGCCATCCGCGCCTTTCGGTGGCTGTCCACGGCCCATGCGTCCTGAGCCGCGCGCGCGATGTTCCAGGACCGCGCCAACGCCTCGGCGGCCTCGTCCATCTCGGGGTCGCGGTCGGGCCACGGCGTGAAGGGCGGCCGGTCATAGGCCACAGGCGGCCCCCCGTCCGGGTCGGTCCTAAGGCGCAGGGGGCGGCGCGAATAGCTTTCGACCCCACCGGCCGCGACGACCTCGGCCTGTCCCGACGCGATGAGCGCGGCGCCCATGACCAGCGCATCCAGCCCGCCACAACACTGGCGATCCAGCGTCAGGCCCGCCACCCGCTCCGGCAGACCCGCCGCCAGCGCCACGCGCCGGGCGGGGTTGCCGCCGGCGCCAAGGGCATTGCCGAGCACCACCTCGTCCACGTCCTCCACCCCAAGCCCCGCCTCCCGGATCGCCTTGGCGAGCACCGGGGCGCAGAGGGCATCGAGGTCCAGACGGGCCAACCCGCCGCCACGGGGCGCAACCGGCGTGCGCAGGGCCGACACGACGCGCACCCCGCTCATGCCCGCCGCTCCACCATCGCCGCGATGCGCGCAAGGTCGGGCTTGCCGGATGCGGTCAACGCCATGTCGGGCATCACGAACAGGTCGCGCGGGGCCGCGAGCGGGCCGAACCTGTCGCGGCAGGCCCGCAAGACCGCCTCGGGCGTCGCGCCTGCGGGAAGGGCATCGACCACAGCGACAAGCACCGTGCCCCGCTGCGGGTCGGGGCGCGGGACCACCGCGCAATGGGTCAGGCCGGGATGCGACAGCAGGAACAGCTCCACGTCCTCGGGAAAGACGTTCTGATCGGCGATCGTGACCATCCGATTCCGGCGCCCGGCGACCGACAAGGACCCGTCGGGGCCGAGCGTGCCGATCTCTCCGACCGTCACGAACCCGTCGCGCCAGCGGGTGTCGGGGCTGTCGCCTTCGGCATAGCCGGAAAAGAGGTAGGGGCTTTTCACCCAGATCTCGCCCGCCGCCGCGCCGGGCGGGTCGATCCGGATCTCGACCCCCGGATAGGCGCGGCCCACGCCGCCCGCGCCCCCGGACCCGTCCCCCCAGGCGATGAAGCTGGTCTCGGCGGCCCCGTAGAACTCGGTCACCGTGGCGTTCGGGGCGCACCGGACCACGGCATCGCGCAGCGCCCGGCCCATGTGCCCGCCGCCGCACAACACGTGGCGCAGGGCGGGCAGGGGGTGCCCGGTGGCGGTGAGCAACCGCAATTGCGTGGGCGTGGCGTAGAGCACCGTCACGCCCTGATCGGCAAGACCCGCGACCTGCTGCCGGGGCCGGAACGCGGCAAGGTCCACGATGTCCGCGCCGATATGCGCGGCCTCGACGATGGCATAAAGCGCAAGCGAATGGATCGGCAGGCCGAGGATGCCGTAGGTGTCGTCCGGCCCCAGCCCAAGGTGGCCGCGGTTGACCTCGAAACTCGCGATCCATGACGCATGGGTGCGCCGGATCACCTTGGCCGGCCCGGTCGTGCCGCCGGAGCGCAGGCGCAGGAACCCGGCAGCACCGCCCGGAACCGGCGAAATCCCCTCCGGCGTGACCGAAACCTCGCAGCCCTCGCGGATCGCCGCGCGCAGCGCCTCAAGATCGGCCCCGTCCCGCCGCCCCAAAAGCCGGGTTTCGGCGTGCCAGTCGAAGACCTGCGAGGGGGCCGGGCCCGTCGCGGTCGGGCGATGCGCTGTCGTCATGGCTGCACGGCCTTTCCTCCTGCCGATGCGTCGGGTTTTTTCACGTCGGCCCGTGAAGCGCAATGAAACCGGCGCGAAGGCGTCAGCGGTCCGCATGGCTGCGACAGACCTCTTCGAGAAAATCCACGAACACCCGCAAGCGCGGCGACAGCAGGCGCCGGTGCGGATACACCACGGACAGAACCGAGGCGTCGAGGTCGAAGGTCACGTTCCGAAACACCTCGACCAGTCGGCCCGAGGCGAGGCTTTCGCGCATGTAAAGCCGGGGCAGGGCCGAGACGCCCGCACCGTTCGCCACCGCCTCCCGGGCCACCAACGGGCTGTTGACGTGGGAAATGCCGGTCGATAGGTCGATATGCGTGGGCGCGCCATCCACCCGGACCGGCATCCGTGGACGACCGTAGCGTTTCTCGCAGATGCGGACATGGGGCCGGATGCTGTCGGTGCCGCCCGTCAGGTCATGCGACGCGGCGTAGGCCGGGCTCGTCACCCATGCGAGCGGACCGGCAACCAGAACCCGGCTGACCAGTTCACTGTCCACCATCGGGCCGACCACAACGGCCAAATCCACCTGATCGCGCAGAAGCTCGACCCCCTGCGTGGTCAGCACGAGATCCAGTTCGAGCCTGGGCCAACGCGCCTGAAACGTCGCGATTTGCGGCGCGACGACCTCCTGCGTGAAGGCGGGCGGCATGGCGGCGACGACCCGGCCCGAGGGCGCGGCGGACAGCCCGGCGGCGGCCGCGTCCGCCTCGCGCACCTGATCGAGAATGAGAAGGGACTGGCGATAGAACACCTCGCCTTCCTCGGTCACCCGCAGGTTGCGCGAATTGCGATCGACCAGCCGCAGGCCAAGCGCGTGCTCCAACCGGGCGAGCGTCGTGGACACGGTGGATTTCGGCTGACCCAGCACGTCGGCGGCGGCCGAGATGCCACCCTGCTCGACCACCGCGACGAAGACCGGGATGTCGTCGATCTTCCATTTCATGTCCGCTTCCTTTGTTCAAAAAACTGAACGCTCCTTTCGTTTCGTATGTATTGTTCAATAAGTCCACCTCCATATGATCGCCTGCGACTCGGCCGGGGCTCGCGCCCGGCGGCCAGACGGAGGACAGCATATGGCACGTATCATCGGGGGCATCGGCGCCTCGCATTCGCCCACCATCGGGTTCGCCAAGGACACCAACAAGCACAACGATCCGGCGTGGAAGCCGATCTTCGACGGGTTCGACGTGGTGCGCCAGTGGGTGCAGGACAAGGAAATCGACGTGATCTTCCTGATCTACAACGATCACGTCACCTCGTTCTATTTCGACCACTACCCGTTCTTCTCGATGGGGATCGACGACACCTATTTCCCGGCGGACGAGGGCGGGGGGCCGCGCGACGTGCCGCCGGCCAAGGGGCATCTGGGCCTCAGCCAGCATATCGCGATGGCGCTGACCGCCGACGAATTCGACATGAGTTTCTTTCAGGGCAAGCCGGTCGATCACGGGATGCTCTCGCCCCTGTCGATGCTGGGCGACGCCGACGGGCCGTGGCCGGGCAAGGTGGTGCCGCTCCACTGCGGCCTTCTGCAACTGCCGATCCCGTCGCCGCTTCGGATGTGGAAGCTGGGCAAGTCGCTGCGCAAGGCGATCGAAAGCTACCCCGAGGATCTGAACGTCGCGATCATGGCGACCGGGGGCCTGTCCCATCAGGTCCACGGCGAACGCGCCGGGTTCATCAACGAAGACTGGGACGACGAGTTTCTGCGCCTCATCGAAACCGACCCCGAGAAACTCGCCAACATGCGGCTGGCCGAATACGTGGTCAACGGCGGCATGGAAGGGGCTGAGGTCATCATGTGGCTCATCATGCGCGGCGCGCTGTCGGACGACGTGACGCTGAAGCATAAGATGACCTATGCACCGTCGGTCACGAACATCGCGACCATGATCCTTGAGGACAACGGCGCCCCCGCGACCGAGGCCGCGAACGAGGCCTACCGCGAACACATCGGCTATCACCTCGCCGGGGCCGATCAGGTCGAAGGCACGCACCCGCTGACCCACGCCCGCTCTCAGGCCGCGTTCCGCATCAACAGCTTCCTGCACGATCTCATCAAGCCCGAGCACCGCGACCGCTTCCGCACCGATTTCGATGCGCTGGCCGCCGAGCGGGGCCTGACGGACGAGGAAATCGCGCTCATCAAAGGCCGCAAGTGGATCGAGATGATCCATTACGGCGTGTCGTTCTTCATGCTCGAGAAGATGGCAGCCGTGCTTGGCGTGCCCAACCCCGAGGTCTACGCGGCCTTCCGGGGCGAGACGCTGGAGGAGTTCCAGAAAAGCCGAAAGGTCGCCATCACCTACGGCGTGGGCGGCGGCGACAAGGCCAAGGCATTGAACGAGGCGTAAGGCCCGTTCCCCGAATTGGGCCCGGTCCAGCCGCCGGGCCTTTTGCACCCAAGAGGGAGGATCATCATGGGTATCATCAAGACCATCGGTCTGGCCGCAATCACGGCCACCATCGCCACGGGCGCCGTGGCACAGGAACTGAAACTGGCCGATTTCCAGCCGCCCACCCACTTCATCGTGGATACGACCTATACCCCATTTGGCGAGGCGATTTCCGCCGCCACCGGGGGTGAGACGACCGTGAAGGTGTTCATGGGCGGCGAGCTGGGCGCAGGTCCGGCCGAGCAATACAACCGCGTCGTCGACGGCGTGGCCGACATCGCCTTTGGCCTGCCGGGTTACACCGCGTCGAACTTCCCGCTCACGCTGATCTCCGAGCTTCCCGGCGTCATCACCGCCGAGGGCGGCACGCAGGCGATGATGGACAACGTGGACATGCTGTCGGATGAATACCGCCGCGTGCAGCTTGTCGGCTTGTGGAACAACGCGCCGAACCTGATCCTGACCGCTGAAAAACCCGTGCGTTCGATGGACGATCTTGCGGGCATGAACATCCGCGTGCCGTCGCGCAACGCGGGCATCGTGGTGCAGGCTTGGGGCGCGAACCCGGTGTCGATGCCCGCGCCCGAGATTTACAACGCCATGCAGACGGGCGTGATCGACGGGGCGATGATCGACCCGACGACGCTGAAATCGTTCAAGCTGGCCGAGGTTACGAATTTCGTCACGCAGGGCATGGACACGACGATTTCCGAGTTCTTCCTCATCATGAACCGTGACGTGTTCGCGGACTTGGACGACACCGCGCAGCAGGCCGTTCTGGACGCCGGGCGCGAAGCCGCGCTGACCGCCGGGTCCACGTGGCTCAAGATCGCGGACGGCGCGATGGCGGATTTCGCCGCCGCCGAGGGCAAAGAGGTCACCACGCTGTCCGAGGATGAAGTGGCCAAGTTCAACGAAGCCTCCGCCGCCGCCGTCGAGCAGATCGTGGCCGATGCCGAGGCCGAGGGCATCCCCGCGAAAGCGTGGATCGACGCGCTCGCCGCCGACTGACCGCGATGACCACCTCCAACATCCCCGCCTGGCCGGACCTGTTCGGCCGGGCGACCTTCGCGCTCGCCGCCTTGGCGGGCGTGTTGCTCATCCTGATGATGGGGCTGATCGCAAGCGCGGTGTTCATGCGCTACGTCATGGGCAACCCGCTTTTGGGCGTGAACGAGATCGTGCAGCTTGCCGCGGTCGCGATTACCATGCTCGCGCTGCCCTATGCCACCCATCTGCACGCCCACGTCCGCGCCGACATCTTCGACCCCGCTCTGGGCCGGGTCGGGCGCTGGCTGGCCGACATCCTGACCCGCGCCCTGTCGATCTGGGCGCTCTGGATTCTCGTCGGTCGCGCCTGGGACAAGGCCGCCGAGGCCGCCGAGTTCGGGGACGCGACCAACATGCTCAACCTGCCGATCTGGCCGCTCTACGCGCTTGTCGTTCTGGGCATCGGCCTCGCCATCGTGATTTTCGCCGTTCAGATCGTGCTTCTGATCCTGACGCGGCGCGCATTCGGAGAGCCGGAGAATGGCTGACCTGACAATCGGTATCCTTGGCTTCGTCGCGCTCTTCGCGCTGATGATCCTGCGCACGCCCGTCGCCTTCGCGATGCTCCTGACCGGCTTTTTCGGCATCTGGTGGCTGGACGGTCTGCGCCGCGCCGGGGCGGTCTTGATGACCGAAACCTATTCGGCGGTGGCGAACTATTCGCTCATCGTCGTCCCGATGTTCATCCTTCTGGGCAACGTCGCCTCCGCCGCCGGGTTTTCGCGCGGGCTCTACGATGCCGCCTATGCCTGGGTCGGCCGTCTGCGCGGCGGTCTCGCCTCGGCCAGCGTGATCGGCTGCGCGGCGTTCTCGGCGGTCTCCGGCTCGTCCATCGCGACCGCCGTGACCATCGGCAAGGTCGCGCTGCCCGAGATGAAGCGGCTGGGCTACGGCCCCGGCCTGTCCACCGGGGCCATCGCGGCGGGCGGCACGCTGGGCTTCCTGATCCCGCCCTCCACCGGCTTCGTGATCTACGCGATCCTGACCGAGGAAAGCATCGGACGCCTGTTCATGGCGGGCATCCTGCCGGGGCTTCTGATGATGGCGCTTTTCATGTTGGCGATCTGGATCGTCACCCTGCGCGACCCCGCCGCAGGCCCGCGCGGCGAACGGGTGGCGTTCCGCGAACGCTTCGCCCTTCTGCTCAAGGCGCTGCCGCTGATCGTGGTCATCGTCGTGTCCATCGGCGGCATCTATCTGGGCGTTTTCACCCCGGTCGAAGCCTCGGGCGTCGGCGCGGCGCTGACCATCCTGCTGGCCTTCGCGACCCGCTCCATCGACCTGAAATCCTTCGCGACATCGGTGATGGAGACGGTGACGACCTCGACCATGCTCTACATGATCGTGATCGGCGCCAACGTCCTCAACCCTTTCCTGTCGCTCACCGGCGTGCCCGGCGGGCTCGAGGCGGGGCTGAACGCGCTGGGTCTGGGCACCTACGGCACGCTTGCCGTGATCCTGCTCAGTTACGTGGTGCTCGGCATGTTCCTCGACGGCCTCGCCATGCTGGTCATCACCATCCCGATCTATTTTCCGGTCATTCAGGCGCTCGGCTTCGACCCGATCTGGTTCGGGGTGATCGCGGTGATCGTGATCGAAATGGGGATGATCACGCCGCCCGTGGGCCTCAACGTCTTCGTGGTGCGCAACGTGGCGGGCGACGTGGCGCTCGGCACCGTGTTCCGGGGCGTCTTTCCGTTCCTGATCGCGATGATCGTCTGCCTGTTCCTCATCATCCTGTTCCCGCAGATCGCGCTGCTGATCCCGAACTCGATGTTCAACTAGGGATCAGGCGCGAAACGGCAGGGCGGCGCGTGCCCGACGCCTCGGTGTCGCACCGCCGCCCTCCATTATGCCGATTATGAAACCGCTTATCGAGAAGTCGCATAAGCGTAGCCGACCCCGACCCGCTAAATCCTCCTCCAGCACGTATTGGCGGGTCGCCAACCGATCCGCAGTCAGGAGGACACCGATGACCAAGACACTCGAAGACCGCATCGCGCTTTATGAAAGCGCATCCGACATGCTGCAAAATTCGCAGCAGGGGCCGTATGTGTTCCCGATCGCGCCGCAATACACGAACTGGATGGAAGAGGTGCGGGCGTGGCGCAACGGGGCCGTGCTGCTCAACCAGTCCTACCACATGACCGACCTTTACGTGCGCGGGCCGGATGCGATCAAGTTCATGTCCTACGTCGGCGTGAACAGCTTCGCCAATTTCGGGCGCAACAAGTCCAAGCAACTGATCTGCGTGAACCCGGACGGCTACGTCATCGGGGACGGCATCATCTTTGGGCTGGAGGACGACGAAATCCTCTATGTTGGTCGCCCGCCGCTGGCCTACTGGCTCGCCTATCAGGCCGAGATCGGCGACTTCGACGTCACGACCGAGTTCGACATCCGCTCGCTCGAAGGCGACAAGCCGCGCAAGCTTTACCGCTACGAAGTGCAGGGGCCCAAGGCGCTCGACATCCTGAACGAGGTGAACGAGGGCGGGCCGCTCACCACCAAGTTCTTCAACATGGGCGAGATCACGGTCGCGGGCTGCACCGCGCGCACGCTCAGTCACGGCATGGGCGGCGCACAGGGATTGGAGCTTTGGGGGCCGTATGAAGACGGCCAGAAGGTCTACGACCGTTTGATGGAGGTGGGCGAAAAGCATGGAATGCTGCGCGCGGGTGCCCGC
Organism: Maritimibacter alkaliphilus HTCC2654; assembly: GCF_000152805.1. Lineage (GTDB taxonomy): Bacteria > Pseudomonadota > Alphaproteobacteria > Rhodobacterales > Rhodobacteraceae > Maritimibacter > Maritimibacter alkaliphilus. The sequence goes on along the minus strand of NZ_AAMT01000016.1, from coordinate 19,375 downwards.
GCCTATTCCTGCGCCGCGATGGAATCGGGCTGGATTCCCTCGCCGCTGCCCGCGATCTACACGGGCGAGGCGATGAAGGGCTTCCGCGAATGGCTGCCTGCCGACAACTTCCTCGCCGTGACCTCGGTCGGCGGGTCGTTCCAGCCGGAGAACGTGGAAGAGTTCTACCTGACGCCCTGGGATCTCGACTATGGCCGGGTGGTCAAGTTCGACCACGATTTCATCGGGCGCGCCGCGCTGGAAAAGATGGCCGAAGAAGAACATCGCACCAAGGTCACGCTGGTCTGGGATCAGGCTTCGGTGCTCGAGATTTTCGCGGGCCTCATGGGTCCGTTCCCCGGCCCGAAGCTGATGGAACTGCCCGCCGGTCACTATGCCGCGCACCCCTACGATCAGGTGCTTCTGAACGGCGAACAGGTCGGCGTTTCGACCTACCCGGTCTATTCCGCCAACGAACGCGCGTGGATTTCGCTCGCGATGGTGCGCGGCGATCTGGCCGAACAGGGCACGAAGCTGAACATCCTCTGGGGTGAAAAGGACGGCGGCACCGACAAGCCGCATGTCGAAGAGCACGTGCAGATGGAGGTCTCGGCCGAAGTGCACCCGTGGCCGATCCACGCAGCTTCGCGCGAAAGCTACCGCGCCCAGAAATGACGGCGGCGCCGTGGCCAGCGCGTCGCGGCGCAGCGATTGCGGTTCGACTTTGGCTTGTCGGCCAAACCCCGGCATAGTCGCCGACAAGACCGAACCGGGGGCCAAGCGATGCCTGCAACCGAACCTCGGGCCGGGGCGATCCCTCGGCCCCTCGACATTCGCGAAGCGGTGGCGATCAGCAGCGTCGCCGGGTCGCGCAGTTTCAAGCTGGCCGCCGGGATGCTCAACGTATCGCAGCCCACGCTGTCGCGGCTGATCTCGTCCGCCGAGGAAAAGCTGGGCGTCCAGATCTTCAGCCGCGGCTGGTCCGGGGCCGAGACGACGCCACGCGGCGATGTGGTGGTGCGCTATTGCGGTCACGTGGTCACGGCGCTCGACAAGGCGCAGGGCGAAATCGGCCTCGACCGCCCCGGCGCGCCGGCCCTGCGCACCAATCTGCGAACCGATCAGCTCGACACGATCCGCGCGATTTGCAGCGAGGGGAGCATGACCCATGCCGCCCGGCGGCTCGGGCGCACCCAGCCGGTCGTCAGCCGGGTGGTGGCGGACCTGTCCGGGCGCTTCGGCCTTGCGTTCTTCCGGCGCGAGGCGGGGGGCATGGTGCCGCTCGCCCCGGCGCGCACGCTCGTCGATCTGTCCGGCACGATCGCCTATCACCTGACCCGGATGCGCGCCCAGTTGCGGCAGTTGGAGGGCGAGATCGTCGGGCGGGTCAGCGTCGGGATGCTCCCGTTTTCGGGGCAGGACCTGATCCTCAGAACCTTCGGCGCGCTGACCAACGATCATCCGCACCTGCGGCTGGTCTGCGTGCCCGGCAGCTACAACGGCTTGGTCGAAGCACTCAGGCGGCGTGAAATCGACCGGATCGTCGGGATCATGCGCGGCCCCGATTGCCCCGAGGGGCTGGTCGAGACGCATCTGTATGACGAGCGGTTCACGGTCATCGCGCGCAGCGATCATCCGCTCCACCGCAGCGGGCGCGACCCCGATGCGCTTGCGCGGACGAACTGGATCGTGGCCCCGCACGGCACCCCGGTGCGCGGTCATTTCGAACGGGTGTTCTCGGACCTCGGGCTGACCCCTCCGACCCAGACCTGCGAGCTTTTGTCCTTCGGATCGGCCGAGCAGATGCTGGTGGACAGCAATGCCGCCGCGATGCTCACCTATTCCGACCGCAAACTCGCCGGGCTCAGACCCGACCTCGCAAGGGTGGACACCGGGTTTCCCGACCGCCCGGCGCCCATCGGCCTGACCCGTCTCGCCATGGCCGAAGACGACCCCGCGCTGCGCGAGTTCGACGCGCGGTTCCGTGCGGTCGTCGAACGCGACGCCTAGGGGCGGACCCGCCCCGGCCCCGGATATTACATAATCTTGCTTATGCGACCTGAGCCAAAGCCCGGGCTACTCCGCCGCGCGGTGCCCCTCGGCATGGTCCGCGCCACAGCCGCAGGCCGCGCCATACCCCTTCTCGCGTGAAGTCTTGCCGATGCCCGGATTGAACGCATTGGTCGGGTCGAGGCTGCGATAATGCTCGGCCAGCGCGGGCTTGGCGGCGTAGAGGTGGCCGACGTTGTGCTCGGCCGGATATTCCGCCCCCCGCGCGTCGATCAGCGCCAGAAGCTCGGCCTTCAGCGCCTTGGGGTCCACCCCCGGCTTCACCACGTAATCCTGATGCAGCACGTGGCACAGGAAATGCCCGTAATACAGCCGCGCCTCGATCTGATCTGCGATATGGGCGGGCAGCGTTTCGAACCAGTCCGCATCGTTGCGGCGCAGCGCGATGTCGAGCGCGAGCACATCCTCGGGCGCCCGGCCCCGCACGGCGCCATAGCGCACGGCGGCCCCGGCGGCGGCGAAGCGGTGAAGCATCGCCTTGCCCGCCTCGGCCTCGGTGCAGCCGAAAAAGCCCGCCTGCCCCACCGTCTCGGCCAGAATGCCCTCGGTCTGGGCGGCAGACGCGCCCGACACCTTCAGGATCAGGTGGTGCTCGTACCAGTCACGAAAGTCGAGCATCCGTTTCGGCAACGCCTCGGGGGCGAGCCGCGATAGCCCCTGCATCACCCGGTCCGTCAGGTTGCCCGGAAGCCAGCGGTATTTGCGCAAGATCCCGTCGATCCGGCCCTTCAGCGCGAAGAACAGCGGCAGCCGGTCGGTGCCGAGCCAGTGGATCATCAGAACCGTGTCCTTGCCGTAGCGGTGCGAAATGTCGAAACAGTCCCGGTGCAGATATTCGCCGCTGACCGGCAGATCGGGAAGTTCGGACAGCAACCTGCGGCGCAGGGTGGCGAAAGCGGCGGTGTCGTTGGTCCCGACATAGAACACCCGGTCACCCGTCTCGGACGGAAAGGTATCCAGCCGAACGGCGAAGACGGCGACCTTGCCGGCGGAACCTGAGGCTTCGTACAGCCCGCGCGGGTCGGCGTTGAACCGGGCCGGGGTGTCGGCGTCGATCTCGCGCACCCGCGCGGCGTAGCCGTCGTCCGAGGCGCGGCCCGCGTCATGGCGGATCGCCTCCGCCGCGATCTCGCCCCGGTCGAGCCGTCCCAGCATCTCCTCCGGCGTGTCGCCAAGGTCAATGCCAAGATGGTTCACAAGGGTCAGCCGCCCCTCCGCGTCGATCCGCGCGAACAGCGACAACTCGGTATAGACCGGCCCGCGCCGCACCAGCGATCCGCCGGAGTTGTTGCAGACACCGCCGACGATCGACGCCCCGATGCAGGACGAGCCGATCACCGAATGCGGCTGGCGCCCCAGCGGGCGGAGCATCTTTTCCAGCGTGAACAACGTGCCGCCGGGGTGCGAGACGACCTGCCGCCCGCCGTCGATCAACTGCACCCGGTCAAGCCGCAGGGTCGACACGATCACCACGTCGCGGTCATAGACCCCCTTGGGCGTCGAGCCTTCGGTCAGCCCCGTGTTCGCGGCCTGCATGATGACGATGCAATCGGCGGCCACCACCGCCTCCAGCACCCGCCACATCTCGACCAGCGACCCGGGAACGACCACCGCCTTCGCCGCGCCCTCGCCCGAGCGAAAGCCCTTGCGATACCGCGCGGTGCGGGCCGGGTCGGTCAGGCAATGCCGCCGACCGACGATCCGGGTCAGGCGGGCGACGAGGGCATCTTGGGTCATGGCGCGGCCTTTCGGTTGGCGACGGGCGCTGCATCCGCCCTGCCCGCGCGGCCCATGTGCCACGGCTGGCGGACGGGCGGGCATGTGATAGGTGGTAAATATTATTGACCACTTGTTCGGTCAACAATTTTGTTTACCTCTATGCAGGGCCTTGCGCCGTCCACCGCCAACCGCCTGCCCTCATTCGCGGTTTTCATCATATTCGGTGGCGCACCAAGTGCCCTTGTGGCAAACTAAAATGACCTCTTGCGGAGTTTCGCCATGCCGACCACCGACCTTTTCGAACCGATCGCCTCCGAGTCGGTGGTCGATCTCGTCACCGGACAGATCGAATCGATGATTATCCAAGGGGTCTTGCGCGAAGGGATGCGCTTGCCCTCCGAACGCGAACTGTCCGAGCGGTTCGACGTGTCGCGCCCCAAGGTGCGCGACGCGCTCAAGCGGCTCGAAGGTCAGGGGCTCGTGAATGTCCGGCACGGCGACGGCACCTTCGTCGCAAAACTGACGGGCGAGGCGATGTCGCCCGCGCTCATCGACCTCTACGCCCGCCACGGTCAGGCGTTCTACGACTACCTCGAATACCGGCGCGAGCAGGAGGCTTTCGCGGCGCGGGCCGCGGCCCTACGCGCCACCCGCTCGGACAAGGACGCGATCGAGGCGCTGATCGGCGAGCTGGATCAGGCCCACCGCGACCACGACGATGACGCCTCGGCGCGGGCCGACCTGAAGTTTCACGGCGCGGTCGTGAACGCGAGCCACAACGCCATGCTGATCCACATGATGACGTCGATCTACGACCTCACCCGGCGCGGCCTGTTCTACAACCGCAAGTATCTGCGCGCCGTCGATGGCACGGGCGACATGCTGCTCGACCAGCACCACCGGATCGCCGAGGCCGTTCTGGCGGGCGACCCGGACCGGGCCGAAGCCGCCGCGCGCGAGCATCTGACCTTCGTGGAAACCTCGTTCCGCGAAGGCACGGCGCGCGAGCGGCGCGAGGATTTCGCGCAGAAACGCCGGATCGCCTCGTCCCTGCCCTGACCCCGCGGCCAATGCACGATTGACGCGGGGGCCGTTCGCTGGTTCGGAATGGGGAAAGCGGCTCCTGCCGCGCCAAATATTTGCGAGCCTGCCATGTCCGACCCGCACCGCACCCCCGCCCCCGGCCCCGCAACGGGCGACGGCCTCTGGATCGACACCCCCGCGCATCGCGACTGGCTTTTGGCACAGGCCGCCGACCTGTTCGCCTTCTTCCGCGCCAGCCCGAACCCGGCGGGCGGCTTTCGCACCCTCGACCTTGCGGGCCGCCCCCTGCCCTCGCCGGTGCAGGAGCTTCACACGACCACCCGGCTCATCCATTCCTACGCGCTCGGCAAACTGGCCGGGATCGACGACGGCGACGACATAATCGACCACGGAATGCGCTTTCTGTGGGATCGCCACCGCGACACGGCCCACGGCGGATACCTCTGGTCGGTGGACGGCTCGGGCCCGGTGGACGACCGCAAACTCGCCTACGGTCACGTCTTCGTCCTCCTCGCCGGGGCCAGCGCGCGCATGGTCGGCCACCCGCAGGCCGACCGGCTGATCGACGACGCGACCGAGGTGCTGGACCGCCATTTCTGGGAGGACGGGCCGGGCCTTTTCGCCGACGAATTCAACCGCGACTGGACCCCGTTTTCCACCTATCGCGGCATGAACGCCAACATGCACGCGGTCGAGGCGCTGGTGACGGCCTACGAGGCGACCGGGCGCGCGGTCTATCTCGACCGGGCCGGGCGCATCCTGTCGTTCTTCATGGGGCGCGTGGCCCCCGCGCACGGCTGGCGTCTGCCCGAGCATTACGACGCGGATTGGCGCGTCGACCCGCACTATTCCGGCAACCCGATGTTCAGGCCCGCAGGCACCACGCCCGGCCATTCCTTCGAAATGGCGCGGCTGTCGCTGCATTACTGGGATCTGGCCGGGCGGCCCGACAGCGACCTGCCGCAGATCGCCCGCCGGGTGATGGAGCGCGCCCTTGCCGACGCCTGGGACGAGGCGCGGGGCGGCTTCGTCTACACGCTCGGCGCAGACGGTACCCCCGCGATCCGCGACCGCTACTGGTGGCCGGTGACCGAGGCGCTCGGCGCGCTCGCCGCGTTTCTCAAGCTGGAACGCGAAGCCGGGGACGAGCGTTGGTATCGGATGCTCTGGGACTTCGCCAACGATCACCTCATCGACCACAGCGCCGGGGGCTGGTTCCCGGAACTGGCCGACGATGGCACCCCGGACGCGCGGCAGTTCGCGGGCAAGCCCGACATTTACCACGCCGTTCAGGCCGCGCTTTTCCCGCTTGCGCCGGGGCTGTCCCGCCTCGCAACATCGCTCAGGCAGGGTTAGCCGCTCCGGCGCGTCACGATGTCCGAAATTCTAAAGTGTGGAACAGGTTAACCTATGTTAAGACGGCCTGACTGGGACATGGCCAGACCGCACCCGGAAACGACGAGCAGCGAATGACCGAACGCGATTATCCCCTGACCCGCCGGTTTCTTCAGGGCCGGTCCCGCGAGGCCCTGTCCGAGCGCGAAAAGGGCATTCTCGAAGATCTGGTCGAAGACGTCGAACGCTTCACCGCGCCGCATGTGATCCTCGAACGCGGCGACGTGGTGAACCGCAGCACCATCCTGATCGAGGGCATGATCGCCCGCATCATCGCGCAGGACGGCAAGCGGCATATCGTGGCGCTTCACGTGCCCGGCGATTTCGTCGACCTCCACGCCTTCGCGCTGAAACGGCTCGACCACGACGTCGTGTCCATCGGCACCGTGCAGGTGGGATACGTGACCCATCAAAGCCTGAACCGGGTGCTCGAGACCGAGCCGAACCTGTCGCGCATCCTGTGGTATTCCACGCTGCTCGACGCCGCCATGCACCGCGAATGGATTCTGAAGCTGGAACTGCTCGACGCCGACGGCCGCCTCGCGCATCTCTGCGCCGAACTGTGGCACCGGCTCGATTTCGTCGGGATGGCCGGCGAGAACGGGTTCGCCCTACCGCTGACCCAAAAGGAACTGTCCGACGCCTGCGGCACCACGTCGATTCACATGAACCGCGTCGTGCGCAAACTCCGCGAAAGCGGCATCGTCGATATCTCGCGCGGGCAGGTCACGATCCTCGACCGTGCGGCGCTGGAACGTGTCGGACGGTTCGACGCCAGTTATCTGTATGGCGACGGCCCGTTGAAGTTGACATGACGCACTGACCTCGGATTAATAATCCTAACCCTAGACCAGCTTACCGCGCAAACGCGCTCGGAGGGGTGTTCAGTTCGGAATGGGGACGGCCATCTTGGCGGACGACAGACAGGGAAAAGACGGGGCCACGACCCCACTGGTCGGGTTGTGGGTGTATGATTCCGCCCGACGCGTTCTGTCGGTCGATGAACGCTGCCGCGCCCTGTTCGCCCTCGACGGCGCCGGCGATCTGCCGATGGACCGGATTCTCGCCGCCATTCACCCCGACGACCGCGAAGGCGTCAGCACCTCTCTCGTCGAAGCGATCCAGAACAAGGGCGACCTGCACGGCACGTTCCGCATTCCGCGCGACGGCGAGCGTGACGGATGGGTGCAGGCGATCGGCTGGCACGACGACGCGGGCGGGTCCACGGCCCTGAGCGGCGTCATCCTCGACACCACCGCCGAACGCGAACTGGAAGCGCAGCGCAGGTTGCATCTCGCCGAGATGAACCACCGGATCAAGAACCTCTTCGCCCTCGTCAGCGCCATGATCGGCAGCGCGGATCGCGAAGCGCAGTCGCGCGAAGATCTGGTCGAAAACCTGCGCGGGCGCGTCGCCGCGCTGGACCGGGCGCATTCGATGATCTCGGGCGGCGAGGCGCTTGAACCCCTGCCCCTCGACGACCTGATCGAACGGATTCTCGCCCCGGCCCTCGGCCCCAAGACCGTCACCATGAACGTCGAGCCGGTGCTGATCCCGATCAGCATCCTCACGCCTCTCGTGCTCATCCTGCACGAATGGGTCACGAACTCGGCCAAGCACGGCGCACTCGCCGCACCGGACCGGACATTGACGATCGACGCGCGGCGCGACGGCGACGGGCTGCGCATTCTCTGGCGCGAACAGGCCCCGGATTACGATGCCAAGGCGCTCCCCGGTTTCGGCTCGCGGCTGCTTCAGGCCTCGGTCCTGCAACTCGGGGCCGAAAAGACCCGGAATTTCGAGGACGGCTGGCTGACCATCGACCTGCGCCTGCCGCTGGACGACGCCGAATAGGCGGGATCAGGCCGACCCCCGCCATAAGTGATACACTAATCCCGCATTAGTTTTCCTGACGATGGAACAAGTCCGGCAACGGCGTGTTCCTCCCCGGCGTGATCGGCCGTTCCAGAACGACCGCCGCCCTCAGAACACCCTTTGATCCCTCGTGCCGGAGATCCGACGCCATGCGCCCTGCCCCGTTCCAGACCGTTTTCGCAGCGCCGTCCCGCGCCGGGCGGCAGGACCGGCCGCGCACCGCCGATCACCGTGGCGCGGGGGTGATGGCGCAAACGGGCGCATGGGGATGACCGCTGTCCGCCATACCCCGCCCGGTGGCCTCGACTGGTCGAAACACGCGCTGTTTCTCGACTTCGACGGCACGCTCGCCCCGCTGGCCGACCATCCCGACGACGTGCGCCTGCCTGCGCGGATCGTCCCGGTGCTGCACGCCGCGCTCGCCGCGACAGGGGGCGCCGTCGCGGTTCTGTCCGGGCGGGCGCTGGCCGACCTCGACCCCCATTTGCCGCCCCGCATCACGGTGCGCGCCGGGTCGCACGGGGCCGAAATGACGGGCATCGACACGCAGCCGGGCGATCTGTCCGGCCCGGCCAGACCCCTCGCCGCGCTCGCCGCCGCCCACGACCTGCTGATCGAGACGAAACCGGGTGTCGTCGCGCTCCACTATCGGTCGCGCCCCGATCTCGGCCCGCTGGTGCGCCGCACGGTGGACGAGGCCGTGATCCCCGGCCTGCGCGCGCTTCACGGCAACATGGTGTCCGAGATCGCGCGCGCCGGCATCGACAAGGGCACCGCGCTGGCGGCCCTCATGGCACGCCCGCCCTTCGCCGGGCGGCTTCCCGTCATGGTCGGGGATGACGTGACCGACGAGGACGGATTCCGCAGGGCGCAAGCCATGGGCGGGGCCGGGCTGCACATCGGCGCCGGCCCCACCGTGGCACTCTGGCGTCTGCCCTCCATCCACGCCGCCCACGACTGGCTCGCCCGCACGCTGACGGGCACGCCCGCCCGCACTGAAGGGGCCGCGCCATGACCGGGCGTCTCGTCGTCGTCTCGAACCGCATCCCGACCGAAGCGGTGCCCTCGGGCGGTCTGGTCGTCGCGCTGCATGACGCCCTGAGCGAACAGGGCGGCCTCTGGATCGGGGCCCATCCCGAAACCGGCGACCCCGACGCGCCCTTCGAGGAAATCGGCGGCGCCCCCTACCGCCGCCTCGCCTTTCGCCTGAGCGAGGCGGATTACGAAAACTATTACCTCGGCTTTGCGAACTCCGTCCTCTGGCCGCTGTCGCACCACCGCGTCGATCTGGTCGAAATCAACGCGGCCTATACCGCCGCCTATCTTGCCGTGAACCGACGGCTCGCGCGCCGGATGGCCGCGATCCTGCAACCCGACGATCTCGTCTGGATACACGATTATCACTTCCTGCCCCTCGCCGCCGAACTGCGCGCGCTCGGCGTCGGCAACCGGATCGGGTTTTTCCTGCACATCCCGGTGCCCAACATCACCGATCTCGAGGTTCTGCCCCACCCGCCCGACTACGCCGCGTGGCTCGCCCAATACGACCTCGTCGGGCTTCAGACCCGCACCGATGTCGCCCGGTGTCTCGAAATCTACCGCGCCGACCCCCGGGCCGAATTCCTGCCCAGCTGCGCGGTCAAATTCGAGGACCGCGTGACGCGGGTGCAAAGCTTTCCCATCGGGATCGACGTGGCGGCGTTCCGGGCCGATGCGCTGTCGGCGGGGTCCAAAGGCGACGGGATGGAGGCGCGCGCGAACTACGTCATCGGTGTCGACCGGCTCGACTATTCCAAGGGCCTGCCCAATCGGTTCCGCGCCTTCGAACGCTATCTTCAGGACCACGGCACCGGCGACCGCCTGTCGCTCGTCCAGATTGCCCCGCCCACGCGCGAAGCGGTCGATGCCTACCGCAGGATCACGGCGGACCTCGAATACATCGCCGGGCAGGTGAACGGGCTTTACGGGGCCTTCGACTGGTCCCCGATCCGGTTCATTCACCGCCCCGTGCCGCGGGACGAGATCGCGCGCCTTCTGCGTGGGGCCAAGGCCTGCCTCGTCACCTCGCTCGCGGATGGCATGAACCTCGTCGCCAAGGAATTCGTCGCCGCGCAAGACCCGGACGACCCCGGCGTTCTGATCCTGTCGCGCTTCGCGGGCGCGGCCGAGGACATGACCGACGCGCTGCTGGTGAACCCCTACGATCACGATGCGGTCGCCCAAGCCATCGACCGCGCCGCTCACATGTCGCGCGACGAACGCCTGCGCCGCCACGCGGCCCTGACCGAGGTGGTCGAACGCACCGACGTGCGGGCATGGTCACGCAGCTTCATCGACCGCCTGTCACGCCTCGAACCCGGGCTCCTGCTCAGGGGCCGCCCCTTGCGCGAGGCGCTCGCCCGGTTCGACCGCCCCAGCCCGCCACGCGCCCTGCGCCTGTCCACCAAACCCACTTGACCGGGAGGATACCATGCCGCTGTCAGACCCCCTCACCCCCTTCAATCCCGGCGTCTCCGACACCGACCCCGCGCTGATCCTGATGCTGCGCCCGGACTGCGCCCTGATCGAAGGCGTCGCGCCGATCCACACCGCGCTGTCCCACCGGAGCACGCAGATCCTGTGCCTGTCGAACGACGGCTCGTCCGAGGACACGCTGCGCGAACTCCTCGCGCGGACCGGGATGCCGCATCTGAACCTGACGGTTCTGGCCTTCGGAGTCTCGGACCTCGACGATCCGCAGCAAAAGACGGCCATCGCCCGCGTGGTCGCCCATCGCATCCGCGCGCTGCACCTGCGCCGCATCGTCATTCCCGACCATTCCGCCTGTGGCGGCACCGCCTGTGCGGCGGTCCAGCACATCGCGCGGCTCGCGAGCCTGACCGGCGGGATCGAGATCCAGTCGCTCGCACAACCGGCCGCGATGGCGCTGCCGGAGGGGGCGGGCGCGGTCGCATCCAAGGCCTTGCCCTAGCGCATCGGCACCGCCAGCCCCTCGTTCTCCAGCATCGCCTGAAGCCGCGCATCGCGGGCGAGCGCGCGCTGCACGCTGGCACGGGCCTCCATCCGGGCGGCATGGGCGGCCCAGGCGGGATAATCCTCACCGGGAAATCCGGCCCCGGTGATGCGGAACCAGACCCAATAGACGTAAGCGTCCTGAACCGACCAGTCGTCGCCATACCACCACGGCCCCGCGCCGAGGGCGGCATCGACGGTGGTGGCATGCATCCGCATCATCTCCATCGCCTTTTCGCGCACCGACCCCTGCGCCGCGTCCCCGTCGGCCATGAACATCGGCATCCGGATACGGGTCACGATCGGATGCAGCGTGGACGAGACATAGGCGAGGTTCGCGGTGATTCGCGCGGCCTCGTAAGGGTCCGACAGATCGGGCAGAAGCCCGGGGTGACGACCCGCCAGATAGGTGGCGATCGCCACGTTTTCGGTCAGCGGACCATCCGGCGTGACCAGCACCGGCACCTTGCCCGCCGGATTGAGCGCGAGGAAATCGGGCGCACGGTGCGCGCCGCGCATGAACCGCACGAGCTCTACGTCGAAATCCGCCCCCGCCTCCTCCAGCGCCATCATCGGCACCCGGCTGCACGCCCCCGGCGCGGCATAAAGCGTATAGGTCATGCTGTCCCCTCCCTGTTCGCCGCGAACCGTAGGCACCACCCGAGTATTTGTGAAATTGACAGGTTGGATCACTTGCATCGAACGTATCAATATATCAGGCGCCTCGCCCGCCGGACCCCAGCCCCGCATCCTCCCACATCTCCCGGTCCGGCAGATCGGCAAGGCTTTCCAGCCCGAACGCCGCAAGAAAGCCCTGCGTGGTGACGAAGGTATAGGGCGCGCCGCGCCGGGGGCTGCGCGGCCCTGTCCCGATCAATCCACGGTCATGCAGCCGCCCGATCAACTCGCGGCTGATGGTGCGACCGAAGATCTCCGCCAGCCCGTCCCGCGTGATCGGCTGGTGATAGGCGATGGCGGCCAGCACAGCCACGTCGAAGGCCCTGAGGTCCAGCGACTGACCGCCCACATCCGCCGCCGCCCGGATCGCAGGCGCATAGGCGACGCGCGTGCGCAGCATCCATCCCTCGCCGACCCGCACCACCTCGAACGCCCGGCCCTCGAGGTCTGCGGCAAGGTCGTCGATCAGCAGATCGACCGACACCCCCTGCCCCACCACCCGCGCCAGATCCTCCCGCCCCACGGGCGCGGCCGAGGCGAACAGCACCGCCTCCACCCGGCCCATCCAGTCCCGCCAGCGCAGCTCCGGCGACAGGTCCGACAACTCCCGATCCAGATCGTCCCCGCCCATCGCTCAGACCCCGTAAAGCCGGAACGTCTCGCGCCCGGTCAACTCGCGGATCGCACCCAGATCGACCAGCCGGTCACACAACCGCCGCGCCGCCCGATCCGGCAGCGGCAGAGCCGCAGCCGCCACCGCATCGCGGGTCAGGAACAGGTTGACCGCCGCCCCTGCCCCCTTGGCCCGCAGCTTCGGCGCGACCGCCCGCAGATGCGCGGCCCGCCGCGTCAGATCGGCAGCCTTCCGCACCGCGTCGATGGCCGTGACGGTCACCGCGCGGTGACAGGCCGTCCGTATTTCCGCCCCGGTCTTTCGCAGATCGGCCCGCTTCAACCCGGCCGCCAGAAGCGGCACCGCATGACCCCAGCCAAGCGCCCGCGCAAGCGCCGCATCGGCAAGGATCAGGGCGGTGGCCTCGCCCCGCGGCACGGACTCCAGCACCGTCTCCAGCGTTTGCGCGGCCCGCCGGATTGGCGCCCCCTGCCCCGCGTCCAACCACGCCGCAATCGCCGCGCCGGACTGCTCCGGCAGGGCACGGTGCAGCGCGGCGACCGACACGGGCCGCTCGACCGCTCGCCGCCACGCCACATAGGTCTCGCCCGCCGGTCCCGGCAGGTCGCCGGGGCGCATCAGATGCACCGCGTCCCGCAGGTCGGGCCCCCGCTCCGACCGCCCGGCGAAGGCGACGCACGCCTCGGCCGCGCCAAGGGCCAGCCGCTCGCGCAGCAGGGCATGCGGCAGGTCCGCATGACCCAGCGCGACATGAAGCTGCGCCAGCGCCGCGCCCGACAGAAACGCAACATCCTCAGGGGTTTCCGCACGCGCGGGGGTGACACAGCGCGCCACGGGCGGTAGGGTGGCTGTGTCCTTGTCGGGATCGGGCCGGTTGGCTTTCATGCGTCGAGCCTACAGCGGCGCGGCGCTTTTCTCCACAAAATAGGGACCAAACCGCCCCACCCTGCCGGATTGCCCGCTTCCTCGTGACCCTCACCCAGACAGCAGGTTTGAGAAACCAAAAAGGCCCGCGCGATGCGGGCCCTCTTCGTTAACCTTTGGTTTCGCCGCGAAACCTGTCAGGCGCGTGACAGTAGCCCCTCGACCTCCTGTGCGATGGTGCGCATCAACTCGCCGTTGACCCGCTCGCCCGACAGCCGCAGCACCCAGTCGGAGCCGTCCTGCTCGACCTCGACCCGCACCCCGGCATCGGTCGTGCGGCTGCGCGTCGTGCTCCGCTTGGGCCGCCCGCCGCGCGACGGATCGACGGCTGCGGGGGTCATCGCCTCGATGGTCGACAGGATCACCTGTAGCTCATCCTCCGGCGTGTCGGGTGCCGCCTGCGCCAGCGCATCGCGCAGCGCCGCCTCACCCCCGGACCGAAGCGCCGAGGCGAGTTTCAGACCGTCCTTTTCGCGCAGGCTTTCGGGAAAGACGAGCATGTCGCCCAACTCCTCGAAGATCAGCGCGAAGGACCGGATCTTGGACCGCTTGGCCTTGGACCCCGTCGCGAACAGCGCATCGACCGCCGCCTCGGTGTTGACGAACGCGCCCTCCTGCGCGGCCAGCACCGAAATGCGCCCGCGTTCGAAATGGCTCAGATCGGCGCGCACCTCGTTCTCTTCGACCATCGCCACGAAGGTGCCGCCCATCGCGCCGGGGTCGCGCACGACGGCCCGGATCGCGCCGTAGCGGTCCCCGCTCCACAATTCCCGCAGGCTGCGCATGGCCATGAACCGACGGTATCCCGACAACAGGCCATACCGCTTTTCGCCGCCCGGCTCGGACCGCTCGAACACTTCGATCGGCAGGCGCAGACCATGCGATGCGATGGACCTTTTGAGTTCCTCCAACTCCTCGGCATCCATCGACATGCGGTCGCGGATCACGGCCATCTCGTCGATCTCGTCGAGCGGGATTTCCACGATCAGCCGCCCCGCCTCCTCGGCCTCGCGCAGCCGCTCCGCATCGGTCCGGTTGCGCGCGGCCTCCGCCCGCTCCTCGGTCGAGCGCAGATCGGCGGCCTGTGCGGTGTCGGCGGCCACTTGCGCGATGGGGGCCGACATCGGCCCCTTGAGCGGTGTGTCGCGCTGGAACTCCGCTTCGAGCCGGGTCAGATCATCGGCGCTCGGCGCTTCGAGTTTACGTCGCTTGGCCATCTATCACGCCTCCTCGCTTTCCGCGTTTTCCATCTGTTGATCGCGCCACCACGACCCGAGGATCAGCGATTTGACCTCGGCCCATGTGCCGTCGAACGTCTCGCGCCCACGGACATAGGTCTCGCGGTTGAAGTCGCGGTAATCGGTCTCGTATATCCCCGATACCTGCTCGCCCGCCTGTCCGACCATAGCGGTCAGCTCCTGCCGGTAGGCGGTCATGAAGTCGCCGAAATAGGCCTGGATCACGTTCGCCAGATCTGCCTGCTGTCCGGCGTCGAACCGGGTGATGATGGCCCGGACGGCATCCCATTCGAACTGCATTTCCGGCAGGTTGTCGCGCCGCCTGACCCGGTTCTCACCCTCCTCGATCGAGGCGAAGGTGGAATAGATCATGTCGAAGAACCGGCCCGTCGAATCGAATTCGAGGAACGACGCCCCCAGAGGCACGAGCAGAATGTCGGCGGCGGCCAGCGCGTTGATCGTGAGGTATCCGAGGGCAGGGGGCGTATCGAGGAGGATGATGTCGTATTCATCCAGCAGCCCCCCATCCTCCAGCGCGTTCTGGAGCGCATCCCACAGCGCCCAGGACCGGACCTGCATCCGCCAGACGGGCACCTGAAATTCGGCCCAGTAAAGGTTCAGCTGCGCGCCGATCAGGTCGATGTTGGGCCAGTGCGTCTTCTGGACGAGGTTTCGCGGCGAAACCTGCATCGCCTCGGTCAGGCTTTCGTCGAACGGGTAGGGGGCCTGCCCGGAGCGTTCGCGCACCTCGTTCTCGGCGGTCAGGGTCTTGGCGAAATCGCGCGCGATCAGGGGGAAGGCGGTCATCCATTCGTCCTCGACCTTGCCGCCGAGGATCGAGGTCATCGACCCCTGGCTGTCGAGGTCGATCACGAGCACCTTATAGCCGTCGAGCGCCGCGCTCATCGCGAGATGGGCGGCGGTCGAGGTCTTGCCGACGCCGCCTTTGAAATTCGCGACTGCCACGACCTTGGCCGGAAGCCCCTCGGGCCGCCACGATTTGTAGGCTTTGCCGGAGGCGCCCTCGGTGGCGAAGTGGTCGCGAATCTCCATCACCTCTTCCAGCGTGAACCACTTCGCCCCCGCTTCGCCCTCGCCCTGCGGGAGATCGGGGTTGGCCTTCAGCACACGCCGCAGATGGGCGGCGGCGACGGGGATCAGGTAGCGAGTGATTTCCCAGATCGAGAACTTGCGGAGCCGTTTGTTGCCGTCGGGCGCATAGCCGCGTTTGGCGAGGTCGTCGCGGCCGCGCATAGCGAAGGCGGCGGCTTTTGCGAATCGGGACGTCTCGATAGGATCGGCCAGACGTTTCGCGGCGAAACCCGGATCGATGTTGAAGTAGGGGGGGAGATCCTGTTTGCCCGGAGATTTTGGTGCCATGAGTGCCTCTCAATGTTCGCTATTTCCTGCGATATCGTGGAAACTATCGCACATGCCGGGGCACAAGTGAATCGGTTTGGATTGTGCATCGAAGAATCCTGAAGAATTCAGAAAGCACAGACCGCCCCGTTTAGGTTTTCTTTCAGGACTTTAAAGACTTTGGCCGAGGGAAATGTCGATTTTCCAAAGTCTTACGGCCAAAAGCGGACCTGAATACGGGTCGAAGGGCGCCTGAGATCGGGATGAAAGGCACCCGGATACGGGAGGAGGGACTCCGATTCGCAGGGCAGGGGCGGCGATTCGTTCGGAAACAAGGGTTTTCTGCCGTATTAGGGCCTTTTCCGACTCCGGCGCCCGGACTTGTCCACAGCCCCGTCCCGTAGGCGGGTTCCTTTCGCCCGTGGCTCGACACGTCAGGAACCCGGATACGGGACGGGCCTATAGGTGCCAAGAGCAGACTTGATCGCGGGTGCCTTATCGCGGAGACTGAAGAAAAAGAACGAGCAGGTGACAGTATGGACGAGATTGCGCGGGATCGGCTGACCGGTTCCCTTAGACGCGGGGCCGTGAAGAAACACGTGGCGGCCATTCACGTGTCGGGAAAACTGACTCTATTACAGCGGAAATTGAGCAATGTGCTGCTGCTCAACGCCTATGACACGCTGACCACCAGCCGCCGCCACCAGATCGACGCGCGCACGCTGTGCATGATGATCGGCTACAATTCCAACGATTTCGACACGCTCAAGGACAGCCTGCGCGGGCTGGCCGAGACGGTGGCGGAATGGGACATGCTGGATGAGCAGGGGCGGCAGGAGTGGGGCGTGTCCTCGCTTTTGTCCTATGCCAAGCTCAAGGGCGGGATCTGCGAATACGCCTATTCCGACGCGCTGGCCGAGAAGCTGCACGATCCGAAAGTTTTTGCGCTTATCAACCTGAACATCCAGCGGCGTTTCACATCGGGTCACGCGCTGGCGCTTTATGAGAACTGTTACCGCTTCGTGCGGACGGGGAGCACCGGGTGGTGGTCGCTCGATCTGTTCCGGCGGCTCATGGGGGTGGCCGACAGCGCGTATTACGAAAGCTACAAGCACCTGAACGCGAAGATCATCAAGCCCGCGGTGGCCGAGGTGAACAAGACGTCGAACATCATCGTCACGCCGGAGGTAAAGAAGATGGGGCGGCAGGTCACCGACATCCGGTTCCTGATCGAAGAGAACCCGCAGCTCGCGATCCTCGATCTGGACGACGGCGAGGGCATCCGCAACGGCCCGGTCTATCGGCGGTTGCGCGACCTTGGGGTGAGCGACAGGCTGGCGCGCCAGTGGATCGCGGAACATGGCGAGGCCTATGTGACGCGCAAAGTCGATTACGTCGCCGGGCAGGACGGGGTGCGTGACCCGGTGCGGTATCTGTCGGCGGCGCTCAAGGCGGATTACGGCGGAGAAGGGCAGGGGGCCGCGACCCCGGCCCCGTCGAGCGAGCGGGCACGGCGGCTGGCCCGGATCAAGGCCTTGGTCGAGGGGCGCACGCCGACGCAGCGGGATGCGGACAAGCGCATGTTCCTGTCGCGGCTCGACGGTGCGGCGCGCGACGATTTCGAGCGGCACGGCTGGATGAGCGCGCTGAACGCCGACCGGATCGCGGCGTTCTGGGAGGAACTCGTGCCGGGGGCCTTCGAAGAGGACGCGGTGTAGCCTCAGATCAGGCAGGCGTTTTCATAGGCCTGACGCGTGGCGTGCAGGATGCGGTTCGGCACATAGGCATCGCCGAAGATCCGAACCTCGGGGCCTTTGCCGTTCAGGGCGTCATAGAGCCCGGCATCGGGGGTGCCGCCGCAGGCCAGAACCACGGTGTCGAAATCCGTCATCTCGCTTTCCACGCCGGAATAGACACATTTCAGCGTGAGTTTGTCGGGAGCGATCGCGGCCACGCGGGTCATGACGGTGAATGTCGCGCCCTGTCCGGTGAGTTTGCCCAGAATGCCACCGATGGAATACTTGCCGACGCCGGGCGCGACGCCCGGTGTCTGATAGATGACCCGGACCGAGCAGCCGCGTTCGAGAAGCGCGCTGGTCACGGTCAGGGGCTGCATGTGATCTTCGCGCGCGATGACGACGACGTTCCGGCCCACGTCGGCGGTGCCCATCAGCACGTCGCGCCCCTCGACCACGAAGGGTGCATCGACGCCCGAGGCGTCGAGGGTGCGGGGCCGGGTGCCCGTGGCGAGCAGGACCACATCGGGTGCGTCCGCGAGGATCGTGTCCGCCGTCGCCTCCTCCCCCAGTTTCAGGTTCACGCCCGCTTCGGTGAGGCGCGCGGTCTGGTGGTCGATGAAGGCGAGGTAGGCCGCGTTTTCCGGCACCGCGCCCGCGACGCGCATCAGGCCGCCAAGCTGGGGCGCGCGGTCCCACAGCGTGACGTGATGCCCGCGCTCGGCGGCGACGGCGGCGGCCTCCATCCCCGCCGGACCGCCGCCGACAACGGTGACGCGGCGCGGTGACGGGACCGGGGCGGGGGCCGGCTCGGCCTCGCGCCCCGCGCGGGGGTTCACGGAGCAGCCGAAGGGCAGGCCGTCGATGGCGGCGGCGTGCAGGCAATCGTTGCAGCCGATGCAGGGGCGGATGGTGTCCGATGACCCCGCGCGGGCCTTGGCGACGAAATCCTCGTCGGCGAAGAACGCGCGGGCGATGGAGACGACATCGGCGTGACCCTCGGCAAGCACGGCTTCGCCCGCCTCGGGGTCGCTGACGCGGCCACCGTAGATGACGGGGATCGACAGCGCCGCGCGGAACTTGCCCGCCATTTCGGCCCACTGGGCACGTCCGAAGACATGCGGCTGGACATAGCTGGGGGCGCCCCAGTTGTTGCCGATCACGCAATGGAGGTAGTCGATATGACCCGACGCCTCGAACGCTTGTGCGATGCGGATGCCTTCGGCGAGGTCGTAGCCGCCTTCGAAAAACTCGTCCATGTTGAAGCGCATCCCGATGACGAAGCCGGGGCCGGTGACGGCGCGCATGGCGGCGAAGGCCTCCATCGGGAAGCGCAGCCGCGCGTCGAAGTCGCCGCCATAGGCATCGGTGCGCCGGTTGGTGTAGGGCGAGATGAACAGCTGCATGACGTCTTCGTGGTTCGCGTGCATTTCCACGCCGTCGAAGCCCGCCGCCTCGGCCTCGGCCGCGGTAAAGGCGTATTCGTCGATGGTGCGCTGGATCTCGTCATAGGTCAGGACGTGGGTGGGCTGGTTGTTGGTGTAGTTGGCGAGCACGCCCGAGGCCGAGTGCGGCTGCGCCCCCTGCATGATGATCTGGGCGGTGACGGCGGTGCCCTCGGCGTGCATGTCGTCCGCGAAGCGCGAGAACACGTCGCGGAAGTTGGGCTTGCGCATGGTGCCGCGCTTCACCGCGCCGAGGCCGGAGAGGCG
>NZ_AAMT01000046.1 GCF_000152805.1 Maritimibacter alkaliphilus HTCC2654 | reverse complement strand
GACGTGGTCAACGTCGCGCGCGCGTCTGACGCATAGCGCGATCCCGAAACCGTGGTATCCTTCCCTCATCACACCGAGGGGAGGGTTCCATGAAACGCCGTCTGTTCCTGACGTCCGCCGCTGCCGCGCTGGTCACCGCGACGGCCGCCCGTGCCGAACGCCTGCTGGTGAATTCCCCCGGCGACGGGTTCCTGAACCTGCGCACCGGCCCCGGCTCGCAATACAATATCATCCGCAAGATGTATCACGGCAGCGCGGTCGAGACGCTGGAATACGCGAACGGCTGGGTCCGGGTCCGGCATGAAAGCGGTGCCGTCGGCT
This sequence comes from Maritimibacter alkaliphilus HTCC2654, assembly GCF_000152805.1. Taxonomy (GTDB): domain Bacteria; phylum Pseudomonadota; class Alphaproteobacteria; order Rhodobacterales; family Rhodobacteraceae; genus Maritimibacter; species Maritimibacter alkaliphilus. The sequence goes on along the minus strand of NZ_AAMT01000046.1, from coordinate 680 downwards.
GGGCCTTCGCCAAGTACCTCGTCCGTCCCGCTGCGACCAACGTGCGGTATGTGTATTCGCCGAACGACGGATACCTGAACCTCCGGACCGGACCGGGCACGCGCTACCAGATCATCCGCCCGATGTATAATGGCGAAGCCGTCACCCTCCTTGAGCGATCCGGCGGATGGGTGCGGGTGAAGCATCAAAGCGGCGCGATCGGCTGGGCGTTCGAGAAATACCTCCACCGCTGAAAAACCCGCCATTTGTGCGTTGACACGCCCCGCCCCGGCGGCTATCTGCCCCTTCGTGTGAATGGCGTGGTAGCTCAGCCGGTTAGAGCACAGCACTCATAATGCTGGGGTCGGCGGTTCAAGTCCGCCCCACGCTACCACACGAAACCCCAGACAATTCGGGTTTGCGAACGGGTCCGCCGATGCCTTGGCATCCGCGGACCCGCCCGCGCACTCACGCCTCGCCGAAGGCTTGCTGAACCAGTCGCGGCAATTTCGCGAAGTCGTCGAAAGCGAAGCTGTGCGGAATACTTGCGACCTCGGTCTTTCGGTAGCCTTCCGTGAAAAACAGAAAGGGCACGCCTGCGCGCTGCGCGGTCTCGGCGTCGACTTCGCTGTCGCCCACATAGACCCTGTGCCCGCCGCCCAGCGCGTCGAATGCGGCGTTCAGGGGCGCGGGGTCGGGCT
>NZ_CH902578.1:3990673-3993658 GCF_000152805.1 Maritimibacter alkaliphilus HTCC2654 | reverse complement strand
ATGCGCCTCGTGCCCGCAGTTCGGACAAACGTATGAGGACATGTTCTCGATCAGCCCCAGAATCGGGACGCTCACCTTGCCGAACATGTCGATGGCCTTGTGCGCGTCCAGAAGCGCCACGTCCTGCGGCGTCGAAACGACGAGCGCCCCGGTCATCACCACCTTTTGCGCGAGCGTCAGTTGCACGTCGCCCGTGCCGGGCGGCAAATCGACGATCAGAACGTCGAGGTCGCCCCAGTTCACCTGAAACGCGAATTGCTGAAGCGTGCCCATCAGCATCGGGCCGCGCCAGACGACCGCCTGATCGGGGTCGACGATGGCACCGACCGACATGACCTTGACCCCGTGGGCGACCAGCGGGTCGAGCTGTTTGCCATCCGACGACGTCGGCTTTTCCGTCACACCCATCATGAGCGCCTGCGAGGGGCCGAGAATATCCGCGTCCAGCAAGCCGACCTTTCGCCCCGCCGCGGCAAGCGCGACGGCGAGGTTCGACGAAACCGTGGATTTGCCGACGCCCCCCTTGCCCGACGCCACGGCGATCACGCGCTTGACGCCCGCAATCGCCTGCGGCCCGGCCTGCGGGGTCGGGTGGCCGCCGACGCGCAGGTTCGGCGCTTCTTTCTTGGGCTGCGGCCGCGTCCCGCCATGGGCGGTCAGAATCACGGTCACCTTCTCGACCCCGTCGAGCGCGGCGATGGCCGATTCCGCCGCCTTGCGCTGGGGTTCCATCGCCCCCGCCGCTTCGGGACTGGGCGCTTCGATGATGAAACTGACGTGCCCGCCGTCGATGGTGAGGGCCCGGATCATGTCCCGGGACGCCAGATCGCCCTTGTCCGGCATGGAAACGGTGGCAAGAACCGACATCACCCGATCACGTGTGAGCGCCATCATTTTCTCCTTATACAGTCGGGGCATAGATGCCCATTCTGCCCTGTTTCTCAAGGGGGCACCCCTGCCCGGCCCGTAATCCCCCCATCTTTACCTAGGGTTAACTGAGTAGGTCAGTCTTACGTATGCAATTGCTGCATAGCGGCATTGACCATTCGCCGGATTGTGCAGGTGCAGCAAATACCTCAAATTCAACTCAACGCAGCGAGGCATACAGCTTCGCCAGACAGACGGCGCCGGAGCAGCGGCGCAGACGAAAGAAAGAGACGACGACAATGGCATACGCAACTGACATTCGCCACGCTGACCACGGCCTTCTCGACCGCGTGTCCTCGCTTTTCAAAGCCTTCGGCGAAGCCCGCGCCCAGCGCAAGGTGTATCGCACCACGCTGAACGAACTTCAGGCGCTCGACGGTCGCGACCTCGCAGACCTCGGCATCAGCCGCGCCGAAATCCCGTTCCTGGCCCGCGAAGCGGCCTACGGAAAGAAATAACGAGTTTCGAGGGAACCTCTTCCTCCTCCCTGAGGTTTCCCCGATGACCCGGCCAGCGTCTTCCTCCTCCCTGACGCGCCCGGGTCCCCAATACGGACCTTCCCACCTCCTCCCGGGAAGTTCTGGATCGCCGGTGGCGCCCACCTCCTCCCGGGTGCCACCGGCTAACAGATCGGACGCCCCTCTCCTCCTCCCTGGGGCAACCGTAGCCTGAAGACCTCTTCCTCCTCCCTGAGGTTGACGGGCACACATACGGGGGCAACCCCGACCGAAGCAAACGGCCTCTCCTCCTCCCTGAGGCCAATTGCCAAAAGAACGGTGGCGCTCACCTCCTCCCGAGCGTCACCGTTTCTTTTTTTCGGGGGTGTCTTCTTCCGATCATGCCGGTTCGCAGGCGTCGAAGCGCGCCGAAATAGGCGCGGGCATGGCCGACATCCATGAACGGACGGGCGGATTTCGTGTGCTGGATGCCACGAACCGTGTCGAGATCCGGGTATTGCGCACGCGGATCGGTTTCGCCCGCATCCAGAATCTTGCGCGTCTCCTGACCGAGATAGAGCGACTCGCAGGCCAGCCCTTCGGCGAAGATCACCTCGTGCTGGTCGAAAAGCAGGTTGTAATAATCGACCATGCCGCCCTCGTCCCGGCTGATGCCCGGACGACCGTCCAGAGCCTTGGCGGCGACGAGCACCTGGGCGCGACCGAGGGCCTGCTTCATCTTCTGATCGCGCAGCACGACACGGTGGTTGGGCGACAGGCGAAGCGTCTTGTGCGGGCCCATCGCCCCGGCTTCGAACTTGATCGGCGCCGCGTCGCCCTTGGCGCGCGTGCGGCTGTGACCGACCCAACGCACCTCTTGATAGCCGTGGTCGAGGGTCGCGACCCGGTCGCCCACCGCGATCTCGTCGATACGGACCAGCCCGCGATCGGTTTCGATCCGGGTTTCGGCGGCGAAACAGACATAGCCATAGGTCGAAGGGTGCTGATCCGTGTTCCAGAACATCGGATGCTTGCCGTCGGCCTGCGTGTTTGCATACCACTCGTGCACGTTCAGGTCGGGGGTCCAGAGGACCTGCGTCGCATTGCCGTCGGTGTCGGTGCCTTCAAAGACCACGGCACCCTGATTGGCGGTGCCCCACTTCAGGTCCGAGCGCACGACTTCGGCGTTGTACATCGTATGTGCACCGTCGCCGTCGTTCCAGGTCAGCGTATGCGTCTCGCCCAGTTCGAACAGGTACGGGTCGAAATCCAGAAGCGGCGTGTAGATGACCAGATCGGTCATGTCGGTGAGGGGAAGGTCGAAATCCGACTCGTCCCCGCTCGAATTAATGTTCGAGCCGGTTGCTTTCGCAATCTCTGTGTTGACAGCCCTAATCGTGGCCATTGGCAGCTCGACGCCTTCTGGCGCCCCTTTTGATAATCGTTCTCGATCCCACACGACGCATCCCCCGATGCCGTGCGTGGGTATGGATTACCGGTAGGTTTGGGAGAATCTGGGACTGAAAAGGGTCGCGGGCGGCTTTTTGGTAAGGCAAACCTGACCATATGCGTCGAAGTCGTCACAAAAGCCGTGAAGGGTGACGAAAACCGTACCCTCGGT
>NZ_CH902578.1:3921318-3990530 GCF_000152805.1 Maritimibacter alkaliphilus HTCC2654 | reverse complement strand
CACGCGCTTCGTCGGCGCGCGGCGGATCACCGTTTCGCTCGATCACCACGGTTTTGCATGTAACCGCGACGGCACGCCGATCCTCAGTGCACTGGTCGACCCCTCCGTCGAATGGATGCACGCCGTCCGGGCGCGTATCCATGCGATGGCCGACATCCGAAAAGAGCGCCGCGAGGCAAGAGCACGTCGGCGCAAACCCAAGCAGCTTTCCCTATCCTGAAGCCAATCCACTCGACCGGTCCCTTGGGCGCGAGGGCCGGGTTCGACCGGTTGCCTTCCCAAAAGAAAGAGACAAGAATGAACGCCCAGGAGCACAAGATCGAATTCCATTACGAACCGCCTGTCCGCGAGATCGACAATCTCGAAGTGAAGATCGCAAACGCTGCGCGGGATGCCCGAGATGGCCTGAACGGTATCCGTGAACTCGGATATGGAGCGATCAGCGGCAACGAGCTGAGCATCAAGACGCTGAACGATACCGTCGAACACAGGCGCATCCTGACCGATCAGTTCCGTCATACGATCCACCTGATCCTTGCGAACCTCGCAAGATCACATCCCGAGGCCGAAGGGGATTCAGCGGCGGACGCCGCGTGGCGCGACCTGAACAGAGCGAGCTACCTCTCGCAACGGGTCAGCGACCTGATCGAAGGCGAACAGATGATCAGGAAAAAGCGCCAACCGCGCAGCTGATCGATCCACGAAACACGGGGCCAGCTTTCCCCAGTCAGGGCGCGTCGGCACCACCCTTTCTGCTACGCCAGCCGGCGCGTCCGCCCTCTTACGCGAGGGGGTATCACCCCGCATTTTCGATTTCTTCTTTGCCGATGAAGACGGCTCCACCTCCTCGACATAACAAAAGGATCGTATCATGAGAACCAAGAGACCGGACTAAGGCCCTGATCCAGAACGCCATCGCCGCCGTGCAGGCAGAAGGGCTTCAAGCCTACGCATTTCATTTTGGCGCTGATGGTGCCTTTCGCGTGGGATTCGCACCAGCCATCACAGAGACCGTAGTTCTGGCTCGAAGCAAAGGCCCTAAGCGTTTCGGTGAACCGAAATGAAGTTTGAATACACAGGGCTCCTTAAAGATCCGCTCCCTTCGGGAAACTTCCGCTGGCGCGTGCGCGTCAAGGGCGAGCGTAATCGCAAAATTCGTATTCCTGTTGGTCCGGGAGGGGCAGGTTTCGATGCGCACTATCGCGCGGCGCGACGCGGTGAGACGCCTCAAATTAGAAAAGCGCTGGGGCGCATTGGTGATATGCCAGTCCTCGGCCCGCACAATCTGACGGAGATGGACGGCGAATTGGCTATCCAATGGCAACAGTCGAAAGCGGTCTCCAGGGAAGTTACTGTTCTGGTCGCGGAGATGCCGCGCATGGAATTGGATATCCACAACGGAGTGCGAGATACCTTCCTCGTGACCGAGAGGGGCAATCCTTTCGCGTCGTCGGGCTCGCTGGATAACCGTATCCGGAAGTGGGTCGAACAAGCGGGGATCACCGATGCTCAGGGCAAGGCAAACCGGTCTCAACATGTAGTCCGAAGAGGTGTTGCCCAACTGCTCGCAAATGAAGGTGCGTCGGAATACGAGATCATGACGACGCTGGGCCATTCCGATCCTCGCACTGCGCGCATCTATACAGACAAAGCAGACAGAGCCGGGATGGGGGTTTCTGCGTCGAGGAAACGGACGTGAACGATCCTTAGCTTGTCGTTACCGCGACGCCCCAAGCATACTGAAAACAGGAAAAGGCTCGCGCTGTTGCGCGGGCCTTTTTGCGTTTCGCGGACCCAACCAAGGATCGGCTTTGCTCGCCTCTGAGAACGCCTATCGGTGGCGCGGCGATCTGCTGTGAGTGCGTCAAGCCTATGCTCAGAGTTTGCGAGGCGTGCAGCCGGGGAAATCTACCAATGTGGACCAAGGTCCGAAACGTGGTCCACATTCGGCCTGTGAAGGCCCAATGAAACAACGATACTGCGGAAAAAATGGCAGCCCGTAGGGGAGCCATAATAGTGCCCGGATGCAGTGCAACGTATTGAATGAAATAAGGTTCGAACTCCCTTAGTTGCATAAAAACATATACTTAGGTAAATTCATCTTCCTTGCTTGTCTTGACTTGTCCTCAACGTTCCTGCCTATAATAGGGGGTGAAAAAGGGGGTGATTCATGCGTGGTGCCAATTCGGAGTCTAAGCCCAAGCCCAAGCCCAAAGGTGCGCACCGCTCCAATCGACTGAGCGCCGCATTTGTCAGGTCGGCACCACCGGGAAAGCACAACGACGGAAATGGCCTGTTCCTTTTGGTCGAAGAGTCGGGCGCGCGCCGCTGGGGGCAGCGGCTGTCCATTCGAGGCAAGCAGCGTGAGCTTGGTCTTGGCTCACCGCCGTTGGTGTCTCTTGCCGACGCTCGGGAAACCGCAATTGAGAACCGTCGTGTTGCGAGATCGGGCGGTGACCCTATCAAAGAGAAGCGATTGGAGCGCGATGCACTCAAAGCGAAGGGCGAGGTCCCGACCTTCACACAAGCCATTCCCGGCGCACTTGAAAAGTACGGGCCAGAGATGGCCAGCGAAAGGTATCGGAAACAGTGGGTGGCTTCTCTTGAGCTCTATGCGGTGCCCGTGTTCGGCGAGACCAAAGTCGATGAAGTTACCGTGGATGATGTGTTTGCCGCACTTCAACCAATCTGGCTTGAAAAGACCGATACCGCCCGTCGTGTGCGCGGTCGCATTGAAAAGGTCCTTCTGTGGGCGAAGGGGCAGGGGTTCGTGAAAGGTGAAAACCCGGCCCGCTGGGGCGGCAATTTGGAGCTTCGTTTGTCGAAACCTAGCTCGGTTGCCAAGGTCATACATCAACCCGCCCTTGCGCTGACTGACTTGGCTGATTGGTTCTCTGACTTGAAGTCAAGAAAGGGCAACGCGGCGCGTGCGTTGGAACTTGCCGCGCTGACTGCTGCTCGGTCTGGTGAAGTCCGGGGTATGAAGTGGGGAGAGATTGATTTCGAGCATAGACTTTGGATTGTGCCAGCCGCGCGGATGAAGATGGATCGGGAACATAGGGTCCCCCTCTCGAACGCGGCGACTGAACTGCTCAAAGGGCTTGAGCGTGGATCTGACGATGACTTTGTGTTCGCCGCTCCACGCGGCGGTGCGCTTTCTGACATGGCGCTTTCGCAGATAATGAAGCGGATGCACTTCGCCGCGTTGAAGGTGAATGGCAAGGGTTATGTTGATCGAGTGAGCGGGCGTCCCGCTGTTCCCCATGGGCTACGGTCGGCCTTCCGCGATTGGGTCGCAGAGTGCACCTCATACCCCGGCGAAATGGCAGAGGTGGCTCTCGCACATAAGGTATCGAACTCGGTTGAAGCGGCTTATCGGCGCGGTGACCAATTGGAGAAGCGTCGTCAGATGATGAGCGCTTGGGCGGCGTTTCTGACTGGTAGTCAGGATCAAAAAATCATTGGGTTTGAGGTGAGCCGTGGGTGAGGGCTCAATCACCCCTTTGTCTTGGAAGCAAAAGCAAAACGACTATTCAATACGGATGCGGAACTTGGCTATCGGTCCAGTCCGAGTAGGACGCGCAGTTCCATTCGAAGATGCCAAAGCGCTTCTTCTGACAGCCCCTATACTCGATGCGGCGAAAACACTCAGCGACAAGGGCATCTCTGACGTATTTTGGTCGGGTGGGGATGGTGGACCGACGGTCATTGCTCGCGTCAGTATCTTTTTGCTGGCGGAATGGGCGGATGAGGCAACGCGCGAATTTGCTGACTTCGGTTCCGTGATTGAGCAAGCTCAAACCGAAAGGTGGGCGTATGACGCTTGCGAGTATCTCGCGCGGTTGGACCTCAAGCGCGGTGAGCCGCTAAACCTAAGCCTGCTAAAGTGGCGAATAGTCAAACCCAAAGCCCCATCTGCTAGGGTCAGCAAAAAGCCGCACTTGTTTTGGCGTGACGCACTGCTCGCTACACTGATTAAGGACGCTTGGGCTATGGGTTATCCTGTTGAAAAACGGACGGGTGCCGTGCCGATGAGCGCGCTCGAAATCGTCTCTGCCGTGGTTGCTGAAAAACTTGGACAACACATATCAGTCACCTTGTTGAAAGAAATTTGGCGGAAGAACAAAGGACTAACCTGAACTCGCCCTGCGGTTGAGGCCGCGAGCGACCGTTTAGGACTACTTTTTGAATGCCAGCATGTTCCTTGGGCGTAGACCATAAACCAAGGAAACTCAAAATGACTGACAATCTCCTCCGTCGCGCCGAGGTCGAAGCCATCACTGGCTTGAGCCGCAGCGGTATCTACGCACTCATGTCCGCCAATGACTTCCCGCGTCCGATCCGCGTCGGGAAGCGTGCGGTTGCTTGGAAATCGTCCGACATCACGGACTGGATCAACAGCCGCGCCGCCGCTTAACGAAAACCCCACCCGGAGACCGGGCGGGGCGAGTGGTTCTGAGTGTTCTTTTGCCGGGAACATCATGACCATATCGGCTCAGGTCCGGCTCCGCAATCGGGAGCAAAGCTATGAGCAGCCAATCGTATGGTCCCGCGACCTTCCGCATCTCACCCGAAGGCCAAGAAACCTTCGAAATCGCCATCAAAGGCCGCGTTCGCTGGGCCCTCGAATGCCTGATTGACGCTGGCGCAAAGGGCTGCACCCCCTTCGACAAGCCCGGTCCGCGCTGGGCCGCATATGTGCACATGCTCCGCACCCTTTCGGTGCCCATCAAAACGGTTCGCGAAAAGCACCCCGGTCCGTTCAAAGGCACGCACGCGCGTTATGTTCTGAAAGCGGTCGCGAGGCGGCTTGAGGGCGTCGAATAATGTCGGGGTCTGACCACCGCGAAACCGCCGACGACTACGCACGTGTCATTCTCCGGTCCGGGGATTGGCGCGTGTCTGAATGTCGCGACGGGATCCAGTGGCTCTTGCAGCGCCACAGGCCCGGTTTTTCCGGCGTGGGGACGGCATGGGACACGGTTTCCTACTGTGTGACCCGAAATGCCCTCAACCGCCTCTGGACAGCCGCGACGGGCGATGCCCGTGCATTGGGAGCACTCAACCTGCCTGCAACTTTCGGAGGAACTCGCCTCTAGGCGAGACCAAGGGTTCACGCGCGCGCTCTCCCAGCCCTCCAAAAGCGCGAGCCACGGTTTGTCGGTTTCCCGTGCCAAAACCGAGATGTCGCGAGTAGCTTCTGCGAAAGGGCAGCCCTTGCGAGAGCGGGGTCAAATGCTCTAGGTTCGCCGCCACCGTTCAATAAGGCGGATATCATCCGGGGGTGACCCGCCCCGCCCGCAGGGCAGCCAGTCCGAGGGCATAAACGACCATAGTCCGTACCCCAATTTTCGGTCCAGCCTGCAAGGGCAACCGGTCATGGATGACCATCTACGGTGGATCGGGGAGGCGCAGGTGGCGCTGCGATACCAAACGCGGTCGATAAACGGATGTGGAAGAAGGCCCCCGACGAACTCTCGCAATGCTCGTGGCGGGAGGGAGGGGACACGGGTTGGTTCATGCTGCCATATTGCTAGACTGGGGCCAATGCTGCGCTATCGCGGTGAGAAACCAAACCTGCGCGCGACTTCGAACTTCCAATGTCTCGAATGTCAGGCGGCAGGTTGAAGCATTCGAGCCGTGAGTGGAGCGGGCAACATGGAATTGTTTTGGTCTATACTGCTGGTTGGTGCATTCCCGAACTTTGATCCCGTCTGGAACACCATAGCCACTATCATTCTTTCGTTCGTTTGGCTTGGCGCGTTGGCGCCGTTTTGGGAATGTTCACGACTGTGGGTTAGTGTCTGCGCACATCTTTTTGCTGCCCCGCCATTTGTGTATCTTTTTGCACAATTCGCTCAGGCTGCTTGGCTGGCGTTTTTGGGTGACCCTGGGTTCTCGCCGGACGAATGCGGCTACTTGCACTATCGATACTGCTGAATTGGTTCAAGCGATGTAAATGCGACCAAAGAAACTCGCTCGTTTCCCCGAGCGGTCCGACCAAGTATCTATCTGCCCTGAATCCATTACGCGCGAGATTCCGAACGTCTCGCATTGTTCCTAGCAGTCAATTTCTCCATAGCCCGCAGAACCATCAAAGTCGTACACATACACCTCGCAGTCCTCGATGATTTCTTGTACGACTTCATCAAAATCGGAAAGCGCGAGCGCGGGCGGAGCGACTTCAGGTATTAGGTCCCCCAGCAAATCATTCGTGGCGTAACCTGCCAAGAATACCAGCGCAATCCTAGTAAAACGCATCATCTTTCTCCGTTCTCGTCGATCCCGCGAGGGAATTGTTGAAATGGCCAGTTTGGATTTTCGGGACTTTAGGTCTCGAATTTCCAGCAACAGAAGTTCAAACCCTATCGCCTCGCAGGAGTTCGGACCAACGGCGATGGTATTGGCCGAGCGGAAGCCTCCCGGCTTCAGCCTCATGGGTCAAAAAAACTGCTTCGAACAGCACATGTTCTTTTTCAGCAATATGTGTTGGCAGCCCTTCTAGGAAGCTCTGACGCTGGCGGAATGACATAGCCTCCCAAGTAGCCTTGCCGTTGCGGACGGCGCCATGGCGGTCATCAGACCGACTCAGCTGGCCATTGAAAAAGCGACGTATGTTGTGCGGGTGGTCAGGGACTTGCACCCTGCCACCGTGTTTCACGCATTTGGTTGCTCCGCGTAGTGCGGGTGCTCGACAAGGCAGGCCATCTCGGCGCGTAGCCTTGCAGCGCGGCGCGCTGCGAGCAGCCAACAGGCCCTGCTCTCTCCCCTCTTCGGTCAGGTTGGAAATCATTGGTTTTCCTCTCCGTCTAGCAGGACGCGCCGTTTGTGCGGCCTTTGCAACTTGATCCATGAACCTTTTTTGCCTTTTCGTAGCCATTTGGCCCACCTCGCAGGTTCGGGAACCCAATGAATTTTTAGTTGCAGGAGAAACGCCCGCCCGAACCACTGTTCTTGATGTTCGCGTTGTAAAAGCGCCCTTTGCTACTCGAATTCAGCCAGTTCCGGACGGTTGCAGCATCGACGTTGCAGTAGGCGTAGTATGTCGAGTTCAGCAGCACGACTACGTGCGCTTCGTCGCCGTTGAAGCAGATCCTGTGAACAAAACTCGATTGGGTATCCGTGCAGGCATATTCATCCAGATCTGCCGCGCCCCAGTACTTCACGTTCACCGTTTCCGCGACGCACGGCAAAGCGACCGCCATCATTGCTAGCCCTACTGCGTACTTGAGCATTCCGTCGTCTCCTTTTCCTGTACCAATTGATTTCCCACTAAGATTTTTGGACGTAACAGCTGTTTGACTTTAGCAGTATCGCTGCGCTGCGGGTGGACAATCTGGGTTGTACTGTGATCCGTCGCCCGAGAGGAAACCCAAAACTTGGAACGCAATCGCTCCCAGCACTACGTAGGCAGGTATTGCGAGAAAGCGAACGGTCCAACGCACCCATTCAAGACGGTGCCCAAAGAAGGGCACGAGTGCTGCTATCCAAATTCCTGACAATGCAAATGCGACAATCATACGGCTTCTAAAATCCTGAATGCGTTGGATAACAGGCTAACAGTGGTTGGGCGAAAAATCACCCGCAATCCAAGGCCGACAACTTCGAGCTGGTACAAAGGTATGGTGCGACCGAAGTCAGGCCCCCCCCTCTACGTTTTGACGCAAATTTTTTCCGGGCATCGGTACATTGTCAAAAGAGGAAGCGCTGGCGGTAGCCCGGGGGGTGGGATGCGTCTTACCCCCCCTCTGGGAGGAGGCTGGCCTCGCTCATTACATCTATGTGCAACTCCTGCCATGCCTGCGTCTCTCAGACGTTCCCAATTCTGAGGGTTTCATGCCCAAGTCAGAACCATCGCAAATTGGTTCTTCTCTGACTGACACCTGACTGACTGTCTGCAGCCGCGTCATCCGGTTCGACGTGTTGCCTGCCGACCTGAAGCCCAAGCCCCGCCAATAGCCGATCTATTGCTTCATTGACCCGCTCCACCCGCTGGCGCGGCGTCTTTCCCCATAGGGTTCACTTCCGTTAACAGGACTGGGGCACGCGCTTTCCCCATCTCACGTTCCCTTTCCGCTGACTGACGCCATGACCAACGTGGGGAGGGGCGAGGGCGCGTGCGATAGCGCTAGTTTTTCTTCCCTTCCAATAGCTCGACAAAGCGAGAATGAAAGTCGGTCGCGTAGGCGGCTACGTCAGCGAGTGCTGACTCGAAAGCGCGTGTGTCCCTCAGGTCCAGTGCCATGTCGATATGACTGTAGGCCAAAGCGGCGCCAAGCAGGGCGGCTACGTCGTCAAGCTGTGGCATTTCGCACCCATCGTCGCGCAGCAATTCACACGCTAAAAGGTAGAGCTTTTCCGGGGCGCACGCAGCATCTGATCCAAGCATTTTGGTCTCCTTCCAAGTTGTCTTGGAAGGCAAGCACGCTGACATAGGCATGTCTGTGGTGCATTTGGAGCCAGTTCGAGATGTGCGCGTCTATGGATGCATCCAAAGGTGCAAGCTCACATCAACTCGGGAAGGCTCAGCATTTGGTGCATGCCTTCAAAAGTACCAAGTCCGAATTGTGAACAACTGTAACAATTTGTTACTCGGAGCCGCTACCAGAGAAAAAATAGGGGGTGTTTTTGGGGGCGAAGCACAATCCGAACGGATATTTTCGGATTTCTCTTTTCTTATCAATATCTTGGGGTAGCGCCGTGGCAGCCCGTAGGGGAATCGAACCCCTCTTTCCAGGTTGAAAACCTGGCGTCCTAACCGATAGACGAACGGGCCGCGCTTGGCGTGAGGCGGGTTCTAGAAAAACGCCGGGTCGGGTGCAAGAGGGAAAATCGGCCCCGTGCAAAAAACTTTAGTCGCGGGTGGCGGTATCCCGCGCCCCCTCGAGGATCAGCGCGGTCGCGGCCTCGATCCCCGTGGTCGCGGTGTCGATCATCAGGTCGCGCTGGTCGGGCGGCAGATAGGTGCGGCCCTCGACGGCTTCCCAGTCGGGCAGGGTCATGCCCGCGATGTCGGCGACACGGGTTTCGATGCGTTTGCGGTGCGCGGTTAGGTCCGAACAGGTCAATTCGACGATCAGGTGGGCGGCGTTCAGGCCGCTCAGGGCCTTGAACCACAACCGTTCGGCTGCGGGCCAGCCGTGGACGGCATCGACCACCGCGGATTGCCCGAGGGTGAGCGCATCGCGCGCCAGAGCATAGGCGACCAGATAGCCCGCGTCGCCGGACGCGCCGTCGAACTTGAACCCCCGCGCCTTCATCGCGGCCTCGATGGTATCGATGCGCAGGTGCTGGGCGGGCAGGGCGGTCGCGACGGCACGCGAAAGGGTGGTCTTGCCGGTGCCGGGTAGCCCGCAGAGCGTGATGAGCACCGGGCGGGTCATGCCCGCGCGGCGTCTTCGAGGCGAAGCTGGGGGATCGAACGGCCTTGCCAGTGGTTGATCTCCAACCGTCCGGCCAGGTGGAACCGCGCGCCGCCGTGGCCTTCCAGCGCGGGGCCGAGCGGCCCGTCATAGGCGCCGAAGGCGATGGCGTCGATCTTGGCGCCCAGCCCATCGCCGAAGCTGACCTTGAGGTGGCGGTCGCCTACGCGCTTGGCAAAGGAGATCTGAACATCGGGGAAGGCGAAGCGCGGGGCGGGCGCGCCCGCGCCGAACGGTCCGGCCGCTTCGATCTCGTCTATGAGGTCCACGGTGGCCGCGCCGGGCATGAGAATCCCGTCCACCGCCAGATCGCGGGGGCCACCCGCGCCCGCGCCTTGGCGTGCCAGAAGTTCGGACAGGCGCGCCATGGCGGGTTCGAGTTGCGCGCGGCTCAAGGACAGGCCCGCCGCCATCTTGTGCCCTCCGCCCTTCTCGATCAGACCTTCAGCCGCGAGTTTCTGGATCGACGCGCCAAGGTCGACGCCCGAGACCGAGCGGCCCGACCCCTTGCCTTCGTCCCCGTCGAAACCGATCACGATGGCCGGGCGATGCGCCGCGTCCTTGAGGCGCGAGGCGACGATGCCGACGACGCCCGGATGCCAGCCGTCGGCGGCGGCCCAGACGAGCGGGGCGTCCAGCCCGCGCGCTTCGGCCTGATCCAGCGCGGCGAGGCGTACCTGCTCCTCGATTTCCCGCCGCTCGGTGTTGAGCTGGTCGAGACGCGCGGCCAGCGCGCCCGCTTCGGCCGGGTCGGTGCAGGCCAGAAGCCGCGCGCCGAGGTCGGCCTTGCCGATGCGCCCGCCCGCATTGACGCGCGGCCCCATGAGGAAGCCCAGATGGTACGGGCGCGGCGCCTCGTTCATCCGCGCCACGTCCGCCAGCGCCACCATGCCGGGGCGTCCGCGCTGGGCCATGATCTTCAACCCTTGTGTCACCAGCGCCCGGTTGGCCCCCACAAGCGGTGCCACGTCCGCCACGGTGGCCAGAGCGACAAGGTCGAGCATCCCCATGAGGTCCGGTCCACGTCGCCCGGCTTCGCGCAGCTGGCGGCCCGCTTCGACGAGCATGAGAAACACGACCCCGGCGGCACAAAGATAGCCCGGCGCATCGACCTCATCCTGCCGGTTGGGGTTCACGACGGCCAGCGCGGGCGGCAGCGTTTCGCCGCCCAGATGGTGATCCAGCACCACGACCTCGGCCCCCTTGGCGTTCGCCGCCGCGATGGGCTCATGGCTGAGAGTGCCGCAGTCGACGCAGACGATGAGGCTGTGAGTCTCCGCCAGCGCCTCCATCGCCGGGACGTTGGGGCCATAGCCCTCATCGATCCGGTCGGGAATGTAGAGCGTGATGTCGCGCCCCATCCGGCGCATCCAGTCGATGAGAAGCGCGGCAGACGATCCGCCGTCCACGTCGTAGTCGGCGAACACGGCCACGCGCTCGTTCTTGTCGACAGCAGCCAACAGGCGTGCGGCGGCGCGATCCATGTCGCGCATCGAACGCGGGTCGGGGAGCGTGTCGCGGATCGTGGGGGCGAGGAACCCCGCCGCTTCGTCCGCCTGCACCCCCCGGCGGGCGAGGACGGCGCAGACGGGCGCCGGCAGGCCGGTCGCCTGCACCAGCGCCTCGGCCTGTCGTTCCAGTTCGACCCCGGGGCCGGTCCAGCGCCGGCCCGTTAGGCTGTTGTCTACGTCGAGAAATGCGGCCACGTGGCCCCCTTACGCGCCCACCCACTCCTTCGGGTTGCGGTAGGTCATACGCCGGACCGAACCGGATTTCGAGCGCATCAGGATGGTCTCGGTGGTCAGGTGGTGCGGCTCGCGGATGATGCCGCGCACGATCGACCCGTCGGTCACGCCGGTGGCGGCGAAAATCACGTCGGCGCGCACCATTTCGTCGCGGGAATAGACCTTGTCGAGGTCGGTGATCCCGGCCTTGGCGGCGCGGCCCCGCTCGTCATCGTTGCGGAAGGTGAGTTGGCCCCACATCTGCCCGCCCATGCATTTCAGCGCAGAGGCGGCCAGAACGCCCTCGGGCGCGCCGCCCGATCCCATATACATGTCGATGCCCGTGGTCGGTTCGGCGCAATGGATCACCCCGGCCACGTCGCCATCGGTGATGAGGCGGATCGCGGCCCCGGTGGAGCGGATGTCGGCGATCATGTCTTCATGGCGCGGGCGTTCCAGCACGCAGACCGTGATGTCGGACGGCTCGCAGCCCTTGGCCTTGGCCAGCGCCTTGACGCGTTCCGACGGGCTCATGTCGAGCGAAACGACGTTTTCCGGGTAGCCCGGCCCGATCGCCAGCTTTTCCATGTAGACGTCGGGGGCGTGGAGCAGCGTGCCGCGCGGCGCCATGGCGATTACGGTCAGCGCGTTCGGCATGTCCTTGGCGGTCAGAGTCGTGCCTTCGAGCGGGTCGAGCGCGATGTCCACCTCGGGCCCGTTCCCGGTGCCGACCTCTTCGCCGATGTAGAGCATCGGGGCCTCGTCCCGCTCGCCCTCACCGATGACCACGGTGCCCTTGATGTCGAGCAGGTTGAGCTGGTCGCGCATGGCGTTGACCGCGGCCTGGTCGGCGGCTTTCTCGTCGCCGCGCCCCACCAGTTTGGCCGAGGCCATCGCGGCGGCCTCCGACACGCGGGCAAGGCCCAGTGACAGCATGCGATCGGCAAATACGACGGGAGAAGCAGACATGTTCGGAAGTCCCTCAGAATTTTGGTTGGCCAACACCTAGCAGGCGGCGCGAGGGGGGCCAAGCGTCCCCAGCGCGTTTAGCGCAACCAGTGTTGCCCGTGTTTCAGGCCGGTATCCGACCGGAGGCCAGAATGTGTTCGACACCGCTGCCGATGTGGGAGGTCAACAGGGATACGGCAGCCTCGGTATCGCGCGCGATCACCAGATCGCGCAGCTTCGCATGTTCGTCGGCGGCCGGGCGGCCGCGAAAGTCCAGAACGATCATGTGATAGCGGATGAACCGGTCGAAGGCGTTGGAATGGGCGGCCATGAGCGACGGCGAGGCGCAGGCCGAAATGGTGGCATGGTGGAATTCCCAGTCCTGCTGCACCCAGTCGTTGACCGAGTTCATGTCGCCCGCGATCAATTGCTCTTCGACCGTGTGCAGCATGTAGTAGGACCGGACCACATCCGCCTCCCACGACAGATCGCCGGTGGCGAGCGACAGGCGAAGCGCCTGTGTTTCCAGCAAGGTGCGCAACGCAGCGATGTCGCGCAGGCCCGCGACCGAAACCGGCGCGACCTCGAACCCCTTCTGCCCTTCGGCGACCACGAGGTCTTCGACCCAGAGCCGCGTCAGGATCTCACGCACCGTTCCGGCGCCAATGTCGTAGCGGTCCTTCAACTGGTCGATCCGCAGCTTTTCGCCCGGACCTACGATCCCGCGGATGATATCGAATTTCAGACGTCTGTAGGCCGTCTCTCCGACAGTCTCGTTCATCGCGGCGTCGGCGTAGGTTTTCTTGATCATCAGACAAAAGCCCATTTCTGGCGTTCATACGATTATTCTCGAAACACGCGATAATGTCAGCCCGGGCGAAAGCAAAGCCGATGTTTGGCAAGCGCATCGGCCCTACCGCTTTCGCTTTACAGCCCGCGTCGAGTCAGCATATGAATTTAAAATCATCCGATGAAAATAGATTCATCGGCAAAAGGGAGGAATGACATGACTTTCAGATTGGGCCGTCGCGCCCTTCTTTCGCTTGCGGTCGCCACGTCGGTCATGGCCGCCGTGCCCGCCACGGCTCAGGACACGGTCGAGCTGAACTTTTCCGCCGTGTTCTCGGCCAACGACATCCGCGCCGAAATGATGAACAAGTTCTCAGAGGCGCTGACCGACGAGTTCACCTTCAATGGCTATTACGGTGCGACCCTGTTCGCGCAGGGGACCGAGCTTGTGGCGATCCAGCGCGGCAACCTCGAAATGGGGAACATCGCGCCGCAGGACGTGTCGAACCAGCTTCCGGCGTTCTCGATCCTGACCTCGGCCTATCTGTTCCGCGACGCCGACCACCTGCGGACGTTCTTTAACTCCGAGCCGGGCGAAGAAATGAAGGCGATGGTGGAGGACGAGCTTGGGATCAAAATCCTCGGCCCGACATACTTCGGCACCCGTCAGGTCGGCCTGCGAATCGACAAGGAAATCAACAGGCCCGAGGATATGGCGGGCGTGAAGCTGCGGATGCCGGGCGGCGAGGCGTGGCAGTTCCTGGGCGAGGCACTGGGCGCGAACCCGACTCCGATGGCTTATGCCGAGGTCTATACCGGCCTTGCGACGGGCGCGATCGACGGGCAGGACAACCCGCTGCCCAACGTGCAGAACATGAAGTTCTACGAGGTCGAGACCCAGACGGTGCTGACCTCGCATCTTGTGGGATACGACCTGCTCGTGATGTCGAAGGAGGTCTGGGATGGCCTGTCGGATGAACAGAAAGCCACCGTGCAAAGTGCAGCGGACGAGGCGATCGCATGGTCGACCGAACAGCATCTGGCGCAGGAAGCGGAACTCGTCGCGTTCTTCGAGAGCGAAGGGATGACGTTCCATACGCCGGATGTGGACGCGTTTCGTGCCTACGCGCAGGACAAGTATCTGAATTCGGATCTGTCGAAGGACTGGCCCGAAGGGATGCTGGACAAGATCAACGGCCTGTGACGGCCCGAGGCGGCCTGAACGGCCGCCTCACTTCCCCATGAGAAGGACACCGTGATGAGCCGCGGTCTTTACGTTTTGAACGGCCCGAACCTGAACCGGCTCGGGTTGCGAGAGCCTGACATCTACGGTCACACGACGCTGGCCCAGATCGAGGCCATGTGTCGGGAGGCGGTGGGCGACGCGCCGCTGGAGTTCCGGCAGACGAACGCGGAATACCAGCTGATCGACTGGATTCACGAAGCCTGCGACAGGGCCGACGCGCTTGTCATCAACCCCGCAGGTCTCAGTTTTCGATCAATCCCGGTGCTCGATGCCCTTAAAATGTTCTCCGGGCCGCTTATCGAATTGCATATTTCGAACATCCATGCCCGGGATGAGATTTACCGGACGTCGCTGGTGTCGCCCATCGCGACGGCGGTCATCTGCGGGCTTGGCGCACGCGGTTACGACCACGCGGTTCGCGCGGCCCTGGACCTCGTGACGGATCGCGCGGCCTGAGGTCGCCGGGCGTGGTGACAGGCGAAAGCGGTGAGGCGCGAAACCTGCCTCACATGGCCTGACGTTCACGAGTGGCGACCGGGGATTGCCCGGTCGCGCCGGCTAGCCCCTCGGGCGTCGGGGCCGACCGTCAAACTTCTTCGATACGGATCGCGACCGGATCGCCCTCGACGACGCCGGTGGCTCCGAGGCCCGAGAGCGCCTCGTCGATCGCGGCGCGGGTCGTGGTATGGGTCACGATGATGACGGGGGCGGTGCCTTCGTCATGGCCGTATTGGCGCATCCGGTTGATCGACACGCCCGCATCGCCCAGAACGGCGGCGACTTTCGCCAGCGCGCCGGGTTTGTCCATCAGCGACATGCGCAGGTAATACGCGGCGGGAACGGTGGCCTTGGCGGGCTTTGCAGGCACCAGATCGGTGGCCCGTTTGCCGAAGGTCGAAATCGTGATGCCGCGCGCGATGTCCATGACGTCGCCCATGACGGCGGAGGCGGTCGGGCCTTCGCCCGCACCGGCGCCCCGCATGACGATCTGGCCGACGCTGTCGCCTTCGATCACCACCATGTTGGTGCCGCCTTCGAGCTGGCCCAGCGGTGAGGCGGCAGGGACGAGGCAGGGCGACATGCGCTGTTCCAGCCCACGGCCCGTCATCTGCGCGACGCCGAGCAGCTTGATCCGGTAGCCCATGTCGGCGGCTTGCTCGATATCCTCGATCTTGATGCGCTCGATGCCTTCAAGCTCGACCCCGTCGAAGTTGACCTGCGTGCCGAAGGCGATGGAGGATAGGAGCGACAGCTTGTGGCCCGCGTCGATCCCGCCCACGTCGAGCTGCGGGTCGGCTTCGAGGAAGCCCAGCTTGTCGGCCTCGTCGAACACCACGTCATAGGGCAGTTCGGCGTCGTACATGCGGGTCAGGATGTAATTGCAGGTGCCGTTCATCACGCCCATGACCCGCGTGATCTCGTTCCCCGCAAGCCCTTCGGTCAGCGCCTTGATGACCGGGATGCCCCCGGCGACGGCGGCTTCGAACCGGAGCACAACATCGGCCGCCTCGGCAGCCTCGGCGATGGCTTGGCCGTGATGGGCGAGCAGCGCCTTGTTGGCGGTAACGACGTGTTTGCCTGCGGCAATGGCCGCTTCCACGCTGGCCTTGGCCGGTCCGTCGGACCCGCCCATGAGTTCGACGTAGACATCGACATCGTCGCGGGTGGCGAGCGTGACGGGATCGTCTTCCCAGTCATACTTGCCAAGATCCACGCCGCGATCCTTGGCGCGGTTGCGGGCGGCGACGGCGGTGATCGCGACGGGGCGGCCCGTGCGTTCTTCGATCAGCTTGGCGTGTTTACGCACGATCTTGATGACGCCGACGCCGACGGTACCGAGACCTGCGATGCCGAGGCGAAGCGGGGCGGGGGTGGACATGGCGGATCTCCGTCGAAATTGCGCTGCGTCCACTTATCCAAAGGCCTTGCTGGGTGCAATGGAGGGTTTGCGCCGGGCTTGCCCGTCGCGAGGGGGCAGGCGCGGGCAAGCCCGCGCCCGCAAGGGGCGTTGCCCCTCGGCCCGCCAAGGCGGGCCTCACCCCAAGGTTTCCGGAAACAGAGAAGGGGCGCGGTCAGTCCGTGAAATTCGGGGCGCGTTTCTGCAGACCTGCCATGACCGCCTCCATCTGGTTCGCCGTGCCGATGAGTTCCTGTTGAATGCGGCTTTCAGCGAGGAGCGTGTCGGCGGGGGATGTTTGTTCGGTCTCGGATATCAGGCGTTTTGCGGCGCGGATCGCATCCGGGGATTTGCCGGCGATGGCGGTGGCGAGCTCCATCGCGCGGGCGAGCGGGTCGTCGGTGATTTCGGTCACCACGCCCCAGTGGAGCGCCTGCTCGGCACCGAAGGTTTCGGCGGTATAGGTCAGGCGGCGCAGGATGTCGCCGCGCATCAGGCGGCGGGCGAGGTGAAGCCCGCCCATGTCCGGCACGATGCCCCATTTGAGTTCCATGACGGAAAAGCGCGCGTCGGGGGCGGCGATGCGCATGTCGGGGCCGAGCGCGATCTGGAACCCGCCGCCCAGCGTGTGGCCATTGATCGCGGCGATCACGGGGACGGGGCATTCGGCCCAGACCATCGCGGTCGCCTGAAACTTGTTGGCGATGCCATGGGTGCGGGGCATCAACCCGTCCCCCTGCGCATCTTGCGCGATATTGGCCATCGACGCCATGTCCAGCCCGGCGCAGAACGCTTTCGGCCCGCCGGTGAGGACGACGGCGCGCACGCCCTTGGTGGTCGAGACCTCTTCCCCCGCCGCGATGATCGCGTCGATCTGGTCCGGGTCCAGCGCGTTCATCTTGTCGTGCCGGTTCATCGTGACGAGCGCCACGTGGTCCTGAATGTCGATGGTGACGCGGTCGGTCATGTCGTTGGCTCCACGAGTGGGACGGGCACCATCGTGCCCATGAGTTTCGCGATAAGGGTGCGGGCGCCCGCGATTTCGGACCACACGTCGGCCTCGACGATGGTCAGGCGGCGGCCGGGCCGGATCACGCGGCCGGTGGCCACGAGACGCTCGCCACGCCCGGGGGCGAGGAGGTGGATCTTCATCTCGGAGGTGACGATCTCGTTTCCCGTGGGCAACAGCGACGATGCCGCATAGCCCGCCGCCGAATCCCCGATCGAAAAGGCGAGGCCGGCATGGGTCGACCCTTGCTGTTGCAGGGTGCCGGGCGGGATCGTCGACACGATGGTGACGGTGCCGGGGCGCACGTCGGTCATGGTGGCGCCCAGCGTTTCCATCATCGGTTGCCGGGCGAAGCTCGCACGCACGCGCGCCTCGAAATCCGGGTCTTTCGGTGTGAAGTCCATGCCATCGCCTCCCTCGCTGCATCCTGTCGGGGTGCGGGGCGAGGGGCAAGCGTGACGCGGCGACGGCTAACGCGGCATCGGGATCGCGAGCGGGCGCGTGCCGGTGAGCACCGCGACGGCGCCCGGTTGCATGAGCATGGTGAGGGCGCGGTCGTGGCTGCGCAGACCGCCGGTATAGGTGCCGTAGGCGGGCAGGATCACGCGGGCGTCGTCACGCAGCAGGCAGGGCCGGGCGCGCCCGGCGACCCGTGCCTTGGGGTGGTAATGCCCCGAGACTTCGCCCACAGCGCCGGGGGCGGCGATGTGCCGGAAGGTGAGGGGGCCGAGGGTCAGGTCTGCGCGGTGATCGCCGCCGAGTTCAACGGGGCCGGGGTCGTGGTTGCCTTCGATCCAGACCCAGCGACGTCCGGCCATCAGGCGGGTGATCCAGAGCGCCACGCTGTCGTCCAGCCCATGCGCGGCCGCGTCGTCGTCGAAACTGTCGCCCAGGCAGATGACGGTCGTCGCCCCGGTCGCGTCGATGTCGGTTTCGAGGCGCGTGAGCGTATCCTGCACCTCGTAAGGGGGAAGCAGAGCGCCCGCGCGCCGGGCGAACCGCTCCGACCGGCCGAGGTGCAGGTCCGAGACGACCAGCAGGCGTTCGGCGGGCCAGAACAGCGCGCCGGTCGGGCGGAAGGACAGGTCGGCGCCAGCGAAGGTGAAGGGGTGGTCGTTCATGATCTGTTCTGTGCCTTGCAGAGCGTGGGTTTGCAAGGGCGAGATGGGATGGAGAGGTGCGAATTTGAACGTGGGAGAGGGCGGATGTGTTAACGCGTTAACGATTTCGGGGTCGGTGGGTAGCTCGTAAGATCATGGTTCCATTGGAAATTGTCTGTATGCACCGATACTGGAATACTAGGATTCTAGTATCCTCGAGCCAGACGATACTGAGCTCGCTCCGCTGACGCCGCGCAAAGGTCACCGCCCTATGCCAGCCCGGCTTCCTGCATCAACCTTTCCGCCTCCATCTCCATCAACGCCTCGCGTCCCATGCCGTCCACCGGCACCTTGCCGACTTCGAGGAACAGGGGGGCCGCGAAGGGTGTCACGCGGTCCAGCACCATATGGTCGACGCGGCCCTCGGTGCGTTCCAGCATTTCCTCGATCCGCCCGAAGTCGATGAGGCCGCGCATCGCCTCTTCGCGCGTGATGTTCAGAAGCAGGTGGTCGGGGTCGTAGCGGCGCAGGGTGTCGTAGAGGATGTCGGACGAGAATGTGGCCTGCCGACCGCTCGCGCGCGTGCCGGGGAAGTTGCGGGGAGTCAGGCCCGCGATGTTGGCGACGGCCTTGAAGCTGCGCTTCATCAGGGCGTTTTCCGACAGCCACCCCTCGAGCCCGGCGACAAGATCGTCGCGGCTGAACAGAAAGGCGGGGTCGTCCACCGGGTGAAGGCTCCAGATCAGGGTCGCATAATCGGTGGCGACGAAGCCGAGGGGGCCCAGCCCCGCGGTCTCCATCCGGCGGGTCAAGAGCAGGCCGAGCGTCTGCATCGCGCCGCGCCCCGCAAAGCCGTAGATCGCAGTTTGTGCGCGACCGTCATGAGGGAAGCTTTCGACGAGGATACGGCCCGCTTCCGGCAGGTGGCTCACCTCGCGTTGCAGGGCGATCCAATCCTGCGTGTGACTGGGCAGGGCCGAGAGGTCGCGACGGTGGATGAGGTCGAGCACCCGTGCCGACAGCTGCGTCGAGGTGGCGAATTTGGAGCCTGCGAAAACCGCGATCTTGGGCTTGCGCCCCTTATCGTTCGTCACGTCGACATGCATTTCCTTGAGGCTTTCGAACCGCACGATCTTGCCGCCCATCAGAAAGGTGTCGCCGGGGATCAGAGAGGCGGCGAAGCCCTCTTCGACCTCGCCCAGAAACTTGCGGTTCTGGCGCATCCGGACCTTGAGCGTGTCGGTGTCCTGAATGGTGCCGATGTTCATGCGGACCAGCGCGGCGGCGCGCGGGTCGCGAAGCTGCCACAGGCCGTCGGGGCGCTGTTTCAGGCGCTGCCAGCGATCATAGGCGCGCAGGGCGTATCCACCGGTCGCCACGAAATCGAGCGCCTCGTCGAACTGCGCGCGGGTGAGGCCCGCGTAGCCGCCCGCGCGGCGCACTTCGTTGAACAGCTCGACCTCGTCGAAGGGGCCTGAACAAGCCACGATCAGGATGTGCTGGCACAGCACGTCACGCGGCCCCGGTCCGCGCGGATCGCCGTCGAGATCGCGGGCGAGGACGGCTTCGAGCGCGGCCTGACACTCGATCACCTCCCACCTGTTCGCGGGCAGAAGCAGGGCCTTGGACGGGGCGTTGTAGCGGTGGTTCGCCCGCCCGATCCGCTGCACCAGACGTTTGACGTTCTTCGGTGCGCCGATCTGGATGACAAGGTCCACATCGCCCCAGTCTAGACCCAGATCGAGCGTGCCTGTGCAGACGATGGCGCGCAGCTCTCCTGCCACCATCGCGGCCTCGACCTTTTGCCGCTGTTCGCGGGCGAGGGAGCCATGGTGGATGCCGATGGGCAGGCCTTCCTCGTTCGCAAGCCACAGATTGTGAAAGAAAATCTCGGCCTGCGCTCGCGTGTTGTGAAAGATCAGCGTCGTCTTGTGGCGCTTCACTTCTTCCAGCACGTCCGGGATCGCATAGGCACCGCCACCGCCCGACCACGGCGGCGGGGTCTGGGTGGTAAGCATACGTATGTCCGGGTCCGGTCCGGGGTCGGCGGTCAGGACCGGACAACCGCCGGCCATGAAGAACCGGGCGAGCGCGGGCGGGTCTTCGACGGTGGCGGACAGCCCTACGCGGCGCAGGTCCGGGCGCATCGAGACGAGCCGCGCGAGGCAGAGCATCAACTGGTCGCCGCGCTTCGATTCCGCAAGTGCGTGCAACTCGTCCACCACCACCCGTTCCAGCCCTGCGAACATGCGAGGTGCGTCCTCGTAGGACAGGAGCAGCGCGAGGCTTTCGGGGGTCGTGAGCAGGATCTCGGGCGGGTCGGCGCGCTGGGCTTTCTTGCGGGTCTGGGTCGTGTCGCCGGAGCGATCCTCGACCCGGATCGGCAGGCCCATCTCGTCGATCGGTCCGGTCAGGTTGCGCCGCATGTCGGCGGCCAGCGCCTTCAGCGGTGAGATATAGAGCGTATGCAACCCTTTTCGCGGGTGCTCGGCCAGTTCGACCAGTGTGGGCAGAAATCCGGCGAGCGTCTTGCCGCCGCCTGTCGGGGCGACCAGCAGCGTTGCGGGATCGTTGCCTCGTGCCAGCATCTCCAACTGGTGCGGATGGACGGACCACCCCTTTTCGGTGAACCAGTCGGCGATGATCGGGGGCAGGGCGCTCATACATCGACAGTATTTTCGCGCGCCGGCGAAGAAAACGCAAAAACCCGCGACGGAACGGCGAACCGCCCGCGTTTGACAAAGGACAGTTGGAATTCACGCCATGTCGGGGGAGTTGCGTTCGGCCCCGGCGGTGTGGAAAGAGCGGCGCGCCAGCCCCTTCAGGCGCGCCGCTCGCTGTTCTGGCGTCAGTGGATGATCTTCTCGTCCTTGACGAACATGTTGGCCCAGGCCCGGTCGATCAGGTCCGGCGACATGCGATAGGGGATGCCTTCGAAGTCGCAGATCGCGATCATCTGGTCGATCAGGAACACCGGCTGATAGTTCGCATAGATGTTGTCGATCGTCGGGTATTTCTTCTTGAGCAGATGGATCAGCGCGGCTTCGTCCAGCTGCATCTTTTTCTTCTTCGCGACCATGGCGAAGATCTTGAGGAAATCCTCCTGCCCCGGACCGTCGATCTTGATCTTGAAGAAGATCCGGCGCAGGGCCGCTTTGTCGAAGATCTCGTTCGGGTGGAAGTTGGTCGAAAAGATCACCAACGTGTCGAACGGCACCTCGAATTTCTCGCCCGATTGCAGGGCGAGGATGTCCTTGCCCTCTTCCAGCGGCACGATCCAGCGGTTGATAAGCGCCTGCGGCGGCTCGGACTGACGGCCAAGGTCGTCGACGATGAAGACGCCGCCGGTGGATTTGAGCTGGAGCGGCGCGGTGTAGGTCCGCGCCGTCGGGTTGTAGACGAGGTCGAGCATGTCGAGCGTCAGTTCACCGCCGGTGATGACGGTGGGGCGCTGGCAGCGCACATACCGGCGGTCGTAGCGGTTCGACGTGCGGCGCAGGGAGTTCGGGTCGTCGACCTGATCCTCGGCCTTGGAATGCACGATGGGGTCGTAGACCGTGATGACCTGACCGGAATACAGGATCGCGCGCGGGACGTAGATCTTGTCGCCGAGCGCGTCGCGGATGCCGTTCGAGATCGACGATTTACCGTTGCCCGGCGGGCCGTACATCAGGATCGACCGGCCCGAGCCGACCGCCGGGCCGAGGTGGTCGAGCAACTCGTTCGGCAGGATCAGGTGCCCCATGGCGCCGGTCAGCTGGTCGCGCGTGATCTGGATTTTCTTGATCGATTGGCGCTCGACCTGTTCGTAATACTTGTCGAGCGGCACGGGCATCGCGCCGTAGTATTCCGACTGCGACAGCGCGTCGAGCGCGCGGGCCTTGCCGCCATCGGACAGGCGATAACCCATTTCATTGCCCGAGGTCGCGTGCAGCGTGCCGGTCGCCTCGACAAGCCCCTGATCGCGGGCGCTGTCGATCAGCTCCTGCGTCACGCGGGTCGGAAGGCAGAGGATTTTCTCCAACTGGCTGACATGCTCGGCATTCATGCGGAACATGGTCTTCAACAGGATGTCGCGCATCATGACCGGGGTCAGACCGGTGTCTTCCATGTTCCGGCACGGCGGTGGCGGTTCGACACCGGAGGCCGGGGTCGGGGGGGTATCCATTTTCATTCGTCTGCTCGCTGCCTGATTTTTTTTCCCAAATCTTTCCGCTTTGCGTCCTCGGCCCGTCCAAAACCCGGTATAGTCCGGGGCAAGGTGGCCGAAGCACCATCAACAAAAACCAAGAACTCGGCGAAAAGAGGGCAGAATGGGCAAGACAAATGATAAAATGCTGGCGATTGCGCTGGCATTGATGACGGTCCTGTTGGGCGGGGCCGCGCTTTTGAAGGGCGGGTTCTACCTCGGCAAGCACGAAGGCGACACGCTGCACCTCCTGCAAATGGTTCTGCGTATGGCCGACGGCGACTGGCCGCATCTGGATTTCGTCACGCCCATCGGTGCCCTTGCCATCGCGCCGATCGCATGGCTCGTCTCATTGGGCCTTGGGGTCGGGCACGCGATCCTGTGGTCGCAGGTGCTGATCGCCCTGATCGCGCTGCCCGCGACATGGTATGTTGCCAAGACGCGGTTTGCGGGCCTGTGGTCCTACGTATTCGGCGCGGTGATCCTGATCCTGATCCTCGCGCTCGTGCATGGCGAGACGACGCGCGCCGTGTCGATTTCGATGCATTACAACCGCTGGGCCTGGGCCGCGGCGTTTCTGGCCATCGCGACCGCGGTGATGCCCGCGCGGGGCGGAAACCGGACGCTGGACGGGGTGATTATCGGCGTCGCCATGGCCCTGCTGCTTCTCACCAAGGCGACCTATCTGATCGCGTTCCTTCCGGCCATTCTGGTGGCGCTCATCGGGCGCAAGGCGTGGCGGACGGTGATCTCGGGCCTGATCGCTGGGCTTGTCGTCATGGTCGCCGTCACGGTTCTGGCCGGCACGCCGATCTTCTGGCTCGCCTATCTGCGCGATCTCGCCACCGTCGCGGCGTCGGACGTGCGCCCGCAACCCGGCTATGCCTTCGGCGTCACCGTCGGTGCGCCTGCGTGGATGGGGGGGAGCCTCATGCTGATCCTGTCGGTGATCTGGCTGCGCCACGCGGGCCGGATGCTCGAAGGTCTGGTCATGCTGATCCTCGTGCCGGGGTTCTTCTACGTCACCTATCAGAATTTCGGCAACGATCCCCAGTGGTTGCCGCTTCTGGGGCTCATGCTGATCGCACTCAGGCCGGATGGCGAGGTGACCAACAGCTTCGGCTGGAACATGCGGGAGGTCATGACCTACACTGCCGTCGCCGCGCTGGCCTTCGGGGCGCCGAGCCTCATCAACCTTGCCTACTCGCCGTTCCGCCACCTGACGGAAGAGCCCGAGGACTACACCGCGCTTCTTCCCGGTTCCGGCGTGCACGAGGACATCGTGACCCCGACCATCCGCGCCTATCGCATGGACGCGAAGGTGGCGCTGGATGGGCCGGACACGATCTATGGCGCGTTCTGGGATCCTGAATTCCGCCAGAACGAAGTGACCGAGTGGAAGGGCGAGACGCTGCCCAACTGCGCGAACGAGGTGGGCACGGTCGGCTGGTTTCAGGTGAACGCGAAGCTTCTGAACGAGACGGGGCTAATCGAGGGCAAGACCGCCTTCGTGGCCGATCTGCTCAACGCCTTCTGGCTGTTCGGCGCGTTCGAGCCGCTGCCGGGGAACGCGCCTTGGTATTACGGCAACCTGTCGGGGCTGGAGAACGCCGATTTCGTGGTCGTGCCGCTTTGCCCGATGTCGGTGACCACGCGCCACCTGATCCTTGCCGAGTTGGACGAGGCGGATGTCGCCCTGACCGAAGTGGCCCGGACGTCGGAGTTCATTCTCTACGAAGTCGGGGACTGATCCCCGCGTGGCGGGTCAGACCCCGGTCAGCGCCACGAAGGCGAGGTAGGCGACCAACCCGATCCCAAGGCAAAGACCCATGGGGAAATCGTCGCGTTCCCAGCTTTCCCAGCCGGGCACCGCCGCGCGCACGAAGGACACGCGCTTGGCGATCCGGTGCAGGACGAAACCGCCGAGGATCGCGGCGGCGAAGATGAAGGCGAAGACCGACAGATCGCCGAGCGCCACGAAGGGCGCCATGGCGGCCGCGAATTTCGCGTCGCCCGCCCCCAGAAGCCCGGCGGCGTTCATCACGAAGCCGACCAGCAGGATCACCGCGAGGTGGACGTAGCGCCAGAGGTAGTCGGGAAGGGTGATGACCGACATCGCGACCGCCGCCAGCCCGACCACGGCATAGACGCCGAACAGCGCCATCACCGCCTTGTTCGGGATCTTCATCCGGCTCATGTCGCTGATCGCGACCCAGACCGAAATCACGGCGGCGAAGGGCAGGAACATGAGCCCGAGAAGGGCGGGCTGAACGCTCATCATCCGTTCGAGACGTTCGATTCCAACGCCCGCATGGCGCGGACGGCTTCTTCGAAGTGCTGCGGGTGGGTGTCGATGGCTTCCTGCAACAGCGTCTTGCCGATCACGACGTCGCCCTGCTTGATCGCGGCCAGCGCGAGGGTGTGCAGAAGCTGCGCGCGCTCGACCTGGCTCATCTCGACCACGGGCAGGTCGTATTTGCCCTGCGCGCCACGTGCCATGACGAGGTTGTTCTTGGCGGTGAACATGCCCGCGTCGTAACTCAGCGCCTCGCCGAACAGCCGTTCGGCCCCGCTGAAATCGCCCCGCGTGAGCTTGGAGTAGCCCCAGTTGTTCAACGTGCCCGCGGGCTGCGTGGTCAGGCCCACGGCGGTTTCATAGAAACTGTCGGCCCGCTTCCAGTCCTGATCGCTGTCGGCCACCATCGCTTCCAGCTTGTAGCGCATGAAGGTCTCATGCGTCGGCGGCACCTTGTCGAGTTCGGTCTTGGCCTTGGCCCAGTCGCCCGCCCGGATATAGGCATCGGCGAGGTTCACGCGGTCGTCCGCCGTGCCTTCGGCGCTGTTGGCCACTTCGGACCAGACGTTCGCCGCCTCGGACGCCTTGCGCGCCTTGACGAGCGATTGGGCGAGACCGCGTTTGAAATCCATGCGTTCCGGGGCCTGCGCGGACGCGCGCCGGAAATAGGCGACCGCTTCTTCCGGGTCGCCCACGGTCAGCATGATGTCGTTGAGGTTCGACTCGTCGATGACGTTCACACCGGCGACCGCACGTTCGACTTCTTCATCCGACATCTGGCTTTCGCAGCCGGACAGCGCGACGAGCCCCATCAGGGCGGCGGACACGACGAAGGGATGGCGCATGGCCTGTATCCTTTTCCTGCTCTCCTCGGCGGATCCGCTTATTGTCTGCTGCGCCGTTTTCGGCGTCTATCGCGTCCCGAGCAGGAGGTAGTCTCCGCGCCCACGACGCATCAGGGCGAATTCCGCTTTTTCTTCCTCACCATCATACGCAATGTTTTCCTGCTTTGATAGCGCGAGGTTGAGGTTTTCACGTATGGAGTCCGATTTGCCACTGTCCGCGCCGAAGGCGATCTTGAACACGCGCACCGCCTCGCCGACATTGCCGGTTTCCATCAGCACGACGCCCAGGTTGTTCCATGCGGGGGCGAATGTCGGGTCGTCCTCGACCGCCTGACGCAAGAGGCGCTCGGCCTGGCCCAGACGCCCAAGATACAGGTTCGCCGAGCCCATGGCCGACAGCGTGTCGACGCTGATCCCGTCTTCGGCGGCGGCGCGCAGATAGGCTTTCAGCGCCAGTTCGTATTCGCCCGCTTCCATCAGCCGGTGGCCGACGATCAGCCCGTCGACGCTGTCCTCGCCCGCCACGCGGGCATCGGGGGCATAGGCGTTGCCGCCACTGTTGCCGAGGCCCTTTGCATTTTCGCATGCGGCGAGCGCGAAAGTCGCCACCAGCATTGCGATAATGGATGTGCCTGTCCGTGCCATGCGGCGCGTCCCTTGTTTTTTGCAAGGCGCGCTGCTCGGTCGCGCCCTAGAAGCTGATATTCTTCAGCGTCTTATACACTTCGTAGACGGAGGGGCCGATCAGGATGATGAGAAGCGGCGGAACCGTCAGCATCATTGTGGCAAGGGTCATCTTGGTCGGCAAGGTGTTTGCCTTTTCCTCGGCCCGCATCACGCGCTTGTCACGCATTTCGCCGGCATAGACGCGCAGCGCCTCGGCGATGGAGGTGCCGAAGCTGGTCGACTGGATCAGCACGGTCACGAAGGACTGGACATCGGCCACGCCGCAGCGTTCGCCCATGTCGCGCAAAACCTGAATGCGGTCCTTGCCCGCCTTGATCTCCCAGCTCACGATCTCGAACTCGTCGGCCAGCGCCGGATAGCCCGCGCGGATTTCCTTGGCGACGCGGATGATTGCCTGGTCGAGCGATTGACCGGCCTCGACGCAGACCAGCATCATGTCGAGCGCGTCGGGGAAGCCGTTCGTGATCTCTTCCTTGCGGCTGTCGACACGGCGCGTGACCCAATATTTCGGGGCGACGTAACCCACCGCGCCGGGGATGAGCACGGTCATAATCATCTTCTGCGTCGAGGTTTCGCCGTCGTTCGTGATGAATGAATAGATAAGACCGGCGAACAGCAGGCCGAGACCCAGCGCGAATTGCGCGAAGTGATAGGTGCGCACCGCGTTCTTGCCAGGATAGCCCGCCTGAAGCAGCCGAAGCTGGATCGCGGAATATTCCTCGCTGTCCTCGGGTTCGAGGAAACTTTTGTATTTCTCCAGCTTGTCGCCCATCCCGCCGCTTTCGGTGCGGCGCAGCGCCATATGCTCTTCTTCCAGTTCCTTCTGGCTTTTCTTGAGCTTGTTCAGCGGGTCTTCCTCGCGCTTGAACAGCAGGGGCAGGGCGCCGACGATCAGCAGAACGCCCAATCCGCCAAGCGCCATCAGGGGGCCGAAGGGGCCGAACTTGTCGGTCAGGATCGCGGTGAGTTGGTCGATCATCTCTCTGGTCTCACACCTTGATGTTCGTCAGCGCCTTCATCACGAAGTAGTTCGCGATAAGGAAGCCGAGACAGACGAGCGCGGCGGGAATGAAGAACCCGGTTTCCTTCACGTCGTCGTAATAGTTGGGCTGGATTACGTTAATCATGACGATGGCGAGGATCGGGAAGCCCGACAGGAAGGTGCCGGACCATTTCGCTTCGGCGGTGATCGCCTTGACCCGGCGGAACAGCTTGAAGCGCGAGCGGATGACCTTGGCCAGACCGTCGAGGATCTCGGCAAGGTTGCCGCCCGAGGTCTGTTGGATCGTCACCGCGACCGCGAGGAAGCGCAGATCCTGCATGTCCATGCGCTCCGCCATCGCCTTGAGGCTGTCGCCGATGTCGCGGCCATAGGCGCTTTCATCCGCGATGATCCCGATTTCCGAGCCGAGGGGATCGGGCACCTCTTTCGCGACGATCTGGATCGCGGATGAGAACGGGTGGCCGACGCGCAGCGAGCGCACCATGAGTTCCACGGCGTCCGGCAACTGTTCCTCGAACATCGCCATGCGTTTCTTGGCCTTGCCGTTGATCCAGACATAAACACCGCCGACACCCATCGCGATGGACAACAGGATGCGCACGCCGGTGCCCGCGCCGGTCCCCATCGTGAGGCCCAGATAGGCGACGACGGACAACCCGGCCATCAGCATCATGATCTGCTTGGGCGTGAAGGCGATGTTGGCCTTCTGCGCCTTTTCGGCCAGCAGCGAGTAGAGCGGCATGCCCTTCGCGTTCATGTGCTGGTGCATCTCCTTGCGAAGCTGCTCCAGCACCTGTTCGCGGCCCGCGCCTTTTTCGAGCATGTCGAGGCGGCGGTTCACCCGGCTGTTCAGGGAAATCGACTTGCCGAAGACGGTCAGGTAGATGCCCTCGACCAGCAGGAGCACGGCGATGAAGATGACGCCGTAGATGATGATGTCTGTCGAGAACGGCATCCGGGTTACTCCGCGGCGATGGGTTCGAAGATGGAGGCGGGCAGGTTGTAGCCCCACTGGCGGAAACGCTCGGAGTAGTGCGAGCGCACGCCGGTCGCGTTGAAGCGGCCGATGATCTTGCCTTCGGGCGTCAGGCCGAGGCGCTCGTAGCGGAACACCTCCTGCATCGAGATGACGTCGCCTTCCATGCCGGTGATCTCGGTGATCGACACCATGCGGCGCGACCCGTCCTGAAGGCGGCTGGCCTGCACCATGAGGTTCACGGCCGACGAGATCTGCGAGCGGATCGCCTTGATCGGCATCTCGATCCCGGCCATCGCGACCATGTTTTCCAGACGCGACACGGCATCGCGCGCCGAGTTGGCGTGGATCGTGGTCATGGAGCCGTCGTGGCCGGTGTTCATGGCCTGAAGCATGTCGATGACTTCCTCGCCGCGCGTCTCACCCACGATGATGCGGTCGGGACGCATACGAAGGGCGTTCTTCAGACAGTCGCGCTGGCTGACGGCGCCCTTGCCCTCGACGTTCGCCGGGCGGCTTTCCATCCTGCCCACGTGGGTCTGTTGCAGCTGAAGTTCCGCCGTATCCTCGATGGTCAGGATGCGTTCGCTGTCGTCGATGAAGGACGACAGGGCGTTGAGCGTCGTCGTCTTACCGGAACCCGTCCCGCCGGACACGATCACGTTCAGGCGGCAGGCGACGGCGGCTTGCAGATAGGCGGCCATTTCCTCGGAAAAGGCGCCGAACTGCACCAGATCGTCGATGGCCAGCTTGTCTTTCTTGAATTTACGAATGGACACGAGCGAACCATCCACGGCAATCGGCGGCACCATCGCGTTGAAACGCGAGCCATCGGCAAGACGGGCGTCCACCGACGGGTTCGATTCATCGACACGCCGACCCACGGCCGACACGATCTTGTCGATGATGCGCAACAAGTGGCGCTCGTCCTTGAAGGTCACGTCCGTCAGGCTCAGTTTGCCCGCGCGTTCCACGAAGATCTGCTTGGGACCGTTCACCAGAATATCGTTGATGGTGTCGTCTTTCAGCAGCGGTTCGAGCGGGCCGAGCCCGGTCACCTCGTCGTAAAGCTCGGCGTTCAGGGTCTGGCGTTCTTCGCGGTTCAGAACCACGTTCATCTCGGACAGCACTTCGGACGCGATCGATTGAATCTCGGCGCGCAATTCCTTTTCCGGCGCGGTCTCCAGCGCGGACAGGTTCAGGTTGTCGAGCAACTGCTTGTGCAGCTCGACCTTGATTTCCATGAGCCGTTCGCGCCGCTTGCGCTCCTTGTCCTGCGGCGTGGGCATCGCGGCCACTTTGGGCTTGGCGTCCGCGACGGGCTTGGGCGCGGGTTTGGGCGCGCTGGCAACGGGTTTGGGCGCGGGCGCCGGGGCAGCGGGCTGGCCGCCCTCGACCGTTTCCAGCTTGGGCGCGCCGCCGCTTGTCGGTTTCTGGGGACCACCGGGCTTTTTGTATTTCGAAAACACCTAACGGCTCCTATTTCCTGGCCCGCTTCTTCTTGCCCTTCTTGCCGGAGGCTTCTTCTTCCTCCTGGCTCAGGGCATGAAGCTGCTCTGCGAGTTTCTGGATTTCCTTGCGCAACGGGTTCTTGAGCGCGGCTTCGGCCAGCGGCACGCCGTGATCGCCCGCCTGAACGATGGGCTTGCCGCCGTCGGGCATCAGCAGATCGATCTGGATGTCGAGGCTTTCGGCCATGCGCTTGACCCGGCTTTTACCGTTCAAGTCCGTGAATTTGGGGGCGCGGTTCAGGATATAGCGCAGCTTGTCGACCGGCAGATCCTCGGATTTGAGCGCCCGGATCATCCGCAGCGTGTTCTGGGCCGAGCGCATGTCGAGTTCGACGGTCGCGAAGTAGATATGCGCGGCCTGCAACACGGTTTCGGTCCATTGGACGACGGCGGTCGGCATGTCGACGATCACGTAGTCGAAATTCGACCGGGCCTTGTCGATCAGCGCCTGCACGTCCGAGGACGAGATCAGGTCCAGCGGCAGCATTTCGGCGGGCGCGGTGAAGACGTGCAGATGTTCGTTGAATGTCAGCAGCGCGGCCATGAAGCTTTCGTCGTCGGCGGTTTCCATGTCCGACAGAAATTCGTAGATCACCTCGCGCCGGGGCAGGTCGAGATAGGTCGACACGCTGCCGAATTGCAGGTCGAGGTCGATCAGGCAGACGCGCGGGCTGTCGGCCTTGGCGATGGTCGCCAGTTCCCAGGCGAGGTTGACGGCGACGGTCGTGGCGCCGGTGCCCCCGGCCATGCCGTGCACCGCGATCAGCACGCCTTCGCGATTGGTGCCGGACGGTTGCGGGGTGTTCGGGGCGGCCGCCTGAAGGACAGGCGCAGGGTCCGGTGCGCGCAGACGCTCGATCGCATCCTTGAGCGCGCCGTCGGGCAAGGGGTAGGGAATGAATTCCTCGGCCCCGACCTTGAGAAGCTGGTGCAGCGCGATCGGGCTGACCTCTTCGGCCACGACGATGGCTTTGATGTTGCGGGCGGCGGCCTGACGGATCACCTCGGCGATCTGGGCGAGGTTCGCCTCGTCCTCGTCGTCCATCGCGATGGCGATGAATTCAAGGCTGTCGCTGTCGGGCTGTTCGAAGAAGGCCAGCGCATCCGAGATCGACAGGTCGCCCCAGGCTTCGCCCAGTTCGGTTTCCATGTCCTCGATGAGAAGATCGAACGCCTGCACATCGCGCGAGATCGTGCAGGCGACGATCGGTGCCGGCTCCTGATCTAGCACTGCTGCGCTCCCACTCATGCCTCGTTCCTTTCCGATCCGGCCGCCCTCGCAACAGGTGCGCGGTTCATCCGCGCGACCCCGGGCGACCGCCACACGACTCGGTCGTGCGGACTACTCGCAAGTTCTGAATTTCACTTCCAAGTTGGGCGAGATTTTGTCGGAACTCGCGAAATTATGCGGTGTTTTGAGACGATGCCGCGGCAGATGCGGCGGCTGTTTCGCAGGCGGTAACGGCGAAACAATAAGGGCCGGAACGTATCCGGCCCTGTAACAGCTTGGTTGGATTGCCTTTTTTAGGCCGCGTTCAGCCGCCGCTGGCCGCGGCGTTGAGTTCGCCCAGCCCGCCACGCTCCGGCGGCAGCTCGGTCGCCGACTCGACATACTCGCGGAACACCACTTCCGCGTATTTGCCGTTCAGGATCAGGGGGTTGTCCTGCACGAAGCCCGACACCTCGGTCACCGTGCGCCGGTTGCGGCGCTCGCGGTTCTCGGTCGCGACCAGAGGCTGCGTTTCGCCATAGGTGACGACCGCCTCGACCCGCGACCGGCTGATGCCCTGGCTCGCGAAGTAATTCACGACCGCTTGGGCCCGGCGCAGACCGAGCTGGCGGTTGTAGGCGTTGGAGCCGACCTTGTCGGTATGCCCGTAGACCCGGAAGTGCACTTCGGGGAACTGTCTGATGAAGCTCGCTTGCCGGGCGAGGATCTGGCGCGCCTGACCGTCGAGCACGGCCGAGTTGAACTCGAAGTTGACCGTATCGGGCACCTCGCGGTTGAACCGTTCGGCCAGATCGACGACGTAGCTCTTCTGTCCGGTCTGGATCAGGTAGTTGTTCTCGGTCGCGCTGCCGAATTCGGCGCGGGCGGGGATCGCTCCGGCTTCGCCCAGATAGGTCTTGTCCGTGGCGCAGCCCGCCATGAGGGCGAGGGCCGATGTCGTCGCGACGATCTTTGCACCTGTGCGGATAGCCATGCTCAATCCTCCATCACGTAGCCGTAGGAGCCGGTGAAATCCTGCCGCGCCACTTCGCCCGCCGCGCCCGTCGTCGGGCGGTTGGGGGCGGCGGTATTGCCACGCAGGAACAGGTCGGCCTCGGACGGGGGTCTGACACGGTCGGTGGGCAGGGCCAGCGCCTCGCCCCGGGTCGGGGTCACGAGGTGCGGGGTCACGATGATGACCAGCTCCGACTGGCT
Source organism: Maritimibacter alkaliphilus HTCC2654 (assembly GCF_000152805.1). GTDB lineage: Bacteria > Pseudomonadota > Alphaproteobacteria > Rhodobacterales > Rhodobacteraceae > Maritimibacter > Maritimibacter alkaliphilus. Next base: position 3,958,463 of record NZ_CH902578.1, on the reverse strand, counting down.
GCGTTCGTAATCGGCCGAGCGGAAGAGGGCGCCGAGGATCGGCACGTCGCCAAGCCACGGCACCTGACCGTTCAGGTCGCGGAAATCGTCCTGCAACAGGCCCGCGATAGCGAAGCTCTGGCCGTCGCGCATCTCGACCGTGGTTGAGGTTTCGCGCCGCTTGAAGGCGTTCACGCTGATCGCGCCGTCGCCGTAGGTGACCGAGTTGTCGAGGCCCGAGACCGAGGCTGTCATCTGAAGGTTGATGATGTCCTGATCCACCACACGCGGGGTGAAAGTCAGCTCGACACCGAACGGTTTGTAGTCGATGACCACCGCGCCGTTTTCCTGAACCGACGGGATCGGGTATTCGCCACCGGCGAGAAAACTCGCCTCCTGCCCGGACAGGGCGGTGAGGTTCGGTTCGGCCAGCGTGCGGACCATGCCTTTGTTTTCAAGGGCTTCGAGCATCACCGCGAATTGCAGGGCGCCCGCGTTGAACCCGAAGGTGAACGCGCCCGTGCGGTCATTCCCGGTCGAGATCAGGTCTCCCGCCGAAGCGGCGTCCAGATTGGCCTGGTTGCCCAGGGCCCCGGTGCCGATCGAGCCGCCAAGGCCGTTGATGTTGGTGCCGAAGCCCAGCGACGAGGACAGCGATTTGGTGACGGAGCGCTGCATCTCGGCGAAGCGCACCTTGAGCATGACCTGCTGGGTGCCGCCGACCGACAGAAGGTTCGACACCTTGTCGGGCGCGTAGCGTTCGGCCAGATCGAGCGCGCGGTCGAGCGCGGCGATCGAGGTCACGGTGCCCGACAGGACGATCCCGTCGTTGGCGGTGCGCACTTCGATGGGTTCGCCCGGCAGGATCTGGCGCAGACGCTCCTTGAATTCGGAAAGGTCGGGCGTGACCTGCACTTCGACGTTGGAAATGAGCGTGCCGTCGGGGGCGAGCAGGGTCAGCGTGGTGCGCCCCTGCGACTTGCCCAGCACATAGATCGTGCGATCCGACAGGGTCGAGATGTCGGCGATCCCCGGGTTCGCGATCGAAATTTCGGCGAAGGGTTGGTCGCTTTCGACGACCACGGCGCGGTTCATGGGGACGTTCAGCGTTTCGGCCACACCCCCGTCCATCACGCGCAACGTCTGGGCCATGCCGGGAAGCGGCACGGTGATCCATGACAGCGCCAGACCCGTGAGGGCGGCCTTCACATATCTATCAAGTCCCATGTGATCCTGCCTCTCCGATCACGTCTCTGCTGCTCTTCCCCGGTCGCAAGCGGGCGCCGGTTGTCTTTGTATTGGCCCAATTTTCGGGTCCGCCTGTATCGGGCACGTGTCCGGTTTCTCCGGCTCTTTCGGCCCATATTGCCGCCACCATGCGACAGTTTTCAGTTTATTGCAAGAATCAAGGGGTTGGCGCCTGTCCTTGCTGTGGGCGGCCCGCAACATGGCGGATCGCCCGACTGCCGTGCGCCGTGGGGCCGATCAGTTGGTCGGGCAGGGCACCGGCACTTCCACCGTCTCGGCGCCCTTGCGGGTGCGGATGGTGCAGACCTTTTCGCGCACCGGCGCCTCGACCTCGGCGGTTTCGATGCCCAGAAGCGTGTTCTGGTCGATCTCGACCGCCTCGGCCACGGTATCGTCCTGTGCGCCGACCAGCGACAGGGCCATGCGGCCCGTGGCCTGCGCCTGGGCGAGGGCGGCCACCTGTTCCGGTGTCGCCTCGATCGTGACGGTGCGCGCCACGGTGGGCGCGGTGCGGTCGGTGTCGGCCATCTGGTCGATCGCGATGATCCGGATGTTGGTCTGGATCAGCTTGGTGACCTCCTGGCTCGTGACGCTGTCCGAAGAGCCGCGCCCGGTCCAGTAGATGTCGACCTTGTCACCGGGGCGCAGAAAGCCCGACACGCCCGAGGCGACATCGACCCGGATCGCGAAGGCCCGCATGCCAGAGGCAAGGCGCGCGGCCACCCCGGCGTCGGCCCCGGCCTCGGTCACCTTGACCGCCAGCAGGGCCTCGTCCTTTTCCATCGCGCGCAGCACGGTGCGATAGCGTTTCTCGCCCTGTGGGAAGAGCTCCTCTTCCGTCTTGAACGCCCCTTCCGGGATCGCATCGACCGGGAAGCGCGTCAGGCGGATGTTCTCGTCGGTGATCCGGTCGCCATAGGCCACGGATTCCTTGACCACGTAGATTTCGGCGGTCTGGACCATCTGGGCACGGGCCGCACGTTCCTGTTCGAGCGCGGCCTGATAGTTCCCGATATAGTCGCGTGCCATGTAGACGGCGAAGCCCGCAAGCCCCACGCCCACGATCAGAACCAGTCCAAATACTGCTCGCATATCGTTACCTTTCCCTCGTGCGCCGGCAGGCCGGCAGTCAGGTTTCCATTACCCTTGTGCCGCCAGAATGCGGCGAAAATCTGGACAAACCGTGAAGTGCCGAAGATTTCTTTCAATTCGTCGACAATCAAACGCCCCCCCCCAGAACGGGGAAAGGGCCGCATCGAGGATGCGGCCCAATTCCGGAGGTCTTCGGATCGTGACGCTTAGTGCGTCATGATGGTCATCGCGGACAGCGACGACGAAACCTTGTCGGCCAGCGAGGTGGTGCCGCCGGAGACCGAGGTCAGAACGGCGATGCCGAGGCCCACGATGGCGGCGGTGAGGACAACCCAGTCCACGGTCACGGCGCCATCTTCGTCTTTCTTGAAGCGGTTGAAGAAGTTCACGAGTTTCATGTTTCTGCTCTCCAGTAGAGTTCGTTGCGACGCTTAGTGCGTCATGATGGTCATCGCGGACAGCGACGACGAAACCTTGTCGGCCAGCGACGTGGTGCCGCCCGAGACCGAGGTGAGAACGGCGATGCCCAGGCCCACGATGGCGGCGGTCAGCACGACCCAGTCCACGGTGACGGCGCCGTCTTCGTCTTTCTTGAAGCGGTTGAAGAAGTTGATGAGTTTCATTGCGGTATCTCCTGATTGAGTTAGGTCGGTGTGACGCTTAGTGCGTCATGATGGTCATGGCCGAGAGGCTCGAGGACACTTTGTCGGCGAGCGAGGTCGTGCCGCCGGAAACCGACGTCAGAACCGCGATGCCGAGGCCCACGATGGCGGCCGTGAGAACGACCCAGTCAACAGTCACCGCACCGTCTTCTTCAGCGCGGAATTTCTTGGCAAGCTTGAACAGTTTCATCTTTTGTCCCTCCGAAAAGTTTTCAGCTCAGTTTCACTCACACCTTGCAGAAACCTTCGAACCGCCTGTGAACCGATCCTCTGCCCTGCTTGGCATGGTTGGAATTTGACCCTTGATTTGGGCATGATTTTGGCAGGGTTGGTACGATTTTGGACGGGTTGGGAAATTTCGTTAATTTCCGATTAACACTTTGAAATGGAGCGATAAAAAATCCGAATTATTTTCCGATCACCGGGTTTTCCGGGCCGTTTCGTTGCGAAAGGTAAGAAAAACTGGCCCTTCGAGTCCGAATTTGCGAAGATACCTCAAAAGAAAAGAACGAGGCAGTGCAGGTTTTCGCGACATGCGGACCGTAACGATCAAGACGATCGGTGTTCTGGGGCTTCTGTTGACCCCATTCTCGGCGTTCGGGCAGGATGCCGATTTCACCTTCAAACGCGTGCCCGTGCCACAGGCGGGGACCACCCGGCGCATCACGGTGCAGATCGATCCCGCCGAACAGGCGCGCGCGCGGGCGGCCTTGGAACAGCGGGCCGCGGAACGCGCGGCCGAGGAAGCGGCGAAGGCCGAGGCGGACGTGCAGACCGCCGAAGCGGACGACACGCCCAAGAGCGGGTACGAGTGGTTCTGGGCCAGCGTATCCCCCGCTCTGGACGAGGCGGGGCCCGCCAACGTCATGAAGGCGCTCGAAACCCTGACGGCTCGGGCCGATCTTCAGGCCCCGCGCCTTCAGACGCTTCAGGACATCGCCAAGGCCTATGGCCCCGACATCCTGCTGGCCACCATCGGCACCGATATTTCGCCCGCGCTGGTGGTCGCCCTGATCTCGGTCGAAAGCTCCGGCAGCACGACGGCGGAAAGCGAGAAGGGGGCGATGGGCCTCATGCAGCTCATCCCGGCGACAGCCGAGCGGTTCGGCGTGACCGATGCCACCGATCCTTCGCAGAACATTAAGGGCGGCGTGAAATACCTGGGCTGGCTGATGAAACATTTCGGGCGCGACCCGATCCTGACGCTGGCCGGATACAACGCAGGCGAGAACGCGGTGACGAAACACGGCGGCGTGCCGCCCTATGCCGAAACGCGGGCCTACGTGCCAAAGGTGCTGGCGGCCTGGCAGGTGGCGCGCGGCCTGTGCCTGACCCCGCCCGAATTGATGACCGACGGCTGCGTCTTCGCCGTGAACGGAGTTTGACCGAATGGATGATACCGGGACTTTCATGAAAACCGAGAGCAAACCGCTCGTGCTCGACGTCGACGGCACGTTTCTGAAGACCGATCTTCTGTTCGAAACCTTCTGGGCCGGTCTGGGGCAGGCCCCGATCGCGACGATCCGGGCGGTGTTCGCGCATCTGACCGACCCTGCGCGGCTCAAGGCCCGCCTCGTGGATCTGACCGAGATCCGCACCGACCTCATGCCGGTGAACGAAGGCGTCGCCGACGCGGTTGCGGCGGCCAAGGCCGAGGGGCGGGAGGTCGTGCTGGCCTCGGCTTCGAACGCGGCGCTGGTGAAACGCCTCGCCGCCGACCACGGCCTGTCGCCGCGCGTCTTCGCGTCGAGCGAGACCCAAAACCTCAAGGGCCGCCGCAAGGCCGCCGCGCTGGTCGAGGCTTACGGAGAGGCCGGGTTCGACTACGCGGGCAACGACACGGTAGACCGCGAGGTCTGGTCGCACGCGAACGCGGCCTTGGTGGTGGGCGACACCGCATCGGCGAAACTGCTCGAAGGGCAGGGCAAACCTGTCACGCGGATCGCGGGCGGCTGGTCGCCGCGCGGCGTGCTCAAGGCGCTGCGCCCGCATCAGTGGGTCAAGAACGTCCTGCTGTTCGTGCCGGTCCTCGCCGCCCATGATTTCACGCTGTCCACGTTGATCTCGGACTTGTTCGGGATGCTGGCGTTTTCCTTCGCCGCAAGCTCGATCTACGTGGTGAACGATCTGCTCGACCTCGAGGCCGACCGGCTGCACGTCAAGAAAAAGCACCGCCCCTTCGCCTCGGGCGCGGTCCCGATTTCGGTCGGCATGGCCGCAGGTGCCGGGGTGGGGGCGGCGGCGCTCGTCATCGCCGCGATCCTGTCACCCGCTTTTCTCGCCGTCATCGTGGGCTACATGATCCTATCTCTGGCCTATTCGCTGAAACTCAAACGCCTGCGCTGGATCGACATCGCCGTGCTCGCGGGGCTCTACACGATCCGGGTGGTCGCGGGCGCCTATGCCTCGGGGGTCGAAGTGTCGGGTTATCTGCTCGCCTTCATCTTCCCGGCCTTCCTGACGCTCGGCTGCGTCAAACGCCTGACCGAAGTGACACTCGCCCATGGGGACGAGCGGCTGCCGGGGCGCGGTTACGGCAAGCCGGATCGGCCCGATCTTTTGAACGTCGCCATCCTCGGCATGGTCGGCGCGCTGGTCAGCTTCTTCCTTTACAGCTTCACCGATCAGGCGGTGGCGCTTTATCCGACGCAGTGGCTGGTCTGGGCCGCGCTGATCCCGATTGCATGGTGGCTGATCCGCATGGTGCGGCTGGGCTATTACGGCAAGCAGGACCACGACCCCATCGTGTTCGCGATGAAGGACAAGCGCGGTCTGGGCATCCTGATGATCGCCATCGCCCTGCTGTTTCAGGCCGCGGGCCTGTGGGAACAATGGGTGAGCGCGGCCCTCAACTAACCGCGTGACGCGCTGCGGCGCGGTGCGATCAGATCGACAGCTTCTTGAAGATCGGCTCGGGCACCGACTTGATGATCGTCATGATGATGCGCCAGAAGAACGGGGTGTAGATCGTGTTCTTTTTCTTCTCGACCGCCTTGAGAATGTCGCCAGCGACGTCCGCCGGATCTGCGACAAGGAACATGCCCTCGATCCCCCATGTCATCGCGGTATCCACGAAGCCCGGTTTCACCGTGACCACATGGCCGCCCGCGCGGTTCAGACGATTGCGCAGCCCGGCGAGGTAGGTGTGGAACCCCGCCTTGGCCGAGCCGTAGACGTAGTTCGACAACCGCCCCCGGTCGCCTGCGACCGACCCGACGCCCACGACGGTCCCGCCCGCGCGCGCCTCGATCACCGGGGCGAGCATCTGTAGGAACCGGGCGGGGCCGGTGAAGCTCTCCTGTACCGTGCCGTCGATCAGGCCGGGGTCTTTGTCGACCTCCGACTGCTCCGGCATCGACCCCACGAAAACGGCGGCGTGTATCAGCCCTTCCTCGCCCTCGGCGGCCGCGATGATCGGCGCAAAGGTCGCGGCATCGCGCGCATCGAACTTCACCGCCTGCGCCTTGGCCGCGCCGCGTGCCTCAAGATCGGCGGCGGACCCCTTGAGGTCCTCCATGTCGCGGCCTGCGAGGTATACGGTCGCCCCCCGCTCGGCCACCGCCCGCCCGAAGGCGCGCGCCATCGACGAGGTCGCGCCGAGGATGATCCAAGTCTCGTTCATGTCGCGCTCCTCAGTTCGAGCCGTCGCACCATATCGTTGACAAGCGCCCCGTCCGGGTCTGCCTTGGCCGCCTGTTGCGCCCACTCGGACCATTCGGGATACATGCCCCTTATCATCTCGCCCGAGGCAAGGCTGTCCTTGGCAAGATAAAGCCGCCCCGCCGCCTCCGCCGTCATCGCCTCCAACTCGGCGATCAGCTTTTTGGCCTTGGCCCGGTTCGGGAAATCGATGGCGAGTGTATAGCCCTCCATCGGGAACGACAGCATTCCGGCGCGCCCCGGCCCCATGCGTTTCAGCACGACGAGGGGGGAGGCGAGGCCGGATCGGCTGATCTTCATCATCATGTCGCGCAGCACGTCGGTCTTGTCGGTGGGCACGACGCATTGAAACTGGTGGAACCCCGCCTTGCCGTAAAGCTTGGTGACGCCGTGAACCTTGTCCAAGGGAAAGAAGAAATCCTCCATCGGCTTGTCCGATGTCTTGCCCGCCTCGGGAATGCGCCGCAGATACCCTTCGTTGAAGGCCCGCGCGAACAACCCGTTCGAGAACAGGCCGACATTGAACGGCACCGATTTGGGCTTGGCGCGCGAGGGCAGGCGCATGTCGCTCAACTCCGCCTCTTCCAGTATGCCGCGCCCCATCCTTGCGCCGCGGGCCTGCGCGTCGATCCAGCTTACGGCATAAGAGGCGGTCGAGGCCTCGAGCGCGTCGATCTGTTCGTCCCAGTCGTTCAGCCGCCGTTCGGTCACCCGCATCGCGGTGCCGGGGCAGGGCTTCATCTGGATCTTGGCCGACAGGATCACGCCGGTCTGACCGATCCCGCCCATCGTGGCGCGGAACTGCGCCTTGTTATGGCCGGGGGACACCGTCACCCGCTTGCCGTTGGCAAACAGCGCGACCGAGATCACATGCTCGCCGAAACTGCCGGCGACATGGTGGTTCTTGCCATGCACATCGTTGGCGATGGCGCCGCCCAGCGTGCAGAAGCCGGTGCCGGGCACGACCGCGGGCGTCCAGCCGCGCGGGGCGAACAGCCGCATGAGCTCGCCCAGCCGGATACCGGCTTCGGCCTCGACCACGCCGGTGTCCGGGTCGAACCCCAGCACCTTGTCCATGCGCGTCATGTCGATCGCGCGTCCCCCGTCGTTCAACGGTGAATCTCCGTAAGAGCGACGATTGCCAAAGGCCGGCGCGGGCGCCTCTTCCATGATCCGGGCGAGGGTCGAGGCGCGTTCGGGCCGCGCAATCTCGCCATGTGCCGTGTGGACCCGGCCCCAGCCGGAATAGTCAGCGGTTTTCCAAAGCATTCTGCGCCTTCTTCGAATGTTTCTCGGCCACGGGGAACAGGATCAGGCCGATCCCGATGGCGAACCAGAGTGTCGTCACGCGGATGATCGCGGTGGCGGGCAGGCTGGTCTCCAGCCCCACGCCTTCGAGGGTGAGAAGCGCGACCATCGCCGCTTCGGCCCCGCCGACACCGCCGGGCGCGCCGGTCAGGCCGCCCGCGAGCGAGGCGAAGACGAAGATCGCGATGGCCTTGGACACGCCGATATCGGCGCCCATCCAGACGAGGAGGAGGTGGAAGGCATAGCCTTCCGCGAACCAGCCGACGAGCCCGATCAGCAAGGCCAGCGCGGTGAGGCCGGGGGCGGAGAACACCTGCAACGACCGTGCGGCCCGCCGCACCTTGGCGAAAAGGCGGGGCAGGCGACCGAGCCAGCGATGCCCGAAAGTGGCGATCTTTTCCAGCAAAACGGGCCGTGTCACGACCAGCGCACCGATCAGGGCCAGCACGGTCACGGGAATGCCGCCCGCGATCCCGGTCGTGGAAAAGGCCAGCGCGATCCCGAGGATCAAGCCCATCGCGGCGAGGTCCGAGGCGCGGTCGACCAGCACCAGCGGTGCCGTCCGCTCGAAACTCCAGCCCGTTTCGCGCCCGATCCATCGCATACGGACCAGTTCACCGACCCGGCCGGGGGTGACGCTCATCGCGAAGCCGCCGAGGAAATGGATGAAATTCGCGACGATCCCAAGACCGAGTCCGAGTTTGGCCGCAAACAGGTGCCAGCGCAGTCCGCGCAGCAGGTAGTTGGCCAAGGACAAGCCCAGAAGAACCGCGAATTGCCACTGGCTCAGCTTGGCCAGTTGCGCCTTGGTTTCTTCCCAGCCGGTCGCGGCCGCCGCACCGATCAGGCCCGCGACCACCAGCGCGAACAGCGCCAGAAGCAGCGCGGTATCGCGCCACCGTTTCTGCGGTCGCTCGGTTCGGCGTATCGGTCCCATGCTTGCGGAATTCGTGCTCGTCATCGTCATTGGACGCTGGTTAGCGACAGATTAGGGCGACAATATGATGGTGTTTCCGATTTGGCGACAATTCCCGACGAAAATCCCGGATCCCCTTCTTCGGTCTGAAAATACCTCGGGAGAGCGCGAGAGGGCAGCGCCCTCTCGCCCACCGCGCAGGTCCGGCTTTGCCGGAGCGGCGCAAAACCTGCGCGGGCCTTTGCCCGCACCGCCTTACAGACCCAAAGGCATGTGGCGGTTCACGTCCTTGTAAAGCAGGTAGCGGAACGGTTCCGGCCCGCCCGCGTAGCAGGCCTGCGGGCAAAAGGCGCGCAGCCAGATGTAATCGCCCGCCTCGACCTCGACCCAGTCCTGATTCAGCCGGTAGACGCCCTTGCCCTGCAAGATGAACAGCCCGTGCTCCATCACGTGGGTTTCCATGAAGGGGATCACCGCGCCGGGTTCGAAGGTCACGATGGTCACGTGCATGTCGTGGCGCACGTCCAGCGGGTCGACGAAACGGGTGGTCGACCATTTGCCCTCGGTGCCCGGCATCGGGTGGGGGGCATGGTCGCGTTCGTTGGTGACGAAGACCTCCGGCATGTCGATGCCTTCGACCTTGTCATAGCGTTTGCGGATCCAGTGGAAGAACGCGGGCATGTCGCCCTGGTTCTCGATCGACCAGTCGGTGCCGGGAGGCAGATAGGCATAGCCGCCCGGACCCATGCGGTGAATGTCCTCGCCGATCTTCAGCCAAAGCTCGCCCTTGGTGACGAACAGCACCGCTTCGGCCTCGGGGTTCACTTCCGGCTGGCCGGAGCCGCCGCCCGCGCCGACCTCCATCACGTAATGCGAAAAGCTCTCGGAAAACCCGGTCATGGGCCGCGAAATCACCCAGACCTTGGTGTTGCCCCAGTAGGGCAGCGCGATCAGCACGATATCGGTCATCGTGCCCCGCGGAATCACGGCATAGGCGTCGGTGAAGACGGCCTTCCCGGTGCTCGCGGTCATCAGGTCAGATTGCGGGGGGAGACCCCCCGGCGGCGTTGCGTAGGTGCGCGTGGTCATTGGTTTCCTCGGTGACCCGACGTCTATACGCGGGGATTTGATCGTAGCCAAGGGGGCCGCGCTTTGCAGGTGCAGCATGATGGGCTAGGGTCGGGGCATGAGTGAGACAGTCGATCTATTCGTCATCGGTGGCGGCGTGAACGGCGTGGGCATCGCCCGCGATGCCGCCGGGCGCGGCCTGCGCGTGACGCTCGCTGAAATGAACGATCTGGCGAGCGCGACCTCGTCGGCCTCGTCCAAGCTGATCCACGGCGGCCTGCGCTACCTCGAATTCTACGAATTCCGTCTGGTGCGCGAAAGCTTGCAGGAGCGCGAGAAACTGCTGGCCGCGATGCCGCATATCGCCTGGCCCATGCGCTTCGTGCTGCCGCATCATTCCGGGCTCAGGCCCGACTGGATGCTGCGCTCGGGCCTGTTTCTGTATGATCGGCTCGGGGGACGCGGGCTGCCGGGCACCAAGCGGGTCGACCTGCGGGGCCATCCGGCGGGCGCGCTGCTCAAGCCGTCGTTCCGCACCGGGTTCGAATATTCCGATGCATGGGTGGACGATGCCCGCCTCGTCGCACTCAATGCGCGCGACACGGTGATGCGCGGCGGGCGCATCCTCACACGCGCCAAGGTCGTCGCGACCGCGCGTCATGCCTCGCATTGGGAAGTGAACGTCGAACGCGACGGGCGGATCGAAACCCATCGCTCGCGCAAGCTGGTGAACGCCGCCGGGCCGTGGGCCGGGGATCTGAGCGAAAAGACCGGCGACGCGCACAGGCTGCGGCTCGTGCGCGGGTCGCATATCGTCGTGCCGCGCCTGCCGGGCCATGACCAGCCGTATATCCTTCAGGGCGGGGATGGGCGCATCGTCTTCGTCATTCCCTATGAGGACGATTTCACGCTGATCGGCACGACCGAGGCCGAACATGACGGCAGCCCGGGCGAGGCCGAATGCTCGCCGGCCGAAGCGCAATACCTCGTCGATTTCGTGAACGACTACCTCGCCACGCCTGTGTCGACCGATCAGGTGGTCTGGACCTATTCCGGGGTGCGCCCGCTGATCGACAGCGAAGGGTCGGCGCGGTCGGCCAGCCGCGACTACCAGCTGGCCTTTGACGACAGCGCGGCACCGCTTCTGACGGTGCTGGGCGGCAAGCTAACGACCTACCGCAAACTCGCCGAATCCGCGCTCGAAACGCTGGGCTATACGGGTCGCTGGACGGCGCGGGCACCGCTGCCCGGCGGCGCGTACGACCGCAAATCCGGCCCGCGCATGGTGGGCACCTGGATGCAGCGCCACCCGTTCCTGACCGAGGCCTGGGCGCGACGTCTGCTCAGGTCCTACGGCACAGAAGCCGAGACGATCCTTGGGACGGCGACTGAGGCTTCCGATCTGGGGCGCGATTTCGGCGCGACGTTGACCGAAGCCGAGGTGCGCCATCTCATGCGCCACGAATTCGCAGTGACGGCGCAGGATGTGTTGTGGCGGCGCACGAAGCTGGGGCTCAGGGTCGATGCGGAACGGGTCGCCGCGCTCGAAGCTTTCATGTCCGAGGCACGGGCGGAACGGGCGGCGGCGGAATAGGGCGTTCAGACGCTGAATTCGCCCGGAACGCCTGCAAGGAAGTCCGGGCTGCGCGGCGGTTTCGTCGCAGGACGAGGGAGGACGCATGACACATATTCTCGCGCTCGATCAGGGCACCACAAGCTCGCGCGCCATCGCCTTCGACGGCGAGATGCGGCCCGTGGCCAGCGCCCAGCGGGAGTTCGATCAGCATTTCCCGCGCTCCGGCTGGGTGGAACACGAACCCGAGGATATCTGGGACACCACGCTCGCCACCGCGCGCGAGGTCGCGCAGGACGTGGGCGGGATCGCGGCCATCGGGATCACCAACCAGCGCGAGACGGTGGTGGTCTGGGACCGCGAAACCGGCAAGGCGATTCACCGGGCGATCGTGTGGCAGGACCGCCGCACGTCGGACCTGTGCCATGACCTGCGCGGTGGCGATTTCGAGGAGTTGGTACGCACACGTACTGGATTGCTCGTCGACCCCTATTTTTCGTCCACCAAGGTCAAATGGCTGCTGGACGAGGTCGAGGGTGCGCGCGCAGCGGCCGAGGCCGGAAAACTGGCGTTCGGCACGGTGGATACCTTTCTCATCTGGCGTCTGACCGAGGGGCGGGTGCACGCGACCGACGCGACGAACGCCGCGCGCACGATGCTTTATGACATCCACAAGGGGGCGTGGGACGCGGACATCTGCGAGGCGCTGGGCATCCCGATGTCGATGCTCCCCGACGTGCGCGACAGCGACGGCGACTTCGGTGAGACCACGCTGTTGGGCGGCACGATCCCGATCCGGGGGGTGGCGGGCGATCAGCAGGCGGCCACCATAGGACAGGCCTGCTTCACGCCGGGCATGATAAAATCGACCTACGGCACGGGGTGTTTTGCGCTGCTGAACACCGGGGACACGGCCGTCGCATCGGAAAATCGCCTGCTGACCACCATCGCCTATCAGATGGGGGGGCAGGTGACCTATGCGCTCGAAGGGTCGATCTTCGTCGCGGGCGCGGTCGTGCAATGGCTGCGCGACGGGCTGGGCATTCTCGGGCAGGCCTCCGACGCTGGGCCGCTCGCGCGAAAGGCCGATCCGGGGCAGGACGTCATCCTCGTGCCCGCCTTCACGGGGCTCGGCGCGCCCTATTGGGATGCCGAATGTCGCGGTGCGGTCTATGGCCTCACCCGCAATTCCGGCCCCGCCGAGTTCGCCAAGGCGGCGCTGGAAAGCGTTGGCTTTCAGACCCGCGACCTGCTCGACGCGATGGAGGCCGACATGGGCAAACCCATCGAAGGCGTTCTGCGGGTCGACGGCGGCATGTCGGCCTCGCGGTTCGCGATGCAGTTTCTGGCCGACATCACCGGGGCGCCGGTCGACCGGCCCCCGGTGCTGGAAACGACCGCGATGGGTGCCGCGTGGCTCGCGGGGCAGGCGATCGGGATCTACCCGGACGCCGAGACTTTCGCGTCAGGCTGGTCCGCCGAGATGCGGTTCGACCCGAAAATGGACCCCGATCTGCGTGCCGATCGCTACGCGGCGTGGAAAGACGCGGTGCGCCGGACGTTGACGCGCGGCTAGTCGGTCTTGCCGGGCGGTGCGCCCCGCAACGTGACCTTGCGCGAAACGCCGCCGCGCCCGAGGTCGCAGAACCGCCCGTAACCGTCGTCGACCATCGTCAGCGTGACCTTCAGTGGCGCTTTCAGTTTCTCGTCCGGCCAACGCAGCCGGACCTGACCCGAAAAGCTCTCGCCCGGCCCGACGGGGCGATCGAAGGTGATCCGGTCCCGGTTCCAGCTATGGGCGTAAATCTCGCCCGCTGCGGTGTAGGACGGTGTCAGGGACAGACCGCTTTCGGACGTCGGCGGCCAGACCTTGCGACTGCGATTGGTGACGGTCACCTCGACCACGGTGTCCTCGGTCAAAGACAGCGTGTCGGGCAGTTTGGCCCGCACGCGGGCACGGTAGCGTCTGCGCCGCTCCCGCAGGCTGATCGGTTCGGGTGGGGCGGGCACGGGCAGATCCTTTGCCCCTGTGACATAGGGGATCGTCGCATCTTCGACCTCTTTCATCCGGTCGCCGCGCAGCACCCAGTCGTGATCGCCGGAGAGATAGACATAGTCGGCCCCCGCCGGATGCCAGTCGCCAAAGCTGCGGGCCGGGTTGAAATAGCGCGGCGGATGCGAGAATTGCAGGCGATCCGTCCAGATATGGAACACCGGGAACTCCGTGGGCCGTTTGAAGAGCTTGTCCATCGCAAGGAAGAATTTGACCTTGATCCCCCTGCGCTTCAGATCCGGCATCATCAGTTCGACCATGTTGGCCCCGCCGCAGAAGCCCCCGACGATGATCTCTTCGCCGGGTTCGATCAGCGCCTCGATCTCGTCGCAGTAGATTTTCGCCATCGGTTTGAGGTAGCGCCGATACCGCTCCCCCCGGAACTGCCACGAGGTGCGCATCGCGTAGATCGGGTTGTGCTTGGTGATCGTGCGCCCGAAGGTGTTGATCGTCATCTCGTCATGGGTGCCGATGAACACCTTGGGCGCTGGCTGCACGGTGTTGCGGGCGATGATGAGGCCCATGGGGCCGACCCGTTCGCCACGCCACCCCGAGGTCGCCTCGCGCACATGGCGCAAAAGCTTGCCTTCGCCCTTGCGCGGCGGCACCGGCTGCTCGGCCAGCACCTTGACCAACGAGCCGAAGCGCGGGGCTTCGAACAGGATGTTGGGCGGGATCGGTCGCGCGAGGCGCTTTTCCAGCGTGGCAAGGAAATCCATGGCCGACAGGCTGTCGCCGCCATCGTCGAAAAAATCGGCCTCGTCATGCGGCGGCCGCACCGAAAGCGTTTCGGCCCAGATCGCCTCGACCGTCGCAGCGAGGCCGGTGCGCGGGGCGCGATCCTCGGCCGTCTCGCGCGCCATGCCCGCGACCGCGCGACGGTCGACCTTGCCCGAGGGCAGGCGCGGCATGTCCGCCAGTCGCGCAATCCGGCGCGGCATCTCGAATTCGGCCAGCACGCGTGCGAGCGATGTCAGGATGTCGTCCTCCGACAACGCGTCGTCGGCCACGACCGCCAGACCGACCTGTTCCCCAAGGCTCGGATGGGGCAGGGCGAAGGCGACGGCATCGCTGACGCCCTCGATGGCCTTGGCGGCCCGCTCCACCGGAACCGGGCTAATCTTTTCGCCGCCCCGGTTGATGATCTCTTTCACGCGCCCGGTGAGGAACAGGTAACCCTCCGCGTCGATCCGGCCCAGATCGCCGGTTCGCAGCCAGTTGCCATGGCGCGGCGTTTCCGTGTCGCCCTCGTATCCCGCCATGACCGTTGCGCCGCGCACGCAGACTTCGCCCTCGCGTCCCGTCGGCAGGATCGCGCCGTGGGCGTCGATGATCGCGATTTCGGGGCCCGCGACGGGGCCGACCGACAGCGGTTTGCGCGTGCCCGGTGGCAGCGGGTTGGCGGTGATCTGGCCGGCGGTTTCGGTCATGCCATACATCTGGATCACCGGCAGGCCGAGCCGTTCTTCGGCCTTTTGCCGCAGGTCTTCGGGCAGGTCGGCGGACACCATGCGGATGAACCGGAGCGTCTTGCCAAGCCCCCGCGCGTCGTCGTCGGACAGGTCGTCCATCAGGTGAGCGAGCGCTGTCGGCACCAGTTGCAGCCACGTGCCGCCCGCCTGCGCCGCGTCGGTGACCGCCGGGGCCGACAGGTCGCGGGCCAGCACCACCTCGCCCCCCGCCATGAACGGGGCGGCGAGCAGGTCGACGACCGCACCGATATGGAACATGGGCAGGGCATGGATGGCCCGGTCCGAGGGGCCGAGGCCCAGATGTGTGATGATATTGCGGGCCGAGGCGACCATCTGGCCCGCCGTCAGCGGCACCCGTTTCGGCAGGCCCGTGCTCCCTGATGTTTGCAGGACGAGGCCGGGTTTGCGCGCCGACCGCGCCGGTCCTGCCGCCTCGCCGGTCAGGGCGGGGGCGCGACCATCCCAGTCATGGAACGCAACGCCCTCGGGCAGCAGTTCGGCGAGCGCGCGCCCCGCTTCACCGCCCGCGATCACCGCATCCGCCCCCGCCGCCGCGATCTGTTCGGCAAGCTGGGCGGGCTGCGCGCCGGGGTTCAGCGGCATCAGGTTCACGGCATCGACGAGGGACAGAAGCAACACGGCGGTGCCCGCTTCGTTCGGCAGAAGGGTCGCGACGCGGTGGGACGGGCCGATACCTTTCGCAGCCAGCGCACGTCGCCAGGCCGAGACCGCGTCCATGACGTCCTGCCGGGTCCAGACCGCCCCATCGGCGGCGTGGAGTGCAGGCCGCGTGGGGTCGTCTTCGAACGCTGCGAATACCGCACCGCTCAAGGTCAGGTCCTGTGGCTGTCTTTCGCCGTCCATACCGCACTCCCGCTCCCATCCGACATAGCCCAGACAGGAGCGGATGGGAAAGGGTCAGGTCGGCCTGTGGTTGGCAAGGAAATGCGCCATCGCCTCGACGGCGAGACCCATGTCGGCGGGGCTGGCGAATTCGTCGGGCACATGGCTGACGCCGCCCCGACAGCGCAGAAACAGCATCGCGATGGGGCAGAGGTCGGCCATGGCCGAGGCGTCGTGCGTGGCGCCCGAGGCCAGTTCGACCCCGGCACCGCCCGCCGCCATAACCGCATCCGTCAGCCCGGAGCGCATGTCCGGGTCACAGGGTTGCGCGGTCTGGCGGTAGGTCTTTCGCATGTCGAGGCTCAGGCCCCAGCGCGCTGCGATCTCATGCGCCTTGCGGGTCAGAAGCTGTCCGGCCGCTTCGCGCTGGGCATCGTCGGGCGACCGGATTTCCAGCGTGAGCCGCGCTTCGTTCGGCACCGCGTTGACCACGTTGGGCGCGATGTCCAACTGGCCGACCGTCACCCGCAAATCCGCCTCTTCCCGGCCAAGGTGATGGGCGAGCGAGATCAGGTCCGCCGCCCCGACGAGCGCATCGGCGCGCGATTTCATCGGCAGGGTGCCCGCATGTCCGGTTTCACCGTAGAAGGCCACCGCGTGCCGCTCGATCCCGCAGATCGCGGTGACGACACCCAACGCCTCGCCGCTTTGTTCCAGCACGGGGCCCTGTTCGATATGGGCTTCCAGATAGCCGACCGCCTGTTCGGGGTCGCGGGCCAGCGCGCCGATGCCGTCGGGGTCGAGGTCGAAACACTCCATCGCGGTCCAGAGCGTGGTGCCCGCGCGATCCTCAAGCGTCAGGACATCGGGGTCGAAACGGCCCGCCAGCGCGCGTGGGCCGATGAGTGCGGTGGGAAACCGCACGCCCTCTTCATCCGCGAAGGCGAGGACTTCGACGGCGAAGGGCAGGGTGCGTCCGGTCTCGGCAAGGTTCTGAACGGCAAGGCAGGCCAGCGCGACGCCCATGATCCCGTCATAGGCGCCGCCGTGGCGCACGCTATCCTGATGCGAGCCCATATAGAACGTGCCGGGCCCGTCGCCCTCACGCCGACCGATCAGCGTTCCGGCGGCGTCGAGGGTGGGGGTCAGGCCGGCGGCCTCCATCCAC
Organism: Maritimibacter alkaliphilus HTCC2654; assembly: GCF_000152805.1. Taxonomy (GTDB): domain Bacteria; phylum Pseudomonadota; class Alphaproteobacteria; order Rhodobacterales; family Rhodobacteraceae; genus Maritimibacter; species Maritimibacter alkaliphilus. The sequence continues at coordinate 3,941,421 of NZ_CH902578.1, read as the reverse complement.
CCCCTGATCTCGGCCAGCGCGGCGCGGTGCTCGGGGGTGAAGGGCAGGCGCGTGACCCCCGGTCCGGGTTCCGAACAGGCGGCGATCCGGCCCAGACGTTCGGCGGCGAGTGCACCCCAATCAGTCAAGGGTCCGCTCCGGGTCGTTCAACGTGGGCACCTGCCGCGCCCAGAACGCGTAGTCGCCCGAGGTGGCCCGCGCGAGCAGGTCCCTGAGCGCGGGGAGGGGGTCGTCCGAGTGATCTATTCTGAGCGTCAGCGGTGCGCGATCCGGCCCCACGATCAGAAGAGCGGCCGAGAAAAGCCCGCGCGCATCGCTGCCCGCGTCCTGCGCGGCGAACAGCGCGGCGATCAGGCGCTCGGCAAGGGCGCCGGATGTGCCGAGGTAGGCATCGACCATCGCGGGCACCACGGCGCGCGAGGCCAGCAGGTTCCCTGCCGCCACCCCGCCGTCGAACACCTGATCGTCGATCTTGGGGGAGTTGGAGGCACCCGAGAACACCGCGCCCGGCCCGCTGACGCCCAGGGCCGAAAGCTGACGGAACTCGCGCCCGCGATCTTCGGTCGTAATCCGGCTGACCACATCCCGCGCGCTTTCGCCCGCCTTCATCCCGTCCAGCGCGGCCTCGCCCCAGAGCGTCGAGGGCGACGCGCCCTGACTTGCCGATAACCCGACCCCCGCACGCCCGCGCAACACCCAGCCCCCGACACAGAGCGATCCGGTTGCGGCCGCGCCGCCGATAAGGCCGGAGTCGGGATCGCGGGCGAGAATGGAAAAGGTCATGTGATCTCCCTGTCACCGCACAATTATCATGAAAAATTGACCGATGCAATTTATCATGATAATTTGAGTCGCAATAACGAAAGAAAATTCCGTCCAACAGCCAACATGGGAGCCTTCTTATGACCCTTCTGACCTGGACCCGCCGGGGCCTTTTCGCCGCGGCCGCCAGCGCGGCGCTTGCCACCGGGATGGGCCTCGCGCCCGCGCCGCTCGCCGCCCAGACGCCGCCCGGCGTCCTGATCGTCGGCCAGATCGCCGAGCCCAAGGCGCTCGACCCCGCCGCCGTCACCGCGCAGAACGATTTCCGCATCGTCGTGAACATCTACGAGGGGTTGGTGCAGTACAAGTCCGGCACGCTCGAGGTCGAGCCGAGCCTCGCCGAAAGCTGGGAGGTGTCGGAGGACGGCACCGAATACACCTTCATGCTGCGGGAAGGCGTCAGTTTCCATGACGGCACGCCGTTCAATGCCGAGGCGGTGAAATTCAACTTCGACCGGATGCTGGACGAAGAGCACCCCTATCACGACACCGGGCCGTTCCCGCTCGCCTTCTTCTTCTCGGCGGTCGAGAACGTGGAGGTGGTCGATGATCTGACGGTGAAATTCACCCTGAACGAACCCTATGCGCCGTTCCTGTCGAACCTCGCCTATCCGACCGGCTTGCTGGTGTCGCCCACGGCGGTCGCGGAAAGCGGCGCCGATTACGGGCGCAACCCGGTCGGCACCGGACCGTTCCAGTTCGTCGAATGGAAATCGAACGAGCGTGTGGTGGTCGAAAAGTATCCCGATTACTGGGGGGAGGCCGCAGGCACCGATGCTGTCGTCTTCCGCCCGATCACCGATGCCAACACCCGCGTGGCAGAGATGCTGTCGGGCGGGATCGACGTGATGGTCGAAGTGCCGCCCACCGCCTTGTCGGAATTCCAGAACGACGACTACAACATCGTCGAACAGGCCGGGCCGCACGTCTGGTTCCTGATCCTGAACGCCAAGGAAGGCCCTTTCGCCACCAAGGAGGTGCGGCAGGCCGCCAACTACGCGATCAACAAGGAAGCTCTGGTGAACGACGTGCTCGAAGGCACCGCCGACGTCGCCGCCGGTCCGACGCCGCCCGCCTTCGCATGGGCCTATAACGACGAGCTGGACCCCTATCCCTACGACCCCGAGAAAGCCAAGGCGCTTCTGGAAGAGAGCGGGGTGGAGGATCTGTCGCTCACCTTCTACGTGACCGAAGGCGGTTCGGGTATGCTCGACCCGATCCCGATGGGCACCGCCATTCAGGCCGACCTCAACGCCGTGGGCTTCGACGTGAAGATCGAGACCTACGAGTGGAACACTTTCCTGGGCGAAGTGAACCCGGGGCTGGAGGGCAAGGCGGACATGGCCGAGATGGCGTGGATGACGAACGATCCCGACACGCTCCCGTTCCTCGCGCTGCGCACCGAGGCGTTCCCGGATCAGGGCGGGTTCAACTCCGGTTACTATTCGAACCCCGAAGTCGACGATCTGCTCGCACAGGCGCGTGTCGCCACCGATCAGGAGGAGCGCGCGGCGCTCTACAAGGAAATGCAGGCCATCGTGCAGGACGACGCCCCGTGGGTGTTCGTCGCGAACTGGAAGCAGAACGCGGTCACCTCGAACCGCGTCGAGAACCTGATCCTCGAGCCGTCCTTTCTCTTGCAGCTCGAAGATGTGGTGAAGAACTGATCTTCACCTGAACAGGGCGGGACCGATCCTCCCCGGTCCCGCCCGACCCTTTCGCCACACCTCACACACATGGCCCGCGCTGGGCGCATGAGCGGAGGCCGCCATGGGCAGCTATATCCTCAAGCGACTGATTTCGGCGATCCCGGTGCTGCTTGGCATCACGATCATCGTGTTTCTCATCATGGCCATGATCCCCGGTGACCCGGCCACCGCCATTCTGGGCAGCTACGCGACGCCCGAAAACGTGGCCAAGATCAACCGTGACCTCGGTTTGGATAAGCCCCTGATATCGCGGTATTTCATCTGGCTCGGCAATATGCTGACGGGCGACTTCGGACGCTCGTTCAGCCTGAACCGCCCGGTGATCGACGAAATTCTCGAACGCTTCAATGCGACGCTCATTCTGGCCGGGACGGCCTGGGTGCTCTGTTCGCTTCTGGGCATCCTCGCCGGTGTCGTATCGGCCTCGCGCCAATACGGCTTCGCGGACAAGGCGATCACCTTCGTCGTGCTGATCGGCATTTCCGTGCCCAGTTTCTTCCTCGGCATGATGATGATCCTGACCTTCGCGGTGAACCTGCGCTGGCTGCCCGCCTCCGGCATGTTCGCGATCTACGGCGGGGGCGATCTGCCCGACCTTCTGCGTCACCTCGTCATGCCCGCCATTGCGCTGGCCGTCGTCGCCACTGGCGTCGTCGCGCGCCTCAGCCGGTCGGCCATGCTCGAAGTGCTCAGGCAGGACTACATCCGAACGGCACGCGCCAAGGGGGTCGGCGAGCGGCGGGTGCTTTACGGTCACGCCCTGCGCGCCGCGATGGTCAGTATCATCCCCGTGCTCGGCATTCAGGCGGGCTTCGTCCTGTCCGGTTCGGTCTTCATCGAGATCGTGTTCCAGTGGCCCGGCGTGGGACGGATGCTGGTGGACGCGATCCTGACCCGTGACATCCTTCTGGTGCAGGGCGGCGTCGTCTTCGTCGCGGCGTGCTACGTCTTTTTCAACATCTGCGTGGACGTGGCCCAGTCCATCCTCGACCCGAGGATCAAGACATGACGTTTCTGAAGCTTCTCTTTCGCAACCGTCTGGCCGCGCTCGGCGCGGTGGTGCTGGGGATCATCCTGCTCTTGGTCATCGTGACGCCGATCCTGCCGCTTCAGGACCCGGACGTGACCAACACCGCCGACCGTTTCATGACCCCGTTCTCGGACGGGCACCTTCTGGGCACCGACCATCTGGGGCGCGATCTGCTGTCGCGTCTGCTTTACGGCACGCGCGTGTCCTTGGCCGTGGGCATCTTCGCCGCCCTGATCGCGGGCACCATCGGTTCGGCCATCGGGATCGTCGCGGGCTATTTCGGCGGGCGCACCGACAACATCATCATGCGCGGCGTCGATATGTTGATGGCGTTCCCCTATATCCTGTTGGCGCTCGCGATCGTCGCCGCCCTCGGCCCCGGTCTGTTCAACGCGCTGATCGCGGTAGCCGCCGTGAACATCCCGTTCTTCGCGCGCAACATCCGCGGCGTGACCGTCTCGCTCGCCGGGCGGGAGTTCATCGACGCCGCGCGCCTTGCCGGTATGGGGCACACGCGCATCATCCTGACCGAGCTTTTGCCGAACGTGCTGTCGACCATCGTGATCGCCATGTCCACGACCGTGGGCTGGATGATCCTCGAGACCGCCGGGCTGTCGTTCCTCGGTCTCGGCAGCCAGCCGCCGCAGGCCGATCTCGGCTCGATGTTGGGCGAGGCGCGCTCGCAGCTTATCACCGATCCGCATACGTCGATCATCCCCGGCATCATGATTTTCCTTATCGTCATGTCGATCAACCTGTTGGGCGACGGGGTGCGCGATGCGCTCGACCCCCGCCTTCGGTCCGGTGCGCTCACGCGGCCGCGCGCGCAGACGCTCGTGAACCGGGGCGGCGACGTGCCGGCCGATGACCGGAAGGGCATCCTGAACCTGCAACGCCTATCCACCCAGTTCCACATCGGGCCGCGCATCTACAAGGCGGTGAACGAGGTGTCGCTTTACGTGAACCCCGGCGAATGTCTGGGCGTGATCGGCGAATCCGGCTCCGGCAAGTCGGTCACCGCGCTTTCGGTCATGGGCCTAGTCCCGTCGCCGCCGGGTGTCGTGACGGGCGGTGCGGTGCGTTATGAAGGCGAGGATCTGCTCGACATGCCGTTCGAGAGGCTGCGCCAGAAACGCGGGGACAACGTCGCCTATATCTTTCAGGACCCGCTTTCCACGCTGCACCCGCTCTACCGCGTGGGCGACCAGTTGAAAGAGGCGATCAGCGTGCACCACAAGGTGTCGGACAAGGAGCTGGACCGCCGCGCGATCGAGTTGCTGAAATCCGTGCGCATCCCTAACCCGGAAAGCCGGATCAGGAACTACCCGCATGAAATGTCGGGCGGGATGCGACAGCGGGTCGGCATCGCCATGGCGCTGGCCAACGATCCCGAGGTCATCATCGCGGACGAACCGACAACCGCGCTCGACGTGACCGTGCAGGCGCAGATCCTGTCGCTGCTGGACGATCTCAGGCGGGAACGCGGCCTTGCCATCGTGTTCATCACGCACGACTTCGGCGTGGTCGCGCAGCTTTGCGACCGGGTGGCGGTGATGTATGGCGGGCGGATCGTCGAAGAGGGGACGACCGCCGACATCCTCGACAAACCCGCCCATCCCTATACCGCGCGGCTCATGGCCTGCGTGCCGGAACTGGGCGGCGGCAAACGCGAACTGGCCGCGATCCCGGGCCTGCCGCCCATCGTGTCGGACCTGCCGCCGGGCTGCGCCTTCGCACCGCGTTGCGACAAGGCGACGGAAGCCTGCACGCAAGGCGAGATCGCGCTCGAAGGTGGCACCCACAAGGTGCGTTGCATCCATCCCGAGGAGGAGGTCGCATGACCGCTGCACTCAAAGTCGACAACCTCGCCAAGACGTTTTCCATCTCCGGCGGCCTGTTCGGCGGGCAGCACCCCGGCGTGCGCGCCATCCGGCCCATGTCGTTCGAGGTGCAGACCGGCGAAACCCTTGGCATCGTGGGGGAATCCGGCTGCGGCAAATCCACGCTTGCCCGGATGCTGGTGGGGCTGCTGGAGCCGACCGAGGGGAGTATCGAGATCGAAGGCAAGGCATTGGACAATGCCGACCCGGCGGCGTTCGGGCGGCTGATCCAGTACATGTTCCAGGATCCGGTGTCGTCGCTGAACCCGCGCAAGACGATCAAGCAGATCATGGAAGCGCCGCTCAAACGGCTTTACGGCATGAACCGGGCCGAGCGCGATGCACGGATCGACGAGATTTTCGACAGCGTCAATCTGCGCCCCGAATTCCTCGAACGCTATCCGCACGAGTTTTCCGGCGGGCAGGCACAGCGCATCGGCATTGCGCGGGCACTGGCGGCAAGCCCCCGGATCATAATTCTGGACGAACCCGTCTCGGCGCTCGACGTGTCGGTGCAGGCGCAGGTTCTGAACCTCATGCGCCGCCTCAAGAGCGAGTTCAACCTGACCTACCTGTTCATTTCCCACGACCTCGCCGTGGTCGAGGCCGTGTCGGACCGGATCGTCGTGCTTTACTTCGGCGCGGTGGTCGAGATCGGGCGGGCGGAAGAGGTGTTCTCGAACCCGCGCCACCCCTATACCAAGCTGCTCGCCGACAGCGCCCCGGTCGTGGGTCGCCCGCTCACCGCGCCCGAACAGAAGGACAGCGAACTGCCCGACCCGCTGAACCCGCCGCCGGGCTGCGCCTTCGCCACCCGCTGCCCGCGCGCGACCGAGATTTGCCGCGACCGTGACCCCGCGCTAGAACAAGTCGGAGATGACCAGTTTGCCGCCTGCTTCCACCCCCTCTAAGGACGCCGTGCGCCTGAGCCGCCCGGCGCAGGTGGCCGAGGCGATCAAGACCTTCATCGTGAAGGAAGGGTTGCAGCCCGGAGATCGGCTGCCGTCCGAGCCGGAACTGATCGAGCGGTTCGGCATGGCCAAGGGCACGATCCGCGAAGCCCTGCGCCTTCTGGATGCGCAGGGCCTTGTGAAATCGCGCACCGGGCCGGGCGGAGGCACCTTCGTTCACGAACCCTCGCCCGAACGGGCCGAGGCGCTGCTTGCGAACTATTTCTACTTCAAGGATCTGACGATTTCGGACATCTACCAGATCCGCCGCGTGCTCGAACCCGAGCTTGTGGCCGATCTGGCGGGCAATCTGAACCCCTGTGTTCTGGGCGAACTGCGCACCATCCTCGCCTCCTATTCCGAACCCGCGACGACGGATGACGAAGAACGGGACCAGCACATCGCGACGCTGCGGTTCCACAAGCTTCTGGCCGATCAAAGCACCAACCCGCTTCTATCGTTCCTCATCGGCTTCATGCTGTCGATCCTGACCGACATCACGGTCTATCGAAAGCTCTACACCCCCATCAACCACGACCTGTGGTCGCGCGGCGTCGATTATCAGACCCGCCTGCTCGACGCGCTGGATCAGGGCGACGGCAAGGCCGCGCGCGCGATCATGAAGGCGCATATGCAGACCGCAGGCCCGCTCATGGAAGGGCAGGAGGCCTATTCGCTGAAACGGTTCCTGACCGACTGATCCGCCCGGCCAAACTTGCATTGCGCCTGCCGGATATGGGCCTATACCTCACGCCATGCGTATCCCTTCGCTCCGGCATAACCTGTTCACTTCGGGCCTTCTTGCGCTGGGCGGAGCGGCGGGTTTCCTGTTCCAGTGGATCGGAACGCCGCTGCCCTTCATGCTGGGCAGTCTCATCATGGCCGCCGCCGGAGCGATGGCTTTCGGTGACAGGTTTCCCCAAGGCTACAGCTATCCGCTCCCGTTCCGGCAATTGTTCGTCGGTGTCATCGGCGTGATGATCGGGGCGCAGGTGTCGCCCGACCTTCTGACGCTCGCGCCGAAGCTTCTGGTCAGCATTCCGGCGATCCTGCTGTTCGTCGTCCTCGCACATAGCGCGAACTACCTGATCTTCCGCAAGGTTGGTAAGCTGGACCGGGCGACGGCCTATTACTCCGGCTCACCGGGCGGTCTGCTGGAATCCATCGCGTTCGGCGAGGATGCGGGGGCCGACATCCGCGTCCTGACAATCCTGCAATTCCTTCGGATCATCGTGGTCGTCGCGGTCCTGCCCTTCGCGATCTCGATCTACGAAGGGGAGCCGGTCGGCTCCGCCGCGGGCCTCACCACATCCGCCGATCCCGCGATCTGGCTCGACGTGGTGCTCGTCATGCTGTTCTCCGTCGCGGGCGTCTGGCTGGGCGGCAAGGTCAAGCTTCCGGCCTCGCAACTTGCCGGGCCGCTGTTCCTCGTCGGTGTGGCGACGGCGACCGGCATCGTCGATCTGAACATTCCGGGCTGGCTGGTCGCCTCGGCGCAGGTCGTCGTCGGCATCAGCCTCGGCCTGCGCTTCGTCGGCATCACCCGCCGGATGATGATCTCGGGTCTGGGCCTGTCGCTTCTGTCCGGGGCGTCGATGCTGGGGATCGGCGCGATCCTTTCCCTGATCGTCGCGCGGCTCACCGATTTCAGCCTCGAGACGCTCATCATCAGTTTCGCCCCCGGCGGCGTCACCGAGATGAGCCTGATCGCGCTGTCGCTGGCGGCCAATCCGACCTTCGTGACGCTCCATCACCTCGTGCGGATCGTGGCGACGGTGGTGGAACTGGCCGTCGTGCGAAAGATGAACTGGTTCGCGCCCTGATTACTTGTTGGCGTCGATCCAGCGGCTCATCAGCCCCGCATCGCGAAAACACTCGTCCGGGATCGCGCGGCGTTTGATCCGCGCCAGCTTCTCGGCAAAGGCGACCTGACGCGACGTGGCGACGCCCTGCGTGGCGCTGCGCTGGCGGTTGCGGTCGATCCAGCTCGACAAGGCCTGCCGCGTTTCAAGACTGGCACGCGGGATCGGCATGTCCAGCTTGCGCGCGATGGCACGGGCATAGCCCAACTGTTTGTCGGTCGGGGGCAGGGGATTGGTCTCATACATGGCACGTTCTCCCATCAGATGAGAACAAATATAGAACATGCGTGTTCTATTTCAAAGAACAAACGCGTCAACTGGCCGTGATGTTGCACAATTTGTGGGGGTGGCCCGGAATTTCGCCACAACATTGTCCGATTTGGTGCCTAACCACGGGGCATGTCGACGGACCGAACATCGGTGCCACGCACCCCCCGGCTGCTCGCCCCGTTCGAAGGGTTTCGCGGGCTGGCGGCGCTGTCCGTGTGCCTTTACCACCTGCATCACGTGCCGGGGCTGTCCACGCTTACCGCGCGCCTGCCGGGGTTCTTCGGCTCCGGCTGGGTGTTCGTGGACGTGTTTTTCGTGCTGTCCGGCTGGGTGATCGCCCATGTCTATGCCGACCGGATCGCAGAGGGGAGCGCCACGTTGCGCGCGTTCTTCGCGGCCCGCGTGGCCCGGCTCTGGCCGCTGCACATGGTCGTGCATCTGGTCTGGTTCGCGATGGCGCCCGTTCTCTTCGGTGCGGCGGGGGCGGGTGCCTATGCGGGTTGTCTGCCCCAACTCGCGACGTTGAGTTTCACATGGGGGCCGCTGGCCTGCGCGGCGCCGGTGCCGCCGGCCTGGTCGATCAGCGCCGAAATTGTCGCTTATCTCGCGTTTCCGCTTCTAATCGCTGCCGGATTGCTGCGCTCGATGCGCGGTGCGCTCGTGCTGATCGCGGTCGGGGTCGGCGGCTATCTGGCGATGCAGGCCCTCTGGGGCGGCTTCCACGTCTATGACGGGCGCGCACCGCTGCGTGCGCTGTCGGGGTTCTTCATCGGGGCCGGTCTCTGGCGGTGCCTGCGCGGCGCCCCCTTGGCCGACGGCACCGCGACGCGATTTCAGTGGATCGCCGCAGCGGGTCTGATCGGCGGTATCGCCCTGAACCTGCCGCCGTTCTTTCTGCTCGGCGCGAGCGTGCTTTTGATCGTCGGCGTCGCTGCGGGGCACGGGCCGTTGGCGCGGCTTCTGTCCACTCGCCCGCTCCTGACCCTCGGACGTCTGAGTTTCGGGCTTTACCTTTGGCACTGGTTTGCGATCATGGCGCTGGCCAGACTGGGCGATGCGGCGACGCTGCCCTTGGCCCTGATCGCGGTCTTGGTCGTTTGTGTCATCGCCGACCTGTCCTACCGCGCGGTCGAAATGCCGGCCCGGCATGCATTGCGGCGGGGCCTGTCCGGAAGCGGCGCACCCAAACGCGCCATGGTGGAGTGACCATGCAGATCGTCTACGACGGAGACTGCCCTTTCTGTTCGCGCTATGTCGCGATGGTGCGTCTGCGCGAGGCGGCCGGGCCTGTCGAACTGATCGACGCACGCAGCGATCACCCGGCGGCGCGCCGTGTGACGCAGGCGGGCTTCGATCTGGACGAGGGTATGGCGCTGATCGACCGCGACACGATCCACTTCGGGGACGAGGTGGTGCATCGGCTGGCGCTCATGAGCACGGGGTCCGGCGCGTTCAACAAGCTGAACGCGCATATCTTCCGCTCGCCGCGCGTGGCGCGGATGCTTTATCCGGTGATGAAAGCGGGTCGAAACGCGACGCTCACCCTGATGGGGCGGCGCAAGATCGGGGGCTGACCCAGATCAGTGCGAACAGACCTTGGGGCGGGTCCAGTCGACCGGCTTGAAGGTCAGGAATTTCCGCGCCGCGATTCCATGCGAGAGGTAGGTGTTCGTCCAGCCCGATGCGGTCGAGACGGGCCCGGACGCCGTCGCGACCGTCACCTCCAGCCCCGGGGTCAGCGCCAGCATCCGGTCCAATTCATAGCGCACAAGGTCATATCCCGGTGCGATGTAGCGCGCGTCGAACTGCGGGCTGTTGGATGCGATCGGGGTCACGAGGTCGGACTGATAGGACGCGCCGAAGGGCAGAACCCCGTGGAACAGATGATTGGTCTCGCCCCCCTCGGTGTGAAGGTTCGAGAACATGGCGACCGAGCTTTCGGTCTTGAGACCCAGATAGGGGCTCCACCCGTTCGCGAAGTACAGAAGCGGAATAAGCACCAGCCAGCCCGCGCGATAGCCCTGCTTGCGCCCGCCGTCGCGCGGCATGAAAAGGATCAGGAAGGCATAGAACCCCAGCGCGTAGACGGCGAAGAACGGCATGAAGGCGCGGTCTTCGGGGATCAGGCGATCCGGGGCGAAGAGCGCGCTCATCGCGGCCACGTAGGCCAGCACGAACAGGACCAACGCACCGCGCCCGATCTTCAGCGCGGTGTCCCGGCTGCCGGTCCAGCGGGCCAGCGCGTCATGGGCGTTGGTGAACACCTCTTTCGGCAGGAAAAGCGCATAGAGCACCAGAACGATGGTCGAGAAATCCTTGTAATAGGCATATCCGGTGAAACCGATGATGATGTGGAACGGCACGCCGATGAGGATGCCGATGGTCTTGAGCCGCGGAATGAACAGGGCGACCATGGCGATGCCTTCGATGATGAAGGTCGCGTAGATCGCGCCATAGTGCCCGAACCCCCAGTCGCCCAGCCCGACACCCGTGGTCAGCGCCTTGTACAGCACGACCGCGCAGCTCACCGCCGGGTCGAGGAAGTCGATGTTGATCTTGTGGTAGATGCCGAAGAAATACATCGCCGGAAGGATCAGCCGCCCCGCCGAGGCGATGCGGTGAAAGAACGCCTCGCGCCCGTCCGGCCCGGTGGGGCGCAGGTAGAAGAGCGCACCCAGAACGACGAGCGAGAACGCGAACGAGGTCGTCTGGTTGTTCGACGCCACGGGCGAGTTGAGGATGTAGGTCACGCTCCATGCGAAGGCGTTGATCGTGAGGATGCCCCACAGGCGTGGCATGACGATGCCTGCGACGCTCAACCCCATGAACACCGCGTGGAGCGCGGCGGGCAGGGGCGTGCCGCCCATCGTCAGGCCCCAGATCTGGAAGAAATAGATCGACGACAGCAGCGTGACGAGGCCAAGCCGGTCCATCGGCTGCGCGGCGATGCGCGGAAGCGTGAACGGTTTGACCTGACCTGCGCCGACTTGTTCCATCTCAGCCCCAATGCCACTTGAAAGAACCACTGTTTCCACGTCGGCATAAATGGAAAATGCGGTGAAATGTGGGCGGGACTGTCCGGCTTTTGCGACGAAAGCGCGGGTTTCGGATCAGAGCCGCGCCAGCCGACCCGGTGTGCCGGGGGCCAGTGCCACACCCGACAGCTGCGCCATGTGCCACGCAAGGACGAGGTTCGACGACAGGACGGGCATGGAAAGCCGGGTTTCGAGGTCGTCGATGATCCCGAGCGTGCGAAGGTTCGTGCAGGACATGAACAGCGCGTCGACGCCGCCGGGTTCGACCAGCCGTTCGGCGGCGGCGATGATCGAGGCCGGCGCGATCCGGGCGACCTTGGCTTCGGTCGACACGTTGAAACTTCCGAACAGCGGTGTCTCGACACCCCCTTCCGCCAGCACCTTGCAGATCCGATCCGACACTTCGGCAAGGTAGGGCGACAGAAAGGCGATCCGCTTCACCCCAAGCGCCGCGCAGGCGGCGAGAAGCGCCGAGACGGGTTCGGTGACGGCCCGCGTCTGCGCCCCGCCCGAGACGAGGGCGGCCACCTGTGCGCGCCCGATCTGGGCCGTGCCGGATGTGCAGCCATAGCCGATCGCGGCGAAGCGGGTCCACGGGCAAAGAAGCTCGGCACTCGCCCCCAGATCGCCCTCCATCGCCGCCAGCGTCTCGGGCGTCACGTCCGCGCCCGACCGGATGCGGGTGATTTGCAGTTCGACCTCCGGCCCGAACAGCCTGCGGAAATCCTGCTCCACCGTTTCGTCGGATTGCAGGACGATCAGGCCAAGCTGGGTCGGAAACACCTCGACCGGCTCGTATGGGAAGACCCGGAAACTCATGGATCGACCTGCGGTATCGCGTGGCCGACCGGCATGGTCAGCCAGTCCGCACCATCCTCGGTGACGACGATGTTTTCCTCGTGGACCATGATGCCCGTCTGCGTTTCGACCACGGGTTCCAGCGTCAGCACCATTCCGGGGACGAGCGGCGTGTGGTCGGCGGGGATGAGCGATGGGGGTTCGGTGAGTTGCATCCCAAGCCCGTGGCCCAACCGGCCCTTCACGGCGGTGTCGCCGCCCGTCAGGATCAGGTTCATCGCGGCATAGACCTCGGCGGGTGTCGCGCCCGGTCGGGCGGCTTCGAACCCGGCATGGGTCGCGTCGATCAGGCGGGCATGGGCGCTTTGCACGTCGTCCGATGGCGCGGCGATCGAGAAATTCCTGTCGAAGTCGCAGAAGTACCCATCCCACACCGCGCCCGTGTCGAGCATCAAGACGCAGCCCTCTTCGAGCGGTGCGTTGGTGGCGGGCGAGATCACGTCGCCATAACCACCCGGCGCGGCTGCGCCAGCAAGGTAGGGCACCCAATCCGCGCCTTCGTCGAGCAGGAGCGACTGGAACGAACGAAAGACGGTGGACAGGGGAATGCCCGCACCGGCGATGTCGTTCACCCGCGCGAATGCGGCCTCGGCGATCCCGCAGGTCCATCTGATCTTGGCGATCTCGGCTTTGGTTTTGACCATCCGCGCCGAACGAAGGATCGCGGCATCGTCACCGAACACCCGGTCGGGCAGGCGGTCGCGCAGCGTCGTCCAGTCCTGAAGCGGCATACGCAGATGCGATTCCGGGCCGGACGGCACGCCGATCTTGCCGCGCTCCGGGGCGACCTCGGCCAATGTGTCGGCCAGCAGGGAAACGCCGTCGTCGGTATAATCCGGCGACACCCAGGTCCGGATGTCGTCGATCCAGGTTTGCCGCATCAGATGCGCCCCGATTTCCGGGATCACCGCGATGGGTTTGCCGGAGGCCGGGACCACGAGGAACCAGGGGCGGGTGGGGCTTTCCCAGAACCGCGTGAGAAATCCGGTGAGGTATCGCACCTCGGGTTCGGTGGTCAGAAGCAGCGCCGAAAGGTCGTGTTCGGCCATGCGCGACTGGATATTCGTCAGCCGTTCGGAATACTCGGTTTCGGGGAAGCCGCGCGGGTGGGTCATGCTGTTTCCGACAGGATGGTAAGTATACTGGCTTTCTGGGTGATCCCGACCTCATCCGGCAGGCCCGCGACCAGCGCGGCAAGGCCAGCCGCGCCGGACGGGGTCGAGGGCAGTCCCGCCGCCTCGGCCCTGTCGCATCCGGCCTGCGCCTCGCCTTCGGTGATCGTCACGAACCAGTCCGCGTCGCGGGCAAGGCCCTTCAACGCGATGAGCGAGGGCATCTTGCAGTCGAGCCGCCCCATGATCGACACCGGCCCTTGGCTTTCGGTGGGCGCCCCCGCCTCGATGGAGCCGATCAACGCCGGGGCGGCCTCAGGCTCGACGACCACGATCACGGGGTCGTCGCCCCAGATGCGCCGCGCATGTGCCGCCGCCGCGCCCGCCAGACCGCCGACACCGGCCTGTAGCAGGATGTGGCTGGGCGGCTCCGGCAATTGGCTGGCGGCCTCGGCCATGAGGATCAGGTAACCCTCCATCAGCGTTCTGGGCATTTCGGTGTAGCCCGGCCATGAACTGTCCGACAGAAGCGTAAGGCCCTCGTCCGCCGCCTCGGCCTCGGCGGTCGCCATGCTTTCCTCATAGGTCGCCCCGGCGCGCCGCACCTCGGCCCCCTCGGCGCGTAGCCGGTCCGCAAAGCTTTCGGGCACGGTGTCCGCCAGATAGATGCGTGACGTCGCGCCGAACGCGGCGGCCCCGGCGGCCACCGACAGCCCGTGGTTTCCCGCGCTAGCGGCCACGTATGTGCGCCCCGCGGCCCGCCCCTCGGCGGCATCACAGGCGATGACATGCGCGGCGCCCAACGCCTTGAAGCTACCCAGCCCCATGCGCGCGCGTTCGTCCTTGACGAAGACGCGCGCCACACCGGCCGCATCGGCAAGGTCCGCGCTCGGCAGAAGCGGCGTTATCCGGTGGCGCGGGCAGCGCGCCACACGGGCCAAGGCCGGGTCGGCATCGTCCAGCGGAAAGGGAATGTCGGCGAGGGCCGGGTGATCCAGCCCCGCGCCGCGAAAGGGGTTTCGAACCGCCCGCACCTATCCAAAGACGGCGGTCAGAGCACCGTCCACCGCTTCCGTGATCGCGTCGATATCGGCGGGCGTGGCGATCAGGGCGGGCGAGAAGCACAGGACGTTGTTGAGGCCCGGAACAGACCGATTGGACGCCCCGATGATGACACCGCGCTCGGCGCAGCCCGCGACGATCTTGCCGATGTCGGCCTCGCTCACCGGCTCTTTCGTGCCCCGGTCCCGAACCAGTTCGAGGCCCTGGAACAGGCCCAGTCCGCGCACGTCGCCGATCACCTCGTGTTTCGCTTCGAGGGCCTTGAGGTTTGCCATCAGCCGCTCGCCCATCTTTTTGGCGTTCTCAACCAGCCCTTCGTCCTCGATGATCCGCATGTTTTCCAGCGCCGCCGCCGGGCCGCCGGTGCAGCCGCCGAAGGTCGAGATGTCGCGGAAATGGTCGAGCGGGTCGGACGGGTCGGACTTGAACAGGTCGAACACCTTTTCGGTGGTGACGCAGCAGGCGATGGCGGCGTAACCCGACGCCACGCCCTTGGCCATCGTCACGAAATCCGGCTCGATCCCGTAATGCTGGTAGCCGAACCATTTGCCGGTCCGGCCCATGCCGCAGACCACCTCGTCGATATGCAGGAGCACGTCGTATTTGCGGCAAATCTCCTGCACCCGGTCCCAGTAGCCGGGGGGCGGGGTGATGACGCCGCCGCCCGCCGTGATCGGCTCGAGGCAGAGCGCGCCAACGGTGTCGGGGCCTTCGCGCAGGATCACCTCTTCGATCGCGTCGGCGGCCCTGCGTCCGTATTCTTCGCCCGACAGATCCCCCCATCCCTGATCGGCGGCGCGGTATTCCATGCAATGCGGCACGCGCACGAAATCGGGCGTGAGCGGTCCGTATTGCATCACACGCTCGTCCTGACCGCCCGCGCTCATCGTGCCGATGGTGCCGCCGTGATAGTCGCGGTCGCGGTAGAGGATCTTGGTCTTCTTGCCGCCATAGCGTTTGTGCGCGATCTGGCGCACCATCTTGAACGCCTTCTCGTTCGCCTCCGAACCGGAGTTGCAGTAGTAGACCCGGCTCATCCCCGGCATTTTCTCGATCAACTTTTCGGCGAAAATGGCGCCCGGGATCGTCCCGGCGGCGCCCGCGAAATAGTTCATCTTCACAAGCTGTTCGCGCACGGCATCGGCGATGGTTTCACGCCCGTAGCCCACGTTCACGGTCCAGACCGCACCCGACACGGCGTCGATGAACTCGCGCCCGTGCTGGTCCCAGACGCGAATGCCCTTGCCTTCGACGATGATACGCGGCTCGCCCGTCTCGAACGGTTTGTGCTGGACGAGGTGGTGCCAGACATGCGCCTTGTCGGCCTCGACCACATGGGAAATGTCGTTGTCGGTATAGCCGTCCACGGGGACCTCCTGTCGGGTTTTGTCTTTTTGATCAAAAAAACCCTATGAGCGGCGTCGGGCGATGTAAATGGACGACTTGCTCTGCGGGCCCGCCGCTATAGGGTGGCCCTCACAAAAGGAGATCGCCATGTCCGAGATCATGCCCGAGGGCCACGCCGTTCTGCGCACCGTCGCCATGCCCGCCGATGTCAACAGCGCGGGCGACATCTTCGGCGGCTGGGTTCTGAGCCAGATGGACATCGCGGGCGGCATCATCGCGGGCGAGAGGGCGTCGGGCCGGGTCGCCACCGTGGCCGTCGAGGCCATGAAGTTCATCCGCCCGGTCAAGATCGGTGACATTCTGTGCATCTATGGCGAAGTGGCGCGGGTCGGCACCACATCGGTCGCGGTCCGGCTGGACGCCTGGGTCGTGCGCGGGCAGGGCAAGACGAACGAGAAGGTGACCGAGGGCATCTTCACCTTCGTCGCGCTCGATCACGAGGGAAACAAGCGACCGATTGACAACAGTTGAGATCGCTTTGCGCCTTGGCGCGCGCGAACAATTGCACGGGCGGCAGAGGTTGCACAGAGTGCGGCCAACGAACGCCACAGGATTTGTCATGTTCTTTCGTCCGCTGCGCCTGTTCGGCGTCTGTCTTCCGAAACTGATCTTCGCTCTGGCCTTCGTCGCGCTCTGGATCGCGCAGCCGGCACGGTCGCAGAACGTGTTCCACTTCGGAAACCACATTCCCAGCTTCCACGGCGGCTACTACATCAACGGTATCCCGTCCTCGGCGTTCATCGACACGGGGGAAAACCGGTTCCAGAAGGCCGGGCGCACCTTCGGCCAGTCCATCGGCGGGGTCGAAGGGGTGGCGAACGATCTGGCCGACATCGGCCTGTTTCCGTTCCGCGAGCCGCTTCTGTTCGGTGCGGCGGCGCTGGGCGTCGGTGTGCTGGCGGCGAACGACTATGCCATCACGTCCTACTACAAGGACAACGTCGAACCGCTGTTCGCGGGCTTCAACCTGCCGCCCATCGTGCCGCGCACACGCACGAGCCCGCTGCGGTTCCTGTCCGTCGAAGATCAGTATCTGGTCGCGGGGATCGGCGCGACTTACGCCTATGGCATCGCCTTCAACGACGAACGCGCGCAGGTGGCGGCGCTTCTGTCGACCAAGGCCGTCGCCTATTCCTATCTCGTGTCGCAGGTGCTTCTGAAACCCGTGTTCGGGCGGGTGCGCCCGTCGCGCGATCTGTCGTCCTACGGCGGGCCGGTCGATGTCATCGACCGCAGCGGGCGCAGTCCGAACCCTTACAACTGGGGCAACGCCGTGCCCGTGTCGCTGACGCCCTCGAACTTCGGCACCTCGTTCCCCAGCTTCCATTACACCGCCTATTTCTCGGTCGCGCGGGTCTATTCCGGGGTCTACGACAATTCATGGGTGCCCTATGTCGTGGCGGGGGCGCTGCTGGCCTCGAACATCCGCAGCCACAACCATTGGGTCAGCGACATGGCGGCGGGCGCCCTGATCGGCACGGTGATCGGCCAGTCGATCCTGAACAACTACGCCGAACGGCGCGGCGGGCTGAACACGACCTTCACGCCGATCGTGTCCTCGTCCGGGATCGGTGCGCAGTTCTCTATGACCTTCTGACCGCCTGCGCGGGAAGAACATACCCTGAACACCTTTTCCTCGCTCTGCGGCTGAGATAGGCTCACGGCCATGAGCAGCCATGACGACTCCCCAGCCATGTCCGGACCCCGCCCAAGCCTGAGCCAGATGGCCATGGCCGCGCGCCCGTCGCCCTATCTGGACGAACTGAACCCGGCGCAGCGCGAGGCGGTCGAGGCGCTCGACGGGCCTGTCCTCATGCTCGCGGGCGCGGGGACCGGCAAGACCAAGGCGCTGACCGCGCGGATCGCGCATCTTCTGAACACGCACACCGCCCGGCCGAACGAGATTCTCGCGGTGACCTTCACCAACAAGGCCGCACGCGAGATGAAGGACCGGGTGGGCCGCCATCTGGGCGAGGCGGTCGAGGGGATGCCGTGGCTCGGCACCTTCCACGCGATCTGCGTGAAGCTTCTGCGCCGCCATGCCGAGCTTGTGGGGCTCAAGTCGAATTTCACCATTCTCGATACCGACGACCAGATCCGGCTGATGAAGCAACTCATTGCCGCCGAGAATATCGACGAGAAACGCTGGCCCGCGCGGCTTCTGGCCGGGATCATCGACAATTGGAAGAACCGGGCGATCACGCCGGACAAGATCCCGGCGGCGGACCATGCGCTGTTCAACAACCGGGGCGGCGAGCTTTACGCCGCCTATCAAGTCCGGCTGAAGACGCTGAACGCCGTCGATTTCGGCGACCTGCTGCTCCACATGGTCACGATCCTTCGTGAGCATGAGGACGTGCTGGCGCAGTATCAACGGTGGTTCCGCTACATCCTCGTCGACGAGTATCAGGACACGAACGTCGCGCAGTATCTGTGGCTTCGGCTCTTGGCGCAGGGACATCGGAACATCTGTTGCGTGGGCGACGACGACCAGTCGATCTATGGCTGGCGCGGGGCCGAGGTGGGCAACATCCTGCGGTTCGAAAAGGATTTTCCCGGCGCCAAGGTGATCCGGCTGGAGCAGAACTACCGCTCGACCGAGCACATTCTGGAAGCCGCCAACGCCGTGATCGCGGGCAATGCCGAGCGGCTGGGCAAGGAGCTGTTCACCGAAGAAGGGCAGGGCGACAAGGTGCGCCTGATCGGCCATTGGGACGGCGAGGAAGAAGCGCGCTGGATCGGGGACGAGGTCGAGGCGATGCAGTCTGGGTCGAGCCGATACTCGCGAACTAGGCATAATGCACGTTCCACTAGTGAGGCTCAGGAAACTGAACGGTTATCTAAGCGTGGTTCGACTCAGAAAGTCAGAGAAGACGACATTCACCAAGTGAATTTGGATCGCGCTCAGACCTTGACTGATGCTGGGCGTGACAACTTGCCGTTGCCGAACAACTATTCACTTGATGAAATCGCGATCCTCGTGCGCGCCTCGCACCAGATGCGCGCCTTCGAGGATCGGTTCCTGACCATCGGTCTGCCCTACCGCGTGATCGGCGGCCCGCGCTTTTACGAGCGGATGGAGATCCGCGATGCCATGGCCTATTTCCGGCTCGCCGTCAGCCCGGACGACGATCTGGCGTTCGAGCGGATCGTGAACACCCCGCGCCGGGGCTTGGGCGACAAGGCGGTGCAGACGATCCAGCGCGTCGCGCGGGCGGGCAACGTGCCGCTTGTGGACGGCGCCGCCAAATGCGTCAATCAGGGTGAGATTAAGGGGAAAGGCGGCAAGGGCCTGTCTGACCTCGTGCAGAACATCTACCGCTGGCACAGCCAGGTCCGGGACGAGGCCGACACCCACGTCGAACTGGCCGAGATGATCTTGGAGGAATCCGGCTACACCGAGATGTGGCAGAACGACAAGACGCCCGAAGCGCCCGGTCGGCTCGAAAACCTCAAGGAACTGGTCAAGGCGCTGGAAGAATTCGACAATCTTCAGGGCTTTCTCGAACACGTCGCGCTCATCATGGACAATTCGTCGGGCGAGGAGGAGGAGAAGGTCACGATCATGACGCTCCACGCCGCGAAGGGGTTGGAATACCCCGCCGTGTTCCTGCCGGGGTGGGAGGACGGGCTGTTCCCGTCGCAACGCTCGATGGATGAGACCGGTCTCAAGGGGCTCGAGGAAGAGCGGCGGCTGGCCTATGTCGGCATCACACGGGCCGAGGAAATGTGCACGATTTCCTTCGCCGCGAACCGCCGCGTCTTCGGGCAATGGCAAAGCCAGATGCCCTCGCGTTTCATCGACGAACTGCCCGAGGATCATGTCGAGGTGCTGACGCCGCCGGGCCTGTACGGCGGCGGCTACGGGGCGACGGCGAGCTTCGGCTCCGGCTCGTCTCTGGAAGAAAAGGCAGCGCGCGCAGATGCTTACAACTCGCCGGGCTGGAAGCGGATGCAGGCGCGCGGGGCCGAGCGTCACATGCACTCGCCCAATGAATCCCGCAATCTGACGATCAACGCGACCGCCGTGTCGTCGTTTACGCAGGGCGACCGGGTGTTCCACCAGAAATTCGGCTACGGCTACGTCATGGGGATCGAGGGCGACA
>NZ_CH902578.1:3916891-3919915 GCF_000152805.1 Maritimibacter alkaliphilus HTCC2654 | reverse complement strand
TCTGGCGCGAAGCCGAAGCGGCACAGCTTCGAAAACGGGCGAAAGACCTCAAGGAGCGCGAACATGCGCTCGCCGGACGTGAGGCCGCGCAACGGCAGCGCGAAGCAGAAATAGAGACCCGGGAACGCGCCACCGCCGAAAGCGAATCTGCCTTTCGCAAGGCTCAGGTGACAGCAGACGCGAAAGCCGCGCGGTTGGATGAACGAGAGGCCGTCAACAATCAGGTCGAAACCCTTCTCGACGTGGCCGCATCACAGGGCACAGTCGGAGAGGCGAAAGAAGACGAGGCGCCTCTGACGGCGCGCATTCGCCGCAAACTGGGGCGCGTGTTCGCGTCTCTGTCACCTCTACGAAACGGACTGCGGAGAACGAGACTGCCAAGCGGATGGCAGCCGCGGAACGCCTGGCGCGAAAAGCCGAAGCCTTCCTGCACGCGATGCATGCAGCTGTCCCGCGCATTTCTCTGCCGATCATCGAAAAACGGGTCCGGGGCGAGGCGAACGACTTCGCGGACGCAAAGCTGACAGCGAAAACAATCATGAAATCGGAGACTTCGCGCAAAGGCGGCAAGGAAATCGACGAGTGATAGCATTTATTATCTTGGGGCCATCTCAAACGACATCAACTCCCCTCCAGATCGCTCACACACTTAATCACGGAGACATCTGATGTTTGAAGATATCGACAAAGATGATGCCTCGACAGCACGTATGAAAGCGCGTGTCGATCGACAACGAGCCAAAGTGGCCACAAAAAGAGCCAAGAAAGAAGCCGCAGCCCGAAAGGAAATCATACTGACCTGCTCCCCTTGGAGTCCGCGTTTATTGGTTAGCTCTGTTCAGGTTTTGGTCCTCTTTCGACCTTTGGTGATACTCCCACGGGGTGAGCCCTTCGAGGCTCGTGTTGGGGGCGGTGATGTTTGTAGTCGTCTCTCCACGCCGCGATCAGTCCGCGGGCATGGCGCGGGTTGGCGAACAGGTGCTCGTTGAGATGGCGTAATCGGGGCTCAGTCCCCAGATTCGCCGGTAGTCTTCTTACCGGTAAATCCATGACCGGGAGAACGACCATGACCAGAGTATTGTATGTGGGCCTCGACGTCTCACTCGAGATGACCAGCATCTGTGTTGTCGATGCCGAGGGCGGAATGATCCTTGAGACAAAGGCGGTTTCAGACCCTGCCGACATCGGCGAAATGCTGGCTGGTATCGACGGCACCTTCGAGCGAGTTGGCTTCGAAGCCGGGCCTTTGTCGCAGTGGCTTTACAATGGCCTCACGAGCGCAGGCTTGCCCGCGGTCTGCATTGAAGCGCGACATGCCAAGGCTGCGATGGTGGCCATGAATCGCAACAAGAATGATCGCAATGATGCCCGATCTTTGGCGCAACTCATCCGCTCGGGCTGGTTCAAGGCCGTTCACGTGAAGTCGACGGAGAGCCAGGAGATGCGCACGCTCCTGATGTCGCGCGAGTTTTTCGTCAATAAGCTGCGCGACCATGAGAACGAGATCCGAGGTCTTCTGCGTCCATTCGGGCTGAAGGTCGGCCGTGTCGCGACGAGGGACTTCGAGGCCCGGGTGCGTGAACTTGTGGAGGGGCACCCGAACCTCGAGCTCTGTATGTCCGCATTACTTCGCGGGCGCGCCGAGATGCAGACGCAACTTGCCGAACTTCACCGGGCACTTTTGCGTCTCACGGCTAACGACGAACTCTGCCGCCGGTTCATGACCATCCCCGGAGTTGGTCCGGTCACGGCACTGGCCTTCAAAGCAACGATCGACGACCCGGGGCGCTTCCGCCGCTCCAGTGATGTCGGCGCTCACCTTGGCCTGACACCGAGACAATACCAGTCTGGAGAGACCGACGTGAGGGGGCGCATCAGCCGCTCCGGCGATGCCTTCACTCGAACGGCGCTCTTCACCGCGGCCCATGTCATGCTCACCCGCTCCCGCCAATGGACGTCGATCCGAGCCTGGGGCTTGAGGATCGCAAAGCGGAGCAGTCTGAAAAAGGCGAAGATCGCGGTGGCGCGCAAACTCGCCGTCGTAATGCATCGCATGTGGCGCGACGACGCCCCTTTCCACTGGGGAGCCGCTGCATGATCTGATCCCGAAGCCCTGGCGCTAGTTCGTCCAGTGCTTTGGCAAGGGTCCCGTCAGGGACGGGGATGAGGCGAAGGCCGCACGAGTGCCTGGTGCTGCTTCTGCGCGCAATCACGCAAGCCCGCCGTTTAGCATGGTCCGCCTCACCTTCGACCGCCAACATGCGGCGCGCCCTAGGACGGGCCGACCGCGGACAGAAGCATGACCCCACGACGGAACCGAAGCCGATCACACTTGACGAACACGCCCCGATTACAGAAGACACTCGTCCCTCAGGCATCCGTTGAAGCTCTCGACGAAGCCGTTCTGCAAGGGTTTGCCGGGGGCGATGTAGAGCCACGCGACTTGCCGGTCTTCCTGCCAGCCAAAGATGGCGTTCGACGTCAGTTCCGTCCCGTTGTCGCTGACCACCATGCAGGGATGACCCCTGAGTTCCGCGATCCGGTCGAGTTCGCGGGCGACGCGGACGCCGGACAGCGAAGTGTCGATCACGGTGGCTAGGCACTCCCGGCTGAAGATGAGCCTTGTCGCGCCATT
Source organism: Maritimibacter alkaliphilus HTCC2654 (assembly GCF_000152805.1). Lineage (GTDB taxonomy): Bacteria > Pseudomonadota > Alphaproteobacteria > Rhodobacterales > Rhodobacteraceae > Maritimibacter > Maritimibacter alkaliphilus. Next base: position 3,917,280 of record NZ_CH902578.1, on the reverse strand, counting down.
GGTCTGAGCGACAATGGCGAATGATCACGCAGAGGATCCGGAAGCGGCGGCCGTCCGAGAGTGTGTCGGACACGAAGTCCAGGCTCCAGTGCTGGTTCGGCCCCTGCGGGATCGCCATCGGCGCCCGGGTGCCGATCGCCCGCTTCCGCCCGCCGCGCTTGCGCACGGTCAGCCCTTCTTCGCGGTAGCTCCGGTAGAGCTTCTTCCAGTTCACGGTCCAGCCTTCGCGCTTCAGCAGGATGTGCAGGCGCCGATAGCCGAACCGTCGGCGCTCTCCCGACAGCTCCCGGAGCCGCTCGCGCAATTCCTCGTCCTCCGGCCGCGTCGGGCGCCGCCGATACACACGCGGATCGATCCCGGCCAGGGCGCAAGCCCGCCGCTGCGAGTAG
>NZ_CH902578.1:3881927-3916864 GCF_000152805.1 Maritimibacter alkaliphilus HTCC2654 | reverse complement strand
TTTTCCCAACATCTCCTTCAGCGTGGCGACGTCGAGCATCTGCTCGGCCAGCGTTGTTCGGGGAAAACGCCCCACTGGGGCCTTTTCCGATCCCTCCAACTCTTCAGCTTGGCATTCTCTGCCTCCAGCGCCTTCAGCCGCCGGGCATCGGAAACCTCCATGCCGCCATACTTCGATCGCCACTTGTAGAACGTCGCGTCGCTGATCCCGTGCTTGCGGCACAGCTCCTTCGCGCCGAGCCCAGCCTGGTGCTCCTTCAGGATGCCAATGATCTGCTCTTCGCTGAAACGGCTTCTCTTCATCGTCTGTCTCCTCGTCTGGAGAACAGGCTAACCTCAAAAGGAGGACTTTTCAGGGGAGCAGGTCAAAAGATAGCGTCGCGAAGTGAATGCTGGGTAGCGTGTGGTGAATGTGACGGATCGCACCTGTTAGCCGTCGCCCGGCGGCGACCGAAGCGGACCTTCGCCAAACCCGCAGCGAAAGACCGCCCTCCGACCAATTTCGCGTGCCGCCGAAGTAGCAGCGCGCTTATAATTTGCTTTGCTCAAATACCAAGTCCGGGACGACCACCTCCCAGTCCTCCCTGCGCAGCATGTGGTGAAATTTCTCACCAGCATCATCTTTGCGCCGGCGGATAATTGCGGCGATCTGACCGGAGACGAACCTAGTGCCTCCGAGTGGCGCAAATGCCTTTGCCATACGACCAAGCACCCGGCCCGACATGTCTTCGATCTGCCATCGACCTCCAGCCATCTTGAGCTGAATCGCGTCTCCCACCGTCGCCTCAGAGATCGCGCGGTGCACGGGATGCTGATCCTTCTGACGGCCTGCGAAAGACAGATCGACCATGCGCATCTCTGGCGACTGGAAGAACCGACGCGGTCCGGGCATTGCTGCGATATCCGGCTCTACATAGCGCGTGACAACCGCAGGCGACATTGTGGGCAGATACTCGTGATGATCGTTGCTCATAACGATGAGGTTTCGCCGCGCACGCGTCATGGCGACGTAGAAAAGGCGCCTCGGCGCGTCCTGATCTTCGTTCCGCGAGGGCCGTTCCCAGCCCCCGTCCATGATGACGACATCGTCGAACTCCAACCCCTTAGCCCGATGCGCGGTTAGGAGCTTCAGCCCTCGCTGTTCGCCCCATGAATCGCGCGACCATTCTGCGAACCATTCGATCACGTCGGGCGAAGGGATCGCTTTACCATCCACTTCGCGCGCGAATACACCAAGGCCCTCGCCGATCTGGTCGGTCCAGCGGCTTGAAGGTATGGTGTTGAGCAGATCCGTGAGATCGCCCAAGCTCACCATTCGACCATGCCCCTCACGCAAGCCGCGGATAAAAGCCTGCATCTCACGGGTTCGCCAGACGCCCGGCAGGTTCTCGTTCGCCATTTCGACCGGAATGCCCAGCGCTTCGGCAAAATCCCGGACCGGCAGGAGTTTGCGCCAATCGCGCGAGATGATCGCGGCACGGTTCCAGCTCCAATCAGGGACGAGCTTTGAAAGGCGGACCATCTCGTCGACTGCCGCAAGCGCTTGAGCCTCGTTCCCGGCAGGACAAGCGAGAATCTGGACCCGCCCTTGCGCAACCGGGTCGAGCTTTTCCATCACGCCCCCTGGCGGGTCCTTGCGGCGCGACTGGTCTAAAGTGATCCCATGCCCGGTCTTCATCCTTTCGCGCGCGCCCTCGATGACGGCGTTCGCGGCACTGACGATATTTCCTGACGAACGGTAATTGTCCGTCAGGAAAACCGGCTTTGCCGAGTAGTCCGCTTCGAACTGTCGAATGTGGCGCACCGAGGCCCCGGCGAAGGAGTAGATGTTCTGATCGTCGTCCCCGACCGCGAAGAGTGATATGCGTTGATCGGGATCATCGATGCTACGACCGGCCACCGCCGCGATCAGCGCATACTCTTCGGGGCCCACGTCCTGATATTCGTCCACCAGGATCCAGCGGAATCCTTGGATAAGCGTCTCGCGCAGCGCTTCTGCTTCGACCTTGTCCAGTCCGTCTCCCCGCAAAAGGCGGGCAGCGTCGGTCAAGAGCGTGTCAAAGTCTGGCGTCTCAGCCCCGGCCCTTCCAGCAAAGCTCGCCCCAACCAACCGCATTGCCAAAGCGTGGATGGTCAGCACAGTCACAAACCGCGCATCATCCCCGATCAGGCGGCGAAGGCGCTCGCGGATTTCCGCGGCCGCGTGGCGATTGTAGGCCAGCACCAGAATGCCATTTGGGTCCTCTCGCTTGATCCTGACAAGATAAGCGACACGGTGAACAAGGACGCGTGTCTTGCCCGATCCCGGCCCCGCGAGCACAAGGACATTTGTCTGTTCGCGGTCGTCGCGCACGATCTGGGCTTGGGTCGTGTTGCCCAAGTCATCCACGATTTCTGCATAGGTCTGAGGCGTCGCTTGGCGGCGAAACTCTGACATTCGCCCAGGCATCCACGCCTTCATAAAGTCGGCTTCATCCATGGCGAAATAGTCATGAGCCAGCTTTTGCGCGGTCTCGATATCCTCCATACCCTTGGCCGCATAGGCCGCCATGACGTGGGTCTGTATGGTCTGTTCGCCGTAGTGATCCTCAAGGGGTGCAAAGTGATGAGCCGTGAACCCGCCCCCCTTTTTGTTGATATGCAGTGTCATGGCAGAGCGGAACACGGACAGGCCTTTGCCCAGTGTGACCACCTGTTGCTCGTGCAGCCATAAGAGCGCCCGATCCATCAGTTTTGACGGATCATTGACCGAAGCCCGCAACAGCGCATCGCTGTTAATCGCAGCAAGCAGGTCTCCCAGCGTCGTCTCGACCGCAACATCCTTGCCCTTGAGGCCCACCTGCACCTTTTCGATCAGATGGGTCACCAGACGCTCGGCTGCTTGCCGGCGCACTTGCGCGGTTTGATCAATGATCGCCCAAGAGCGTTGCAACCGTACCATGAGGCTGCCTTTGGACGCCTTGCGCAGGCCGATGTTACCGCGCCCGCCTTCCATGTCGCGGCCATCCTGCGCAATTCCACGCAAGAGCCCCTCGACGATGTCGGGCCGGACCGAGGCATGACCACGCTCTCGCAAAGCCTGCGCGACCGAGGCGAGATGGCACGGCAGCACTTCGTCAATCTCCGCATCAGGCGCTTGTTCGCGCAAGATTTCGATAAGGTCCGCTTCCAGCCGCGACGCGGCCTCGAACCTCTTCGGTGACGCGTTTTCCACCCGAACATGAACGAATATGGTGATGTTGGTGTCGTCTTTGGCAATGCCAAGCGACTCAAGGTCCGCCAGCGCTTTGCGCACGCCCGACACCGTCAGACCGCTGATCCCGCAAAGCTCGTCCGTCGTAATCCCCTCTTCCTGAGGCGCGTTGACGATGTGCTGCACGATCGCCGTCAGATCATCACGCCGCCGCTGGGTTATGTCGGCCGCCGCCAAAATCTCGCGGACCTCGGCCATGCTGCGGACCCGAAGCGAGGCAGGAAAAACCTGCACCCTGTTTTCCTCGCGGTTCAACAGATGGGCCTCTTCAAGCCATGCCACCGCCGTCTTCACCCGCGTGTCGTCGGTGTTGCTGTCGCGCTGGAAGTCCCGGTCTTTCTCCTCATGGACGATCTCTCCGGGGGTCGCGACGATCTTGCCCTCTTTGCCGGTCCTCACATCAAGACGACGAAGCGCCTTCAAAATCGCACCGATTTCGTGGCGGGCCAGTCGGGACCTCGCACTGAGGCTGAATTGTCGGTCCACATCTTCGGTGTTGAACAACAGCACGCACTGCGCAGGGTCGCGGTCACGACCGGCCCGCCCGGCCTCTTGCATATAATTTTCCAACGACCCCGGCACATCGCCATGCACCACCAGACGAATATCCGGCTTGTCGACCCCCATGCCAAAGGCGTTGGTCGCGGCGATAACCCTTAGATTGCCGACGCGGAAATCCTCCTGGATCTCGCGCTTGTCGTCCGCGCTGAGGCCTGCGTGATATCGTTCGGCAGCGATCCCCTGCTGTTTCAGGAACTCTGCCACACGTTCGGTGGCACTCCGGGTCGCGCAGTAGACAACCGCACCCGATGCGCCCTCGCGAGGCAACCCGGCCTCAATTGCATCAAGGATATCGGTCAGTTTGGTGGACCGCTGGGTCGGCAGCACCTGAAAACTCAGGTTCGAGCGCGACGCACCGCCGTCAAGCAAAGTCAACTCGGCCCCAAGCCGCTCTTGAAAATGGCTACGGATATCCTGAACCACATCCGGTTTGGCGGTGGCCGTGAGACACAGAACCGGCGCGGGGTCGTCGCCCGAGCTTTCCTTGATGAAGCGCGAGACATAGCGATAGTCGGGCCGGAAATCGTGCCCCCATTTTGAAACGCAGTGCGCCTCGTCCAGCACCCAAAGCCCGACCTCACGTTGAGCCAAGACCGACCGCACCGTGGTCGAGCGCAGCTGCTCAGGCGAAATGAGCAGGATCGCCGCGTCGCCCATGCGAACCTTGTCGAGCGCGTCCTGTCGTTCGGGGAGCGACAAAAGCCCATTGATCGTGACCGCCGAAGATATCCCTGCGCGCACCAAACCCTGAACCTGGTCCGCCATGAGGGCGACCAACGGGGAAATGACGACGGTCAGCGCCCCCGTTTTATCGAACCTCGATAGCGCCGGGATCTGGTAGCAGATGGATTTCCCAGTGCCCGTCGGAAGGATCCCTAACAGGTGCTCACCTTCCATCGCGGTCGCGACGATCTTTTCCTGCAAGGGCCGCCCGTCGGCGTCGACCGGTTCAGGCCGGAACGACGGGAACCCGAACCAGCGTTCCAGCGCGCGGGTCGGATCGTTATGCTCGGCGCAATAGGCGCAATGGGGGTTGCGGCAATTCGAATCCCGCAAGTCTTTGACCAAACGCGCGGCATCGCGAAACTGTGCCCGCACCCACGGCGGCATGACGGAGTCTCCGCCGGCGACCGAAATCCACGCCAGCGCGTACGCCATCGGCCATCCAAGGTCCGCGTCCGAGAGGCGCTCGAGCACCGCGTCGACCTGCGCCCCGCAGGCCGCGTTCTTCAGAAGAGCGCGGATCGCGGCATGCGCCTCGGCTTCGGACGGCACCGCTGCGCCTCGAATGTCCGAGAACAATCGATCAAACCCCGCGCTGTGCATGCCTCGACATGTCAGCCAGTGATAGGCCAGCATTGTCTCCGGCGAGGCTGTATTCAGCGCATCGAAGGCCTCGATCTGGTTGCGCAAGACCTCGAACACCAGCCGCGCATCATACTCTGGGTCGTTGACGTGTCCGCTCTGTAGCCGCCCATCTCGATAGTGCTTGACCAGATGGTGATACGGGTTGCGCGGGAAGGCGAGCGGATTGAGCCAGAGCGTGTCAATCGCGCCCTCCGCAAGCTTTGAAAATCTTGGCGATACAGCCGTGAGATGCGGCAGATCGTGACGTAGGATGTTGTGGCCGATGATGTGGGCAAAGCCCGCGCAGAAAAGGTCGAGTTTCTCAAGCGCGTGCCGAGGATCGCCCTTTCGATGGACGATACCATCTCCGTCACCTTCAGGAACCGCTGCGATCGCAAAAATGCGAGCTTCATTGGGGTCGATCTCCAGGTCTACGGAAAGGCACCGGCCCAAGATTTCATACTTGTCCCGCGGTTTCTGAAACGCACCGCTGGTCGGCGGTTCGGTCTCCGGAGGCTCCGGAGTCTGCGGCCGACCGCGGGCAAGGGCTCTTGATAAGCCTCTGGTAATTATATTCTTCATGCGGTCAGGCTACCGTTTAATCCCAGGGAGCGGGACCCTCGGTAGCTATTTGACCAAAAACATTCTCACGATGCCACGCCAAGTTTACTGGATGGGGCCAGTCTCTCTTTTCGTCCGGCTTCCAGAGCTTTCCATTTGGACGCAGCAACCGATCCACAACGTCGCCCGGCACCTTGTTACGCGACACAAGGATCGTCTCACTGTCGTCAGCGACCGAGATCAGGCCACGATCGAACATCCAATGCAAGGTGCCGGACAGGGCAAGCCCGTTTCGCACAGAGTCGCTCCCTTTGTGCTCGACAGGTCTGATGTGCGCTGCCTGCACCTCGGGGCGCCCTCCCCCGTTGCGGAGCCTCAGTCCTGACATGGCGCAGCGATAATCATAGGCCTCACGCACCTTTCGGCGGAAAGCCACGTCGCGGTAGGGTCGCCGGGTCAGACGCTCCAGCACCGGCCGCTCAAAGATCGCAGCCTCTTCCGCCACCTCGGCTCCCGCGGGATCATACCGCACCGCCTCCTGACGCTCGAGATCTTCGGGCAGGCCCAGTCGCACGATCCGCGCGAAATCCTCGTCCGGCAATCGCCGCACCGCCAGTTGCACGGCACCGCCCTTTTTGGGGGTCCCGTCAGCCTCCATCAGTGCCTGTTCCAAGGGGCGGCCATTGATCAGCCGTGGCACTTCGGTATCGAGCGGCAAGAAGCTTCCAGGCTCGATCATAGCGAGAAACCGTCCCTCGACCCCAGGCTTGGGGATCACGCGCTGGATCTTGGCGACGGCGAAATACCCGCGCGGCCCGGCTTTAACCGGCTCGTAGTAAACGACCCAATCGCCGACAGCCTCTTGCACGGCTTTCAGATAGCTGCGGGGAAAGTCGTAAACGACGTCGGGTTCATCATCGTAAATCGAGTCTGCTTTGTGCAAAAGGACCAATTTCGTCATCCCACCATGGAAAACGATCCAGGCCCAAACGCAAGATCTCAAACGGCGTAGGTTGCCCAGGAACGTTTTTCAGTTTGCCAAATACCCGTGGTCCACCTTTCCGTTAAGTCATTGAAATATGGCCTCGCATTTCACACGGCGTGGTCCACATCAAAGCTTTATTTCTTTGGGTTTTGGGGCTGAAATGGGGGACCCCTACGGGCTGCCACTTTTCCATAAGTCTTCGGGATTTCTGGACTGGCAGGCACCATCCGCACATGTTCGATCTTGCAGCGCCAATCGGTGCGGCTGGCCTCGACCTGCGACCTCTGTCCCTCGCCGCACAAGCCTCCGAAGCGCTTCGTGCCGCAGCGCACCGACGCAGGCCCTGCCCCCGCCCAAAAAGCCGGATCTCGCATAAAAAAGACCCCACGAGCGCCGCGGGGTCAGTTGGTTCGCTTTGTGCAGCGGGAGGATTATTGGGCAGAGGCCAGCTGCCGCGGGAGTTTGAAGGTCCAGACGGTGCCGCCCTGGTTGAGGTAGTTCACCTTCTTCGCGACCTCGCCGCCCCAGAGCGGAACCGCGCCGCCCCACCCGGACACGACCGTCACGTATTGTTCACCGTCGATCTCGTAGGTGACGGGCTGGCCGACGATGCCGGAGCCGGTCTGGAACGACCACAGCTCTTCCCCGGTCTCATCGTCCAGCGCGATGAACTTGCCCTCGGGCGTGCCGAAGAAGACGAGGCCCCCGGCGGTGGTCATCACGCCACCCCAGAGCGGTGCGTCGTTCTTGTATTCCCACTTGATCTCGCCTGTTTCGGGCTGGATCGCCTTCAGTGACCCGATGTGATCCTCGAAGATCGGCTTGATGGTGAAACCGGCCCCCAGATAGGCGGCACCCTTCTTGTAGGAAATCGGTTCGTTCCAGATATCCATGCCCCACTCGTTCGACGGGACGTAGAACATGCCGGTGTTCTGGCTGAAGGCCATCGGCATCCAGTTCTTGCCGCCAAGGAAGGACGGCACGGCAAAGACCATCTCGCCCTTCTCGGCGTCCAGCGGATTGCCCGGCCGATTGTCTTCGTTGTAGATCGGGCGCCCCGTCTCGTCGATGCCGGAGGCCCAGCTGATCTCGGACACGAAGGGCGTCGCGTTCACGAAGGCACCGTCTTCGCGGTTCAGCACGTAGAAGAAGCCGTTACGGTCGGCGGTGGCGAAGCGTTTGTTGCCGTCCGCATCCTCGAACGCGACGACCTCGTTCACACCGTCGAAGTCCCAGCCTTCGCGCGGGGTGGTCTGAAAGTGCCACTTGATCTCGCCGGTGGCCGGGTCGATGCCCAGACGCGAGGCGGCATAGAGGTTGTCGCCCGCGTTGCCCTCGGTCGGGGTGCCCGCGTTGCGCAGGTGGCTGTTCCACGGGGCCGGGTTGCCGGTGCCGAACACCAGCGTGTCGGTGTCGGCGTCATACGAGCCGCCAAGCCATGTGGCGCCCCCGCCGGTCTTCCACATATCGCCGGGCCATGTCGCGTTGAGCTCGCCCGTCATGGTGCTTTCTTCACCGTTGAGCGTGCCCATGTGACCTTCGATCACCGGGCGGGTCCAGACCAGTTCGCCGGTCTCGGCGTCGCGGGCCTGCACCTCGCCCACGATACCGAATTCACCGCCGGAGTTCCCGGTGATGACAAGGCCGTCCACGATCAGCGGCGCTGCGGTGTAGGAATAGCCTTCCTTGTATTCGGCGATCTTCTTGTTCCAGACGGTATCGCCGGTCTTGAGGTCGAGCGCGACGATGCGCGCGTCGAGCGTGCCGAAGTAGATCTTGTCACCGAAGATCGCCGCCCCGCGATTGATGACGTCGCAGCAGGGCAGAATGCCTTCGGGCAGGCGCGCGTCGAATTGCCAGACCTCTTCCCCGGTCTCCAGATCGATCGCGTAGAGGCGCGAATAAGACCCGGTGATATACATCATGCCGTCATAGACGAGCGGCTGCGTCTCCTGCCCGCGCTGTTTTTCGCCACCGAGCGAAAAGGCCCAGGCGGGCACGAGGTTCTGCACGTTGTCCTTGTTCAGCGTGTCCATCGGCGAGTAGCGCTGAAGATCGCGCCCCATGCCGTTGGTCAGGATGTTTTCGGGCGTGTCGCGGTCGTTGGCGAGGTCCTCTTCCGTCACATTGGCGAAGGCCGGGCTGGACGCGGCAAGGGCCACAGTCACTGCGACGGCGGCTTTGACAAATCTGTTCATCTGTATCCTCCCATGGATAGTCTGGCGTCCGACCCTTGATCGCTGATGTGACCGGACGCTGGTCGAGCCGCTTTCATGATCGGCAAGCCCTATCCCCGGGCAAATTGGCTAAAGGTCGTAAGACCTCTACGACCCCCTTGTTTTCAAGGGTTTCCCACAGCAAAGCGCGCCTTGTCCTTTGGTCCTATTTGCGGGCCCTTCGCCCGCTTCTAGGATGTTCGATGCAGACTTTTCGGGTGCGGATCGTGGAGCCGGGCCGGGAGGCCGACGTGACAATGCGACGCGCACCGATGCGCCGTGCGGCCCAGACCGCGCCGCCGCGACTTACTCGGTCAGACTGGCGAGATAGGTCACGATGAAATCTTGCACGGTGGGATCGTCGATACCGACATGGCGCATCTTGGTGCCGGGAAGAAACCCGTCGTTGTCCTCCATCCATGCCTTGAGCGCGCCGGAGGTCCAGACGAACCCGGCGCCCCGAAGGGCGTCCGAATACGGGTAGTCGGCAAAGGTTCCCGCTGCCCGGTTCAGCACGCCGTTCAGCAAGGGGCCGTAGCTGGCCCGGTCGGCCTCGACCGAGTGGCAGCGGTGACATTCCTTGTCGAAAAGTCGTTCACCGGCCTGCGCTTTTATCGCGTCGTATTCATCGGCAATGGCGGGGGTGGCGAGACAGGCGACGAGGGCGAGGGATAGACGTATCATTTGGAACTCCTGAGCCGCGACCTTGGGTGATCGCGGTTCTCAGGATCGGCCCGATGCCGCCCTAAACCCTTGATTTACGTCAAACAAAACCCCCGACCTTCGTCGGGGGTCATATACGACCTTCGTCGCAAATCCGGGTCAGAACAGGGTCTGATACCGCCATTCGTCGGCATCGGGCGTCACTTCGTCCAGATCGTAGTCGGCGCGGCGCAGGCGTTCGGCGACCGGAAGGCCCTCGTTCGCCGCTTCGTCCACCAGTCGGCGTCCGGCTTCCTCATCCTGCGCGACGCCCCGGCCGCGCAAAAGGTCGAGACCCCGGTTGAACTTGCCCACGGGATCGCCCGCTTCGGCGGCCCGGCGGTTCCATTCGGTCGCGGCTTCCAGATCCTGCGCGCCGCCCAACCCATTGTCGTCGAGCTGGCTCATCCAGGTCATCGCGCCGGTATAGCCATCTTCGGCGCAGCGCGTGAACAGTTCGCGGGCCAGACCATGACGCCCGGACTTGGTGACGAGGTAGCCGGTGGAACACAGGACCATCCCCGATTGCCCGTCTCGGATATTCTCCATCACGCGGGCCATCGACATTTCGTGCGGGTTCAGCGTGCCGCCATCGTCCACCGTCGTGCGCTCGCCCAGATCCAGGGCGAGGTCTTCGGCACCGGCGGGCAAGGCCCACAACAGCAGCGTGGCGATCAGCGATAGTCGGGTCATCGGGTATCCTCCGCACCGGGAGTGTGCCACAGCCCGCCCCGCCCGTTTATCCGACCTACGTCGCGAAATTTCTACGACCCTGCCGGTCCCCCGGCCTTCTGTCGCACCATCCCCCGCCCCGGATCGTAGCCCCAAAGCGCGATCCCCATGAAGACAAGTCCTGCCGCCACCGTGACGCCGAGCGCGAACCAGTTGGGCTGGACGTAAAGCGCGAAGCGCACCGCTTCGACCGCGTGGGTGAAGGGGTTCGCAGCGCAGATGTCGTGCAGAAGCGCGCTCGCTTCGGCCATCTTCCAGAGCGGATAGAGAGCGGAGGACAAAAAGAACATCGGGAAGATGACGAAGTTCATCACGCCCGCGAAATTTTCGAGCTGTTTGATCGTCGATGACAGCGCGATCCCCAGCGCGCCGACCATGAAGGCGGCCAGAAGCAGGACGGGCGCGACGGTGAGGTAACCGAGCGCGGGAAACCGAATGCCGTAAAGGGCGGCGATGGCGAGGAATGCATAGGCCTGCAACACCGACATCAGCGCCCCGGCAATGAGCTTGCAAGTCAGAAGCCACCAGCGCGGCAGCGGCGCGGTCAAGAGCAGCCGCATGGTGCCCAATTCGCGGTCCATGACCAGCGACAGCGAGCTTTGCATACCGTTGAACAGCAGGATCATCCCGACCAGCCCCGGCACGATGTAGGTCTCGAAGGTGATATAGGTCTCGTAGGGCGGGGTGATGGACAGGCCGAGCGCCGCGCGAAAGCCTGCCGCGAAGACGAACAGCCAGATGAGCGGTCGCACGAGCGCCGCCACCAGCCGCCCGGTCTGCCCGAAAAAACGAAGCCCCTCGCGCTGGCAGATCGAGATGAGAGCGGACAGCGCGTGTTTCATCAGGCGGCCTCGTCGGCCCGGACCGCGCGGCCCGTCATGGCAAGGAAATGTGCGGTCAGTGCGGGGCCCGTCGCCGGAGTGCGCCCCTCTTCCAGAACGCGGCCCTTGTGCATGATGACGAGGTGATCGCCCGGCGCCACCTCGTCGGTCAAGTGCGTGGCCCAAAGCACGCTCAACCCCTCGTCGCGGGCAAGCGCGTGGACATGCGCGGTCAGGTCGTGGCGCGTCGGCGCGTCGAGACCGACGGTCGGCTCATCGAGCAGCAGGACTTGCGGGTCGTGCATCAGGGCCCGCGCGATTTCGAGCCGCCGGCGGTGGCCGCCGTTCAGCGCGCGCACCTTTTCGCCCGCACGCTCTTCCATCCCCAGACGCGCCAGCGCCGCTTCGGCCCGTCCGCGCATACCGCGCCCGGTGAGCCCCTGAAGCCCGGCGAAATAAAGCATGTTACGCCAGACCGAGAGGTCGAGGTCGAGGGTGGGATGCTGGAACACGACGCCCGTCACCGCAAGCGCCGACCGGGTCGCGCGGTCCATGTCGTGACCCGCCAGCACCAGCTTGCCCCGCTCGGGTCTGAACAGCCCCGTGAGCAGCCCGAAAAGCGTCGACTTGCCCGCGCCATTGGGGCCCAAGAGCGCACAGAACGCGCCGGGGGCCACGTCGAACGACACCTCGTCCAGCGCCCGGTGCCTGCCCCAGTGATAGGTGACGTTTCGAACCGAAAGACCGCTCATCCGCTCCCCCTGACCCTGCTATTCGATGGTGATCTGAAGCGTCTGAAGGTCGCCACGCGATTGCGGCACGCTCAGGGTGTAACTGCCGGGTTTGATCGCGACGAAGCCCACCTCCATCACGCCCGCCTCGTCGAACTCGAAACTGTCGATACCGAGAGGGCGGATCTCAAGCCCTTCGACAACGATCTCGTCGATCCAGATCGCCCGGAAAAAGCCCGCGCCGACCAGCGCAAGCTCCTGCGACCCGTCCGCTTCGATCTCGATCTCGTAATAGGTGCCCGACTTCAGAACCAGCGGCGCATCGGCGAGCGGCTGACCCGCCGACAGCATGATCGGCGGCAGGTCTTCGGAATTCGTGGCCGACAGGATGCCCGCCAATCCGAAGCGTGCGGCGGCACCGTCGTCGTCGGCAAACGCCGGAAAGGCGAAAACGGCGGCCGCCAGGGTCAGGGTGATGCGTTTCATTTTCGGTCCTCCCATGAACCGGGCCAATGGCCACTCGTTGCGTCAGGGTCGCGTTGCCGCGCCCCAGGGGAAACGGCCGACCTTGATGGTCTTGATCGGCTCCCCTTGCACCACGTCGATAACGGTGACGTCGCCGGACACGCCGTTGGTGGTGAAAAGCCGCGTGTGATCCGGCGAAAACGCCATGTGCCAGACCCGCCGCCCGACGAGGAGGTAGTCTTCGACCTCGTAGGTCTCGGCATTCACCACGGCGACATGGTTGGACGGCCCGAGGGCGACGAAAATGGTCTTCTGATCCGGCGTGACTTCGAACCCGACCGGCTGGATCAGGTCTTCGTGCACGCCTTGAATGGCGAAGGCGATCTTGGCCACAGGCGCCTGATCCGCCGTGGAAAACACCGAGACGGTGCCGCCGATTTCCGAACTGACCCACAGCTCGGTCCCGTCCTTGATGAACTCGGCGTGCCGGGGCCGCGCATCGACCAGCGTGTTGGCGCGGATCGTCTTGCTGTCCGTGTCGATCCAGTGCGCCATGTTCGTCGTCTCGGACGTGGTAATCACCGTCTTGCCGTCCGGCGACACGGCCATGCCCTCGGGTTCGATCCCGACGTTGATCTGCGCGACCACCCTGCGGGTTTCGACATCGACGACCGTCGTGACCGCATCGTCTTCGTTGGCGATCCAAAGGTGACGGTCATCGGGCGCAAGCACGAATTGCTCGGGATCGGCGCCGGAGGGAAGGTCGTGCAGAATTTCGCCCGTGTCCGGGTCCATCACCTGAACCGCGTTCGAATCCGAGGCGCAGATAAAGACCAGCGAATGATCCGAGTTGAAGGTGATCCCGCGTGGCCGCTCGCCCGTGGGGATCGTGCGGGTCACTTCGAGCGTCTCGATGTCGATGACGCTGATCGTATCGTCCTTCTCGTTCGTAACCCAGATCTCTCCGGCAAGTGCGGGCGGCGTCAGAAGGCAGAGGGCGGTTGCGAAGGTGCGAAGCATATCAATCTCCAAAGGCCGTGCAGGCACTTTCCGGCGCGTCGAGGCCGAGGCTGTCCAGCGGATTGCGGGCATGTTCGAACCCGTCGAGCGGGGCCGAGCCGACGACCGCGCGGGCGTTCACCACCGGTATCGGCTGGCGCATCTGACCGTTCCAGTGGCGAAAGCTGAGGGGGCGGCCCTGAAACGCCGCAAGTTCGAAGGCATCGGACAGGATGTAGGCGCGCAGCGCGGAGGCGTCGGCGGCATTGGTGCGCGTCACCGCTTCGCCGATCACGCGCATGGCGGCCCAGGCGGCATAGTCGCGGGGCTGCATGTCGCGCGCTGCTAGGTCGGAGAAGCGGGATTGAAGCTGTGCCGCCCCCCATTGTTCGACCACCGGGGCCCAGGCCACAGGGGTCAGGCCGGTGACACCGATCACCGGACGCGGCACCCATGTGTTGTGCTCCACGTAGCGGGCGAAATCGTCCGCGGCATCGGCCACCAGCACCACGTCGTGATCCTTGAACCCCTGCGTGAGAAGCGGAACTTCGGCCGAGGCCGTGCGCCGCAGGTCTGCGGTGTCGTCCCACCGGGCGTCCGAGACGATCCTGACGCCGAACTTTCGCGCAGATGCGCGGTAGGCGGCGGCCAGCGCCGCGTCCGCGCCCCCCGGCCCTTCGATCAGGGCCACTTTCGTCCAGCGTTTCGCCAACAGAACCTGCATCAGCGCATCCGAACGCATCGCGGCCTCGGTCGCGGTATGAAGCACGTTCGCGCGGCAATCGGCATCGCGCAGGCGTTCGGATGCGTCGGAGACGTTGAAGATGAGCGCCCCGGCGACATCCGGCAAATCGGCGAGGCTCAGAAGCGCCTCGGCGTTCATGTCGGCGAGGATCAGATCGACCTGCCCCGCCATGTCACGCGCCGCCGCCACCACGTCGCCACCCGGCGCAAGCGAGACGATTTCGAGGGCGTAATCATGCCCCATGAAGGTGCCGGTGGTCGCATTGTCGGCCAACCCGAGCCTTGCCCCAGCGATGCCGAGGTCGGCGGGCACGGTGTCGAGGTTCGACAGAACCGCGCGCGGCGGTTCCTCGAGCCGAAGGTAGCCGACGCGAACCTGAAGCGGTTCGGCAAGTAGCCCGCCCGAACAGGCCAGCGTCAGACCAATGGCCCACGGGGCCGCATTCCGCACGATCTTGCGCATCGTCTCCTCCACGCCGACGACGCTAGAGGAAGGACATCGCGACGGCCCATTAGACCTAGGTCGCAGATATGCCTTTTCCGGCGTGATTCCGGCGATTTGCGCCGTATCGGGCCGGTTGGCTTGCACCAAGGTCTAATGGTGCGACGCGGCGGCGCGTCGATAGTTGGGCCGAGAAACGCGGAGGAACACCATGCAGAAACTCGCTCTCATCGCGGCCACGACGCTCGCCGGAACCTTGACGCTTGGCGGGATGGCCATCGGTCACGGCGACGTCACGCCCCAGCCCGTGAACACCGAAGCCCTGCCCGATGTGGGCGAGGAATGGCTGATCGAAAACCCCTACCGCGCCGAAGCGGTGGGCGAGGAAACCTGGTTGAAAGCGATCGAGATCGGGGCATCGGGCTACACCCAGAACTGCGCGCGCTGTCATGGGCTTGGCGTCGTGTCCGGCGGGCTGGCCCCGGACCTGCGTTATCTGGAAGCCGCCGAATACGGTGACGAATGGTATGTCGAACGGTTCCGCCACGGCATGACCCAGAACGGGATCACCAAGATGCCCGCGTTCGGCGAGCTTCTGGGCCAGAAAGCCGCGTGGGCCATCCGCACCTATGTCGAGACGCGGCCCGATGACGGGGCGCTGGACGATCATGCCACGCGCCTCGGTGCGATCCGGGACGAGCTTCTGTCCGGATCGGTCGCCGACCCCGAGGCGCTCAAGGTCGAACTGGCCGACATCGCCGCGACCGTCGAAACCGGCTCGGGCGCGCCCATCGCGGATTCCGTCGCCTTCGAGGCCTCGCGCATCCTGTCGGACGATCAGGCCACGTGGAAACAGGCGGGCGACATCCTGACCGTCGGCCTGTCCGCCGCGCATTGACGCCATGACACGCCTGTTCGCTCTGACGAGCCTGATGGCCGGTCTTGCTTTCGCGGGGCCGGCCTTGGCGCGTTGCGAGGACTATGTCCCGCAACCCAAACCGCAGAACACTTTCGCTCAGGACATCGGGCGGGAGTTCGACCGGATCATCGACGAAGGCTGGATCGAATTCGCGGTCTACGAGGATTTCGCGCCGTGGTCCGTGGAAACGGGCGGGCAGCCGGTCGGCATCGACATCGAGATCGGCAGGATCATCGCAGACGACCTGGGCGTCGAGGCGCGCTTCCGCTTCGTGCAGGCGGGCGAAAACCTAGACACCGACCTGATGAACTACGTCTGGAAAGGCGCGGTGGTGAACGGGCGCGTGTCCGACGTGATGCTGCACGCGCCTTATGACAGCGAACTGACCTGCCGGATCGAACAGGTCGTCTTTACCGGGCAATACGCGGGCGAGGAACTGGCCATCGCCTTTGACCGCGCAGCCTACCCGGACGGCGGCCCGACGCCAGCCTATTTCCGTTATGACACGGTGGCGGTCGAGAACGACTCGCTGTCCGACTTCTACCTCGCGTCGGTGGGTCGGGGCGCGGTGGGCGACAAGGTGCATCGGTTCCCGACGACCGAGGCCGCCATGACCGCCCTCGTCGGGGGCGAGGTCATGGCCGCGATGGGGCCGCGCGCGGTTCTGGAAGCGGGGCTGACCGAGGCGCAGGACATCCACGTCCCACCGTATCCGGGCCTCGTCCGGTCGAGCTGGACGGTCGGCGTCGCGATCAACCACCAGCACCGCGATCTGGGCTATGCCGTTGACTACGCTATCGAAAAGGCGCTTGAAGACGGGCGGATCGAGGCCCTGTTCGAGGCCCATGGCCTGACGTTTCTGCCGCCGGACCGCTAAAGCCGGCTGAGGTCGCCGTTTTTTTCGACGAGCAGCACATCGGACAGGCCGAGGGCTTCCTTGGCCTGCCTGATGGCGTCCCGCTCCATCAGGCAGAACGCGGTGGAGGCCGCGTCGGCAAGTGTCGCGGACGCTGCGATGACCGTCACCGTGGACCAGATGGCGCGCCCGCCTTTCGGGTGTAGGATATGCGCACGCCCCCCGATGGTCATGGCCGCGGGCGAGGATGTGGCGGCCGCTTGTCCCGTCAGCGTGACCTGACCGATCCGCCCCACCGCAGGGTCCACCAGCCCAAGCCGGAACGGCCCGCCCAGCGCGGCCTGTTCGCCCATGTCGACCAGCGCGGTCGAATAGCCCCAGCCCGAAAGCATCGCGAGCAGCGCGTCGGCGGCATAGCCCTGCGCGATGCCGTTGAAGGTCAGGGCCTGCCCGTCCGCCAGCGTGATCTCGGTATCTGTCATCCGAACACGATCCAGTCCCACACCGAACAAATCCGCACCGCGCCCTTCGGCCAGCGCCCTCCAGAGCGACTGCACCGTGGGGTCGAACACGCCGTTCGTGGCGACATGCACCCGCCGCGACACCTCCATCACCCGGCGCAGGTCGCCATGGAGCGGCCCCTTCCCGATCCGGTTCAACCGCACCAATGGCCCATCATCCTCGTAGAGCGTGAAGCGCGCCTCAATCTCGCGCATCCGGGCGGTCAGCCTGACGAGATCCGCCGCCACACGGTCGCGCGGGCCGGTCAGGTCGAGCGACACGTCACCGCCAAAGGCACGTCCGCGCCACACCTCGCGGTTCACCGCACCCGCCGCGCCCGGCATCGCAATGCTCGCCACGAGGGCCATGAACCTGCGGCGCGTCAGGCTCATGCGGCCACCTTGGTGCGGCGCTTTTCGGCAAGGACGAGCGGCACGCAGCGGGTCGGATCGTCATGGATCGACACGCAGTCAAGGCACTGGAAACACTCGTCATACTGTATTTCGCCGGTCTTCTTGATCGCACCGTAGCGGCATTTGACCCTGCACAACTGGCAGGGCGAGCCGCAGTCCACCCGCCGTGCGATCCACCTCCGGGTGCGCAAGAGCCCCCCGATGGCCATGACCGCGCCCAACGGGCAGACGTAGCGGCAGAAGCCTTTGAAAAAGACGGTGCCGAGCCCCAGCCAGAGCGCCGCATAGGCGACATAGAACCATTCGCGCTGAAACGAGACGGTGATCGCGGTCTTGAACGGCTCGATCTCGGCGGCCTTCTCGGCCTGATCGGGCACCACGAAGGCGGTCAGGATCAGCCCCAAAAGCGCGACGTATTTCACCTTCTTGAGCCATTGGTCGAGCCGCGGCCCCGCCTCGACCTCGGGCAGACGGAGGGCGCGGCCGATGTGATGCGCGAACTCCTGCATGGCGCCGAACGGGCACAGCCAGCCGCAGAACAACCCCCGGCCCCACAGCACGAAACCGAGGATCGTCGCCGCCCAGATGAGGAGTGAGAAAGGGTCGTAGAGCAGAACGGCGAAAGACCCCTCGCCGACCGCCGCGCGCAGGACGGCGAGGACCGTGACGATGGAAAGCTGCCCCTGCCCCCAGTATCCGATGAACCCCACGACCACGGCCAGAATGCCAAGCCGAATAGAGGTGAATGATCCGAGCCCCGCGAACCAGTTCATCCCCGGACCCAGGAGCCCCAGAAGCGCGACGAGGAACACCGACAGCGCGATCAGGTCGGCCTGCCGGTTCACGATCGCCTCCTGCCAGGCGGGGCGCGGTGTCACGACCTCGGGCACGTCGTAGAACCGCTCCGGCGCTTGATACGCGATCTCGAAATGCACGTCGCCGATCTCGGGTTGGAACATGCCGTGCGCGCGCACCGCCTGAACCCTGAGCACCCATTCCGTGATCGGATCGAACCCCAGCCTGCGATCGGCCCGCAGGATCATCGCGGTGTCATGCTCCGGCACGCCGGGCAGGAAATCGGGGAACATATCCGCATCCCGCAGCGCGACCGGGAAACCGCCCTGAACGGCGGACACCCTGTCGGGCGCGGTATTCCGCACGAAATCCGCTGACACGAGGCCATGGCGACCGCCATCCATCACGAGGATCGGTTCGTCATCCGGGCTGACCGCGTGAAGCCGCGCAAGCTCGTCCACCGTGTCCGGGGCGAAGATGGCGCGTTGGACGGCAGGCGGACCGATGTCGACCAACCACAGGTCGAGGAACAGGCCCTCAGGATCGGCGCGCGCCTCGGGATCGTCTGAGGCCCAGATGGTGCCGGCAAAGGCCGCGTCGACTTGGGCGTTGGTCACCTTCAGGCGCCTTGCGATCCCTTCGTCGACAAGCGCCTGCCAGTCGAGCGCCTCGGCATACTCCATCTTCGGACGCGCCGGCGCGGTCGAAGCCCCCCCGACCCCCGCCATCTTGTCCCGCGCGACCTGTAGCGCGGCGGCGAGGATGGATTCGTGGGCGATGCGCACGCTGGCCGTCGCCTTGGTCACCCCGTCCAGATAGACGAGGTCGGACCCACCGCCCGCCTTGCCGTACGGCACCCCGACGACAAGCGGCTGGGTGATGGAAAGCCCCGGATATTGTTCGAGAAACGCCCGAAACGGTGCCTCGCCCAGACCCGAAACGAAGACCGGCTCTTTCTGGGACAGGAGGCGGACGTCGATGATCGTTCCGTCGAGCTTGAGCAGAACGAGCATGTCGATGGGCTTGCCCGAAAACCCCGGCAGCGGGGCGAGCGGCCCGGTCTGGAAGGCATAGCCGATCTCGGCACCGCCCGAGTTCAGCAGGTGGTAAACGCCGTCGTCACCGATGGGCGCGCCCAGCGCATAGGGCGGCACGATTCGCCCCTCGATCTCGACGCGCGACGCAGGCGCCCATTCCGCCGCGACCGCGCCGAGCGCGCAGGCGAGCGTCAGACAGGCAACCCAGACAGCGGTGATGATCCTCCACATGGGGCGACGCTACTCCCGCCCCGCAGCGCGCCCTATACGACCAAGGTCCAGCGACCTTCAGGATATCCTGAACCTGTGCGAAAAACCGGGGGATTGTCTCAAAAGGCTGGAGCCGCGCGGCCTCAGTTGTCCTGAAGCAGCGAACTGAAATTCGCCTCCTGCGCGATCAGCACGGCCTGCGTTCGGCTTTGCACCCCGAGCTTTCGCATGATCGCGGTGACGTGAGCCTTCACCGTCGTCTCGGCAATCGACAACTCATATGCGATCTGCTTGTTCATCTGCCCCGCGCAGATGAGTTGGAGAATGCGCGCCTGTTGCCGGGTCAGGTGAGAAATCCGCACGAGCGCGTCTTCGCGGGCCGTGAGCGGCGCGTTCGCGGACTGATGAGACAGCGCGACCTCGGGCGCATAGACCTCGCCGCGCATGATCTGGGTCAGGGCCAGCCGAAAGGTGTCGCGCGAGGAATGTTTGGGCACATATCCCGCCGCGCCGACCCGAATGGCCGACCGGACCACGCGCGGCTCGGTCTCGGACGAGACGATGATGACGGGCGTCTCGGCGCTGGATTTCACGAGCCGGACCAGCCCTTCGAGACCGTGAACATCGGGCAGGTTCAGGTCGAGCAGAATGACATCCGGGGCCGTGTCGCGGGCGAGGTGATCCAACGCCGCTTCCAGCGTGCCCGCCGTCACCACATGCTCGATCCCCATCGAGGCCCTGAGCGTCATGGAAAGTGCGTCGCAGAACAGCGGGTGATCGTCGACGATCATAGCTGAGTTCAAGGCCCCCTCCGTCATGGTTGCGGTCGCCTGCGACGGGTCGCGGAGGTCGCCTCGCCACCCATTCGTCACGCATCGAGGCTAGCAACGCACGATCCCGCCTCATATTGGCGAAAGGTCGGAGAGGTTCGGGACCGCGGGGCGGTGTTCGATCTGGCGCCGCTCAGGCCACGATCTAGGGCGATCACCCGGCCCTCGGACCATATTCCATCGTGCCGATCTTCGGGTTGATGAAGGTGAACCGCGACCGACCCGACTCTTTCGACGCGTAGAGCGCCGTATCCGCATCCGCCATGATCCGTTCGGCATCCGGCCGCTCGTATTGCGTCGACAGCACGAGGCCGATGGACCCGGACACCCGACAGGGCGTGCCATGGAACGGCATGGGTTCCTCAAGCCGTCCGATGATCCGACCCGCGAGCGCCGAAATCCGCTCCCGATCCGTCAACCCGATGAAAAGGAGGACGAATTCGTCGCCGCCGACCCGTGCGACCACATCGTTCGTTCGCGTCTCTTCCACCAGAACGCGGGCCACCTGACCCAGAACGAAATCGCCAGCCGCGTGGCCCAGCGTGTCGTTCACCGACTTGAAGAAATCGAGATCGAGATGGGCGAGCGTGAACGGAACCCGGCGTTCGATCAGCCGGTGGAGTTCCTGATCCAGCGCCCGCCGGTTGCGCAGCCCGGTCAGCGCATCCGTATGCGCTTCGGATTCAGCGAGTTGCTTGGCTCCGTGCAACCGTTCGTTCAAGGCCCGGCTCTCGGCCATCGCCGCCGCATTCGCCTCGGCGACATAGAGCAGTTCGAGCGTCAGGTCGGTCGGCGCGAAATCCGAGCCGGCGAGCCGGAAATCGCGCACCGCGTCGAAGGTCGAGATGCCGAAGGACAGGTTGACCAGCACACCCGCGTGGTCGGGCAAGGTCACCGCACTTCCGATGAATTGCGTCTGGGGATAGGCCCGCAGGCGCAGCAGCACCTTGCCGGTCGCCCCCTTTTCGAGCAGCGCCAAAATCTCGTCCTCGCGCGGGCGTTTGAGGTCGAACAGGTCCAGCATCCGCTGGCCGAGAAAGGTCTGCCCTTGCAGAACCTTGGCCATCGTGGGGCCGACCTGCACGATGCGCCCCTCCATATCGAGCAGCAGGTGCAGGGGCATGAGCCGATCCAGTCCGCGGCCCGAAACGGTCACGCGCAGCGGTGTCATGTCGTTCATCCGACCTGCCCCCCCGCCGTCAGCCCGCCTTCGCTCAGATCGAAGCCGCGCCCTTCGGAATAAGAGGATTCGAGAAGATGGATGTCGATGATCTCGACACTTCGGCGGCGGCCCACGTGGTCGAGCAGCACTAGCGCGCCGTAGTCGTCCGCCATCGCCCGCAAGAGCCCCGCAATGACATGCCCTGCGCCCCTGACCTTGCTTCGGCAGGCGAGTTCGAAGCGTCCGGGTTCGATTTCGTAGAGCACGAGATCCGGCAGGCCGATATCGGGAACCGCGAGCGCGACACGGCCCGGCAGGTCTTCCAGCGAATGCAGGAAATCCTCGTAGTCGAGACCGCCGAACCGCAGCAGGCGGCGCACCCGCCCGGACGGCGTTGCGGTGATGAGAAAGGTTCCGAAGTCTTCCAGAAGCGTGTCGCGCGGTTTGCCCAGAAGGATGGCGCAGCAGGACACGAGACGATCCGCCAGATGGTCGTCGTATTGGAACATCGTCTCGAACCCGTCGAACGGCAGGTCGAGTTGATCCAGCGCCGCGCCCCATAGCTCCGCCCCGTAGGCGGACCTCACGAACATTTCGAAAGAACGGCAAATAATGCCATGCATGCTGGAACCCTCAATTAAGTCTTAAGACTAGAGTTGCGGGGTTAAGAAACCGGAAAAATCAGGCGAACGAAGCACCGACCGCGCGCAAAGTCGGCGTTCTCGGCCCAGAATTCAAAACAAATGTTATCAATAGGTTAACGCGATCCACCTCAGGTGGTGCGCTCAAAACCCCAACCAACCGGGGAGGTAACCGATGTCGGGCAGAACGACATCCGCATGTCCGGTGAGTCGGCGCTCATCGGCGTGACCCGTCAGCACCGCCACCGCGTGCATCCCGGCTGCGCGGGCGGCGACAAGATCGTGCAGGCTGTCGCCGACCATCGCGATCCGGTGCGGTGCTAGGTTCATGGCCTCGGCAAAGGCCAGACACATGGCCGGGTCCGGTTTGGGCGCCCAGCCGCTGTCGGACCCGGCGATGAAATCGAAAGCCTCGACAACGCCTGCGCTTCCCAGATGCGCACGCGCCGGAACCTCGCCATCGTTGGTCGCCACGCCGAGTTTGAGGCCCTTGGCCCGCAGTCCCGTGAGAAGCGGCACCAAAGGCACGGCTTCGGCCATCGGCGCGGTCGCGGCGGCGGCGTTCATGCCACCGATCAGCACATCCGGCGCGATGCCCAGAACCGGCGCAACGGCCTTGGCGACATCGTCGGGCGTCCCGGCGATCACGACCGATGCGTCCCGAAACCGGCCCGTGGCCCGGTCGAACTCGACCGCCTCCGCGATCGCGTCCGCCAGCGCGGGGTCGCCCTGTGCAAGACGTTCGATGACCGTATTCGCCCAGACCGTCCAGGTCGCATCGAAATCGAACAGCGTGCCATCCTTGTCGAACAGGATCGCATCCACCTTGCGGTTCATGTCCAGTTCACCTCGCCCCCGCCGGGCAACGCCTGCCGGGCCTGCATCGGCTGCGCATAGTCCAGCCCGGACGCATCGCAGAACGCCACGACCCAGGCATCGTCCATCGTGATGAAGTCGAGCACGGCGGCAAGGAACTGCGGATCACCTGCCCCTTCCCGCAACGCGCCCACGTCACCGCCCGTCGAACCCAGAAAGACCGGGAGCAGGTCATCGTTGCCCGCAAGCCAGCCAAGTGCCTGTAAACCGATGGTTTCGGCCATTTCCTGCTTCATCTGCCCCTCATCCCGACCGGGAGAAACCCTTTGTTAAGACTTCTTGGGCAAAGATTACCCAATCGCGGAGCACTTAATACAAAATCGAGCAGAAAAGAATGGGCGGACGCATCATCATCGCAGACGACCTCGTCACCGACCGGATCGCGCTCAAGGCGCGGCTGGCGGCGGCGCGGCACAGCGTGACACAGGCGCGCACGCGGGACGAGCTGCTGGCGCGCGCCATCGCCGACAAACCCGATGTCATCCTGATCGACATCGACTTTCCCGGTGGCGGTATCGCCGCCTGCCGCGCCCTGAAGGCCCGGCCCGATCTGGCCGAGGTGCCCGTCGTGATCTACGGCGCGGCCGACGACAGGGTGGCCCGGATCGCCGCGCTGGAGGCTGGGGCCGAGGAATGCCTGACCGACCTTCCGGGCGAGGCGCTTCTGCTCGCCCTTCTGCGCAACCTGACCCGCAAACGCGCCGAGCGGGAGGAGCTTTTGCGCCGTCAGCCCCTGGGCGCAGCCGACGCATTCGCCGAAGCATCCGCCGGGTTCGCGCCACGCGCCCGCATCACGGTGGTCCCCCCCACCGCGACCGAGGGGCCGGGCTGGCGCAGCCGGATCGCCGCCGCCTCGGGTGCCAAGGTGACGCTCGCCACGTCTGCGACCGCGCTGGAACCGGAGGCCGAGGGCGATGCCTATGTCATCGCGCTGACACCGGGCAACCCCGGCGCGGCGCTTGGGCTTGTCGCGGAATTGCGCGCCCGACCGTCGACGCGCCACGCGCTCGTCCTGCTGCACACGCCACGCGACCGTGACGACACCGCCGACATGGCTTTCGACTTCGGGGCGGACGCCGTGATGCGCGGCACCTTCTCCAGCGCGGAACTGGTCGCGCGTCTGGACCGGCTTCTGGACCGGAAACGGGAAACCGACCGGCTGCGCGCCCGCGTCGAGGATCAACTGGACGAGGCGTTGCGCGATCCGCTCACGGGGCTGTTCAACCGCCGCTACGCCGACGGCTACCTCGCCCGGATGCAGAAGGAACATGGGGCCACGCGCCGATCCTGCGCCATGCTGTTGCTGGACCTCGACCACTTCAAATCGGTCAACGACCGCTTCGGCCATCTCGCCGGCGACGACGTGCTGGTGGAGACCGCGCGCCGCCTGAAAGCCACCTTGCGCGAGATCGACCTCGTCGCGCGCATCGGGGGCGAGGAATTCCTTGTCGTGCTGCGCGACACCACCGGGGACGAGGCGCGGCTGACCGCCGAGCGCCTGCGGGCCGCCGTCGCCGATACCCCGGTCGACGCCCGTGACGGACAGACCCCGATTTCGGTCACCCTGTCCATCGGCATGGCGCTGTGTTCCAACTCGATAAGCAACCCGCGCGAGTTGTGGGATCAGGCCGACCGGGCGCTTTACGTGTCCAAGGCCGGGGGGCGCAACATCGTGACCTGCGCGCCCGAACGCAGCGCGGCCTAGCGTTTCGGCGGCTTGGCCCGGTCCATCGCCCGTTTGAACCCCTCTTCCATACGCGCCGCCAGCGCCGCACGTTCGTCGGCGGACATCGCGGCGATCTGCTCCACGACCACGTCGCGCCCGATCTCGCCACGCCGTTCGAACACTTCGGTTTGCGCGGCCATGACAGCCCGCAGCGCCTCCTCGTCGAACTCCTCCGCCCGCAGGATCGTCAGCATCGTGGCCAGTTGATCGGCCAGTTGCGCCCGGTTGTCGCGGTAATCCCCCGCCCGTTCGCGCAACGCTTGGACGGCCTGCTCACGGTACGGATCGGGCAGCGACCGCGAGAACGGGCCCAGCGCAGGATCGAAGGACGACCGCGCATCCCGTGTCGAGCGGCCCGGCGGACCCTTCGGCCCGTCACCGTCGAACCGCGCCCCGACCACCACACCCGCCACAAGCAGGTTCAGCGCGAGCGATACGGCAAGAAGCGCCTTGGCCCAGATCGGAAACCCGCGCCGCGTCGATGTGTCTGTCCCGCTCATTGCGACATCGCCTCCTGATAAGTGACATAGGCCGAATAGCCCGGATAAATCTCTTCCAGTTCAAAGTCCGACGCCGAGGTGGAAAGCACACCACCCGTCAACACGGTCAGCGCCTCGGGCTGGGCCGCGCCGATCCAGACCCCCGCCGCCGCAGCCGTGGCCATTCCGGCGAGCGCGGGCCATCCTCCGATCACCGCCGCCAGCGCCGCGAACAATCCGCGCCGGCTGCGCGACACGGGCTTTACATGTTCGCGCGCGACCGCTTCGCCCTCGGCATCCGCCATGATCCGCGCCAGAAGATCCGAGGACGGCACGGGCGCGTCGGCCCGCCCCGCTTCGAAGAACTCGTCCAGCATCGCGTCGTCGCGACCGTTTTCGTCAATCCGAGCCATATCCCAACTCCTCGCGCCGGCCGGAGAGTATCCCGGCCAGCGTCCTTTTGCCCCGGGCGGTCAGGCTTTCGACCGCCTCGACGCTGATCTCCATCGCTTCGGCGATCTCGGGGTTCGTCAGCCCCTCGAGATGCCTGAGCACCACCGCTTCCCTTTGCCGGTCCGGCAATTGCGCCAGCGCCCCTTCGAGCGCCCGCGCCCGGTCGGCTTCGATCAGCCCCGCCACGGCCCCCGGCGCATCGTCCTCGGGTTCCGCCACGCTGTCGATGTCCACGCTTCGGCGCTTGCGCAACCGGTCGGTGCACAGGTTCGAGGCGACGCGAAACAACCACGTCGTCACCTTCGCCTCGCCCTGCCGCCACTCCGGCGCGACGCGCCACAGGCGCAACATCGCCTCCTGCGTCACGTCCTCGGCTTCGGCCCGGTCGCCGCCCAGCATACGCGCGGCGAACCCCAGCACCCGCGGCGCAAGGCGCGCGGTCAGAAGCCGGGCCGCCTCACGGTCGCCGTTGCCATAGGCGACCAGAAGCGCCTCGTCCGAGACGTCTCGGGCTTGGTCGAATGCCATATCCATCGCGTCCGGTAGTAAACTCTGTCCCCTTCACGCGCGCAATCCGGATGGGCAGGCCCCCGAAGGGGCCCGCCCCGGTCACGCAACTCTTAGTGCCGGTCGGGCATCTGCGGCATCCGCTCGCCCCCGCGCGGGCCGTGACCGTCCCGCATCGATTGGCCTTCACGCCCGCCGCGCTCTTCGAACCGGTCCATCCGCGAAAGCACCTTCTGGCGTGCCGCATCGAACTCCTCTTCCGAAACCGCACCGTCATCGTCGGTATCGGCCCGAGCGATCAGCCGGTCGAGACCCGGCATCGCCTGCATCTCGGCCTCGTCGATCGCGCCGTTCCCGTCGGTATCCGCGCGCTGGAGCAGACCGCTCGCCATCTTCTCGGCCCGCGCCAGAACCTGCGCATCCGACGGACGCCCCGGCACTTCGCCCGGCGCCGCGGCGTTCACGCGCTGCTGATACTTCTCTTCGAACCGCGCCACACCGGCATCGGTCAGCTCCTGAAGCGTGACCGATCCGTCGCTGTCGGCATCGGCCTCGGCGAACCGCTCGCTCGCGCGTTGCACGGCATCTTCGGGCGTAAGCGCCCCGTCGCCATTGGCATCGAGTTCGGCGAAACTCATCTGCGGCCCGCGCATCATGCCGCGCATGTCGTCCGACCGATGCCCGCCGGGCTTGGCCGAGGCCACGCCGGTTGCGGCCAGCGTCAGGGCCGATGCGGTCAAAAGGCCGTAGCCCGCTATCTTGAGTGCTCGTTTCATGTCTTACTCCTCTCGGGGTTCAAGGTGTCCTGCCTTGAAGCCGGGCGTTTCTCGCGCCCTGAATGACCTTCAAACGGGCACCCTGCCCGGTTCCGTCGCACATGACGAAAAAAAACCCGCATCATTCCGCCGATCCGGGCGGCGCGACATATCGCGCCATAGGCAACCCGGCGCGAAGTCCCTAGGTAAACCCAAAGCGAACAGACCACTTTGAGAGACACGCATGGACGCCTCGACGACCGCCGATCTGGCACGCGCCACCGACACCGGCGACGAACGCCCGCTGAAACCCGCCGTCTGGCGCGGGTGGCGGCGCAAGTGCCCGCAGTGCGGCACCGGCCCGTTGATGAAAAGCTACCTCAAGGTGCGCGAGACCTGCCCGGTCTGCGGCGAGGAACTGCATCACCAACGCGCCGACGACGGCCCGGCCTATCTCACCATTCTCGTGGTCGGTCACCTGATGGTGCCGTTCTTCCACTACGGCTTCACCATCTTCCGCCCCGATCCGATGGTGCTGTTCTCGGTTCTGGCCATCCTCGCGGTTGCGCTCTCCCTCTACCTTCTGCCAAGGTTCAAGGGCCTCATGGTGGGGGTGCAGTGGGCCAAGCGGATGCATGGCTTCGCCCCGCCCGAGGCCAAGAGCGAAAACTGACGCGGGCGCTTCCCCCCCGCGCGAGGGAGGCCCATGGCGACCGAGACCATCGACAAATCCAAGGTGATCCGCGACGCGGCCACCGTCGTGCTGATCCGTGACGCGGACACGAAGCCGCGCGTCCTGATGGGCCAGCGCGGTGCCAAGGCCGCGTTCATGCCGAACAAGTTCGTCTTTCCGGGCGGCGCGGTCGACAAGGCCGATCACGGTCTGCCGCTGGGCGACAAGGGGGCCGAGCCCTGCCGCACCCGACTGGGTGAGGACGCCAAGGACGGGATCGGCCCCGCACTCCTCGCCGCCGCGATCCGTGAGCTTTTCGAGGAAACCGGGCAGATCCTCGGCACCCCCGGCGACTGGCCGACCGCCCCGCCGCCGACATGGGAAGGCTTCGCGAGGGCGGGCTACCTGCCCTCGCCGGACGGGCTCGCCTTCGTGTTCCGCGCGATCACGCCGCCGGGACGCTCGCGCCGGTTCGACGCGCGGTTCTTCGTGGCCGACGCGGCCCGGATCAAGACCGATCCGGACGACTTCTCGCGGGCCGAAGACGAACTCAGCCACCTTCAATGGATCCCACTCAGCGACGTGCGCGATTTCGACCTGCCGTTCATCACGCAGGTCGTGCTCGCCGAAATCGCGGGCCGCCTTCCCGATCTCGATGCCCCCGCATCGGTGCCCTATTTCAAGAACGACGAGGAAGAGTCGCTTTTCATCCGGCTCGGCGGCCAAAGCCCGCTCGCCTGATCCTTCTTCGTTTCCAGAAACCTCGGAGGGGGCGACGGCGGCGTGCCGACGTCGCGGGGAGGCTGGCCTCCCCCACCCGCGCGGTGTCTGCCGCAGGCGGACCCGCGCAAGACATGCGCGGGCGCACGCCCGCTCCGCTTGCCACCGTCCACAGACCGCACGGCTTTCGGGCATAGGCGCACAGGGCGCGGGCAATCCCGCAACACATTCGCCACACTCGGAAAAATTCTTTTGATCAAATTTGGCGGCGCGTTAACCTTTTTCCCATGGTCCGGCGTTGAGACTGCACGGACCCAAAGGCAAGAACAGGAGGTCACGTGATGCAGGATGCGCTGGTCGCCGCCGCCAACGACCTTGTCGGCGATGGAATGCAGGAAACGGGCATTACGCTCACCGATACCTTGCGGCACTACATAGCGATCACCCTCGCCCGCTACATGCGCGAACAGGTGCATGTCGACGGGCTGACGATCCGGGTGGTCTCGGCGATGGACCGACGGGCGGATGCGCGCGAACTGCGGGGCCTTGCGGATTGCTGCCTCATCGCCTGCTCGATCTTCGAACGACGGCTGCGCCGCGCCGGGGGATCGCTGCGCCATTACTCCGGTCTCGGCCAGACCGCCTATGGCGCCGCCGCTCTCACCGAACAGGCTTACTCGTTCCCGCATATGCGCGACGTGATCGCCGCCGCGACGGGCCATCCGCCCGAAGGCGTGCGCGACCTGATCGAAGCCGCTCGCGCGGGGTCGTCCCATGCCTCGAAACAGCTTTCGGATGACGGCATCATCGCCTTCCCCACACAACGGTTCCATCACTGACCCCCGGATATAAGAAGGCCCCGTCCGGCAAGGGGGTCGGACGGGGCCATTTCGCGCTGGTGATATGGGGGGGCAGGAACGAGCGCGAAAAACTCGGTAAGGTCTAAGGGAAATCGCGACGCGCGCCGAGGGTGCGGAAGGCGCGCGTCGCGGCCCGTTCTAGGCGGCGGGTCGCAAAAGCCCCCCCTCCCCCAGCCGGGCATCCGGGTCGGTCATGGCGGACACGAGCATGCGAGCGGCCAGACCGTCATAGGTTGCATAGGGTGCCGGTTTCGGCGTTCTGGTCAGGAAGGCGAGCGTCGTCTCGCCAGGGATATCCGCCGTGGCCACGATCAGCGCGCCGCCATCGGCATGCAGAACCTGATCCTCGGCGAAATGGAGTGTA
Source organism: Maritimibacter alkaliphilus HTCC2654 (assembly GCF_000152805.1). Taxonomy (GTDB): domain Bacteria; phylum Pseudomonadota; class Alphaproteobacteria; order Rhodobacterales; family Rhodobacteraceae; genus Maritimibacter; species Maritimibacter alkaliphilus. The sequence goes on along the minus strand of NZ_CH902578.1, from coordinate 3,887,529 downwards.
AGGACGTCGTGCACCTGCGCCACATCCTGCGCGATCCCGGCGTAGCCCACCAGATCGCGGGCCTTGAGCACCGCGAAGGGATCGCCGAACAGGTCTTCGGCGGCGTCGCTTTCGACGACGACCCGCTGCTCGGCTGTGAGCGTCATGGGGGTCGCGTTGCCGAGGGCCCCGGCGGGCACGACGACGGGCATGGTCTGGGACGAGGGGCGCAGGGGTGTAGCGACCGGCGTGCGGGTCACGGCGACGACCGGTTGCAGGCCGTTGTCGAAGGTGAGGACGAGGTCACCGACCGCGATCGCCTCGACCGCCCGCCATCCCATCGCGGTTGCGATCCGGGTGCCGGCGACAAGGCCGGTGGTGCGGTAGGCTTCGCCCGACACGTCGTCGGAACGCCCCGCCCGCTGGCGGCTGGCGCTTGTGTCGCGCATGTCGTGCATCCCGAACATCGGTCATTCCCCAGTCTTCGATCGCGACAAGACCGGGTGGCAGCCCATGTGGCCTCGTCGCTTGTTCACAGACTGGAAAGGCTCAGGGCAGATTCTCGGGCAGAAATAAGGTGAATTTTAGTCAATGTTGCGGATTCTCGCACGATCCCGGCACAGACCGCCGCATTGTCGCCCCAAGCGCGACAGACTTACCCGTCGAACCGGTAGCCGAACCGCTCAATATCGGTGGCGCAGGCCTTTTCCACCGCCTCGCGGCCCCTTTGATCGTAGGCACTTCGATAGTCGCGCCCCCGATTCGAGGCGTTTTCATGGGCAATTTCGTGAAATTTCACCCCAAGTGTGGCCTCGACCAGTTCCAGATCGTCGCGCAAGTGCTCGAGCCGTATGAAATGGTCCCCGCGCTCGATCCCGTCCTGATCCTCGACATAGCGGCCATAGGGGTTCAATTCCATCGACCTCAGGATCATCGGGTCGGTCACGAAATCCTCGAAGGCCAGCGCCTTGGCCTTGCCCACCGCCGGATGATCGAAGCTCTGCGCCTGAAGCCAGTGATAGTAGCTCACCATCCGGTCCCACGGGTTGCGCACGAGGGTGAAGACGAAGAAATCCTCCATCTCCTGTTGCGTCACCAGCCCGTAAAGATCCGAGAGCATCGAATGCTTCCACAGCCGCCCGGATGTCTCGATCCCCTTCACCTTGCCGCGCCGCTTCTTCGCTTTCGGCGTATCGCCGAGCATGATGTCGTCCTTCATCGCCTTATCCTCGAGCATGAGGGCCAGCGACGTGCCCCCCGTCTTGGGCGCGTGGACGAAAATGTAGCGGCGGCCGCGTGAAAAGATCATGGGCCGACCATAAACCCCCGGCGCATACGAAAAAACCCGGATTGACCGCGCGGGGCCGATCCGCCCTAATCGGGGTCCGAGGTTTTACGGGAGGGACATCATGGGTTGGCTCAAGGATGAGACCGGACTGGACAAGAACGCGGCAAACTTCGTGCCGCTCACGCCCTTGTCGCATATCCGGCGCGCGAACCGGCTGTTTCCCGAACGCACCTCGGTCGTCCATGCCGACCGCCGGTTTACTTGGGGCCAGACCTTCGAACGGGCCACCCGCTTTGCCTCTGCCCTCGCGCGCAACGGCGTCGCCCCCGGTGACGTGGTCGCGACGGTCATCCCCAACACGCTGGCGCAGGTCGAGGCGAGCTGGGGCGTGCCCGCCGCCGGCGCGATCCTGAACACGATCAACGTGCGGCTCGATGTCGGCACCGTCGCCTATATCCTTGAACACGGCGAGGCCAAAGTCGTCCTGTGCGACACGCAGTTCCTGTCGGTCGTGGAAAAGGCACTGACCCAGATGAATGGCCCCAAACCCAAGGTGGTGGAAGTCGCCGCGCCCGAAGCGGGCTTTCCAGCCACGGGACGCCACGTGGAATATGAGGATTTTCTGGACTCCGGCGACCCCGGTTTCGACTGGATCATACCCGAGGACGAGTGGGAAAGCCTCGCGCTCAACTACACTTCCGGCACAACGGGCCGCCCCAAGGGCGTGGTCTATTCCCATCGCGGTGCCTACCTGCACACGATGGGCGTCGCGGTGGCATGGGCGCTGACACCCAAGACGCGCTATCTGACCATCGTGCCGCTGTTTCACTGCAACAACTGGTGCCACACCTGGACCATGCCCGCCGTCGGCGCGACCATCGTCACCTGCCGCGACATCACGGCCAAGGCGATCTACGACGCCATCGCGGACGAGGGCGTGACCCATTTCGGCGGCGCGCCCATCGTTCTGGGCATGATCGTGAACGCGAAAGAGGCCGACCGCCGCGCCTTCGATCACACGGTCGAGGTCTACACGGCAGGCGCCCCGCCCCCTGCCGCCGTTTTGGCGGGGATCGAGCCTTTGGGGTTCCACGTCTGTCAGGTCTACGGCCTGACCGAGACCTACGGCCACATCACCGAGACGCTCTGGAAAGACGAGTGGGAGGACAAGCCCGACACCGAACGCTACGCGATCAAGGCGCGTCAGGGCGTGGGTCACGCGGATATGGAGGAGGTGACGGTCCTCGACGACCGGATGCAGCAGGTGCCGTGGGACGGTGAGGCGGTGGGCGAGATCATGGCGCGCGGCAACGTGGTGATGAAGGGTTACTTCAAGAACCCCGAGGAAACCGCCAAGGCCTTCAAGGGCGGCTATTTCCACTCCGGCGACATCGCGTTCCAGCACCCCGACGGCTACATCAAGATCACCGACCGCGCGAAGGACGTCATCATCTCGGGCGGCGAGAACGTGTCGTCGGTCGAGGTCGAGGATGTGCTGATGCATCACCCCGCCGTGGCGCTTTGCGCCGTGGTCGCCAAACCGGATGAGAAATGGGGCGAGGTGCCCTGCGCCTTCGTCGAATTGAAGGAAGGCGCCAAGGTCACCGAGGAGGAGCTGATCGCCCACACCCGCGCCCAGCTTGCGGGCTTCAAGACCCCGAAAAAGGTCGTCTTCACCGAGTTGCCCAAGACGTCGACCGGCAAGATCCAGAAGTTCGAATTGCGCAAAATGGTCGCCGATCTGTAAGCGAGACTCTTACGTTCACTAAAATGTCACCGCCTGCCCGGATTGTCCGGGCAGGAACGTGAACATATGGTGAACACATGGCCACGCTGACCCTCGACCAGAAACTCGCGATCCTGTCCGATGCCGCGAAATACGATGCCTCCTGCGCCTCCAGCGGGGGCCAGAGGCGCGACTCGCGCGACGGCAAAGGGATCGGTTCGACCACCGGCTCCGGCATCTGCCACGCCTATGCGCCGGACGGGCGCTGCATCAGCCTGCTCAAGATCCTGATGACGAACTTCTGCATCTACGACTGCGCCTATTGCGTGAATCGTGTCAGCAGCAACGTGACCCGTGCGCGGTTCACACCAGAAGAGGTCGTCACCCTCACGCTCGAGTTCTACCGCCGCAACTACATCGAGGGGCTGTTCCTGTCCTCCGGCATCATCCGCACCCCGGACGACACGATGGCCGACATGGTGCGCATCGCTCGCATGCTGCGCGAGGATCACAGCTTTCGCGGCTACATCCACCTCAAGACCATCCCCGACGCCTCGCCCGACCTTCTGGACGAGGCGGGGCGCTATGCCGACCGCCTGTCGATCAACGTGGAACTGCCCACCGACGCCGCGGTCAAATCCTACGCGCCGGAGAAATCCCCCGCCCGCATCCGCAAGGCGATGGCCGACGTTCGCCTGCGCAAGGAGACCGCGGGCGACAAGACCCACACTGGCCGCCGCGCACCGAAATTCGCACCGGCCGGCCAGTCGACCCAGATGATCGTGGGCGCGGATGGCGCGACCGACGCGACGATCCTGCAAAGCTCCACCCGGCTTTACGCAAGCTACGGCCTCAAACGCGTCTACTACTCCGCCTTCTCGCCGATCCCCGACGCGTCCGCCGCCCTGCCGCTGATCTCGCCACCCCTCGTGCGGGAACACCGGCTTTATCAGGCCGACTGGCTCATGCGGTTCTACGGCTTCGACGTGGGCGAAATCACCTCGGCGCGGCCAGACGGCAACCTCGACCTGACCATCGACCCCAAGCTCGCTTGGGCGCTGGCCAACCGCCACGCCTTCCCCGTCGACGTGAACCGGGCCGAGCGCGAAACGCTCCTGCGCGTCCCCGGCCTCGGCACCAAGACTGTGAAACGCATCCTCGCCGCCCGGCGCCACCGCACGCTGCGCTACGACGACCTCGTGCGGATGGGCGCGAACCTGAAAAACGCCCGCCCCTTCCTCACCACGCTCGACTGGCGGCCACGCAACCTCGACACGGCGGACCTCAAGGCGCGCTTCGCCCCGCCGCCCGAGCAGTTGAGCCTGTTCTGATGCATCACGTCACATTGCCACAGACCGGGGTCTACGACGCATGGCGCGACGCCGCCCGCGCACATCTGACGGCGCGCACGCCGCCCGAGGCGATCCTGTGGTCTCGCGGCACCGAAGCGCGCGATCTGTTCGCCGCGGACACCCCGCCCCCTGCGAAGGCCGCGCAGATCACCGTGCCGAAGTCTTTCGTCGCCCTGGCGCGGCTGGTGGTGTTTCATTCGGACCCCGAACGCTTCGCCCGCCTCTACGCCGCGCTCTGGGCGCTGCAAACCGACCGCGGTTTCCTTGCCGACCGGGGCGACCCGCGTTCGGCGAAACTGAACGCGCTCGCGAAAGAGGTCGGGCGCGACCGCCACAAGATGCACGCCTTCGTCCGGTTCCGCGATCTGGGCTCCGACACCGAACGCCGCCGTTTCGCGGCCTGGTTCGAGCCGTCGCACCCGATCCTCGAACTCGCCGCGCCCTTTTTCGCCAAACGGTTCGGCGACATGGACTGGTCGATCTTCACCCCCGACCTGACCGCGCATTTCGCCTCCGGCAGGCTCACCTTCACCGATCCCGCTCCGCGCCCCGACCTGCCCGGCGACGCGGCCGAGGATCTCTGGCGCACCTATTTCCGATCGATCTTCAACCCGGCCCGGCTGAAACCGAAGGCGATGCAGGCCGAGATGCCCAAGAAATACTGGAAGAACATGCCGGAGGCGGGGCTGATCCCCGACCTCATCGCCACCGCTCAGACCCGCGCCCGCGAAATGGCCGAAGCCGCGCCCACCCTCGCCCCCGCACGCGCCGAAAAGGTCGTGGCCCGCGTGGCCCAGGCGCAGGAGGCGCTCACGGCCTCGCAAGACCGCTTCCACGCCGCGCTCGACGCCTGCACCCGCTGCCCGCTTCACACCAACGCCACGCAGGCCGTTCCCGGCGAAGGCCCCGCGGATGCGCCCCTGATGTTCGTGGGCGAACAGCCCGGTGACCGCGAAGACCTCGAAGGTCGCCCTTTCGTCGGTCCAGCGGGCCAGCTTTTCGACCGCGCCCTCGCCAGCGCAGGGATCGCGCGTGACACGGCCTATGTCACCAACGCGGTCAAACACTTCAAATTCACCCCGCGCGGCAAACGGCGGCTGCATCAGGCGCCGAACCGGGATGAGATCGACCACTGCCGATGGTGGCTCGACTTCGAACGCGAACGCGTGTCCCCCGACCTTGTCGTCGCCCTCGGCGCCACGGCGCTCGAAAGCCTCACGGGCAGCCGGAAAGACCTCCTCAAACGACGGGGCCGGA
>NZ_CH902578.1:3879170-3881667 GCF_000152805.1 Maritimibacter alkaliphilus HTCC2654 | reverse complement strand
CGGCGCATTCCAGCAAAAGCGTACCGGCGGCCGTGTTCGAGATCGGGATGTGGTAGTTCCGGGTGATCTCGTTCACGTCGTCGCCCAGCGCCCCGCGCATCATCATCCACATCAGAAACTCGGTCCCCTGCGCGCCGGCCTTTTCGACCAGCTCCATGCGGGTGATCTTGGTCAGCTCCTCCGGGTTCGACACGATATTGTCGAGGCAATAGCGATCGAATTCCTTGTTGATGAAGCCCGCGCGCTCGCCGTCCAACTGATGGCTGAGCCCGCCGGTGCCGAGGATCACGACCGTCGCATCCTCGGGGAAGGACCGCAGCGCCTTGCCCAGCGCCTTGCCGAAGTCCAGCGCCCGCGCCAGCGTCGGGATCGGGTGCTGCACCGTGTTGGCCGAAATCGGCACCGTTTTCGGCATGTCCGGGTGATGCGGCGCACCGGGCCAAAAAAGCTGCATCGGCACCACGAAGCCGTGGTCGACCGCCAGCTCCTGACAGGTGGTCAGGTCGAAATGATCCGCGACCATGCTCTCGGCGATGTGCCAGCTCAGTTCCGGCGCACCGGGAAACGGGTCGAGCGCGGGCAGGCCCCAGCCCTCGTCCTCGTTGCGGTACTCGTTCGCGCAGCCGATCGCGAAGGTCGGCATCCGGTCGAGGAAGAAACCAAGCCCGTGGTCGTTGTAGATGTTGATGCAATAGTCCGGCTTGTGATCTTTGATCCACTGGTGGACCTTCGGATAGCCGTCGAAGAACGGCTTCCAATACGGATCGTCGTAAAGCTCTTTCTGGATCGCGTTACCGACCGCCGGAATGTGGGACGTGGTGATCCCGCCAAGAATTTTCGCCATTGTCCGTCCCCCTTACGCCTGGCTCGCCAGGTATTCCTTGAATTCTTCCGTGGTCTTGCCGGTCTGAAGCCCGCCGACGTCCTGCACACCCAGCCCGAAGATCCCGGCGAATTTGGCGAGGTAATAGATGTTGCCGCCGGCCTCGATCAGGCCCAGCACGTTGCGCTCGCGCACGGCCGTCTTCTGCTGGTCGTTCAGGCCGTATTTCTCCATCCAGCCCTCTTCGTCGGCCTTGAACCCTTCGCGGTTCTCGGCGCGGTTGAAGTCGTAGCACATCTTGTTCAGCGCATAGCCCTTCATGGCCTGTTTGCCGTCGAAGATCGTCGTGCCCGGAATGTCGATGTGGTAATCGTAGCCCGGCATATCATGCATGGCCGTTCCTCCTTTTCATGTCCTGACGGCTTGTCGCACGCCGTGTGGCTGCCGGAATTTGACCTGAATCAAACGGCACCGGCCCGGGCGCAGATTGAATGAAGAATACGCAAAACTTATCGGCCTGCCCGGCCTCGGGGGGCCGAAACCCCAACAGGAACGCCGGATCGAGCGCGAGCGCGACCGATACGACGAACACCATTTGCCTGAAACTGATAGCGCAAGGAAAAGGGCCGAGGCGATCTCTCGCCCCGGCCCTCCGGCCACGCAAACCGTGTGGCGCTCAGCGCGCCCAGTAAAGCCGCATCGGGTTGTCGACTAGCAGTTTCTGCTGTTCCTCCGCCGTCGGCGCGATCTTGGGGATGAAATCCACGAGGTTACCGTCATCCGGCATGTGGCTTTTCATATTCGGATGCGGCCAGTCCGTGCCCCAAAGCACCCGGTCCGGGAACCGCTTCACCACTTCGCGCGCGAACGGCACCACGTCGTCATAGGCGGGCGGGCCTTGCACCGACAGACGCTCCGGGCAGGTCACCTTGGACCAGATGTTGTCGTTGTCCTCCATGAGCTTCAGGAAGCGCTGGAAATCCGGGTGATCGACACCCTTCTCGACATCGGGCCGCCCCATGTGATCGACCACGATGATCCCCGGCAGGCTTTCGAGGAACGGCACCAGCTCTTCCAGATCGGCCGCCTCGAAATAGACGACGATGGACCAGCCGAATTCCTGAATGCGCTCGGCCACTTCGATGAAATGCTCGCGCGGCGTCGCGTCGACCAGCCGTTTGACGAAGTTGAACCGCACCCCGCGCACCCCGGCCTCGTCAAGTTCCGCCAGTTCCTCGCGGGTGATGTCGTGACGCACGCTGGCGACGCCCCGCGCCAGATCGCCCGCCGTTCGACAGGCATCGGCCATCGCGGCGTTGTCCTTGCCGTGGCAGGTCGCCTGCACGATCACGTTCCGGCTGAAGCCCAGAAAATCGCGCAGCTCATAGAGCTTGTCCTTGCCCGCGTTGCACGGCGTATATTTACGCTCCGGCGCGAAGGGGAACTCCGGGCTCGGCCCGAACACGTGGCAATGCGCGTCCACCGCCCCCTCAGGCAGTTTGAAGTCCGGCTTTTTCGGGTTCGGGTGGAAATCCAGCCAGTCGGCGTCTTTCACTTGCACATCAGTCATCTCAGTCTCCAAACACTTCGCCGTCCATCAGCTTGCGCGCGGTGCGCAGGATGGCGGCGGACACCGGCGTGCCGCCAGCATCCAGTTTCGCGATCACGGTCATT
>NZ_CH902578.1:3335905-3878647 GCF_000152805.1 Maritimibacter alkaliphilus HTCC2654 | reverse complement strand
TCGGCGACCGCCACCTGCCCGGTGTTCTCCATGTAGATCGACACCTTGGTCTCCTCGCCGGTTGCCGGGATCAGCCCACGCTCGATGGCGAAGGGGCCGACACCCGCCAGCATGTTCCCGCAGTTCTGCTTGTCGGTCACGATGGGCTGATCCACGAAAACCTGCAAAAACAGGTAATCCACGTCCACGCCCTCGCGTTCGGACCGCTTCACCACCGCCACCTTCGAGGTCAGCGGATCAGTCCCGCCCATTCCGTCGATCTGGCGCACATCCGGGCTGCCCATGACGCGCAGCAGAAACGCGTCGCGCGCCGCCTCGTCCGACGGCAGATCCTCGGCCAGGAAATACCCGCCTTTCGAGGTCCCGCCCCGCATCCACATGCACCGCACACCACCACTCACGGCGATCCTCCTCTTTCCGGTCCGAAATATCCCGGAGGGGGTCCGGGGGAGGCTGGCCTCCCCCGGTCGGTCGCCCCGGCGTCAGCCGGGGCGAAATCCCTCAGACGTACTTCAGGCCCTTTTCCTCGAGCCGCGGACGCATGCCATAGATGTCGAGCCCCAGCTCGCCCGCTTCGAACTTGGCACGCTTTTCGGCCTCGTTCGCTTCGCGCGCCTGCGCCTTTTTCAGCACATCGGCGGCCTCCTCGCGGCGCACGCAGACGACACCATCGTCATCGGCCACGATCACGTCGCCGGGGTTCACCAGCTCGTCGGCGCAGACGACCGGCACGTTGACCGACCCGAGGGTTTCCTTGATCGTGCCCTGCGCCCCGATGGCCTTGGACCACACGGGGAACCCCATCTCTTTCAGATCGGCCACGTCGCGCACGCCCGCGTCGATGATAAGCCCGCGACAGCCCCGCGCCATCGCGCTCGTCGCCAGCAGGTCGCCGAAATATCCGGCATCCGACGGGCTGATCGTGCCAAGGAGCAGCACGTCGCCCTCTTTCAACTGCTCGATCGCCACGTGGATCATCCAGTTGTCCATCGGCGGGGCGAGGATGGTCGTGGCCGAGCCGGCGATGCGCGCGCCGGGATAGATCGGGCGCATGTAGCTGTTCAAAAGCCCCTTGCGGCCCTGCGCCTCGTGCACCGTGGCCACGCCACACTTTGCCAGACCGTCGATCACGGCCGGGTCGGCGCGTTCGATGTTTTGGACGACGATGCCGGTGGTTCCGGGTTGATAGGTCATTCGGCCTCCCCTCAGTCCAGCTCGTCCACAGTGCGCGGGAAGATCGCCTCGAACCCTTCGGCGTGGGTCGCGGCCTTGCCGCCCGCCTGTCCGCCGGAGTTGCGGCGGAAGTGGTTGCCGCGGTTCTGGGCGACGTTCTCATAGAAGTGCCACAGATGCTCCTGCCCCTGCATGCACTGAATGGCGGCCCATTTCTTGTCCCACACATCCGAGATGTCGAGGAAGATGTTCGGCTTCCAGTTCATCTGCTCGGTCTGGTGCGGCTCGAACAGGTAAAGCTGCGGTGCGCCCAGCACCTTCTCGCCCGGATTGTGACCCCAGGCCTGTGCCATCATGCGGGTCTCCAGCGCGAACTGCGTCGTGTTCATGTGGTCGGTGTTGTAGGGGTCCCACTTCGAATGGCTGAACATGAACTTCGGCTGCACCGCGCGGATCACGTCGACCATCTTGTCTTTGTATTCGCGCGTGAACTCCAGCGGGTAGTCGCCCATATCGAAGAACTGAATGTCGTGGACACCCAGAGCCGAAGCCGCGTTCTCGGCTTCCTTGCGCCGCTCGGTCTTCACCTTGTCGAGCGTCATGCCCTCCTGCTTCCACAGCTTCGCGCTTTCGCCACGCTCGCCGTAGGACAGGCAGACGACGGTGACGTCGTAGCCCAGCTTGGCGTGCTTCGCGATCGCGCCACCGGCTCGCCAGACGAAGTCGGCGGAGTGCGCGGAAATGACGAGGGCGGTTTTCTTGTCGGACATAACGTCTCTCTCCCATGGATCCTGTTCGTGCCACGGCCCTGCGGGCGACCCCGGACCATCGCTCACGGCTTAGTGCAGACGGCACGTGCCTTTCCATTTGAATCCCACGCGCCGCGCATAAATATTTGCTATAGGCGAGAGGCAGGTTCAGAATACTGCACATGCACAAGGAACTGATATGTCGGTCGAATTCCTGAACCTCAGGCATCTGCGCGCCTTCATGGAGGTTGCCGACGCCCACGGGATTTCGGCCGCCGCCCACAAGGTGCACCTGAGCCAGCCTGCAGTGACGCAGGCGATCTCGGGGCTCGAGGCGCGGCTGGGGACCAAACTTCTCGACCGGCGGACAGAAGGCATGTTCCCGACCAAGGCGGGCGGCGCGCTTCTGGCGCGGGTGCGACGCATGTTCGGGCATCTGGCCCATGGCGCGGCGCTTGCGGTCAGGATCGGACGGCGCGAGGGCAAGCCGGTGCCGGACTTCCACCTGCGGGTCACGGCCGCCCAGTTGCGCGCGCTCATCGCAATCCGGGACGCGGGCAACTTCAGCCTCGCCGCCCGAACGCTGGGCATTTCGCAGCCCTCGATCCACCGGGCCGGACGCGATCTGGAAAAGCTGTCGGGGATGGAGCTGTTCTCGGCGGGCCGTCGCGGGATCGAACTGACCCCGCAGGCCGAGGCCTTCGCCCGTTCGGTCAAACTCGCCGAAGCCGAACTCAATCAGGGGCTCGACGATCTGACCCGGCTCGCAGGGCGCGACAGCACGCGCATCACCGTCGGCTCGATGCCGCTGTCGCGCACGCGCATCCTGCCCGAAGCCATCGACGCCCTGCTCGCGGGGTCCGCCGGCGTCCAAATCCGCACCATCGACGCGCCCTATGCCGAATTGCTGCGCGGCCTGCGCTACGGCGACATCGACGTTCTGATCGGGGCGCTGCGCGATCCGGTGCCGGTGGACGACGTTGTGCAGGAGCCGCTGTTCGAGGACCGCCTCTCGGTCGTTGCGGGGCCGAACCATCCCCTTGCCGGGCGCCGGAACATCGGCATTTCCGATACGCTGGCCTATCCGTGGATCGCCCCGCCCAAGGAAACACCGGGCGGGTCCTACCTGTTTCGGACGCTCCAGATCGGTGACATGCAGGAAACGCCGGTGCGCATCGTATCCTCGTCCATGGTGCTGGTCCGGGGGCTTCTGGCGCGGGGCGATTACCTGACCATTCTCTCACCACATCAGGCCGAGGTCGAAATCGCACACGGCGACATGGTGCAGCTCGACATGGACCTGCCCGACAGCCGCCGCCCCATCGGGCTCACAACCCGCACCGGATGGGTGCCGACGGCCACGCAGGCAAGGTTTCTCGACCTGATCCGGGCCGCCGCGACGCGCCGTGAAAGCCCGCCCTCTACCCAAATCGAATAGCCAATCAGGGCAATGAATTTCCAATTGGGCCGGGGCGTGCCTACATCGCAATCAGATGCGAACAGATCGAGACATAGACAGCTTCGGGGCCGAACCGACCCCGATCGCGCTGATCGGCTTCGGTGAAGCCGGGGCCGCGCTTGCCCAAGGCTGGGGTGAGGCCGGGGTCGGTGTCACGCTTCGCGCCTTCGACATCAAGACGACCGGCGCGGACAATGCGCTCGCCTCGGCCATGTGGGACCGCTACGGCGCCGCCGGCGTGACGGGGGCGAACACGGTGAGCGACGCGACGCGGGGCACCCGCGCCGTCTTTTCGCTCGTAACGGCGGACAGCGCCCATGACGCGGCCCGCGCCGTCGCCGAGGTGATCCCCGAAGGCACGTTCTATTTCGACTGCAATTCCTGCGCGCCGGGCACCAAGCAAGCCTCGGCCACGGTGATCGAAGCGGCGGGCGGTCGCTATGTCGATACCGCGATCATGTCGCCGATCCACCCCAAGCTGCACGCCTCGCCCATGCTGGTGTCCGGCCCCCATGCCCGCCGCGCCAAGGCGTTGATGGACGGGCTGTCCATGTCCGTCCGCGTCATCGAGGGCGATGTGGGCCGCGCCTCGTCGATCAAGATGATCCGGTCCGTGATGGTCAAGGGGATCGAGGCACTGACGCTCGAATGCATCCTGTCTGCGGTCGAAGCCGGAGTGGCGGAGGAAGTGGTCGCCTCGCTCGACGCATCCATGCCGGGCTGGGATTGGGCGGCGCGGGCGGCTTATAATATGGAACGGACCACGACCCACGGCATCCGCCGGGCCGCCGAAATGCGCGAAGTGGTGCGGACCGTCGCCGACCTCGGCATCGCGGCCCGCATGACACCCGCGACCGTGGCGTGGCAGCAAGCCATGGGCGATCTCGGCCTGACCGGGACGCCGGAAGATTATCAACACAGGGCCGAAGCCATTCTGGCAGCCCTTGGAAACGCGCAAATGGAGGATACCCCATGACCAGGAAGCCGAAGGAATACGACGATATTCCGGGCACGTTCGTATTCGACGCGGACCGCTCCCGCCAGGGTTACTGGCTGAACCAGTTCTGCATCTCGCTCTCGAAAGAAGAGAACCGGCAGGCGTTTCGGGACGACCCCGAAGCCCACATGGCCAAGTTCAAGATGACCGAGGACCAGAAACAGGCGATCCGCGACCGTGACTGGAACCGCCTGCTCGAGCTTGGCGGAAACATCTACTACACCTCGAAACTCGGTGCGTTCGACGGCATCGTCTTTCAGGACCTCGCCGCGATGATGTCGGGCATGAGCCGGGACGACTATCGCAAGATGATGGTCGACGGCGGCCGCAGCCCCGACGGCAACCGCTACAAATCCGAATGGGAGAAGAAATAATGGCCAAGATCACAGCAGGTATCGCGTGCAGCCACGTGCCCGCCATCGGCGTGGCCATGGACCAGCACATCACCGAGCAACCCTATTGGGTGCCGGTGTTCGAAGGGTTCGAATACAGCCGCGAGTGGAACAAGAAGAACAAGCCGGACGTGGTCTTCCTCGTCTACAACGACCACTGCACCGCCTTCGACGCGAGTGTCATTCCGACCTTCGCGCTGGGCTGCGCCGCCGAGTTCACGCCTGCCGACGAAGGCTGGGGGCCGCGCCCGGTGCCGGTGGTGAAGAACCATCAGGAATTCGCGAGCCACATCGCCCAGAGCCTCGTCCTTGACGAATTCGACATCACCATCATGAACGAGATGGACGTGGACCACGGCCTGACCGTGCCGCTGTCGGTGATGTTCGGCGACAAGACGCCCGAGGACGACTGGGGCACGCTGGTGATCCCGCTCGCCGTGAACGTCGTGCAATACCCCGCGCCGACCGCCAACCGCTGCTACGCGCTGGGTCAGGCGATCCGCCGCGCGGTGGACAGCTGGGACGAGGACATCAACGTCCACATCTACGGCACCGGCGGCATGTCCCACCAGCTTCAGGCGCAGCGCGCCGGGCTCATCAACGCGACCTGGGACCAGCAGTTCATGGACATCCTCGTCAATGAACCCGAAAAGGCCCGCAAGATCTCGCACGTCGAGTTCCTGCGCGAAACCGGCTCGGAAGGGATCGAAATGGTCATGTGGCTCGTCATGCGCGGCGCGCTGGACGAGAAGGTGACGGAAGTTCACCGACACTATCACGTGCCCGCGTCGAACACCGCCGTCGGTCACCTCATCCTCGAAAACCACGCCTAAGAAGGGGAACCCTCATGCGTATTTGTGTCGCCGGCGCCTATGGCGCCTTCGGGATCAAACACATGGACGCGCTGGCCAACATTCCCGAGGTCGAAGTGACCTCGGTGATGGGGCCGACCGCGGAAAAGATCGAAGCCTTCGCGAAAGAACGCGGCGTCGGCCATTGGGCGACGACGCTGGACGAATGCCTTGCGCGGGGTGACGTGGACGCGGTGATCCTGTCCACGCCCACACAGATGCACGCCGAACAGGCCATCGCCTGTATGGATGCGGGCAAGCACGTGCTGGTGGAAATCCCGATGGCCGACAGCCTCGAGGATTCCATCGCGGTGGTCGAGAAGCAGAAAGAAACCGGGCTGGTCGCCATGGCCGGGCAGGTCCGCCGCTTCAACCCGTCGCACCAGTGGATCAAGAACAAGATCGACGCGGGCGAGCTGAAAATTCAGCAGATGGACGTGCAGACCTATTTCTTCCGCCGCACCAACACCAACGCCAAGGGCGAGGCCCGGTCCTGGACCGATCACCTGCTGTGGCACCACGCCTGTCACACGGTCGATCTGTTCCAGTACCAGACCGGCGAGAGCGTGTCGGAGAGCTTCGGCCTGCAAGGCCCCAAGCACCCCGACCTCGACATCGCGATGGATATGGCCATCGGCATGAAGACCCCGTCCGGCGCGATCTGCACCCTGTCGCTGTCGTTCAACAACGACGGCCCCTTCGGGACGTTCTTCCGCTACATCTGCGACAACGGCACCTATATCGCGCGATACGACGATCTGTTCGACGGGAAAGAAAACCCGATCGATCTGGACGGCGTGGCCGTGTCGAACAACGGGATCGAATTGATAGACCGGGAGTTCGTGTCGGCCATCGCCGAAGGCCGCGAGCCGAATGGTGCCGTCGCTCAGGTTCTGCCCGCGATGGAGACCCTCGACGCCATCGAGCGCGGGTTCAAGTAGGGTTTCGCCCCGCTATCGCGGGACGACCCGGGGCCGCGCTTCGCGCGGCCCTTTCATTTTGGGGGGTGCCTCGCTGCGCTCGGCGTCAATGGGCGGTGGCGAGACGGTCTCGGGCCGGTCGCCGGTTGGCGAGTTCTCGTAGAACTTTCTTGCCTCCGGCGGGGATATTTTCGGACCGGAAAGACGGGGATGTGGGGCGCCTAGCCGTCCGACGGGCGCACGAGGATGGCGCGGAAGTCGTTCACGTTGGTGCCTGTGGGGCCGGGGGTGAACAGGTCGCCCAGAACCTCGAAGGCCGTGAAAGCGTCGTTATCTGCAAGAAGCGCCGCCGGGTCGTAGCCCGCTTCGCGCAGGCGCGCGGCGGTTGTGCCGTCGGCGAAGGCCCCCGCGTTGTCCTCGCTTCCGTCGATCCCATCGGTGTCGGCGGCCAACGCGGCAATCCCTGTCGACCCGTCGATGGCTATGGCGAAGGCGAGCAGGAATTCGGTATTCCGCCCGCCGCGCCCCTGCCCTTTCAGCGTCACTGTCGTCTCGCCGCCCGACAGGATGACGACGGGCGCTTCGAAGGGTTGGGCCCTGGTGGCCGAGTGGCCCGCGATCGCCGCGTGGACGCGCGCGACCTCCCGCGCCTCGCCTTCTATGGCGTCGGAGAGGATCACCGCCGGAAGGCCGCGGTCCCGTGCACGGGCGGCGGCGGCGTCGAGCGAACGGGCGGCGGAGGCGATCACCCTGACCTCGTTGCCCGCGAAGGCCGGGTCCGCGGGATCGGGCGCAACGCAGGCCTCGATTTCGGCCAACATGCGGTCGGGCAACGCGACGTTCCAGGCGCGGATCGCGGCCAGCGCCGCCTTTGCATCGGTCGCATCGGGAACCGTCGGGCCGGACGCCACCTGCGCCGGATCGTCCCCCGGCACATCGGATACGATCAGCGTCACCACCTTGGCCGGATGCGCCGCCGCCGCGAGCCGCCCGCCCTTCATGAGCGAGAAATGCTTTCGGATCGCATTCATCGCGGAAATCGGCGCGCCCGAGGCAAGGAGCGCCTCGTTCAGGGCCTGCTCGTCCGCGAGCGTGAAGCCGTCGGGCGGCGCGGGCAGCAGGGCCGACCCGCCCCCGGTAATCAACGCGATGACGAGGTCGTCTTCGGTCAGCCCCTGGACCGCCGCGAACAGAGCCTCGGCCCCGTCGATCCCGGCAGCATCCGGCACCGGATGGGCGGCTTCCATCACGCGAATGGTTCGGGTCTTGGCCCCGTATCCGTATCGCGTGACCACGACGCCTTCGTATGGGGCTTCCCACAGATCCTCGAAAGCGACGGCGAGTTGCGCCGCGCCCTTGCCCGCACCGATCACGACCGTCCGGCCCTTCGGGGGGGCAGGCAGGTTCGGCCCCAATGCCTGCGTCGCATCGGCGGCCCGGATCGCTGCGTCGAACAGGTCGGTCAGGAGGGCGCGGTCGTCCGGTGTCATGTGGCCGCCCCGCGCCGGCCAAATCTGACTCCATCAGATAAGTTTGTAAGCGCCAACATGGTGGAATTCCACCATTTTACGTCCCAGAGTGTGAGATTAAAGTCCTTGGTGTTACGCATGGCTCGGTCTTGTGAGTGGTTCGACCGACCCAACGCGACATGGAGCGTTCCCGGATCGGGCAAATCGGTCTTCTGATCCACGGTCACGCAACACCCTTTTTCAGTTGTCACTGTTCGAATTCGGGACGCTCCACCCCTTTATTCCTTGGTGTAGGGCGTCCCGTTCGCTGCTGGCGGTTTCGACCGGCCGATCAGGCCCGCGACCACGATGATCGTCGCGATATAGGGGGCCATGGCGAGGAATTCGGACGGGATCGGCGTGTTCAGGAGCGCCAGTTTCTGCTGGATCGAATCCGCGAAGCCGAAGATCAGCGCAGCCGAAAGCGCCCCGACCGGATGCCACCGGCCGAAGATCATGGCGGCGAGCCCGATGTAGCCGCGCCCGTTCGTCATGTTCTCGTCGAACCGCCCGACAGAGCCGAGCGTGAACCATGCGCCACCGAAGCCCGCGACCATGCCGCCCAGCGTCACGTGGATATAGCGCGTGCGATAGACGTCGACGCCCAGCGTGTCGGCGGCACGGGGATGCTCGCCCACGGCGCGCGCGCGCAGCCCGTTCTTGGTGTGAAACAGGTAGTAGGTCGAGATCGCGACCAGTATCAACGCGCCGTAGACGAACAGGTTCTGGTTGAACAGCATCGGGCCGATGACCGGAATGTCGCCCAGGAGCGGGATCTTGAAGGCGCGGAAGGTGGGCGCGTTGTTCAGGTGTCGATATTCGGAAAACACCTGCGACGACACGTAACTCGTCACGCCCAAGACGAAGAGATTGATGACCACCCCCGCGATGATCTGGTCCATTCGGTAGGTCACGACGAGGGCGGCGAGCAGCATGCCGAAGCCGCCACCGACGAGGATCGCGGCGAACATGCCGACCCACCCGCCCAGAAGCGACCCGATGAGCGCGCCGGTGAAGGCGCCCGCCAGTAGCATCCCTTCGATGGCGATGTTCACGACCGCCACACGTTCGGACAACACGCCCGCGAGTCCGCCCAGCGCGATGGGCACGGCACGCACCATCGTGGCCTGCAACATGCCGGTGAGCGAGAACGATTTGCCCGCCGTCGCCCAGACGAGGAAGGCCATGACGAGAATGGCGAGACCGATCCCGAGGCTCAGGTTCGTCCACTTCGCGCCGCCGCGCAGGAACTGGCGCACGCCGAGAAAGGCGAGCAGCGCCGCGGCGATCATGTTGAACGGCCCGCCGGGGACGACGAGGTTGCCGACCTGAATGGCATCGCGCGGCGTGGTCAGGCGGAAGGTCGCGACCTCGCCCGGTGTCACGTTCAGCCCGAACAGCACCAGAAGGGCGAGCGCGATCAGCACCCCGCCCATGATCCGCGCGCGGCGGGCCGAGGCGCTGTCGAGTTTCTCGTCGGGCGACGGGGTGGCTTGGCTGGTCATGTCGGTCATGCGTCACCCACGCGTTTGGTGCGTTTCCGGAAGCCCCACGGGAAGATCGCGCGCACGAGAAGCGGGGCCGCGATGAAGATGATGATGAGGGCCTGAATGATCCCGATCAGGTCGATGGACACGCCCGCGCTGACCTGCATCTGGCGGCCGCCCGCCTCGAGCGCGCCGAACAGGATGCCGGCGAACAGGATGCCGACGGGATGCGACCGGCCCAGAAGCGCGACAGCGATGGCGTCGAACCCGATCCCGGCCGAAAAGCCGGGGCTCGCGCGGCCCAGAACGCCGGTGACCTGCGTCGCACCAGCAAGACCGGCGAGCGCGCCCGCCGTGCCCATCGCCAGCACGATGATGAAGGCCGCGTTCATGCCCGCGTAGTTCGCCGCATCCGGGTTCTCGCCCGAAGCGCGGAAGGCGAAGCCGATCTTCGAGCGAAACAGCATCCAGTAGACGAAAGCGACGGCGGCCAGCATCACGAAAATGCCCGCGTGAAGGCGCAGGTTCACGTCGATGAAATCGAGGATGCGGGGCAGTTCCGCCGAGGGCGGAACGTCCTTGGAAATCGGGTCGGACCGACCTTCGCGCTGGATGAAGGGCTGGCGCAGCAGCCAGTCGAGCAGGCGATAGGAGATGAGGTTGAGCATGATGGTCGAGATGACCTCATGCGCCCCGGTCGTCGCCTTGAGAAACCCCGCGATGGCCGCGTAAAGCGCGCCGACCAGCGCCCCGATCAGAAGCGTCAGAGGCAGATGGATGATCCACGGCAGACCGGCCAAGGTGAAGCCCGCAACGACGGCGGCCAGACCGCCCATCAGAAGCTGACCCTCCGCCCCGATGTTGAACAGGCCCGCCCGGAAACCAAGGCCAAGGCCCAGCCCCGCCAGAACCAGCGGGATCGAGGCGGTCAGCGTCTCGGACCAGGCCGACAGCGACCCGACCGAGCCGACGGCGAGCGCCACGAAGCTGCGCCCGATGGTCGGCAAGTCGACGGCGGTGGCGAGCATGATGAGCGCGCCGAAGATCAGCGCCACGACCACGGCGAACAGCGGCACGATCACGAGATCCTCGAAATCGTCGCGGCCATGGGTGGTGCGCGCCATCAGGCCGCGCATCCGTTCATTCACTTCCTTGAGGTCCGGTCCCGAACTCATGCGGCCTCTCCTTCAAACGACCCCGCCATCGCGAGGCCCACGGCATTGCGGTCGGCCTTGCCGCCGGTGTTGTCGAATTCCGCGACGATCCTGCCGTCGTACATGACGTAAATGCGGTCCGAGAGCCCCATGATCTCGTCCAGCTCCGACGATACGATAAGCACGCCGTCGCCCTCGTCCCGGCTGGCGATGAGCCGCTCGTGGATATACTCGATCGACCCGACGTCGACCCCGCGTGTCGGCTGCGAGGCGATCACGAGCTTGGTCTGACGCTCCAGTTCGCGCGCCACCACCATCTTTTGCTGGTTGCCGCCCGACAGCGCCCCGCCGGGCAGGAACACGCTCGGCGTGCGCACGTCGAATTCGACGCAGTATTTCGCCGCCGTCTCGTGGACCTTGGGCCAGTCGATCGCCCAGCCTTTGGAATATTCCGGCGCGTAATAGTTGTTCAGCACCATGTTCTCGGCGACCGAGAAGCTGTCGACCATGCCCGACTTGTGCCGATCCTCTGGGATATGGGCCATGCCCATTTTGTGACGCTCGCGCACGCGAGCATAGGTGATGTCGGTGCCGTCGAAGTCGATTTTGCCCGACGCAACACGCTCAAGCCCCGTGATCGCCTCGACCAGTTCGGTCTGGCCGTTGCCCTGCACCCCCGCAACGCCCACGACCTCGCCCGAGCGCACGGTCATCGACACGCGGTCGAGCACCTTGTCGTCGTTCTCGTCCAGCATGGTCACATCGTGCAATTCCAGCATGGTGCGGCCCGGCTTGGCATCGCCCTTGGCGGTCGTGAAGCTGACCGGGCGGCCCACCATCATCTCGGCAAGGTCCGATTCCGTCAGTGTCTTGGGGTCGCCTTCGCCGGTGATCCGGCCTTGGCGCAGCACGCTGATCCGGTCCGAAATCTCCAGAACCTCGTGCAGCTTATGCGTAATGAAAACAATGGCTTTCCCGGCTTTCTTCAAGGTGTCCACGATCCCGAAGAATTCGCGCACCTCCTGCGGGGTAAGCACGGCGGTCGGCTCGTCAAGGATCAGCACGTCCGCAGACCGGAACAGCACCTTGAGGATCTCGACGCGCTGCTGGATGCCCACCGGAAGCTCTTCGATCAGTTCATCGGGGGGCACGTGCAGGCGGTATTTCTCGTTGATCTCCTCGACCTGACGGCGGGCCTTCTTGATGTCGAGGTATCCGAACTTGCCGGTCGGCTCGACGCCCAGCACGACGTTTTCGGCGACCGTCATCACGGGGACGAGCATGAAATGCTGGTGCACCATGCCGATGCCCGCGGCGATCCCGTCGCCGGGGCCTTCGAACTTGACCGGCTTGCCGTCGATCAGGATCTCGCCCTCGTCGGGCGTGTAGAGCCCCGAGAGCATGTTCATCATGGTCGATTTGCCCGCACCGTTCTCGCCGAGCAGGCCCAGAACCTCGCCCGCGCGGATGTGCAGATTGACGTTGTCGTTGGCGACGACGGGGCCGAAGCGCTTGGTCAGACCGCGCAGTTCGACATCCATGGGCAGCCCTCCCCGATTGGACAGGTTTTGGACGGAAAACCGCCGCCGGGTTTCACCGGCGGCGGCAAAGGGTCAGATTACATGCCGACCTGAATCGATCCGTCGATGATGCCCGCTTTCACGGCCTCGATCTCGGCTTTCAGCTCTTCCGGAATGGAATCTTCGAAGGCGCCATAGGGGGCAAGGCCCACGCCTTCGTTCTCGAGCGTGCCTACGATCAGCCCGCCCTCGAACGTGTCGTTCATCGCCATGTCGATCACCTGCGTCACGGTCGAGTCCATGCGCTTGAGGACCGAAGTCAGATAGACATGCGCCTTTTCCGGGTCGGTCTGGGTCTGGTCGGCGTCCACACCGATGATCTTCAGGCTGTCGGTGCCCATCTCGTCGGCAAGCTGCGCCGAACCAAGGCCCACGGGACCGGCGACGGGCATAACGATGTCGGCGCCTTCCTGATGCAGGTTCTCGGCGAAGGCGCGGCCATCGTCGAGGCTGTCGAAGTTGCCGGTGAACAGGCCTTCCGAGCTTTCCGGGTTCCAGCCCAGAACCATCACGTCGGTGCCCTTCTGTTCGTTGTAGTACTGAACGCCGTAGTAGAAGCCGTCCATGAACGCGGTGACCGGCGGGATGTTGATGCCGCCGAAGGTGCCGACGACGCCCGTCTGGGACATGCCAGCGGCCAGATAACCGGCAAGGAACGCACCCTGATCGGTCGCATAAACCTGACCCAGCACGTTCGGGATCGTGGGATCATAGGCGAAGTCGACGATCGAGAATTTCTGCTCCGGGTTGGCCTCGGCGGCTGCCTTGGTCGCGTCGCCCATGAGGAAGCCGACGGTGACGATGATGTCGCAGTTGCCTTCGATCAGCGAGTTCAGGTTGGCCTCGTAATCGGTTTCGGCCTGCGATTCCAGGAAACGGCCTTCGATGTCCGAAGCCTCCATCGCATCCTGCACGCCCTTCCACGCGGTCTGGTTGAAGCCCGCGTCGTCGATGCCGCCCGTGTCGGTCACCTGACAGGCGGTGAAGGCCGAAGCCGTCATCACCGTGCCGGCGAGCAGCGCGGCGGCAAGCCCGGTGCGGGCCGTGATTTTGTTGAGAAACGTCATTAAGACCTCCATGTCGAACCACGCCAAGACGTTCGGGCGCGGCAGGTTAGTTTATTTTTTTGGCAGGCAACGCGTGACCGGGACGGCAGCGATTCCCCCTGCAGACATGCGAAAGCCTAGCACGGGTTTTTTCAAGGTGGTTGATAGATTTTGGCTTTTTCGCCGGATTTGACCCGACGTTCAAAAATTTCCGAGGGCTTTCAAGCCGCTTATCACGACGCAATGCCCGGATTTCGGGCATCGCCCGAACCGGCCAAGCCCTTGACGTTACTTCCCCTTGTCGGGGTCGTCGCCATGATCGACGTGAAACCGCAGCCCCTGATTGATCTTCGCCTGCATTTTCCACGGCAGCAGCGACTGGAGTTTCAGCCCCAATCTGAGGTGGCCGGGAAAGTCGATTTCCGCGGTCCCGCGCGCCAGCCCCGCGAGGATGGTTTTCGCCGCTTGCTCTGCGGGCATGATCCCCGGCAGCGGGCCGCGATGCACCTCGGTCTGCGGCGTCTCGATATGGCCGGGATGCGCGATCACCACGCGCACCCCGTCGGGGGCGAGGTCTTCGCGCAGCGCGCGGGCGAATGCCGTGACCCCGGCTTTCGAGGCGCAATAACTCGGCGCATCGGCCTGATTGGCAAAGGCTCCCAGCGACGAGACGAACAGGATCGTGCCCTGCCCCGCCTCGCGCATGTGGTCTGCCAGACGCAGCGCCAGCACGGTGGGCGCGGTCAGGTTCGTTTCGATCTGGATCGCGGCCCGGCGCGGGCTTTCCAGCTTACCGTCCTTGCCGCGCCCGTCGAACATCCCCGCGTTCAGGAGCGCAAGGTCGATGGGCGCGTGGGCCGCGGCATCGACCCAATCCTCGGCCGCCTGAATGTCGGTCAGGTCCACGATGGCGGTCTCGACCTCGGCCCCCTTGGCGCGCAATTCGTCGGCGACCGCCGCCAAGGCCGTCTCACGTCGTCCCGACAGGCACAGGGTCACGCCCGGTTTCGCCAAGGCGCGCGCCAATTCCCGCCCCAGACCCGAGCTTGCCCCGGTCAGCAGGATGCGGCGCGCCCCGGTCACGACGCGATCTTGCCCACGGGCCAATCGACCGCGATGCCCAGCGACACGGCCTTGTCGACGCGCGGCGGGCGCGGCTCGTAAAGCCCGAACTGGTTGATGCGCGGCTGCTCCAGCCGTTCGATCGCGTTACGGATGAACGCCGCCCGCCCTTCGTCGCCATAGACCGAGCCGCGCACATGGATGCCATAGGCCATGGCGCGCACGAGCGCGTTCAGCATTCCGGGCTTCGGAGGCTGGGGATCGGTCCAGAACCCGTCCAGATCGCCCTGATGCGTCAGCCCCTCGATGTCGTAGACCGCCACACCCAAAGGTTTGGTCGGCACGTTGCGCCGAAGCGCGATCAGGCCGGTGGTCGAATTGATGACCACGCAGCCCGCGACGATGGAGAAGATGTCGGGCAGGAACCCGCCGTCCAGAAAATGCACCCGCTCGGCCAGCCCGTGTTCGGCGGCCAGACGCGGCACCACCCGCTCCCACCGCTCCAGCCCGTTGTCCATCGGGTGAATCTTGAAGATAAGTTCGGTCCCTTCCGGCGCATGATCGCGGAACGAGGCCATGACACGCCGGATGAATTCGGTCTGGAACCCCTTGGGCGCATTGTCGCGCAGTTGATAGTCGTTCTGCATCTGTAGCGGCACGAGGAAGCGCGGCACCTCGGCCGTCGCCTCGAAATGCCTGACCAGTGCATCCGCCTTCGGCGCGTTGCGCCGCCGCTTCAGAAGCCGAGGAACATAGGCCGGAAACTCGACCAAGACCGGGTAATAGCGATCGGGGCGATAGCGCGGGGTCAGCCATCCGAAGAAGGCGTTCGACAGGTGGAACGACGCTTCGCGCACCGCCTCGTCCAGACTCGGGATGTCATAGATCTGGGCCTGATCGACCGGCTCCAGCGTTTCTGCCACCGCTTCGATCTTGGCGGGATCTTTCGGAAAATGGGAATAGGTCGACTGCCCGCCCTCTTCGAGGATCAGCCAGTCGGGCCGCAGGTAGCCGTATTCCATCGATACGCTACGCACCCCCTCCTCATGCGCCACGCGCTGCGCCGCTTTGTGATAGGGGAAACGGTCCGCGAAATAGAGGATGTCGGTCACGCCACGTTCGCGGATGAGCGCGCGCAGATGGTCGGGCCAGCCTGCCAGCGACCCGCGATACATCTGCGTGTCCTTGCCGCGCCAGAACAGCCAGTCGCCGGGACAGAAATTGACCTTGAGCACCTTGTGCCCCCGCGCGGCCAGCGCCCGGCCCAGATCGCGGAACACCCCCGACGTCGGCCCTTGCAGGAACAGGAAACTGCGCGTCTCCGATTGTCCCTGATTGGCGCTCATTGGCTGTTCCATTTTTCTTGTGGCTATCGCATTAAGGCTCCGGCCCTTTAATCACGACCGGGAGGCAAGATGCCAGACTTTCTCCGCGCCCATGACAGTTTTGGCAAGCGGGTTTTCGGCTTCGCGTTCCACCTGTTCGACCTCGTCGCTTACGAGGTGCTGTATCGCCTGTCTCCGGCACGGCGGATGTGGTTCTTCAACGGCGGATACATGCCGCTCGACGACGACTACACCTCCTACCCGGAGTTCGCGGGCGAGGATCATTCGGCCATGATGTATCATCAGGCGGGCCGCACGATGGTGAAGGATCACGGGCCTGCGCCGACGTCGATCCTCGACGTGGGTTGCGGTCAGGGCGGCGGGCTTGTTTACCTGTCGCGCCTCTACCCGCAAGCCAAGCTCACCGGCACCGAACGCTCGCAATCCGCCGTCCGCCTCGCCAAACGGCGCACCAAGCCCTTCACCGATGCCACGATCACGCAAGGGCATTCCGGCGGGCTGGCCTTCGCCGACGACAGTTTCGACATGGTGGTCGCCGTCGGATCGCCCACCTACTTCGGCCTGACGCTTTTCGTCGAAGAGGCCGGGCGCGTCGTGAAACCCGGCGGACTCATCAGCTTTTCCGGCGGCTACCGTCAGGGCGATCATGCCAAGGTCGAGGGCGAGATTCGCGAAGCCGCCGCCAAGGAAGGGCTCGAAGTCCTCACCTATCGCAACATCACGCCGCACACCTTCGCATCGCTCAAGGCCGACCTGCCCCGCCGCGAAGCCACGCTGGCAAAGGTGCCGTGGCCGTTTTCGATCTATGCCCGCCGCTGGGCCGACATGCCCGGCAGCCCGGAATACGACGAATACGAAAAGGGCCTGCGCGCCGATTTCGCCTGTGTGATCCGCAAACCGGCCTGAGCCGCGCAATCGCCCTTTCGCCTGCCCGCGATTGCTCTAAGTTGGCCGCATGGCCGATCCGATGGAGCTTCCCGAACCCGACCGCATCGAAGGTGCGCCCCACCCGCGCGAAACCCGTGCGCTTGTCGGGCAGGCCGCGGCCGAGCAGGGGTTTCTGACCGCCTACAACGGCGGACGGCTGCACCATGCGTGGCTCATTTCCGGTCCGCGCGGTGTGGGCAAGGCGACGCTCGCATGGCGGATCGCACGCTTCCTGCTCGCCACGCCCGCCGATGACGGTGGCATGTTCGGCGCGCCGCCCCCGCCAGACCGGCTCGACATCGACCCCGAACACCCCGTGGTGCGTCGGTCGATGCAGATGGCCGAACCCGGCCTGTTCGTGCTCCGGCGCGGTCCCAACGACAAGGGCGACAAGCTGTCGGCCGACATCCGCGTGAACGAGGTGCGCAAACTGCGCGAGTTCTTCGGCCTGTCCGCCTCGGACGGTGGCCGCCGTGTGGTGATCGTCGATGCCGCCGACGAGATGAACACGCAGGCCGCCAACGCGCTCCTCAAGATGCTCGAGGAACCGCCGCGCGGCGCCACACTCCTCCTCGTCACTCACCAGCCGTCGCGGCTTTTGCCGACGATCCGGTCACGTTGCCGCGAGCTGCGCCTGTCGCCGCTCGCGCCCCCCGATCTCGCCCGCGCGATGGAAGCCGCAGGCGAATTGCCCGGCCCGGATGCCGAGCCTTTGGGCGAGCTTGCGGGCGGCTCCGTCGGCGAAGCGATGCGGCTCTCCCAGCTGGACGGCCTCAAGATTTATCAGGACCTCGTGTCGATTTTTGCACATGCCCCGCGCTACGACCGCCCGCGCGCCATCGCCTTGGCACAAAGCGCCGCCGGGGCCGCGAACGCCACACGCTATGCGCTGATCCTCGACCTGATCGACCAGTTTCTAGCCCGCCTCGCCCGCTCCGGCGCGGGCCACCCGCCGCTCATCGAAGCCGCGCCGGGCGAAGCCGCGCTCTTTGCCCGCCTCGCCCCCGATGCATGGCGTGCCCGCCGCTGGGCCGAGAAAGCACAGGATGTGTCGTCGCGCGCCGCGCATGGCCGGGCGGTCAACCTTGACCCTGCCGCGCT
Organism: Maritimibacter alkaliphilus HTCC2654; assembly: GCF_000152805.1. Lineage (GTDB taxonomy): Bacteria > Pseudomonadota > Alphaproteobacteria > Rhodobacterales > Rhodobacteraceae > Maritimibacter > Maritimibacter alkaliphilus. The sequence goes on along the minus strand of NZ_CH902578.1, from coordinate 3,860,895 downwards.
CATCCTTGATACCACCTTCAGGATCAACGAGACCGCAGCAGCCTACGCCGCATGACCGAGCAGCCCAGCATCACCGACAGCCACTGTCACCTAGACTTCCCCGATTTCGAGGGGCAGTTGGACGAGATCATCTCCCACGCCGCCGAAGCAGGCGTGACGCGCATGGTGACCATCGCCACGAAACTTGCGAATGTGCCAAAAGTGCAAGCCATCGCCGAGGCGCACGCGCCCGTTTATTTCGCCGCCGCGACCCATCCGATGAGCGCCGCGGACCAGCCTTTGGCCACGGTGGACGAGCTTGTGGCGCTCGCTGAGCACCCCAAGTTCGTGGGCATCGGCGAGACCGGGCTGGATTATCACTACACCGCTGATTCAAAAGAGATTCAGCAGGAAAGCCTGCGCGTCCATATTGAGGCCGCGCGCCGCACCAAGCTGCCGCTCATCATCCATTCGCGCGATGCGGATGACGATATGGCACGTATACTTACCGACGAGCACAAAGCGGGCGCATACACCTGCGTCATGCACTGCTTTTCCTCCGGGCCGGAACTTGCCCGCGCCACGCTCGACCTTGGGTTCTACCTGTCGATGTCGGGCATCGCGGCCTTCCCGAAATCCTCGGATTTGCGTGAGATTTTCGCCGACGCGCCGCTCGACCGCATCCTCGTCGAAACCGACAGCCCTTACCTTGCGCCCCCGCCCCATCGGGGCAAGCGTAACGAACCCGCCTTCACGGCGCATACGGCCCGCGTCGGCGCCGAGGTTTTCGGGCTCGACTATGCCGATTTCGCCCGCGCGACGCAGGACAATTTCGACCGCCTGTTCTGGAAGGCCGCCTGATGGCGCGCCTCACCTTCACCATTCTGGGCTGCGGCTCGTCCGGTGGCGTCCCGCGACTGGGCGGCAACTGGGGCGCCTGCGATCCGGCCAACCCTAAGAACGCGCGCCGCCGCTGTTCGATGCTGGTCGAACGGGCCGAAGGGGATGCCACCACGCGCATCCTGATCGACACCTCCCCCGACCTGCGCGCGCAATTGCTCGACGCGAATGTCGGCGCGCTTGACGCGGTGATCTATACCCATGCCCACGCCGACCATGTTCACGGGATCGATGACCTGCGCATGATCGTCTACAACATGCGAAAGCGCCTGCCGGTCTATGCCGACGGTGCCACGCAGGACGCGCTGTTTTCCCGCTTCGGCTACGCCTTCGTCCAGCCGGAGGGGTCGAGCTATCCCCCCATCCTCGACATGCACACGATCCGCGACGGCGAGGATTTCACGCTCACCGGCGCGGGTGGCCCGATCACCTTCACCCCGTTCGAGGTCGAGCATGGCAACATCGACGCCCTCGGCTTCCGCGTCGCCGACTTCGCCTATCTGCCCGACGTGTCCGATATGAAGGATGCGGCGTGGAACGCGCTTCAGGACCTTGACTGCTGGGTGCTCGACGCCCTGCGCTACACCCCGCACCCGACCCATGCCCATGTCGAGAAATCGCTCGAATGGTTGGAACGCTCCGGCACGAAACGCGGCGTCCTGACCAACATGCATATCGACATCGACCACAGCACGATCGAAGCCGAAACGCCCGCCCACATCACCGCCGCCTACGACGGGATGCAGATCAGCTACGAAATCTGATGCAGGCGCTGATCGAGGTCATCCTGCCCGTCTTTCTCGTGCTCGGGTTCGGCTACCTCGCCCGCTGGAAACTCGGCTTTTCCGACGACGCCGTTCAGGGGCTGATGAAATTCGCCCAGAATTTCGCGGTGCCGGTGCTGCTTTTTCGCGCCCTCTCGACCCTCGAACTGGGCGAAAACTTCGCGTGGAACCTGCTGGCTTCGTTCTACACCGGCGCGATCCTCGGCTTCTTCGCGGGCCTGTTCGGCGCGCGCTACCTGTTCAAACGCCCGTGGACCGACAGCGTCGCCATCGGTTTCGCCACGCTTTTCTCCAACTCGGTCCTTCTGGGCCTGCCGATCATGGAGCGCGCCTACGGCTCGGACGCGCTCGGCCCCAACTATGCGATCATCGCGATCCATGCGCCGGTCTGCTACCTGATCGGCGTCACGGCGATGGAGATCGTGCGCACCGGGGGCGGCGGCATTTTGGCCCCGGTCAAGGGCGTCGCCAAATCCATGGCGCGCAACCCGCTCGTCATCGGAATCGCGCTCGGCATCGCCACGAACCTATCGGGCCTCACGCTCCCCGGCCCCGCCCGCGACGCCGTGGACCTCGTGGCCCGCGCCGCCCTGCCCGCCGCGCTTTTCGGCCTTGGCGGGGTGCTCGTCGCATACAAGCCCGAAGGCGACATGCGCGTTGTGGCGTGGATCGTGCTCGTCTCGCTCGTCCTGCACCCTGCGGTCACATGGGTCATGGGCACGCTCACCGGCCTCTCCGACGCGCAGTTCCGGTCGGCCGTCCTCACCGCCTCGATGGCGCCGGGCGTCAATGCCTTCCTCTTCGCAAACATGTATGGCGTGTCGAAACGGGTGAACGCGACGGGCGTGCTTGCCGCGACCGCCAGTTCGATCCTGACGATCTGGCTCTGGCTGCACGTCCTGCCCTGACGGCTCACCGCCGCGTGACCGCCGCCGTGATCGCGAAGATGACCGCCGCAGCGGTCACGATCGACGGCCCCGCCGGCGTGTCGACCAGGTAAGACGCGCCAAGGCCGGCAAGCGCCGACGCCGCCCCGATGCCGACCGCCGAAACCGCCATCGCCTCAGGTGTGCGCGAAAAGCCCCGCGCCGCAGCCGCCGGGATGATGAGCATGGCCGCGATCAGAAGCGTCCCGATCACCTTGAGCGCGACGGCGACCACGATGGCGAGGGCGAGGGTCAGCACCAGCCGCTCCCGCCGCGGGTCGATGCCCGATGCGACCGCCAGATCCTCCGACATCGTCGCCGTCAGTAGCGGGGCCCAACGCCAGACCAGCAGCGCGACGACCACGGCCGCGCCGCCCCAGATCACCAAAAGGTCCTGTCGGCCCACCGCCAGAATGTCGCCGAACAGGAACGCGGACAGGTCCACCCGGACGCCCGGCACGAAGCTGATCGCGACCAGTCCGAGCGCGAGCGCCGAGTGGCTGAGGACCCCAAGCGTCGCGTCCATCGCGTGACCGCGCGTGGCCAGACCGCTCACCACCAGCGCCATGGCGAGGGCGACGGCCAGCGTGCCCAGCGTCACCGGGACGGAAAAGATCAGCGCAAGCGCCACGCCGAGAATGGCCGCATGTGCGGTCGCGTCGCCGAAATAGGCCATCCGGCGCCAGACGACGAAACTGCCCAAGGGCCCGGTGGCAAATGCAAGCCCGACGCCCGCGAACCCCGCGCGCACGAGAAAATCGTCAAACATGGTCGTGATCGTGGTCGTGTTGATGGTGGTGGTGGTGGTCGTGTTCGTGCTGATACAGCGCCAGCGCCCCGCCGGTGCCATAGCCGAACAGCGCGCGATACTCCGGCGCATCGCGCACCACATGCGGCGTGCCCTCGCAACAGATGTGGTGATTCAGGCAGATCACCCGGTCGCTCGCGCTCATCACGACATGCAGGTCATGACTGACCATCAGCACCGCGCATCCCAGCGCGTCGCGCAGGTGTTCGAGTTTGAGGTAGAAGGCCGCTTCGCCCGGCTGGTCGAGCCCTTGGGTCGGCTCGTCGAGGATCAGAAGTTCCGGCGACGTCAGAAGCGCGCGGGCCAGAAGAACCCGTTGTTGCTGCCCGCCCGACAGGTCGGCGACCTGCCTGTGCTCCAACCCCTCGATCCCGGTTTCCTTTGACGCCCTGCGGATCGCTTCGGGATCGCGCCGTTCGGGCAGGTTCAGAAACCGTGCGACCGTCATCGGCAGGGACCGTTCGAGGGCCAGTTTCTGCGGCACATAGCCGAGACGCAGGCCCGGCTTGCGACGCACCTTACCCGCATCCGGTTTCAACTGACCGGTCAACACCTTGACGAGAGAGGACTTTCCCGATCCGTTCGGCCCGACCAGCGTGACGATTTCTCCGGGTTCGATGGCGATATTCACGTTCTCGAGCACGGGTTGCGCGCCGTAAGAAAGCGACAGGCCCTTGGCCTCGATCAGGCTCATGCCGCGGCCTCGGTGCAGGCCGGGCACAGGCCGACCGCTTCGATGCTGGCGCGTGCGACCGAGAACCCGATGTCCCCGGCGGCCTGTTCCAGCGCGTCGCGCACCGTTCCCCCCGGCGCCTCGGCCACGGCGTCGCAGTCCGAGCAGATGAGGAAGACCGGGGCATGGGCGTCTTGCGGATGGGTGCAAGCGGCAAAGGCGTTCAGCCGTCTGATGCGGTGGGCAAGCCCATGTTCGACAAGGAAATCGAGGGCGCGATAGGCGACGGGCGGTTGCTTTCCGAAGCCGTCCTCCGCCAGCCTGTCCAAAACGTCGTAGGCGCCGAGGGCCCGGTGTTCCGCCAGCAGGATTTCCAAGGTCCGCCGCCGTACGGGCGTGAACCGGGCGCCTGCCTTGGCGCAGATTTTCTCGGCCTGTTCCAGAGCCGTTTGGGCGCAGGCACTGTGGTCATGGGCATGGAAAGCGGCGGAGGGATCGAGGCTCATAGGTTGCATACCGATGCGTTATGATATTACAGATACGTAACGATATAACATTATTGGAGACCGGACAAGTCATGCGCCTGCCCCTCATCGCCGCCGCCCTCGCCCCGTTGCCCGCCTTTGCCGAACCGCCTCAGGTCGTCACCGATATCGCGCCGGTCCACTCGCTCGTCTCGCAGGTCATGGCCGGTGTGGGCGAGCCTGAACTGCTCTTGCAAGGTGGCGCCGATCCGCATTCGGTGACCTTGAAGCCAAGTCAGGCACGGATGCTGGAACGGGCGCAGCTGGTGATCTGGGTCGGGGAAGATCTGGCGCCGTGGCTCGCCCGTGCCATCGGCGGCCTTGCCCGCGCCGAGACCATCGCGCTGCTCGAGCATCCGGCGACGTCCCTGCGCGATTTCGACGGCTCCGACGCCGCCCTCGAAGAAGAGGACGGGCACCCCGACGATGACCGTGAACATGCGGACGAGGGGGAAGAGGATCACGAGGCCGGCCAAGATTCCGAGGCGCACGATCACGAGGGCACCGACCCGCACGCCTGGTTGTCGCCGGACAACGCCCGCGCCTGGTTAGGTGCCGTGGCAGAAGAACTCGCGGCGCGCGATCCGGAAAATGCCGAAACATACTTCGCGAATGCGCAGGCAGCGATTGTCGATGTCACTCAGATGGATGCCGCGATTTCGGCCCGGCTCGAACCGCATGCCGGCGCGGAAATCGTCACCTTCCACGATGCATTCGGCTACTTCGCCGCGACCTATGGGATCGACATTCTCGGCAGCGTGCAGCCGGGCGATGCCTCTGCCCCTTCTGCTGCGGCCCTGTCCGCCCTCAAAGACCTTGTCGACGACCACGGCGTGACCTGCGCCTTTTCCGAGCCGGGGTCCGATCCGGGGCTGCTCGAGGCGATCGAAACCGGCGCCGGGCTGCGCACGGGTGTGCTCGACCCGATGGGAAGCACCCTGACCCCCGGGCCCGAACTCTACGGCGAGCTCATGACCGGGGTCGCCACGGTCATCGACACGTGCCTCACTGAAGGCTGACGCGGGCGCGCGCGCCCGTCCCTCAGAATTCGTCCCACCCATCATCGTCGGGCGCCTGCGCCACGGCGGTGGCGGTGGTCGTGATCGCCCTAGTCGCGCTGGCTGGCGGTCGCGCCGGTGCGGTGTCGCGTTTGGTCGTGAAGGCCACGGGGGCCGCCGCCTCGCGGGCCGGGGCGCCGGTCTGGAAGCGGCCCATGGTCCGGGCCAGCGTTTCGGCTTCACGGGTCAGCGCATGGCTCGCTGCGGTCGTCTGCTCGAACATCGCCGCGTTCTGCTGGGTCACCTCATCGAGCTGGTTCACCGCCGCGTTGATTTCGGCAAGGCCCGAGCTTTGCTCGCGCGAGCTCACCGCAATTTCGGAGACATGTTTGGAGATTTCCGACACGCTTTCGACGATCCCTTTCAGCGCCTCGCCCGCCTGTCCGACGAGGTCCACGCCGCGTTTGACCTGACCGCCCGAGGCCGAGATCAGCTCGTTGATCTCGCGCGCGGCATCGGATGACCGCTGCGCCAGCGCCCGCACTTCCGAGGCGACGACGGCGAAGCCGCGCCCCGCCTCGCCGGCCCGCGCCGCCTCGACGCCCGCGTTTAGGGCCAGAAGGTTGGTCTGGAAGGCGATATCGTCGATGACGCCGGTGATCTTGGAGATCTGGGTCGACGAGTTTTCGATCTCGCCCATCGCCGTAACCGCCTCGCGCACGACCTCGCCCGAGGCTTCCGCGTTCTCGCGGGCCTTGTCGACGATCTCGTTGGCATGGGTCGCGCCATCGGCCGCCGACCGCACCGACGAGGTGAGTTGATCGAGCGCGGAGGCGGTTTCCTCCAGCGTCGCGGCCTGTTTCTCGGTCCGGGCCGACAGGTCATCGGCGGCGGTGGAAATCTCGGCTGCCTCGCCGGTGATGAGATCGGCATTCTCGATCACGCCGCACATCGCCTCCAGCAGCTTGTCGGCCGCCTTGTTGAAGTCGTTGCGCAGTTGTTCATAATCCTCGGTGAAGGCCTCGTCGATCCGGGTCATCAGATCACCCTCGGCCAGAGCTTCGAGGCCTTCGCGCAGCGCGTCCACGACCCGGGCCTGATTTTCCTGCATTTCCAGCCGTTTTTCTTCGCTGTCACGCATCGCCAGCGTCGCCTCGGTCACGTCATTGCCCACCAGCACGATCCGCATCAGCCGCCCGTTCCCGTCGTTGACCGGCGCGAAGGATCCGTCAATCATCGCCCGCGTGCCATCGGGCCTGTCGAGTTCGAACCGTCCGTACACCGCTTCGCCCGCGCGGACTTTTTCAAGCGTCTCGCCCAGCGCAGGTGACAGGTCTTCCACCGTCCGATACCGCGCGTCGACCGGCGTGCTTGCGCCCATCGTCGTGGCGAAGACATCGTTGGCCCGCTGCAAGTGCCCCTCGGCGGTGAACTCGACCTTGACCTGATTGGCCTCCATCGCGCGCAGGAGCGCCCGGTTCATGTAGCCCTCCGTCACATCCGTCCATTCGGTCACGAACCCGATGTGCTTGCCTGCGATATCGTAGACCGCCGTGATCGTCAGCGTGATCCGCACGTCGCCGAATGCGATGTCGGCGCTATAGGGCAGGTTCGCTGGGTCGCGCAGCAGCGTTTCGACGCGGTTTTCGATCGCGGGCGGGTGGAAATCGTGAATCGAGCGACCCACGATCTCGTCCGAGGAAAAGCCCGGCACCGTGGCCCGGAACGCCGTGTCATAGCGCTTGAGCATGTTCGACAACGACGCGTTCACATGCATGACGGTCTGGTCGAGCCCGGTCATCATGATCGCGGAGCTGCTGTTGTCGAAGGCGGCCGACCGGAAATTTCCCTCGAACCGTCGTTTTTCGTTTTCGATCAGACCGACACGGAACCGTTCCAGCGCGTTCGCGATCTGGCCGACTTCGTCGCGCCGCGCAACATCCGGCACGCGGGTGTCCAGCGCGCCCTCGGAAATCTCGGCCATGGCCCCGGTCACCCGGCGAAGGGGGCGCGCCAGAGACGCCGAGAAGAGGACAGCGACGATGGAAACGCCGAGAATGACAAGACCCTGCTGAATCGCCATCTGGATCATGAGATCGCGGGCCGGCGCGAGGATTTCCGCCATGTCCTTTTCGGCCACCACACCCCAGCCCGGCGTCGCACCGCCAAGGGGGCGATAGGCGATCAGCGCCGGTTGTCCGGCCTGACCCGTGCCCGGTTGGGCGCCGGTCCCGCCGCCCAGCACCGCGTCGATCTGCGGGCCAGCCGCCACCGGATCGGTCACCGCATACCCGGCGTCGAACCGCGAACGGGAACGAAACGTCCCGTCTTCGCCGACGACGAAGACGATCCCGGTCTCGCCCAGCCCGTTCGGATCGTTCGCGATGGTCGAAAACACCTGCGTATCCGGCTGGACCGCGAGATAGGCGAGGATCGAACCATCCTCGCCCGTCACGCCACGCATGATGAAAGTCGCGACATCGCCGTGAAAGGAGCCGAAGCGGCCGCCCACAGGCACCTCCGCCGCGCGCGCCCCCGCCGCAATCGCGGTTTGAAAGGTCTGCGCCAGAATGCTGTCGGACTGCCCGTCCGTCACGAGGTTGGTCGCATAATCCGGTCCCTTGTTCATCGAGTAGATCACCCGCCCGTCCGGGGCGACCACGAAGACATCAAGGAAATCGTAATGCGAAGCGAAGGTCCGGGCCTGCGGGTGGAAGACCTTGTGCGCCCCGCCATAGGCCCAAAGCCCCGCCGCCGCAGGCTCCAGCAACTCAGCACGTTCGCCTTCGGGATAGGGGTTCGCCGTGACGAACGCCTCGGTCAACCGCGCCTTGGCGTCCGCCCCAAGCATCGCGACACCGTTCAAAAGCGCGGCGATCTGTGCCGCGGTCGCAGGCCCCTCGACCAGCCCGTCAAGATGCAGGACCGCGTTCAGCGTCGCCTGCGCCATCAGTTCGGCCCGGGTATCGACAATCGCCTCCAACTGCGCCGTCGCCCCATCCAGCAGCGCCGCCTTCTGCTCGGTCCCCTGAAGCACACCCGAGACACTGGCCGACAAAAAGACCAGCAGGACCATGATGATCGGCATCTTTTTCGAGATGCTCAGATTGTTGAGAAACCGCATAAGCCTGACCTGAAACGCCGCACGTCACCGTGCCATTCCAGTCAGGCTTCGCACCTTCGCATGAAGATTCGCCTAACGGTCTAGAACCGCCCCTTGGCATGGGGACTGGCCCAGGTCAGCCAGATCGCGGCCGTCCACGTGAACTCGCCACCCCCCGCCGCCGCGCCGTCGACCGGGTTGAAATATTCGTAGAACCCGTGCTCCGCGATCAGTTTCTGCGTATCCTTGCGCAACCGCTCGGCCAGAACCGTATGCCCGGTTTCGGCCAGCCCGATACCGATGATCGCGTTCATCATCCCCCAGACCGGCCCGCGCCAATACCTCAGTTCGTCGAAATGCGGATTGTCGGGGTCGAGCGACGGAATGCCGTACTGCACCTGATCCAGAATGCGGTGCAGATGCTTTAGCTGCCGGTCGTCGCGGATGCCTGCATACCAGTTCAGAAAACTGGCCGATGTCAGGGTGTTGGTGAACGCCCCCGTCCTGACGTTGACACTGTCATAGTGCCCCCGCGCCTCGTTCCAATGGCTTTTCACACCCTGCTTGAGGTCGAAGATCCACCCCTCGATCTCGTCCGTGCCCATGTCGAACTCCGCCGCGATATGGAGGAGGTCTCGGCACGCGCGCAGGAACATGAATGTCATGCCGCAGTCGGCGACCCGGAAGGGGCTCTTGTCGGCGATGACGCGTTCGTTCCAGTCCGACGCCTTGGACAATTGCAACAGCGCGACATATCGGTCGTAGTCGAGTTTCGAGGGCCGCATCGAGGCATCGACGTGGTCGGTGTCGGAACGGTGGTATTCCCCCACCTCGCTCGTGTCCACGCCGACGAGCGCCGCATCCCAGTCGAGCGCGTTGTCCCGCCCGCTTTCCCACGGATGCGTGATGCAGACCATGCCGTTTTCGACCCGGTTCTTCATCCACCAGCGATGCCAGCTCACCAGCCGTCCGTAGAGCAGTTCCATATGAATGCGGCCATACCGCTTGTCGGCCTCGTAGACCGCGCGCGCCATCGTCGCCGCGATCGGCGGCTGGCTGATCCCCGATGTATGCGGCACCCGGTTGATGTCCCATACGTCGGGGCCGGGGAAATAGCCGAAACTCTGCTTGTGAAAGACGATATGGGGCACCATTCCGGTGTCCCACTGGCCTTGGAACAGGGTCTCCAACTCGGCCCAGGCGCGCTTGGCATCGAACACCGAAAAACCCCAGGCGGCAAAGGCGCTGTCCCAGTTCCACTGATAGGGATAGAGCCCCTTGGTCGGCACCGTGTAAAGCCCACGGTCGTTGCTTTGCAGAACCTTGCGGGCCTTCTTGTCGATCTTGTCGTAGTTCATGCCCGGATCCGCGCCTTCCATGGCCTCACGCTGTCCTGCGGCGTCGGGGCCCGCAAGACCGTTGCCTCGGTTTTAGGCAAGCCCCGCCACCTATGCAAATTTCCCGCACCCTCAGGACGGTCCGGGCGCCCGGCTGCCCGCAAATTGGGCAAAGCGATGATCCGGGTTGATCCGCCGCGCCCGACGTGGCGTAGTCGCAAAAAAGACCGGGACACAGAATGCCACCCGCCATCGCCCGCCCCTTCGCGCTGTCCGTCGCGCTCGCCGTGCTCGCGGCCCTCGCCATTCAGCTTCTGCACCCGTTCATCGCGCAGGTCCGGTTTCCGCCCGATCAGGGCTACAATTGGTATCTGTGGAAACGCCCCGACCCGGATGTCTGGAGCCGCGCGACCGCCTGGGGCGGATACCTCGCGCATCAGGCCTTCATCTGGGGCCTCATCTGGTGGGCTCAGACCAACCGCGATCGCCTTCGCGACCGCACCACCATGCACCCGCTGAACTGGGTGGCGCTCGGCGGAACCGCCTATTTCGCGACCCTCCACGCGCTCCAGACCGCCCTGTTCTACGACGGCCTCGCGCAGGACGTGCCGGTCATGTATTCGCAAGGCTCCGTGGTCCTCGTCCTCGTGCTCGTCCTGTTGATCGAAGCACCCCGGCGCGGCCTTTTCTTCGGCGCGGGCAAATCGTGGTTCGCGGCGACCCGCCCGTTCCTCATCCGCAGCCACGGCTATTACTTCGCCTGGGCCGTGACCTTCACCTACTGGTATCACCCGATGGAGGCGACCTGGGGCCACATCTGGGGCTTTTTCTACACCTTCCTTTTGTTCATTCAGGCGAGCTTCATCTTCACCCGCGTCCACACGAACCGCTGGTGGACCTTCGTGCTCGAAGGCACGGTGCTGGTCCACGGCGTGATCGTCGCGGTGGTCGGCGGTCAGGATTTCTGGCCTATGTTCGCCTTCGGCTTCGCGGCCCTCATCGTCGTCACCCAGATGCACGGTCTGGGCCTGTCGCGCCGCGCCCGCTGGATCCTCGGCCTCGCGATCACCGCCGCGACGCTCGTCGTCTATGCCGATCGCGGCTGGACCCGGCTGGAAGAAGTCGCGCGCATCCCCCTCATAGACTACCTTCTCGTCAGCCTGATCGGTGGGATCATCCTGATCTTCGCACGCCGACGCGCCTGATCTTCTTCGTTTCCGAAATACTTCAGGAGGTCTGGAGGACTGGTCCTCCAGACGCGCCATCGGCGCGTGCCACCGCGACGGCCCGGCCTTGCCGGGGCGGCGCAAATCCTGCGTGCGCGCCCGCGCGCACCCCGCTTGTGAGCGACCGCTTTGCAAAACCGCCGCCGGGGCGTATCCTGCGCAAAACAGACAAGATGAGCAGCGGCAGGCCCCCATGACGGCCCTCAAGGAATACGACAGGCTCGAAGCCTCCGGCCTTTGGCGCGCCGATCCCGCGGCGCAGCGGGTCGAAGTGGTCGTGTCCATCGGGGATGCCACGCTCACCCTCACCGACACCGCCGAACGCGCGCTCGCCCATTGGTCGCTCGCCGCCGTCCACCGCAAGAACCCCTCGAAACGCCCCGCCCTTTATGCGCCCTCGGATGCCGCCGACGAGGCCGAGGAACTGGAGCTTTCGGATGACGACATGATCGCGGCGATCGAGCGTATTCGCAAAGCCATCGCGCGGCGCAGGCCGCGCAGCGGGCGCGTGCGGCTGGTCCTGACCGGGGCCGTCGCGGCGGCGCTGGTGACGGCCACGCTGGTTTGGGTGCCGGAAACGCTGACCCGCCAGACCGTCGCGCTGCTTCCCGATGCCACCCGGACCGAGGTCGGGGACCGGCTCATGAACCGCATCCGCCGCGTCTCGGGCGCCCCCTGCGACGGGAGCGGCCAGTCCGCCCTCGACCAGTTGACGCGCCGTGTGCTCGGCACCGGCCGCACGCGCGTGCTCGTCGTTCCCGACGGGGTCGCGACCGCACGTGTCGTGCCAGGCAGCATCATCCTCGTGAACCGCGACCTGATCGTGGACGAGAACGAGCCCGACGTGGTCGCCGGCTTCATCCTCGCCGAGAACCTGCGCGCGCGTCAGACCGACCCGATGCGTGCGCTTCTCGACCATGCCGGCCTGATGACCACCGCGAAACTCCTGACGACGGGCGAGGTTTCGGACGCCGTCCTCGACGACTACGCCCGCCACCTCCTGACCGCCGAAGCCGAGCCGCTCGACAACGACGCGCTCTTGAAGGCGTTCGAAGCGGCGGGCCTCAGGTCCACACCCTATGCCTATGCGCTGGACCCGTCGGGCGAGACAACCCTGCCCCTGATCGAGGCCGACCCGGTTCCGGTCACGGCGGCCGAGCCGCTCCTCCCCGACGCGTCCTGGGTCAGCCTGCAAAGCATCTGCGAGACATGAAAAACCCCGCCACTTGGGCGGGGTTCCCGAGGTCGCGTCTCGGCCCGATCAGCGCGGGACGGTGATAAGCCTGCGCGGGACGGTGTTGGTCCAGACCTGAACCATATCCACCTCGCCCTGAATCGTGCGCGGCCCCCGGTTCGGGTTGAGCCGGTCATCGTCCCATGCGGCGCGGTAGCCTTCCGGCACAGCCGGTGCGGGCGTGGCGCGCGCGACCGGCGGGTTGGAATAGACCGTGTTGGCCGACTGGACCTGTGGTGCCCGGTGATAGCGCACGCGCGGATTGTAGACGTCCGGCACCTCGACACCGGAATAGCGCGGGTTCACGGCATAGCCGTTGATCGAGTAGTCGGCCCCGGTCTGCGGGAACGGCGACGGCAGCGGGCGTGCCTGAAGCTCGGCCCCGTATTCGTAGAAGATCCCCGATTGCGCATGGGCGCGCGCCTTGTCGGCGATATAGGACTCATAGCTCTCGCCCGCGTGAGGCACGCGGTAGGTCGAGGTGATGTTGGCGTCCTGCATTGTCATGCGCGGCGCGGTCGTCAGCGCTCGCTTGTCCGGCGTGGCGGCATAGACCTGATAGGTCGGATGGTTCACCGTGACGCGCGGCGACGGCGGGTTCGGGATCACCGGGACGGCGCCATAAGGGGTGGCGCGCACCGATGGGCGGTATTGTCCATAGGTGCCGACCTGCGCGGCCTGCGCCATCACGACGGGCGCCGGGGTCGCGACCAGTTCGGTGGTGTAGCCGTTCGTGTGCTGAACCGTGTAGAGCCGGGGCTGCGTGGCGCTCGCCCCGCAGTTCACGTTCACCTGACGACCGCCGATCATCACGCGGGCCGTGCCGGTGGTGCCGGGACAGGTCACTTCCATCCGGCGGTTGTTCGACGGCGCGACCGCCAGATCGGTGCCGCTCGACGTGTTGCGGCCCGCCGACAGGTTCGACGGCTCGGGCGCCGGGCTGGGCGTCGGCAGATTGGCGAACAGGCCGGTGGTGGTCTGGAACGCGGCCTGACGCGGCTGGGTCTCGACCGGGCGGACCGGGGCTGCGGACACGTTGGTGGGGGACGGTGCCGGGCTCGGCGTGCGCAGAGTCTGAGTGGTCGGTGCGCTCGGCGCAGGGGCAGCGGCGGCGGCGGTCGCCACGTCGCCCGGCGGGGGCGGCGCGATCGGCGCGGGGACCGAACCGCGTGCATTGCCGGCCGCAAAGGTCGGGTTCAGACCGCAGACCACCTCACCCCGGTTGGGCGAAAGGCGCGGCACCCAGTTGGTCGCACTGCCCACGTTGGCGCGGGCATAGGCGCATCCACGGCTGTCGACATAGACATCGCCCTTGTATCCGGCTGGCGGCGTTTCGCGGGGCTTGGCCCCTTGGGCCAGCGTGACGGCCTGGGCGGCTCCGGCGGACATCGTGGCAGCGATGGCCAAGGCACTTGCATACTTGAAAAATTTCATACCGTGTCCCCCAACACTAGATTTAGGGTTCACCATGGCGGATGGATTTTGGCCTGTCCAGTGGGTGAAACCCTAAATCTCAGTCAAGATATTGGAAACAGGCTATTTCGTTCCGAACATCCGGTCGCCCGCATCGCCCAGACCGGGCACGATATACCCTTTTTCATTGAGCTTCTTGTCCAGCGCCGCCGTGATGATCGGCACGTCCGGATGCGCCTCTTTCATGCGCGCCACGCCTTCGGGTGCCGCCAGCAGACACAGGAACCGGATATCCTTGGCCCCGGCCTTTTTCAGAAGGTCGATCGCCGCGACGGACGAGTTCCCGGTGGCCAGCATCGGATCGACCGCGATCACCACGCGTTCGTCGAGGTATTCGGGCACTTTGAAATAATACTGCACCGGCTCCAGCGTCGCCTCGTCGCGATAAAGCCCCACGAACCCCACGCGGGCCGAGGGGATCAGTTCCAGCATCCCGTCGAGCAGACCGTTGCCCGCCCGCAGGATCGAAATCAGTGCCAGCTTGCGGCCCTTGAGCGTCGGCGCGTCCATCTCGGTGATCGGCGTGTCGATGACCTTGGTGGTCATGGCCAGATCGCCCGTCACCTCATAGGCGAGCAGAAGCGAGATTTCCCTGAGCAACTGCCGGAACACCGCCGTCGACGTCTCCTTCTCCCGCATGATTGTCAGTTTGTGCTGCACGAGCGGGTGTTCGACGACGGTCAGATGGTCAGGCAACGAATTTCTCCAGTTTCGACTTCAGGGCGGCGCGCGTGGCCTTGTCGCAGAATGCGGCATCGGCGGCGGTTATGCCAAGAGCGCGGAAATCGTCAACGTCCCATCCGAAGGCCAGCGCCAATTCCTCGAACTCACGCGTCATCGTGGTGTGAAAGAACGGCGGATCATCGGTGGACACGGTGACCGTCACGCCCGCCTTGCGCAGCTTCTGGATCGGGTGGGCCTTGGTCGACGGATAGACGCCCAGCGCGACGTTCGATTGCGGGCAGACCTCCAGCACCACGCCGGAGGCCGCGAGGTAATCCACCAGCTTCGGATCTTCGATGGAGCGCACGCCATGCCCGATCCGTTCGACCTTCAGAACCTCGATCGCCTCGCGCACCACCTTTGGTCCACCCCATTCGCCCGCATGGGTGGTAAGCCGCAGCCCCGCCTCGCGCGCGGCGTCATAGGCATAGGTGAAATCGCGGAACGTGCCTGCGTTCTCATCGCCGCCCATGCCGAAGCCGGTGATGAACGACCCCACCGTCTCCTGCGCGCAGATCGCCGCGCGTTTCGCTTCGTCCGGGCCGAAATGGCGCACAGCCGTGATGATGCCCCTGAGCGTCACGTCCGGCACCGTCGCCGCAGCCTCGCGGATCGCGTGCAGGTATTCCTTCCACGCCGCCACGTCGCCGCCCCCGCAGAAGGCGGGCGAGATGAAGGTTTCGAGGTAGATCACGTTGTCCTTCGCCGCTTCCTCGAGCACAGCGACGGTCAGCCGCCCGTAATCCTCCGGGCTGGTCAGGGGTTTGGTCGCCTGTTCATAGACATCGAGAAACTGCAAGAAATCGGCATAGTCATAGGCGCCATGCGCGTCGAAAATGTTCGAAATGTTCAAGCCCTTCTCGGCGGCCATCCCCCGCACGAAGGCCGGCGGCGCCGCACCCTCGATGTGGTGGTGCAGTTCCACCTTGGGCATCCGCCGGATCGCGTCGGCAAGCTCTTCGGGCAAATTCACAGAAACGACCTCCCCGCCCCGCGCTGGTCGAGCCCGAGATGATCCGCCACGCTCGCCGCCACGTCGGCGAAGCCGATCTGGCCCAGCTTGCGCGTCCCGATCCCGTGGCACAACACCGGCACCCGCTCCCGCGTGTGGTCGGTCCCGACCCATGTCGGATCGTTGCCGTGATCGGCGGTGAAGATCACCAGATCGCCGGGCTTCATCCTGTCGAAGAACCGATGCAACTGCGCGTCGAACCATTCGAGGTGCCGGGCATAGCCCGCCACATTGCGCCGGTGCCCGTATTTCGAGTCGAACTCCACGAAATTCGCGAAGGTCAGGCTGCCATCCTCGGCGGTGTCGGCCAAGCCGATCAACGCCTCCATCAGCGCCTCGTCCGTGCCCTTGGCGTTATCCGTGACGCCCCGGTGCGCGAAGATGTCCCCGATCTTGCCCACCGCGTGCATCGGGCGGCCCGCGTCATAGACCCAGTCCAGAAGGGTCGGCTCGGGGGCGGCCAGCGCGAAATCGCGGCGGTTCACTGTGCGCTCGAACCCCGTTTCGGCGTCACCAAGGAAAGGCCGGGCGATCACACGCCCCACCCGCCGCTCATGCAACATCGGCGCAATCGCCTCACACAGCGCATAAAGCCGTTCCAGCCCGAACGCCTCTTCATGCGCGGCGATCTGAAGCACGCTGTCCGCGCTCGTGTAGCAGATCGGCAGGCCGGTGCGCATGTGCTCGGCCCCCAGTTCGTCCAGAATGACCGTGCCGCTGGCGTGCTTGTCGCCGAGGATGCCGTCGACACCCGCCGCCTTGCAGATCGCCGCCGTGATCTCGGGCGGGAACGCGGGTTCCTCATCCGGGAAGTAGGTCCAGTCGAAGGGCACCGGCACGCCCGCAAGCTCCCAATGTCCCGATGGCGTGTCCTTGCCCTTGGACACCTCGGTCGCCGCGCCCCACGCGCCCCACGGCTCGGCCCCCAGACCCGGCGCGATCAGGCCCGAGGCGAGCTTGACCGCCATACCCAACCCGAGCCGGTCGAGGTTCGGCATCATCAGCGCCCCTTCGCGCCCGTCGTCCGCCCGGCCCTCGGCACAGGCTTCGGCGATATGACCGACCGTGTTCGCCCCCGTATCCGGCGTGCCGTCGTTGAAGAACGCATCCGCATCCGGCGCGCCGCCGATCCCGACGCTGTCCAGCACGACAAGAAAGGCGCGGGTCATTTCCCCTCCATCTGCGCCTTGGCGAAGGCCCAGGGGATCAGGTCTTCGATGGTGACGACCATTTCGCCGCCGTCGAGCGTGCCCATCGTCACCTTGGTGCCCTTGCGCGCGAACTCGGCGATCTTCTGGCGGCAGCCGCCGCACGGGGTCACGGGATCGGGCGCATCGCCCACCACCGCGATTTCGGCGATCTCGGTGTCACCCGCCGCGATCATCGCGGCGATCGCGCCCGCTTCGGCGCAGGTGCCTTCGGGATAGGCCGCGTTTTCGACATTCACGCCAAGGTGCACCCGGCCCGAGGGCGACCGGATCGCGGCCCCCACCCGGAACCCGGAATAGGGCGCATAGGCCTTGGGCCAGACACCCTTGGCCTCGTCCAACAGGGATTTCTCCGACACCGTATTTTCTGACACGGGCGCCTCCTTTGACCGTATGGTCCAGTTTGGGGGGATTTACGCCACGCGCAAGGCGAATCGCGACGACACTTGCCTTGACCCCGCGTGATCGGCTATCCCCCGCGCGACGGAAAGTGGTTTAACATTAAACCATCTTCAGGAGGACGCCGCATGGCCGAGGATACATCCAAGAACGCCCGCCACCCCGCGCTGGATTATCACGAATATCCGAAACCCGGAAAACTCGAAATCCGCGCCACCAAGCCGATGGCGAACGGGCGGGATCTGTCACTCGCCTACTCCCCCGGCGTCGCGGAAGCCTGCCTTGAAATCAAGGACGATCCGGTCACGGCGTCGAAATACACCGCGCGCGGCAATCTCGTCGCCGTCGTCTCCAACGGCTCAGCGGTTCTGGGGCTGGGCAACATCGGCGCGCTGGCCTCGAAGCCGGTGATGGAGGGCAAGGCGGTTCTGTTCAAGAAGTTCGCCAACATCGACTGCTTCGATATCGAAGTGAACGAAAGCGACCCCGAGAAGCTGGCCGACATCGTCTGCGCTCTGGAACCCACTTTCGGCGCGATCAACCTCGAAGACATCAAGGCCCCCGATTGTTTCATCGTTGAACAATTGTGCCGCGAGCGGATGAACATCCCGGTTTTCCACGACGACCAGCACGGCACCGCCATTGTCGTCGGCGCCGCCGCCACAAACGCGCTGCGCGTGGCCGGCAAGGCGTTCGAGGATATCAAGGTCGTCTCAACGGGTGGCGGGGCGGCGGGCATCGCCTGTCTCAACATGCTCCTGAAACTCGGCGTCAAACGTGAAAACGTCTGGCTCTGCGATATCGACGGGCTGGTCTACGAAGGGCGAGAAGCCTCGATGAACCCGCAGAAGGCGGCTTACGCGCAAAAGACGGACCTGCGAACGCTCGACGACGTGATCGCGGGCGCGGACCTGTTCCTCGGCCTCTCCGGCCCCGGCGTGCTGAAGCAAGAGCACATCACGAAGATGGCCGACCGCCCGATCATCTTCGCGCTCGCCAACCCGACGCCCGAGATCATGCCCGACCTCGTGCGCGAAGTGGCTCCGGACGCGATCATGGCCACGGGGCGGTCGGATTACCCCAATCAGGTCAACAACGTGCTGTGCTTCCCGTTCATCTTCCGGGGCGCGCTCGACGTGGGCGCGACCGAGATCAACGACGAGATGCAGATCGCCTGTATCGAAGGCATCGCGGCGCTGGCCCGCGCCACGACGAGCGCCGAGGCCGCTGCCGCCTACAAGGGTGAGCAACTCACCTTCGGCGCGGATTACCTTATCCCGAAACCCTTCGACCCGCGCCTGATGGGCGTGGTGGCAAGTTCGGTCGCCAAGGCCGCGATGGAGTCGGGCGTCGCCGCCCGCCCCCTGCCCGACCTCGCCGAATACAAGGATCGGCTCGACCGCTCGGTGTTCCGTTCGGCCCTCATCATGCGGCCCGTGTTCGAAGCCGCCGCGACCGCCGAGCGCAAGATCGTCTTTGCCGAGGGTGAGGACGAGCGCGTGCTGCGCGCGGCCAACGCCATGCTCGAGGAAACGACCGACGCGCCGATCCTCATCGGACGCCCCGAGGTCATCGAAACCCGCCTCGCCCGCGCGGGCCTGCCGCTCAAGCCCGGCACGGATTTCGAGGTGGTGAACCCCGAAAACGACCCGCGTTACCGCGACTATTGGGAAACCTACCATGCCATCATGGCCCGGCGCGGCGTCACGCCCGACATTGCCCGCGCCGTCATGCGCACCAACACAACCGCCATCGGCGGGATCATGGTGCATCGCGGCGAAGCCGACAGCCTGATCTGCGGCACCTTCGGGCAATACCTGTGGCACCTGAAATACGTGCAGGAAATCCTTGGCGGCGGGGCCGAAAAATACCATCCCGTCGGTGCGCTCTCGCTCATGATCCTTCAAGACGGGCCGCTCTTCATCGCCGACACCCATGTTCACCCCGAACCCACCGCCGAACAGATCGCGGAAAGCGTCTGCGGTGCGGCGCGGCACGTCAAACGCTTCGGCCTGACGCCTAAGGTGGCGCTGTGTTCCTATTCGCAGTTCGGCAACCTCGACTGCGACACGGGGCGCCGGATGCGCGGTGCGCTCGACATTCTCGACAGCGAGGCGCGCAGCTTCGCCTATGAGGGCGAGATGCATGTGGACAGCGCGCTCGACGTCGACGTGCGTGAACGCATGTTCCCCGGTGCCCGGTTCGAAGGGCCCGCGAACGTGCTGGTCTTCGCCAATACGGATGCAGCCTCGGGCGTGCGCAACATGCTCAAGATGAAAGCCGGCGGGCTTGAGGTCGGGCCGATCCTCATGGGTATGGGCAACCGCGCGCATGTGGTGACGCCCTCGATCACGGCGCGGGGCCTGTTGAACATGTCGGCCATCGCCGGCACGCCTGTGGCGCATTACGGCTAGGGCGAAGGAGCGCGGCTCACTCCACGGGGCCGACACCGCCGAGGGCTTCGATCAGGGCGTCCGCATCGGCCCCGGCGATGGTTTCGACCACCTGCGGCGTGTCCCCGGACAGGTCCACCCGCAGAACGCAGCTTTCCACGCCCGCCAGATCACAGGCCGAGCCGTGGACCGAGATCGCCACCCCCGGCCCTTCTTCGTTCAGCACATCGCGCACGACGTCGGACCAGGCCCGGATGTAACCCCGGTCGCGCGCCATATAGATGTCGGACACACAGCCCCCTGACCCGCAGTGCAGCGACAGGGCCGTGGTGCAGGGCGCGCCGCCATATTCGATGATGAGATCGTCGCGCCCGTCGCCGTCCAGATCCTCGGACCGTTCGAACCCCCCGACCATTTCGAGCACGCCGCCCAGATCCTTGCACTCCGCCTCCAGCGACGACAGCACCGTCGCCACCGGGTCCGCGACCGCGGGGGCACGCATCGGACAGGCCTCCATCGCCGACGCGATCGCCTTGCCGCTGCCCCGCAGCGACAGGGGGCGTTCGATCGCAGCGCCTTCGGGGTCGAGGATCATCATCGCCCCGCCGCCCGCCCTGAGCGCCTCGAGCAGGCGAACGTCGCGCTCGGGATCGACCTGCGCCACAAAGTCGAACGGGACGTCCGACTGGACCTGGCCGAGCGACAGGAACCCCGAAGGTTCTTCGTCGATGAACATATTGATGCGCAGCGGGTCCGGCAGATTGCCCCCCGCCGCGACAAGGCGCCAGCGCAGGGGGTGCTCCGGTTCGCAGCCGACCATGAGGCACAGGTAATTCCCGGTCTCGTCATCGTCGAGCGGACAGGCCACCGCCTGAACCTCGCCCTGCATATCCGGGTTGAAGCTCCAGTCCTGCGCGATGGCGGGCAGGGAAGACAGGCCGAACAGACCAAGAATGAGCGTCATGAATCGCATCGGGCACCTCCGGATCAGTGCCCCGAGTCATGCACGCTTGGCGCACGGGGTGCAACGCGGGCCGCCCCTTTGGTGACGGCAGGGAAGGTCCCTGGCCCGCGCAGGTCGCACGGGCCAGGGGTCAGGCCGCTTGAAATCCCTGTCGGATACGAACCCCGTGCGACCAGTCCGGTTCGGACCGACCACCGCCAGCCCCAAGGAGCGGGGAGCTGTCGGCCAGGGTATCGCTCAGGTCTTCCGACTGGGTTGCGCCCATATCGGGTGCGGCCGGTTTCATGGTGCGGGCGAGTTCGGGCAGGCGGGCGCGGACCGCCTCGGGCATCTGCTCGGCGATCTCCCAGATCAGCGCGCCCGCATACAGGCTTTCGGCGGGCATCCCGTTCGCAAGCAGGACGACATGCTCGGCGCAGAGGACGTGATGATACTTCATCCTCGCCCGCCCCCGCGCGATGCGCACGGAGCGGTCGTTGACCATCTGCCGGGCCGGGGCGAACGCGCCGTGCGCGCCGTCGGGCACGGTCAGGCCGGGATGTTCGAAATACACGCGGTGCTGCTGCGACAGAAAGGTGTCGCGCGCCGGGCAACCGGGGCCGAAGGCATGGGCGCGCACCCGCACGGGCCGCCATTTCTCAAAATCCGGCGCGTCGGGGATGTCGAGCACGCGGCCGCCCTGCCAGATCACCTCGTGCACCTTGCCGAAGGCATCGAGCACCCGGTCGCCAGGGCCCAGATCCTCGACCCGCGCCTCGCCCTCGGCGGTCGCGATCAGGGTGCCCGCGCCGAAGCACAGCGGCGTGAACACCTCATAGGGCGCGGGCGACAGGCTGGTGACGAGCGCGACGGCGGACAACAGGTTCGGCGGGCCCTCGGGATAGTGGAAATAGATCTGTCCCCCCGCCTCGAAGGCGACGAGCGGAACCGACGTGCCCAGCGGCACGATGAAGCCGCCGACGTCCACGCCGGGCGTGGCCGTCCCCGAACCGATATAGTCGATCGGGTCGCCCCCGAAGGTCGCGATCCCGTCATCCGCATCCGAAAGCCAGCCGTCATCGTCGCTCAGGGTTTGCGTGGTCGGGGTGCCGAAGTCCGCCAGCACATGCGTCACGTCCGGGGACAAGAGTTGGAGAGTAAGCAGGTCGCCGTCATAGGGCGTTGCGGTAATTGTCGCATCAGCCATTTTCGTGCCTCGGTCTCGGTCGCACCGGGTCCGGCCGGCCGAACGCATGTTCGTCGGACGAAGGGCGGAACCCGATGATTTATCTGTCTGGAGAAGCGCCGACCGCTGCGAAACTGATAAAAATTGGACCCTGAAACCTGACCGATCGAACGGCTTCCACCTTTGCTCAATGCAAAAAGTGTCGACAAGGAATTTGGCAAGATTGTGGCGGGGACAGGGGTCCAACCCGCGATGGCGAAAGAATTCATGCTTTTTACGATCATGTTTGCGAAACGTCCCGATTCGAGCGCAAGTATCTAATTTCATTGGTAAATCCGGAAACCTGGAATTGAACCGCCCGGTTAACGCCCCCGCAGGAAGCCCCTGTTTTTGCGTCCGTTTTCAAGAATTCCGCCTGCCCGGAGGCTCAGCTTTCGCAAAACGCAAAAGGGATATGCCGCACCTTCGAAAGATAGCGGAACAATACGACCAAAGTCGTAGACGGTTGCGGGTGCCTCTCGCTGTTTGCAGAGCGGGCCAAGCGATCTAACCTGTCCGAATGCGCAGGATGCTTTCGATTCTGACCCTTGCCGCCATCCCGCTCGCAGCGGTGCCCGCCCTGTCCGAGTCGCGGGAATGGACCGTCATTCCCGACAATCCCATCACCCGCGTCACCGGGGCCGCGATCTGCCCCTATGAGAACCCCGGCATGGGCGTCCACAACTGCCTGTCGCTGGAATGCGTGCCCGGCGAACCGCTTTTGATCGCGGCCTCCATCGCAGGGTTCGACGAACCGGGCGACATCGGCCTTGCCGTCGATGTGGACGGGCGCCAGATCTGGGATCTGCGGCTCACGGCGGCGGGCGACGGGCGTTACGTCAAGGGGCTCTCCGGCCCCGCGTGGCGGGCGGGGATCGAAGCCCTGCAAGCGGGCACGTCCGGGGCGCTGACCTTTTTCACCGACACCTACCTCTGGCACGACCACCTGTCCCTCAAGGGCAGCCGCGAGGCCATCGACCACGCGCTCGCCTCCTGCTGGCAGGCCGAGATCGCCCCGGCCCGCGACCCCGACCGCGCCGCCCGCGACGAAGTGACGGCCTATTGCATCGACACCCACAGCCGCGCCGCCGTGATGAACGACGGCTTCACCCGGCAGGAAGACTTCGACGGCGACGGCCAGATGGATTGGGTCGTGAACTACGGCACCGCCAACTGCGGCCCCATCGGGTCGGCCTGGTGCGGCTGGGCCGGGTGCGAGGTGGCGGTTCACCTTGCCCGAGGCGGCGGCTTCGTGCAGGCCTTTCGCGGCATCGCCGAGGGGTTCCGCACCGTCGAAGGCGGGATGGTGTTTCGCCGCCACGCCAGCGAATGCGCCCCGGAAAGCGAAGGCCCCTGCGCCGTCTTCTACCGCTTCACCCGCGAGGGGCTGACCCGCGCGGGCGAAGTCGAGTGGCCCCCGCTTTAGTCAAGGTCGATGGGCATCAGGTCGAAGTAGTCGACCTGATAATGCTTGAAGCACGGCTCAACCCCGGCCTTGCCGCAGGCGCTGCCGTGGTAGCTGATCTGGATCGCCCCCGGTTCGCCCTTGGTCACCTCGAAATAGTTGGTCCGAAGCACGCGGATCTTGCGCCCGTCGGGATGCGACACGAACAGCGCCCCCGTGCACCCCGCCGATCCGCAATAATAGGACGGCGCGGTGTCGCAGACCGCCGCGCCATAGTTGAATTCGACATCCATCAGCCCGTCGTCGTTCAGATCACGGTCCGTCCGGAACCCCTCATGATAGGTCACGGTGCCCCGCTGGCGGTGACAATCGCGCTCGATCTCGTCGCGCACCGCCGCCTCAGGATCGTCGAAGGTGCGCAGGCGCACGCTTTGGGCCGCGAAATCCGGCAACCCGCATTGTTCGACCACGTAGGTCAGCGCCTTGGTCGACCCGCGCAGCGTCACCGGGAACTTCCGATCCTCCTGATCCGGCGCGAGCATCATCGACAGGGTCGCGGCGGACCCGCGCTTCATGTCCTCGAGCCAGTCGACATGGCGAAACTCGAACGGTGCCGACCAGACCCGTTCATCTCTGAGCGTCATGTCGAACTGCCCGACCCGCCCGCCATCGGGGATCATGAGAACCTCGAACCGGTCGAGTTGCGAAAGCGCATCCCATTTCTCGACATAGATATTGGCGACAAGCTCGTCCCCACCCTCGCAGGACAACGAGAAGCAGACGGAAAACGGATCGCCCGTGCCCTTGTGATGGTTCATCGGGCACTCGGTGGCATAATACCCCTCGATCCCCTGCCCCTTGCCCGAGACCCAGTCGGCCTGCGCCGGACCGGCGAACATGGCGAAAAGAGCCCCCAGAAATACGATCAGACGTTGCATGTGATCCCCCGAATGACTGCCTGAAATGCGATGGTGCAATGCGGGGATGTGAGCCGCGCCGTCTCGCCCCTGTCAAGCGGGCGCGATTCTCCGGTTGCGAAGTCCGACTTTGCAAACTCACGCCACATAGGCCCCGGAACTGCGAAACCGCCGCGTCTTTGCAAAAATTTGCAGGGCCCTTGCGCTGATTTCTGCAAATTCTCCCGCCATATGGTCGCAGGTTACCGCCAACAGGCTTGCGACGGCGACGTGACGTCACTACCACCTCGACAGACAGTTTGCGGAGGAGGTTTTCATGTCGACCTATCAGGAAGTCTACGCACAGTGGCAATCCGACCCGGAAGGGTTCTGGATGAACGCGGCCAAGGCGATCGACTGGGACAAGACCCCCTCCAAGGCGCTCTTCGATCTCGGGAACAACCTTTACGAATGGTTCTCGGACGGCATGGTGAACACCTGCTACAACGCGGTGGACCGGCACGTCGAGGCGGGCAAAGGCGATCAGGTCGCCATCATCTACGACAGCCCGATCACCGGCGCGAAGGACAAGATCACCTTCGCCGAATTGCAGGACAAAGTCGCACGCCTCGCGGGCGGCCTCGCCGCCAAGGGCGTGACCAAGGGCGACCGCGTCATCATCTACATGCCGATGGTGCCCGAGGCGATCGTCGCCATGCTCGCCACCGTCCGCATCGGCGCGGTCCACTCGGTCGTGTTCGGCGGGTTCGCGTCCAATGAGCTGGCCACCCGGATCAACGACGCGCAGCCCAAGGCGATCATCGCCGGGTCATGCGGGCTGGAGCCGAACCGCACGGTGCCGTACAAACCCCTCCTCGACGGCGCCATCGAGCTTTCGACCCACAAGCCGGACTTCACCGTGATCCTCCAGCGCGATGCGCTCGCCGCCGAGATGAAGGACGGCTACGACTTCGACTGGAACGACATCTGCGCCGCCGATCCGGTCGATTGTGTCCCGGTCGAGGGCAACCACCCGGCTTACGTGCTTTATACCTCCGGCACCACCGGCCAGCCCAAGGGCGTGATCCGCCACACCGGCGGGCACCTCGTCGCGCTGAACTGGACGATGAAAAACGTTTACAACGTGGACCCTGGCGACGTGTTCTGGGCGGCCTCGGACGTGGGCTGGGTCGTGGGCCACAGCTATATCTGTTACGCGCCGCTGATCCACGGCAACACCACCATCGTGTTCGAGGGCAAGCCGGTCGGCACCCCCGACGCAGGCACCTTCTGGCGCGTGATCTCGGAACACAACGTGAAGTCGTTCTTCACCGCGCCGACCGCCTTCCGCGCCGTGAAACGCGAAGACCCCAAAGGCGAATACGTCAAGAAATACGACCTGTCCTGCCTCAAGACCGTCTATCTGGCGGGCGAGCGTGCGGACCCCGACACCATCGTCTGGACGCAGGATCAGCTTGGCGTTCCGGTGATCGACCATTGGTGGCAGACCGAGCTCGGCTACCCCGCTGTCGCGAACCCCGTGGGTATCGAACTCCTCGAAACCAAACTCGGCTCTCCCGCCGTGCCGATGCCCGGCTACGACATGAAGATCCTGGACGAAGGCGGCAACGAACTGCCCCCCGGCCAGCTTGGCGCCATCGTCGCGAAACTGCCGCTGCCGCCGGGCACACTGCCGACCCTGTGGAATGCCGAGGAACGGTTCCGCAAAAGCTATCTCAACACCTACCCCGGCTATTACGAGACGGGCGATGCGGGCTACATGGACGAGGACGGATACCTCTACATCATGGCGCGCACCGATGACGTCATCAACGTGGCGGGCCACCGGCTTTCGACCGGCGGGATGGAGGAGGTTCTGGCCTCCCACCCCGACGTGGCCGAATGCGCGGTCATCGGGGTGACGGACGAACTCAAGGGCCAGTTGCCGCTCGGGTTCCTCTGCCTCAACGCGGGCTGCAACCGCGACCCGAAAGAGGTCGTGGCCGAATGCGTCAAGCTGGTGCGCGACAAGATCGGACCCGTGGCGGCGTTCAAATCGGCGGTGGTCGTGGATCGCCTGCCCAAGACCCGTTCGGGCAAGATCCTGCGCGCGACCATGGTGTCCATCGCGGACAACAAGGAATTCAAGATGCCCGCCACCATCGACGATCCTGCCATCCTCGATGAAATCCGCGAGGCGCTGGAGACGCTGGGATACGCGAAAGTATAACCCAACAACGGAAAAACAGCGCGATATTAACCATCCTAACGCCTTAGTTAGGGTGGATTCCGCTGCGGATTCTTGCCAGATTGCATATGGCGCGACGCATTTCGCATATTTAGCGCGCGGATTTGAGGGCGATTTTGGAAGAAAGTGCAGATAATGCGCTCGACCCTTCGCGGTCGGCAATGGGGCGGGTGCCGTTGGCTCTGGCCCTCGTTCTGAGCACACCGGAATCCGCGATGTTCTTTGGCGAGGAGGCTTTCGCACGCGCCGGATGCAGGGTGGTGCGCGCCCATTCGCTGGACGAGGCGCAGTCCAAATGCATCGAACACAAGCCTGAACTCGTCGTTCTTCCGCTTCGCCTGTCGAACCAGTCGCTGATCCCCTATCTCGGCCAATGCAAGGCGCAACACGCGCCGGGGATCGTGGTGATCGCGGAAAACGAAGAGATCAACGATGCCGCGGAAGCCATGCGCGCCGGTGCGGACGACTGCCTGTTCCACCCGTTTTCCTCGGCCCGGCTCACCCGAACGGTGCGCGCGGCCCTGAACCCGCGCCTGTCCGACCGCGTCTTCGACGTGACCGAAGACCTGATGCCCGACCCGGTTCCGGCGAGGGCCCCTGCGACGGTCGCCGCCCCGCCCGAGGCTCAGGCGACGGTGACGCCGCCGCACGGGCTGATCGGAAACAGCCCCGATATGCGCCGTCTGTTTCGCAAGATCGAAGCGGTCGCCAAGGCCTGCGATCCGGTCCTGATCCACGGCGAGGTGGGCACGGGAAAGACCCGTTTCGCACAGGCGATCCACGCCGGCTCCCATCGCGCCGAGGGCCCCTGCATCACGGTCAACTGCTCCGCGCTCGACGGCGGCCAGTTCGTCGAGGCGATGTTCGCGCGCGGCAGCACCGGCGCGCTCAACCGGGCGAAAGGCGGCACGCTGATCGTAGACCGGCTGGACGAACTCGACCGCGGCCTTCAGGGACGGCTCCTTCCCATCGTGTCGCGCGATGCCGACGAACGCACCCATGACGTGCGCGTCATCGTCACGCTCACCCGATCACCGACGCAGGCACTGGCCGAGAACCGGCTGCGCGAGGATCTGCTCTACAGCCTCAACGTCATCACCTTCCCACTCCCCCCGCTGCGGCAACGCGAGGGCGATCTGGGGCGCGTCCTGATGGCCAAGATCGACGAGATTTCCGGCGAACTCGGCCGCACGCCCCCCCGCGTGGATGGCGAGGCGATGGCGGTCCTGTCGACCTATCCCTGGCCCGGCAACCTGAGCGAGCTGGTCTCGACCCTGCGCGGCGTTCTGCTGACGGCGGGCGATGTGATCGGGCGGCGCGACCTGCCGCAGGAACTGATCTGGCACCATGTCGGCAACACCCGCCGTGTGCCGGGCCGCGCCAGCGACGTGCCCGCGATCAACGGTCTGGGCTCGCTCGTCGGCAAGCGGCTGGCGGACGTGGAACGCGCGGTGATCGAGGCGACGATCGCCGCCGAGGGCGGTTCGGTCCCCCGCGCGGCGAAGGTGCTCGACGTGTCGCCCTCGACGATCTACCGCAAGCGCGAAAGCTGGACGAACCCGACCTGAGCCTCAGACGAACTGTTCGCGGATCAGCCGTTCTTCAAGGCCGTGACCGGGATCGAACAGTACCTTGTGACGGATGTCCGAGGCGCTCGTCACCTCGACCGAGGTGACCACCCCGGCGGTCCGGCTGTCGGCATCCGCCATGACCGGGCGCTTCTCGGGGTCGATCACGTCGAAGCGCACCGCCGCATCCTTGGGCAAGAGCGCCCCGCGCCAGCGTCGGGGCCGGAACGCCGCGATGGCGGTCAGCGCCAGAACGTCCGCCCCGATCGGCAGGATCGGGCCGTGCGCGGAGTAATTGTAAGCGGTCGATCCGGCGGGCGTCGCGATCAGGCACCCGTCGCAGACCAGTTCCGCCAGCCGCTGCCGCCCATCGACCGAAATCGCGATCTTCGCCGCCTGCGGCCCGGCACGCAGCATCGACACCTCGTTGATGGCGAGCTTCTCGACCACCTCACCCGCCGTCGTGGTCGCGCGCATCCTGAGGGGGTTTATAACCTCCAGCTCGGCATCCCCCAGCCGCTCTTCCAGCCCTTCGAGCGCGAATTCATTCATCAGGAAGCCGACCGTTCCCCGGTTCATGCCATAGACCGGCACGTCCAGTTCCTGCGTCGTATGCAAGGTGTGGAGCATGAACCCGTCACCGCCCAGCGCGACGATCACATCGGCCTCGGCAGGCGCGGCGTTGCCGTAGCGCGAGGACAGATCGGCGAGCGCCTTTTGCGCACTCGGCCCGTCCGATGCCGTAAAGGCGAGTTTCGGTCCCATCTCCTGCCCTTCCTGTCCCGGCCCGTTTCCTCGGGTGCCGCTTTGCTTCCGAAAGAAACACAAGTTTCCGGTCAGCGCCAGATTTGCCGCGAATTTGACCCTTCATGTCGCCCGAGACCTTTCCGCATGTCCGGAATCGACGTATGTGACCGGCAGATGACAGTCCCAAGGAGACATGCCATGAAGGACATCCGCTCCCCCGGCTTCTTTTCCGAGCCGCTTTCCTCCCGCGACCCCGAGATCTGGGCCTCGATCACAGGCGAGCTTGGTCGCCAGCGCGACGAGATCGAACTGATCGCATCCGAGAACATCGTGTCCGCCGCCGTAATGGAAGCGCAGGGCAGCGTGATGACCAACAAATATGCCGAGGGCTACCCCGGCAAACGGTATTACGGCGGCTGCCAATACGTCGACGTGGCCGAAGACCTGGCGATCAAGCGGGCCTGCGAGTTGTTCGGCTGCGATTTCGCGAACGTCCAGCCGAATTCCGGCTCTCAGGCCAACCAGGGCGCGTTCAACGCGCTCATCAAACCGGGCGACACGATCCTCGGCATGAACCTCGCCTCCGGTGGTCACCTGACCCACGGCGCCCCGCCGAACCAGTCGGGCAAGTGGTTCAACGCGATCCAGTACGGCGTGCGCAAGCAGGACAACCTGATCGACTACGACGAGATCGAGGCGCTGGCGAAAGAGCACCAGCCCAAGCTCATCATCGCCGGCGGTTCGGCCATTCCGCGTCAGATCGACTTCGCCAAGTTCCGCGAGATCGCCGATATGGTCGGCGCCTACCTCATGGTCGACATGGCCCACTTCGCCGGTCTCGTGGCGGCGGGCGAGCACCCCTCGCCCTTCCCCTATGCCGATGTCGCAACCACCACGACCCACAAAACCCTGCGTGGGCCGCGCGGCGGGATGATCCTGACCAACGACGAAGAGATCGCCAAGAAGGTGAACTCGGCCATTTTCCCCGGCATTCAGGGCGGCCCCCTGATGCACGTGATCGCCGCCAAGGCCGTGGCGTTCGGCGAGGCGCTTCAGCCGGAGTTCAAGACCTACCAGAAAGCCGTGCGCGCCAACGCGGTGGCGCTGGCCGATCAACTGATGAAGGGCGGTCTGGACATCGTGACGGGCGGCACCGACACCCACGTGATGCTCGTCGACCTGCGCCCCAAGGGCGTCAAGGGCAACGCGACCGAAAAGGCACTGGGCCGCGCGCATATCACCTGCAACAAGAACGGCATTCCGTTCGACCCCGAAAAACCGATGGTGACCTCGGGCATTCGTCTCGGCACCCCGGCGGGCACCACCCGCGGCTTCGGTGAGGACGAGTTCCGCCAGATCGCGGATCTGATCGTGGAAGTGGTCGACGGGCTCGCCGCCAATGGCGAGGACGGGAATGGCGAGGTCGAAGCGACGGTGAAAGCCAAGGTCGCCGCCCTCTGCGACGCCTTCCCGATCTATCCGAACCTGTAATCAAGCGGTGCGGGCGGCCAAGGCCGCCCGCGCATTTTCAGCCACGCCCCGCCGCCGGCGGGTCGCGGCGGATCGAGGGGCCAGCCCCTCGAGCACCCCGAAGTATTTGGAAAACAGAGAAGACGGACCGTCAGATCAGGCCGCGCCATCCCATGAGGGCGAGCGCGATGGCGATGACGATCAGGATGTTCATCGCGTTGCCTGCGAGCCAGTGGATCAGAACGCTCTTGCGCCGATCCCAGGCATCGACATTTTCCAGCCAGCCCTCGGCGCGCCTGGTCCCGGTCTCGATCCGCGCGTAATCGACCTGTTGGGCGAGCTTGGGGTGATCGACGCGCTCCAGTGCCTCGACCAGCACGTCGAGTTCCCGGCGCACCCAGCGCGGGATACGCCGCCCGGCCCGGCGGGTCTTGGTCGCAAGCCCCTCGCCCCGGATGTCGAGCCGCTCTTCCATCAGCTTTGCCAGCCGCTCTGCGCGTTCGTGTAGGTCCATGTCCCCGCCTTTCCGCGCGACACTATGCGAAGGGTCTTTCGGCCACAACGCCCGCGCGGTAAGGGAAGACATGCTCGCGATGGAAACATTCGGGGAGGACAGCTCCCACCCGCCGATCCTGATCGTCCACGGCCTGTTCGGCTCGGGCCGTAACTGGGGCGTGATCGCAAAGCGTCTGGCCAAAGACCGGCGCGTGGTGACGGTCGACATGCGCAACCACGGCGACAGCCCGCGCGAAGAGACGCAGGATTACCCCGCGATGGCCGATGATCTGGCCCGCGTGATCGACGAGATCGGCGGCACGGCGCAGGTGATCGGGCATTCGATGGGCGGCAAGGCGTCGATGGTGCTGGCTCTCGCCCACCCGGACAAGGTCGCGCGGATAATCGTGGCCGACATCGCGCCGGTCGCCTATGCGCACACCCAGTCGCACCTGATCGAGGCGATGCAGGCGCTCGACCTTGACGCGCTCGACACCCGGTCGGATGCCGATGCGGCACTGGCCGACACGGTCGAAGAGAAATCGGTGCGCGCCTTTCTGCTTCAGTCGCTCGATGTGCGGGGCAAGGCGTGGAAGCTCAATCTCGACGTTCTGGAACGCGAGATGAAGAAGATCACCGGGTTTCCCGAGGTCTCGGGCACCTATGACGGCCCGGTGCTGTTCCTTGCGGGGGCCGACAGCGATTACGTGCGTTCTGAGCATCGCGCACGGATCAAGGCACTGTTTCCCGAAGCCAGACAGGCCAAGATCCCCGGTGCGGGCCATTGGCTCCACGCCGAAAAGCCGCGCGAGTTCGAAGCCGCGGTGCGCGCGTTCTTCGAAATCTAGGCCCGCGTCGCTTCGGCCACCGCGATCGCGGCCATCGCGAGCACCGCGTCGCGCGTCTCGGCCACCGCGATGAAGCGTGCGTTGTGGCAGAATTTCGCGCCCGGCACGCCACAGGCCGCCTCGAGCGCCGCATCGGTCAGCCCGGCCCAGCTTTCCGGCAGATCGGCGCGGCTTTCGAACGTGTCCGCCCCCACCCGGATCGTGTTCAGGGCCCAGTCGCCGTCGCGCGGATGGATGACGAACAGCATGTGATCCGCGCCCGCCTTTTCCACGGCCGAACGGAACGGCATCCCCATCGGCAGCTCCAGCACCCGTGACGCCCCCGCCTTAGCAATGGCGGCAAGCACCATGCCCTCGGCCCGCGCCTTGGCGGCCAGCCGCCGGACCTCGGCCTCGACGAAGGCCCGCGCGACGGGAAGCGCGGCATGGAACGCCGCATCGTCGGCCTCGGGCGAGCGGTCGTCGAAGGCGGGTTTCAGGCTTTCGAGCAGGACCGGAAGCGTCAGCCCGGCCAACGGCCCGGCTACCGAGGGCGCGATGGCCCCGTTGTCCAAGAGATCGACGGGCAGAACGAAACCCTCGTCCATGCCTGCGAAAACACCCGCGCGGTCCGCCTCCGGCACCCCGAGCGCGGCAAGATAGTCGGCCCCGAACCGCGCCCAGATCAGCCCGGACGAGGAATAGGGCCGACCGTCCGGGCGCAGCGGCGCCGGGCGCTGGTGGTGGTCGAAAATCCCCGCCTCGGCATCATACGCGCGCCCGACGTCGTAGATGATCCGGCCCGCCATCGGCGTGATCCAAGCCGCATCGCGCGAACGCACCAGTGCCGCCTCGGGAAACAGGCGTGTCAGCACGACGGAAGCCAGAAGTTCATCGGCATGGAAGCCGCCCGAATGGGTGACGAGGTGCGTGATGGTCATGTGGTGATCCCGAAAATGAAACGGGCGACCGAACCGGCCGCCCTGCCTTGCCCGGAGCTGTCCGCGCTCAGTGCGTCCAGACCTGCCGACGATTGGTGGCGAAGTTGTCGCCATAGCCGCCGGGGCGGATGTTGGCCTTGCGCTTGTGCGGTTCCATCACCACGGCGTCGATGCCCTTTTCCTTGGCATACTCCACCGCCGCCTCTTTCGTGGCGAAGCGGATGCGCACCTGACTTTGCGTGTCCGACGAACTCGTCCAGCCCATCAGCGGGTCGATCTCGCGCGCCTCGTCCTGTGCGAAATCCAGAACCCACTGCTTCGTGCGGGCCTGACCGGATGTCATCGCGTTGCGGGCGGGTTTGTAGATGCGGGCGCGCATGTCTGCCTCACGGATTGGCTATCGGAACGCCTGTTTTATCGAACAAAAGGCGGGGCCTTCGCAAGGGCAAAGGCACCCGCCTTGGGAGGGAAACTGAAAGTTGACTGCCGGCCCCGACGAGGGAGCGAGGGGTGGGGTGGGTGTTCGTCGAGGCCGACAGCCGGTCTGCTGCTTGCAAGATCAAGGTAACAACCCGGAGGAGAGGGACGCAATGAAAATCTACAACCTAAGCGACAAAATTCTCATAAAACTCTCCCTAAGGTGGTAATGGTTCCTTAACTTTTGGAGTTGGGAAAACGATCGCTCTCGGGCCGTTCGCCAGACGGGGCGAACGGGTCACATTTCAATCGGGTCATGTGAAAAATACGGGACTTTCCGGGGGTCGGACCACTCACCAGATCGGGGGAGATGATTCGGTTTCAGGCCGCGCGCGGGCTGAGGACGGGATGCAGGATCGGCTGCGGCACCAGACAGCGGCCCAGAAGATCGGCCTCATGCCGCTTGAGCACGTCGCGCGCGGTCTTTCCGTAGCTGCCCGAAAGGGTCCGCAACTCGGGAAACAGCGACAGCACCTCTTCGCGCGCCTCGATGTCGAAGGCCGACAATCCGACACCGCCGGGATAGAAGCTTTCGCTCACCAGCCCTTCCGAGGTCAGGATCTGGTGCCGCGCGAACAACAGGTGGATGTATTCGACCTCGTCCTGCGGATCGACGTAGATCGTGTCGCCGTTCACAAGGTGCTTGGCCGCTGCCAGAACCTCGGACTGGCCGAAGTAAAGCTGCGCCTCCGGCCCGTCGATCAGGATGCGGTGCATCGGCGACACCAGCAGGTCGCGTTCGGGCACACCCGGCGCGATGGACCCGGCGGTCACACGGATCGGGCGCAACCGTGCGTCGGAGGCGGCCCCGGTCAGGTCGATCCGCTTGGACCCGGCCCAGAGGATGCGCTGCACCCCCATGTCGACCGTCAGAACCTCGTCCCCTGCCCGCAGTTCCTCGACGGGGCGCGGCCCGTGGGGCGTGTCGATCAGAGTGCCGCGCGTGAAACAGGGCGGCTCGTCCAGACCGTTGATCGTGATCGTGACGGTCGAATTGCCGCCGGTGGAGGTGACGTTGAACACCTCGGTCAGCGTGTCGCCGCTATCGAGGGCCTGAATGGCGGGCTGCGAATTGTCGGCGGTGTAGGTCCAGACACCGTCCGAATTGATGACGAGCGTGCCGTAGCTGCCGGTCAGGGTGCCGGGCGTCCACGCCCCCGCATCGCTGCCCGCGAGGTAATTGATGTCCCCGTTCGCAACGAGGTTGCCACCGACGACTCCGGTATCCTCGGTCACCGATCCGGTCGAAGGGCGCGGGAAACCCATCAGGCGGCCTCATCCATGAAATGCGCGCGCACGAGCCCGCGTTTGCCCCGGTTTCGGTCGCCTTCGACCACCTTCTTCACCCGGCCCTGCCGGTCGAGCCGCGCGAAATAGAACGGCACGTCGGGCGGCTTGCGCGCAATCTCGCGCGCGATGACGCGGCCATGCCCGAACGGCGCGAGCAGATCGATGAACCAAAGCGTATCGCCCGCCGCCCATTCGGCGGTCGTGGGAGCGATACCGTCCCGCAGCATCCGCGCCGAAACCTCGTCGCTCAGACGGGCCCAGATCAGCGCCGCCGCCGTCGCGCCGTCTTCGTTCTCGAACAACCGCACGCAGCCGTTGTTCACCGCCGGAATGAAGATCGACGCAAGCACATGGCCGGGATAGGTCCGATGAAGCGGGCAGTAGGACGCAAGGAAAGACAGCTTGCCCAAGGTGAGCATCTGTTCATTGCTGGGCGGTGGCGGACCCGTCCGGGCCGCCGTCGCGGAGTGTGCCTGTCTGCTCGACATCTTCTGATGCCTCTTTTGTTTGGCCCAGACTCGCCCAAAGGCTGTATTGTGTCAACGGACCGTTCCGTTCAGTCTCATTTGCTCGGCCCGATTGTTCGATTTGTGACTTTCGCGCACGCCGCTCCCGACAAAACACGTCAGCAGGGCGCAGCTCCGTGCCCCCTTGGCCCTTGAATGAGGGCAAAAAGAGAACAACTGTGTGGGCCGAAGGAGTCTCCCATGCCCGACAGCCCCCTCACCTCGCCCACCGTCGCCCCGACCGCCCGACCCAAGCTCGAAGGTGGCATCCGGTTCCGCATGAACACCGAGTTCAAGCCGGCGGGCGACCAGCCCACGGCCATCGCGGAGCTGTCGGACGGCATCAAGAACGGCGAGCAGGATCAGGTGCTTCTGGGTGCGACCGGCACCGGCAAGACCTATACGATGGCCAAGATCATCGAAGAGACCCAGCGCCCCGCCATCATCCTCGCCCCGAACAAGACGCTCGCGGCGCAGCTTTATGGCGAGTTCAAAGGCTTCTTCCCCGACAACGCGGTCGAATATTTCGTCTCTTACTACGACTACTACCAGCCGGAGGCCTACGTGCCCCGGTCGGACACCTTCATCGAGAAGGAAAGCCAGATCAATGAACAGATCGATCGGATGCGCCACTCCGCCACCCGCTCGCTCCTCGAACGCGACGACGTCATCATCATCGCCTCGGTCTCCTGCATCTACGGCATCGGCTCGCCCGAGACCTACACCGCCATGACGCAGGACATCACGGTGGGCGAAGAATACGACCAGCGCGCCATGATGAAAGACCTCGTGGCCCAGCAATACCGCCGCAACGACAACGCCTTCGACCGGGGCAGCTTCCGCGTGCGCGGCGATAGCCTGGAAATCTGGCCCTCACACCTCGAGGATCGCGGCTGGCGGCTGTCGTTCTTCGGTGAGGAACTGGAATCGATCACCGAATTCGACACCCTGACCGGGGCCAAGACCGACAGCCTCGAAAAAGTCCGGGTCTATGCCAATTCCCACTACGTGACCCCGACGCCCACGCTCCGTCAGGCCATCGAAGGCATCAAGAAGGAGCTCACCCTCCGCCTCGCCGAATTCGAGAAGGACGGGAAGCTGCTTGAGGCGCAGCGGCTTGAACAACGCACCCGTTTCGACCTCGAAATGCTCGAAGCGTCCGGGTTCTGCAACGGGATCGAAAACTACTCCCGCTACCTTACGGGCCGCGCGCCGGGTGAGCCGCCCCCCACCCTTTTTGAATACATCCCCGACAACGCCATCGTCTTTGCGGATGAAAGCCACGTCTCGGTCCCCCAGATCGGCGGCATGTACCGGGGCGACTACCGGCGCAAGTTCACGCTGGCCGAGCACGGGTTCCGCCTGCCGTCCTGCATGGACAACCGCCCGCTGAAGTTCGAGGAATGGGACGCCATGCGCCCGCAATCCGTCTTCGTCTCGGCCACCCCGGGGAACTGGGAGTTGGAGCGCACCGGCGGCGTCTTCACCGAACAGGTCATCCGCCCCACCGGGCTTCTGGACCCGCAGGTCGAAATCCGCCCCGTCGAGATGCAGGTCGACGACCTGTTGGACGAAGTGCGCAAGGTGGCGCAGGCCGGTTACCGCACGTTGGTCACGACCCTGACCAAGCGCATGGCCGAGGATCTGACCGAATACATGCACGAACAGGGCATCCGCGTGCGATACATGCACTCGGACATCGACACGATCGAACGGATCGAAATCCTGCGCGACCTGCGGCTGGGCGCCTTCGACGTGCTGATCGGCATCAACCTCTTGCGCGAGGGGCTGGATATTCCCGAATGCGGGCTGGTCGCGATCCTCGATGCGGATAAGGAGGGCTTCCTGCGCTCGGAAACCTCCCTCATCCAGACCATCGGCCGCGCCGCGCGCAACGCCGATGGCCGCGTCATCATGTACGCCGACCGCATCACCGGCTCGATGGAACGCGCGCTGGCCGAAACCGACCGCCGCCGCGCCCGCCAGATCGCCTATAACGAGGAACACGGTATTACCCCCGCCACGGTCCGCAAGAACGTCGAAGACGTGCTCGCCGGGCTTTACGCGGGCGACACCGACATGAACCGGGTCACGGCCACGGTCGACAAGGTCGGCATCGGCCAGAACCTTCAGGCGCATCTGGAGGGCCTGAAGGAAGACATGCGCAAGGCGGCGGAGAACCTGGAGTTCGAGGAAGCGGCAAGGCTGAGGGACGAGGTCAAACGTCTGGAAGCCGTGGACCTCGCCGTCGCCGACGACCCGATGG
This sequence comes from Maritimibacter alkaliphilus HTCC2654, assembly GCF_000152805.1. Classification (GTDB taxonomy): domain Bacteria; phylum Pseudomonadota; class Alphaproteobacteria; order Rhodobacterales; family Rhodobacteraceae; genus Maritimibacter; species Maritimibacter alkaliphilus. The sequence continues at coordinate 3,823,890 of NZ_CH902578.1, read as the reverse complement.
CGCGTCAGGCGGCGGTGGAGGCCGCTGGCGACAAGGCGGTGAAGGGGCGGTCGACGGCTGGGAAGCCGGGGCAGCGGGCTGGGCGGGGGAAGAGGCGGTAGCCTTAGAACTGGTGCCAAGTTCGATCGCGGCTACCGTCTCGTCACGACCCGACCGTGTTCTCGGACGATTAAAAAGCTGTCCCCTCGTCGTAGCAAAGTGACCTCAATAAACGCGGTACCAGCTGAAGCGTCTCCGACTATACCGCTCGAAGAAGTGTAATCGTAGTTACCCCGCACGAAACAATAGGTCAGGTTACACGACACAGCGACAGTGTCGCCAATTAACCTGTAGCGGCGTTTCGGCCAACGCGCGGCGAATTCCGCTTTGTCCTCAGCAACTTGGCCTAACGTGTACGTTTGACCATAGAAACTTACGCTCTCATTGTACATTCGTAGAGTTTCTGGGAGAGCGGTCGCGTTCGGTTTGGACCACGCACGAAAAAAGTTGTCTACGAAATGAAAAGCGAGTGCCTCAGGGGAGGGCTTCGCTTCCGGCGTTGCGACCGCACCCGCCACCATCGAATACTCAACTTTCTCATCTCTTGACAGGATATACATCTCGTCCTTTGGCGTCCTAAACATTGCGACCAACAAGTCATTTGGGACATCGAAGTCGGAAAGTGTGTCTATGATATCGGATACGGAAACCTGCCCACTTTCGAGGTCACCGCTGTCAGAGCTAATCTGATGCACGCCCAACTCACCTTGCGCATCTCGAACGACGCCAGCAAAAAAGACAAATGCACATGCAGAATAGCAGCCAGCGTCCTTGGGAATGAACGTATCGGCACCAATCGATCGCACACGCCGAGCCATTAACAATGCGCTCGTCACTAAACCACCATCACTGTTCAACATTACAAGGCTAGGAGTGCCGAACTCCTCCATCGCCCGTTCAAAATTCAGCGTGGTTCGCTCGTCTATGTCGCCCCACAGCGCCAATATTCCTGGATAGCGGGAGTCATAGACGATTGGCGCATACTTAAGATCAGGCTGCGCAAAGCCAGTTGACGCGAGCAGGTAGAGACAAAGTGTCGTCAGGTAGGTAATTCGCATGGAGCCCTCAATATCAGCTTGCATTAGTTTTCTGAGCGAGGGCGAGGAAAAAATGGAATGTTTCTCCAGAAACCGTAGAGTTGGGCGTTATTCCAACGCCGCAAGGCAATCGGCGCATTCAAACCTGCCCTACTCATTGTCAAACACCGAGAGTCCAACCTCGCACGGAATCAAGGCCGCAGGCCGCCGTGCGAGCGCCTGCCTGTCCCGGCGGGCTGGCGCTTCTCGTCCACCAGCGCCCACGCCGACTCCGGCAATGACACGGCCCCATAAAGCGCCCCGCTCAACCGCCAAAAGCGCCATCCCACGGACAGGCGCGCGCACGACTCGGCCCTTGGAAAGACCGTCAGAAAGCAGCACGTATTTTTGATGCGCACCTCTGGTGCGACGGACAGGCGCCGCTCGCGCCTCCCCTCCCCCGAAACGCATTCGTGATTTGCCAGCCGCCCCGCCGCGACCACCAATGGCGCAGTTTCAACCCATTCAACGAGCCGCCAGATGATCTCACGGATCGCCCCCCTCGCCTTCGTCCTTGCCGCTGTCCCGGCCTTCGCTCAGGACCATTCCGCGCATATGTCCCACGGGTCCGACGACCCCGCCACGGCGGCCTATATGGCCGCGAACGACGCCATGCACCGGGACATGGCCATCGATTTCACCGACAACGCCGATGTCGATTTCATCCGGGGCATGATCCCGCATCATCAGGGTGCGGTGGCGATGGCGCAGGCCGTGCTCGCCCACGGCACCGATCCCGAGGTCCGCAAACTGGCCGAAGCCGTCATCGCCGCACAGGAAGCGGAAATCCAATGGATGCGCGACTGGCTCGCCGCCAACGGTGGTTGAGCCTCGCGCCCGCGCCCCAGATCTCTTCGAACCACGGGAACCCGGCGCGCAAGGGCGCACGCCCCCGCGCTCTCCCCGCCACCTGACCCGGCGAAAACCCGCCCAAAGCCCGCCTGTGCAGCGCGCGCGGTCTACCGAATGTGACTGGTGTCGCGGGCGCGCTTTTTCTAGCGTATCGGAATGACCCGACTTCTGCTCGCCGCCCTCATCGCCTTCGCCCCGCTCACCGCCCGCGCCGACATCACGGCGTTCTGCCGGGTGCTGCCCGGCACCAACGCCAACCAATGCGCCTGCGCGACCGAGAAGCTCAGGGCACAGGCCTCGGCCTCGGACTTCGCGCTCTACGATGCGGTCGCGACGGGGTACCTCAGGAACCGCTCGACGGGTCAGGCGTGGCTTACGGCCTGGCGCGCATCGGTCAAGTCGGTCGCGGCGCAGAACGGGATCGAACTCACCGCGTTCAAACGCCAGCTCGACAGGATCGGCGATCTGCACCGCGCGCTCGGCGACAGCTGCAAGTAACGTAAAACGGAAAACCCCCGCACCGACCGGCACGGGGGTTCGCCTCTGAAATCGCCGTAATCGGTCTTACGAGTCGTCTTCCGGCGGATTGACGTCGATGGTCGGCACTTCGACCTCGGCGCTTTCCGTGTCGACGTCAACGTCGACATCCGGCACTTCGACCTCTTCCGTGGCGGTGCCGACTTCGACCTCGCCCACCTCGGCGTCGACTTCCGGCAGTTCACCGCCGTCGACCGAGACGTCGACATCCGGCAGAGCGCCGTCTTCGGTCACGTCGAAATCCACCATGAACACCGCGAATGCGATGGCGACCAGGGCCACGAGGCCCAGGATGACTCCACCTGCTTTACCCATTGTTCGTATCCTTCCAGTCTCTGTTCCATTGCTATGGTTCTGCCCCACAAACCAAATCCCCCGCTGAAAGGTTCCAACTTCGCCGAAAGCCCCGCCGCGCCCGCACTGGCCCGCGCCACAAAAAAACCCGATTCCCGTGCAAATCTTGTCGCCGACACTCAGAAAACAGGTCTCGCTGCCATGAAATACGCTATCGCCCTGATCGCTCTTCTGCCCGCCGCCGCGCAGGCCGGATCGACGGAACTCTGCATGGACATGGGCGCAAGCTCGTCCAAATGCTCCTGTGCCACCACCACGCTCAACAGCAACATCACGCTGGAAGAACGCGCGCTCTACGACTCGGTGGGCGACACGTTCCTGTCCGCCAAATCCGGCGGGTCCGACGTGTCGGAGGCCTGGGAAACCGCATTCTCGACGGTCGCCGCGCAGAACAACATGACCACCGAGGATCTGCTGCTCGACATGGCGAGCGTGGGCGAAAAGCACGAAGACGCCATCTCGTCCTGCCAGTAGGCACCACCAACCCTTCGGCTTTCCTTTCAGGGGCTTGCGCGCTACACCATTGGTGCGCCAGCCAGTGCACGTCGATCTGACGCGCCCGCCCGCGTGCATCCACGCGCGAGGACCTGATGACCAAGACCGATCCCATCCGCCCGACCGATGACGAGGCCCGCAGGCTGGCGCGCGAGCTGATCGACAGCGCCCGTTTCGCGGCCCTCGCCGTGCTCGTAGACGCTCGCCCCTTCGTGACCCGCGTAGCCCTTGGCACGACCCCGGACGGCGCGCCCCTGACCCTCGTCTCAGACCTTTCGGCACACACGCGGGCGCTGCGTGCTGCACCGCAGGCCTCGCTCCTTGTCGGAGAGCCGGGCGACAAGGGCGATCCGCTGACCCATCCCCGCCTGACGCTCGACTGCACCGCGCGGTTTCTGGCCAAGGACGACGCCCTGCGCACGCATTATCTGGCCACCCACCCCAAGGCGAAACTCTACATCGATTTCGCGGACTTCAACTTTGTCGGGTTCGAGGTGGAGGCCGGCCATCTGAACGGCGGTTTCGGCAAAGCGTTTCGCCTGACGGCCGCCGACCTTGCCCCCACTGGACAGCCCCCCGCGCCGGGCGCATGATCGGCCCCATGAAACCAGTTCTCGCCGCTCTCGCCGCCCTTGTCGTGCTGTCCGCCTGCACCGAGCAGGATATGTGCATCTACCGCAACACGCAGGATCTGCGCGCCGCGGAAAGCCGCATTCAGGAACTCGAAGGCAATGTCGCGCGGGGTTACGCCATTCACCGCACGACCGAGCCCTATACCTATACCGGGGTATGTCGCGACAAGGACGGCAAGCCCTATGAATGCACCAAGACGGATTTCCGCACGGTCGAGAAACCCGTGTCCATCGACATCGCGGACCAGCGCGCGCAACTCGCGGCGCTGCGGTCGCAGCTTCCCGCGCTTCAGGAAAAAGCCAGCCTCGCCCGGTCTCAGTGCGCCCAGCTTTACCCCGAGTGACGGCGATTGTCATGGGGGCGGCGGTCTGGCCCGGCGGCGTGGCCTCGCCCGCGCTGAGACGGCGCACGGAACGCGCGGGGCGTCTGCTTCTCGACGGTCAGGTGCAGCAGATCATCGTCACGGGCGGTGTCGGTGACATCCCTCCGGCCGAGGCTGACGTTGCGGCAGGTATCCTCGCCGACATGGAGGTGCCGGCAGACCTCGTCCTGCGCGATACGCGGTCGACCACCACCTTCGAGAACCTCGTCGAGGCCCGCCGCATGTTGCAAGCCGGCGAAACGGTTGTCGTCGTCTCGGATGCCTTCCATTTGCCACGATCCGTCCTGACGGCTCGCCGGCTCGGACTAGCCGCATCCGGCGAGTCGACATCGCTAAGCGGCGCAAATCCTTGGCGAATCATCCGGGCTGCTTTACGTGAGGTGCCGGCGCTGATCTGGTACGGAATACGGCCAATTCCGGGCGACATTTTGTCCTGAACCTGTCGAAAACACTACAACCGGTAAGGGAATCCTTACCCGGTCCTTCGCCTGCAAGCCTTGATCGGACACAGGGTCAGGATACACTGGCAGTGCTGCCACTCATTTACCGACATGACCAACATATGGCCTCGAATACACGTTCAGGACGACGCCCGCGCCTTTTTCCGACTTCGGATCGCGTTCGGGCTTCTCGGTGTCCTGCTGCCCCTGCTGCTCGCCGCAGCCGGATTGATCGCTGACGGTCGCGTTCAGCCGACAATATCCGACTTTTTCCACACGACTCAACGTGACCTTTTGGTCGGGGGTCTGGTGGCTATCGGTACCTTCCTTGCCGTGCATCGCGGGATCAAGCGTTACCGGGGGCGTTGGATTTCGCCCGACCTGATCGCCATCGTCGCGGGACTGGCCGCGATCGGCGTCGCCTTCTTCCCGAACGAAAGCGACACGGTCACCACCTTCACCCAGCACGCGCTCGGGTTGGATGTATCGCCCGCCTTTCACTATCTGTCGGCGGTCCTGCTTTACCTGATGATGTCGTTCACCTGTTTCTTCGTCTACGCGCCCGACGCGGGCGAGAGATGGGAAAAACGGTTCTACCTGGTCTCCGGCGCGATCATCTGGTGCACGGGTTGGGGCGTCATGATCCTGTCCAACATCAAGAACGGCGGTGACGGCTGGCTCGCCCAGTTCATCCAGAACAACAACATCGTCTACTGGGACGAAAGCCTTGGGGTCTGGGCCTTCTCGATCTCGTGGATTCTGAAGGCCGTGCTGGAGCGTCGCCGCGAGACGAGACAGGGGCACATGAGGCTTCACCGTCTCGGGGCTTTCTTCGGCCTGCGCGCGCGGCCCGGCCGCCCCGGACCCCGTCCCGGCTCCGGCACGCTCGACACATGGATGACGCGGGCCTTCCGGTCGATCCGCCGCCTGACGGCACCGCGCGGAACGCCGCCGCAGACCGCACAGGGGCAGCCGCTTCGCACGTCGGTTCAGACCACGATGGACCGGCACCGTCGCGTCGTCGACCGCCCGGCCCTGCGAACGGGTCGGCGCACCGCCCCGAAACGCCGCGCGGGCTAGGTCCGGGTCTTTCGGGTCAGAACACCGCCGCCACGTCATACATCACCGGCTCGAAGCTGCGGCACAGGTCGTTGATGACGCGGTTGCGCTTGCGCATCTCGTCCGTGCGCAGCATCGCCTGAAAATCCTCGCGCTTTTCCCACTGCGAATAATTCGCGATCCGGGTCTGCGCGTCGTTCACATGCAGGCCCGCCGCGATGAAACCCGGCTGTTTCGAGATGAACGACTCGTAGGCGTCGGTCAGCAGGTCGACGAGGTCCTGACACGTGCCGGGCGTCGTTTCGAACGTGGTCAGGACGGTCTGGCGATCCTGCGACATGGCGATGGTGGGCATGAAATCCTCCTTGGCTGAGGCAAGCCTAGCACCGACCGGACACCCGTCAAACTCAGTCGAGGATTTCCTTGAGCAAGTATTTCACCTTGTCGGTGGTCGAATACTTTTTCCGGTATCGCCTGCCCTTCGATTTCTTCCGCTCGGGCTTTTCCGGGCGGCGCTGGTCGCGCGTCGATGCCTGCGGCTGGCGCGTGGGCTTGGGGGCCTTGGTCTTGACCGGGCGCGGCTCGGGCCGCGGGTCCGGGTCGGGCAGGACCACGGGCGGGCGGACCGCTTCGATCAACGTCTCCAACTCGCCGCGATCGAGCCAGATGCCACCGCAGACCTCGCATCTGTCGAGCGTCACGCCGTGACGGTTCACATGCTCCATCTCGCGGGCACAGTTCGGGCAGATCATGCGGCTCCTCCTTCGCTGGAGTGCTGCATGTGGGGACGAAAAAGGCGGGCCGCAAGCGACCCGCCTCTCCTCCCGTGGTGCTCAGAGCCCCCTCAGCGCACCACGTGGACCGAGCATGGCGCGTGGCGTACGACGCGCGCAGCGGTGCTGCCCAGGAAATAATCCTGAAAGCCCGGCCGGTGTGAGGCCACAACGATGCAATCCACGCCGTTCTTGGCAGCATAGTCGACGATCGTGTGGCCTGCGTGACCCTCGATCACCACCACGTCGACCCCGACCTCGTCCTTGATCTTCTCGGCCAGCGTGGCTTCGATGTCCTGCACGTTATGGGCCATCTGACCCTCGGGCAGATACTGCGCGACATAGGACGGAATTTCCTCGACCACATGCAGCGCGGTGATCTTGGCGCCGTCTTCCGAGATCGCGTGGGCGATTTCGAGCGCGGTCTTGCTGTCGCGCGTTTCGTCGAAGGTGATGGGCACAAGGATGTTCTTGTACATGACTGGGTCTCCTGTTGCGGTTATCTTCTGATACCTGCGCTCAGACGTGCGTCGCCATGACATAGGTCAAGAAAAACGCTAGCGCATGGTCCCCTCTCCCCCAAACGAAAACGCCCCCGGACGATGCCGGGGGCGCTGATCCGCGTGCGTGGCGCGGCGCGTTAGAACGGCAGGCCGACGTAGTTTTCGGCCAGCGTGATCCGGGCCGCTTCCGAGCCGAGGAAATAGTCCAGCTCGGTTTCTTGCATCTTCTGCTCGAACTCCGGGTGATCCGGGAACTGGTGCAGCATCGAGGTCATCCACCAGCTGAACCGCTGAGCCTTCCACACCCGGCGCAGCGCGGTTTCGGAATAGCTGTCCAGCCCCGAAGCGTCGCCTTCGTCGTAATAGGCGATCATGGCGTGATAGAGGTAGTAGATGTCGCTCGCGGCCGAGTTCAGCCCCTTGGCCCCGGTCGGCGGCACGATATGCGCCGCGTCACCTGCGAGGAACAAGTTGCCATAGCGCATCGGCTCACACACGAAGGACCGGAGCGGCGCGATGGATTTCTCGATCGACGGGCCGGTCTCCAGCCGCGCCGCCACATCCTCGGGCAGTCGGGCCTTGAGCTCGTCCCAGAACCGCTCGTCCGACCAATCCTCGACCTTGTCGTCCAGCGGCACCTGCACGTAGTAGCGGCTGAGAACCTGACTGCGCAGCGAACAGAGCGCAAAGCCCCGGTCTGATCGCGCATAGATCAGCTCGTCGTTCACCGGCTTGGTTTCCGACAGGATGCCGAGCCAGCCGAAGGGATAGACCTTTTCGTATTCGCGGATCTGATCGGCCGGGATCGACTTGCGGCTGACGCCGTGGAAGCCATCGGCGCCCACGATGAAATCGCAGTCCACCCGGTGCGTTTCCCCGTCCTTCTCGTAGGTCAGATAAGGCGCGTCGGTGGTCAGGTCGTGCGGCTGCACGTTGTCCGCGTCGTGGATGACCTTGCCGCCGCGGGCTTCGCGGGCATCATACAGATCGCGCGTCACCTCGGTCTGGCCGTAGACCATCACCGTGTCGCCGCCGGTCAGACCCTTGAGGTCGATCCGATGTTCGACGCCGTTGTCCGAAATGACGACACCGTCATGAATCTCGCCCTCACGGTCCATCCGCTCGCCCACGCCCGCTTCGCGCATGAGATCGGTGAACCCCTGCTCCAGCACGCCCGCGCGGATGCGGCTCAGCACATATTCGCGCGACTTGCGTTCCAGCACGACGCTGTCGATGCCCTTGAGGTCCAGAAGCTGGCTCAGGAGCAGCCCGGACGGGCCGCCGCCGATGATGCCGACTTTCGTTTTGATGGTGGTCATGCGTTTCCTCCTCGTATCTGTGCGATAGATGCCCGCGCGCTGCGGCGTTTTGAATGGACCGACCCGTCCGAAACAGGTACGGATCGAACATGAGCCGCATTGACAACTTCAACCTGTTCGGAGAGCTTTCGGACCTTCCCGATGTCGTCCATTGCGAGACGATCGAGGTGCGTTCGGCCTTGCATGATTGGGAATTGACGCCGCATCGGCACGGGCGGCTTCACCAGTTTCTCATGCTGCATCGCGGCGCCGCGCGGGGCCGTTTCGATGACGCGGAGGTGGACCTATCTGACAATACGGTGGTGAACGTGCCCACCGGCTGCGTGCATTCCTACAGCTTCGAACCGGGCACCGAGGGCTGGGTCGTCACGGTGGCGAGCGAGGTTCTGGACGAATGGCTGGCCGAAGGTGAGGGCCTGCGCCCTGTCCTGTCGAACCCGGCGCAGGTGCCGGGAAACTTGGACATCCGCGACACGATCACGGCGATCTTCGACGAATACGAAACGCGCGATTTCGGGCGCGCCCATGTGTTGCGCGCGCGGATCGCTTTGCTCGCCGGTCTGGTGGCGCGCGCCATAGCGGGCGACGCGCCCGCCGCGCTGTCGTCGGACACAACACTCCAGCGCCGGTTCGAGGCGCTGGTGGAAGCCCATTTCACCGAGCATCTGGCGGTGTCCGACTATGCCGACCGTCTCGCCGTCACGCCCACGCATCTGAGCCGGGTGATGCGGCAGGCCACGGGCCGCCCCGCTTCCGGCGTGGTCACGGATCGCATCATCCGCGAGGCGCGGCGCAACCTCGCCTATTCCAACCTGTCGGTGTCCGAAGTGGCTTATGCATTGGGCTACCAAGACCCGTCGCATTTCAGCCGGGTCTTTTCCCGCGCCACGGGCCTGTCGCCCCGCGCGTTCCGTCAGCAGATCGAGGCGCGGGGCTGATCGGCAAATTCTCCGCTAAAGCCTGTCGCGAAGCGAGAACCAGAGCATCGCAGCCACTAAGAGCGGCGTGCGCAACGCCGCCCCACCCGGAAATCGCTGCGTCGGCACCTCGGCCATCAGATCGAACCGCCCCGCCTGCCCCGCGACCATCTCGGCCACCAGCTTGCCCGCCAGCGTCGCGATGGCCACGCCCTGCCCGGAATAGCCCGTGGCGGAATAGATGTTGGGCGCGAGGCGCGCGAAATGCGGCATCCGGTTCATCGTGATCCCCAGCGTCCCGCCCCAAGCATAGTCGATCCGGGCGTCAGCGAGTTGCGGGAAAATCTCGCGCATCGGCTTGCCCGCCTTGGCCGCGATATCGTCGGGGAAGCGGTAGCTGTAGCTCTCCCCCCCGCCGAACAGCATCCGCTTGTCCTGAGACAGCCGGAAATAGTTGATGACGAACTTGCTGTCCGCGACTGCGTGGTTCCCCGGCAACAAGTCGTCCGCCAGATCGCCTAAGGGTTCGGTCGCGACGATGAAGTTGTTGATCGGCATGACCTTGTCCGCCACGCGCGGCTCGGCCAGGCCCATGTAACCGTTGGTCGCCCAGAGCACATGATCGGCGGTCACACGCGCCGCCCCTGTCTCGACCACAGCCGGGTCGCCCTCGCGCACCCGGAGCACGCGGCTTCGCTCATGGAGCACCGCGCCGGCATCCCGCGCCGCACGGGCAAGGCCCAGCGCATAGGCCAAGGGGTGCAGATGGCCCGCGTTCATGTCGATGGAGCCGCCGTAATAGGCATCCGAGGCGCAAAACGCCCGCAGCTCGTCCCGGTCGAGCGTGCGGATGGAGTCGTAGCCGTAATCCCCGTTCAGCTTGCGCACATAGGCATGGCTTTCGGCTACGTAACGCACTCGGTGGTCGGCATGGATCACACCCGGCGCGAAGCCCGCATTCGGGGCGTAACGCGCCGCATAGCTTTTGGTCAGGTCGACCGCCTCGCAGGCCAGATCCCACAGCGCACGGGCGCGCTCACGGCCGACCATCTCCTCCAGCACGTCCTGATCCTGCCGCTGCCCGGTGTTCACCTGCCCGCCATTCCGGCCCGAGGCGCCGAAGCCCACGCGCTGCGCCTCCAGCACCACCACCCGAAGCCCCGCTTGGGCCATGTGAAGCGCCGCCGACAACCCGGTGAACCCGCCGCCGATGATGCAGACGTCCGCGCGAATGTCGCCCTCGGCAGGCGGCATCGGGTCCAGCGCCGGGGTGCTGGCCGCATAGTAAGACGCCGGGTATTCGCCCGGCCGGTCGTTGGTGGTGAGAATGTCGAGACGGGTCAAGAAACGCCCTCCGGATTGCGCCCGGCCCGAGGGTGGGCGTTCGCGCCCGCCCTGGGGGCGGGTCGGGCGCGATCCGGATCGCCCCAAGCGGCGATCCGTCTGGCTCAAATCAGTCGGCGGTTTCCATCAGGCCCGCGTCCTTGACGTTCTTATAGGCCTCGTCGAGCGATTTCACCGCCCGCTCGTAAAGCGTGTCGATGTCTGACTTCTGCATGACCAGCGGCGGGGCCACGATCATCCGGTCACCGACATGGCGCATGATGAGGTTGTTGGCAAAGCACCGTTCGCGGGTCTTGTAGCCGACCGTCCCGGCGGGCGCCTTGAACGGTTTGCGCACGGATTTGTCGGCGGTCAGCGCGAGCGAGGCCATCATGCCCACGATGGTCGTCTCGCCCACGAAGGGGTGATCGGCCAGCGAATGCCATTTCTCGGCGAGATAGGGCGCGGCTTCGTTCTGAACATGGTCGACGATCTTCTCTTCTTCCATGATCCTGAGGTTCTCGAGCGCCACGGCGGCCGCGACCGGGTGGCCGGAATAGGTGTAGCCGTGTGCGAACTCGCCCGAATCGATGACCTTGGCCACCTTGTCGGACACCAGCGAGGCACCGATGGGGGCGTAGCCCGAGGACAGGCCCTTGGCCACGGTCATGATGTCGGGCTGAATGTCGTAATACTGCGAGCCGAACCATTCGCCGGTGCGCCCGAAGCCGGTGATGACCTCGTCCGCGATCAGCAGGATGTCATGCGCGGCACAGATGCGCTTGATCTCGGGCCAATAACTATCGGGCGGGATGATGACGCCGCCCGCACCCTGGATCGGTTCGGCGATGAAGGCCGCGACGCGATCCTCGCCCAGTTCCTCGATCTTCGCTTCCAGCTCGCGGGCGCGCATCAGGCCGAAGTCTTCCGGGCTCATGTCGCCGCCTTCGAGATACCAGTAGGGCTGGCCGATATGCACGATATCGGGGATCGGCATCCCACCCTGCGCGTGCATCCCGGCCATGCCGCCAAGGCTGCCGGAGCCGACCGAGGTGCCGTGATAGGCGTTCTTGCGGCTGATGATGACGTGTTTGTTCGGTTTGCCCATCTGGTCCCAGTAGCGGCGCACCATGCGGATGTTGGTGTCGTTCGCCTCCGACCCGCCCGAGGCGAAAAAGACGTGGTTCAGATCGCCCGGCGCAAGCTCGGCCAGCTTCTGCGCCAGCGCGATGGCGGGCACATGCGTCGACATGAAGAAGGTGTTGTAATAGGGCAGTTCTTTCATCTGCCGGGCCGCCACTTCGGCCAGTTCGTCGCGCCCGTAGCCGATGTTCACGCACCACAGCCCCGCCATGGCGTCGAGGATCTGCTCGCCCTCGCTGTCGGTCAGCGTGACGCCCGAGGCGCGAGTGATCACGCGCGCGCCCTTGGCGGCCAGTTCGTGGTTGGCCGTGAACGGGTGCATGTGGTGCGCCGCGTCGATCGCCTGAAGCTCGGCGGTGGGCATGTGATTCGTGATTTTGTTCATGGGGTGCTCCGGTTCGCGAACGGGGGTCGGAAAAGTCGCGTTCACAATATGATCAAATTTTGGACTGTCAACGCGAAGGCCGCGTCATCATCCGGCATCGCTGAGGGTCGAGGTCACCTGCTTGATCCCCTGCAAGATGTCGCCCCGGATCGCCTCGGCACAGGCATCGGCATCGCCCGCCCGCATCGCCGCCAGCGCCTCGCGGTGCTTATCGGGGAGGTTGGCTGTGCCCGCGCGCCCCAGCATGACGCGCAAGGACGGGCCGGAGCGCAGCCAAAGCATCTCGGATATCTGAAGCAGAACGTCCGCCCCCGACGCTTGATACAGCCGCGTATGGAACAAACGATTGGCCTCGAGGTAATCGCGCACGTCGCCGCGTTCGATGGCATAGTCGACCCGCGCATCCAGCGCCTCAAGCTCGCGGATCGCGGTGTCGTCCAGATTTTCAACGGCACGGCGCGCCAGTTCCGGCTCCACCGACAGGCGCACGAAGGCAAGCTCGTCATAGGTGGCCGCGTCCATCTCCGGCACCGAAACGCGGCGGTTGCCCTTGAACTCCAGCGCCCCGCGTGAGGTCAGCCGCCGGATCGCCTCGCGCACCGGGGTCATGCCAAGACCAAGCGTTTCGACCAGACCCTGAATCGTGACCGCCTGCCCCGGCGCCAGTTCGCCATGAAGGATCATGTCGCGCAGCGCCCGGTAAGCGCGTTCGTGGTCGGGCAATTTCTCGGTCGAAGCGTTCACATCAATTCCTCTGGCGCCAGGCATCTGGCCATTGCGTTTGGCGGCTTGGCCGATAGTCTCAACCCCGATCACCGGAAGGGCTTGCGCTTGACCGGCTTGCCGACAACAGTCACTTTTGATCAAATAACGCGAAAATCGGACCAGAGTCCAACAAGGGAGACGAAAATGAAAACCACATGGGTGACCATGACCGCCAGCTTCGCGCTGATCGCAGGGAGCGCGATGGCCGAAGAGGTGCGGGTCTACAACTGGTCGGACTATATCGACGAAGAGCTTCTGACCAAGTTCGAAGAAGAGACGGGCATCGACCTGATCTACGACGTGTTCGACTCGAACGAAGTGCTCGAGACCAAGATGCTCGCGGGCGGGTCCGGCTATGACGTGGTGGTGCCGACCGGCACCTTCCTTCAACGCCAGATCAGCGCCGGCGCGTTCCAGAAGCTTGACAAGGCACAACTGCCCAACATCGAGAACATGTGGGACGTGGTTTCGACCCGGACCGACAAGTACGACCCCGGCGGCGAATACGCGATCAACTACATGTGGGGCACCACCGGCATCGGCATCAACACCGGCAAGGTGGCCGAGGTTCTGGGCGACGACGCCCCGACCGATAGCTGGGCGCTCGTCTTCGACCCCGCGAACATGGAAAAACTCGCCGAATGCGGCGTTCACTTCCTCGACGCGCCCGCCGAAATGATCCCGGCGGCCTTGAACTACATCGGCGAAGACCCCGACAGCCACGACCCCGACGTGATCGCCAAGGTCGAAGAGGTCTATTCGGGCATCGCGCCCTACATCCAGAAGTTCCATTCGTCCGAGTACATCGAAGCGTTGGCCAACGGTGACATCTGCGTGGCCGTCGGCTGGTCGGGCGATATCCTTCAGGCTCGCGACCGCGCCGCCGAAGCCGACAATGGCAACGTGATCGAATACGTCGTGCCGAAGGAAGGCGCCCAGATGTGGTTCGACCAGATGGCCATTCCGGTCGACGCCCCGAACCCGGAAGGCGCGCACAAGTTCCTGAACTTCATCATGGACGCGCAGAACATGGCCGCCGCGTCGAACTACGTCTACTACGCCAACGGCAACAAGGCGTCGCAGGAGTTCCTGCTCGAAGACGTGATCGGCGATCCGGCGATCTACCCGAGCGAAGAGACGCTGGACAACCTGTTCACCACGACGCCCTATCCGGCGGATGTGCAGCGGGTCGTGACGCGCCTCTGGACCAAGATCAAGTCGGGCACCTGAGCCTGACCTGCCCCCCGCGCCACCAAGAGCGCGGGGGGTTTTCCTTTCTGCCTCGGGGGACAGATGGCCGAACCTAACAGCAAGCCGAACACGACCGTGTTCGCGCCGTGGACCGACCCGGACGCCGTGCCGCTGATCCGGTTCAGGAACGTCACGAAACGCTTCGGCGACTTCACCGCGATCGACGACCTGACACTCGACATCTACGAGCGTGAGTTCTTCGCGCTGCTCGGACCCTCGGGCTGCGGCAAGACCACGATGATGCGGATGCTCGCGGGCTTCGAGAACCCGACCGAAGGCAGGATCGAGATCGGCGGTCAGGACATGGCGAACGTGCCCCCGAACCTGCGCGCCGTGAACATGATGTTCCAAAGCTACGCGCTGTTCCCGCACTTGTCCGTTTACGACAATATCGCCTTCGGCCTGAAACGATCGGACATGCCGAAAGAGCAGATCCCGGACCGCGTAAACGAGATGCTGCGACTTACCCGGCTTGAACGCTTCGCCAAGCGCAAGCCGCACCAGATTTCCGGCGGTCAACGGCAACGCGTGGCGCTGGCCCGCTCGCTCGCCAAAGCGCCCAAGCTTCTGCTCCTCGACGAGCCCTTGGGTGCGCTCGACAAGAAGCTGCGCGAAGAGACGCAGTTCGAGCTTATGGATATTCAGGAAAAGACCGGCACCACCTTCGTCATCGTGACCCACGATCAGGAAGAGGCGATGACGGTCGCCTCCCGCGTGGCCGTGATGGACGCGGGCGTCATCAAGCAGGTTGATACGCCGCCCGCGATCTATGAAACCCCGAATTCGGTCTATGTCGCCGACTTTATCGGTGACGTGAACCTGATCGAAGGCACGGCCGCCAAAACAGGTGAGCATGCTTACGAAATCACCTATGCCGAGGGCGTCGACCCGATCAAAGTGACGGAATGCGAACATGAGATTGCCGAGGGGGCCAAGGTCACCTTCGCGATCCGGCCCGAGAAGATCGTCGTGACACAAGACCCGCCCGAAGACCGCGCCAACGCGATGCAGGGCAAGATCATCGACATCGGCTATCTGGGCAACCTGTCGACCTATCACGTGGAATTGCCGGGGGGTCAGATGGTCAAGGCGACCATGACCAACGCCAGCCGCATATCGCGTCGCGACTACACGTGGGAAGATACGGTCTGGCTCGGCTTTCGGTCGTCGGCGGGCGTGGTGCTGTCGGAATGAGACGCGCTGCGCTCATCCTCCTGCCCTATTCGTGGCTGATCGCGCTGTTTCTGGTGCCGTTCCTGATCGTCATCAAGATCAGCCTGTCTGATATCGCCCTTGCGATCCCGCCCTATACCCCGAACCTCGACCTCAGTCAGGGATGGGCGGGGATCAAGGATTTCCTGTCGCAACTCGACCTCGACAATTTCAAGTTCCTGACGACCGACGACCTTTACTGGAAAGCCTACCTGTCGTCCTTGCGCATCGCGCTCCTGTCGACCTTCCTCACGCTCTGCGTCGCCTACCCGCTGGCCTACGGCATGGCCCGCGCGCCCGACGAATGGCGCCCGACGCTGATGATGCTGGTCATCCTGCCGTTCTGGTCGTCCTTCCTGATCCGCGTCTATTCGTGGAAAGCGATCCTCGCCAACGAGGGGCTGCTGAATCAGTTCCTGATGCTGATCCGGGTGATCGACGAACCACTCACGATCCTGAACACGCCCACCGCGGTCTATATCGGCATCGTCTATACATACCTGCCTTTCATGGTGCTCCCGCTGTATTCGGCGCTGGAAAAGCTCGACGGATCGCTTCTGGAAGCCGCCGAAGACCTTGGCTGCACCCGGTTTCAGGCCTTCTGGCTCGTCACCTTCCCGCTGTCGCGCAATGGCATCATCGCGGGCTGTTTCCTCGTCTTCATCCCGGTCATGGGCGAATTCGTGATCCCGGCGCTGCTGGGCGGCTCGCAGACCCTGATGATCGGCAAGGTGCTGTGGGAGGAGTTCTTCTCAAACCGCGACTGGCCCGTGGCCTCGGCGGTGGCGGTGATCCTGCTCGCCATCCTCGTGATCCCCATCGTGCTGTTCCAGCGCAACGAGGAGAAACAGCGGGAGGCCGAGGGATGAGACGTCTGAGCTGGTTCAACGCGACCTCCCTGACCATCGGCTTCGCGTTCCTCTACATGCCCATGATCATCCTCGTGGTCTATTCGTTCAACGAGTCCAAACTGGTGACGGTCTGGGCGGGCTTCTCGACCAAGTGGTACGGCGAGTTGTTCCGCAACGAGGCCTTCCTCGACGCGGCATGGGTGACCCTGCGCGTCGCGGTGTTTTCGTCGACGTTGGCCACGATCCTCGGCACGGCGGCGGCTTACGTGCTGGTGCGCGGCGGCAAGTTCTTCGGCAAGACGCTGTTCTCCGGCATGATCTATGCCCCGCTCGTCATGCCCGACGTGATCTTGGGCCTGTCGCTCCTGCTGCTCTTCATCGCCGTCGGGCTCGACCGGGGGATGCTCACCATCATCCTCGCCCACACGACCTTCGCCATGTGTTACGTGGCCGTCGTCGTATCCTCCCGCCTCGTCAGCTTCGACCGCTCGCTGGAGGAGGCCGCGCTCGACCTCGGCTGTACGCCATGGGACGCCTTCCGCAGCGTAACGCTTCCGATCATCGCACCGGCGGTGGTATCCGGTTGGCTGCTTGGCTTCACCCTGTCTCTGGACGACCTCGTGATCGCCTCGTTCACCTCGGGTCCGTCCTCCACGACCCTTCCGATCAAGATTTTCTCGGCCGTGCGGCTGGGCGTCAGCCCGGAGATCAACGCGCTCTCCTCGATCCTGATCGGGTTCGTAACAATCGGCGTGATCACCTTCTCGATCTCGACCAAACGCGCGGTGGTCCGCCGCAAGCGCGAAGAAAACGCAGTGATGTGATGAAAGACTTCCTCGACGAATACGCGGCCTTCTGCGCCGAGCACGGGCGCCCTGAACGCGTCGAACTGATGATGTGCGACATCAACGCGATCCTGCGTGGCAAATGGCTGCCCGGCGACGACGAGGAAAAGCTGGCCAAGGGCGGCGTGCGGATGCCGCTGTCGACCTATGCGCCCAACATTCTGGGCGAAGAGGTTGAGGACACCGGCCTCGGCATCGCCATCGGCGACCCCGACGGGCACCTCTTCCCGGTTCCCGGGTCGCTGCGCCCGGTCCCGTGGGCCTCGGCCTCGGGCGGCAGCGTGGCGCAGGTGCTGTGCGAAATGCATGACGAGAACGATGAGGTCGCGCCCTATTCCCCGCGCCGTCAGCTTGAAAACGTGCTGGAACGCTACGCCGCGCG
Organism: Maritimibacter alkaliphilus HTCC2654; assembly: GCF_000152805.1. Classification (GTDB taxonomy): domain Bacteria; phylum Pseudomonadota; class Alphaproteobacteria; order Rhodobacterales; family Rhodobacteraceae; genus Maritimibacter; species Maritimibacter alkaliphilus. The sequence continues at coordinate 3,806,354 of NZ_CH902578.1, read as the reverse complement.
TGGTCTGAAGCCCGTGGTCGCGACCGAACTTGAATTCTACCTCTACAAGCCGCGCGAAGACATGAACGACGCGCCGATCCCGCCGGACCGTTCGCCCACCGCGCAGAACTTCGACCTCGACGTGCTCGACCGGACGCAGGCGATCCTCGACGACATTCTCGACGCGGCGTGGGATCAGGGGATGACCCCGGATACGCTCATCGCGGAATACGGCCCCGGCCAGTTCGAGGTGAACTTCCACCACACCGACAACGTCATGGCCGCCGCCGACGACGCGCTCTATTTCCGCCGCCTCGTGCGCGGGGTGGCCCGCAAGCACGGCATGTCGGCCACCTTCATGGCGAAACCCTATGCCGACTACCCCGGCAACGGGATGCACGTGCACGTCTCGGTCGTGGACACGGACGGCAAGAACATCTTCGACGCGGGCACCGAAGACCCCTCGCCGCTATTGAAACAGGCCGTCGCCGGCGTGCTCGACACGATGGACGACCTTCAGGCGATTTTCGCGCCGCATATGAACAGCTACCGCCGCTTCCAGCCCGGCAGCTTCGCGCCGCACACGCCCGACTGGGGCATGGACAACCGCGCCGCCGCCGTCCGCCTGCCCGAGGTCGAAGGCCCCGGCGCGCGGCTCGAACACAGGATCGCGGGCGCGGATGCGAACCCCTATCTCGTCGTCGCGGGCGTGCTCGGCGGGATGCTCTACGGTCTCGACCACCCGGACCTGCCGCTCCCCGCCCCGCTCGACGAACAGAACGGCCAGTTCTCGGACCCGCTGACATCGGACTGGTACACTGCCGTCGAATGCTTCGCGGAAAGCGATGTGGCGGACGAGATGTTTCTGCCGGGTTACCGCGACATCTACGCCGCCGTGCGCCGGGACGAGATTTCGCAGCTCACCACCGCGATCAGCCAGATCGAATACCGCACCTATCTCGGGCGGTTGTGAGCCACCTCTACGAAGCGCGGGCCTATACCGAAGCGCCCCGCGCGAAGTGCGCATGGGGGATCGACCGCGACTGGCCGGGTTTCTCGGGCGAGGGCGCGGCGGATGTGGCGATCATCGGCGCGGGCTTCACGGGCCTGTCGGCCGCCCTCACGCTGGCCGAGGCGGGCGTTTGCGTCACGGTCCTCGAAGCACAGGTGCCCGGTTGGGGCGCGTCGGGGCGCAACGGCGGGTTCTGCTGCATCGGCGGCACGGCCCTGCCCGACGCGATGCTGACGAAACGGTTCGGGACCGATGGCGCCCAAAGGTTTCTCGAGACGCAACCCGCGGCCATCGACCACGTCTCGGCCCTGATCGAACGGCACGCCCTCGACGTCCAGCGCCATTCGGATGGCGAGGTGCTGCTGGCCCACTCCGCCCGCGCGGCCAAGTCCTTCGCGGACGAGGCCCGCGCCTGCGAGGCGCAGGGTCTGCCCGCCCAAGTGCTTTCGAAAGCGGACCTCGACGCGCGCGGTCTCGGCGGCCCCGGCTTTCACGCGGGCCTTCACCTGCGCAAGGGCTTCGGCCTCGACGCCGGGGCCTATGTCACCGGCCTCGCCCACGCCGCCCGCGCGGCGGGGGCACGGATTTACGGCCAAAGCCCGGTCCAGAACCTCGACAAGTCCGGGGACCGCTGGCGTCTGAGCACGCCCGCCGGCACCCTCACCGCCAATCGTATCCTCGTCGCGACCAACGGCTACACGCCGGAACGGCTCGGCCCGCTGCGCGCCCCCGTCCTGCCGATCCAGTCCAACGTCCTCGTCACACGCCCCCTTACCCACGACGAACAGGCGGCGCAGGGTTGGACCTCGGACCTGATGGCCTATGACGCGCGCAGTCTGCTCCACTATTTCCGGCTGATGCCCGACGGGCGCTTTCTGTTCGGAATGCGCGGCGGCATCCGCGCCACAGCCCGCGCCGAGGCCCGCACCACCCGCCGCCTGCTCGCCCATTTCCACGCCATGTTCCCCGCTTGGCGCCATGTCGACATTCCCTATACGTGGTCCGGCCTCCTCGCCTATTCCCGCGATCTTCTGCCCCACGTCACCGAAATCGGCGGCGATCCCAGCGCCATTGCCGCGATGGCCTACCACGGCAACGGCGTCGCGATGGGCACATGGTCCGGCCACGCCGCCGCGCGCCTCATGCTGGGCGACGACATCCGCCCGGCACCGATGCGCACGCACCTCACCCCCTTCCCGCTCGCCCCCCTGCGCCGCAACATCCTGCGCCTCGGCTACCCGTTCGCCGCGATCCGCGACGCGCTCTAATCTTCTCTGTTTCAGAAAACCTCGGGAGAGCGCGAGAGGGCTGGCCCTCTCGCACGGGGTGTTTGAGGGGTTTACCCCTCAACGATAAACGGGGTGTTTGAGGGGTTCACCCCTCATATCTAAGAGCGCGGGGGCAAGCCCGCTCCGTCAGGTCACGCGGCCAGTGGTTCGATCAGCGCGGGCCCCGAGGCGCGGTTCGAGTTCACGGCCTTGTCCACGCGGTGATAGGTCAGCACATCCTCGCCCGGCGCCTGCATGAGCGTCGCGGCCCCGTGCCCCTCTTCGCCCAGCCACTTGCCCCAGTCGTCCCGTTCGATCACCACCGGAATCCGATTGTGGATCGGCGCCATCAGCGCGTTCGCCTCTGTGGTGAGCACGGCGAGCGTGGGCAGACCGTCCTCCCCCCACTCCTGCCAGATCCCGGCCATGACGAGCGGTTCGCCATCCGCGCGGTGGAAGTAATGCGGCAGCTTCTCGTCGCCCTCGCGATACCATTCGTAGAACCCCGAGACCGGCACCAGACAGCGCCGCTCCCGCACCGCTTTGCGAAACGCGGGTTTCTCCGCCACCGTCTCGGACCGCGCGTTGATGAGAAGCGGCCCATCGTTCAGCTTCTTGTACCAGACCGGCACGAAGCCCCAGCGCATCGGGCGATAGCGCCGGCCCTCCTCCTGCGTGACCACGGCCACGTCCTGCGTCGGGCAGATGTTGTAATCGGGCAGTTGCGGCAGCGCGTTCGCCGGCACGGCGTCGAAAAGCTTGGCCACCGCGTCATGCGGCAACGTGTTGGCCATGCGCCCGCACATGGATCAGCCGGTCCAGCCCTTGCGGGCGATGGCGATCCGCGCCTCCATCATCGACATCTCTTTCATGATGTCCTTGCGCGACACGGCATCCGTGGTCTGGCGCAACTCCTCGCGCAGCTTTTCCAACTCGCGGCCCAGCGCGATGAAGGGCGGCACCGCGTTGTTCTCCTGCATCACACGGCGCAGGAGCGCGTTCTCCGGGTCGTCCTCGGGCGGCAGCGGTTTGCCCGCACCCGGCAGGTTGTCGAACTCGCCGTTCTTCTCGGCCTCGGCGATCTTGGCCGAGATGAGGTCCATGAGGGGGTGATCCATGCGCGTGATCCTTTCGATGACAAAGATAGGCGCAGGCGCGCAAAAAGAAAGCCCCCGCTGGTCTCCCGGCAGGGGCTCCCGTCACGTCACGCGCCTTATTCGGCGGTCTTGATCCGTCCGTCGGTGAAGGGCTCGTAGGGCCCCATCGCGGCGAGGTATTCCGCCGTCACGTCGGCCAGATCCGGCCCGAAGTCATAGGCATTGGCCGCCCCTTCGAACACCGAATAGCCGTCCCCGCCGTTGCGCACGTAGTTGTTCGTCACGGCGAGATATGTCTCCTCGGGGTCGATCGGCTCCCAGTCCATGCCGGAGGCGACATAGACGTCGACGATCCGGCTGCCCGGCTCGGCCTCGGGATCCCAGGTGAACTGAAGGCCCGCGACCTGCGGGAAACGGCCCGCGCCCTCTTCGACCTGACTCACACCGTTCTCGAGCGCGGCGACGATGTTCGCCCCCGTCGTCTCGAAGGTCGACAGCGTGTTCTGGAACGGCAGCACCGTCAGAACCTCGCCCATCGTCACCTCGCCCGCGTCGATGGATGCGCGCAAGCCGCCGCCGTTGGTGATCGCGATGGTCACGCCCTGATCGGCGACCCGGTCGAGCATCGCCTCGGCGACGAGGTTGCCCATCTGGCATTCGCCCGCCCGGCAGGTGTCGCGCGACCCGTCGATGGCGGCCGAGGCTTCGGCCACGACCTTGTTGCGGATCTCGTCCAGCGGCGCGGCGGCTTCAGCGATCCGGCTCTTGGTCGCCTCGTCCTCGGTCACGGCCGCGTCCATGACCAGCGGAGCACCGGACGCCGCCGTCACGTTGCCCTCGTCATCGAAGGTCACGTTGAGCTCGCCCAGAAACTTGCCATAGGCATAGGCCGATACGATCTGAACCCCGTTCACCACGGTCGGATAGGGGCCAGCCGCCCCGTCCATGTCGCCCAGCAGCGTGTTGGTGTGGCCGCCCACGATCACGTCGACGCCGGTGGTGTTCTCGGCCACCGTCTGATCGACGCCATAGCCCGAGTGGCTGAGAACGATGATCTTGTTCACGCCCTCTTCGCTCAGCCGGTCCACTTCGCCCTGCACCGCGTCGGACGGATCGGTGAAGATGATGTTCTTGCCCGGCGACGACAACTCGTCGGTGTCGATCGGGGTGAGGCCGATCAGGCCGATCTTTTCGCCGCCCTTCTCGATCACCGTCGATTTCATCAGCTTGTCGGCCAGCAGTTCCTCGCCCGACACATCCGCGTTGGACATGAGCACGGGGAAATTCACCGCATCCATGAACCCGGCCAGCACTTCGGGGCCGTCGTCGAACTCGTGGTTGCCGACGGTCATCCCGTCATAGCCCATCTTGTTCATCATCTCGGCCGCCAGCGCACCCTTGTAATAGGTGTAGAACAGCGTGCCCTGAAACTGGTCGCCACCATCGACGAGCAGCCAGTTCTCGGCCCGGCCCTTGGCCTCTTCGATGGCCGTGACGAGCCGCGCGGAGCCGCCGAAGCATTCGCCCGCGTCGTTGTCTTCCGCCGAACAGCCGCTGTCGTACTTGCTGACCGGCTCGAACCGGGCGTGGAAGTCGTTGGTGTGCAGAATGGTGAGGTTGAAATCCGCCCAGGCCATGCCGGAGGACAGAGCGAGCACGGCGGCAGAGCCGAGGACGCGTTTCATGGGGTGTCTCCCTGTATCGTTATGTTTTGACTATCCGGTCAGATTGTGACGAGTCGCGCCCCCTGTCAAAGGCAAGCGCCCGTCTCACTTGCCAAATCTGCATGACGCCCGTGTAAAAGGCGCATCTGCCCTCGTCGCAGGCATCGGCCTGCCCCCGCGCATCGGCCCCCCTTGACCAGACCTCGCCCGCGCGGCAAGGGACGGTCATGCTGATCTACAAGATATTCCGCGCAGATGAATGGCAGTCCTATCAGGACGCCGGCGAAACCGACGGTGCGCCGATCGACGTCACCGACGGCTATATTCATTTCTCGACCGCCGATCAGGTGGCCGAGACGGCGGCGAAGCATTTCGCGAACGAGGACGGGCTGATGATCGTCGCCTTCGACACCGAGGCGCTTGGCGACACGCTCAGGTGGGAGCCGTCGCGCGGCGGCGCCCTGTTCCCGCATCTTTACCGCAAGCTGGACGCGACCGACGTGGTCTGGGCCAAACCCTATCCGCTCGGCGAAACCGGCCACGAACTTCCGGCGGACGTGCGATGAACCTCGTCGAACGGGTCGGGTTGTTCGCCCTGCACCGGGTCGACCCCGAGCGCGCACATCGGCTGGCGCTGACGGCGATGAAAGCGGGGGTGGTGCCCCTGCCCGGTACCTTCACCTCGCCCCGCATCGCCTGCCACGTCGCGGGGCTGGACCTTACCAACCCCGTGGGGCTCGCGGCGGGCTACGACAAGAACGCCGAGGTGGTCGATGCCCTGACGCAGGCCGGGTTCGGGTTCGTCGAGGTCGGCGCGATCACGCCGCGCCCCCAGCCCGGAAAACCGAAACCGCGCATGTTCCGCCTGTCCGAAGATCGCGCGGTCATCAATCGCTTCGGCTTCAACAACGACGGGATGGACGCGGCCTTCGCACGTCTGACCAAGCGAAACCGCAAGACGCGCGTCCCGGTGGGCCTGAACCTCGGCGCCAACAAGGACAGCGCGGATCGGGCCCGCGATTACGTCGAAGTGCTGAAACGCTGCGGCCCGGTGGTGGATTTCGTGACCGTCAATGTCTCGTCGCCCAACACCGAGAAGCTGCGCGACCTGCAAGGGGCCGAGGCGCTCCGCGCGCTTCTGTCGGGCGTGATGGACGCCCGGCAGGGGATGGACAAGATCATCCCGGTCTTCCTCAAGATCGCGCCCGATCTGACCGAAGCCGAGATCGCGGAAATCGCGCAGGTGGCGCAGGAGGTAAAGCTCGATGCGATCATCGCCACCAACACCACGCTCGACCGCGAAGGTCTGAAAAGTGCAAGCCGGGACGAAAAAGGCGGCCTTTCCGGCGCTCCATTGTTCGAAAAGTCCACGCGTACGCTGGCCCGCCTCGCCAAGCTGACCGGCGGCCACCTGCCGCTTATCGGCGTCGGCGGCATCTCGTCGCCAGAAGACGCCTATGCCAAGATCAAGGCCGGCGCCCATGCGATCCAGCTTTATTCGGCGCTGGCCTATCAGGGCCTGAGCCTCGTGGACGACATCGCGCGCGGGCTCGACCGGATGCTCGCCGCCGACGGACACGACCACATCTCGACCGCCATCGGCACGGAAACGGAGAACTGGCTATGAGCGACGTCACCATCTGGCACAACCCGCGCTGCACCAAGTCGCGCGAAACGCTGGCCCTGATCGAAGAACGCGGGATCGCGCCCAACGTGCGCAAGTACCTCGAAGACGCCCCGACCGAGGACGAGATCCGCGCGGCCCTCGCCGCCCTCGGCCTCACCGCGCTTCAGGCGATGCGCACCAAGGAGCCGGAATTCAAGGCGCAAGGCCTGTCGAAAGACAGCGACGAGGCCAGCCTGATCGCCGCCATGGCCGCCACGCCGAAACTCATCGAACGCCCCATCGTCTTCGCGAACGGCAAAGCGCGGCTCGGCCGCCCGCCGGAACAGGTGCTCGACATCCTCTGATCTTCTCTGTTTCCAGAAACCTCGGGGTGCGGGGCTGGCCCCGCATCGCGTCGACCGGCCGCAGGCAGGTCGCCGCTAACCCTGCGCGGGCGTCAGCCCGCACTTCTTTCCAACGCCGGATAGCGCGCCGCCAGCGTCACGCCGCGCGCAGCATATGAGATAATGTAGGCGGCCCACAGGCCATGGTTGCCGAAGGCCGGGACCAGCAGCACCGCCGCGAGCCCGTAGACGGCCAGCGACACCACCATCATGTTGCGCATGTCCGCCGTCCGCGTCGCGCCGATGAAAATGCCGTCCATCATCCACGGCAGCCAGCCGATGATCGGCGCCAGCACCATCCACGGCAGGTAATCGCGCGCCGCCTGCCGCACGCCTTCGTCCGTCGCCATGATGTCGATGGCGACGCCCCCGGCCACAAGGAACACCCCCGCCAGCAGCACGACGATCACCGCCCCCCAGATCGACGACACCACGGCCGCCCGTCTGAGTGCCGCGCGATTGCGTGCGCCCAGCGCCTGCCCGACCAGCGCCTCGGCCCCGAAGGCGAAGCCATCCATCGCATAGGCCGTCACGTGCAGGAACTGGAGTAGCACCTGGTTCGCCGCCAGGGCCACGTCACCGAACCGCGCGCCCATGAACATGAAACTCACGATCATCACTTCGAGCAGCAGGGACCGGATCAGGATGTCGGTGTTGACCCGTGCCATGCGCACGAGCCGCGCCCGGTCCAGCACCCGCGCCCAGTCGCGCCAGTCCGGCACCCGAAAGGCGGCTCGGCACAGCCAGAGCCCCAGCGCCAGACCCGACCATTCCGAGATCAGGGTCGCCACCGCCACCCCCTGCACGCCCCAGTCGAAGCCGAGGACGAACAGCAGGTCGAACACGATGTTGATGCCGTTCATGGTCAGTTGCACCACCAGCACCGACGCCGTCCGCTCCTGTGCGATGAGCCAGCCCATGACGCCATACAGCGCGATCATGGCAGGGGCCGACCAGACGCGGATGCCCATGTAATCGCGGGCGAGCGCCTCGACCTGATCCGAGGCGGGCGCGATCTGGAACGACGCCCAGAACAGCGGGATCTGCAACAGGATGACGGCAGCACCGCCCGCGAAGCCGATCATCAGCACGCGGGTCAGGATCGCGGCGAGCTCTCTCCGGTCGCCGGCCCCCAGTGCCTGACTTGCCAGCCCCGCCGTCCCCATCCTGAGGAAACCGAAGACCCAGTAGATCGCGGTCAGGATGATCGCCCCGATCCCGACGGCCCCGATCGGCGCGGCCTCGCCCAATTGCCCGACAACCCCCGTGTCGACGGCGCCGAGGATCGGCACCGTGACGTTCGCCGCCACCACGGGCACTGCGATTTTCAGAACCCGCCGATGCGTGATCGCCTGAGCGGTCTCAACCATCCCGTGCGGGCATCAGGAAGTGCCCGGTCGCCTGCGCGAACAGGCGCGAGCGATTGTCCTGCCATGCCTCGACATGGACGCTGGCATAGCGACGCCCCGAGCGGTTGATGCGCGCGCGGGCATAGGCGTCGCGCGGCAGGCCCGACCTGAGGTAATCGACGGTGAAGTCGATGGTCTTGGGCAGGCGGGGCATGGAACTGGGCGTGAGGTCTTCGATGGTGCGTTCGCCGCTCTCGATCTCTTCCCACATAAGCGCCCAGCCCAGCTCTATGATCGAGGTCACCTCCAGAAACGATGCCGTCACGCCGCCGTGGATCGCCGGAAGGGCGGGATTGCCGATCAGGGTTTCGGTATAGGGCAGCACGGCGGTCAATTCGTCGCCGCGCCGGTCGAAGTGAATCCCCAGAAACCCGATATAGGGCACCTGCTCCACCAGCGCGGACAGGGCCGCATCGCGACGTTCCTTCACGACTTGAACCGGTTCGGGGCGCTTCATGTCGGCGCTCCCGGCGTCGCGACCGAGGGTTTCCCGCCGTCCGCCGTAAAGGCGCCCGTGGCGGTCGCGATCGGGTTGTCGGCATCGTCGTCATGCGCCACGGCGCGCATGAAGGCGACCGAGCGCGTCACGTGATAGCATTCGGCCCGGCACACGATCCGCTGGCCCGGCGTCGCCGCGCGCATGTAGTCGATCCTCAGGTCGAGTGTCGCGGTGACGAGAGGGGCGTCCGGGTGGCTCATGACCGCCGCCCCGCCCGTCGTATCCATCAGCGCCGACACCGCGCCGCCGTGGATGACACCCGTGGTCGGATCACCGACGAACCGCGCGTCATAAGGCATCGAAATGACGGCATCCCCCTCGCCCAGTTCCTCGAGATACATCGACAACGCCTTGGAATAGGGAATCGCCTCGGTGAAATGGCGGACAAGCTGGGCTTTTTTCTTGCGGTCCATCGTGTCTCCGTTTTTCTCGTTTATTCGCGCAGGCGGTCGCACTTACAAGGGCCGAGCGGGGAATTTCGTGCATCGGGTCGGACGGATGCGCCATTAATGAAATACAATTCCGCAAAGCGAAATGACTAGACGTTCCCCGAATCCGGCGTTACCCTGCGTCAGAGTGAGGACAATCCAGCGACGGCCATGAAGATGAAAGACACGCCCGAGGCGAAAGGCGACCTCCTGTCGTTCAAGGAGATGTGCGAGAAGTTCGACGTGACGCCGCGCACGCTGCGCTATTACGAATATATCGAACTGCTCGAACCCGAGAAAGAAGGGCGCACGCGCTGGTACAGCCCGCGTGAGGTCGCGCGCATGACGCTTATCATCCGCGGCCGCCGTTGGGGTTTCTCGCTGGAAGAATGCCGCCAGTTCCTTTTGATCTACGATGAAGAGGGCACCGAGGCGCAGAACAAGGTCTGGGTCGAGATGGCCGACCGCCAGCTCGGCGTGCTGGACGAGCAGATTCGCGAGCTTCGGACCGCGCGCGAAGAGCTTCAGGACATGCGCGATCAGGTCGCGCGAGCCATGAAATAAGCGGTCCGGCGGACCTCACCACGTTGTTACGCCACGTTACGTTGACGTAAACGTAATCTTTTGCTGAATTCCGATGTGCGGCGTCCTATGTGACGTCCACGAACAACTTTTGGAGTTTGGCATGACCGACGATCTCATGACCATTCGCGAGATGTGTGACCATTTCGGCGTGACGGCCCGGACGCTCCGGTTTTACGAGCAGAAGGAACTGCTGTCGCCGATCCGCGAAGGTCAGAAACGCCTGTTCACCCGCCGCGACCGTGCACGGCTGAAGCTGATCCTTCGTGGCAAGCGTTTCGGCTTTCCGCTCGAAGAAATCCGTCAGCTTCTCGACCTCTACGACGTGGGCGATCAGCAACTGACGCAATACACCCGCACCATCACGCTGGCCGAGACGCATCTGAACGAGCTCAAGGCACAGCGCGCGGAGCTGGACGAGGCCATTCGCGAACTGGCCGACCAGCTGGAATGGGGCCGCAACATGCTTGCCTCGATGGAACAGGACGAAGCGGCGGAATAACCGCCCTTCCACGAAAAACGGCATCGTTTACAGGACGATAAAGGGAGAGAACATGCCCAGCTACACCCCCGACACCCGCGATATGGCCTTTCTTCTGCACGACGTGATGAAGGTCGAAACCAAAGACGTTCCCGGCTACGACGAACTGGACCCGAGCTTCACCTCGGCCATTCTGGAAGAGGCCGCCAAAATCTCGTCCGAAGTGCTGGCGCCGCTGAACCGCGTCGGCGATCTCGAAGGCTGCAAGCTCGAGAACGGCGTCGTGCGCACGCCCACCGGCTTCAAGGACGCCTTCGATCAGGTGCGTGACGGTGGCTGGACCGGTCTCGACTGCGACCCGGAATACGGCGGTCAGGGCCTGCCCCACGTGATCGGCTCGGCGGTCGGTGAATTCCTCACCGCGTCGAACATGGCGTTCAATATGTATCAGGGCCTGACCCACGGTGCCTATTCCGCGATCCATGCCCACGGCACGGACGAGCAGAAGCAGACCTACCTCCCCAACATGGTGACCTGCCAGTGGACCGGGACCATGAACCTGACCGAGCCGCATTCCGGCACCGATCTGGGTCTCATGCGCACCAAGGCCGAGCCGCAGGAAGACGGGACATACAAGATCAGCGGGCAGAAGATTTTCATCTCCGCCGGCGATCACGATATGTCCGAGAACGTCATCCACCTCGTGCTGGCGAAAATTCCCGGCGGCCCCGACGGCATCAAGGGCGTGTCGCTCTTCATCGTGCCCAAGTTCCTCGTGAAGGAAGACGGCTCGCTCGGCGAACGCAACGGCGTGTCGGTCGGCGCTCTGGAGGAGAAGATGGGCATCCACGGCAATGCCACCTGCGTCATGAACTACGACGAGGCGACCGGCTACCTGCTCGGCACCGAGCACAAGGGGATGCGCGCCATGTTCACCATGATGAACGAGGCCCGTCTGGGCGTCGGCGTGCAGGGTCTGGGTCAGGCGACCGCCGCCTACCAGAACGCGCTGGAATACGCCCGTGACCGGCTTCAGGGCCGCGCGGTGACCGGCGTCGAAGCGCCCGACAAACCCGCCGACCCGATCATCGTGCACCCGGACATCCGCCGCGCGCTTCTGGATCAGAAGTCGTTCATCGAAGGCGCCCGCGCGTTCGTCCTGTGGTCCGCCGAACTGATCGACCGCTCGCAGCGCAACGGCGACGAAGAGGCCGAGGGCCTCGTCTCGCTCATCATCCCGGTGCTCAAGGGCTTCCTCACCGACAAGGGTCTGGAAAGCGCGGTTCAGGCCCAGCAGGTCTTCGGCGGCCACGGCTATATCGAGGAATGGGGCATGTCCCAGTTCGTCCGCGACAGCCGCATCGCCATGATCTACGAAGGCGCGAACGGCATTCAGGCGCTCGACCTCGTGGGCCGCAAGCTCGCGCAGGACGGCGGCAAGCATGTCATGGGCTTCTTCGAGATGATCAAGTCGTTCATCAAGGAGAACGAGGGCAACGAGGCGCTCAAGGCCGACTTCCTCGACCCGCTCAAGGACGCCTCGAAAGACCTTCAGGGCGCGGCCATGTTCTTCATGCAGAACGGCATGAAAAACCCGAACCACGCGCTCGCCGGCTCCTACGACTTCATGACCATGTTCGGTCACGTCGTTCTGGGCTTCATGTGGGCCACGATGGCCAAAGCCTCGCACGAGGCGCTTGACGCGGGCACCGATGACGCGGCGTTCTATGAAACGAAGCTCGCCACGGGCCGTTACTACATGAAGCGCCAGCTGCCGGCGACCAAGATGCACCTCGCGCGCATCGAAAGCGGCGCCGAGCCGGTCATGGAACTGGCAGCCGAGGCGTTCTGATCGAACCTGGGGAGGACAGAGCCACATGCCCAAACGCTTCCGACTGACCCGCCGCTTCCCGGTCGCCATGACCGAGGACGGGTATCGGAAACTCAAGAGCTTCGCGCGCGACGCGGGGCTCGACGAGGGCGAGGCGCTGTCCTTCCTGTTCGAACATTTCGACAGCGTGACCGATAGCGACGCGCTGGCCCACCGGCTCAGGCTGTTCAATGCCGAGCTGGACGACCGAAAACGCTGAGGAGGACCCATGAAACGCATACTCGCCGCCGCCGCCATCGCGACCGCCCTGCCCCTGTCGGCCGTCGCCTTTGACACTGCCGACAAAGCCGCCGTCGAAAGCGCGATCGCAAGCTTCGACGCCGATTTCCGCGGCAAGAACTTCGAAGGCGTGCTGAACGCCATGCCGCCGAAGATGCTGAACTACATGGCCCAGCAGATCGGCATTCCGGCCGCCGAACTGCCCGCCACCATGGCGCGCCAGATGTCGGTGTTCATGGGAGACGTTACGGTCGAGCGGTTCAACATGAACACGAACCGGATGACCACAGGCACCACCTCGGGCGGCATGGACTATGCCTTCATCCCGACGCGCACCACCGTGAAGGGGCCGGAAGGCCGCCAGACGATGAACAGCTACACGCTCGCCCTTCAGGAAGAGGGCAAGTGGTATCTGATCCGCATCGAACAGGAACAGCAGCTCAACATCGTGAAGGCGGTCTACCCCGCCTTCTCGAACGTGCGCCTGCCGAACTAGGCCGCGCGCTACGGAAGGGCCCGCCCCTTCTCTGTTTCAGAAAACCTCGGGGGGTCCGGGGGGCCGGCCCCCCGGTCCGACCCTGCGAAAAAGAACGAACGGGAGGACAACGGACATGACGGTGAAGCTCTACTGCTTCGGAGAAAGCGGCAATTCCTACAAGGCCGCGCTGGCGATGGAACTCGCGGGCATCGACTGGGAGCCGGTCTTCGTCGATTTCTTCAACGGCGAGGCCCGCTCGGATGCCTACAAGGACATCAACCCGATGGGCGAAGCGCCGGTGCTGGTCGACGGCGACATGAAGCTGTCGCAGTCGGGCGCCATTCAGGACTGGATCGTGGAACAGACAGGCAAGTTCTGGTCGGACGACCCCGCCGAGCGGCGTGAAATCCTGCGCTGGCAGTTCTGGGACAACCACAAGGGGTCGAGCCAGTTCGGCGTCACCCGCTTCCTGATGAACTTCCTGCCGGAAAAACACCGCAACGCGGATGTCATCGCCTTCATGCAGGGCCGCTGCAAGGCCGCGCTCGGCGTGCTCGAAGCGGAACTCGCCACCCGCGACTGGCTGGTGGGCGACCGCCTGACGATGGCCGACATAAGCTGCTGCGCCTACCTCTACTACCCCGAGCCCTTCGGGTTCGAGCGCGCGGATTACCCCGCGATCTCGGCCTGGCTCGACCGCATTTCCGAAACGCCGGGGTGGAAACACCCCTACGACCTGATGCCCGGCTCGCCAGCCGACCGGGCCTGAGACCGAAAGGACGAAAGGGAGACCTATGTCTGAAGCCTATATTTACGACAGCGTGCGTTCGCCGCGCGGCAAGGGGCGTGCCGACGGCAGCCTGCACGAAGTGACCGCCGTGTCGCTCGGCAAGCAGATGCTGAACGCGATCAAGGAACGCTCGAACCTCGACGGCCATGCGGTCGAAGACGTGATCTGGGGCAACGCCACGCAGGCGTTCGAGCAGGGCGGCTGCCTTGCGCGGACCACCGTGCTCGCCTCCGACCTCGACGAGCGCATTCCGGGCCTGTCGATCAACCGCTTCTGCGCGAGCGGTATGGAAGCCGTGAACCTTGCCGCCAATCAGGTGCGCGGCGGCGGTGGCGACGCCTATATCGCGGGCGGGGTCGAGATGATGAGCCGCGTTTCGATGGGCTCCGACGGGGCCGCCGTTGCGGTCGATCCGACGGTGGCGATGGACAGCTACTTCGTCCCGCAGGGCATCTCGGCCGACATCATCGCGACCGAATACGGGTTCTCGCGCGACGACGTCGACATGCTCGCCGTCGAAAGCCAGAAACGCGCGGCCGAAGCCGTGGACGATGGCCGGTTCGCCAAGACGCTCGTCACCATTCGCGACGTGAACGGCCTGCCGATCCTCGACCACGACGAATACATCCGCCGCGGCACCGACATGCAGGCCCTTGGCGGCCTCAAGCCCGCGTTCAAGGATCTGGGCGAGGTGATGCCGGGCTTCGACAAGGTCGCAAGGCTCAAGTACCCGCATCTGGAAAAGATCAACCACGTGCACCACGCGGGCAACTCGTCGGGCATCGTCGACGGTTCCGCCGCGATCCTGATCGGCAACAAGGCCTTCGGCGAGCGGCACGGGCTGAAACCCCGCGCCCGGATCAAGGCGACCGCCAAGATCGGCACCGATCCGACCATCATGCTCACTGGCCCCGTGCCCGCGACCGAAAAGATCCTTGCCGACAGCGGCATGTCGATTTCCGACATCGACCTGTTCGAGGTGAACGAAGCCTTCTCGGCGGTCGTGCTGCGCTTCATGCAGGCCTTCGACGTCGACCATTCCAAGGTCAACGTGAACGGCGGCGCGATCGCGATGGGCCACCCGCTTGGCGCATCCGGCGCGATCATCATCGGCACTTTGCTCGACGAGCTTGAGCGCACCGGCAAGGGCACGGGCCTCGCCACTCTCTGCGTCGCCTCCGGCATGGGTGCCGCGACGATCATCGAGCGCGTGTAAGGAGATCTGACAAATGGCTGAATTCACGATGGAAAAAGGCGCCGATGGCGTCGCAGTGATTACCTGGGATCTGCCGGGCAAGTCGATGAACGTGCTCACGCTTCAGGGCATTGAAGAGCTTGAGGGGCTGACCAAGGACGCGCTGGCGGACGACTCCGTCAAAGGCATCGTCATCACCTCCGGCAAGGACACCTTCGCGGGCGGCATGGATTTGAACATCCTCGCTCAGTTCAAGGAAAACGGCGCCGAAGGCGTGTTCGAGGGCACCATGCGCGGGCACAAGATGCTGCGCACGCTGGAGCTTGCGGGCATGGACCCCAAGACCAAGAAGGGCGGCAAGCCGGTGGCGGCGGCGCTTCCCGGCACCGCGCTCGGCATCGGGCTGGAACTGCCTTTGGCGACACACCGCATTTTCGCCGCGAACAACCCCAAGGCAAAGATCGGCCTGCCCGAGATTCAGGTCGGCATCTTCCCCGGCATGGGCGGCACCACGCGTCTGGCGCGCAAGCTGGGTGTGATGGCGGCGTCGCCGTTCCTGTTGCAGGCCAAGATGTCCTCGCCCGAGGCCGCGGTGAAGGCCGGCATCATCGACGAGGTGGCGGACGATCCGGTCGCCGCCGCGAAAGAATGGGTGCTCTCCGCCACGGACGCCGATCTGGTCAAACCGTGGGACGCAAAGGGCTATAAAGTGCCCGGCGGCGCGCCCTATCACCCGGCAGGCTTCCAGACCTTCGTGGGCGCCAACGCCATGATTATGGGCAACACCTGGGGCGCTTTCCCGGCGCCCAAGGCGATGCTGTCGGCGGTCTACGAGGGGCTCATGGTGCCCTTCGATACCGCGCTGAAGATCGAGGCGCGCTGGTTCACCAACGTCATCATGAACCCCTCGTCGGGGGCCATGATCCGCTCGCTCTTCCTGTCGAAAGAGGCCCTTGAAAAGGGTGCCGTTCGGCCCGAAGGGGTGCCGGACCAGCGTGTCCGCAAAGTCGGCGTGCTGGGCGCCGGCATGATGGGCGCGGGCATCGCGCTCGTGTCGGCGCAGGCCGGCATCGACGTCGTGCTGATCGACCAGAAGCAGGAGGCCGCCGACAAAGGTAAGGCTTACACCGAATCCTACCTCGATGCGGGCGTGAAAAAGAAAAAGACCACGCCCGAGAAGAAGGACGAGGTGCTGGGTCGCATCACCGCGACGACCGACTACGCCGCGCTGTCGGACGCCGATCTCATCATCGAAGCGGTGTTCGAAGATCCGGGCATCAAGGCCGAGGTGACCAAGAACGTGGAAGCCGTCATTCCTGATGACTGCATCTTCGCCACCAACACCTCGACCCTGCCGATCACCGATCTGGCCAAGGCGTCGTCGCGCCCCGATCAGTTCATCGGCATCCACTTCTTCTCGCCGGTCGAGAAGATGCTGCTGGTCGAGATCATCAAGGGCGCCGAGACGGGTGACCGGGCGGTGGCCAAGGCGCTCGACTATGTGCGCCAGATCCGCAAGACGCCGATCGTGGTGAACGACGCGCGGTTCTTCTACGCCAACCGCTGCATCATCCCCTACATCAACGAAGGTGTGCGGATGGTGGCGGAGGGCGTCGAGATGCCGCTCATCGACAACGCCGCACGTCTGCTCGGCTTCCCCGTGGGTCCGCTGCAATTGGTGGACGAGACCTCGATCGACCTCGGCGTCAAGATCGCCAAGGCGACCAAGGCCGCGATGGGCGATGCCTATGACGATGCGACCGACGAGATCATGTTCTGGATGTATGACGAAGGGCGTCTGGGCCGGATATCCAACGCGGGCTTTTACGATTACGACGAAAAGGGCAAGCGCGCCGGGTTCTCGGACGTGGTCAAGGACCGCTTCCCCGCCTCGGACGACCAGCCGGACCTCACCGAGGTGCAGCATCGCCTGATGATGAGCCAGGTGCTCGAAGCCGTGCGCGCGCTGGAAGAGGGCGTGCTCGAAGACATTCGCGAAGGCGATGTGGGCGCCATCCTCGGCTGGGGTTTCGCGCCGTGGTCGGGCGGCCCGTTCTCGTGGCTCGACATGCTCGGCGCGGCGAAGGCGGTCGAGATCTGCGATCACCTGACCGGGGCCTATGGCGAGCGGTTCGCGACGCCCAAGATCTTGCGTGAGATGGCCGAAAAGGGCGAAACCTTCTACGGTCGCTTCGGACCGCAGGCCGCGAAGGCCGCCTGATCGTTCCGCTCACGACTTGAAGACCAAACGCCCGGCCCTCTGGCCGGGCGTTTTTCTTTCGTCACGCCACGTCGCGCGCTTCGCTCTTGCCTTCGCCGTCCCAGCCCCGGAAGCGTCCGACGAGATGCCAAAGCTCGCCAACCGACCGCTCGAGCGCCTGGGTCGCCGCGGTCGTTTCCTCGAACATCGCGGCATTCTGTTGCGTCACGCCGTCGAGTTGATCCATCGCGATATTGACCTCATCGATCCCGTTCTTCTGATCGCGGGCGCGTTCCGCGACAACGTCGATCTTTTGGGCGATGGTGTCGACCCGGTCCGCGATCTGCGCGATTTCGGTGCCGTTCTGCCGGACAAGGCCGACGCCGGTCTTGACCTGTTCTCGGGTGGTCGAGATCAAGCGGTTGATTTCGCCGGCGGAATCCGTCGCACGTTGGGCCAGCGCCCGCACTTCCGAGGCGACGACGGCGAAGCCGCGCCCCGCCTCGCCCGCCCGCGCGGCTTCGACACCCGCATTGAGGGCGAGCAGATTGGTCTGGAACGCGATGTCGTCGATGACCGCGATGATCTTCACGATCTCGTCCGACGAGCTTTCCATTTCCAGCATCGCCGCTTCGGCATGTTCGACGGCCTTCATCGACGAGCGGGTCTGTTCCGCGGCCTCGACCGCCTCATCGCGCACGGTGCCGATCTCACGGGTCGACTCGTCGACCTGACCGCGCATCTGCCGCATCGTTTCCGACGTTTCGGCGATGGACGCGGCGGAGCTTTCGGTGCGTCTTGCGAGGTCGCGCGACGCGTTCGAAATTTCGGCGACATGGGCATTGATGGTCTCGGTGCTGAGTGAGATCGCCGACACGATTTCCTTCAACCCCCGGACCGCATCGTTGAAGTCGAGGCGCAGCGGTTTGTATTCCTCGGCGAAGAACTGATCGATGGACACGTTCAGATCGCCGTCGGACATATCTTTTAGCGAACGGGCAAGGTTCTTCACGACCTCGGCAAGCTCTTCGGCCTGGCGCTCGCGCTCGGCCTGCTGGCGTTTCGCGTCCTCTTCCCGTTCTTTCTGGAACTGCATCTGTTGCGCGTGCTCTTCGGCGGCCATGACGCGCTTGCGTTCGGCTTCCTCCAGATCGCGCTGGCGGTCGCGTTCGGCACTGGCGAGCCGCGCTTCCTCGGCTTCTCGCGCTTCGATCTCGGCCGCTTCGAGCGCGTCGCGCATGACGATCAGCCCGTCGGCCATTCGTCCGATTTCGTCGCCACGGTCCAGGCGTGGAATCTCGGCCTGATAATCACGCTGCGCAATGCTGGACAGCGCGTTCGTGACAAGACGGATCGGGGCCGCGATGGATCGCGACAGGCCGAGCGCGATCAGGGTCGCTGCGCCGAGCGCGACGATGCCGATGACGACGAAGGCAAGACCCATGCGGTTGATCGGCCCCACAAGGTCCGATCGCGGCTGCTCGGTCACCACGCCCCAGGTCGTTCCGTGAAAGGTCAGCGGGGTGAACGCGGCTTCGACGGTGCGGCCCGACGCATCGCGGTAGACCTCGAGCCCCTTCTGCCCGGCAAGGGCAGCCGCTACCGCCGGGTTGTCCGCCTGCGTTGCGAGAATATCGTTTTCGGGCGTATCGACCCGGTCCGACCGCAACAGCCCGTCGCGCCCCACGAGATAGGTCGCGACGGAGCCCTTTGCGCTGACCGCCGCGTTCATCGCCGCATTGATGCGGCTGACGGGCATCTGGATCGCCAGCACACCCAACGAAGTGCCCAGATCGTCAAAGACCGGCGCGGCGATAAAGGCGGCTGCCGCCCCGTGCGACGGCGCATAGGGCGCGAAGTCGTAGAAGATGGGTTCCGCGCCCGGCGCCAGCCCGCGCGCGTCGCGGAACGCCCGGCCCAGGTCGCTGTCCTTCCACGGCCCCGTGACAAGGTTGGTGGCGTAGTCCAGTTCTTTGAACACCGTGTAGACGATGTTGCCTTCCGGATCGATCAGGAAGATGTCGTAGTAGTCCATCGCGACAAGGCGCGCGCGGAAGCCCGGATGATACGTGCCGTGCTTCACGTCGTAGCTCGACCCCGTGGCGGCGCTGTCCAGCAGGTGTTTTTCGCCCGTGGGGTTGGGGTTGTCTTCGATGTAGTTGCGCTGAAGCTCGGCCTCGGGCGCGTCCATGTGGGCGAACGCACCGCTGAAAGCCCGCATCGCTTCGATCACGGTCCTGTCCTGGGTAAGCGCGTTCAGATCGGCGTCGATGGTCGCGAGCAGGTCCGACATTCGGGCCGCCGGCGCCTGTGACACGGCGGTCAGACGCCCTTCGACCTCCCGCATCATGGCGTTACGGGCCATGAAATAGGCCGCGACCGAAGTGACGATGATCGCCACGGCGACGAGGCCGACCATGAAGGCCGGCAATTTGACGACGAGGTTCATGTCGCGGAATCGGGACGGAATACTGGCGATCACGGCGCGCTCCAATCATTGCGGATCGCGGCACCATAGAATCAGAGCCCTACGATTCCCCTAATGCAGGCGCGGCTCGGGGTCCGGCATGGCCCCCAGAACGAATTCCCCTGCCTTTACGCCGACTTGCCAGCTTCGCGGCGGCTCCTGCCGGTCGCGTTCGCGGGTCAGCCGCCAGCCCTCGTCCGCCCCGTGGGCCGGGGCCATGCGCCAGCGGCTTTCGGCCCCCGGCGCCACCCCTTCGGGGGTGAGGATCAGCCCGAGCGGCCGCGTTCCCTGCCCCGCCCCCGCCTCGCAGGCCAGTTGCATCCGGCGCATCGGCGTCAGCCCCGGCGGATCGGGCAGTTCGCCCACCACCAGCGGCACGGCGCCGGAGCGCAGCGCCTCCTCCAGCGTCCAGAGCAGATCGACGGGGCGCGCGGCATCGACGAAAACGACCCGCCCCGGGTCCATCAGCTGCGCCATGCCGGGGCCGTGCAGCCGCGCCCCCTCCCACCCCGGTCGCACCCAGATCACCGGCCCCTGCATCCCCGCAGCGATCAGAAGCGCGAGCGTGTGACGGGCCGGGCCGCAGATTTCATGCACCCGCGCCTGCGCCAGTTCCAGCCGCCCGAGAAAGGGCTGGCCGGGGGTGGCACGGTGCGGGCGACGGTCGAGCAGGACGTTGTGATGCATGGCCCCATGATAATTGTTCCCTTTATGTTCTCAAGCCTTTTCCGCTTCCGGGTTGCATTCCCGCTGCATCGCGGCACACTCGCGCCGAACCGGACAGGAGACATATCCCGTGAGAATGAACACCATCGCAGGCGGCGCGCTGACCGTCAGCGAACTCTGCCTTGGCTCGATGACCTGGGGCACGCAGAACACCGAGGCCGAAGGCCACGCGCAGATCGACATGGCGCTGGACCACGGCATCAACTTCATCGACACCGCCGAGATGTATCCGACCAACCCGCTGTCCAAGGATCACTACGGCACCACCGAGCGGATCATCGGCAACTGGTTCGCGCGCACCGGGCGACGCGACGACGTGGTGCTCGCCACCAAGGTCACCGGCCCCTCGGCCACCGTCCGCGAAGAGGGCTATGACGGCGAGATCATCCGCCAGACGGTCGAGGACAGCCTGCGCCGCCTTCAGACCGATTACATAGACATCTACCAGACGCATTGGCCGCAGCGCGGATCGTACCATTTCCGCCAGAACTGGAAATACGCCCCGTGGGAACAGGACCCGGTCGAAACCGACGACTTGATGCGCGACGTGATGGAGACGCTCACCGACCTGCGTGACGCGGGCAAGATCCGCCATTTCGGCGTCTCGAACGACACGGCCTGGGGCACGGCCAAGTGGCTCCAGATCGCGCGTGAGATGGGCGGGCCGGAGGTGGTCACGATCCAGAACGAATATTCGCTCCTATGCCGGCTGTTCGACACCGACCTCGCCGAGTTGTGCATGCATGAAGGCGTGCGTTGCATCGCCTATTCGCCGCTGGCCGCCGGGCTGCTCACCGGAAAGTACGAGGGCGGAACCACCGTGCCGGAAGGGTCGCGCATGTCGCATGTCGCGAACCTTGGCGGGCGCACGACGGATCGGGTCTGGCCAGCCATCGACGCCTATCTGGGCATCGCCGAAAAACACGGGCTGGACCCGGTTCAGATGGCGCTGGCCTTCGTCACGTCACGCCCCTTCATGGGCACGGCGATTTTCGGCGCGACCAAGCCGGACCATCTGGAACGCGCCTTGGGGGCAGCCGACATGACCCTGTCGGACGAGGTTCTGGCCGAGATCGAGAACGCGCACAAAGCGCATCCGATGCCCTACTGAAGTCATCCGTTTCCGCCTGTGCGTCGTAAGATGTGCAGCAAATGGAGACAGACAGATGCGTTTCACAACAGCACTCATGGCGCTGGCGACCACGGTCGCCTTCGCCACCCCCGCGACGGCCGCGAAATACCGTGACACCAGCGTGCCCATGCAGACGGTCAACGTGAATATCGACCGCTATATGGGCAAGTGGTACGAAATCGCCCGCTTCCCCAACTGGTTCGAGAACAATTGCGCGGGCGTCACCGCCGAATACACGCTTCAGGGCGACACGTTCGAGGTGCTCAACACCTGTCGTCAGGGCACGCCCGACGGCCCGGCCCGCTCGCGCAAGGCCGAGGCGACTCCGGTTGGCCCCGGCAAGGTGAAGGTCGATTTCGTCCAGATGATCCCCGGCATCGGGGTCGGCGACTACTGGGTGCTCTACGTCGCGCCCGACTACTCGCTCGCCGTCGTGGGTGAGCCGAGCGGGAGCACGGGCTGGGTTCTGTCGCGCACGCCGCAGATCCGGCAAAGCCAGCTCGACACCGCCTATGACGTGCTGCGCAAGAACGGCTACGACACGTCGAAAATTCAACTGGTCGCCCAGTAACCCGCCCCCTACAAGGGCTGCATGAGAGCGTTCTTTCTTGCAGCCCTTCTTGCCCTTTCCGCCTGCGGCACGCCCGCGCCCGAAGGCCCGCGCATGACGTCAGTCGTGGGCTACGACGCGGCGCGCTTCATGGGCCAATGGGTCGAAGTGGCCGCCGTCGGGCGGGCGCCCGGCGGCACATGGTCGATCCATGACCGCGAAGGGGCGACCTTTTTCGCCGCCCTGCCCGGCGCCGAAAACGTCGTGACGTTCACCGACCGGGGCAACGGTCGGTTGGAGTTCGCGGGCGCGACAGGCACGCTCTTCGTCCTCTGGGCCGACGCGGATGACCGCACCGTCGTGCTGGGCCGCCCCGATCACAGCTTCGGCGCGATCCTGAACAAAAGTGCCGACATCTCGCCCGACCGGCTCAAGGCCGCGCGCGACGTGATGGAGTGGAACGGCTACGACCTCGGATCGCTCAGGTGATCGAGCCGTGGGTGCTGGTGGCGCTGGCCGCCGCCGCCGTTCAGACCGTCCGCTTCGCCCTGCAAAAGTCCTTGCGTGGCACCGGGCTGAGTTCCGGCGGCGCGACGTTTTCCCGGTTCATCTTCGCCGCCCCCATCGCGCTGGCCGTCACGGCGGTCTGGCTTGCCTTGCGGGGTGAGCCCCTGCCTGCGACCACGCTCCGCTTTTGGACCTTCGTGGCGATCGGCGGCCTCAGCCAGATCGTCGCGACCATGGCGACCGTTCAGCTTTTCGCCGAACGCAACTTCGCCGTGGGCGTCGCCTTCACCAAAACCGAAACCATCCTCGTCGTCCTTTTTTCGCTTGTCCTGCTGGGGGAACCCGTCGCGCCCGCAGGTCTTGGCGCGATCCTGATCGGAGTTGTGGGCGTGATGCTGTTGAGCTGGAAAACGGGCGGCGGGCGGCTCGCCCTGTTCAACCGCGCTTCCGGGCTGGGCCTTGTCGCGGGCGCGCTCTTCGGTCTCGCCGCCATCGGGTATCGCGGGGCCACGCTGGAAATCGCGAATGACAGCGCCTTTTTCCGCGCGGTGGTGACGCTCGCCGCCGTGACCACGTTCCAGTCGCTCGCCATGGCCGCCTATCTCCGCATGGCCCAGCCCGGCGAGATGACGCGCGTGGCCAAACGCTGGCGTGTCACCTCTCTCGTCGGCGTGACCGGAATGCTCGGGTCATTGGGCTGGTTCGTGGCCTTCGCGCTTCAGAACGCGGCCTATGTCCGCGCGCTCGGCCAGATCGAACTGGTCTTTTCGCTCATGGTGTCGTGGTTTCTGTTCAAGGACCGCTCGACCCGCCGCGAAGTCGTGGGCATGGTGCTGCTTCTCGCGTCCATCGTGGTTCTGATCCTCGTCACCTGACCACTGGCACGCCCGCGCGGCTTGCGTTACACCCTGCGCGAACTCACGCAAGGATATGACATGGCGCGCGTCCTCATCACCTCGGCCCTGCCGTATATCAACGGCATCAAGCACCTCGGGAACCTCGTCGGCTCCCAGCTTCCGGCGGATCTTTATGCCCGCTACATGCGCGCGCGCGGTCACGAGGTCATGTTCATCTGCGCGACCGACGAACACGGCACCCCTGCCGAGCTTGCGGCCGCCATGACCGGCGAAGCGGTCGCGGATTACTGCGCCCGGATGCATGACGTGCAGGCCGAACTCGCCAAGGGGTTCCGCCTGTCGTTCGACCACTACGGTCGCTCGTCTTCGCAGCGCAATCACGCGCTGACCCAGCACCTTGCCGGGAAACTGGCCGAAAACGGCTATATCGAAGAGGTCAGCGAAGAGCAGGTCTATTCCAACGCCGATGGCCGCTTCCTCCCCGACCGCTATATCGAGGGCACCTGCCCTAACTGCGGCTACGACAAGGCACGCGGCGACCAGTGCGAGAACTGCACCAAGCAGCTCGACCCCGTCGACCTGATCGAACCGCGCTCGGCCATCTCCGGCTCCACCGATCTGGAAGTGCGCCAGACCAAGCACCTGTTCCTCAAGCAATCCGCCATGAAGGACGAGATTGACGCCTGGATCGACCAGAAAACCGACTGGCCGGTGCTGACCACCTCGATCGCGAAGAAATGGCTTCACGACGGCGACGGGCTACAGGATCGCGGCATCACCCGCGACCTCGACTGGGGCATCCCGGTCAAGAAGGGCACCGAGGACTGGCCGGGGATGGAGGGCAAGGTTTTCTACGTCTGGTTCGACGCCCCCATCGAATACATCGCCGCGACCGCGGAATGGGCCGATGCGACCGGACGTTCGGAAAGTGATTGGGAACGCTGGTGGCGCACCGACAAAGGTGCCGACGATGTTCGCTATGTGCAATTCATGGGCAAGGACAACGTCCCCTTCCACACCCTTGGTTTCCCCGCGACGATCATGGGATCGCGCGAGCCGTGGAAGCTGGTCGATTACATCAAGTCGTTCAACTACCTGAACTACGATGGCGGCCAGTTCTCGACCTCGCAGGGCCGTGGCGTGTTCATGGATCAGGCGCTTGAAATCCTGCCCGCCGACTATTGGCGCTGGTGGCTGCTGTCCCACGCGCCCGAGAACTCCGACGCGGAATTCACGTGGGAAAACTTCCAGTCCTCGATCAACACCGACCTCGCCAACGTGCTGGGCAACTTCGTCAGCCGCGTCACGAAATTCTGCGCCTCGAAATTCGGAGAAGCCGTCCCGGAGGGCGGCGAACTGGGCGAGGCCGAACGCGCGCTCATCGCCGATCTGACCGCCCGCATCCGGTCTTACGAAAAGCAGATGGAGGCGATGGAGGTGCGCAAGGCCGCGCAGGAGCTTCGCGCGATCTGGGCCGTGGGCAACGAATACCTGCAAACCGCGGCACCTTGGACCGTGTTCAAGACCGATCCCGATCAGGCAGGCGCGATCATCCGGCTCATGCTGAACCTGATCCGCGTCTACGCCGTGATCTCGGCCCCCTTCGTGCCGGACGCCGCCGCCAAGATGCTGTCGGGGATGAACACGCTCGACACCGACTGGCCCGACGATGTAGACGCCGCGCTTGCCGTTCTACCCGCGGGTCATGCCTTCACGGTGCCGGAGGTGCTTTTCACCAAGATCACCGACGAAGACCGTGAAAGCTGGCAAGAGAAATTCGCCGGTCAGCGGGCCTGACACCCGGAATTGTCATTGCCGTTTCATCGCCCGGCGTTACCATCCTGACAACAGGAGGTGCCGGGCAGGATGGCCGCGATGATGATACAGCAATTGCCGTTTCATCTTAGAAACACGGGCAAACGTGACGTTCGCTCGCAGTTCGGCGCGTTGCCCTATCGGATCGTGAACGGCAAGGTGAAGGTCCTGCTCATCACCTCGCGCGGGACCGGGCGCTGGATCATCCCGAAGGGCTGGCCGATGCACCAGTGCACGCCCGCCGAAGCCGCCGGGATCGAAGCGTTCGAGGAAGCCGGGGTCAAAACGCGCCCGCACAACGCGGTCATCGGGTTCTACACCTACGCCAAGATCCAGAACGGCCGCCGGATGCCGGTGGTGGTGGCGGTCTTTCCAGTGGAAGTGAAGAAAGAACTTAGCAACTGGCCCGAGCGCACGCAACGCCAGCGCAAGTGGATGGGCCGCAAGAAGGCGGCCAAGCTGGTGCAGGAACCGGAACTGGCCCAGATCATCCGTAACTTCGACCCGACATTGCTGTGACCCGTCTTGCACGGCTCCGGCAAAGGGTTACATAATCGCTGACCGTTTGTGACAGGTTGATGCGATGATCCGCTACGCCGTGAAATGTGCCGATGGGCACGTCTTCGAAAGCTGGTTCCAGAATGCAGCCGCGTTCGACACGCTCGCGGCCAAGGGGCACGTGACCTGCCCGGACTGCGGCACCTCAACGGTCGAGAAATCGCTCATGGCGCCGCGCGTGACCACCTCCGAGGCCGCGAAATCGGCCGAAACCTCGCCCGAGGCCCAGCGGGACCGCAAAATCGCCGAACTCAAGGCCAAGGTCGAGGCCGAGGCCGACTATGTCGGCCAATCCTTCGTGACCGAAGCGCGCAAGATGCACGAGGGCGAAACGCCCAACCGGATGATCTACGGCGAGGCGAACCCGAAAGATGCCGTATCCTTGCTCGAGGACGGTATCCCCATTGCGCCCCTCCCGTTCCTTCCGACGCGCAAGGCGAACTAGCCTGTAGCCAAGTGCCGCGAACCTGTTAGAATCAGGGGCATGAAGGTCGTTTTCGAAACCCGCTTCTCGTTCTTCGGCCAGTCGGGCTGGAAGTCCGGCCATGCCGCCGATCCCGCGCTTCTGTTCGCTCCGGACCGGCTGGAACACCGCCTGAAATACTTCGAAGAGGTCACGCTCGCCTCACTGGCCGGGCAGACCGACGGCGGCTTCGAACACCTGATCCTGTCGTCGACCCTGATGCCCGAAGACTGGCAGACCCGGCTGCGCGAGTTGTGTTTCGACACGCTCGGCAAGGACAGATGCCGCATCCTGTTCCGGCCCGAAGGCTCGGCGGGGCACATCATCAAGAACACGGTCGCGCGCGCCTATGGCGACGACCGCGTGGCGCAGGTGGTGCTGGACGACGACGATGCGGTCTCGGCCGATTTCGTGGCGGCCGTGAAATACTACGGCAGCTTCGCCCTGCGCGACCCGATGAACCCGAGACCCTATACTTTCCTGTCCTTCCCGCGCGGCTACACGCTGGGGATCGAGGGCGGCAAGATCGACTGGCTGTCGCCGCGATACGTGCCCTACACGAACCTCGGCCTCGCCCTGATCGCGCCGGGCACCACCAAGCGCAACCCGTTCCTGACCAGTCACAAACGCATCGGCCTGCGCCATCCGTCCTACATGGTCACGCACATGCGCCCCTATTATCTGCGCGCCGTGCATGGGTTGAACGACAGTCGCGCCCACAAATCCGACGACGTTTTGGACGACAAATCCATCGCGGGCGTGTTCCCCTATTTCCCGTGGCTGGCCCGTCATTTCCCCGGAATCACCGCGACCGGCGGCGACACCGGAATCGCCGCGCAGTAACTGTTTCACTTGCGGAAACTGTGCCCGACATTCCGTCTACAATCGCATTCAGGGGAAACAATTTAACCTTAACGCGCTGGGAATAATGGCTTTTTCGCGGCGAAATTGCGGAATTTTGTATCCAGTTCGCCAAACCCTCAGTTAGTATCGCAGCACTGGGGGTGACCGACGGCTGCCGCTTTCTTCGGGCCCCGTGCATTTTTTACGTCGGGGGGCGTGCCATGTTCTTTCTGCTTCTGTTGATCCCGCTGCTGCTGGGTTTCGCATTCTTTTTCGACTTCGGCGGTCCCGACGACGGCATGGACGGCTCCGACGGTGACGACAATCAGGGCGGCGGTGGCACCATCGATCCGGGTGACAACGGCACGGGCACCGGCGGTGGCGTGAACGGCGGACCGGACGACCCGAACGTGACCGTCGACAACACGGGCGCGATCTACCTCACCGACCAGATCGACCTTTACTACGCCGGGGCCGGCGCTCAGGAAATCCACGCGCTTCAGGGTGACGACACGGTCAGTGGCCAATTGGGCGACGACACGATCTTCGGCGAAGAAGGCAATGACGAGCTCTACGGCGGCTTCGGTCAGGATTATATCGAAGGCAACGCGGGCAACGACTCCCTCTACGGCAGCTTCGACGACGACGAACTTCACGGCAACGGCGGCAACGACTTCGTCAGCGGCGGCGGCGGCAACGACGATATCTTCGGCGAAGACGGCACCGACACACTTCAGGGCGACGCCGGGGACGACACCATCGACGGCGGCGCGGGCAACGACACAATCGACGGCGGCATCGGGGTCGACACGATCGAAGGCGGCCTGGGCGACGACACGATCCAGGGCGGCAACGGCAACGATCAGGTCTCGGGCGACGCGGGCGACGATGCGCTTTTCGGGGGCTTCGGTGACGACACCCTGACGGGCGGCGCGGGCGAGGACGACATCACCGGAGGCTCCGGCGCGGACGACATCTCGGGCGGCGCGGACGACGACATTCTGCGCGGCAACGGCGGGGCCGACACGCTTGCGGGCGATGCCGGGAACGACATGCTCTATGGCGGGTCCGAGAACGACGACCTCGACGGTGGCGACGGCGACGACACGCTGAACGGCGGGATCGGCAACGACACGCTGAACGGGGGCGCCGGTCAGGACACGATCGTCGGCTTCGACGGCGATGACGTGGCGCTCGGCGGTGATGGCGACGACGATATCTCGGGCGGCAACGGCAACGACACGCTGAACGGCGAAGCCGGGAACGACTATGTTCAGGGCGACGCGGGCAACGACACGATCACCGACCTGTCCGGCGACAACGACCTGCGCGGCGGCACGGGCGACGACACGATCACCGCGGGTGACGGCGACGACCAGATCCGTGGCGGCGACGGCGACGACACCATCGACGGCGGCGACGGAGACAACGCGATCTGGACGGGTGCCGGGGATGACGACGTCGTGTCCGGCACGGGCAACGACACGATCAACACGGACGTCGGCAACGACACCGTGGACGCCGGCGCGGGCGACGATACCGTCTATGCCGGAGACGGCGACGACGAGGTCGACGGCTGGACCGGCAACGATCTGCTCGACGGCGGCGACGGTAACGACCTGCTTCTGGGCTACGACGGCGACGACGACCTGCGCGGTGGCGACGGTAACGACACGCTGCTCGGCGAGAACGGCGACGACGTTCTGGACGGTGGCGCGGGCATCGACACGCTCGACGGCGGGGCCGGAGACGACACGATCTATCTGGATATCGGCGACACGGGCAGCGGCGGCGCGGGGGCGGACACCTTCATCGTCGACAACTCCGACCCGGATTACTACCTCGCGGACGGCACCACGCCCAATGTGGCGGTGATCGAGGATTTCGACGTCACGCAGGACATCCTTCAGATCGAGGGGCTGAACGCCAACGACTTGGGCCTCGACGGGCCGCTCGCGGTGAACACCACCGGGCTCGACGCCGGGCTTTTGCTGACGATCACCGACAGCTCCTCGGGGTCGGACGTGGTCTATGCCCGTATCCTGCTCAAGGGTCTGAGCGATGCGGATGCGGACAGCATCGTGGGGCCGGACATCTTCGGCACCAATGACGACGACGACCTGTCGGCCAATTCGACCGCGAACACCATCATCGCCCGCGATGGCGACGACACCATCGCAGGCGGCATCCTGACCGACCTGATCGAAGGCGGGGACGGCGACGACGTCATCACCGGGGGCGACGGCGGCACCAGCCTTCAGGGCGGAAACGGCAACGACACCATCTTCGGTGGCGAAGGCGACGACGACATCCTCGGCAATCCGGGTGACGACATGATCGACGGCGGTGGCGGCGACGACACCATCGACGGCATGGGCGGCGCGGACGAGGCCGATGGCGGCGACGGCAACGACACCATGTTCGGCGGCACCAACGACGACATTCTGCGTGGTGGAGCGGGTGACGACATCATCGAAGGGAACGGCGGCAACGACACCATCGACGGCGGTGACGGCGAAGACGACATCGATGCCGGTGCAGGCGACGACACCGTGACCGGCGGCGCCGGGAACGACACCATCTTCGGCGATACCGGCGGCGACACGATCGACGCGGGCGATGGCAACGATTACGTCGACGGCTGGAGCGGCTCCGACGTGATCGATGGTGGCGCAGGCAACGACACCCTGCTGGGCTACGACGGCGGCGACATCATTCGCGGTGGCGACGGCGACGACATCATCAACGGCGAAGCGATGGGCGATACCCTGGACGGCGGCGCTGGCGATGACGACATAAGCGGCGGCAGCGGCGACGACACGATCGAGACCGGCACCGGCAACGACACGGTCAACGCCGGCAGCGGCAACGACTTCGTCGCGGTCGAGGGCGTGGGCGAGATCACGCTGGGCGACGGGGACGACACGATCTTCGTGCGAAACGAGGTCGGCACTGACGGCACGAACGACCGCGTGGTCACCGACTTCAACACCGCCGACGACGTGGTGATGGTCCCGGCCGGGGAACTGGGCAACTACTCTATCGTCGATGGCGGCACCGACGGCCTCTACCTGCTCTGGACCACCAGCAGCGTGGGTGGCGGTGTGGCGGCCTCGGTCGCCCTGACGCTCCAGGGCCTGACGGTCGCCGACATCCCGAACGTCACCATTCAGGAAGAGCCCATCGCGGTCCCCTGACCTCTTGCGCAATCCCGCGCCTGAGCTTATCAGGCGCGGGATTGAAAAAGACCACGGGGACAGGCGCAAATGCCGCTTCTGGTGATGAAATTCGGCGGCACCTCCGTCGCCACCCTCGACCGGATCGCGCGCGCCTCCAAACGGGTCGCGCGCGAAGTCGCGAACGGCTACGACGTGATCGTCGTTGTGTCCGCCATGTCCGGCAAGACCAACGAACTCGTCGGCTGGGTCGAGGAAACCTCGCCGCTCTACGACGCGCGCGAATACGACGCGGTCGTGGCGTCGGGCGAGATCGTGACCGCGGGCCTCATGGCGCTGCGTTTGCAGGAAATGGACATCCCCGCGCGGTCTTGGCAAGGCTGGCAGGTTCCGGTCAAGACCACCTCCGCGCATTCGGCTGCACGGATCGAGGATATCGGCACCGACGCGATCAACCAGAAATTCGGGGAAGGTTTCAAGGTCGCGGTCGTCGCGGGCTTTCAGGGCATCAGCCCCGAAGGCCGCGTGACCACGCTGGGCCGGGGCGGATCGGACACGACCGCCGTCGCCTTTGCCGCGGCCTTCGGGGCTGAACGCTGCGACATCTATACGGATGTGGACGGCGTCTACACCACCGACCCCCGGATCGAGGACAAGGCCCGCAAACTCGACAAGATCGCCTTCGAGGAAATGCTCGAACTGGCCTCGCTTGGCGCCAAGGTGCTCCAGACCCGCTCGGTCGAACTCGCCATGCGCTACAAGGTCAAACTGCGTGTCTTGTCGTCTTTCGAAGAATATGACCCCAATGCAGGCACGCTGGTCTGCGACGAGGAGGAAATCGTGGAACAGAATGCCGTCTCCGGTGTGGCCTATAGCCGCGATGAAGCCAAAATGACCCTGATCTCGGTGGCCGACCGCCCCGGCATCGCGAGCGCGATCTTCACGCCGCTCTCCGAGGCGGGCGTGAACGTGGACATGATCGTTCAGAACATCTCGGAAGAGGGTCGCACGGACATGACCTTCTCCTGCCCCACCAATCAGGTGAAGCGGGCCGAGGACGCGTTGGCCAAGGCGAAGGACGCAGGCGCGATCAACTTCCGCGAACTGGTGGCCGACACCGACGTGGCCAAGGTTTCGGTCGTCGGGATCGGGATGCGCAGCCACGCGGGCATCGCCGCCAAGATGTTCTCGGTGCTGGCGCGGGATTCGATCAACATCAAGGTCATCACGACCTCCGAGATCAAGATTTCGGTCCTGATCGACCGCAAATACATGGAGCTGGCCGTCCAGTCGCTCCACGACGCCTTCGAACTCGACAAGGTCTGACCGAACGGAGCGGGCGCGCCGCGCGCCCGCACTTTTTTAGCCGCGCCCCGGACGTTGTCCGGCGCACGGCGATCAGGGGGCCAGCCCCCTTGGTCTCATTTGCACGGCAAATGAGACCCACCCCCGAGGTATTCGGGAAACAGAGAAGCGAAAATCCGCGTTTCCATGACGGCGATGCCGCGCCTTTCGGCAGCGGCGCCAAGACGCGCCTGCCCTTACGGCAAACCCGACCACATACCAATGACGTCAGGAAAACGCTTTTCGGAAGGGGCGGCGGTGTGGTTTAACTCACTCGATTGCTTCAGGGGATACGGTTGAACAAGGAAACCTCTGCGACCGAAGAGCCGACCGAGTCGCGCAAGCTGCTCGGCAGGCTCCGGGAGGCGCTCGCGGCCGACGGCGCGGGACAGGAGAGGCTTGACCATGTCACCGAGATCATCGCGACCTCGATGGGAGTCGAGGTCTGCTCAATCTACCTGTTTCGCGATGCCGACACGCTCGAACTTTGCGCGACCGAAGGTCTGAAACCGGAATCGGTTCACAAGACCCGGATGCGGATGGGCGAAGGCCTTGTCGGCCGGGTCGCGCGCACCAAGCGGATCATCAACAGCCCCGATGCGCCTTCGGAACGGGGCTTTCGCTACATGCCCGAGACGGGGGAAGAGATATTCTCGTCCTTCCTCGGCGTCCCGGTGCAACGTCTTGGCGAAACCCTCGGCGTGCTCGTCGTCCAGTCCAAGGAAGCGCGCAAGTTCACCGAGGACGAGGTCTACGGCATGGAAGTCGTGGCCATGGTGCTGGCCGAGATGACCGAGCTTGGCGCCTTCGTCGGGGAAGGCGCGGCGCTGGCCGCCCTGCACCAGCGGCCTGCCATGTTCCGGGGCGGTTCGGGGCAAGAGGGCATCGCCGAAGGCCATGTCTGGCTGCACGAGCCGCGCGTCGTGGTCACGAACCCGATCGCGGACGACCCGCATGAAGAAGCGCGACGTCTGCGTGCCGCCGTGGACGACCTGCGGGTCTCCGTCGACGAATTGCTGGCGACGGCTCAGACCGCCGACAAGGACCAGATTCAGGTGCTGGAAGCCTATCGCATGTTCGCCAATTCGAAGGGCTGGATGCGGCGGATGGAGGAGGACATCTACCGCGGCCTGTCCGCCGAAGCCGCCGTGGAGAAAGAGCAAAGCTCGGCCCGCGCGCGGATGGCACAGGTGCCCGATGCCTATCTGCGCGAACGTCTGCACGATCTGGACGACCTGTCGAACCGGCTGCTGCGTATCCTGACCGGGCAAGGCGGCGACACCGGGGCCGAGATGCCCGAAGATCCGATCCTCGTGGCCCAGAACATCGGCCCCGGCGAGCTTCTGGAATACGGGCGGAGCCTGAAGGGCATCGTGCTCGAGGGCGGGTCGGTGGCGAGCCACGCCGCCGTCGTCGCGCGCGCGCTGGCCATTCCGCTGATCGTCAACGCCGAACGGATCACGACCGAGGCGCTGAACGGGGACGCGATCATCGTCGACGGCGATCAGGGCGTCGTCCATCTGCGCCCCGAAGACAGCGTGAGGGCCGCGTTCCGTGACAAGGTCGCGATGCAGGCGGAACAGCAGAAACGCTATGTCGGCCTGCGCGACATGCCCGCGACCAGTGACGACGGCAAGACGGTGTCGCTGGTGATGAACGCGGGCCTCATGGCCGATCTGCCCTCGCTCGAAAGTTCCGGGGCCGAGGGCGTGGGGCTATTTCGCACCGAATTGCAGTTCCTGATCCGCACCAACGTTCCGAAACGCGAGGAACTGGCGGCGCTTTATTCCCGCGTGATGGATGCGGCGGGTGGCAAACGGGTGGTGTTCCGCACGCTCGACATCGGGTCGGACAAGGTGCTGCCCTACATGAAGCCGCAGGACGAGCCGAACCCGGCCCTGGGCTGGCGCGCGATCCGCGTGGGGCTGGACCGCCCCGGCGTGATGCGGATGCAGTTGCAGGCGCTGATCCGGGCGGCGGCGGGGCGCAACCTGTCGGTCATGTTCCCGTTCATCGCGCAGTTCGACGAGTTCTCGGAAGCCCGCGCCTTGTTCTATTCCCAGCTCGAACGCGAGGAAAAGCTGGGCCACGTCATGCCGAAAACCGTCGAGGTCGGCGCGATGCTGGAGACTCCGTCGCTTGCCTTCGCACCCCGGCAGTTCTTCGAGGAGGCCGATTTCATCTCGATCGGCGGCAACGACCTGAAGCAGTTCTTCTTCGCCGCCGACCGCGAAAACGAACGTGTGCGTCGGCGTTACGACACGCTCAACACCTCGTTCCTGAATTTGGTCGATATGATCGTGCAGCGGTGCGGAGAGGCCGAAACGCCCCTGTCATTCTGCGGCGAGGATGCCGGGCGCCCGGTCGAAGCGGTCTGTTTCGCGGCGCTGGGGATGCGCACCCTGTCGATGCGGCCCGCCTCCGTGGGCCCGGTGAAGCATCTGATCCGGCGCACCGATCTGGGCGAATTGCGCGAAGTGATGGACACCGCGCGGCGGTCCGGATTGCAGTCCGTGCGCGAGCCGGTGATGCAGTACCTGTTCCGTCGCGAAGACTGAACGCTAGGGTTTTTCCGACATTTGGGCCGAAGACGGGTCGCATGAGGCCCGAAGAACCGGCTTTTCTGAACAATCAGCCTTTGGACCAGCGCGTGACCTTGCCCGAGATCCCCTCCCACGCGTTCGGGACGAGGTCATACCCCAGCACACGTTCCGGGTTCGTCGGCGGCGGCATTTCGACCCCGTCGAGTTTCTCGAAACCGAACCGGCTGTAATATGGCGCGTCGCCCACCAGCATGACCCGCGACCAGCCCTGATCGCGCGCGAGTTCGAGGCTGTGCTGGATGAGCAGCCCGCCCAGCCCTTCGCCCTGTCGCGTCGGGTGGACCGCGACCGGGCCGAGAAGCAGCGCATCGTGCCGCCCCACATGAACCGGCCAGAACCGGATCGCGCCGCCCAGAATGCCCTCCGGGTCGCGGGCGGTCAGCGACAGGCCATCGACGGGGGACACGTCGTCGCGCAGGCGGTAGGACGACAGCGCCTCTCGCCCCGGTGCGAAACACAGGTCGTAAAGGGCTTCGACCTCCCACCAGTCGGCGGGCGTTTCTCGGGCCAGCGTGAACAGCGCGCTTTCCTTTCTCCGGCTTCCACCCGCCTTAGCCCAATCCGGGGCGGGGTTGGAAGCCCTCGGGCGCCGGAAATCATGCGCGAAAACCGGATCGGCGCATTCCATTCCACCCGGGCACGCGGTAGCAATGGGCCAAGCGTTCGCGAGGTTTTCCAATGTTCTACCGCCCCGAAGACGGCCACGGCCTGCCGCACAATCCCTTCAACGCGATTGTCGCGCCCCGCCCGATCGGATGGATATCGACACGCTCGACGCGCAGCTACGACAACCTCGCCCCCTATTCCTTCTTCAACGCGGTCGCCTATACCCCGCCGCAGGTCATGTTCGCCTCGACCAGCGGCAAGGCCGACCGTGCGCGGGGCAAGGACACGCTCGGCAATATCGACCAGACCGGCGTGTTCTGCGTGAACGTGGTGGAATACGAGGCGATCAACGAAATGAACGCCTCCTCCGCGAGTCTTGCGGCGGGCGAGGACGAGTTTCCCCATGCAAAGGTCACCAAGGCGGCCTGCAACGAAATCGATTGTTCGCGTGTGGCGCTCGCCCCGGCCTCGCTCGAATGTCGGTTGAGCCAGCTTGTGCCGCTGGAGGGCGAAGACAATTACATGGTGATCGGGCGCGTCGTGGGCGTGCATATCCGCGACGATTGCCTTGTCGACGGCAAGTTCGACATCACGCGGTTCGGTATGGTCACGCGGCTTGGGTATCGCGACTACGCGGTCATTCGCGAGGCGTTCGAGCTGACCCGCCCGGACGATTGAGCATTCATTCCTGAATATCTCATCGTCGGTTTTCGCGAATTTCACCCCACGAGTGAATAGGTCAGAGTGTCTCCAGTGATAGGAGGCCAAAATGTCCCGCCGCCGCGCCCTCGAAACCCCGCAAATCGCCATGCTGCGCCTCGAAGGTGTGGCGTTGTTCGCCTTCGGCGTCGCCCTGTTCGCTTCGACCGGAGTAAGCTGGTGGCTCTTCGCCATCTTCCTTCTTGCCCCCGATCTTTCGGCCCTCGGGTATCTCGCGGGACCTCGGATCGGCGCATGGTGCTACAACCTCGGCCACACCTATACGCTGCCTGCCGCCCTGATCGGGGTCGGCTGGGCCACCGGCACGCCTCCGGCCCTCGCTTTCGGTTCGATCTGGCTGTGCCACATCGGAATGGACCGCGTGGTCGGCTACGGGTTGAAGCACCGGACAGCGTTCAGAAGCACGCATCTGTCGTTCTGAGGGGTCGCTTGGGGCGACGTCGGCAGAGCGTGATCGGGAATACTAGAATCCTAGTATTCTGGTAGGCGCCAAATCAGCGCAACCTGTTGGCAAATCGACACAAATTCACGCCCAACCTAACACGCCAGTCGGACTTTTCACCAGACCCGCACCCTCAGTGACCGCCCAGAATCCCCGTGCGCACCGAGTAATCGACCGCCACCTCGTAATCCGGGTCGTCGTCGCTATCGACCATCAGGTGCCCGGCGCGGGTGAGCAGCCGATGACAGTCGCGCGACAGGTGGCGAAGCTGGATCTGCTTGCCCGCCGCCTCGTATTTCGCCGCCACCGCCTCGATCGCCTGCAATGCCGACTGGTCGGCGACCCGACTGTCGGCAAAGTCCACGACGACCTTCGACGGGTCTTTGTCGATGTCGAAAAGCTCCACGAACCCGTCCGACGAGCCGAAGAAAAGCGGGCCGTTGACCTGATAGACCTTGGCCCCCTCGGGGGTCACATAGGTCTTGGCCCGGATGCGCGTCGCGTTGCCCCAGGCATAGGCCAGCGCCGAAACGATCACGCCCACGACCACGGCGACCGCGAGGTCCTGCCAGACCGTCACGGCGGTCACGAGCAGGATGACGAAGGCGTCGATGCGCGGCACGCGGGTCAGGATGCGGACCGAATTCCACGCGAAGGTGCCGATCACAACCATGAACATGACCCCCACCAAGGCCGCGAGCGGGATTTGCTCGATCAAGGGCGAGGCGAAAAGGATGAAGGACAACAAAAACAGCGCCGCGGCGATGCCCGCGATCCGCGTGCGCCCGCCCGATTTCACGTTAATCATCGACTGGCCGATCATGGCGCAGCCGCCCATGCCGCCGAAGAACCCGGTGACCACGTTGGCCGCGCCCTGCGCCACGCATTCCTGGCTCGCGCCGCCGCGCTGGCCGGTCATTTCACCGACGAGGTTCAGGGTCAGCAGGCTTTCGATCAGACCGATGGCCGCAAGAATCACCGCATAGGGCGCGACGATCTGGAACGTCTCCCAGGTGAGCGGCACGGCCGGAATCTGGAACGGCGGGAAGCCGCCCTTGATGTTGGCCATATCGCCCACGCGCGGCACGTCGATGCCGAAAAGGATGACGACCGCGGCCACCACCGCGATCCCGGCCAGCGGGGCGGGCACCACTTTGGTGATCTTCGGCATGAGCCAGATCACGGCCATGGTCAGACCGACGAGCGCGAGCATCACGACAAGCGGCAGACCGGTCAGCCATTCCCCGCCCGCAGCGCCATGCCCCGCCGCCTCGACCGTGCCGGGCACCTTGAATTGCGTCAGTTGCGCGAGGAAAATAACGATGGCGAGGCCGTTGACGAAGCCCAGCATCACCGGATGCGGCACCAACCGGATGAACTTGCCCCATCGCATCAGCCCGACGAAAACCTGAATGATCCCCATCAGCACGACGGCGGCGAACAGGTATTCGACCCCGTGATCGGCCACCAAGGCCACCATGACCACGGCCAAAGCGCCGGTCGCGCCCGAAATCATGCCGGGCCGCCCGCCGAGGATCGCGGTGATGAGACCGACGAGAAAGGCGGCGTACAGACCCACCAGCGGGTGAACCCCGGCGACGAAGGCGAAGGCCACCGCCTCGGGCACCAGCGCCAGCGCGACGGTCAGACCGGACAGAAGCTCGATCCTCAGCCGCGAGATGCTCAGGGGTTCTGTCGGGGCGAGGCGCAGATCGGGCGTCTCGATACGATTGGCAAAGCGTGCCAGAAGAGCTCGGGCCAAGGGTCACCTCGTTCGGGGGATCGTGTTCGCGGGGGTCGCTTTATCGCCGCGACGCAGAAAAAGCCACCCCCGACTGTTCCGAACGGTTCAGGTCAGGCCTTCGTGGTGAAGAAAAGCCGCACTGTGACCCATTCCCCGACGTAGTAGGCGCCGATCTTGCCCAAGGTCACGAACACCACCCATTCGGTCAGTGTGAGCCGCGACATCAGCACGGTGGCCGCCAGCGCGAAGATCGCGTTGCGCAGGGCGATGACCCACAGGGCCGTCACGATGAATTCGGGCGCCGCCGCCCACCGCGGGCAGAGCATGGCGTGATCGTCCGGCTCCCCCATGAGGACGGCGCAGGAAAACATCACGCCATACAGGATCGACCCGGCGATCCAGACCGACTGGACGATCCAGGCCTCGGCCGACAATCCCGCGACGACGATGATCGCAAGGACCAGAGACGTGAGGCCGAGGATGGTCACCCGATGCGCCCGGTCGTGGGCGCGTTTGTAGTAATCGGGCACGCGCCCGGCGATCCAGACGGTCGATCCGGCCGCCATGGCGATCCAGATCGGAAGGACCCCGCGCCCAAGCAGCGCGGGATCGAGATTTGCGAAGAAAGACCACGTGCCGAGCGTGACGAGCGCGGGTGCGAGGTCACGAGGGGGCGGTGGATTGATGGATTGTAAAGTGCTGAAGTTAAACATGAGATGCGCCTATTCCCGGATTCGGTCAGCAACTTGCCCCGATTGCGGCTTGTCTATGATCCGGCGGGCTGGTTCACTCGCCGGTGACATGAGGAGGCAGTCATGGACACGATGATCGGCGTGATCGGCGGATCGGGCCTTTACGAAATCGACGGGCTGGAAGGCGCGGACTGGGTCACGATCGAGACGCCTTGGGGCGATCCGTCGGACCAGATCATGACGGGCGTTCTGGACGGTGTGAAAATGGCCTTCCTGCCCCGGCATGGGCGCGGCCACGTCCACTCCCCCACCACGGTGCCCTATCGCGCCAACATCCACGCGCTGAAGTCGCTGGGCGTCACCGACATCGTCTCGGTCTCGGCCTGCGGGTCGTTCCGCGAGGACATGGCACCGGGCGACTTCGTGATCCTCGACCAGTTCATCGACCGGACCGTGGCGCGCGAGAAAAGCTTCTTCGGCACCGGATGCGTGGCCCATGTGAGCCTCGCCCATCCGATCTGCGAACGGCTGGCCGGGGCCTGCCTGACCGCGGCACAGGAGGCGGGGGTGACCGTCCACAAGGGCGGCACCTATCTGTGCATGGAAGGGCCGCAGTTCTCGACACTCGCCGAATCGAAACTCTACCGCGAGGTTTGGGGCTGCGACGTCATCGGCATGACCAACATGCCCGAAGCCAAACTCGCCCGCGAGGCCGAGATCGACTATGCCTCGGTCGCGATGATTACCGACTACGACAGCTGGCACCCGCACCATGGCGAGGTCGACATCTCCGAAATCATCGCCACACTCGGCGCGAATTCCGAGAACGCCCGCAACCTGATCGCAAAGCTGCCCAAGCTCTTGGGCGCGACGCGGGACACCTGCCCGCACGGGTGCGACACGGCGCTGGACTTCGCGATCATGACGGTCCCCGAAAAACGCGACCCCGATCTGGTCGCCAAACTCTCGACCATCGCCGGCCGCGTGTTGTGAGGATTGCCGCCGCCCTGCTCGCGGCCTGCCTTCCGGGTCTCGCGCTCGCACAGGAATTCGTGGAAGCGAACGGGCCGATGAGCGACGACGACTTCTACAACGCCGTCTCCTGCGGTGCCGATCCGGGCGGCGAATGCCGCAAGCCGCTGGTGAAATGGGATCGGCTCGGGCCGATCCGCATCGCCGTTCGCCAGATCGA
Organism: Maritimibacter alkaliphilus HTCC2654; assembly: GCF_000152805.1. Lineage (GTDB taxonomy): Bacteria > Pseudomonadota > Alphaproteobacteria > Rhodobacterales > Rhodobacteraceae > Maritimibacter > Maritimibacter alkaliphilus. The sequence continues at coordinate 3,766,715 of NZ_CH902578.1, read as the reverse complement.
CGATGCCTATCTCGGCGGCAAGAAACTGCGGGCCGCCGCCGCGCTGGAACGGGCCATTCAGGCGCTCAACGGGGCCGATGCGGGGTTCCGGGTGGTCGAGGTCGACGCCGCGGCGGATGCCGAAATCGAGGTCTTTTTCTTCGACCTCGAACGCGGCGACCCCATCGCAGGCACCGGCATCGAAGGGGTCGACGGCTCGCCGCTTGGCGGTGCGTCGACCCGCGTGCTGTTCGAGCGCGAGACGGGGCGCATCCGCCAGGTCGCGATCATCTTTTCCACGACGCTTCAGATCCGGGCCTATGAAAGCGTGATGCTGGAAGAACTGACGCAGGCCATGGGGCTGATGACGGACATCCGAAATCCCTACTACGACGAAACCTCGGTGTTTTCGCAGGATACGAATGCCTCGACGGAACTGGGAGAACAGGACATCATGGCCCTGAAGCGCCATTACGCGCGCCCCTGACACTTCGGGAGGACCGCCATGAAACGCCTGATCTTCGCCCTTGCCGCCACGCTGACCACCGGCACCGCCGCCGCCGACGGGTTCGTCATGGGCGCGGGCCGATGGACCTGTGAACAGGTGCTGACCATCGCCGCGCAGGCCGAGGGGAGCGAGTTCGAGCAACTCGCGGGCTGGCTCATGGGGTTCTGGTCGCACGCCACGTTCCAGCGCGAAACCCGATTCATCGACATCGTCGAAGATGTCGGCGGGCGCGGCATTTTCGACGCCACGATGGGCGAATGTCAGCGTGCACCCGGCGACACGCAGCTTTATATCGTGAGCCGTTCGATGATCGAAAACACGAAGTGAGACATATGAAGACCGTCAAGGACTACATCCGCACCATCGTCGATTTCCCGCACGAGGGGATCATGTTCCGCGATGTGACCACGCTTTTTTCCGACCCGCGCGGGTTTCGGATGTGCATCGACCAGATTCTGAACCCCTATGCCGGCACGCGCATCGACAAGGTCGCGGGGCTGGAAGCACGCGGGTTCATCATCGGGGGCGCCATCGCGCACCAGTTGTCGGTGGGGTTCACACCCATCCGCAAGAAGGGCAAGCTGCCGGGGGCGACGCTGTCGCAGGCCTATCAGCTTGAATACGGCGAGGCGGTCATGGAAATCCATGACGACGCGATCCAGCCCGGCGAAAAGGTTCTGCTGGTCGACGACCTGCTGGCGACCGGCGGAACCGCGCAGGCGGGCATCCAGCTGATCGAGAAACTGGGGGGCGAGATCGTCGGCTGCGCCTTCATCGTTGACCTGCCGGAACTGGGCGGGCGTGCGAAACTCGAAGCGATGGGCATGGACGTGCACATCCTGTGCGAATTCGAGGGCCTGTAGAGGTTTCGTTAACACTTGTGCCGTAATCAGGGCGTGGTTTGTAGGAGCAAACCGCTGCTTGCATACGCACGTCCCCCCGTGCAGCGCCCCGCTCGTCCCCCCGGCGGGGCGCTCTTCGTTTGTGCGGGCATTTCTACCCTGAAACCTTTGCCGCGGAAAAGGTTTTCCTTTTAAAACAGGTAAATACCGAGAATTTCGTTAACGTGCCGCGCTTTACCTGTCGCGCAGCATGACACCCGGATTCATGATCCCTTTCGGATCGAGCGCCGTCTTGATCGCGCGCATCGCGGCCAGTTTGGCGGGGTCGCCATACCGCTCCAGATCGCCGACCTTGAGCCGCCCCACACCATGCTCGGCCGAGAACGATCCCTCCATCCCGGCCACCAGATCATAGACCGCTTCCGCCACCTCGGCGCGTCGGTCCATCACTTCGGCCCGCGCCACGCCTGCCGCCGGGAAGATGTTGTAATGCAGGTTGCCGTCGCCCAGATGCCCGAACGCGTTGATGCGAAAGTCCCCGACCTTCGCCACCGCCTGCCGCGCCCGGTCGAGAAAGTCCGGGATCGACGAGAGCGGGAGAGAGATGTCATGCGACGAGACCGAGCCGATGCGCCGGTTCGCCTCGGGGATTTCCTCGCGCATCTGCCACAACGCGCTGCGCTGCGCCTCGGACTGCGCGATGACGCCGTCCGAGACCAGCCCCGCCTCCAGCGCCGCTTCGAACAGGCCTGTAAGCGCCTCGTCCGGGTCGTCGCCAGCGCCGAGGCCAAGGTCGATCAGCACCGACCACTCCGGGATCGGGTCCATCGGGCAGCGGGCGGGGCAATCCGTTTCGAAAAGGAAGCGCGGCCCCTCGCCCGACATGAGTTCGAACGCGCTGATCCCCTGCCCGATCCGCGCGCCCGCGAGCGCGAGCAGGTCGAGCGCGGCAGCGGGGCTTTCGACGGCGAAAAGCGCGGTGCCGGTGCGGGCGGGACGCGGGAAAAGCCGCATGGTGGCCGCCGTGATGATGCCCAGCGTGCCCTCGGCCCCGATCATGAGGCCGCGCAGATCATAGCCGGTGTTGTCCTTGCGCAGCCGTTTCAGCCCGTGCCAGATCGAGCCGTCGGGCAGCACCGCCTCCAGCCCCAGACACAGCTCGCGCGTGTTGCCGTAGCGCAGGACGTTCACGCCGCCCGCGTTGGTCGACAGCACGCCGCCGACCCGCGCCGAGCCTTCGGAGGCGAGCGACAGGGGGAACAGCCGATCCTCGGCCAGCGCGGCGGCTTGTAGGTCGGCAAGGATCACGCCCGCCTCGACGATGGCCACGTTTTCCGCCGGGTAGACGCCGCGCACGCGGGTGAGCCGTTCAAGCGACAGGATCACCGGGCGCGGGCCGTCTTCCATGATCTGCCCGCCGACCAGCCCGGTGCCGCCGCCATAGGGCACGATCCCCACCCGCGCCTCGGCACAGGCGCGCACCACCTCGGCCACCTCGTCGGTCGTGCCGGGGGCGACCAGCAGCCCCTCGCCGCCCTGAAACAGACCGCGCGGCTCTTCGAGGTATCCGGGCGTCAGGTCGCGAAAGGCGGCGTCGGGCAGGCGCGTGCGCAGGCGGTCGGCGAATGCATCGTCGGCAGGAGTCAGGTCCGTCATGTCAGATGGATGGCACCGCGCAGGGCGCAGGGCAAGTCACTCGGTCAACAGGCCCGGTTGCAGGACCATGACGGTGGGGGTGCGTGGGAGCGTGTCCATCGACAGGGTGATCGACCCGATGCCCGCATCCACCACGTCGAACCCACCGGCCCGCATCCCGCCGATGAACCTGTCGAGCGTGTAGCGCCCGAACCAGTGCATCGGGATGACCACGCGGGCGCGAAACCGCTCCATCACCTCGATCATGCTTTGCGTGTCCAGCGAAACGCCGCCGTCCACAGCGGCCATGACCACGTCGAGCCGCCCGACCTCGGCATACTGGCCCGCGTCCGGCACATGATGCAGGTGTCCGAGGTGGCCGATGCAAAGACCGGCCATTTCGAAGACGAAGATCGAGTTTCCGTCCTCGACCCGTCCGTCAAAGGACCGGATGTCGGTATGCACGTTGCGGATGAGCGCCTCGCCCAGATCGAGTTCGTGCGCCTTGGGACCATCGGCATCGGCCCATCCCTGCAACACGTTCGCGATGTCGGGGTCCGGCGACATGGTGAAGTGGCTGATATGGGCGTTGTTCATCGTGACCACATCGGGGATGAGCCGCGCCCCGCCCTGATCGCCGGTGTAGTCGGTGATGAAATTCAGCCCGCCCGGCGTCTGGATCAGAAACGAGGCGTGTCCGACGTAAGAGATGCGCACGTTGTCCGCCGGAACCGCATCGACATAGTTGGCCTTGTGCAAAAACGGCACGCCCATGTCCTGCGCGAGCGCGTGACAGTGCGACTCGATCCGCTCCTGCGCGAGCGCAGGTGTGGCGACAAGGGTGAGGGCAGCGGCAAACCGGATCATCGACATGGCAGGCATCCTGACACGGATCACGGGCGCGTCGCCTCAACTCCGTGTGAGCGGCGTCAGGCCAGACGCATGCCCTGCCCTTCGACGATCCGCCCGATGACGACGCCGGTTTCCCCGGTCGCGTCGATCCGGGCCAGGCAATCGTCCACGTCTTCGGGCGCGACGGCGGCAAGGAAGCCCCCTGCGGTCTGGGGGTCGTGAAGAAGCGCCATGAGGTCGCCATCCCCGAACCCCGCAACCGGGGCGGCGGCCATGTTGGCGGCGTGGATCGTCGAGCGGACGCCCCGTGCCGCCAGCGCGCGGGCACCGGGATAGGTGGGCACGGCGGCAAGGTCGATCTCGGCCCCAACGTCCGAAGCCCGGCAGATCGCCGCGAGGTGACCGGCAAGGCCGAAGCCCGTCACGTCGGTCATGGCATGGGCCGGAGCAAGCGCGCGGGCCGTGTCGCCCTGCGCCCGGGCCATGCGGTTCAGCATGGCGGCCACGTCGCGGCCCTCGGCCACGCCCTGCATTTCGCCCGCGAGGATCGTGCCGGTGCCGATGGGCCGGGTCAGGATCAGCGCGTCGCCGGGGCGCGCACCCGCGACGGTGATCGGGTCGCGGTCGAGAAGGCCGGTGAGCGTGAAGCCCAGCACCGTCTCGGCCCCCATTGTGCTGTGGCCCCCCACGATTTCGGCCCCGGCCTGCGTGAACACCTCCTGCGCCGCGCCCATCATATCCTCGATCACGCGGGCCTGAAGCGCCTCGGACTGGCGCGGGACGGTGAGCGAGACGAGCGCGGCCTGCGGCTCGGCGCCCATCGCCCAGATGTCGCCCAGCGCGTGAATGGCCGCGATACGGGAAAAGAGCGCGGGGTCTTCGGTGAAGGCGCGCAGGTGATCGGTGGTCAGCACCTGCCGCGCGCCGCCGATGGCGAGCACCGCCGCATCGTCGCCGGGGCCGGTCAGCACATCGTCGCGCCGCGCGCCGGACCCGAGGCGGTCGAGCGCGGCCGAGAGCACCCCCGGCCCGACCTTGGACCCGCATCCGGCACACAGCATCTGCGCCTCGGACCCAAGCTCCTGCCGCACGCCTTGGGCGACCTGATCGGGGAGCGGCTCTGCGGGCATCTTGGGCAGATGGCGGAACCGATCCATGAATTTCTGGTCGATCCGGTTCTTCCAGCGCCAAAGGAGCGGGCCGGATACGGCGGCGGACCATTTGGTCGCGAGGGCGGACTTGCCGCCCAGCGAGACGAGTTTGAGAAAGTCGGACTGCGGCCGGAAGGATCGCAGGGCGCCGCCCGCCACGGTGGCCCGGAGGTTCGCCGCCAGCACCGGCGCGGCGCGCACCGCATAGACCCCGGCCTTGGGGCGCGGCGTTTCGATCAGGTGGGCGCAGTCGCCCACGGCGAACAGATCGTCATGGCCCTCGACCTGCAATGTCGGGCGGGTGCGCAGGAAGCCGTCTTCGGTGAGCGGCAGGGGGCTGGACGACAGCCAGCCGTGGGCAAAGGCCCCCGCCGCCCCGACGGTCAGGGCGGCGGGCACCCTGCGCCTCTCGGACAGGCGGACCGCCGTGTCGGTGACGCCCTCGACCGCTGCACCGGTCAGAACCGTGACGCCGTTCTGCGCCAGCCCACGGCGGACATGGCCCAGCGCCTTGGGGGTGAACCCGCTCAGGTCCGGGCCGGCCTCGATCAGTGTAACGGAAGGCGTGAGACCGGCGGCGCGCAGGCGGTGCGACATCGCCATGGCGAGTTCGCACCCCGCCACGCCGCCGCCGATCACGGCCACCTGCGGTGCGACCTCGCCCGCTTTGGCGCGCTCCACGAAGTCGGCCCAGCCCGAGGCGTAGCGATCCAGCGGCTTGGCCCCCAGCCCGTGATCCGCGAACCCCTCGATCCCCGGCATCTCCGCATGGATGCCCACGTCGATCGAGGCCACGTCATAGGCCACCCTGCGCCCGCTGCTCAGGCGGATGTTCTTGCCGACGGGGTCGATATGCTCCGCCGCGCCGAGGATCAGCCGCGCGCCCGCGAACCGCGCGAGTTTCACGAGGTCGATGTCCAGATCGTCGCGGGTGTAATGCCCCGCGATATGGCCCGGCAGCATTCCGGAGTAAGGCGCGGTCGGGCCGGGGTTGATGAGCGTCAGGCGCACCCCCGGCACCGGCTTCATCCCCCACATCCGGGCGGCGAGCGCATGGGCGTGGCCGCCACCGATGAGGACGAGGTCTCGGGTCAGAGGGATCTGGGGCTGCATGGGCTCTCCTTCCGTCCCCGTTTAGCGCAGGGTGCGGCCCTTGCCCATGCGGCGCGACGACCGAGACGGGGGAAGAGCGCGGATTTGATCGGGGTCAGGACGCGAGGCGGCGCGCCATGTTATCATCGGCGCACAAAGGAGATCACCATGCGCAAAATCGCCACGCTCGCCGCCGCGCTCGTCTTGACCGCAGCGCCCGTCCGGGCCCAGTCCTGCATTCCTTACGGCAATGACGGAATCAGTTCGATCCCCGGTCAGGTCATCGTCACCTATTCGGCGGAATGGTCGAATTTCGATCACTTCAACTCGTCCGGCAATCGGCTGACCACGGCGGGTCAGGTGCTTCAGCAGGACCGGGCGAATGTCCACAAGTTCGGAAAATCGACGGTCAGCGACAGCTATGACGGGTTCTTCACCACGGTCGAACGCCGCTCGCTTCTGTCACGGGCGACGGTGACGAGCTACTGCCACCTGAACCCGGCCGCCGCCCGCAACGCGCTGGTCAATTCCTCGCCCGTCGGGACGGTCGTGTTCTACCGCGCCTTCAATGGCAGCTATGTGGCCGTGGTGGATTTCGCGGGCTGACTAGCCCTGAAAAAACCGGCTGAGGCGCGCGAAACCGGGGATGTGGACCGAGGTGCCGCCATCCGCCGCGAAGGCCTGCCCGGTGATATAGCGCGCCTCGTCCGAGGCGAGGAACGCCACCAGATGCGCGATGTCGTCGGGCCCGCCCAGATAGGGTGTCAGCGTCTCTTCCTCGACCGTTTCGCGCAGTTCCTGCGGCAGGTGGGCGAGCGCGGCGGGCGTGCCGGTGAGACCCGGGAGCACCGCGTTGGCGCGGATGCCGCGCTTGCCGTGCGAGGTGGCGATGGAACGGGTCATCTGGATCACGGCGGCCTTGGACGATGAATAGGCCGCTTGGATGAGGTTGCCCTGAAGCGCGAGGTTGGAGGCGGTGTTGACGATCGACCCGGACCCCTGCGGCGACATGATTTTCAGCGCCTCGCGGCAAGCGATCATCGTGCCGCGCGTGTTGACGCGGTAGGTCGCATCCCAATCCGCGGTCGCCATATGTTCGATGTCGCCGTCGCGCTGCGCCATTTCGGCACTGAGGAGTGCCGCGTTGTTGTCGATCACATCGAGGCGCCCGAACCGATCCATCGTGGTGGCGAACATCGCCCCGATGCTGTCCTCGGAGGCGAGGTCGAGGTGGGTCGCGATGGCCTCTTCGCCAAGCTCATCGGCCAGAGCCTGCGCCCGGTCGAGGTCGATATCGGCCACGACGATCCGGGCGCCGTGCGCGGCCATGATCCGGCAGACCGAGGAGCCGATGCCCCCGGCCCCGCCGGTGACGATTGTGACTTTGCCATCGAGAGAATAGGCCATGTGCGGTCCTTTCGGCGGGGTCGGACCGGGGCGCTGCCCCGGACCCCGAGGTTTCTTGAAACAGAGAAGATCAGTCCGGGAAGTTCGCGGCCCGGAGGATTTCGACGATGAGGTCGTTCGGGTCGCGGAAGAAGAAGGCCACCGCGCGCGGGCGCGGGTCGCCCTCGGTCAGGACCGGGTCGGCCTCGTGCAGCATCGGTTTGCCGAGTTCGCGCATCAGGCCGACGATTTCGCAATCGGGCCGGGCATGAAGCAGTTCGAGCGCGATCTGCGGGTCTTCGACCGAGAAACAGGGATGCTTGGTGCCCTGCTCGCCAAGGTCGGTGTTGGGTTTCAGCCGATGCTCGGGCACGGGCCGCGAGCCGCCCTTCTGGAAGAACTCGAACCGGAAATCGTCGCGCCGCAGGAAGGCGAGGTGCGTGTCGATGGGTTCGAGGTAGCGGCGCTCCTCGACCTCCATGCCGAACACCTCGCCGTAGAAGGATATGGCGGTTTCGATATCCGCGACGGAGAAGCCGACGTGGTGGAACCTGAGATCTGGGAACGCGCCGTCAGACACCTGCCAACTCCTTGATCCGCTTGTCGTGTTCGGCAGTCTTGCGCGCGAGATTTGGGTCGAAGGCGCCGTCGGTGAGCACGAAGAGCATCCGCGTGATCCGGTCGGTGCGGTTCGTCCAGGCGTGGATCGTGCCGCGTTGAACGACCATGTCGCCCTGTTCGAGCACCACTTCGCTGTCGTCCAGAAGCAGGACGATCTGACCTTCGAGGACGATGCCGTAGTCGATGGATTCGGTCCGGTGCATGAGCGGGTGGCGGCCCGGAATCGTATGTTCGGCGTTTTCGCCCAGGCCGACCTTTTCGAACAGCGCGCGGGCGGTTTCCTTGTCGAAATCCGGCCCGTCCTCCCCTTCCGGCGGGATGTCGACCATGCGGATGATCGTGCCGTGCGGCGGCGGGGCGGTTTCGGTGTAGCGGTCGGTCGGCTCGGCTTCGGTCGCGGTGACCGGCGCAGGCGAGGCATCGGTGTGCCACAGCTCGTGAAACGCCAGTCCCGGCTGATGTTCGGGGCGAATCACGTTGGGCGGCGCGCCGTCCGACAGGACCACCGCCTTGCCCCTGTCGTCATGGCCCGTAACCACACGGCGCACGTTCTGGCTGACCATCGAAGCCTCCCTATTTGGTCGATCGACCAATTCTTGCAGTAAATTGGTCGATCGTTCAAGGTGGGTACAGAAATGTGCCTTCTTTCGCGCTCCGGCGGGGGCCGGATAAGGATGTGCCATTCAGTTGGGAGGACTTCATGTCGAACTATGACGTCGTGGTGATGGGGGCCGGTCACAACGGTCTGGTGGCCGCCTGTTACCTTGCCCGCGCGGGCAAGAAGGTGCTGATCCTCGAACGGCAGGAATGGCCGGGTGGCGGGGTCGTCACGCGCGAGATCAATACGCCGGGCTATCGGCACGATCTGCATTCGTCGGTGCACATCATGATTCAGGGCAATCCGATGATTACCGAGGACGAGCTGGACCTCATCGGGAAATACGGGCTGGAGTATCGCTACCCGGACGTCCCCTATGCCTCGCTGTTTCTCGATGGCGAAGTGCTCATCACCCCCAAAGACCTCGATCAGGCCTGCGCCAATATCGCCGAGTTCAACAAGAACGACGCGGTGACTTATCGCCGGTTCGCCGAGCGCGCGATGCGGATGCTGCCGATGATCATGTCGGGGTCCTACGCGCCGCCGCTGCCGTGGGGGCCGTTCATGGCGATGATGGACATGGAGGCCGAGGGGCGCGAGGTGCTGGACGCGATGAACCGCTCGTCGCTCGACATCATCGACAACGCGTTCGAGGACGACCGGGTCAAGCTGCACCTCATCAAGCTGGTGACCGAGAACCTGCAACTGCCCGACGAACTGGGCACCGGCATGGGCATCTTCATCATGCCCGGCATCATCCACCGATACGGGGTGAGCCAGCCGGTCGGCGGCTCGGGCGGGCTGACCGACGCGCTGGTGCGCTGCCTCGAGGATCAGGGCGGCGAGATCAGGCTGGGTGCCGAGGTCGACAAGGTGATCGTGGACTCCGGCGAGGCGAAGGGGCTGCGGCTGACCACGGGCGAGACCTTCATGGCCAAGGACGCGGTGATCGGCGCGATCCACCCGCATGTCCTGTCGAAATTCATCGACGGTCTGGACGAGGGCGTGAAGACCCGCGCGAAGAACGTGACGCTCTCGACCCAGTCGCTGTTCGTCAGCCACTACGACCTGCGCGAGCAGACCAAGTATCGCTATGGCGAGGACGTGACCGCCGCCGTCATGCTGGAATACTTCCCCTACAATACGCTGGAGCCGATGCTGAACGACTTCGACGACATCCGGCGCAAACGCATCCCGGCCCGCAGGCTTCTGGGCGGCGGGGACGAGACGCATGGCGACCCGTCGCGCGCGCCGGCGGGTGCCGGGATTTTCCACTCGATCACGATGGTGCCCTACAACATCGACGGCAAGGGGCCGGAGAAGTGGGACGAGGTCAAGGAGGACTACGCGGCCGAAACGCTGCGCCAATACGATCCGTTCATCTCGAACCTCGGGGCTGACAACATCATCGCGGCGTCGCACTGGTCGCCGCTCGACATGGAACGCTCAAGCCCGAACTCCTTCGTCGGTGGCGATATGCATGGCTGCGCGCCGTTCCTGTATCAGTCGATGGGACACCGCCCGAACCCGGACCTCGGCCAATACACGGTGCCGGGGGTCGAGGGGCTGTATCTTGTGGGGCCGTTCCAGCATCCGGGGGGCGGCGTGTTCGGCGCGGGGCGCGCGACCGCGCTGCGCATGTTCGACGACCTTGGCATCGACTTTGAACAGGTGATCGCATGAAACTGCTCGACAACACCGGCAAGGAACTCATGACCGTCTCGAAGATCGAGGCGGATGAGCGCAATTACCTCGTGGTGCGGGGGAAGATTTTCGGGGCGATGCCGATGACGGCGAAGCTGTCGCCGGAGGAGGCGCGCGCGGCGCTGAAGCTGCTCAACGCGCGCACGATCTGGTTCCTGCTGACGATCTGGTTCCGCAGCGCCAAGCCGCCGAAAAAGAAGGGCGCCAAGTGAACCGCGCGACGTTCGACGACTACATCGCCCGGTTCAACGCCCGCGACGCATCGGCCTTCGAGGATTACATCGCGGACGATATGGAGATGCTGAACGGCGCGCTGCGGTTCACCGGGGTCGCGGGGATGAAGGATCATTACCAGAACAAGATCTGGCCGGACTTCGACGAACGGCTGAACCCGCTGCGCTTCATCGGGAACGACGCGCATGTCGCGATCGAGATGCGGACGGAGTTCGAGGCGCTCGCCGACAACCCGGACACGCTGTTCGGCGCGGTCCGCAAGGGCGAGATGTTCGTCTATCACGGGCTCATCATGTATGACTTGCGCGACGGTCGGTTCACCAAAATCCAGGTGGCCTACAACAGCTTCACCAATATCAAGCTCGACGGCACCGAGATCGAAATGGGTCTGCCGCACTAGGCCGATGGACGGCGGGGGCGGGTTTTGGCATAGCTTTGGGCCATGCCCACCGAAACCGAGTTGCGCACCCTTCTGACCATTGGCGAACCGTCGCGCACGGGCGACGACCCGCGTCTGGCTGGCTTGTCGGATCTTGCGCGGCAGATGGGCGACGTGCCGCCGGACAAGGACGCGCCCGTGCGCGAGGTTCTGGCGCGGATGGGCGACAACTGGTCCGCGCTGATCCTGAAGGTTCTGGCGACCGGAACCTACCGCCACGCGACGCTGAAACGGGTGATCGCCGCGCTGTCGGCGGAGCGGGACATATCCCAAAGGATGCTGACCCTGCGCCTGCGCGCGCTGGAACGCGACGGGTTCGTGGCGCGGCGCGAGCATGACACCGTGCCGCCCCGGGTGGACTATGCGCTGACCGATCTGGGCCGGGGGCTGGCCGGGGAACTGGACCGCGTCATTCGCTGGATCGAAGCGAACAGCGCCGAGGTCGAGGCCGCGCGCGCCCGCTTCGGGGAATAAGTCAGCGCCTGCTATCGAAGCTTTCGATACCTGCGGTGGCGAAGGTCAACAGCGCCTCCTGCGCGGCCTCGAGGTTGTGGGCCGACACTTTGCCCCCGGTCAGGGTCGTCACACGCGCATGTTGCGACACGGTGGCGAGCATGGCGTGCAGGGCCATCACGAAGCCGCGGTTGAGCCCATCCGGATCGACGCCGGGCATCGCCTTCTGAAGCGCGGCGACGAAGGCCTGCGCGGTTTCGTCGAAATATCGGCTCAGAAGATGCATCCATTCGTCGCCCTCGCCCAGACGGGCGAGCACGCGGAAATAAGCGGGCCACCCCGGGTCGCCGGATTTGGCCATATCGAAGAGCGGACCGAAGAAAGCGCCCAGAATCTCACGCACGTCGGGGTTCTGCAACGCGTCGAGCCGCGCCTGACGCTCGGCGCACAAGATCGTTGCGCGACGCGCGACCACCTCTTCGAACAGGTTGTCCTTGGTCCCGAAGTGGTAAGAGGCGAGCGCCAGCGTCACCTCGGCCCGCGTCGTGATCTCGCGCAAGGAAACGGCCGCGAAACCCTGTTCCCCGAACGATGCCTCGGCCGCATCGAGGATTTTTTCGCGGGTCTGATCGCCGTTCTGGCGTGTCACCTTTTGCTTGCGTGCCGCCGCTGCCATTGGACCTTCCCCTGACTGTCCCTGCGACCTATCGACCAGACCGATACATCACCTTGGGATATGCGATTTTCCACTATTTGGTTGATTGTATAAATAAGCTTCAGCGAAATGCAAAGGAAGCGTGACGCGAGTCGCGTGGGGAGGAATGCATGTTTGACGACGGAGCCGCATCGGCTGTCGACATCCTGTCCGTCACCGGGCTTCAGAAATCGCTCGGATCGCGTTCGGAACGTCTGAAGATCCTAGGCGGGATCGAGTTCGCGGCCAAGCCCGGAGAATTCCTGACCATCGTCGGCCCGTCGGGCTGCGGCAAGACCACGCTTCTGATGTCGCTGGCCGGGCTTTACGTGCCCGACGAAGGTCAGGTGCTGTTTCAGGGCAAAGCGGTCGATGGGCCACCCGAAGGGCTGTCGGTCGTGTTTCAGGATTACTCCCGCTCGCTTTTGCCGTGGAAGCGCAACATCGCGAACGTGCTCTTCGCGATGCGGCGTCTGAAGGCCACGAAAGAGGAAAAGCGCGCCATCGCGATGGAAATGCTGGAAGCGGTGGGCCTCAAGGGGTTCGAGGATCGCTATCCGTGGGAGCTGTCGGGCGGGATGCAACAGCGCGTGGCGATTGCGCGGGCGCTGGCCACGCGGTCCAAGCTGCTCTTGCTGGACGAACCGCTCGCCGCCGTGGACGCGCAGACCCGCGCGGACATGCAGGACCTGCTGCTCAGGCTTGCCAAGCAATTCAACAAGACCTGCATCCTCGTCACCCACGATGTCGAGGAAGCCGTCTACATGGCCGACCGGATCGTCGTTCTGTCGAACCGCCCGACCCACGTCGTCGAAGAGATCGAGGTGCCGCTGGCCAAGCCCCGCGACCACCTCACAACCCGCGAGGACCCGGAGTTCCTGCGCATCCGTCACGAGGTGATCGAGCGCATCCGGTCGTTCAAGCGATCCTGACCTGACAGGTCAAGTCCCGCCAGCCGCGGGTATCATTCCGAGGGAGGAAACCATGAAAAAACGTAACTTTCTGAAAGGTGTGGCGCTGGCCGCGCTGACCGCCGCCGCGCCCGTCGCAGCCCTTGCGATGGACACGGTCAAGGTCGCCTACATGAAAATCCCGCCGCTGGTGTCGATCAAATACGCCATCGACAGCGGGATCATGGAGGCGCACGACCTCAACATCGAACTGACCGTGGTGAACGGCGGGCCGGAGCTTATGACCGCGCTTGCGTCCGGCTCGGCCGACATCGGCCAGACCGCCGCCGGGATCGCGCTTCTGGCCCGCTCCAAGGGTCTGCCCATCGCCGTCTTCGGCACCGGCGACACCGAGCGTCAGCCCGATTACAACCACAACTGGCTGATCGGCACGGAAGAGGCCGGGACCACCGACCTCAAGTCGCTCGAAGGCAAGACCATCGGTGTGGTCGCCAAGAACTCGCCCGCCACATTGGCTTTCATGAGCCACATGGTCGCCGCTGGCGCTGACCCGAGCACGGTCGAATTCGTCGCCCTGCCCTTCCCGCAGCTTCCCTCGGCGCTCGAGGTCGGCAATGTGGACGCCGTGCATGTCGGTGAGCCGTTCCACGGCATGATCATGTCGTCGGACAAGATCAACGCGGTCGAGCTTGCCAATGGCCTGATCCATTCCGACGAAGGCACGGAATACGCGCTCGGCGCTTGGTTCGCGCAGGACAAGTGGCTGGCCGAGAACGAGGACATCGCGAAACGCTTTCTCGCGGCGATGGAGCAGTCCTACCGCGAACTGGTCGAGGACCGGTCCAAGGTCAACGCGATCCTGATGGCGGAATTCGGGATGCCGGAAGGCGCGGCCAACGCGACCCCGCTGCCGCTCAAGGCGAAAAGCTTCACAACCACGATCGACCAGTACGAGCCGCTGCTGGAGCAGATGGTGCTGACCGGCATGATCGAAGACGGCAAGCTTGACCTGAACGACGCCGTGCGCGCCGTCGATTACAAGTAAGCCAAGGCCAAGGGGCGACACGATGCTTTTGCTCGCAAGACGGACCTTCGGTCTTCTGATTTTCCTCGTGATCTGGGAAATCGTGACCGCGACCGGCCTCGTGTCGCCCGACTACATGCCCCGGCTGGCCTTGATCGGGGCCGCCATCTGGGCCTTCGTGACCAGCGGCGATTTCTGGCTGAACTTCTTCGCCACCGTCCAGCGAATGCTGATCGGTCTCTCGGTCGCGGTGGTCATCGCCATCGCTGTCGCGCTGGTCGCCGCGCGTTTCGCGCTTCTGCGCCGCGCGCTGGAGCCGATCACCGACATCCTGCGTTCGCTGCCACCCCCGGCGCTGGTGCCGCTTCTGATCTTCGTGCTCGGGATCACGCCCGCGCTGTTTTACTTCGTCATCATCTTCGGCTGCATGTGGGCCACCTACATCTCGGCTTCGAACGCGCTGTCGACGGTCGAGCCGGTGCAGGTGAACACCGCCAAAATCTATGGCCTGACAGACTGGCAGATCCTGTGGCAGATCCGTCTGCCCGCCGCGATGCCCGAGATCTTCACCGGCATCCGACTGTCCGCCTCGGTCTCGCTCCTCGCGACCACGGCGACCGAGATGCTGCTGGGCGGTCAGGGTCTGGGCGCGATGATCTATAACGCGGGCTTCAGCCTGCTGTGGGATCAGATGTACGCGCTCATGTTCATCATCGGCCTTTTGGGTATCGCCATGAATTTCCTCGTCGCCGCCGTGCGCTATCCGCTGGCCGGCTGGCAGAGCCGCTATTCCGCTATGGGAGCCGCCGCGTAATGGACAGGTTCATCAATGGCCGCATCAACTGGCCCGGCATCATCTTCATCCTGCTGATCCTTGTCGTCTGGGAAGTCTGGGCGATGATCGCGGACAGTTTCTATTTCCCGCGCGCCAGTGCCGTCGCGCTGACGATTGTCGAGGATTGGGGGAACCTCTGGGCCGCCACGCTCGACACCCTGCGCCGCGCGGCCATCGGATTTGCGATCGCGCTCGTCACCATGCTGCCGCTGGGCATCGTCCTGGGCCGCGTCCGCGTGCTGGGCGAGATCGTCGAGCCGGTGCTGGAGTTCTTCCGCCCCCTCCCCCCCATCGCGGTGGTGCCATTGGCCATCATGCTTCTGGGCATCGGGGACGCGGCCAAGCTGGTCGTCGTGGTCTGGGGCGCGTCTTTTCCCATCGTCATCAACACCATCGACGCGGTGAAGGTGCAGGACCCGATGCAGGCCCGCCTCGCCCGCTCGCTGCGCCTGACGACGTGGGAGCGGATGACGATGATCGACCTGCCCGCCGCCCTGCCCCGCATCTTCGCGGGCATCAAGCTGGGGATCACCGTCGCGCTTCTGCTGACCGTCGTGTCCGAGATCATCGTGTCCACCAACGGGCTGGGCGATTACCTGCGCATCGCCCAATCCGATTTCTCGATGACCCGCGTGATGACCGCGCTGATCGTGATCGCCATCGTCTCGGTCATCGTGAACGGCGCGACGAACTGGGCCAACCGCCGTCTTCTGGACTGGCACTATCGCCGCTCGGCGCTTGCCGGTCGGCAATAAATCCACCACCCGCACAAACGAGGTGCCACCATGGCCAAGGCCAAGAACATCCTGTTCATCATGTTCGACCAACTGCGCTGGGATTATCTGAGCTGCTACGGCCACCCGCACCTCGACACGCCGAACATCGACCGGATCGCCAAGATGGGCGTGCGTTTCACCAATGCGCGCATCCAGTCGCCGCTCTGCGGACCCAGCCGGATGTCGACCTATACCGGGCGCTACGTGCACAGCCACGGGGCGGCATGGAACGGCTATCCGCTGAACGTGGGCGAGATGACCATGGGCGACCACCTGCGCAACATGGGGATGGACGCGGTTCTTGTCGGCAAGACCCACATGCAGGCCGATGCCGAAGGGATGCGGCGGCTGGGGCTGGAGCCCGACAGCCTGATCGGCGCGCGCGTGTCGGAATGTGGTTTCGACGCGTTCGAACGGGACGACGGGCTTGCCTTCGAGGGCAAGATCAAGGGCGGGCCGTTCCTCGAAACCCATTCGGCGGACAAGTACAACGCCTATCTGCGCGAAAAAGGCTACGAAGGTGAGAACCCGTGGCATGACTACGCCAATTCGGGCCTCGACGACGACGGCAACGTGCTGTCGGGCTGGTTCCTGAAGAACTCGACCGAGCCTGCGAACATCGCGGAGGAGGACAGCGAGACGCCTTATATGACCCGGCGTGGGATCGACTTCATCGAGCAGGCCGGGGATCGCCCGTGGTGCTGTCACCTGTCGCTGATAAAACCGCACTGGCCCTATATCGTGCCCGCGCCCTATCACGACATGTACGGGCCGGAGCATTTCATCGCGCCCGTTCGCGCCGAGGCCGAGAAGGACACCGACCACCCGGTCGTGCGCGGCATGATCGAAGCCCCGGTCGGCAAGAGCTTTTCGCAGGACCATGTGCGCGAGACGGTGCTGACCGCCTACATGGGTCTCATCAAGCAGATCGACGACCAGATGGGCGTGCTGTGGGCATATCTCGAAGAGTCGGGCCGGATGGAGGACACGATGATCGTCATCAACTCCGACCATGGCGATTACATCGGGGATCACTGGATGGGCGAGAAGATGTTCTTCCACGACACCTCGGTGAAAGTGCCGCTCATCATCTACGACCCCTCGCCCGATGCGGACGCGACACGGGGCACGACCTGCGACGCGCTGGTCGAAATGATCGACCTTGCCCCGACGTTCTACGAAGTGGCGGGCGGCGACGCGACGGATGTGGATCATATCCTCGAGGGCGAAAGCCTGATCCCGATCCTGCACGGGACGGCAAAGCGCACCAAGCGCGACGTCAGCTTCTGCGAATACGATTTCGGCCACACGCCGCAGGCCGAGCACATGGGGCTCGCCCCTGACGACAGCCGCATGTTTATGGTCGCGACCCATGACTGGAAACTCATCCATTTCGAAGGCGGCTTCCGGCCCGTGCTGTTCGACCTCAGGAACGACCCGAACGAACTGGTCGATCTGGGCAAGTCCCCGGACCATGCCGACACGATTGCCGAGATGTACGGCCACCTGCACCACTGGGCGCTGCGCAACTCGCAGCGGGTGACGGTGCCGACCAAACAGATCCTGTCGCGGCGCAAGAACATGGGGCCGGGATCGGGCATCATGATCGGGGTCTGGGCCCCCGAAGACGTGCCGCCGGGGTCGGTCGACCACTACGTGAACCGCACCGCGCAGGACAAACGCCCGGCGACCTGAGCGCGGGGCGTTTGCGCGTCACCCGTCGGGCCGCCCCGCACGGCCGAAGGGCGGGTCTCGGGCGTTTTACAACGCCTACCGCGTCACGATCAGCGCACCGCCCACGACGATGAGGAGCGCGATGGCGAGGTGTTTCCACTTCAGCGTCTCGCGCTTGAACACGAACAGACCCAGCAGCAACGCCCAGAGCGGAACCGTGCCGGAGAGCGGCGACACGAGCGTGAGGGTGCCCATCGTGAGGGCCGCGTTCAGCGCCAGAATCCCGGCCCCGTTCACGAGCCCGTTCAAGGCGAACCATCCGACGCCGGACCCGAAGCGCGTGCGGCCCTGCCGGTGGTGGAGGGCCAGCATGACGCCCAGGACGAGCGACGAGACGGTCGTGGTGACGAGCAGCGCGAAGAGCGGGCTGGGCACATCCTGCATCCCGAACTTCAGACCGGGTTGGCTGATTCCGCGCACGAGCGAGGCGCCGAGCGGCACGAGAATGGCCCAGAGCGGCCACCCCCGCTTGATCCCGCGCGGCGACCACGTGGCCAGAAGCAGCCCGGCGATGGTCAGGATCAGCCCGATCGCGGATTGAAGGCCAAGCGACTCGCCAAGGAACAGGACGCCGAGGCCGATCGCGATGACCGGGGTAAAGGCGGCGATGGAAGCGGTCAGCGCCGGACCGACGAGCGAGACGCCCGCGATCTGAAACCGTTGACCGAGTGCCGGAAAGAACACGCCCACGATGACGAAGATGAGCGTGCCGCGCGAGTTCCACCAGCTTGGATCGACGAAGAACGGTGCGGCCAGCCAACAGCACACGGCGACCACCGCCACCGACAGAAACGCGCCTGTCATCGTGTCGGTGTCGTCGAGCGCATGGCGCTGAATATGGTTACACAGGCCCCAGAGAGCGGCGGCGGCAAGCGACAGGGCGGCGGGCAGAATCGTTTCCATGTTAACCATCTAACGAGCGGGCCGACCCGGCGCCAGCCTCAGGCGTTCCAGTAGATGAGCGGCAAGCCCGCGACCGGCGACCGGAAATACGGGATCGTCGTGCCCTGAAGGCTGCCCAGATAGACCGTTTTCAGGTCCGGCCCCCCGAAGGTGAGCGAGGCCATCCAGCGACACTGCGGACCACCGCAGGCCTGCATGATCTCCGGCGTCACCTGCCCCTTGCGCCACGCCTCGTCCAGCCGGGCCAGCGCCGCCGGGTCACCGCCCGCGTCGAGAATGGTGAGCACGTCACCTTCGGGCGTGATCGCGACCAATTGGTCGGCCATGATGAGCGTCGTCCAGAGATTGCCGTAGGTGTCGAGCGCGATGCCGTCGCAGAAGCCCGGCAACACGGTCGGACCGTAGATTTCGCGATCCTTCAACGTATCGCCGTCGACCCGGAACCGGGTGATGTTCCGGCTGGTGGTTTCGGCGACGTAAAGCCAGTCCTCGTTCGCGTCGAAGCGCAACTCGTTGGTGCCGCACAGATCGTCGGCCACGATCCGCGCGCCGCGCTCGTCGATGAGGGCGATATAGCCGTCGCGGGAATTCGTTTTCACGTGCTCGGTCCAAGGGTTCATCGTGGTCGTCACGGTCAGCCAAAGTCGCCCTTTCGTGTCGCGGGTCACGAAATTGGCCTTGCCGAAGGGCCGCCCGTCCACGTTGTCGATCACCACGCTCGTCTCGCCGTCGCGCGTCATCCGCTCCACCCGGTCGGTGCCGAAATTCGCGATCAGGAAGTCGCCGTTCGCATCGAAGGTCAGGCCGTTGGGCAGGCTGCCGGTCGTGTTGACGAGGCGATCCTCGAACGAGGACGCGGTGTTCGCCTCGGTCCCCTTCTGAAGGATCAACGCCTGCGTCCCGTCCGGGTCGATGCGCATGACGCCGCCCCGGCCATCCGCGCTCCAGAGTGTGCCATCCTGTTCGGCCAGAATGCACTCCGGGCGTTCGAGGTCGTGCCCGATATAGGACAGCTCCGCCGGGGCGATCTGAAATCCGATCAGGGGGTTGGTCATGCCTGCCTCCTTTCGCCACACCGCACCCGCCAAACCATCCGCAACTATGGATCGGGCCAATACCTTACCGCGAAAAAAGAAATGCGCCGGACGGCCGGGATTCCTTGTCTCTGCACGATCCGGGACTTATTACTTGGTCAACTGTTCAATTTGCAAGACGGGACGTCCAGAATGAAGATTGCGGTGATTGGCGCGGGTGGGTTCGTCGGACAACGGGTCGCCCGTCGGCTGGCCAGTGATCCCGAAATCGAGCGCATCGCGATGGTCGACCGCGTCGACATGCCCACCCCGGACGGCAAACCCGTCACGACCCATGTCGGCGACTTCGCGAACCCTGCCCTGCGGGATGCGGCGCTGGACGGGGCCGATGCGGTGATCCTGCTCGCGGCGATCCTCGGCGGAGCGGCGGAAGCGGACTATGCGCTGGCGCGGGCCGTGAACGTGGACGCGACCCTCGGGCTGTTCGAGCATCTGCGCGACACGCGGCCCGACACGCGGATGGTCTTTGCCTCGACCATCGCGGTCTATGCCAAACCCCTGCCCGACCCGGTGACGGATGCGACGCCCTTTGCCCCCACGATGATCTACGGCGCGCAGAAACTGATGATGGAGGTCGCCCTGTCGAACTTCGCCGCGCGCGGCTGGCTTGACGGTGTGTCACTGCGCCCCTCCGGCGTTATGGCGCGGGACGGGGCCGACGCGGGGCTGAAGACAGCCTTCATGTCGCGGCTGTTTTGGTGCGTGAAACGCGGCGAGGACATCACGCTCCCGGTGGCCGAGGACAGCCGCACATGGCTCACCTCGGTCGACAACGTGGCCGCCAACTTCGTCCACGGTGCGATGCTGACGGACATCGGGCCGGACAGGGCGTTCACCCTGCCCGCGCTTTCGCTCACCTTCGGGGAGCTGGTGGCGGCGCTCAAATCCCGGTTCCCGGACAGCCCTTCGACCGTCACCTTCGCACCGGACCCCGAGATCGTCGCGCTGTTCGGATCGTACCCGCGTCTGGAAACCGCGACGGCGGACCGGCTGGGCTTTACCCGCGATACGGATGCGGCCGCTCTTGTCGCCGCCGCGATGATCTGACACCGAACAAGAACAACCCACTGGGAGGACAGAATGAAATTCGCAACCATGCCCGATGGCACCAAGGACGGGCGGCTTTTCATCGTCAGTCGCGACCTGACCCGGATCGAACCGGCCAAGGGCGCCCACACGATGCAGGAGTTGATGGAACGCTGGGACGAGGTCGAGATCCAGCTCGAAATGGAATACGAAGCGGTCAACAACGGGCTTGGCGGCGGGTTCGAACCTGCCGCCGCACTCGCCCCCCTGCCGCGCGCGTGGCAATGGCTGGACGGGTCGGCCTTTGACAGCCACGGCGACCTGATGGACAAGGTCTTCGGCATGGAGGACAAGTTCAAGCCTCCGTTTCCCTATATGTATCAGGGGGTTTCGTCGAAGTTCTACGGGCCGACGCAGGACGTGAAATTCCCAACCGAAGACGATTTCATCGACTTCGAGGGCGAGTTCGGCATCATCACCGACGAGGTGCCGCTGGGCACGTCGGCCACGGATGCGCGCAAGCACATCCGGCTGATCGTGCAGATCAACGACTGGTCCCTGCGCCGGATCGCGCCGCTGGAGATGAAATCGGGCTTCGGTTGGGTCATGGCCAAACCGCCCTGCGCCATGGCGCCCATCGCCGTGACGCCGGACGAGCTTGGCGACGCATGGCGCGACGCGCGCGTGGACCTGCCGCTAAACGTCTGGTGGAACGGCGAGAAATTCGGCGCGGCTAACGGCTATGCCATGTCCGTCGGGTTCGACCAGTTGGTCGCGCACGCCGCCTATTCCCGCGATCTCGTGGCCGGAACGGTCATCGGCTCGGGCACCGTGTCGAACGAAACCTACCGCGAAGTCGGCTCGTCCTGCATCGCCGAGCGTCGGGGCATCGAAATGATCGACGAGGGCGAAGCCAGGACCGCGTTCATGCGCTTCGGCGACACGGTGAAGATGGAAGTCTTCGACGCGGACGGACAATCGGTTTTCGGCGCGATCGACCAGAAAGTCGTCGCGGCTTGATTTTCTCCCAGTTGCCCTCGGGCAATGGACTGGCGGCCCTTTGCGGGCCGCCTTTTTTGTGCGGCCCGGAAGTGGACAGTATTGACCGGAACGCGCGACAAGTGGACACTCATGTCCACAACGCGAACGGGAGGGTGCGAAATGGCCGAAAACTGGGATGAAAGCGTCGATGTGATCGTGGTCGGGTCGGGTGCCGCGGGGCTGCTGGCCTCGATCAAGGCGGCGGATGCGGGGAAATCCGTCCTGCTCATCGAAAAGACCGACAAGTGGGGCGGCACATCGGCCCTGTCGGGCGGCGGGGTCTGGGTGCCGAACAACCACCTGATGAAGGCCGATGGCGCGGCGGATTCCCCGCAGGAGGCGCTGACCTATATGGAGGACGTGATCGAGGAGGTCGGCCCCTGCTCGTCGCGCCAGCGCAAGCTGTCCTACATCGCCAACGCCCCGCGCATGGCGGAATACGCCGAGAAGATGGGGTTTCGCTGGCAGCGCGCGCCGAACTATCCCGACTATTACCCCGACCGGCCCGGCGGCAAGATCGGGCGGATCATCGAAGGCCAGACCTTCGACGCGAACAAGCTGGGCGCGTGGAAGGACAGTCAGCGCAAGGGCGAACAGGACGCCCCCGCGATGGCCTTTGCCACCGATGACGTCTACCTGCTGCCGCTTGCCACCCGGACGCTGAAAGCCGCGCTCAGGTTGGCGAAAATTCTGCTGACGACGGCGGCGTGGCGGATCACCGGGCGGATGCCCCAGACCATCGGGCAGACCCTGACCGGGCAGCTCATGCACATCTTCACGACAAAGACCAATGCCGAAATCCGGCTCAACACGGCGCTTGCGGGCTTCGTGCAGTCGGAGGGCCGTGTCACGGGCCTTGTCATCGATGAGAACGGCACGACCAAACGGATAGAGGCCAAGACGGGTGTCTTGCTGTCGGCGGGCGGGTTCGCCCACAATCCCGAATTCCGCGCGGCGCATCAGCCCGTGGACGGCACGTGGTCCTCGGCCAGCCCCAAGGATACGGGCGACGGTATCCGCCTGACGATGAACGAGATGGACGTGGGCCTCGCCCTGATGGACGAAGCGTGGTGGGGCCCCTCGACGCTCTACCCAGACGGCACCACGGGGTTCCCGGTGTGGGAGCGGTCGCTGCCGCATTCGATCATGGTGGATCAGACCGGGGCGCGGTTCTGCAACGAAAGCGAAAGCTATGTGGATGCGGGGCGGGCGCAGCTTGACCGGAACGAACAGGTCGCGGCGATCCCCGCGTGGCTCATCATGGATGCCCGGCATCGCAAGCGGTACATGTTCGGCACCGCGCCGGGCGGACGCACGCCGCAGGACTGGCTGGAGAGCGGGTTCTTGATAAAGGCCGACAGCATCGACGATCTGGCCGCGAAGACCGGGGTGGACGTGGACGGGCTGAAAGCCACCATCGCGCGGTTCAACGGGTTCGCGGACAGGGGCGTGGACGAGGATTTTCAGCGCGGGCGCACGGCCTACGACAATTACTACGGCGATCCGCGCGTGAAGCCGAATCCGAACCTAGGACGGATCGAACAGGCACCGTTCTGGGCGACCAAGATCTACCCCGGCGATCTGGGCACCAAGGGCGGTCTGGTGACGGACGAATTCGCCCGCGTGCTGACTTCGGACGGCAAGGTGATCGAAGGCCTCTATGCGACCGGCAACAACACGGCGAGCGTCATGGGCCGCACCTATCCCGGCCCCGGCGCGACGCTTGGCCCCGCACTGACCTTCGGCTTCGTCGCCGCCAGCCACATGGCGGGCGAGACGGTGCCCGTGCCGAACGTATAAGACCGGGGCGAGCGCGACCCCGCGACAGCACTGACTTGCTCACAGAAGAAGGCCCGGATAATCAAAGGTATGGGACAGAAAAAGATGCGCGCTGACGGTCTTCGGAACCGCGAAGCGATTCTGAAGGCGGCAGCCGACGTGTTCGCGCGGGACGGTTTCGTGATCGCGCTGGACCGGATCGCGGTCGAGGCCGGCGTCGGACGCGCCACGCTCTACCGTAACTTTTCGAACCGTTCCGTCCTCGCCATGGCGGTATTCGAGCAAAATGTAGCACGTTTCGAACAATTGGCGGAAAAGGTGTCGGCCACGCCGCAGGGGTTCCGGTTCATGCTGGACGCCTTGGCCGAAGACATCGCCGCCCATGCCGCACTGGGTCAGGCGCTTGCCCTGACCGAGGCCGAAAGCGACCTCAGCGACCTTCGGGATCGGGTCGTCGAAGTGCTCGACCGGTTCCGGCGGTCGGGGATCGAAGCGGGCGAGTTGCGGCCGGATTTCCACCGTGACGACATCGCCCTTCTGGTCGATACCCTCGGCCTCGGTCTGCAACCGGGGGATCGTGCGCGTCGCGCGGTTCAGGTCGCGCGCATGGTCGAATTGTTCAGCACCGGGATTTCCAGTCGCTGACCGAAAAAGGGCGGCCGTCGTGGCCGCCCTCCTCCACCCATTCGCATGTCGTCAGTAGGGCTGCGCGATCGCAGCCAGCGATTGCCCCATGAGCGGGCCGATCTTATCCATCCCGGCCCCCTCCTGCTCCAACTCGCCCAGTTTCAGCGAATTGCCGACGACCAGTTTTCCGCGCGGCAGGCGGCGGGCCATGAACGCATCGATCCCGCCTTCGAACGTGTCGGCCTTGTCCAGTTCCTCGACAAGCACGATCGCATCCTCGACGGCCATCCCGGCCCCCGAGGCCAGATGCGGCGTCGTGGCATGGGCCGCATCCCCGATGAGCAGCACCCGGCCCACGTTCCACGGCCCGTCGATCAGGATCGATTCCAGCGGACGGGCAAGGATCGGCGTGTCCTCGTCCATCTCGTCGCGGATGCCCGCAAGCTCGCCCCCGAACGGCATGAGAAGCTGGCGCAGCTTCGGCAGAAGCTCTTCTTCCTTGTAGAACGGCTTTTCTTTCACGTTTTCCAGCAGGAACAGATACATCCGGTCCTTGGCGTAAGGCGTGAAGCCGACCTTGACCGGCCCCATGAACATCTTGGCCTTTTCCCAATGCTGCGGCAGCGTCATCTGCGCGCGCCAGCAGACCTGACCCGTGTATTCCGGCTTGGGCGCGTCCGGCATCACCATCTCGCGCACCTTGGAAAACAGCCCGTCCGCCCCGATGACGAGGTCATAGGTGCCCGTCGTTCCGTCGGTGAAACGGGCCGTGACGGCAAGCCCGTCCTGCTCCAGCGCCGTGACGGTGGTGCCGGTGCGGATGGTCACGCCAAGATCGCGCATCCGGTTCACCATCATGTCGTGAAGGACCGGGCGCATCACGCCGCCCTCGCCCGGCACGTCCGGCGAATAAAGGCGCGGGGCCTCGATATCGTCGATGACGTTGCCGACCGGGTCGCACATGGTCAGGCCGTCGTGCAGGTGCCCCTTCTCGATCAGGTCGTCGGCAAAGCCCAAGTCGCAGAGCGCCCGGCAGGTCAGCGACGACAGGGTCACGCCCGTCCCTGCCGCACCCCAGTTCTCTTCGATATCGACCAGGTCGACGGTCACACCGTTTTCGGCCAAGCGGATCGCAGCCGCAGGTCCCCCCACACCGCCGCCGACGATCAACGCCGTCTTGACGTGTTTCGACAGGTTACCGCTCATCGTGTCCTCCCACGGAAATTCCTCACCGCGCGACAGTAGCGGGCCGTGAGCTAGCGGTGAAATAGATTGATTTAATGCGTCGTATCCACCGCGCCGATAGCCAGACCGCGCGCCTGTTCGTGGATCTTTTCGCGCACCCAGGCGAGGCATTCGTCGCCGTCGGAATAGGTGTGCCACTGGATGCTCTCGACCAGCGGTGGAATGTCGATCGGACAGCGGAGAAGCCTGAGCGGCATCTGCCGGGCGAAGATATCGGCCATCGAGCGGTGCATGAGCGCAAGGTAATCGGTGCCTTCGATCATGAAGGGCAGCGCCGAGAAGCTGCCGACGACGATGGCGATGTCGCGCTCGCGCCCGTCCTTGTTCTGGATGAACCACGCCTCGTAGGATGGCGTGTGGCTTTCGAACATCACGGTCGCATGGCGGGCCGCGAAGAACTGATCCTCGGTGATCGTATCGCCGAACTGCGTATTGCCGGACCATGCGATCACCACGTAATCGTCGGTGAAGAACTGCTCGGACGGGTGATCGGGCGAGATGTAAAGCTCGGGCATGAGCAGAAGGTCGACCTCGCCCCGCTCGATCTTTTCGTGGGGTTTGTTGGCGGGTTGCTGAATGTCGATGGTCAGACCCGGCGCGGATTTCCCAATTTCGCGCACCGCCTCGCGCAGAACGGAAATCGTGATGAAGTCGGACGAGATGATGCGCAGGATGCGCACCGCGGTCGAGGGGTCGAATTCCGGCGACTGGATGATGGTGCCGTCGATCTGGACGAGGGCCGAGCGCACCTTGCCGGACAGCGCCGTGGCGCGCGGGGTCAGCACCATCTGCCGCCCGACCTGCACAAGCAGATCGTCGTTAAAATACTCCCTGAGCCGCGCGAGTGCGCCGGAGGTGGCCGATTGGCTGAGAAACAGTTTCTCGGCCGCCCGGCTGACGTTCTTCTCCCGAAGCAGCACGTCGAGCGCAACGAGCAGGTTGAGATCGAGCCCTTTGAAGCGCATGTCCATCCTATCTGGAAAACGGATTGAAGTTATCCGAATTAGCGGTTTTGTAAATAGTTGCGCGGCTGGCACAAGGGCTGCAGGAGGATCGCGATGAACATCTCGGACATTTTCGGGCTGACCGGCAAACGCGCTTTGGTCACCGGCGGCGCAACAGGTATCGGGCGCGCCATTGCCGAAGCCTTCGTGGCCGCGGGCGCGCGGGTCGTCATCGCCGGGGACCGGGCGGAGGAGGTGTCTGACGTGGCGGGCCGGATCGGCGCGACCGGGATTCACGCGGTGCTTGGAACCCGGAGCGCAGCCGAGGCGCTTGCCCGCGATGCGAAGGCCGCGCTAGGTGGCCCCATCGACATCCTCGTCTCGAACGCGGGCGTCGAGGGGCCGGTTAATGGCCTCTCAAACCTCGACGAGGCGGGCTATATGGGTGCCTTCGACGTGAACCTTCACGCCGCCACCTGGCTTTCCGCCGCGCTCATTCCCGACATGGCGGCGGCGGGCGGCGGTGCGATCATCCTCATGGCCTCGCTGTCGGCGGTGCGCGGCAACAAGGCGATCGCGACCTATTCGATGACCAAAGCCGCCCTCGCCCAGCTTGCCCGCAACATCGCGGTCGCCCACGGACCGGACAACATCCGCGCCAATGCCATCGCGCCGGGGTTGATCGAAACGCCGTTCTCACGCGGCCTGATGGCGAACGCCGAGTTCATGGCGCGCCGGATGCAGGCGACGCCCCTGCGCCGTGTCGGTCAGCCGTCGGAAATCGCGGCCACCGCGCTCTGGCTCGCCTCGCCCGGCGGGGCTTTTACCACCGGGCAGACCATCGTGGTGGATGGTGGCACCCTGATCCACGACGGAAGCTAGGCCCGCCCCGCTCCCTTTTTCGTGTCACACGCAGCCCAAGTTGGCCTCACCACGCAGTCGCGCCGCCGTCGATCCGAAAATCCGCGCCGGTGACGAACCCGCTTTCGTCCGAGGCGAGGTAGACCGCCAGATGGCCGATGTCGGTGGTCGTGCCCAGCCGCCCGACCATGAGTTTGGCGCGCACGTTGTCCATGAGCGGGCCATCCAGATGCTGCTCGGTTTCCTCGGTCACGGTGAACCCCGGCGCGATGGAATTGGCGCGGATGCCGAACGGCCCGCCCTCCATCGCCATCTGCCGCGTCATGGCATAGGCCGCGCCTTTGCCGGCGGTATGGGCGATGGCGGGCAGGCCCTTGAGCGCGGTGTGCGTGTTGGCCGAGGCGAAGTTGATGATCGACGCGGCACCCGAGGCTTCGAGAAGGCGCCAGTGCGCGCGGGTGACGAGAAAGACCGTGTCGATCTCGCCCTTCGTGGTCGTGTGAAAATCCGCGAGCGCCATGTCCGGGATCGGTGCGAAGCGGACGATGGCTGCGGCGTTTACCAGAACGTCGACCGCGCTGAGGGCCTCCGCCGCCGCCTCGCCCAGCCCTCCGGCCCCGTCCTCGGTCGTGAGGTCCGCCACATGGGTCAGGATCGAGGGGTGTTCGCCCGCCAACCGGCCCAGCGCATCCGCGTCGATATCGCAGGCGAGCACCTTTGCCCCCTGCCCCGCGAACATCACCGCGATCTGTCGCCCGATGCCGCGCCCGGCGCCTGTGACGACGGCGCGTTTCCCTGCCAGCCGCTCAGTCATCGAAAATCGCCACGCAGCGGGTCCAGCCGGCCGAGCCGCCTTCGACCTTCACCGGGAAGGCCGCGACGGTGTAGCCGGTGGGCGGCAGGTCTTCGAGGTTGTGGAGTTTTTCCATGTGGCAATAGACCGTCTCGGCACCCGCCTTGTGCCCCTCCCACAGAAGCGATTTGTCCCCGGTCTCGGCGATCGCCTGTTTCTGATAGGCGAGCGGCGCGTCCCAGCCCCAAGCGTCGATGCCGCAGACCTTCATGCCGCGCGCGGTGAGGTATAGCGTCGCCTCGCGCCCCATGCCGATGCCGCGGGCAAGGTAATCGTCTTCGCCATACCGCACCCCGGCGGCGGTGTTCACAAGCACGATATCGCCCGGTTGCAGGTCATGGCCGATCCGCGCCAGTTCCGCCTCGACCTCGGCCGCCGTGACGACATGGCCGTCGGGCAGATTGCGGAAATCGAGCTTCACACCCGGCCCCATGCACCACTCCAGCGGCACCTCGTCGATGGTGATCGCGCGTTCGCCGTTGTTCATGGTCGGATGGTAATGCCACGGCGCATCCATGTGCGTGCCGACATGGGTGGTGATCTGAAGATCCTCCGACGCAGGGCCCGCCCCGCCCAGCATATCCGATGCCTCAAGCCCCGCCATCGGGGCGAATTCCGCCGCACCGAAGGCGTGGTCGCGATAGGTGATCTTGGGCAGAAGCGGTGGCGGATCGCTGGCGATCCCCGCTTTCAGCGGAACGGACAGGTCGACGATGCGACGGGCCATCTGGGCCTCCTCGGTCAATTATGGGGTCGGCCCGGTCTTGGGCGCATCCCGTGTTTGTAAGGTGCGGCGAGGAAGACCTCGCCATCGCGGATGTCGAGTGCGACGGGGATCAGCCTGTCGCCAAGGCAAGGCCCCTGAACGCACAGCCCGCTGTCGATCTCGAACAGCGCGCCATGCGCGCCGCAGACGATCCGGTCGCGGTCGGCGTTCAGGAATTCGTCCTTCTTCCATGCCATCCGCGCATTGTCGTAATGCGGGCAGTTGTTGCGCCATGCGACCAGCCTGTCGCCCTGCCGCACGATGAACATGGTGTCCCGCCCCTCGCCCAGCGGATCGAAGCCCCGCGAATGTCCATCGCGCAGATCCTCGACCCGGCACAGGGCGCGGGTCACGGTGACGGGCGGTCTGTCGTCAATCGCCAGGGGCACCGGGGAACCACTTCTCGGTGTTCTCGAACAGGAAGACCTGCGCCGTCTGCGGCCCGGCTTCGACAAAGCGCGGCTCCCAGTCGTCGTCGTGCAGGTCCATGTCCGCGTCGAATTCGAAATGCGTCATGAGCGGGCAGTTGAAATACCAGAACCAGTTCGAGCCGAACACGTGCCGCCCCGGCCCCCAGAAAGATTCCCACCCTTTCTGGATCATCCGGCTGCCCGCCAGCATCAACTCGGTCGGCCCCTGCATGTGGAACGCGATGTGTTCCAGCCCCGCCATGTGCGGCGGCGTGTCGAGCAGGAACATCGTGTGGTGATCGCGGCAGGCCTGCGGGCGCAGGAACGGGCCGACATTGGTGAAGCGGTCGGTCAGAACGAACTTGAGCCGTTCCATGTAGAACGCTTCGTGCTTTTTGATGTCCGGCGAGAAATAGACGATATGCGACAGGGTGCGCGGCTTGCAGGCGGCGTCCTGCGTGGTGCCAAGCTGATTTTCCAGACGCGCGGGTTCCGCGCCGGGGCTATTCACCCGTTCCGGTTCAAGATCGGTCTTGATCCGTTTGGTCACTTGGAACTTCAGGGCGAAACCGCAGTCGTCCTCACAGGTGATCGACCCGTCGGGATGGCGCGTCACCTCGCGGTCGGTCGACAGTTCCGCCTCGATCTCGTCGATGACATTCGCGCTTTCGACGCCATAGACCGTCTGGCGCAGCGTGTTGCCCGAAGGCAGCGCAGCGGGCAGGTCGGCGTCGTCGCGTTTCCAGACCGACACGCAGGTCGCGTCGAGCGCGGAAAACGTGCCGCCCTTGCCTTCGGTCCAAGCGGTTTCGTCGAGACCGTAGTCCGTCAGGAACGCGCGGCAGGCGTCGAGGTCGTCGACCCCGAACACAATCTCATCGGGTCCGATGATACGCATGGTTGTCCTCCCAATTCGTCGTCAGCGGCCAACCTATGATCCCGCTTGGTATTGGAGAAATTGTTTGTTCCCATCCACGCTATCCACGAAACAGATACCTTGGGTGCACCGATTCAATTTCACATTGGTCGCTCGTCTAATTAGCGTCCGCCCAACATCTGAGGAGGGACGTGCATGGCACTTTTCGAGTATTTTCCGAACTACGTGTGGAACCTGTCGCTGTCGATCGCGATGGCATCCGGCGCCGAGCTTGGCGAGATCATGGATATGTCGAAGCCCTTGCTTGAAAAGGCGGAAGCGGGCGAGGACGCGGGAACGGCGGAGTTCCTGAAGGAATGGATGAAAAAGGCCAACGACCTGATCGCGCAGGCGGAAGAGGACGAGGGCAAGGATCGGCTCTTTTCGGCCGGTGACAAGCTGCGCCGGGCCAGTCTCTACCTGCTGACCGCCGAACGGATGCAGGGCCACGGTCATCCGGGGCGCAAGGAAACCTTCGCCAAGGCACTGGAATGTTTCGACAAATACGCGCGCTATCGAAACGAGAACTGCGAGCGGGTCGAGATTCCCTATGGCGACAAGGTGATCCCCGCCTATTTCACCAAGGGCGAGGGCATCGAAGGCGAAGGCCCCTGCGTCGTGTTCCTGAACGGGCTCGATTCCAACAAGGAGCTGCTTTACTGGACCTGGCTGCCGCACGAACTGGCGCGGCGCGGCATCTCGACCCTGTGCGTCGATCAGCCCGGCACGGGTGAATCGATCCGGCTTCAGGGTCTTCACGCCACCTATGACAGCGAACGCTGGGGCACGCCGGTCTATGAATACGCCGCAAGCCGCCCGGATGTGGATGCCGCCCGCGTCGGCTGCTCGGGTATTTCGCTGGGCGGCTACTACGTGCCGCGTGTCGTCGCGAACGAGCCGCGCTATGCCTCGGGTGCGGTCTGGGGCGCCAACCACAATTGGGCCGAAGTGCAGGAAAAGCGGATGCGCCGCGAGGGCGAGAACCCTGTGCCGCACTATTGGCACCACGTCTGGTGGGTGTTCGACGCGACCGATCAGGACGACTTCATGGAAAAGGCCAAGGGCATGGACCTGACTGGCCAGATGGAGAAGATCAAGGTGCCGTTCCTGATCACCCACGGCGAAAACGACCGCCAGATCGGGCTGGAATACGCGCACCAAAGTTACGACCAACTGGTCAACAGCCCGCGCCGCGAGATGAAGATTTTCACGCCCTACGAGGGCGGAGTCGAGCATGTCGGGGCCGACAATATGTCCTACGGCCGCTCGCTGATCGCGGACTGGTTCGCCGAAACGCTTGGCGGGCACACCAAGTAATCTAAAACTCACGATTTTTCAGGGGCATCGACGCGTTCGGTGCCCCTTTTCACGCCCGGGGCTTCATGCGAGGGTTGCGTGATGTATGGCCGGGCCTCGCCCCGGTTGAATAAGGCGCGCGAGACCCGGACATGGTCGACCCTTTCCAACCTCACATCCTGATTATGGATGACGACCCCGACTTCGGGTTCCTGCTCGAGGTGAGCCTGCGCAAGATCGGATACCGGGTCACGGTCGTCGCACGGGGGGCGGCGGCTCTGGAAATCCTCTCGCGCGAAGCGGTCGACCTGCTCATCACCGACATCTACGTAAGAGACCTTGGCCGACCCGTGGCCGACGGGGGCCTGCTTCTCATCAACCGGGTGCGGCGACCGGGGCCCGAGTCCGAGATCATGGCCCCGCCGGATCTTCCGATCATCGCGGTGTCGGGTGCCACCGGCCACACGGGTCAGGAACATCTGCTCAGGATCGCCGGAAGCCTTGGCGCGGACGAGGTGTTGACGAAACCCTTCCACCCGGAGCAGCTGAACCGGATCATTGGCGACCTGCTCGCGCGACGTCAGGCGGGGAACGATCAGTGACACGGGGGCGTGCGGCCAGCACGATGCTGTCGACCGGCCGCAAGATCTGGACCGGTGCGGTCGCGGTTCTGATCGTCTTGATCCTCGCCGTCGGGTCCATCGCGCTTTACCGCACCGTTCTCGATTCCGAAGCCGACATGGAACTGGTCACCGGCGAGGTGCCGCGGATCGTCGGCGGGTTGGAGCGGGCCATCGGCTACGGCGGTTTCATCCACAACTTCAAGAACCACGTTCTGCGTGCGGATGTCGGGCGCTACGGCGAAGCGGCACGGGCCGACTATCAGACGGCGATGGAGTTGCTCGACGCTCTGGACGAATTGGGCGCAGAGGTCGGAGTCCCGATCCAAAGCGAAGATCTGCGGGCGACGCTGGCCGAGTATCACGCCATGCTGGACGAGATCGACAGGCTTCACGCCAGCGGGGCCTCGCCCGGCGAGATCGACGCGGCGGTGCGCCTGCCGGATGAGGATGCGGTGGCCAATCTGGTCGACATCCAGTTGCAATTCGACGCCGCCCTGAGCGCGGAACTCGACCGCAACCGGCTGCGCATCACGGCGCTCGTCGTGTCCCTGATCGGTGCCTTCTTCCTTGGCAACCTTCTGATCGCCCTGACCCTCGTGTCGTCGCAACGGGCCAAGGCGCGCGACACCAGTCGGATCGCGGCGCTGAATGCGCGTCTGAACGCGATTTTGGAAACGGCGCAGAGCGGTATTCTGGGATTGGACAAGGGCGGCTCCATCGTTGCCGACAACGCCGGGGCGCGGGCGATCCTTCCGCCGGAGGTGTTCGGGGCCGGTGCCGACTGGCCCGACCTGATCCCGACACGCGGCGTGGACGACATGGAACCCCTGACCGGGACCGCGAACCCTTTCGTCCGCGCTGCACGGGGCGAGACGATCCGCGACGCGCTCGTCATCATCGGGGATGGCGAGATGCCGCGCTATCTCAAGGTGTCCAGTGCGCCCATCGCCACGCGGCCTTCCGAGGATGTTCAGGCGGTCGTGCTGCTGGACGATGTGAGCGAGCTTGAGCGCAACAGGCAACAGGCCGAGCGCGCGGCGCGGCTCGACGCACTTGGGCAACTGACCGGCGGGATCGCGCATGACTTCAACAACCTGCTGGGCACCATCGAGTACGCCGTCGAGCTTGCCCGCGACGACGTGTCGGAGACCGGGAACCGCTATCTCGACACGGCGCGCAACGCGGTCCGGCGCGGCGCCGATCTGACCCGGCGGATGCTGACCTTCGCGCGCCGCCAGCCGGGAGCGCCTCGGTCGCACGATGTGGCGGCCCTGATGGCGAATGTCGCGGAACTGTCGCGCCCGGCGCTCGACGCGTCGATCCGGCTGGAGATCGTCGAGCCGGAAACACCGCTTTGGGTCCAATGCGACGACGGGCAGTTCGAGAACGCGGTTCTGAACCTCGTGCTAAATAGCCGCGACGCGATCCGGGCCAGTGGACATGGCAGCACGATCACCGTCCGGGCGCGCGCGCTCGACGGCATGTCGTCGCGCCAGTTGGGGCGTCCGGGGCCGGACGGGGGCGCACGCGATTTCGTGGAGTTTTCGGTCAGCGACGACGGGCCGGGCATGAGTGCCGAGGTGCGCCGCCGCGCGACCGACCCGTTTTTCACCACGAAGGGCCAGCAGGACGGTACCGGGTTGGGCCTGTCGGTGGTCTACGGCTTCGTCGAGCAATCCGGCGGCGTTTTGAAAATCTATTCCGAGGTCGGGCGCGGCACCACCGTGCGTCTGATACTGCCGCGCGGGAGTGCCGAAGGCGCCGCGCCGCGCCGCTCCACCGATCAGCCCGTCACGCCCGGTGCGGGCGAACACATCCTCGTCGTCGACGATCAGCCCGATCTGCTCGCCATCACGCGCGACATGCTCGAAGGGTTCGGCTACCGCGTGACCACCGCCCGGTCGGGTGCAGAAGCCCTCGAATGGTTGGGGAGTGCGGGGCCTTGCGATCTGCTCCTCACGGATGTGGTCATGCCGGGGATGAGCGGCTTCGAAATCGCCGCCGCCGTGCGCGCGATGGCCCCGAAAGTGCCCGTGATCTACATGTCCGGGTATACCGGCATTTCGGACGAGCAGATGGGCGACGTGGTCGCGCCTGTCGTGCAGAAGCCGTCACCCCCCGGTGAGCTGTCGGCGCTGATCCGCGCGGGGCTGGACGGGCATCACGCAGCCTGACCCGGCACCCCCGTTCAGGGGGAGCGGCCAAGTTGACGCGACGGGGCGATTGTGACAGGAGTCCGCGCGACCGGGCCACCGCGGGGGCGGCCTGAAAACACTGTGGAAAACATGCCGACGACCGTGATCGATACCGCCCGCGATGTTCTCTTGTCCGAGGCCGCGGCGCTCACCACGCTTGCAGACAGCCTGCCCGCAGATTTCGAGGCCGCCGCGCAGCTGATCCTCGACCGAAACGGCAAGGTCGTGGTTGGTGGCGTGGGCAAGTCGGGCCATATCGGGCGCAAGATCGCGGCCACCCTGTCGTCCACCGGGTCGCCCGCGTTCTTCATCCATCCGACTGAGGCCGCGCATGGCGACCTTGGGATGATCGAAGAGCATGACACGGCGCTTTTGATCTCGAACTCGGGCGAGACCAGCGAGCTTCTGGTAATGATCGAATTCTGCCAGCGGTTCGACATTCCGATCATCGGGATTTCCTCCGTCCCCGGCTCGACCCTGATGTTGGCCTCGCAATGCCAGCTTCTTCTACCGAAAGTGCCGGAGGCCTGCCCGATCCGGCTGGCCCCCATGACCTCGACCACCATGACGCTGGCCTTGGGCGATGCGCTGGCGGCGAGCCTGATGCAGAAGCGCGGCTTCAGCCCCACCGATTTCGGCGTGTTCCACCCCGGCGGCAAGCTGGGCGTGCAGTTGATGCGCGTGGGTCAGGTGATGCATGACGGCGACCGCCTGCCGATCCTGACGCCGGACACGCCGATGAAGGAAGCCGTTCTGACGATTTCGGAAAAGGGCTTTGGCACCGCCGGGATCATGGAGGGCGACAAGCTTACGGGCATCATCACCGACGGCGACGTGCGCCGCAACATCGACGGGCTTTTCGACAAGACCGCGCGAGACATCATGACCAAGACGCCGATCACGACCAAGACTGACGTGCCGGTCAGTCAGGCGCTGTCGAAGATCGAAGAACACGCGGTTTCGGCCCTTTTCGTGGTGGATGCGGATGGCAAGCCCATCGGGATCGTCCACCTTCACGACCTTCTACGCTTGGGTGTCCAATGAAGACCGTCATCCTGATCCCTGCCCGCTATGCCTCCACCCGCTATCCCGGCAAGCCGCTGGTCACGGTTCGTCAGCCGGACGGAAGCCACAAGTCGTTGATCCAGATGTCGTGGGAGGCCGCCTGTTCGGTGCCCGGTGTGGACGCGGTCTATGTCGCCACCGATGACGCGCGGATCGAGGATGCGGCCAAGCGGTTCGGGGCCGAGGTCATCATGACCTCGCGCGACTGCGAAAACGGCACGGCGCGCTGCGCCGATGCGGTGACGAACGGGGGGCTGGATGCGGACCTGATCGTCAACCTGCAAGGCGACGCGCCGCTCACCCCGCCGTGGTTCGTGGAGGCGCTGATCGACGAGATGAAGCGTGACCCGGACGCGGTGATGGCGACGCCGATCATCCGCTGCGACCGCGAGACCTATGGGAATTTCGTCGAGGACCGCAAGAACGGCATGGTCGGCGGCACGACCGCCGTGCGCGACAATGCGGGCAACGCGCTCTACTTCTCGAAAGAGGTGATCCCGTGGCTCGACCCGAAAAAGGTCGCGGACATGGACCCGATCCCGGTGTTTCACCATGTCGGTGTGTATGCGTACCGTCGCCAGACCCTGCTGGATTATGCCGCGTGGGGCGAGTGCGAGTTGGAGCAACTCGAAGGGTTGGAGCAGCTTCGTTTCCTCGCCAACGGCGCGTCGGTGCGCTGCGTCGAAGTGGACGGGCGCGGTCGGGTGTTCTGGGAACTCAACAACCCGCATGACACCGCCCGGATCGAACAGGCACTGGAGGCCATCGCACAATGACCAAGACCGTCGATATCCTCGACCTGACCGTGGGCGGCGAGAACCCCGTCGCCTTCATCCTCGGCCCCTGCCAGCTTGAAAGCCTCGACCATGCCCGGATGATGGCCGAAAAGATCGCGGCGGCCTGCGAGAGCGCGGGTGCCAAGTTCATCTTCAAGTCGAGCTACGACAAGGCGAACCGCTCGTCGATCTCGACCAAGCGCGGCCTTGGGATGGACGAGGGTCTGACGATCCTGTCGAAAATCCGCGACGAGTTCGGCGTGCCGGTTCTGACCGACGTTCACGACGCGCATCAATGCGGCCCTGTGGGCGAAGCGGTCGACGTGCTGCAAATCCCCGCGTTTCTGTGCCGCCAGACCGATTTGCTTTTGGCGGCTGGCGAGACAGGCCGCGCGATCAACGTCAAGAAAGGCCAGTTCTTGGCACCCTGGGACATTGGCAACGTGGCCGATAAGATCGCCTCGACCGGCAATGAAAAGATCATGCTCTGCGACCGGGGCACATCCTTCGGGTACAACACGCTCGTCACCGATTTCCGGGGCCTGCCGATCATGGCCCAGACCGGATACCCGGTGGTGTTCGACGCGACCCATTCGGTGCAGCAGCCGGGCGGGCAAGGCACGACCTCGGGCGGGCAGCGCGAATTCGCGCCGATCCTCGCGCGGGCGGCCTGTGCGGTGGGCGTGTCCGCCGTGTTCCTCGAAACCCACGAAGACCCGGACAACGCACCTTCGGACGGCCCGAACATGATCCCGGTCGACGAGCTTGCCGGCGTTCTCACCGCGCTCGTGCGCTACGACGCGTTGACGCGGGAACTCATTCAGTAGACCACTGATCCTTATTGCGCCGCGGCATCAGACGACGAGGACCATATGGCCAAGACCGGAACGCCAGACAGACGCCGCCTGCGCATCGGCTTCTTCGTTCCGTGGATCACCAAGGGCCGGGGCGGCACCGAGAACGTCGGTCATATGATGGCGAACGCCATGCGGCAGCGCGGGCATGACGTCACGATCTTTACCTTCGACGACGCCAAGGGACCGTCCTGCTGGCCGCTCGACGACGGCATCGACCTCATTCACCTGACGGAAGCGGACGACAAACAGGCCGACGACAAGATGGTGCTCGCGGTCGCCGCCAAGTCTCTGGACCTGCTCGTCGGCCTGCACATGAACCGGACCTTCTGCCGCTATGTGCGCTGCGCGCAGAAGGTGGGCGTGCCCATCGTTTTGTCCGAACATATCGACCCGCGCTTCCCCAAGTGGCTCGACGTGTTCGACCCTGCCGAACGCGAAATCTCGTTCGCGGGCGCGACGCTTATTCACCTGCTGGTGGAGCCGTTCCGCGACTCGCTGCACGAAAGCCTGCACGACCGGATCAGGATCGTTCCGAACACCATCGCGCCGCCCGCCAAGATGGCGACCCCCGGCGCGGACCGGAGCCGCAAGTCGATCCTCGCCGTGTCGCGGCTCGTCCCGCGCAAGAACGTCGATACCCTGATCCGGGCCTTCGCGACGCTGGCGCGCGCCTTTCCCGACTGGACGCTCGACATTGTTGGGGGTGGCTCGATGACCGGCGCGTTGAAGAAACAGATCCGCTCGCTCGGTCTGGGAAGCCGTGTCGTGCTGCATGGCGAGACGAGCGACCCCTACCCGTTCTTCGCCGCTGCCGACATCTTCGCGATCCCGTCCTTTCTGGAAGGATTCCCGATGACGGTCTGTGAGGCGATGGCGCATGGCCTGCCCGTGGTCGGGTTCGAAACCTGCAATGGCGTGAACACCCAGGTCGTGCATGGCGAGACCGGGATGCTTGCCGATGGGGTCGATCCCGTCGCCTCGCTGGCCGGGGCGCTGCGCCCGCTGATGGAGGACGGCGATCTGCGCAAGCGTATGGGTGAAGCCGGACAAGAACGCTATGCCGGGAACTATTCGAACGAGGTCGTCTTCGCGATGTGGGAGGACATGTTTTACGAAGCCTTCGACATCGGTCCCGTCGCGCCCGCACCGAGCCGGGACGAGATCATCCGGCTGAAGCTTTGGGAAATGGTCTGGGGCACCGCCGAGGTCGACACGCCGGTCAAGAAGGCCTTTTGAAGATGAAGCAGAACGACCGCGCCTTTCGCCGTTTCGTGGAGCTTCTGGATCAGCGACAGGTCCGCCACGACCCGACCATCGACATCCGTGAACACGTCCTCGCCCGGCGCACGCACAAGATCGGCGTGGGCTATATCAACGACAACCTGACGCGGTTTTTCGGCGCGAACCTGCGCCAGCTTTTCCCGGCGGCGGTCGGCGTCGATGACAGCGCGTTCGCCAAGAGCCGGGATTTCCTGATTTCCGGGTCGATTTACCGCGACCCGGAACATTCCCACAAAGGCGGCGTGCGCGCGTTGGACGCGATGCCCGAAGGCACGGACCCTATCTTTTTCGAGGCGGGCTTCGTCGCGACCTCGCACAGCTGGGCGCATTCCTTCAAAGAAGGCAACGCCTCATTCGCCTGCCTCGGCTATGTCTACGACGATATCGCCTATTACTTCATGGCGGATTATCCCAACCGCCTGATCCATCGCCTGAACAGCGACCGCGAACTGAGCGACGCGGAACGGGCGCGGGCGCGGGGCCTGATCGACCGGCTCGTCGAGCGCCGCATCTCGAAATACAACGCCCAACCGATGGAGGCGCCGACGCTGCCCGAGGGCTACGACCGCGCCGTTCTGGTCTGCGATCAGGCGTTTGCAGATGCGTCCACCGTTTACGGCAAGCTGACCGAGAGCGATTTCGAGCGGATGCTGATCGCCGCCCTGACCGAGAACCCGGATGCGCAGGTGATCGTCAAGACGCACCCGGATTCGAGCTGGGAAAAGGGCAAACGGTCAGGCTACTACACGCATCTGGAAACGACCGGGCGGATCGTCGTCCTGCGCGATCCGGTGAACCCCTACACGATCTTCGACATGGTCGACACGGTCTATGTCGGCACGAGCCAGATGGGGCTTGAGGCGCTGTTCGCGGGCAAAAAGGTCGTGACCTTCGGCGCGCCCTTCTACGGCGGCTGGGGTCTGACCGACGATCGGCAGGCGATCCCGCATCGCCATCGCGCCCGGACGCTCGAGGACATCTTCCACGCCTTCTACATCTGGTACACGATCTACCACGTGCCGGGGTGCGCGGTGCCCTCGCAGGTCGAGGATGCGCTGGACTATATCGAAACGCACCGACCGTTCCCGCTGCCCCCGACGCAGGCGGAACTCGACACGCCCCCCAAGGTCTCGGTCATCATCCCCGTGCACGGGGTCGAAGCCTATATCGAGGATTGCATCGCTTCGGTGCAGGCCCAGACGCTGCGCGAGATCGAGATCCTGCCGGTGAACGACGTGACCCCGGACAACGCGCAGGCGATCATCGACCGTCTGGCCAAGGCCGATCCCCGGATCAAGCCCATCGTGCTCGACGAAAACGTGGGCCAAGGCTTTGCGCGCAACATCGCCATCGATCAGGCCAAGGGCGACTTCATCTGGTTCATCGACGGCGACGACTGGATGCCGAACCCCGAGGCGCTGGAAACGCTGGTCGCCGTGGCCGAAGCGAACGGCTCCGACATGGTGCGGGGCAAGAAAGCGGCCGAGGCGGTGTTCGCCAAGAACGGTGAATACATCTACGACCGTCCCGACGCGTCGGAAGCCAATTTCGACCAGAAGATCGACCGCACCACCTATGCCGAGACGCCGCGCATTCTACGCAACCGGCATTTCTGGACGTGGCTTTATCGCCGCGACTGGCTGAACGAGATCGAGGGGCGGTTCGTCACGACCCAGTGGGAGGAGCGGGCGTTTCTGGTCCGGGCGCTGACCAACGCCCGTGTTCTGAGCCTGACGACCTGTCCGACCACGACCTATCGCATCCGGCCTGCTTCGACTGCACGCCGCAAGCGGGGGCCGAAGGACTTCGACCGGATGTTCATGAATTTCGAGACGACGCTTCAGGCGCTCGGCGATCACGGCGCGCGCGACCGGACATCGCCCCTGCGCCCGCACCTCGCCTTTCATATGTCGCAGTATATCGACCATATGATCCTGACCGAACCCTATGCCTATTATCAGGAAATGGGCGGCGAGGCGTTCCAGACCTTTCTGGACCGGGTGCGCGGGACGCTTCAATCATACGATTTCCGGGCGGGCGACTATGACGCGACCTCGACCGAGCGGCGGGTGCAGCACAACCGCGCGGGGGCGTTCCAGCTTGCCATCGCGGCGCTGCGCGCGGGCCGACCCGACCTGCTCGACGCGGCGGTGAACATGCGCCCGATCCCGCAGGATGAGCTTTACAAGGTCTATCGACACGCGCCCGAGACGCCCGACGACAGTGACCTTCAGGCCGCGCTGAACCACTATGCCCGCAACGGGCTCGTCAAGACACACGCCGGGCGCGCGCCGAAACCGGGCAAGCGCCCCCGGATCGTGGTGCACATCGGGGCGACCAAGACCGGCTCGACCTTCCTCCAGCACCTGATGGAGACGAACCGCCCCGCCCTGATGCGCGATGGCGTCTGGTATCCCGAAGTCGGCCTGTTCTGGCAAAGGGTCCGGCCCCACAAACAGGCGGGACATTCGGAATTCACCCGCAACGCGGTGCGCAACGAACCCGGCCTGCGCGCCCATATCGAACATGGCCTCGCGCTCATGGGCGAGCGCATTCATACCATCGCGCTGTCGAGCGAGGCGTTCTTTCTTCAGGAGAACGCTTACCAGATCGCCAACTATTTCGCGGATTACGACGTCGAAATGGTCGTCTATCTGCGGCGGCAGGACGAATGGGCCAATGCGCAATATGCCGAGTTCGTGGCGGGCGGCGCGGTCGGCCGCGTCGATGGAAGCTTTGCCGAATGGCTGACCACGCCCGAGACGATCGCGCGGCTGGACTATGCCGCGAACATCGAACGCTGGGCCGAGGTGATCGGCAGGAACAAGGTCAAGGTGCGCCTGTTCGACAAACGGGCGTTCGAGGGCGGCGATCTGCTTACGGATTTCGCCAAGGTGACCGACCTTCCCGTGCTGCTCGACCTGCCGCAGCCGGATGCGCTTCAGGCCAACTCCGCGCGCCTGTCGACCGCCCATGTCGAGCTTGTGCGCATGTACAACGCGCGGGAGTTCCGCAATCGCGATGCCTATTTCACCTTCATCGAAACGGTGACGACCGGGTTTCAGAAATTCCGCGCGGATCGCGGGTTGCAGATGGGGCGCCCGTGGTTCCTGACCGAGGAGCTTGCCGAGACCCTTATGCGCAACGCCCGCGACACGAACGCGGCCATCGCCCGGACCTATTTCGGGCGGGAGGACGGGGTGCTGTTCGACGGCGAGGCCCAGCGCCCGCCCGCACAGGACGATGCGCTGCATGCCGGGGAGTTCGCCCTTGTCGCGGCCGCCTATGACACAGCCAAGCCGGAGGACGTGGTCGACGCCGGTGTGCCGGATCGCCTGACCCAACGGGCGACCGGGCCGCGCGTGGTGAACTACGGCCATTTCGGCTGGCGGCTCTGGCTTCTCACCCCGATCTTCGAGACCCTTTACGTCAAACGCGCGATGCCCGAAGTCCTTCCGGCCTTCCGCCGCGAACCTGCCGATTTCGCGCGCGAGAACTGGGCGCAATACACGCCCTTCCGCATTGGGCTGCTCTATCCGAACACGCCCGCGCTTGGCGGTTTCAAGGTCTGGGTGCCGATCATCCGGACCGCGCTCAAACTGACCGGGAACACCGGGATGATCCCGGCGCTCGAACGTGATCCCATCGCCTTCATGCGCGCCAGCCCGTCGAAGCCGGGCCGCATCCTGTCGCGGATCGTCTTTCCGCGCGGCGAAATCCGGTAGGGCTGGGCATGAAAGACGCGGATGTCGTGCTCGAAGTTCCGGCGGCGTGGTTCGATAACCCGCTGGATTGCCTGCGGCACCAGCGTCTTTATGCCTCGATCCTCGTGGCGCTTGCCGACCTGTGCGTCACGGTTCGCCCGATCCGCCTGCCCTATGCCGCCGATGCCGCGCCGCGTGCGACGAAACGGGGGCAGCTTGTCATCAGCTTTCATTCGCAGGGCGCCGAGGGGAACGTGCTGCGGCTGAAGGAATCCTATTGGCCGCCCTATTACACGGCCGACCCGCGCGGGTTCTCCGGGTTCTCGACGCTCGCGCGAAATCCGGATGCGGTCGCGGACGAGGTGCGCAAGATCCCCAGACGTCAGGCGCGAAAGTTCGTCTCGGACATCCGGCAGGAAGCGCTGGACCGAAACGTGTCGAAATACGAACAGCCGGCCGAGCGCGATGCGAAGCTGCCGCGCGAGTTCTAC
Organism: Maritimibacter alkaliphilus HTCC2654; assembly: GCF_000152805.1. GTDB lineage: Bacteria > Pseudomonadota > Alphaproteobacteria > Rhodobacterales > Rhodobacteraceae > Maritimibacter > Maritimibacter alkaliphilus. The sequence goes on along the minus strand of NZ_CH902578.1, from coordinate 3,724,494 downwards.
TTCCTGCCGCTTCAGACGGTCGAAGACCCGGTTGCGCAATTCGCCTATCTCGATCAGCTCGACGTGGCCGCCCAGCTTGCAAAGGTCGCGGCGGACACCGGCGCCGCGGTCGTCGTCAAGCGTCACCCGCTGTGCAAATCGCAGGCGGTGGAGGAACGGCTCGAAGACCTGAACCGCGATTTCGCGAACCTGAGGCTTTCGACCGCGTCGGTGCACCAGTTGATCGGGCAGTCGAAGGCGGTCGTCGGCTGCAATTCGGGCGTGCTGTTCGAGGCGCTGATCCACGGCAAGCCGGTCGTGACCTTCGGCAAGTCGGATTTCGAGATCGCGACGCGGTCGTTCAACCGGCTGGGCGAGCTGGGCGAAGCACTGGCCGATGCCGAACGGCTCGACCCGGATTTCCGCGACCGCTTTCTGACGTGGTTTCTGAAACTCCATTGCGTTCACGCCGCCGACACGCTCGCCCTGCGCGGCAGGATCGCCGAGGCGCTGAACGCGCTCGACATCGATTCCCACGGGTTCAACGAAGATCAGCTTCAGGTCTTCGAACACTTCGCGCAGATCGAGCGGGCACGACGCGAGGAAATTTTGCATCCGCAATAAGGCGTGCCGGTCGCAGGCTCCCGTGCGGCGGGCGCGGCGGGCCGAAGGATTGATCCCCCCGCCCGTTCTGCCATCCTGAAAAAGGGCAACGGGGGACGGGTCGTGGCATCTGAAGGCATACTCTATTACGCGGACGCGCCGCGCTATATCGCGCAGGCCGAGCGGTCGGTCGCCTCGCTCCGACGCGTCATGCCGGAGGTCCACGTGACCCTCGCCACCACGCTTGCGGATGTGGAGGTCGATGGCTTCGACGCCGTCCGACAGCTTGATGTCGCCCCGGACGACCACACCCGGATCGGCAAGATCAGAGCCATCGCGACGGCGCCATACGACAAGGTGATCTATATCGACACCGACACGATCTTCGCGGGCGACGTCGGTTCGATCTTTGCCGCGCTCGACGACTTCGGCCTTGCCGCAAGCCACGCGCCCATCCGGCGCTCGCCCGTCGGGGCCTGGGATGCGTCCTTGCCGGAATGCTTCACCGGGTTGAACGGCGGTGTTCTCGGCCTGAACCTGACCGACCCCGACACCGCCGCCTTCGTCGCGGCCTGGGAAGACGCCTACCGCGACACGTCGGAGGTGACGCGACAGGACCAACCGTCGTTCAACCGCCTGCTCTACCGGTCGCGGGTCCGGTTCCTCGTCCTGCCGCCGGAATACAATTTCCGGGCGGAGTTTTCGAACCAGTCCAAAGGGGCGAACATGGGGGTGAAGGTCATCCACTCCCACGCCGTGAACGAAATGGACCGGGAGCGCACCGACGACCTGATCCGCAAGCTGTCGGACGACCGTTTCGCCACCTTCCTGCGCGACGAGGACGATATCGCGGTGCAATTCACCAAGATGCCCACGGTCGCCGCGATGCCGCAGGTCGCCCGCAGCCTGTCGGACGCCCGACTGGCCGCCGCGTTGCGCGCCAGCCATATGTGGGACCGGGCGCGCGAGTGCCGGAACCTGCGCAACGAGGTGTTCGACATCCTGTCCGAGGACGCCGGGTTGAAGGTGCTTCAGATCGGCAATCCGGTCGCGCCGATCCTCGACTTCATCAACCGGGCGAACGCGGAAGCCGCGATCTGCGTCACCGATCAAAGCTGGATCGAGCGGCTGGAGACCGGGATCACAAGCCCGTCCGCCCGCATCGTCGAGGCGGCCTTTGCGGTCGAGAACGGCGATCTGGAGGTCGTGCGCCGCGCGGACGATGTGCCATTAGGTGAGGTGATCGACCCTGCCACCGGAATCGAGGGGCTGCTACAACGCCTGTTTCCAAGCCGCAGGCCCGAATGGGTGCGCACCCGCCGCCCGGCGCGGGTCTGGCCCGAGCTTATGACACTGGCGGGGATCAACGATCCGCAGGTCGTGGCGCTGGCGACAGCCGGGCGCGATCCCGAAGCGGTCGAGGCGTGCCTCGCGGCGATCGACGCGGGTGACATGCCGACCCCGAAATACATTCAGGTCGAAGGCCGCAAGATCCCGCAACGCAGCCGGCGCGCTGTGCGCAAGGCCCTGCGCGATGGCGGGTTCTGGGTTCTGGACCAGGGCGGGTCCGGTATCATGGCCGTGCACCCCGTGGCGCTCGGCCTCGTGTCACGCTGAACCGCATTGGTGCGGGTCACTCCGCCGCGATGCTGGACGCCTCGTTCGGGTTGTAGTTGAGGATCGGGGCAAGCCAACGTTCGACGTCCTCAAGGGTCATGCCCTTGCGCTCGGCATAGTCCGCCGCCTGATCGCGTTCGATGTTCGACACGCCGAAATAATAGGCTTCGGGGTGGCCGATATAGAGGCCGGACACCGACGAACCCGGCCACATCGCCATGCTTTCGGTCAGCGTGACCCCGGTGGTGGCTTCGGCGTCGAGCAGCGCGAACAGGGTGCGCTTTTCCGTGTGATCCGGCTGGGCCGGATACCCCGGCGCGGGACGAATGCCGCGGTAGGGTTCGGCGATCAGCTCTTCGGGGGCGAACCCTTCGTCACGACCGTAGCCCCAATGATCCTTGCGCACACGTTCATGTAGCATCTCGGCCATGGCTTCGGCGTAGCGGTCGGCCAGCGCCTTGACCATGATCGAACCATAGTCGTCGCCCACCTGTTCGAACCGTTCCGCGATCTCGATCTCCTCCGGCCCGGCGGTCACGACGAAACCGCCCACGTAATCGGGCGTGCCCTCAGGCGCGACGAAATCCGACAGCGCCACATTCGGGCTGTCCTTGCGCTTGGAATGCTGCTGACGAAGCGTATGGAGCGTGGCGAGCGGGTCTTTGCGCCCCTCGTCCTGGAAGAGCCGGATGTCGTCGCCCACCGCGTTCGCGGGCCAGAACCCGACAACGGCACGCGGCGCGAACCAGTCCTCGCCGATGATCCGTTGCAGCATCGCCTGCGCGTCGGCGAAGAGGCCGCGCGCCGCTTCGCCGTATTTCTCGTCTTCGAGGATGCGGGGGTAGACGCCCTTGAGCTCCCAGGTGCGGAAGAACGGAGTCCAGTCGATATAGCGCGCGATCTCGGCCAGATCCCAGTTTTCGATCACTTTGGGCCCGAAGAACGAAGGGGTTTCGACCTTGTAGTCCGTCCAGTCGATCTTCTTCGCATTCGCCCGCGCCTTGGCCAGCGGAAGGCGTTCTTTGGCCCGTTCGCTGCGCTCGTGGCGCTCCGCGACCTCGGCATATTCGCTGCGGATGTCGTCGATATAGGGCTGTTTCTGCGTCTTGCTCAGAAGCGACGAGACGACGCCGACCGCGCGGCTGGCGTCGGTGACGTAAATAGCCTGACTGCGGGCATAGCGGGGCGAAATCTTCACCGCCGTATGAACCTTGGAGGTCGTGGCCCCGCCGATGAGAAGCGGCAGATCGAAGCCCTCGCGCTCCAGCTCGGAGGCCAGATGAACCATCTCGTCGAGCGACGGGGTGATAAGGCCGGACAGGCCGATGATGTCGACTTTTCGCTCGCGCGCGACCTCGAGAATTTTCTGCGGCGGGACCATCACGCCCAAGTCGATGATTTCGTAGTTGTTGCAGGCCAGAACGACGCCGACGATGTTCTTGCCGATGTCATGCACGTCGCCCTTGACGGTGGCCATGAGAATGGTGCCCGCCGTGTCGCGCCCGCCCTCTTTCTCGGCTTCCATATAGGGAAGCAGCACCGCGACCGCCTGTTTCATGACGCGGGCGGATTTCACCACCTGCGGCAGGAACATCTTGCCTGCGCCGAACAGGTCGCCGACGACGTTCATCCCCGCCATGAGCGGCCCTTCGATCACGTCGAGCGGCTTGTCTGCGGCAAGGCGCGCGGCCTCGGTGTCTTCGTCCACGAATTCGGTGATGCCGTTGACGAGCGCATGTTCCAGCCGCTTTTCCACCGGCCACTCGCGCCATTTGAGGTCGCGCTTTTTCTCTTCTCGCCCCGCGCCCTTGAAGCGTTCGGCGAGATCCAGCAGGTTCTCGGTCGGGCTGCCGCCGTTCGCGGGTGTGCGGTTCAGGACCACGTCCTCGCAGGCCTCGCGCAGGTCGGGGTCGATCTGGTCGTAAACGGCAAGCTGACCCGCGTTGACGATACCCATGTCCATCCCCGCGTGGATCGCGTGGTAGAGGAACACGGCATGCATCGCTTCGCGCACCGGCTCGTTCCCGCGGAAGCTGAACGAAAGGTTCGAGACGCCGCCCGACACGTGGCAATGCGGCAGGTTCTGCCTGATCCAGCGCGCGGCTTCGATGAAATCGACGCCATAGTTGTCGTGCTCTTCGATCCCCGTCGCCACGGCGAAGATGTTGGGGTCGAAGATGATGTCTTCGGGCGGGAAGCCCACCGTTTCGGTCAGCACCTTGTAGGCGCGCGCGCAAATCTCGGTCTTGCGCGCGAAGGTGTCGGCCTGCCCGTCCTCGTCGAAGGCCATGACGACCACGGCGGCCCCATAGGCCAGACACAGGCTCGCCTGTTCGATGAACGCCTCCTCGCCCTCTTTGAGCGAGATGGAATTCACCACCGGCTTGCCCTGCACGCATTGCAGCCCGGCCTCGATCACCTCCCACTTGGAACTGTCGATCATGATCGGCACGCGGGCGATGTCGGGCTCGGCGGCGATCAGGTTCAGAAACTCGATCATCGCCTGTTTCGAGTCGATCAGCCCCTCGTCCATGTTCACGTCGATGATCTGCGCGCCGTTCTCGACCTGATCGCGCGCGACGTCGAGGGCGGTCGCGTAATCACGGTTGGTGATGAGCTTGCGGAACTTGGCCGACCCCGTGACGTTCGTGCGCTCGCCCACGTTCACGAAAGGAATGTCTTTCGTCAGGACGAAGGGTTCGAGACCGGAGAGGCGGAGAAGCGGTTCAGGCATCTGTGTAACTCGGCAATTTGCGCGGTTCGTACTTGGCGACGGCCTCGGCAATGGCGCGGATGTGGTCCGGGGTGGTGCCGCAACAGCCACCGACGACGTTCACCAGACCTTCGCGGGCGAATTGCTCGACCTGCGGCGCGGTGTCGTCCGGCCCTTCGTCATACTCGCCGAAGGCATTGGGCAGCCCGGCGTTGGGATAGGCACAGATGAGCGCGTCGGCCACGTCGGACAATTCCTTGAGGTGCGGGCGCATCGCGTTGGCGCCGAGGGCGCAGTTGAGGCCCACGGTGAAGGGCCGCGCGTGGCGCACGGAATGCCAGAAGGCGGTGGGCGTCTGGCCCGACAGGGTGCGCCCCGAAGCGTCGGTGATCGTGCCCGAGATCATCACGGGCAGGCGCTTGCCATGCTCGGCAAAGGCTTCGAAACAGGCGAAGATCGCCGCCTTGGCGTTGAGCGTATCGAAGATGGTTTCGATCAGGATCAGGTCGGCCCCGCCCGCGATCAGCCCCCGGATCTGCTGGCCATAGGCGCGGCGCAGATCGTCGAAGGTCACGGCGCGGTAGCCGGGGTCATTCACGTCCGGGCTGATCGACGCGGTGCGGTTCGTCGGCCCCACCGCCCCCGCCACCCAGCGCGGCTTGCCGTCCTCGGCGGTCGCACGATCCATCGCACGGCGTGCGATCCGCGCACCTTGGGCGTTCAGGTCGTGAACCGCCTCTTCCATCGCGTAATCAGCCTGCGCGATGGTCGTGGACGAAAACGTGTTCGTCTCGACGATATCCGCACCGGCCATGGCGAAATCGTAGTGAATCCGTTCGATCTCGTCCGGTTGGGTCAGGATCAGAAGGTCGTTGTTGCCCTTCTGCGGATGGTCCGAGTGATAGGCGCAGCTATGCCCGCCATGCCCCAGAAAGGCGTCTTCATCGAGGCCGAGCGATTGTATCTGCGTGCCCATCGCACCGTCGAGAATGAGAATACGTTCGCGGGCCGCCCGTTTCAGGGCCGCCTCGGTGTCCGTGGGCGGAATGTTGAATGCGCGCATAGGTGTCCTGCTTTCTTGTGGGCGGTGTACGCGACCGGCCACAAGCATTCAAATTCATAAATCTACACAGAATTATGAGACTGGCTCATAATCCTTGGCGGCGTGGTGGGTGCTCTTGAAGAAGCACGCGCCCATGAAAGCGGGTTTGTCAGCCGCCACGCGACCACTTCGCCCCGGCACTTAGTAACGCAGGCCACTGCGCCAGCCCGCCCACGATCGGCGGATGCAGCGACTCGCGTTGGAGGACGACATCGAAGGCGCGGGCCACCGCGATCTGCCTGCCGAACCTCCGTTTCAGCTCCGCGCGATAGTCGCTGGTCGAGGCGCCGTTCAGCAGGCAATCGGCAAGGCATTTGGCGGTTCCGAGGGCAAGCGACATGCCCTCGCCCGTCAGCGATGGCGTCACCATCGCCTGATCGCCCACGCGCCAGATCCCCGGCAGGTCCGGTTTGGCCCCCCACAGGCGAAAACCGTAGGGCACGCCGCTGACCATCAGGGGCCGCTCGAAAAGGCGTGTGGCCCCGTCGAGCCGCAGCGAAAGGGACGGCGACACGGACCGGAGCCAATCGAGATAGCTCGCAGGGGTCAGCCCGTGTTCGCGCCAGACCCCGGTTTCCATGGCGATGCTCAGGTTCGCGGCCCCGGCCCCGACGGGCATCAGCCCGGCATAACCGCCGGGGATGAAGTGGAGTTCGACCGCTGGACCGAGGGCATCGCATTGCTCGCCGGTCAGCCGCAGATGCTCCTTGATCCCAATCTTGGAATCCTTCGCCTTGGCCACGGTTCGGCGCAGGACGCCGCGCACCTCATGCTTGCCGGTGGCGACGATCACATGGTCGGCGGCGATGGATGCGCCGCCTTCAACCTCGACCGCCCCCGGGGTGACACCCGTGGCGCGAACGCCGGTGCGAAGGTCCACCCCCACCCCGGCGGCAAGGGTGCGCAGATGGGGGTCGAGCGTTGCGCGCGACAAGCCCGCCGCCCGAAAAGGCAACGGTGCCTCGGCCTTGGCCCGACCCGCAAAAAGCCGTGTTCGTGCGATTGGCACGGCCCCGAGCGCGGCGAGATCGACGCCGAAGCGTTCCAGCTCGCCGCAGGCCAACTGCCCCAGAAACTCGCCGCAGACCTTGTGGGCGGGCGTTCGGTCGCGTTCCAGCAGGATGACCTCGCGGCCTGCACGTGCGAGGTGGGTCGCGGTCGCCGCACCGGCAAGACCGCCGCCGATCACCACGAACTCTACGATGGCCCGGCCCCTCCCGTCAGGCGGCCGAAGCCGAACCGGAACGGGAACCACCAGCGGAGCGTGAGACCGTCGGATGGCAGCCCCGCAGCCTCGGCCACGCGGTTGAGATCGTCACGCACGAACGCACGACGCACCGAAACCGGGCCGTCGTTGCGCACGAAGCGGTGAACAGGCCAGACCGCGAAGATCAGCGTCAGACCCCAGGCGGAAATCCAGTGGCGGTGCAGATCGTTGATGAACCAGCCGACCCGGCAGTTCCGATCCAGCCAGCGCACGAAATCGAGAAGTTCGGCATCGCCTAGATGGTGCGCGAAGAGAGAGCTGATGACGATGTCCGGGCGCCGGTCCTTTGGCATGTCGAAAAGGTTCATCACCTCCCACCGGATATTCGACGTGTCGGGCGTGGCCTCGGCGGCGATCCGGATGGTCGTCGGGTTCAGGTCGATGCCCAGCAGATCGACCTCGACTCCGCGCCGCGCGGCCCAGCGTTCGACCTGCCGAAGCATGTCGCCATACCCGCAGCCGATGTCGACGATGGTGACGCGATCCCGCCCGTCCACGGCGCGGTCCAGCCAGTGCAGCGTCGGACGATAGCCCATACTCAGGGCATTGACGCGGGACAGGTCACGCAGGCAGCGGGCAAGGTCCGCCTGCGGCACCGCCTCGGTATCCATCAACTCTTCTTCGTGGATGCGTCCGGGCAGCACGAAGCCAGCGTCCTTCATCCCTCGGCCTCCGAGAACACCATGCTTTCGACGCTGACGCCGGGGCCAAAACCGATGGCGACCCCTGTGCGGCCCGAGCGCGGCTCGGCCAGCATCCGGCTGAGAACGAAAGGAAGCGTCGCCGAGGACATATTGCCGAAGTCGTTCAGCACGCCGCGCGAATAGGCGACGTCTTCGGCGGACAGGTCCAGCGCCGCCTCGACCGCGTCGATGATCGTGCGCCCGCCGGGATGGATCGCCCACAGGTCGATGTCGCGCCCGCCCGCGTCCGCCGCGAGCGTTTCGAAGTGACCCGGCAGGTTCTTGAAAATCGTGCGCGGCACCCGGCCGGACAGCCACATATCGAACCCGTTGTCGCCGATGTCCCACGTGATGTGGCCTTCGCTGTCGGGCAGCATGTCGGAGCGGAACGCTTCGAGTTCGAACCCCGTGGGTTCGGCGCTGACCAGCGCGGCGGCGGCCCCGTCGGCGAAGAGCATGAACATGAGCGCGGTCTGAAGCGGGGCGTTTTCCTGAAAGTGCAGCCCGCAAAGCTCGACGTTGAGGACAAGAACCTTGGCGGTCGGGTCCGCCGTCACGATGTGGCGCGCGGTCTTGTAGCCGTTGATCGCGGCGTTGCAACCCATGAAGCCGATCAGCGTGCGCTCGACCGTCGAGGGCACGCCATGCGCGTTGACCATGTGGTGATCGATCCCCGGCGCCGAGAACCCGGTGCAGGTGCAGATGACCAGATGCGTCAGCCCCTCGGCCCAGTCGGGACCGGCCTGCCCCGCCAGATCGGCGATGGCGCCGTCGACAAGCGCCGGGGCTTCGTGCGAATACCGCTTCATGCGCGCGCCCGTCGAAGGGAACGCGCCGGGTCGGTAGAACCCCTCGGCATCGTAGCGGTCCGTCCATCGCGACGGGTCCGCAGGCTCCAGCGTCGAATAGCGATGGGTGATGCCTGCACGCCGCGCCATCTTGGCGAAGCTCTTGCGATCCGTCTCGGAGGTCAGGAAATAGGGTGCGATTTCGAGATACGGCGCATGGACATCATGGGCCGGCACCGCCGTTCCGATTGCGTTCAGATATGCAGGCATGTCGCTCCTGATCGGTTTTGTTCTGTCTAGCACGTCACGCGGCGCGTGCGGGCAATTGTATCGGACCGCCTCACGGCTCGGCCGAAAGCACCAGGCAGACGTTCTGCCCGCCGAAGCCGAAGGAATTGCTTAGAACATGCGTGACATCGGCGGGTCGCGCCACGTTCGGCACGACGTCGAGCGGGATCTCCGGGTCGGGCGTTTCATGGTTGATGGTCGGAAGCAGCGTCTGCTCGGCGATCATCAGCAGCGACACCGCCGCCTCGACCGCCGCCGCCGCGCTGAGCATGTGTCCGGTCATGGATTTGAGCGACGACACCGGAAGGTCCGGGGCGCGCGGACCGAAGACCTGCCCTATGCCGACACTTTCGACCCGGTCGTTTTCGCCCGTCGATGTGCCGTGCGCGTTGACGTATCCGATGTCCTGCGGCGCAAGGCCCGCATCGGCGATCGCAGCGGCCATCGCCGCCCCCACCGGGCCTGCGTCCGGGCGCTGACGGATGCGGTGATAGGCGTCGAGCCGTTCGCCCACGCCGCGCACATACCCCAAGACGTTCGCCCCACGGGCATGGGCGGCCTCGGCCCGTTCGAGGACGAGCGCCCCGGCCCCCTCGCCCGGCACGAACCCGTCCCGTGTCTTGTCGAAAGGGCGCGACGCGGTTTCGGGGCTGTCGTTGCGGCGTGACAACGCCGACAGCAGGCCGAAGCGCAGAAGCATTTCCGGGCTGACCGAGGCATCGGCCCCGACCGCGAGCACCCGGTCGACCTCGCCCCGCCGGATCGCTTCGACCCCAATCTGGATCGCCGTCGCGCCGGACGAGCACGCCGTGGTGATGGTCACGGGCCGCCCGACAGGCTTCACGCGGGCCGCCAGCCGCCGGGTCGTGCCGTCGAACCGCAGGACATCGAAAAGACCGTTGTTTTTGGCCGCGCCGGCCATGCGGATCAGGTCGCCATAGCCAGTGGCCCGGCCCCCGGTCGCCCGGTCCAGCGCGATCCGGTCGGACCATTCCATCTGGATCGGCGGGATGCCCACGATGAGCTTGCCGGGAAACGCCGCCCCCGGCTCCTGCCCGGCCTGCGCCAGCGCCTCGTTCGCGGCCATGAGGGCCAGTTCGGCGGTGCGTTCGGTCGGCCTGAGCGCGGGGTCACAGAACGCATCGACCGTTGCAGCGAACCGCGTGGCAAGGCCTTCGGTCGGGAAACGCTGCACTGGCGCCGCCCCCGATTGCCCCGCGCGCATCGCCGCCCAGTTCGCCGCAGCGCCCTGACCGAGCGCGGTCACGATGCCGATCCCGGTGACGGAGACGGACCCGGTCCCGCTCATGCCATCGCCTCGACCACAAGGGCCGCCGCCCCGCTCTCGCAGGCGGTGGTCGCCAGAACGCGCCCTGCGCGACCGGACCGCACCGAAAGCGCCGAAAGCGCGACCGCGAAAGGAAACGCGGCTTCGACCGCATGTCCGACGAGATCAGCGGTGGCGATCACCGGCGTGCCCGGATGGGCCGACCTAAGGCCCGTCACCGCATCGGCGGTCACGGGCTGCGCACCGGACACGCTGGTGTAGATCGCGTCGAAGGACGGGCCGGACGCCACCTGACCGAGGATGCCTTCGAGCGCCGGGCCTTCCGCCGCCACGCTGACAGGCGACACCCCGGCAAGCGGCCCTGCCCCGCGATCCTGCGCGGCCTTCGCGCGCTCCAATACGACGAAGGCCGCCACGCTGCCCGGCACCACGCCCCGACGCGCTGGGTCGAGAACCGAGGGCACCGCATCCGACGCAAGTCTGTCGCCCAGAGCCTGTGCGAGCATCAGGTCGGGACGTTCGGCATCCAGAACGCCGCCGACCATGATCCTGTCGCTTTGGCCATGAGCGACCCGCGCAATCGCATCCGCCATCGCATCGACCCCGGCCATGTCGTCCCCCATGAACGTCCGCGCGCCACCCCCGACCCCGAGAATGATCGCGAGGTTTCCGGCAAGCATGTTGGACAACTGACCCAGCAGAAAAGAGGGCCGCAGTTTTCGCGCCTGCGCCGCCACGAGATCCGCGTCGGGATCGGGCGAGGCACGCAGATCGGCGAGGACCTCGAAATCCACCTCGACTTCGCGCGCACCGCCGCTGGCACAGACGTTCAGGTAAAGGCTGTCGAGCGCCGCCGTGCCCAGCAGACCGGCATCGCCCAGCGCCTGTCGTGCGGCCGCCACCCCAAGATGCTGCCACGGTTCCATCTGCCGACGGTCGCTCTTGCTCGGGATCGCCTCTGCGACGTCGAAGGGCGCGGCGCGGTAAACGGAATACGGGTTGAAGGCCGCCCTGTCGGGCTTTGGACGCGTGCCGTCGAGGGCCGCAAGATGCGCCGCGCCCGTCGCACCACAGGCCGAAATCACACCGACACCCGAAATCACGACGTCGGTCGCGCGCCCCGTCACCGCACGCGCCCGGTCGTTGATCCGTGATGCACCACTAGGCTTCGGCTTTCTGGGCGACCAGCCTGTCGATCCGTGCGCAGAAGGCGTTCATGAGCAGTTCTGGCGCCTGTATAGCCTCCTGCCCGTCGCGTTCTTCCCCGAAGTTCTCGATGGGAAGTTCGATGTCGAATTCCCGCTCCAGTGCGAAGACGACGTCGAAAAGATCGACCGAGTCGAGCTTGAGATCCTCGACGAGGTGGCTGTCCTCCCGGATTTCATCTCTCTCGACATCTGACCACTCGGCGATGATCCCGGCCACCCTGTCAAATGTCGTCGTCACAGCGCTCCCCCCGATTTGCGTCCCCCCTCCACGGAAGGGGAAGCCGGCGGGCTTGTCAATCGTTCAGGCCGAATGACGGGCGACGCGCGGCGCTTGTGGCCAACGGGTTTCGTCGGAGGTCCGCCTGTGACGGCCAGAGCGGCGGCGGGGGCTGGTTCAGGTGTGGGGCGTTCTGGTGAAGTGGTGCCCGGGGGCGGAATCTAACCACCGACACGAGGATTTTCAATTTTCCTCAGTCTCTGAGCAGACTGCAGCGCTTCATCACATTCCGTCGCAAAAACATTTAGCGATCAAACACTTCAACATTCCAACCTGTTCCGGTCCTTCTCGGCGCGCGGCATTCAAGCTCACGCATTTATGCCCCCATGTGGCACCCAAGCCGGGTGTAGTACGATTTGGTCGTTAGAACCACGGCGCTTGAGTTTGGCGCATAGTAGGAAGACCGAACAGCTTATCCTTCTCGTCTTTGTTTCGCTGTTTGAGAATTTGGTTCAAATATTCATGGTTCAGTTGCCAGTAAGGAGAAGCAATTTTCTTCAATGGCGCAGATTCCATTTTTGATCGCTTTATCCAAAACCGTGCTCGACCATCAATGCAAAGACGCATCAGCTGAAAACTCGTGTACGAGCCAAGCACATCACTTGAAGCGATGTGCGTATCGTACCAATGCCTCGCCCAACAGTTTCGATTGAATTCCTCTTCTGCCGTGTCTGCGACGTCTTTGAGCCAGCCAAGCTGAGGGCGATGCTCCTTCAATTTCCTCCAAAGCTCGGAGAAAACAGGCTCGTTGTCCGTGCATCCAAGGAGTTTCCAACCACGAGCCTGCCTAAAGGCAGACTCTGATTTTACATCGGCCTCTATAAACTCGGCGAGCCATCGTGAGCGCTTCGCCTTCAGCGCATGCCATGCGAAGTCTCGAATTTTCCCGTCCGAGATCAGCCCCTCTACCATCGCATCCTCATACTCGCCAAAGTCGGTGTGCGATGGTGAATACAGTGGCATGAAATCCAAATCGGAGCGTTTATGGATACCGTGACGTTCTGCTTCTACAAGCTTCTTCCAAAGGCGCTCACCTTCTGGGAGACCTGCTTCAATGAGTGCCCATGCAAGGTCGTTGAATGGAAAGGGCTCGAACACGGCGAAACTGGGAAGTTTTTCGTGTTCGTCAAGCCATGGTGTAAACCAATCCAAGAGCTTTTTCTCTTGCATCTCGACTAACAGTTTCACAGCTGCTTTGTGAGTCCAAGCGTGGCTTGGGTAAGTTCGCGACCCCTTTCTATCTATATCCAGCACCTGTTCGCGTAGGTATGCGTGAAACTTGTTGGCACTTAGCTCCTTTCCTTCGGCGTGTTTTAGCCTCCACCCCCAAATCTCAGGATCGGCGCGATCCAACAGGGATGGATCATTTAGCACGTCAGCGGCACTACTGAGAGCCAGCGACCCATAAGCACGGTTTTCACGTGACTGCTCACCTGCTACCGTCCAACCACTATCAGCAAAGCGCTTTAATGCTTGTTCCGATTTTCCTTGCGCAGCCACCCGAAGCGCGCGGTTTTGGATGTTCTCGTTTGAATTTGTGACTAACTCGGACAACGCTGACCAGTCGCGTGCCGCCACCTCGGCATCAGCTTCAGTCAAGTAACAACAGACGACATGTTTGGCTCCTTCACCGCCAGCCTCTGGCAGTAGGGCTCTGATGTCCGAAGCCTCGTCGGGCAGCATCGGCGTCAGTGCTTCTAGTATGCCCTCCAGTGTTTCCGGTTCGAAACCAACCGATTTCAAGTGCGCGAACTGCTGCAGCGCGGTTTCGCCCCACATCTCTAGTATCCCAGCGGCACGTTTACATTCCGAAGATATAGCTGAGGCCTCAGTCGTATTTTCTGCTCGATTTCTAAGAACGCCCGCCAGCTCCAGTCTTTCTTCCTTGCTGAGCAGGATGACGACCTTGCGAACACGTGCTACCAATCCACTCAGTTGTTCGTCTGTTCTCGTCTCGGCGCTCTTGACCGCATCTACGAAGGTTTCACGAATTCTCTTAGGGTCTACCCGACACAAGATAGGTTCTGCACGTTCAAACTTGTGATCTGCGGAACTGTGAGATTTGGAGAATTGCCACAGCTCATTTCCCTTGGGGACGCCTTCACGTGGTGCATCAGGAGCCGAGGTAGGGTCCAATGGTGAGATACTGTTTTCTGCTTGGAGACTGATCGCCGCTGGATGGTCTACACCCGAAAGACGACCCTCGATTCTCGCTGCACGCTCCAAGCAGCCTCGATCCCCCAAGGCTTCCAGCAACCATACTGCCGCCCTATCTGTGCCTTCGTTTGACCGGGCCAGAAGGCGATCAACTACATCCAAGAGCATACTTCGCGCTTCGACTTCATCTTGGGGGTTCAAGCGCAGAACCCAAGCCAATTCCTCAAAGTGACGCTGCCTGCCGAGAATGGAGCGACTAATGGCCCAAGCCTCAAAAGCCCTGACAAGAGGTGCCCGAGGGATAAAAGACAAGATGCCAAAGACACGATGGCTCAGCCAACTCACATTCCCCTCTGCAAAGTAGGTTACTTGGGGCCAATCTGACTTGTCAGTCTGACCTGCCCAGTGCTCAATGCCCTGTAAAACCTTGGCCCTGTTTCCCTTGGAGCGAGCCGAATTTGGGTCGATGCGGCCGATGAACTGTCCTTCATCTGGGTCGGGCCAAACCCAACCTAGCCACTTCGTGATCGCATTTTGAATGCTAGGGGCCACAGCTTGGAATTCGTAAGCGTTCGCAAACCCTTTAATAAACACCTCGTCCTCAGAAACACTCCCTCGCCTGTCAGGGTGGAGCCATTGATCTTCGACCAAAGAGCAAAATAATTCAGTGTCAGTGCCGATGAGTCTCCACCAAGCGTTAAAGTCGCTTAGCCCGAAGTTCTGCTCGTGAAGCCATCGAAGGAGAAGCGCTTTTCGCGCATCAGCTCCAACACTTGGGTCAAGCAAAGCTGCCGTTGCTGCCGCGCGAATAACTGCAGCCCCAAGGCTTTGACCACGATAAGGATCAACGAATTCTGCTAGATGAGCATTCGCGTTTTCAAACCCATCCACAGCTCTGAGTTGAGACGCGAGCGCTATGCCGAGGACAAACGGAGCCATTTCCTTGTTTACGCGATACCGATGAGGAGTGCCTGAAGGCTCCAACCAACGACCCGCCACCAGGTCTTGGATGGTCGCCCTCAGATCGGCAGCTTCAGCACCGCTCTCCCGACCAAGTCGATCGACCAGTTCTTTGGTCGACAAAGAGGTCGTTTCAAAGTTTGCCCCGAACTCGCTCCCTAGTTCCGCTATGAAGCTTCGAAACTCTTCGTCAGACCAATCAATGCGGGCCGACCCGAGGCTCAAACGGTGTTTCCAATCTTCATACGCAAGTCGTTCGGCGGTGATATCGCCGCTTTTTGTAAGCTCCGCTCTATGCTTCAGAGCAAGAGTGAACAGCCGGGGCACCCTCATTAGGTTGATCAGCTCAGCACTGAAATCGCTTCTGGCAAGGCTGTGCAGCTCTAGGATTTGGTTTAGCTCTGGGTCGGTGAAATTAACGACTTTTTGTGATTTCACTTCTGGTCTTAGGTTCTTGAGTGCGCCAATGGATGCCCACCAATCGGGCCAACACGTCATCAGCACTCGAAAACGGCCACGAAAGCTGTCATCTAACATCGGCTGAATGAACTCAGACCAGTCCCGCTTGCCCCAGTTCTGGTTCAGACCATCTAAAATGAGCAATATTGGAAGCGGCTTTGCGGTCCTATCCCATAGGGCAAGCCGCCGCCTCCAAAAGGCGGCATCCCTTAAACCCGTTACTTTAGCTAAGTAGACCGCGATACTCTCGATTGGGTCGCTTCCCACCACGTCCTTGGCAGGTAGATAAATCGTCAACGGAGTGCTTTCGCCTTGAGCAATCTTTTGCCACCATGACAAAGCAGCCCAACTTTTCCCTGTTCCTTCATCACCTAGTAGAACAAGCGAGGGATCATCGCTCGTCCACCAGCCATTGATCGAGGAATGCAGTTCTGAACGCTCCACCAGTCTTGTGGACGAACTTAGCAAATCATGGTGGCCTTTCAGCCTAGCCAACGCAGTACGGTTCGATTCTTGCGAATCCAAAAGCCATTTCTTGACCGCTCGCGACGCTGATGCATAACCGGCATCTGCCGCACAAAGATCGCCACGAAATTGGGCTACTAACGTATCGAATTCAGGCAAGCCTTTTAAGTCAGAAAAGGCTTTGGTTAGCGCGGCATCTTTTCCCAAATGTGCTTCGACAGATTTGGGGGTCGAGGCTAAAGCCATTGCGAACACGGGAGGATTGGTCCCTACATCATCCCAATCAAGGACAACTACTTTAATTCCTTCATCATCAGCCAACTGGCTCAACGCTTCTTTGTCGGTCACAAAAATTGGGCGGGACGCAGCGAGTATCCAGAGGTCGATTGGCTGGCCTGAGTGAGCCGCTTCAACGATTTTCGCTTTCAACTGATCCACAGGGAGCGAAGTTTCCTTCTTGTACCGTTTCGCTTCCAAACCAATATTGAAGAAATTCGAAGGCTCTGACCTGACATCTGATCCGCCTTGGTGCCCGGATTTTGCAAGACTGAATGGTAGGCCGGTAAGCTCTACCAGCATGTCGCGCATCAGTCCTTCAAATCCATCTGCTCCAGCGGCGTCTAGGTCAACCAACCGCTCCAACAACAAGTCAGTTGCTTCTCTCCACTTCGGCAAGCTTTCTGGGGCTTTTTTTGTCTTAGGCATTAGTTTTTCTCGATCTACCAATAGGTCACACGCTGCCTCATATGACGCTGAACCAGATCAAGGTAGAGACACAGAAAAGGGCACAACCGAGAGAGGGGCTGCCTTCTTTTTCTCACACTGATTGCGCCAACCTTCAAGAAATAGCGCAACTTCGCGCTTGGCTCTTTTGAAACATTTTTCTTCCTCTTGCTGTGCAACGCAACAAACCCAAAACGTTCCAGCTTGTAGGATTTCGCTCAACCTGCCCCAAACCATACCCTGACACGCGGATTCTGGGTGTCTTACGATATCTGCATGAAACAGATGCTGACAACCAAATCACTCGACGCCATGCCTCCGGCGACCACCAAACGGTACGAAGTGCGCGACCAGAAGGTAAATGGCCTGCATGTGCGTGTGTCGACCACAGGTGCCAAGGTGTTCTACACGTTGGTCCGTCCGAACGGCTCACGCAGACGCATCAAAATCGGCCCTTACCCTGTGGTCTCCCTTGCCGATGCCAGACGCCGTGCCATGGAAATCGCCCGTGATGTCGAGTTGGGCGAATTCGAGAAGACCCCCGAGGTTCCCGAGGCATCGGCTGACACATTGGGTGAGATGATCCCCAAGTTCATCGAGCTTCACGCCAAGCCCAATACCAAGGACTGGAAGCGCACCGAAAGCGTTCTGCATAAGTTCGATGGATTGAAAGATCGGCCTATCGACCAGATCAGACGGCAGGATGTTAGCAAGGTGCTAGACGGCATCATCGCCAACGGTACGCCGACGCGGGCAAACCGGGCGCTCTCAGCGATCAAAAAGCTAATGAACTGGTGCGTTATGCGTGGTGACATCGAAACATCGCCTGTGGCTCTCCTCAGGCCGCCTACGCGTGAGGTTCAGCGTGATCGCGTACTGAGCGATGCTGAAATTCGCGCGATATGGCAGCACAGCGATGCCGAGGACTACCCATTCGGCCCCTTCCTCAAGCTCCTACTGATCTCCGGGCAGCGCCGGAGCGAAGTCGCGGGGATGCGGTGGTCCGAACTCAACCTCGATGAGGGTATCTGGGAACTCCCAGCCAACCGTGTGAAAAACGCTCGCCTACACATAGTACCGTTGCCCGTTCAGGCCGTGGACATCCTCCGTGGGCTGCACAGGTTCCTCGACAGCGACTTCGTGTTCACGACGACTGGGCGTTCTGCGATATCTGGGTTCGGACGCCTGAAGGAACGCGTCGATACCGCTCTGCCAGAGGGAACGCCTGACTGGCGCTTCCACGACTTCCGTCGCACGGCCTCGACAGGCATGGCGAAGCTTGGCGTGATGCCCCATGTGATCGACGCCGTGACCAACCACAAATCAGGAGTCGTCTCAGGCGTCGGCGCAACCTACAATCGCTACACGTATTTCAACGAGAAGCGTGAGGCGCTGGCACAGTGGGCAGCGCATATCGACGAAATTTTGAGAGGGTGACGACTTGCCAGTAAACGATTTCGACAAGAGCCCATTCGTCGGCCTCCGTGAAGCTTTTGAAATCGTGGGAAAGGCTTCGCTGGGAGACGCTTGGCACAAAAGCGTTTTTGAGAAGGATGCCCCAAATCACAAGGTCGTGCTCACACGCTTACGCAACATTCTCAGGTCTGGCGATGTCGCCGCGCATTGGCACACGTCTGACCACGAGGTGTCTGGCCAACTTCAGCCCGTCGATGTCGATCACGAATACTTTTCGATCCGTCTGCATGAAGACACCATGTTCCATGCTGGCGTCAACGAGCCTGTGCTATGCAGAGTCCACGTTAAACAACTCCAAAGCTGCTTGCTTGATCTGGATGACTCTCAGCCAAGTTTCACATCTGCCGCTGAGCAAAAATGCCATGAGTGGTTCGTCGATTTGATTTCCAAGACTGAACAAGCGCGGCTGAGTGTCAACGAAACCGAAAAGGTGGCCAGAGAAAAGTTTCAGAACGTCTCAGGCGCTGGCATAAAGCGCGCGCGCCTTGCTGCCGTCAGGCAGACCGGGAAGCACGATATTTTCCGCTCGGGACGCGCCAAAAATAAACCGATGACCTAACTGGTTTTCGCTATCTATTTCGGGACCTGCGCCGCTGCTATGTCATTCGCAGACGTCACCTAGAGAATGCGCATTCTCCTTCCCCCAACTGAGAAGGAGCCACCAATGGCAGAGTCCGTCACAAGCACCAACAAGATCCTCTTGTCGAGAGATGATCTGAAAGAACTAGGAATTTGGCAGTCGAATTCCACACTGATCCGACTTGAACAAGCTGGCCGTTTTCCCGTGCGCATTCGCCTTTCGGGTGCTTGCGTATGCTGGGATCGCGAAGAGGTTTTGTCTTGGATTGAAGCTCGCAAGGCTGAACGCGCCTCGTGGACTTATGCGGATGCGAGGTAAGCCCAGATGGAACCTACCTACACGCGAACGTATTGCCCACGTTGCCTGAGAGTTTTGGGCATCAAGAATAGCCCAGAGCACCTGAAGCGCCTTGAGGCTAAAGGCATATTCCCCCCTCGGATCGGCCCGTCAACATGGGACGCTGACGCAGTCGACAGGTGGTATTTGCTCACTACAGGCGTGCATCCTCCCATCCTCATTTGCAGAAGCTGACACCAGCGACGGTGGGGCGGTAGTCGCCCCTCCACCCCCGAACACAACGCAGACGAACCTAACGCGCATTTTGCGCGCCCCATAGATCTGCGCGCAACGAAAGAGAAGAATATGACAACTCCCATAGATGACTATGTGACGCCCACGCTATGGCAAGACGGGTGGCCGGACCGCTCGACCATCAAGGATCAGGATGAGTTCCTTTTCGCGATCTGGGGACCACAGGTACAGGATCACACTGAGACCTTTGGCTCTCTTTGCTTTCGCAAGAAGGGGTCGTCCAGAATGGTTCAAGAGTTCGTTCAACTCGCCGATGACATGAGCGTTATCGGCATCTTGCGAAAATACGACCGGCACAAGTGGGATCAATTTTTTGGTCCCAACACCTTCACCGAGGAAAACCGGCTACTCAGCAGCGTGTCTCAAACGTGTTGGTGGGGGTGGTGTGACGTTGATGCTGCTGATCCCTTATCATTCAGGCCAGCGCCCTCAGTCGTTTGGCAGACATCGCCGGGGCACACGCAGGCCCTATGGTTCTGGGATAACCCCCACACACCAGATGAGGCCGCAGCGTTTTCGATGGCCCTCACGAAGCGGCACGGGGGAGACAGCGGCGGTAGTGCGGCCAACAAACTTCTTAGGTTGCCCGGTTCTTTCAACCACAAGCCCAAATATGCCAAGCCATTCATTCCGCTTTTGAAATGCGACCTCACGCCGATAGAGGCGCGGCCAAGACTTCTTCGTGGTCAAAAAATCAAGAAAATAGCCAAAGTCGAGGAGCGCGCGCTAAACCCGTATGCCCATGACAGAATGGGTGTTTGGAGACGATACCGTCGAAAACTGGATGCGTCGGCAAGCTCGTTGATCAGGCACAACTCAGTTCGTGCTTCTGATCGGTCTGGTCGAGTTTTCGCGATGGTGACTGGCCTCTTCGAGGCCGGTGCATCGCTGGACGAAATTGCCAGCGTCATTTGGACCAGTCCATATTTTCGTGAGAAGCACGGCGACAACGTGAAGCGCCTAGAGCGCGAGATTTTCACGATCATCGCGAAGGTGGAGGACGCCGAATGACTTCTAAGAAAAAAGAACTCTTCATCGATCTGGACACCATTGACCCAAAGGAGGTGGACTGGCTCTGGGAGCCGTTCATCCCGTTCAGCATGATCACCATCATGGAGGGGGACCCCGGCGTGGGCAAATCCTTCCTCGCCATGCAACTCGCGGTTCAGGTCAGCATCGGCGGCGAACTTCCAGACGGACAAAAGGTCGGGCGTGGTCGCGTGCTATACCTCAGCGCCGAGGATGACGCGGCCTACACGATTAGGCCGCGCATCGATGCGATGGGAGGTGATCCAACGCGCATCCGGGTGCAGGGCGACTTCCTCTCGCTTGACGATGAGGGTCTCAAGGCGCTCATGCGCGAGGTCAAGCGCAAGCCACCGGACCTTCTCATCCTCGACCCCTTGTACGCCTACATTCCGGCGGGGCAGGACATCTACAAGCCAAACGTCATTCGGCAGCTTTTGTCTTTCCTAAAGGACATAGCGGAGGCTGGTGAAACGGCCGTGGTGATCATTCGGCACCTGACGAAGGCCAAGCACAGCAAGGCCATATATCAGGGGGGTGGTTCCATGGATGTGATCGGCGCGGCGAGATCGGCGTTTCTGGTGTGCGAACACCCCAACGACAGTTCGACCAAGCTGATTGTGCACATCAAGCACAACATTGCCGTTCGCGGGCAAACGCAGAGTTATGAAATCGTCGGAGAAGATTGCGGCAGGGCATCCCTCAATTGGCTGGGGCCGTCAGACATCACGATTGACGACTTGATCTCTTTCGAAGGCGCTCCGCGAATGTCGGCGCTGGACGAAGCAACCCAGTTTCTGCGCGTGTTTCTCAAGAGCGGGCCGGAACCGTCAGCCAAGGTGGAGAAAGAGGCTGCGGCACGCGACATCGCCCCCAAGACATTGGAACGCGCAAGGCGCGCTCTAGGCGTCAGATCAAAAAAGAAGGGGAAAGGCTGGTTCCTATCTTTGCCTGACGAAGAATGACCACAGCTAGGATGTGAAGTGCGCCAAGAACGCCAACATCGCCATCGATGATTTTGGTGCACTTTGCCCCCAAGATCGCCACGATCATGCATGACGCCCTTGGCGATCTTGACGATCTTGAAATCGGCTAGGGGCCGAAAATCTCGGCAGTATGCATAACGCCTTGTCTGCCCGAAGAGCGAACGCCGTTTAAAAAACGCCTCCCCCCATCCTCCTGTGGTCACCTGCTGTCTTCGGCTCCTTTGGTGTGCCCGGAAGCGCCCGAGAGCGACACGCGGACTATTGATCAGGCTGTTGGGAGCGACGTGGAACCAATTATGTGAATCTTTTCAAGTGGCCCGCGATGCTGGCAATCTTCAATCGCTGAATTGGGTGCCAGGTGGGTGGGTTTACTCATTGGCTGGAGCTTCCTAGACATCAGTTTTGAACCCAGCACTTGCGATGGTAATGGCGCAGCACGATGGCGCGGTTGAACAGGGGGAAGCCGACCCATAGGCCGTTGGCCGTGATCAGCGACAAGAGCGCCCACCACCACATACCTTTGAAGGCATAGTAGAATGGGCCGAACAACAGGCACCACAGGCGATGCCAATTGCCAAGGATGACCTTCTCCTGCCCGTTGAAGCTCCAAGTTGCACAAATGACCATTGCGGTCTCCTTTCACTGATTGCAGTCGCAACAGCGCAATAAGATCGGGCACCACCTTTGGTCAGGGTATTTCCCAGTGAAGAACACGACTGCGCGGCGCACAGAAGCCAGCGTCAGACTCAGTATGGCGACGGGCTGGATACGTCGCGAATGCCGGTCAAGCGTCCTGCTGGCTCAATACAACGCGGCCACGCGCGCCTATCGCTGCATATGCCGGAGCTTGGTTGGGGTTGTCCCTGACAGACCCCTCGACCTCGTCTTATCGATCTGCATCAGAAACCTAGGAGATCGACATGTCCGACATCATCACGCTGAAAACCCTATGCGAAGAACTCAAGATCGACCCGCGTGAGGCACGCGAACGCCTGCGCGCAGCCGCCAGCGACGCCAAGGCCAACCCGGAACTGGCGAAGGCACGCAAACCGCGCACGCCGTGGCAGTGGGTGAAAGGGTCAACGGGCCATAAGGAGGCCTTGGCCTTGTTGAGGAACTAGTTGCGCAAACCGAAACCGTAGCACTTGCACTCGCCCCAATGGGAGGCGACACTCGGGCATAAATCCTTTGAGTTGAGCAGAAAATGCCTCCGGTACAAACTCCCATCGGGGATACGGCTAGAGAAGCCATCGATTCCCTTCGAGGTTATGTTTATCAGGTCTACCAGTCGGCCCTTGCTTGGACCGAACTGAACGATGATGAGTTTCTTTTTCTAGAAGTGGCCGAGGACTACGCCGTCGCGGCAAAAGACGCGCTGCAAGCCGTTCAAGTGAAGGAAACCGCGGGGCGCGTTACAATAAACTCGGACGACATCGTTGCCAGCATTGATAGCTTTGTAGAGTTGAAGCAAAGCAATCCAAACCTGAAAGTCACACTGCGTCACCTTACGACCTCAGCAATTGGAAAAGAAAAGAAACTTGAGGGTCGAGTAGGCGATGTGCCTACTCTGGACGCTTGGCGGAACTTGGCAAGATCGGGAGATTTGACCGAGCTTCGCAGCGTACTTAACAAATCCAAGCTATCTAAGAAGACAAAGGACTATGTTGAAAGTCTTGACGACAGTGATCTTCGAGAAAATTTCCTGAGAAGAATTCATTTTGATTGCGGTGCTACTGAGTCTCGTTTTCTGGCGCGGCAGTTAAATTCGAGAGTTTCGAAGCTTCTGTTGGATAGAGGTGGCGTACATTCACAAGCTCAAGCATGCACAGCCAGCATAATATTAACTGTTCTGAAGCTTTCTACAAACCCCAATCGGGATGAGCGCTGCGTCGACCGAAACGGTATAGAGCAACTCTTAGAGTCGGCCACTCAAGTGACCCTCAATAGGGCCCAATTTGAGGTGCAGAATCAACTTTTGAGCAGAGCCCTGTCTGCTTCCGTTCCAGTAGAGGCCAACCTCACAAGCGCACAGCTTATCCGACCTAGCCCAGTGTCGGAAACCCCTCTACCAAAGGCGCTTGCAAATAGAACCGAGATCCTTGGGCAGCTTCAAGAAAGTTTAGAAGCCTTTGGAGTTTGCTGGATTTCCGGTGCTGCCGGTATGGGCAAGACGGTCGCATCCCGCATCCTTGCGCGCAGCAATAGAGGTGAATGGGCCAGCATTAATTTGAGAGGCAAGTCTCGTGATCAAGTTGCACAGATCTTTTTCCAAATAGCAGACTCTTTGAGGGACCTTGAGCTTAACGGCTTGATCGTTGATGATGTCGCTTGGGTTACGGACCCGGATGTGCTCGACGGACTGTCTTACCTAATTTTCGCGTCGCGGCGCTCAGACGCACTTCTAGTTGTGAACTCATCTGACTTACCAAGCAACGAACTCCTATTTCACAACAACCTGCCAGTTGGCATTGCGCATACCTTGGGCGAATTCTCGGAAGAAGATATTCAAGAGATCCTTGCTAAATGTGGAGTGACCGACGTCAATTGGGCAAAGTATGCCCACTTGGTGTCTGGCGGTGGGCATCCTCAGCTTGCGATGGCCTTCATACAGAGTATGACTGCCTCGGGCTGGAACCCTTCAGAGTTTCAAACTCTGGATGCCTTGCTTCAAGGTTCACCAGCCGTTGAGGATGTCAAAAAGCGAACTCGCGAACGGTTGCTGAATGATCTACCTCAGCCGAGCCGTCAGCTGCTTGAGCGCCTTTCACTTAAGGCAGGTGGCTTCTCCAGAGAGCTAGCCGTCGATCTTGGAAAAGTAGAGCCTGAGATTTCTGATGCGGGTATTGTCCTAGAGACGCTGATCGGCTCGTGGGTGGATCAGCAAGAAGGCAATCGGTTCAGTCTTTCGCCATTGCTATCGGGTTTCGCAGCCAAAACACTAAGCGCCGACGACAAGAAGCGACTGCAAAGCGCAATCGCCGAGTCATTGACGAAAAGCCGGTCTCTGGATGTACTCGATATGAACTCGGCTCTCCTAGCTGCTTGGGCGAGCGAAAATGAAGAGGTCTTACTGAGGCTTTGTCTTGCCGTAATTGGTTCTGATTTTTCGGAACTTGAGATGCTCGCGCCTCACCTCTCGATGTTCACTCTGTTCAGGACTGACAAGACAGCATACCCAGCGAACACGGCGCTCAGCCATATGTTCAGAGGCGCTCAACTTCTCCTCATTAACCAAGATAACGAGTCGCCTACAAAGATTCAGGAGGCGTTGCGCTGTTTCGCCAGCGAAGCCTCGAACGTGGAGCACGTCGAGATGCGCGCGTCTATGAACTTGCTCATCTATTCTAAGCTGCTTCTTCAGACGTCCAAAGCTGGACTGGGAGTGAACTTCACCGAGGTCGTCCGTGAACTGGATAACCTGCTAGAAGGTGAGCTACTTCCGCCCGATGTTTTAGAAGGGACACGCAAAATCGAGGAGGAAGGTGTCACAGCAATTGGCTTCATGTTCATGAACCAAGCAAGGCAACTTGGCAAAATCGAAGATTTGGGGGCTGTTTTCGGTTTTCTTGACAACGCTTCACCCGAGTTTCGCGCAAGACTACTTGCGCCCTTCAGCCACGACGATTTTGACGTGGACATGCTTGTCTCAGGTGCCTGGCTGCGTGAGCACGAGCGCGAAACCATCGATCCAGTGGCTCATAGTAGGACCTTTGCACGGTTGGAAGATCTGGCCACTAGGTGGGGCGAAACTGACCTTGCTGTTTGTTGCCGGAAGTATCAGGCCATCATTCTAGACGAGTACGGAAGCGACAAAGAGGGAGCGCTCGCGGTTCTCGACGATGGTCTTTCGAAATTTGGCCAGACGAACTCTGAACTTGTACGTGCAAAAGCAAAAGTTCTCTACCGTTCAGATGACCACAAGGGGAGCCTTGAACTTTCCAAGGAATTGATAGAAGGCGACGCACCCCTGAGCGAGGTCGAGAAGGCGTTTTTGGGACGGGACGCAGCGATCAGCGCCGAAAAGCAAGGCGATTTCGAGTTGGCCCGCCGGTATTACCTCTATGGTAGCGATGCTGCCGAGAAATCCAATGTGCCCGATATGGCTGCCATGAGGGTTGGGCTGTTGGCTGACGCTGCGCTCGCAAGTTGGCACGGTGGCGATAGGGTTACTTGCTTGCAGGACTTCGTTGCAGTTCTGGGTGAGCTAAACCAATTCAAGCCCGATGAAACACTGCGTACAGCCCATTGCCATGCAGTGGTTCGACACGTTCTACTCTGGCTTGATCAAGAAGCGACCGGTGAGAAGCGTCTTCTTGAAGACGGCGAAGAGACCAAAATTTATCCCGGCTGCGTAAGTAATCCTGAACCTCATTCCGAGATTGGCGAGCGTAACATCACCCCCATTGATATGGCATGGTACATGCTGGCGACAGTCGAGAACCATTTGGTTGTTGATGCTGGAATTACTGAAAATTTGGATCGCTTCCTACCGAATGGTCCTGTTCTTGAGGGGCAGCTTCTGCTCGGTTCGGCCAAGATGCACAAAGCCCTGTCTCGGTCTGATGCAAAGCTTTTTGTAACCGCCTTGCGAGAAACAATAGCGTGTTTTGCGTTTGCAAAAGCTAGCGGCGGTTCGACCGGTGGGTTGGATATAAAGAACGTGACTTATGGCAACTTTCCGACGCCTAACAAAGAGCAACAAACCGATTTAAGGGACCTGACTGAGCAGTTTGTTCTGACGTTTGTCGCAGTCAGCCATTTCAAGGGTGATTGTGAGTCTGTTGCCGCAGTGCTCACTGAGCTGAACGGTGCGAGCGGCCTCTCTATTCGACCGCAATTGTTTGATCGCCTGCAAAGCGAAGGGCCGGTCGAAGATTTCTACACAGACTTTGCTGCCCTATTACTCGCCTGCACCCAAGGAACGTCTGAGGTACCGAGTGGCTCCCCGCGACAAGTGTTCGAGGTGGCGTTCAAGTCTCTTCAAATTGCTCAACAGACCGGGAAATACAGCTTGGTAGCTGAAGCAGTGAGACCCTGGCTCATGGAAAGGTGGGCATTCATCTGGGAACGGCAACGCTTTCTGCTAAGCCGGCCTGCGCTTCACGAGGTCAGTATCTTGGATGCGATGAAAGACGATGAGGCCTCAAACGAAAATAGGGTTGTCAAAATTCTGATGGCCGTCCTTCCGACACTTGGGATTGGAAACCAAAGCGAAATAGAAGGCATCCTTGCCGCTTTGCCGAGGTAGCTTCGGCGTTAGTTGGGTGCGAAGTCAATTGACACCCATACGGCACCCAACCCCAGCAAAGAGTCCGGTCACCAGCGGCTAACCGCGCTACATAACTGTTTATGCTGAGTAAAAATGGTGCCCGGGGGCGGAATCGAACCACCGACACGAGGATTTTCAATCCACTGCTCTACCCCTGAGCTACCCGGGCACGGGTGAACGTCTTGCGTTCAGGTCGGCGTGTTCTAGTCGCGGTCCGGCGGCGTGTCCAGAGGGTTAGGGGCAAAATTTTCGGGGTTTTTGCGCAGGGCATCCTGCATGTGCTGTCGGCGTCGGTCGGGCGCTCTTCGCACGGTTTCCTCGTCGCGTTTGGCGTCTTCGCACTACGCCGGGTCAAGCACCCTGACGTCCGAGCCGAAACGGGGTCCACCGCCCGACCGCGGCCTGTGTCACACCGCAAGCTTCCGCACGCTTCCACCCGCGCTCAATGCGGGCGATCCGGGCGGTCCGAGATTTCCCTTTCGATCTCGTCCACGAGTTCGTCCAGATCCTCGGGGTCTTCGGAAGGGATGCGGTACGATCCGTTCAGCCACTTCCCCAGATCGACATCGGCGCAGCGTTTGGAACAGAACGGGCGGTAGGCTGGGTCGGTGTCTTTTGCGCAGATCGGGCAGGACATCAGGTCTCCACGGGGTTGGGTCGAGGTCGGCATCCAACATGCAGAACGCTGGCGACCGTCGCAAGGTGCCCGCCACCCGATCCTCAGATCGTGACCGGCAGGCGATCCCGTTTGCGTTGCAGCTCGAAGTGCCCAAGCGGCGTCCACCCGGCAAGAACCGTCTCGGTCCCGTCACGTTTGAAGGCCGCGCGCAGGACCTGTTCAAAGGCCGCGCGGTCCTTTTTCGGCATCGGGGCGAGGTCGAGGGTGATCTGGCCGCCAAGACCGCGCACCCGCAACAGGCGCGGCAGGTCGCGGGCGAGCGCGATGTTGGCCTTGAGCCCGGCGGCAAGCGACGTGTCGCCGCCCGTGTTTACGTCCACGGCGACGAGGGCGCGGGTCGGTTCGATGAACGCATAGGCGCCGCCGGACAGGGGCTGACGGGCGGCGAGCGCCCGGTCGAGCAGATCGTGGATCCCGTGTTCTTCGAACGCGCCGGGCGCCTCGGCGAAAACGTCGGGCTCCGGCCAGTCGCGCCAGGCCGTCAGATGCGCGTCGGGGCCGTCGACCAGCAGTTCGGGCTGTTTGCCCTGCGCATCGCCAAGCACCGCCTCGGCCAGCGTGCGCATTTCCGCGATGTCCTCGGCCACCGCGCCGTCATCGGCCCCTTCGGCGCTCGAGCGCACGATCAGGCCATGGGGCGAGCCCTCCATCACCGCGTCGGCGATGTCGAGCAGGCGAACGCGCTCATCCTCGTCGCGGACCTGCCGCGACAGGTTGAGACCGGGCGCATCCGGCGTGACGATGGCATAGCGTGACTTGAACAGAACCTTGGTGGCGACCGGGGGCGCCTTGCCCGCTTCGGCCCAGCCGGAGACCTGCACGAGCAGCGGCGTGCCGGGCGCCAGGCCCTTGGCCTGCCGCAGGAACCCGCGCGCGCCGCCGAGGTCGAGGAACATGCCCCCCTGCCCCTTCATCGGCCGTTCGCAGATGCCACGATAGATCGCACCCGGCGCGGGGCCGGTGTCTTCGGCCGGGTCGATCAGAAAATCTTCGAGCACGCCGTCGACCACATGCGCGGCGGCCTTGCGCCCGCCGATCTCGTCCAGCGCGATCACCGATCCCTTCATGCCCAGCCTCCATAGACGGGATAGCCCGCGGCATTGAGAAGCGCGGCGGTTTCAGCGACCGGGAGGCCCATGACACCCGTATAACTGCCCTGAATCCACGGCACGAAAGCGCCGGCCGGGCCTTGGATGGCATAGGCACCCGCCTTGCCCTGCCAGTCGCCCGACGCGAGGTAGGCGTTCACCTCTTCGTTCGACAGCCGCTTCATCTTGACGACCGTGACCACCTCGCGCTCCAGCACGCGCGCGGGCGTGCGCACCGCGACGCAGGTGATGACGGTATGACGACGCCCGGACAGCAGGTGCAGGAATTGCGCCGCCTCCCCCGCATCTTCCGGCTTGCCCATGATGCGGCGGCCCAGCGCGACGGTGGTGTCGGCGCAAAGCGCGATCTCGCCCTCGGCCACGACCATCGCTTCGGCTTTGGCCCGCGTGACGCGGCGGCAGTAGGCGCGCGGTTCCTCGCCCTTCAAGGGCGTTTCGTCGATGTCGGGGGGCCGCACCTCGTCCGCTTTGATGCCCAGCGTGCCGATCAGTTCAGCACGCCGTGGCGATCCGGACCCGAGGATGAGGCGGGGCTTACTTGAAGCGGTAATTGATCCGACCCTTCGTCAGATCATAGGGGGTCATCTCGACCTGAACCTTGTCGCCTGCGAGGACGCGGATGCGGTTCTTGCGCATCTTGCCTGCCGTATGCGCGATGATCTCATGGCCGTTCTCCAGCTCGACCCGAAACGTCGCATTCGGCAGGAGCTCCTTCACGACACCGGGAAATTCGAGCAGTTCTTCCTTGGCCATGTTCACTCCGTATTTGGTCACCCGCCATGTCGCGGGTGCCCTTAAATGGTCCCAAACGCCCAAATTATCAAGAGCGATTCAGCGCATATCCACAACGGATATGCGCGGTAGGGCAACGCTGTCGCCGCCGAACTGTTCCGGCCAATGTGCACGGCCCTGAACCCCGCCACCTTCGCGGATACGCCTCAGATGCGCAAGATCGAGCGTCGCGCGGGTCCATCCGGGCTGGTTCATCACGCCCTGCGCGACCACGCCATCATCGGGAAAGCCAAGGTCGGGCGGCGCGTAAACCCCTGCGGTGCCTGCGTTTTCGTCGAGAACGCTGGACCAGTCCGACACGCCTTGGGTGGGCGATTGCACGGCGAAGCACTGCGCCTCGAGCGCACGGGCCTGCGCGCCGATGCGCACGCGGTGGAACCCGGCCGGTGTTTCGGTTTGCGACGGCACCAGAAGGATGTCGAGCCCGGCTTCGGCCATGGCGCGGGTGGCAAAGGGGAATTCGGCGTCATAACAGATCTGGACGCCGATCCGGCCCAGAGACGTCTCCATCAACACCGGCGCGGCCCCCGGCCGCATGTCCATCGGGTCGCGCTCCCACGGCGTCATGACCTGCTTGTCATGCGCCTGCCGTTCGCCGTTCGGTGCGAAAAACATCGCGCGGTTGACGAAGCCCTGCGGCTCACGCACCGGCCCGGACGGGGCGAGGATATGGGCGCCGTATTTCGCCGCAAGGCGGGCCCAATGGTCCCAGGCTCGCGGCAGCGCATCCGACACCGCGGTCATCTGGTCCGAAAGTCCTTCGGCCCGCGTCAGATGCGCAAGCTCCATCGCGCCGTATTCGGGAAAGACAAGCAGATCGGCCTGCGCATCGGCGACCCAGCCTTCGACCGCATCCTCCCACGCGGACCAACTTTCGGGCGCGCCTGCGGGATAGGTCGCGGCGGCCACCCTCACCATGCCCGCGCCCTCGCCTGTCCCGGCTCAGAGTTCACGGAGCCAGACCTGAAGCGGCTTCTCATCCACTTCTCCTTTTCCAACATCACGCCACGAATATCGGGCAAAAGCGCCCTCCAACTTATCGTATCCCCGCTTTCGCCAGAAACCGTCGAGCGGTCGGTACGCCGCCGGGCGGGCCGGGTGATCGTCCGGTCGCACCACTGCGCAGAACGCGCAGTAACGCGCACCCAAGGCGCGTGCATGTGCCTCGCGCAGGTCGAAGAACGCGTGCCCGGCCCCCTGCCCCCGATACGCCGGGCGCAGAACCGACTCGGCGCAATAGAACACCTCGTCGATGTCGATGTCGTGACCTTGGAACGCGTCCGCGAATTCCTCGGCATGGTCCGACAGGGGCGACCCCGTCGCGGCACCGACCAACAGGTCGCCGTCGAAGGCCCCGACGACAATCGGCTCGGCGCTGTCGCGATAGGCTGCGAGGTAGCCGCGTTCATACCCCAGATCACCGTCATAGAGGTATGGCCACTCCCGAAACACATCAATCCTGAGCCGTGCCACATCGTCGAGCCGCGCGATCAGATCCGGCCCGGTCAGCGGCGCGAACCGCAGGGGCATCAGACCGCGCTCATGAAATCGACGAAAGAGATGATGAAGCGAAGCCGGGTCAGTTTCCCGTTGTCCCATGTCCCGAACACGGCGACGGGAACCTCGGCCACCTGCCCGGTGGCTTCGGGAAGCCCGTGGATGGTTTCGAGATAGGTCAGCCGCGCCACGGCGAGCGTCGAGCTTTCGTTGCCTTCGACGACGTGCTGCCAGCTTAGGAACCTGTAGTCGTAGTGCTTGTCGAAATAGGCGATGACCGCATCGGCCCCGGTCTTGCCGCGCAGCTCCCCCAACGGGCCGATCTGGATCAGCGTGTCGTGGCCGATATATCGCAGCACGTTCTCCCAGTCGCGGTAGTTGACCGCGGTGAACATGATGTCGTCGATGGCGAGGATGTCGTCTTCGGTCATCCCGCGCCCTCCTGCCCTGCGAAATCCGGGTCGGGATCGGCCGTGAACACCCGCATCCAATCGTCGATCGACAGGATCATCTGGGTGCGGAAGAACAGCCCGTCGCGAAACGTTATGAACGAACCGACCGGCACGATCGTGCTTTGGCCGCGCGCTTCGGGAAAGCCCGCCTTGGTCGTGCGATAGGTCAGTTTCAGGCGCGTTTCGACCGCCGCCTTGTCGCCCATGACGATGGTGCGATAGTCGCGCATGTCGAGGTCGTAGTTCTCGCGGTAATGGGCGAACAGCGCCGCGATGCCATCGGGGCCGTAGTGCCACTCGGTCGCGCCGGACCGGATCGCGGAGTCCTTGTGCCCGAGCGCGCGCAGCGTGTCCCAGTCGGCCACGTCGATCGCATGCCAGGCCTTCGCGATAACGTCTCGTGCTGCTTGCGGGTCCATCTCAACCTTCCTGCGGCGGGCCGAACCGCGAAATCATACGATCCCGAATCTGGTCGCGTGCCTGCCGGTAGGCAACCAGTTTTTCGTCCCGCATCGTTCCTAATCCCGTGGGGTCCATGACCGGCCAGTATTCGACGTCGAGATGGTGGAACCGGGTCAGGTCCAGCACCTTGCGCTGGCTCGCCGGACTGAGCGCAATGATGAGGTCATAGGACGACAGGTCGTCGCCCCACTCCTGCATCTCGTCGAAACTCCGCGACCGGTGGTTCGACAACGGCACCCCGATCTCTTCGCAGACGGCGACGGAAAACCCGTCGACATCCAGTCCGCTCTTCACCCCGGCGGACTGCACATAGACGTGGTCTCCGTAGTATTTCTTCATCATCCCCTCGGCCATCGGGGAGCGGACCGCGTTGTGGTCGCAGCAGAAAAGCACGGATTGAGGAAGGCTGGCCGGCACGGTCCCTCAGCCCCAGTGCAGGACGCAGATGAGGGTGAAAAGCCGGCGCGCGGTATCGATGTCGAGTTCGGCCTTACCCTCCAGCCGTTCCATCAACACCCGCGCACCTTCGTTGTGGATGCCGCGCCGCGCCATGTCGATGGCTTCGATCTGTCCGGGGGGCAGCTTCTTGACCGCATCGAAATAGCTTTCGCAGATCTGGAAGTAATCCTTCACCACCTGCCGGAACGGGCCGAGGGACAGGTGGATCTCACCCGCCTCTTCCCCGCCCTCGGTCGCGACCGACACGACAAGGCGCTTTTCCTTGATCGCGAGGCCGAGTTCATAGGGGCCTTCGGGCACCGTCTGCCCCTCGCGCCCCAGCGGGGTGAAGCTGTTGTCTTCCAACAGGTCGAACACCGCGACCTTGCGTTCCTGTTCGATTGCCGGGGTCGGCGCGGCCAACCCGGTGTCGTCGATGTCGATCTTGCTGATGCGGTTCATCCGTCCCATCCCGTCTTTGGGTCAGGGATAGCGGAACCGGGTGGACCGCACAATCGCGATGGGACTGGGAGTCTAGCCTTGGTTCAGCCGGTCGAGCCGCGCGCGCACCGACAGCCCATGCGCTTCGAGGCTTTCCGATTTCGCCAGCGTCTCGGCCGCCGGCCCGATGGCTTTGAGCGCGGCGGGCGTCATTCTGGACAGGGTCGTGCGCTTCATGAAATCGAGCACCGACAGACCGGACGAAAACCGTGCGGAACGGGCTGTCGGCAGAACGTGGTTCGGACCGCCGACATAATCCCCGATGGCCTCGGGCGTGTACTGGCCAAGGAAGATCGCGCCCGCATGGGTGATCTTGTCCGACAGCGCCTCGGGGTCGGCCACGCAAAGTTCGAGGTGCTCAGGCGCGATCCGGTCGCTCAGTGTCGCCGCCTCGTCCATGTCGCGCACGGTGATGACCGCGCCGAAGTCGCGCCAGCTCGCACCTGCGATGGCACGGCGTTCGAGCGTTTCGAGCCGCTTGTCCACGGCCTCCGCCACGGCCCGACCGAAACCGGCGTCGTCGGTGATGAGGATCGACTGCGCGCTTTCGTCGTGTTCGGCCTGGCTCATCAGGTCGAGGGCGAGGAAGTCGGGGTCGTTGTCTTTGTCCGCGATCACGAGAATTTCCGACGGCCCCGCGATCATGTCGATGCCCACCTTGCCGAAGACCCGGCGTTTGGCGGCGGCGACGAAGGCGTTGCCCGGCCCGGTGATCTTGTCGACCGGCGCGATGGTCTCGGTCCCGTAAGCCAGCGCGGCAATCGCCTGCGCCCCGCCGATGCGATAGACCTCGTCCACGCCCGCGACCTTGCAGGCCATCATGACCAGCGGATTGATGACCCCGTCGGGCGTCGGCACCGTGACGACGAGCCGCCCGACCCCGGCCACCTTGGCGGGCACGGCATTCATCAGAACGCTCGACGGATAGGAGGCGAGGCCACCGGGCACGTAAAGACCGGCGGCGGACACGGCGGTCCAGCGCCAGCCCAGCGTGGCGCCCTCCGGGTCGGTCCACTGCGCATCCTCGGGCACCTGCCGCGCGTGGTAGGCGCGGATGCGTTCGGCGGCGGTTTCCAGCGCCTGCCGTTCGGCCTCGGACACCTTGGCGCATTCCGCCTCGATCTCGTCCTCGGAGACACGCATGGTCGTGGCGGTCAGGTCGAGACGGTCGAATTTCGAGGTGAGGTCCAGCACCGCCGCATCGCCGCGCGCGCGCACGTCGGCGATGATGCCTGCCACCGTGTCGTCCACATCCGGGCTATCCTCGCGCTTGGCCGAGAGCAGCGCGGTGAAAGCGGTCTCGAAATCCGCGTCGGAGGTGTTCAGGAAAACCGGCATCGGGTCACTCCGGGTGGTCAGGCGTCTTGCGGCTGGGGGCGACGTAGGGACGGGTCACATCCTGAAGCTTCGCGTCGATGGTTTCGACGTCGAGCGCGATGGCCCCGTCACCCGCGAGGGTCAGGACGATGCGCCCTGTGCCATCCTCGCCCGGCTCGAACGAGATGGACAAAAGCGACATTACCGTATCCGGATCGCCCTTTTCCACGCCCTGAGATTGCACTTTCAGAACATCGCCGAAGACAAGCACCGATTGGACCCGTTCGACCGCCCGCCCGCGTTTCGCTGCGGCTTCGGCATCTTCCCAGCGGAACCGGTTGAGAAGCAGCGCGAATTCCCGCGCCCGCACCCGCCACGCCATTTCGTTGGCGGGAAAGACAGCGTCCTGCGTCAGCGCCGAGACGATCTGAAGATCGTCCGCGTCCAGTGCCATCAGGCGAAGCGGTTTTTCGCCCCCGTCCTCGAACCGTGCGTCTTCGCTCATGCCTTCACCCGCTCTATCTGTGCGCCCACGCCGCGCAGCTTGCGCACCACATGCTCATAGCCCCGGTCGAGGTGATAGACGCGGCTCACCACCGTTTCCCCCTCGGCGGCAAGACCCGCGAGGATCAAGGACACGCTCGCGCGCAGATCGGTCGCCATCACCGGCGCGCCGCGCAGCTTGTCCACGCCCGTCACGCGGGCGCGGCCCCCGTGCACCTCGATCTCGGCCCCCATGCGCGTCAGCTCCGGCGCGTGCATGAAGCGGTTCTCGAAAATCGTTTCGTTCAACTCGCTGGTGCCGTCGGCCGTGCACAGCATCGCCATGAACTGCGCCTGAAGGTCGGTCGGGAAACCGGGGAACGGTTCGGTCGTCACATCGACCGCCTTGAGCCGCCCGTTCTTGCGGCTGACCTTGAGCCCGCGTTCGGTTTCCTCGACGGCCACGCCTGCTTCGTCCAGCTTCTCGACGAATGCCGCGACGAGGTCCAGTTTGCCGCCAAGGCATTCCACCTCGCCACCCGCAATCGCCGGGGCGAGCATATAGGTGCCCAGTTCGATCCGGTCCGCGACCACCTGGTGCGTCGCGCCGTGCAGGCGATCGACGCCTTGAATTTCGATCCGGCTCGTCCCCTCGCCCTCGATCTGCGCCCCCATGGCACGCAGACATTTCACGAGGTCCACGATCTCGGGCTCGCGCGCGGCGTTGGTCAGAACCGTGGTGCCCTTGGCCAGCGTGGCCGCCATGACGATGTTCTCGGTCGCGCCGACGCTTGCGAATTTCAGCGGGATCTCGGCGCCCTTCAGCCCGTTCGGGGCCTTTGCGAAAAGGTAACCGTCACGCAGGTCGATCTCGGCCCCCAGCTTTTCCAGCCCGAAGGTGTGCAGGTCCATGGGCCGCGCCCCGATGGCGCAGCCGCCGGGCAGCGACACCTCGGCATGACCGAACCGCGCGATGAGTGGTCCGAGCACGAGGTTCGAGGCCCGCATCTTGCGCACGATGTCGTAATCGGCGCGGGACGAGGTCAGGTCATGCGACGACATCGCCAGCACCTGACCATCCTGAAGCCCGGTCGCCTCGGCCCCCAGCGATTGCAGGAGCGTGGTCATCGTCTTGATGTCCGACAGCCGCGGCGCATTGGTCAGCGTCAGCGGGTCCTCGGACAGAAGTGTCGCGGGCATCAGCGCGAGGCAGGCGTTCTTGGCCCCGGCGATCGGGATTTCACCCGAGAGCGGCCCGCCGCCCGTAACTACGATGCTGTCCATGCCTGTCCTCTATTCGTCCGTGTTTTCATCTGACCCGGCGTCGCGCGCGCGGGCCTGTGCCTTGCGCCGCGCCATGTTCGCCTTGAGCGCGGCCTTGAGGCGATCTTCGCGCTCCTGCGCGGCCTTCTCCTTGGGCGAAAGGTCGGGTTTCCTGCTCATGCCGCCCTCCTTAACGCAGCCGGAAAAAACCGTCCAGATTGCGCTTGCACCAATGGCGAATTGCGTCTAATCACCCGCCACGGTTCGCCGCAGTAGCTCAGTGGTAGAGCGCACCCTTGGTAAGGGTGAGGTCGGGAGTTCAATCCTCCCCTGCGGCACCATCTCTCCGACAGCGTGATTTTCAGGAAACCTTCGGGTTGCCGTATGGCCTAGTCTCCGAAGGACAGGCCCAGACCGATTCCGCCGATGGACAGCCCGCCGGGGCGGGCCCCGCCCGTCTCGAGTTCCTGCTCGGTGGGCGCGCGCGGCTGTTCGAAGCCCAGCCCGATCCCGATCTGGACCTGCGGTCGCGGCGTGCCCTGTGGTGTGCCCTGCGGCGTCGACTGGCCGGGGGTCGACGAGGTGACGTTCTGGGCAGGCGGGCGCGGTGTGGCCGTGCGCGGCGGGTTCTCGACCTCCATCTCGATGCAGGCGGACTGTTCCGTCGCGCTCGCCGGGGATGGGTTCGTGCCAAACATCAGGCGATAGACCGCCTCCAGATCGCCGGGATCGACCTCCTGCCCCGACGCCTCGCCCAGCGCGACCATCGCGGCGCGGGTGCGCGGCCCCATCAGGCCGTCGGCGACACCGGGGTTCAGCCCACGGGCGGCGAGGCCGACCTGAATGAGTTGCAGAAGTTTGCGGGGATCGACGGCGAATTCGACCCGGATGCAGTTTTCGGACCCCGGCGCCACGTAGCCGGGCAAGCGCACCGGGATCGACAGACCGACCTTTTCGCCCGCACCGATTTCGCCCTCGTGCAGGCAGATGGAATTGGCCCCGGCCGCAGGCGAACAATGCCAGCCGTCGAACAGGGCCCCGTTGGCGCCCGCATCGACACGCCCGGTTTCAGACAGGAACAGGGGCCCGCGGTAGGGGCCGTCCGACTGGTTGGTGACGCCGAGCGTAAAGGTGCAAGACCCTCCGGCGCGGCATCCGGCATCCTGCAATTTGTCGAGCAGCACGTCGGGCACCATGCCAGCGGTTTCGCTGCCGCCACATTGACGTTCGCATTCGGCCAGTGCCGCGCGCAGACGGGCTTCGTCGGCCTGAAGGCGTTCAAGCGCGGCCTTGGCCTCGTTCAACGCATCCTCGGCCTCCTGCAACGCCATGAACAGGTCATCCGCCTCGAACGACAGGTCCGCCGCCCGGTCTAGGTTCGCATCCACCGCGGCCTGCTGGGCCGAGGCATCCTGACCCGACCTTTCAAGTCGCGCCTTTTCGACAGCGGCCTGCGTGAACGCCTCCTCCGCCGCGTCGATGGCCGCCTGAACACGGTCGTCGGCGGCCTTGATCCGGTCGTATTCCGATTGCGCGCGCTCCAGACGTTCTTCTGCCCCGATGCGCGACCCGATCACGTCGTTCAGGGTCGCCACGATCTGTGCACAGGGCTCGCAGTCGGTGCGCGCGAACCGCGGATCGGGTTCAGGCGCAGTGGCGGTTTCCTCCGGGGTCGCGCCCGGATCGCAATTTTGCTCACATTCCGCCAGTTGCGCCTTCAGCGCCGCGACCTGCCGCGCCAGATCGGCGACGCGGTCTTCGGCCTTCTCCAGATCGAAACCGGCGAATTCCAGATCGGTTTCGAGGATCGAGATTTCGTCGTCGATGAAAAGCTTGTCCGCTTCATCGCCATCCCCGTCGCGCACGGCTTCTTTCTCGGCGATCTCGTCGCGAATCCCGGCCATGCGATCGCGGATTTCCTGCGCCGCGCGCTCGGCCCCGATATGCGTGCCGACGGCGTCGTTCACCATCGAGGCCAGCGTCAGGCACCGTTCGCAGTCGGTGGTGACGAAGGGATTGGGCGCTTCATCCCCCATGGCCGTTTCGTCAGGGTCGTTGCAGGTCCGCTCACATTCCGCCAATTGCGCCTTGAGGTCGGCCTCCTGCTGAACGAGCCGGGCGATCTCGGCCTCGAGCGCGGCGATGTCGGCGTCCATCTGTTCCAACTTGCCGGGTGTATCCTCTTCCTCGAACAACAGCGGGAGCAGTTCGTCGCCCAGCGCCTCGCCCTCGTCGAAGAGCGGTTCATATTCCTCCATGTCGGACGCGTTCAGGCGTGCCTGACGGTTGTCGTGCAGCTTGGCGCGAAGCTCGGCGATCTTGGCCTGACGCTCCTCCGATGCCGCAGCTTCCGCCGCGCGCGCCGCGCGCGCGTCCTCCAGCCGCCGCTCGGCCCCGATGCGCGACCCGACCGCGTCGTTCACCATCGAGGCGAGGACAAGGCACTTTTCGCAATCCGTGTTGACGAACGGTGTCTCGGGCAAGGCCGTCTCGGTCCCCTCTTCGGGCGGCTGGCACTGTTGCTCACACTCGGCCAGTTGCGCGCGAAGCCCCGGTTCCTGCGCCTCGTACATCGCGATCTGCGCCTTCAGCCCCGCGATCTTCTGGACCAGCGCCTCGATGGCGAAGGCGTTGTCGCGCACCGCGTTGCGTGCATCCATGACATCGCCTTCCGCGTCGAGACTGTCGAAGGCAAGATCACGGGCCTGATCCGCATTGGCCGGGTCGATCAGGGCGTCGTTGATCGCGTCGAGCGCCTCACGCGCGTCGCCCACGGCGCTTTCCAGCGTGGCCGTCTGCCCCCTGAGCCGTTCAAGCTCGGCCTCGCCCTCGGCCACCTGCCGCTTGAGCGAGATCTGGCTGCCGATCACGTCGTTGAGCATACTGGCAAGGGTCTGACACGGCGGGCAGTCGGTCGCCACGAAGGGCGACTCGTCCAAGGCGATGTCTTCGTCCGGGGGCTGGCACTGCTTTTCGCATTCGGCCAGTTCGGCCTTGAGGTTCGTGATGAGGACATGCAGATCGTCCACGCGCCTTTGCGCCGCATCGACCGCATCACGCGCCGCCTGCGCCGCCTCGTCCTCGCCCCCCTGTTCGGTCTCGAGGTCCGATTTTTCGCGGTCGAGCGCGGTCATCGCGTCGTCGGCTTCGCGGAACTCCGCCTCGCGCCCCGGCTTCTCGTAGGTGGTGAGCCAAATCTCGGACAGGCCGTTCAGGGCCTCGTCGATTTCGGCCAGCCGGTCGCGCCGCGCCTTGGCCTGCTCGACCAGATCGGCCTCGGCCTTTTTCGCCGCCGCGAGGTCGCGCTGCGCCCCGATCAGCGAACCGACCGCATCGTTGACGCGCGAGGCGAGGACGAGGCAGGGCTCGCAATCCGTCGTGACGAAGGGGTCCTGACCCGCAAGGAAAATATCCTCTTCCGGTTCGTCCGGGTCGGCGCAGTTGCGTTCGCAATCGGCCAGACGGTTCGACAGGGTCAGGATTTCACCCTCGATCTCGCTGTAACGCGTCTGCATTCGCGCGAGCACCTGCCGCTTGCCCCGGATCAGGTCTTCGAGCCCCGTGATCTCGTCCTGAAGCGCCCGTTCCCGGTCGATGACCGCATCCAGAGCGACGAGCGCGGCGGCCCGTGCCGCGTCGCCCTCGGCGCCGTGATATTCCATACCGCGTTCGCCAAGTTCACGGCCCGCGGCTTCCAGTTCGGCCTGCTTCGCGGTCAGGGTTTCGCCAAGGCGGGTCAGTTCCGCCGCCGTCGCCTGTATGCGCCCCGCCAGCACGTAGCGGTCCAAGAGCTTGGCGTTGATCTGGTCGACGATGGGCTGACAGGACAGGCAGTCGGTCGCCACATAGGTGAAGGGCTGCGGGATCGGATAGGCCGGGTCGGTCAGGGGCGGTGTCAGGCTGATGCGCGGCTCGCCGTTCTCAGGCTGACACTTGTTGTATTCGCAGATGTCGAGCGCGGCCTGCTGTTCCTCGATCAACCGCGAAAGCGCCTCGTGCCGGGCCATGAGCACCGCGAGGTCGGCTTCGTACTGTGGTATTTCCTGTTCGGCGGCGAGCACGTCTTGCAGAAGCTGCGTCTGTTCGTTCTCGATATCCCAAAGCTCGGACAACACGCGTGAGACATCCGCATTCGCGTCCAGCCCGATCCTGAGCGCCTCGCCCATCTGGCGCTCTTCGGCCCGAAGCTCATCCAGCCGCGCGTCCTTGCGTTCGATCTCGGCGCGTCGGGACTTGATGAGCCAGACCACCGACTGAATATCCCCGGCCACGCTTCGCCGCTCCACCAGCGACTTTATCAGCGCATCCGCAAGCGGCTGACACTCCCAGCACTTCGCGACGAGCGGGTCGATATTGTCCTGCATCGGGTAATTCGGGTCGGTGAACGGGTCGTCCGCCGGGTCGGGCGGCGGCGGCGGGCAGTTCTTTTCGCAGTCCTCCAACGCCTTTTGCGCCGCTTCGAGCAGCGCCGTATGCGCGTGGTAATTCGCGATCGCCTCCAGAAGACCGCGAAACTGGGTCTGGATCGTCTGGGCCAGCCCTGCCATGTCACCCTGCAACTGGGCCCGCCGCGCCGCGATCTGTCGCAGCATGTCGGCCGTTTCGCGCTGGTCCACTTCGTCGAGGATGAAGTCGATGGGGTCCGAGCCCTCGGGCGGCTCCGCCCCTTTGAACCATTCGGCCATGTTGCGATAGAGCGTGCGCTCCTGCGCATCCAGCGCCGCGAGTTCCCGTGTCACACGCTCCAGCGTGCGCTGGTTGTTGACCATGCTGTCATAGGTGGTCGAGGCGTCGACCGCGAAGCTGCGCCGGTGCGAACGGATCTGGTTCACGCGCTCGGACAGGGGCAGGCATTCGGCACAGGCCGCGACGATGCCCACGAAATTCTCGGGCTGCGGCACCTGGCTCGCGTCGATCAGGGCCGGGTCTTCGGGTGGCGGCGGTGGCGGATCGCGCTCGTCCAGATCAAGTTCGGATATCTCGCACTGGGTCTCGCACCGGAACATGGCCCGCTCGGCGGCCAATGCCGCGCCCATCGCTTCGACGGTGACGAGGCGTTGGGCCTCCAGCGCGTCGAAAGCGGCCTGAAGCTCGGCCCGCACGCCGGGCAGCGCATCCTTGGCATCGTAATAAGGGTCGATGGCTGCGATGGCGCGCCGCGCCGCTTCTTCGGTCGGGACGTAGTCGTCACGCAGATAGGCGTCCTCCGCCCGCATCTCGTCCCAGAAGGCATCGGCATCGGCCAGCGCCTGTTCCAGCCGCTTCACCTCATCCCGTTGTCGGACGAACCGGTCGGCGGCCTGCCGCACCTCTTCGGCCAGCCGGTCGTATTCAGCGCGCTGCGCGTCGTATCGGTCGACGGCGGCATGGAACGCGGTCTGTTCGGCTCTGCACTTGGGGCAGATGGTCCCGTATTTGTCGATGGTGCGGAACGTATCGGCGCGGATCGGAGCGCCGGCCAGCCCGGCGTCGGTTTGCGCGGTCGCGGGCGACAAGGCGACGACGAAGAGCCACAACGCGAAGACGACGACCAGTTTCCCGACAGTCCGGATCATGCCTCGCCCCGCGTCCGCTTGGGGCTGCGCCTATGTCCTACGATCATCCCACGATCGACGTCCTTTCGTTACGTCAATCATAACGGCGTCTACCGATTCGATGGGAGTCTTCACTCACCCGCGGGCCGAGACCGGCCCAAATCTTCGCATTTCGCACAAGGCCGGAATGCTTTTCCCGCTAGGCGTGTCCACACCCGGTCAATTCGCCAAAACTGTGTAGCAAGATCAATTATGAGTTGTGCGTCCCGCTCACTCGTTTCTAACTTCAGTCATGGGGCGGAATCAGATCATAGACGATTTGCTGAGCGAACTGGGGGGCGTGGCGCCCGCCGGATACTTTCTGGCGCTGCACATTCGGTTCGCCGCCCCCCTCATGATGTTCCAGACCTATAACCCGGCCTGGACCGATCATTACACCCGCAACGCCTATGCCCTGCGCGACCCGATGGTGGCATGGGGCATCTCGCGCAGCGGCGCGACGCGGTGGAGCGACATCGACCTGCCCGACCCGTTCGGGATCATGGCCGAGGCCGCGAGCTTCGGCCTTGTCTACGGCGTTTGCGTGTCCTGCGGGCCGATGACATCGCGCACCGTCGCAGGCGTCGCGCGGGGCGATCGGGAATTCAACGAAGAAGAGATGTCGGCGGTCACGGGCTGTGTCCTGCGATTGCACCACGAAACCCAACCCCCAGACCACCTGACGAAGGCCGAGAAACAGGCGCTTCTGGTCATTGCCTCCGGGGATCGCTACGCCGCCGGGGCCGCACGGCTCGGCATATCCGAGAGCGCCTTCAAGGCGCGCCTCTCGGCGGCGCGGCGCAAGCTATTCGCCAGAACCACGGCAGAAGCCCTTCAGCGTGCTAAGGATTACCGGCTGATCTGAAGGGCCACATCGCTGCGTCGAGAACGGGGCCTGCCCTGGGCTGGCGGATATCTGCAATCAACACCTGACAAGGAGGCTCCTTATGCAGACCACCACGCTCTCTTTCGCCAACATGCACAACCATGGCGAGTTAATGGCGAACCTTTTTCGCGCTAGACGGCAGTCGTTCATCGTGCAGAACAAGTGGGATCTGCCCGAAGCGATGGGCATGGAATACGACCAGTACGACACCCCGGCGAGCCGCTGGGTCGCCGTCCACCAGCTTGGCCGGATTCTCGCCGGGATCAGGCTGACACCCACGACGGCACGGTGCGGGGTCTATTCCTACATGATCCGCGACGCCCAGCGCGGGCTGCTCGCCTCGATCCCGCAGGACCTGTTGTATGACACCGCTCCGGTGGACGAGCACATCTGGGAAAGCAGCCGGGTCTTCGTGGCGCACGACACGCCGCAGCGCATTCGCCGTCTGGTTCATGCCCATCTCATCACCGAGATGACCAAGACCGCGCGCGACCTCGGCGCGGCGCATGTGCTGGGCCTGATCCCCGCCAACTGGCCCCGGTGGGCCAGACGCTGCGGCCTGTCCATCGTCGCGGCGGGGCGGGTGATGGAGATCGACAGGATCGACAACCAGGTCGTCTCGATCGACCTGACGACCAAGCTGCACTGACCGGCACAGGTCCCGCCTGACACTGGGGGTGTCGCGACGCCAAGGCGTCACGGGGAGCGGGGACCATTTGCCACCACATTCGCACACGCTGCGGATGCGAAGACCTTCCTGAAAACTCGGAATCAGACCACGACGACGGACCCACGTTCCGTCGGAATGATCCGCCGTGTCCCATTTCGTGCGGCATTAAGTCATATTTGAATCACTTGCCGCCCATGCGACGATTCCATACAACTTAAAGACGAGGAGACCAGTATGAAACATCATGCAATTCAGACAGTTGCGGCACTCATCGGTGCATCGGCGCTCAGTGGGTGTCTGGGCACGACCCCCGGCCTGACGCTGGGCGAACTGGTCTATCAGTCCTTCGACGAGGTCGGGCAATTGGCGGATACGGCGACCATGCCCACGACAGGAACCGCGAGCTACGAAGGCGGATCGATCGTGACGGTCGGCAGGCCGGACGACCCCGACCACATGCTAGTCGGCCGCACGACGCTGGACGCCGATTTCGCGGCAGGTTCCCTGACCGGGCGGATCAGCGACATTCAGGGCAAGCGGGACGCATCCGGCTCGGACTGGATGACATTGAACCACCCCGGCGTCGGCAGCCCGGCCCAGTATCAGGCCGTGCTGGACACTTTCAGCGACGCGACGGGTGATATCGACATTACGGGAGGGTTCTTCGTCGGCAACGATCTTGTCGCCGACATCGCCGGCACGGTCACCAGCAGCGGCGACACGATCCGCACCGAAGGGTCGATCACCGGCACGTTCAAAGGCCCGGATGCGGAAGCGGTCCGGCTGCAAGGGGATACCGCACGGGCGTTCGACGCCATGGTGGTGACGCTGAATGGCGCCACCGCATCCGCCACCCTCGACGGCGCCGTGCAGGCGACCGACTGAAAAAAGGGCCGCCCGCATCGCAGCGGGCGGCCCCTTTTTTCCTCGCTCAGACAGGTCGCCGATCAGTTGATCCAGTCGAACGGCCGGGTGAACTCGCCCAGCGTCTTATCGACGGCCGCGCGATCCACATCGCCTTTGGCCTCGATCTTGGCCACGAGACCGCGTTTCTTGTCCTCGACCACTTCGACGACTTCGGCCTTGTGGCCGGCCTCCGAAAGGGCTGCGTTGTACACCCGGATGATCGAGCTTTTTCGCAGGTCGGGTTTGAACACCTTGCCCACGGCGGTCTTCGGCAGTTCATCGACGATCTCGATGTATTTCGGGACCGCCGCACGTTCCGTGATCCGCTCCTTGGCATAGGCCATCAACTCGTCCTCGGTCACGCTCGCCCCGGCGACCAGTTCGACGAAGACGCAAGGCAATTCGCCCGCGACCGCATCCGGCTGGCCGATAGCACCGACGAAGGCGACCGCATCATGGCCCGCCAGAACCTCTTCGATCTCAGCCGGATCGATGTTGTGGCCGCCCCGGATGATGATGTCCTTGGCGCGGCCCGTGATCCACAGATACCCGTCTTCGTCGATCCGGCCCAGATCGCCCGTGCGCAGGTACTTGTCCCCCGCGACGAGACCCTTGTTCTTGGCCTCTTCGGTATAGGTCTTGCCGACATAGACACCGGGGTTCGACACGCAGATCTCGCCCACCTCGTCGACGCCGCATTCCTTGTTGATCGTGCCGTCCGCGCCGCAGTCGTAGATCTTGACGTCCGTGTAGGGGAACGGGATGCCGACCGACCCGATCTTCTTCACCCCGTCGGTGGGGTTGCAGGAGACAAGGCAGGTCGCCTCGGTCAGACCGTAGCCCTCGACGATCTTGACGTCTGTGGCCTTTTCGAACCGGTTGAACAGCTCACGCGGCAGCGGAGAGGAGCCGGAGAAGGCCACTTTCAGCGTCGAGACATCCGCATCCACCTTGCGCTGCATCAGCGCCGAGATCGCGGTGGGCACGGTGATGACAAAGGTCACGCCGTAGCGTTCGATCAGCTTCCAGAAATTGTCGAACACCCCGTCGCCGCGATAGCCCGCAGGGGTCGGGAACACCACATGCGCGCCCGAGGTCATGACGGCCATGAACACAACATGCACCGCGAAGACGTGGAACAGCGGCAAGGGGCAGATCAGAACGTCGGTCTCGTCGAACAGAAGGTTCGCGCCGAGCCAGCCGTTGTAGATGATGCCGGAATACTTGTGCTGCGCGACCTTGGGCATCCCGGTGGTGCCGCCGGTGTGGAAATAGGCGGCCACCCGGTCGATCTTTTCATCCTCGAAGGTCAGCGTCTTGGGCTGGCTCGCGATGGCCTTGTTGAAGTTCTGCACCTTGGCCGAATGCTTGGGCTGCACCTTGGGCC
Source organism: Maritimibacter alkaliphilus HTCC2654 (assembly GCF_000152805.1). GTDB lineage: Bacteria > Pseudomonadota > Alphaproteobacteria > Rhodobacterales > Rhodobacteraceae > Maritimibacter > Maritimibacter alkaliphilus. The sequence goes on along the minus strand of NZ_CH902578.1, from coordinate 3,679,574 downwards.
GGATCAGCGGCACGATCCACTTCTTCGGCGGCGTGAGATAACGGTTGAGATCGATTTCGAGCACGTGCTTCACGTCGGGCGCATCTTCCAGCGCGGTGTGCACCTTCTGGGCCACGTCGGTCTTGGGGAAGCCCTGAAGCGTCACGACCACCTTGGCCCCGGTTTCGCGCAGGATCGACGCGATCTGCTCGGGCTCGAGCAGCGGGTTGATCGGCGCCACGATCCCGTTGATCGCACCGCCCAGCAGCGTCATCACGGTCTCGTTGGAGTTCGGCAGGACATAGGCGACCACGTCCCCCTGCCCCACACCCAGCGAGCGAAACAGGTTCGCGGTCTGCACGCTCTTGTCGTGCAACTCCTGCCAGGTCAGCGTTTCCTTCTTGTCGGTCGGGCCGCTTTCGATCTGGAACGACAGCGCGTCGCGCGTGGCGAACTTGCTGACGGTATCCGAGAGCAACTCGTAAAGCGTCGTTGGCACGCGCCGCTCGCTCCACGGCTTTTCGGCCTCGATGTCGTTGCGTGCAGCAAGCGAGCTGAATTCGTAGCGTCCCATGGTTCCTCCCCTGAGAGCCGGATTCCCGGCGATGTTTCCATCAAAAATGGGGGTTTTCCCGGCAGGTCGCAAGATTGACGTGGGGGTCAACCAAAAAGCGCGTCGCAGCGTTACTCCGCCGCGATCCCGTCGGTGAACTGAAGCCGGGCGAGACGCGCGTAAAGCCCACCCTCGGCCACCAGTTCGTCATGGGTGCCCTGGGCCACGATCCGACCATCCTCGAAGACCACGATGCGGTCGGCCTTCTTCACCGTCGAAAGCCGGTGCGCGATGATGATGGTCGTGCGCCCGTGCGCCATGGTATCGACCGCCGATTGCACCGCCCGCTCGCTCTCCGCGTCCAGCGCACTCGTCGCCTCGTCCAAGAGCAGAATCGGCGCGTCGCGCAGAATGGCCCGCGCGATGGCGATGCGTTGCTTCTGCCCGCCCGACAACATGACGCCGCGCTCGCCGACATAGCTGTCGTACCCTTCGGGCAGCTTCGTCAGGAACTCATGCGCCGCTGCGGCCTTGGCCGCCGCCTCGACCTCGGCATCGGTGGCATCGAGCCGACCGAAACGGATGTTCTCGCGCGCCGTGTCGGCAAAGATCACCGCGTCCTGTGGGACGAGGGCGACGTGACGCCGGAAATCGTCCCGCGCAAGGTCACGCAAGTCCATGCCGTCGATGCTCACCGATCCCGCATTCGGATCGTAAAACCGCTGGAGAAGCTGGATGATCGTCGATTTGCCCGCCCCCGATGGGCCGACCAGCGCCACAGTCTCACCGGGCTGCACGTCGAGCGTCACGCCATCCAGCGCGATATGCTCGGGCCGGGCCGGATAGCGGAAGGTCACGTCATCGAAACGGATCGCCCCGCGCACCGGCTTGGCCAGCGTTTTCGGCGCCTCGGGGTCGTTCACCGCATCCTCGGCACGCAAAAGCTCCACCAGCCGTTCGGTCGCCCCGGCGGCGCGCTGAAGCTCCGACCAAATCTCGGACAGCGCGCCCACCGCGCCCGCCGTCATGATCGCGTAGATCACGAACTGCACCAATGCGCCGATCGACATTTCGTCGGCCCGCACGTCGCGCGCCCCGATCCAAAGCACGCCGACGACACCCGAGAAAATCAGCGTGATGACGATCATCGTCATGAGCGCACGGGTCGTGATCCGCTTCTGGGCCGACCGGAAGCTTTCCTCGGTCACCTCGCGGAATGTCTCTCGCGACGGGTCTTCATGGGTAAACGCCTGCACGGTCTGGACCGACAGCAGCGCCTCCGACGCCTTGCCGGAGGATTTGGCGATCCAATCCTGGTTCTCGCGGCTCAGAACCCGCATCCTTCGGCCCAGCACGATGATCGGGATCATCACGACCGGCACGATGAGCAGCACGAGGCCGGTCAGCTTGGCCGATGTGAACAAGAGCATGATCGTGCCGCCGATCAGGATGAGCGCGTTGCGCAGCGCGACCGAGACTGACGACCCGATGACCGACAGGATCAGCGTCGTGTCGGTGGTGATGCGGCTCAACACCTCGCCCGTCATGATCTTTTCGTAAAACGCCGGGCTCATGCCGATCACTCGGTCGAACACCGCCTCGCGGATATCGGCCACCACCCGTTCGCCCAGCCGGGTGACGAGGAAATAGCGCAGGCCCGTGCCAAGGGCGAGCAGCACCGCGACACCCATCGCGGCAAGGAAATACTTGTCCAGAAGCGCGTCGGCCGAACTCGAAAACCCGTCGATGACCCGTCGCACCGCAAGCGGCATGACGAGCGAAATTCCGGCGGTAAAGACCAGCGCCAGCAATGCGGCGATCAGCAGACCCTTATAGGGCAGCATGAACGGCCACAGACCGCGCAGCGCACCGACCTGTTTCGACTTGGCCCTGTCTTCCGAGTTTTCCGCCATGTCGGCTCCCCTTCGTCCCGCAGGTCAGATAAGCCCCTCGCGACCTCCGGGCAACCTGTCTCTTCTTCGTTTCCGGGAAACCTCGGGGGGCCGGACACATTCGCCCGCGAATGGGTCCACGGGGGGCTGGCCCCCCGCCGCCGTGCAATCCGGGGACCGGATTTCACGGCTCCCAAAGCGCGGGCGCACGCCCGCTCCGCTTACTCTTCGCCCGGCAGGATCCGCACGCCGCCCCGGTTGGCCGAGGACGCCAGCAGCGCATAGGCCTTGAGCGCGGTCGACACCGCGCGGGTCCGGTGCTCGGCCGGTTTCCACGGCAGCGCGCCCTTGGTTTCGCGCCGTGCGGCCAGTTCGTTGTCCGGCACGGCGAGGTTGATGGTGCGGCCCGGAATGTCGATCTCGATCGTGTCGCCGGTCTCGACCAGCCCGATCAGACCGCCCTCGGCGGCTTCGGGGCTGACGTGGCCGATGGACAAACCGCTCGTGCCACCCGAGAACCGACCGTCGGTGAGCAGCGCGCAGGCTTTGCCGAGCCCTTTTGATTTCAGGTAGCTCGTCGGATACAGCATTTCCTGCATCCCCGGCCCGCCCTGCGGCCCTTCGTAGCGGATCACCACGACCTCGCCCGCAGTCACTTCGCCCTTGAGGATGCCGTTCACGGCGGCGTCCTGGCTTTCGAAAACCCGCGCGGTGCCGGTGAATTTCAGGATCGAGTCGTCCACGCCCGCGGTTTTTACGATACAGCCGTTCTCGGCGATGTTGCCGAACAGGACCGCAAGGCCCCCGTCCTGCGAAAAGGCGTGTTCGACGGTTCGGATCACGCCACCTTCGCGGTCGCGGTCGAGTTCCTTGTAGCGGTTTTCGGTCGAAAACGCCTGCGTCGTGCGCACACCGCCCGGGGCCGCACGGTAGAACGCCTCGGTGTCCGGGTCGTTGGCGACCATGACGTCCCATTTCGCGATCGCCTCGGCCATGCTCTGCGAATGAACGGTGCGCACGTCGCCGTGGATCAGCCCGCCGCGCAGCATTTCGCCCAGAATGCCCATGATGCCGCCCGCGCGGTGCACGTCTTCCATATGCACGTCGTCCTTGGCGGGCGCGACCTTGCACAGGACCGGCACCTTGCGGCTCAGCCGGTCGATGTCGTCCATCGTAAAGTCGACCTTGCCCTCATAGGCGATGGCCAGAAGGTGCAACACAGTGTTGGTCGAGCCGCCCATCGCGATGTCGAGCGACATGGCATTCTCGAACGCCTCGAACGTGGCGATTTCGCGGGGCAGGTAGCCCTCGTCCTCGACCTCGTAATGCAGCTTTGTGATCTCGACGATCCGGCGTCCCGCTTCGCGGAACAGACGCTCGCGGTCGGCATGGGTGGCCAGCACCGAGCCGTTGCCCGGCAGCGCGAGGCCCAGCGCCTCGGCCAGACAGTTCATCGAGTTCGCGGTGAACATGCCCGAGCACGAGCCGCAGGTCGGACAGGCGTTTTCCTCGAAGGCCTGAACCTGCTCGTCGGTGTATTGATCGTCGGCGGCGGCGACCATCGCGTCGACCAGATCGACCGCCTTTTCCAGATCGCCGACCTTGACCTTCCCGGCCTCCATCGGGCCGCCGGAGACGAAGATCACCGGGATGTTCAGGCGCATCGCGGCCATCATCATGCCGGGGGTGATCTTGTCGCAGTTCGAGATACAGACCATCGCGTCGGCGCAATGCGCGTTCACCATGTATTCGACCGAATCCGCGATGATTTCACGCGACGGCAGCGAATAGAGCATCCCGTCGTGGCCCATCGCGATGCCGTCGTCGACGGCGATGGTGTTGAATTCCTTGGCGACACCGCCCGCCTTTTCGATCTCGCCCGCGACGAGCTGGCCCAGATCCTTGAGGTGGACGTGGCCCGGCACGAACTGCGTGAAGCTATTCACCACGGCGATGATCGGCTTGCCGAAATCCTCGTCGGTCATGCCGGTGGCACGCCAGAGGCCACGGGCACCGGCCATGTTGCGGCCATGGGTGGAGCGGCGGGAACGGTAAAATGCCATGTCTCTCTCCTTCGCGCGGGACGTGCGTTACCTAAGCCCCAAAGGCCGGATGGGCAATGACAAAGGCGCGTGACCGGCTACGCATTGCACCCCCACGCCCCATGCACGCGTCTGTGCACACTCCGGCCCTGCCGCCCCGAATTCTTGCCCTGCGCGCCCAAATCTCGCCGCAGTGCGGAATTATTGCGTTCAATACGTTCAATTTGAATTGAACGATGAACCGGACAGACCTATATGGCCACCCATGAACCGTGACCCGATTGACCATTTCATCGAACAGATGGGTTTCATGACCCAGGAAGACGGCCTGCCGCGCATTGCCGGGCAAGTCCTCGGCTACCTTCTGGTCGAAGGCGAGCCGCGAACGCTGGCCGAGATTACCGAGGCGCTTTCGATTTCGAAAGCCTCGGCCTCGACCAATTGCCGCCAGCTTGCCGACAAGGGCATCCTGACCCGCGTGGCGACGCGTGGGTCGCGCGCCGACAGTTATATGGCCGTGACCAACCCGGCCGAGGACATGCTCGCCGGCATGGCCGCGCGCTTTCGCACCCGCGCCCGCAGCATCGAAGATGCCGCCGCCAGTTTTCCCGACAGCCGTGCCGAAGCCCGCGCACGGGTCACAACCTTCGCACAATTTTTCCGGACCTCCGCCGACTTCCTCGACGAATGGACCGAACGCGCCCAACGCCAGATGGCAGACACGGAGTGAGAGACGTGAATATGCATAACCCCAAGCCCGACTGGGCGATGAACAAGCGCGAGAAAGCGCGCGCCGAGGCCATCGCCAAGGGCGAGAAACCGAAGCGGCGCAAATGGCCGTGGCTGGTTCTTCTGGTTCTCGCCGTGACCGCTGGCGGCGGGTATTACTATGCCGACCAGAACGGCCTGATCCCGGAACCGCCGGAGCAGGCCGCCCCGGTCGAGCCGGAAGCCCCCGCCGAACTGATCGTGCGCCTCGCCCCGTTCGAAGTCACCGAAGTGGCGCCCGGCGATCTATCCGAAACCCTGCGCGTGACCGGCTCTCTCACCCCGTCGCGTCAGGTGCATCTGTCGGCCGAAGTATCGGCCCGGTTGCTCGACGTGACCGTGCGCGAAGGCGACTCGGTCAAGGAAGGCGCGCTTCTGGCCCAGTTCGACGTCGTATCGCTGGAAAACCAGCTCGCTCAGGCGCAATCCAATGCCGAAGCGACGCGCGTTCAGTTCGCGCAGGCCCAAAGCGATTTCGAGCGCACCCAAACGCTTGTGGAGCGTGACCTTGCCGCGCCCACGGCGCTCGAGAACGCGCAGTCGGGGCTGGATCAGCTTCGCGCTCAGGTCGCCGCTCAGGAAACCTCGGTCCAGAATGCGCAAACCGCGCTGGAAAAGGCCCGCGTGACCGCGCCCTTCGATGGCGTCATCGCCGAGCGTCAGGTCGATCCGGGCGCGTTCGTCGCCACCGGGTCGCCGCTGTTCACCATCGTCGATTTGACCTCGCTGGAAGTCGAGGCGACCGCGCCCGTGTCGATCTCGAACCAGATCACCGAAGGCCAGATCGTCACCCTGCGCGTCGAGGGCTTCGGAGACCAGACCTTCACCGGCGAGGTCGAGCGTCTGAATCCCATGGCCATCTCCGGCTCGCGGATGCTTCCGGTCTATATCGCGCTCGAAAACACCAATGGCGCCCTGCGCGGCGGCATGTTCGCCACGGGCCGCATCACGCTGGAAGAGAAATCCGATGCGCTCTGGGTGCCCGTCGAAGCCATCCGCGAGGATGCGCAGGGCACATTCGTCCTGACCGCGAACGGCGAGGCGCTGGAACGGCGCGCGGTCGAGGTCGCGCGCGACTGGGACAACGGGGCCAAGGTCGAAATCGCTTCGGGTCTTGAGCCCGGCGACACCGTCGTGTCGGCCCCCCTGCCCGAGCTTCGCGCCGGTCAGAAATTCGCGATCACGGAGTAAGCCCAGATGTTCCTGACCCGCATCAGCGTCGGCCAGCCGGTCTTTGCCACGATGGTGATGATCGCGCTCATGGTCGTGGGCGCGTTCTCCTACTCCCGCCTTCCGGTCGAACAGTTCCCGGACGTGGATTTCCCGGTCGTCGCCGTCGTCACCTCCTACCCCGGCGCGACGCCGGAAGCGGTGGAAAGCGACATCATCGAGCCGATCGAGGACAGCGTCTCGACGCTTGCCGGCATCGACAACATCCAGTCGACCGCGCTCACCGGCTCGTCGCTGGTCATCATCCAGTTCGATCTGGAAGTGGACAGCGCCACCGCCGTGCAGGACGTGCGCGACCGGGTGAGCCAGATCGGACCGCTTCTGCCCGACAATGCCGACGACCCGCGCATCCTGCGCTTCGACCCGTCCGATCTGCCGATCCTGTCGATCGGGGTCAGCTCGGACGAGCTCGACATCGGCACGCTGACGCAGGTGACCGAGGATTACATCGCCAAGCGCATTTCGAACCTGCGCGGTGTCGGCAATGCCGACGTGGTGGGCGGACGCCCGCGCGAAGTGCTGATCGAGATCGACCCGGACCGGCAGACCGCCCTGAACGTGGGCATCGCCGAGGTGTCGAACGCCGTCGCACAGGAAAATCAGGATGTGCCCGCAGGCGCCGTAACCTCCGGCGGCCAGAGCCAGTCGGTTCAGGTCGAAGGCCGCATCGAAACCCTGCGCGCCTTCGAGGACATCATAGTGGCCCGGCGCGGCGGTCAGCCGATCCGTCTGGGCGACGTGGCGAACGTGACCACGGGTCTGGCCGAGCGCGACAGCCTCGCCATGCTGAACGGGCAGGATGCACTGGCCATCGACGTGCTCAAGACGCAGGGCGCGAACACCGTGGACGTGGCCGAACGCGTCGTCGAAGAAGTGCACAAGATGAACGAAGACCCTCAGTTCGAGGGCATCGAAATCTCGGTGCTGCGCGACAACTCGGAACCCGTGATCGAAAGCTTCCACTCGGTCCAGTCGATGATCGTCGAGGGCGCGATCCTCGCCACGATCATCGTGTTCCTGTTCCTCAACTCATGGCGTTCGACGGTCATCACCGGCCTGACCCTGCCGATCTCGATCATCGCGACGATGACGGCGATCTACGCGATGGGCTTCACGCTCAACATGATGACGCTCATGGCGCTGTCGCTGTCGGTCGGCATCCTGATCGACGACGCCATCGTCGTGCGCGAAAACATCGTGCGACACCTGCACATGGGCAAATCCCACATTCAGGCCGCGCTGGACGGGACCAAGGAAATCGGCCTCGCCGTGCTTGCCACCACGCTTTCCATCGTCTCGGTGTTCCTGCCGGTGGCGTTCATGGAAGGGATCATCGGGCGCTTCTTCTTCCAGTTCGGGATCACCGTGTCGGTGGCCGTCCTGATCTCGCTCTTCGTGTCCTTCACGCTTGACCCGATGATGTCGTCGGTGTGGTACGACCCGGCCGCCGACCCGAACCGCAAACGCGGCATCGTGGGCCGCGCCGTGGGCCAGTTCGACCGCCTGTTCGACTGGATCGGCGAGCAATACGGCAAGCTCCTGAAAAAGGCGCTCAAGTTCCGCAAGACGACGCTGAGCGTGGCCTTCGCCGCCTTCGTCGGCGCCTTCGCCCTGTTCCCCCTGATCGGGGGCGAGTTCATTCCGCCGTCCGACACAGGGGAAATCCAGGTCGACCTCAAGGCGCCGGTGGGCACCTCGCTCGACCGGACGGCCGACAAGATCGCGCAGGTCGACGCGCTCCTGCACGACAGGTTCCCGGAAATCGAAAGCACCTACGCGACGGTGAACTCCGGCACCTCGTCGGGCGATAACAACGCCACGATCATCGGCATCCTCGTGCCCTCGGATCAACGCAGCCGGTCCCCGCAGGATCTGACGAGCCCCGTGCGCGACGCGCTGAAAGCCATCCCCGGCGCCGAATTCTCGGTGGGCGCATCGGGCGGCATGGGTCCGGTGGAACCGCCGATCGAGATCAAGATCTTCGGCCCCGATCTGCGCGTCCTGGAAAAGCTGGCCCGCGAACTGGCCGACGACATGGCCGGGATCGAGGGGCTGGTCGACATCAACACCACGCTCGACGATCCCCAGCCCACCATCGGGATCGAAGTCGACCGCGATGCGGCCTTCGACCTCGGCGTTTCGCTCGCCTCCGTCGGCGACACCCTGTCCTCGATGCTCGAAGGCCAGACCGTGTCGGAATGGACAAGCCCGCGCGGCGAAAGCCTCGACGTGGTGGTGCGCCTGCCCGACAGCGCGCGAAACGACGCGGCCTATCTGGGCGCGCTGCCCATCGCGCAATCGGGCGCGACCGGGTCGACGGATGTCATCCGGCTCGATCAGGTGGCGACGATCACCCAGTCCGAAGGACCGGGCGAGATCAACCGCGAAGACCGGGAACGCTCGGTCCGTGTCACCGCGAACCTCGAAAGCGGCGTGCGCCCCGGCGACGTGACCGCCGCGGTGCAGGAGGCCGCCGCCGCGCTCGACTACCCGCTGGGCTACAGTCAGGGCACCGGGGGCGAAGTCGAGGACATGCAGGATCTGGGGTTCGCCGCCGCCGCCGCGCTGGCTCTGGCGATCATCTTCATCTACCTCGTGCTCGCCTCGCAGTTCGGCTCGTTCCTGCAACCTCTGGCGATCATGTCGTCCCTGCCGCTGGCCCTGATCGGCGTGCTGGGCGGTCTGCTGGTATTCGACTCGACGCTGAACGTCATGTCGATCATCGGGTTCATCATGCTGATGGGTCTGGTCACCAAGAACGCGATCCTGCTCGTGGACAACGCCAACCAGCATGTCCGTGACGAGGGGCTGAACCTCTACGATGCGCTGGTCATCGCCGGGCGCACGCGGTTCCGGCCCATCGTGATGACGACGCTCGCGATGATCTTCGGCATGCTGCCGCTGGCGCTCAACATCCACGGCGGCACCGGGCAGAACGCGTCGATGGCCCATGCCGTGATCGGCGGCCTGATCTCGTCCTCGCTGCTGACGCTGGTCGTCGTGCCGGTGATCCTCACCTACACCGACGCCATCGGCCGCTTCGCCTCGCGCTTCACGCCAAAGGCCCCCGACGACGTCCACGCCCCGGCGGAGTAACCACACCCGTCCCCCTTCTCTGTTTCGAAAAACCTCGGAGGGGGACGGATTTGCCTGCAAATCCGGGGGGGGAGGCTGGCCTCCCCCCACCGCGACGACCCGCCGCAGGCGGGACGGCGCAAACCCTGTGCGCGGGCTTGCCCGCGCGCCGCTTGGAAACCCTACCCCTGAAAGCGCAACGTGACGATCAGGCCCGGGTCGGCGTCGCCAAGGTCCAGTGCCGCGCCGTGGCTCTCCGCGATGGCCGCGACGAGGGCGAGGCCGAGGCCGTTGCCCGGCGTCGTGCGCGAGCGTTCGAGACGGTAGAGACGGCGCAGGACCTTGTCACGCTCGGTCTCGGGGATACCGGGGCCGCTGTCGGCCACGCTCAGGGTGCCGTCCGGCCCGACCCGCACCCGCACCTCGCCGCCGGGCGGCGTGTGACGAAGGGCGTTCTCGATCAGGTTGGCGAGCGCCTGACCGATCAGGTCGCCATCGCCGCGCACCATCACGGGCGTGTCGGGCACGTCCACGGTGAAACGGTCCTCGCGGTCCTCCGCCGAGGGCTCGTAGAGCTCCGCGATCCGCAGCGCCACCGCGCCCAGATCGACGGGACGGAACCGGTCCTTGGCGCTTCCCCCTTCGATCTGCGCGATCTGGAGCAGGGCGCGAAAGACCGACACCGCGCGTTCGGCCTCCTCCCCTGCCGCTTGGGCGAGGTCGCGCGCCTCGCCCTCCGGCAGACGGTCTTCGAGATCCTGAAGCGTGACGCCGATCCGCTGCAACGGCGTGCGCAGGTCATGGGCGATGTCGGTGGTGACCTGCCTCAGCGCCTCGGTCGCGGCCTCCTGCTTCACCGCCATCCGGTTCACCCGCGCCCCGATGCGCGACAGGTCGTCGCCGTCGCCGGTCTCATGCGACCGGGCCGCGAGGTCGCCGGAGGCGATCCGGTCGAGCACGCCTTCGATCCGCTCCACGCGGCGGGCCGAGGCGCGGGCGATCACCGCGCCGGTGCCCAGAGCGATCAGAACCGTGGGCAGCGTCGACACCAGCAGCAGCACGAGAAAGGTCTCGCCCAGACGCGCCAGCGGTTCGAGGCTCTTGGCGACGATCAGCACCCCGCCCGACAGCCGCCGCACATCGTCGATATAGCCTTCGTCCGACAGGGGCCGCGTGTCCTCCAAAGCGGTGAAGCCCACGTCGACCCCGTTCAGCACGGCACGCGCATTTCCGGTGCTGCGGCGGTCGTCCCCCAGAAACACGAACACCGTGTCGCGCGGGTCGGTCACCCGGGCGCGCGCCTCGACCAGCGTGCGCAGGGCCGACGGGCTTGCCGAAATCTCGAAACTCGCCATCTCGCGGTCCAGATCGGCACGCAGGTCCTGAAGCGTGTTGGCGCGCTGGGTCAGCCACGCCACGCCCAGCGAGGCCAGATTGACCAGAGCCACGACCGCCACCAGCAACACCGCCTGACGCACCGGCGTCGAGCGCATGATCCGGGTCGAGCGGCGGGCCCTAGTCGTCAATGCGATACCCCGCGCCGCGCACGGTGCGGATCAACTCGTGGTCGAAGGGCTTGTCCACCTTGGCCCGCAGGCGGCTGATATGGGTTTCGACCACGTTGGTGCCGGGGTCGAAATGGATGTCCCACACGTTTTCCAGAAGCATGGTCCGGGTCTGCACCCGGCCTTTGCGCCGCAACAGGTGTTCGAGCAGCGCGAATTCGCGCGGCAGGAGGTCGATGGGCCGCCCGGCGCGGCGCACCTCGCGCCGCACGAGGTCCATCTCCAGATCGCCCGCCTTCAGCGTCGTTTCCTCGGCCTGCAAGGGCGGGCGGCGGGTCAGCGCGGCGACGCGCGCGGAGAGTTCCCCGAAGGCGAAGGGTTTGACGAGGTAGTCGTCGCCCCCGGCTTCCAGCCCCGCGATCCGATCCTCGACCCCGCCGACCGAGGTCAGGAAGATCGCGGGCGTCGCGACACGGGCCGCGCGCAACGCCTTGACCAGCGACAGGCCGTCGAGTTCCGGCAGCATGCGGTCGACGACCAGCACGTCGTAACTGCCCTGCATCGCCTGCCCGAGCGCCGAGCGCCCATCGGCCAGCCGGTCGACGGAATGCCCCTCTTCGGAAAAGCCGCGGGCGATGAAATCTGCTGTGGTCGGGTCGTCTTCTACGACAAGAATTTTCATGGGTCGCTACCGGTTACTCGCCCACAACATAGGCGGTTGCCCCTTGTTTTGCAGGTTTCACCCGGTCGAAACACCCCTTTTCACGCCGCCGTGACGAAGATTACGCAGATGCAATCCTGCCGATGTGGCGCTGCAATTCGCCACGTTCATCTTCGTGTCATCCGAAGGGGGCGACCAAGCCCCTCGCAGTCAAAAGAGGATGCTTCATGCCCAAGAACACCATCATGAACCGCGTGGCCCCTGCACTGGCGGTCAGCGCGCTTCTCGCCGGTGGCGGTGTCGCCGCGATCACCAACACCACCCAACCCGCTTTCGCCGCCGCCCCGGTCGAGGGTGGCTATGTCGATCTGGTCAAACAGGTGGCGCCCGCCGTCGTGACCATCGAAACCTCGCGCAACGCATCGGCCCAGCCCGCACAGGGCGACCCATTCGAAGGCACGCCGTTCGAGGAGTTTTCCAAGCGCTTCGGCATGCCGATGCCCGAGGGCGACCCGCGCGGCCAGATGCCGGACCGCCAGATGCGCGGCGCGGGCACCGGGTTCATCGTGTCCGAGGACGGTCAGATCGTGACCAACGCCCACGTCGTGCGAGGCGCGGATGAGGTCAAGGTGACGCTCGAGGACGGGCGCGAGATGACCGCCGAGGTCGTCGGCGTCGATGCCGCCACGGACATCGCCGTTCTCAAGGTCGATGCGACCGGCCTGCCCGCGCTTGAATTCGGCACCTCGGCCGATCTTCAGGTCGGTGAGAACGTGATCGCGATGGGCAATCCGTTCGGCCTCGGCAACACCGTGACCACGGGTATCGTCTCGGCCATCGGTCGTGATCTGCGCGCGGGTCCGTTCGACAACTTCATCCAGACCGACGCCGCGATCAACCGGGGCAACTCGGGCGGTCCGCTTCTGAACCCCAACGGTCAGGTGATCGGGATGAACACCGCGATCATCTCGCCCACCGGCGGTTCGATCGGCCTCGGCTTCGCCGTGCCTGCGGACATGGTCAAAGAGATCGTGGCGGACCTGTCGGACGACGGCGAAGTCAGCCGCGGCTGGCTGGGCGTTCAGATCGCGCCGGTCAGCGAAGACGTGGTCGCCGCGCTCGGTCTGGAAGAGGCGAACGGCACGATGGTGCAAAGCGTCATGTCGGGCACGCCCGCCGAAGAGGCCGGGCTGGAAGCGGGCGATATCGTCACCGAGGTGAACGGCAAGGCCATCGACGGCCCCCGCGACCTGACCCGTGCCATCGCCGGCGACATGCCGGGGTCGGATGTCGAACTGAAGGTGCTGCGCAAAGGGCAGGAACAGACGTTCAACGTGACCCTTGGCGAACGGAGCGAAGACGAGCCGGCTTGATCTCCCTGGTACTTCGCTTCTGAGGAGGCCGTCGGGACTGTCCCCTCCCGGCGGCCTTTTCGTATCTACTCGGCGGCCGAGGCCTGACGGCTGCGGTCGCAGGACACCCCGTTGGCGGGGTTCAGGTCGAGAAGCTCGATCAGGCCGCAGTTGTCCTTGACCAGATCGGCCAGTGTGACCTCATCCAGTTCGGAATAGAACGCGTCGAGCGCCTTCTTGATATAGGTGTTGAGGCGGCAGGTCTCGATCAGTGGGCAGTTGTTGTTGGCGGCGTCGAAGCACTCGGTGAACGGCACCTCCGCCTCGAAATCGCGAAACAGGGCACCGATCGAAATGGCTTCGGGCTTGCGCGCCAGCATGAGGCCGCCACCGCGCCCGCGCCGGGTTTCGACATATCCGAATTGCTGAAGCTTGTGGATCACCTGGCTCAGGTGATTGCCCGAGGCGTTGGTCGCCTCGGCGATCTCAGACGAGCGAACGGTCTGATCCGTGTTCACACCGCAGAACATGAGGACCCGTGCGGCAAGGTTCGTTCTCAGTGTCAGACGCATTCTGCTCTCCCCTAGCGTTTTCGTAATGTAACCACCCGGTTCACACGGCGATTTGACATAGATCAGATAAATGTTTTTCGTCTAGCGGGGAGGAACGCCGCGAAATGTACCAATTCGATACTCGGGCCTGTGCGCTTGGCGAGGGCCTGCTGTGGCACCCGCTGTCCAAACAATTGTACTGGTTCGATATTTTGAGCCGGAAGCTGCTGACGCGGGGCCCGGACGGCCCGCGCGAGTGGTCGTTCGACGAGGCGGTCTCGGCGGCGGGCTGGGTGTCGCGAAATCTGCTGTTTGTAGCGTCCGAGACACAGCTTTTCACCTTCGATGTCGAGACGGCGAAGGTGAACACAGTCGTCCAACTGGATGCCGACAACCCCGCGACCCGCTCGAACGACGGGCGCGCCGATCCGCACGGCGGGTTCTGGATCGGCACGATGGGCAAGAAATTCGAGCCGGGCGTGGCCGCGATCTTCCGCTATTACCGTGGCGAGTTGCGCAGGATCGTGGATGGGGTGACTGTATCCAATTCCATCTGCTTCGCGCCGGACGGACGCACGGCCTACTACACCGACACGCCCACCCGGCAGATCATGGCGCTGCCGCTGGACGCCGACGGCTGGCCCACAGGCACGGCACGCGTGCATATCGATCTGAGCGGCGAACGCCCCCTGCCCGATGGCTCCATCGTGGACGGCGAAGGTGCGATCTGGAACGCCCAGTGGAACATGGGCCGCGTGGCCCGGTATCTGCCGGACGGGCGGTTCGATTATGCCGTCGAGGTTCCGGCGCGGCGCGCGACCTGTCCGGCTCTGGGCGGGCCGGATCTGAAAACCCTGTTCGTGGGAACAGCGCGGATGGGTCTGGACGACCCGTCGCCCGATGACGGCGTGCTTTTCGCACAGGGGGTCGAGGTGCCGGGTCTGCCGGAATACCGCGTGGTTCTGTAGGTCAGAACGCACCGCGCAGGGTCTTGAGCCCGCCGACCAGCGTGCCGACATCCGTGCCGACGGCGAGGAATTCGACACCCATGTCGGCATAGCTCTGCGCGAGCGCCCGGTCCGAGGTCAGGATGCCTGCCGCCTTGCCCGCCGCCCGGATACGGGTGAGCACGTCGACTACAACCGCCTGAACCTCGGGCGCGCCGGGATTGCCGATGAACCCCATGTCGGCGGCCAGATCGGCGGGGCCGACGAACACGCCATCGACGCCCTCGACCGCGAGAATATCGTCCAGCGCCGCGACGCCTGCCCGGTTCTCGACCTGAAGCAGCAGGCAGACCTCGTCATTCGCGGTGTGCAGGTAATCGGGGATCGCGTTATAGGCGGACGCACGCGCCAAGGCCGCCCCGATGCCGCGCACGCCGTGCGGGGGGTAGAGCATCGAACGCACCGCCTCGCGCGCCTGCGCGCCGCTTTCGATCATCGGGATGAGGATGGTTTGCGCACCGACGTCGAGGAGTTGCTTGATGAACGAGCGGTCGTCGTCGCGGGCGCGCACCACGGCGGAGGTCGTCGTGCCGACCGCGCGCAGCTGATCGCGGATCGACAGAAGGTCGTTCGGGCCGTGTTCGCCATCGATCACCAGCCAATCGAACCCCGCTTGCGCACAGAGTTCGGCAACCGACGCATCGCCCATCGAGACCCAGAGGCCGATCTGCGTTTCGCCGGACTTGAGCCGCGCCTTGAAGTGGTTGGTCGGTGCGGGCATCGGCCCCTCCCCTAGTCGAAGTTGATCGCCACGGACCCGAACGCGCCGAAGTCGGCGGAGATGCGGGTGCCGGATGGACATTCGATAGGCGCGATGAACGAGCCGGACAAGACCACCTGCCCCGCCTCGATCCGCTGCCCGTATTGCCCCATGCGCCGCGCGAGCCAGACGATGCCCGTCACCGGGTCGTTCAGCACGGCGGCGCCAAGGCCGGTCGCGACCACTTCGTCGTTCTTGGTGAGGATCGCGCCGGTCCAGCGCAGGTCGAAGGCCTCGGGCGGGTTTTGTTCTTTCCCAGTCACGATGCCCGCGTTGGCCGCGTTGTCCGACACGGTGTCGGTGATGATCCGGGGCGTCCCCGTGTCGGGATCGGCGCGCAGGATGCGGGTGTCGAGGATTTCGAGCGAGGGGGTGACGTAATCCGTCGCCGCAATCACGTCGTCGCGGCTGACCTCACCCGACAAAGGCGCTTTCATCACGAATGCGATCTCGGCCTCGATCCGCGGCTGGATGAACCGGCCTGCCGGCACCGTCCCGCCGTTCGGAAAGATCATGTCGTCGAAAAGCACGCCGCTGTCCGGCGTGTCGATCTTCAGCGCCTCCTGCATGACCTTGGAGGTCAGGCCGATTTTCCACCCGACGATCCGCCGGCCCCCCGCCAGTTTCTGCGCCATCTGGGCCGACTGAATGCGATAGGCGTCGTCCAGCGTCATGCCGGGGTGGCGGAGCGACAGGAGGCCGATCTGGGTCCGGGTGTCTTCGGCGGTCAAAAGGTCGGCAGCCGCCTCTTCGACTTGGGCGTCCGTCAAGGTCATTCGTCGGCCACGGTGTTGGTGAGGGTGCCGATGCCGTTCACCTCGACTTCGACCACATCGCCGGGGACGAGGTATTTCGGCGGATCGAACCGTGCGCCCGCGCCGGTGGGCGTGCCGGTGATGATGACGTCGCCGGGCACGAGCGTGGTGAAGGTCGAGATATAGGCGATCTCTTCACGGATGGGGAACATCATGTTGGCCAGCACGTCGTCCTGCCGCACCTCGCCGTTCACGCGCGTGACGATGCGGGCATCGTCGAGTTGCGCCGGATCGGTGAAGGGCACGAGCCACGGGCCGATGGCGCCGGAGTTGTCCCAGTTCTTGCCTTGCGTGACGTTGAATTTCGCATGGCGCACCCAGTCGCGGATCGTGCCTTCGTTCGCGATGGTGAGCGCGGCGATGTGGTCATAGGCATCCCCTGCCGCGATCCGGCGACCGCCCTTGCCAATCACGACGACCACTTCGCCCTCGTAGTCGAGCGTGTGGTTTTCCGGCGGACGGATGAGCGGCTGGCCATGGCCCGTGAAGCTGCGGGGAAAGCGCGGGAACAGCGACATATGCTTGGGCTGAGCCGAACCGTCCTTGTATTCGGCGTTGCGGTCGGGGAAGTTCACGCCGACGCAGAGGATTTTCTCAGGCCGTGCGATGGGGATCAGGAACTCGACCTCATCCGAGGCGAAGGTGGGCGCGCGCCCCTCGGCCAGCGCGATCACCTTTTCCAGAGCGCCGTCCACGACGACCGCCTGAAGGTCCGCGTAGCCCGCCACATCGGTCAGGTCGATGAGGCCCTCGTCGGTGACGACGCCGTAGCGGGTGGTGCCATCGGCCCGGAAGGCCGCGATGCGATTGCTCATGATGCCCTCCTCACGGTGCGATGATCGGCGATGCGCCGAGGTTCGACTCGCTGACGTCGAGCCCGTCGAAGACCGAGCCATGTTCGAACCACGACTTCGGCGCAGGCGCGCCCCAGAGCGTTTGACGCTGCGGGTCTTTCAGATCCCACCGGATCGCTTCGAGGTCCGGGTCCACGGTCTGATAGTCGGAACAGTAAATCTCGATCCGGTGCCCGTCGGGGTCGAGAATGTACAGGAAGAACGCGTTGGAAATGCCGTGGCGCCCCGGTCCGCGTTCGATATTCGATACATAGCCGGTGGTGGACATCAGATCGAGCAGGTCGATGATGTTGAGAGGTGTCGGCACCCAGAACGCCGTGTGGTGCAGGCGCGGGCCGGTCCCGTTGGTGAAGGCGATGTCGTGGACCCCGCCCTTGCGATGGGTCCAGGCCGCCCAAAGCCGCTTGCTTTCCTCATCCTCGGTGTATTCGGTCACCCGAAAGCCGATCTCGTTGTAAAAGCCCACCGCCTCGTCCACGTTCGGCACGAAGCAGTTGAAGTGGTCGATGCGCAGCGGCTTCACACCCTTGTAGAGCGCATATTTCTGGTGGATCGGCGGCAACCGCTCCATCTTGAAGTAGAATTCGATGGGCATACTGAGGTGATCGTGCGTCGCGAGCGTGCGACCCTGATAGGGGCGCTCGACCCAGTCGACCCCGTGCCCCTGTGACTTGAACCAGTCGTGCGCCTTGTCCAATTCGCTCTCGTCGAAGACCTTGAACGACAGCGCCTTGACGTGCGGCTCGGTGGATTTGTGAAGCACCATGCAGTGATGCCCCCGCTCTTCCATCGCGCGCAGATAGACGGTGCTGTCGTCCTCGTCCGTGATCTGAAGGCCGAGCGTATCGACGTAGAACGCCTTGGACGCCGCCAGATCGCGCACGCCGAAATCGACATGGGACAGCCGGATGATGTTGAACGGCGGGTAAAGGTTCGGGGCGGGAATGGGCATCTGGGCTCCTTACTGCACCGGGAAGATGACATTGGCCTGGCCTGTGCCAGAGGATGGGAAATAGTCGGTGACGACCTCGCATTCGCCCGTGTAGGCATCCCAGCCGAGGGCACCATAAAGCATGGCGGTGTCGTGCATCGAGCCCTCGCCCGAGCAGTGCAGGGCATAGTCGCCGAGCATCTTGAGGAAGGTCGCGTGATCGCCGCGCTTCCACATCTCGAGCACCATGAGATCGACCTGACGGTTGAACTCCGAACTGATCGTGAAGGTGCCGTTGTTCGGGGCATAATCCTTGTTCGACCAGATCTTGTGGCTGAGGCTGCCGGAGGCGACGAGCAGAACCTTGTCGTCCGAGGCGTCGACCGCCTTGCGGATCGCCTCCCCCAGCACACGGCTCTCGTCATGGTCGTGGACCGTGCAGAAGGCCGCGATGGAAACCACCTTCATCTCATGTTCGCGGCTCATGAACGACAGCGGGACGAGCGAGCCGTATTCGAGGTCGAGACTGTCGAGATGATGGGCGAGCGTGTAGACGCCCATCTCGCACGCGGCCTCGGCAATGGCATCGCCAAGCGCCGGGTTGCCCGCGTGGCTATAGGGCATGTCGCGGATGAACTGCGGAAACTCGGACGAGGTCAGAAGCCCCTCGAACCTGTCGTTGGCATTGATATGGAACCCCGCGTTCACCAGCCAGTGCGTGTCGCAGATCACCACAGTCTCCGCGCCCAACGCCTTGGCCCGGCGCGCGATTTCATAGTGGCCGTCGATCGCGGCCTGACGTTTGCCCTTGATCGGCCCGTCCTGCTCCGACATCTGCATCGTCGGAACGTGGGTCATCTTGGCCGCCAGAACGATTTCACCCATGACGCATATCTCCTCCGGTCATGCGAAATGGCGCCTCACCCGCCGAGTTTCGGGATTTTATGGTCCGCGCGTGGGAACGATACGTTCACCGTCTCCATGTAGAAGTCAAAGGACCAATCGCCGCCGTCCCGCCCGATGCCGGAGGCTTTGGTGCCGCCGAAGGGCGATGGCAGGTGACGGATGTTTTCCGAATTCACCCACATCATACCCGCGTCGAGCGCATCGGTCATGCGCATCGCCCGGTCGAGGTCGCGGGTCCACAGATAGGCCGCGAGGCCGTATTGCACGCCGTTCGCGATTTCGAGCGCATCCGCGTCGTCTTTGAACGGAATGGCCGTCAGGACCGGGCCGAAAATCTCTTCCTGCGCGATGGCCATGTCGTTCGTGGCCTGCGTGAACAGCGTCGGCGCGATGTAGCACCCCTGCTCGCCCACCTTGGCCCCGCCCACGGCGATGGTCGCGCCCTCTTCCTGCGCCTTGGCGAAGTAGGACATGACCTTTTCTTCGTGCTCCGGGTGGATCACCGGGCCGACCACGGTGTCGGGGTCGAGGGGGTGGCCCACCTTGATGCGCCCCGCGGCCTCGGCCACGCGGCGCGTCACCTCGTCATAGATCGTGTCCTGCACCAGAAGCCGAGAGGACGAGGTGCAGCGTTCGCCGTTGAGCGAGTAGATCATGAAGACCGCCGCATCCACGGCGCGGTCGATATCGGCATCGTCGAAGATGATGACCGGGTTCTTGCCGCCCAGCTCGAAATGCACGCGCTTCAGCGTCGCCGCACCCTGCGCCATAATCATCGACCCAGTGCGGCTTTCACCGACGAAAGCGATGGCCTTGATGCCGGGGTGCTCGGTCAGGCGCTTGCCCGCATCCTCACCGAACCCGTTCACCACGTTCAGCACGCCCTTGGGCAACCCCGCCTCTTCGGCGATCTCGGCCAGAAGCTTGGCGGTCATCGGCGAGAACTCGGCGGGCTTGTGGACGACCGTGCATCCGGCGGCGAGCGCCGGGGCGATCTTCCACGTCGACAGCATGAAGGGCGTGTTCCACGGGGTGATGACACCGACCGGGCCGATGGCGCGGCGCGAGGTCACGTTCATCTGGGTCGGATTGCGCAACGCCTGCCCGTCTTCGGCGGTCGGGGCCTGATCGGCGAAGAACCGGAAGTTGGCAGCACCGCGAATGGCGGCCTTGGACATGAACCTGAGCGCCTGCCCGGTGTCCATGCATTCGGTGAAAGCGATTTCCTCGGCCCGCGCCTCGATGGCTTCGGCGACCTTGATGAGGATCTTGCGCCGCTCGGCCCCCGGAGTCTTCGACCATGCGGGGAACGCCGCCTTTGCCGCCGCGACCGCGTTATCGATGTCGGCGGCGCCGCCACGGGCGACCGGGGCAAGCTCGCTCAGATCGACAGGCGAGATCGTGGTGAAGGTCTCACCGGACATGGCGGGGGCGTTCTGCCCGTCGATATGGTTCATCACGCCGTCCTTGCGGAACCGCGCCATGAACCCCTGTGCCTTGGCGATATTGTCGTCGAGAACGCTCATGTCGGCTCCTGTCAGGTCTTGGAGAGACGGCCGTGGATCGGCGTGTCTTTCCATGTGAGGACGGGGTCGATGACCCGGATTTCGAGGGATAGGGCGAAGTGCGGCTGACCGAGGGGGACGGCGAACGCGGCCTGCGCGTTGGCGAACACGGCGTCGCCCGCCGCCTTGAGCACTTCGGTCTCGCGCCCGTGGCCGACGTTCATCGTCAGCGCGCAGAAGTGGTTGTCGGAATGCCCGTCCGCCACGATGGCGTGATCGGCGCGGTAGGCGCGCACGCGGATGCCAGCGGTCGGGAACGGGTCGAGCGACAGGAGCGTGTCATGCAGCGACGCCAGAACGGCGGGCATGTCGACGATGTCTTCCAGACCCGGCGAATACTCGACGATCAGGTGCGGCATGGGTGCGATTCTCCTCTCTTGCGCATTTATTTAACACGTTAACTTTATGGGCGCAAGGGATCGTCTTTTACAGGCAGAAACTCTCGCCTAATGTGTGTCGGACCGGATTAGGAGCCCTGTGGATGTCAGAAGACGCCGACCGCCAGACATTCAGCCCGACGCGGAAGTCGCTGCCCATCATGCTCTTGCGCGCACGGGAAGCGGTGATGTTCCGGATCAGGCCGATGTTGCGGCAGATCGGTGTGACGGAGCAGCAATGGCGCGTGCTTCGCGTGCTGGAGGAGTCGGGCGAGCTCGACGTCTCGACCCTGGCCGAACGCGCCGCGATCCTCGGCCCGTCCTTGACGCGCATCCTCAAGACTTTGCGTGAAGTCGGTTACATCGACGTGCGCCGCGACCGGGACGACCGGCGGCGGAGCCTCGCCTCGCTCACCCCGGCGGGTGCGACGCTGATCGCATCGGCGGCCGACGACAGTGCGGCGGTGTTCGCGGCGATCCACGCGGAATTCGGAACGGAACGCACGCAGGCGCTCTTGCGCGAACTCGACGCCCTGACCGAAGTGCTTGGCGAATCCGGCCCGGACACGGCCGACTGAGTCTCTCCGCGCGCCGAATCCTGCACCCGAATTCCGATAGCGTTAACCATAAGCTTGGATTTTACGCACGGATTCCCCCCACCAACGCCCAATTTCTAAGCGCCGACTCGCCATTTCTTGCCGACCCAAAGCGGTTTTGGAGAAATAGCTTAATAGACCCTATACAAATTGCCGCAGCGCAGTAAATTGACGACGTGGGCTGCCAAAATCCCAAAAATTGATTGATTGCGGCGGATTGAGCACTGGGGGTAACCATGTCAGCGGATCCGAACGTCGGGTTTCGTTTTGAGCCTTTTCATGAGTCGAGACCTGCGCAATTAAAGCGCGAAGGGTTTCGCGGTGGATCGCCCGTATTCTGGGCGGCAAAACGGATTTTCGACATTTTGTTTAGTCTTGTTCTGTTGAGCATCGGCGCGGTTGTCGCGCTTCTGTTGCTCATCGTTAATCCTTTCCTGAACCCTGGCCCCCTGTTCTTCCGGCAGGAGCGTATGGGCCAGGACTGCAAGCCGTTTAAAGTGTTGAAATTCAGGACGATGACCAAGGCGGCCGCGCCGACGCGCAGCGCCAAGGACCCTCTGGAAGTCAACCGGATCACGAAGCTCGGCAAGATCCTCCGCAAGACCCGGACCGACGAGCTTCCTCAGGCCCTGAATGTGCTGATGGGCGAAATGAGCGTCATCGGGCCGCGCCCGGACACCTTCGACCACGCCTGCGAATTCGCGGCTGAAATCCCGCGCTATTCCGAACGCCACTCGGTGCGTCCGGGGATCAGCGGTCTGGCTCAGGTCACGCTGGGATACGCGGTCGGCATCGACGCCACGCGGGCCAAGACGTTGCGCGACCTGAACTACATCCGCAACGCGGGCTTCGGGATGGAATTGCGGATCATCGCCATGACCTTCCGCACCATCTTCGGTCGCCACGGCATGTAAGGTCCGAACCGGACCTAAAGCCCAAAAATTACGCAGCTTTTCCGCGGTCGGGTCGCCTATTTTCAAGGCGCTCCGGCCGTTCGGAACGGCCCTGTGTTTCCCAAGGTTCAGACCACCCGACATGCGTTGCCTAGCCCCTCTGGGCGCCAAGGCGCGGCTCGGGTTCGCCCAAGTGAAATCCCTGCACATAACGCACCCCCACCGATTGCAACGCCACCAGTTGTTCGTGCCGCTCGACGCCTTCGATCACCAGAACCGTGCCGGTTTCGTCGCAGTAGGTCTGAAGCGCACGGAACAGCGCGATCGCTTCGGGGTCCGTGTCGACCCGCGTCGAGAGCTGCGCGTCCATCTTGAGCACGTCGGGCTTCAGGTCGAGGATATGGCGCAGCGAAGTATAGCCGGCCCCCGCATCGTCGATGGCGAGGCTGAGGCCCGCTGCCCGCATCCGCGCGACCACACCGGCAAGTGCGCGGTAGTCCCTGACAGGCTCATACTCGGTCAGTTCGACGGTCAGGCCCGGTTCGACCTGTGTCAGGAACCTGTCGAATTCGGCGGAGTGCAAAGTCGTCTCGGACAGGTTGACGGCGATCCCGGCATTGTCCCCCCAGCCCTCGTCCGCGTCGATGATGGCGCGCGCGAAGGCAAGCTCCAGCGCCGGACCCATGCCGACGGAATGCGCGGCGGCAAGCAGTTGCGGCACGCTCGTGTCGTCGGTGGTGTCGAGCCGTGTCAGGCCCTCGCGGTAGATCACGTCTCCGGTCGCGACATCGATGACTGGCTGGAACACGGGGTAGAACCGCCGCTCGCGAATGACCTCGTGCAGCAAGCCGCGAACGCGTTGCGCGGCGACGGCGTGGTCATGCAACAGGTCGAGGCTGACCGCCATCGCGGCGGCTGCCGTTGTGATGGCGGCCATGTCCACGGGTGCCGAAACGATCCCCCCGAGCGCGCCGAAGAGGCTGCCGTTGGAGGCATGAAGCGCCACACCCACCACCGCGTCTGGCGCGTCCGGCCCCGCATCCGCCTCCGAGATCTGGCCCGCGAAGGCCGCCGGGTCGCGGAGTGCCGCGGCCAGAACCACCGGACAATCGCGCAGCGCACGCACCTCTCCGACCCTGTGATCCGTTGGGAACCCCGGAGCCGCCGACATCGCCTCGATCCGCCGTTCGCCACCGGCCACGCGGGCCACGAAAACCACGTCGAAGCCAAGCCTTCGCCGCACACGGTCGAGATGCAGGTCGATCTGGGCGCGGACCCCTTCAGCAACCTGCGCGTTTCGCATGTGGCTCAGGATCAATTCGCGCCTCCCTTGTGTGCCAGAAAGCATATTCAACTCCCGGTAGGGCGCAAGGCAAATTTCTACCTTAAGTTGTTCTTCCGAAATCTTGCGACGCCCCTAACAAGGCGGTCGCCCGCCGCAGGCGGTTCCGCCCCTTTCCATTCCCGCACCGCTGCGCGACTGTCGCCGGATGACGACTCGCCTGCGCAAGAACTTCTGGACCCTGCCGCTCGACAGCCTCACCCCGACAGAGTGGGAGGCGCTGTGCGATGGCTGCGGCAAGTGCTGCCTGAACAAGCTGGAAGACGACGAGACGGGCGAGGTCGTGTTCACCAGCGTGGCCTGTCGCCTTTTGGACAACGACACCTGCCGCTGCGCGCAATACGACATCCGGTTGCAGTTCGTGCCCGAATGCATCGTGCTGCGGCCCGACAACATGGACAAGGTCGGCTACTTCATGCCCCGCACCTGCGCTTATCGCCTGCGGCACGAAGGCAAGCCCCTGCCCGACTGGCACCCGCTGCTGACCGGCACCCCGGACAGCACGCACGAAGCCGGTCAATCGGTGCGCGGCTGGACCGTGCCCGAATTCGAAGTCCCGGAAGAGGACTGGGAAGACTACGTGATCGAAGAGGAGCTGTGATGTTTTTCGCGTCCGACAACGGTGGCCCGGTGCATCCGAGCGTGATCGAGGCCCTGACGGAAGCCAACGAAGGCTATACCGGCGGATATGGTGCCGACGACGTGACCGCGCGGGCCGTCGCGGCCGTGCGGGAGGTGTTCGAGGCCCCCGAAGCCGCCGTCTATTTCGTCGCGACGGGGACGGCGGCCAACGCTCTTGCGCTCGCCACCTATGCGCAACCGTTCCACACCGTTTTCTGCACGGATACCGCCCATATCCATGAGGACGAGTGCAATGCGCCTGAATTCTACACGGGCGGGGCCAAGCTGACGCTGGTGCCGACGACCGACGGGCGCATGACGGCGGAGGATCTGCGCCGGGTGATCGCGGGCGAGGAAACGCGCGGTGTTCACGGGCCGCAGCGCGGGCCTGTGTCGATCACCCAGATCACCGAGCGTGGAACGATCTACGCCCTCGACGATCTGCGCGGCCTTTGCGCCGTGGCGAAGGAATACGACCTGCCCGTGCATCTGGACGGGGCCCGTTTCGCCAATGCGCTGGTCGAGCTGGGATGCAGCTCGGCGGAGATGACGTGGAAGGCGGGCGTCGATGTCGTCAGCTTCGGCGGCACCAAGAACGGGCTGATGGGAGCCGAGGCCGTGGTCTTTTTCGACCCCGAGAAGGCATGGGAATTCGAGCTTCGGCGCAAGCGGGGCGGGCACCTGTTTTCCAAGCAACGCTATCTCGCGGCGCAGTTCCTGCCCTATCTCGAAGGCGGGCGCTGGCTTGACCTCGCACGGGCCGCCAATGCATCGCGCCAGCGGTTGCAGGACGCGATGGAGGGGATGAACGACATCACCTTCGCCTATGCGCCGTCGGGCAACATGATGTTTCCGACGATGCGGGTGGCGGACCATCGGCGGCTCTTCGATGCGGGCGCCTATTACTATATGTGGGACGGCGACCTCGACGGGGCGGCGGAGGACGACAGGCTGACCGCGCGGCTCGTCTGCGACTGGTCCATGAGCGATGCGGCGCTCGACAAGTTCCTGACCGTTCTGCGCGGCTAGATTTTCAGAAAGGCCGCGATCTCGCCCGCCACGTTTTCGGGGTGCGTGAGTGGCGCCATGTGACCGGCGCCCGCGATAATGACCCGCTGCGTCTGCGGGATACGGGCGCAGAGGGCTTCGTGCACCGCGCGCACGCCGACGGGTGGGTTCGCACTTTCCAGAAGCAGAACGGGCTGTTTGATTTTCTCCAGCCGCCCCGGATCGAGCATCCCGGCGGTGTCGTCGAAGGTGGCGGGGCTTTCCTCGACCACGATGTCGATGCGCGAGGCGAGGCGCTTCTGACGGTCGTCGGACAGTCTTGTGAACGGAAGATCCGGGTTGGTCGCGTCGTGAAAGATCTGCGCCGCCTGCATCCGGTCGCCCTTGGCGATCAGGCCGCGCAGGGTGTCGATCATCCCCTTGGCCGCGTCATACTCCGGCGTGCCCCGGATCGCGGCGAAGAACACCGGTTCGATCATAACGAGGCTGCGCACATGCTCGGGCCATTCCATCGCGAGCCGCAGGGCGACCGTCGCGCCGTAGCTGTGGCCGATGACATCGGCCCGCTTGTCGATCAGCTTTCCCGCCATATTGGTGACGAGGGTATGAAGCGCCGCCCCATCCTCGCCCCCCAGCCACGGAGCCGAGCGGCCATGCCCGGGCCGGTCGAACGCGGTCATCTGAAGTTTGTCCAGAAGCGCGGCCTCGACCCCGGTCCAGGCACCGGAATGGGCGAGCGAGCAATGGATGAACAGCGCGCGCCGCACCCCGGACCCGACGCGCACGACATGGGTCGGATGCCCCGCGACGGTGGTGAGCGGTGGCCCGCCCTCCATCAC
This sequence comes from Maritimibacter alkaliphilus HTCC2654, assembly GCF_000152805.1. Classification (GTDB taxonomy): domain Bacteria; phylum Pseudomonadota; class Alphaproteobacteria; order Rhodobacterales; family Rhodobacteraceae; genus Maritimibacter; species Maritimibacter alkaliphilus. The sequence continues at coordinate 3,653,452 of NZ_CH902578.1, read as the reverse complement.
AAGTCACCTTTGAGGAACAGGTCCAGATCCTCCAATCGGTCCTGTCCCCAGAATTTCTCGGTGTCGTCCACGATGAAGAACGGCGCGCCGAAGACCCCGGCATTGATCGCGTCTTCAAGGTTGCGGCCATAGACCTCGGCCCCGGTGAAAAGCCCGGTGTCGGCAAGCGAAGAGTCGAAGCCCGCGTCGGCAAGGCAGGCCTTGATGACGTCGTCTTCGGCGATGTTCTTTTCCTCGGCCCAGCAAGCGGCGAGGATGCCTTGCACCAGCGACAGGATGTCGCCACCCCCGGCCTGTGCCGCCGCGATGATCGCGTAGGAACTTGGCGCGGCATTGGTCGGGAAATGCGCGGGCTGGACGTGGATCGGAAGGCCCGCCTTCTTGCCCTGTCGCTCCAGATCGACGAGGCGGTAGGCCTGCCGCGACGGGTGCCGTTCGGCCAGCGGCTTGCCGCCCGTGCGCGGAAACATCCCGACGATATCGAAGGGTTTGACGTTCACCTCGGCCCCGTGCGCCTCGCAAATCGCGCGAAATCGCGGGCCGGCGAGGTAGGTGTAGGGTGAAATCGTGCTGAAATAGTAGTCTATTTTCGGCATATCGCCCCCTCGCCCGTGCCGCCTGTGGCCATGAACCTAGCCCGGTGTTAAGCGAAGTCAACGCGAGCGGTCGCGATTCTGTTACATGGACAGCCGGGGATACCTCCATGCCAGCACTCACCGAACCCAAGCTCATTTCGGGCAATGCCAACCTGAAACTGGCCGAGGCGGTCGCGCGGCGGATGTCGATCCATCGCGGGTCGGCCGTCAAGCTGGTCGATGCCCGCGTCGAACGGTTCAACGACGCCGAAGTTTTCGTCGAGGTGCACGAGAACGTGCGCGGCGAGGATATGTTCATCATCCAGTCGACCTCGCGCCCTGCGAACGACAACCTGATGGAACTGCTCATCATCTCGGACACGCTGCGCCGCTCGTCGGCGGGCCGGATCACGGCCGTTATTCCGTATTTCGGCTATGCCCGTCAGGATCGCCGGACCAAGGCGCGCACGCCGATCAGCGCCAAGCTGGTCGCCAACATGATAACGCAGGCCGGGATCGAGCGGGTTCTGACCATGGACCTGCACGCGACGCAGATTCAGGGGTTCTTCGACATTCCCGTCGACAACCTTTACGCCAGCCCGGTCTTCGCGCTGGATGTGCGCCACCACTTCAAGGACTGCCTTGACGATGTCATGGTGATCTCGCCCGACGTTGGCGGCGTGGCCCGTGCCCGTGAACTCGCCAAGCGTATCGAGGCGCCGCTGGCCATCGTGGACAAGCGCCGCGAGAAGGCGGGTGAAGTGGCCGAGATGAACGTGATCGGCGACGTGACCGGCAAACGCTGCATCATCGTCGACGACATCTGCGACACCGCCGGAACGCTGTGCAAGGCCGCCGATGTGCTGATGGACAGCGGCGCGGCCGAGGTGCATGCCTATATCACCCACGGCGTCATGTCCGGCCCGGCGGTCGAACGGGTGACCGCGTCGAAGCTGAAAAGCCTCGTTCTGACCGACTCGATTGCCGCGACGCCGGAAGTGGCCGCCGCGCCGAACATCCGTATCGTGCCGCTGGCCCCGATCTTCGCGCAGGCGATCCTGAACATCTGGGGCGGCACGTCGGTCTCGTCGCTGTTCGAGCACGAAACGCTCCAGCCGCTGTACGAAACGCTCTATAGCTGAGTTTCAAGGTCGGAGACGACCTAGGGCACGTCCCAGTCGTCTTCGTCACCGACTTCGCCGAAGGCGATCCAGTCTGCGCGGATGCGGGCGACTTTGGTGTCGCCCCACGTATGAAACACGATCTCGAAATTCTCGGGCGTCACGTTGTCCGACGAAATGTCGATGCGGGAGTTGGTTTCGGCGTCGATGTCCCACATCGACATGCCGACCATCACCGCAGGCGCGGTCACGAATTTTTCCGAGAACGGGATCAGCATCCGGATCTCGCGATCCCCCTCACCCGTCCACATGGCGCCATCGGTCACGAAGTCCGAGAACAACACCTTCGATCCGCTGTCGATGCCCATACGATGGGTTCTGATACGCCACATGTGCGAAACCTGCTTCTTTTTTCGCCCGCCCGGGCGCAGGGTGCCCCGAAAAGTGCAAATCGTTCAAGCCCCTGAGGCGGTTTCCGTGCGCAGGCGTATCCGGTTCACAACGGGGAAGATGAGAAGCATCAGGAAGCCCGCGAACAGGAACGGGGCACCCGGCATGTGGAACGGCGTGTCGGGGCCGGTGTAATGGCGAAAGAGCGGGGTCATCAGAAGCGGCGCGAAGATCGCGGCGAGCGAACCGAGCGAGGCGATGACACCTTGCAGCACGCCCTGCCGATCCTCGTCCGTAGCGTTGGCCATGATCGCGGTCAGCGTCGGAGGGGCCATGTCGGAGAGGCAGGCGATGGGAAGGATCACCGCGACCAGCCAGGGCGCGGTCGTGAAACCGAAGGCGAAGGCGGCAACGGTGCCGGTCAACAGCGCGAAGGTGAGGACGCCGTGCTCGCTCATCCGTTTCAGGAGGGCGGGCAGGACAAGACCCTGCGTGAGCGCGACCCCGACCCCGTAGGCCGCAAGCGTGCCGCCGATCATGGTCGCGGACCAGCCGAACGCCTCGCGCCCCCAGAAAGCCCAAAGGGTCGGGTAGACCATGTTGGCGAATTCGAAGACGAACATGCAGGCGAGCGGCAGCGCGAGCGCGGGCATTCGGAACGCATCGCGGATCGCGCCGAACGGGTTGAGGTCGCTGGCGCGGAAGGCCCGGCGTTTGGCGGGGGCGAGGCTTTCGGGCAGGACGGCGAGGCCGAAGGCGACATTCGCGGCCGACAGCGCGGCGGCGACCCAGAACGGAGCGGTCACGTCGATACCGGCGAGCAGACCGCCGAGTGCGGGGCCAAGGACGAAGCCGATGCCGAAGGTCGCGCCGATCAGCCCGAAATTCGCGGCCCGCTTCTCGGGCGTCGAGATGTCGGCGAGATAGGCGGTCGCCGTGATGTAGGTCGCACCCGCGACACCGGCGAGGAGCCGGCCCGCGAGCAGCAGCCAAAAGCTCGTCGCGAGCGCCATGATGACATAGTCGACGGCCAGCGTGGCGAGGGCGACGAGCAGCACGGGCTTGCGACCGACGGCATCGGACAATCCCCCCACGGCCGGCGCGCACAAGAACTGCGTCGCCGCATAGGCCGCCATCAGGATACCGCCCAGCACCGCACCGTTAGACGCGCCCCCGGCGCCCACGCGGTCCATCAGGTCCGGCATGAGCGGAAAGATCAGCCCCACCCCGATCGCGTCGATCAGGATGGTGGCGAGGATGAACCAGAGGGCGCGGTCGTCCGACATGGCTTTTGCTAGGGCCATGCCCGGGCCGGATCAACGATTTTGGCGCGAACCGCCGCGACTTTGCCGCTCAGGACAACCCAAGGTCGATGCCTTGATCCTGCGCGAAGGACCGGCAATAGGCGGCCCAGTCATGGAACTCCTGCGAAAAGACGATGCGGGCGCCCTTGGCGATCCATTCGTCGCGGGTCGAGAAATACGTCGCCTCGACCGCCTTTTCCGCGTCACTGCGCCCTTCGCGCATCGCCTGAGCGCGCGCGGAACCGAGGTATCTGGACGCCGCCACCGCAAGCGATTCCTGCTTGTCGACGCTGGTCATCAGGCGGGTCAGCGCGTCGTAAAGCCCCGCGCATTGGGCCATCGAGGTCGAATAGGGTTGCGCCTGAACCGGCAGGGGAGTCGCGAAAAGTGCGAAGAACGTGAGGGCCTTGACCGTCATGGCGAGTCTCCGAAAACCATTTAACACGCCAGATCCTGCCATGCGAAATGGGCCATTTCTTGACCCGCGCACGACGCCCATCGGCAAATTTTTGGTGCGCTTCGCAGGTCGTGCTACTATCGCGCCATGACACCGCGACCTTTCCTGCGCCGCATGGCACTGACGGCCGGGCTGGCCCTTGCCGCCGCCCCGGCGGCGGCTTGCAAATTGTCGCTGGTCCTCGCTCTCGATGTGTCGGCCTCGGTCGACGCGCGGGAATACGACTTGCAGCAGGAAGGTCTGGCGCGGGCCCTCACCGATCCCGAGGTCGTGGGGGCGGTCGAGGCGCAGGGCGGCATCTGGCTGTCGATTTTCGAGTGGAGCGGTGCGCGCCATCAGTATGAACAACTCCCGTGGACATTCGTCGCCGGTGGCGCGGCGCTTGCCGCCGTCGCGGGGGAGCTGCGGGCCACGCCACGGCAGGTGGCGGAGTTCCCGACGTCGCTCGGCTATGCGCTGGGACATGCACTGAACCTGTTGAAGGCCGCGCCGGAAACCTGCGATCGTCAGGTCATCGACGTTTCGGGCGACGGTGTGAACAACGATGGCTTCCCCCCGGCCAGCGCCTACGTCGCCCACGATATGTCCTTGGTCACGGTGAACGGTCTGGTCATCACCGACGGCGATCCGACCGTGGTCCGATACTATCTGCAATCGGTGATCCAAGGCCCCGGAGCCTTCGTGCAACCGACGAACAGCTACAACGACTACGAAGAGGCGATGCGCCGGAAGCTGCTGCGCGAACTGGGGGCGTTCAGCTACGTTGGCCTCCCCACGGGTCCGCAGGGCGGGTAGCGCAAACGTCATTTCCTGCATTCGTTTTCTTGCATATAACTCTTTCAACCAGTCTTGGGAGAGATCACCATGTTCCGAATGTCCACTGCCCTAGCCCTAGCCCTTTGCCTGTCTACGCCCGCGCTGGCCCAGCAGGGGCATATGGGCGGCATGTCCCACATGCACGGTGCCGACGGGACCGGGCATGACGAAGTGAACATGCCGGGCCTTTTCGGCGAAAACGCGACGCCCGAGGAAAGCGCCGAGCTTGCGGTCATGTTTCGGAACTTCCAGACGATCACGCGGGAGGTTGAGAACCTGCCGAACGGCATCCGCAGCGTCACGCGGTCGTCAGACCCCGAAGTGATGGAAGTTTTGGTCAGCCATGTGGTCGGGATGATCGGCCGGGTCGATGCCAAGGACGATCCACGCATCATCATCCAGAGCCCGACGCTCGACATCTTCTTCGAACGGGCCGAGGCGCTGGAGACCGAGATCGAGGTGACCGACGCGGGGATCGTCGTCGTGCAGACCTCGGACGATCCCGAACTGGTGGCCGCGCTCCACACCCATGCCGCCGAAGTCTCGGACATGGCCGAGCGGGGCATGATGGCGGTGCATGAGCGGATGATGGGACAGCCGCACTAACCGGGCGACGGTTTCGCAAAGAAAAGGCCCCGCATCCGAAGATGCAGGGCCTTTACTGTCCCCCGGTCGTTCGGGTTCTTCTTATGCTTTGCTTTGCAGGCCCAGCTCGGACGCGACGAGGGCGATGTCGCCGACCTGCTTGGACAGTTGGTCCAGCATCTCGGGCGTCGCGTTGTCGCGCGCGGCAACGGCGGTGGCGACGAAGTCGTCGATGATGTCCTGCGTCACTTCGCCCGCGGGCATGGCACGCTCGGCCAGAACCGTGGTGCCGTCCGGCGTAACTTCGGCGAAGCCGCCGGTCACGACGTATCTCTCTTCACCACCAGCACCCTGCACCGTGACGATGCCGGGACGAAGCGTCGCGATGGTCGGCGCGTGTTGCGCCATCGCCGTGAAGTCGCCATCGGCGCCGGGGATTTGCACGGCGCTGGCCTCGGTCGAGGTCAGGCGGCGCTCCGGCGACACCAGGTCGAATTGCATCATGTCAGCCATGTATGTCTCCTGATAGGAGCCGCCCCCCGGCGCGGGCCGGGGGAGGACTGATTACGCAGCGTCCGCGGCCATCTTCTCGGCTTTGGCGATCACCTCGTCGATGCCGCCGACCATGTAGAAGGCGCCTTCGGGCAGGTGATCGTATTCGCCGTCCACAACCGCGCGGAACGATTTGATCGTGTCCTCGAGCGGAACCTGAACGCCGTCCGAGCCGGTGAACACTTTCGCAACGTCGAACGGCTGCGAGAGGAAACGCTGGATCTTACGGGCGCGGGCCACGGTGAGTTTGTCCTCTTCCGACAGTTCGTCCATGCCGAGAATGGCAATGATGTCCTGCAGCGACTTGTAGCGCTGAAGGATACCCTGAACGTCACGGGCAACCTTGTAGTGTTCGTCGCCGATCACCAGCGGGTCCATGAGACGCGAGGTGGAGTCGAGCGGGTCCACGGCGGGGTAGATGCCGAGTTCCGAGATCGCGCGGTTAAGCACGGTCGTCGCGTCGAGGTGGGCGAAGGTCGTGGCCGGTGCCGGGTCGGTAAGGTCGTCCGCGGGCACGTACACGGCCTGGATCGAGGTGATCGAGCCGTTCTTGGTCGAGGTGATGCGTTCCTGCATTGCGCCCATGTCGGTGGCCAGCGTCGGCTGGTAACCCACGGCGGACGGGATACGACCCAGAAGCGCCGACATCTCGGAACCCGCCTGCGTGAAGCGGAAGATGTTGTCGACGAAGAACAGAACGTCGGTCCCGGTCGCGTCGCGGAACTGCTCGGCCAGCGTCAGGCCGGTCAGCGCGATACGGGCACGGGCACCCGGCGGCTCGTTCATCTGGCCGTAGACCAGAGCGATCTTCGAGTCCGGCAGGTTGTCCGGGGTCAGAACGCCGGATTCGATCATCTCGTGGTAGAGGTCGTTCCCTTCACGGGTCCGCTCACCCACACCGGCGAACACGGACAGACCCGAGTGCACCTTGGCGATGTTGTTGATGAGTTCCTGAATGAGAACGGTCTTGCCCACGCCGGCGCCGCCGAAGAGGCCGATCTTGCCGCCCTTCGAGTAGGGGGCCAGCAGGTCGATGACCTTGATGCCGGTGACGAGGATTTCGGCCTCGGTCGCCTGCTCGTCGAAGTCGGGCGCGTCCGCGTGGATCGGGCGGTATTCGTCGGCTTCGATCGGGCCCTTTTCGTCCACCGGGTCGCCGGTGACGTTCAGGATGCGGCCCAGCGTGGCGGTGCCCACCGGAACCGAGATCGGCTTGCCGGTGTCGGCCACTTCGTGACCGCGCACGAGACCTTCGGTCGCGTCCATCGCGATGGTGCGCACGGTGTTCTCACCAAGGTGCTGCGCCACTTCGAGGACGAGACGGTTGCCGTTGTTATCAGTTTCAAGCGCGTTAAGGATCGCCGGAAGGTGATCCTCGAACTGCACGTCGACGACGGCGCCGATGACCTGGGTCACTTTGCCTTTTGCATTTGCCATCTTGTGTTTCTCCGGTTCCCTTAGAGCGCCTCGGCGCCCGAAATGATTTCAATCAGCTCGTTGGTGATAACGGCCTGACGCGAGCGGTTGTACTCGATCGTCAGCTTGTCGATCATCTCGCCCGCGTTGCGCGTGGCGTTGTCCATCGCCGACATGCGTGCGCCCTGTTCGGACGCGCCGTTCTCGAGCAGCGCCGAGAAGATCGCCGTTGCCACGCCCTTGGGCAGCAGCGTGGCGAGCACCTCTTCCTCGGACGGCTCGTAATCGTAGACGTAGCCGGTCTCGTCGCTCTCCGACGGGGTGTCGAACTTGGCCGGGATCACCTGAACGGCGGTCGGAATCTGCGACACCACGTTTTCGAAACGGTTGTAGAAGATCGTCGCGACGTCGAAGTCACCCGCATCGAAACGTGCGAGCAGATCGTTCGCGATCTCCTGCGCGTTCGCGTAGCCGATGTTCTTGACCTCGGACAGATCGACGTGACCGATCAGCAGATCGCCGTAATCACGCTTGAGCTGTTCGCGGCCTTTCTTGCCGACCGTCAGGATCTTGACCGTCTTGCCTTCGCCCTTCAGCGTTTCCGCCTTTTGCTTGGCCAGTTTCACGATCGACGAGTTGAAGCCGCCGCACAGACCGCGCTCGGCGGTCATGACGACGAGAAGCTGCACCTGATCGGATCCCGTGCCCCGCAGAAGGATCGGCGCGGCGTCGGACCCTGCCGACGCCTTGGCGAGCCCGCCCAGAACGGCGTTGAACCGTTCCGTGTACGGGCGCGACGCCTCGGCCGCTTCCTGGGCGCGGCGGAGCTTGGCCGCCGCGACCATCTGCATGGCCTTGGTGATCTTCCGCGTCGACTTGACGGTGTCGATCCGGTTTTTCAGGTCCTTAAGACTTGGCATGACTGCCTCCTCAGGAAGTTAACCGGGATCAGGCCGTGAAGCCCGCTGCGAATTCTTCGATGGCGGCTTTGATCTTGTCCGCCAGATCGTCTTTCACCTTGCGGTCGTTCTCGGTGATGTCCTTGAGCAGGTCAGCATGTTTCGAACGCAGGTGGTTCAGAAGACCGCTTTCGAACTTCGCCACGGCCGAGACCGGCAGCTTGTCGAGGAAGCCGTTGGTGCCGGCGTAGATCACGCAGACGATTTCGGCGTTGGTCAGCGGCGAATACTGCGGCTGCTTCATCAGCTCGGTCAGACGGGCACCACGGGCCAGCAGCTGCTGGGTGGCGGCGTCGAGGTCGGAGCCGAACTGGGCGAACGCGGCCATTTCGCGGTACTGGGCGAGCGACAGTTTCACCGGACCCGCGACCGAGGACATGGCTTTCGTCTGAGCCGACGAACCCACGCGCGACACCGACAGACCGGTGTTCACGGCCGGGCGGATGCCCTGATAGAACAGTTCGGTTTCAAGGAAGATCTGGCCGTCGGTGATCGAGATCACGTTGGTCGGAATGAACGCCGACACGTCGCCGCCTTGCGTTTCGATGATCGGCAGAGCCGTCAGCGAACCTGCACCGAAGTCTTCGTTCAGCTTCGCCGAACGCTCCAGCAGGCGGGAGTGAAGGTAGAACACGTCACCCGGATAGGCTTCACGCCCCGGCGGACGACGCAGAAGCAGCGACATCTGACGGTAGGCGACGGCCTGTTTCGACAGATCGTCGTAGATCATCAGCGCGTGACGGCCGTTGTCGCGGAAGTATTCGCCCATCGCGGTCGCGGTGTAGGGGGCGAGGTACTGCATCGGCGCGGGGTCCGACGCGGTCGCGGCGACGATGATCGAGTATTCGATGGCGCCGGTCTCTTCCAGTTTCTTGACGAGCTGGGCGACGGTCGAACGCTTCTGACCGACGGCGACGTAGACGCAGTAGAGCTTCTTCGACTCGTCGTCGCCGGCGGCGTCGTTGTACGACTTCTGGTTCAGGATGGTGTCGAGCGCCACGGCGGTCTTGCCGGTCTGACGGTCGCCGATGATAAGCTCACGCTGGCCACGGCCAATCGGGATCATCGCGTCCACCGACTTGAGGCCGGTCGCCATCGGCTCGTGCACCGACTTACGCGGGATGATGCCCGGGGCCTTCACGTCGGCCACGGCACGCTCTTTCGCTTCGATCGGGCCTTTGCCGTCGATCGGGTTGCCGAGACCGTCGACCACGCGGCCGAGCAGCGCGTCACCGACCGGCACGTCCACGATCGAGTTCGTGCGCTTGACGGTGTCGCCTTCTTTAATGTCACGGTCCGAACCGAAGATAACGACACCGACGTTGTCGGCTTCGAGGTTCAGCGCCATGCCCCGGATGCCACCGGGGAATTCGACCATTTCACCGGCCTGCACGTTGTCGAGGCCATAGACACGGGCGATACCGTCACCGACGGAGAGCACGTGACCGACTTCGGCCACCTCGGCCTCCTGGCCAAAGTTCTTGATCTGGTCCTTGAGGATCGCAGAAATCTCGGAAGCTTGGATACCCATTCTCTTATCCGACCTCTTTCATGGAATTCTGGAGTGCGTTCAGGCGCGAAGCGATCGAGCTATCGATCATCTTGGACCCGACTTTCACGATAAGGCCGCCGATGAGGCTTTCATCCACGGCCATGTTGATTTTCACGTCCTTGCCGACCGACGCCTTGAGCGCCTTGGCAAGTTTGTCCTGCTGGGCTTTGGTGAGCGCCTTGGCGGCGGTCACGTCGGCCACGACTTCGCCTTTGTCTTCCGAGATCATCTCGCGAAGCTTGGCGATGAGTTGCGGCAGGATGAACAGGCGGCGTTTCTGCGCCATGACGGCGAGCACGCCGGTCATCTGCTTGGAAAGCCCCATCTTGTCGGCAAGCGCCTTGATCGCGGCGGCCTGAGCGTCGCGGCCATAGACCGGCGAGTGGATCAGGCGCGCGAAGTCGGCGCTGTCGGCGAGGGCGCCGTCGAGCTGGTCGAGGTCGCCTTCCACCGCCTTGAGGGAGTTCTCTTCCTTGGCCAGTTCAAAAACGGCCGTCGCGTAACGCTGGGCAATCCCAGAAGTGATCGAAGCTGGTTCGGACACGTCCACCCTTCCGATGTCTTTAGCCCCATCCTTTGGCTGCGAGCGCAGTCAGGGGCGGCCTCTCGATGCCGCATTTTTGCGAGCGATCTGAAATTCAGCGGGGGTCTAGCAGAGCAATCCCAAGCCCGCAATACGCATGACGGGGTTTTGCGCCAACATATAGAAAGTAGGCGTGGGTGCGTGCGAAATAGGGCGTCCGGCTTGTGATTGTCAGGCCTTCGGACCGGATGTTCACGGACAGGGACCGAATCCCTTGGCCGTCCGGCCAGCTTGCCGCCCCGGCTCGGGCGCGCCAAGCCCCTCCAGCACGCTGAGTGGGCGCTTTACCGCCTCCGGCAGCCCCGGCCGGTGCTGCGCCTTCACCTGTTTCGAGGCCTCGACAAGCAGAACGCCCCCCGCCATGCGCGGGGCCCCTGCCCCGACCTTTTCCCACATCGGTCCGGTCTTGAGCCAGAAGCGGCGATGGGTGGGCGGCTGATAGAGTGCGGCAGAATGCCGCTCGATCGCGAACCCGTGGTCGCGAAGCTGATGTTCGAGTTGCCCGGTCGAATAGGGGCGACCATAGCCGAAGGGCGTGTTGTCCGACCGCGACCACAGCCCGGCGCGGTTCGGCACGATGAACAGCGCGCGCCCACCGGGGCCGAGCACACGGTAGGCCTCGTCCAAGAGCGTCGGCGCGTTCGTCGAGGTCTCGAGCCCATGAAGCATGATGAGCTTGTCGGCCACGCCGGTGTCGATGGGCCAGAGCACCTCTTCGCACAGAACCGACACGTTGGGCATTCCGGCAGGCCATGCCATGACCCCCTGCGGCGCGGGCATCAGCGCGATCACGCGGCGGGCATCGGCCAGAAACGGGCGCAACAGCGGCGCGGCGAAGCCATAGCCCAGCACGGTCTGCCCCTTGGCGGAACCGGACCAGAGCCGGCAAACCTCGTCACGGATGTTCTTCTGCGCCACGCGGCCAAGGGCCGAACGGTAGTAGAAAGCGCGAAGATCCTGTGCGTCCAGATGCATATGGCGCAGGTTAGACGATCCTCGCCCCGTGAACAGGGGGCAAATCCCCTCTTGAGCCAGCGCCCCCCGACCCCCATATTCATCTCGACATGACGCTCGAACTCATCACCATCCCCTGCCGCTCCGACAACTACGCCTTCCTCGTCCATGACGCGGCGACGGGCGAGACGGCGCTGTTCGACGCGCCCGAAACCGCGCCGATCAAGGCCGAACTCGACGCGCGGGGCTGGACCCTCACCGATCTGTTCATCACGCACCATCACGGCGACCACATCGAAGGCGTGGACGATCTGCGCGCGGCTTACGGCTGCCGGGTGGTCGGCGGCAAACACGATGCGGGGCGCCTGCCCGCGCTCGACAAGGCGGTCGAACCCGGCGACGTGCTGAGTTTCGCAGGTCACGAGGTTCAGGTGTTCGCCGCCGACGGTCACACCATCGGCCACATCGCGTTCTACATGCCCGACGCGAAAGCCGCCTTCACCGGCGACAGCCTGATGGCGCTTGGCTGCGGCCGGTTGTTCGAGGGCACGCCGGAACAGATGTGGGGCACCCTGTCGCGCCTGATGGCGTTGCCTGACGACACGCTGATCTGTTCGGGCCACGAATACACGGCGGCCAACGCCCGCTTCGCGCTGTCGGTCGAGCCGCAGAATGCCGACCTGATCCACCGCGCCGAACAGACGACGAAACTGCGCGAGAACGGCGAATTCACCGTTCCGTCGCTGCTGTCGCTCGAAAAAGCGACCAATCCGTTCCTTCGCGCCGGGCTGCCGGAGATGAAGAAGGCCGTGGATATGGAACATGACGGCGATGCCGAGGTTTTCGCCGCAATTCGCCGGGCCAAGGATAATTTCTAGGCCTTCGTGCAACGATCACCCGGCTGTGAGCGTTTTCCTGCCAGAAAACACTTGAAGAACCGCTGGGAAAACCGATCCTTAATACTATGAGGCCACGGTCGAATGGACGGGCCACACTCCGTCCAGCGACCCCGGAAACGAGGAGTGAACCACTTGCCATCCTTTTCCAACACGCTTGAACAGGCCATCCATGCCGCACTCGCTCATGCCAATGAACGACAGCATGAGCTGGCCACGCTGGAACACCTGCTCCTGGCACTCATCGACGAGCCCGACGCGGCCCGTGTGATGAAAGCCTGTAGCGTGGATCTGGAAGACCTTCGGGGGACGCTGCTGAAATACATCGACGAGGAATTGTCGGCCTTCGAGACGAACATCGAAGGGTCGGAAGCCGTTCCGACCGCCGCATTCCAGCGCGTGATCCAGCGGGCCGCGATCCACGTCCAGTCCTCGGGCCGGACCGAAGTGACCGGGGCCAACGTGCTGGTCGCGATCTTCGCGGAACGCGAAAGCAACGCGGCCTATTTCCTGCAAGAGCAGGACATGACGCGCTACGACGCGGTGAACTACATCGCGCATGGCGTGGCCAAAGACCCGTCCTATGGCGAAACCCGCCCCGTTTCCGGTACCCCGGATTTCGAGGAAGCGACCAACGAGGCCCCGGAAGAAGAGGCCAAGGATTCCGCGCTCGGGAAATACTGTGTCGATCTGAACGCCAAGGCGCGCAAAGGCGACATCGACCCGCTGATCGGCCGCGATCAAGAGGTCGAGCGTTGCATTCAGGTGCTCTGCCGCCGCCGCAAGAACAACCCGCTTCTGGTGGGCGATCCCGGCGTGGGCAAGACCGCCATCGCCGAGGGCCTCGCCAAGAAGATCGAAGCGGGTGAAACGCCGGAAGTGCTTTCGGAAACCACCATCTTCTCGCTCGACATGGGTGCGCTGCTTGCGGGCACGCGCTATCGCGGCGACTTCGAAGAACGTCTGAAGGCTGTCGTGTCGGAACTTGAAAACCACCCGGACGCGGTGCTGTTCATCGACGAAATCCACACCGTGATCGGTGCCGGTGCCACCTCGGGCGGGGCGATGGATGCCTCGAACCTGCTGAAGCCCGCGCTTCAGGGCGGCAAGCTGCGCTGCATGGGCTCGACGACCTACAAGGAATTCCGCCAGCACTTCGAAAAGGACCGCGCGCTGTCCCGCCGGTTCCAGAAGATCGACGTGAACGAGCCGACGGTCGACGACACCGTGAAAATCCTCAAGGGCCTCAAGCCCTACTTCGAGGAGCATCACGCGATCAAATACACAAACGACGCGATCAAGACCGCCGTCGAGCTTTCGGACCGTTACATCAACGACCGCAAGCTGCCCGACAAGGCCATCGACGTGATCGACGAGGCGGGCGCGGCCCAGCACCTCGTCGCCGCCTCGAAACGCCGCAAGTCCATCGGCACGAAAGAGATCGAGGCGATCATCGCCAAGATCGCCCGCATCCCCCCGAAGTCCGTCTCGAAGGACGACCAAGAGGTGCTGCGCGATCTGGAAGGCTCGCTCAAGCGCGTGGTCTTCGGTCAGGACGATGCGATCACGGCACTGTCGTCGGCGATCAAACTGTCCCGCGCCGGTCTGCGCGACCCCGAAAAGCCCATCGGCAACTACCTGTTCGCCGGGCCCACGGGCGTCGGCAAGACCGAGGTGGCGCGCCAGCTTGCCAGCCAGCTTGGCGTGGAGCTCCTGCGCTTCGATATGTCGGAGTATATGGAGAAGCACGCGGTCAGCCGCTTGATCGGCGCGCCTCCGGGCTATGTCGGCTTCGATCAGGGCGGGCTTCTGACCGATGGCGTGGATCAGCACCCGCATTGCGTTCTGCTGCTCGACGAAATGGAAAAGGCGCACCCGGACGTCTACAACATCCTGCTTCAGGTGATGGACCACGGGCAATTGACCGACCACAACGGTCGCACGGTGAACTTCCGCAACGTGGTGCTCATCATGACCTCGAACGCGGGCGCCACCGAACAGGCGAAAGAGGCGATCGGCTTCGGTCGTGCGCGGCGCGAGGGCGAGGATACGGCGGCCATCGAACGCACGTTCACGCCGGAATTCCGCAACCGTCTGGACGCCGTCATCAGCTTCGCGCCCCTCAGCAAGGACGTCATCACGCAGGTCGTCGAAAAGTTCGTGCTGCAACTCGAAGCGCAGCTCATGGATCGCAACGTGTCCATCGAACTGACCCCGGCGGCGGCGGAATGGCTGGCCGACAAGGGGTATGACGACAAGATGGGCGCCCGCCCGCTGGGCCGCGTCATTCAGGAGCACATCAAGAAGCCGCTCGCGGAGGAACTGCTCTTCGGCAAGCTCGCAAAAGGCGGACTGGTGCAGGTCGGCGTCAAGGACGGCGAGATCGACCTTCGCATCGAAGAGCCGGGGTCGCCGCGCATTACCTCGCGCAAGAAGCCCCCGCTTCTGACGGCGGACTGAGCCCCTGAACCACAACGGATCGGGCCGGCCTTTTGGTCGGCCCTTTTCTTTGGCCTCAAGCCAAATGACTCGCAGGCATGCCGATGGTACCCTTTCCGAAAGATGAGAGGGAGGCTTGCATGGCACCGATCGACTTCTGGTATTCCATCGGATCGACCTACAGCTACCTGACGGTGATGCGTCTTGCCGATGTCGCGAAACGCACCGGGGCCACGTTCAACTGGCGCCCGTTCAACGTGCGCCATGTCATGACCTTGCAGAACAACATCCCGTTCAAGGACAAGCCGGTGAAGACCGCTTACATGTGGCGCGACATCGCGCGCCGCGCCGAACGCTTCGGCCTGACACCCCGCCTGCCCGCGCCCTACCCCTTGCCCGGCCTCGTGCTCGCCAATCAGGTGGCGACGCTCGGCGTGGAGGAAGGATGGTGCGAGACCTATACGCGCGAGGCCTATCGCCTCTGGTTCGAAATGGACGAACCCGCAGGACAGGAACCAAACCTCACGCTCGCCATCACCCACGCCGGGGCCGACCCCGCGCGGGTTCTGAGCGAGGCGCGCGGGCCACGGATCGAGGACAAGCTGCAACGGGAGACCGAGAACGCCATGCGTCTGGGCATATTCGGCTCGCCGACCTTCGCCGTGGGGGATGAAATCTTCTGGGGTGACGACCGGCTCGACGACGCGATCGACTGGGCGCGGCGAACCGCTTGAACACACCGGCAGGTCGCGTAATCTCGCATCATGCACGCCCTGAAGTTGAGCATTTCCGCCGTCCTGATCGCCACGCCAGCCCTTGCCCGCGACCCGATCCTGAACCTGCCCATCGACTGCACCTTGGGCGAGGACTGTTTCATCCTGCAATACACCGATGCCGATCCCGGTCCGGGTGCCGCCGATTACACCTGCGGTCCCATGGCCTATGACGGGCATCGCGGCACCGATTTCGCGCTTTACACTTTCGACGCGATGGAGGCGGGCGTGGATGTCCTCGCCCCCGCCCCGGGCGTGGTGCGGGGCGTGCGCGACGGAATGCCCGACACCGGGTTCGACGACACGCCGCCGGAAATCCTCGAGGGCAAGGATTGCGGCAATGGTGTCTTGATCGACCACGGCGGCGGCTGGGAGACCCAGATGTGCCACATGAAGCAGGGGTCGGTCGCGGTGACGAACGGCCAGCGCGTCGGTATGGGAACCGTGCTGGGTCAGGTCGGTTACTCCGGCCGAACGCAATACCCGCACGTTCACGTCAGCATCCGTCAGGACGGGCGCGTCGTGGACCCGTTCAACACCGACGAGATCACGGCCTGCGGCGAGGATGACGGCGACGAGGACGACCTCTGGGCCGCGAGCCCGGCCTATACCGGCGGCGGCCTGATCTCGGTCGGGGTCGGAACCGAGGTGCCGGAGTATGAGGACGTGAAACGCGGGGGCGTGGGCGGCAAGCAGTTTTCGGCGGAGGCCCCCGCGCTGGTGGCCTGGGGCTTCGCCTACGGCGGACAACAGGCCGATGTCATGGAAATCGCGATCTTACGGCCTGACGGCAGCGAACTGGTCCGGTCCCGCGCATTGATCGCCAAGAAACAGGTGCTTTACTTCCGGGCCGCCGGGAAACGGTTGCCGGAGGCTGGCTGGCCTGACGGGGTATACGCCGTCGAGGTGACGCTGGAACGGGGCGGCGAGGTGCTCGACCGGATCGAGACCGAAGTTTGGGTCGGTCGCTAGCCCCTATTTCTCGGTCAGTTTCAACTCGATGCGCCGGTTCGCCGCCAGCGCCTCGTCACTGTCGCCCTCGGCAATGGGTTGCCATTCGCCAAAGCCCGCCGCGACAAGCCGGTCAGGCGGGAAGCCGAGCTGATCCTGCATATAGCGCACGACCGACAGGGCGCGGGCCTGACTGAGTTCCCAGTTGTCGGCATATTCCGCGTTGCCCCGAAACGGCTGGCTGTCGGTGTGGCCGTCGACGCGCAGGATCCAGTTGATCTCGGGCGGGATTTCCGAGGCGACATCGCGCAGCGTGCCGGCGACGCGCGCAATCTGCTGGCGCCCGGCGGCGGACAGGTCGGCCCCGCCCACCGGGAAGAGCACTTCCGAGGAGAACACGAACCGATCGCCCTCGATCCGGATACCATCCCGGTCGCCCAGAACCTGACGCAGACGGCCGAAGAATTCCGAACGATAATTTTCCAGATCGGCGGCTTCGGCGCGCAGACGTTCTGCCTCGGCCCGTTCCAGTTCGGCCCGGGCACGTTCCTCTTCGGCCAGGGCCGCCTGACTTGCGGCGAGCGCCCGCTGTTCGGCGGCGACCTGCGCGAGCGCGGAATTGAGCCGCGATCCCAGCGCCTCGACCTGAACCTGCGCCTCTTCCTCGCGCGCCTCGGCCTCGTCCAGCACGTTTTCGAGGTTGCCCAACTGCTCACGCAAGGCAGCCATCTGTTCGTTGAGGAGCGCGACGCGGCGTTGCGCCTCGGCGCTCGCCGCCTCTTCGGTTTCCAGCGCGGATTGCGCCGTGGCCAGCAGGGCGGCCTGACGGTCGGCCTCGCTCAGGGCCTGATCGCGCGCGGCCTCGAGATCGTCCTGCGAGGCGCGGGCGGCGGCCAGCAGGGTCAGCGTTTCCTCGGCCTTCCGGCGCTGTTCTTCCAGCGCAAGGGTCATCGCGGTGATCTCGTCATCCGCATTCGCCAGACGCTCTCGCAGGGCCTGAAGGGCGGCGGCATCGGCCAGACGGGCGGCTTCCTCGTCCGACAGCTCTTCGCGCGCCTGTTGCGCGGCGGCTTGCGCGGCGTCGAGGTCGGCCTGCTGGCTTTCGATCGTGGATTGCGCCTCGTCCAGCGCGGCGGTGCGCTCGTCGATGGTCGCCTGTGCCGTGGCAAGCGCCGCATCGGTTTCAGCCGCCGACGCCCTGAGATCGGCCAACAACGCTTCGACCGCTTCGCGACGCGCGGCGGCGAGGCGGGCCGCTTCGGCCTCGGCATCGACCTCGTCCCGCGCCTGAGCGAGGGCGATCTGCAAAGCCTCTTTCTCGGAGATCAGGCGCGACTGTGCGTCTTCCAGTTCGTCGATGCTGGCGCGCAGTTGAACCGCCTGCGACTGCGCTTCGTCCAGTTCGCCTTCGGTCTCGGCGAGGTCGGCCTGCGCCGTATCGCGTTCGAGGATGATGGCATCGCGTTGCGACAACAGGCTCGCCACCTGTTCCTCGAAGCTGGCGATCTGGCTCTGGTATCCGGCGATGCGTTCCGCCTGCGCCTCGGTCTCTTCCGTCAGTTCCGAGATCATCGCCTGCTGCGCCGCGCTCTGCGTGCGCATGTCGCCCAGCGTGGCGGTCAGGCTTCCCACCTCTTCGCCCAGTTGCGCGGTCCGCTGACGCTCCAGCCCCAGCGCGTCGGCCAGCCCCGCGACCTGCATGGACAATTCGTCCAGTTCCGTCGCCTGCCCGGAAATCTGCTCGCGCAGCACGTATTGCACGACCATGAAGATCGTCAGCACGAACATGAGCACCA
Source organism: Maritimibacter alkaliphilus HTCC2654 (assembly GCF_000152805.1). GTDB lineage: Bacteria > Pseudomonadota > Alphaproteobacteria > Rhodobacterales > Rhodobacteraceae > Maritimibacter > Maritimibacter alkaliphilus. Next base: position 3,635,333 of record NZ_CH902578.1, on the reverse strand, counting down.
GCAAAAGCGCCGTCATCGCATCGACGAACCCCGGCCAGATGGTGCCTGAGACGTTGCGGACAGAGCGTCGGGCGAGGGCCATTTACTGCCCCCCTAACGCGCGGATCGCCTTGGTGAGAGCATTGATGTCGGAGCGCAGTTCGGCCATCGTCTCCTGCCGTCCGGCCGACATCTCTTCGAGGATGCGCAGAAGTTGCACGTCGATGGAGCGCAGGCGCATCCGGGCCTCGGCATCCTCGGTCTCGGCGGTTTGCGTGGGCGAAGCCATGCTCTGCGTTTCGATCGCGTCCACCATCCGGGCCTGACCATCCGCGATGCTTTCGAAATAGGGCACGAGATCGGGCTGTTCGCCCATGTTGCGGGCAAGCCGATCGACCCCGTCGACCAGTTGCCATAGCCGCGCATCCGTGGTGGCGCGCCCGTCCTCGGCGGTGGCGACGGCCTGACGCAAGGCTTCGATCTGCTCGGCCATATAGGTGAGGTATGCGGCCATCCCCGCCTCGCCCTGCCCGTCGTCACCGGGGCTGAACCCGACCTTGGTGATCGACGACATCCATTCCTCGAGCTCGCGGTAAAAGCGGTTCTGACCATGGCTCGCGAAGAGTTCCAGCAGGCCGACGACCAGCGAACCGGCGAGCCCCAGAAGCGAGGACGAGAACGCGGTGCCCATGCCGCCAAGCTGCGCCTCGAGCCCGGTCATGAGCCGGTCGAACACCTCGACCCCCGCTTCGCCATCGGCGGGGGCGAGCGAACGGATGGTTTCGACGACCGCGGGAACCGTGGTGGCGAGGCCGAAGAACGTCCCCAACAGGCCGAGGAAGATCAAGAGGTTGGTGATGTAGCGCGTGATGTCGCGTTCTTCGTCGATCCGGGTCGCGACACTGTCGAGGATCGAGCGCGCCGACGAGGCGCCGATCTGCATCCGGTCGCGCCGCGTGCGCAGCAGGGCCGCCAGCGGCGCGAGCAGCCGGGGCGCCCCCTTGCCGTCCTGCTCGCCCGACGCGAAGCGTTTGATCCAGCCGACCGAATTGGCGATCTGAACCACCTGCCAGAAACAGGCGACCAGACCGATCACGAACACCAGCCCGATGAAGGCGTTCAGGTAAAGGTTCGCCAGAAAGACCGGCAGCACCTGCGGCAGGGCGAAAAACACGCCGACGCCGACGAGGCCCAGAACGATGAGCATCGTCAGGATCTGACGCAACGGGCGGGTAAACTTCGGCTCGGCCCCGTGATCCGGCTGGTCCATGCGGACAAGCTCCTTCCGGATGTGTTGTTTTGCGGAAAGGTTAGTCTTTGCTGGGCGTCATGCCAAGGAACGAATGGGGGGTCAGGCCGTGATCCGGCGCACTTCGCGGGCGAGCCACGTCAGGTCCGGGTCTTCGATCCCCACTTCGGTCAGATGGCCTGCGGTGTTGTACAGGTATTCCGTGTTCGGCCCCCTGCCCCCGACTGCCTGCGCGATGATCCGGGCCTGTTCGTCGAGGTCGAGATGGCAATACTGCACGTGCTCCGGGTCGATGATGTAGGCGACCGCCTGAACCCGCCGCCCGTCGGCAAGGTCGAGCGGCAGGACACGCTCCAGATAAGCCGACGAGATCAATTCGCGCTCGCGCAGATAGGCCATGGTGGGTTCGTGGTGCTCGGGGTCGACACGGTAGGCGACGCCCCGGCAGCTTGCCCCCTCTTGCGCGTCGAGCGCCAGCACCAGCCCCGGGTTCTCATCCGTGCCGCGATGGTGGATCGAGCGCATACAGAACGAACGGTGGTAGCCCGACAGCGTCGCAAGCACCTGCTCCACATGCACAAACCCCTGATTCCACAACAGCGATCCGTAGCCGAAGACCCACAGGTCGTCCTCCATCCCGCTTCCCCTTGTCACATGCGCTGGCTAGAAGGGGGGACGGTATCAGAGAGGTCGTCATGCGCAAGGCACCCCAGATCATCATCAGCCTGATCGTGCTCGTCTTCGTGGGATGGGGCGGTTATTGGGTCATCGGCTCGCGCGCCACGGAGCGCGTGTTGGCAGGCTGGTTCGAGGATCGCCGGGCCGAGGGGTGGACGGCCGATTATGCCTCGCTCGACACCGCCGGGTTTCCCAGCCGTTTCGACACGACGATCACCGACCTGAACCTTGCCGATCCCGAGACGGGCATCGCGTGGTCGGCGCCGATGTTCCAGTCGCTGTCCCTGAGCTATGCCCCGACCCGCGTGATCGCGGTTTTTCCCGGCGAGCAGGTGTTCGCGACGCGCGACGACCGCATCAGCATCACCGCAGAGACGTTTCGCGCCTCGGCCAGCCTGACCCCCTCGGTCGAACTGCCGATCACCGAAAGCGTTCTGGAACTGGCTGCGGCGGATATCGTGTCGGCCCAGCGCGGGACGACGGAAATCGACGCCGCGCAGCTTTCGATGCGGGAAACGCCGGGGCGGCAGGGCCATGTCTACGATGTCGACGTCACCGCCTCGGGCATCCGCCTGGACCCGTCGCTGATCGCGGCGGCTCGCGATTCCGGCGCGGTGTCGGACACGATCGAACGGGCGCATCTGCGTGCGACCATCCGGTTCGACAACGCATGGGACCGCTTCGCCATCGAACGCGCCCGCCCCCAGCCGCGCGAGATCGAACTGACGCGGGTCACCGTGGACTGGGGCGCGCTGACGTTGGACGCCACCGGGGTTTTGGTCGTAGGGGCCAATGGCGTGGCGGATGGCGAGGTGGACGTGAGGGCCGAGAACTGGCGCGACATGGTCACCATTGCCCAGTCGGCAGGCGCGATCCCGGACATGCTGGTGGGCGCGCTGACCCGCGCGGGCGAAATGCTGGCGCGGATGTCGGGCGACCCGGAAACGCTGGATGCCACCCTCAAGTTCGAAAACGGTCGCGCGTTTCTCGGGCCGATCCCCATCGGCGCGGCCCCGGTGATCCGATTGCCCTGATCTGGCGTCAGATCGGACCCGGACGGCGTTCTTCGGACAACAGCACGTTCGCCTCGACCTCGCCCACGCCCGGCAGCGTCATGATGCGGCGGCGCAGGATACGTTCGAAATCCGACAGGTCGCGGGCCACGATCCGCAAGCGGTAGTCGTATAGCCCAAGGACGTGATGGACGAGTTGCACCTCGGGGATCGCGGCCACCGCACGCTCGAAATCTTCAAGGCTCACGCGGCCTTTCGCGGCGAGTTTCACGCCCAGAAAGACCGTCACGCCGAACCCCAGCGCCTCGTGGTCGATCTCGACGCGGCGCCCGGCCAGAATGCCGGCGTCGGAAAGCCGCTTGACCCGCCGCCACGCCGCAGGTTGCGACAGCCCGAACCGCCGCCCCAACTCGCCCGCCGACAAGGTGGCGTCGGCGCTGAGCGCACGCAGAAAGGCACGGTCGGTGTCGTCGATCTCGGTCATAGCGGCAATGCCCCGCGTTCGGCGATCGAGGCCACCTGCATCAGCGCCTCAATCTCGGCAATATGCGGAAGGGTCAGGATGCGGTCCCGGTAGATCTGCTGATAGTGGCCCATATCACGCGCGATGACGTGCAGGCGCACGTCGACCTTGCCGAGGAAGGTCTGGATCTCAGTCACCTCCGGCACCTCGCGCGCCGCCGCCAGAAACTCGTCGAAGGCGCGCGGATTTGTCTTGTCGATGGTGAAGCGGAGCGAGACCTGCACGTCATAGCCAAGCGCCGACCAGTCGATCACGGCGAACTGTCCACGGATCACACCCTCGCGCGTCATCTTGTCGATCCGCCGGGATGCCGTCGCCGGGGTGACGCCGGCAAGATCGGCCAACGCACCCGAACTCAGCTCGGGATCGGCCAGCAGACGACGCAGCAGGCGGCGGTCCGTATCGTCGATACGCATGGATTCCTCGCAAAGCGCAGATTTCGCGCATGACCCCATCGCATTCTAAGCAAATCAGGTCAACGTGTATGGCGGTCCAAAGGCGGAAACTGAGAGCCGCTCCATGCTAGCCGTGCGCCCGAAAACCTGTTAACGTTCTGGTTAGTTGAGCAGAAGCGGCGCAGACCGCGAACATTGCAGGCAGAGCATGGCAGAGCAGACGATTTACGTCTATGCGACGGCGGACGTGTCCATCACGCACGCCGATGGAAGTCCGACCCGGAATTCAGACCTTCTGAATTCCGCGCAACACGGCAATTCCTTCAGTTGGGAAAACCCGAACGATCTGGCGTTCACGTTCTCGGGCAGCCCGGTCGCGGTGACGTTCGAGGATTCCGACGGTATCATCGAAGACAATCCCTATTCCGGCAACACCGTGACGGACCAGTTGCTGACCCAGCCCGTCACCATCGGAGGCACGACCTTTACCCCTTCGGCGACCGATGTCCGCTGGCAGGGCGCGACCTTTGTCGAGAACGAGTTTCAGGTCTCGCTTTTTGACGATCAGGGCAACGCCTACAACATGATCGGCGTGTCGGTCACCGTTGGCTACACCACCACCGTGGTCGGCGTGGCGTTCTTGGGAAGCCCGCCGCCCGCCGGAACGACGCTTTCCTATGTGCGGGGCGAGTCGACGTTCGACGCATCGGGCGGGGTCGATCCGGTCGAAATTCTGGACATCGCCGTGCCCTGCTTTCTGGCAGGCACCCGGATCGACGTCGCCTCGGGCACGAAGCCGGTGGAACGGCTGCGCCCCGGCGATCTTGTCCATACGCTCGACCACGGGCTTCAACCCTTGCGTTGGGTCGGGCACAGCACCGTGCCGGGCGACGGGCCGCTTGCACCCGTCCGATTGAAAGCCGGGGCGTTGGGCAATCGGCGCGCGCTTTGCGTGTCACCGAACCACCGCATCCTGATCCGCGCCGCCGTGGCGGAGTTCTACTACGGACACACCGACGTGCTGGTGCCCGCGAAGTCGCTGGTCGACGACCGCTCCATCGTTCTGGCCCCGACCCGAACGGCGCATTACGTTCACCTGCTGTTTGCCCGGCATGAAATGGTGTTCTCGGAAGGACTGGCCAGCGAGAGCCTGTTCACCGGAACCATGGCGCTGGAGGCCCTTGGCGACGAGGCGCGCGCGGAGCTTCGCGGGCTGGTCAGCGAGACGGAACTGGCCCGAATGCGCCTCAACCGCCCCGCCCTGTCGGTCTCGGAAGCGCGGGCGCTGCTGCATCTGGCGCGCAACGGCCAATCGGCGAGTCGCACCCAGAGCGCCGCTGCCTGAGCCACAGCTCCGACGCATTGATCTTTCACATCATCGCTGAAATGCGAATGATCTATCGACATTTGACTTCAAATGTCGCGATTTCGCACGAACAAACACACATCTGCTTCTAGTATGCCCGCCGAACGATAACTGAAGGAGCATGCCATGAGCCTGCGCGTTTACTACGATCGCGACTGCGACGTGAACATCATCAAAGACAAGAAGGTCGCGATCCTCGGCTACGGCTCGCAAGGTCACGCCCATGCGCTGAACCTGCGCGACAGCGGCGCCAAGAACGTGGTCGTCGCCCTGCGCGAAGGCTCGCCCTCCGCCAAGAAAGCCGAAGGCGAAGGGCTCAAGGTCATGGGCATCGCCGAAGCCGCCGCCTGGTGCGACGTCATCATGTTCACCATGCCCGACGAACTTCAGGCCGAGACCTACAAGAAATACGTCCACGACAACCTGAAAGAAGGCGCTGCCATTGCCTTTGCTCACGGTTTGAACGTGCACTTCGGCCTGATCGAGCCGAAGCCGGGCGTCGACGTCATCATGATGGCCCCCAAGGGTCCGGGCCACACCGTGCGCGGTGAATACGTCAAGGGCGGCGGCGTGCCCTGCCTCGTCGCGGTTCACCAGGACGCGACCGGCAAGGCGCTGGAAATCGGCCTGTCCTATTGCTCGGCCATCGGTGGCGGCCGCTCGGGCATCATCGAGACGAACTTCCGCGAAGAGTGCGAAACCGACCTCTTCGGCGAACAGGCCGTGCTTTGCGGCGGTCTCGTCGAGCTGATCCGTATGGGCTTCGAGACGCTGACCGAAGCCGGTTACGCGCCCGAGATGGCCTATTTCGAGTGTCTGCACGAAGTGAAGCTGATCGTGGACCTGATCTACGAAGGCGGCATCGCCAACATGAACTACTCGATCTCGAACACCGCCGAATACGGCGAGTATGTCTCCGGCCCGCGCGTTCTGCCCTACGAGCAGACCAAGAAGGCGATGAAAGAGATCCTGACCGACATTCAGACCGGAAAGTTCGTGCGTGACTTCATGCAGGAAAACGCCGTCGGCCAGCCGTTCTTCAAAGGCACCCGTCGTCTGAACGACGAGCACCAGATCGAAGAAACCGGCGCCAAGCTGCGCGGCATGATGCCGTGGATTTCGGCCGGCAAGATGGTCGACAAAGAGAAAAACTGATCCGGCGGCAACGGCGAATTTCGCCGTATTGCCAATGCGATGGATTGATTGACCCCGGCCCTGCGCCGGGGTCTTTTCGTCTTTCGGAGGACCGCATGACGACACCGCGCATCACACCGGCCAGCTGGGCCATGTTCACCACGCTTGCGGTCGTCTGGGGATCGACCTTCCTGATCGTCGAGATCGCGCTTCGAGGCGTCGGTCCCGGCTGGGTCTCGGCCGCGCGCGTGGTCTTCGCCGCGATCTTGATGCTCGCGGTCTGGGCCGCAAACGGTTTTCGCCTGTTCGAAAGCAAACCGACCCGCGGTGACTGGGGCCTGCTGATCTTCGTCTGCCTTCTCTCCGCGACCTTTCCGTTCCTGCTTCTGCCATGGGGCCAGCAATACGTCACATCGGCCTTCGCGGGCGTCACCATGGCGTCGATGATCTTCATCGTGCTGCCGATGGCGCATTTCATGGTCCCCGGCGAGCGGATGCGGCTGCGCTCGACCATCGGGTTCCTGATCGGGTTCGCCGGGGTCGTCATCCTGATCGGGGGCGAGACACTGACCGCGCAAAGCGACCCCATGGCACTCTGGGGCGGTCTTGCGGTGTTCGGAACGGCGGTGTGTTACGGCGTCGGCTCGATCTACATGCGACGTCTGCCGCCGATCGACCCGCTGGGCCTGTCCGCGATGATCATGATCGTCGGCGCGGTCGGCACGGTGCCGGTCGCCTTCGCACTGGACGGCCCGCCCCCGATGCCGGACCGCACGACTTTCATTGCGCTGGCGGTGCTGGGTCTGATCCCGACGGCGGCGGCGAACTTTCTGCGCACGGTCCTGATCCGGTCGGCTGGCCCGACGTTCCTCAGCCTCGTGAACTACATCGTCCCGCTCGTCTCGGTCGCGCTCGGGGCGGCGCTGTTGAACGAGGCGCTGCCGCCGACCATGCTGCTCGCCCTCGTCGCGATCCTCAGCGGCATGGCGATCAGCCAGTGGGAGGGGTTGGTGCGCGTGGCCCAGCGCCTGCGGGCCTAGGCGGTCGCGCGTTCGACTTCGGCCACGATCCGGTCCACGACCTGTGTGAGGAACGTCTCGTCCTCGCATTCCGCCATGACGCGGATCAGGGGCTCGGTTCCCGATTTGCGGATCAGCAGGCGGCCCTTGCCGGTCAGATCCTGCTCGCTCGCCGCGATCACTTTGCGAACATTTTCATCGTCCAGCGGCGTCTGACCTGCATGATACCGCACGTTTTTCAACAATTGCGGCACGGTGTCGAAGACCTGCGTGAGGTCCGAGGCGCGCTGCCCCGTCTCGACCATAGCGGCGAGAAACTGAAGCCCGGCCAGCAGGCCGTCGCCCGTCGTCGCGTAGTCGGTCATCACGATATGACCCGACTGCTCGCCGCCCAGATTGAAGCCGCCTTCGCGCATCCGCTCGACCACGTAACGGTCGCCGACCTTGGTGCGCTCGAGCCGCAGGCCCTTGCCGCCAAGATACCGCTCAAGTCCGAGGTTCGACATCACGGTCGCGACCAGAGCCCCGCCCCGCAGCGCACCTTTTTCCGCAAAGCGCCCCGCCATCAGCGCCATGATCTGATCGCCGTCGGCCACGCGCCCGGTTTCGTCGATGATCATCACGCGATCCGCATCCCCGTCGAGGCAGATGCCCACGTCCGCGCCATGATCCAGCACGGCCTTCACGGCGGTGCGGGTGTCGGTCGAGCCGCATTCGAGGTTGATGTTGGTGCCGTTCGGCTTCACCCCGACCTCGATCACCTCGGCCCCAAGCTCCCACAATGCCTCGGGCGCGGCGCGGTAGGCGGCCCCGTTGGCGCAGTCGATCACCACCTTCAGCCCGTCCAGACGGTGATCCGACGGGAAAGTGGTCTTGATGAATTCGACGTAGCGATGCCGCCCTTCGTCGATCCGCCGGGCCCGACCGATGTTTTCGGGATGCGCCAGTTCCACCCCTTCGTCGACCATCCGTTCGATATCGGCCTCGGCCTCGTCTGACAATTTGAAGCCGTCCGGGCCGAAGAACTTGATCCCGTTATCGGTGAAATGGTTGTGGCTGGCCGAGATCATGATGCCCAGATCGGCGCGCATGGAATGGGTCAGGTGCCCCACGGCGGGGGTCGGCACCGGGCCGAGGAGGAGCACGTTCATCCCCGTCGAGGTCAGGCCCGCGGTCAGCGCGTTTTCCAGCATGTAACCCGACAGGCGCGTGTCCTTCCCGATCACGACCCGGTGGTCGTTCTTGCCGTCCGAGCGAAAGAACCGCCCCGCCGCAGCGCCGAGTTTCAGCGCCATTTCGGCGGTCATGGGGTGGCTGTTGGCCAGCCCCCGCACCCCGTCGGTGCCGAAGAGTTTTTCCGCCATGCTCAGACCTCTCCATCCAGCGCGGCCATGAGGGCCAGCGCCTGTGTCGTTTCCCGCGTGTCATGCACCCGGATGATATGCATCCCCTGCGCCGCACCGTGAAGCGCGATGGCAAGCGAGCCGCCCAGCCGATCCTTCGCCTCGGGCGCATGGCCGATGGTGCCGATGAACCGCTTACGCGACACGCCCAGCAGCACCGGCAGGCCGAAGTCGTGCAGAAGCGTCAGGTGGCGCAGAAGTTCGAGGTTGTGCTCGAGCGTCTTGCCAAAGCCGATGCCGGGATCGGTGATGATCCGGTCACGCTTCACACCCCGGTCCACCGCAAAGCCGATACGCCGTTCGAGGTGATCCATCACCTCGCCCACGACATCCTCGTAGCTCGGGTTGTCCTGCATCGTGTCGGGCAGGCCCTTGGCATGCATGAGGCAGACCGGCACGTCGTGTTCGGCGGTCAGATCGGCGAGTTCGGGATCGAATTCGAAGGCCGACACGTCGTTGACGATGTTCGCGCCTGCGTCCAGCGCGGCCTCGGCCACCCGCGCCTTGCGCGTGTCGATCGAGATGGGCGTGGTCACCCCCGCCCCGCGCAGGGCTTCGATCACCGGGACGGTGCGGCGGATCTCTTCGTCCACCGCCACCTCTTCCGCGCCGGGGCGCGTGGATTCTCCGCCGATGTCGATGATGTCGGCCTCGCCCGCCATCGCGATCCCGCGTTTGACCGCCGCGTCGAACCCGGCATGGTCGCCGCCGTCCGAGAAGCTGTCGGGGGTGACGTTCAGAATGCCCATGACGCGGGGCCGGTCGAGCGTCAGGCCGCAAAGATCGGGGCGCGGCGCCGACAGCCGGGCACGAACGTCGGCATCGTCAGGCCCCAGAACCTCATCGAACCAAGCCCCCCGAAGCCCGGCGAGGGGAAGCGCGGTGTCGCGGCGCGAACCCCGGCGCGCGATGGGCTCCGAACGGCTCAAGGCGCCTCACCGATGCCGAGCGCGCGGGCGGGAATGTCGGTCTCGGGCAAAGCGCCCCCGACCGAGAGGATTTCCTGGGCCTGCATCTGGTGTGCGAACCACGCGGTCAGGGCCAGCGGGTCGGTCACGTCTGCGTCGTGTCCATCGACCGCATCCAGCACGATCTTGGACGGTGCCCAGACGCAGATCTGGCCGTGTTTCATCGCCCAGTCGAGTTCGGTGCGCGTGCCCACGACGACACAGCGGCGGTCGCGCGCGGCAAGGAGCCACGCGTTGATTTCGAGCGACAGAAGGTCGATCCGCCGTTGCGGCAGGTCGCGATTGGCAACCGGCACGGGCTGGTCCGCATAGCCCACGGTCAGGATCGCCGGAGCCTTCCACGCCTCGAGCGTGTCGAGCAGGCCGATCAGTTCGGGGGCGGCGATGGCCGCATTGGACAGGTGAACCACGACGGGATGCGGCATCTCGGCGCCGGACATGGCGACCGGCGCACTTTGCCCGCGCGTCCTGACGATCTCGACCCCAAGGGCGCCGGGGCCACGGTCGAGTTTCTCGATCCTCACGAAGGTGCGCTGCGCCTGTGGGGCCGCAAGGATGCGGTCCGCCACGCGCTCGGCCAGCGTTTCCAGCAGGTTCAGGCGTTCGGCAGCCAGCTCGAAGGCGATGGATTCCGTGATCGTGTCATAGGACAGGATCTTGTCCACATCGTCCGCCACCGGCCCTTCGGGCGCCGCGACCTCGACCACGATGTTGAAGCGCAGGCGTTGGGTCGTGCCACGTTCCTGCTGAAACGCACCGATTTCGGCCTCGACCACGTGATCGCGCAGGGAAATCCGGTCCGGCGGCGCGGCCGGTTGACCGTGCGCTTCGGAGCGGGCCTCGGGGTGCTCGAAGGCAAGACGGGTTTCAGAACTCATGCACGTCTCCTTGGCGGCGGAAAATGCCCCAAGGGGGTCCGAATGGAAAGCCGAAACTCAGCGGTAGAACCGATGCGTCCCGATGTTCGCCGTGATGGCGAATTCCTGCGCCCAGTAGGGGTTGACGTAGGTCGCGTGATAAAAGGTCGCGCCATTGGTCAGGATGCGCGGCCCGTCCTTCATCATCGCCGCCGCATAATGCCCGGCCCGATCCCACGCCCGCTGATCGGTCACCGTGTCGGGTAGGCCATCGCAGGTATAGGAGAACTGGCACCGATAGCGTTCGCCGGTGCCCTGATTGACCACGCCACAGATCGTATCCGGCCAGCGATCATTGTCGACACGATTCAGGATGACCTCGGCCACGGCCACCTGACCCTGAAAGGACTCGCCGCGGGCCTCGAAGTAGATCGCCTCGGTCAGGCAATACCACTCGGGGTCTTCCTCCTCCGGCGCGCCGCCTTTGGACGAGAAGATCACATCGAGTTGTTTGAGCGCCTTGGGCCGGTCCTTGGGGCGGATCGACCGGGAGGGCGCGAGCAGAGAGTGGTCGGCAGGCTCGCCGGGTTCCAACGCGACCCGCGACAGGCCCCCCGTGCGTTCGGTTTGCATAAGCGGCGAAAGCGATTGCATGTCCATCCCGGCGTTGGCCGAAGACGCAGCACAGAACACCGCGAAGGCGGCGCAGATGATAGTCCTCATGTGTCAGTCCCAGGTTGTCCCTGCCGAATCGGCGGGTTGTCAAATCCGGGACGCCGTAAAAAAGAAGCGGCCTCGAGTCCACTTTGAGGGAAAGATCAGGCCGGAAGCGTCATATCTCCGCCGATCGAGCACCGCACGGATCGGCTTTTTCGCCTAGCGGTAGAACTTGTGCACGCCGATCTGCGCCGTGTGCGCGAGCCGCCGGGCCCATCCGGGCGACACGCGGATGGTGTGGTAATAGGTGGCGCCGTTGGTCAACGTGCGCGGCGCGCCGTCCATCATCACCCGCGCGACCTTGCCGACCCGGTCCCACGCGGCGCGGTTGGTGATCGTTTCGGGATAGCCGTCACAGGTGAACGAGAACTGACAGGCGTGCTTGCGCCCGGTTCCCTGCGAGATGACCCCACACAGGTCGTTGGGAAAGGCCGCGCTGTCGACACGATTGAGGATGACCTCGGCCACGGCGAAAAGCCCCTTGTGCGTTTCGCCGCGCGCTTCGAAATAGAGCGCCTCGGTGAAGCAACGCCATTGTTCGCCGCCGGTCGCGACGGGCTGTTTGGAAAGCCACACCTCATCGGGCTGCGCGGCGGGTGCGGCGGGCTTGCGGCGCGGAAACAGCGACCGCTGCGGCGCAAGGCGCGTGATTTCCTCGATGCGGGAGGGCGAGAGGGTTTCGAAACTCGCACGTTCCTGACCGACCAGAGCGTTCAGGGCTTCGGCCGGGTTGAACACGGCCTCGGCCCGCGCGGTCGGTGCACAGGCCAGTGCGGCGCACATGGCGAAAATCAGATTGCGTAACATCAGACGTCCCCCTTCCCCCATTCGGCGGAGTTTGTTTCCGCTCATTATCGGGGGTGGTCATACGCCAAATTCCGCCGTCGGTCCAGTTTTTGGAAACATTCGCTTCGTCACGCAACATATTGGCAATGCGCGTTATTTATCCACAAGGTGTGGACAAGTTCGGGATTGCCAAGCGAAATCAGCGGGTCACGCGCGCGCGCCCCACCCCACGGTCGAGGATGGCGAGATGCGCGGCAGCCAGTCGCGCGACGGGCACCCGGAAGGGCGAGCATGAGACGTAATCGAACCCGGCCTTGCGACAGAACGCGATGGATTCCGGGTTGCCGCCATGTTCGCCGCAGATCGCGAGCGTCACATCGGGGTTGGCCGACCGGCCACGCTCGGCCCCCATCTGAAGCAGTTCGCCCACCCCTTCCACGTCGAGCATGTGGAACGGGTCTTCGGGATAGACCTGTTGCTGCACGTAGCGGCCCATGAACCGGCCCGCATCGTCGCGCGACAGGCCATAGGTCATCTGTGTCAGGTCGTTGGTGCCGAAGGACAGGAACGCGGCGTGCTGGGCAATCTCGCTCGCCCTGAGGGCGGCGCGCGGCGTTTCCACCATGACGCCGAGACGATAGGTGAAATCCACCCCCCGCTCGATCCGCACGGCGGCGGCCACGGCATCGACGCGGGCCTTGACCAGTTCCACTTCGCGCTTTGCCGAGACCAGCGGGATCATGATTTCCGGCACCACGGGTGCGCCGCCTTCGTCGGTGGCCTCGATCGTTGCCTCGAAGATCGCGCGGGCCTGCATGTCGTAGATTTCCGGCACGGTGATGCCAAGGCGCACGCCCCGCATCCCGAGCATCGGGTTGAATTCGCTCAACGCCTCGACCCGGCGCGTGACGTCGGACACCGGAATGTCCAATGCATCGGCCAGTTCGCGCATACCCTCGCGGCCCTGCGGCAGGAATTCGTGCAGCGGCGGGTCGAACAACCGGATGGTGACCGGAAGGCCGGACATGATCTTGAACAACTCGCGGAAGTCGGCGCGCTGCATTGGCTCGATCCGTTCCAGCGCGGTGCGCCGATCCTCGGCCGTGTCGGCGAAGATCATCTCGCGCATGGCGAGCAGACGGTCGTGGTCGAAGAACATATGTTCGGTCCGGGCAAGCCCTATCCCCTCGGCCTCGAACATCCGCGCCTTGGCGGCATCCGCCGGCGTGTCGGCATTGGCGCGCACGCCGATGTCGCGCGCATTGTCGGCCCAGGCGAGAAGGGTCTGAAACGCCTCGCCCAGTTCGGGTTCGAGCATCCGGGCGGTGCCGATAAGCGCCTCGCCCGCCGAGCCGTCGATGGTGATGATGTCGCCTTCGCGGATCACCCGGCCATCGGCGGCCACGATCTCACGCTTCTTGGCGTCGAGCTTCATGTTCGATGCGCCCACGACGCAAGGTAGGCCGAGACCACGGGCGATCACGGCCGCGTGCGAGGTGATGCCGCCCCGTTCGGTCAGCACCGCCTCGGCAGCGTGCATCCCGCGAATGTCCTCCGGCGTGGTTTCGCGCCGGACGAGGATGCATGGTTCGTCCTGCGCCGCGCTGGCTTGCGCCGCCCGCGACGAGAACACGACCTTGCCGGTGGCGGCACCGGGACTGGCCGCGATGCCGGAGGCAAACGCGTCACGCGGGCCGTCCGGGTCGACCTGGCTGTGCAGAAGCTCGGTCAGCGAACGCGGGGGCACGCGCATCACCGCCTCGTTCTCCGAGATGATCGCGTCCTGTGCGAGTTGCACGGCGATGTGCAGGTTGGCGCGCGACGTGCGCTGCACGCGGACCGCGTCGAGGATATAGAGACGCTCGTTTTCCAGCGTGAACTCGATCTGCATTTCTTCGCGCAGGCGGTTGCGGCACAGGTCGCCATACCGCTTGAGGTCTTCGAACACCTGCGGCAACTCATCCTCGATCGACCGCCCCCGGTCGTCGCGGGCCAGATACATGATCGCCCGCGCATCCGGGTCGCCAAGCGCGTCGCGCCCCTGGCTCTGGCACAGATAGCGCCCGCGCAACTGCCGCTCGCCAGTCTGGCCGTTGACGAACTGGATCACGCCGGAGCCGGACATATTGCGCCCGAACCCGATGGCCATGGCCTGCACCACCAGACCGAGCCCCGCATCCGCCGGCGCGCCGCGCGCCTCACGCAACAGGCGGGCCGTCGTCCCCTCCCACGCCCGGGCCATCGAGCGCAGGACGTTGGACAGCTGCGTCGCCGTGTCCTGCGGAAACGGTTCGTCGGTTTCTTCTTCGTAGATCGCCTGCGCGCGCTTGATCGCGGCCGGGTCCATCGGTGCCTTGATCTCGAACTCGTCGGGGTCGAGACGGGCGACGTGGATGGCGTAGGAACGGATGAAGCGCAGGTAAAGCGCGGTCGCTGCAACCTCTCCATGCGTGCCGATCAGCCGCTCGTAGGTCGCGTCGTTCATCCCGATGTTCAGGATCGCGGACGGTCCGCCCCAATCCGGGTCTTCGGACGAGGGGCGCACGGACAGAAGCGGTGCGTCACCGAACGAGGCGAGCATCATGCCGATGTCGGGCAGCGTGCCCTGCGATATGTCGTGGACGGTGGCGAAATCCAGCGCGACGGTCGTCGGCACCGGCATTTCAAGGCGGATCAGGCGTTGCAGGCATTTGGCACGGCCGCCATGCCGGTTCACGTCGATCGAAGCGGTCGGCGTGATTTCGACAAAGCCCTTGTTGAGCACCATATTCTGCACTGCAGCATCTCCTGATGGCTCCAACATAGTCCTAGCACGTCCACTTACAATATCGTCCTAATGACCTACGGGTTTTTACGTACCCTCGATCCGCGTCAAATCTGCAACACTCATGCATATATCGCGAATACGTGCCAGCAAATTCAAACGGTTGCGCCGAACGATCTGGTTTTCCGTGTTGATCTGAACGGCCTCGAAAAATGCGTCGATCGGGGCGCGCAGGTCCGCCATGACCGACATTGCACCTGCGAAATCCTCGGCCTCCATCGCCGTCTTGAGCGGTGCGGCGGCTGAGTCGAGCGCGGCGAACAGCGCCTTTTCCTCGGCCGCTTCCGCGAATTTCACATCGGCCCCGAACGAATACTCCACCCCGTCCTTTTCCTCGGCCTGCGTGAGGATGTTGTTAGCACGTTTGAAGCCCTGTGTCAGGTTCGCCCCGTCCTCGGTCGCAAGGAAGGCGGCGAGCGCGCGGGCGCGTTTGACCAGCAGCGTCAGGTCATCGTTGCCCGGCATGTTCAGGCAGGCGTCGATCACGTCGTGGCGGATACCTTCGTCGCGCAGGTGGACCTTGAGCCGGTCGTGGAAGAAAGCCAGAAGGTCGTCGGACAGGTCCGGCACGGCCGTCTTGAGCCCGGCCAGAGCTTCGGCCCCGTCGCGATCCTTGAACGCATCCAGAACGGTTTCCAGCGCGGCGGCGAACACACCGTGGTCGGCGATCTCGTCGATCATCATAGCGACGCCATCATTCGGCAGGGCCGCTTCCCGCGCGCCCTTGAGGCGCAGAAGCTGCATGTCGAACACGGGGTCCAGATTCAGGCGCAGGTCGTTCGCCAGCACCAGCCGGATCACGCCAAGGGCCGCGCGCCGCAGCGCATAGGGGTCTTTCGACCCGGTGGGCTTTTCGTCGATGGCCCAGAAGCCCGTGAGCGTGTCCAACTTGTCGGCCAGCGCCACAGCGACCGAAACGGGGGCGGTCGGCACATCGTCGGACGGGCCGAGGGGCGAATAGTGGTCGCGGCAGGCATCGGCCACGGCATCGGACAGACCCGCACGTTTCGCGTAATACCGCCCCATGATCCCCTGCAATTCGGGGAATTCGTAGACCATTTCCGATGCGAGGTCGGCTTTCGCCACCTTGGCCGCCAGCACCGCCTCGTCCGGTTCCGCGCCCACCATCGGCGCGATCCGCCGGGCCAAAGCGGCGATCCGGTCGATCCGCTCGGACTGGCTGCCCAACTCGCGGTGGAAGGTCACGTTGGTCAGGCTTTCGGACATCGAGGTCATGCCGTGTTGCGCCACCGTGCGCAGGTCGTTTTCCCAAAAGAACTTGGCGTCCGACAGACGCGCGGCCAGCACCTTTTGGTTGCCCGCAAGGATCGTCGCGCCATCATCCGCCGTCTCGCGGTTGGCGACGGTCACGAATTTCTCGATCCGGCCCGTCTTGGGGTTCTTCACCGAAAAGAATTTCTGGTGCTCTTTCATCGAGGTCTGAAGCACCTCGGGCGGCAGGTCGATGAAGTCGGCGCCGATGTCCCCCATGAGGACAACGGGCCATTCCACCAGCCCGGCCACCTCGGACAGAAGCCCCTTGTCCTCGACAAGCTCGAACCCGGCGGCAAAGGCGGCCTGTTCGGCGTCATGCCAGATCGTCTCGGCCCGCTCGGCCGGGTCGAGCACGACGCAGGCCTTTTTCAGCTTGGCCTGATAGTCGTCGAAGGACGACACCTTGAACGGCCCCGGCGCCATGAAGCGGTGGCCCTGCGTGGTGTCGCCCGCCGCGATCCCGTCGATGTCGAGCGGCACGACCTCGGCCCCGCCCTCGTCCGACAGGATGCACAGGATCGAATGCAGCGGACGCACCCATTTCAGGCTCCCCGCCCCCCAGCGCATCGACTTGGGCCACGGGAAGTTGCGGATGGTCCTTTCCAGAACCTCGGCCACGATGTCGGCTGCCGGGCGGCCCTTTTTCGCGATCACGGCGTACCAGGCCTGCCCCTTCTTCTCGTCGCGCGCTTCAAGCTGATCCTTGGTCAGCCCGGTCGAACGCAAAAACCCCTCCAGCGCCGTTTCGGGCGCGTCGGTGCGCGGCCCTTTGCGCTCTTCCCGCGTGTCGGGCGACATGGCGGGCAGGTCGGTGAGCGTCAGGCACAGACGGCGCGGCGTGGCAAAAGCCGCCGCCCCGCCATAGGTCAGACCCGCCTCGACCAGACCGTCGGTCACGAGTTTCTTGAGATCCTCGGCAGCGCGGCCTTGCATCCGTGCTGGGATTTCCTCGGAAAAGAGTTCGATCAGGAGATCGGCCATATCGGTCTTCCACGGTCTGTTGGCGCCATCAGGCGGGGTCCGGGCCGTGTTACCGAAGGGGGGATGGGACGTCCAGAGGCAGCGGGCCCCGGGACGTCCCGTTGGGTCAGCTTACCCGCGCGATGGCACGTTCGAACGTGGTGTCGAAGCGGCCGGCGAGCGTCTTGGTGTCCGGGCTCGCGCAGCGCGGCACGATCCGGTAGCGGGCTTCGGCAAAGCAGTAGATCGCGAAGCCGACAAGGCCGATGGCCAGCGCGCCCAGCAGGATGCGCCCGAAGGGTTGCGCGCGCACGGCTTCGAACGCCTGACCCAGCCCCCCGGCCTGCGACGGGTCCGCCGTCCAGCCCGCGCCGATCAGGAAAAAGCCGATGATCGCGATGACGACGCCGTGCGCCACAAGACCGAACTTGATCGCCGGGTCCAATGCCTGCGAGCGCGGCGACTGGCGCATGTGGCGTTTGTATTTCTCGTTGAACCCCTTGTAGCCGTAGTAGATCCCGGCCCCGACCGTGGCCGCGCCGATCGCGATGAGCACCCATTTGCCCCACGGCTCCTGTTGCAGCACCCACGAGGCGAGGGTTTTCACGCTGTCGCTTTCCCCGCCGCTCGACCCGATGGCCTGACGGGCCGCCGACACGGCGAGGCCCGCGTGGATCGCGCCGGTGATGCACAGACCAGCACGCGCGATCAGGCCCTTGGCCCCGGTGCCGTGAAGTTCGAGATCCCACCACGCGGCGACGAAGCGCCAGATGGCATAGCCCAGCAGACCCGCCGCCACGACCCAGAGGAGCGGCACGCCCCACGGCTGGTCGCGCAGGCTCGCGAGAGCGGAGGAGGTGCCTTCGGCTTCGCCGCCCGTCCAGGCTGCGAGGAACGTGAGGACACCGAGGATGACATAGGTGACGCCGCGCGCGGCATAACCGAACCGCATCAGCGGCACGACCCAGCCGGGCGGTTGGTCGAGATCGAGGGTGGTGGACATGGGGCAGCTCCGATTGAGGATGCTACCCCAATCCCCTGCCCCGGCGTTAAGTTCCGATCACTGGATCGGCTCGCTGCCCTCGTCGTTGAATTTCTCGTTGAGCTGATGCCACGCGAAAGCGCGCCCGTCGGGGTAGACCGCGATCACGCGATCCACGCCGTCGTGGATGTTCTTTTCGCTGAGAAACGCCACCGCCTGACCGTCCTCCAGATCGGTGCCGATTTCCTGCGCGTCGAAGCAATCGAACCAGCCGGGCGCGTTGAGCGGCGTCGGCTCGGGATAGGCCACGTAGGTCTCCTGCATCGTCGGGCTGGACATGCCGGCGGTAAAACAGGCGCGGAACCGGATCGGGCTGGACGTGCCGTCGATGGCCTCGATGTCATCCGCGATGATCGGCTCGGCCAGACCGGTCGAGATGTTGACCATCGTGAAGCTCACCTCTTCCGCGTTCACCCGGTCGTAATAGGCATAGACCTGCGTGTAGTAGAGGACGATCCCGAAGATGAGTGTGACCACGACGATGAACCCCGCAACAAGTTTTCCGCTCACGCCGCGCTCTCCGCGCTGAACCCGCCCGCCTCGGTCTGCACGAAGGCGTCGGCGCAAAGCTTGGCGAGCGCGCGGACGCGGCCGATATAGGCCTGACGTTCTGTGACTGAGATCACGCCGCGCGCGTCGAGCAGGTTGAAGATGTGGGAGGCCTTGATGCACTGGTCATAGGCCGGATGCGCCATGACGATGCGCTTGCCGGTCTTGGGGTCTTCGGCTTCGTGCGACAGGATCGACTGGCACTCGCGTTCCGCATCCTCGAAATGGCGCAGCAGTTTTTCGGTATCCGCCGCGTCGAAGTTGTGGCGGGAGTATTCCTCCTCCGTCTGCCGGAACACGTCGCCGTAGCTCAGGGGGATGGGCGACTGCGGGTCGTTGAACGGCATCTCCATAACGTGATCGATGCCAAGCACGTACATCGCGAGGCGCTCAAGGCCATAGGTCAGCTCGCCCGAGACCGGGCGGCAGTCATGCCCGCCGACCTGCTGGAAATAGGTGAACTGGCTGACTTCCATGCCGTCGCACCAGACCTCCCACCCCAGACCCCAGGCGCCCAGCGTCGGGCTTTCCCAGTCGTCCTCGACGAAGCGGATGTCATGGAGCGCCATGTCGATCCCGATGGCCTCGAGCGAGCCGAGGTAAAGCGCCTGCAAATCCGGCGGCGACGGTTTGATAAGCACCTGATATTGATAGTAATGCTGAAGCCGGTTCGGGTTCTCGCCATAACGCCCGTCGGTGGGGCGGCGCGACGGCTGGACATAGGCCGCGGCCCATGCGTTCGACCCCAGCGCGCGCAGCGTCGTGGCCGGGTGGAACGTGCCCGCGCCGACCTCCATGTCGTAAGGTTGCAGGATCGCGCAGCCCTTGGACGCCCAATAGGTCTGAAGCCGCAGGATGATTTCCTGAAAGCTCTTCGGTTTCGTGAATTCGGCCATTTCGTCACCTCGCGCGATGTCCGCGTCTCAATAGGACTGCCACAGGTCAGGGTCAATCGACCGGGCCGATATTGACCTCGCCGGATGGGTCATGTGTTACTGATCCGAATGAAATTTGCAGGGGCCCCGAAGGGGCAAAGAGGACATATGAAGCGGCTCACCGGGGCGATCACACTATTTGCGGGACTCATGGGAAGCACGTCTGCTTTCGCTCAGGATACCTTCTGGGTTCAGGTGGAGGCGAACACGACCCTCACCGAAGCGCAGAATGCCACGCGGCTTTATGATTCGGAGCTCGACGACGTGGTGGGTTTCCGCCTCGGTGCCTCCGGTTGGTATGCCACCGCGCTCGGCCCCTATTCCGAGACCGAGGCTGCCGCCGTGCTCGTCGATCTGATCCGCAGCGGCGCGGTGCCGGGTGATGCCTATGTGTCGGACGGCGCGGCCTTCGGTCAGCAGTTCTGGCCCGTCGGCGCGAACAGCCGGACCGAGGCGGACGAAACGCCCGCGGTCACGGAAACGCAGGCGGAAGCGCCGGTGATTGTGGCCGAGCCGGAGCCAGAACCCGAGCCGATCGTCCCCGAAGAGACCCCGCAGGAAGCGCGCCAGTCGGAAGCCCAGCTTGACCGGGAGGCGCGCGAGGCGCTTCAGATCGCCCTTCAGTTCGAGGGCTTCTACACTTCCGGCATCGACGGCGCCTTCGGCCCCGGTACGCGCGGCGCGATGGCGGCCTGGCAGGAAGCCAAGGGATACGAGGCGACCGGCATTCTGACGACCCGACAGCGCGACGAGCTGATCGGCGACTACAACGCCGTGTTCGACAGCCTCGCGCTCGCCTCGGTCATGGATCAGGACGCGGGCATCGAACTTATCATGCCGACGGCCATGGCCGACTTCGACCGTTACGAGGCCCCCTTCGCCCATTACGAGGGCGATCAGGGCGTGCGCGTCGTGCTGATTTCGCAATCCGGCGGACAGTCGACGCTTTACGGGCTTTACGACATCCTCCAATCGCTCGAAGTCGTGCCGACACAGGGCGAACGCTCGCGCGGCGAGAACAGCTTCGAGATCACCGGATCGAACCGTGACATCGTCAGCTACACCTATGCCGAGGTCGTGGACGGGGCGGTGAAGGGCTACATGCTGATCTGGCCCACCGGCGACGAAAAGCGCCGCAACATCGCGCTGTCGGCGATGAAGGACGGGTTCACGTCCACCGGGCCGACCGTGCTCGACGACAACGCCGGGCTGGACGAGGCCATGCAGAGCGTGGACCTTGTGTCCGGTCTGGAGATCCGCCGGGCCGACCGGGCGCGCACCGGGTTCTACGTGGCGGGCGACGGCACCGTGCTGACCACCACCGAAGCGGTCGCCGGATGTTCCCAGATTACGCTGGACGAAAGCTACCCGGCCAGCGTCGTCGCCACGGACGAGGCGCTCGGCGCCGCCATCGTGAAGCCGGAACAGGCGCTTGCCCCGCTTGCGGTCGCTTCCCTGTCCTCGGGCGAGCCGCGCATCAAGTCGGACCTCGCGGTCGCGGGCTATTCGTTCGGCGGGCGGCTGTCCTCGGCCACGCTCACCTTCGGGCAGTTGGCGGACATCAAGGGGCTGGACGGCGAAGACAATGTCTATCGGCTCGACCTCGAAGCGCAGGATGGCGATGCGGGCGGTCCGATCGTGGACAATGCCGGGATGGTGCTGGGTATGCTGAAATCCGACAGCGACGGGAGCCGCCAGTTCCCCGACGAAGTGTCCTTCGCCACCAAGGCCCCGGCGCTGGCCGCATTCCTCGAGGCGAACGGCGTGGTCACGGAACCCGTGACCCCGGCTTCGTCCCTGTCGCCCCACGCGCTTGCGGTGAAGGCCGCCGATATGTCGGTGCTGGTCAGCTGCTGGGAGTGAGGCGCGCCGCCGTTTGAACAGGAAAACGCGCCCTCCGGGGCGCGTTTTTCGTATCAGAGCGCCGAAAGCGCGGTGTCGAGGGCCTGCCAGAGCGGGTCCACGGGTTCGATCCCGACCGACAGGCGCACGAACCCCGGCGCCACGTCATCCCCCCAACGCGCGCGCCGTTCGGCCGTCGAATGGGTGCCCCCGAACGACGTAGTCGGCGCGAGCATCGCACAGCCGTTGATAAACGCTTCCGCCGCCGCCTCGTCTTTGAGCGTCAGACCGATCAGAAACCCGAACCGTGTCATCTGTTTCGCCGCGACGGCATGGGCGGGGTCGCCTGCAAAGCCCGGAAACCGAACCTGCCCGACCGCCGGATGATCCGCCAGCCGTTCGGCGATCACCTGAGCATTCGCGCACATCCTGTCGAACCGGACTTCCAGGGTCTCCAGCGACCGATGCAGAAGCCATGCCTCGAACGGGCCGGGGATCGCGCCCGACAGCTTGCGCCACTGCGTCACCTCGTCGAGCAGCGCCGCATCGCGGGTCGCCACATGCCCCATGAGCACATCGGAATGCCCGCCGGGCGCCTTGGTGTCGGACGCGACGACCAGGTCTGCGCCAAGGTCCAGCGGGCGCTGTCCGAACGGGGTCATGGTCGTGTTGTCGACGACGCTCACCCCGCCCGCCGCACGAATGGCTGCACAGGCCCCGGCAAGGTCGATCACGTCCAGACCGGGGTTGGAGGGGGTTTCGAGGAACACGAGGGCGAAGCCGTCATAGCCGCCTTCGGAAAAGGCGACGGTCGGACGTTCGACGACCTCGACCCCCAGCTTGGCAAAGTAACGGTCGGCCAGAAGCCGCGTCGTGTAATAGCCGTCGGACGGCACCAATATCCGGTCGCCCGCCTTCAAGACCGCGAACAGCGCCGCCGAGATCGCCGCCATGCCCGAGGGGAACACGCGGACCGGCGCGTCTTCGATCAATGCCAATGCCTCTTCCACCGCGTCCCAGACCGGGTTGTCCATCCGGCCATAGCCCGCCACCCCCGGCTCGGGGTTTCCAGGCAGGTTGAACATGGACGCCATCGTGAGCGGCAGGGCGAGCGGATCGCCCTTGGCCAGCCCTTCGGCACGCAGGTGTTGCAGGCGCGCGGCGCGCTTTTCGTCGGACATCAGCCCCTCCAGAACCGCATGGTGAACAGAACGTAGACCGACAGAAGCTCAAGCCGCCCGACCAGCATCGCTGCGGTCAGGAGCCACTTGGCCGTGTCGTTCAACGTCGCGAAATTGCCGGACGGCCCGATGGTATCGCCCAGACCCGGCCCGATGTTCGCGATCGCCGTCGCGGCCCCGGAGAGCGAAGTCACCATGTCCAGCCCGGTCATGCTGAGAAGCACGGCGAGAATGCCGAGCGAGACGACGAACATGACGAAGAACGCCATGACCGACGACAGCACCGCCTCGGAGATCGGCCGCCCCTCGAACCGGGGGGTGAACACGCCGTGGGGCGCGAGGATCTGCATGATCCGGGCGCGGATCGCCGCGATCAGGATCTGGTAGCGGAAGATCTTGACCGAACAGGCGGTCGACCCCGCGCAGCCCCCGATCAGGCCCAGAAAGAAAAAAGCGACGATTGGGAACGTGCCCCAGAGCTGGTAGTCGACGCTGGCATAGCCGGTGCCGGACATGATCGAAGTCACGTTGAACACGCCCTCGCGAAAGCCATGTTCGAAATGGTCGCCATTGGCCACGAGGCGGTAGATCGTCATGACCAGCGTGATGACAAGGATCGTGCCCAGATAAGCGCGGATCTGGCTGTCGCGAAACAGCGGCTGGGCCGTGCCCGCGACAAGCTGGATGTAGCGCACGAACGGCAGCGAGGCGAGGATCATGAAGACGGCCGCGACGTATTCCGGCGCGCCCTGATAGACGCCGAAACTGGCGTCATGGGTCGAGAACCCTCCGGTCGACATGGTGGTGAAGGCGTGGTTGATCGCGTCGAAGGGCGTCATGCCGACGAGCAGATAGGCGAGCACGTTCAGGATCGTCAGGGCAAGGTAGATCCACGTGATCCGCCCCGCGATTTCGGCGGCACGCGGCAGCACCTTGCCCATCGTGTCGAAGGCCTCCGAGCGGAAGATCTGCATCCCGCCCACGCGCAGTTCCGGCAGGAACACCATCGCGACGACGATGATCCCGATACCGCCGAACCATTGCAGCATCGAGCGCCAGACGAGCAGTCCCTCGGGCATCGCGTCGAGCCCCGAAAACACCGTCGATCCGGTGGTGGTGAGGCCCGACATCGCCTCGAATATCGCGTCGACCGGGCGCGCCTGAATCTCGCCGAAGATGAAGGGGAGCGCGCCGAACAGCGGGAGCGCCACCCAGATCAGCGTGGTCAGCAGGAAGGTCTGTTGAACGGACAGCCCCCCGCCCACACCGTTCGCCGTCGCGATGGACATAGCCGCGCCGAACGTCACCGTGATGATCGCGGATTGCAGGAACACCGTCCAATCCGGGCGACCGAAGAACAGATCGACCATCATCGGCAGCAGCATCGTCACCCCGAGCACGGCGACGACCAAACCAATGACGTAGACCACGGGGCGCAGATCGAACATATGAAAGCACTGGCCTTGCCCGCGAGGACTGTCAAGCGAGAGCGAACGCCCGTGCGCGGGATGCTTGACAAGTTGTCGCACCCCCTGCGACGCTCATCTCGGACAGGGGAGGAACGTGTCGCGTCCGGGCTGGGGGACGAGGCAATGGAGGCCTGTCATGTCCAACATCCGCTATCTGCCCTACGCGCTTCTCGTCCTCGCCATCCCGGCGGGTATCGCGCTGGCCTTCGCCATGCCGTTCTGGGGCGGCGTCATCGCCGCGCTCGGCGCGGTGGGGGCGGCGGTCGGCACCTACGACCTTGTCCAGCGCAAGCGCGCGGTGCTCAAGAATTATCCGGTCTTGGCACGCATCCGGTTCCTGCTGGAATCGATCCGGCCCGAAATCCGGCAGTATTTTCTGGAAAGCGATCACGAGGAGGTGCCGTTTTCGCGCGAGCAGCGCGCGCTCGTCTATCGTCGGTCCAAGGGGCTCGAAGGGCTGCGCCCGTTCGGATCGCTGCGCGACCAGCATCAGGTCGGGCACGAGTGGATCAACCACTCGCTCATGGCGCGGCATCTCACCGACCACGACTTTCGCGTGACCTTCGGCGAGGGGCAGTGCGACAAACCCTATTCGGCGAGCGTGCTGAACATTTCCGGCATGTCGTTCGGGGCGCTGTCGCCCAACGCGGTCGAGGCGCTGAACATCGGCGCCAAACGCGGGAACTTCGCGCAGACCACCGGCGAAGGCTCGATCAGCCGGTTCCATACCAAACATGGCGGTGATCTCGTCTGGCAGATCGGGTCGGGGTATTTCGGATGCCGGGACGAAGCTGGGCGTTTCTCGCCCGATGCCTTCGCGGCCCGTGCCACCTCCGATCAAGTGAAGATGATCGAAATCAAGCTGTCGCAAGGGGCCAAACCGGGCCACGGCGGCATCCTTCCGGGTGCCAAGGTCACCGCCGACATCGCCGAGGCGCGCGGCATTCCCATCGGGGTCGATTGCCTGAGCCCGCCCGCGCACTCGGCCTTTTCCACCCCGGTCGAGATGATGGGATTCATCGCGAAGCTGCGCGACCTGTCCGGCGGCAAGCCCGTGGGCATAAAGATGTGCGTCGGCCACCCGTGGGAGGTGTTCGCGATCTGCAAGGCGATGGTCGAAACCGGCGAGCACCCGGATTTCATCACCATCGACGGCTCGGAAGGCGGGACCGGAGCCGCACCCGCCGAGTTCGCCGATCACATCGGCGCGCCGCTGCGCGAGGGGTTGATGCTGGTGCAGAACGTGCTCGTCGGCCTCGGCCTGCGCGACAAGATCCGGCTGGTCTGTTCCGCCAAGCTCATCTCGGCCTTCGACATGGCGCGGGTCTTCGCCCTTGGGGCCGACACCTGCAACATGGGGCGCGGCTATATGTTTTCATTGGGCTGCATTCAGGCCCAGACCTGTCACACCGGGAAATGCCCCACAGGCGTCACGTCGCAGGATCCGGGCCGCTACCGGGCGCTGGACGTGAACGACAAGGCCGCGCGCGTCTATTAATTCCACGAAAACACGCTGAAGGCGCTGGCCGAGACGATCGGGGCCTCGGGCCTGACGCATCCCAAAGACCTGAAGCCCGACCACCTGATGATCCGCATCAACGCACGCGAGGTGCGCTCGGCCCGCTCGCAATACGACTGGGTCGAGCCGGGGGAGTTGCTGGATCACAACGTGACCCACCCGGCCTTCGCGAAATTCTGGGACATGGCCCGCGCCGACAGTTTCGCCGCCGCCGTCTGAGGTCAGCGCGGCTTCACGTCTATGACCACGATCCCTGTCTTCTGCTCGGTGGCGACATGGGCGTAGGCCGCCGAAATGTCGTCGAGGTCATAGTGACTGTCGATGACCGCGCGATACCGTCCGTCCGCCAGCATGTCGCCCAGAAACCCGATGACCTCGCGCGGGTCGCGCGGCATCCCGATGACCACGCGGCGCGAGCGTGTGATGGCGGACCAGAGCGACAGCCAGACGGTCTGCCCCCAGGGGCCGAGGTCGGAGGCGTAATATGCGCCTTGGGGTTTCAGCAGCTTGCGACAGGCGGGATAGGTCGTCTTGCCCACCGCGTCGAAGACAAGGTCGTAGCGTTCGGGCCGGGCCGTGAAATCCTCGGTCATGTAATTCACGACCAGATCGGCCCCGAGCGCGGCCGCAAGGTCCGTGTGGCGCGTGCCGACCACCGCCGTCACATGCGCACCGCGCGCCTTGGCGAGTTGGACCGCTGCCGTGCCGATGGCCCCTGACGCGCCGTAGATCATGACGTCCTGCCCGGAGGCGAGCCCGAAGGCTTCGAGGTTGCTGTGCGCGTACCACGCGCCCTCCCCCACCACCGCCTCGTGAAACGCGAGCGTCTCGGGAATATGGCCAATCGCGCCGTCTTCGGACACGGCGACCCATTCGGCGTGGCATCCATACCGCGATGGCGAGAGGCCGAAGACGCGGTCGCCGATGGAGAAACGGCTGGTGCCGGGGCCGACCTCGACGACGACGCCGGCGAAATCAATGCCGAGCACCGGGTGTTTCGGGCCGGTCAGCCCGGTGACCAGACGCGCGAACCACGGGTGGCCGCGAAGGGTTTCGCGGTCGGTCCGCGTCACGGTGGTCGCGTGGATTTCCACCAGAACCTCGCCCGCCCCCGCGACAGGGCGTGGCATGTCCCGGATCTCCACCACGTCCGGTGGTCCGTATTTCGGCGCGAATGCTGCTTTCATGTCCCGGTTCCCCCGGGACAGACCTTAGCCCTGATGGATCAGGGTTGAGAAGAGGCGCGGGTCGAGCGATTGGGCGCGGAACGTCTCGCCCTCGGTCAGGATCGACACGGCATCGTGGCTGTGCAGGCTTTCCTGATGGCTTGCGACCACGCGGAAATCCCCGATCCGGTCATCTGCCTTGAGCTGTTCGGTGAAGAGCCGCGCGGCGTCCTCCACGAAGATCGGGTTGGCGGCGTTCAGTTCCGCGAACGCCTGTTCGTCTTCGCGTTTCACCATCACCTGCGTTTCGGTCGGCACGGCGGCGCGGCACAGCTCGATCAAGTCTTCGAACCACAGGCAGCACTGGCCCGGCGCGACCTCGACCGACACCCGCGCGACCGAACGCTGCGAATGCGGCGTGGCAAGCTGGCCGCGCGTCTGGCGCGCGTGCTCGCTCAGTTCCAGCGAGCAGGGGCAGGTCGACGAATAGACATAGTCGAGGTGCATGAAGTGGCGGCGCACGCCCTTGGTTTCGACCAGTTCAAGCGCGATGTTGTAATACTGATAGCCTTCCAGCCCCGACCGCAGGCTTTTCACCTTCATCGGGAAGGAAAACGACATTTCGATCCGCGCGTCGAGGCTTTCCAGATCGGTCTTGTAATCGTCGAGCGCGGCTTCGATCACTTCGAACGAGAACGTCTTTTCGGCATGGGCATAGAACGAGCGCATGATGCGGCTCATGTTGATGCCCTTCTTCTCGGCCTCGAGGCTCACCGTGCCGGTGACCGAAGTTTCGAGCTGAAGATCGCCGTTGTCGCGGGTGCGGTAGCGCAGCGGCAGGCGGAAGTTCGAAATCCCGACATGCTGAATGTCCTGCCGCTCGCCTTGGATAAGCGAGGCGGGGCCGTTCTGAAGATCGGGGAGCGTCGCCTTGTAATCCGCATCCGCCTCGAAGTCTGGATCGTAGGTGCGCGACAGCGCCGGATAGTTCGACACCTCGCCACCGGGCAGAAGCCGCGAAATCGCGGGGTCCAGTGCGGCCACCTCTTCCGGTGTCGCCCCGCGCGCCCAGTCGCGCAACGTCTCCAGCGCAGCCTTGGCATCGTCGAGTTCCGGCGCGGCAAGCACCTTGGACGGAATATGGTTCATGGCAGGCCCTCCCGGACTGTCCGCGGCCCCATATGTGGGGTCCGCTTCAGGGATTTACCAGCTTACGTCTGCCGTGTCGCGTCAGATCACCGACAGGGCTTGTTCGATATCCGACAGGATGTCCTTGGGGTCTTCCAGCCCGCAGGAAAACCGGATCAGCCCGTCGGTGATGCCCAGCGCATCCTTCTGGTCCTGCGGCAGCCGCTGGTGCGTGGTCGTCGCCGGGTGCGTGGCGATCGACTTGGCATCCGCGAAGTTGTTGGAAATGATGATGAATTCCAAGGCGTTCTGGAACCTGAACGCCCCGTCCTTGCCCCCCTTCACCTCGAACGCCAGCACCGTGCCGCCCGACGGCGCCTGAGCCTTGGCGATGTCGTATTGCGGATGCGACGGGTGCAACGGATAGCTCATCCGGCTGATTTTCGGATGGTCGGCCAGCGCGTTCGCGATGAACAAAGCCGTGTCGGACTGTGCGCGCACGCGCAGGTCGATGGTTTCGAGCGCCTTGAGGTGCGTCCAAGCCGCGAACGGATTGATCGCCCCCCCGGTGTGCTTCATGTAGGTTTCGATCGGGCCACGGATCAGCTCTTTCGAGCCGCAGATCGCACCGCCGAGCATCCGGCCCTGCCCGTCCACGTGCTTGGTCGTGGAATAGACGATCAGGTCCGCGCCCAGATCCGCCGCATAGGAAAAGACCGGCGTAATCATCGCGTTGTCCACGATGACGAGCGCGTCGTTCCTGTGCGCCACGTCGATCACGTGTTTCAGGTCGATGACCTCCAACGTCGGGTTCGAGATCGATTCAAGGAACACCAGCCGCGTGTCCGGGCGGATCGCCGCCTCCCACGCCGCGTTGTCGGTGCCGTCGACCAGCGTGATTTCCACCCCGAACCGCCCCAGCACCTCTTCGATCACGTATAGGCATGACCCGAACAAGGCGCGGCTCGATACCACGTGGTCGCCCGCCTTGGTCAGTGCCATCAGCGCGCCGTTCACGGCCGCCATGCCCGAGGTGCAGGCGAAGGCATCCTCGGTCCCTTCGATCTGGGCGAGGCGGTCTTCGAACATGCGGTTGGTCGGGTTGCCGTAGCGGGCATAGATGAATTCGTCATCGCCTGCCTCGACGAACCGCGCCTCGGCGGCTTCGGCGGAGGGATAGGAAAAGGCCTGCGTCATGAACATGGCCTCGGACAACTCGCCATACTGACTGCGCCGGATGCCGCCGTGCACGGCGCGGGTGCGTTTCGAATACTTGTCCATGTCGCCTCTCCAACAAAAAACGCCCAACCGGAAAGCCGGGGGCGTTCATCGTCCCAGACCTCTTTAGCGGAGTGATTAACGTGGCCCGCAATCCGGAAGACAAATCGCCACGGCAATCGCGATAGCCCCAGACCCGCGTCAGGTCAAGGTGGCCGATGTTTTACAGCACCGTTACGCGCGGGTCATGGGGCCTTTACGGAGGTGCAGCATTCTGGGTCGGAATGAGGCAACCGGGCATGGGTCCATGGTGCAGGTCATCGTCAACGCCGGGCAGAACGGGCTGGAGTTCGACCGCGCCGCGCTGTCCCGGGCGCTGGCCGATCTGCCACCGAACGCCCCGATCGTGATCCTGATCCACGGCTACAAATACGCCCCCGGCACCGAGGGGCATTGCCCGCATCGGACGATCCTCGCCGAACGGGCCCCGCGCCGGAACTGGAAGGTCATCTCGTGGCCCCGGCATCTGGGCATCGGGGGCCGGGCCGAAGGGCTGGTCATCGCGTTCGGCTGGAACGCCATCGGGTCGATCTGGCAGGCCTATCGCAACGCGGGCGACGCTGGACGCGCGCTCGCCGGGCTGATCGCCACGCTCGACCGCTCCGTTCACATGCTCGGCCATTCGCTCGGCGCCCGCGTCGCGCTGTCGGCCACCGCCCATGCCCCGGCCGGTCGGATCGGGCGGCTGGTGCTGATCGCGGGGGCCGAGCTGCGGTCGCGCGCGCGGGCCGCGATGGCATCGCCCGCAGGGCGGCTGGCGGATGTGCTGAACGTCACGAGCGGCGAGAACGCGGTCTTCGACCTGATGCTGGAGGCCGTCATGGGTTTTCGCGGTCGCGCTCTGGGTGCGGGGCTTCCCGGCCTTGCAGGCTGGACCGACCTGCCCGTGGACACCCCTGCGACGCGCGCGCGGCTCGCCCGTTTTGGCTACCGCATCGGCGCGCCCTCACGAAAAATCTGCCATTGGAGCCTTTACCTGCGCCCCGGCCTGTTCCCGCTCTACGCCGCCGTGATCCGCGGCGACCTGCCGTTTGCATGGCTTGGCGAACCGACCCACTCCCGCGCCCACCTCTTGCCCTTCGCTTGGAATACGTCATCCTGACCCCCGACAAGGAGGCTCACATGACACAACCCATCGAACTCCACTACTGGCCCACCCCGAACGGCTGGAAGATCACCATCGCGCTCGAAGAAATGGGCCTGCCCTACGACGTGCACTACGTGAACATCGGCAAGGGCGAGCAGTTCGAACCGGACTTTCTGAAAATCGCGCCCAACAACCGGATGCCCGCCATCGTGGACCCGGACGGGCCGGACGGCGCGCCCGTTTCGATTTTCGAAAGCGGCGCGATCCTGCAATACCTCGCCCGCAAGACCGGCCAGTTCTGCGGCCCGACCGAGCGCGACCGCATCGCCGTGGACCAGTGGCTCATGTGGCAGATGGGCGGCCTTGGCCCGATGGCGGGACAAGCGCACCATTTCCTGACCTACGCCCCCGCGATGGACCCGCCCAACGACCTGCCCTACGCCAAGGATCGCTACCGGGCCGAAACCGGGCGGCTCTATGGCGTGATGGACCGGCGGCTGGCCGAAGCCGAGTATCTGGGCGGCGACTTCTACTCCATCGCCGACATGGCCTGTTATGGCTGGGCGTCTCTGTGGGAGCGTCAGGAGCAGACGCTGGACGACAAACCCAACCTCGCCCGCTGGCTGGACACGGTGGGCGCGCGTGAGGCGGTCAAGGCAGGAATGGCCGTGGGCGCCGAGAAACGGTCGAAACTGCAAGACGACAAGGACGCGCAGAAGGTGTTGTTCAAACGGTGACGCCCCTGAAACGCGTCATCCTGCACATCGGCCTGCCCAAGACCGGCTCGTCGTCGATACAGGCGTCGCTGTCGGGCGTGGACACGGGCGAGGTGCGGGTGGTGCGGTTCGGTGAGACCCTGTTTCACAACCTGCCGCTCGCGACGCTCCTGTCCGACGACCCCGCCCGGATGCGCCAGCACCTGAACCGGGGGCATTCGCCCACGCAGGTCGAGGCACGGCGCGCCCGCTGGGATGCGGCATTCGACACGGAACTCGCACGACGCACACCCACGCTGGTTCTGTCCGCCGAGGTCATATCGAACGCGCCGCCCGACAAACTCCACGCGCTCGCGGACCGGATCGAGGCGTCGGGGCGCAGGCTGGAGGTCTTTGCCTATGTGCGCGAACCCATCGGGCTTTTCGGATCGGCGCTGCAACAACGGCTGAAGCTCTTCGACCGCCTGCCCCGCGACTTCGACCCGTTCCAGTATCGAAAACGGCTGGAGCCATGGCTCGACCGCCTGCCGCGCGAGCGGATCACCTTGCGCGACTTTCGACCCGAGGCGCTGGCGGGTGGCTCTCCCGTGCAGGACTTCGCCGCGCATTGCCGCGTCGCGCCCGATGCTTTCAAAGAAAAACGGCGGAACGAAAGCCTCAATGCCGAGGTGACACGGCTTTTGTGGATCTTCAACGATGCCATGCCCGTCTCGACCGGCCGTCCGCGCCTTGCCGAGGCGCGCAAAGGGTTCCTGCGCCTGTTGAAACAGAACATCGACGGCCCGCGTTTCGCGGCGCCCGTGGCCTGCATCGACCCGGACAGGCTGGACGCGGAACTCGACTGGCTCGCGACCAACACGGGTATCGACTATCGACCCGACGTTGCGCCGTTCCGGCCCGACATGACCGCCGCGCCCCTCGACCCCGTCATGCGAGAGCTTGCCCCTGAAACGGTTGTGCGATTGGACGGATTGGTCGCAAAGGCCGGTCTGACCCTGCCCCAAGGGGCAGGTCCGGGCCGCAAACTGGCCGCGCTCTACCTCGCCCAACTGGCGCCGGAACCGCTTGAGCGCGAACGCTCGGAGCGCAGCTTCGCCGCACGCATCAAGGCGCTTTTGCGTTTGAAAGAAACGTCAGGCGGTTAGCCCGCTTCAACGCCCGCTCAGGCGTCCGCCTTATCCTCGTCCGTGCCGTATTTCTGGAACACGCCGGACTGGGTCATGAAGAAAACGAAGATCGCGAGCGGCAGGCCAAAGGTCTTGAAGTTGACCCACATATCGGTCGACATCGTGCGCCACACCACCTCGTTCAACACCGCGAGCACCGCGAAGAACATGGCGAGGCGCTTGGTGATAATCATCCAGCCCTCGTCGCTCATCGGGACCGTGTGATCCATTATCATCTTGATGTAGCTCTGCCCGCGCAGGATGCCGAACATCAGGATGAGGAAGAAAAAGACATACAGGATCGTCGGCTTCATCTTGATGAACCGCTCGTCGTTGAGCCAGATCGAGATACCGCCCATCACCGCGACCAGCACCACGGTCGCGATCTGGATGGCCGAGATCTTGCCGGTCACGCGCCACAGCAGGAAGGTGCAGATCGCCTGCAACGGGATGAACCCGGCGGTGACGGCGAGGAAGCCCTGATATTCGCGCCCGCCCACGGTGAAGCTCATGTCGCGCACGAGCATGTAGCCCACGAAGAACGCGATGATCGGCCCGTATTCGAGCGCGGCCCTGAGCCAGGGGTTCACCTTTTTCTCAGCCGTGTCCTGGGTGTTGGTGTCGGTCGTGTCGGCCATGGTTGGTTCGCGCCCTCGTGCCTCGGATGGATCACCGCCTATTTAACCCCCCATTTCGACGATTACAGCCCCCAGCGCGATCAAACCCATGAGTGTGACCCGTCGTGGCCCCGTGCTCTCTTTCAAGACCAGCCAGCCGATCAGGGCCGCGAAAACGGTCGATGTTTCGCGCAGCACCGCCGCCTCGCCCACATCGTCGAGCCGGGTGGCGAGCATGATGGACCCGAACGAGAAATAGGCGACCACCCCGCCGGTCAGCCCCCGCAGCGCGAGAGGGCCGGGCGCGGGGCGGTCGGACATGCGCGCATAGCGGATCGCGGCGACGACGGCGAAGGTGATGCCGTCGAGCATGAAGAACCACGCCAGAAAGGTGAACGGATCGGGGGTGGCGCGGATTCCATAGGCGTCGACGGTCGTATAAAGCGCCACGAACAACCCGGTGACCACCGCCATGGCCAGCGCGGGCTTGAGCTTGTCGCGCCCCACCTGCCAGTGCTTCAGGTTGTATAGCGCAAGGCCATAGATCGCCGAGACGAGCAGCGCGACGCCCAGCCACTGTATTGCCGTGAAATGCTCGCCGAACAGGATACCCGCCCCGATCACGGTGAAAAGCGGGCCGGTGCCACGCACGACCGGATAGACCACGGTGTAGCTGCCCAGCGTATAGGTCACGCCCTGCGCGATCTTGTAGAGGATGTGGATCACCATGATCAGCGCGAAAAGCGGGATCAGCGAGGGATCGGGCCACGGCACCACGAAAAGCGCGAACGGCGCGGCCATCAGGCCGTAGGACGCATCAATCGCCCCGCGCGACAGCCACGGATCATGCCGCCCCTTCTGGAGCGCACCGAAAAGGGCGTGAAGCAGGGCCGCGAGTATCGCGAGCGCGAGGGCCGCCGTATGTCCGGCCTCGGTGCCTTCGAGACCGCGAATCCATTCGCTCATCCGCGCTGATTACAGCGACATTCCCCGAGGTGCACGAGGGATTCCGCGGCCCCTGCCCTGACGCTCGCTGTCGGCCAGACGTGCGGCCATCGCGGCGTCCATGGGAATCGTCAGCCGCCCGATCGGCATGGGGCGCGCCGCCTTGTCCTCGGCCCGGTTCACGCGGCGGCGGTTGATGAAGGGCGCGATATCCAGTGACTCGCGCCAGGCATCCTGTATCTCGACCGTATCGGCGAGTTCGTGGGCGGCGTCCGCCAGCATCCGCCAGGTCAGCCGGCGCATGTATTCGTCGGTGCGAAACGCCCCGATCAGCCCCGCCTCGGCCACGCGCACGGTATCGCCCGCCCGGATCAGCGCGGCAGCGCCCACCACCTCCCAGTTCGCAAACAGCACGGCCCGCGCCAGCACGTCGGCCATGACCGAATACCCCGCCTGCCCGTCTTCGGGATAGGGATCGGAAATCGCAAGCCGCCGCGCCTCGGCGACGAAGGACATCGCGGTGCGGGTTCCTTTCAGAAGGAGCGTGGGTTCTGTTGCTCTGCGTCGGGCCATGCCCTGAAATCTGCTCGTTGTGGTCAGGAAAACCTGACTTGTGATGATGACAATATCGCACATAGCCGTCGAATTTGAAAACAATTGGGCAGAAGTCCCGGTTTTTTTGCGTCGCCGGGAAAAGCGGTTAACAAGGGAAATCCCGCGTCGATCCACGCCGCCGACGCCCGCCCGGCCCTATGGTCACGCCCCGAAACCCGCGGCGATTCGGCCCTTCGGATTCAAAAGATTCACGTAAGATAAACATTCAGCGTGATCGGGCGCCCATGTATACTGGGAGTATTATTGTCACGGCGTGCCGGTTCGACCGTCCGCCCCGTCATTTCCGTCAGGAGCCGAACGATACACAAACTCAGGCTGCTCAAATCCGCCAAGGTCATCCATATCCTCGTCTCGGACCCCTATTCCAATCGTGACATGCTCGACCCTTGGAAACGCATTCTGAACGGCGAAGAGCCGGACATGGACGTGGGCCTTCCCGCGATCATCGACGGTGGAAACCTGCGGTTCGTGAAGGCCGGCACCAGCGATGCCGCGCGGGTCGCGATGGAGCGGCGCAGCTATGAGGACGTTCCGAAAGAGGGGCTTGTCGCCGTGGTGGTGCCGAACCTCGCCATGCTGATGCTGCATCGTCTGTTCGTCATCTATTCACAGCTCAACGGGTTGAAGGACGAGCGTGAGTTCTATGGCACTGTGAACCGGGACAAGGCGGTCGACTGGCTCGCCCGCAAAATGAAGCTCGACCCGGAAACCACGCGGGCCCTGCGGCAGGAGGTGCATGACCTCGCGGCCGAGGACGCGTAAGGGTCAAAGCCCGGTCAGCGCCTTGGCGAAATCGTCGGGGTCGAAGGGGGCCAGATCGTCGATCTGCTCGCCCACGCCGATCGCATGGATCGGCAGGCCGAACTTGTCGGCCAGCGCGACCAGCACGCCGCCCTTCGCCGTTCCGTCGAGCTTGGTCATGACCAGCCCGGAGACATCGGCGAGTTTCTGGAAGGTCTGCACCTGGCTCAGGGCGTTCTGCCCGGTGGTGGCATCCAGCACGAGAAGCGTGTTGTGCGGCGCACTGTCGTCGATCTTCTTGATGACGCGGACGATCTTGGCCAGTTCCGCCATCAGGTCTTCGCGGTTCTGGAGCCGGCCCGCCGTATCGATCATCAACAGGTCGGCACCGTCGGCCCGCGCCTTGGTCAGCGCATCGAAGGCGAGCGAGGCGGGATCGGACCCTTCGGGCGCGGTCAGCACCGGCACGCCCGCGCGTTCGCCCCAGACCTGAAGCTGCTCGACGGCGGCGGCGCGGAACGTGTCGCCCGCCGCGATCACCACCGACTTGCCAGCCGCGCGGAACTGCGAGGCGAGCTTGCCGATGGTCGTGGTCTTGCCCGCACCGTTGACGCCGACGACCAGCACGACCTGCGGGCGGTTCGGATAAAGCGGCAGCGGCTTGGCCACAGGCTCCATCACCCGCGCGATTTCCTTGGCGAGGATTTCTTTGATCTCCTCGACGGAAACCTTCCGGCCCAGACGCCCCTCGGCGATGTTGGCCGATACGCGCAAGGCCGTGTCCACGCCCATGTCGGACGCGATCATGAGTTCCTCGAGGCTTTCGAGCATGTCGTCGTCCAGCACCCGGCGCACCACGGTCGTCTTGGCCGCGCCGCGCCCCATGAGGCGTCCGAAGAACCCCGGCTTTTCGCCCCGCGCCTCGCCCGTGTCCGGGCTTTGCGTGGGAATTTCCATCGGCGTGAGGTCCGGCTTCGGGTCCGCCGGTTGCGGCGTCTCCAGGGGCGTCGGGTCCGGCGTCACGTCGGGCGTTTGCGGGATCTCGGACGGCCCCGGCGGCGGTGTGGTCGGCGCGTCCGGCTCCGGGTCGCTGTCCGGGGTGGGAATCTCGGTGGGCGGCGTATCCGGCGTCGGCTCGGTCGGCGGGGTCACCGGATCGGGCTGGGGCACGTTTTCCGGTTCCGGGGTCGGCTCGGGCGCAGGCTCCGGTTCCGCATCCGGCCCCGGCCCGGGCGCTGGTGTCGGACCGGGGGGCGGCGTCGGTTCGGGCTGGGCCGAAACGGCCTCTTCCTCGACCCCGCCATCCTCGACGATCGCCTCCAGCCCCTGTTCCAGCTTGGACGAGGATTTGGTCAACCGGTCCTTGAGTTTAGAAAAAAACGACATGACGCCTCCGCAGTTCGTTTTCACCTAATCGCGATTTCGCCGATATGGAAGCCTCAGGCCGACAGGATCATCGCCTGTCCCGCGATGTAGGCGATCCAGATCGCCCAACCGATCCGGCCCGTCAGCGGATTGTCCTCGTCCAGCCGGAAGAGCTGGAAGGCCAGCAGCGTGTCGGAGGCGATGAAGAACGCGGCCCCCAGAAAGGCGGTCCCCATCGGCATGGTCAGCGCGGCAAGGCCCATGAGCGTGATGAGCACGACATAGGCGCGCACCGGCCACCTGAGTTCCATCGTGTAGGGGATGAGCCACACCTCGACCGCCAGCGCGTAGGCCACGAGAAACACCGCCATCGGCGTGTTCAGCACGAAGGCCTCCCACAGCGGCGACTGCGACAGGACCAGAAAGTGAAACACGTAAAGCAGGTGCGCCAATGCGAAGGCGGCGAGACCGAACTGGAACGTCTGACGCCCGGTCCGCGACAGCGCCATGTCGCCCAGCGCCGACAGGAACAGCCCCGCGACGAGGAAGGCGGTGTTCCCGGCCTGCCATGCCGCATAGGCGAAGAATATGAGCGGCAGAGCCTTGACCACGGTGCGTGGCCAGTTCGGCTCGTCCTCGGTCATCGGCAGATAGACCAGTGCTGCGAGGATGCCGGTCCAGACGAGCAGAGGTGCGATCATGACGTCTCCTTCCCCCGCGCGGCAGAATGGCGAGAGGCCGCCACAGGTCAAGGTTTCATTTGCCGCAGTCCCAACAGGCTCTTTCCGCAGCGCGGCACGGGCGGTATCATTTGGGCATGAACCATCCGGTCCGTGCCTATGCCTTCGCCACCCTGACCCCGGTCGTGCTCATCGCGGTCGGCGCGGTCGCGGGCGGGGCATGGGTCTGGGCCGCGTTCCTTTACATGACGCTTTTCACCTTCGGCATGGATCAGTTGATCCGGGCGATGGACCCGCCCGCCGACCCGACCCGCGAATTGCCCGCCGCCGACGGGCTGTCGGCTTTGCTCGCCATTCTGCATTTCGTGCTGCTGGCACTGGTCATCCGGGCTTTGGCGACCGGCGGGCTGCATCCGGCGAACTGGTTCGCGCTGTTCGCGGCCGCAGGCCTGTTCTTCGGGCAGGTGTCCAATTCGAACGCGCATGAGTTGATCCACCGGACCCGGCGCCCGCTCTTCGAGCTTGGGAAATGGGTCTATATCTCGCTTTTGTTCGGGCACCACACCTCGGCGCATACCAAGGTGCATCATCGATATGCCGCGTCACGGCAAGACCCGAACTCGGCGCGCGAGAACGAGGGGTTCTATGCGTTTTCGCGCCGCGCGTGGCTGGGAAGCTTCGTCGAAGGGTATCGCGCGGAAAAGGCCGACCTCGCGCGACGCGGCACGGGCGGGATCAACCCCTATGTCACCTATTGCGCCGGGGCCTTGGCCTTCGTCGCGGCCTCGGCGATCGTCTGGGGCTGGGCCGGGCTGGGCGCACATCTCCTCCTGTCGTGGTATGCGACCACCCAGCTTCTTCTGTCCGATTACGTCCAGCACTATGGGCTGACGCGCGCGACACGGGACAATGGCAAGCTGGAGCCGGTCGGCCCGCAGCACAGCTGGAATGCCGGGCACTGGTTCTCGCGCCACCTGATGCTGAACGCGCCGCGCCACTCCGACCACCATGCGCACCCGTCGCGGCCCTACCCGGCACTGGCCACCCATGACGATGCGCCCACCCTGCCGTCGACGTTGCCCGCAATGGCCGCGCTCGCGCTGTTTCCGAAACTCTGGCGTCGGGTGATGAACCCGGTGCTCGCCCGATACAAAGGACGCCCCGCATGATCCGCGCCGCCCTGCTCGCCTTCTGCCTGCCGCTGACAGCCGTCGCCGCGGAAAGCGAACGCCTCACCCCGCAGCAGTTCGAGGAATATGTGACCGGCAAGACGCTGATGTACGGCTTCGACGGGCAGAACTACGGCGGAGAGGATTACCTGCCGGGTCGAACCGTGCGCTGGTCCTTCCTCGACGGGCGCTGCAAGTCCGGGCACTGGTATCCCGACGACGGCAACATCTGCTTCATCTACGAGGACAACCCCGAGCCGCAGTGCTGGTCGTTCTTCCTGCGTGGCTCGACACTGGTCGCCCGGTTCGAGAACAACCCGGAATACGAAGAGCTTTACGAGACCGGGGAAAGCGAAGAACCGCTTCTGTGCCTCGGCCCCGAAGTGGGCGTCTGACCTCAGGCCTCGGCGATCACCTGCGCGGCGGCGGACAAGGCGCCGTCGCCATGCGGGATCGAAAGCGCCTTGAGCCCGGATTCGATCACGCCCAGCGCGCCCAGCATCATGTGGGCATTGATGTGACCCATGTGCCCGAGCCGGAAGAACCCGTCGCCGTTCGGGTCGCCCGGCGCCGACATGCCTAGCCCGATGCCCAGCGTCACGCCGCCGTTGTCCTGCACCCAACGGCGCAGCCGGCTGCCGTCATGGGCGCCAAGGCTCAACGCCGTCACGGCGTGGGAGCGTATGGCGGGGTCGGCCACATTGATCTCCATCGGTCCGCCTTGGCCCCAAGCCTCGAACGCGGCCCAGGCCGTGCGGGCGAGCACGGCGTGGCGTTTCCAGACCGCTTCGATCCCGCCCTCTTCCGCGATCAGGTCGAGCGCGGCGCGCAGGCCCAGCAGGTGGTGCGTGGGCGCGGTGCCCCCGAAGAACTGGTAGAACCGCTCCGGCTCGATCCGCGGAGCCCAGTCCCAGTAATAACTGACATTCGGGTTCTGCGCCGCGCGCGCCTTGTCGTTCAGAAACACGAAACCCAGACCGGGGGGCGTCATCAGCCCTTTCTGGCTGGCGGCCACCGTCACATCGACGCCCCACGCGTCCATCTCGTAGACGTCGCAGGCGAGCGAGGCGATGCAATCGACCATGAGAAGCGCGGGATGCTCGGCCGCGTCGATCGCTTCGCGCAGCAGGGGGATATCGTTGCGCACGCCTGTGGCGGTGTCGGTCTGCACCGTCAGCACGGCCTTGATCTTGTGTTCGGTATCGGCGCGAAGCGCGGCCTCGACCCGCTCCGGGATGACGGCGGATTTCTTGCCGAAGTCGATGAGTTGCGTCTTGACGCCCAGCCTTTCGCAGACCGTGCCCCAGATGCCTGCGAACCGCCCGGTGTCGAGTACCAGCGCCATGTCGCCAGGGGCGAGAAGGTTCATCGCGGCCGCTTCCCATGCGCCGTGCCCGTTCGCGATATAGATCGCGACATGGCCTTGGGTCCGCGCGACCGCCTTCAGGTCCGGCACCATGTCGGCCACCATGTCGACCAAGGCGCCCTCGTAGATATTGGGGGCCGAGGTGTGCATCGCGTTCAGCACCCGCTCGGGGGACACCGAGGGGCCGGGGATGGCAAGGTAATCGCGGCCGAATGACAGGTTCATGGCAGGCTCCGGTTTTCCGAGGCCAAATCGGTAGCCCCGGCATCGGGCAAGGTCAATCGGTCCGGTAGCCGCGGGCGAGTTTGGCTGGATCGGCCCCTGCGAGGAAACGCGCCTGACGGATCAGGTTTCGGCTGCCTTGGGCCAGCCAGCGGCCCCGGTATCGCGTCCAACTCGTTTCGACCCATGCATCCAGCGGGCGCGGGCGTGGCAGTGCGCGCACGAGCGCCATGTCCTCCATCAGCGGGACATCGGGATAGCCGCCCGCCGCCATGTAGTTGGCCCGGGACACGAGCAATCCCTGATCCCCGAACGAAAGACCGAACAGGGCGGACCGCAGGTTGGCCCAACCGGCGGTCAGGCGTGGGGCGAGGCCCCGTGCGGCGAAGTGCAGGCGGAAATACCCCGGCCCGCCGCGCAGCATCCCGCGCTCGGCCGCTTCGACCCAGCCCGGCCCCGGAACGCTGTCGGCGTGCAGCACCAGCATCCAATCGCCGCCCGCCTTGGCGCAACCGCGTGCGAGCTGCCCGCCGCGCCCCGCTTCGCCCGCGATCCAGATCGCCCCGACCTCTTCGGCGATCGCGCGTGTCGCATCCTGCGACCCGCCATCGGTCACGATCAACTCGCGCACGAGACCCGCCTCGACCCCCTCCATGAGCGCGATCAGAACGGCGGGCAGCGTGGCTTCCGCGTTCAAGGTCGGGATCACGATGGAAAGTCGCGCGCGCATCGGGGCCTTTCGCCTGACGGTGGAGCGCCTATATTAATCGCAACACCGACAGGGGAAAGCGATGACCGGGGAAACCCATGAAAACCGGACGATTTTCAGGATCACCGGCGCCGACCGCGTGAAATTTCTGGACAATCTCGTAACCAACAACGTCAAACCCGGCGGCATTGCCTATGCCGCGCTTCAGACGCCGCAGGGCAAGTATATCGCCGACTTCTTCATGGTCGACACGGGCGACGCGCTGCTCATCGACGTGGACAGCGACCTTGCCCAAACGCTGGGCCAGCGGCTGACGATGTACAAGCTGCGCGCCGACGTGCAGATCGAGCCGACCGAGCTTTTCGCGCTGCGCGGGCGCAAGGATATGCCCGAAGGCGCCTTTCCCGACCCGCGCCACGCGGCGCTTGGCTGGCGGCTTTATTCCGACACGCCGGGCGACGCCCCCACAACGGACTGGGAGGCGCTGCGGGTTGAGTTGAACGTGCCCGCCTCCGGCGCGGAGCTGACACCGGACACCTTCATTCTGGAAGCCGGTTTCGACCGGCTGAACGGCGTGGATTTCAAGAAAGGTTGTTTCGTCGGGCAGGAAGTCACCGCGCGCATGAAACACAAGACGGAACTGCGCAAAGGGTTTGTCACCGTGGCGGTCGACGGCGAGGCCGAACCGGGGACCGAGATCACGACCGACGACGGGAAACCGGCGGGTATGCTCCACACCCGCGCGGGCGACCGGGCCATCGCCTATCTGCGGTTCGACCGGGCCGAGAGGCCGATGACCGCCGGTGACGCGACCGTCACATGGACGCGCTAGACCACGCGATCCTCGACCTGACCGGCGACCGCATTGCGGCCCGCCGACCCCTTCATGGCGGCGATCTGTCGGCGGTCACCCTCGTCACGCTACAGGGCGGCGGACGCGTCGTCGCCAAGTCCGGCCCGCTGGTGGATCGCGAGGCGCGGATGCTCACCGCGATGGCCGAAACCGGCGCGCCCGTGCCCGATGTGGTCGGGGTCGCGGGAAACATTCTGTTGATCGAAGCACTTGACGAAGGCGCACCCCAGCCGACCGCCTGGGCGAAAGCGGGTGAGACGCTTGCCCAGATGCATGGCGCGACCGGCGCGAACTATGGCTGGAATGAGGACTACGCTTTCGGAAACGTCGAGATTTCGAACGCCGAAACGACGGACTGGCCCGATTTCTGGGCCTCGCGCCGCCTGCTTGCCCATGCGCCCTATCTGCCCGGCGGGGTCGCGCCACGATTGGCAAATCTGGCCGAACGTCTTCCGCACCTTCTGCCGGCCGCGCCGCGCCCCGCCCTGCTGCATGGCGACCTGTGGACCGGCAACCTGCTTTTCGGACCCGAGGGCGGCATCCATTTCATCGACCCGGCGTGCTATTATGGCGACTGCGAGGTCGACCTTGCCATGCTTCACCTATTCGGAAGCCCCGGTCGCGGCTTCGACGAGGCCTATGGACCGCTCGAACCGGGATGGGAAACGCGGCGCACGGTCTACACGCTCTGGCCGGCTCTCGTGCACCTCAGACTGTTCGGCGCCAGTTATCGCGGCATGGTCGACCGGCTGCTGAAAGAACTAGGCGTCTGAACGCAAAACGGCCCCGGAGGGTGCCGGGGCCGCTCAATTCCGTGCATTCCGTCGCGTCAGGCGCGCTCGGAATATTCCATGGTTTCAGTGTTCACGATGATCGCTTCACCCTGACCGACGAAGGGCGGCACGGTGATGCGCACGCCGTTGTCGAGCAGCGCGGGCTTGAAGCTGTTGGCGGCGGTCTGACCTTTGACGACCGGCTCGGTCTCTTCGATGGTGCAGGTCACTTTCTGCGGCAGGGTCGCGTTCAGCGCCTCGGTATCGTGGAACTCGACCACGATCGTCATGCCGTCCTGAAGGAAGGGGCGACGGTCGCCGAGGATCTCGGCCGGAAGCTCGACCTGATCGAAGGTCTCGGTGTCCATGAAGGTCAGCATCCCGTCGGATTCATACAGGAATTGCATGTCTTTCTGCTCGAGACGCACGCGCTCGACCTTGTCGGCGGAGCGGAACCGTTCATTAAGCTTTGACCCGTTACGAAGGTTGCGAAGCTCGACCTGAGCGAAGGCGCCGCCTTTGCCGGGCTTCACATGATCGACTTTCACGGCGGCCCAGAGACCGTCGTTGTGCTCCAGCACGTTACCGGGACGAATTTCGTTTCCGTTGATTTTGGGCATGTGGCGAAACCGTGGCAAAAGGTTGACGAAGATTTGGCGGCACCTATATCCGGGGGACTGGCTGCCTGCAAGCCGACTAGAATTAGTGTGTCCTCATGGCAAGGTATGCGCTATACGCATGGCAGCCATGCGCTGAGGTCCATATCGAATCGG
The DNA here is from genome assembly GCF_000152805.1 of Maritimibacter alkaliphilus HTCC2654. GTDB lineage: Bacteria > Pseudomonadota > Alphaproteobacteria > Rhodobacterales > Rhodobacteraceae > Maritimibacter > Maritimibacter alkaliphilus. The sequence continues at coordinate 3,592,281 of NZ_CH902578.1, read as the reverse complement.
ATACAAAACCGCATATTGGCCAGCACGCCAGCAAGTGCAAGACAAGAACAACAAAAGGACTGGGAATGCTCGACAACGTCGACGGTACTGCCTTCAATCATGAACAAGGGAACCGGGCCCGCAAACTGTTTGCGGCGGTGGTTCTTGCCGCGCTCGATGACGCAATCGCGGATGACAAGAAATACGGCAATGGTCCTGAGCAGATCGCCCGCTGGGCCCGCTCGCGCGATGGGCGCGAAGTGTTGTCCTGCGCCGGCATCGACCCGAACGAACGCGTCGTCTCGGGACTGATGGAATTCGTGGGCAAAGGTGTGCGCACCTCGGTCGCCCTCTCGCGTGAAGAGAGTGAGCGTCGCCACGCTGCGGAAGCTGCCGAAGCCGCCTGATCCGAACGATCATCGGCTACGAGAAAAGCGCGTCCCTGGGGGGCGCGCTTTTCTGTTTGTCACACGGCGTTCGCGCGGGGCCGGTCCGCCAAGAGCCATCCGACAAGGACCACCGCGATCAGGCTGCCCGCGCATTGCGCCACCACGAAACCCGGCAGATCGACCGGGCGGATACCCGCGAAGGTATCGGTCAGACTGCGCGCAATCGCGACGGCGGGGTTGGCGAAGGACGTGGACGCCGTGAACCAGTAGCCCGCCGATATGTAAAGTCCGACCAGGGCGGGGACGGCATCGGGCCGGGCCCTGAGCCCGCCGAGGATCGCCATGAGAAGCCCGAAAGTCGCCACGACCTCGGCCAGCCATTGCGGCGGGCCTGCGCGCACCTGTGTCGCCACCTGTACGAGGTCCAGATCGAACATCGCATGGGCCAGAAGCGCTCCGACGATCCCGCCCGCGATCTGGACCGCGATATAGGCCCCGGCAAGTTTCGGGTCGATCCCGCCGCGCACCAGAAAGGCCAGCGTGACCGCCGGGTTGAAATGCGCGCCGGACACAGGGCCGAGGACGGTGATGAGCACGACGAGGATCGCGCCGGTCGCCAGCGTGTTCCCGATCAGCGCGACCGCGTCATCCGGGCTCAACGCGTCAGCCATAATCCCCGAGCCGACCACGGTCGCGACCAGAAGCGCGGTTCCTAACGCCTCGGCCACAAGCTTGCGTGGCACATCGGGCGTCACGTGGCGCGCTCCTCGGCGCCCATGCCTCCGATATCGTCGAGTTCGCGCTTGAGCGACAGGCTGTCCAGTGCGGCGAGCGGCAGGGCGGTGAAGGCCAGAATGCGGTTGCGCAGCATCCGGTATGCGTCGGAGAAGGCCAGGCGCTTTTCGGCTTCGTTGCCCTGCGCCCCGACCGGGTCCGGCACCCCCCAATGCGCGCTCATCGGCTGGCCGGGCCACACCGGGCAGGTGGCCCCCGCCGCCTTGTCGCAGACGGTGAACACGAAATCCATTTCGGGCGCCTCGGCCAGCCCGAATTCGTCCCAGCTTTTCGAGCGCAGGCCGGACACGTCGTGACCAAGCGTCTTGAGCAGGTCGATGGTGTAGGGATGCGGGCCGGATTTCGGCTCGGCCCCGGCGGAAAAGGCGCGGAACCTGTCCCCCGCCTCGGCGTTCAGGATCGTCTCGGCGATCAGCGAGCGCGCCGAATTGCCGTGGCACAAAAACAGCACGTTCTTCTTGTCGGTCATGGCATAGCCCTCCATTCGACCCAGCTCGCTCGGTCGGCCCGGCGCACATAGCTCCGGCTGCCCCCCGCAGCACTCATCCAGCAGGAACCCGGCGAGCCCCTGAACCGCCACGAGGTCGGCGGCATAGCGCACCCCCCGCCCCTCGCGGCGCGACACCAAAAGCCCCGCCTCGCGCAGTTGGGCGAGGTTGGTGGACATGGTGTTCTGCTTGGCCCCCATCGCCTCGGCGATTTCACCGGCAAGCAGGCCCTGTGGACCTGCCGCGACGATAAGGCGGAACGCGTCGAGGCGAAGCGGCTGCGACAGGGCGGCAAAGGCGGTTGTGGCGCGGGCTGTTTCCATATTTCTGGATTTCCCGATATTTTGATTCCTGTCAAGCGATTCTACATGCTTCCCCTTGCGCCGAGGACGCGCTAACCGGGGGTATGGCAAAGGCGATCATGATCCAGGGCGCGGGCTCGAACGTGGGCAAGTCGATGCTCGTCGCGGGTCTGGCACGCGCCGCTGTCCGGCGCGGCATATCGGTCGCGCCGTTCAAGCCGCAGAATATGTCGAACAACGCCGCCGTCACCGTCGACGGGGGGGAGATCGGGCGGGCGCAGGCCTTGCAGGCAAGTGCCGCGCGCCGCGATCCGGTGGTCGACATGAACCCCGTGCTCCTGAAGCCCGAGACCGACACCGGGGCGCAGGTGATCGTGCAGGGACAGCGTCTTGCCACCGTCAAGGCGCGCGATTACGGGCAGATGAAGGGCGACCTGATGCCCTGCGTGCTGGACAGCTTTCAGCGTCTGCGCGCCGATGTGGATCTTGTGCTGGTAGAGGGGGCGGGCAGCCCGGCGGAGGTGAACCTGCGGGCGGGCGACATCGCCAACATGGGCTTTGCCGAAGCCGCCGACGTGCCCGTCGTGCTGGCGGGCGACATCGACCGGGGCGGCGTGATCGCGCAACTGGTCGGCACCCATGCCGTCCTGCCCGCGTCCGACCGCGACCGGATCGTCGCGTTCCTCATCAACAAGTTCCGCGGTGACCCGACGCTGTTCGACGATGGGCTGGTCGAGATCACCCGGCACACGGCATGGCCGTCGCTGGGCGTCGTGCCGTGGTTCGCCGAGGCGTGGCGTCTGCCTGCCGAGGATATCATGGACCTCGCCTCCCCCCGCCCCAGTGGAAACTTCAAGGTCGTGGTGCCGCGCCTGAACCGCATCGCGAATTTCGACGATCTTGACCCGTTGGCGGCCGAACCGGGCGTCTCGGTCGAGATCATAGCGGCGGGAACACCCCTGCCCGGCGACGCCGACCTCGTCCTGATCCCCGGCTCGAAATCCACGATCACGGACCTTGCCCATTTCCGGGCGCAGGGGTGGGACATCGACCTTACCGCCCACATCCGGCGCGGTGGTCACGTTCTGGGCCTCTGCGGCGGGTATCAGATGCTTGGGCGGCGGATCGTGGACGCAGGCGGGCTCGAAGGTCCGCCGGGGGAGGTCGAGGGGCTGGGGCACCTTGACGTGGTCACGACACTGGAGCCCGAAAAGCGGCTTGCGCTCACCGAGGCGGTCGACCGCGAAAGCGGGATCGGTCTGACGGGCTACGAAATCCATCTGGGCAAGACCGAGGGGCCCGACACGTCGCGCGGCTGGCTGACCGTGTCTGGAAACGCCGAGGGCGCCGCCGATGCGACGGGCCGGGTTCGCGGGTCATACCTGCATGGAATGTTCGATTCAGACGCGTTCCGCCGGGTTTTTCTGGCGAGGCTCGGGGCGCCGACATCGGATACGTCCTACGGCGCAGCGGTGGACGCGACGTTGGATGCGCTGGCGGATCATCTCGAAACGCATCTCGACGTCAGCGCCCTGTTCGCGCTGGCGCGTTGATCTTTACCTCGAAAGACTGACGTCGTTCAGTCGAAATCCTTGAGCGCAATGGCGCGTGCGATTTCACGGCGGACCATGCGGCGAAGATTGCGCGTGATGCGCTCGCCCATCGTGCCTTGCAGTTCTTCGCGAACCAGCCGTCCGACGATCTCGCGCAGCATGTCCTCGTCGATCACCATGTCGTCGGCGGTGTTTTCGCCGATCTCATAGTCACCCATGACCTGCTCTGGCTCCGCCGCATAGGGCGCATCGTAATCGTCTTCGTCCTCGTCGATATCGGGCACCGCATAGGCCGTGGGCGTGTCGACGACATCCTCCCACTCCTGCACGTCGATCTCGGCGGCCTCGGCAACGCCCATCGGGTCGGGGTCCGGCAGATCGACCTCCGGCTCCTCGTCCACGGACTCTGCGTGGTCCGGTTCTTCGAAACGCGGTCCTGCGGCGGCCCCGGCGTGACGGAAGATCACGGTCGCAGGTGCGTCCTGCTCTTCCGAGCCGTCGGGTTCCCACTCCTGCGTCGTGCTGTCGGTCACCACGGATTCCAGTTCCGCGATCCGGTCTTCGAGCGACGAGACGAGTTCGTCTTCATCGTTCACCTCGACGAACCCGGCCTCGGGCACATCGTCCTCGACCGGCTGGCCTTCATCGGACGACAAAGCCACTTCCGGCTCGTCCCAGTCCTCATCCGTGTCCTGGTCCACCGGCTCGGGTGCGGCGGACACGGCACGCTGAACGAGCGATTCGACCGAAGCCATCGGTTTTTCCGCAGGCTGCGAAGTGTCGGCCTCGGCCGTTTCGTGCCCTTGCGCGTCGGTCATATTCGCCGGGTCCGCCTTGTCCTTCACGACGGATTCGGCCACCGTATCGACGCGAAAAGCCGGTGTAAGCACGAGTTTTCCGACCGGCTCACGACGACGTTCCTCACGACGCGGCGCACCGCTTTCCGACACGAGCCGGCGCACTGCGGACAGCACGTCTTCGATTTCAGCGTTGGTTACCGGTTCCGACATGGATTCGTTCTGCCTCGATCAGCCTCGGCCCCAAGAATACCCACCCGACGCCCTTCGGGCAATCCGCTGGACGGCATTAACCCATGCTTCAGTTAGGAAACCCTTAAAAACTCAGCGTTTTCCCAGAGCTTCCAGAATGTGCTCGAGTTTTTCGCCCTGCGGGCTGACCACGCGCAATGGCGCGTCCTGCACCGCGTTGTAATAGGCCGACGGGTCATAGGTGGCGATCCCCAGCCGCAGATGCTCGGCAGTCAGAAGGCCCATAGCAGCAAGCAGGTTGTAGATCGCGGCATATTGGTCGGAGCGGGCCTGAATCTGGCTCGCAAGCGCGTCGAGCAATTCCTGCTCGGCGTTCAGAACGTCGAGCGTCGTGCGCGCGCCCAGCGTCGCCTCTTCCCGCGCGCCCCGCAGGGCCACCCGGCTCGCCCGGATCTGACGGTCGGTGGCCTGAAGGCTCGCGCTCGCGATCGAAAGTTGCGCCCAGGCGTTGCCGACCGTCTGTTCGATGCCCTGCACCGTCACGAGCAATGCGGCCCGCGATGCTTCGGCCTGTGCCAGCGCCTGACGATAGAGGGCGGACAGGCGCCCCCCGGAATAGATCGGGCCGGACAGCGTGAGGCCGCCGGACACACCCGCCGAATTGCGGTTCGACGTCGTCGTTCCGACAGGTGCGGGGGCATAGGTCGTCGTCGTGCTGACGCCGGTCTGCGCCGTCACGTTCGCGGTAAGCGTCGGCATCGTGCTGAGTTTGGACAGTTCCACCGACATATCCGAAATGCTCACCGCCCGCTGCGAGGCGAGGATATCCGGATGACGACCGCGTGCCTGCGCCTTGGCGGCCTCGACCGTCGACGGGATGCTGGGCGGTGCCGGCGGGGGTGACAGGCGACCGGGGTAATGCCCCGTCGCGGCCTTGTACGCCTCACGCGCGACCATCAGGTTGCCTTGTGCCGAGGCCTCCGCCGCCCGCGCGGCCGCGAGGCGGGCTTCGGCCAGCGAAACGTCGGTCTGGGTGATCTCGCCGACTTCGAACCGGTCCCGCGCCGCGCGCAACTCCTGCGTGATGAGACGCACCGAGTTGGCCTGAAGCGCCACGGATTCGTTGGCGGACAGCACGTTGAGATACGCAGTCACGGCGTTCAGCAGCACGTTCTGCTCGACACCGACCAGCGCCTCGCGCGCCATCATGACGTTTTCGCGCGCGATCTCGATCCGCTTGTCGGTCGCGCCGAAATCGAACAGCAGAAGCTGCGCCGACAGGGCCAGCGTGCCGCTCCACGTCTCGGACGGGAGGCCCGTGGGCGACGTGCGGCGCAGATCGGGATCGCTATACCCGAGGTTGGTCTGGGCGGAATAGGAGATGACCGGGCGCAACGCGGACACCGCGACCGCGACATTTTCGTCCTCGGCGCGCAGAAGCGCACGCTGCTGTGTCAACAGGCCCGAGGTCTTGTAGGCCGAAACCATCGCGTCCGACAGCGTTTCGGCCCCGGCGGCCAGCGGCGACAAGGCAACCGTCATGGCCGCGAGCGACCCCGCCACCCGTTGCTTCAGCGTCAGCTTCTGTGTCATCCGGTGCCCGTCCCTGTTCTGGTCATCGCGTCAGAGCGCGAAATCCTTGGTTTTGGTGAACCCCGGCAGGACCGGCGCGGAGGCGTTGAAGGCGAACCGCCAGTTCACGGCTCCGTCAATCTTGTACCCCACCTTCACGATTCCAAGGTTGCCCTCGGTAAAAAGTGCGGCGATGCGACCATTTTCACGCAGTTGATCGGTTAACGTCGCGGGAAGCGTTTCCACCGCACCTTCGATCAGAATGACGTCGTAGGGACCGTGTTTGGCCGCGCCATCGACCAGAGGCGCCTTAATGACGGCGACATTGTCGACACCGTCCGAGGCCAGACGGCCTTCGGCCTCGCCCGCCAGCCCGTCGTCCTCTTCGACCGCCACGACGAAATCGGCAAGCCGCGCCAGAACCGCGGCACCGTAGCCCAGCCCGGCCCCGACCGTCAGGACGAGCTCGGTGGGCTGGATCGACAGGGCATCGAGGATTTTCGCGAAACTGCGCGGCTCGAGCATCACACGCCCGGGCGCCAGTTCGATCTGGGTTTCGGTATAGGCCGCCTCGCGCTGGTCGTCCGGCACGAAGTCCTCGCGGGGGACGGTCAGCATGGCGTCGATGATCGGATATTTGGTGACGTCGGAGGGGCGGACTTGCGTATCCACCATCATCGTCCGGCGGGTCTGAAAATCGCTCATGGGATCCCGTCCTGTGTGGCGCTTTGGCTTGGCCAAGGTCTTGCCACAGAACCCCGGGGGCCGCAACGGTGCGCGACCCTTCGGCAGGCCGCGCGCTCCCCTCCCGTTACCCCCTTGCACCACGCCGCCCCTTGGGCTATCTCCCCCGCACCCTTCGGCGAGTTGGCGGAGTGGTGACGCAGCGGATTGCAAATCCGTGTACACCGGTTCGATTCCGGTACTCGCCTCCAATACCTCCCCACGAACTGCCCGGTCCCCCGCCCCTGACCGCCTCGAGAGGCCACTCTTCATAATCCCCCCAAGCGAAGCGCGACGCATGATCGTCTGCGCCCTGCCCCCAGATGCGGCGCGCGCGACGCCCCCCTACCCGCCGATGATCGCGAACGGCGCCCAATACGCGGGGTGGCGTTCGAAATCCGTTTGCGCGCCGTCCAACATGTCGAGCACCGTTTCGCGCAGGGCTTCGGCGTTGGAAAGGTCGGGCTTGGCTGCGATCCGGGTGGCGATGCCGGATCCGACGCGGGCGGAGGCGTCGCTGAAGACGGACCAGTGGGTCACCATCAGCGCGCGGGCGCCGGCGTGGAAGAAACTGCCGGCGAGGCCCGACAGGCCCTCCTGCCCCGGGTTCTCGCCCGCGGCCGTGTTGCAGGCCGACAGGATCACGAGGCGCGCGTTCAGGTCGAGTGTGGCAATTTCCGCGGACGTGAGGAGGCCGTCGTCCGTCACGCCCGGTGCGTCGGGCGGAGTCAGAAGGAGGCCGGGCGCAATCGTTCCGGCCTCACCGGAGATCAGGCCGTGGGTCGCGAAGGCGACCACACCGTAGCGGGCGAGCGCGCCTTCACGATCTAGGCCCTTCAGCGTCGTCTCGGTGGCGGCGGCTCCGAGGATCAGGTCGCCCTTGCCGAAAGCATCCTGCATCGCCTCAAGCTCGCAGCGCGTGTCCGGCAGGCGGGCATACGCGCGCAGGGCTTGCGGGTCCGCAAGGCGCAGATCGCCTGTGTCGAACCCCAGAACCGTCCCATTCGACGACTGTCCGCCGCGCAGCAGCCCCAGACCGACTTCGACGCAATCAATGGTCGCGTCCGCGCCGACGATGGGGTCACCGATTCCCAGAAAGCCCTCGGTCTGATCCTCATGCGGCGCCCGAAGCGTCGAAAGGGCGGGAATCGACGGCAGGACCGAGATCGCGTGCTCGCGAACAAGCCATGGCGCGGAGGCGAGGTCATGCGGCCCCGGCGCGCGGACCAGCGCGGAGAAGGGCAGGTTCAGCAGGTCGCCGGGCGGCGCGATGATAAGGTGATCGGCCCCGTTCAGAACGTCTTGGACACCGCCGAAGAGATCGGCGTAAAGGCCGTAGGCGACGTTCCAATCGAAGACGGGGGTCGCCGGCTCTGCATTTTCGTCCAGTGACAGCATGGCGCCGCGCACCGTGGCGCTGCCGGTCGTTACCCCACATGCGCCGTCGCTGACCGCCATTTCGCACCGAAACGCGGCGATTCGCGCGACAAGGTTGCCGCGCCCCGCTTCGGCGATGGGGGCGATCCGCACCTCGTCCCGCGCGATCGCGATCACCTTGTTCGAGCTTGGGCCAAGCCCCGGCACCGCGTCGGGTTTCAGGCCCGGAAGCAGGAAGGTGACGAGGACTTCGCCGGGTGTCAGCAAAGCCTGAATGTCAGCGACCGTCAGCGGCGTGATCGGGGCCTGCCCGGTGAGGGCCAGCCCGGCATCGGCCAGCGCGGCCTCGGTCCGCGATAGCGCGTCCGACAGCGCGGCCTGTCGTTCGAGATGCGGGGCCGGGTCTTCACCGCGCGCATAGGCGGTCGTCAGGGCCGAGCGGGAGCGGGTCAGAGCCTCGACCACATCCTGCCGCGCCCGGATCGCAACGGCCTGCGCCGGGTCGTCGATCATCAAGCGCGCGTTCATCTGGTCCACGGCTTCGGCGGCGCGGTTGACCTGCGTCCATTGAACGGCCGCCAATGCGGCGTCGATGTCTTCAGGGGGCGGGTCATCTCGATCGAGCAGAAGCCAGGCGTAGATGTCGAAGGTCCAGCGGTTCGCCCCGAGTTCGTCGCGGTTCTCCGGCGCGCGGTAGGCGGCGACGGTGCGGGCCGCGAAGGTCCGGGCCGCGTCGCGATCCCCCCGCATGATGGCATCGACCGCCTGCCGGAAGGCGATTTCGGCAGCCAGCGGTGCGGTCGGTGGCAGCGCCTGAGCGGCGATGACCTGAGCCTCGGCCAGAAGGTCGAGCGCGATGTCGGAACGCCCCAGAACCATCAGTTGATCGGCGGCGTTGTGGAGTTTCTGCGCCCGATCTGCATGGACATCGGGGTAGCCGCGTCGCACCAACTCGACCCAGCGCAGGGTCGCCGCGACGCCATCCCGCCCGGTCGCAGCGGCGAGATATGCGTCGATCTCGGCGATCTCGACCTGTTGCCGCAGGTCTTGCGCTTCGCCAAGACCCGCCGCGCGGGCCTCACCCAGCAGCGCGTCCGCCTCCCCCCGCAGCGCCGTCGCCGCCTCGATATCTCCGGTTTCGAGCGCCAGTTTGGCCCGGTTGGTGGCAAGCACCGAACGGTCGAAGGGCGCGAACGGCGCCATCCCGGCGGCAAGGTCCGCGTTGTAGGACACCTCGGCCTGTTCATAGAGCGCGCGCGATTGGTCATAGGCCCCGATCTGCCATGCGTTGTTGGCGAGGTCTTCCAGCAACAAGGTCCGCTCCCCCATCGCCGCGCGTCCGCCTTCGGGATAAGCCAAAGCCTCCTGCAAGGTCGCCGCCGCACGGGCGTAAAGGCCAAGGCGGCTTTCGGCATCCGCCCGTTCCCGAAGCGCGACACCGATGCGGGGATCGTTCGCGGGATAGACGATGCGCGCCAGCGCGACCGCGAGTTCGGCATAACCAAGCTGAACCGCGCTGCGTTCCGCATGTTCACCGCGTCGCGTGCGCTCAAGAATATTCGCCGCGATCTCGGTCAGGCTTTCGCGCTCGTTCCTGGTCATCGTGCCTACGCCTGCCCAGAGCGTCAGGGCATCCGCCGCTTCGCCGAAATTCTCGGCCTCGTAGTGCATGTAGAACTTGGTCCAGAGGGCGCTGTCGGCGAAATCCTCGGCCAGTTGGGGTTGTGCGGTTTCGACGAGCAGGATGCGCGTGTCGATCAGCGCGGCGACCGCCGCGATGTCGCCCTCGGATTCCAGCGCCAACTGCCGGTCGTAGAACACGTCGATGCCATGCGCGCTGGTCCAGACCCCGGTCACCGCCACCATTTCGCGGTAGTAGCCGAGCATCTCGACATACCGTTCTAGGTCGAAAGCAAGATCGCCGGCGGCGCTGGCCGCGAAACCATGCGCGGGCGTGTCACGCGTGACCTGCATCATCCGGCGCAGCATTTCGGTCGCGGGTCCGGCGCCTTCGCTGCGGGCCAGCACTTGTGCGCGTTGAAGGAATGCGGTGCCCAGCACCCCCGGGTCGTCGATCTCACGCCCCTCGCCGAAAGCCACGGCCCGCGCGCTCAGGTCTGCGGCCCTTGGGGCGTCGCCCTGCCCCATGACCAGAAAGGTCAGGTTGTTGAGCGCGAGAAGATAGGCCGTGGGATTGGCCTCGGCCACATCCGGTGGCGCCGCCACGGCGTCCTCGGTCACGGACAGGGCCGTTTCGACATCGCCCGCGCCATAGGCCGCGATGGCCTGCGCGTTCAGGGCGTCGAGGTCCTGAGCCGCCGCGGGAAGCGCGAGAAGAAGCGCGAGCGCGACGGCCAGTGCCGACCTAGCCTTCGACATGCCCCGCGATCCAATCGAAGTAGTTCGACAGGCGGGTGTAGACGGCATAGAGGTTCGGATGGGCGCACCGATGTTCGGCATCCAGCGCCTCGCGCCCCCAGCTGACGATGCCGACCTGCACCCATGTTCCATCGGTCGCCTGCATCATCAGCGGGCCGCCACTGTCGCCGCTGCATGAACTGCGTGCGCCGGACGGGATGCCCGCGCAGATCATGTTCTGCGACAAGGCCGGTCCGATGTTGCTGGCGAGGATCTGGAACGCCTGTTCCAGCGCATCCATCGGGATGTTGTTGATGTCGCCGAGGTCGAGCAGCACCCCGCCCACCTGCTTGCGGGCCTCTTCGGCCATGCCGGTATCGCAGGTGGCGTTCGGAACCACGTTGATGTCGGTCTCCATCAGGACCGGGGGGAAGGTGCCGTCGTCGAGCATCCCCCAACCCACGACCATCGCGGGCGCGTTCGGGATCACGGCCCCCTGTGGGATGAGCGGAATCGTATCCGTTCCGGCCCCGCCATAGATCGGCTGTGCGAGCCGGATGAGCGCGATGTCGTTGTCCAGCGTCCAGGGATCGTAGTCCTCGTGCACGACGAATTCGGCGGCGAGGTTCACGTTGCCGTCGTAGATCGAGTTCGAGGCCGAGCGGACCACGAGCGCATCCGCCGGTTTCACCTGACCGTCCTCGTCCACGAGGCAATGCGCCGCCGTCAGGATCCAGTCCTGCGTGATGATCGTGCCGCCGCAGAGTTCGGACAGGAAGAAGTCGCCGCCGGTTTCGTCGAGCGTGGCGGTGTCGTGCAGCGACACGGCGGCGGGCCATTCGCCCTCGTCCGCCGGGCGCCCGCCGACGATCCGCGTATCGCCGGGTTCGCCCGCCTCGGCCCGCCGGGCGAGGATGTAGTCGCGCATACTGTCGACGCTCCGGGCGCGCTCGCCCCCGTCTAGGCCCTGCGACAGGGCCGGGGCACCAAGCGTCGCAGCGCCGAGTGCAAGGATCAGAAGTCGTTTCAAGGGTCCGTCCTCCTAAAGGGTCAATTCGATTCCAGTTCCAGAAAAGCCACCGGTTTGGGCACGACCGTCCAGCGCCAGCTTTCGACCCAGACGTCCGCCACGCCTGCCGCCGACATGGCGCCACGGGTGACGCGGCCCGACGACAGGCCCGACAGAAAGTCGTTCACCGCCGTCACCTGCGGACCGCCGCGGGTCGCGGCATCGGCAGTCCCGCAGTTTTCGATCAGGCCTTCGAGGTTCAGGGGTTCCGCATTCGCCATCGCTTCGGACACAATGACGAACATGCGCTCCTCCCCGGCGCCGTAGCCGCCCGGGCAGTCCGAGCACAGGAACATCCCCTCGCCCACCCTTTGCGCCGCCGTCGCATCCTCGATCCGGGCATAGCGGGCGTTGATGCAATAGTGTGAATCGATGTGGATGCGGTTCACGTCCCGCGCCCCGCCGACGACGCCACGCGCCGAGACCGTCAGCCCGTCGCATTGCTTGAGTTCGGCGTGAGGCGCGAGCGGCACGGGCGTGGCATTGGCGCGCCCGATGGCGGCCCGGCATTCGGTCTGGGGTGAAACACCGGCATCCGCCGGTTGCAGATCGGCGGCGTTGACCGCGAGCACCTCGGTCCTCACCTCGACCGGGCTCGGGTTCAGGATCGAGGCCGCCCCGGCAAGCGATCCGAACAGCCTTGCGGCGGTTTCGGCCTTGGCGATGCGCGTGACGATCGGGCCGAGCGGCCCGTCGTCCGGTGCCCAGCGCAGGCCGATCGGAAAGCCACCGACGGTGGCGCGCGGACCGAACCACAGCGCCGTGCCGTCCCACACCGTCTCGACCTCGTAGGCTTCGCTGGACAGGCTGAGGGCAAAGGCCGGATCGCCCATCGCAGCACTCAGGGCCACGACCGCAGGGTGGTCGGGTGCAAGCGGCTCGCCCGAAGCCAGATCGACCGGCGGCGCGAAGCCGACACGAAGGTCCACCGGACGCGCCAGAATCTCGGCAAAGCGGGCGGTTTCCGGCAATTCCCCGGCAAGGTCGCACAACTCCGCCTCCATCGGCACGCAGTCCGGTGCAACGGGTCGTAGGAGCGCATCCGTCGCCCCCACGGCTTCAAGCTGGGCGAGGCCCGTGAAATCGCCGGACGAGGCATTGGCCGCGTCGACCAATCCGACGAGCGTGCCATCCGTCATCCCGTGCACCAGCCCGGCCCCGATCAACTCGCCATCGACGGGGAAGCGCCGCACCCCGATCGTGGTCGCATCGCCGAACAGGGTGGCATCGATCAGATCGCCTTCCCAAAGCGGGGTTTGCAGGCGGGCCGCGCCCGGCACGCTCTGGTCGTTCATGTCGGAAAGAACCGCCTGAAACAGCTGGCGGAACGTGTAGGTCGCCTCGCCCACCAGATGCGCGGCAAGGCGTGAGGTAAAGACGCCGAACCAGTCCTCCCCCCGGTCTTCGCCCCCCATGTCGACTTCGCGCGCAGGCTCGGAGCTTTGCGCGGCATAGAACGCGATGATCCCACCGGGCAGGTCGGCGCTGCCCGCATCGTCGCGATCTTCGCGCCGGGCGCCGCGTTCGGTCGAGGCGCCGAGCGAAGCGGGATCGACAAATCGGGTCGCGACGTTCGAGCCGACACCCCGCAGGCCTGTGCCCGAATTGCAGCTATCCATGACAAGCCAGACATTCGCGCCGGTGGCCCGGATCGCATCGACGGCGGCCCCGATCTCGTCATCCAGAATGGCGTTCTCGATCAGGCCCGTGCCCTCGGCAGCCCGCCCAGCATCGGCAGGCAGAAACACCTCGTCCAACCCGTCGGTTTCGTCGCCGTCGCGGTCGGTCTGCCGCGTGCCGTGGCCGCTGAGATGGATGAAAACGAAATCGCCCGCGCCGACCGTCGCGGCCTTTTCGGCCAATGCCGACAGGATCGCGGTCCGGGTCGGTCGCGTCCCGCGCTCCAGATGATCGGCGAGGAGCGTGATGTCGGTGACACCGCGCCCGGTCAGCGCATCCGCCAGAAGCCGCACGTCGTTCGGCGGACCCTTCAGATCTCTGATCCCGGATTCGATGGTGTAATCGGCAACCCCCACCAGAATGGCGGAAACCTCGGCACGGCTTGACCTCGGCCACAGGGCCGCGATCAGGATCGCAATGACGAGCGCGACGGTTTTCACGGGTTTTCCCCCACCGAAAGAAACTTTGGCGCAATTGTGATTCGAGAAATTATCGAACCGAGCCTACGCCCATTTCGCCCATTTCCCAAACGACCCAATTCGACGGCTTTACAGAAACAGACCAGCCGATAGCATGTCCTGACGTTCGGCAACCGGGATTCATCATGTCGTTTCTGCGCTTTTTGTTTCTGATCGTCGCGATCCTGATGACCAGCGCACCGCGACCGGCAAGCGCCCAGACCGAGCGTGCGTTTGCGCGGCTGCAACTCGAACTCGCCGACCTTACGGCGCTGCCGGTCGACGAGGCACTCGCCCGCGTGGACGCGGCGCTTGCCGGGGCGGGTCTGGCCGATCCGCGCATCACCTTCGACCTCGGAATGCTCAAGGCCGAACTGCTCGTCGAAGCAGGACGGATCGAAGAAGCCGCGCGGTTCTATGCCCAGCTCGGCGCCCTTGCCGCCCGCGAACGTCAGGTGCTGGAGGAAGACCCCGTCGCGCTCTACGACACCGCAGCGACGCTGTTCGTGCAGGCGGGCAATCCCGCCGCCGCGCTTGAAATGGTTCAGGGCATCCTTGACGAACAGCGCGATTCCGGGCGTTCGGGCGATATCCTGTCCGCCACCTTCGCGCGTCTGGCCGATCTGGCCCGGCTGGCAGGCGACGAGGCAGCCGCCGAAAGCTATGCGGCCTCCGCAGACTTCGCCGCCACCGCCCCGGCCTCTGGCTTCGGGTCCACCCGTGGCGAAGGTGACGGCGGCTTTCACGAGGTCGAAGTCTTCTACGCGACGGACCGCGCGCGCGGGGACGAAAGCCAGCCGTCGACCTTCTATTCCGGCATGCGGGGGGACGCGCTGGAACTCGGCATCGCTATGGTGAGCATTCCTCCGGACCATACCCCCGCGCTCGTCGAAGCGCCGAGCATCTGGCGGCTGGAGTTCGGGCCAAACCCGGCGAAGCATGTTGTGCTTCACAGCGTCGTGCCGGTCGAACCCGGCGACTTCTACGACACGATGCGCACGCGGCTTGAGGATCGGGCCGCCGATGACCTGTTCGTTTTCGTGCACGGCTTCAACGTGCCGTTCGCCAAGGCCGCCCGCCGCACCGCGCAGATGGCCCATGACATGAACTTTCCGGGCGTCCCCGTGCTTTACTCGTGGCCTTCACGCGGCAGCGCCTTCGCCTATGCCGCGGATGAGGCGTCGGTCCGGGTGTCGGCCCGGCGGTTGACCCACTTCCTCGACGACCTCGTCGCCCGATCTGGCGCAGGCACGATCCACATCGTCGCGCACAGCATGGGCAACCGGGCGCTGACCGATGCGTTGGAGTTGATGGCGTTGCGCAACGACATCGAACCGGGCGACGATCCGGTATTTTCTCAGGTGGTCTTCGCCGCGCCCGACGTGGATGCCGGTCTGTTTTCGGGCATGTTGCCGACGATCCGCCCGGTGGCCGAACGGCTGACGCTCTATGCCTCGGACCGGGACTTCGCCCTCGCCACGTCCCGCCGTCTGCATGGCAGCGCACCGCGTGCGGGTCAGGCCGGAGACCTGCTGCTGGCCGACCCGAACCTCGACAGCGTGGATATGTCGGACCTTGGCGACGACATGCTGGCCCATACCTATTTCGCAAGCGACAGTTCCGCGCTGGCCGATCTGGTCACGCTGTTCTGGCGCAACGCGGACCCATCGCAACGCTGCGGGCTGGCCCCACGTGCCGCACAGGCCGGGACGCTTACGCTTTGGCATTATCAGGCGGGCGCCTGTGACGACACGACCTTGGTCGAGATCATGACGCATCTGCAAAAGGCCCGTGTCACCAGTCTGGACGCCGCCGAGAAGATCCTGACCCAGACCGTGCGCGACCCGCTGCTGCTCGACAGCCTGACCCCCGTGCTGGAACGCCTGATGGCGCACTAGACGGCACGGTGTCAGGCCAGCGTGGCCCGGCGCACCAGAATGGTTCGACGCACGAAGGCCGCGACGAAGAAAGCGGTGAGGATAAGGATGATCGTCGGCGCGGGCGCGCTGTCGAGAAAGAAGCTGGCGTAAGTGCCGCCCAGCGTTGAGATCAGGCAGACGACCACGGCCACCCAGAGCATCGCGCCCAACCTGCGCACTAGCAGAAACGCCGTCGCCCCCGGCGCGATCAGCAGACCCACGGCAAGGATCAGCCCGGTAGCCGACAGGGTCGCGACGATGGTCAGCGACAGGATCGTGAGCAGCCCATAATGGAGCAGCCCCACCGGCAGACCCGAGGCCTGCGCTTGTGCCGGATCGAAGGCATGAAGCATGAGGTCACGCCATTTCACCAGCAGTGCCACGACCACGACCGCCGCGATCCCTCCTGCCGTCCAGAGGTCTTCGGCTCCCACGCCCAGCATGTTGCCGAACAGGATGTGGTCGAGGTGGACGTTGGTGTTGAGCGAGACATAGATCACCAGCCCCAGCCCGAACATGCCGGAAAAGACGACACCCATCACGGTATCCTGCTTCACCCGGCTGTTCTCGGACAGATACCCGGTCGCCGCCGCCGTCACCATACCGGCCGCGAAGGCGCCGAGGATCAGGGGCAGGCCCAGCACATAGGCGAGCACGATCCCCGGCAGGACCGCATGGCTGATCGCATCGCCCATCAGCGCCCAGCCCTTGAGCACGAGGAAGCACGACAGAAGCGCGGTCGGCACCGCGACGATCGCGGAAATCAGAAACGCGTTTTGCATGAACGGGAACTGAAACGGCATGAGCAGCATGTCCATCAGGCCGCCTCCCCGTCCAGTGCCGCCCGCGCCTTGCGTCTGGCCGCGAGAAGCCCGTGTTTCGGTGCGACGAGGAAGGTGACGAGGAAGATCACGGTTTGCAGCACGACGATGATGCCGCCCGTCGCGCCGTCGAGGAAATAGCTCGCATAGGCACCGACGAAACTCGTCACCGCGCCGATGGCCACCGAGGTCAGGATGAGCCGCGGGAAGCGGTCGCAGAGCAGATAGGCGGTCGCCCCCGGCGTCACCACCATCGCAATGACGAGGAACGCGCCGACCGTCTGCATCGCGGCCACCACGCTGGCCGAGAGGAGCATTAAGAACACGGCCTTGAGCAGACCGGGGCGCAGCCCGATCGACCGCGCGTGGCTTTCATCGAAGAACACCACCATCAGGTCTTTCCACTTGGCGATCAGAACGGCGAGCGAGACGAAGCCGATGATGGCCAGTTGCAGCGTGTCGTCCGGCGAGATGGCAAGGATGTTGCCCATGGTGATCGTCTGAAGCGACACCGCCATCGGGTTCACCGAAGCCATGAACAGCCCCAGCCCGAAGAACGAGGTGAAGATGATCCCGATGATGACATCGACCTTCAGCCCGGAACGATCCGACAGAAACAGCATCGCCGCCGCCGCCAGCCCGCCCGACAGAAATGCGCCCAGAGCGAAGGGCAGCCCGAGCAGATAGGCCCCCGCAACCCCCGGCACCACCGAATGCGACAACGCATCGCCGATCAGGGACCAGCCCTTGAGCATCAGGTAGGACGAAAGGAACGCACAGACCGCACCGACGAGCGCCGAGACCCACATCGCGTTGGTCATGTAGCCGTAGGTGAAAGGCTCGAAGAGCACGCTCATTCCTTACGCTCCGTCACCCGCGTCTCGTCGCCGTATTGGACGAAGGGGCGCTCATCGTCGGTCAGGATCGAGATATGGCGCGCGTCCTCGTCGTCATGCAGGTCGGTGCCGCCCAGCGTGAAGTGGCGAAGCACGCCGCCGAACGCGGCTTCGAGGTTCGCGCGCGTGAAGGTCGTCTCGGTCAGGCCGTGGTTCAGGACCGTGCCCTTGACCAGAACCGTGCGATCACAGAACTCCGGCACGGTGCCGAGGTTGTGGGTCGAGACCAGCATCACCCGGCCCTCGTCGCGCAACTCCCGCAACAGGGCGATGATCTGTTCCTCGGTTTTCACATCCACGCCCGTGAATGGCTCGTCGAGCAGGATCACCTGCCCGTCCTGCGCCAGCGCGCGGGCGAGGAAGACGCGCTTTTTCTGCCCGCCGGAAAGCTCCCCGATCTGGCGGTGGCGAAAGTCGCCCATGTTCACCCGGTCGAGCGCGGCGGCGACGGCGGCGTGGTCTGCTTTCGATGGGCGGCGCAGAAACCCCATGTGGCCATAGCGACCCATCATCACCACATCCTCGACCAGCACGGGAAAGGACCAATCGACCTCTTCCGACTGGGGCACATAGGCCACGAGGTTGCGTTTCAGGGCCTCGCGCACGGACATGCCCAGAAGCTCGATCTCGCCGCCCGCGACCGGCACGAACCCCATGATCGCCTTGAAGAGCGTGGACTTGCCCGCACCGTTCACACCGACGAGCGCCGTCACCGTGCCGCGCGGGATCGCGAAACTCGCATGGCGCAACGCGGTGTGACCGTTGCGGTAGGTCACGGTAACGTCACGCGCGGTTATGCCGGCGGTCTGCGCTTCCACGTTCATCACTCCCGCTGCCTTGTCTGCCTGCATGAATACGCGCCTCAGCCCCCGTTGGATGCAAGGCCTTTGACGACCGTCTCGGCGGTGACGCGCAGAAGGTCGAGGTAGGTCGGCACCGGGCCGTCCGGCTCGGACAGGCTGTCGACATACAGCACGCCGCCATAGGCCGCGCCGGTTTCGCGCGCGACCTGTTCGGCGGGCGACGTGTTCACCGTGCTTTCGCAGAAGACCACCGGAATGTCGTTGTCACGCACCCCGTCGATCACCTTGCGCACCTGCTGGGGCGTTCCGTTCTGGTCCGCGTTCATCGGCCAGAGATACAGCTCACGCAGACCGAAATCGCGGGCGAGGTAGCTGAACGCCCCTTCGCAGGTGACGAGCCAGCGTTGGTCTTCGGCAATCTCGGCGACCGTTTCGCGCAGCGGTTCGAGAGTGGCGCGGAGTTCGTCCTTGTAGGCGGCCGCATTGGCCTCATATGTCGCGGCGTTGTCCGGATCATGTTGCGCGAAGGCGGCGGCGATGTTGTCGATATAGACGATCGCATTGTCGAGCCCCATCCAGGCATGGGGGTTCGGCTTGCCCTCATATGCGCCCTCCGCAATCGGGATCGGCTCGATCCCGTCCGTCAGCGTCACCGATGGGACGTCGCCCAGATTGCGCAGGAACTGCTCGAACCAGAGCTCCAGATTCATCCCGTTCCACAGGATCAGATCGGCGTCCTGCGCGCCGACAAGGTCGCGGGGGGTCGGCTCATACCCGTGAATCTCGGCGCCGGGCTTGGTGACAGACACGACCTCGGCCGCCTCCCCCGCCACGTTCTCGGCCATGTCGGCCAGCACGGTGAAGGTGGTCACCACCTTCATCCGGTGTTCGTCAGCCGTGGCGACCGAGCCCATCAGGGCGCTTGCCGCGACACCGGCCACCAAAGCGATTATCCGCGTTCTCATCCTCTATCCTTTCCGTCGCTGTCCGGTGCGCGGCCAGCGCGCAACCAGTTGCGAATGAATTGCAACTAGGGATACAGATTCTCAAGCGTCTTGCAAGTGCAAATCATTTGCAACAAGGTGAGCCGAGATCATTTTGCCATGGGCGGCCCCGCCCGAGACGTATATGACCGAGACATGACCGGTTCGCAGGACGACACACTCCTAGAACGCTCGCGAAGAAGTGGCCTCAGGATCACCGGGCAACGCCGTGTGATTCTGGAAGTGCTCGAAGGCGCGACCGATCACCCGGATGTCGAGGAACTGCATCGCAAGGTCAGCGCGATCGAGCCGGGCGTGAACATCGCCACCGTCTATCGCACCATGAACACGCTGGCCGAGCACGGCCTGATCGAACGCCATACGTTCGAGGATGGGCGCACCCGGTTCGAACCCGCGCCGACCGACCACCACGACCATTTCATCGACGTGGACACCGGCGAGGTGATCGAATTCGTCTCGGACGAGATCGAGCGGCTACAGGAAGACATCGCGCGCAAGCACGGGTTCGAAATCGTGAGCCACAAGCTTGAACTCTACGTCCGCCGGATCAAGGACTAGCCGCTAGCGGGCAGGCATCCCCCGCCCCCGCACCTGCCGTTTCTGGGCGGCGATGCGGAACGGGGCATTGGGCGCGCCGAAGCCGGTGTAGCCCGGATCGCGTTGCAGGATCTCGAAGAACAAGCCGCCGGCGAAGGCCTTGGAATAACACTGGAAGAACGCGCCTTTTTCGTCGTGATCGTAAAGGACGTTCAACTCTTGCATCCGCGCCAGAAGGTCCGGCGCGATATCGAAGCGGGCCGCGAGGTCGTCATAATAATTCTGCGGCATCGGTAACGGCTCGAACCCCCGCGCCGTCATGTCGGTGAGCGTCGAAAAGATGTCGTCGGTCGCGAGCGCCACGTGCTGAACCGAGGCCCCGAAGGTTTCGGACAGGAAGCGGCCCGCCAGCGTGCGGTGACTGTCGGCCCCGTTGAGCGTGATCTTGAGCGCCCCGTCCGGGCTTTCGACCACCTGACTGCGCACCAACCCGTCCGGGTCGAACACATCGACCATGGCCGATTTCCGCATGTCAAAGACCGAGGTATAGAACAGCGTCCACGACAGCATGTCCTCGTAACTCATGGTCTGCGCGATGTGGTCGATGCCCGTGATCCCCGCGCCCGCCGGTGTCTCGCTCTGCCCGAATTCGACCTGCCAGACGTGTTCGAGCCCGGTGCCTTCGTCGATGAAATGCAGCACCGAACCGGACAGGCCGCGAATGGCCGGAATGTCCATCTCGCCCGGCCCGATGGGCTGGGAAAACGGCGCGATCCCAAGCGCCCCGGCCCGGTCGACGACGGCTTGGGCATCGGCCACGCGCAACCCGATATCGCAGACGGTCGTGCCGCGCGCGTTGAACGCGGTCGCGGCGTGTCCCTCGGTCTCCTTGTTCAGCACGATCCGCACGCCGCCTTGGCTCCACAAGCTGACCGCCTTGTTGCGGTGGGTGCCGGAGGGCGCGAAACCCAATGTCGCCAGAAGCGCTTCGAGCTTGTCGGCCTCGTCCCCGCGCGTCGCGAATTCGATGAAGCTCACCCCGTGGCTGGGCACCCGGGCTGGAATGCGCGGCAGGTCGATGTCCAGCGCCGGCTCGGCCCGGCGCACGTCATCCATCAACGCGACGAGCGAGCGGTATCCGTCCTGCGCCACCTGCCGCGTGGAGCTTCCCCGGAACTGATCGTTGAAAATTTCCAGACTGATCGGCCCGTCATATCCGGCCGCCATGACCGCCTGCATGAAGGCTTTGACCGGCAGATCGCCTTCGCCCGGCATGTTGCGGAAGTGGCGCGACCAGTAAAGCAGGTCCATGTCGATCTTCGGCGCATCGGCCAGTTGGATGAAGAAGATCTTGTCACCGGGGATCCGCCGGATCGTCTCGGGGTCGATGCCGCGCCCGAGCGTGTGGAAACTGTCGAGGATCAGGCCGATGTTGGGATGATCCGCCCGGCGCACGATTTCCCATGCGTCGCGATGGTCGCTGACATGCTTGCCCCAAGCCAGCGCCTCATACCCGACCCGCATCCCGCGCGCTCCCGCCCGTTCGCCCAACTCGGCGAAATCGTCCGCCGCCCGGTCGATCCCACCGAGCGCCTTGGGATGGCAGGAGGAGCAATAGAGCACCAGATCGGTGCCAAGCTCGCCCATCAGGTCGAACTTGCGCTCGGCCCGGTCGAAGGCTTTGGAGCGGTAGGGTTCAGGCAGGCCCTCAAAGTCGCGGAACGGCTGAAACAGCGTGATCTCGAGCCCGTGGTCGCGCACCATCCGGCCCACGTCGCGGGGGCTGCCGTCGAAGGCGATGAAATCCTGCTCGAAGATCTCGATCCCGTCATAGCCCGCCGCCGCGATGGCCTCCAGCTTGTCCGTCAGTGAGCCAGAGATCGAGACGGTCGCGATGGAGGTTTTCATGTGGTTACCCTTGGTATCCCAGAAGCCGCGGCAGGAAGAGCACGAAGTCCGGCACGAAGGTGATGACCATCAGCGCCACGAGCAGCGCGATGATGAACGGCCAGACATCACGGATGATCCGCCCCACCGGCTGCTGCGTGATGTTCGCGGTGATGAACAGGAGCAGCCCGTAAGGTGGCGTAATCAGCCCGATCATCGCGTTCACCACGACGATCACGCCGAAGTGGACAAGGTCGATCCCCATCGCCCGCACGGACGGGATCAGGATCGGCACGATGATCAGCAGGATCGCGCCCCCTTCCAGCACCATGCCCAAGGCGAGGAACAGAAGGTTGATGACGATCAGGAACCAGAACCGGCTGAGTTCGTACTGGCCGAGGAATTCGCTGATCGACACGGGAAGGTTTTCGCGTGTGATGACGTAGTTGAACGTGATGGCACCGGCGACCAGCACCCCGACGCTCGCGGTCGACCGGGCCGACCCCAGAAGCGCCTGATAGAAATCCTTGAACGACACCGAGCGGTAGAACAGCGCCGAGACGAGCAGCGCATAGAACGCGGCCACGGCGGCGGCTTCGGTCGGGGTCATGATGCCGCCGTAGATGCCGCCCAGAAGGATCACGGGGAGCATCAGGGCCGGAAGCGCCTTCCACGTGATGCCGGGCAGGTCGCGCATCGGGACGACCTCGTCCACCGGGAAGTCGTGGCGGCGGGCCATGATGTAGTTCATCACGCCCATCATCAGGGCCATGAGCAGACCGGGCAGCATCCCGGCGGCGAACAGGAAGCCCACCGATTGGTCCGACACGATGGCATAGAGCACCATCGGGATCGACGGCGGGATGATCGGGCCGACGGTCGCGGTGGCCGCGGTGATCGCGGCGGCGTAGCTTTTCGAATATTTCCCGTCGCGAGTCATCAGATTGATGATGATCTTGCCCATGCCGACCGCATCCGCGACAGCGGACCCGGACATGCCGGAGAAGATCAGCGACGAGACCACGTTGACGTGCCCCAGCCCGCCCCGGAACCGGCCCACCAGCGCCTGCGCGAACCTGAGCAGACGGTCGGCCAGCGACCCGATGTTCATGATGTCGGCGGCGAGGATAAAGAGCGGGATCGCCAGCAGCGTGTAGTTGTTGAACAGGCCCTGAAGCAGCGTTTCGGACGCGATCGACGGATCGAAGCCCTTGAAGATCAGGTAGACGAAGCTGCCCGCGATCATGGCAAGTCCGACCGACGCCCCCATGAGCGTCAGCGCCACGATCAGGATCAGCGCGAGCGTGAAGGGATCAATCATAGTCGTGCGTCTCCGCGCTCGTTTCGGTGTCGAAGGTCGGCCCGGTGCCGCGAATGCCCGCCCACGCGGTCATAAGGCCGCGCACGGCGACCGAAATCGCGAAGGGAATGTAGATGATGAAGACCCAGAAGAACGGCACCCGGATATAGGCCGTGCGCTCGCGCATCATGAAGTCGATGTAATCCCACGACGCGGGCAGCGTGTAGAGGAAGATCGCGGCGATGGTCAGACCCACCACCACGTCCATGCCCCGGCGGATGCCACGCGGCATGACGGAATAGACGATGTCGAGCCGGATGATGTCGGTCTCGCGCACCACGAAGGCGAAACCGAAGAGGATGCCCCAGAGCCACGCGATCGTCACCCATTCGACGGTCCAGCCCACCGGAAGGCTCAGGAAGTACCGGAATACGATCTGAAGGATGAAGGTGACGAACATGGAAAACAGGAGCAGCGCGAGAATGTTCTCGGCCCGCCTGCCCAGCCAGTTCCAGATGGTCTTCGCCTGTTCCATATGCCCCTCCGGCTCGTGAAGGCAGGCGAGGTTTCCCCCGCCTGCCCGTATCGCGCTTGGCGTGCTTACTGACCGACGGCCTGAATGGCCTCGACCAGCCCTTCGGGCCAATCTGCCGAGTACTTGCTGTCGGCATAGACGCCCAGCACGTGCTCTTGGAAGGCGGCGTTGTCGGGGGCGTAGACGGTCACACCGGCGGCTTCGATCTCGGCGCGCTTGCTTTCTTCAAGCTCCAGCGTCGAGGCGTCGAGCGCGGCTTCGAAGTTGTCGGCGCATTCCTGCACCTTCGCCTGCTGCTCTTCGTTCATCGAATTCCACTTGTCGAGCGAGATGGTGAACTCGTTCGCCGCGATCAGGTGCGACGTGGTGCCGATGTAGTTGATGACCTCGTGGAACTTCATCGACGCGGTCGCCGGGAAGCCGTTGTCCTGACCGTCGATCGCACCGGACTGAAGCGCGGTGTAGACCTCGGTGAAGGCGACGGGGACCGGGGTCGCGCCCATGGCCTGACCGACGAACTGCCAGCCTTCGCCGCCCGGCATCCGCAGCTTCATGCCTTCGAGATCGGCGGGCGTCATGTATTCCTTGTCGCCTTTGTAGCCCAGATGACGGGCGCCGATGTAGGGATAGGCGAGGATCTTGACCCCGGCCTTTTCCTCGATTTCGGCTTCCAGATCGGCCAGAACGTCGCTGTCGTAGACGGCGCGCATGTGCTCGTAATCACGGAACAGGAACGGGGTGCCCAGAACGCTGGTCGAGGGGACCTGGTTGTAGAAGTCGAAAATAGCGAGGTTGCCCATGTCGAGGTTGCCGCGCTGCATCGCGGTCAGCTCGGTGCCCTGCTGGAACAGGGTCGCGCCGTGGTAGGGCTGGAAGTTGAAGCCGTCGCCAAGGCAATCGCCGAACTCGGCCTTCAGGATGGCCGAGCGCGGATCGGTTTCCGGCACGGTATCCGAATAGGTGAGTTCGACAACGTCCTGCGCGGTCGCAGCACCGGCCGCACAGATGGCCAGAGCCGAGATGGTGGTAGTGAAACGCATTGGTAATCCTCCCTTTCGCGTTCAGTTTGGGTCGGTGAAGGCCTCGAACGTGGCCCGCATCCGGTTGGGATCGGGGACCAGCCCCGAAAACAGTTCAAAGGCGCGCACGGCCTGAAACACGGCCATGCCGGAGCCGTCGAGCACCCGGCACCCCCGCGCGCGCGCCGTGGCCAGAAGCTCGGTCTCACGCGGGAAATAAACGATATCGGCGACCCAGTGGCGCGGCTCGATCAGATCGGCCGGGATCGCCATACCGGGCAGTTTCGCCATGCCCATCGGGGTGGCGTTCACGATGCCGTCGGACCCGGCCGCCGCAGCGGCGAGGTCGGTGATCGCGCGGCCCTCGACCGCATCCGCAAGCGCGGCGGCGGCCTTGGTGTTCGCGTCGTAGATGAACAGGGTTCCGACACCCACATCGCGCAGCGCATGGGCCACCGCGCCGCCGGCACCGCCCGCACCCAGAAGCAGAACCGCCTCTTTCGGCGCATCCGGCAGACCCCGGCGCAGGCTTTCGGCAAAGCCCCAGAAATCGGTGTTGTGACCACGGCGCTTGCCGTCCCGGAACACGACGGTGTTCACGGCCCCCACCTTCGTCGAAGCGGGTGACAGCTCGTCAAGCAGCGCCATCACTTCGCGTTTATAGGGAAAGGTCACGTTCAGACCGGCGAACCCATCCGCCTCGGCGCGGTCGATCAGGGCGCTCAGGTCGGGCGCGCTTTCCATCGCGTCCGGGTCGATCAGGTCGTAGGCGTAGTCGAGGCCCAGCGCCTTGCCTTCAGCGACATGCATGGCCGGCGTGCGCGAAAGCTGGATACCGCGACCGATCAGACCGACCTGCACCTTGCGTGCAGTCGCATCCGGCGCGTCTTGCGCTGTCTCGGCCGAGCCAAGCTTCATTTCAGTCATCCTCCCTCGCCCGGCGAACGAGTCGTCCAAGCATGGCGCCAAAATGGAATCGCGGTTTAAATCTGTCAATCACTTTTAACTTGGGGTTTAATTATTGACGTGCTAACCCTGTCTGAAACGGGGAGGAGAGAATTGGCCAAGTCATTGGAAAAAAATACGAAACCAAAGTCTGGCTGGAAACAGGACCCGGAGCGGGTCAAGCGTGACATCATCGAAGCGGCGATGGCCGAGTTCGCGCAGAACGGTCTTTCCGGCGCCAAGATCGACGATATCTCGGCCCGCACGAGCACCTCGAAGCGGATGATCTACTACTACTTCGAGGACAAAGAGACGCTTTACATGCGCGCCCTCGAAGCAGCCTATTCCAAGGTCCGACAGGGCGAGGAAAAGCTGGATCTGGACGTTCTGCCCCCGGTCGAGGCGCTTGAACGGCTCGTGTCCTTCACCTTCGACCATCACCGCAAGAACACCGATTTCATTCGCATGGTGATGATCGAGAACGTCCACCACGCGGATTACCTGAACGCCTCGACCGTGATCCGCGGGCTGAACAAGAAAGCCATCGCGCGGCTGGAAACGCTCATCGCCCGGGGCGAGGCGTCCGGCGATTTCCGCGAAGGACTCGATGCGACCGAACTGCACTGGCAGATCTCGGCGCTCTCCGTTTTCAACGTGTCGAACAAGCCGACGTTTTCGTCGCTGTTCGGCAAATCTCTCTACACCCGCGAAGGACAGGACAGGTTGCGCGAGCGTGCCGTGTCGATGGTTCTTGGCGACGTTCTGAAAAGGTGAAACATGCTCAATCCCCAAATCGACGCCTTCATGGCGAAATGGACGTCCGAATGGGCCTCGCTCAAGCCCGGCGCGACCCTGCCCGAACGCAAGGCGCATTTCGAAGGCGTGGCCGCGAACATGGCATTGCCCAAGCCCGAGGACGTGGATGATGCGACCGAACATCATATCGAAAGCGCGGCGGGCCCGGTTCGCGTGCGTGTCTATCGTCACACCTCTGGCGGAACGCAGGATTGCCTGATCTACGCCCATGGCGGCGGGTTCGTTCAGGGCTCGCCCGAAACCCATGCCGACATCACCTCGCGGATCGCGTCGTGGAACAAGCAGACAGTCGTGTCGGTGGATTACTACCTTCTGCCCGACCACCCGTTTCCGACCGCGTTTCTCCAGATGTGCGACGTGGCGCGGTGGTGCCGTGTGAACGCCGACCTGCTGGGGATCGACCCGGAGCGGATCGCCGTCGGCGGCGATAGCGCGGGCGGCAATCTGGCCGCGGCCACGGCGCTCGCCATGAAGGACGAGTTTCCGTTCATCGCCCAGCTTCTGATCTATCCCGTCACCGAGTTCGACCTCGAACGCCCGTCGATGATCGCCAACGCCAACGCGCCGCTGCTGCAGACCAAGGGGATGGCGGCGAACAACCGGATGTTCGTGGGCGGCGAAGAGAACGAGCACATGCTGCGCGACGATCCGCGTTGCGCGCCCTACGTGGCCGACGATCACTCAGGCGCGGCCCCGGCCTTTGTCGCTGTGGCCGAGAACGATCCGCTTTACGACAGTGGCGTGATCTACGCCGAAAAGCTCAAGGCCGCCGGGGTTCCCGTCGTGCTCGACAAGGGCGACGGGTTGATCCACGGCTACCTGCGGTCGATGGAATATTGCGACGACGCGCAGGCCAAGCTGCGCAAGATGACCGACTGGCTCGCCGCCCGATGAAACCCTTCACGCCCGGTCTCGACCTCGCCTTCACCATCGAGGCCGAGATCGACGCGCCGCTTTCGGCAGGAACGTCGCCCGATGGCGAGCGGCTCCACATCCCGATCACCGGGGGCCGGGTCGTTGGCCCCCGCCTCACCGGGCGGGTCCTGCCGGGCGGGTCGGATTGGCCGGTGATCGCGCCGGACGGCACCAGCCGAATCGAGGCGCGGTATACGATCGAAGCCGAGGACGGAACGCCGATCTACGTGGTGAACAAGGGACTGCGCGTCTCATCCGACGACGTGCGCACACGGCTTCGGTCGGGCGAGGCCGTCGATCCGTCGGAGTTCTACATGCGCGCCGCCCCGGTGTTCGACGCGCCATCCGGCCCGCACCGCTGGCTGACCGAACGGCTTTTCATCTGCTCTCTCGCCCCGATGGGCCGCACCATCCGGATCGACGTCTATATCGTCACCTGAGCGCGCCGATCTCTTCGGTCGCGGCACCATGAGCCGAATGAGCGGTCAGATCGGTTGGGCCATCATGCCCATCGTCTGACCGTTCAGCGCCCCCACATCGACGGGCGGCACCTTGCCCATCTGGGCGTCGCCGATCAGGATCGATGTCTTGGCGACATGGGCCACGCGCGGCATACGGCGCGCGCGGAAGGCCGTGAACACCTCGTCCGGGGTGTCGTGCTTGCCCAGTTCGTCGGCCAGAACCAACGCATCCTCGATCGCCATGCCCGCACCCTGCGCCAGATGCGGTGTCGCCGCGTGAACGGCATCGCCAATGAGGACGACGCGGCCCTTGTGCCAATCGTCCTCCAGCAAGATGACCTCGAGCGGCCGGGCCACCACCTCGGCGTCCTCGGTGATCTGGTCGAGGTATGCGGCGATCTGGGGCGGGGCCATGCTGCGCAAGGCCCGGTCGCGCATCGCGGCGGCGGAGCCTTTGACGGGAAGTTTGAACCCCTCAGGCTCCTCCGACAGAAGAAACATATACATCAGGTCTTCGTTCAACGGGGTCAGCCCGGCGTTGCAGGGACCGGCGAAGACGTGGATGCCCTCGACCTCGGGCGGGCGGCGCAGGTTGTAACGCCAAACCCATTGCCCCGTGTAGCGCGGCTGCGGCGCGTCCGGCAGGATCATGCGGCGGGTGGACGAGAACACGCCGTCGGCCCCGACGACGATGTCGTATCGCGCCGTCCCGCCGTCGGAAAAGGTCACATCGACCCCGTCTCCGTCATCCGCCATCGCGGTCACCGTGATCCCAAGGCGCACGGTCGCACCGACCTCGGCCACCTTGTCGGCCAGCACCTTTTGCAGGTCACGGCGCAGGATTCCGGCGTTCGACGGATAGTCGGGCCCTGCCAGACGCGGCGCGTCGAACTCGGCTTCCTTGTGCCCCTGCGGCCCGACGAACAGGGTCGTCCGGTCGAACCCCCAGGCGCGCGAGAGGTAGTCGTCGAGCACCTGAAGCTGGTGCATCGCGCGGATCGAATTCATCTGCTGGATGATCCCTACGCCATAGACCGTCCATTCCGGGTCGCGCTCGATGATCTCGACCTCGATGCCTTTCTGCCGCAGCGCGATGCCGGTGCACAGCCCGCCGATCCCGCCGCCGACGACGAGTGCCTTGTCTACCTTCACGACCCGTTTCCTCCCTGTTCGGGGTGAACCCTAGGCAGGGTTGGGGTATTTGAAAAATTGACAGGTTTAATTCAATGCATCCATCGCATCAATGCCGTCGAGGGTCGCGGCCGAGGCCAGCGCCAGATCGCGCAGCCATGACAGGCCGGGGTCGCCATCGCGCAGCATGTGCCACTGGATCATCTGGCGAAGCGGCGGCGCTTCGACCGGCAGCGAGTAGGACACGAGGTCGGCCTCGTTCATCATCAGGGCCGCGAGCCGTCCGTGGACCGTCGCGATCCGATTGGTTCCGGTGATGAGGTAAGGCAGCGATGCGAACGAAAAGGTCGTCGCCTCGACCCGTCGTGTAAGCCCGCCCCCCGCAATCAGACGCCCATCGACGGTCTGGGCCTGTTGCGGCGGCACCATCACCACATGCCCCGCGGCCTCATAGGCGCGGCTGTCCATCGGGCCGGTGCCGTATTTTCCCTTGGCCCATGCGACCACAACATAACGATCCTCATACAGAAGCGTCGAGGGGTGGTCGGGCGACACGAAAGGCTCCGGCGCGATCAAGAGATCGACCTCACCCCGTTCGATCTGGTTGTAGGGCGCTATTTCCTGCGCCCGAAGATTGAACCGCACGGTCGCATTCTGGTCATCGGCGAGCCGGAACATGGTCGGCATCAGCACTCTCAGGCTGTAGTCGGACAACAGCAGGTTGAAGGTGCGGTCCGATTGGTCCGGCTCGAACTGCGGACCCCGGTCGATCGCGGCCTCTACGCGCACGAGAACGTCGCGGATCGCGGGCCGCAAGGCTTCGGCGCGCGGGGTCAGCTCCATCCGGCGGCCCACCTGTACGAGCAGCGGATCGTCGAAATAGGTGCGAAGCCGTGTCAGCGCGTTCGACATCGCGGATTGCGACATGAACATCCGCCCCGCCGCCTCGGTGACCGAGCGGTGCTCCAGCATGTGATCCAGCGCCACCAGCAGGTTGAGATCGAGCTTCTTGAACCGCATGCAGAACCCTCTTCGGTGCATTTTCAGAATCAATGGATAATATAAAAAATATCCATTTTCCGAATGATTGGAAGTCCCATACGGTCCCCGAAGCTGCAAGGAGGACACCGACATGCGCATCATCGGGCCGGACGAACTGGTCTTTGGCGTCGACAACCGTGACGCCTGCGAAGCCTTTCTGACGGACTTCGGACTGACCGCGACCGGAGACGGCCGCTTCGAGGCGCTCGACAAGACGGCGATCCGCCTGTGCACCACCGACGACCCCGACCTGCCCGCCCCCCTGCCCACCAATTCCTGGCTGCGCCAGACGATCTGGGGGGTCGAGGATCAGGCCACGCTCGACGCGATCGAAACCGAGCTGTCGAAAGACCGCGACGTCGCAAAGGCCGCCGATGGCACGCTGTCCTGCAAGGACGACGCAGGGTTTCAGATCGCCTTCCGCATCACGCGGCGCGTCACGCTGGACATGCCCGCCGAGATGATAAACGCCCCCGGCGCCAAACCCGGGCGCGCCCCGAACCATGTCGGCGCCGACGAAGCGGCCACGGCCGCCCCCCGCACCCTGAGCCATATCGTCTACTTCGTTCCCGACATGGACAGGATGGCGAATTTCTACATCGACCGGCTGGGCTTCGTCATCACCGACAAGTTCACGAACACCGGGCCGTTCCTGCGCCCGCAGGCGAACCTCGATCACCACGTGCTGTTCATGATCCAGACGCCCGAATACATGCAGGGCATCGAACACCTCGCCTTCCATATGTCCGGGCCGACCGATCTGATGCTGGCCGGGTCGCGCATGATCAAGAAGGGCTACGAGTCCTTCTGGGGACCGGGGCGCCACAAATTTGGCTCCAACTGGTTCTGGTATTTCAGCTCACCGCTGCGCGTGAACATCGAATACGATGCGGACATGGACCTGCACGATGGCGACTGGGTCATGCGTGAAACGCCGATAAGTGCGGAGGCCTCGCAGATGTTTTTGTTCGAGAACGTCGAAAAGTGGTCGCCGGGTGGCCCCCCGCCGGGCAAATCGTAAGCGCGAAGGCCCGTCGCGCGCATCGTGACGGGGCCGGTCGATCAGGTGTCCGGCACCGGTATGCGGCCCCCCTCGGGGGCTGCTCCGCGGCAGAGGCCGGACATGGGAGGAGAGGACATGCAGGACATCTTGGACACCCCGCGCGCGGCGGACCGCTGGATGCGGAACATCACGGGCGGGATCGCCGTCGTCGCCATCGCCGGCATCCTGCTGGGGGCGGGCGTCGTCGTCGCCGACGTGCTAGGCAAATGGTTGTTCGGCCATTCCGTCTTCGCGTTGAACGAAGTAATGTCGCTGGTCTTCGCCGTCGCCGTCGCCGCGACCTTTCCGGCGGGCGCCGCGAACCGGGTGAACCTCAAGATCGACCTGCTCGCCCCGCTGACCGGCGCGCGGATGACGGCATGGCTGAGCGTCGTCGGGTCCGTCGTGCTGCTGGCCTTTTTCGTCATGCTGGCGTGGAGCATCTGGGGCCTTGGTCTGCGCTATCACACGCAGGCCCGCGCCACCGCGCTGCTCGAAGTGCCGCTCGCCCCCGCCTACTTCGTCATTTCGCTTTCGATGTGGGCGTCGTCCGCCGTGCAATTGCTTCACGTCGTCAACGACACGCGGGCCGCCGTGGCGACACCAAAGGACGCCGGATCGAGCGGGATCGTCGTGGTGCTCGCCGCCCTGTTCGCGGGGATCTGTCTGGGCATCCTCTACTGGATGCTGACCGACATGGATGGCGTCACGAACTTCATGTACGCCAGTCCGGGCCTTGCCGTGCTCGCCGCCTTCGCGCTGTTGTGGCTGGGGGTGTTTCTTCAGATCCCTCTCGCCTCGGTCACCGCCGTGATCGGCGTCGTGGGCGCGCTGGCGGTGCTTGGCCCGAACGCGGCGGTGAACACCTTCGGCGGCGATTCCGCCGATTTCCTGCGCAACGATCAGGTGGCGACCCTGCCCCTCTTTCTCATCATGGGGGCCTTCTCGGTCGCCGCCGGGGTGTCACACGACCTGTTTCGACTGGGGAACGCGATCCTCGGCCCTCTCAGAGGCGGTCTCGCCTATGCCACCATCGCGGCCTGTGCCGGGTTCGGTGCCGTGTCCGGCAATTCGGTCGTGACCTCGGCCACATTCGGGCGCATGGCGCTCCCGGAAATGCGGAAGCTGAAATACGCGCCCACGCTTGCCACCGCCACGGTCGCGGCAGGCGGCACGCTCGGCGCGCTGGTGCCGCCGTCGGGCGTCATCATCCTGTTCGCCCTTCTGACCGAGGAAAGCATTGGCGCGCTGTTCGTCGCGGCGATGATCCCCGCGGCGCTGGCCATCGTGCTTTATTTCTGCGCGGTCTTCGCGACCGTCACGTTCTCGAAAGACACGGTGCCCGCCGCCGCCCGCGTGCCATTCCCTGAAATCCGCGCGGCCTTTGTCGGTGCCGGCCCGGTGGTCGGCATGTTCGCCATCGTGATCGGCGGGCTTTATTCGGGCCTGTTCACCGTGACGGAAAGCGCCGCTGTCGGAGCGGTCTGCGCCTTTGCGCTCGCGATCCTGCGCGGACGGCTGAACCGGGCCACCCTGCTGCGCGTGTTTTCGGAGACGACGACGACCGTCGCCATGATCTATGCGCTGATCTTCGGCGGTCTGATGTTCGCTTTCTTCGTCAATCTCAGCCAGGCGCCCGACCTCGTCGCCGCCTGGGTCTCGGGGATCGACGCAAAGCCGGTGATCGTCCTCGCGATCCTCGTGCTGATCTATCTTGCACTCGGTTCGGTGATGGACAGCTTCGGCGTGATGATTATCACCCTTCCGGTGGTGACGCCGATCATCCTGCACCTCGGATACGACATGCTGTTCTGGGGTGTTCTCATGCTGGTGGTGGTCGAGATCGGGATGATTACGCCGCCGTTCGGGATGAACCTGTTCATCATCAAGAACATCGACCCCAGGATCAGCCTGACCACGGTGATGAAAGGCGTCTTTCCCTTCATCATCGCGGACATCGTGAAGATCATCCTCATCATCGCTTTTCCGGCCCTGTCGCTCTGGCTGCCATCGACGATGAACTAGGGGGGGGAGTGTTCGGTGTGGGTTCCGGGCTGCGGCGGGCCGGAGAACACGTCCTCCAGAATTCTAGGATACTAGGATACTAGGATACTAGGATTCTGGAGCGGGACTTAGACGGTAAGCTGCTGAAATAAAAACGCAAAAACCCAAAACCCGATCCCACCAAAACAGCAAGAACGCCGGCCGGGGCACCCCCGACCGGCGTTTCGCCTTCAATGTCGTTCAGGCGTATTACGCCCCGCTGTCGATCTGTTCCTGCGCCTCGGTCACGGCGGCTTTCCATTCGTTGACCAGCTCTTCGCCGCCCGGCACACGCTCGGCGAAGCCCTTGACGATGACCGGGAACAGGTTGGTCTTGATCGCCTCGAACTCGGCATCGGGAAGCGTATTGAACGTGTGGTCGCCCTGCGCCTGCACGAAGCCCTTCGAATCCGCTTCCCACTGATCCACGATCTTGCCCATCTCGCGCGTCACGTCGCAGCCGGAATGCGCGTCGAGCACGGCTTTCGCTTCGTCCGTCAACGCGTCGTATTTCGACTGGAGCATGAACACCATCCCGATCGCCCCGCCCAGCGGCGCGTCGAGGTGGTCTGTCGTCACCTCGTTCAGCTTGAAGCCCGGAAATGCCGTGTAGCTCATGAAAGTGCCGTCCGCGTTGCCACGCTGAAGCGCCTGATACTGCTCCGGCAGGATGATCGACAGCGGCGTGCCGCCATTGGCCGACACGATGGCCGCCGCCACGGGCGAACCTGTCGCGATCTTCTTGCCCGCCAGATCCTTGAACGAGGTCGCGGGCGAGCCGTTCAGGTGCACCTTGGTCTGCGGAAACGGCACGAAGAACAGCGGGTGGTAATCGGCCAGCTCGTCACCGATCGTGCCCGCTTCGTAAAGTTCGCAGAACCCCATCGCGATGGCTTCCGCCGAGCCGTCGATGAACGGCGTGGTGGCGACCAGCGAACGTGGGAAGCGACCCGGATCGAAGGCGAGCATCCCCCAGGCCATCTGCACCACGTCGTCCATGACCCGGTCGACGTAGTTATTCGGGCTGACCAGCGCCGGGCCGTGTCGCGGATCGACCTGAACGGCGTCGCCCCCGTCGGCATTCACCGCGGCCGCCCAAGGCTCCATGATGAGTTTGTTGATCGGGTGCATCGGTACGTTGCCGGTCCCGAAGACCAGCGTTTCGGCGAAGCTCGCAAACGGCGTCAGCGCCGTGGCGGCGGCAAGCGCGCCGGCCAGAAGTCGTTTTCCCATGGTATCCTCCCTATGGATATCAAACCCGGAGACGTCGCGGGCTTACGCGAGTGTAGGCACCGCCCGATGGGTTTGAAAATTGAATTGGATGAATGACATCAATTGATCCGCTGAATGCACCGGGTGATCTCGCGGCCTTCAATACCGTCCCAGATCTTCGCTCAAATGCACGGGTCCGTCGAAGACCGCCTCGATCCGCGCAAGGTATTCCCGCGCGCGCGCCGGCGTCATCATCCCCGGCGAAAAATGCACGGCGACAAGCCTTTTCGCGCCCGCGCGGCGGGCCATGTCGCCCAATTGTTCGGGGCTCAGATGGTGGTCTGCGAGGTGCGCGCCGATCATCTGGATACGCGCTTCGGGCATCTGGGGGTTCGCCTCGCGCACGCGCGTCATCGTCAAGTCCACATCCATGAGTTCGCCCACCAGCAGGTCGACGCCCTGCGCGAGTCGCTCCACCGCCTTGCACGGCCCGGTGTCACCGGTGAACACGACCGAGCGGTCGGGTGTGTCGAACCGAAGCGACAACGAAAGATACCACCCGCTGCCATGGTCCGCCTCACCGCGATAATGCGTGTTCTCACAGCAGGTCAGCGTCACCTCGCCGATCTCGACGGTGTCGCCCGGATTGATCTCCCGCACCTCGACGAAATCGCGCGCATGGGGGAGCGTCTGGCCCGGGACGCCAAACCCGATCTCGTTGGGCACGTCACAGGCGTCGGTCAGCCCGGCCACGATCCTTGCGGTTCCGGTCGGGCCGAAGATGCGGAGCGGCTGGTTGCGCTGCGTCATCATGTTCAGACCGAGCAAAGCGAACAGGCTGCCGATGTGATCGAAATGGTGATGCGACAGCACGACGGTGTGGATGTCGCGAAACGGCACCTCGGCCCGCGTCAACTGGCCCAGCGCACCCTCGCCGCAGTCGATGAGGATCGCCTGATCCCCGACCTTTAACAGGTGCGCAGGCTGCGACCGGCCGGGTTGCAGGATCGGCCCGCCCGCGGTGCCCAAGGTAACGAATGTGGTCGAGTGATCCAAAGCGTGCCTCCGTCTGCGCGTCGTCGCGCGACGGTATCAGGGGGTAACGCATTCGGAAAATTCCGATGAACAATCGCACGCATTCATCGCGCGAATGCCTTGGCCGGGATATCGGGTGGCCGCGTAGACCTCAGCCGTCGGAGGGGCCGGTCACCCGGCCCCCTGCTCGCGGTGCATCCGCGCCTGAAACCGCGCAAGAGCGTTTGACAGCTGCTCGGCCTCATAGGTGCGGGTCGCTTCCGAGGGGAAAATCGATTCACCATTCGCAATCTGCGCGGCCTCCCGCGCGAGATTTGCCAGAGGTTGCAGGTAGCGATAGGCGAACACGATGGCCAGAACACCGATTGCGGCGAACAGCCCGGCCAGCGTCCAGATCAGCGAGGACATCGCGGACCCCATGGCGGTCGCGCCCGTCGTTACCGGAACCTGAACCACCAGCGACCATCCGAACGGCGGCATGCTGCCCTCGATCACGTTGGGGAACACCCCGGACACGGTCGGTGCGTCGTCATGGGAAGAAACGATGACTTCAAACTCGGTTCCCAGTTCGGCGCGCGACCGGATCAACGCGGACGGCCCCGCTTTGGTCCAGTCGCCATAGGCGAACAGCGGCTCTGAATTGGTGTCGAGCACCATCACGTCCACTTCCAGACGTGCGGCTGCGCTCTGAACCACCCGGTCGAGCCAGGCACCCTGAAGCTGGTAGACCGCCAGACCGATCGCCTGTCCGTAAGCGTCCCGAACCGGCCGGGACAGGAAAATCCGGCTGCCTTCGCCGGAGGAGGCCGTCTGCACGGTGTCACCGCGAAGCCCCTGATTGAACCACGGCGCGGTCGAAACGTCCGCGCCCTGATCCTTGCCCAGCGTCGAGGCCATCACGGTGCCGTCCAGCCCCACGACAGCGGCCCATGTGATGCCCTCCGATGCCATGGCCGCCGCGTCCGTAAGCACGCGCATTCCGTCATGGTCATCGAGATCGACATAGGCGCTGAAACCGACGAGACTGTCCCATTCCCGTTCCACCAGCGCCGAGACCGCGAGCTGGATGGATTGTGCCGAATGTCGTGCCACATCGCCCTGCGCGCGGATCGCCACATCCTCGACCTTCCGCTGGAACGGCAAGATGAAGACGACGATGGCGAGAAGAAATGCGATCCCGGCGCTTGCGAACAGGGTGCTTATGATGCGGGGATGGTTCGAATCGTGATCGGTGTGGGACATGGTCGTTACT
Organism: Maritimibacter alkaliphilus HTCC2654; assembly: GCF_000152805.1. Taxonomy (GTDB): domain Bacteria; phylum Pseudomonadota; class Alphaproteobacteria; order Rhodobacterales; family Rhodobacteraceae; genus Maritimibacter; species Maritimibacter alkaliphilus. Next base: position 3,555,935 of record NZ_CH902578.1, on the reverse strand, counting down.
CGCAGGAATATTAACCATGATCTGCCAGATACCTTTGGCAGGAATAAGGCAAGACTTGGACTCTCGCCTCTCAGGTGTCGCATATCTGACGGTCGCCCCCCGGCTCAGGCCCCTCTTGCCCGGAGCCACCCTTGCCCATGAAACTGACCCGCCGAAGGCTCATCGCCACGCTGACCGGCTATGCGTTACCCATGGCCTTCCTCACGTCCGTTCGCGCCGATGAACGCGCCGCCTGGGACGTGTGGAAGTCCCGGTTTCTGGCCGGGAACGGGCGGGTGATCGACCACCTTCAGAACGGGGTGAGCCATTCCGAGGGTCAGGGCTATGGGCTGCTGCTCGCACAGGCCTTCGGGGATCGCGAGGCGTTCGACGCCATCGAAAGCTGGACCCGCGAGCACCTGCTGATCCGCGACGATGCCCTGATGGCGTGGCGCTGGTCGCCCTCGGGAAATCGTGATGACGAACTGGCCGGGAACGACTGGCATACCGCGACCGACGGCGACCTGTTCCGCGCATGGGCGCTGATGCGGTCCGAGGTGTTTTCAGGCTGGGGGGACAGACGCGGCACGGTCGAAGCCATCTCCAACGCCCTTGCCGCGCTTTGCCTCGAACCTGACCCGCGCGCGCCGGACGAGCCGATCCTGACCCCCGGTGCGGAGGCCATGAGCGAACCCGACCGCGTCCTGTTCAACCCGTCCTATATCATGCCGCGCGCCTTGCGGGAACTGGGCCTCTACACGGAACGCGAGACCCTGATCCGTGCCGCCGATCACGGCGAGACGATCCTTGCCGAACTCGCCGCAACGGGGCTCGTCCCGGATTGGGTTCTGGTTACGCGGGATGGGTTCAGACCTGCCGAGGGCTTCGGCGCGAACCACGGTTACGATGCGATCCGGGTGGCCCTTTACCTTCACTGGTCCGGCAATGCGGCGCACCCCGCGCGGACGCAGAAGCAAGAGATATGGACGGGCGAGGCGCGCGTGCCTGTCGTGTTGACGCCGCAGGGCGAGGTTCTCGAACGCAGCACCTATCCGGGCTACCGCGCCGTCGCGGACCTGATCCGATGCAGCCCGAACGACCCCGTCGAAGATGCGGGCGAGCCATACTACCCCGCCACGCTCGGCCTTATGGCGAGCGTCGCACGCCGCGAGAGCGGCCTTTGTTGAGCGCATGTGTTTCCATACTTTCGACAATGTCTTGATGTGTTAAGGTTAATGGAAAAAACAACTTCACAGCTCGGAAGCTGTGGGCGCTTGCAGGAGGCACATCGTGCGGTATCTTCGCCTCGTAATCGGGTCCATCGTAATCATCGGGGCGCTCTACGTCCTCGTGGCTGAACACGTCACCGGTGCCAGTTCCAACGCCTTCGTCAACGCACCGATCGTCACGGTGCGCGCACCCGTCGCCGGGGACATCGAAATGCCGTCGCGAACCGTCGGGATGCAGGTCTCGACGGACACGGTCTTGTTCAGCATCAGCGACGTGCGCGCCGATGGTGTCCGGCTCGACGACCTCATCCTCGAACACGATCTGGCGCTGTCCCATGTCGAACGCCTCAAGGCGGAAAAGGCCGTGCTGGAAGATCACAGCGTCTGGCTTGCCGAAATGCGTGATGCCTATGCGGCGGCCAGAACGCGCGAGCTTGCATACCAGACCGAAGACCCGGTCGACCCGCTTCCCGATCTGACCGACCCCGAAAAGCTCGAGGATCTGGATCTGGAAGACACCGTCCGCAACGCGAGCAATGTGGACGGCAACGCCGGGGAAGATACGGCACAAGCCTCCGATGCGTTCTCGTCGCTCAAGGCGCTTCAACTCGACACCGCTCGCAAGGATCTGTTTCTCGACGACACGGCGGGAGCGGCCTGGAATTACGCCTATTGGTCCGGCACGGCGCGCCAGCAACTCGCACGGATCGAGGCGGAACTGGCGGAGGCGCAGGCCATCGCGACCTCCATCGACGACCGCATCGCCCGCGAACGTGTGCGCATGATCCGGCTGACGGGCGGCGACATCGCCTCGCCGGTCGACGGGATCATCTGGGAGCGGATGGTGGGTGACGGGATCAATGTGCAGCGCGGCGACACGATCATGAAGGTCGCCGATTGTTCGGCGGCGGTGGTGTCGCTCAGCGTGTCCGAGATCGTCTACAACCGCCTGCGCACGGGCGACCCGGCCATTTTCCGGTTCTCCGGCGCGGATACGGCACTGGAGGGCACGATCTCCCGGCTCGCCGGAGCGGGGGCCGCGACCGTCTACGACGACATGGCCGTCAAACCCAGCAAGGAACATCTGGAACGCTACGACGTGACGCTCATCGTGCCCGATCTGCGCGGTGCCGACATGTCGGGCGGCTGCGCCATCGGGCGGACCGGCCGCGTGTTCTTTCAAGACCGGCCCCTGGACCCGCTGCGCCGGCTGCTGAACTAGGCCCGTCGATGATCTATCCCAGCGAACTCGGGTCGAGCTTCAACCAACTGGCCCTCATTCTGGGGATCGCGGTGGTGATCCCTTTCGTCTTCGACAAATCGAAGACCAGCCATCGCGTCGTGATGCTCTCGATCGCGATGGTTCTTGCCCTGCGCTACATCTATTGGCGCGCGACCGAAACCGTTGCGCCTTTTGGCTTCACGCTCGACTGGGCGGCAAGCTGGGCGCTCCTGTTGCTGGAGCTGCTCGCCCTGATCGGGTCACTCAGCGCCTTCGTAATCATGATGCGGGTCAAGTCCCGCTCCGACGAGGCGACGGAAAACGCGAACTGGTGGGCGCCACGCCCGGACCCGTCCGTCGTGCTCCTGATCGCGACCTATAACGAGGAACTCGACGTTCTCGAACGGTCGATCATCGGGGCCAAGGCGCTCAAGCACCCGAACAAGGAAGTGATCGTGCTGGACGACGGGCGCCGCGACTGGCTGCGCGACTATTGCGCCAGCGCCGAGGTCGGATACCTGCGCAGGCCCGACAACAAGGATTCCAAGGCCGGCAACATCAACCATGCCCTCGCGCGACTGGCCGAACGGGAGACCCCCCCTGATTTCGTCGCCGTGCTGGATGCTGATTTCGTGCCGCATCGCGGGTTCCTGCGCCGCTCGCTCGCCCTGTTCCACGACCCCGATGTCGGCCTCGTCCAGACGCCCCAGCACTTTTTCAACGCCGACCCGATCCAGCACAACCTCGGCGTCAGCCGGTCCTACCCGGACGAGCAGCGGTTCTTCTTCGACCACATGCAGCCCTCGCGCGACGCATGGGGGATCGCCTTTTGCTGCGGCACCTCGTCCGTGATCCGCTTCCCGGCCTTGCAGGACATCGGTGGCTTCCCGACCGAGAGCATCACCGAGGATTTCATGCTGACCCTCGCGCTTCAGAACGGCGGGTGGAAAACGGTCTATCTCAACGAGGCGCTGACCGAAGGGCTGGCCCCCGAAGGTCTGAAGGAATACGTCACCCAGCGCGCCCGCTGGTGTCTGGGCCTCATGCAGATCGCGCGCGGGTCACTCGGCCCCTTCGCGACGAACAACCTGCGCCTTCGCGATCGCTGGAGCGTCCTCGACTCGGTGTTCTACTGGCTCACGACATTCACCTTCCGCCTCGCCGCGCTCGTGTTTCCCCTGCTCTACTGGTACGGAAACATCACCGTCGTGAATGCCCAGCTTGCCGACGTGGTGTCCTATTTCGGGGCGTATTACCTGTGGATTCTGCTGACCCTGAACCTTCTGTCGCGCGGACATGTCGTGCCGGTCCTGAACGACGTGAGCCAGTTGATCGGCGCCTATCCCATCGCGCGTTCGGCCATCACGGGTCTCATCAAGCCCTACGGCCATCCGTTCAGCGTCACAGCCAAAGGTGGGGATCGCAGCAAGATCGTCGTTCAGTGGCGCATGATGGTGCCCTTCGCCCTGTTGCTGGCCATCACCTTGGGCGGCCTCGTGCTGGGCGTGCTGTTCGACAGGTTCGCCTTTTTCGATGCGGGCGACGGCAAATGGGTCATCCTGTTCTGGACGCTCTACAACCTTGTCGTCCTCTCCGTGACACTGGTGGCCTGCGTGGAACTGCCGCGCCGTGAACGCCATGTCGCCGATGCGCCGGAACGGGTCCGCGTCTCGTTTGAGGGCGAACAGATGGACCTCTGGATGACGAACCTGACGCTCGACCATGCCCGACTGCGGGGGCGCCAGTTCGAGATCGGCACGCGCGGCACGATCGAATTGGAAAACGTCGGGGCGGTCGCCACCTACGTCAGCGCCAAGTCGCGCGACGGCGTGCGCCTGCAACTTCTGCCCGACGACACCCAGCGCGCCGCGCTCCTCCTGCGCTTCTACACCGAGGACAACACGCCCGGGATCTCCAACGTCAGGATGAGCGCCATGCTGCGCGACGTCGCCCGTCGCTTCACCTTCAGTTCGAACACGAAAGGACGGGGTTGATGAACCGCGCCCCTCTCCGCGCGTTCCTTCGCGTATCCCTGATGTCAGCGTTCGCCCTGTTGCCCTCTGCCGCCATGTCGGATGGCCTGTTCGCCCAACTCGACGCGTCGCGGACCACGACGACGGGTGTCCTGTCCGTCGAACGCGGAAACTTGTCCTATGCGACGAGCCTCAGCGGCTATACGGGTGGGGCGGATCTGAACGCTTCGCTCACCTACAAATTCGTCCTTGGCGAAGCGGCTCCCGTCACGTTCCGGATCGGTCCAGCCTTTCAGTACGAAGGACTCGCGACCCCGAAATTCGGCGTTCGCGTCATCGCCGAACACTACCGCCCCACGACGTTCGGACACGTCTTTCTTTTGGGAGAATTCACGTCCATCGACACAGGGTACTTCGGCCTGCTGACCGTGGGGTTCAACGAGCCCGACATCGATTTCGAGTTCACGGTTCAGGGCGACGACGACGGGTATTTCGACCAATCCATCGCGGCCACCTACGGCTTGCCCAACAACGCGACCCGGCTGCGCCTCGGCTACCGGTTTCAATCACGCGAGGTGTTCGCCGGGGTCTCGCTCAACACATTCTAGCGTGGCGGAGTGAACGCGGCCGGCGACGATGACCACTTCGGGCGGCCTTCATGCGCGGGGCCACTGCTCGAAGTAATGGACGCAACGCGACAACGCACGTGACAAAGAAGGCCTGACGCGGGTGCAGGACCGGCCTGCCGACTGGCAGCGGAGGCACGTCTTTCGAGACTCGGCGGAAAGCGTGGCTGCGCTGGTAGACGAAGTTGAACCCGTCTCTGCTAAGGCGGGTTGGCGTTAGGCGAATGACTTCGCCGAAGGTCTGGAAACATCGGATGGATAGTTGGCTTGAGCTTGCTGGAACGCTCGCCGAGATGCTTCCCCTTCTACAACAAGCCCACATTCAAGGCCTACATCCTATGTTGACGCACATTGGCATCAACTTTATCTTCCATGGAAGATAAGGGAGGATCACCAATGCTTTCACATGAACAGAATGAAATGATGTGCCGGGTCGGCCCCGGCACCCCTATGGGCGACGCATTCCGGCGCTACTGGATACCGATCTGCCAGACGTCCGACATCCCGACCCCGGACAGCCCGCCTTTCCCGCTTGAAATCCTCGGCCAGAAACTGGTGGTCTGGCGCAATGCGGATGGACAACTTGGCGTGCTCGACCAGTTCTGCCCGCACCGCCGCTCGTCGCTTGCTATCGGTCGCTGCGAGGGTGACGGCATTCGCTGCCTTTATCATGGCTGGAAATTCGCTCCGGACGGCACCGTTCTGGAAACTCCGAACGTGAACGACCCCGACTTCAAGAACCGGTTCAAGGCCGAGGCGTTTCCGGTGCGCGAAGCAGGCGGGCTTGTGTGGTCTTACCTCGGGCCGAAGCTCCTTCAACCCGAATTCCCGCATTTCCCTTGGTTTGATGCCGATGACGACCACCGCAACAACGCCTATGCGCTGAACCATTGCAACTACGTGCAGGCGCTTGAGGCGCTGGTGGACAGCTCGCACCTGAACATCCTGCACGCCGATGGCCTTGTCGCCTCCGGCCAGCTTGAAAACCTGAACTTCTCCGCCGCTGCCGAAATGACGTTCGACGCGGCCCCCACCATCGAAGTGGACGACACCGATTTCGGCTTCCATTACGCGGCGCTTCGCCGGGGCGAAAACGTGTCAGGCAAGGGCGAGGTACACGTGCGGGTCACCGCCTTCTCGCTGCCCTGCTTTATCGCCAACCCGAACGAAGACCTCTTTATGTGCGTGGTCCCGATCAACGACGAGCAGTGCATCCACTTCCACGTCTGGTGGCATGCCGAGCGCGAAATGGGGAAAGACCCGCTGAAGTCCAACATGCTCAAGCACGTCGGTCTCGATCCCGAGGCGCTGGCGAACTACAACATGACCTACGAGACGTTCAACGACGACGACCGCCCGTCGCTGCGAAACCGCTACAAGCAGGACCGTTCGCGCATTCAGGCGGGATCTTTTTCGGGTTTCCACAGCTTCACGCAGGAAGACAGCGCGGTGAACATCTCGCCCGGCGCGATCAAGGATCGGTCCAAGGAAATCCTCGCCCCCGTCGATATGGCGGTCTCGCGCCTCTACCGCTCGCTCATTTCGGCGGCGCAGGCGGTCGAGAACGATCAGGAGCCGCAGGGGGTTCATGCCGACCAGACCAAGATCATCGGACGCAATGGTACGGTCCCGGAGGACGAAGATTGGCGGCAGCTTGTGCCCACCCACACGATCACCCGGCGGTATCGCTCGGTGAAGCTGGGACGCGGAACGCCGGAACAGGTTCACTAGTGACGGTTTAAAAGTGGAAAGGCCGGCGACAGGTTCGCCGGCCTTTTTGCATGAAACGCGCGGGTTTCAGATATGGACCGCGCGGCCCAGCGCCTGCATCGCGGCCTCGGCAAAGCCTTCGGATCGGGTTGGGTGCGACTGGACGATGGCGGCCACGTCTTCGAGCCGGGCGCCCATGTCGAGCGCAATGGAAAAGGCCGAGGACAGTTCGGAAATCCCCTGCCCAACGGCCTGAATACCGACGATTCGGTTGTCCTCTGCACGGGCCACGACGCGCACCATCCCTTCGGTCCCTTCGGTGGCCAGCGCGCGCCCGTTAGCAGTGAACGGAAAACGGCCGATCTTTGCCGCGCCGAACTGGTCTTTCGCCTCTTGCGGTGACAGGCCGACCGTCACGATTTCCGGGTCAGTGAAGCAGGTCGCAGGCATCGCTTGTTTGTCCCAGACGCGGGTGTGGCCAGCGGCGATTTCGGCAACCATCTCGCCCTCGGCCATGGCACGGTGAGCGAGCATCGGGCCTGGGATCACGTCACCGATGGCAAAGACGCCGCGCATCGGCGTTTCGCAGCGGTCGTTGACCGGGATGAACCCGCGTTGCGTGGGCAGCGATAGCCGCTCCAGCCCAAGACCGTCCGTGTAGGGCTTGCGGCCAACGGCGACGAGCACCTTGTCCGCGTCGATCTGCGCCGGGCCGTCCGGTCCCTCGATCCACAGGCGGCCGGCTTCATGACCCGTGGCGCGGGCGTTCAGGTGGACCGTCACCCCCAGCGCTTCGAGCCGTTTGGCAACAGGTTTCACCAATTCGGCATCGTATTGGGGGAGGAGGGATGGCCCCGCCTCGACTACCGTGACACGCGCGCCGAGTTTGGCGAAGGCGGTTCCGATCTCCAGCCCGATGTATCCGCCGCCGACCACGGCGAACGTGGGCGGCACATGCGTCAGCGCAAGCGCCCCGGTGGAGGACAGCACATCGCCGCCGAAGGGCAGGGGCGGAAGGTCCACGGGCGTCGATCCGGTGGCGATGACGATGGTCTTGGCCGTGATCCGGTCGCCCATGCCGACCTGAACCGTCTTGCCGTCGATGAACTGGGCAGTGCCGCTCACCACCTCGACCTTCGCGCGTTTGAGCAGGCCCCGCACACCGCCCGTTAGGGTGGCGACGACGCCGTCTTTCCAGCCCACCGTCCGGGCATAGTCGATGCTGGGCGCGGCGTTTTGGATGCCGAGTGCGTTTTCGACTGCAAAGGACACGGCGTCGTGGAATTTCTCGGCCGCGTGGATCAGCGCCTTGGACGGGATGCAGCCGACGTTGAGGCAAGTGCCGCCGACCGCCTCTTTCTCGACAAGCACGGTCTTGAGGCCCAGCTGCCCGGCCCGGATTGCGGCGACGTAGCCGCCCGGCCCACCGCCGATCACAAGGAAATCGCAGGTCAGATCGGCCATGTCAGTCTCCGATGAACAAAAGCGCGGGGGTTTCGAGAAGCTGCTTGAGCCGGGCGATGAACACTGCTGCATCCCAGCCGTCGACCACCCGATGATCGAATGAGCCGGATAGGTTCATCATCGTGCGAGGGCGGAAGTCTCTCCCGTCCCACATCGGGCGCACGGCCATCTTGTTCACGCCGACCACGGCGACCTCGGGCAGGTTCAGGATCGGCGTCGTCGCAATCGCGCCGAGGGAACCGAGCGACGAGATCGTGATGGTAGACCCTTCCAGATCGCCCTTGGCAATGGTGCCGTCCCGCGCGGCACTGCTCACGTCGCGCAGTCGCTCGGCCATGTCCCACGGCTTCATCGCCTCGGCATGATGCAGGACGGGGACCATGAGGCCACGGTCCGTTTGGGTCGCGACACCTATGTGCACCGCCTTATGCTGGCGGATGATCCCCTCGGCAGGCAGGAAGTGCGCGTTGAGGTCGGGCTGTTCCCGCACCGCTTTGACGATTGCTAGAGCCACGAAGGGAATGACGGTCAGCTTACCGCGCCTCGTGTCATTCAGCTGCTTGCGGGTGGCTTCAAGCTCGGTGACGTCGACCTCTTCGATGATCGAGAAATGCGGCGCCTCGGACTTGGCGGTCTGCATCCGGACTGCGATGACGCGGCGCAGCCCCGTGACCTTGAGGTCGGTCGTCCCGGTTTTGCGCCGGGCCTTGGGCTGGGGCGCGGCAAGGTGGTCTTCGAGATCGTCGTAGAGAATACGGCCCCCCGGACCGGTGCCTGTGACATCGCCCAGCGCAATCCCCATGTCGCGGGCGCGTTGCCGGACCCACGGCGCGGCGGCGGGCCGTGTGCCGGAACTGCGCGGCTGTGGTTTCGGCGCGGACTTTTGTTCGGCGTGCGCCGGTTTCGTCGGCGGTTCCGCCTTGCCCGCTTGAGGCGCGGGAGCGGACTTTTGTTCGGACTTCAGTTCGCCCTTTGGTTCGGACTTTTGTTCGCCCACCCCGCCGCCATCCGTCGCCAAGGCAACCAGAGCCGACCCGACCGCAAGAGTGTCCCCGACTTCGCAACCAAGCCGCGCAACGGTTCCAGAGACCGGCGCGGGGATTTCGACGGCGGCCTTGTCGGTCATGACGACGGCGAGCACGTCGTCCTCCTGCACCACGTCGCCCACGGCCACGGACCATTCCGTCAGTTCCGCTTCGGTGACGCCTTCGCCGATGTCCGGCAGTTTGACGATGTGTTCTCCCATCTCAGGCCTCCAGCAGAGCTTCGATGTTGCGCAGCAGCCGCTCGGGGCCGGGGAAGTAGTCCCATTCGCCAGCGTGCGGATAGGGCGTATCCCAGCCCGCGACGCGTTTGACCGGCGCTTCCAGATGGTAAAAGCATGCCTCCTGCACCTGAGCGGCAAGCTCTGCGCCGAACCCGCTGGTGAGCGTCGCTTCGTGCAGCACAAGGCAGCGGCCCGTGCGTTTGACCGAGGCGACGACCGCATCGATGTCGAGCGGGACGAGCGTTCGCAGGTCGATGACATCCGCCGAAAGCCCCGCGCCGGCCACGACGCCCAAGGCGACGTGGACCATCGTGCCATAGGTCACGATCGTCAGGTCATCGCCCTCGGCCCGGAGAGCCGCCTTGCCCAATGGCACGGGCGTATGACCCTCCGGCACCTCGCCAAGCTCGTGCTTTTTCCAGCCGACGAGCGGGCGGTCGTGGTGGCCGTCGAAGGGGCCGTTGTAGATGCGTTTGGGTTCCAGAAAGATGACCGGATCCGGGTCTTCGATGGCGGCGAGGAGCAGGCCCTTGGCGTCCGCAGGCGTGGACGGCACCACGGTTTTCAGGCCCGCGACATGAGTGAACAGCGCCTCGGGGCTTTGGCTGTGGGTCTGCGCGCCGAAGATGCCGCCGCCCGTGGGCATGCGCACGACGATGGGACAGGTGAACTCGCCCGCCGAGCGGTAGCGCAGACGCGCGGCCTCGGACACGAGCTGATCGTAGGCCGGATACATGTAATCCGCGAACTGAACCTCGACCACGGGCCGCATGTCGTTCGCGGCCATGCCGATGGCGGTGCCGACGATGCCAAGCTCGCTGATCGGCGTGTCGAAGCAACGGGTGGCGCCGTATTTCTTTTGCAGCCCTGCGGTGCAGCGAAAGACGCCGCCGAAGAATCCGACGTCCTCGCCGAAGACGACGACGCGCTCGTCGCGGTCCATGGCGATGTCGTGGGCGTCGCGGATCGCCTCTATCATGGTCATGTGTGGCATGTCAGACCCCCATCTCGTGACGTTGGCGGACAAGGTGGGGTGTCGGCGCCTCGAACACGTCCTCGAACATATGCGCGGGCGACGGGAGGCGGCCCGAGGTGAGCGTGCCGATGGCCTCGGCCTCTTTCTGGGTCGCGATGACCTCGGCCCTTATCTCGGCCTCGGCCTGCGTGTGGCGCTCTTCGCTCCATGCGCCGCGTGCGATCAGGTGGTCGCGAAGGCGCAGGATCGGGTCGCCCAGCGGCCATGCGCTGCCTTCCTCCTTGGGGCGGTAGGCGGAGGGATCGTCCGAGGTCGAATGACCGGCGACGCGGTAGGTGACGTATTCGATCAGGGTCGGGCCAAGGTTCGCCCGTGCGCGCTGCGCCGCCCATCGGGCCACTGCGCGCACGGCGAGGTAGTCGTTTCCATCGACGCGAAGCGCCGGGATGCCGAACCCGTGGCCGCGCGCGGCAAAGGTGCCCGAGCCGCCCCGCGCAATGCCTTGGAACGTGGAAATGGCCCACTGGTTGTTCACGATGTTCAGCACCACGGGCGCCTTGTAGGTCGAGGCAAAGACAAGCCCGGCGTGAAAGTCGTTCTCGGCGGTCGAGCCGTCCCCGATCCACGCCGCCGCGATGTTCGTCGCGCCCTTGATCGCGGACGCCATCGCCCAGCCGACCGCCTGCGGATATTGCGTGGCGAGGTTGCCGGAGATGGAAAAGAACCCGTGGTCCTTGGACGAATAGAACACCGGCAACTGCCGCCCGTGCACCGTGTCGCCCTCGTTCGAGTAGACCTGATTCATCATGAGCAACATGGGGTAGTCGTCCGCGATCAGGAGGCCCGCCTGACGGTAGGTCGGAAAGTTCATGTCGCCTTCCGCAAGCTCGCGCCGGAAGCCACAGGAAATCGCCTCTTCGCCCAAGTGCTGCATGTAGAAACTGGACTTGCCCTGCCGCTGCGCCATAAGCATCCGGGCGTCGTATTCGCGCAGCAGCATCATGTGGCGCAGGCCCGTGCGGAGTTCGTCGTCGTCGATGTCCGGGGCCCAGTCACCGACCGCCTGCCCGTTGCGGGCCATGACGCGAATGATGGTGAAGGCGAGGTCGCGGATATCCTCGGGGTCGGCATCGACCGGAGGGCGGCGCACGCTGCCCGCCTTGGGGATCGGCACGCCGGAAAAGTCGGGGCTGTCGCCGGGGCGCAAGGTCGGCTCGGGGACGTGGAGGCGGAGCGGATGGGTCATGCGGCCACCTCGGACGGCGCGGTGATCGCGCAGCCAAGGCCGCCGTCGATCCGGGCGGCGAGCGTCGGCACCGCCCCATCGGTCAGGCCCGCGAGGGTCAAGGTCACGTCCAGGTCTTCGCCCTGCTGGTGGGCCGCGACGGAGATCAGGTCGAACCCCATGCGCCGTGCGTGGTCGAGTGGGCGGATCAGGCCGGCGTAGCCTTCGGTCGTCGTAAAATAGATGTGTCTGCGCATGGCTCCTCCTACGGCAACGTTATCCTCAGAAGAACAAAAAAGGCTTTTGATCTTCTGCTATTTATGGCCTTATAAAAATGATTTTTCTGTCATGACCCATTCCGGCAGAATCATATCTTCCACGGATGAAACTGATGCCTCGCGAGCTAGACACCAAAGACCGCGCAATCCTGCGCCACCTGCTTGAGAACGGGCGCCTGACCACGGCGGAACTGGCCGACCGGGTCGGATTGTCGGCAAGCCCGTGCTGGCAGCGAGTGCGGCGGCTGGAGGCGGACGGGTTCATCGACGGCTACGGCGCACGGGTCGATATGGAGCTGCTCGGCCTGCGCGAACTGGCCATCGTCGAGGTCACGCTTGACCGTCACGACGATGAAACGCTCGAGGACTTCGGGCAGGCGCTGGCGGACATTCCCGAGGTGCTCGAGGTATACCTGACCACGGGCGACTACGATTACATGATCAAGGTCGCGGTGGACGGCACGCGGGGGTATGAGGAGTTCCTGCGCTCGAAGCTCTACAAGGTCAAAGGCATACGCCATTCCCGGTCGAGCTTTGTGCTCCGCCGTCTGAAAAGCCAGCAGGCCTTCGTGCCGGACTAGGCGTCGGTCAGACCCACGAGTTCGGCGAGATTTTCGGTGCGGTCGAGTTCCTCGATCTGGCCCCGGTGCACGATCGCGCCCCGGTCCATGACGACGAAACGGTCGGCCAGATCGCGGGCGATGTCGATTCGTTGTTCGACCAGCAGAATGCCCAGCGACTTGTCCACCGTCAGCGCGCGCATGGCTCCCACGAGTTGTTCGATGACGACGGGGGCAAGCCCCTCGGACGGCTCGTCCATGAGCAGCACTTGCGGGTTGCCGACCAGCGCCCGTGCGATGGCAAGCATCTGCTGTTCACCGCCGGAGAGTTGCCCGCCAAGGCTTCCGATCCGCGCGGCGAGGCCGGGAAAGAGGTCGAGCACCTTGTCGCGGGTCCAGACGCCGGGGCGCCGCGAAATCAGCAGGTGCTCGTCCACCGTCAGGCTTTTGAACACTTCCCGTTCTTGCGGCACATGTCCGATCCCGTGAGCCACGCGGCGGTGCAGTTTGGCTGCGGCAAGGTCGGTGTCGCCCAGACGGACCGATCCGCTGAGCCGCCGCGCGCGGCCGCTGAGAAGTTCGAGCAGGGTCGATTTGCCGACCCCGTTGCGCCCGATTATGGCGAGCGTTTCACCCTTGGCGAGGTCGAGGGACAGATCCTGGACCACGACGGTCGGACCCCAACCCCCGGTCAGGTTGCGCACTTCAAGCATTCTGAGCCTCCACTTCGCCGCCGCCAAGATAGACGCGTTTGACCTCGTCCGAGGACATGACCTCACGCAATGGGCCGTCGATCAGGACTGTGCCGTGGACAAGGACAGTCACATCGGTCGCGACCCGGCGCACAAGCTCCATATCGTGTTCGATGATGAGAAGGGCGAGGGACGGGTCGAGCTCTTCGATCACCCGAAGGAGCAGGTCGAGTTCGCCGGTCGGAATACCCGCCGCCGGTTCGTCCAGCAGCAGGATTTTCGGATCGAGGGCAAGCGCGATGGCGATCTCGATCAGGCGCTGTTGTCCGTAGGCAAGTTCCGAGACCAGCCGATCCGCATGCGGCTCCAGCCGGACCTTGCGGATCAGGTCCATCGCGCGGTCGATACTGTCCTTGTCGCGGCCTGCCGCGCGGAACGGGTTCACCCCCATGCGCCGGTTCTGGCTGACGGCGAGGTAGACGTTCTCGAGCACCGTCATGTCAGTGAACAGGTTCGAAATCTGGAAGGTGCGCACCAGCCCCATACGGGTGCGTTTGGCGGGCGCAAGGCGCGTGACGTCCTCCCCTCCGATGAGCACCTGCCCGGACGTGGGTGCGATCACGCCGGACAATTGCCCGACGAGCGTCGTCTTGCCCGCACCGTTCGGGCCGATCAGCGCGTGACGCGCGCCGGGGGCCAGTTTCAGGTTCACGCCGTTGGTGACGTGAAGCGCGCCGAAGTATTTGTGCAGGTCGCGTGCTTCGAGCATGTAGGTCATTCGCCCGGCTCCAGTTTTTCGCGTTTGGCAGGGGTAAAGGCGGGGCGCGCGGGGCGCACCCGGAGCCATGCCTTCTCGGCGATGCCCAAAAGGCCGCCTTTGCCGAAGCGGACGACAAGCACCAGAAGCACCCCGATGGCCAGCATCCAGAAATACGGATCCCATTGCTGGGCGAGGTATTGCACGATCATGTAGACCGCCGCCCCGATGATCGCGCCGTAGATACGCCCGAGGCCGCCGAGCACGATCATCGCCAGCGCAAAGACGCCAAGGTCCACCGTCAGCGTCTCAAGCGAGACGAAGTTGTTGGTCTGGGCGTAGAGCGCGCCCGCGATCCCGGCCAGAAAGGCGCTGTAGGTGTAGATGATCACCTGTTGTTTCAGCACGGGCGCGCCCATGACCCTCATGCGCAGTTCGTTCTGGCGGATGCCCTGCAGCGCCATGCCGAAGGACGACGATACGACGATGCGCGAGATGATCACGAGAAGGACGAGCCATGCGAGGACGTAGAGATAGCTTGTCGTGCCCCAGATCGACCATTTGAACAGGCCCAGCACCGGCTCGAACGTCAGGTTCGGCAGGCCGTCGTGGCCGCCCGTGAGCCACGACATTTTGTTCGCGGCCTCATGGGCGATGGCGGCGATGGCGACCGTGACCATGATGAGCGGCAGATGTTTGAGGCGCAGGACGAACGGCCCGGTCAGGACGGCGAGCAGCGAGGCCATGGCCCCGGCGATCAGGGCGGCCGCAATCGGCGTGTCGATCCCGGCGATGGACAGTTTCGCGGCCCCATACGCCCCTACCCCGAAGAACACCGAATGGCCGAGCGTGACGATGCCCGCGTATCCGATCACGAGGTCGAGCGAGACGGCGAAGATCGCCATCACCAGCACCGCCGCGCCGAGCGTCAGGTAGCCGGGAAAGAGGTAGTAGCACCCGATGGCCACGATCAGCGGCACCAGTTCCCACAGCGAGAAGCGGTGACGATTGAGGAAGCGTGCGTTCGGCATGTCCATCAGGCGGCCCTCTTCGTGAACAGACCCTCGGGGCGCAACACCATGAGCACGACGAGGACGATGTAGATGATGAACCCACCGAAGCTGGGCACGAGGAAGCGGCCTGCGGTGTCGAC
This sequence comes from Maritimibacter alkaliphilus HTCC2654, assembly GCF_000152805.1. Classification (GTDB taxonomy): domain Bacteria; phylum Pseudomonadota; class Alphaproteobacteria; order Rhodobacterales; family Rhodobacteraceae; genus Maritimibacter; species Maritimibacter alkaliphilus. Next base: position 3,540,824 of record NZ_CH902578.1, on the reverse strand, counting down.
GATCCCGACCAGCACCGCGACGGCAAGCGAGGCGCGCATGTTACCAAAGCCCGACAGCGCCACGACGACCAGCACGAGGACGAGGTATTTCATCGGGTAATAGGGTTCGAGCGGCAGCATCCCCGCGCCGATGGCCCCTCCGAGGGCGGCCAAACCGCTCCCGATCCCGAAGGCGATGATGAACACGCGGTTCACGTTGATCCCAATCACGCGGGTCATCGACGGGTTGTCCACGGCGGCGCGCAGCTTGGCCCCGAACGAAGTTTTTTCGAACATGATCCAAAGGCCGACGACGACGATCAGCCCCATTGCGATGACGAACAGACGGTAGACCTCGAAGTTGCGGATGCCGAGGTCGACGTTGCCGGTCAGGTAGTCCGGCAGGCTGATCGGATAGACGTTCGGCCCGAAAAAGATGGTCAGCCCGCCGATGACGATGAAGTTGATGCCGATGGTCATCAGCACCTGATCGAGCTCTGGCGCGCCGTAAAGGTTCACGAAGACCAGACGCTCGAGCACCACCGACAGGGCGACGACACCGGCGACGGCGGCCACTACGGCGAGCGGAAAGGGTATCCCGAAGTTGGTCATCACCCCCACCGCGATATAGCCGCCGATGGCCGCGAAAGCGCCGTGGGCGAGGTTCATGACCCGCATCAAACCCATCGTGATGACGAGGCCGATGGAAATGATGAACAGGACAAGTCCGTAGGACACGCCATAGAGCAGAATGAATGTGAGTGATGAGGCGGCGCTGGCCATGAAGGTGCTCCCCGTTTCGTGCGGACCGTCAAAGCGAAGGTCCGCGGCACATCCGATGATGCCCCGCGGACGGTGTTATGACGAGGGCGTTCAGCTTCCCGAGATCGGGTGAACCTGCGGGATCGTATCAACCACGACGTTGCGCAGCTGGCCGTCCACGTCTTCGACCCGTCGGATCACGAAATCCTGGATCGGTTCACGGCTTTCGGCGTCGAGCGTGATCTTGCCACGCGGGCTGGCCCATGAATACCCGGCGAGCTTCGCCATCACCGCGTCGCCGTTGAAGTCGGCACCCATTTCCGAAGCAAGCGCATAGATCAGCGCCATGGAGTCATAAGCGCCGAGCGTGAAGGTGCTGGGCAGCACGTCTTCGCCGAACTTGGCCTGAAGCCCGCCGACGAAGGCCTCGTTCTCGGGGTTGTCGAGCGATTCCGAGTAGTAAATCGCGGAATGGAAGTTCTTGATGGTGCCATCGAAGAGGTGGATGTCGCTATCCTCGGCCTCGCCCTGCCCCATGATAAGCGTGTCTTCCATAAGACCGCGCGCCGCCATCGCCTTGACCATCGAGACGGCCTGCGCCCCGGGCGGGATGAACAGCTGAACCATGTCCGGCTGCGCCTCGGCGATCCGTTCGGCAAAGGGCGAGAAATCGACGGTGGACAGCGGGATGTTGTCGGAGCCGGTGACGGTGCCGCCCGCGCCCTCGAACGCCGGTTTGAACGCGTTGGCCACGTCATGACCGGGGGCGTAATCGGCCACGGCGACATAGGCGCTTTCCATCCCGCTCTCGCGCGCCCATTTGGCAGCGACTTCGGCGTTGGTGGCGATGTTCTGCCCGAGACGCACGAAATAGGGCGACGCGTCCATCAGCGCGGGCGATGCGACGTGCGGCAGGAAGGTCGGGATCTGCACTTCGTTGATTACCGGAGCCGCCGCTGCGGCAGAGGGCGAAATGCCGAAGCCAACCAAAGCCTGCACGCGTTCGCGCACGATCAGCTCCTGCGCCATCTGTTTGGCGTTCGCCGGGTTGCCCGTCGTGTCGCGGTAGACCACCTCGATGGTGGTGTCGCCAGCTTTGTCGCCGTTCAGTTCCATGAACGTCTCGATGCCTTGGCGCCACTGTTCGCCCATCACCGCAAGAGGCCCGGTCATTGGCCCGACGACCCCGACCTTCAGCGTGTCAGCCATCGCCGATGTACTGACCATAAGGCCAGCCACGACCGTTATCGTCCCGAGACGATTTCGTTGAGTTACCATGATTTCCTCCCTGTTCGCGCTTTTGCCGTGGCTCTCCGGAGCACGGTCACGCATCGTCGTCAGGCCAGATTTTCCTCACTCCCGGATCGGTCTTAACAGTGTCCGACCAATAACCAACTCATCTGACCTTCCATGGAAGATGAAACGAATGCGCTTTCACGTCAAGAAGATTCTTGAATATCTTCCATGGATGATGATGCTGCATCCGCAAAGCAGCGCCGTTGTCCCGGCAAGCGGAACGAAGGTGATTGGCGGAGGATCCGCTCGAGCAGGGAGAGGCGTTGTTCGGGCGTCCGCGGGACTCTATGATCCCGTGAAATCAAGGGGAGGACTGCACGAATGCAGTCGCGGAGGGGATAAAGCGGGATTGGCACGAACATTGAATGACATGACCCAAGCGTGGCGCCGGGAGCGCCCCGACCTTAACCTCGACCCGTTCATCGTCGCGGCGGCGATCAAACAGATCGACACGTCGATGGAGGCAGCGTTTCGCGATCTCAGCCAGGCCGGATATTCGATCGGGCCTAGCGACCTGCGTATCCTTCTGGCGCTTCGTCGCAATGGCCCGGACGGTGCGATGCGCCCGACCGACCTGTTCCAGTCGCTGTTCATCACATCGGGGGCCGTGACCAAGCAGGTGGATCGCCTGATCCGCAGCAAGCTCGTGTCGCGCAAGGTCGACCCGGCCTATAAACGCGGCCGGATCATTTACCTGACGGACGAGGGGCGGCGTGTCGCGGACGAGGCGATCGGGCTGATCTGTTCGCCGGACACCGCGTTCGGTCGGGTTGTTGACAGCATGAGCACGGACGAGCTCGCTCAGGGGATGGATTTCCTTTACAAGCTTCTCGCCTATTTCGAGAACGTCGAAGGCCTCCCCCCGGTAGAGAACGCAGCGGACTGATCGCCTAGCGTTCGAAGCGGAAGCCATCTCGGGGAAGGTCCGGGTCGACCTCCAGAAACATGCCGAGCAGGATCAGAGGAAACCCGTTCGCGATTTCGTCGCGCCGGATTTCCGAAATGCCGTCGAATATCACGGGATGAACAAACATCCGCGTCGGCAGGTTCCCTTGGCGTTCGGCCTGCACCGCTGCCGGGCAGGCCTTGTCGATGATGTCGTTGAAACTGATCACGGGATACCCTTCTCGTTACGCTTGCACGGCGCGGCGCACTTCGTCGGCCATCTGGCGCTGCGCGACGATGGCCGCTTCGACCGCCGGGCGCATCTGGACGAAGGTGTGGATCATGCCCGCATATCGCGCGTGGACCACGCCGACACCTTCGGCCATCAGGCGGTGGGTCAGCGCTTCGGAATCGTCGCGGATCGCGTCGCACTCCGCCGAGATGAGAAAGACCGAAGGCAGGCCCGCGAACGTCTCGGCCTTGAGCGGCGACAGACGCCAGTCGGACGGATCGACGCCGTGGTTCAGCGCATAGGTGCCCAGCGCGTGTTTGACGTCGCGGCGGGTCTGAAGGTGGTTCTCGGCAAAGAGATCCATCGAGGGGCGCTCCACACTCGCGTCCACCGCCGGATAGGCCAACACCTGCTTGGCAATCGCCGGGCCGCACGCATCCCGCGCCATCAGCGACACGACGAGGGCAAGGTTCGCACCTGCGGATTCGCCCATCACGACGATGGGGCCGTCCGGCAGGCCAAGGCCTGCGCGGTCCCGATCTACCGCGACGAGCGCGGCAAAGGCGTCATCGACTGCGGCGGGGAACACGTGCTCGGGCGCGAGCCGGTAGTCGACCGACACGACCGCCGCGCCGGAGTCCGCCGCCATGAAGCGGCAGACCGGGTCAAAGCTGTCGCGGCTGCCCGTGATCCAGCCGCCACCGTGATAGGCAAGAACGACGCCGCGCGCCTGCTCGGGCACGTAAAGCCGCACCGGAATGTCGCCCGCCGGGCCGGGCACGACCGCGTCGCGCACGGTCGCAACGTCCGGGCCGGGCCGGGATTTGGCGCGCTCTTCCATCATCTGACGCACATCGGGGAGCGCCCCGTCGGCGAGCACGGATTTACCCCGGCTATGGCCGAGGATCGGTGCGAAGGCGGGATCGGTCGGCGCGCTCATGCCGTCGCCCCCATGGCCTTTCGCTTGAGCGGGATCTTGGGCATGTGGGCTTGCGTGCTCGTGCCGCCGTCCACCGTCAGCGTCTGGCCCGAGATGCAGGCGGCAAGGTCCGAGCAGAGGAACATGAGCGGCCCGGCGATGTCGACAGGCTCGCACGGGCGGCCCACGGGGATATAGCCATTGAGCTCGGCCCAGAAGTCATCGCCAAGTGCCGCGACGAGACGCGGGGTGCGCACAAAACCGGGCGACACGGCGTTCACGCGGATGCCCTTTGGCCCAAGCTCGCAAGCCGCCCCAGCGACGAACTGGTTGAGCGCGGCTTTGGACGCGCCGTAGACGGTCTGGTTCTCGACCGCCCGCGTGCTGGACATCGAACTCACAAAGGCGAGCGCGCCGCCCTCCGGCATGAAGCGGGGGGCGATCTGGACGGTCAGGAAGGCATGGCGGAGCGTGAGGTCGAACTGCTCGTTCCAGCCCTCGTCATCCATGTCGGCAATCGCCCGAACGTCTGCGATCCCCACGATGTCCACGACCCCGCCAAGGCACCCATCCGCCCAGTCGGCGGCGTCCTGAAACATCCGCTCCATGTCGCCGCGCCGGGTCACGTCGCCCGACAGGGCAAGGCCGCCGACCGCACCCGCGACAGCCTGAGCCAGTCCTTCGTCGCGGTCCACGCAGGCAACGCGTGCACCGGCTGCCGCCAGCGCCTGCACCGTTGCGCGACCGATCCCCTGCCCGGCGCCCAGCACCGCGAATGCTTTGCCGGAGATGCCCGGCACGTTCTCAAGCGTCATTGCGCCTGCTCCTCCCTCAGATATCCAGCACCAGTTTCGGGCTGCGGCTGCCCGAACAGCAGACCATCATTACCTTGTTCTCGGCCAGTTCCCCGTCTGACAGCACCATGTCGCGGTGGTCCGGCGTGCCCTCGACCACACCGACGCGGCACGATCCGCAGACACCGTCCATGCAGGAAAACGGAATGTCGATCCCGTTGTCGAGAAGCGCGTCCAGAATGGTCGTCTCGGGCGTGATGGTGAGGTTCAGCCCGCTTTGCATGCACTCCACCTCGAACGTCTCGAGCGCATCGTCCGAGACGGGAAGCGGCTCGCCCCCGAACCGTTCAAGATGCGCGTGCCCTTCCGGCAAACCCGCAGTCGCGGCTTCGAACGCATCGAGCATCGGCGCTGGACCGCAGGCATAGAAATGCACGCCGTCGCCCTGTTCGGCCCCGATGATCTCGGCCAAATTCAGCATCGCGCCGCCCGGTTCGCCGTCGAAGTTCAGATTCACGCAGCGCGCCTTGTCGAGCAGGTCGAGCCGGTCAAGGAACGCAGCATCCGCGCGGGTGCGGCAGGAATAGTAGAGCGTCCAGTCGGCGCCCGTCGCCTCCATCCGGTCGATCATCGACATCATCGGGGTGATCCCGATCCCACCCGCGATCAGCACGGACTTCGCCGCCGACTCGTCGAGCGGGAAGTTGTTCTTGGGGGCCGAGATCTTCATCGCCTGCCCCACGCGCAGCGTGTCATGGATGTAGGACGAGGCACCTCGGCTCGGGTCCGCCTTTTTCACGCCGACGACATATCGCCCGGTGTCACCCGGCGCATTGCACAGCGAATAGGACCGGCGGATGCCGTTGGGTAGCAAAAGATCGACATGCGCGCCTGCGTCGAACGGCGGGAGCGTCACACCATCCTGCGGCGTGAATTCGACCGCGAGCGTGTCACGTGCCAGAAGGGTCATCGAACGGACAACGACCGGCAGGGTCATGTCCTGACCGGGGAGCGAGGGCTGCATCATCATCGCAGGCTCCTTTTGAAGAAAGATAGGTCGAACGCCCGGCCACGCTTGCAGCCGGGCGCGGCCTTATTCAGCGGCTTGCGGCGGGATTTCGTAATGATGCCCCACGGCCTGCCATGGCCGGTCGAGCGGCGCGTCGGACGTCACGCTCACCTGCGTGAGATCCTCCATCGTCGCGCCCAAGGGCTCTTCGCCCTCTTCGACCGCCTTGATGCTATCCAGAAGGCAGCGGCGCAGGCGCACGACGGCCCCGTCGGCTGCCACCAGATGTTCCTGCGTGCGATCAAAGATCTGCCCCATGGACAGCGCCATGGCGGCGTCTTCGTGTTCGACGCCCTTCATCCCGCTCCAGTGTTCGTCCATCTGATCGCGCTTTTGCCCAAGCCCCATGCCCCAGTCGACGGTGAGGTTATGGGTCTCGGGATCATAGACCGCCGGATCGTCCATGCCGAGCAGTTCCAGCATCTCTTCGCGGTCCGGCTTGGAATAGCCGTGCTGCACGATGAAGGTCGAGGTTTGGCCATCGTTATCGGGCGTCTCGAACACCGTCAGGAACGAGTTCGGCGCTGGGATGATCCGGCCCGTGGGCATGATAAGCGGCACCACACGAACGTTCACCACCTCCGGCTCGCCCTGCGCATTCGGCGCGCGGCGCATAGCGGCATAGTGGAACCCGTAGTCGGTGTTCTCGATCTCGAACGTCGGCGCGTTGTCGACGACGGCAAGGTTCGCGGGGTTCGACGCCCGGCTGTCGCGCGTCGGCTCGTCGTTCAGCCAACCCGGCGAAGCACTTTCGGCGTGCAGGATCCCGACGTGGGAGCTATCGGCCCCGCCTTCCCACAATTGCAAGTAGTTGCATTTCACGTTGATGCGCAGGGCCAGCCGGTGCTCGGCCGGCGCGTCCATGAAGGAATAGCGGCGGAACGGCGGCTCTTCGCCCTTCTTCGCGCCCACCACGGTCCAGATCAGACCGCCCTCTTCGCGCACCGGGAAACAGGGCTGCTTGAGCCGCTGCTTCACGCGCGGATCGGGGTTGTTCGGGGTGTCGAGGATCGTGCCATCCACCGCGAATTTCCAGCCGTGATAGAGGCAACGCACGCCGCCATCCTCGACACGGCCAAGCGCCAGCGACGCGCCCCGGTGCATACAGCTTTCCTGAAGCACGCCTACCTTGCCTTCGCTGTCACGGAAGACGACGAGCTTTTCGCCCAGAAGCTCAGCCCGGATCGGTTTGCAATCGGGCTCGGGCAATTCTTCGGACAGCGCGATGGGGTGCCAGTAGCGGCGCATGACCTTGCCCATGGGCGTGCCGCGGCCGACGCGGCAAAGGGCTTCGTTTTCCTCGTGGGACAGCATTCCAGTTCCTCCTCCTGGTCCACAGTCGCCCGTTTCCGGTCGCCGCGGCTTTTCATCTTCCATGGAAGATAAACATCATCGGGAAGCTCCGTCAACTCCCCCTGCCACCGCTGCGTCGGGATGCTAGCCAAAGCGATCCGCGCGTTCTGCGCGCTTGACATCCCTATCATCTTCCATGGAAGATAATGAGCAAACGGGAGGAAATCATGCTTTCACACGACGACAATATGCGTATGTGTTTGACCGGGGCCGACACGCCAATGGGCCGGGCGCTGCGTCGCTATTGGGTGCCCGCGCTGCTCGAATCAGAGGTGAGCGAGCGCGACGGAGACCCGGTGCGAATCGAGATCATGGGCGAAAAGCTGGTCGCCTTTCGCGACACGGACGGCAACATCGGTATTCTGAACGAGTTCTGCTGCCACCGGGGCGCGTCGCTGTCCTTGGGCCGCAATGAGGACTGCGGTCTGCGCTGCATCTACCACGGCTGGAAGTTCGCGCATGACGGCACGGTGCTCGACACCCCCAACGTCAAAGACCCCGAGTTCAAGACGCGGTTCAAGATCAAATCTTATCCTGCAGTCGCGGCGGGCGGGATCGTCTGGATCTTTATGGGCGCGCCCGAGGATAAGCCTGCGTTCAAGCGGTATCCGTGGATGGACCTGCCTGCCTCGCACCTCCTGACCACGATCCACTTCGAGGACTGCAATTATGTGCAGGTGACAGAGGGGCTTCTCGACACCACTCACCTTGGCTTCCTGCACTCTGACGGGCTGTCGCGTGCGGGCGACGTGCAGATCGACTACGCCTCCAAGGTCGGCAAGATGGCCGACGACCTCGCCCCGGAACTGGCCGCCGAGGACACCGAGTTCGGGTTTCATTATGCGGCCCTGCGCAAAGGCGACAGCGACGGCAGCCACAACGTGCGGATCACGTCCTTCGTAGCGCCCTTTACCGTGCTGAATCCGAACGGCGATATTGCGACGCTGATGGTCCCGGTCAACGACACGACGTCGCTGTTCATTCATGTGTTCTGGGACACCGAAAAGGCGATTGGCGAGGAACCGCTGCGCTCTCAGCAGCTCGAATTCGTGGGGCTGACCGATCACCATCTGGACAGTTACGGCATTTCGCGCCGCACCTTCGGCACCCCTGCGACGGCAGGGCATCACAATCGTTTCGGGCAGGACCGCGCAGCGATGCGGGCGGGCAAGACGTTTTCGGGCCTGCCGGGTCTGATCGAAGAGGATGTCGCGGTCGTCGTGTCGAGCGGCCCCATACGGGACCGTTCGGGTGAGCGGCTTTCGTCAGCAGACATCGGTATCCAGCGGCTCTACCGCACGCTTCTGACCATCGCGAAACAGGTGGATGAGGGGCGCGAGCCGACGGGTCTTGGATCGTCGGTGGATTACGGCGGGATCGTCGGCACATCGGGCGTGGTGGACGCAGGCGAGCCATGGCGGAGCCTTGTTCCCGGCCACAAGAAAGCGCAGCCGAACCGCAAGCCGGGCGTGCCCGCGGAATGACCGGAGGCGAACCGGCGCGCGGGCTGGATCGCCCGCGTGTGCTTTTGTGTTGCAGGCTGCCGGACCCGGTGGTGGCGGCGCTGGCCGAAGGGCTGGACCTGACCGCCAAGCCGCTGTCCGAAGTGACGGCCAAAGATGCGGCGGATGGGCTGGTCCTGTCGGTCGAGACGCCTTTGGACAGCGCGGCTATCGCCCGGCTCCCAGCGGGTCTGGCGGCGGTCGGCACCTATTCGGTCGGGACCGACCACATCGACCGCGCCGCCCTTGCCGAGCGCGGGATTGCGCTTTTGTCGACGCCCGACGTGCTGTCGGCCTCGGTCGCTGAAATCGCGGTCTTCCTTACGCTTGGCGCGATGCGGCGGGCGACGGAGAGCATCTCGCTCGTGCGGTCGGGCGCATGGACCGGGTGGACGCCCGGTCAGCTTCTGGGCCACGAGCTTGCGAGTCGCACGGCGGGGATCTTCGGCATGGGTCGGATCGGGCGTGAGATCGCCGCGCGGCTGTCGGGCATGGGCATGACCATCGCCTATCACAACCGGTCGCGGTTGAAGCCCAAAGATGAACGCGGCGCGGTCTATCACCCGACGCTTCAGGGCCTTGCGAAGACTTGCGACGTGCTGGTCATCGCCTGTCCGGCCAATGCCGCGACCGGGGGCGCGGTGAACGCGCGGATCCTCGCTGCCATGCGCCCCGGCAGCTACATCGTGAACGTCGCGCGGGGAACGGTTGTGGACGACGAAGCACTGATTGCGGCGCTGTCCAGCGGGCAGATCGCAGGGGCCGGGCTGGACGTAATGGCGGGCGAGCCGACCTTCGATGCGCGCTATCTGGATTTGCCAAACGCGTTCCTCCTGCCGCATATCGGAAGTTCGACCGTCGAGACGCGGGTGCGAATGGGCGCGATCCTGCGTGACGGGTTCATCGCACTCGCGCGCGGCGAGACGCCGCCAAACCTTGTGCCGGAGCCAGCCTGATGCCCGATCTGTCCACCGTGTCGAACATCGACGACCTGCGCAGCCGCGCCCGGTGCGCCCTGCCCCGCGCGCTGTTCGACTTCGTCGACGGTGCGGCGGGCGACGAGACGACCGCCCGTCACAACCGCGCGGATTTCGACCGTTATGGGTTTCGCCCGCGTGTTGGTCGTGACGTGTCCACGATCGACCTGTCGGCAACGATGGCGGGCCGGCCCGCCGCACTTCCCATTGCGCTTAGTCCCATCGGCTTTGCCGGGCTGTGCTGGCCCGAGGGCGAGGTTCTGGCGGCCCGTGCTGCCGCGCGCGCGGGCATTCCGGCCTGCCTGTCCACAAACTCCATCGCGTCCATCGAAGACGTCGCGCGCGCGGTTCCGGAGGGTGAGAACTGGTTCCAGCTCTACTTCCTCAAGGATCGCGACTGGATGATGGGGCTGGTGCGCCGCGCCAAGGATGCGGGCTACCGCGTTCTGGTTCTGACACTCGACCTGCCCGTCGCGGGGCGACGCGAACGCGATGTGCGCAACGCCTTTACGGTTCCAATCCGGCCGCGTCTGGCGACGCTTGCCGGTACCGCCCTCCGCCTGCCGTTCCTTGCCCGGTCGACCCGCACTCGGTTCCGGTTCGGCAATTTCGAGGGCAACCCCCACGCCGACGGCTTCGTGAGCATCGCTAAGCACGTCTCGTCACTCTTCGACCCCTCAGCAACGTGGGAGGACGTGGCGCGTGTGCGTGCAGCGTGGGACGGGCCGATGATCGTCAAAGGGCTCTTACACCCCGATGACGTCGAGGCCGCGCGCCGGATCGGTGTGCAAGGCATTTCGGTTTCGAACCACGGCGGCAGGCAGTTGGACGGATCGCTGTCGGCCGTCGCTGCATTGCCCGACATGGTCGCGACGGCGGGCGACGACATGGAGGTGCTGCTCGACAGCGGAGTTCGGCGCGGCACCGATATCCTCAAAGCGCGTGCGCTTGGCGCATCCGGTGTGCTGATCGGTCGGGCCTGGGCCTATGGCCTTGCCGCCGCGGGCGAGGCGGGCGTGGACAAGGCGATCGAACTTCTGCGGGACGAAATGACGAATGCGATGATGCTATTGGGTGAACGCGAAATTGCCGCGCTCACCCCCAGCCACCTGACGGAAATAACATTATGAGCTTTGCCCTGCGCTATGCCCCGCACCTTGGGTTTCGGGGCTTCGACACGCCGCTTTTCGCCCACGCCGCACCGTCGCGCGATCCGGTCGACCAGATCGCCTTTGCCGCTGCCGAAGGGTTCGCGGGAATTCAAGACCCGTGGTTTTCGTCCCGGCCCGAGGGGGACAAGGCACGCATCGCCAAAGCGCTGACTGCATCCGGCCTTGCCGCAGGAACGCTAGGCATCGGCGGGTTGTCCGATCTGCGCCAGCCGCTTTGGTTTCCGGGCGACGCGTCCGGTGAACGCGTCTTGCAGGCCGCCTGCGATCAGGCCTTCGCCGACGCGGCCCGGATCGGGGCGCGAGACCTGGCAATCGTGCCCGCCGGGACGACCGCGCTTGGTCAGGACGCGGCGGAGGACGCATTCGCCGCACGCCTTTCGACCCTCGCAGATCGCGCGGCGGCCGCTGGTCTGACGCTGAATGTCGAGGTTGTGGACCCGGCAGCGATCCCCGGCCAGCTTTTCACGAGCTTTGCGCAGGCCGCCCGCGTGGTTCGCCGGATCGGCCATCCCGCCGTGCGGTTGATCTACGACACCGGGCACCTGATCGCGACGGACGGCGACCTTTTGACCCCGCTCACCCGCGACGCGGACATCATCGGCCCGGTCCAGATCGCCGGGCAACCGGGGCGGTGCGAGCCGGGGGCAGACCCCCGCATCCGCCCGGTGCTGGACGCGCTTGCCGCGCGGGGGTTCGCGGGTCTCGTGGAACTCGAACACCTCTGGGCGGACCCGTCCGCGCAAAGCGAACGGGCCGGCATCGACTGGCTCCACGCCATCGACGCCGAACTCACGCAAGCCAAAAGGACAGGAACATGAACTTCGAAGGTAAAACCGCCATCGTGACCGGCGCAGGCACCGGGCTGGGTCTCGACATGGCGACCCGGCTGGCACAGAGCGGCGCGAATATCGTCTCCGCCGACATTCTGGATGCGGACGCCGGGGCCGAAGCCGCCCGTGCCGCGGGCGCGCAAGCCATCGCCACCACAACCGACGTCTCGGACAAAGCTGCTGTCGAAGCCATGGTCGCCCGCACGATCGAAACCTTCGGTCAGGTCGACATCCTGATCAACAACGCCGCGATTTCGCGCGGCATGGTGCTGAAGCCGTTCGAAGAGGTCTCGGTCGAAGAATTCCGCCGGATGATCGACGTAAACACGCTGAGCGTTCTTCTATGTTGTCAGGCAGTTTCACCGCACATGCGGGCGCGGCGTTATGGCCGGATCGTCAACGTCGTCTCGGGGACCGCTTTCAAAGGCGCGCCAAACCTCTGCGCTTATACCGCGTCAAAAGGCGCGGTGATCACTATGACCCGATCCCTCGCGAACGAATTCGGCGCCGACGACATCACCGTGAACGCGGTATCACCGGGCTACACGTTGACGCAGAGCAACCTCGAAAACACCGCTTTCGACGGTGTTTATCGAGGCATCGCCCGCGACACCCGCGCTCTTAAACGCGACGCCCAACCGGAAGACGTGTCTCGCGTGGGCTTGTTTCTCGCCAGTGACGACGCTTCGTTTGTCACCGGGCAGGTGATCGCGGCAGACGGGGGATCAGTTTACCACTAGGCGCATCGCCAGCGGTCTCGCATCAAGATGTGCGCTGACTTCGGGAAAAACTTGAGAGAAAATTTCAGGCGCATTGTTCGTCGCCACATGTACGATTTGTCCGTCTTGGACGCTTGACAGACCGCCACGGCGCAGTCGGAGGATTTAGCTCTTACTACTTTCTCGGTCCAACGTCGCCAACACTTCGACGAGGCGCCAAGTCTTCCCAGTCATTTTGATCGCTCCACACTTCCACTTTCATCGCAAGTCACCGACGTCTCGGTGCGAAAGCGGGCAAACGACATCAAGAATTTGCACGAGCCGGAAGATCTCTTGCGATGTCAGAAGGCACCGGCAGGGACTGATTTGGGCGTTCGATGACCGCTCGCCAAACTCTCGATTTGCCTAGAGGCAAATTCCTCGGTCGGCGCCATTGGTGATTGGGTAGCCTTGATCGGAAAGACAGTCCGTCTCACCGGCAGTCCCACAGAGCGAAATCATAGGAATACCAGAGATAGCGCGTAGAGGCTCGCAATGCAGGAAAGCGTGGCTGGGGTGGTAGGATTCGAACCTACGATACACGGTACCAAAAACCGCTGCCTTACCACTTGGCTACACCCCAACGGTGCGCGTGTTCCTACTCAAACGGCTGGTGGGCTGCAAGCCAAAAAATCCGGGCTGTCGGTTCATTCCTTGGTTGCGTCCTGACGAAGCAGATCCTGCCGCTCGGTATCGCGCTCGGCGTCAACGATATCCTCGAGTTCGTGTTCCGTCGTGGCCTCGACGTTCATCACGTCATGGCTGACTTCGGCGACATTCGGCTTGGCTGGCGCGGGGGCTGGTTCCGCAGTGCCGGCCTCGTTCATCAACAGGCGATAGGTCGGTTCCGGCATCTCGATTCCCGCTTCCTCGAAGGCGATCAGAACCTGACGGATCGCCTCGGACCGCGCCGCGAGAAGCCCGGTTTCGCGCTGGTCGATCCAGCCTGTCACCTTCATGCCCACGTCCGATCCGCCGAGTTCGGTCGTCCAGGACGAGACCGACGGCGTGGTCAGAACGAAGGGCAAACCCTTCACCGTCTCTTCGGCCAGCAGCTTGGCCGCCGCGAGATCGGTGCCGTAGCCCACCCCGATGTCGAAGTCGAAGCGGCGTTCGGGATTGCGGGTGTAGTTGATGACCGTCGACTTGAAGACCGTCGCGTTCGGGATGCGGATGTGGTTGCCGTCGAACGACAGGATGATCGTGGCGCGGGAGGTCAGGCGGATCACCTTGCCCTCATGCCCGTCGATCTTCACCGCATCGTTCGGCGCGAACGGCTGGCGCACGGACAGAAGCACCGAGGCGATGAAGTTCTCGACCGTGTCACGGACCGCGAAACCGATGGCCAGACCGATGATCCCCGCCGCGCCTAGGATCGTGGACAGGAGAGCGGTGGCGCCCAGAATATCCAGCGCCACCACGATCGCGGCGATGATCGCGGCGATCCTTATGACGGCGCGCAGGATGTCGGCGATGAAGGCATTCGGGGCGATCCGGTCCCACGGCTGTTTGCGCCGCGCAATGAAGAACCCGATCCAGACCACGATCCCGAAAGCGAAGAGTGCGATCCCGACAAGCGGCAGGAACGCGATGCCCTGCCAGAACCTGAGCTGAAAACGTTCGACCATCGGCATCAGCCGCCGCCGCACGTCGGTCGAGATCGTCACCTCGTTCTCGATCGCCACGACCCCTTCGACCCGACCGATAAGCCCGACGAGCGCCTCGGACTGGGCGAGGTCGAGCGTCGTGCCGCGGAGCGTGACGATGCCGGATTTGACGGTGACGGTGACGTCCTCGTACCCGTCGAGTTCGTGCAGGATGTCCCGGATGCGCGTGGCCATGGCCGCGTCGGCCTGACCCTGTTCGGCGTTCGTGCCGTTGCCCGAGGTGATCGTGCCCTCTTGTGCGAGCACGGGCGTGGCGAGGCACAGGATAAGCGCCAGAAGTCTTAGAAATATCATGTCCGTCCCCGGGAATTTTTTCCCAGAGTATCCGGCGGCATCGACTTTTGGGAACCCCCGAAACCGGGGCTTTTGCCCGCACCCGGACATGAAAACGGGCGCCCGTTCCGAACTCGGCGTGCCCGTCAGGTCAGCTCGTGACCTGCTCGCGCAGGATTGCCGCGGTGATCGAGATCATCAGGTAGATGCCCGCAAAGACGAGGAAGGCAAGCAGCGTGTTCTCGAACGCACGCGGATAGGTCGCGCGGTCCGGGGCCACGGGATGCACGCCCATTTCCAGATAGCGCGTCTGTTTGTTCGCTTCGATCCGGGCGGTTTCGAGCTGTTGCAGCGCCTGCTGCATCAGCGCGGTCCGCGTCTGGAGGTTCGTCTGCGCGATGGTCAACTGGCCGGACACCGAGGCAAGGCTGTCACCGCCCTGCTGACCGTCTTCCGTCAGCCGCGCCCGCAGGTCGGCGACGAGTTGTTCCAGCCGCGCGATATCGCCCCGAACGCCCTCGACCCGTGCCTGGTTGGGGCGCGGGTTGTCCAGAAGCTGCTGAAGCTGAAGCCGCTTCTGCTGCAACTGCGTCTCGAAGGTGTTCACCTGACCCATGATCGAGGTCGCGTCCGAGGTGGCATCGAAAATGCCCATACTTTCCTGAAGTCGCAGAACCTCGGCCTGCGCGTCGAGCATCGCCTGTTCGGCCTCTTCATAGCTTTCGCGCGCGCCCGCCATCTGGTCGTCGCGCAGACGGCTTGTCAGGTTGTCGACCCGTTGTTCGGCATAGCGGATCAGCGCCTCGGACATCTGGCGCGAGAACGCCGGATCGGCCGCGATCACTTCCATCTTCACGATGCCCTCGGTCGGATCGAAGCCGATCTTCACGTTGCGCGTATAGGTCTTGTAGGCTTCCTCGTTCGAGGCATCCGCGTCGAGCCGCTGGATCGGGTCGATCTCGGGGTTCGAGAAATGGGCCTTGAAGCCCAATTCCTCGTCCAGCCGCAGCATGGCGTCGCGGGATGACAGGTAACTCTGGACCGTGATCGAATCCTGCGACGTCGCCAGACCGGAGCCTGCGAACAGGCTCGACATCGCCGTGCCGCCGCTTTCGGCCTTCTGGATCACGAATTCCGACTTGGTGGCGTACATGGGCGTCGCCACGACATAGAAATACCAACCCGCGATGAGCGTCGGCAGAAGCACCAGCGCGGCCAGTCGCGTGGCGAGCAGCAAGAGTTTCTTGCGTCGCCGCCGCACGATCTGGTTCTGCATTTCCTGAATGGATTTCGCACGATCGGCGGCATCCATCACCTGCGTCGAGGGCAATTGCTGCTGCTGCGGCTGGATCGTCTGCGGAAGCTGCACCCGCGCCCCGCCCTCGGGCGCCTGCGGCTTGGCCCCGCCCTCTTCCGACGAGACGAGTTGCAGCATGTTCGCGGTCTGGAACGGGTCGATCCCGGCTTTGCGCAACAGGCGCACGGCGTCATAGTCCGACGTCGCCGGAAGCCCGTGTTTCTGGGCGACGCGGCGCGCCATGCGCAGTTGCCGGCCCGTCAGGCCCTCTTGCTTGATGCGTCCGATTTCGACCTCGGGCGGTTCGCGCCGCGATGGCGTTGGCGCGGCCTGCCCACCCCGGTCGGCTGCGGCGGACCCCGGGAAGGGCGCGCCGCCGAAGCCATCCTCCTGCGGTGACAGCGCCGCCTCTTCCATCGCGTTCAACTGGCGCGGTTGGCGCGGCTGCGGCTGTCCGCCCTGCGGCGGGCGCTGACCCTGCGGTGTGGCCGGGCGCTGTGGTTGCTGGCCGGCGGGGCGAAGCGTCTGCGCCTGTGCGCGCGGCGGTTGCTGCGCGCCCTGCGCGTTCGGCTGCGCTTCGGGGGAAGCCTCACGCGGGGCGTCCGTGCCGGGGCGGCGGATGCGGAATTTCTTAGCCTTGGGTGGAGTAGTCATACAGTTGCTTCGCCTCTTCCAAGGTATCGAACATAAAAAGCTGCCCGTTGTGCAGCACCGCCGCCGAACGGCAGAATTTCTCAAGTGTCTGCGCCTGATGGCTCACCACCACGACGGTCGAATTTTCCAGGCGTTGCCTGAGCACGTCCCCCGCCTTGCGGTTGAACTCGGCATCCGTCGTCTGCGGCATCCCCTCGTCGATCAGGTAGATGTCGAACTCGAGCGCCAGAAGCAGCGAAAACGTGAACCGGGCCTTCATGCCCGACGAATAGGTGCCGAGCGGAAAGTCGTAATATTCCTCAAGCCCGCACAGCCAGCGCGTGAACGCCTCGATATAGTCGGGGTCCAGCCCGTAGAGCCGCGCGATGTAGCGCGCGTTCTCCTTGGCCGACAGCTTGGGCACAACGCCGCCCATGAACCCGAGCGGGAACGACACGCGGCTGGTGCGGCGCACTTCGCCCTCGTCCGGCTTCTCCAGCCCCGCCATCATCTGAATGATCGTCGTCTTGCCGGTGCCGTTGGGCGCGAGAATCCCAAGCGAGTTGCCAAGCTCCACCCGGAACGACGCATGGTCGAGGATGACCTTGCGCTGTTTTCCGGTCCAGAAGGACTTGGATACATTGTCGAATTCGATCATTCGAACCCCGGTGACTGCTGCTGCCCCAGGGCCCGGTGTAGTCCGGGCCGCGTTAAGGATACGCTATATTAGGCCAATCTGGCGTCATTATGTCGGATCAAACGCCTTCAATACAACGCTTTGTCTCGGAATTGGGCCGGAAAACGGCACAATACCCGGTGATCTTTGGTCCGGATCGTACACGACGCGCCCGATTCAGGCCCGGCGTTTCTCGACCCGCAACAATTTACCCAGTGCAATGGCAAGGATCGCGGCCCCCAGACTGAAGAAGGCGCCGATCTTGGCCGCGTCCTGCACCGGACCGGGGTCGAAGGCCGCTGCCGCGAAGAACAGCGCCACCGTGAACCCCATCGCGGCGACGATACCGACGATGAAAAGATCGGCCACGCGCATTCCTTCTGGCAAGCCGAGCCGCAAGAGCCGCGCCGCGACAAGCCCGAACAGGAAAATGCCGACGGGCTTGCCGATGACCAGCCCGCCCAGAACCAGCCATGTCGGCTCGGCCAAGGCGGCAAACGCCACCCCGGCGTTCACCAGCCCAAACAGGAACAGGATCAATTCGACCGGGATCTGTAGCGCATGTTCGATCTGGTTTAGGATGTCGTGCAGATGCGTTTCGGCCTCGGCGAAGATACCGAAGGCCCGGTCGGCATGGGGAATGGCCGGAATGACGGGCAGCAGCCCGAGCGCGGGGTGAAGGCCCGACTGCGTGAAGGCGAGCAGGCTGACGATCCCGGCAATGGCGTAGGGATACCATTTGAGGTTCAGGCGCACCCATGTCGACCGCGCCCGCGTCTGGTCGCCCCGATCCATCCGGCGCGGGATCAGGTTGAAGGCCAGATAGACGAAGACCGAAGCGAACAGGGACACGGCAAGCCATTCCGGCGCGAAGTCGCCCGGCGGGTAGAACAGGGCGAGGATGACGAGCCCGCCCGCATCGTCGGCGATGGCCAGAAGCAGCAGGAACCTGAGCGCCGGGTGCCCGGCCCCGAACACGACCCGCCCGACGATATAGGAAAACGCGATGTCCGAAGCGGTCGGAACCGCCCAGCCACGGGCCACCGCGTCATAGATGTCGGACCCCATGAGGGAAGCCAGCGAGAGAAAGACGACAATCGGTCCAAGCATCCCGCCAAGGGTCGCGATCAGGGGCGTGGCGGCCTTGCGACCCCGCAGGGCACCGCGTTTCAGGATCAGCGCCTCCCACACCTCCTTGCCCGCGAAAGCGAAGAAAAACGCCATCAGCAGATCGTTCACGAGCGTCTGAACGGTCAGCACGCTCTCGACATCGCCGGTTTCGAACCGTCCCGCTTCGGGCCCGAAAGCCGCGTCCCATGCATGCAGGTCGAGACCGATCCAGCCGTTGAACCACAGCGGATAGTGGATGAAATGGCGGTAACTTTCGGTGTCGAGGTTCGCCCAGACGAGCGCGATCAACGCGCCGCCGACGAGCAGGACCGAGTAATTGGCGATGAAGTTCCAGACCCGATACATGCGCGCGACGTCTCCACAGGGTTTCAGCCCGTGTAGCGAAACGTCAGGTCAGGCTCAATGCCGCCCGATGTCGCCTCAGAACCCCGCGATCAGCGCGACATCGCTTTGCCGGTGGATCTGCCCCATCTCGGCGGCCCGGTCGCTGTCGGTCAGCGGGCGGGCCGGGCTGCCGTTCCCGGCGACCATCATATCGACCAGTTCGGGCATGATCGCGCGGATTTCCTCCAGCGCCTCCTGCCCGACCGCTTCCCGCGCGCCGGTCCCCAGAAACAGGCTCTCCATCGGTGCGCCATCGGCCATGATGACCTCGTGATCGTCGAACAGGAGGTGGACGTAGATGACGCCGCCCACATCTTCGGCCACCTCGAAACCGGGCAGGCCCAGAAGCGATTTCACCGCCACCAGCACCTCGGTCGTCCCAAACATCCGCATGGCAAGGCGCGAGCGCACCAGAACCCGGTGTTGCGGCGAAAGCAGCACGTCGCGCTCCGGCAAGCCGTGGCCCAGCGCGCCCTTCTTGACCCGGATCGGGCGGATCGCCGGATTGGCGCGCAGTTCCAGCGGCCCCAGACGGCGCATCGCGACCCAGCGGATCGGCTGCGGGCCGTGATCGACAGTGTTCACGAGATCGCCGGGCTTCAGGCGCACGACCTTGCGCAGTCCGTCAGGCGTTTCGATCCGCGTGTCCGAGCCGAAACAGACGTAACCCTGATCGGCTAGTTTCTTGACCGCCGCGCGGTAATGTTCACCCGTGATCGTCTCGATTTCGATGGTCTGGATCGGCTTCTCGACGAAGGCTTCGGAGAACTCGGACCCGTCCGCGAACGGTGTCAGGAACACGCGCCCCGCATCGTCCTGCAACACGATCATCCACGTCGTATCGGTCTTGCGATCCGTATAGGTCAGCTTCACCGACACGTGGAGCGAAGCCAGCATGTCGGCGCTGCGTCCACCCCAGGTCAGGGTGTCCGCGCGATCCGCGCCGCAATCGGTCAGGATCAACGTGTTTTCGCGGGAATGCGCCGGGTGCTGGGCATCGCCAAGCCGAAACCCCACGAGCCGACCGGCGGTCTTTGCAACCGTGTCGCCTTCCGCGAGGTCCAGATCGGCATAGGTGCCGATGTAATAGGCGCTCAGCCTGCTCGTTGACATTTTGCCCTCAAATCCTGGGGGTAAACCGATCCCAAAGACTCGTACGAATTCCGACCCCGTCGGGACGGCACGCACTATGGATATCCTGCCCTTAGGGACCGAATTGGGGCACGACGGTGGACAATTCGTGAAAAGTTCTGTGCGTGTCCGGCGTATTGTTGACGCGGCTCGTCACGCTTAACCTCCTGTTATGCAAGGCACCGACCCCCTCGCGGATCAGATCAGGAAATGCCGCATTTGCGCCGCCGCATTTCGCGCGACGGCGACCGGGCATGAGCCGCGCCCCGTGGCGTGGTTCGACCCGTCCGCGCGCCTGCGCGTGATCGGACAGGCGCCGGGACTGCGGGTTCACGAAAGCGGGATTCCGTTCAATGACCCGTCCGGCGACCGGCTGCGCGACTGGATGGGCGTGGACCGCGACACCTTCTATGACCGCGCACGCATCGCGATCACGCCGATGGCGTTCTGCTTTCCCGGCTACGACGCGCGTGGGTCGGACCTTCCCCCACCTCGGGTCTGCGCCGAAACATGGCACGACGCGGTCGACGCCACGCTTGCACCGACCCTGACGCTGCTTGTCGGGGCCTATGCCCAGCGCCGCTATCTTGGCACGCGCGCCAGCCTGACCGACACGGTGCGCGGCTGGCGTGACCATCTGCCGGACATACTGCCCTTGCCTCATCCGTCTTGGCGCAATACCGGGTGGCTCAGGAAAAACCCGTGGTTCGAGGCCGATCTTCTTCCGGTCCTCAGAACCCGTGTGGCGGAGGCGTTGAACCCATGACCGAAGAGACACCGCTCGATATCGCCCATGCGGCGATGCAGGCCGACCTCGATGACGACGCCGCCCGGCTCGGGTTTTACGAGCGTCTGGCGGATGACGAACTGTTCCTGCTGCTCAAGGAAGAATCGCGGGGCGACTCGGTGAACCCTGAGATTTTCGAACTGGAAGCGGCCGAGGGCGAGCCGCCCGACCGCTACGTGCTGGTGTTCGACCGGGAGGATCGGCTGTCCACGTTCTCGGAAGGACCGGCGCCCTACGCCGCCCTGCCCGGTCGCGTCGTCGCGGCGATGATCGCGGGATCTGGCATCGGTCTGGGCGTCAACCTCGGCGCCGCGCCCTCCTCCATCCTGATCCCGGCCGCCGCCGTCGACTGGCTCGCCCAGACACTTGGCCCCGCGCCGGAAGAGGTGGAAAGCCAGGTCCGCGCGCTCGAACCGCCCACGGGTCTGACCGACCGGCTCATCACCGGGCTACAGGGCAAGCTTGCCGCGGCGGGCCGGTTCTGCGACCACGCGACGCTCGCCCGCGCGGTGTATGACGATGACAGTCAGGGGCTGGTTCTGGCGTTCATCGACGCCGACCCGGATGCACACGAACCGCTGGCCCGCGCCGCGCAGGAGGCGATGACGTTTTCCGGGGCCGATCAGCGGCTGGACGTCGCGTTCTTCGATACAAGCGATCCGGTCGCCAAACGGCTGGCGCGCGTCGGCCTGCGCTTCGACATGCCGGAACCCGAAGCGCCCGAACCCGTGGAACGCAAGGCTCCGGGGTCCGACCCGTCGAAGCCCCCGATCCTGAAATAGACGCTCGGGATCGAAATAAGCCAAGCAAAGGCACACAAAGCCACAGAGTATGCCTCACGAATGCGGGTTTCGTGAAACGCCGGCTACTGCGCGGCGTAGAGCATGACCCAGACCACGCGACCGCTCAGAAGCGCGACGCCGACGCCGTAATCCTGTGCGGCGCGGCGCAGGATGTTCTCGCGGTGGCCCTGCGACATCATCCAGTCCGACATGAGTTCGGACCCGGACGACTGGCCCTGCGCGATATTCTCGGAGGTCATGCGCGCGGGATACCCGGTCGCTGCGATCCGGTCGCTCGGGCTCGAGTTGCCGCCGCCCTGATGCGAAAACGTGCCGTTCGTGGACATCCAGCAGGCGTGGCGCTGGGCCGCCCGGTCCAGCCGCGCATCCCGTCTCAGGGTCGCGCGCCCGTTCGCGGATCGCACGGAATTCATCTGCGATCCGGCGTCGGCCATAAGGCTCGCCGCATTGGGGGGAAGGTTACAGGCAGAAGCGACCGTTGCCGAAAGACTGATCGCCACGGCCGCAACCAGGGCCGTGACGTAAGGCATCACTCTTTCGCCGCGGGCTTTTTTGCAGCCCCCGCTTCCATCGCTTCGATGCGGGCCTTCAGGGCTTCGTTCTCCTCGCGGGCTTTCTGCGCCATCGCGCGCACCGCGTCGAATTCCTCGCGCGTCACGAAATCCCGGTCGGCGAGCCAGCGGTCCATCCAGCTTTTCATCGCCGTCTCGGCTTCGGTCCGCGCCCCCTGCGCCACGCCCATTGCATTGGTCATGAGCTGAGACAGGTCGTCCAGCACCTTGTTTCGCGTCTGCATTTCGATCTCCTGTTGCCCGGCCCTCATGAATGAACGCCCTTGGGCCGGTGCTTGTTCACTATATGGGCAAGATGGCCGCGATTCTCAACAGAGCGTGACAGGTTGACACTGCCGCGCGAGCGGCGCACCAAACGGCCATGTGGGCTGCAATCCAATTTCCGAACCTGTCGCCAGAGGCGTTCGCATTCGACCTGTTCGGACTGCATTTCGCGATTCGCTGGTATGCGCTGGGCTATATCGTCGGCATCGGGATCGGGTGGTGGATCATCCGCATGGCGATCTCGCGCCCGCCGCTGTGGCGTGACGAAAACCCCGCCATGACGCGCGCCCAGCTCGAAGAGCTCGTGACGTGGATGGTCGCGGGTATCATCCTTGGCGGACGGCTTGGATTCGTGCTGTTCTACCAACCCGGATACTACCTCCAGAACCCGCTCGACATCTTCAAGATCTGGCAGGGCGGCATGGCGTTCCACGGCGGGTTTCTTGGTGTGGTCGTCGGCGTGATCCTGTTTTCGCGCAAGCACGGTCTGGTCACCGCCTCCGTCGCCGATCTTCTGGCCATCGCCACGCCCCCGGCCCTCGCCCTCGTGCGGATCGCGAATTTCGTCAACGGCGAGCTTTGGGGCCGCCCGACCGATGCGCCTTGGGGCGTGGTCTTCCCCGGCCCCGCCGCACAGGCCTGCGCCACGGCGGGCAAGGTCTGTGCCCGCCATCCCTCGCAGCTTTACGAGGCGCTTCTCGAAGGCGTGATCCTTGGCACGGTTCTTTTGTACCTTGCCTTCAAACGCGGCTGGCTGAAACGCCCCGCCATGCTCGCGGGCCTGTTCTTTCTGGGCTACGGCCTTGCCCGGTTCATCGTCGAATTCTTCCGGCAGGCGGACGCGCAGTTCATCACGCTGGACAATCCGATGGGTTACGTCATCGGTTCGCCGTCCTTCGGCATCACGATGGGCCAGCTTCTGTCCACCCCCATGATCCTCGTCGGCATCGCCACCCTGATCTGGGCGGCCCGCCGCAGCCGGACGTGAGCCTCGCCGACAAACTCCGCGCCCGGATCGAAGGCACCGGACCGATGAGCGTGGCCGATTTCATGGCCGAATGCCTGCTCGATCCCGAGCACGGCTATTACACGACGCGCGACCCTTTCGGCTCGGCGGGCGATTTCACCACGGCCCCCGAGATTTCGCAGATGTTCGGGGAACTGGTCGGGCTGTGTCTGGCACAAGGCTGGATGGATCAGGGATCGCCCGCCCCTTTCGTTCTGGCCGAGCTTGGCCCCGGTCGCGGCACCCTCATGGCCGACATCCTGCGCGCCACGCGGGGCGTGCCGGGGTTTCACGACGCCGCGCGGATCGTGCTCGTCGAAGCCTCGCCCCGTTTGCGCGAACGCCAGCAGGCGACGCTCACGGGCTATGGCGTCACTTGGGTGGACAGTTTGGAGGATGCGCCGGACGGCCCCCTTTTCCTCGTCGCCAACGAATTCTTCGACGCCCTGCCCGTGCGCCAGTTCCAGCGCGACGCGGACGACTGGCGCGAGCGGCAGGTGGGGCTGAAAGACGGTGCGCTCACTTTCGGCCTCGGTGGTCCGACCGCTCATGCACCACTCGACCGGTGGACCGACGCACAACCGGGCGACCTCGTCGAACTGCGCCCCGCAGCCGATGCCGTCATGGCGGAAATCGACCGGCGTATCGCCGCGCAGGGCGGTGCCGCCCTCGTCATCGACTATGGCGACTGGCATTCGCTCGGCGACACGCTTCAGGCCGTCGCCAAGCACGAAGCCGCCGATCCGCTCGCCAATCCCGGCGCGGCGGACCTGACCGCGCATGTGGATTTCGAGGCACTGGCGCTGGCCGCCACCCGCCTCACCCATTCCCGCCTCACGCCACAGGGGGTCTTTCTGGAACGGCTCGGCATCACGGCGCGCGCCCAAGCCCTTGCCGCCCGGCTGGAGGGAGAACCGCTCACCCGCCACGTCGCCGCGCATCGCCGCTTGACGCACCCCGATGAAATGGGAACCCTGTTCAAGACACTCGCATTCGTGCCGGAAGGGGCAGCCATGTTGCCGGGGCTCGAGACATGAACCTCGAAATCATCACCGCAAGCGCATTGGACGGTATCCGCCACGGGTTCTTCACCCGCAAGGGCGGCGCGTCGTCGGGCGTCTATGCCGGGCTGAACTGCGGCGGCGGGTCCGACGATCAGGCCGACGCCGTGGCGATGAACCGCGCGCGCATGGCGGCGGCCATGGGGGCGGAACCCGTGGACATCGCGGGCGTTCATCAGGTCCACTCCCCCGACGTCGTGACCGTGACGGAACCGCAGACCGGCGACAGGCCCAAGGCGGATGGGCTGGTGACGAACACCCCCGGCATCGTGCTGACGGTGCTCACCGCCGATTGCGAACCCGTGCTGTTCGCGGATCGCGAGGCTGGCGTCGTGGGTGCCGCACATGCCGGTTGGCGCGGCGCCATCGAAGGCGTGCTGGAGGCGACCGTCGATGCGATGGTCGCACTGGGGGCCACGCGCGAGAACATCCATGCCGTCATCGGCCCCACCATCAGCCAGCCGAACTACGAGGTCGGGCCGGAGTTCATGGAGCGTTTCATGGACGAAGACCCGGAAAACGGCCGCTTCTTCGCGGGCGGCGCGGGCGACCGCGTGCAGTTCGACCTGCCCGCCTTCGGCCTGCACCGCTTGCGCGAGGCCGGCGTGGGCCACGCCGAATGGACCCGGCATTGCACCTATGCCGACCCGGCCCGTTTCTATTCCTATCGCCGGTCGGTTCACCGGAACGAGGCCGACTATGGCCGCCTGATTTCCGCGATCCGCCTCTGACAGTCGAAACAGTCTGGCGCGATTGTTTCCAAAATGGCCCCCAAACGGGCCGTATCTTTCCCCGAACCTGCCCCAGACTCGCCCAATTTCAGGCGCTTCATGGTCTCAACGAAACGAAACACGCCGGGGTGCCGACCCCGCGAGAGACGAGAGGCCGAATATGTCGAAGCAACGCTGGATCAAGTCGATTGTCGAAACCGCCAAAACGGAGAAGATCGATCTCCCGTTCCATCGCGGCAACCGCAAGCAGGTGCGCCTGCGGGCCAAAGCGGCCTGACGCGGTCGATATCGATGAAAGAGCCGCCCCGGCATGGGGCGGCTTTTTTCGTTTCTTGCCGGGCAAACGGGCGGAAATTCGCAGGTAACACTCTGATTCAAAATCCGAAAATGCCCCGCCAAAGATACTAGAATACTAGGATTCTAGTATCTTGAATCGCACCATCACGCCGCGCCGCGCGCCTACTGCTGACGCCGCCCCGTAAGCCAGCCGACCCAGCTTTCCACGCTGCCCGCAAAGGCGTTGAGGTCCACGTTCCCCTTCACGCCCTTGGCGACCCCGGTCCCGGAGTATTGCCAGAACGTCCAGCGTTCGTCGGGATACCGCTCCGACGGATGCGCCGCGACCGAGCGCAGCCAGAACTCGTACCCGGCAAGCTTGCCCAGCTCGTTCTCGGCATAGAAATCGGGTGTCACGTAGATCACGGGGGGCGTGCCGTAGTGGCTGGTCACGATGGCCGCGTATTGCCGGATCTCGTCGCGCACGGTCTCGGCGTCCGGGCGACGGTTGCAGGTCCGCGATTGGTGGTTCCACTCCATGTCCAGCATCGGGGGGAGGTCGCCCGCCACACGCGGGACGTTCTTGATGAACCACCGGGCCTGCTCTGCCGGGGTCCGGCAGAAGTAATAGAAGTGATACCCGCCCACAGGCACGCCCGCCGCCCGCGCGCGCGGCGCGTTGATCTCGTATCCGGGGTCGAGGTGATCGCCCCCCTCCGTCACCTTCAGCCATGCGAAGTTCACCCCGTTCGCCCGTGCCGTCGCGAAATCGATGTCGCCCTGATACCGCGAGGCGTCGATCCCGTGCACCGGATAGGCCGAGGGCCGGATGTCATGCTCGGTCCAGTCGATCGGGTCGGTGTCGCCGAATTGCGACGGGATGCCCGCAGCCTGATAGTTTTCGGGTAAAAGCGGCCTTGGGTTCGCCATGCGCCCGCGTGTCGAGGATGACCCGCAGGCCGCCAGGACGAGAACGGCGCACAAGGAAAGGGTGACGGCGGCGCGCCGCCGGATGGGTCGTGTCATAGGGTTGCCTGCTCGCATTATGTTTTGCGGCAGATCATACACAGAGTCCCACCATCACGCACGCACGTTCGCGTGGGGTCCGGCGGCGATCCGCTGTCAGGAGGCCACGTCCTCGGCCACCGTGTACATGCCGGTCTGGCTCTGGCTCAGGATGACGACCCGCGTGCCGTTTTCGACATTGGCTGCAAGGTGAATAGCATCCTGATGGAACATGCGGATGCACCCGCCCGATTCCTGTCCGCCCACGGTCCACGGGTAGGGCGTGCCGTGAATGCGATAAAGCGTGTCGCGCCCGCCGCGATAGAGGTAAAGCGCCCGGGCGCCCAGCGGGTTGTCGAGGCCCCCCTCCATACCGCCACGCACAGGACCGTATTTTTCGGGCTCGCGCCGCAGCATGTTGGCGGTCGGCGTCCAGTAGGGCCAATCCTTCTGGTGGTTGACCCGCGCCTCGCCCGTCAGCCCGAAGCCCGCCTTGCCGACACCCACGCTATAACGCATCGCCTCGTTCGGGCCCGAGATCAGGTAAAGCTTGAAGGCATACGGATCGACCACGATCGTGCCCTCGGCATAGGGCGAGTAATACGGCACGTATTGCCGCGCGACCTCTTCCGACAGGTATTGGCGCGGCACGGCGGGCACGACGAACTGGCCGTCGTCGAATTCGCGATACATCGACAGCGTGCGCGGCGACACGAACGGAAGCACCTCGCCATTCGAGGTGACGGCGGTTTCCGTGGGCACGGTTTCACAGGCCGCGAGGACCCCGGCCAGCGCAAGCCCGGCCACAAGTTTCACGATACGCTTGCCAATCAATTCAACATCCCCCGGATAAGCCCGCCGCCTGACAGAGCGACTCGCGCGAAAAAAACTGTTCTCCGCGTGCCAGTTAACGGGGAATAGCCTAAGAAATTCAATGGCAATGGCCAAAGAATCTCGCCTCGACGCCCGAATCCGTGTTCGTGGAGCAACGCGCCGCGATCACATCTGAGGGAGCGCGCGGGCGGGATGGGCCAGCTGGCGACGCGCTCTACGCACTAAGCCGAATGGAACTCAACAGGACTCGCCAGGGAGACACGGGTTCGCCAAAACCAAAACCCACGTGAGGTCTTGCCCTGTTCCGGAAATGCCTAATCCAAATTCCTCTGCCATTTCATGCAACAAGTTTTCTCGGTGCCCAGTGGAATTCTCCCATGCCGTCATAGCAGCCTGCTCAGTTTGCTGCCCTCTAGCTAAGTTCTCGCCGACCCACTCGGCATCGTAACCGGACGCGGATACTCTTGTTTCAATGTCGGTCCCACCGCCATTATGGGTAAATTGACCTGTATCCACCAAGTAGCCTGCGTAGGATTGGGCAACTTGATCCAACTTGTCGTTCCAAGTTAGGAGCGCCTTGTTGTCCGCAGACCTCACGCCGTCGAAAATGGTCTTGAAGGACGTGTCCTGAAAGGAGTTTGTTACGGTCGTGGTGTTTTCATTGGGGTCGGGGATGTAAGAATTGAGATCCCAAGCTGGCGCATTCGGGTCAAAAATCTCGCCAATATTGTAGAGGGTAGCGACGGACGTCGTTCCGGTTCCCATACACCCCGAAAGCGCCGCGACGGCACCGACGCAGGCCAGATTGCGAACAAGTTTCTTCAAGGCAGGTTCCCCTCTGCGCTTCGTCCCGCAGATGACCTTAACCGGACCGTTCAATCTCACAAGCCGCAAGCTGCGGACAAATCGCCGCCTGTGGCTTTTACGCCTGCGCCGTCATCCGCGCTTCCAGCACGTCGAAGGGCACGCCCGGTTCGTCCTTGGCGTCGCGGATCACGAGCGAGGTCTTTACGCTCGCCACGTTCTCGGCCGCCGTCAGTTGCTCGGTCAGGAAGCTCTGGAAGGTCGACAGGTCGGGTGCCACGCATTTCAGGATGAAATCCACCTCGCCGTTCAGCATGTGGCATTCGCGCACGAGCGGCCAGTCGCGGCAGCGTTGCTCGAACCGGGACAGGTCCGCTTCGGCCTGACTGACAAGTCCGACCATCGCGAACACCTGAACCTCGAAGCCCAGCGCGCGGCTGTCCACGTCGGCGTGATAGCCCTTGATGTAGCCCGCCTCCTCAAGCGTGCGCACACGGCGCAGGCAGGGCGGCGCCGAGATCCCGACGCGCTTGGCCAGTTCGACGTTGGTCATGCGTCCGTCGGCCTGCAACTCGGCCAGGATCATCCGGTCGATCGGGTCGAGTTTTGAATGCGCCATGTGCCGTTCCCCTGCGGTTTCGCGAACCTTACCGCTACGGCCCCGGCTGCGCAATAATATTTCGCACTTGCGCAATATCCTGTCGGGACCGCGCGCCGAACCGGCAAGGTGTCGCAAGGGGTTTCGGCACCATGTCCCTCCCCCTATATGCTGGGAAACGAGAAATTCGAAGGGATTCGTCATGTCCGGCACTCATCACACCCGCGTCCTTATCATCGGATCGGGCCCGGCGGGCTACACCGCCGCAATCTACGCCGCACGCGCCATGCTGAAACCGATCCTCGTGCAGGGGATGGAGCCGGGCGGCCAGCTGACCACCACGACCGAGGTCGAGAACTATCCGGGCTTCACCGAGATTCAGGGGCCTGAACTGATGGTGAACATGGAAGCCCACGCCCGCGCGATGGGGACCGAGATCGTGACCGACATCATCACCGATCTCGATCTGTCCAAGCGGCCCTTCGTGGCCAAGGCCGACAGCGGTGCGACCTATGAGGCCGAGGCAGTGATCTTGGCCACCGGCGCACGCGCGAAATGGCTTGGGCTCGAGACGGAAGAGAAGTTCAAGGGCTTCGGCGTTTCCGCCTGCGCCACCTGCGACGGCTTCTTCTATCGCGGGCAGGAGATCATCGTGGTCGGCGGCGGCAACACCGCCGTGGAAGAGGCGCTGTTCCTGACGAACTTCGCCTCCAAGGTCACCGTCATCCATCGCCGTGGCGAATTCCGGGCCGAGAAGATCCTGATCGACCGTCTGGAAAAGAACCCGAAGATCGAGGTGATGTGGGACCACGTGCTCGAAGAAGTCACGGGCACCGACATGCCGCTGGGCGTCGAAGGCGTGAAGGTCCGCAACGTCAAGACCGACGCGGTGACCGAACTGGACGCCAAGGGGGTGTTCATCGCCATCGGCCACGCGCCTGCCTCGGAGCTGGTGAAAGACCAGCTCGAGCTGCACAACGGCGGCTACGTAAAGGTCGAGCCGGGGACCACCCGCACCTCGATCCCCGGCGTGTTCGCCGCGGGCGACCTGACGGATCACATCTACCGGCAGGCCGTGACCAGCGCGGGCATGGGCTGTATGGCCGCGCTCGACGCCGAGAAATTCCTCGCCGAGCATGAAGAGGCGGAACCCGCCGCTGCGGTCGAAGCGGAAAAAGCCCCGGTCTGACGCCCCGCGAAAGACACGACATCACGAACGCCCTCGCATCCTCTGCGGGGGCGTTTTTCGTCGCGGGCGGCGGCGGTCAGGCCCCCGTCAGTCCCACGGCAAGCTGAAGAAGCCGTCGAGATTCTCGATGATTTTCACGAAAAGGATCGCGCAGACGATCAGCGCGGCAAACCACCAGAACACCTGAAACAGCACGGCCCCGCCACCCAGCGCGACACCATATCCGGCAAGTTTGCGGTCCTCCCGCCGGATAAGCGAGACCGCCGAGAGCACGACCGCGACAAGCCCAAGCGCAGGGCCGGCGAACGGCAGGTAGCGCATGAAAAGCGAAGGCTCCGGCGCAGGTGCCGCCGCTTCCGCCTCCATCCCGAGGAAAGCACGCCACGCGGCCCGCTTCATCTCTCCCGCGATTTCACCGATCTGTTGCGCAGCCGAGGGCTGCGGTTCCAGCGTCGGGCCGTAGATGTAGAAACACACGACCATGACGGCCAGCGCGCCGGTGACGATCGCCCAGAATCCCCAGGTCCTGAGCGGAGCGGGGCCGAAAGCGTCGGGAATATACGAAACCTGTGTCATGGTGAACGCATAGTCACAAAGCGTGGCGAAAATTTGGCCCCCTCGGCCCGGTGCCGTTACGGCGCCACCAACGAAAAAGGCCGCCCGGACCGAATAATCCGGGCGACCTTCCGTTAAGCCGTGAGTGTGGGTTGCGCGGCTTACATCGCGGGCAGAAGCACCTTGTCGATCACGTGGATCACGCCGTTCGACTGGTCGACATCCGCGATCGTGACGTTGGCGACGTTGCCGTTTTCGTCCTCGATCATGATTTCGTCGCCGTCATAGGTGGCTTGCAGCGTGCAACCGCCCACGGTCGGCACCGGGTGCTCGCCACCGTCGTCGTCGATCATGCCCTTGATGGCGTCCGACATCGCGTCGGCCGCGACGACATGACAGGTCAGCACTTTCGTAAGCTGCTCTTTGTTTTCCGGCTTCAGCAGGTCTTCGACCGTGCCTTCCGGCAGAGCCTCGAACGCGGCGTTGGTCGGTGCGAACACGGTGAACGGGCCTTCGCCCTGAAGCGTCTCCACCAGTCCGGCGGCCTGCACGGCGGCGACGAGCGTGGTGTGGTCGGCCGAGTTCATCGCGTTCTCGACGATGTTCTTGTCGGCGAACATTTCAGCGCCACCCACCATCGGGTTTCCGCCTTCTTCGTGGCTTGCGGCAAGCGCCGGAACGGTCATGGCGGCGAGCGCGGCGGCGGCAACGGTTGTCTTGAACATCTGTTTTCCTCCAGTTGGTCTGTTTCGGTTTCGATGCCTGTAGCCACGCAGCCGACGGCGAAGAGTTGCGGCGGTTTCATCACGCTGTCGTGAGCGGCCCTGCCCCAGCCCGGCCCCCGCGCATCGCAATTGACAGACCCGCGCGTTGCGCCAAGATCATCCGCAGGCAGTGCGAGGACATTTGAGTGACCGAATTCATGTCGCCGGGGCCGGGGCACCCCGCCCCGTTCTTCAAAGCCCGCTCGACCCGCAACCCGCGCTTCACCTTCGACACCTCCGCAGGCCGCTATCTGCTGCTGTGTTTCTTTCACGACGCGGCACACCCGGTGGCCCGCGCCGCGCTGGCGGCCGCCCATGATCGCCCCGACCTGTTCGACGACCGCTTCGCCAGCTTCTTTGGCGTCAGCACCTCCCCGGCGGACGAGGCGGAGGGCCGCGTGTCCCATCGCTTTCCGGGTTATCGGCAGTTCTGGGACTTCGACCTCGTGATCAGCCGCCTTTACGGCGCCGCCAACGACAAGGGCGACAAACGCGGCCTCTGGGTCTTGATCGACCCGACCCTGCGCGTGATCGCCTCGCTTCGGTTCGGACCGGACGGCGCGGGACACGAGGCCGCGCTCGACCTGCTCGCCCAGCAACCTCCGCCCGACCGCTTCGCGGGCATCCCCTTGCAGGCTCCCGTGCTTTACCTGCCCCGCGTGTTCGAGCCGGAGTTGTGCACGCGGTTGATCGAGTTGTTCGACGAAACCGGCGGGCAAAGCTCGGGCTTCATGACGCAGGAAAACGGGCGCACCGTCTATAAACAGGACGCCAGCCACAAGGTCCGGCGCGACATCACCCTGACGGACGAGGCGTTGATCGGCACGATCCAGAACCGCATAGTCAACCGCGTCGTGCCCGAGATCGCCAAGGTGCATCAGTTCCACGTCACGCGGATGGAGCGTTACATCGTCTCCTGCTACGGCGCCGAGGAAGGCGGGCATTTCAACCCGCACCGCGACAACACCACCTCCGGCACGGCGCATCGCCGGTTCGCCGTCTCGATAAACCTGAACGACGACTTCGAGGGCGGCGAAGTGAGCTTTCCCGAATACGGCCCGCAAAGCTTCAAGGCCCCGCCGGGCGGTGCGGTGGTGTTTTCCTGCTCGCTCCTGCACGCCGTCTCCACGGTGACGCGCGGCAGCCGCTATGCGTTCCTGCCGTTCCTCTACGACGACGCGGCGGCGGCGATACGGAACCAGAACGCTGGTCTCGTGGGCGAGGCGCAGGGTTGACAGGCCAAAACAACGTCCCACGCCACACCCGAAATTCGGGACGTTAGCGCCGCATTTCCTCTTTTCTGCACCTGCAAAATCTCCTATGCGTTCACGCGTGAACACACTTTGAACCCGACACGCCATGACCGCCGCCCCTGCCCTTCCCGACCTGCCCGAGGACGACCAGCTTTTCCTGCTGCTCCGTCAACTCGACGCGGCACCTGAAGCGTCGCAGCGCGAGACGGCGGCGGCGCTCGGCATTTCGCTCGGCTCGCTCAACGCCCAGCTTCGCGCGGCGACCGAGGCGGGGCTGGTGAAGATCACCGACCGCAAGGGGCCGGATCGGCGCCAGCGTTTCGTCTATGCCCTCACCACCCGTGGCGCGGCCACCAAAGCCCGCCTCATCGACCCGTTTCTCGCGCGTAAATACACCGAATACGCCGCACTTCACGCCGAACTCACCGGCACGCCCGCCGGCCCGACCCCCATTAAATACAGGAGTACTCTGATGCTGAATAACCTCGCCCCGATCCCGGAACTCTACGTATCCTACGAAAGTGCCCAGAAACTGAAGGTCGAAGCCGCCGACCTCGTGTCCTGGGACCTGACGCCGCGCCAGATCTGCGACCTCGAACTTCTGATGAACGGGGGCTTCAACCCGCTCAAGGGCTTCCTGTCCGAAGAGGATTACAACGGCGTCGTCGAAAACATGCGCACCGCCGACGGCACCCTCTGGCCGATCCCGATCACGCTCGACGTGTCCGAGGATTTCGCCGCCAACCTCACCGAAGGTCAGGACATCGCGCTGCGCGATCAGGAAGGCGTGATCCTCGCCACCATGACCGTCACCGACAACTGGGTGCCGAACAAATCGCGCGAGGCCGAAAAGGTGTTCGGCGCCGACGACGACGCGCACCCGGCGGTCAACTACCTGCACAACAAGGCCGGCAAAGTCTATCTCGGTGGCCCCGTCACCGGCATCCAGCAGCCCGTCCACTACGACTTCCGCGCCCGCCGCGACACGCCCAATGAAATGCGCGCCTTCTTCCGCAAGATGGGCTGGCGCCGGGTCGTCGCGTTCCAGACCCGCAACCCGCTCCACCGTGCGCACCAGGAACTGACCTTCCGCGCCGCCAAGGAAGCGCAGGCCAACCTGCTGATCCACCCGGTCGTGGGCATGACCAAACCGGGCGACGTCGACCACTTCACCCGCGTGCGCTGCTATGAGGCCGTGCTCGACAAATACCCGCAGTCGACGACCACCATGTCGCTTCTGAACCTCGCCATGCGCATGGCCGGCCCGCGTGAAGCCGTCTGGCACGGCCTGATCCGCGCCAACCACGGCTGCACCCACTTCATCGTCGGCCGCGACCACGCCGGCCCCGGCAAGAACTCGGCCGGCGAAGATTTCTACGGCCCCTACGACGCGCAGGACCTGTTCCGCGAATACCAGGACGAAATCGGCATCGAGATGGTCGACTTCAAACACATGGTCTACGTGCAGGAACGCGCCCAGTACGAGCCGAACGACGAGATCGAGGACAAGGACAACGTCACCATCCTCAACATCTCCGGCACCGAACTGCGCCGCCGCCTGCAAGAGGGTCTGGAAATCCCCGAGTGGTTCTCGTTCCCCGAAGTGGTCCGCGAACTGCGCCGTACCAAACCGCCGCGCTCGCAGCAGGGTTTCACCGTGTTCTTCACGGGCTTCTCCGGCTCCGGCAAATCGACCATCGCCAACGCGCTCATGGTCAAGTTGATGGAGATGGGCGGCCGCCCCGTGACGCTGCTCGACGGTGACATCGTGCGCAAGAACCTGTCGTCGGAGCTTGGTTTCTCGAAAGAGCACCGCGACCTGAACATCAAGCGCATCGGCTACGTGGCGAGCGAGATCACCAAGAACGGCGGCATCGCCATCTGCGCCCCCATCGCGCCCTACGCAGCCACCCGCCGCCACGTCCGCGAAGAGATCGAGCAATACGGCGCCTTCGTCGAAGTCCACGTGGCCACCAGCATCGAAGAATGCGAACGCCGCGACCGCAAAGGCCTCTACAAACTCGCCCGCGAAGGCAAGATCAAGGAGTTCACCGGCATCTCGGACCCCTACGACGTGCCGCAGAACCCCGAGCTGAGCGTCGAGACCGAGAACGTCGACGTCGACAACTGCGCGCATCAGGTGATCCTGAAGCTCGAAAGCATGGGTCTGATCGCGGGGCAGTAAGCTCTGCGGTGAGTTAGGGAAGAATGGAAACCGGGGCCGAAGGGTCCCGGTTTTTTGTTCGGGATTGGCTGAGGGCGGACGTTCCCCGCACTTGGATTGGATGTCCGCTCAGGGCGTTATCCTCCTCACTCCCCCGTCACCGTCAGCCCCAGCATCCGCCACATCTGCATCCCGCCGCGATAGTAGAACAGTTTTTCCGCCGGGAATCCCGCTTCGATCATGCGCCGCGCCGCCGTCGGGGATTGGCCGCACCACGGGCCGTTGCAGTACAAAGCGGCCGACTTCACCCCCTCGCCGTCGCAGATCCAGCCGTCGAAATCCGGCTCGCAGCCCAACTCGCCTAGACGGTCGGCGGCCTCGGTGTAGGGGACATTGACCGCGCCGGGGATCGCTCCGGTATCGAAGTCGGGGCGCACGCGGCCGTCGATCACCACCACGTTCGGGTCTGTCAGGAAGCCGAGCATTTCCAACTCCCCGACCGGCGTCACGCCGGGCGCGGGAACCATGGGTTGAATGCAGAAATTCGGGCAGGGCCGAGCGATGCGGGCGAAATCGCCTTCGATCACCGCGTCGTTGTCCTGTTCGCGCATGATCTCGACGGGGCCGGATGCGGTATCCACCGTGACGCTCATCATGTCGGGCGTGATCCCCACCGGGTCCGCCCCCGCCGTCGATGCCGCCACCAGAAATGCCACTGTCAAAACCCGCATGATACCCTCCCGTTCCAAGACCGTTCGGCGCCACGCTAGCACGCAATATTCATGAAATGGAATATTATTCGCGTGGGTGTCCCGGCGCGTTGCGGCGGCGCGTGATTTCGGGTCTGTTCGCCCCATGTACGCGATCTCGCTGACGACCATTCCGCCGCGCTTTGCCACGCTCCTCCGCGTGCTCGCCGCGCTGGTCGGCCAGACGGCGGCACCGGCCACGGTTTTCCTGACAATCCCCCGACACTGGGCGCGGTTCGACCCTGCACCCCTGCCCGCCATCCCCTTCGGCGTCACGCTGATCGAGACCGAGACGGACATGGGCCCGATCGGCAAGCTGCTTCCCGCAGCGAAGCAGTTCGACGGGGATATCCTGATCTGCGACGACGACTGGCTTTATGCGCCCGACTGGGCCGCGACGTTCCTCGCCACCCGCGCCACCGCCCCCGGCGCTCTCGCCGCCTCGACCTGGGATGCCCGGCGCATCGGCTATCGTGGAACGGTCCTGCAAGGATTCGCGGGCGCGCTGATCCCGTCGATGCTGGCGCGCGCCATCCCGGATCCACCGCCGGACGCTTGGGTTGCGGATGATGTGTGGATATCGGCGCATCTTCCGGCCATCACAGCCGTCCCGGCCGCGCGGCGCAAGATGATGCCCCTCGCCGATCCCGGTGCGCTTCAATCCCGCCCGGACCGTGACGACGCAAACCGCGCGGCGGCGCGGCTCGCAGGGACTTGGCCCGACCTGTAATGTTGGGAAACGGCCGAAGCCCTCGGCCAGAGGCAGAGGCCCAGATGGGCCCCTGCGCTAGGTTCAGTGCACCGCCACCGGCGAGAGGTCGTTTTGCCGCGCCAGCGTGAAAGCCAGATTGCGGTCCCCCACCAAGGCAAGGCGTTCGCCCTCCGACGAGTGCACGGCGTAGAGCTTCTCGGCCCCTTCTACCTGGTCCTGAATATCGGACGGCAGGTCTGCCACCAGCACCTCCCGCACGTAGACGATGGTCTCGGGCGTCTCGCTCAGTTGCTCGAATTTCGTATCCATGACGCACTCCTTTCCTGTGGGGGCGTTTCATCCCCAACGCGTCGCGGCAGGGAAATGATCCCTCAGCCTTTCGTGATCTGGATGGTCTGCACCACCGGATCGGGCTCCGACCGCTCGAGATCGACATGCAGCAGCCCGTTCTCGGTCCGCGCACCGACCACATCCACACCATCGGCCAGCACGAAACTTTTCATGAACTGCCGCCCGGCAATGCCCCGGTGCAGGAACACACGGCTGTCGTCCGGTTTCGGCTGACGCCCCCGCACGACCAGCTTGCGGTCCTCGATGGTGATCGCCAGATCGTCCTCCGAGAACCCCGCCACGGCGAGTGTGATGCGGTAAGCGAATTCGCTCACCTGTTCGATGTTGAAAGGAGGGTAGCCTTCCGTGCCGCTCTTGGCGGCCTGTTCGATCATGCGTTCGAGCTGATCAAAGCCCAGAAAATACGGGTGGGCCCCCAGCGTCATCTTCGTCATCACACGTCCTTTGCCTTGAAAGCGATGTGCAGGTCGTGGGCCCCGAAGCGGCAACCCACGCCTTCAATATGGGTGGCGGGGCATATCGGCGCAAGACCTTGGCGCCCAAAGGCGAACCCGCGCGAAAAGCTTTGAGAAAACCCACCGAGGGGTTAAATTGGTCGCGCGATGAAGGACGACTCGAAACCCATGAGCAATTCCTACGAGATGAAGCATGAGGACGTGCTTCGTGTCGAGCTTGAGGTCATGCGCCGCGAACATCGCGATCTGGACGAGGCGATCACGGCACTGGAGGCCGAGGGACGGGCCGACGTGCTCACCATCCGGCGTCTCAAGAAGCAGAAACTGCTGCTGAAGGACAAGATCGCCCGGATTGAAGACGTCCTTCTCCCCGACATCATTGCATGAGGCCCTGAAGGGTCTATAACGGCCATTCCTGAGGGAGAGCCGTATGACCGACGTGAAAGTGGGAATCATCATGGGCAGCCAGTCGGACTGGCCCACCATGAAACTCGCCGCCGACATTCTGGACGAACTGGGCATCGCCTATGAGAAAAAGATCGTCTCGGCGCACCGCACCCCCGACCGCCTTTGGGACTATGGAAAGTCCGCCGTCGAACGGGGCCTGTCCGTCATCATCGCGGGCGCAGGCGGTGCGGCCCACCTGCCCGGCATGATGGCATCGAAGACCCGCGTTCCGGTGATCGGCGTTCCGGTCCAGACCAAGGCGTTGTCCGGTGTCGACAGCCTATATTCCATCGTGCAGATGCCCAAGGGCTTCCCGGTCGCGACCATGGCCATCGGCGCGGCGGGAGCCGCCAATGCGGGTCTGATGGCCGCCGGAATCCTCGCCACTTCCGACGCCGCGCTCGGCCAGCGCCTCGACGCATGGCGCGCGGCCCTGTCCGCTTCCATCCCCGACGAGCCGCAAGATGAGTGATCCCCTCGCCCCCGGCGCGACCATCGGTATTCTCGGTGGTGGCCAGCTTGGCCGTATGCTATCCGTCGCCGCGTCGCGCCTTGGCTTCAAGACCGTCATTTTCGAACCGGGTGGCGATTGTCCGGCCAGTCATGTGGCCAATTACCACCACAAAGCCGACTATGACGACGAAGCCGCGCTGAAAGCGTTCGCGCAAGCCGCCGACGTCATCACCTACGAGTTCGAGAACATTCCGACCTCGGCGCTCGACATCGTCGAAGCGATCACGCCGGTCCGTCCGGGGCGTACCGCGCTGCGCGTGTCGCAGGACCGTCTTACGGAAAAGGCTTTCCTTGCGGACCTCGGCCTCGCTGTCGCGCCCTATGCGGCCGTCGATGACGAGATCGACCTGACCGAAGCGGTGGCCGAGATCGGCACGCCCGCGATCCTCAAAACACGTCGCTT
Source organism: Maritimibacter alkaliphilus HTCC2654 (assembly GCF_000152805.1). GTDB lineage: Bacteria > Pseudomonadota > Alphaproteobacteria > Rhodobacterales > Rhodobacteraceae > Maritimibacter > Maritimibacter alkaliphilus. The sequence goes on along the minus strand of NZ_CH902578.1, from coordinate 3,502,808 downwards.
CGGCTATGACGGCAAGGGGCAGGCGCGGCTCAAGGGGCCGGAAGACATCGCACAGGCCTTCGCCGACATGAACGGCGCACCCGCGATCCTCGAAGGTTTCGTGAAATTCGACTACGAGGTCTCGGTGATCGGCGCGCGCGGGCTGAACGGCGATTTCGCCAGCTTCACGCCGGGTGAGAACGTGCACAAGGACGGTATCCTCGACACGACCACCGTGCCCTCGCGCCTGTCCGTGCAGGCGATGCACGAGGCACAGGGCATGGCCGCCCGCATCCTTGAAAAACTCGATTACGTGGGTGTCATGGGGGTCGAACTCTTCGTGACCAAGCAGGGCCTCGTCGTGAACGAGATCGCCCCGCGCGTCCACAACTCGGGGCACTGGACCCAGAACGGCTGCGCCATCGACCAGTTCGAGCAGCACATCCGCGCGGTGGCGGGCTGGCCGCTGGGCGATGGGACGCATCATACGAACGTTGTCATGACGAACCTGATCGGCGACGACGTGTCCAAAGTGCCGGACCTTGCCCAAGACAGCGCCAATGCGATCCACCTCTACGGCAAATCCGAGGTCAAGGCGGGCCGCAAGATGGGCCACGTGAACCGGGTCACCGGTCCCGCAGGCTGATGCCGCGCTACGCGCTCAAGATCGAATACGACGGGCGGCCCTTTTCCGGCTGGCAGCGGCAAAAGGATCAGCCGTCCGTCCAAGGCGCGGTCGAGGCCGCGCTTGGCAAGCTGGAGGCCGACGTGCCCTCCATCGCCGCCGCAGGCCGCACCGATGCCGGGGTTCATGCGCTGGGACAGGTCGCGACCTGCGACCTGCAAAAAGACTGGACACCGTTTCGCCTGACCGAGGCGCTGAATTACCACCTGAAACCCGACCGCGTCGCCATCGTCGCTTGCGCGCTCGTGGATGACGGGTTTCACGCCCGGTTTTCGGCCATCGAACGGCAGTATCTGTTCCGCCTGATTTCGCGCCGTGCACCTTTGGTTCACGACCGGGGCAACGCGTGGCGCGTCGTGCAGGCGCTTGACGCGGACGCGATGCAGGCGGGGGCCGACCGCCTGATCGGCCGCCATGATTTTACCACGTTTCGCTCGACCATGTGTCAGGCCGACAGCCCGGTGAAGACATTGGACGAATTGCGGGTCGAAACCCTGCCCTACCCGGGCGGGACCGAATACCGCTTCCACGTCCGCGCCCGCAGCTTCCTGCACAATCAGGTGCGCAGCTTCGTCGGCACGCTGGAACGGGTCGGTGCCGGATCGTGGTCGCCAGATGACGTGACCGCCGCGCTCGAGGCACGCGACCGCGCCGCCTGCGGCCCGGTCTGCCCGCCGGACGGGCTGTACCTCGCGCGGGTCGGATACCCGGTCGACCCCTTCTCAAATACCTGATTTTACAAAAAGAAAGACCGGGGTACCCCTACCCCGGTCTTTCCCCCCTTGGGCTCCCCCGGCGGACACCCCTGACCGCCAAATTGCCCAAATCACCAGACTTGTCATTCCGCACGACCTTTTCCGGTGCCGGGTCCTGACCAAAGGCCGGCTTGCGTCCTGGGGACGCTGGATCGGATCGTTTGACGCGGAAACGCCGCTGACCATGTGCACGCACCCCTGACCAGGCTGCGTTCGCTTCGGTCCGAGCCAGCCCCCAAGCCAGCCGTCGCGACACCTGTGTTGTGCCATTTTCGCCCCCCTCCGGTCAACGAAAACGCGCAAGTTTGCCCCAAATTATCCTTATTTGCATCGCCGTTATCCGCGAACCGGCGACAATCCACGCCTGCCGAAATGGAGTGTTCAGGTATGGCTAACCTTACTACGGAAAACCGGACCATCCAGCGCCCAAACCCGAATCACGCTTCCCGCTTTTTTCCGGCCCGCACCCCTGCCATAATGCCCGGCAACAAACCGACAAAAAGAGCAGCGGCACATGAGCGATCTCCTCACCAATCCGTCCGACGACTACGACGCCTCATCCATCGAGGTGCTCGAAGGGCTCGAACCCGTCCGCCAGCGCCCCGGCATGTACATCGGCGGCACGGACGAACGGGCGCTGCACCACATGGTCGCGGAAATCCTCGACAACTCGATGGACGAGGCCGTGGCGGGCCACGCCACCCGGATCGAGGTGGAGCTCCATGGGGACTATTCCGTCACCGTCACCGACAACGGGCGCGGCATCCCGATCGACCCGCACCCCAAGTTCCCCGGCAAATCGGCGCTCGAGGTGATCCTGTGCACGCTTCACGCGGGTGGCAAGTTCTCCGGCAAGGCCTATCAGACCTCCGGCGGTCTGCATGGCGTCGGCTCGTCGGTGGTGAACGCGCTGTCGGACAGCCTCGTGGTGCAGGTCGCCAAGAACAAGGAACTGTTCGAGCAACGCTTTTCGCGCGGGCTGCCCCTTGGCCCCGTGGAAAAGGTCGGCGCGGCGCCCAACCGGCGCGGCACCTCGGTCACGTTCCATGCCGACGACCAGATCTTCGGCTCGCATCGTTTCAAGCCCAAGCGGCTCTTCACCCTCGCCCGCTCCAAAGCCTATCTCTATTCCGGCGTCGAGATTCGCTGGAAATCGGCCATCGACGACGGCGAGACGCCGACCGAGGCGACGTTCCACTTCCCCGGCGGTCTCAAGGACTATCTGAAAGAGGTGTTGGGAACCGCCTCGACCTATTCCGACACCGGGTTCGCGGGCAAGGTCGAATTCCGCGAGAAGTTCGGCGAACCGGGCTATGTCGAATGGGCGATCAACTGGACGCCCGCGCGCGACGGCTTCATCCAGTCCTACTGTAACACCGTGCCGACGCCCGAGGGCGGCACCCACGTCGCGGGGTTCTGGGCCGCGATCCTCAAGGGGATCAAGGCCTACGGCGAACTGGTCGGCAACAAGAAGGCCGCCCAGATCAACCGCGACGACCTGCTCACGGGCGGCTGCGCGCTGGTTTCGACCTTCATCGCCGACCCGGCCTTCGTCGGTCAGACCAAGGACCGGCTGTCCACCGAGGCTGCCGCCAAGATGGTCGAGGGCGCGGTGCGTGACCACTTCGACAACTGGCTCGCCGCCGACACGAAATCGGCGGGCGCGATCCTCGACTTTCTCGTGCTTCGGGCCGAGGAACGCCTGCGGCGGCGGCAGGAAAAAGAGACGCAGCGCAAATCGGCCACCAAGAAACTGCGCCTGCCCGGCAAGCTGGTCGATTGTTCGGCCACCAACCGCGAAGGCACCGAGATTTTCCTTGTCGAGGGCGACAGCGCGGGCGGCTCGGCCAAGATGGGCCGGGACCGCAAGACACAGGCGCTCTTGCCGCTTCGGGGCAAAATCCTGAACGTGCTCGGCGCGGCGTCGAGCAAGCTGGGCCAGAACCAGGAGATCAACGACCTGTGTCAGGCGCTCGGCGTCGGGATGGGCATCAAATTCCGCGTCGACGACCTGCGCTATGACAAGGTCATCATCATGACCGACGCCGACGTAGACGGCGCGCATATCGCGGCGCTTTTGATGACGTTTTTCTTCAGCCAGATGCGCCCGCTGATCGACCACGGCCACCTGTATCTCGCCTGCCCGCCGCTTTACCGGCTCACGCAGGGCGCCAAGCGGCTTTACGTGGCCGACGACGCCGAGAAGGATGCGTGGATGGCCAAGGGTCTGGGCGGCAAGGGCAAGATCGACGTCCAGCGGTTCAAGGGTCTGGGCGAGATGGACGCGAAGGATCTGAAAGAGACGACGATGGACCCGAACACCCGGAAACTCATCCGCGTGACCATCGACGAGGACGAACCCGGCGAGACCGGCGACCTGGTAGAACGCCTGATGGGCAAGAAGCCGGAGCTACGGTTCCAGTATATTCAGGAGAACGCTCGGTTTGTTGAGGAGTTGGATGTTTGAGAGAGGAAATGGCATGAGGATGATCGTTGCGGTTGTCGCTTTGGTGTCGATGGTATGCAGTTCTGCATCGGCTCAAGAGGAGTGCGTAGTCATAAGTGATAGCGATGCAAGGCTACAGTGCTTCGACAAAGCCTTCGGAGTAAACGCAAACGAAACCGGACCTCTCGAAGGCCATGGAAAATGGAACTTGCGCACCGACCAATCGCCGTTAACGGACGAAAAATCAGTCTTTTTGCGCATAGAAAGTGATGACAATGTACAAGGGCGTTTTGGGGCACCCGGTCCAGCAACGTTGCTAGTGCGATGCCAAGAGAACACCACCTCCGCTTATTTCATTCTCAATGACCTACACCTGGCAGATATTCAGACATACGGAAAAATTGAATATAGAGTCGATGAAAAGCCAATGCAGTCGAGATCATTTGTCGCAAGCACGGACAATAAAGCGTTGGGCCTTTGGAATGGTGGTAGGTCTATACCGTTTTTAAAGGAACTCTTGGGCAGTCAACGACTAATCATCAGGGCGACACCATATAACGAATCACCTGTTACAGCCAAGTTTGACACTCGAGGCTTTGACACAGCTGTCGTAGAATTACGCGAGACATGTAGCTGGTAGACAGAAACGAGTGTTGAACAGGTAGTTTGAGCGAGAAATGCATTCAGCATTGAGTTCCCAGAAATAAGGCATTCGTGTTGATTCATTAGTTTTCGTATGAATTCAGAATGCTTCAGCCAGAACAAACCGCCGTGAAAATGCCTGCCTAAGCATTCTCCAAATAGACGAAGATCGATCAACGCCGAAAACTTAAATGTAATTGCCCTCGTTATGGGTCGTGGTCCAAGGCCAACCGGTGCCTCGCACGCCCACTCTTTTCCCTCGGCATGGAACCGCTCACCGTCCCCGGAACGTTAGCACTCAAACGCTGCCAACAGGACAAGAGCCATGACCAATACCATCGCCGTCTCCGCCATTGCCCTCAGCCTCGGCCTTTCGGGCCTCGGGCTTCTCGTGGGCATCCCCGCCACCGCGCAGGACACGACCGACCGGCCCACTGAGCCGACCGAGGTGGCGCTGGGTGTCGCGCAGCAGGATTACCGCATCATCGCGAACCCCGCCGCGCATGGTCTGCCGCCGCTTTCGGCGCATGAGATGTATGTGCAGTTCGACGATCACATCTACCGCATGGCGCGGGCCAATGCCTCGGTCCTGACGCCCAAGGGGGCCATCGTCACCCAGTGACGAGACAGCGACAATTCAGACCGCAGAGCGCGCGCCGGAGATCGGCTCAGTCTTGCAGACCTTCGACGTATTCCGCCAGTCGGATAAGCGCCTGCGGCGTGGGTGTCGGCGTACCCTCTTCATCGACCCAGTTGACCACCGGGCTGTCGATCAGGTCACCGAAGCGCGGCATCGGCCCGTGCGTGTCGTCGCGGGCATAGCCGTCGATGGTCGACATCACGTAGGTCATCGGGAAGGTGCCGCCGTTGTTCTTGGCGAGCATGGTCAGGTCGGGCGTCGTCTTGCCGCCCACGTCCAACCCCCCGGTGCCCGACGGGCCGTGACAGGCCGCGCAGTATTCGCCGTAAAGCTGGGCGCCGGATTTCGCTCCATCCGCCGTCCCATCCATCTCGCACCCCGCGACGAACATCGCCACGGGGACCAGCCAAAGCATTGGTTTCATGTCGCTTCTCCCGTCCGTCCCGGTTCATCGGCGGTCCCTCGCCATACGCGGACACCCGCTGAACCCTTCGGCCCCACCTTGCGTTAAACAGACGAAAAGGAAAAGGAGGACAGCATGTCCACACTCACCAAATCCGCTCTCGCCGCCGTCTGCGCCGTCGCGATGGCCGCACCGCTCGCGGCGAAACCGAACAACCACAACAATGGCACCGGCTGGGGCGTCGGGAAGATCCCGCCGGGTCACTGCAAGAAGATCGAAAGCTGCCGCAACGGCGGCGATGTCGTCTATGAGCGCGAGCGCCATGACGACGATGACGTCACGATCATCCGCGAGGAAAACGTGACGGTGATCCGCAACTATACGATCATCGAACAGCCCACCACCTACGGCCTGCCCGCGCTTCCCTCGAACCAGATCTACGTTCGTCAGGGCGACCAGATCTACAGCATCATCCGCGACACGCAGACGGTGGTCGAGGCGATCGGCATCGTGTCGAACCTGCTCAACTGACGCACCAGTCAGACCCGCGTTCAGCGGGTTTGGCGATTCGGCGAACTCTTGCTAACCTGATGGAAACGCTTGTCCATCGGGAGCTACAGATGCGCGCCATTGCCCTCGCCTTTGCCGTCGTCGCCACGCCGGCCGCCGCCCAAGACGTCATCACGTGGAAAACGATCGGCTGGTGGGACGTCAACTTCTACGAGGCTTACGGCGCCTGCGCGGCCATCGCGGAATACGACAACGACAGTTTCGTTTTCTTCGGTCTGGACACATCGACCAGCGACCTTGGCCTGCGCGTCGCGATCCTGAACCATCACTGGGATTCCATCGCGGTGGACGAGGCCTATCAGCTCGTCGTCCGCTTCGACCGCCGCCCGCCCTGGGACATCACCATGTATGGCACCGATGTCGACGGGCGACGTGGGCTTTACAACCTGTTCCCCGCCACCTCGGACAGCGCCGGGAATTTCGTGCGGGAGTTCCAGCGGTCGAACCACATGGTCTGGACCTATCGCGGCACCGAGCTGGGCGACTTTTCCCTGCGCGGCACGAACATGGCGATGAACGAGGTCATGTCCTGCACCGAAAGCTACCTCGACGCGGTCGGATCGCGGTCCGACCCTTTCGAGGGCGGCGGAAACTCGAAAAAAGCCGACCCGTTTCAGTAACGGATCGGCCCTGCGCGCGCGGGCGCGTCTTCAGAAGTTGATGACGGTATGCGTGCCCACGTCCGGGTCTTCGTCCTTGGCGTGCGCCTTGGCGATTTCCCAAGCGAAGACGAAGCTGGAATCGGTCGAAGCCCAGATCGCGGCCTCTTCCAGTTCCAGCCGATAGACGGCGAGCTTCGGATCTTCGGGCCCGTCGAACCATGCGCCCGCGACCGGGTTCCACAGTTCCTTGTGCTTCTCCATCTCGTCGGAATAGTGCAGCCGCCCCTTGCAGCAGATCTGCACGTCCTGCCCCTTGGACACGAGGATGAACCACGCTTCGGTGCCGTCACCGCTCATCTTGGTCTGCCAGCCTTCGCCCGCGGCCTTTGCGAGGTCGGTGTCGCGGCTGGTCATGAACCACAGCGAATTGGTGTCGCGATCCACGAAATGCGTCATGGGCTGAAGGTGCTGATCCTTGCCCTTGAGACCCAGCATTCCAAAGCGCGTGTCCTCGGCGGTGCCCCAGAAAACGTCGGTCGGATCGGTCTTGGCTTTCTTGAGTTCTGACATCGAATGTCTCCTTTCGATGTCCCAACGCCGCGCCGTCGTGCGGGTTCCGCAAGGGGGAACCGTTCCGGGCGGGCGGCGTTAACTCCCCGGACAAGGCAGGCATCTATGACGACCGCAGACACGAACATGACCCCCACCACCCGGCCCGAAAGCGTCGCCGGAATCCTCAACCGGGCGCGCTTTTCGCTGGACGGGGACGAGGTGTCGGTGCGCGATGTGGTCGAGGCGATGGGGCGCGCGTCCTTCGCACCGCTTCTGATGCTGCCCGCCATGATCGTGGCGAGTCCGGCGAGCGGTATCCCCGGCCTGTCCTCGATCTGCGGCATTTCGATCGCGCTGATCGCGTTCCAGATGATCGCCCGGCGCGATCACGTCTGGCTGCCCGACTGGATCATGCGGCGTCACGCGCCACGGGATCGCATCCGCAAGGCGCTCGACTGGCTGTGCCCGCCCGCGCTGTTTCTCGACCGGGTGACCCGGCAGAGGGTCTGCATGTTGGTCGAGCCACCCCTGCTGATCGTGCCGCAGATCATCTGCCTGCTGGCCGGGGCGATGATGCCGATGCTGGAGCTTGTGCCCTTCACATCGTCCCTTCTCGGCTTCGCGGTGGCCGTCATGGCGGTCGCGATGGTGACGCGGGACGGGCTTTTGGTGTTGCTCGGACTGTCGACGATCGTGGGCGCTTTCGCACTCGGCCAATACCTGCTCGCTTAATTTTTGATTTTGGGATGGAACAATAACATTTCTTGCGGCTTGGTCTTGGGGAAGTCGTGGATTTGGGATACATCTACCCGATATGAACAGTCTTACTAAGGTAGCGGCCGAGGCACCGTCCCGTCGCTCGTTCCGGGTGACCCTGCGCGAGATGACGCGCGAGGACCATGACGCTTCCGAGCGGTTCTTCGCCCCGTTCATGGACGCTCCACAGGCCTACATGGCGCCGTTCCTTGCGGCCCAGCATGCCGCCCTGTCGGCCATCCGCGACGCCACCGCGGGGTCCGGCGCGCCCGAGATCGCCGTGATCCTGCCCGACCTGATCGACCGCCTCGCCAAAGACTGTGCGGATCTGAGCCAGCGCGCCCCCGTGGTGCAGGCAACGCGCCCGCTGTCGGGTCTGGCTGGTGCCTATCTCGTGCTCGGCTCGCAGATGGGCGTGGATGCGATGCGTGTGCGCGCGACGCGGGCCGGCATCGCCCCCCTCCCCCGGTTCTTTCAGCCGACCGACCGGCGGAGCCAATGGGCGGCGGTCTGCGCCAAGCTGGGCGATATGGACCCCGACAGCGACGCCGCAAGGCGCTTGATCGACGACACCCGGGCAGGCTATGCGCTTTATGCGCAAGCGGGCAGGCTTACCTTTGCAAAGGCGGCAACGTGAACGAACCCACCATCCGCCACATCGATCCCGGCACGCCCGTCGACCTGACCAACTGCGACCGTGAGCCGATCCACCTGCTCGGTCGCGTCCAGTCCTACGGCGCGCTCGTGGCACTGTCGCCCGACTGGGTCATCCAGCACGCCTCGGAAAACCTTGGGACGATCCTCGACCACCACGACGGCGAGGTGATCGGCCAGAACATCGACGAGATCGTCGACGCCAGCGCCATCGCCCGCCTCCGCACCGCCATGACGCGGGGCGACATCACCCAGACCGCGGTCCGCCTTTTCGGCGTCGAACTCAAGAACAACGGACGACTGTTCGACCTGTCTCTGCACCAGAGCGACCAATACCTGATCCTCGAATTCGAACCCAAGGCCGCCGAACGCGGCAGCGACGTGATGAGCGAGGTCTATCCCCTCATTCAGAACATCGACACGACCAAGGATCTCGCGCAACTGGCCGGCGACGCCGCCCGTGGCCTTGCCGAGATCGCCGGGTTCGACAGCGTCATGGTCTACGAATTCCAGCCGGACCATTCGGGCCGCGTGATCGGCGAGTGCCGGTCCGATGGCGAAACACGCTATCTGGGTCTAAATTTCCCGGCCTCGGATATCCCCGTGCAGGCCCGTGCGCTATACAAACGCGCGCTCCTGCGCCTGATCGCGGATGTCGAAGACCCCGGATCGGTCATCCGTCCCGGTGTGGATGCCGAAGGCAAGCCGATCGACCTGTCCCTCGCCGTGACCCGTGCGGTATCGCCCATCCATATCGAATACCTGCACAACATGGGCATCGAAGCCTCGATGTCGGTGTCGATCATGAAGGACGGCGAGCTTTGGGGGCTGTTCGCCTGCCACCACAATTCGCCGCGTTACATCGACTATGAACGGCGCACGGCGGTCGAACTGTTCGCGCACCTCTTTTCGTTCGAACTGGGTCAATATCAGGCCCGCATCCGGTCGCGCGCGCAGGACGATACCGCGCGGCTTCAGACCCGGATCATGGCGCATATGGCCGATGGTCTGGCGCTTGACGAAAGCCTGTTCTCGCTCTCTCCCGACATCCAGCGCGTGATCCCGCACGACGGCATGGTGCTCTATCACGACGGCGAATTCAGTGCGACGGGGACGACCCCCACCGCCGAGGAATTCGAGCATATCGCCAAGTTGCTGGACGATGCGCCGACCCCCGGCATCTTCTCCACCGAAGACCTGTCGCGTATCCTGCCCGTTGCCGCCTCCTTCGTCGACCGGGCCGCGGGCATCCTTGCCATTCCCGTGTCGCGCTTTCCGCGCGACTACCTTGTCCTGTGCCGCCGACCGGTGACGGAAAAGGTGAACTGGGCCGGAGACCCGACCAAGGCGGTCGAGGTCGGCCCCAACGGCACCCGCCTGACCCCGCGCAAGAGCTTCGAGACGTGGCAACAGGATGTCGAGGGCAAGTCCGAAGCCTGGACCGATCACGCCGAACATGCCGCCGACCAGCTTCGCGTCGTGCTGCTCGAGATTTTCCTCAAGGTGACGGACGCCACCGCCGAGGAACGCAAGCGCGCTCAGGAGCAGCAGCAACTTCTGATTTCCGAACTCAATCACCGCGTGCGCAACATCCTCAACCTGATGCAGGGGCTGGTGTCTCAGACCAAGTCCGACACCGGCAGCGTCGCGGATTTCACCAGCCGCCTCGACGGCCGCATCCAATCCCTCGCCCGCGCCCACGACCAGCTCACCCGCGACCGGTGGGAGCCGGCGCCGCTCAAGGAACTGATCCGCTGCGAATTCGAGGCCTATGCCGAGGCCAAGTCGCAACGCGTGATCGTGAACGGCCCCGATGCGCTGTTGTCGCCCACCGCCTTCACGAACGTCGCGCTGGTGGTTCACGAGATGGCGACGAATTCGATGAAATACGGCGCGCTCTGCGATCAGTCCGGCACGGTCACGATCCAGATCACCGAGGATGCCAAGGGCGGAATCTCGATCGACTGGCGCGAGGCGGGCGGCCCCCCGGTCAAGGCGCCGAGCCGCCGGGGCTTCGGCTCCACCATCATCGAGCTGTCCATTCCGCACGAGCTTAAGGGCGAAGCGCGGATCGACTACAAGATTTCCGGCGTCGAAGCGCATTTCCACATTCCCAAGGGCCACATCGCCGGGGTGCAGGAAGAAGACCACGCGCCCGCCGCGCCGCCGCCCTCGTCGAAGGCCGCGCAGAAACTCACGCTTCAGGGGGTCGGGCTCATCGTCGAAGACACGCTCATCATCGCGATGGACGCGCAGGGCATCCTCGAAGAATTCGGGGCGAAGACCGTCAAGATCGCCGCCTCGGTGAAAGAGGCGCTCGATATCGTCGAAAGTCACAAGCTCGACTTCGCGCTGCTCGACGTGAACCTCGGTGACGAGCAATCCGTGCCCGTGGCCAAACGGCTGGCGGAACTCGGCGTGCCCTTCGTGCTGTCCACGGGCTATGGCGAGACCCCGGAACTGATCGAAAGCTATCCACCCTGCCCCGTCGTTCAGAAACCCTTCTCGAACGAAAGCCTGCGCAGTGCTTTTGCCAAGGCGATGTCGCGCTGATATCTTCGCGTCAAGCTTGTCATTAGTCACCTCAAACGATACTGAGGCTCCGACTTATTGCCCAAGGAGGACAAGTTGGATCTCGTCTTCAAATCCAATGCGATCGACGCATCGGTGCTTCACGCGCTGATTGACCTTCTTGCAGACGCGGCCGGCATCTGCGCCAAACTCGTCGACGAGGCGGGCGAAGTGGTCGCCGTGAACCGCCGGGGCGCCGCCCTGATCGGAAAGCAGGCCGAAGACATCTGCGGCGCATCCTGGTCGGCCCTGTGGGCGCAGAACACGGCGCCCGAGGCGCGCGCCGCGCTGGAACAGGCGCTCGACGGGGCCGTCGCGACCTTCACCGGGCAGTTGGCCGGAGAGGACGAACCGCGCGCCGTGCGCACCCTGCCCCTGATGGCCGAGGGCAGCGGCGTCAAGACCGTTCTCGCCCTCACCTTTGACGCGGGCGCACGCGACCGTGACATCGTGATGGCCCTGCCCAGCGCGCTACACGCCTTCGCCAATCTCGCCAACGTCTCGGCCTCCTCCGCCCGGCTCATGAAACGCGGGCTGGATCAGGACATGACCGCCCAGATCGCCGAAGACCTCGGGGGCGCTGCGGACCGGGCGAGCGCGGCGATCGACGATCTGCGCGGCCTCATGGACCGCGACAGCGAAACCCCCGCAGGTTGAGGCTTGATCGACGCGGGCGTTGCGGACATTGTGGCCGCCATGACGCCTGAAACCGCCGAAAAAATCCTCGCAGACATGTTCGCCCCCTGGGTCCGTGCGCTCGACATGCGCATCGACGCGATCGGGCCGGAAGGCGCGACCCTGTCCATCCCCGTAACGGACGAAATCGCCCGCGTCGGCGGGATCGTTTCAGGTCAGGCACTTGCGACGCTGGCCGACACAGCGATGGTCTTCGCCGCCATCGGCCACTACGGCGAATTCAAACCTGTGGCGACCACCAACCTCGACACCGTGTTCCTCCGGCCCGGCGCGGGCGAGCGGATCGCCTGCCACGCCCGCGTGGTGCGGGCCGGAAAGGCCGTGCTTTTCGCCGATGCGACGATGATCGCGGAACCCTCCGACAAACCCGTGGCCACGGCCACCGCAACCTACATGGTCCCATGAACGGCACGACCGGCTACGCCCTGACCATGCTGATCGCCGGGATCGGCATCCCCGTCTTCGCCGCGATCAATTCGCAGCTGGGTCAGAAGATCGGCAATCCCTTCGCAACTGGCATCGTGACCTTCGGCCTCGCCTTCACCATCGGCCTGATCGCCGCGCTCCTCACCGGCCCCTCGGCCATCGCGCGGCTCGGGGATGCGCCGAAAGTGCTGCTCACCGGCGGGTTCTTCGTGGCCTTCTACGTGCTCTCGATCACCTTCGTCGCGCCCCGCTTCGGCGTCGGCAACGCGGTGTTCTTCGTTCTGCTGGGGCAACTCGTCTCGGCGGCCCTGATCGACCAGTTCGGCCTCTTTGGCGCGCGCATTTCGCCGATTAGCCTGACCCGTGCCGCAGGCATCGCCCTCATGGCGGTCGGAGTCTGGCTCACCCAGAAAGCCTGATCCGGCTTCTTCGGTCTTCAAATACCTCGGAGGGGGAGTCTCGCCCCGAGGGGCGAGACGGGGGAGGCTGGCCTCCCCCCATCGCGACGACCCGCCGAAGGCGGGGCGGCGCAAGACCTGCGCGGGCGCAAGCCCGCACAGTTTTCGAACCGGACCTAGTCCTGAACGACGATGAAGGTCTCTGCCTTCCCGGCCTCGAAGATCATCGCGTAGAGGAGCTTGGCATTGTCCGGGTGCAGTCGCACGCACCCGGCCGAGGCCGGTGCGCCGAGCCGGCTGATCGCATCGGTGCCGTGGATCGCATAGTCGCCGTCGTAGAACACCGACCACGGCATCGGCGCGCCGCCGTATTTCGACGAGCGGTGATTGGGCGAGAAGAACTGCGGCTGGAACGTGCCGCGCGGTGTGTATTTCCCCACACGCGCCGTCGACACATCCCAGTCGTAAAGCCTTTGACCGCCCTGGATCACGGTCATCCGCTGCTCCGAGACGTCGACGCGCACCACGATCCGCTGTTTCGCTCGGTTGGATGATGAAAAGACCTCTTCCGCGCTGGCAGGCGCCGTGGTCGTGGAAAATATCGTCGCGGCCAGGATCGGCGCGAGCATGGAAAGTCGTTTACGCAACATATGGTGTATCCCCCTAAATACGACTCAATGATTGGGGGGTCACCTCGATTCGGCAAGAGGTATGTGTCGTATCACGTCTTGAGTGTGACCATCCCACCATCAAGGTGCACGTTCCGGTCCATCCGCGCGGCGAGGTCGTGATTGTGCGTCGCGATCAGGGCCGACAGCCCGGTTTCACGTACGAGATCCATGAGCGCCCCGAACACCCGGTCCGAGGTTTCGGGGTCGAGGTTCCCGGTCGGCTCGTCGGCCAGCAGAAGCTCCGGCGCATTCGCCAGCGCCCGGCAGAACGCCACGCGCTGTTGCTCGCCGCCCGACAGTTCGGCGGGGCGATGGCTTGCACGGTGCGCGACGCCCACACGGTCGAGCAGCATCGCCGCCCGCGCCTTTGCGGTGCCCTGCGCGGCCCCGTTCGCAAGCTGCGGCAGGATGATGTTCTCGGCCGCCGTGAATTCCGGCAGCAGGTGATGGAACTGGTAGATGAACCCGATCTTCGAGCGGCGCAGCGCGGTGCGGCGGCGGTCGCCCAGATCGGTCACGTCCTCGCCCCCGATGGCGACGCGCCCCGCCGATGGCGTGTCGAGCAGACCGGCGATGTGCAGGAGCGTGGATTTCCCGGCGCCCGAGGGCGCGACGAGGGCCACGACCTCACCGGGTGCAATTGCGATATCCGCACCTTTCAGCACCGAGACCTCGCCCGGTTCGCCCGCGTTGTAGACCTTTTCGATCCTTTCCAGCGTCAGCACATCACTCATAGCGCAGCGCCTCCACCGGGTTCATCCGGGCGGCACGGCGGGCCGGAAAGATCGTGACGATGAAGCTCAGGCCCAGCGACATGCCCACGGCCGACAGCACGTCGCCCAGTTGCAGCTTGGCGGGCAGCGCATAGATGCCCCGGATTGACGGGTCCCAGACCCCGCCGCCGGACAGGTAGTTCACGAAGGCGAAGATCGGGTCGATATAGATCGCGAACAGGCAGCCGAGGATGACACCGAACACGGTTCCCGCTATGCCCGTGACCGACCCGCACAGGAAAAAGACGCGCAGCACCGACCCTTCGGTCAGCCCGATGGTGCGCAGGATGCCGATGTCGCGCCCCTTGTTCTTGACCAGCATGATGAGGCCCGAGACGATGTTCATCGACGCGATCAGCACGAGCACGGACAGGATGATGAACATCACGTTGTCCTCGATCTCAAGCGCGCGCAGGAAAGATCCCGCACTGTCCTCCCACGTCCAGACGAGCGAACCGTCGCCAGCCGCCGCCAGCACCGCACCGACATAGCGGTTGATCTCTTCCGGGTCCTCGACCATGACCTCGATCTCGTCCGCCGATCCTTCCTTGTTGAAATAGGACTGCGCCTCTTCGAAGGGCAGGTAGACGCGGGTGGCGTCGATGTCGTAGCGGCCGGCGGAAAAGATATACTTCACGTCGTAGACATTGACGCGCGGGCTGGTGCCGAACGCCGTCTTGACCCCGTTGGGGGAAATGAGCCGGATCTTGTCGCCCAGCCCCAGACCCAGTTCCCGCGCGACGCCAAGTCCGATGGCGACCCCGTCCTGAAAATCGTCGATATTCCCGGTCGAGGTCTCGTTGTTCACGATCCCGGGGATGGTCTTCAGGTCATCGGCGCGGATGCCGAAGATCTGGACCCCGATGTTGCGGTCCTGGTTGTTGGCCATGACCTGACCCTTGACCAAAGGCGCGGCCCGGGTGACGCCTTCGACCCCGGCAATCCGGTCGGCCCATGCGTCATAATCCTTGAGCGTCCGGTCGAGGTTGCCCTGCGCCGTGACCTCGCCCGCCGTATAGACGGTGACATGGGCGTTCGCGCCGAGGATCGTGTCGACGAATTCGGCCCGGAACCCGGTGCGCACGGCCAGGGTGATGATAAGCGCGGCCACGGCGAGCGTGATGCCGATCAGCGATATCCACGTCATCGTGGACACGCCCCCTTCGGCCCGGCGCGCACGCAGGTAGCGCCAGGCGATCATCCATTCGAAACGGGAAAACGGGGCTGTGCGGTTGGCCACGGTCGGGCTTTCTGATCTGAAACCG
Organism: Maritimibacter alkaliphilus HTCC2654; assembly: GCF_000152805.1. GTDB lineage: Bacteria > Pseudomonadota > Alphaproteobacteria > Rhodobacterales > Rhodobacteraceae > Maritimibacter > Maritimibacter alkaliphilus. The sequence goes on along the minus strand of NZ_CH902578.1, from coordinate 3,487,324 downwards.
GCGCGCCCTCAGGCGTCGCTGGTGTCCGTTTCGGCGGGCGTCGCGGGCTTTTTCGACGCGATCAGGCCGGCCCCGATGGCCGCCAGCGCGATCACGGCGAAGATCCCGTAATGCAGCGGCGTCAGGTCCACCCGGTCGCCCGACATGGCGATCAGGTTGATGAAGCGGCCAATGAGATAGAAGATCAGGATCATCACGCCCTGCGTGATGAGAATCGTCTGCATCGATTTCAGCCCGCCTTCGCGCCCTACCCGCTTGGCCCCGATGGCCGCATTCAGGATGAAGACCGCGTAGATCGCGAGGCACCAGAACACGCTGGCTTTCAGGATGCCCGCGAGCAGCGGCATGACGAACAAAAGTCCCGCGGAAATCAGCGCGAAGCGCATCTGCATGGGCATGGCAATTCCTTTCAGGCGTAGCGGCGGCGGCGGAAGGGTCTGAGCAGAAGCGCGATCAGACCGCCGACAACCGCCCATCCGGCGACGAACCCGATCCCCGCCGTGATGGCGCCATCCACGGTGACCGGCACGGCGGGTTGATAATGCTCCCACGTCCGCTCCACAAGTTCCTCATCACGGAAACGCCAGACGTTCGCCAGCCGCGCGACCGGCGTGGCGGGTGCCAGCGCCTCGTAATCGGCGTTGAGCCGCTCATACCGCGCGATCCGCTCGCCGATCCCCGACCCCACGCTGGCGACGAGGCCGGAATTGCCCGATTGCATTTCGCGCAACGCCTCTTCACGTGTCAGGCCGGCCGCACTGGCCGCCCCGTCGAACACGACGGTCACCGCGCGCAACTCATCCACGGCGCCCGACAGGCGCTGGACATACTGCTGCGAGAACTCGGGAAACTGCGACAGGCCAAGCGCACCGACGATGCCGCCTGCAAGGGCCAGAATACGCATCTGCTCCACTCCTTTTTTGGGCGCGAGTCTGGGCGTTGGCGCGGCGTCGGTCAAGTCACGCGGCAAGCGCCAGCGCGACCCACGTGACCGGCGCCATGGCAAGCACCCCGATGCCCGCAGCCACCAGCCGCGCCGGGTCAGCCAGGGCCATGTGCCGGTAAAGCCAAAGACAGGCGGGCAGAACCAACGCCAGCGCGGTGCCCGTTCCCGGCATATAGGTCCAGGTCGCGAGGCTGAGGCCCACGTGGCTGACCACATTCGCCAGAAGCGCGCCGACGACGCCCGCGACGATGATCTGCACCGGGCGGTTCGTCACCGTCCGCCCGACGATCAGGATACCCAGAACCGCGATGGCGAGCCACGTGATCGCCTGCGACAGCTGCGGTGCGGTGATGACCACCGGCAGGTTCCGCGCCGCCACCCACGCCGCCAGCCCTTCCAACTCTTCGATCGAATGGAGCATGAACGCGATGGCCGCGTAGCTGTAGGCCCGGCAGGGATGAAACAGCCCTTGCGGCTCGGTGACCTCGCGCCGCGAAATCACACCCCGTAGATCTCGCGCACCTTGGCGACGGCGGCCTCGGGTGCCAGTTCCTCGCTCTCGCCCGTGCGGCGCGAGGTCAGCTCGACCACACCGTTCTTGAGCCCGCGCGGGCCGACGGTGATGCGCCACGGCAGACCGATCAGGTCCATCGTCGCGAACTTGCCGCCCGCGCGTTCGTTGCGGTCGTCGTAAAGCGGCTCCAGCCCGGCAGCGGTCAGCGCCTTGTAAAGCGTCTCACAGGCCGCGTCGGCCTCGTCATCGCCCTGCTTGAGGTTGACGATCCCGCAGTGGAACGGCGTCACGCCCTCGGGCCAGATGATGCCCTTGTCGTCGTGGTTCGCTTCGATCAGCGCACCGACAAGGCGGCTGACGCCGATCCCGTGCGACCCCATCTCGACCGGAACCTTGTTGCCGTCGCTGTCCTGCACCGTGGCACCCATCGCCTCGGAATACTTGGTGCCGAAGTAGAAGATCTGGCCGACCTCGATGCCCCGTGCCACGCGGCGGCGCTCTTCGGGGATTTCGTTGAACAGCGCCTCGTCATGGGTTTCGTCCGTGCGGGCGTAGCGCGAGGTGAACTCTTCAAGCACCGCCTGACAGGCCTCGACGCTGTCATAGTCGATTTCGCGGTCACCGAATTTCAGATCGGTGATCTCGCTGTCATAGAACACCTCGGATTCGCCGGTTTCGGCCAGCACGAGGAATTCGTGGGTGTAGTCGCCGCCGATCGGCCCGCCATCGGCCCGCATCGGGATCGCCTGAAGCCCCATGCGCTCATAGGTGCGCAGGTAGCTGACGAGGTGGCGGTTATAGGCATGCAGCGCATCTTCGCGGGTCAGGTCGAAGTTGTAGCCGTCCTTCATGAAGAACTCGCGGCCCCGCATCACGCCGAACCGCGGGCGGATCTCGTCCCGGAACTTCCACTGGATGTGGTAAAGCGTGAGCGGCAGATCCTTGTAGCTGCCGACATGGGCGCGGAAGATATCCGTCACCATTTCCTCATTCGTCGGACCATAGAGCATATCGCGCCCGTGGCGGTCGGTGATGCGCAGCATCTCCTGCCCGTAATCGTCGTAGCGCCCGGATTCGCGCCACAGATCGGCCGATTGCAGCGTCGGCATCAGGATCGGGATGTGACCCGCGCGCTGCTGCTCTTCATGCACGATCCGCTCGATGTTCTTGAGCACCTTGTAGCCCAGCGGAAGCCACGAATAGATCCCCGCCGCCTGCTGTTTTATCATTCCGGCCCGCAACATCAGGCGGTGACTAGCGATCTGCGCCTCGGACGGCGTCTCCTTGAGAACGGGCAGGAAGTAGCGGGACAGGCGCATGGAAACCTCACGTGATATCGTGGCGCATCCCTATCGCGCCGCCCCCAAGGCGACAAGTGCGGTCGTTACGTTGAACGCGTCGCGCTCAGCCGCACTTGGAATGACCGCAGGACGAACAGGTCATGCAGCCTTCGATCATCTGCATGGTGTACTGGCCGCAGGACGGGCAGGCCGGGCCGGGGCGATGACCGATGTTCACCACGTCGGCCTGAGGGTCGGACTTCAGCCCCATCCCCTCGCCGGCAAGAAAACCCGTGGCGATCATGTGTTTCTCGATCACGCCGCCGATGGCCGCGAGGATCGAGGGGATATACTTGCCCTGCATCCAAGCACCGCCGCGCGGGTCGAACACCGCTTTGAGTTCTTCGACCACAAAGGTCACGTCGCCCCCGCGCCGGAATACCGCCGAGATCATGCGTGTGAGCGCCACGGTCCAGGCGAAATGCTCCATGTTCTTGGAGTTGATGAACACCTCGAACGGGCGCCGATGCCCGGCGACGACCAGATCGTTGATCGTGATATAAATCGCGTGCTCGCTGTCCGGCCACTTGAGTTTGTAGGTCGACCCGTCCAGTTCTTGCGGCCGATCCAGCGGCTCGGAGATATAGACCACATCGCCGTGCGGCTGGCGCGGCTCATCGTCGGTGGTGGAGAGGACTTCGGGGGCGGCCTTCTCCTCGCTCACCGATAGAACCGACCCCGTTACATCGTTCGGGCGATAGGTGGTGCAGCCTTTGCAACCCGTCTCCCACGCTTCCATGTAGACGTCCTTGAACCCCTCGAAGCTGATGTCCTCGGGGCAGTTGATCGTCTTGGAGATCGACGAATCGACCCATTTCTGCGCCGCCGCCTGCATCTTGACGTGATCCATCGGGGCCAGCGTCTGGGCGTTCACGAAGTAATCCGGCAGATCGGCGTCGCCGAACTTGTCGCGCCACATCTGCACGGCGTAATCCACGACCTCTTCTTCGGTCCGGCTTCCGTCTTTCTGGAGCACCTTTCGCGTGTAGGCATAGGCGAACACCGGCTCGATCCCCGACGACACGTTGCCGGCGTAAAGGCTGATCGTGCCGGTGGGCGCAATCGACGTGAGCAGCGCGTTGCGGATGCCGTGTTCGCGGATCGCCTCGCGCACGTCGTCGTCCATATGCTGAAGCGAGCCGGAGGCGAGATAGGCTTCGGCATCGAACAGCGGAAACGGCCCTTTTTCTTTCGCAAGCTCGACACTGGCGAGGTAAGCGGCACGCGCGATGGCCTTCATCCAGACCTCGGTCTGCGCGGCAGCCTCGTCCGAGCCATAGCGCAGCCCAAGCATCAGCAGCGCATCGGCCAGCCCGGTGACGCCCAGTCCGATCCGGCGCTTGGCCTCGGCTTCGCGCGCCTGCTGCTCCAGCGGGAAGCGCGAGGCATCCACCACGTTGTCCATCATTCGAACAGCGGTCGTGACGAGGTCGCTCAACGCATCGTAGTCGAGCGTCGCGGCCTCCTCGAACGGGTGCTCCACCAGTCGGGCAAGATTGATCGACCCGAGCAAACAGGCACCATAGGGCGGCAGGGGTTGCTCGCCGCAGGGGTTGGTGGCCGCGATCGTTTCGCAATAGGCCAGGTTGTTCATCCGGTTGATGCGGTCGATGAAGATCACGCCCGGCTCGGCATAATCATAGGTCGCCTGCATGATCTTGTTCCACAGATCGCGTGCCTCGACTGTGCGGTAGGTGGTTCCGTCGAAGGTCAGATCCCACGCGCCGCCGGATTTGACCGCTTCCATGAACGGGTCGGTCACGAGCACGGACATATTGAACATGCGCAGGCGGGCCGCGTCCGACTTGGCGGTGATGAAATCCTCGATATCCGGGTGGTCGCAGCGCATCGTCGCCATCATCGCGCCGCGACGGCTGCCCGCCGACATGATGGTGCGGCACATCGCGTCCCAGACGTCCATGAACGACAGCGGACCCGACGCATCGGCAGCCACGCCTTTGACCCCCGCCCCTTTGGGCCGGATCGTCGAGAAATCGTAGCCGATCCCGCCACCCTGCTGCATCGTCAGCGCGGCCTCTTTCAGCATGTCGAAGATGCCCGCCATGCTGTCGGGAATCGTGCCCATGACGAAGCAGTTGAACAGAGTCACGTTGCGCGCCGTGCCCGCGCCCGCCGTGATCCGGCCCGCAGGCAGGAATTTGAAATCCTCGAGGGCGGCATAGAACTCCCCCGCCCGCTCCGGCTCGCTGTCCGCCAGCGCATCCGCGATCCGGTGCCATGTATCCTCGATGGTCTTGTCCACCGCCGTCCCGTCGGCTTCCTTGAGCCGGTATTTCATATCCCAGATCTGTTCTGCGATGGGGGCGGCGAAACGGGTCATGGCACGGCCTTTTGATCTTCAGCGTGGCGGATTAAGCGGCGGCCCCCGGTTGAATCAGTCAGCGGGGGAGACCTAGTATTACGCTAATGATGGGTGCGAGTCATCCCCAACCACTAGATTTGGGGGGATGAACAAGAGGTGAACACGGTGAGCCATATCAATCTGGTGAAACTCTGCGTCGGTGCGGAAGCGGTCGAAGACCTGACCGCGTGGCAAAAGATGCGCGCCGGGGGCGACCCGGATTACGAGCCGCGCCATGTCACCCGCATGTGGCCGAAACGCGAGGAGGAACTGCTGAACGGTGGCTCGCTCTACTGGGTCTTCAAGGGCGTGATTCTCGCCCGCCAGCGGGTCGTGCGGCTGGACGAGGTCGTGCGCGAGGACGGCATCCGCCGCTGCGGTCTGGTGCTGGACCGTGAGGTCGTGCGCACCCACGCCGCGCCCCGGCGCCCGTTTCAGGGCTGGCGTTACCTCAAGCCCGAGGACGCGCCGCGCGATCTGCCGAAAGGTCGCCAAGGTGAAAGCGAACTGCCGCGCGAGCTGGAAACCGCGCTGGCCGAGATCGGGATTCTGTAAGCCCCGCACGCCGCGAACGAATGAAAAAGGCCGCGCAAGAACCCGCGCGGCCTTTGTCGTTTCAGGTATCGGCCCCGGCTCAGGCGTCGGTGCCCACCGGACAGGTGACCCCAGTGCCGCCCAGCCCGCAGTAGCCGTTCGGGTGCTTGTGCAAGTATTGCTGGTGATAGTCCTCGGCCCAGTAGAACGGTCCGGCCATCTCGATATCCGTGGTGATCTTGCCGTATCCCGCCTTGGACAGGCGCGGCTGGAACCGTTCGCGGCTGGCCTTGGCCGCGGCGAGTTGCGCGTCGTTCACGGCGTAGATCGCCGAACGATACTGCGTGCCCCGGTCGTTGCCCTGACGCATCCCTTGGGTCGGGTCGTGACCCTCCCAGAACACCTGAAGCAGCTCCTCGTAGCTGACCTGTTTGGGGTCATAGACCACGCGCACCGCTTCGGCATGCCCGGTGCGGCCCGTGCAGACCTCTTCATAGGTCGGGTTCGGCGTGTGGCCGCCCGCATTGCCGACCATGGTCAGCCAGACGCCCGGCACCTGCCAGAACTTGCGCTCGACGCCCCAGTAGCAACCCATCGCGAAAATCGCGACCTCCATGCCCTCGGGCACGTCCATCGTCAGGGGCCGACCGAACACCGCGTGCTCGTCCGCCGTGGGGATCGCATGGTCGCGGCCCGGCAGCGCATCCGCCGCCGTCACCATCTCGGGGTCTTTGAAAAATCCAAACATCGCGTCCTCCTTTGCCCGGCAATATAGGCCCGGATCACTCGGCGGGCGAGATCGCGGTGCCGGTCAACACGGTCTCGTGACCCTTTTCCGGGTGCCGCGGGATCAGCATCGCCAGCATCAGCGAGGCCGCCGCCATGCCCGCCGCCAGCCCGAACACCGCACCCGGCGACTGCACCCAGAGGTAGCCCAAAAGCGCCGGCAGGAACACCGCCGCGATGTGGTTGATCGTAAAAGCCACGGCGGCGGTCGGTGCGATGTCCGGCACATCCGCGATCTTCTGGAAATAGGTCTTCATCGCGAAGGCCAGCGAAAAGAACAGATGGTCGATGACGTAAAGCGCACCCGCCAGCATCACGCCCCAGCCGAAGTAATAGATGCCGCCATAGGCGAGAAAGACGAGGATGAGCCCCCCGTATTCGAACATGAGCGCCCGCCGCTCGCCCCACCGCGCCACGGCCCGACCCATGAGCGGCGCGAAGAGCATGTTGGCGACGAAGTTGATGATGAACAGCGCCGTGACCTCGTGCACCTCGAAGCCGAACCGCTCGACCATCATGAAGGCCGCGAACACGACGAAGATCTGGCGGCGCGCACCCGACATGGCCTGCAAGGCGTAGTAAAGCCAGTAGCGGCGGCGCAGCACGAAGGTCTTGAGCTGCGGCTCCGGGCTTTCGAATTGCGGAAAGACGATGAGCGCACCGATCGCCATGAGCGTCGCGATCCCGCCCGCCGCGAGATAGACGAAGTTGTAACTCAGATCGAACGCCTTCCACGTCAGCACGAGCAACCCGTAGGAAGCGAGCGACGCGGCAGAGGCGACGGCCACCAGCCAGCCCAGCACCTGCGGCGCGCGCTCGCGCGGAATCCATTGCAGTTGAAGCGACTGGTTCACGGTTTCGTAGTAGTGAAACCCGATCGACGAGAGCATCGTGATGGTGAGGATGCCGCCCAAGGACGGGAACCAAGCGGTCACCGCCGTCGCCGCGCCAAGCAGCAGGAGCGCGACGAGGCCCAGAACCTGCTCCCGAACGAACATGATGAGCGCGATGACCCCGATGGCGAGGAAGCCGGGGATTTCGCGGACCGAATGCAGCCACCCGATCTCGACCCCGGTGAAACCGGCGACCTCGATGACGAAGTTGTTGAGAAGCGCGTTCCACGTCGCGAAGGCGATCGGCATCGCTGCCGCCGTCACCACCAGAAGCGCGATGGGCTGGCGCCAGATCGGCAGGCTCCTGGCTTCTTCGAGAGTGACCTTGTGAAATCGCATGTCCCTCAATAGGGCCGCACATAGGCTCTGGCGAGACCCGATCCCTGTTCGGACCCGCACAGTGCGACGCTGATCCGAGCCATCCGCGCACAGGAGACGTATGCAGTGCCGCGAATGCGTCTGATCCAAATCAAGGCTCGCCGGACAGGATCATGACACAAGACACGGCGAACAGGAGGACGCGCGATGGATATCGTTCCGCTCATAGACTGGATTGGAGAGACCCAGACCGGGGCGCTGTTCGGCCTCGTCACCGGGATCGTCTTCGGCGTGGCGGCCCAACGCTCGCGCTTTTGCCTGCGCGCCGCGACGGTCGAATTCGCGCGGCGCCGGATGGGGCCGTCGGTCGCGGTGTGGCTCTTGACCTTTTCGACCGCGCTGGCCTGGGTTCAGGGCGCGTCGCTTCTGGGATGGATGCGGGTCGAGGACGCCCGGATGATGGCCGTCACCGGATCATGGTCCGGTGCGATCATCGGCGGGTTGATGTTCGGGGTCGGCATGGTGCTGGCCCGTGGCTGTTCGGGGCGGCTTCTGGTGCTGGCGGCGGCGGGCAACCTGCGCTCGGTCGTGTCCGGCCTGATCTTCGCCGTGGTGGCGCAGATGTCGCTGCACGGCTCGCTCGCCCCGCTGCGCGACCGCCTTGCGCGGGTCTGGATGACCGAAGGCGGGACCAACGTGAACCTGCTGCACGCGCTCCGCCTGCCGGACTGGTCGGGCTTCGCCCTTGGCCTCGCGCTCGCGGTGCTCGCGCTGGTCGTGGCGCGGCGCAACCAGATCGGCGCTGCGCGCCTCGTCTTCGCCTCCGGCGTCGGCTTCGCCGTCGCTTTGGGATGGGTGCTGACCTTTTCGCTCAGTCAGGTGGCGTTCGACCCGGTCACGGTCACCTCGGCCACGTTCACCGGCCCTTCGGCCAATACGCTCATGTTTTTTCTGGAGCCGAACCCGGCGCTGGAATTCGACATCGGACTTGTCCCCGGTGTGGTGATCGGCGCGTTCGTGGCAAGCTGGATCAAACGCGAGTTCCGGTTTCAGGGATTCGAGAACGAACAGAACATGCGCCGCGCCTTCGCGGGCGCCGCGCTGATGGGCTTCGGCGGGATGCTGGCGGGCGGCTGCGCCATCGGGGCGGGCGTGTCCGGCGGGTCGATCTTCGTCGGCACCGCATGGCTCGCGCTCTTTTCCATGTGGATCGGGGCGATGGCGACGGATTTCCTTGTCGATCAACGGGGGCCGATCGGCCAGCCCGCGTGAGAGGTTTCGACTTGCGCAGGGCGCAAGCCGACCCGCGTGGGGGCGCTGCCCCCACACCCCTGCTTCAAGTGGGGGGCGCTGCCCCCACCTCAATCGTCATTTGCGGATTGTTTGAGAACCGGGCGGCGATCTCTGCTGAATATCCGGCCCCCAAAACCCAACTGCCGAGGTCCATATGAACCTCGGCAGACATTCCGTCTTGCGCTGTATGATCCGGCGTGAGCCTGATACTTCGGATCAGTTGAGCCAAATGACCACTCGCCTGGTGCACAAAATCAGGATCGGCCAGTAGCGTCTCCATCCGTTCTATAGCGGCGGCGTAAACGGGTGCTGCTCGGGTTGGCATAGCTTCAGCACTGCGCCGCACTGCCTCCAGCTTGTTGATCTGGAGTTCGAGTCTGGCGATCTCGTCCTCAAGGGATTGGGCTCGCTCAAGGAGGCTTTTGAATGTCGTGCCGCTTTCGATCGCGCGCAGGATCTGCGTGATGGCCTTTTCTGCTTCGGCTTTGCGACGGATGAGTGTTCGAAGCTCGTTCGATCCAGATGCGGACGCCATTTTCCGACGTTCAGCAGCGATCGTTGCGTCGAACTTTGCTTCGAGTTCCGGAGTCAGGAAGAGGTCGCGCAGGCTAGCGAACACACGCTGTTCAATTGCTTCCCGCAAAACCGGAGTCCGATTGCCACAGAGCTTCTTGTTCCGGCAATAATATTTCCCTTGAGCTTGCATTGTGAAAGGGCGACCGCAACAGCCGCAAACCAAGAGCCCGGACAAGAGATATTTGGTGCGATGCGCGGCTGAAGCATTTCCAATGGTCTCGACCTGACGAGCGGTGGCTTCGAGTTGAGTGTGGGCTGCGTCCCAGAGCGGCTGCGGAATGATCCGCAGATCCTCAACCTGAAGGGTGGTCGCTTGGTCCGGCGTCGCTTCCACCCATTTCTTGCCAGTTTCGGGATCGAAGCTGGACTTCGTAGCGCCGTAGGTGACCTCGCCAATGTAGATTCGATTGCGCAGGATGCCATCGCCGCGCTGCTTGTTTCCGCGCAAGGTCGATGTATACCAATCCCCACCCTTTGGCGCTGGGATGCCTTCCTGATTGAGCCGCTGGGCAATCTGTTCGGCCGAATGGCCTGCGGCGGTTTCTTCAAAAATGCGCGTCACGATCCAAGCGGTTTCAGGGTCCGGCTCGCGGTTTAGACCTGTCTCGCCGTCTTTTTTGCGATAGCCGAAGGCCATTCCGTGCGTTCGTCCTTGTTTACGCACGAGGGACTCGAGAGCGCGTCGCGTGTGAACCGCGACGCTATCCGAATAATACTGAGCGCCAAGGGCATTGAACAGGAGCTTGATAAAGTCCTGTTGCCCTTCAGAGACTGAGTAAAGCTCGATCCCTCGGAAGGTAGTAATCTCGAAGTAGGACAGTGCATTGACCACGGAGCGGTGCAAGCGGTCGACGGCTTCGATAAGAACGACGTCGGCTTTGCGGCAGCGCAACATCTCAATCATTTCCTGAAGTCCAGGCCGCTTGGTGCGTTTGCCAGTCTTCTCGCTGTCGCTAAACACCCCAACAACTTCCCAGCCGGCGTTTTCGCAATGACGCTCGCACATCGCCACCTGATCAGCGATGGACGTCTGCTTTTGCTTGCCAGTCGAATAGCGGGCGTAAATGACAGCGCGCTTGGTCATGGTTCAGCCTTTCTTGTAAATTGGGGTGTTGTCGTTAGCAGCCACGCGACCGTATGCGCTGGAAGGGCGCGTCTCGGCGCGCACCTGCGCCTGCGCGAGCAGTTCAATCAACCCCAGTAGGTTGGTCTCAAGGTTCGTTTCTCCGCCCGGATTTTGGTTGGCGGCTTGCAAAGTAACGCGTGACATTTCTTGTTCTCCTTCGTCCATGTGGCTCACAACTGGACAGGAGATGGGTGGAACGTTTCTCAGAGTGAAAAAATTTTTGGAGAAAAGTTCGGACGCACCGGCTGGGGGAGCAGAAAGGATGGTGCCGACGCGTCCTGACGCGGAAAGACAGCCGCGTTTCTTTGGATCGGTCAGTTGCGTGACTGGCGCTTCTTCCCGATCATTTGTTCGGCTTCGATCAGATCGCTGACGCGCTGCGAGAGGTAGCTCGCGCTGAGCAGATCTCGGCGCACGGTGTCCGCGACCGGATCTTCGTCGGTCTCGGGATGCGATTGCGCGATATTGGCGAGGATCAGCCGGATCGTGTGACGGAACTGGTCGGTCAGGATGCGCTTTTGCTCGATGATGTCGGTCAGCGTTTTGATGTTCAGCTCATTGTCGCGGATCGCCCGTGAGCTGAGTGCATGCAGGCCACGCAGACCATCGCGGGCATCTCGTGCTGCGTCGGCGATCATCGCTTCGAGGTTGTCGACCTCGCGAACGGGTGGTTCGTAGTGGAATTCGATTTTGTGTTTCTGAGTGTTCATTCTGGTTCCTTTGCTTTCAGAAGGCAGCCGGTCGATCCCGGCCCTCGTGAACAGGGGCCGGGTCGAGTGGGTGAGCTTCAGAACAGGGAGAGTTGCTTCGGTTTCCGGCGACCGGTTTTGGCGTCGCGTTCCCTCTTGATGTCCGCGATCGCGTTGATGTGGGCCCGGACCGCGAGCATCCGATCGACGGAGGTGCCGACCAATTCGCTGAGGATCGGTGTCCCATCGCGATTGCATGCGAAGCCGTGGTGATCGAGCGAAACGGTGATCCGCCGCGCGCCGACGAAGCGCGTGGACTTGCGCTGCTTCAGCACTTTCAACAGGGTCTCGCCACTGACCGCGACTTCATGACCGCAGTTGGCGTTCGTCTGTACCTTGGTGTTATAGGCGAGCACCGCGAAGTGTTCGCCGCCGCGACGGACCACGTCGAGGACAAGGCACGGTCGGATCTTCGGCGGGTCATCGGTCAGGCGCACCGGAAACCGGAACATCACGATGTGCCCCGGCTGAAGCACCGTCTGCCAGTGTTTCACTGGCTTCGGTTTTTGGGTGGTATTGTCGAGCATTGTCGTCTCCAATCGTTGAAAGAAGACGCACGCCCATCTGCCCTAAACTCCAAGCGGGTCAGCCGCGCGCGCGTCACGACAGGGCCGCGCGCGACTGCGCCCGCCTCGCGCCTCAAGCGCACAGGGAGAGAGCGTCGAGAGGGGGAAAGCCTCTCGACCCCGCGTGGGGAACGCGAGCAGGTGGGGGTTCGGGGGAGGAGTGCGGAACGACGCTCCCGCGGGCGCAGGGGGATCCAAGGGGGAGTGCGGAACGATGACCCTTGGCCCGGCTGGAGGCTCCGGGAGAGTTCGAGAGGCGGAGCGCATCTCGAGCGCCGCGCAAGCCGTGCCGGGGTGCAGGGGTTTCCCCTGCCGAACGAAAATGACAGAAAGAACCGAAGGGCCGTCTGTCACTTTGCTAGTGAGTAGATCCCCCGCAGACCTGCGGAGGCGTCCGTTTCTCTCTTCGAGGAAACGAACCGACCTCCTGATCGACCAGATCAGGAGGCCCTCATGGCACAGCCCGCCAATTCCGAACGCCAGTTTCCCATCGTGCTGCGCTTCAAGCCGATGTTTCCCCACGACATCGCGGGCTACGCCTTGCACGAGGAGCGCAAGGGGCGAGGATCGAAGCACTGCGAGTCGGGCATGGCGATGGCGAACCGTCTAAACCTGATCGGCGAACCCGATTGGCGCGAACGGTTCAATGAGAGGTATGAACTCGCACGACTGTCGAACTTCGCTGAAGAGCTGGAAGCCTTGGAGGCGCTCGGCCGCAAAAAAGACTGGGCAGACCGCGCCGATGGCGGGCCTCAGGATCCGTGGAAGGCGTCGAAACAAGGTCCGCTCCGCGAGGTCATCATCACCGCGAACAAAGAGTGGTTCAACGCGTTCGACGACCCTTCGCTGCTCATCAACGCGGCGCGGTCGGCAAGGGAAGACGCCTTCGTCGAAACTTCGATCGCGTAGCTGAAGGAGCGCTTCGGCGACGCGGTGATAACGGCGCGGGCGGATTTCGACGAAACCGCGCCCCATATCCACGCGATGATCGCCCCTTGGGCTGAAAAGACCTCGAAACGGCGCGGTTGGCAGCACCTTCTGGTGCCATCAGCCTACGAGCTGCTCAAGAGCTACGAAGACGCACAAACCGATATCGCGGAAAACTTTGCGCCTCTCAATTTGGCTCGCGGCCAGCGGCGGTCAGAGGAGCGGCGCCGGGCCGAAGAAGGCGGCAGGGACCAGCCCGAGTATCGAGAGAACCAATGCGGTCACGTCTGGCGCGAAGCCGAAGCGGCACAGCTTCGAAAACGGGCGAAAGACCTCAAGGAGCGCGAACATGCGCTCGCCGGACGTGAGGCCGCGCAACGGCAGCGCGAAGCAGAAATAGAGACCCGGGAACGCGCCACCGCCGAAAGCGAATCTGCCTTTCGCAAGGCTCAGGTGACAGCAGACGCGAAAGCCGCGCGGTTGGATGAACGAGAGGCCGTCAACAATCAGGTCGAAACCCTTCTCGACGTGGCCGCATCACAGGGCACAGTCGGAGAGGCGAAAGAAGACGAGGCGCCTCTGACGGCGCGCATTCGCCGCAAACTGGGGCGCGTGTTCGCGTCTCTGTCACCTCTACGAAACGGACTGCGGAGAACGAGACTGCCAAGCGGATGGCAGCCGCGGAACGCCTGGCGCGAAAAGCCGAAGCCTTCCTGCACGCGATGCATGCAGCTGTCCCGCGCATTTCTCTGCCGATCATCGAAAAACGGGTCCGGGGCGAGGCGAACGACTTCGCGGACGCAAAGCTGACAGCGAAAACAATCATGAAATCGGAGACTTCGCGCAAAGGCGGCAAGGAAATCGACGAGTGATAGCATTTATTATCTTGGGGCCATCTCAAACGACATCAACTCCCCTCCAGATCGCTCACACACTTAATCACGGAGACATCTGATGTTTGAAGATATCGACAAAGATGATGCCTCGACAGCACGTATGAAAGCGCGTGTCGATCGACAACGAGCCAAAGTGGCCACAAAAAGAGCCAAGAAAGAAGCCGCAGCCCGCAAGGAAATCGGCGAAACGACCCTCGCCGCTCTTCCGAATGTGGATGAAAAGCTGCGTAGTCAGATCATCAGCGCACTCGTTCCCACCCTCAGTCTAGTTGCACTGCAGCTCCTCGTTCACGAAGGGTTGTTGAAAGCCGCGAAGGCTGACGCGGAGATGGCCGCCCGCGCCGAAGCCAAACTGGCGAAAAAGAAACCCGTTGGCGGCAGCGATGCCGCCAACGACACCCCCGTTACCAGCGCCTAAGGCGTCACAACTTCAATCGAGCGATCTATCAGGGCCGATGCGGAACACCGCATCGGACTTTTGGTATTCTCATGTTGTTCAGTCGACACATTGAACAGGTCATCTAAAGTTCAAAAATCAATATCCCCTGCGAGTTGATTGAAGAACTTCGTCCGAGATACTTTGGCATTAGCACCTAGATCTCTATTTTGGTGCCAGCGTAGGACGTTTGCTACAGGCACAACAAATACATCTACCTCTGGAAATCCAACGATGTCTGAGAGAATGAAGCCTTTAATGCCTGCCAGTTTGGCTTGAAAACCTTCTTCATTAAAAGCGCGACCGGACCCAACTTGGTTGCTTGGATTAAAGTATACACCTTGCCGCGTGATCGAACGCACCTCCCACATACCACCCTCAGGATCGAGCAGGTCATAGCCAGCGCCCTCTGACGGGGCCAGCTTCCAGCCGGGATTCTCCCACATTAGACGCCGCTCGATGATGAACGAGACGCGCCGACCATCAGTCAGGTATTCGCGGACATCCTTGGGTGTCACCCGGAACGCGCGGGCAAGCTCTTCCTCATCCCAGCGGAGTTTAAAACGTCTTTCCATCAAACACTTCTCCCTGCTACCTAGGAGGAAGTGCCATGATTTCTGGCACGGATCAAGGAGCAGGCCGTGCCGCGTTTCGATGACTATCTGGAGGAGTTGCAGGAATACTCAGGCCTGCAAGCTCGATCGCTAATTTCTTCTTGGGACGCCAACATTGCAGCCGCCGCGCAAGCGGCAATCAGTCAGGCCATTCAATCTCAAGGCTACATCGGCTGGCAGATGCCAGACTTCACAGGCTCAAATCAATCTTTGGGCAACAAGGCTGCTGCGGCATTTCTGACCAAGATTGCGCCCGCTTTCACAAACGCATTCAGAATTGAAATTGCCCCCGGCAAAGGCTACCCGGACACCGTATTGACAATTCAGGGGCAGCGGCACTTTCTGGAGTTCAAGGCGACGTCCGACTGGAATCCGAACGACGGCAATCGACGCGTCCTGACCAGTTCGCCACTAAAAATGCGCAGACTCATCGAAGATGGCATCGTCGAAAACCCGCCTGCACACGCTGTCGCTACGGTGCTATACCAGAATGGCGGGGCAATCGTGGAGGGGTTCAGACTCGACTTTCTCGATCCCGCTTCACCGATGAATATCAGGCTGGAAGCTTCAACCTCGCACAAACTACTTGCGGGCGGAAATCATTCAAGCTGGCAGACCCCCTAGTGACGTTGCAAGAGCACGATCCGGTTCGTATTCGTGCCCTTCGCGCCGTTGGCCACGCCCCAGCAATTGGCAGTTTTTGTGAACTCCTGGTCGTTCACCATCACGCCCAGCCGGTTGAACGGTAAGCCCTCCGCCGCCTTCCAGACGAGGCGCTCGAGCAGCACCTTGCCATTACGCACCTCACCCACCTCGAAGGCGACGTAGCCACCGGAGCGCAAGATGCGGGCCTGTTCCGCTAGGACGCGGTGCACCATCGCGGTCCACGCCTCCTCGGTGCGATGCATATCGATGGCGACGGTTTCCGGATCGATGCCTGCAAACCAGCAGCGCAGCCAGTTGTCGGCGGCATAGTGCACGATGTCGAGGAATGGGGGTGAGGTGACAGTTAGATCGACCGAAGCATCAGCGACGCCGCGCAAGTCCCACGCCGCGCCGGTGTGAAGGCTTGAACGCACTTGGCTAGGGGCACAGCCGTTCTTAAGCAGCGTTCTCGACTTCTTGAGTATCACGGCAACCACGTCGCGCTCTGGCGGCGATACGCCTAGTTTCTCGTTGATCTTGAGTTGTGCCTTGACTGACACTGCTTGGTTCGGCGGCATCGACCGGCCAGAGAAGAAGCCCGGCGAATGACCCGAGAGGCGATTGATCGCCACCATCCGAATCCAGTCGGCCACCGGGTCAACGCTCTCGCTGCCAAGCGGCGCGCGTTCAGCCAGCCATAGGCGCAGGCCCTCCAGCTTCTTGAGCGTTTCGGGGTGGTAGAAGGCGAGCAAGTCTTCGCGCTCAATATCACCCCGAGACCAATCAACGGTTTGCAGCGCCGTTGCAACCGCCTGCAAAGTGATCGGGCGCAGCCGGGGACGGGTCAGTAGGACCGACAACGGGTTGATGTCATTGCCAAAGGCCTGACGGCCCATTAGCGCCGCCTGCACGGGCGTTGTGCCCCGCCCCATGAACGGGTCGAATACCACGCCCCCCGGCTTAGTGAGACGCTTGATGAAGAACTCGGGCAACTGTGCCTTGAAGCAGGCACGGTAAGAAACCTCGTGGATCGAGTGAGCTTGGCGTTGCCCTGCCGTCCAGAACTCGTTGATCAGGTAAGGGATACCTTCCACGGTCTCAGTCATTGTGCGCTGGCCGAAGTCATCGAAGGCCCGAAGGTCTTCGATGAAGGTCTCAGCCGTCGCCGCGAACTTCTCCTGATCAAAGATGGAGAGCTGGTTCATTCGCCCATACCTTCTGTTCTGCTTTCTTGTGGCGCCAAAGCACTGATGGCACGGCTAGAGACGTGCAGCGTCTTCCTACCTTAGTCCACCATACCGCCAAACGAAAGCTACGTTCCAAGTGCTTTTCTGGCGCTATCCGGCTAACCTCTCGGTCTACAGAAAAATAACGGTGACTGCAGCCTCGGGGTGGTTCACAATGCACGCTGCAAACGACAGACGAGTTATGCCCCCACACCCCCGAGGTTTCCGGAAACAGAGAAGAGGAACGCGGTTCAGTAGAAGCTTTGCGGGTCGATATCGACGGAGAGTCGGATGTCGCCTTTGACGTCCATGTTGGCCAGCCACTTTCGCAATGCCGTTTGCAGGGGGGCGGTCTTGGGCGCCTTTACGAGCAGGCGAACGCGATGGCGGCCCCGGATGCGGGCGATGGGCGCGGGGGCCGGCCCGAAGACCTGCGCGCCGATCTGGACGATGGGACCGTCGGCCCGGGCGAGCGCGGTGCCCAGGTTCATGGCCGCGTCGAGGTCGGGGGCGGAAATGACGATGCCCGCCAGACGCCCGTAGGGGGGCACGCCCGCCGCCTGTCGTTCCGAGGCTTCGGCTTTCCAGAACCCTTCCTCATCGCCCGACAGGATCGCGCGGATCACCGGGTGTTCGGGCTGGAACGACTGAAGCAGGGCGAGGCCGGAGACGTCGCCGCGACCGGCCCGGCCCGCGACCTGCCGGATCAATTGAAACGTGCGTTCGGCGGCGCGCAGGTCCGACCCTTGCAGGCCGAGGTCCGCGTCGATCACGCCGACGAGTGTGAGCTTCGGGAAGTTGTGCCCCTTGGCCACGATCTGCGTGCCGATGATGATGTCGGCCCCGCCCGCCGCGATCAGCTCGATCTGCGCTTTGAGCGCGCGGGCGCTTGCAAAGAGGTCTGAGGACAGCACGGCGACCCGCGCATCCGGGAAGGTCTCAGCCACTTCTTCGGCCATCCGCTCCACCCCCGGCCCGACGGGGGCGAGTTTGCCCTCGGTCTCGCAGGACGGGCATGTCTCGGGCATCGGTTTCGTCTCGCCGCACTGGTGACAGACGAGACGTTTTAGGAAGCGGTGTTCGACCATGCGCGCGTCGCAGTGGTCGCAGCCGATCTGGTGGCCGCAGGCGCGGCAGACCGTGACCGGCGCATAGCCACGGCGATTGAGGAAGATCAGCGCCTGCTCGCCCTCGTCGATCCGGCCACGCACGGCGGTGGCGAGCGTGGGCGAGATCCAGCGATTGCCCGGAAGATCCTCTTGCCGCATGTCGATGGTGCGCATTTCCGGCAGAACGGCGGGGCCGAACCGGCTGGTCAGATCGAGGCGATTGTATTTCCCGGCCTGCGCATTGGCCCATGTCTCGAGCGATGGGGTAGCCGAGGCCAGCACCACCTGTGCGCCGTTGATGGACCCGCGCAGCACCGACATATCGCGCGCCGAATAGAGCACGCCATCCTCCTGCTTGTAGGAATTGTCGTGCTCCTCATCCACGACGATCAGGCCTATGTCGCGAAACGGAAGGAACAGGGCCGAGCGCGCGCCGATCACCATCTGCGCGCCGCCTTCGGCCACCATGCGCCAGACGCGGCGCCGTTCGGTCATGGTCACACCGGAATGCCATTCGGCTGGTTTCGCGCCGAAGCGTTCCTCGACCCGTTTCAGAAATTCCGACGTCAGGGCGATTTCCGGCAGCAGGACGAGCGCCTGTCGGCCCTGCGCCAGACATTCGGCCACCGCTTCCAGATAGACCTCGGTCTTGCCCGATCCGGTAACGCCGCGCAGAAGCGTCGCACCGAACGTGCCGGATCGCACGCCGTCGCGCAGCGCACCGGCAGCCGCCGCCTGATCCCCGGTCAGCGCCTTGCCCGGCGCGGTGTAGTCGAGATGGGGGAACGGCAGGTCGCGGGGGCTTTCCTCTTCCTCGACCGCGCCGAGTTTCACCAACCCCTTGACGACGGACGAGGTGACGCCCGCCTCTTCGGCCAGTTCCTTGAGCGTGAAGGCTGAATGCGCCTGCGATTCCAAGACCTCCAGCACACGCTCGCGCGCCTCGGTCTTGCGGTCCGGTTCATGGTGACCCAAGCGATAGATCTTGCGCATCGACGGCGGATTGGAGAGGCCGGGCGCGCGGGTCGCCAGCCGCAGCATGAAATTCATCGGCGTGAGCGTGTAATCCCCGACACGAGTGAGGAACTCGGCCATCTCCGCACGCATCGGCGGCACGTCGAGCACCCGAATGACGGCGCGCAGTTTCGAGGCGTCGAACCCCTGCTCGCCCGGACCCCAGACCACGCCCATGACCTTGCGCGGACCAAGGGGCACCTCGACGAAAGCGCCCTCCCAGCAGCCGCCTTCGGGCGCGCGGTAGGTGAGCAGCCGGTCGATGCCCTGAGTGGTCAGGACCGAAACCCGGCCCCCTTCGTCGAAAAACTCAGCCATGTCGGACGATCCCGGCGAACCCTCGCAAATCGGCAAAGGGGGGCTTTCTGCGGCGGATCACCTCCTGTATGACACCGCTAACATTTTCGACCATCCGACCCAGGGACGCTGCCATGAAATTCTTTGCCGATACCGCCGACGTCGATGCCATCCGGGAACTCAACGATCTCGGCCTGCTCGACGGGGTGACCACCAACCCCTCGCTCATCAAGAAGTCGGGGCGCGACATCCTCGAGGTGACGAAAGAAATCTGCGAGATCGTGGATGGCCCCGTCTCTGCCGAGGTGACCGCGACCGATGCGAACCAGATGATCGCCGAGGGCCGCAAGCTTGTCGAGATCGCGGGCAACATCGCGGTCAAGGTGCCGCTCACGCTCGACGGGCTCAAAGCCTGCAAGGCGCTGACCGACGACGGCCACATGGTGAACGTCACGCTGTGCTTCTCGGCCAACCAGGCGCTTCTGGCTGCCAAGGCGGGCGCGACCTTCATCTCGCCCTTCATCGGGCGGCTGGACGACATCAACATGGACGGCATGGAACTGATCTCCGAAATCCGCACGATCTATGACAACTACGGCTACGAGACGCAAATCCTCGCCGCCTCGATCCGCACCGTCAACCACGTGAAGGACGCCGCGTTGATCGGTGCCGACGTGATGACCGCACCGCCGGGCGTCATCAAGGCGATGGCGAACCATCCGCTGACCGACAAGGGGCTCGACGCCTTCCTCGCCGACATCAAGGCGGCGGGCATCAAGATCCTCTGAACCGGGTCGAATGTCACAAAACTGATGAAACGGGGCCTCATGGTCCCGTTTTTCGTAAAAAAGTTGCAGAAATCCGATTCGCGACCTGCTAGACTCACTGTCAAGAAACGAAAAAACGGCAGTTAGGACAGGCGAATGACGAGCAACGCTCCCATTACCGAAGACGTGCGCGAGCAGCTTCTGACCCAGCCAGAGGTCATCCTCGAAGATCACGACATGATGCGCGCCCTGATCGCGGCGAACGAACGTGCCATGGGCGCGAATATCGTCGATCTGCGCGGGATCGCGATGGAACGGCTGGAAAGCCGCCTCGACCGCCTTGAGGACACGCACCGCTCGGTGATCGCGGCGGCCTATGAAAACCTCGCGGGGATGAACATCATCCACCGGGCGACCCTGCGCATTCTCGAACAGGACGACTTCGAAACGCTCCTGCACGAGCTTGGCACGGATATCGCGGATGTTCTGCGCGTCGATTGCCTGCGGCTGGTTCTTGAAACCGAAATGACCGAAGCGGACCCTGCGCTGAAGAAGGTGGGCGACGTGCTCGTCACCGCCCCGCGCGGCTTCTCGGACGACTACATCGGACGCCCGCGGGAACACGGCGGACCCTCGGTCACGCTGCGCCAGGTGCAGGAGCAGGACAAAAAGCTGTTCGGCGACTCCGGCTACTGGATTCGGTCCGAGGCGCTGATCCGGCTCGACCTCGGCGAAGGCCGTCTGCCCGGTATGCTCGTCATGGGCGCCGAAGACCCGCACCAGTTCAAGCCGGGTCAGGGCACCGACCTTCTGACCTATTTCGGCGGCGTGTTCGAACGCACGATGCGCCGCTGGCTGGCGTGAGCCGAGGTTCGTATTGGCCAAGCACCGCGCGGAACCTGCCGGTTTCACGCGTGAAAAGATCGCAAGACTGAATGCCTGACGGGATCGTCATATCCGATGGCGCGCGCGATGCGCTGTCCGGTTGGCTCGACCATCTGCGCGCGCTCGACGGGGCGGCGGCCAATACGATCGAAGCCTATCGCAAGGATGTCGTCAGCTTCCTTGCGTTTCTGTCGGCCCACCACGGCACCTCGCACGGGCGCACTGCGCTCGCCAGCGTCACGATCTCCGACATGCGCGCATGGATGGCATCGGAACGCGCCGGCGGCCTGTCGGCCCGGTCGCTCGCCCGCGCCCTGTCGGCGGTCAAGGGCTTTTACCGCTGGCTGTCGGACCGTGACGGGTTCGATGCCTCGACCGTCCTGTCGACCCGCGCGCCCAAGTTCACCGCCAAACTGCCCCGCCCCGTGTCGCAGGAGGCCGCGGAAGAGGTCATCTCGACCACGGCCATTCAGGCCCGCGACGGCTGGATCGGGGCCCGCGACGCCGCCGTCGTCACGCTGCTCTACGGGTGCGGATTGCGGATCTCCGAGGCATTGGGCCTGACGGGACGCGCCCACCCCCTGCCCGACGTTCTGCGCATCGTCGGCAAGGGCGGGAAAGAGCGGCTGGTCCCGGTCCTGCCCGCCGCGCGCGATGCGGTCGCGAGCTACGTCCGCCTCTGCCCCTACCCGGTGACCGACGACACGCCCCTGTTCTATGGCGCGCGCGGCAAGGCGCTGGGTCCGCGCACTGTGCAGAAGGCGATGGAAAGCGCACGGCTGCAACTGGGCCTGCCCGCGACCGCCACGCCGCACGCGATGCGCCACAGCTTCGCGACCCATCTTCTGAACGCGGGCGGCGACCTCAGGGCGATACAGGAGCTGCTCGGCCATGCCTCGCTGTCCACCACGCAGGCCTATACGGCGGTCGACACCCAACGGCTGATGGAGGTCTATGATCGCGCCCATCCGCGCGCGTTAGGGAAATCTTGAAGGCTTGGCGCCATGCTGGTCGGCAGATTCGCTTGACCAGAAAGGACGAGCCATGTTTGCAGCAGCAGCCGGGGCCGCTGTGCCCCTCATGTTGGCCGGCAAGGCCCTGAACGCCATCACCACCATCGCCGCCGAGGGCAAGGCGGGCAATTTCACCGATGCGATGGAAAAAACGGCACGCGGGGCGGCGCCTGACGCGGGCGGTCCGGTCACCAGCGCCTCCGGACCGGGCGCATCGGTGCAGGGCCGCGCAGGGACCGCCGAGCTTCAGCCGCTGAACGGCGCACCGCTGCCCCCGCCCCCTGCGGTCAGCCAACAGCCGATACCTCCGACCGTCGATGGCATCCATCAGCTTTATGCGACCATGCGCGAACTGCGCTGACCCAGTCGGGGCTTGTCCTGCCTTCGTTGATCGTCCATCAAGTCGGGCATGACCCGCGAGTTAAAGGCGATTGCCGTCCACCTCTTCACCGCAATCGGCGCCATCTGCGCGATGCTGGCCATGCTTGCCGCCGTCGAAGAGGAATGGGGCCTGATGTATGTCTGGCTTGTCGTCGCCTTCATCGTCGACGGCATCGATGGCCCGCTGGCGCGGCGCTATGACGTGAAGCGATACGCCAAGCAGATCGACGGGGTTCTGATGGACCTCATCATCGACTATCTGACCTATGTGTTCATCCCGGCCTACGCGCTGTTCAAGTCCGGCATCCTGCCCGGCTGGACGGGATGGATCGCGATCATCCTCATCACATACGCCTCGGCGCTCTACTTCGCCGACAGCCGGATGAAGACCAAGGACAACTCCTTCGCGGGCTTTCCGGGCTGCTGGAACATGGTGGTCGTGGTGCTGTTCGCGACCGAGCCGAATTTCTGGATCACGCTGGTTCTGGTCGTGGCGCTCGCCTTCGCGATGTTCACGCCGCTCAAGTTCATCCACCCGGCCCGCACCGTGCGCTGGCGCAAGCTGTCGCTTCCCATCGCGATCGCGTGGACGGGCTTTGCAGGCTGGGCGGCATGGTTCGATTTCGCCCCCGGCCTGTGGGCGCATTGGGGCATCGTTATCACCAGCGTCTACCTGCTGTTCGCCGGTATCGCGCAGCAGATCATCCCGCAGCGCGGCGCCGCGCGAACCGCCTAGATCAGCAGCCCCGCGGCACCCTCATGCCGCAAAAGCGCGACCTTGGTTTCGACCCCGCCTTCCCCGGAAAAACCGCCGAGCGAATTGGCGCCAAGAACCCTGTGGCACGGGATGATGACCGGGATCGGATTGCCGCCGCAGGCCTGCCCCACCGCCTGCGCGGGCACGCCGAGGTCGCGGGCGATGTCGCCATAGGTGCGGGTTTCCCCGAACGGGATAGCGGACATCGCGGCGCAAACCTGCCGTTGGAAGTCCGAGCCTGAAACGAAAAGCGGCAGGTCGAACGCCTGCCGCTTTCCATCGAAGTATTCGCCTAACTGCGCCCGCGCCTCGGCCAGAACCGGGGTTTCTTCCCCCAGATCCGCCGAGCGCCAGGACACCCGCGTGATCGCCCCGTCGCCCTCGCTCACATAAAGCGGGCCGACCGGGCTCTCGACGCGGATGGTCACCCCAGCGCCTCGTCGCAGCGCCCGCAGACGCCGTCGTGCGAATGGGTGCCCACGTCCGGCAGGATCTTCCAGCAGCGCTGGCATTTCTCGCCATCCGCCGTCTCGAACACCACAGCCACGCCCGGCGCATCCGGCAGGCGGAAGGCTTCGGCGGGCGCGGGGTCGGTCGTCACCGACACGTCCGAGGTGATGCAAATGTCGGCGAAATGCACGGTGCCCAGCGCCTTGGCGACCTCGCCGTCCTCGACATGCACCACCGGAGCGGCCTCGAGCGACGCCCCGATGACCTTGTCGCGGCGTTGCACCTCGAGCGCGGCGGTCACGACGCGCCGCACCTTGCGGATACCGGCCCACTTGGCCGCCAGCGCCTCGTCCTTCCACGCCGCCGGCGTCTCCGGGATATCGACGAGGTGGACCGAGCTTTCGTCACCGGGGAACCGCTCCAGCCAGACCTCTTCCATCGTAAACACCAGGATCGGCGCGAGCCACGTGGTCAGACGATGGAACAGCATGTCGAGCACGGTGCGCGCGGCGCGGCGGCGCGTGCTATCGTCCGCGTCGCAGTAGAGCGCATCCTTGCGAATGTCGAAATACACCGACGACAGGTCCACGGTCGCGAAGTTGAAAACCTGCTGGAATAGCCCCTGGAAATCGTAGTCGGCAAAGCCCTGACGTACGATTTCGTCAAGTTCCGCGATCCGGTGCAACACCCAGCGTTCCAACTCAGGCATGTCCGCCACATCGACCTTTTCCTCGTCCGAGAAGCCCGCGAGGTTGCCGAGGATGAAGCGCATCGTGTTGCGCAGACGGCGATAGCTGTCGGCGGTCCCTTTCAGGATTTCTTGCCCGATCCGCAGGTCGGCGGTGTAATCCGACTGCGCAACCCACAGGCGCAGGATGTCCGCGCCATACTGTTTGGTCACATCCTCGGGCGCGATGGTGTTGCCCAGCGACTTGGACATCTTCATGCCCTTCTCGTCGAGCGTGAAGCCATGCGTCAGCACCCCACGATAAGGCGCGCGGCCCTTGGTCCCGCAGGCCTGAAGCAGCGACGAGTGGAACCAGCCACGGTGCTGGTCCGTGCCTTCGAGATACAGATCCGCGATCCCGTCCTCGGTCCCGTCCGGGCGGTCGCGCAGCACGAAGGCATGAGTCGAGCCAGAGTCGAACCACACGTCGAGCACGTCGAACACCTGTTCGTAGTCGTCCGGGTTCACGACATTGCCGAGCACGCGGTCCTTGAACCCGTCCTCATACCAGACATCCGCGCCCTTGGCCTCGAACTCGGCCACGACCCGCGCGTTCACGGTCTCGTCCCGCAGCAGGAAGTCGGGATCGGTCGGCAGCGCGCCCTTCTTGGTGAAACAGGTGAGCGGCACACCCCAGGCGCGCTGGCGCGACAACACCCAGTCGGGGCGGCTTTCGATCATCGAATACAGCCGGTTGCGCCCGGTCTGCGGCGTCCACTTCACCAGCTCGTCGATCGAGGTCAACGCGCGCGAACGGATCGTGTCGCCATACTGCCCCATCCCGTCGTCAAGCTTGGCATCGACGGCGGCGAACCACTGCGAAGTGTTGCGATAGATCACCGGAGCCTTGGAGCGCCAGCTATGCGGATAGCTGTGCTTGATCTTGCCACGTGCCAAGAGCCCGCCGACCTCGACCAGCTTGTCGATGACGGTTTTGTTGGCATCGCCCTCCCCGCCCTTGCGGTTCAGGATGTATTTGCCGCCGAAGAACGGCAGATCGGCGCGGAAGCCGCCGTCGTCCATCACGTTGTAGGTGATAACCTGATCGAGCATCCCGAGATCGCGGTAAAGCTCGTATTCCTCCATCCCGTGCGACGGCGCACAATGGACGAACCCGGTACCTTCCTCGTCCGTCACGAAATCGGCGGCCCGGAAATCGCGCGGCTGGTCCCATTCGCCGTTCGACCCTTCGGCCCCGGCAAGCGGGTGGGCCAGCGTCATGGCGGCCAGTTGATGCGCCGTCACGTCGGAGACGCGTTTCCACTGACCTTCCTCCAGGCGAGCGCGTGCAAAGGTCTGCGCGGCCAGCTTGTCGGCAAGGATGAAGCGTTCGCCCACCCTTGCCCAACATTCGTCGGGCGTGTCGGTGACTTCGTAGAGGCCATATTGATAGTCGGCCCCGAACACGACCGCCTTGTTCGACGGGATGGTCCAAGGCGTCGTCGTCCAGATCACAACGTTCGCGCCGAGGAATTTCTCGCGCGTCTCGGCGATCGTCTGCGCCACGGCCTCGCGCATTTCCGAGGTCTCTTCCTCGGACATGCGATCCTCGTCCTTCACATTGAAGTCGGTGACCTTGAATTTCACCCAGATCGTGAAGCTTTCCTTGTCGTGATACTCGACCTCGGCCTCGGCCAACGCGGTCTTCTCCACCGGGCTCCACATCACGGGCTTCGACCCCTGATAGAGCGTGCCGTTCATGAGAAACTTCATGAACTCTTCCGCGATCACGGCCTCGGCGTGGTAATCCATCGTCAGGTACGGATCGGCCCAGTTGCCGGTCACGCCGAGACGCTTGAACTCCTCACGCTGGATGTCGATCCAGCCCTCGGCGAAGCGGCGGCATTCCTGACGGAAGTCGATGACCGGCACTTCGTCCTTGTTCTTGCCCTTCTTGCGATACTGCTCTTCGATCTTCCATTCGATCGGCAGGCCGTGACAGTCCCAGCCCGGCACGTAACGCGCGTCATGGCCCAGCATCTGCTGGCTGCGCACGATCATGTCCTTGAGGATCTTGTTCAGCGCGTGACCGATATGCAGGTGACCGTTCGCATAGGGCGGGCCATCGTGCAGCGTGAAGGGCGGGCGCCCCTCTTTCTCGCGCAGGCGGTCGTAAACGCCGATCTTTTCCCAGCGGTCCAGCCAGCCGGGTTCACGGTTCGGCAGGCCCGCGCGCATCGGGAAATCCGTCTCGGGCAGGTTCAGGGTATCTTTGTAGTCAGGCGTGTCGGCGCACATCGGGTGTGTCCTTCGAATTCTGGTCGCGGTGTGTGTAGGGGAAGGGCGGCGCGGGGTCCATACGCCTTGTCCCGGCGTCTCAGGTGAGAGCCGGGCCGCTAATTCGAATGATGATCGCCGTATGCATCATGGGCGGGGGTATAGCGCCCCTTGGCGACGGTCCGCAACTGTCAGCTTTTCGAGCCGAACAGCCCCGTCAGCGCCCGTTGCACCAACCGCGTGACCGAGGGCTTCTTCTCGCGCGAAAACGGCAGGGGCCTGCACACCTCCATCGCGGCCACGCCCACACGCGCGGTCAGCGCGCCGTTCACGACGCCCTCGCCGAAGCGGCGGGAGATGCGCGAGAGCGCCGTGCCGCCCGCGACCGATTGGATCAGGTCATCGCCCACCGCGACGGCCCCTGTGGCAACCAAATGTGTCATCACCGCGCGGGTCAGCCGCCAAGCGCCAAGCGCACCCGCGCGGCCGCCGTAAATCTCCGCGATCCGGCGGATCATCCGGATGTTCGAGGTGAGCGCCGTCACCACATCCGCCAGAGCGAGCGGGACGATGGCCGTCACCGTGGCGACTTGCCGCGCCGCCGCCTCGACCTCGCGTTTGGCCAATTCGTCCAATGGCCCAAGCAACTCGGCCTCGGCCAGATGGATCAGCCCATCCGCGTCGAAGACGTCGCCCTCACGTTCGGCCAGACGATCCAGCCCCCAGCGCAGATCCTCGCGCCCACGGAAGAGACGGCGCAGCCGCTCGATGACGCCCTTCGCCTCGGCCAGATTGGCATGGGTCAGTGCCGCATCCGCCGCCGCGTGGATGTCGTCGACGCGCCGCAGTCGGGCGAAGGCCGCCAGTTCCCTCAGTGCGATGATAAGCAGGACCACGACGAAGGCGACCGTCAGCACGGTAGCGATCAGGCCCAGCACCGGGTTGCGTTCCAGCAGCGTTGTCACGAATTCCCAAGCCGCGACGGATGCGGCGAACCCCACAAGCGACAGGGCCAACGACCAGAACCAGCGCGACAGCCGCGAAGGTCTACGCGTGGCGATCCGGGCCGCCATTTCCATCGCGCGGGGCTGCGGCAGGTCCGGCTCCGGGTCGGGCACGGGCGGCGCGGTGGCGGGCGTTTCCTTGGCGGGCGCGTCGTCGTCGAGGTCGATCAGAACCGGGCCTTTGCTCATGCCGCACCCTCCCACTCGAATCGGATTTCCGTGAGCCGCTCGTCGTTCGACGCGCCCACCGAGACGGGGCGGAACCCGGCGGCCGCGTAGAAGCGGCGCGCGGGATGGTTGGCGGCATGGGCCCATAGGCCCAGACGGGGCGAACGTGCCTGCGCATGGGCGATCAGCGCCTGTCCGATCCCCTGCCCCCGTGCCTCGGGCAGCAGGTAAAGCGCGTGAATCTCGCCCTCGCCCGCGGCGATGAACCCGACGACGCGCGCGCCACGGCGGGCGACATGGACCCAGCCCCGGCGCACCATCCGGCGAATGAGCCGCGCCTCTTCGGTCCGGGTGCGCACACGGGGCAGCCACGCGGCCTCGCCCCCGAAATCCCACAGGATGCGCGCAAGCACGGTCGTCTCCCATGGCCGGGCGCGGGTGACGCGCACCGCCCTCACAGCCGATCCCCCAGCAGGAATTCGGCGGCGCGGTCGAGCCGGATGTGCGGCGGACCCTCGCCCGGTTTCAGCGTGATCTCGGCGGGCGCGAACCGCATGATCCCGTAATCGTCGTCGAGCCACGCCTCGGCCCCGTCGCGCGCGGGCTTGAGCAGCCGTGCCGGGTCTTCGGGCAGATCGCCGGGATAGAACGCCGCGCGTTTTCCGGTGTCCAGAAGCGTGCCGCGCACGCAGTCGAGCTTGCGGCCCTGATGGTCCAGCGTCTCTTCGGTCGTGGTCCGCAGCGCCGCGATGGACATGGCCGCCGTGGTCGCGCCTGCGAAATCGGCCCGATCCTTGGCCTCGCGCATCAGCGCCGACATCACGGCCGTCAAGCGCGGGTGCTGGGTATGGTGCAGATGGTCGGCCTTGGTCGCCGCGAACAGGATCTTCTCGACCCGCCGCCCAGTGAGGAGCGAGGTGAGCCACGCGTTGCGACCAGGCCGGAAGGCCGACAGAATTTCCGCCATCGCCCGTCGCAGGTCTTCCAGCGCGGCTGGCCCCGCATGGATCGCGCCCAGCACGTCGACCAGCACGATCTGACGGTCGATGCGGGAAAAATGATCGCGGAAGAAGGGCTTCACCACCTTGGATTTATAGGCCTCGAACCGACGCTCGAACTCGCGGTGGAGCGACCCTCGCGGCGCGCGCGTGGGCGTCGGGAGCGGCGCGAACGTCAGCGCGGGCGACCCGGCCATCTCGCCGGGCAGCAGGAACCGCCCCGGCGTGCAGTCTGAAAACCCGGCCTCGCGCGCGTCACGCAGGTAGGCTGCGAAATCCGACGACAAGGTCTTGGCCGTCGTCTCGTCATACTCGCCCGCCGGATCGGCGGCGTGGGCAGCGGCAAGAAAATCGCCCCCCATCTTGCGCGGCTCGGCCCGTTTCAGCGCGTCCTCGGACCACGTGGCATAGTCCATGTCGAGAAGCCCCAGATCGAGCAGCCATTCGCCGGGGTAATCCACGATGTCCAGATGCACGGTGCGTGGCGATCGCAGCCCGGACAGAAGCCCGCCGGGTTTCACGCGGAAGGACAAGCGCAACTCGCTCACCGCGCGGGTCGATTGCGGCCAGTGCGGGTCCGGCCCGGTCATCGCCGACAGGTGGCTTTCATAGTCGAAGCGCGGCACGTCGTCATGCGGCTGCGGCTGGAGAAAGGCGGTCAGGACGCGCCCCTCGGCGGCCGGCAGAAAGCCCGGCATCCTCTCGCGGTTCATCAAGTTCGCGACGAGCGAGGTGATGAACACGGTTTTGCCCGCACGGGACAACCCGGTGACGCCCAGCCGGATCACGGGTTCGAACAGCGCCTCGTTCACGCCGTTTCCCACCGCCTCGACCTGCCGGACGATGCCATCCGCGATATCGTTGAAAATCAACGCCGAACCCCTTTCGTTTCCAAGAACATAGGGGCTGGACAGCGGGCTCGCCAGTGGCATCGGACAACCCGCCCGCCCGAAGCGCCGCACGCGCCGCTTACCGAGTGCAAAGCTTGCGCGGCCCGCCACCATAGGGCTGATAGGTGCAGTCCGAGGCGCGGAAAGAGCGATAGGCGCGGTCGCACGAGGCGACGTTGCACGATCCGGCCTGCGCGGTCGCCGCGCCGCCCTGATTCAACAGGCCCCGCACCGCGCGTTCCAGCGCCTGCCCGTCGATCTCGCCCGTCCGCGTGATCCCGGCGATGACGTCGCGCAGCGCATCGGCATCCGCCGCCGGGGCCACGTCTTGCGGCTGGCCCTCGCGCGCGACGACTTCGGGGGCCGGGTCTTGGGCCACCGTCCCCGTCTGCGCGTCGCCCCCGGCACCCTCGAGGAACGCGGCCCAGATCTGTGCCGGAAGGCTGCCGCCCGTCACGCCCTCCATCGGGCTGTTGTCGTCATTGCCGACCCAGACGCCGACCACATGACCGTTGCCCCAGCCCACGAACCACGCATCGCGGAAATTCTGGCTGGTGCCGGTCTTGCCCACCGCCCCCGGCACACCCGCGACGGCCTTGCCCGTCCCGTCCGTCACGGTCGCGCGCAACATGCCCGCGATCTGCTCGCGCACCGGATCCAGCTTTTCGCTCATCGCGCTCGGCGCCGGGTCTTGCCAGTCGAACGGAAAATACTCGCCCGTCTGCCCGGCGGTGATGCCCTCGACGAAATGCGACTTGAACGGCATACGCCCGGTGGCGATCCCGGCATAGGCTTCGGTGAGGTCGAGCAAGGTGACTTCGGACGCCCCAAGCGCGAGCGACGGCGTGGCGGAGACCTCGGCGTCCAGACCCAGCGCCCGCGCCGTCGCGGCGACGTTGTCCAGCCCCACGGCCTGACCAAGGTTCACGGCCGCCGCGTTGAAGGAATTCGCGAAAGCGGTCGTGAGCGTGACGCGGCCATGAAAGCGGCCATCGAAATTGTCGGGCGTGTAGCCATCGATCTCGACGGGCGCATCTTCGATCACGTCGTCGGGCGACATGCCCTCAGCCAGCGCCGTCATGTAAACGAAGGTCTTGAAGGTCGATCCCGGCTGACGCTGCGCCTGCGTCGCCCGGTTGAACTGGCTGTCGGCATAGTCGCGCCCGCCGACCATCGCGACCACGCGCCCCTCCGGGTCCAGCGCGACGAGCGCGGCCTGATGCGGCGTGCCGGCAAGCACCTTGTTCACCGCGGCCTCGGCCTGCGCCTGCATGTCCGGGTCCAATGTCGTGCGCACGCTGCCCGGCTGATCGAACCGGTCGGCCAGCGTTTCGGTCTGGGCGGCCACGACATCGGCGAACCACCCGCCGTAGCTGCCTTTCGCTTGCGTCGGTTGCATGACCGTCAATTCCGCAACCGCCGCATTCGCCTCGGTCGCGTCGATCTTGCCGTCCGCGCGCATGTTGCGGATGGTCTGGACCGCGCGGGATTTGAGCGCCTCGGGATCGGAATAAAGGTTCACGGCGGAGGGCAGCTGGATCGTCGCGGCGAGGGCCGCGCTTTCGGCGAGGGTCAGCTCGGAGACGGGCTTGCCGAAATAGACCTTCGACGCGGCCCCCATCCCGCGCGCACCGCTGCCAAGGTACACCGCGTTCATGTAGCGTTCGAGGATGTCTTCCTTGGAATAGCGGCGTTCCAGCGACAGCGTGAGCAGCGCCTCGTGAAATTTGCGCCGCCACGTCCGCTCGGGTTCGAGATAGCTGATCTTGATAAGCTGTTGCGAGATCGTGCTGCCCCCTTCGACGATTTCACCGGCCGAGGCATTGGCCATGACCGCCCGACCGACCGACCGGGGGTCGATGCCACCGTGGGAGAAGAACCGGCGATCCTCGATCGCGACCACAGCTTCGGCGAGATGCGCGGGCATCTCGTCCAGCGTGACATAGGCCGACGGAATCTCGCCGCGCAGCATGAGCGGGCCGCCTTTGGAATCCTCGAATTGAAGGACGGTCTCGGTGTTCACCTCGTAGCGGTCGAGATCGGACAGGGTGAAGACGTAAGCGCCTCCGACCAGCAGCGCGCAAAGCGCAAGCGTCCCCGCCCCGATTGCGATGCGTTTCCTGCGCGACGGGCGACGCCCCGGCCGTTCGCGCCTTTCGTCGCCGTCGTCGGTCGCGGGGCCGGGTCCGCCGCGAAAGACGCGCCCCGTTCGCCGGCCAAGTTCACGGGCCCAGTTCGCAGCGGTGTTATGGTGATCGGACATGCGCTCTCCCTCGTTCAAGGGAAGAACGCAGGCTCAGTCCGGCGGTTCCGGCACCTGCGTCAGTCTTCGAGCCCGAGACGATCCTTGAGGTCGGTCAGGATGCGGCGGTCGTCCTTGGACCACTCGGCCATGCGGCTCTTGAACAGCGTCGCCTGCGAACGGTGGACTGGGCCGCCGGACAGCACCTTGAGATGGTTCGCGCGCAAGGTTTCCCCGGTCGAGGTGATGTCGGCAATCGCCTCGGCGGTCTCGTTCTTCACCGTGCCCTCGGTCGCGCCCTGACTGTCGACCAACTGGTAGTCGGCCACCCCGTTGTCGCGCAGATAGTCGCGGATGAGGCGGTGATACTTGGTCGCGATGCGCAGGCGGAAACCGTGACGACGCCGGAACGCCGCCGCCACCGCGTCGAGATCGTCAAGCGTGGTCACATCGACCCAAGCCTTCGGCACGGCGATGATAAGGTCGGCGTGCCCGAACCCCATCGGCGCAAGCTCGCCCACCTTTTCTTCCCACAGCCCCAGCTTTTCGCGCACGAGGTCCGACCCGGTGACGCCAAGGTGGATACGGCCCGCCGCCAGTTCGCGCGGGATTTCCCCGGCGGAGAGCAGGACCAGCTCGATCCCGTCGATCCCCGTGACCGCGCCCGCATATTCCCGCTCCGACCCGGTGCGCGCCAGCGTCACGCCGCGATCCGCGAACCAGTCGAAGGTCTTTTCCATGAGCCGGCCCTTGGAGGGCACGCCAAGCTTGATGGTCATGCCGCACCTCCCGCCGCCAAGAGCAGTTCGGGGCGGATCACGCCGCCGACCGCCGGAATCTCGGACCCGCGCCCCAGCACCCGCGTCAGCGCATCGTAACGCCCGCCCGTGGCGACAGGCGGCAGGTCCGGGCGGCTGGCGGCGTAGAAACCGAAAACGAAGCCGTCGTAATATTCCAGCGTGGTGCGCCCGAACGACCCCTCGAAGTCGAGGTTTTCGACATCGACACCGCGTGCCTCCAGCGCCTTGCACCGCGCGCTGAACCGTTCGACCGCGCCCATGATCGACGGCATGTCCACCGCGAGATCGCGCAGGTTCTCGCACACATTCGTCATCGTCTCGCGCATCGACAGCAGGTCGTTGAGCAGCGCGACCTCGGACTCGGGGATCGGCGGGGTCGTCATATCCTCCCGCAAGGCCGCGATGCGTTCCTCGATCTCGTCGCGCGACCGCAGGCCGATGACCGGCGCGTCCATCCCCTCGAACGGATCGCCCGCGGCCAGCGCCTTGCGCCCCTCGGGGTTCTGCGCGCGCCCCGAAAACCGGTCGAGAAGGGCGCGGAACCGGCGCGGTCGCCACAGGTGCCTGAGCAGCGCGTTGCGCCGCCGCTCGGTGGTGGTCAGACCGCGCACCGCAGCCAGCAGGATACCCAGATCGCCGGTCGCCGCCCGCAGACCCTGCGGCGCGAGGATGTCGGAAAACACGCTGAACACCTCGGCGTCGGACGCCGCCGGATTGGCCCGGTCGAACACCTCGTAGCCGACCTGCATGTATTCCGGCGCGCGGTGCGGATCGTCCTCCTGCTTGCGGAACACTTCGCCGGCATAGGTATAGCGCGCAGGCTCGGCCCCTTCGGCCATGTGCATCTGAACCACGGGCACGGTGAAGTCGGGGCGCAGCATCGCCTCGCCCATCATCGGGTCCGAGGTGACATAGGCGCGCGCGCGAATATCCTCGCCATACAGGTCGAGCAGCGTCTCGGCCGGTTGCAGGATCGGCGTTTCCACGACCTGCGCGCCCTGCCCTTCGAACAGGGCCAGAAGCCGCGCGGCCTCGGCCCGGACCTGCGCCTTTGCGAGGGTGTCAGGCATTCTGGCTGTCCAGCATTTTTCGAACTTCCGCCACCAGATCAGCCCGCGAAACTTCGATCTGGGACGGGCGTTCCTTCCACTCTTCCAACGTCGCGTTCTCGGCGATCTTCGCGCCGAGGATCAGATCCTTGAGCTGAACCACGCCCCGCTCCTTCTCGTCCCCGCCTTCGATGATGGCGATGGGGGAGTTGCGCTTGTCGGCGTATTTCATCTGGTTGCCGAAATTCTTGGGGTTGCCCAGATAGACCTCGGCCCGGATGCCTGCGTTGCGCAGGTCCGCCACCATCGTCTGATAGTCGGCCATGCGGTCGCGATCCATGACGGTCACCACGACGGGGCCTTGCGCGGTGCCACCCACCCGGCCCTTTTCGCGGAGTGCCGCCAGTAGACGGTCGACCCCGATGGAGACGCCAACGGCGGGCACCGTCTGCCCGGTGAACCGCGCCACGAGGTCGTCGTAGCGACCCCCGCCCGCGACCGATCCGAACTGACGCGGGCGGCCCTTGTCGTCGAGAATCTCGAACGTCAGCTCCGCCTCGAACACGGGGCCGGTGTAGTAGCCAAGACCGCGCACGACGGAAGGGTCGATAACAATGCGGTCGGGGCCATAGCCTTGGGCTTTCAATAGGGCAATAATTTCTTCGAGCTCATTGACGCCTTCCAAGCCAATTGCCGAAAAACTCAAAACCTCACGAAGGCGAGCAAGCGTAGCTTCATTCGTAGAGCCGCGTGCGGTCAAGAACGCCACGAAACCTTCGGCCATTGAATTGGAAAGGCCGACACCCTCAATAAATGCGCCAGATTGGTCTTTCCGTCCATGCGTCAGGAGATTTCTCACACCCTCGACGCCGACTTTGTCAAACTTGTCGAGTGTACGCATGATAGCATCAAGAGCAGGATCATTCTGCAATCCCTGCATCTCAAAGTCCCGGTATTCTCGGAGTTCCGAGGGAGACATACCTGCAATGTCATTCCGTTCCGCGCCGGAGGTGACAGAAGTCAGAACCCCGTTCAGCACCTTGCGGTTGTTGATCCGCACCACGTAATCACCGCGCGGAATGCCGACCTCTTCCAGCGCATCCGACAACATCGCGCAGATTTCCGCATCCGCCGCCATGCTGGCCGTGCCGACCGTATCCGCATCACATTGATAGAACTGCCGATACCGCCCCGGCCCCGGCTTCTCGTTGCGCCAGACCGGCCCCATCGCATAGCGGCGATAGGGGGTCGGCAGGTCGTTGCGGTGCTGGGCATAGACTCGGGCCAACGGCGCGGTCAGGTCGTAACGCAGCGCCATCCACGTCTCGTCCTCGTCCTGCCAGGCAAAAACGCCCTCGTTCGGTCGGTCCACATCGGGCAGGAACTTGCCCAGCGCCTCGACCGTCTCGACGCCCGAGGACTCCAGCGCATCGAAGCCATAGCGATGATACACGCCCGCAATCGCGTCCAGCATTTGCCGACGCTCTTCCACGTCCGCGCCGAAGTAATCGCGAAAGCCCTTCGGCGTTTCCGCCTTGGGCCGGGGCTGTTTCTTTTGCTTGGCCATGATGGCTCCCGTCCAACGTTCGCGGGCGGAATATCCCGGTTCCGGCCACGGGGCAAGCGGCGCTCAGCCCCCGCTCAGGTCCACGTAACAGATGTAGTCGGTATAGACCCAGCCGACGGGGCCGGAATAATCCCAGCTTTGCATCGACCGCTGCACGATCACCTGCCGCCACTTGCCCTGCGGATAGGGATCGGTGGTGACGAGGAACGTCTCGGGCCCCAGCTTCATCAGCCGCTGCGAATTGATGTTCGGCGCGGCCTTCAACGCGACCCAGTTGTCGCCTGCCGGGTCGAGGTGACAGGTCACGTAAAGCTCGCCGTCATAGGCCTGCGCCGTGCTGGCGATCAGCAGGGCGGCCAAGGTTGCGAAGATCCGTTTCATTCTTACCTCCCATTTCACGAAGGTAAGTGTCGCGCTTGGCGGGCACCCCCGCTATGACACCGATCAAAAGGAGACGGACATGACCGACCGCATTACCGATCTCGAAGAACAGGTGGCCTACCTCACCCGCACCGTGGACGAGCTGTCCGAGGTGATCGCGCGGCAGGACAAGCTGCTCGACACGCTCACCCGCCGTCTGCACATGCTGATGGAACGCGCGGCGGAGCAGGAGCTTGAGGCGGGCGGAAGCGTCCCGCTGGCCGACCAGAAACCGCCGCACTGGTAGGGCGGGCTCGACCCAGCGCCGTCCATCGTCGCCGCGAAACGCAAAGACGCGAAAATCCGACTGTCACACACAGGTATCCTGCCCTAGGCTCGCGCCAGTCTCAGGGAGGATACCATGATTACGTTCTTCAACGGCATCGGCGCCTGTTCCATCGGCATCCATGTCCTGCTCGAAGAGGCGGGGGCTGACTTCGAAAACCGGATCATCGACCTTGCCAACCGCGAACAGTTCTCGCCCGACTACCGCGCGGCGAACCCCAAGGGCAAAGTCCCCGCGATCCTGCGCGAAGACGGCTCGCTCGTGACCGAGTTTCCGGCCATCGCGCTCTGGATCGGCCACACCTACCCCGAGGCCCGGATGCTGCCCGCCGATTTCGAGGGCCAGCTTCGCGTGATCGAGATCATGGATTACATGGTGTCGTCGATCCACATGCGTGGCTTCACCTTCATTTTCGCGCCGATGAAGTTCCACCCGGACGACCCGTCCGCGCAGGAGGCGCTTCGGGCGCATGGCCGCGATCAGGTGAAGATCGGCCTCGACAACCTGTCCGAGACGCTGGGCGACAAGGACTGGCTTCTGGGCGATTTCACCGTGGCCGAGGGAGCGCTTTTCTACATGACCCGCTGGTGTCACCAACACGGGATCGAGATGCCGGACAACATCCGCGACCACCACCAGCGCATGATCGCCCGCCCGGCGGTCCAGCGCGCACTTCGCGCCGACGGGCTCGCCACGCCCGAGAAAAGCGGGCTCGCGGCCTGACGCGGCTTCACCTGCGGGCGCGGGGCGTCTAGGTTTTCTGTGGTTCAGACAGGAGATTTCATGTCCCGATACACACTCGCCCCCGCCGCCGCCGCTCTCTGCCTCGCCGCGTCCATCGCGCTGGCACAGGACACCTCGGACGGGGTCGAGGCCACGGATATGCCCGCGCCGGACGCCTCGCCCAGCATCGGCTGCACGCTTACCGCCGACGCGATCCTGGCGGGCGACGCGCCCGATATCCTCGGAACCTACCAGACCTTCATGGGCGTAGGCGTGGCCACGATGTCGGGCCGCACCGTGCCCCTCCCCGATCAGGGCACGGCGGAACCGACAACCCTGTCGATGGCGAACGACGCACTCTTCATCAGCGGCGGCCCGGTGTTCGAGGGCGAGGTCGAACTGCGGGCCTGGCGCGACGGCCTCAACTTCGATCTCCCCGAGGGCAGCCCGCTCGACCCCGAGGATGTGGCCCAGAACGACCAGATCTCAGCCGAAGCCGGGTGCGACATCGGCACCCTGCCCCAGCTTCAGGGCGGCGGCAGCTACACGGGGCCCGAGGGCGAGGTGGACTTCGACCTCTACTTCGTCGTCCTGTCCGAACGTCTGATCTACGGCATCACCGTCGGCACCCTGAACGGGGGCGAAGGCGTCGCGCGCCGCATCGTGGAACTGCGCCGTTAACCCAGACGCCGTTCCCGGTCCCGCCGGGTCTGGCCATAGATCAACATGGTGAAAATCGCCGTGCCGCCGATCACATTGCCCGCGAGCACCGGCAGGAAAAAGTCGAACACGCCGTCCGTAAGGCTCAGGTCGCCCACCACCATCAACAGCGCCATTTCGACCGATCCGGCGACGATATGCGTAAAATCGCCTGCCGCGATGAGCCAAGTGAAGATCACGATGATCGCGACCGCTGCATCCTTGACCTGCGGCAGCATCCAGACGATCGCGGCGATCAGGACACCGGCGGGAATGCCGCGCGCAAAGGCCTCGCCCGGCTCGAAACCGACCGCATGCAGCGACAGTTCGAACATGGCGGCCATAAGGTCGTCGCCCAGCGCGCCGCCATAGGCATAAAACAGCGCCACGACGAAGGCGCCGATCACGTTGGCGATCAGGACGATCGCCCAAAGCACTGCCGTGCGCCCCAGAACACCCCAGCCGGGCTTGTCGAGCAAGGGCAGCACTGTGGTCATCGTGTTCTCGGTGAACAACTGCATCCGCCCCACGATCACCATCAGGAAACCCAGCGAATAGCCCAGGTTCTCGATCAGGTAACGCGCCGGCGTATCGGGCAGGTGCGCGCGGAAGATCGCTTCGCCAAGGACCGAAAGACTGATGACGATCCCGGCCGAGATGCCCGACCACATGAGCGACAGTTTGTTGCGCCGTAGCTCTTCCTCGCCATCCAGCCGGATCACCTCGTAAATGGTGGTCGGCGACAGCTTGGACGCCTCCTTGATCTCTTCCTGCTGCTCTTCTTCCTCGAGTGCGGGATCGGGCGCGGGGCTGTCGCGGTCGGGGGAATGGTCGTGCATGTAACGGTCCTCGTGTCCGACTGATAACGGCACAAAGGCCGGAAAGGTTCAGTCACAGCCGAACACGACGGCCCCCAAAGTGGGCGAGCCTGCCTCTTCTCTGTTTCAAAAAACCTCGGGGGGGCTCTCATTTGCCTGCAAATGCGAGCGGGGGCAGCGCCCCCTGATCGCCTGAGCCGCCCTTGGCGGATCAGGCTCCCAAAGCGCGGGCTTCAGCCCGCTCCTTTCGGAAACGTCAGACTTCCTCGACGTCGACGACGCCGGACAACGACTTCAGCGCACCCTTGATCTGGGGGTTCAGCGGGAATTCGGCACCGATGTCCATTTCCACCTCGCCGGGCAGGGTCGGGTCCATCAGGCAGAAACTGACCGCACCAGGCCGCGCGCCC
Source organism: Maritimibacter alkaliphilus HTCC2654 (assembly GCF_000152805.1). Taxonomy (GTDB): domain Bacteria; phylum Pseudomonadota; class Alphaproteobacteria; order Rhodobacterales; family Rhodobacteraceae; genus Maritimibacter; species Maritimibacter alkaliphilus. The sequence goes on along the minus strand of NZ_CH902578.1, from coordinate 3,448,886 downwards.
TTGGCCTGTTCGCGCGCCGACTCGAGCAGCCCCGCGACCGTGGCGACCACGCCGGGGCTGTCGACATAGACTCTCAGCGCCATGCCGCCCGCGTCCTGCACCACCGTATCCACCGGGGCGGCCGACCGGGCGAGCAGTTTCAACTGTTCGCTTTCATAGGTCGCCTCGACCGTCACCACGACGTTCATGCCGGTTTCCAGAAACTGCCGGTTCTGCTCCAGCGTTTCCGAGAACACCGTGATCTCGCAGGCCCCGGTCGGGTCGGTCATGGCGACGAAGGCAAAGCGATTGCCCTTGGCCGACTTGCGCTCCTGCTTGGCCGACACCGCGCCCGCGATCTTGGCGACGCAGGGCGCGCGCTCGACCTTCTTGGTCAGTTCTTCCAGCGTCACCACGCCCTTGCGCTTGAGCGCGGCCATGTAGTCGTCCAGCGGATGCCCGGACAGATAGAACCCGATCGCCTTGTGCTCTTCGGCCAGCCGTTCGTTGGGCAGCCAGTCCGGCGCATTCGATAGGCGCGGCTCCGGCAGGTCGTCCCCCGCTTCGCCGAACAGGCTGACCTGCGCGCTGTCGCGCTGTTCGTGGATCGCCGCCGAATAGCTCACCAGCGCGTCGAGGCTTTCGAACACCCGCCGCCGGTTCGCGTCCAACTCGTCGAAGGCCCCGGCCCGCGCCAGCATTTCCATCGGGCGCTTTCCGACGCGCTTCAGGTCCACCCGCCGCGCCACGTCGTAAAGGTTCACGAAGGGCTTTTCGCGGCCCTCGACCTTGCGTGCCTCGACGATCAGCTTCATCGCCTCGACACCCACGTTCTTCAGCGCGCCGATACCATAGACAACCCGGCCTTCCGACACGCAGAACATCGCCTCGGACCTGTTCACGCAAGGCGGCACGATCTCGATATCCAGCCCCCGGCGGACTTCTTCGGCATAGACGCCCAGCTTGTCGGTCAGGTGAATATCGCAGTTCATGACGCCCGCCATGAACTCGACCGGGTGGTTCGCCTTGAGCCATGCAGTCTGGTAGCTGACAACGGCATAGGCCGCCGCGTGGGACTTGTTGAAGCCGTAGTTGGCGAACTTTTCGAGAAGGTCGAAGACCTCGCTCGCCTTCTTCTTGTCCACGCCCTTTTCCGCTGCGCCCTTTTCGAATTTCGGGCGCTCGGCGTCCATCGCCTCCTTGATCTTCTTACCCATCGCGCGACGCAGCAGGTCGGCGCCGCCGAGGCTGTAGCCCGCCATCTCCTGCGCGATCTGCATCACCTGTTCCTGATAGACGATGATGCCCTGCGTCTCTTCGAGGATATGGTCGATCAGCGGATGCACCGACTCGATCTCGCGCTGCCCGTTCTTGACCTCGCAATAGGTCGGGATGTTCTCCATCGGGCCGGGACGGTAGAGCGCCACGAGCGCCACGATGTCTTCGATGCAGGTCGGTTTCATGCGCCTGAGCGCGTCCATCATGCCCGTGGATTCCACCTGGAACACGGCGACCGTCTTGGCGCTGGCATAAAGCCGATAGGTCTTTTCGTCATCCAGAGGGATCAGGTTGATCTGGTTCTCCCCGCCCTCGGCAGGGGTGTAGATCTCGGCCCCGTCGGGCCCGATATGCAGGTCGCGCCCCTGCCCGTGGATCAGGTCGATGGCGTTCTGAATGACCGTGAGCGTCTTGAGGCCCAGAAAGTCGAACTTCACCAGCCCCGCCTGCTCGACCCATTTCATGTTGAATTGCGTCGCGGGCATGTCCGAGCGCGGATCCTGATAGAGCGGCACCAGCGCATCGAGCGGCCGGTCCCCGATCACAACCCCCGCCGCGTGGGTCGAGGCATTCCGCAAAAGCCCCTCCACCTGTTCGGCGTAGCGCAGCAGCCGTTCCACGACCTCCTCCGCTCGCGCCTCTTCGCGCAGCCGCGGCTCGTCCTTCAGGGCTTGCGTGATCGACACGGGCTTCACGCCCTCGACCGGGATCAGCTTGGACAGCCGGTCCACCTGCCCATAGGGCATTTGCAGCACCCGGCCCACATCGCGCACGGCGGCCTTGGACAGAAGCGCACCGAAGGTGATGATCTGGCCCACCTTGTCGCGCCCGTATTTCTCCTGCACGTAGCGGATCGTCTCCTCCCGCCGGTCCATGCAGAAGTCGATGTCGAAGTCGGGCATCGACACACGTTCCGGGTTCAGGAAGCGTTCGAACAGCAGCGAATAGCGCAGCGGATCGAGGTCGGTGATGGTCAGCGCGTAAGCCACGAGCGAGCCTGCACCCGACCCCCGCCCCGGCCCGATGGGAATGCCGTTGTCCTTGGACCACTTGATGAAGTCGGCAACGATCAGGAAGTAGCCGGGAAACCCCATGCCTTCGATGATGCCCAGCTCGAACTCGAGCCGCGCCTCGTATTCCTCGACCGGGGCGGCATGCGGGATCACCGCGAGCCGCGCCTCCAGCCCCTCTTTCGCCTGACGGCGCAATTCGTCCACCTCGTCGTCGGCGAACTTGGGCAGGATCGGGTCGCGGCGGTAAGCCATGAAGGCGCAGCGGCGCGCGATTTCGACGGTGTTCTCGATCGCTTCCGGCAGGTCGGCGAACAGCGTCGCCATTTCCTGCGGCGATTTGAAATAATGCTGCGGCGTCAGGTGGCGGCGCGGCTCCTGCTGGTCGACATAGGCCCCTTCGGCGATACAGATCAGCGCGTCATGCGCCTCGTATAGCTGGGTCTTGGGGAAATAGACGTCGTTCGTTGCGACCAGCGGAATGCCCATGGCATATGCCATTTCCACGAACCCGCGCTCGGTCTTCTGCTCTGGTTCGGTCAGCTGCCCGCCTTCGCCGGGATGGCGTTGCAATTCGACATACAGCCGATCCGCGAACACGCGGTGGAACCACGTCATCAGCTCCTGCGCCTTTGCGCGGTTGCCCTGCTGAAGCCAGTGACCCACAGGCCCCTCGGCCCCGCCGGTCAGACAGATAAGACCCGCCGAATATTGCTCCAACTCCGCCAGAGTGACCTCCGGCAGCGCCCCGTGCTTGTCGAGGTATAGGCAGGAATTCAGCTTCATCAGGTTCTCGTAGCCGCCCTCGTTCTGGGCCAGCAGAACCACGGGCGCGCCCGGTCTGGGCTGCTCGCCCGGCTCCGGCGTATCGAAGGCGACCGTTACCTGACACCCGATGATCGGCTGCACGCCCGCCCCGCTCGCCGTCACGGAAAACTCCAGCGCGCAGAACATGTTGTTCGTGTCGGTCACGGCGACGGCGGGCATGTCCATGCTCTCGCACAGACCGGCGAGTTTCTTGACCGGAACCGCGCCTTCGAGAAGCGAATATTCCGTGTGGACGCGAAGGTGAATGAATCGGGGAGTGGCAGCCATACGCCCAGACTAGGCCCCCGGTCGGCGGGAGCAAGCCGGGATCGTGTGCGGGTCGCAAATGTGATGGACGGTCTCGCGTGCAGACCCTCAAGATCGCGCAAAACGAGACATGAGGCAGACATGATTCCCGGACCCAATCAGGAAGTCCGCACGACCCGGTATCTGAAATCCAGACCCCAAGGGGTCTATCGCGCGCTGACCGACGGTCGGCTGCTCGTCGAGTGGTTCAAACCGTTCGGCGAGGATCTTGCCGGTGCAATCGTCGAGCCGCATCGCGGGGGGCGCTTCGACCTCACGCTGGCGCGCGCCGGTGCGAAGCTCGAGACCATTTCAGCCTGTGTGATCGACGCGCAGGCCCCCACCCGGCTGGTCATTACCACCGCGCTCGGGGCCGAGTATCGCCCGACCGGGGCCGCCAATCCGGCGACGCTGGTCATCGACCTGCACGAGATCGCCTCGGGCACGCGGCTTGAAGCGGCGTTGATGCAGGCCGAAGGGTCCGAACCCAGCGCCCTTGCCAGTTGGGACGACGGCATCGCCAAGCTCGACGGCCTGTCCGCCGACATATCCGAAAACAGTTAGCCTGCGGGGTAACTTTTCCCTTGCTCCGAATCGCGTCGCGTGAATAGTTAGCTTCATGGCTAACCAAATGGATATCCTGTTTCTGGCGCTCGCCGATCAGACCCGCCGCGACGTGGTGGAACGGCTGACCCATGGCGAAGCGCCGATCAAGGAACTGGCGGCCCCGCACGACATGGCGCTGCCCTCTTTCCTCAAGCACATCGACCGGCTTGAGGACGCGGGCGTCGTGACCAGCCGCAAGGTCGGCCGCCAGCGCATCGTCGCCCTCACGCCCGAGGCGTTCGGCCCTGCCGAAACCTGGATCGACAGACAGAAACGGGTGTGGGAGGGCCGCCTCGACCGGCTCGAAGCGGTCGCGAAACGGATCGAAGCGGAAACCAACCCCTTTCCGAAGGACGAGACATGAGCCTCGGCAACGATCGCTTCACGCTGGAGCGCGGGATTGCGGCCCTGCCCGCCGCCGTCTGGGCCGCCTTTTTCGACCCGAAAGCGCGCGCGATCTGGTCGCCGCCCTCGCCTGACGAGGTGTTCGAGGTCTTGGAACACGACCCGCGCGACGGCGGCACCGGGCTGCATCGCTGCGGCCCGAAGTCGGACCCGACCTACATAGTCGAGACGCGCTATCACAAACTCGACGAACCCGCCGCGGTCAGTTTCACGGAAATCGTGCGCAAGGGCGACACGCCCCTCGCCGCCTCGCAAGTCAGCGTCGTCTTCGCCGCGACCGAGGCCGGCACACGCCTGACCCTCGACGTCTACACAACATCCTTCGTCGGCGACGGAATGCTCGCCGGAACCAAGGGCGGCTGGACGACCTCAATCGCCAATCTGATCCACCATATCGAGAACGCATCATGACCATCGAACACGGCAATTTTTCTGTTTCCCGCACCATCGCGGCCAGCCCCGCCAGCGTCTTCCGCGCCTTCGCGGACGAAGACCTGAAACGCGCGTGGTTCCTGAACCCGCACCTGTCGGCCTCCGACTACGCACTGGATTTCCGGGTCGGCGGGGGCGAGCGCGGGCGATTCACCATGACCGAGGGTCCGGCCACGGGCATCCACGAAAACGCGACGACCTATTTCGACATCAAGCCGGACGAACGCATCGTCTATGCCTATTCGATGTCGTGGGATGGTCGCGTCCACTCCACCTCGCTGGCGACGGTCGAGCTTACCTCGACCGAAGCGGGCACCCGGCTCGACTACACCGAAGCGGGCGTCTTCTTCGAAGGTTCGGACGGGGCCGAAATGCGACAGGGCGGCATGGAAGCCCTGATCGACGCGCTCGTCGCCACGTTCAAATGACAGGACACCCGATGGACCCTTTCGCTTTCAACCCCGACACCGACCTCGAACTGACCCGCACCGTTTCCGCCACGCCCGCGACCCTGTGGCGCTGCCTGACCGACCCGGACCTGCTCGCCCAATGGTTCTGCCCGAAGCCTTGGCAGGTGCGCGGCGCGGTGATCGACCCGCGACCGGGCGGCATCTTCCATACGCCGATGTTCGGCCCGAACGGGGAAACGCAGGACGCCGGTCCCGGCTGCGTCCTGATCGCGGACGAGGGCCGGACATTTGCCTTCACCGACGCGATGACGCCGGGCTTTCACCCCAAGGGCAGCGCTTTCCTGACGGGCGTCTACATGCTGGAAGCGACCGAGGCCGGGACCAAGGTCACCGCCCGTGCGCTTCACGCGGACGGCGCGACGCGCGACAGCCACGAAAGCATGGGCTTTTTCGACGGCTGGGGCACGGCCATCGATCAGTTGGGCGACCTCGCCTCGACCCTGTAATCGGTGATCGTCCCGCGCCAGTAGGCCTCGTAGCCGGTGGGATAGATATAGCCCACTTCCCCCCGGCGCGGGATGCGGCGCCCGCCGACCATGCCGTAGTCCGAAAAGTGACCGGCCCAGTCGAGCAGCCGGACGCTTCCGTCCGGCTGCGTCGCGGCCCTGTCCTTCGCGGTCATGCGCACGATGTCGCCCGCCGCGTCGAAGTAGAACGCGACCCGCGCCTCGCCCCCTGCCGTGTCCAGCGCGACCTCGACCCCGTCCGCCGTTTCGCTCCAGATCAGATCGCGGTTCAGCAGGATCGCGTCGGGCGACCACGGCAGTTCGGCAAGGTATCGCGCGGCCTCGGCCCGGTCCGCGTCCGGCCCCTTCGACACACCCATCCGCCACGCGCCGAGCACACGAATGTCGAGCACCCCGTGCCCCTCGCCGAACGCGTCGATGGCCTTGACCAGCGCGATCGGTCCCACCTTCATCGCCGCCACCCAGACAAAGCCCGCAGTATCGATCCCGATGACCTGCCGCGCCCGCATCGGCTGCCACCCGGCCCCCGGCTTCAGCACCATCTCGACGCTCTGGCGCAGGCGCACGACCCTGCCCGGCGGCGCCCCCGCCAACCCGCGCTCGGCAAAGGCGCGCACCACCTCGGGCAGGTCGTCGCGCAGCGTGCCGCCCTTCGTCACGGCCAGACGCGCCTCGCGCGCCGCGACGGTCCGGCTCACGAAAAGGGCCTGTGCCGCCGTCGCCACAATCGCCGCCAGCAGCGCCAGCCCAAGGATCCACAGAACGATCTTCATCGCGACCTCCCGCCAAAGCCCCGATCATACGGCCCCTGACGCCCCCGTCCTTGCGCAGGATCAAGCCGACGGGCCGCCCCCGGCGGGCCCGCGCCCTGCCGCTATTTCGGGCAATTCGCCGATGAACCGCTTGGTTCAAGGGCAATTCCAACGCTTTACGCCGCTTCCGTGACCGGCACGCGGGTAGACAGCGCCCATTTTCTGCGCTTTCCTGCTTTGGATAACCCGGTCCTTCTACGCCGCATCGAAGGACGTGAATGGGGTGACAACGGTAAAGCGGCGGGACAGACAGGGCATGGACATCGCGTTTCTTCTGAACGGAGAGACCGTGGAGTTGACCGGCGTGTCTCCGACCACGACGGTGCTCGACTGGCTGCGCGAGACGCGCGGACTCACCGGCACGAAAGAAGGATGTAACGAGGGCGACTGCGGGGCCTGCACCGTCATGGTGACGGACGAGGCGGGAACGCGGGCGCTGAACGGCTGCATCCTGTTCTTGCCGCAGATCAACGGCAAGACCCTGACGACGGTCGAGGGGCTGGCAGCACCGGATGGCGAAATGCACCCGGTGCAACAGGCGATGGTGGAACACCACGGCAGTCAATGCGGCTTCTGCACCCCCGGCTTCGTGGTCTCGATGGCCGTAGGCCAGATCAACGGCGAAACGGATCACGACCTGCAATTGGCGGGCAACCTGTGCCGCTGCACAGGCTATGCGCCCATCGTGCGCGCGGCCACCAACGCGGCGCGCCGCCCTGTGCCCGGCTGGCTGCGCGACATTCCGGCGGGCCCGGCGCTCCGCGGCTATGTCAACGATTTCCAGCCGACGACCACGGCGGCGCTGGCAGAGCTTCTGCGCGCCCACCCCCACGCCACGCTCATCGCGGGGGCGACGGACGTGGGCCTGTGGGTCAACAAGAGCCTGCGCGATCTGGGCACCGTCATCTTCGTCAGCCAGATCGAGGAAATGCGGCGCATCGAAACCGCGCCCTACATGATCCGCATCGGCGCGGCGGCCAGCGTCGAGGCCTTCCGCCTCGCCATCGCCAAACGCTACCCTTCCTTCTCGGCCATGCTCGACCGCTTCGCCTCGCATCAGGTGCGCTCGGCCGCGACGGTCGGCGGCAACATCGCCAACGGCTCGCCCATCGGCGACACGCCCCCGCCGCTCATGGCACTGGGCGCGATGCTGCAACTCAGGCACGGCGACGACACGCGCGAGATGCCGCTCGAGGACTTCTTCCTCGAATACGGCAAACAGGATCTCGAACCCGGCGAATTCGTCGAGGCGGTGGTGATCCCGCGCGAAGAGGGCGAGGACCGGCTCAAGGTCTACAAACTGTCGAAAAGGTTCGATCAGGACATTTCCGCGGTGCTCGGCGCCTTCAATATCCGCCTGAAAGACGGAATCGTCTCATCCGCCCGCATCGCTTTCGGGGGCATGGCGGGCACGCCGATGCGCGCGAAGGCGGTCGAAAAGGCGCTGGTCGGCAAGCCGTGGACCATCGAGACGGTCCGCAACGCCAAGTGGTCCTTCGCCGAAGATTTCCGCCCGATGAACGACATGCGGGCCTCGGCGAATTACCGGCTGGAAACGGCGGCCAACATGCTGGAACGGGTCTGGCGCGAGGATCAGGGGCAACCCACCGACGTGCGGGAGGTCGCGCCATGAGCATGGGCAAACCCCTTCCCCACGACTCCGCACCGATGCACGTCACGGGGGCTGCGCGCTATATCGACGACATCCCCGTGCCCGCCGATTGCCTGCACCTCGCCTTCGGTCTCAGCCACGTCGCGCGCGGCGTGATCTCGTCCATGGACCTGACCGCCGTGCGCACCGCGCCGGGGGTGGTCCGAGTCATCACCGCCGCCGATCTGCCGGGCGTCAACGACATCTCGTCGGCGGCCCATGACGAACCGCTCCTCGCCCCCGGCGAGGTGCATTACCACGGCCAGCCGATCTTTCTCGTCGTCGCCACCTCGCATCGTCTGGCGCGCGAGGCCGCCGCAAAGGCCGAGGTGGTCATCGACCCCAAGCCCGCGATCCTGACCATCGACGATGCAGTCGCCGTGCGCAGCTATTTCGAGGGCGGACCGCTGACGTGGAAACGCGGCGACGTGGACCCGGCCATGGCCAAGGCCGACACGATCATCGAAGGCAAGATCGAGATCGGCGGGCAGGAGCATTTCTATCTCGAGGGCCAGATCAGCCTCGCCTCGCCACAGGACAACGGCGACATGGTGCTGGCGACCTCGACCCAGCACCCGACCGAGATCCAGCACAAGGTGGCCGAGGCATTGGGCACCCCCTTCCATGCCGTCCGGGTCGAAACCCGGCGCATGGGCGGCGGCTTCGGCGGCAAGGAAAGCCAGGGCAACGCATTGGCCATCGCCTGCGCCGTGGCCGCGCATCTGACCGGCAAGCCGTGCAAGATGCGTTACGACCGTGATGACGACATGATCATCACCGGCAAGCGCCACGACTTCCGCATCGCCTACAAGGCGGGGGTGGACGCCAAGGGCAAGCTGGTCGCGGTCGAGTTCGACCAATATGTGCGCTGCGGCTGGTCGCAGGATCTGTCGCTTCCCGTGGCCGACCGCGCCATGCTCCACGCCGACAATGCCTATTTCATCCCGAACATCCGCATCACCTCGCACCGGATGAAGACCAACACCTGCTCCGCCACCGCCTTTCGCGGCTTCGGCGGCCCGCAGGGCATGGTGGGGATCGAGCGGGTCATGGATCACATGGCCCACCGGCTGGGGATGGACCCGCTGGAGTTCCGGCAGGCCAATTTCTACAAGAAATCCAAGCCGCAGGAGACGCCTTATGGCCAGCCGGTCAAGGGCTTCATCCTGCCCGATCTGGTCCGGCAACTGGCCGACACCGCGAATTACAAGACCCGGCGCGACGCGATCAGGACGTGGAACGAGAAAAGCCCGATCCTGAAGAAGGGCATCGCGCTGACCCCCGTGAAATTCGGGATCAGCTTCACCCTCACCCACCTCAATCAGGCGGGGGCGCTGGTGAACGTCTACGCCGACGGGTCGGTCACCATCAATCACGGCGGCACCGAGATGGGGCAGGGCCTGTTCCAGAAGGTGGCGCAGGTGGCGGCGGGCGAATTCGGCATCGACATGGGCCGGGTCAGGATCACCGCGACCGATACCGGCAAGGTGCCCAACACATCGGCCACCGCCGCCTCGTCCGGGTCCGACCTGAACGGCATGGCGGTCAAGAATGCCGTGGATCAGATCAAGGACCGGATCGCGCGCTTCCTCGCGGTCGACGGGGTGAAACCCAAGGATGTCCTCTTCGCCGACGGCAAGGTGACGGCGGGCAACACCGTGCTCAGCTTCGAGGAAGCCGCCAAGATGGCGCATGAGAACCGGATCAGCCTGTCGGCCACCGGGTTCTACGCCACGCCGGACATTTCGTGGGACCGCACCATCGGCAAGGGCCATCCGTTCTACTACTTCGCCCACGGCGCGGCGATCACCGAGGTGGTGATCGACACGCTCACCGGCGAAAACAAAATCCTGCGCGTCGACATCCTCCACGACGTCGGCCAGTCGCTTAACCCCGCCGTGGACGTGGGCCAGATCGAAGGCGGCTTCGTGCAGGGCGCAGGCTGGCTCACGACCGAGGAACTGGTGTGGGACGACAAGGGCGTGTTGCGCACGCACGCCCCCTCCACCTACAAGATCCCGGCCTGCTCAGACCGCCCCGACGTGTTCAACGTCGCCCTCTGGAACGGCGAGAACCACGTGCCGACCATCTACCGCTCCAAGGCGGTGGGCGAACCGCCCCTGATGCTCGGCATCTCGGCCCTCATGGCGCTCTCCGACGCGGTCGGCGCCTGTGGCGAGGCCTATCCGAACCTGAGCGCCCCCGCGACACCGGAACGGGTCTACATGGCGGCTAAGAAGGTGGGGGCGAAACGCTAATGCCATCGTATTCATGGAAAGCCCGGCCTTACATGACGGCAATTGCGACCGCAGCATTCTCCGACGCTTCCGTCCGAAACTGGCTGATCCAAGGGACACGATTTGAGACAGCCTACCGCGACGCAATTTCGCTTCACGAGTTACAAGCAGCAATTCGCCCTGGAACGAAATCCCCTTTCTATGAGAACTATTGGTGCGGCAAAGACACCCGCTGCGCCTGTAAAGTCGAAGGCAGTCGGGCGATTGAAACCGACATGATGATCTTTTTGGAGAACAGCGGCGGTCGAAGGCTCGGCATTCACATCGAGATGAAGCGCGACGGTGAGGCCTTGAGCCCCGGTCAGGCCGAAACATACCCGCGTCGTGCGGCATGTTGGGCATCCCCGGCAACAAGGCCGCGCAGAGTGTTACCTCACCACGAGTGGATGACCGCCATATTCTGCGGGGACCGCGAAATCGGTTCTCCTGCGCTCTCGCCATTCATGCGGCAGATTGGCCACAGCGAAGCAGGTCGAATACTTCCCGAGTATCCGGCATGACATTCGACCGCGCCCACCTCGCCACCCTGATCGCCGACCACGGCCCCGTGGTGCGCGTCGTCGTGGCGCAGGTGGCAGGCTCCACCCCGCGCGAGGTCGGCGCATCCGTCACCGTCTGGCCGGAGGGGCAGGACGGCACCATCGGCGGCGGCACGCTGGAATACAAAGCGGTGGCCACCGCCCGCGCCATGCTCACCCAAGGCCGCGACATCGCCACCCGCACCGTCGCCCTCGGCCCCGATATGGGCCAATGCTGCGGCGGCCGCGTGCGCCTGCTCTGGGAACGGTTCACCGAGACATCGCTGCCCGAAGGCGACACCTTCTGCCGCCCGATCGCGGGCGCCCCCGCCACGCTGAAAGTCCAGCAAATTCAAAACCGTGCCCGCAATCAAGGCGACGCCCCTTCCCCCGCCCTCGTCGACGGCTGGATGATCGAACCGATCACCACCACGCCCGCCCCGGTCTGGATCTGGGGCGCGGGCCACGTGGGTCGTGCGCTTGTCGCCACCCTGACCGCGCTGCCCGGTCTCGCGATCACCTGGGTGGATACCGGCCCCGACCGTTTCCCCGGCACGATACCCGAGGGCGTCACCGCCCTCCCCGCCCCGAACATCGCCGAGGCGACCCGCTTTGCGCCGACGAACGCGCATCACATCGTGATGACCTACAGCCACGCGCTCGATCAGGCGATCTGCGACGGTCTGCTCACCCGCGGTTTCGCCAGCGCGGGCCTCATCGGCTCGGACACCAAATGGGCGCGCTTTCGCAAACGCTTGCAGCAATCGGGCCACCCGTTTGCCGAAATTGACCGCATTCGCTGCCCCATCGGGGACAAGGTGCTCGGCAAACACCCCGCCGCGATTGCGCTCGGCGTGGCCGCCGATATCGTGAGGGACGTCGCGCGCGCAGGGGATGGCGCGCTGGGGGACAAGGGGACAGGGAATGACAGACGCCTATCTGGCGATTGACGGGCTGACCAAGGCCTATCCGGGCGTGGTCGCCAACGATGGCGTGTCGTTCGCCATCGCTCCCGGTCAGGTCCATGCGCTTCTGGGCGAAAACGGCGCGGGCAAGTCCACGCTGGTCAAGATGATCTATGGCCTCGTCAAACCCGACAGCGGCCAGATGAAGGTGAACGGCACCCCGTTCGAACCCGCGAACCCCCATGCCGCCCGCGCCGCAGGGGTCGCGATGGTGTTCCAGCACTTTTCCCTCTTCGACGCGCTGGACGTGGCCGAGAACATCGCGCTCGGCATGGACAATCCGCCGCCCATGCGCGAACTCGCCAAGAAGATCACCGACGTGTCCGAGGCCTACGGCCTGCCGCTCGACCCCACGCGCCGGGTCGGCAACCTGTCGGCCGGCGAGCGTCAACGTGTTGAAATCATTCGCTGCCTTCTGCAAAACCCCAAGCTCCTCATCATGGACGAGCCGACGTCGGTCCTGACTCCGCAGGAGGTCGAGATCCTGTTCAAGACGCTGAACAAGCTCTCGGCGGAAGGCACCGCGATCCTCTACATTTCCCACAAGCTCGAAGAGATCCGCGCGCTCTGCGACCACGCCACGGTGCTGCGCCTCGGCAAGGTGGTGGGCGAGTGCAATCCGCGCGAGAAATCCGCCCGCGAACTGGCCGAGATGATGGTGGGCCAGACCCTCCACACGCCCTCACGCGACTATGCCGAACCAGGCGAGGTGCTGCTCAAGGTCGAGAACCTCAACCTCGCCCCCGCCGACGAATTCGGCACCCGCCTGCGCGACATCTCGTTCGAGTTGAAGGCGGGCGAAGTCCTCGGCATCGCGGGCGTCGCGGGCAACGGTCAGGACGAACTCCTCGCCGCCCTCTCGGGCGAACGGACCACCGCGCCGAAGACCATCACGCTCGAAGGCGCCCCGGTGGGCCGCATGGGCCCCAACGCCCGCCGCGCCGTGGGCCTTCTCGCCGCGCCCGAAGAACGGCTGGGACACGCCGCAGCACCCGAAATGAGCCTGACGGAAAACGCGCTGCTTACCGGCGACATCCGCGAAAACCTCACGAAGAACGGCTTCGTGGCATGGGGCAAAGCCCGTGACTTCGCTGCCAGCGTCATCAAGGCCTTCGACGTGCGCACGCCGGGGACGGAAACCGCCGCAGGTGCCCTCTCCGGCGGCAATCTCCAGAAATTCGTGATCGGGCGCGAAATCCTGCAACGGCCCACCGTGCTCGTCGTGAACCAGCCCACATGGGGCGTCGATGCCGCCGCCGCCGCCGCGATCCGGCAGGCGATCCTCGACCTCGCCGCCAAGGGTGCGGGCGTCATCTGCATTTCTCAGGATCTCGACGAACTCATGGAAGTCTCCGACCGCATCACCGCGATCACCGAAGGCCGCCTCGCCCCGCCGCGCCCCGCGAAAGGCATCACCATCGACGCCATCGGCCTTATGATGGGCGGCGCGCATGACATGGAAGAAGCCCACCCCGAGGAGGCCCACGTATGAGCCTGATCCGCCTCGAAAAACGCCCCGCCCCGTCCCGGCTCTTCTCCGCCCTGACGCCGCTCATGGCGGTGGTGGCGACGATGATCGCGGGCGGTATCATGTTCGCCATATTGGGCGCGAACCCGCTGGAGGCGATCCGAACGATCTTCTGGGACCCGCTCTTCGATCCGCAATTTGGCCCCTATTCCCGGCCCCAGCTTCTGGTGAAAGCAGGCCCCCTGATCCTGATCGCCACCGGCCTCGCGCTGGGGTTCCGGGCGGGCATCTGGAACATCGGCGCGGAAGGGCAATACATCATGGGCGCGGTGGTCGGCGCGGGCGCGGGCCTCGCCCTCTACCCGTCCGAAAGCCCCCTGCTCTTCCCCCTGATGGTGCTCGCCGGCGCCCTCGGCGGCTGGGCCTGGGCGATGATCCCGGCCATTCTCAAAACCCGCTTCGGCACCAACGAGATTCTCGTCTCGCTGATGCTGGTCTACGTGGCCGAAAACATCCTGGCCTCCGTCTCATCGGGCCTCCTCAGAAACCCGGACGGCATGGGCTTTCCCGGCTCGCGCAACTTCCGCCGCGACTTTCCGGCCGCCTCCAACACCGAAATCATCGAGAACACGGGCATGCACTGGGGCGTCGTCGCCGCCTTCATCGCGGTGATCCTCGCCTATGTCCTCATGTCGCGCCACAAAATGGGCTTCGCGATCCGGCTCGCCGGCGAAGCCCCCCGCGCGGCGCGCTTCGCAGGCGTCTCGCCCACCCGCCTCATCATCTTCTGCTTGGGCACAGCGGGCGCGCTCGCGGGCCTCGCGGGCCTTTTCGAAGTCACCGGCCCCGCAGGCCAGATCTCGATCGACTTCAACTCGGGCTACGGCTTCACCGCGATCATCGTGGCCTTCTTGGGTCGCCTCAATCCAATCGGCATCCTGCTCGCGGGCCTTCTCATGGCGCTCACCTATATCGGCGGGGAACTCGCCCAACTCATGCTCGGCATGCCCGCCGCCGCGATCCAGCTCTTCCAAGGGATGCTGCTCTTCTTCCTGCTCGCGATGGACGTCTTCGCCAACTACCGCATACGCATCGGCACGCCGGAGGTCGCGAAATGACGGTCTTTCCGGTCTCGAAATATCCCGGGGTCCGGGGCAGCGCCCCGGAATCCGCCGCGCCCAAAGGCGCGGCTCCCACAGCGCGGGCGCAAGCCCGCACCGCTTGCTAGGAGGCGCATATGGATTTCGGCTCGATCAACCCGATCCTTCTCATCGCCTCACTCATGGTGGCCTCGACCCCGATCCTGCTCGCCGCACTGGGCGAGATGGTCGTCGAAAAGGCGGGCGTCCTGAACCTGGGCGTCGAGGGCATGATGATTACCGGCGCGGTCGTCGGCTTCGCTATCGGGGTCAACACCGGTTCCAGCTGGGCGGGCTTCGCGACCGCCGCGGTCGCGGGCGCGGCGCTGTCGATGATCTTCGCGGTCATCACGCAGGTGCTTCTGTCCAATCAGGTCGCGACCGGCCTCGGCCTGACCCTCTTCGGCCTCGGGCTCTCGTCGCTCATCGGCAAACCCTATGTCGGGATCAAGGCGCCGGGCTTCTCCAAGCTCGACATCCCGATCCTGTCGGACATCCCGGTCCTGGGCCCGATCCTCTTTCGCCACGACCCGATGGTCTACGTCTCGCTCCTTCTCGTCGCCGCCGTCTGGTATCTGCTCACCTACACCCGCGCGGGCCTCGTCCTGCGCGCGGTGGGCGAGAACCACTCCGCTGCGCACGCCCTCGGCTACAAGGTCGTGCGCGTGCGTTTCATGGCCATCGCCTTCGGGGGCGCGATGGCGGGTCTTGGCGGCGCTTACGTCTCCCTCGTGCGCGTCCCGCAATGGGTCGAAGGCATGACATCGGGCGCAGGCTGGATCGCGCTTGCCATCGTCGTTTTCGCCTCGTGGCGGCCGTGGCGCATTCTGCTTGGCGCCTATTTGTTCGGCGGCATCACCGTGCTACAGCTCAATTTGCAGGCAGCCGGTTCGACCATTCCCGTCGAGTACCTGTCGATGAGCCCCTACCTTGTGACCATTCTCGTGCTGGTCATAATCTCCGTCCGGGGCAATCACGGGGCTCCGGGCTCACTCGGTCGGGTGTTCCATGCGTCGCATTGACGGCCCCGGCGAAGGCGAGGCCCAACGGTCTGAGGGATGAGTGTCACGCACCGAGATCTTGGAAATTCTGGACGGGACGCATGTGCGGATCGGGCGGCGGGTCGCGCTTGCGATGGACGTGCTTGTCGTTCTGTCGGCCATCGCCATCGCGGTCGAAACCCTGCCGGGGCTCGCACCGGGCACGCGCAGGCTGCTCATCTCGTTCGAGGTGTTCATCGTCCTCGTCTTCGCGGCCGAGTATTTCCTGCGCCTTTACGCCGCCACCAGACCGTCACGCTACGTGTTCAGCTTCTGGGGTGTCATCGACCTTCTGGCATGGCTTCCGGCCCACCTCATGTTCATCCCCGCGTTTCAGGCGATCCGCGTGTTGCGGCTCATCCGGCTTCTGCGGCTCATCAAGCTGTTCAACACCGCCCCTGCGCTGAACCGGCTGCTTCGCGCCTTCAGTCAGGTGAAATCCGAACTCGTCGTCTGGGGCGTCGTCTCGACGCTCTTGCTCTACATCTCGGCGGTCGGCATCTACGTGTTCGAAAACCCGGTCCAGCCCGAGGTTTTTTCGTCGATCCCGGCTGCCCTCTGGTGGTCCGTGGTCAGCTTCACCACCGTGGGCTACGGCGATATGTTCCCCATAACGGGGGGTGGCCGGATCATGACCACCATAATGCTCTTCATCGGTCTCGGGATCTTCGCGGTCCCGGCGGCCATCGTAACGACCGCGCTGCTCGAGGCGGAAACCAAGCTCGACCCGCGCGATCCTGACCCGAACCAACAGGAATCCAACAAGGGAGACTGACATGAAAACTGTCACCAAACTACTCGCCGGAGCCGCGCTCGCGGTCGGACTGGCGGGCATGGCACAAGCCGAAAGCCATGGCGAACCGGTCAAGGCCGGCTTCATCTACGTCGGCCCCGTCGGCGACGGCGGCTGGACTTACGAACACGATCAGGGCCGTCTCGCGGTCGAAGAAGAGTTCGGCGACATGGTCGAAACCGTGTATCAGGAAAACGTGCCGGAAGGGGCCGACGCCGAACGCGCGATCACCCAGATGGCCCTGTCGGGCGCCGACATCATCTTCACCACCTCCTTCGGCTACATGGACCCGACCATCGCGGTGGCCGAGAAGTTTCCGGATGTGAAGTTCGAGCACGCCACCGGCTACAAGACCGCCGACAACGTGTCGGTCTACTCGGCCCGCTTTTACGAAGGCCGCGCGGTTCAGGGCCACATCGCGGGCAACCTGACCGAGAGTAACATCATCGGCTACATCGGTTCCTTCCCGATCCCCGAGGTTATCCGTGGCATCAACTCGGCCTACATCCACGCCAAGAAGGTGAACCCGGACGTCCAGTTCAAGATCGTCTGGGCCTACACCTGGTTCGACCCGGCGAAAGAGGCCGACGCCGCCAAGGCGCTGATCGAACAGGGCGCCGACGTGATCCTTCAGCACACCGACTCGACGGCCCCGCAGGCCGCCGCACAGGAGGCGGGCAACGTCTATACCTTCGGTCAGGCCTCGGACATGTCCGAATACGCCCCGATGCCGCGCGTCTCGTCGATCATCGACAACTGGGCGCCCTATTACATCGAGCGCGTGAAGGCGGTCATGGACGGCACGTGGGAATCGACGAACACCTGGGACGGGATCGGACCGGGCATGGTCGGCATCGGTGAAATCACCGACGCGGTTCCGGCCGAGGTGAAAGCCGAAGCCGAAGCCCTGCGCGACGCCATCGGCGCGGGCGAATACCACCCGTTCACCGGCCCGCTCAACAAGCAGGACGGTTCGGCATGGCTGGGCGAGGGCGAAACCGCCGATGACGGCACGCTCGCGGGCATGAACTTCTACGTCGAAGGCATCGAAGGCGAAATCCCGAACTGATCCGGACGACAGTCCGACCGGAAAGGCCCTGCTTCGGCGGGGCCTTTTCTTTTGCGATGCGGGGTCCCTTCTGCGGCAGGCGGTCGCAGGTCCGACGGAACACATTCGCCTAACCGTATATGTCTCAGATCGAACGCATAGGAGACAGACATGACAACGCTTCGCACCACACTTCTCACCACCGCGATCGCAACCGCGCTCGCCCTCCCCGCCCTTGCGGATGCCCGCGGTCAGGGCTTCCTCGACCAATGGGATGCGAACGGCGACGGTCGCGTCACGCTGGCCGAGGCGATCCAGCACCTTGCCGAGACCTTCGCGACCTTCGACGCCGATGAAAGCGGCACGCTCGACACGGGCGAACTGGCCGCGATGGACACCGCCAGCGACGGGATGCGCCGGACGATGCTGGCCGGGCAGCACGCCGAAGGCCGTCAGGGGATGGGTCCGCGCATGGGCCAGCATGAAGGCATGGGCCAGCATGACGGCATGGGTCAGCGTCAGGGCAAGATGATGGGCCAGCATGGCGGTCAGGGCCGGATGGGTCACGGCCAGCAGCCGCAGGATCACGCCGCCATGGACGCGGACGGCGACGGCCTTTTGTCGCTTGCCGAATTCACCGATGCCACCGCCGACTGGTTCCAGCGCCGCGACCGCTCCGGCGACGGCGCGATCACCGCTGACGACTTCGGCCCGCGCTTCTGACCCTCGCGTCCCTGTCAGAGCACCGGCCCGGCCCCGCAGGGAAACCTGCGGGGCCTTTTCATTGGCAACCCGCCATGTCAGCGTCGCGCCATGGACGACTTTCTCATCATCGGCGGCGGTATCGCCGGCCTCACCGCAGGCGCCCACCTCGCCGCGCACGGCACCGTCACCCTACTCGAGGCCGAGGATGTGCTGGGCTACCACGCTTCGTCGCGCTCGGCGGCGATCTTCATCCCGACCTACGGCGCACCCTGGGTCAAGGCCCTGAGCCTCGCCTCGGCCCGCGACCTGCACGACACCGGCCTGACCAGCCCGCGCGGCGTCATGGCCGTCGGGCGCGCGGGGGAAGAGGAAAAGCTCGCCCATGTCGCCGCCGACCTGTCGCTCTCGCCGATCCCGGTCGCCGACGCCCTGTCCTTCGTGCCGATCCTCGACCCGGCGGTCGTCACCTGCGCCGCTCACCGGGAAGAGGCTTGGGACATCGACACGGATGCGCTCCTGCAACTCTATGCCAAACGGGTGCGCGCGAACGGTCAGGTCGTGACCCGCGCCCCTGTGACGGCGATCCGCAGGGGCGACGGGTGGGAGGTCGAGGCGGGCGAGGTCACCTACCGCGCCCGCACACTGGTCAATGCCGCCGGACCCTGGGCCGACCGGGTCGCGGAACAGGCGGGCCTCGCCCCCATCGGGATCAGGCCGCTGCGCCGCTCCATGGCGCGCATCGACGTGCCCGGCGGCGCCGACGCCCGCGACTGGCCAATGCTGATCGGCGCCAACGAGGATTGGTATGCCAAGCCCGACGCGGGCGCCCTGATCGTCTCACCGTCCGAGGAGGATCCGAGCGACCCGATGGACGCATGGGCCGACGACATGGTGCTGGCAGAAGGGCTGATGCACTTCGAAGAGCATATCACGGGCGAGGTCACGCGAATGCTCGCCAACTGGGCCGGGCTGCGTACCTTCTCGCCCGACCGCCAGCTTGTGATCGGGGCCGATCCGGCGGCGCCCGATTTCTACTGGATGGCCGGGCAAGGCGGCTACGGCTTTCAGACCGCCCCGGCCGCCGGTCGCCTGCTCGCCGCGCTCGTCACAGGCACCGCGCCCGAGGTGCCGCCCGACATCGTCCGCGCTTGCGACCCCGCCCGCTTCCGCTGAACGCGCTTGCACGCGACGGGTTGGCGGGGAAATATCCGAATATGGATGGACCGACCCAGACCGGCGCGCCGCTGCGCACGGGCCCCCTCCGGCTCGCCCCGGTTGCCGGGGCCGAGCTGGAATGGTGGTTCGGTCAGGGCCATGTCACGGGCGAAACCACTCGTCTGCGGTTCATGTTCGCCCTGTTTCGCGCCGAGATCGGCGGCACCGAAGGCTCGGTCGTCCTGACGCATGTGCTGGACGAGGTGACGGGCAAGACCCAAGCCCAGGCCCGCGTGACGCCCGGCATCCTCGCCATCGAAGACCGGATCGCGGCCGAGGTCGCGAAATCCTGCGTGCCGAACTGGGTGCCCGGCCTCATGCAACTCGCCCTCTGGCGTCACCGCAAGGACAACGCGGCCCTCACGCTCCGCCACCCGGCGCTCACGGTCGATCCCAAGGGCGTCCGCTTCGGCACCGATCCCTTTGCGGCAAGCGGCGGCGGCCTCCTCCTCGCACATGATCCGATGCGCGGCCTCCTGCGCCTGACCCTGCCGACCGGAGCGGGGAGCGGTCTCGAGGCGCAGGTGCCGATGCCCGACGCGGTGATGCACGAAGATGCGGCGGGCCTCTCGGCGGGTCACGCCGCGGGCTTTCACTACCAATGCGCCCCCGCGCTCCCGCTTTCAGGCCGGATCGGGCATGAAAGCGTCACGGGAAGCCTGTGGTTCGACCGGCAATGGGGTGCGCTGGAGGGCTGGATGCTGGCCGATGCCCCGCGCGGCAAGGCGCTGTTGGGCTGGGACTGGTTCGCGCTTTCGCTGGGGCCCGACTGGCACCTGATGCTCAGTCGCCATCACGACCGCCCCACGGGCACGACCCGGGCCGCCTCGACCGTGCTCTTCGACCGGGGTCAGCCCATCGCCCTGCCGCAGGGCCACGATGCCGTTCCGGTCCGGTTCTGGCGCAGCCCGGCCACGGGGGCCGACTACCCGGTCCAATGGTCGGTGCAGGTGCCCGATCTCGGTTTCGAGACCTTCGTGACGCCCCTGACCGACGATCAGGAAATCCCCCTGCCCGGAGGCCTGACGGTCTGGGAAGGCGCGGCCGGGTTCGAGGGCACGCTGGACGGCCACATGATCGAAGGGCCCGCGCGGCTGGAACTCGCCGGTTACGCCGCCGTCCTGTCGATTCGCGACCGATGGCGGCGGCGCTGACCGTCAGGCTTCGTGTTTGAGAAGCATCAGGATCGCGACGGCGGTGATGAGCAGGCCAAGCAGCGTCCAGAGGTCCGGCAACCCGTGCCCGAACGCCAACTCCCACAGGATCACCCAGCCGGGGGTGAGATAGGTATAGGCCATGACCTTGGCGCCGGGCAGGCGCATGGTCGCGAAGTTCAGAAGCACGAAGGTCATCGCCGACGCCCCGATCGCCAGATAGGCGAGCGCGACCCAGAAGATCGGCGGCATCGCCCCGAAATCGACGCTGACAAGGTCGCGCGCACTGTATCCCGCGAGCACGAGAAACCCGGCCGACAGCACCCAGAACGACGCGGCAATCGCGCTCTCCCCCCGGCTGAGCTTGCGCATCAGCGGCACGTAGAGCGCATGGGAAATACAGCCGATGAAATAGATCACCTCGCCCCGCCCGATCTGGAACGCGGCCAGCCGCGCCGGGTCGCCCCGGAAGATGACCCAGAGCGCCCCCACCGCGCCCACGGTCAGGGCCAGAGCGATCCGGCGTGTGGTGACCTGCCGCAAGAGCAGCCACGAAAACGCCGCCGTCATCACGGGAACCAGCGTGAACACCGCCGAGGCCGACACCGGCATCGCCGTCTTGAGCCCCTCGAACATCAGTGCGAAATAGCTGCCGAACACGGCGCCCAGCACCAGCCAGCGCCACGGCGCCCGTGCATCGCGCAGCCGGATCGCCCCGGTCGCAACCCCGATAACGCCAAGGATCACCGCCGCGATCGCGAAGCGCAGCGCCATGTAGGCCACCGGGTCGATAAGGTTCGCCGTAAGCGAGCCAAGCGTGAAAGACCCGCCCACCAGCATCGAAAAGGCAAGCATGGCCCCATGGCCCTTGACCGCCTCGGCCCCGCCGAACCGCTCGCTCATTCGCAATCCTTGAGACTGGCCTTGAGATGCTGCGTCAGCGCCTGAACTTTGGCCGTGCGGTGCAGATCCACATGGGTGACAAGCCACAGCTTCGCCGACCATTCGTCGCGCGGCGGCAACACCTGCACAAGGTCCGGCCCGGCCTCGGCCACGGGCGAGAACCCCAGGCCGACACCCGCACGCAGGGCTTCGTAAAGCGACAGATCGTCGATGGCCCGGAACACGACTCGGTCACGCGGGATGTTGGCCGACATCCAGCGCAGCCCCGGCGCGCGGGTCTGTTCGTCATCGGCGCCCACGAAATCATGGGTGACGAGGTCCGCCTCGGTCGGCATCCCCCGCCGTTCGACATAGGACGGCGCGGCGTAAAGCGCGGTTTTCAGCGTCGCCAGTTCCTGCACCACATTGTCGAGTTCCTTGGGCGGGCTGCCGGCCCGGATCGCAACGTGGGCCTCGCCGTATTCCAGACGGAAAATCCGGGGGCCGGTGCGATAGACCAGCGTCACACTCGGGTGCTGGGCCTGAAACTCGGCCAGAACCGGCATCAGCCGCCGGGTGAACGAGGCGAGCGTGGTCACCACCAGCTCGCCCTGCACCGCGCTGCCCTGCCCCGACAGCCGCGCCGAAAGCTGGGCGAACTGATCGTCCGTGGCCTGCGCGACCCGCGCCAGATCCTCGCCCGCCTCGGTCGGCGTGTAACCCCGCGCGTGACGCTGAAACAGCTTCACCCCCAACCGCGCCTCGAGCGCGTCGATGTGGCGGATCACCGTCGCATGATGCACGCCCAGCGCCTGCGCGGCACCCGAAACCGTCCCGTGCCGCACGACTTCGAAGGCGGTGCGCAGCCCGTCCCAATCCTGCATGTCGCCTCCTGTGCGCATGTGAACACTTGTGGCAGAAGGAAGCACGGGATGTGGAGAGAGGCAAGGTCGGGTTTTCGCGGCAGTCCATTGCCGGACCCATCACGACCCACCGAGGACGTCGCCCTTCCCCCCTTCGCGCCAAGGCGGTAGCTTTCGCATGTCAGCCACGCAGAGCCCATGAAAGTCATCACCCACACCCCGGACCTCCTGATCGTCGAAGACCGGCCCGTGTTCATCGCGATCATGCTGATCGTCTTTACGCTGGTCTTTCTCGGTGCGGGTCTGGGTATCCTCGCTGCGGGCGAATGGTGGGGGCTGGTCTTCGCGGGCCTGGGCGGCGGCATGGGGCTGCTCTTCTTCGCGATTTTCGTGCGGCGGGTTCAGGTGGTGTTCCACCGCCCGGACCGCTACGTCGAGTTTCGCCGCAAGAACGTCTTTCGCGCACTCAAGGTCCGCCACGACCTGCGCGATGTCGCCCGCGCCATCGTGGAGCGCAATCGGTCGTCCGAGGGTGGCACGACCTACCGCGTGACGCTGGTGTTCGACGCCGGTGAAAGCGCAGGCCTTCATCCGATCACCTTCGCCTATTCCTCGGGCTCGGGCCACGAACGGACGGCCCGCGCGATCAACGAGTGGCTGGGGGAGCGGTGAAGGTCACGGTGAACACCCCTGATCTGCTCGTCATCGACGACCGGCCGCTGGTCTTCGCGATCATGCTGATCCTGTTCATCCTCGCTTTCGTCGCCGTCGGCTTTTTCCTCGTCTCCGAAGGGATCTGGGCGGGGCTGATCTTCGGTGGCTTCGGCGGCGGGCTCGGCTTGATCGGATACGCCCTGTTCGTGCGGCGGGTTCAGGTGGTGTTCCACCGCCCCGAGGGCTGGATCGAACTGCGCCGCAAATCCGTCTTTTCGACCGAAACGGTGCGCCACGGCCTGTCCGAGGTGTCCCACGCCGAACTCGACATTCTGCGTGGTGCCGGCACGTCGAACACGTGGCGCGTGGTTCTCGTGATCCCCGAGGGCGAAAGCGCGGGACACCACCCGATCACCCTTGCCTATTCCAACGGACCCGGGCACCAGCGGTGCAAGGACGCGATCAACGCTTGGCTGGGGGTGGAATGAGAATTGCGGTGAACCGACCGGACCGGCTGGTGATCGAACACCGCCCGCGCAGCCTGATGATGATGCTCGCGGCCCTCGCGGGCGTGGCGCTTGCGGTCGGCGTGGACCTTGCATGGCACGGGTCACTCTGGGCGGCGGTGCCCCTTGCGCTCGCCCTCGTCCTCGCACTTCTCGTCCATTACGATTTTCTCGCCCACACGACGGTGACGCTGGACCGGACCACGGGCATGGCCGACATCCTCTGGTGCGACGACGCGGGCCTCTCGCGCCGGACCCTGCCTCTGCACGGGATCGAGCGGGCGGTGGTCGACACCATCCGCTCCCACGACGGTCCCGCGATCCGGCGCACGGCGCTGGTCGTGGGCGACCGGCACCACCAACTCACCCGCGCCTTCCTGTCCGGCCCGACACCGGACCGCGTCGCGCGGGCGATCAACGACTGGCTGGCCCGATGAAAGTGACCGAGAACACCCCCGATCTGCTCATCGTCGATTACCGACCCGTGTGGATGAGTCTTGGCCTGATCGCCTTCATCCTGGGGTTCCTCGTCTTCGGCATCGCGATCCTGTCGGAAGGCGACACGCTCAAGGGGGTCACCGTGATCCTGCTCGGCGTGGTCTGTGGCGGCATCGGCTTCGGCGCCTTCGTGCGTCGCGCGCAGGCCGTGTTCCACCGCCCCGAAGGTTGGGTCGAATTGCGCAACAAGTCCATCTTCGGCACCAAGCGCGTGCGCCATGACCTGTCGGAGGTGTCCCGCGCCATCGTCGAAGAATTGTCCGACACCGCCCGCGTCACGCTCGTCATCGACGAAGGACAGTCGGCGGGTCGTCACCCGATCAGCCAGATCTATTCCTCGGGCGACAAGAAGGCCGTCGCGGAGACGATCAACGACTGGCTCGGTGAGCGCTAGTCGCCTTTTGGGTCGAACCGCCGGACCGGGTGATCGTCGCGCCCGCCCGCTGCGTCCCATTCGGCCTCGAGCGCCGCACGCTCGGCATCCATCAGCGCCACCACGTCGGAAATCCGGTCACCGCCGTGGCGCATGTGATCCATGAACCGATGCGAATGGAGGATCGTGGGGCGCGCATCCAGCGGCTCCCACGCGTCGAGCAGGGTCACGCGGCGCAGGTTGAACTCCGGCGGCAGAATGTAGAACCGCAGGTCCGACTCCCACAGCAGGTCTTTCAGCACCGGCTGATCGCGATAGGTGCCCGCCGCCACGTAGCGCCGCACCCACTCGGCCAGAAAGGCGCGCATCGCCTCGGACCGGCGATAGAGCATGACGCCGGAATTGAGCTGCGGAAAGGCATAGGGGGTCGTCACCGAATGCCCGGCGCGGATCAGGTCCGACCTGCGCCGCACGTCATGCGCCAGCGCCAGATCGAAACGGTCCAGAATGTCCCACAGATCGCCCAGCGGGTTCACCACCAGCGTGTCGCAGTCCAGAAACAGCGTGCGAGCGAACCGGGTCAGGGCCATGCAGTCGAGCTTCGAGCGGTCGTGGGGATCCGCGATCAGGTGCACGGCGTCGAACAGCCCCCCCGGCACCGCCTCGGGCGCATCGGTGAACAGGTCCACCGCCAGATCGGGTTCGACCACACGCAGGGACCGCGCGGACGCAACCGCGAGATCGCGGTAGTCGGCCCCTGTGGCCACGTAGATGACGCCCCTGTCCATGCCCGGATGAGCGCATGAGGCTCGTGCCAGCGCAAGCCCAAAGGGCCGTCTGGTTTCGGGCCGAGCCTGCGCCCGGCCCGACCCGCTGGAGGGGCCAGCCCCTCCAGACCTCCCCGAGGTTTTTGAAAACAGAGAAGGGGACGCAGGTGCGCAGGTCGGGTATGCCACCCGGTCGTGCGATGGGGACGCGGACTTGACTCGGGGCAAAGAGGCGCTTAAAGCCCGCATCAACTCCCGGAAGTCGCAAGCTTCCGGTCCCATGGCTTATGCCGGGATCGCCCTCCGTCAGCGCGTTGCGCCCACGGGGGCGCTACTGGTTTGAGTTCACGCGCACCTGCCCCTATCTGGGGTGCAAACGGAATACGGCGAAAGGAGCCGCAATGTTTGAGAGCCTTTCAGATCGGCTGTCCGGTGTCTTTGACCGGCTGACGAAACAAGGTGCGCTGTCGGAAGATGACGTCAAGACCGCCCTGCGCGAGGTGCGGGTGGCGCTGCTCGAGGCCGACGTGTCGCTCCCCGTGGCGCGCGACTTCGTGCGTGCGGTGCAGGACAAGGCCACCGGTCAGGCCGTGACCAAGTCGGTTACGCCCGGTCAGCAGGTCGTCAAGATCGTCCATGACGAATTGGTCGCCGTGCTCACCGGCGCGGAAGACCCCGGCAAGCTCAAGATCGACAACGCGCCCGCACCGATCCTCATGGTCGGTCTGCAGGGTGGCGGTAAGACGACCACGACCGGTAAACTCGCCAAACGCCTCAAGGAGCGCGAGAACAAGCGCGTTCTCATGGCCTCGCTCGACGTCTACCGTCCGGCGGCCATGCATCAGCTCGAAGTGCTGGGGGGCCAGATCGGCGTCGACGTGCTGCCGATCGTCGAGGGACAGAAGCCCGTCGACATCGCCAAGCGTGCCAAGCAGCAGGCCACGATGGGTGGCTATGACGTCTACCTCCTCGACACCGCCGGTCGCCTTCAGATCGACGAAGTTCTCATGCAGGAAGTCGAGGACGTGTCCAAGGCGGTGAACCCGCGTGAAACGCTTCTCGTCGTCGATGGCCTGACCGGTCAGGTCGCCGTGGAAGTCGCCGAAGAGTTCGACGCCAAGGTCGGCATCTCCGGCGTGGTCCTGACCCGGATGGACGGTGACGGGCGCGGCGGTGCCGCGCTGTCGATGCGCGCGGTGACCGGCAAACCCATTCGCTTCGTCGGTGTGGGTGAGAAACTCGACGCGCTCGAAACGTTTGAGCCCGACCGGATCGCAGGCCGCATCCTCGGCATGGGCGACATCGTCGCGCTGGTCGAGAAGGCTCAGGAAACCATCGAGGCCGAGCAGGCCGAGAAAATGATGCGCCGGATGGCCAAGGGTCAGTTCTCGATGAACGACCTGAAAAGCCAGTTCGAGCAGATGATCAAGATGGGCGGCATGGAAAACGTGATGGGGATGCTCCCCGGCATGGGCAAAGCCGCCAAGGGCCTGACGCAGGCCGGGCTCGACGACAAGATGCTGCGCCGTCACATCGCGCTCATCAACTCGATGACCAAGCACGAGCGCCGCAATCCCCAGATCCTTCAGGCCAGCCGCAAAAAGCGGATCGCTGCGGGCGCGGGGATGGAGGTCGCGGACCTCAACAAACTGCTCAAGATGCACCGCCAGATGGCCGACATGATGAAGAAGCTCGGCAAGATGGGCAAAGGCGGGATGCTGAAGAACGCGATGAAATCCATGTTCGGCAAGGACGTGGACCCGACGGAGTTCCAGGATCCCAAGAAACTCGACGAAGCCGCCAAGATGCTCGCCCAGAAGGGCGCGGCGGGTGGTTTTCCCGGCATGGGGAACATGGGCGGCATGCAGATGCCGTCGGACCTGTCCGGTTTTGGAAAGAAGAAATAAGATGACCAGCTTCATCCAGCATATCGTGTTCGCGCTGACGGCGGGCGGCGTGTCTGCGCCGCGCCCGGTGCGTGCGCGGTCTGTCGGAGCCGTGCGCGGATGACGGACGGCATGTGTCAGCCTTGGGAACTGCCCGCCTCTGGCCCGGCCGCGATTTTCGCGGACCGGCTTCAAGCGATGCTGCCCGTGCTCGACACCCCGCGCCTGACCCTGCGCGCGCCGATGCTCGACGATTTCGCGACCTATGCCGCGATCATGGGGTCCAAGCGCGCCGTGCACATGCACGGACCGATGAGCCGCGAAGACGCGTACCTCGATTTCACCTGCACCGTGGCCGGCTGGCTGCTGCGCGGCCACGGCCTCTGGACCGTGATCCGCAAGGACACGGGCGCCGTAGCCGGCTTCGTTCTGGTGAACATGGAGCCGGGCGATCAGGAGCCGGAGCTTGGCTTTTTCCTGACCTCCGAGGCCGAGGGCAACGGCTTTGCGACCGAGGCGGCGCAGGCCGCGCGCGACCATGCGCTGGGGGCCTTGGGGCTGGAGCGCCTCGTCTCCTACGTCGCGCATGGCAACGACCGCTCGGCCCGACTGGCCGAAAAGCTCGGAGCCTTCCGCGATGCTGTGGCCGAGGCCGCTGTCAACGACGACTGCCGCGTCTATCGCCACGCGCCGATGGGCGGCGACGGCGGGATGGAGGCTTACGCATGAGCCAGTTGGAGACCGACATGACCACAGACGTCACCGCCCGCGCCGCCGAGGTTCTGAAAGAACACCGCGCCTCGATCGACCGTCTCGACGCGATCCTCGTCTACACGCTGGGCGAGCGGTTCAAACACACGCAGGCCGTGGGGAAACTCAAGGCCCGGCACGACCTTCCCCCGTCCGATCCGTCGCGCGAAGCGACCCAGATCGCGCGTCTCGAAGATCTGGCGGTTCAGGCCGACCTCGACCCTGAATTCGCCAAGGCTTTTCTGAACTTCATCATTCAGGAAGTCATTCACCACCACGAAAAACATCAGGAATCAGGGGCTTGAGCCCCTTCCATAGCTAATCTCAGGAGACACTCATCATGGCTATGAAAATTCGCCTCGCCCGTGGCGGCACCAAGAAACGCCCCTTCTACCGCATCGTCGCCGCCGACTCGCGCATGGCGCGTGACGGCCGCTTCATCGAAAAACTGGGCACCTACAACCCGCTCCTGCCGAAGGATTCGGAAGAGCGCGTGAAGATGGACCTCGACGCCGTCAAAGCCTGGCTCGACAAGGGCGCCCAGCCGACCGACCGCGTGGCCCGTATGCTCGAAGCCGCCGGCGTGCTCGAGAAGAAAGAACGCAACAACCCGAACAAGGCCGTGCCGGGCAAGAAAGCTCAGGAACGCGCTGAAGAGAAGGCCGAAAAGGCCGCCGCTGCCGCTGCGCCCGCCGAAGAGCCGGCCGAAGAGGCCGCTGCTGAGGAAACCGCGGAGTAACCTCCGGTTTCGCTTGGAACATATCAGGGCGCGGGGTTACATGGCCCCGCGCCTTTTTCGTGAGCAAGGGAGCCTTGGACCGTGAGCGAGGATCGCATCTGCGTCGGCGCGTTCGCCGGATCTTTCGGGGTCGGTGGCGAGGTGCGCGTGAAGTCTTTCTGCGCCGAGCCCGAGGATATCGAAACCTACGGGACCCTCTGGACCGAGGACGGGACGCGCAGTTTTACCCTGTCCCTGACCCGCGCGGTCAAGACCGGCTTCGCGGCGGATGTCGACGGGATCACCACCAAGGAACAGGCCGATGCGCTGAAAGGCGTGCGGCTCTATGCCGACCGTGACGCGTTGCCGTCGTTGCCGGATGACGAATTCTACCATGCCGACCTGATCGGCCTGACCGTGCTCGATACCGGCGGGGCCGAGGTCGGGCGCGTCAGCGCGGTGCACAACCACGGCGCGGGCGACCTGATCGAAGTCGCGGGACCGGGGCTCAAGACACCGGCATTGGTGCCCTTCACCCGCGCCAACGTGCCGACCGTGGACCTGACGGCAGGCCGCATCGTGATCGACCCGCCGGAGGGGACGTTCCCGGAATGACGCGCGTCATCGTCCATGCCGGGTATCACAAGACCGGCACGACGAGCTTGCAGGATTTCATGGCGGCAAACCGCGAAACGCTCGCCCCCGTGCTGGCCTATTACGGCAAGATGGAGTTCCTCGGCGCCGGGGCCGACGCCCGCATCTATGCCCAGCGCCCCTATCCGTGGCGGCTTGCCCGGTTTCGGCGGTCGCTGCGCAAGTTCCTGAAATCCATACCGGATCACGAGTTGATCGTGCTCTCGCGCGAGACGTTCTCGGGCGGAATGCCGGGCCACCATCAGGTCGGCGGTGCCCTGATGACATCCTATTTCGGGCCGTCGCTGAAACTCGCCCATGCGATCATCGCCGAATTGCGCCGCCGCTTCGGCGAGAGCGTCGAGATCACGTTTTTCTACACCACCCGCGCGCGTGAGGCGTGGATCAGGTCGGTCTACGGCCACCTGCTCCGCTCGATCCGGTTGACCGAGGATTTCGAGACTTTCCGTGGCCATTTCCCCGCCCTCGCCTCGCCCGCCGAAGAGGCGCAGCGCATGGCGGGCGCGCTCGCCCCGATCCCCGTCGCCATCGCCGCGTTGGAGGACTGGGGCCACACCGCCGAAGGCCCAGCGGGCGCCCTTCTCGATCTCGCGCGCGTGCCGGGCGACCTGCGCGCCCGCCTGACCCCGGTCGCACGCGCGAACGAAGGACAAACGCCCGAAATTCAGGCCGCCTTCCTTGACCTCAACCGGCAGGCGATGTCCAAATCCGCATTGAGAGAGGCCAAGGCGGCGCTGATCGACGCCGGGCGCTCCGGCAACTGACAAACGCGACCCGCACCGTATGCCATGCGCCCGTCGGCTTCGGCGGATAAGTAATACGGTCCAGACACGAGGGAGAGAGGCAACTGTCGTTCGGGCCATACAGTCGCGCGGGCCTCGCCCTCGTCTTCGTGCCGCTTTACGCGGGTCCGATCCTGTCGGGCTGGGCCGGGCATCCGCTGGCCACCCTGCCCGTCTTCGCCCTCGCCTTCCTGCTTTTCATCGCCGCAAGCCGCCGCCCTGACCTGAGCGACCCCGCCGGGATCGCGGGCCTTGCGATCATGGCGGCAGTGCAGTTCGTGCTGGTCGCCGTCTGCTTCGGGGGCGGGGCGCTCGTCGCGCGGTTCGCAGGTCCGCTCGCCGCCCCGCTGTGGCTGCCCATCGTGATGACCGCCCTCGCCGCCGTTGTCGGGGCCTTGCGGTATTCCGAAAACGCCGAAATGAACGTCTTTCTCGACAGCGCCATCGAAGAGCTAGAAGCTATGAAGGATGGGCGGGCAGCGGACTGGGCCGAGGTTCACCCCGAATCGTCGCCGGACGTTCAGGCCGCCGTCGATAAAACGGTCGCGGCGCTCAGGGGCCTTCCCGCCAATGCCAACGTCGCGATGATCGACTCCATCGTTCAGGATCTCGAACAGCAGACCGACGTCGCCGGATTCGATCCGTTCTACGACGCGGCGGGCATGGTCGACGGGGTCGAGGATCGCCGCGTCGATCTCGGCCTCCTGCGGTTCGTGGCCAGCCCCTATATCCGGCGTAGGCTGGTCGAACGCGGCGAAGGCGGCATCGCCCCGATGCTGATGCTGAACGCCAGCGATCCCGGCGTCCGCTCCGAGGCGCGCAGCCTTCTCGCCACACTCATCGACGAGGGCGCGCCGAACGCGCAGCTTCCCGATCCGGTCTGGCTGGACGAACTGAACGCGGAGTTTCCGGGCGAAGGCTATGACGAGATCGCCCGGCAGCGACGCGACCGGATATCCGCCTGAGCGGCAGATGCGTCGCAAGACCCTCTGACCGACGCCATCGGTGCGCCGTAGTGCCGGGCGCTTCCGACCACGGCCCTGATTTCAGCCACGCGCCATCGACGGACCCTTCACGCTGGCGGCTTCCCAAGCCGTGCGCCCCGCGCTATGAGCGCGGCCATGACAAACCCGCCCAAATCCCACGGTCGGCTGGCCGTGCGCCCCACCCTGCGCCCCCGTTCGCTGATGGAGGACAACCCCGACCTCGTGGGCAACTGGCGCGCGCGGGTCATCACGCTGTTTCCCGAGGCCTTCCCCGGCGTGCTGGGCGAAAGTCTGACGGGCCGCGCGCTGGCCGAGCGCAAGTGGGGGCTGGAGACCATCGCGCTGCGCGAGTTCGGCGAGGGCAAGCACCGCAACGTGGATGACACACCGGCGGGCGGCGGCGCCGGGATGGTGCTGCGGGCGGATGTGGTGTCACAGGCGCTCGACCGGGCGCGCGAAGGCACCCCGATGGACCGCGCCCGCTGGCCCATCGTCTACCTGTCCCCGCGCGGGCGACTGTTCGATCAGGCCACCGCGCGCCGCTGGGCCGCGGGCGACGGGATCACCCTGCTCTGCGGTCGGTTCGAAGGCGTGGACGAGCGTGTGCTCGAAGAATACGCGATCGAAGAGGTGAGCTTGGGCGACTTCGTTCTGACCGGGGGCGAAATCGCGGCGCAGGCGATGATCGACACGACCGTGCGGCTTTTGCCCGGTGTGCTGGGCAACGCCGCATCGACCGAAGAGGAAAGCCATTCCTCGGGCCTTCTGGAGCATCCGCAATACACCCGGCCCGCCGAATGGCGCGGGCGGGCGATTCCCCCGGTCCTGCTTTCCGGCAACCACGCCGAGATCGAAAAATGGCGCCGCGCACAGTCCGAGGCCCTGACCCGTGACCGTCGCCCCGACCTTTGGGCGCGCTACCGCGACGACTGACCAAGCGCACGCTTGTCGCCACCCCCCTTGCCCGGCTAGGCTCGACCCGACCGCACAGGCAGGAGCGCCCATGTCCCGCGCCAAGAGCGACGAGATCACCATCCAGTTCGACGGATCGAAGTGCATCCACGCGCGCCGCTGCGTGCTGGGCCTACCCGCCGTGTTCAAACCCGGCACGCCGGGCGGTTGGCTGTTTCCCGAGAACGCCCGCGCCGCCGAGATCGCGCGCGTGATCGACGCCTGCCCCTCCGGTGCGCTCAGCTACACGCGCCACGACGGCGGCATGGGCGAACAGGTCCCGCCCGTGAATACGGTGCGCCTGTGGGAGAACGGGCCGAACGAGTTGCGCGGCGACCTGTGGATCGACGAGGCGCCGACGACCCGGATGCTCCTGTGTCGCTGCGGTCAGTCCAAGAACAAACCCTTCTGCGACAATTCCCACGTCGCCGCCGGATTCACCGCAACCAGCGAACCCGAAACGCAGGACGCACAGGAAACCGAGATCGGCGGCGATCTGACCGTCACGCCGCTGCCCAATGGCCCGGTGAAGATCGAGGGGCATGTGGAGGTCATCGCGGCCTCGGGCCGTCAGGTCGCGGTCGGCGAAAAGATGTTTCTGTGCCGCTGCGGACAATCGGCCAACAAGCCGTTCTGCGACGGCAGCCACACACGCGCGGGGTTTACGACCGAATGAGTATCGACGTCACCAAGGAACAGGGCGAGACCAAGGGGCGCTTCGTCGCCGTGGTCGACGGGCACGAGGCGGAACTGACCTATTCGCGCACCAGCGCCACCCTCATCATCGCCGATCACACCGGGGTTCCCGACGCGCTTAAGGGGCAAGGCGTGGGTCAGGCGCTGGTCGAGGCCCTGATTGCCGACGCGCGCGAGAACGGCTATCGCATCATCCCGCTCTGCCCGTTCGTGAAAGCGCAATACGCCCGCCACCCGGAGTGGTCGGACGTCATGCAATAAAGGGATTCGAGGCGTTCAAAAGCCTTGATCCAAAGTGATTCTGCTCTTATACGCTGCCCGTCCGGGCCCCTCGCGGGGCATCCGGGCCGTTGTCCAATGCCAGGGCACCCGCTTCTTCGGTGGGCAGGTCGGCCGGACGACGAGACCAAAGGAACAGTGACCTGAACCCTCCGGTGGGCGCACGCGCAAGCGACAAGCGGACCCAGTCGAAGACACGGAGCTCTGAGGCGCGTCAAACTTCGCGGGTCAACCGTGAGCAGCATAGGAGTGGTCCGATGGACCTGATCGCACAACTGGAAGCCGAGCAGATTGCCGAGCTCGGGAAAGACATTCCGGATTTCAAAGCGGGTGACACCATCCGCGTCGGCTACAAGGTGACCGAAGGCACGCGCACCCGCGTGCAGGCCTACGAAGGCGTCTGCATTTCGCGCAAGAACGGCGCGGGCATTGCCGGTTCGTTCACCGTTCGCAAGATTTCCTTCGGCGAAGGCGTGGAACGCGTGTTCCCGCTCTACTCGACCAACATCGAGTCGATCGAAGTGGTGCGTCGCGGTAAAGTCCGCCGCGCCAAGCTCTACTACCTCCGTTCGCGTCGCGGCAAATCGGCCCGTATCGCGGAAGACACCACCTACAAGCCGCTCAAAGCGAAAGCCTGAGGAGAGACGAGATGAAAAAGGAAACCCATCCGGACTACCACATCATCGACGTCAAGATGACCGATGGCACCGTGGTGCAGATGAAATCGACCTGGGGCGCCGAGGGCGACACGCTGTCGCTCGACATCGACCCCACCGTTCACCCGGCCTGGACCGGCGGCTCGTCCCGCCTGATGGACACCGGCGGCCGCGTGTCGAAGTTCAAGAACAAGTACGCCGGTCTCGGCTTCTGAGCCAGCCCGCAAGACGTATCGGAAACGCCGCCCCAAACGGGCGGCGTTTTTCGTTGGGCTATTTCGTCGCCCGCGGCACAGGGGCCAGAATGTCCGAGAACATGCGCCGCCATTCGTCCGGCTGCGTCTCGGGCACCACGGCGTTCAGGTAGCAGCGGCGCGACTGGATCAGCAGGTAGACCGGATCGTTCTCCCGGATCGGTTCGGACAGCGGCTCGCCTGTTTTCCTCAGTTGGGCCAGGGCTTCGGCAAGCTTCTCCTGCCGATAGTCGCCCTCGGTCTTCATCGCCTTCACCGCGTGATAGGCGGCGAGGATCGCGTTCAGCGCCGGGCGTCGCCGGCCCGCGAAAGCATCGCCTTTTTCAAAGCCGAAGGCGTTTTCGCCGCTCGTGTCGTTGGGAAACAGAAACCGGCCCGCATCCACCATGCCCGACAGCCGGGTGGCAAGGCGTTCGAGTTCGGCGCGCACCTGTGCCGGGTCTTCCACACTGTCGCGCACCGCAAGCACATCGGCGACGATTTCGAAGTATTCCTTGGAAAACGCCGTCACCTCGCGCCGGTATTCGCCCAACAGCGCATAGCGTTGCGTGTGCCGGTCGTGGCGTCTGAGGTTGCGGCTGATGACGAAACCGACCCCCGCGATCATCAGGCCCGAAAGCGCCGAGACGGCTTCCCATGTGATGACGTCGAGGGTGAAGTTCAGGTCAATCGGCATCGCGAAACGCAGTCTGGGGCAATCGCGACCCACTGTCCGGCCTTTTGCCATGCGCGGCAAGGGTGGTGATGCGTGATTGCGCAGGCCGGCCGCACCCGCCGACCTGCGCGCACCGTGGCCCCCGCCCGGCTGGACGAAGAGAGGCCCCGGTGATCCTCAGAACACGAAATCGTCGGCCCCAAGGTCGCGCGCGTCGATTGCGACGAGGAACGCTGTCCCTTCGCCGTAGTCGATGAGAGCGCCCGTGGTGGTCTCGCCGTCGATCCGTGCCGTCGTGTTCATGATGGTAAGGTCGGAATAGCGCGCACCCGTTTCGGACAGGTCGAGCGTATCCTCGCCCGCGTCGTAATCCGTGACCAGGTTCGACCCCGCGCCCTTGAACACGAAGCGGTCCGCACCCTGCTTTCCGCTCAGAATGTCGTGTCCCGGACCGCCGACCAGAACGTCGTCACCGCGCCCCGCAATGATGACGTCATCCCCGCTCCCGCCGTAAAGCCAGTCGTTGCCCCGCCCGCCCTTGAGGGTATCGTGGCCCGCCTCGCCGAAGATCTGGTCATGCCCGCGATTGCCGCGCAGGTCGTCGTCCCCCGGCCCGCCAAGGATCGTGTCCGGCCCTTTGCGCCCTTTGGTGAAGTCGTCCCCGGTCCCGGTCAGAATCTTGTCGCGGCCCTTGTTGCCCTGCACCCAGTCGTCGCCGCCGCCCGCGTTGATGAAATCGTGCCCGGCCCGGCCCCAGATCTCATCGCTGCCGTCGGTGCCGTAAATCCGGTCGGCGGTCATCGCGCCCGAGATATATTCCGGTGCGGCGAAGCGGTCGGCGGCGCCGTTCAGCACGTATTCGACCATGACCACCTCGAACGGTTTCAGGGTCACGTCGATGACGGCGGAATTGCCCAGATCGCCCGCCGACAGCGGGTCGGTTTCGGCAAACCACCGCGCCTCGTTCCAGTGGGCCGCGTCGTTGATGAGCGATATGCGCTGGCCGGACATCGACGAAAACCCCGGCACATAGGCCGACACATCCAACTCGACATCCTGTGTCGCCGCGTCGCGCGACGAGATGAAGACGACGAAGCGGTCGGCGCTGCCGTAGCTGTTCACCTCGACCGTCTGGACCGCCGCATCCGCCGCGCTGAACCCGTTATCCAGCACCTCCAGCCCAATTGTGTATTCCGCCATCAGCCGGAACGCCTGCCCGCGCGCGGTCAGCTTGTCGCTATCGGCCCCGTCGCGGTCGGTGTGGCTGCCCGCGAAATCGACCGAGCCGTCCAGTTCGATGGGCCAGACATTCGCGCTGCTGGCCCCCATCCGCACCAGCCCTTCGAACATCTCCAGCACGACGCCCGCCGATTTCAGCCCCCATTGCTCGCGCGCTTCCCACGCAACGCCCCATTCCGTCACTGCGATGTCCAGCACGCCGTGGCGCGCCGGATCGAAGGCCGCGCTCCACTGACGGATGTCCCACTGCATTTCGCGGAAGTAACGGTTGGCCTTTTCCGGCGCGGTGTCCCCGATGTTCAGGGGATCGGTCGTCTCGACGAAATAATAGTGCTCGATCAACCCGTCGATCGCCACCTTCGCCGCGTCGGTGAGTTCGGCCAGCACGTCGATGTTGGCCTGCGTGACCTTCGCGGGCCAGTCCATCCCGTTGCCGTAATAGACCCCGCCCAGCTTGAAATCGCGGCCCCATTGTTGGCCGGACTGGACGAGGATTGCGGGTTGATCGGCCCCCGCCCCCAGAACCCTGTCCAGTCCGGCCTGCGCTGCAATCGCCACGGCATTCGCGAGGATGCCGTATTCCTGCGAGGTCATCCGATCCACGGCGCCCCAGTATTCGTTCCCGATCTCGAACCCGTCGATCACCGCCTCGGGGTGACGCGCGACGAGGTCCGCGACGAACTCCCCGATCTCGGCCACCGCCGCCATGTCGAGCCTGCGCGGCGCCTGCCCCACGGGGTCGCCCACGAACAGGTGGCTCGTCGGCAGCACGATGGTCGCCGCCCGGCCCTGCGCGGTGGTCCAGTCGAGAAAGGCGTCCAGCCCGATGAAGCTGTAGGCATCGGTCACATGGGCGGGCAGCGTGTTGGGATCGTCATAGAACGCGGCCCCCCACTCCTCCGTCATCGTCCCGCCGGGATAGCGCAGGCCGGTGACGCCTAGCTGATCGACCGCCTGCACGAAGCTGCCGTCCGGGTCGAGCGAGTTGAGCGAATAAAGCGTGTTGCCGCCGAACAGCTCTGGCCGCACCGTCAGGCCCGTCGCAGGCTGATGGGTGAGTTCGAGCTTCATGGGTCCCCCGGTCCGCAGACAAGAATTCCGTCGCAATGCGACGTAACCGCCATTATCTGCCCCCAAACCCGCCTTGTTCTTACCTTATTCCTGCCACATTTCCCTATGAGCGATTTGGAAACAGACTGTGCGGACCCGTCCTGCCCGCCCCCGCACCATCACGCACCGATGCGCTTCGCCGGGTGCTCCGCCGCCGGATGCGGATGGCCTTCGTCGCGTCAGGGCAAGGGCGGTTCCGCTTCCAAATCCCGACCTCCCACCATATAGTGTGGCAAAGCGTCGGCACAGGCGCATCATCGGGACAGTTTCGGGGGCCGGGCGTGGCGCATATCATCGTTGTGGGGAACGAAAAGGGCGGGGCTGGCAAGTCGACCGTTTCCATGCACGTGGCGACCGCGCTGGCCCGTCTGGGCTTCAAGGTCGGCGTTCTTGACCTCGACCTGCGTCAACGGACCTTCGGCCGCTACATGGCGAACCGCGCCGCGACCATCGCCAAGGAAGGCGTGGACCTGCCCTCGCCCGTCTACCACGAACTGCCCGAGATAGATCAGGCGAGCCTCAAGCCCGGCGAAAACCCTTATGACCGCAGGCTCTCGCAAGCCGTGGCCGAGATCGAGCCGACCTGCGATTTCATCCTGATCGACTGCCCCGGCTCCCACACCCGGCTAAGTCAGGTGGCGCATACGCTGGCCGATACGCTCATCACCCCGCTCAATGACAGCTTTGTCGATTTCGACCTGCTCGCCCATATCGACAGCGACTCGAACAAGGTGCTCGGCCCTTCGGTCTATGCGGAGATGGTGTGGAACGCGCGCCAGCTTCGCGCGCAGGCGGGTCTTAAGCCGATCGACTGGATCGTGGTGCGCAACCGGCTGGGGGCGCAGGCGATGATCAACAAGAAAAAGATGGGCGACGCGCTCAAGAACCTGTCGCGCCGGATCGGGTTCCGCACCGCGCCCGGCTTCAACGAGCGGGTGATCTTTCGCGAATTGTTCCCGCGCGGCCTGACGCTTCTCGACCTGCGCGACGTGGGCGTCGTCGGTCAGATGAACATCTCGAACGTGGCCGCGCGTCAGGAACTGCGCGACCTGATGAAAGAGCTAAAGCTGCCCGGCGTCACCGTCGATTTCTGACCCGTCCAGCGGCACCAGCCCGGTCCCCCGACGCTTGAACCGCGCCTGCGTGCGCTCGGTGAAATCGGTGCCGTCGGCCTCGACCGCCATGCGCGTGACGGTCAGCCGGTCGCCGGTCATGTCGAGCAGGGCGAAATCGTTCACCTCGCCACGCAGGCGGCTCGACAGGCTCGTGCCGGCATGGACCTGAATCGGGCCGACATGGCCGGGGCGCGTCAAGAACGGGCCGGTGTGCCACATATGCAGATGCCCCGACAGCACCACATGGGTGCCGCAGGCCTTGAGCCGCTCCAGCATCGGCTCGGCCCGTTTCATCGGCGTCTTGTGGCTCGCATGATCCTGCTCGAACGGGTGATGGGCCATCAGGATGTTGAACCGGTCGTCCGGCCCACCGTCGAAAAGGGAACAGACCCGCCGGATCGCGCCCGCCCGCGCCCGGCCCCGCTGCCCGGCGAACCGATCCACCGTGTTCAGACCCGCGACAAGGTAATCCTCGCCCTCGTGGCAGGGCTCCAGATCCAGCGCGATGTTCTCGCGATATTTTCGGAACGGCTTCAGAAACCTATCCCACGGTTGATAAAGCGGAATGTCGTGATTGCCCGGCACCGCCAGCCAGCGCGCACCGAGACCGTCAAGAAACTCCCGCGCCGCCGCGAACTCCCGCGACCGGGCGCGTTGTGTCAGATCGCCCGACACCACGACCAGATCCGGGTGCGCGGCGTTGATCGCATCGGACAGCGGTGCGAGCAATTCGGGGCGCGCGCGCCCGAAGTGAAGGTCGGACAGGTGGACGAGACGGCTCATGCCGGACGCGAACCGGCCTTCGGGCGGATGACGTCCAGCCCACGCTGGTCCAGCCGTATGCGATAGGGCCCGCGCATCGGTTCCTTCTCGCCGTCGCGCACGACGAGCCGCTTGTGCTTGCCCGGATCGATCACGATCTCGCGCCCGGTGACGAGGCGGAAGTCGCGCCCCTCCTGCATCCGGCGCGCGGCGAGTTTGGCGGCGTGTTTGACCAGCCCCCAGCGCCCGACGTCATCGGCAAGGAACAGCGCCAGCTTGCCCTCGCGCACCTCGTCGGCGCCTTGCAGGGCGAAGCGTTCAAGCTGGAAGGCCGAATTGCAGACGAAGGCGAGCGGGGATCTCACCGACATCCGCTCGCCATCCACTTCGATCTTCATGGTCATGGGGTCGTAGAACTTCACCAGCGCCCGCAGGACCGACCAATAGGCGGCGATGCGCGAACGCCCGAATTGCTTATAGGTGTCTTCACGCTGCTGAAGGATCGCGGAATAGACCCCGATCGAGGTGTTGTTCAGGAACACCTTGTCGTTCACCCGACCGATGGCCGCCGGGCGCACCTCGCCGTCGCAGATTGCGGCGACGGCATCCTCGGCCGTTTCCGGGATACCGAGCGAGCGCGCGAAATAGTTGAACGTCCCCATCGGGATCACGCCCAGCGGCACGCCCGAGCCGACCATCCGGTTCGCCACGCCGCAGATGGTGCCGTCGCCCCCCGCCGCGATCACGGCAGATGCCCCGGCGTTCAGGGCGCGGCGGGTCAGCTTCTCGACCGAGCCGCCCCGTTCGTCGACGTGAAAGGTCACCCGACCGCCATGTTTGGCGACGCAGGCCTCGAGCGCATCGGTGATGGCCGTGCCTTCACGGCGCCCCGAGCGGGCGTTGATCACCACATGGGTGTTCATCAACTGTGGTTCGTTGGTTCGCTTTAACATACTCGGGGCACGCTCTGTCGACATCGGTGACCTAACGGCGCGCCCCGGGATTGGTTCCCTCTACCCGGCAGACTTCGCAAGCAAATCGGCGTTACCGCCCGCGGCTGTGGTATCCACGCACAGGTGCCGCTCGTGGCAGACATGCGCGCGGTCGGGATGGCCGGTGATCAGCGGCACGATCGCGCCCTTACGCGCCGCCAGCGCCTTGGCATAGATGCGCGCCGTGTCGGCCTCGCCCCACCAGATCGCGCCCGAGAAACCGTCGAGCGTGACCAGAGCTTCCGGCGTCAGCTCCCCCTCCGGCACGACGGCTTCGCCGCCAAGGGCGCGCACCGCCTGCGCCTGCGCCTCGGCGGCGCGGGTGCCGGGCCCAAGGCACAGGATCGGCGGACGCGTCCAGTGCGTCAGGCGGTTCAACTCCCCGGTCGGGCCGGGCAGCAACTCCTCCGACACCACCTGGTCCCTGTGATCGGACAGGGCGCGTTTCACCGCGGGCGTCTCGGCAATGATCTCCCACGTCTGATCGGCCATCGGGGTGGGCGACGCGGTGAAGCGAGCGACATAATTCGGCCCGCCCGCCTTCGGACCCGTGCCAGACAGCCCCTCGCCGCCGAACGGCTGACTGCCGACAATTGCGCCGATCTGGTTGCGGTTCACATAGGCGTTCCCGACACGAATACGGCGCGACAGGTTTTCGACCCGCCCGTCGATGCGGGTGTGCAGGCCGAAGGTCAGGCCGAACCCCCGCGCGTTGATGTCGTCGATCACCCGGTCGATATCCTCGGCCCGGAACGTCGCCACATGCAGCACGGGGCCGAACACCTCGCGCTCCAGATCCGCGATACCGCCCACCTCGATCAGCGTCGGCGCGACGAAGGTGCCCGTCTCGGGCGCCGCCACCCGATGCAGCACCCGCGCCGTGTGTGCCTCGACATAGGCTTCGATCCCCGCCTTGGCGTCGGCGTCGATCACCGGCCCCACGTCCGTCGACAGATGCCACGGATCGCCCAGCGCCAGCTCGTCCATCGCGCCCTTGAGCATTTCGATCAGCGTCGGCGCCACGTCCTCCTGCACGTAAAGACACCTGAGCGCCGAACAGCGTTGCCCCGCCGACTGGAAGGACGAGGCGACGATGTCGCGCACCGCCTGTTCGGGCAGAGCGGTGGAATCCACGATCATCGCATTCAGCCCGCCGGTTTCCGCGATCAGCGGCGCACCGGGGGCGAGGTGTTCGGCCATCGCGCCCTGAATGACCCGCGCCGTTTCGGTGGACCCCGTGAACACCACGCCATCTACCCGCGCATCCGAGGTGAGTGTCGCCCCCACCGTGGCCCCGTCGCCCGGCACATATTGCAGCGCGCTGCGCGGCACCCCCGCCTCGTGCATCAAACGCACGGCCATCGCGGCGACGAGCGGCGTCTGCTCGGCGGGTTTGGCGATGACCGCGTTGCCTGCGGCCAGAGCGGCGGCGATCTGCCCGGTGAAGATCGCGAGCGGGAAGTTCCACGGGCTGATCGCCGCGATGACGCCGCGCGGGCCTGCCGTCAGCTTTTCGCCCTCGTTCGCGTAATAGCGCAGGAAATCGACCGCCTCGCGCAATTCCCCCACCGCATCGGGGATCGTCTTGCCCGCCTCCCGGTGAAGCGCGGCGAAAAGCGGGCCAAGCGCATCCTCATAGAGATCGGCCGCCCGGCGCAGGATCGCCGCGCGTTCGGCGGCGGTCGCCTCCCACGGTGCAGCCCCGGCGAGCGCCCGTTCGACGCTGTCGGCGTCCGCATCGGTCACGGTCGCAATGCCCTCTCCCGTCGCCGGGTTGACGATCTGCCGGTCCGTGCCCGTTCCCAGACGGTCCGACAGGATCGGCTTGGCCCCCGGCATCTCGATCTCGCGCACCTCGTAGATGCGCGCGAGCGTCGCCGCGTCGGACAGGTCGTAGCCTTGCGAATTCAGCCGCCCGGCCCCGAAAATCGCGGACGGTTTCGCCAGAACTTCGGCCCGCTTCACCTCGCTCACCTGCGTGATCGGATCGGCGGCGATGGTTTCCGGTGGCACGTCCTCGTCCACGATCTGATTCACGAAGCTGGAATTCGCGCCGTTCTCCAGAAGCCGCCGGACGAGGTAAGCGAGCAGATCGCGGTGCGCCCCCACGGGTGCATAGATGCGGCAGCGCGTGCCGTTTTCGCGCATCACGATGTCATGCAGCCCCTCGCCCATCCCGTGCAGGCGCTGGAATTCGTAATCCACCCCCTCGGCCATGTGCAGGATCGCGGCGACGGTATGGGCGTTGTGCGTGGCGAACTGCGGATAGAGCCGGTCGGCATATCCGATCAGCTTGCGGGCATTGGCCAGATAGCTCACATCGGTCGCGGGCTTGGTCGTGAACAGCGGAAAGCCCGGATGTCCCTCGACCTGCGCGTGCTTCATCTCGGTGTCCCAGTAGGCCCCCTTGACCAGCCGCACCATGATCTTGCGGTCCAGCGCCTCGGCGGTGGCGTGAAGCCAGTCGATCACCGCCCCC
This sequence comes from Maritimibacter alkaliphilus HTCC2654, assembly GCF_000152805.1. Lineage (GTDB taxonomy): Bacteria > Pseudomonadota > Alphaproteobacteria > Rhodobacterales > Rhodobacteraceae > Maritimibacter > Maritimibacter alkaliphilus. Next base: position 3,406,814 of record NZ_CH902578.1, on the reverse strand, counting down.
GCGCGTTTGCCATAGGCCTGCACGACGACGCCGAAACCGTTCCAGCCGTGCAAGGCGGGATTGCTCAGAACCGCCGCGATCACCTTGAGCGACAGCGCCAGCCGATCCTGTTCCTCGGCGTCGATGTTCAAGCCGATGTTGGCTTCGGCGGCCTGGCGGGCAAGATCGGTGACGATCGGCACAAGCTCCCGCATCACGCGGTCTTCCTGCGCCACCTCGTAGCGGGGATGCAGCGCCGAGAGCTTGATCGAAATGCCGGGGCTTTCTGCCACCGGCTTGTCGCGGGCCACATGCCCCATGCGCTCGATGGCATGGGAATAGGCTTCGTGATAGCGCCGCGCATCGCGGGCGGTGCGCGCCGCCTCGCCCAGCATGTCGTAGGAATAGGTGTAGCCCTTGTCCTCCTGCTTCTTCGCCCGCTTGATCGCGTCTTCGATGGTCTCGCCCAGCACGAACTGGCGCCCCATCTCGCGCATCGCTTGGCCGACCGCGACCCGGATCACCGGCTCGCCCAGACGGCGCACCATGCCCCTGAGCGTGCCCGCAATGCCCGGCTGATGATCGTCCAGCACCCGGCCCGTCAGCATCAGCGCCCAGGTCGAGGCATTGACCAGCGGCGACGCCGCCTGCCCCATGTGCCGGCCCCAGTCGGACGGTGCGATCTTGTCTTCGATCAGCGCGTCGATGGTGTCCGGGTCCGGCACGCGGAGCAGCGCCTCGGCCAGACACATGAGCGCGACGCCTTCTTCCGTCGACAGGCCGTATTCGCCCAGAAACTGCTCCATGATCCCCGGTTTTTCGCCCTCGCGAATCTGGCGGACCAGCGCGACCGCCCGCGAGTGGATCGCCGCACGGTCCTTTGTGGACAGGCGGGCATCCACGATCAGGTCGGGGATCAGGTCGGCTTCGGGGGCGAATTTGGCGGTGTCGTCAAACGGGGTCATCAGCGTATCGCGCATCTAGGGCTCCTTTGGCGGCAGGATACCCTCTCAACGCTGGACTTATCGCCCTTGTTTCGCGATGTTGCAGGCGAAAGCACCGAAGTTGAGGATAATTTTGGACGATCAGAATACGTTGGACCCGATAGACAGGCGAATCCTGTCGGCCCTCACCGAAAACGCGCGCCTGTCCATCGTGGAACTCGCCCGGCGCGTCGGTCTGTCGAAAACGCCGGTGGCCGCGCGGGTGAAGGCGTTGGAGGATCGCGGGATCATCCTTGGCTACCGCGCGATCCTGTCACCCGAAAAGCTGGGTCTGGCCCATGTGGCCTATGTCGAGGTGCGGCTGCTCGACACCCGGCAGGCCGCGCTTCAGGAATTCAACGACGCCGCGCGACGGGTGCCGGAAATCGAAGAATGCTACATGATCGCGGGCGGGTTCGATTATCTGCTCAAGGTCCGCTCGCGCGACATCGTGGATTATCGCCGCGTGCTGGGCGAGACCATTTCTTCGCTGCCTCATGTCTCGTCCTCCTCCACCTACATCGCGATGGAGGCGGTGGTCGAACAAAGCTACGTCACGCTTTGAACCGGATCACGTAGTCGGCCTTGCGGGATCGGTCGCGCACCACGCGGGCATTGACCAGATCGTTGTTATGGGCGCGAAAGAGCGCGTCTTCGGGCGGATGGCCATGCCGCGTCCACCGCTCCACCAGACGGCGTTCAAGCTCATCCTCGTCGACCTCGAGCGTCACGGTCACGTCCCACAGGCGCGCAAGCTCGCGCCACGGGTCGTCGTCGAGCAAAAGGTAGTTGCCTTCGACCACGAAGATATGGGTATCCGGCGCGATCCGCCCCCCTTGCGGGACCACCGCATCGGCGACCCGGTCGAAGGTCGGGTAATGCGCCTGCTGGCCGCTCGCCAGCGCACGCACGAAGCGCACGAACCCTGCCGCGTCGAAGGTTTCGGGCGCCCCCTTGCGTTCGAGCGTGCCTTGCGCGGCGAGCGTCGCGTTGTCCATGTGGAAACCGTCCATCGGAATCCACTGGGCCTGCGGCAAGGCGCCCGCAAGCGTCTCGGCCAGTGTCGATTTGCCGGACCCCGGCGCACCCACCACGGCGACGAGCACGCGGGAACGCCCGACGGAAGTTCGGCGCAGAAGGTCGGCAAGGTCGGTTTCGCTGATCTCGGTCATGTAACGACACTGCCGCCGTCGCGGGTTCTGCGCAAGTCACTCGGCAGCGAGGGCGAAATCCGCGCGCGCCGCGATGAGCCGCAGGGCGAGTGCGCCGGACAGATAGGCGATCCGGCCCCCGCAGATCGTCCCCTCAACCGCCCGGGTCGCGGCGTTCAGGATGGTCAGGTCCGCACGAAGCCCCGTCTCGATCCGACCCCGGTCCTCAAGCCGCATGATCCGCGCGGGCCCGGTGGAAATCATCGCCCAGGCCTCGGCGAATCCACGCGTGCCGCTATCGACCAGCGCAAAAACCGCCTCGACCAGAGCCGCAGGGTGATCGCGCGAGGCCAGCGCCTCCCCCATCCCCTTGGACAAAAGCGCCATGGTCGACACGCCGCCCGCACGCGGCCCGGCCCCGAGGACATCGGCGGCGCAGAACACGATGGGGTTTCGGTTGCACCGCGCCACCGCCGCCGCCCCTGCGCGCAGCGGAAACTCGGCCAGCCGCGCGCCCAGCGTTCCCATCCGTTCGCGCGTCTCGCCGTCCGGGTCGTCATGGCTGCCGTATATCACGCCCAGCCGGTCGAAGGCCTCGGCCAGCGCCAGCAGGTGACGCGGCACATCCGGCGCGGCATCCTTGGCCATGCGCAGGCGGCGGATGAACTCCTCCGGCCTGCGCCCCTCGGCCTCGGCCCATGCGACCAGCTTGTGCGACGCTCGGTGCGACATCGCGATCGCTTCGGGCAGCCCGTCGGTGAAGACCACCTGATCCACCTCATGCGCGGTCACGGCGGCGATCAGCGCCTCGCGCGTTTCCGGCATATGCGTCTCGACCCGCAGTTGCAGCCTGAGATCGCAAAGCGCCCGGCGCCGCGCCATGGCCAGCGCCGCCAGCGTATCCATCGCGGCCTCGGGGCTGCCGGCACCGCCCTTCCACGACCAGCCCTGCGCGATCCAGCCCGTCGTGATGCCATGCGCCGCCGCCTCGCGGTCCAAGGCGGCAAAGGCGGCCCCGTTGGTCAGCGCGCCCGCCCGGCCCAGCGGCCCCATGTTCAGATCGACGATCCCCGGCAGGACCAGATAGCCCGACAGGTCAACCTGCGGCGCATCGCCTTGCGCAATCCGCCCGTCCTTCAGGGCCACCGATCCGCGCGACAAGGCGCCGTCACGCAGCACCTCGGCGCCCGTGAACCTCAGCGGGGGGAGAGTTGTCATTTTCGAACCTGCGCTCAATTTCCAACTGAGATAACAGGTCTATGTGTCGCTCACATGACGTGCGGTCAGGTGTCGGCGGCGCTGGTTTCGACCAGGGTCTCCAAGAGCCCGGCGATCCATTCGGTATCGGCCGGGCGCGTCAGCGTCGGCGCGTGGCCGCAGTCGTCATAGACCGTCACACCGGGTTTGGGTCCGCGCGCCTTCATCGCCTCCGCGATCTCGGCGGTCAGCAGGTCCGATTGGCCGCCGCGCACCACATGGGTCGGCGCGGTGATGCGGTCGAACACCTCCCACAGGTTGGTCGAGGCGCGATCCCCGTCCAGCACCGCGATGATCCGAGGGTCGTAATGCAGCGTCAGCCGCCCGTCGGCCCTACGCCGCACGCTCGCCTCGGCCATGCGCCGCCAGAACGCATCGCTCGCCGGCCCGAACGGCAGATAGACCTCACGCAGCCAGGCCTCGGCCTGAGTCAGGGTTTCGAAGGTCGGCAGGTCGGCGGAATAGGTCACGATCCGGTCCAGCGCCGCATCCGGCACCTCCGGCCCGATGTCGTTGATGACGAGGGCCGAGATCCGGTGCGGTGCCACATCGCCCGCCACGGTCATGCCGATCTGTCCGCCCATCGACGTGCCGATCCACGCCGCGCGCTCGGCGCCGTAATGGTCGAACATCGCCACCGCCATGCGCGCGTAGTTGGGCAGCACGTAATCAGTCTCGGGCCGGTCGGACCACGTGGAATTGCCGCGCCCGATGGTGTCTGGGCAAACCACGAACCAGCGATCCGTCAGCGCCATCGCGAGCTCGTCGAAGTCGCGCCCGTTGCGGGCCAGCCCGTGCCACATCACCAAGAGCGGCTTGGTCGCATCGCCCCATTCCATGACGTGCAGTTCATGGCCGAGAAGCGGGAGGTAGACTGAACGCGGGGTCATTTCACCGCCCGCCGCTGGATGATCGTGCCCGCGATCCCGGCCGGAAAGAAATAGACCAGAAGAATGAAGATGATGCCGAGCCACAGAAGCCAGCGGTCGGGACTGAGAAGGTCGGGCAGAAGCGGCAGCGCCTCGGTCGCGTTCGCGGCGACCTCCATCAGGTCACGCAGGTAGTATTGCGCCATGACCATCAGCGTCGCACCGATCACCGCGCCCCACATGGTGCCCATGCCGCCGATCACGACCATCAGAAGGATGTCGATCATGATCGCGAAACTCAGCGTGGTGTCCGGCCCGGTGTATTTGAGCCATGTCGCATAGACCGCCCCCGCGAGCGCGGCGGCGGTCGCCGCGATGACGAACACGGCGGTGCGATAGGCGACGACGCGGTAGCCGATGCCTTCGGCCCGCGCCTCGTTCTCGCGGATCGCCTGAAGCACGGTGCCCAGGGGGCTGGCCACGATTCGCAGCATCGCCCAGAACAGAACCGCGCAGGAGATGAAGACGAAGTAATAGGCCGCGATCTTGCCGTTCATGCGCACGTCCATGATGCGAAGCACCTTACCCTCGTCATCCGTCAAAAGCTTGGTCGCGGGCTTGAAGATCGACTGGACGGAATAGGTGATCCCGTCCTCGCCGCCCGTGAAACTCGACAGTTGCGAGGCGAGCACAAGTGCCACGCTGGCGGCGGCAAGCGTGATCATGGCGAAGAAGATCGCCTTCACGCGCAGGGACAAAAGCCCGATCAGCACCGCGACGATGGCCGAGACCAGCACACCCGCCAGCACCCCGACCATCCAGTAGCCCCACGTGCTGTCGCCCTGCTTCATGGCGATGGCGACCCCGTAGGCCCCGAAGCCGAAGAACATGGTATGCGCGAAACTCACGATTCCGGTGTAGCCGATCAGGAGGTCATAGCTCGCCACCAGCACGATGAAGACGGCGATCCGCGCGGCGACCTCGATCTGGCGCACGTCCTGAAACAGGAAGGGCGAGAACAGGAGCAGCCCCCAGATGCTGAGCGCAATGATCTTGACGGTGATTTTGCCGTTCATGGTCCCCTCCCTCACTTGATCTTCACCGCCGGGGCAAGGCCGTAGGGCCGCCACAGCAGAATGACCATCATCAGGATCATGTTGGATGCGAGCGCGAGTTTGGGGGCGAGGAAGCCCACGTAGTTCTGCATCAGCGCGACCACGATCGCCCCCAGCAGCGTGCCCTGAATGGACCCGAGCCCGCCGATGATGACGACGATGAAGACGATCACCATCATCTCGGCGCCGAGCGCGGGGGTGATGATCGTCTCATACCCCGCCCACATGGCCCCTCCCATCGCGGCCAGCGCCGACCCCAGCATGAAGACCCCGATGAACAGGCGGTCGATCTTGAAGCCCAGCGCCTCGACCATCTCGCGGTTTTCGACGCCCGCCCGGATCAGCAGGCCCATGCGGGTGCGGTTGAGCAGCACGAAAAGCCCGCCATAGACGAGAGCGCCTAGGCAGAAGGCGAACAGGCGATAGACCTCCAGCGACGAGTTGCCGACGATGATCGCGCCCTCAAGGAAATGCGGGCGCGGCACGTTCACGGGCGAGCCGCCCCATGTCGCGAGGATCAGTTGCTCGGCCACGATCAACGCGCCCATGGTGATGAGGATCTGACGCAAGTGGTCGGAATAGACCGGCTTGACGATGACCCGCTCGAAAAACCAGCCCAGCGCCGCGCCGAAGACGACGGCGGCAGCGATGGCGAAGACCAGCGCGAGGCTGTTCAGAAGGATGCTGTCGGAGCCGAGCCAGCCGCCGAAATAGGCCAGCACGCTCGCCGCGACGAAGGCCCCGAAGCTCACGAAAGCCGAGTGGCCGAAGTTCAGCACGTCCATCAGGCCGAAGACGAGGCTCAGACCCGAGGCCATGAGAAAGATCATCAGACCCATCGACAGCCCGGCCACGGTCAGCGTCAGCCACGAAGACGGCGCGCCGATCAAGACGAAGGCGATGATGGCGAGGATGACGGGGAGCCAGAAGACACCCCCGAAACGGTCGAGCATACCCATCAGGCGAGCCTCCTCGGATGAATGTAAGCGAAGGCTCGATCGCCCGAACGCGCGGAATCAAGGCCGCAGGCCGCCGCGCGAGTGCCGGACCGTCCCGCGGTCTGGCGCTTGGGTTCTGTAGACGCTTCGCTCAGATGTTTTTCGGACATGGCACTATAAAGCGCCTTGTTCGGCTGTCGGTGCGCCAGCCCCCGGTCCGGCGCTCCCGCTCTGTTTCCACATCGGACCAAGACCATCACCCCGCCTCCATCGAAAGGCTCAGAAGCCGGTTCTGAAGTTCGGTGTCCGCCACGAAATCGGCCATGGTCCCGGTATGAACCACCCGCCCGTCATCGATCACCGCCATGTCCCGGCCCAGCGACTTGGCGAAGGCGAAATTCTGTTCGACCAGCAGGATCGTGGTCTGGGCCGAAATCTCGCGAAACGCCTCGCCCATCGCGGCGATGATCGACGGGGCCAGCCCCTTGGTCGGCTCGTCGATCAGGATCAGGTCGCGCGGCTCGATGATGGCGCGGGCCACGGCGAGCATCTGTTTCTGCCCGCCCGACAGGCTCCAGGCTTGCTTGTCCCAGAACTGCTCCAGCGCCGGGAACAGTTCATAGACGCGCTTCAGGCGGGTCTGGTCGAATTTGCCGTTGGCGGTCGCGAGCACCATGTTCTCGGCCACGGTCAGCCCGCCGAAAATCCCCATGTTTTCAGGGACAAAGGCGATGCCTTTCTTCGCGATGTCCGAGGTGTGCATCCCGGCGATCTGCTCGCCGCGGAAGCTCACCGATCCCGGCGAGGGCTGCCACAGTCCCATGATCGCGCGCAGGGTCGTGGTCTTGCCCGCGCCGTTGCGGCCCAGAAGGACGAAAACGCCGCCTTCGGGCACGTCGAAGGTCACGCCGTGCAGCACGGAATACTGCCCGATCGAGACGTCCATATTCTGAATGGAAAGCAGGCTCATGCCATCTCCCCCGCATTGCCGAGATAAACGTCGCGCACCACCTGCGAGGACATCACCTCGGTCGGGTCGCCGTCGGCGATCAGCTCGCCGTTGTGAAGCACGATGATCCGGTCCGCGAGCGCGCGCACCACGTCCATCTTGTGCTCGACGAGGAGCACGGTTTTCGTGTGGTCGTGCTTGATCTCGGCGATGAGGTCGAGCACGTCCGGCGTATGGTCGAGGCTCATGCCCGCGGTGGGTTCGTCGAACATGTAGATGTCCGGTTCCATCGCCATCAGGAGCGCCACTTCCAGCTTGCGCTGATCCCCATGGGGCAGCGCGGCGGCGGGCAGATCGGCCTTGTTTTCAAGCTTCGCAGCGGCGAGATAGCGTTCGGCGCGCGAGGTGAGTTCGGTGAGTTTGGAAACCGGTGAGAAAAACCGGCGACCATCGCCCGACTGGGCCTGAACGGCCAACCGGATGTTCTCGATCACGCTCAGGCGGGGAAACAGGTTGGTCAGCTGGAACGCGCGGCCGACACCGTGGCGGGCGCGGGTCGAGGCGGGCATCCGGGTCAGGTCGATCCCGTCCTTCGTCACGGTCCCCTCGGAGGGCGTCAACTGCCCGGATATCATGTTGAAATAGGTCGTCTTGCCGGCGCCGTTCGGGCCCACGATCACCGTCAACTCGCCGGGGCGAAAGTCGCAGGTGACGGCGTTCACAGCCGTATGGCCGCCGAACCGGATCGTGAGATCCCGGGTGGAAAGCGAAGCTTGGGTCATGTCGGAAAGGGTCTTTTCAGGGGTGTGTCCCGGCCGGGGATGCAGGGCCGGCCGGGACGGGACGATCAGTTTTCGCGACCGATCGGAATGTCCATCATGTCGGGCGTGATGATCTCGACCTTCTCGGGGATCGCCCAAGCCACGTCGTCATCGACCCGGATCTTGAAGTGCAGCATGGATTGCAGCGCCTGATGATCTTCGGGGCGGAAGGTCATTTCACCCTTCGGCGTGTCCCAGGACATGCCTTCCATCGCGGCGATCAGCCCTTCGGTGTCGAGCGTTTCGGCGGTGTTCAGCGCCTTGACCACGGCAAGCGCGGCGGCCATGCCACCTGCGGTGAAGAAGTCGGGCGGACCGTCGAAGCGCGCCTGATGCTCTTCCACGAGCCAGTCGTTGATCGGGTTATCGAAGGCTTCGTAGTAGTAATACACCGCGCCCTCCATGCCCGGGTAGGCCTTGTAGCCGACCATCGCGGGCAGGATGTTCCCGCCGAACGACAGTTCGATCCCGAAGCGCGAGGGGTCCATCGCCTGAAGCTTGCCCGGCGCGTCGCCCGACCCGGCCACGTAGATCAGGATGACCTTGCGACCCTCTTGATCCTTGAGCGCGTTGAACATGCGCTCGCCCACGGCGGTGTAGTCGGTGGTTCCCTGCGGCACGTATTCCTCGGTCACGACCGTGGCGCCAGTGCCTTCGAGCGCCGATTTGAACGCGGCGATCCCGTCACGACCGAAGGCGTAGTCCTCGGCCAGCGTGGCGACATAGAGGTTTTCGTCCGGCTTCAGCGCGAGCGCCTGCGCCTGCATGTCCATCGACGAGTTGCGCGAGGTCTTGAACACGTAGCGGTTCGAATCCGGCCCAGTGAGGCTGTCAGCCACCGCCGGTTCCACGAGCAGGATGCGCTCGTATTCCTCGGCGATGGGCAGAAGGCCCGTGGTCACGCCCGACGAGGTGGCGCCGACGGCCAGCAGAACTTCGTCATCGGCATAGGCTTCGGCCAGCACGGCGCGCGCCACGTCCGGCTTGAACTGCGTGTCCTTGTAGATGATCTCGATGGGGCGACCGTTCACCTCCATCGTGCCATCGGTGGCGTATTCGAGGCCAAGCTCGAACCCGGTGTGGGTCTGCTTGGAAAATGCCTCGAGCGGGCTGCCCGACATGCCGTGGACGAGTGCGATCTTGATCGGATCGGCATCCTGCGCGGCGGCAGGAACGGCAAGGCCGGCAGCAAGGGTCAACGCGGCGAATGCGCGTTTCATGATAGTCATGGAATGTCCTCCCTTTTCCCGTCGCATGGTTGTGCCTGCACGGGATCGTTCATATCGTGGCATGAACCTCGCTTTTTGGGATGGGTCTGAGCAAGTTGGGGAAAATACGTATAGATCAGGCATATGCCACCGGCGACTTCGCGGGTCTGGCCTTCGAATACGCGCCCGTCGGCCTCGTCATCACCGAGAGCCGGGTGATCCGCAGTTGCAATCCCGAGTTCGAGCGCATGTTCGGATATGGCGCGGGCGAGCTTGTCGATCAGTCGTTTCAGGTGCTCTACCCGACGCCGGAGGAGTTCGCGAAGATCCGCGACCGGGGTGTCGATCAGTTGCGCACAACCAACACCTATTGGGACGAACGCGTGATGGCGCGCAAGGACGGGTCGCTGTTCTGGTGCCGGACGCGCGGCCATTCCCTGACGCCCGAGGGCGACCCGCTGAACCGCGCCGTCTGGAGTTTCGCGGACCTGTCCGGTCACCGCCCCTATCAGCCGCTCACCCGGCGCGAAACCGAGGTGGTGAACCTTCTGGCCGAGGGCATGACGTCGAAGGAAATCGCGCGCGAGCTTGAGATCAGCCCGCGCACGGTCGAAGTGCACCGGGCCAAGCTGCAAAAGAAGTTCGGGGTGACCAACACCAACGCGCTCTTGCACGCCATGTCGGGCGTGCCGCCCGAGCGGATCGTCGCCCGCTAGGCCAGTAGTTTCGTCATCAGGATCGCATCGACCGCCGCGCCGTCCGGGCGCGGATAATACCCCCGGCGCCGCCCGTTCTCGACCCACCCTGCGGCAAGGTAGAGCGCAATCGCCGCGGTGTTGTCGGCGGCGACTTCGAGGAACGCGGTTTCGCCATCACGATCCTGCACGGCACGTTCGAAGGCGGCGAGCAACGCCCGGCCTTCGCCCCTCCGGCGGGCTTCGGGTGCGACCGCAAGCGTGACCAGTTCCGCCTCTCCCGCAATCGCGCGCCCGACGGCGAAGCCCGCGTCGGTGTACACCGCGAAACCGCCCGGCCCACCGACCAACCCGGAAAGTTCCAGCGCCGACCATGCCCGGCCATCGGGAAAGGCGGCCGCGTAGATGTCCGCCATCCGCTCCGGTGTCACGGCAGGATCACCGGAGGCGGGTCGCTGGCCGGGGCGGCATCGGCCCCCCGGATGTAAAGCGGGGCGGGGCGCGCAAGCTCGGCACCCGATGCCAGGCGGTCGGCGGCGATCTGGGCGATGCGGGTCACGAGCGTCTCGGCAGGCACGGGACCGGCGACCGGGTGGTCGTCGCCCACCGCGTCCGCCGCATCCAGACGGGGCGACAGGTCGCCGCCGCCGAAATCCTGCGCATAGACCATCCCGCGCCGGGCATCCGCCACAGCGCGGCAAGGCCGCGGGTAACCCAGCGCCTGCGCCTCCAAGGTCGAGACGCCGATGGCGGGTTTGCCGAGGCCCAGCGCCAGCCCGCGCGCGGCGGAGACGGCGATGCGGATGCCGGTGAAGTTGCCCGGCCCTACGCCGACCGCCACCGCGTCGAGATCGTCGAAGGATAGCCCGGCCGTCGTCATCACGTCCTGCAACAGGGGCATCAGGCGTTCGGCCTGCCCCTTGGCCATCGCCTCCACCGTAACCTGCGTGATCGCCCCGCCCACAAGCAAAGCGGCCGCGCAATGCGCGGCCGATGTGTCGAAAGCTAGGATCGTCGGGTCAGACCGCAACCGGCCGCACCTCGGTCACTTCCGGGATGTAGTGTTTGAGCAGGTTCTCGATCCCCATCTTCAGCGTGAGCGTCGAGGACGGGCAGCCCGCACAGGCGCCCTGCATGTGAAGATAGACCACGCCGCGTTCGAACCCGTGGAAGGTGATGTCGCCCCCGTCCTGCGCCACGGCGGGCCGCACGCGGGTATCGAGCAGGTCCTTGATCTGAACCACGATCTCGGCATCCGGGCCGTCATGTTCGGCATGGGCCGCTTCGCGCGGACCCTCGCCCATGACCGGCGCACCGGACTGGAAATGCTCCATGATCGCGCCGAGGATGGCGGGTTTCACGTGGTCCCACTCGACATCGTCGGCCTTGGTCACGGTCACGAAATCGGTCCCGAAGAAGACGCCTTTCACCCCGTTCACCGCAAAGACGCGTTGCGCCAGCGGCGACTTGGCCGCGGCCTCGGCACTCGGGAAATCGGCGGTCCCCGCCTCAAGAACTTCCTGACCGGGAAGAAACTTCAGCGTCGCCGGATTCGGTGTGGACTCGGTTTGAATGAACATTTGCACAGCCTTTCTGTCGGGTATTCATATGAGCTTGGAATCGTTCCAAGTCAACCCGACCGGTTCCCTCTTCCCTTTTGCCGCCAATCACGATTGATGGAGGCATGACCGATCACCTCAAAGGCCTTCTCATCACCTTCACGGGCGTCCTGTTCATCCTGCCCGACAGCCTGTTCGTCCGTCTCATCGGCACCGACGGTGTGACGGTGGCGTTCTGGAAGGCGCTGCTCATCGGGCTGGTGCTGGGCCTTGGCCTGCTCGTCACCCGTGGCCCCGGCGTCTACCGCACCACCTTCGCCGCAAGCCCGCTCGTCTGGGTCTATGCCGCCACTTCGGGCGCGAGCGGCGCGCTGTTCGTCATCGCCGTCGCGCATACCTCGATCGCGAACGTGGTCTTCATCGTCGCGGCCATGCCCCTCGCCTCGGCGCTGTTCTCGCGCATCGCATTGGGCGAGGCGATCTCCCGGCGCACGGCGCTCACCATGGCCGTGGTCCCGGTCGGCATCGCGCTGATCGCCTTCGGCTCGGGCGAGACCGAGGGCGCCTCGCTCAAGGGCGACCTGATCGCGGTCGGGATCGTCATCGTGTTCTCGATCGGCCTGACCGTCGCGCGCAAACTGCGCCCGGTCTCGGTCGTCCCGGCCATTCCGGCGGGGATGCTGGGCGCGGCACTGGTTCTTTTTCCCTTCGCCACCCCGTTGTCGGTCCCCGCGGACGACTGGATCTGGGTCGCACTCCACGGGGGGTTCTTCGTCACCGTCTCGACCGCGCTTCTGGCGACCGGACCGCGCTTTCTGCCCTCGGCGGAGGTCGCGCTTCTGCTTCTGGTCGAAAGCGTCCTCGCCCCGGTGCTCGCATGGGTGGTGGTGGGCGAAGACCCCGGCAAATGGGCGCTGATCGGTGGCGCGGTGGTGATCGGCGCCCTCGCCGTATCGAACGGCATCGCGCTGGTTCAGGGCCGCCGGGTCGCCGTCAAACCCGGACCGCCCCGCGCGTAGGGATGATCGCGACGCTGGCGACCAAAAGGCCCGCCGCCACGCCCGGCAACAGCCAGTCGTCGCGCACCGCCTGCGTCGCCACGATCTCGCTGCAGCTGCGAAGGTTCATGATGATCTGGATGTAGATCAGCAGGGCGACCCCGTGCACGATCGCCTCCCAGAGCGGCACCGGGCGCGCCAGCCGCACGAGACGCAAAAGCATACTGGGCAGGAACACCACGATCAGCGAAAAGAACACCTGATCGTCGCTGCCCGCACCAGTGAGCGACGTGCAATCGAACAGCCCGCCGTCCGCCTGCCGCGCATACATCCCGGTGGTCTCGTCTATGGCCAGCCCCATGGCGGCGACGAACGCCCCACACATCGCGGCGAGGTAGATGAGAGACAGCCAGACCCGGCTCAGGTGATGCTCTCCAGCCGCTCCTTGGACATCTCGCCCGGAACGATGGTCAGCGGCACCGGCAGGTTCGCCGCCGCCCGGGTGAGCGCGGTGACCAGCGGCCCCGGCCCCTTCTTGCCGGACCCGGCGCCCAGCACCACGACCCCCACATCCGGGTCTTCACGCACTTGGGCCAGAAGCTCTTCGACCGCCTCTCCTTCGCGGATCACGAGTTCGGGGTTCACCCCCTGCTTGTCGCGCATCCACTTGGCGAACACCTCGTAATGCGCCTCGATCCGCTCGCGGGCTTCTTCGCGCATGACGGCTCCGACACCGAGCCAGTGGTTGAATTCCTCGGGCGGAATGATCGACAGGATCTCGACCCCGCCGCCCGTGTTGGCCGCCCGCATCGCGGCGAAGCGCATCGCGTTCAGACACTCGCGGCTGTCGTCCAGAACCACCAGAAACTTGCGCATGGATCACTCCCCTCGACCGTCCGGATCATGACGCAGCACCCGCAACCGATCAATGTTCTTCTTCGTTTTCTAAATACTTCGGGAGGTCTGGAGGGCTGGCCCTCCAGAGCCGCCAACGGCGGCTGCCACCGCGACGGCCCGACGCAGTCGGGGCGGCGCAAATCCTGCGCGGGGCTTCAGCCCCGCACCGTTTCGCCACCCTCAAAGGCTCGCGGCCCAGTCCCAGTAAAGCTCGCGGACCCGGCGCGTGACGGGGCCGTGCTGATACATGGTCCCGTCGAACTCGATGACGGGCGTCACCTTGTTGAGGTTGCCCGACAAAAACACCTCGTCCGCGGCCCTGAAATCGTCGAAGCTCAGGACCGCCTCGTGCACCGTGACGCCGTCCGCGCGCAGGTTCTCGATATGGCGGGCGCGGGTGATGCCGGACAGGAAGGTGCCGTTGGCGATGGGCGTGAACACCTCGCCGTCCTTCACCATGAACACGTTCGCGCTCGCGGTTTCGGCCACGTTGCCCAGCGCATCGGCGACGAGCGCGTTGGTGTAGCCCTTGGCGCGGGCCTCGGCCAGCATCCGGGCGTTGTTGGGATAGAGGCATCCGGCCTTGGCGTTCACCACGGCGTCCTCCAGCACGGGGCGGCGAAAGCGCGTGGTCGTCAGGGTCATCGACGCATCCGGCGCGGCCATCGGGATTTCCTCCAACGCCACGGCGAAGCCGGTCGCGGACTGGTCGGGCAGAATGCCGAGGTAGCCGCCCTCGATCCCCCAATACATCGGGCGGATATAGACAGCGGCGTCCTTGGGATAGAGCGCCAGACCTTCGCGGACGATTTCGAGCATTTCGTCCACACCGACCGTCGGCTTGATCATCAGCGCCTCGGCCGAGGCATTGACCCGCGCCAGATGGCGGTCGAGGTCCGGGGCCATCCCGTCGACGAACCGTGCACCGTCGAACACCGTGGTGCCCAGCCATGCGCCATGATCCCCGGCCTTCATCACGGGCACGTCGCCCTCGTGCCATGTGCCGTCGAAATAGGTGCGCAGATTGGTCCCGGTCGCCATGTCGTTCTCCTTGATTTCGCGCGACCCTATGCCCGGCCTTTCCGAAGGTCCAGTCGGACAAAAAAGCGCCCCCGGTGGGTAGGACCGGGGGCGCGAGGATGCGCGCAGGGGAATGGGTAGGGACAGGCGCGCGGCCCATGTCATCCCCACCGGGTCGGGCCGGGAATCGCGGGCAGGCTCACCCTAGGGTCGGGCTGATTCCGTTTTGTGACAGGTCAGGTCAAAGACGGACGATCCGCGCCCCGATCCGGGCCAGCCCGTCATCCACGAGGGCCGTTTCCTCGGCGGCGAGCCGTTGATGGCGCGGATAGACCGGGGCGGCGCGGTCATCCAGCACGGGCGCGTGCCAGCCTTCAGTCGTCTCGAAGAAATGGTCGACGCCGGTTTGGCCGAACTCGGAATGAAAGCCCTGAATGACCACGTCGAGGTAGGACATGAGGATCGGGTGATCGTCGCCGGGCACCGGATAGGTGGCGAGGTCCACCGCATAGATCGCGATGTCCAGATCACGGGCCATGGGGTGCGTGACCGCGTGGCTCGCATCATGGCGGGCATAAGCCCCTTCGCGTTCGTCGAGCGCGGCCCAGTCGGCTCCGGGCACCGAGGCGATCAGCCCGTCGATGTAATCGTCGGGCGCGGGCACGGCGGAGAGCAGGCAGCGGTCGAACCGTTTCGAATGGCGCCACGCGCGCCGCCATCCGGTCACGCGGGCCGGGTGCGCTTCGGGGTAGGCATGGGTCCGCCGGTTCACCAGCGAGCCGTAGCCGAAAAAGAATGGGTCGGACATGGCGGCACTGTTTGCGCGAACGGGACGGAAGGCAAGTCTTGACCCTGTGCAATGCGTCGGTAACTTGGCCGCATCCACGTTGGGAGAATCTGGCGCCCGCCTGACCGGGACCAGTGCCGAAGGAGCAACCGCCCCGGAACCTCTCAGGCTTCAGGACCGCGTGGACGACAGCACTCTGGAGAGTGGCGCATGGGCGCCCGCCGAAGGGATAACGATCTCAGGCGAAAGGACAGAGGGGGCATCGGGCGGGCCGGATCGGCCCCGCGATGCCGGGCGCGTCACCCCGGTGGATTGGGAGCCGGGAACGCATGGGCGACTTGAAACGAACACCGTTATTCGATCTGCACGTGGAGCGCGGCGGCAAGATGGTGCCCTTCGCGGGCTGGGAAATGCCGGTGCAATATCCGCTGGGCGTGATGAAGGAACACCTGCACACCCGCGCCGCCGCCGGTCTGTTCGACGTAAGCCATATGGGTCAGGTGATCCTGCGCTGCGACCCCGCCGCGCTGGAGACGCTGGTGCCGGTCGATGTGGTCGGGCTGGCCGAAGGGCGGCAACGCTACGGGGTCTTCACTAACGCGGCGGGCGGGATCATGGACGATCTGATGCTCGCCAATCGCGGCGACCACCTGTTCCTCGTGGTGAATGCGGCGATGGCGGATCAGGACATCGCCCACCTGCGCGCGCATCTGGGCGATGCGGTGGAAGTTATCACGGATCGCGCATTGCTGGCGCTTCAGGGGCCGAAAGCCGAGGCCGCACTTGCACGGATCGCACCTGACGTGGCCGGGATGCGGTTCATGGACTTGGCTGTCATCCCCTCGGACTACGGCGCGCTTTGGGTCTCACGATCCGGCTATACAGGCGAGGACGGGTATGAAATCAGCGTGGGCGAGGCGCAGGCCACCGCGCTGGCCGAGGCGCTGCTCACGATGGAGGAGGTCGAGCCGATCGGGCTGGGCGCACGGGATTCGCTGCGGCTCGAGGCCGGGCTGTGCCTTTACGGCTCCGACATCGACACGACGACGACCCCCATCGAGGCCGGACTTGGCTGGGCGATCCAGAAGGTCCGGCGCACCGACCGAACGGACTTTCCCGGCGCCGCCACCATCCTCGACCAGATCGAGAACGGCGCGCCGCGCAAGCGCGTGGGCCTGCTGCCCGAAGGTCGCGCCCCGATGCGCGCGGGCACGCAGCTTTTCGCCAGCCCGGACGCGGGCGATCCCATCGGGTCCGTCACCTCGGGCGCCTTCGGCCCGTCCATCGAACGGCCCATGTCGATGGGCTACGTTCCCACCTCATCCGCCGCCCCCGGCACGACGCTTTTCGGCGACGTGCGGGGCAAACGGCTTCCCGTGACGGTCGCGCCCCTGCCCTTCCGTCCCGCCACCTTCAAACGCTGACCAACAGGAGAGACGCGCATGAAATATACCGAAGAACACGAATGGCTCGATGACGTGGACGGGATCGTCACGGTCGGCATCACCGCCCACGCCGCCGAGCAACTGGGCGACATCGTTTTCGTCGAATTGCCCGAAGTGGGCACCGAAGTGACCAAGGACGACGAGATCGTGGTGATCGAAAGCGTCAAGGCGGCGTCGGACATCCTAGCCCCCATCGACGGCGAGATCGTCGAGATCAACGAGGCCATCGTGGAAGAACCGGGCAAGGTCAACGACGACCCCGAAGGCGAAGCGTGGTTCTTCAGGATCAAGCCGTCCGAGCCGGAGCAGATGGACGACTATATGGACGAGAACGAATACAAGGACTTCATCGGGTGATCGACGGCGGTCGCACCGACCGGGCGGAACGCTTCATCGCCACCTCGCCCGAAGAGGTCTGGGCGGCCCAGACTGACCCGGACCGGCTGGTGCGATGGCTACCGCCCGACGATGCCACGATGGAGGTATTGGCGTTCGACCCGACACCGGGCGGCGCGTATCGCCTGCGCCTGACCTTCACCGAGACGGGCGTGGGCAAGACGCAAGCCGATACGGACGAGGTGCACGGGCGCTTCGTCGCGCTCGACGAGCCGACCCGCATCGTGCAGGAGGTCGACTTCGTAAGCACCGACGACGCTTACGCGGGAACCATGTGCATGACGTGGGACCATATCGCCGCCGCAGGCGGGACAAAGGTATCGGTGACCGCCAAGAACGTGCCGCCGGGGATCGACCGGGCCGTGCACGAAGCCGCGCTCGCCTCGTCCCTCGCGAAACTCGCCGCCGAGGTGGGGGGATGACGGTCATCCGCATCGTGCCCAACCTGCCCGCGACCGACCCGGTCACGCTGGCCCGGTTCTATGCCGAGGTGTTCGACCTCGACGTTCCGATGGACATGGGGTGGATCGCGTTCCTGCAAAACGACCAGTCCCACCAGATCGAACTGCACACCGCCAGCGAGGGTGGATCGGGCACCGACATGCCCGTCATCTCGATCGAGGTCGACGATTTCGCCGCCACGCTCGACCGCCTGAACGCCCGCCAGATCACCCCGTCCTATGGCCCCGTCGATGAGCCGTGGGGCATTCGCCGCTTCTACTTTTCCGACCCCGAGGGCAACCTCGTGAATGTCGTGACCCATATCAATTGAAGGAAACCGATATGACCTTCACGCCCACCGGCTACGACCCCTACGACTTCGCGAACCGCCGCCACATCGGCCCGTCGCCCAGCGAGATGGACGAGATGTTGAAAGTGATCGGCGCCGACAGTCTGAACGCGCTGATCGACGCGACGATCCCGAAAAGCCTGCGACAGGACGAACCGCTCGACTTCGGCGCGCCCCTGTCCGAGCGCGAGATGCTGCATCGGATGCGCGTCACGGCGGGCGAGAACGAGGTTCTGACATCGCTCCTCGGACAAGGGTATCACGGTACGGTCACCCCGCCCGCGATCCAGCGCAACATCCTTGAGAACCCGGCGTGGTACACGGCCTATACGCCCTATCAGCCGGAGATTTCGCAAGGACGTCTCGAGGCGCTTTTGAATTATCAGACGATGATCTCGGACCTGACCGGGCTGGAGGTCGCCAATGCCTCGCTTCTGGACGAGGCGACGGCCTGCGCCGAGGCGATGGCGATGGCACATCGGGTGGCCAAGTCGAAGGCGACCGGGTTCTTCGTGGACGAGAACTGCCACCCGCAGAACATCGCCGTCATGAAAACCCGCGCCGCGCCTTTGGGGATCGAGGTGATCGTGGGCGACCCCGATACGCTCGACCCCGAGGCGGTGTTCGGCGCGATCTTCCAGTATCCCGGCACCAATGGCGAGGTGCGCGATTTCACGGGACAAATCGCCGCCCTGCACGACGCGAAGGCCATCGGCATCGTGTCGGCCGACCCGCTGGCCCTGACCGTGCTGAAGGAACCCGGCGCGATGGGAGCCGATATCGCCGTCGGCACCAGCCAGCGGTTCGGCGTGCCCATGGCCTATGGCGGCCCGCACGCGGCTTACATGGCGACCAAGGACGCCTACAAACGGTCGATGCCGGGGCGGATCGTGGGCGTGAGCGTGGATGCGCGCGGCAACAAGGCCTATCGCCTGTCGCTTCAGACCCGCGAACAACATATCCGGCGCGAAAAGGCCACGTCGAACGTCTGCACCGCGCAGGCGCTTCTGGCGGTCATGGCGAGCTTTTATGCCGTTTTTCATGGGCCGGAAGGGTTGAAGGCCATCGCGCAGAGCGTTCACCGCAAGGCGCTGCGCTGTGCCAAGAAGCTGGAACAGGCCGGGTTCGAGATCGGGCCGGGTGCGTTCTTCGACACCTTCACGGTCGAGGTCGGACTGCTTCAGAAAGGCGTGCTCCATGCGGCGCGGTCTCAGGGTGTGAACTTGCGCCCGGTCGGAAAGACCAAAGTGGCAATCACGATGGACGAGGCGATCCGCTCCGCCACCATCGAAGCGGTGTGGCGCGCCTTCGGGATCGAGGCCGAGGACGATCCGTCGGACACGGATTACCGCCTGCCGGACTCGATCCTGCGTGACAGCGATTACCTGACCCATCCGGTCTTTCACATGAACCGGGCCGAGACCGAAATGATGCGCTACATGCGTCGGCTGGCCGACCGCGATCTGGCGCTGGACCGGGCGATGATTCCGCTCGGCTCCTGCACCATGAAGCTGAACGCGGCGGCCGAGATGATCCCGATCTCGTGGCGCGAATTCGCGATGCTGCACCCGCTAGCGCCCGAGGATCAGGCGCGCGGCTATCACAGGCTGATCGAGGATCTGAAGGCCAAGCTCTGCACGATCACCGGGTATGATGCGATGTCGATGCAGCCCAACTCCGGCGCGCAAGGGGAATACGCGGGGCTTCTGACCATCGCCGCCTATCACGCGGCGAACGGGCAGGATGAGCGCGATGTTTGCCTCATCCCGATGAGCGCGCATGGCACCAATCCGGCGAGCGCGCAGATGGTGGGAATGAAGGTGGTGGTCGTGAAATCCGCCGAGAACGGCGACATCGACCTGGACGACTTCCGCGCCAAGGCCGAAGCGGCGGGCGACAAGCTGGCCGCGACGATGATTACCTATCCCTCCACCCACGGCGTGTTCGAGGAAACCGTGCGCACCGTCTGCGCCATTACGCATGAACACGGCGGGCAAGTCTATATCGACGGGGCGAACTTGAATGCGCTCGTGGGTCTTGTGAAGCTGGGCGAGTTGGGGGGCGACGTGAGCCACCTGAACCTGCACAAGACTTTCGCGATTCCGCATGGCGGCGGCGGCCCCGGCATGGGTCCGATCGGGGTAAAGGCGCACCTTGCGCCGCATCTGCCCCCCGATCCGTTCAAGGGCGGGATCGGTGCAGTGTCGTCGGCGCCCTATGGGTCGGCCAGTATCCTACCGATTTCCTGGGCCTATATCCTGATGATGGGCGGCGAGGGGCTGACACAGGCGACGCGGGTCGCGATCCTGAACGCGAACTATATCGCGGCGCGGCTGCGCGGGGCCTACGACGTGCTCTACAAGGGGCCGACCGGCCATGTCGCGCATGAGTGCATCATCGACACGCGGCCCTATGCCGAGAGCGCCGGGGTCACCGTCGACGACATCGCCAAGCGCCTGATGGATTGCGGCTTCCACGCGCCCACGATGAGCTGGCCGGTGGCGGGCACGCTGATGGTCGAACCCACGGAATCCGAGACCAAGGCCGAGCTCGACCGCTTCTGCGACGCCATGCTGGCGATCCGCGAGGAAATCCGCGACATCGAAGAGGGGCGCGCGGATGCGGAGGCGAACCCGCTGAAACACGCGCCGCACACGGTCGAGGATCTGGTGGGCGACTGGAACCGGCCCTATAGCCGCGAACAGGGGTGCTTCCCGCCGGGCGCGTTTCGGGTCGACAAGTACTGGCCGCCGGTGAACCGGGTCGACAACGCCTATGGCGACCGGAACCTCGTCTGCATCTGCCCGCCGCTCGAGGATTACGTCGAAGCCGCCGAGTGATCTTGGCGCTGGTCAAAGCGCGCATCGGTTGCTACCCAAGCCGCCGGGGCAACCGAGAGCGGTCATGGCGCAGAAGACGAACGATCCGAAACTGACGGACTATTCGGTGACGGATGCTCTGGCGCTGATCGACAGGCGGTTCGGCAAGGACCGCCTGTTGCGTGATCTGTCGACGCCGACGGAACGGCTCGTCACCGCCTACTACCTGCAATCGCGTTGGGGCTACGAACGCTACAACCCCCATGCGGCGATGCACATGGCATTGTCGGATGACGGGAAATACACTCACGACGGGCTGCGGGCGCAAGCCGACACGGTCATCGCCGAGGCGCGGAAGATCGGGGCGAGACGCATCCTCGAACTCGGGTGCGGTCAGGCCTTCAACGCCCGCGTCATCGCCGAGGCCCTGCCCGAGGTCGAGGTGGTGGCGACCGACCTGATCGAGGCGCATATCACCAAGGCCAATGAACGCGGGGCGCATCTGCCGAATTTCCGCGCGGTGCGGTCGAGCTTTACCGAATTGCCCGACGATCTGGGCCAGTTCGACCTGATCTTCGCGGTCGAAACCCTGTGCCATTCGCCCGAGATCGACGCGGTGATCGAACGCATCAAGGCCCGGCTCGCCCCCGGCGGCACCTTCATGTTCCACGACGCGTTCCGCCGCACGGACTGGGAATCGAAATCGGACGATCTGAAAGAGGCGCTGGTCCTGAACGAACTGTGCCTTGCGGTTCCCCACGGCTATGCCGTCTGGGGCACGTGGGAGGATGCACTGGCGCGCGCCGGGTTCACCGACGTGACGACCGAGGACATTTCGATGCAGGGCCTGGGCACCTGTCGACGTCTGGGCCGGGTCGGGCTGAAGTTCCTGACCCAGTGGAAATACCGGCTGCTGCGCCCCTTCGTTCCCAAGCACCTCGCGCGCAATGCCGTCGCCGGGTTCCTTGGCATCTACATCATGTACGGCGGCGCGGCAGATCCGGCGAGCGAGAACGGCATAACGCGCTATGGTTTGATCCGGGCCGTGGGGCCTAACGCGGCCTGAGCGGGCGCGGCGGGGATACCAGAATCCTAGTTTTCTAGTATCCTAGTATTCTAGTAACCTAGGAATGACGTATTGCATCATGATTTCAATGCGTTAATCACGGACTTCCGGTCACCACCACCCCAAAACTCCCGCGTCCGTCAGCCCCGGCGCGCGAGTTTGGTGGGCCAGGACGACAACCCTTGCGCAACCGACATGAAAGCACGCTTGGCGACCCGCTTTTCGATGTCGGCATAGGTCGCGTTGCCCGCGAGCACCTCGAACAGGGACGAGCGCATCATGGTCGAGGTCCTGAGCTTTTCCTTGAAAAGATCGCGCATGGCGGAGCTATAGGCGATCACCCGCAGCCGCCGGACCTTTTCCAGATCGGTCTGGATATACTTGATGCGCGGGAAATAGGCGCGGTCGGCGCGCTGGGGCCGCCCCTCGTCGATCACCTGCGCGGCGGCCTCGGCCGCTTCGGCCCCGCTCTCGATGGCCAGTGCGATCCCCTCGCCCGTGATCCCGTCCACGAACCCGGCCGCGTCGCCTGCGAGCAGCACGTTGCCCTTGCCCGGCTTTTCCTTGAAATCGCCCAGCGGGATATGCGCGCCCTTGATCGTCACGCTGTCCGGGTCCACGCCCTCATGCGCCAGATAGCGCGCCATGCGTGCCTTGAGATCTTGATCCACCGACCGGATCGCGCCTAGCCCGATGGTGCGGCTGCCCGCCTTGGGAAAATTCCAGCCGTAGCCCCAATGCACGATGTCGAAGTCGATGGACATGAGCGCCTCGGGGTCGCAGCCGCCCGGTGCCTCGGTCTCGAATGCGAAGCCGATCTTGTCGGGGTCGTAGGCCGCGCCGAGGATGTGCTTGGCCACCGGGCTGGCGGCCCCGTCCGCGCCGATCAGAACTTTGTAGCCGATCCGGCGCCCGTCCGAGAGTTCCAGCAGGTTGTCGGCGTCATGGATCGTCTCGACCCGCGTGCCCTGCATGTCCACGGCGCCCGCCGCGACGGCGGCCTGTTGCAGCCAGTGGTCGAAATCGAGCCGGTAGGTGTAGGTCAGATCATAGGGCGCGTCGAAACGGTTCAGTTCCTCGCCATCCCATTTGAACGCCACCTGCCGCGAGACGAGATACATCTCGGGCGACATCTCCATATCGAAGACGCGTTTGACCGCCTTGTTGCCACGGGGGCTGATGAGCGCGCCGCAAAGCTTCGGGCGTGGGAACACCGCCCGGTCTATGAGGGCGACGCTGAGGCCGAGGTCACGGGCCCGTTTCGCGGCGGACGACCCGGCCGGTCCGGCGCCGATCACGACGACATCGAAATCCTGATCTGCCATGACATGCGCTCCGATCCTTTACCGGGCCTTGTTAGGCGAAAGGTCGGCGGCGGAAAAGGCCACCCCGCTCGTGGCGAGCCAGTTGGTGAACCGTGTCACTTTTTCGTCCATCGAACAGGTGCGCGGGTTTCGGTCTATCTCATCCTGATAGGCCAGACGCAGCGCGGTCTGCTCGTCCTTGGTGAGGTCTGCCCATTCGCGCATTTGCCGCCACTTGCCCCTTGAACCGTGATCCGCCCGGATACATATTCACTCCAAAGAATATTTACGAGGTCCGACATGACCAAACACGTCAAACTTACCTGTCTCGAATGCGGCAGCCTGAACCGTGCGCCCGAAGACAAGCTGGGCGCAGGCCCGAAATGCGGCACCTGCGGCACCAAGCTGATGGACGGCAAGGTGCGCGAGTTGGACCCGACGACGCTGGCCAAGGCCGCCAAAGCCGACGATCTGCCCTTGCTCGTCGATTTCTGGGCCCCGTGGTGCGGGCCGTGCCGGATGATGGCACCGGAGTTCCAGAAAGCGGCCCAGTCGCTCGCTCCGAATGTGCGGTTGGCCAAGATCAACACCGAGGAATTCCCCAAGGTGTCGATGAAGAACAACATCCGGGGCATTCCCGCGCTGATCCTCTATCAGAACGGTCGCGAAATCGCGCGACAGGCGGGGGCGATGCCCGCCAAGGGGATCGAGGATTTTGTGCGGTCGAAAGCCAAGGTCGGGGCGTGACACAGGCGGCGTTACCCGCTTGACAGCGGGGCCGGAAACCTCCAGATACCACCGCGTTGGGGCCGTAGCTCAGTTGGGAGAGCGCGTCGTTCGCAATGACGAGGTCGTCGGTTCGATCCCGATCGGCTCCACCAAATTCCCTTCATCGGCAATGTCGTGGCCCGGTTTGCGGCGCCCCCGTGTTTGACTCCGGGCGCGTCTCGTCGGACAGTCTCGGGACCAATTTTCAGACGAGGCGTTCCGATGACCCAATTGCCAATGTTTTATAAAAAGGTCGAGGCGCTCTCGACCGTGAATCATCGCAAGTTCCAGATTTCACCCGAGGCCGAGCCGTTCGGCTTCGCCCGTGAGGCGCAGTTGATCCCGGCGGTGTTCGACGAGTTCACGGTGGCCGCGCATGACCTGCCGATCGTGTTCGTGCCCACCGGCACCGGGTATACGCCGGTCTTTCTGTGCGGGCTGACCACGGGCCACAATCAGTTCGTGGATGCCGACGGGCGCTGGAACCGCCGCTACCTCCCCGCCTATCTGCGGCGCTATCCGTTCATTCTGGGCGAACAGGACGGGGCCGACCCGATCATCTGCGTGGACGCGGAGTTCCCCGGCTTCGCCGAGACCGATGGCGGCACGGCACTGTTTGACGAGGACGGCAAGCAGACCGATTTCATGGGGCGGGTGGTCACGCTCGTCACCGAATACGCGGCCTCGGCCAAGCGGACCGAAGCCGCGCTTGCCGTGCTGAACGAGCTGGCGCTGTTCCAGACGATCACCATCGAGGCGAAGGATGCGAACGGCAAGGTCACGACCAGCCTACAGGGCTTCGCGGTCATCAACGAACAGGCGTTGTCGGCCCTGCCGGACGAGGCGTTCCTGCGGCTGCGCGCGGCCGGTATCCTGCCCGCGATCTACGCGCATCTGATGAGCGTGTCGCTGACCCGTGTTCTCAAGGACGAAAGCGAAGCGCAGGCGGCCTGAGCTATTCGGCGGCGAGCTGCGCGGCGCCTTCGGGGTGTTGCGCGGCGAAGCGCCGGATGTAGTCCATCCCGAGCGTATCGCGGGTTTCGGCGGTCTTCACGAACACGCCGACGGTGTCGCCCCAGAAGTTGTCGGCGTGCCGCCGCGTGCGCGTGAGCCGTTTGGCCCGCGCCCTGTTCTTGGTTTCGTAATACGCGATGTGTTCGTCCGACCAGTCCGTCGTCGTTTCGACGCAGTCGAAGCCGGCCCATTTCGCCATCGCGAACATGCCGTCGCGATACCAGCGCCAACAGTCCTGCGGGTCGCGATGTTCCGGCCCGCGCGACGGCACGACATGCACCATCACACCGTCCAGTTTCAGCACCCGCGACATTTCGAGGAAGGTCAGCCAGAAGAACTCGTTATGTTCGAGCATGTTGCCCGAGATGACGGCGTCATACCTGCCGTCCTCGATTTCGAAACGCCAGGGGTCGTCCAGCACGATGTCGACGTTCGGCCCCGCCTTCATGTCCATGCCGTGATAGGTCCAGCCACCGTCCTCCCACACCTGGCGAAACCACGGGCGCTTGCCCACGGACCCGACGTCGAGGACGAGCCCCGGATCGCGTTCCGCCACGTGTTTGCGGAACGCCTTTTTCATCAGCGTGATCGTTTCCTTGTGCATCTGTCCGCCCGATCTTCTTGTCTTTTTGCGACAAGGATTCGGAAGGATGCGTTCAGATCAAGTGAAAACCGGGAAAAATCCGATATTCATCAAACGCGTTGCCCGGCGACATAGGTTGCGGCCACGGCCCGGTCGTCGCCCATCATGATCGTGGGAAACACCTGTTCCCAGATCGTCTCGGCCCTGCCCGCACGCTGTTCGATCCCCGGTGTCGAGGCGAGGTCGAGAACCACGAGGTCCGCCTCGTAGTCCGGCGCGAGCCGTCCGATGGTCTGCCCCATCCCGATGGCCTCGGCCGATCCGGCGGTGGCCAGCCACAGAAGGTGCGCGGGGTGCAGGGGCGTGCCGCGAAGCTGCCCGATCTCATAGGTCGCCGCCATCGTGCGCAGCATGGAAAACGACGACCCGCCCCCGGTGTCGGTGGCGAGCCCGACCTTCTGCCCCTCGGCTCGCAGGCCGGCCATGTCGAACAGGCCGGAGCCGATGAAGGTGTTGGAGGTCGGGCAATGGATGAGCGATGCCCCCACCTCCTTCAGCCGCGCCCGTTCACGGGCCGACAGGTGGATCGCGTGGCCCATCAGCGCGCCCTCGCGCAAGAGGCCGAAGCGGTCGTAGATGTCGGTGTAATCCGTGGCCTCGGGAAACATCCCCATGACCCACTCGATCTCTTCCGTCTGCTCGGACAGATGCGTCTGCATCAGGCACGTGGGGTTCTCGGCCCACAGGCTTCCCAGTGCCTCGAGTTGTTCGGGCGTCGAGGTGGGCGCGAAGCGCGGCGTGATGACGTAGGACAGCCGCCCCTGCCCGTGCCACCGCGCGAGTAGCCGCTTCGAGTCGTCGTATGCCGATTGCGCGGTGTCCCGCAAATCGTCCGGCGCGTTCCGGTCCATGCAGGTCTTGCCCCCGAACACGCGCATCCCGCGCTTCTGCGCCTCGGCGAAATAGGCGCCGACGCTTTCCGGGTGGATGGTGCAGAAGCTGACGGTCGTGGTCGTGCCGTTGGACAAGACGAGGTCGAAATAGCGCGATGCCACCTCGGCCGCATAGCCCGCATCCCCGAACCGCGCCTCTTCGGGGAATGTGTAAGTGTTCAGCCAGTCGATCAGGCGTTTGCCCCAACTGGCGATGATGCCGGTCTGCGGATAATGCGCGTGGGCGTCGATGAAGCCCGGCAGGATCAGGGCGTCGCCGTGATCCTCGACCACCGCATTGGACCACAGGCGTTTCAGCGTGTCCGCCGGCCCGATCTCGACGATGGTTCCCGTGGTGTCGTCCACGACGACGCCCGACCGGCGATCCCAGAGCGCCGACGCTTCGGGGTCGCCCGCGAACGGGTCCGACAGGAATGACAGGGTCTGACCGAGGATGAGTTTCATGGGGCTTCCGCGCTGGTGACTCGCAAAACCTAGGCCGGGCTTGGGGCAAGGTCCACGGCCTTTCCCCCTGTATCTCATCCCGGCCTTCCCCTAATGTCGCCCGCGACAACAGGCGGGGTGAAAGATGGCGGAAGACCTGAACACCGAAGAGATTCACGAAGAGGACAGCTACGCGCTTGACCGTGAGACGGTCGAGCCGGTTCTCGTCGCCCTGCGCGACGGTGACAGCGAGGCGCTGATCGAGGCGCTGGAGCCGGTTCACCCGGCCGACATCGCCGACCTTCTGGAACAGGTGGACGAGGATACGCGCCTGCGCCTCGTCCAGCTTTACGGCAAGGAATTCGACGGCGACATCCTGTCGGAACTGAACGAGAGCGTCCGCGAAAGCGTGATCGAGGCGCTGCATCCCGAGGTTCTGGCCGACGCCGTGCGCGAGCTGGACACCGACGACGTGGTCGACCTGATCGAGGATCTGGACGAGCCGCAGCAGGAAATCATCCTCGACGCGCTGGCGATCACCGACCGGGCCGCCGTCGAACAGTCGCTGTCCTACCCCGAGGAATCCGCAGGCCGCCTTATGCAGCGCGAGCTTGTGGCGGCGCCCGAGCATTGGGACGTGGGCCACCTGATCGACCACATGCGCGCGCATGAAGATCTGCCGGATCAGTTCTATCACGTCATTCTCGTCGATCCGCGGATGCGGCCCACGGGCTATGTCACGCTGGGCAAGATCATGGCCTCGCCCCGCACCACGGCCCTGTCGGAGATCACCGAGGACAGCTTTCGCACCATCCCCGTCACGCAGGACGAAGGCGATGTGGCCTATGCGTTCAACCAGTATCACCTGATTTCGGCCCCGGTGGTCGACGAGGATGACCGGCTGGTCGGCGTCATCACCATCGACGACGCCATGATCATTCTGGACGAAGAGCATGAAGAGGACATTCTGCGCCTCGCCGGTGTCGGTGAAGGGTCACTCAACGACCGGGTGAGCGAGACGGTGCGCGCGCGCCTGCCGTGGCTCGCCGTGAACCTTGGCACCGCGATCATCGCCTCACTCGTCATCGCGCTCTTCGAAGACGTAATCGCCGGGTTCGTGGCGCTTGCCGTTCTGATGCCCATCGTCGCGTCGATGGGCGGGAACGCGGGCACACAAAGCCTGACCGTCGCGGTGCGCGCGATCGCGACGAAAGACCTGACCTCCTCGAACGTCTGGCGCGTGATCCGTCGCGAGGCCGCCGTTGGCTTCATCAACGGGGCGGTCTTCGCCATCGTCATGGGGATCGTCGGGATCATCTGGTTCGGCTCGCCCATGCTGGGCGCGGTGATCGCGGCGGCCATGGTCATCAACCTGATGGTCGCGGGGCTGGCGGGCGTGCTCGTCCCCGTCGTTCTGGACAAGTTCAACGTGGACCCGGCGTTGGCCTCCGGCACTTTCGTGACCACGGTCACGGATGTCGTTGGGTTCTTCGCCTTCCTCGGCCTCGCCGGGATCGTCCTGCTGTGATGGACAAGGCCGAGGCCCGCGCCCAGGCGCTTGCCGCCCGCGACGCGGTGCACGACCCGGCGCGCGCGCAGGCGGCGCAAGCGCGGCTCAGAGCGATGCTGCATGTGCATCGCGGCAGGCCGCTGGCCGGATACCTGCCGATGCGCTCGGAGGTCGATGCGCAGCCCGTCATGGCCGAAATGGCCGGACATGGCCCGGTGGGCGTGCCGGTCACGCCCAAGCTGGGCCTGCCCCTCACCTTCCGGCTATGGACGCCGGACACACCGCTGGTCGAGGGGAAATACGGCACCCAATGGCCCGCCGACGGGCCGGACGTGGAGCCGCATGTGCTGATCGTGCCCCTCGTCGCCTTCGACCGTGCGGGCAATCGGCTGGGTTATGGCGGCGGGTTCTACGACCGGACGCTGGCGGCGCTGCGGGCGCTGCGCCCGACGCTCGCTATAGGCTATGCCTTCGCCGCGCAGGAACTTCCCGACTTGCCGTTGGAACCCACGGACCAGCCGCTCGACGCCATCGTGACCGAGGTCGAAACGCTGCGCTTCCGGTGAGCGCCCGCTTGCCCTCGCCCCGGCAACGTCATAGTCACGATCCATGAAGATACTTTTCCTTGGCGACGTCATGGGCCGCGCCGGCCGTCAGGCGATCTCGGATCGCCTCCCCACCCTCCGCAGAGACTGGAAGCTCGATTTCGTCGTGGTGAACGGCGAGAACGCCACCAACGGCGCGGGGCTGTCCGAGGCCCACGCGAAGCTGATCTTCGAGGCGGGCGCGGATGTGGTGACGCTGGGCGACCATGCCTTTGACCAGAAGGAGATGCTGTCCTATTGCGAGCGCGAGACGCGCATCATCCGCCCCCTCAACTTCGCCAAGGACGCGCCGGGGCGCGGCGTGCGGGTGTTCGAGGATCATCGGGGCCGCCGGGTGCTCGTGGCGCAGATTCTGGGCAACGTGTTCATGAAACGCGCCTTCGAAGACCCTTTCGGGTATATCGACCGGGCCCTCAAGCCCTTCAACCTTGGTGGCGCCGTGCAAGCCGCGCTGGTCGACGTGCATTGCGAGGCGACGTCGGAGAAGATGGCGATGGGTCATTTCCTCGACGGGCGGGCGAGCATCGTCGTCGGCACCCATACCCACGTGCCAACCGGAGACGCGATGATCCTGCCCGGTGGCACCGCGTATCTCACCGATGCCGGGATGTGCGGCGATTATCATTCCGTGATCGGGATGGAGAAGGCCGAGCCGCTGCGCCGGTTCGTCACCGGCATGGCCAAGGGCCGCTTCAATCCCGCGAACGAGGACGCGACGCTTTCGGGCCTGTACGTCGAGACCGACGACGCCACCGGCAAGGCGGTGCGGATCGAGATGGTGCGCGAGGGTGGAAAGCTGCAACAGTCGGCACCCTGACCCCTTCCGCGCTTGCCCGCACGCGGCGGCCCGGTTTAGATGAGCCGGTCAAGGCACAGGCAGCATGAACGTCCTACAACTTTCCCCGTCAGTCGAACCCATCGTTGCGCTGATCGTCGTCGGCGTCATGTTCCTGCTCTTCCTGCGCGAGGTCTTTCCGACCGAAGTGGTCGCGATCGGCGGGGTCGCCGTCATGCTCGTCACCGGCATCCTGCCCTACGAGAACGCGCTAGCCGTCCTGTCGAACCCGGCACCCTGGACCATCGCCTGCATGTTCATCATCATGGGCGCGCTGGTGCGCACCGGCGCATTGGACTGGTTCACCAACATCGCCGAGCGGCAGGCCGGCGCGCGGCCGAAGCTCGCCCTCGCCACCCTCATGGGGTTCGTCGTCTTCGCCTCGGCCTTCGTGTCCAACACCCCGGTCGTCGTCGTGATGATCCCGGTGTTCACGCAGCTTGCCCGGCGGCTCGGCATCTCGGCGTCGAAACTGCTGATCCCCCTGTCCTACGGTGCGATCCTCGGCGGCACGCTGACGCTGATCGGCACCTCGACCAACCTGCTGGTCGACGGCGTGGCGCGGTCGGCGGGGCTGGAGCCGTTCTCGATCTTCGAGATCACGCCCATCGGGCTGCTGGTCGTGATCTGGGGCATGGCCTATCTCTGGATCGTGGCGCCGCATCTCTTGCCCGACCGCGACACGATGGCGGGGCTGCTGACGGATCGGTCGCGCAAGAAGTTCTTCACCGAGGCGGTGATCCCGCCGGACTCCAACCTTATCGGGCGCGAGGTGAACGGGGTGCAGCTGTTCAAACGCGAAGGCGTGCGGCTGATCGACGTGGTGCGCGGCGACGTCTCGCTGCGCCGCAACCTTGCCGCCGTGAAGCTTCAGGTCGGGGACCGCGTGGTTCTGCGCACCCAGATGACCGAACTGCTATCGCTTCAGGCGAACAAGAGCCTCAAGCGGGTGGATCAGGTGTCGGCGGTCGAAACGACGACGGTGGAGGTGCTGATCTCGCCCGGCTGCAAGATGATCGGGCGCACGCTGGGCCAGCTTCGCCTGCGCCGGCGTTACGGGGTCTATCCGCTGGCCGTGCATCGCCGGAACCAGAACATCGGCCAGCAACTCGACAATATCACCGTGCGGGTGGGCGATACGCTGCTTCTGGAAGGCGCGCAGGAGGATATTCAACGATTGGCGGCGGACATGGACCTTGTCGACGTGTCCAAACCGTCGGGCCGCGCGTTTCGCCGGGGTCACGCGCCCATCGCGCTTTTGTCCCTGTTCGGGATCGTGGCGCTGGCCGGTCTGGGGGTCGCGCCGATCCTCGCCGTGGCCGTGATCGCCGTGGCGGTGGTGCTGCTGACCCGGGCCGTGGATGCGGACGAGGCCTTCAGCCAGGTCGAGGGCAGTCTTCTGGCGCTCATCTTCTCGATGCTCGCCATCGGGGCCGCGCTGGACGCCTCGGGCGCCGTGAAGATGATCGCGGACGCGCTGGCGCCCGTGATCGAGGGCCTCCCGCCCTTCCTGCTGATCTGGTCGATCTACCTGCTGACCTCGGTTCTGACGGAGCTCGTCTCGAACAACGCGGTCGCGGTGGTGGTCACGCCCATCGCCATCGGGATCGCCACGGCCATCGGCTATGACCCCCGCCCTCTCGTGGTGGCGGTGATGGTCGCGGCCTCGGCCAGCTTTTCGACCCCGATCGGGTATCAGACCAACACGCTGGTCTATGGCCCCGGCGGGTATCGGTTCACCGATTTCATGAAGGTGGGGATTCCCCTGAACCTGTCGATGGGCTTGCTGGTGAGCGCGGTCATCCCGTTGATCTGGCCGCTCTGAGCGGTTTCGAACGGGCTTGCGCCCGTCCGACCGAGGCGGGGGAGGCCAGCCTCCCCCACACCCCCTCCGAGGTATTTCCGGACCAGAGAAGCAGAACGGGGCGTCAGTAGCCCCGGCGTTTGTCGACTTCATTGAGAAGCGGTTCGCCGGCTTCGACCCGCCTGATGTTCCGGGCCACGACGCGGGACGCGGTTTCGGGACGGGTTTCCGAGGCGATGTGGGGCGTGACCGTGACTCGCGGGTGCGACCAGTAGGGGTGATCTTCGGGCAGCGGTTCGATGCGGAAGGTGTCGAGCGTCGCGTGCCCGATGTGTCCGGCGTCAAGCGCCGCGAGCAGGGCGTCGTCGTCGATCAGCGCGCCGCGTCCGGGGTTCAGGATCACGGCGCCTTCGGGCATGAGCGCCAGCGTGCGGGCGTTCAGCGTGTTCTCGGTATCGGGCGTTGAGGGCAGGAGCAGCACGAGGATTTCGGCACTGGTCAGCACCTCGTCCAGCCCCGCCGCGCCGTGAAAGCAGGCGACACCGGGGATGGATTTGGGCGACCGGCTCCACCCCGTCACGACGAAATTCAGGGCCGACAGCGCGCGCGCGCAGGCCGCGCCAAGCTCGCCCAGCCCCAGCACCGCGACCTTGCGCGAGCGGGCGAGCGGCGGGGCGGCGTGGGTCCAGTCCGGCGCGGTTCGGGTGATGTGCTGGTCGAGGCCAAGATGATGGCGCAGGACATGGCCCGTCACCCATTCGACCATGCCTTCGGTTAGGCCCGTATCGACCATGCGCGCATAGGGCTGGGTCAGCGTGTCGTTCGCGATGATGCTTTCGACCCCGGCCCAGAGGCCGAGCACCGCTTTCGTGCGCGTGTAATCCGACAGGTCCGCCGCGCCCTTGCCCGGCGCGTAGATCACGTAGTCCACCGTTTCGGGTGCGAAGTCGGTGCCGAGGGATGCGGTGATCCCGGCCTCGTCGAAGGCCGCCTCCAGATGCGGGGTCCACTCCGCGACGAGGCGGCGGGGGGCGAGGCACTGAACCTTCAGCATCAGCGGGGCCGGTGGACGTGGGCGGATTGGACGAGGCCGAACCCGATCATCAGGATGAGCATGGCCGAGCCGCCGTAGCTGACCAAAGGCAGCGGCACGCCGACGACGGGGGCGAGGCCCATGACCATCGACATGTTGACCGCGAAGAAGAAAAAGAACGTGGCGGCGATGCCGAGCGTCAGAAGCGCGCCATACCTGTCGGTGTTGCGAATGGCGCTGGCGATGCAGAACACGATGATGAGCACATAGACGGCGAGAAGCGAGGCGGCGCCGACGAAGCCGAATTCCTCGGCCAGCGTCGTGAAGATGAAGTCGGTGTGTTTTTCGGGCAGGAAGTTCAGGCGCGACTGGGTGCCCTGCATGAACCCCCGGCCTGTCCAGCCGCCCGACCCCAGCGCGATCTTGGACTGGGTGATGTGGTAGCCCGCGCCGAGCGGGTCGGTCGTCGGGTCGAGGAAGGTGTCGATCCGGCGGTACTGGTAGTCTTTCAAAAGCTGCCACTCGGTCCCGCGCGAGGTGAAGACGGCGGCCACCAGCCCGACGCCCCCGGCCCCGACGACGGCGAAATAAAGCCAGTGGACCCCCGCAAGGAACATCACCACCGCGCCGCCGCCGACCAGCAGGATGGCGGTGCCGAGGTCGGGCTGGCTGAGGACGAGGAAGGTGGGAAACAGCACGACCACGACCGGCACCAGCACCCAGAGCGGGCGCGAGACCTTGTCGACGTCGAGCCAGTCGTAATAGGCGGCGAGCACCATGACCAAGGTGATCTTGGTCAGCTCGGAAGGTTGCAGGCGCATGAAGCCGAGGTCGATCCAACGCTGCGCGCCCATGCCCACGTCGCCCACGAACTCCACCGCGACAAGCAGCGCGACCGAGACCGCGAAGGCCAGAACCGACATGTTGCGCCAGAACCAGATCGGGACCATCGCGACGATGAACATCATCACGAAGCCGACCGCGAAACGCTTCATCTGCGGCTCGGCCCAGGGCGAGAACGACCCGCCCGCGACCGAGTAGAGCATCAAAAAGCCGATGCTGGCGGCGGCGGCGAGCAGCAGGGCGAGCACCCAGTTGAAGTAAAAGACCTTGGACAGCCCGGTGGGCGTGTACTTGACGTTGTATTCGAGAAAACTCATGCCCGCGACCTGCCTTGCGACGGGGCGAGCGGTTCGCGCAGGTTCATCATTTCGAACTGCGAGCGGATCGTGCCGCGCTGGGGCGAGGGATAGGCGTCGAGCGGCGGAATGTCGTCGTAGAGCGCGGCGAGCATGATGTCGCGGGCGATGGGCGCGGCGGCCAGCGAGCCGCCCATGCCGTGTTCCACGACCACCGACACCGCCACTTCGGGTGCGTCATGGGGCGCGAAGCTGACGAACAGCGCGTGGTCGCGGCGGTTCCACGGCAGATCCTCGTTCCGGGTCACGCCCGCCGCGCGTTCGGCGGCGGTGATGTTGCGCACCTGACTGGTGCCGGTCTTGCCGGCCATGCGAATCCCGTCGGCCACGATGCGCGAGCGCCCGGCGGTGCCGCGCGTGCCGTTGACGACCTCGTACATGCCGAGGCGCACGGCGGCGAGGTGCGAGGGGTCGATGTCCAGAACATCCGCGCCGCGCACGGGCTGTTCGACGCCGTCGATCGACCGGACGAGGCGCGGTTCGATCGCAGTGCCGCTGGCGATGCGGGCGGTCATGATCGCGAGTTGCAGCGGCGAGGCGAGCACGAAGCCCTGCCCGATCCCCGCGTTCAGACTGTCGCCGATCATCCAGTCGCCGCCACGAACCTCGCGCTTCCAGTCCTTTGTCGGCATCAGCCCTTCGGCCACGCCGGACAGCGGCACGTCGGGCCGGATGCCCAGCCCCAGCTTGCGCGCCATGGCGGAAATCGCTTCGATCCCGACCCGCTCGGCAAGCTCGTAGTAATAGACGTCGCAGGATTCCTTGAGCGAGCGGACCAGATCGACCCGGCCATGCCCGCCGCGCGACCAGCAGTGGAAGCGTCGGCCTGAGACTTCCTTGTAGCCCCGGCAAGTCACGGTTTCCTTGTCGTCGATGACCCCAGCTTCGAGCGCCGCGAGCGCCACGACCATCTTGAAGGTCGAGCCGGGCGGATAGGTGCCCTGCGCCGTCTTGTTGGCGAGCGGGCGATACGGGTCTTCGAGCAGCGCGTTGTAATCGCGGCTGGAAATCCCGCGCACGAATTTGTTCGGATCGTAGGACGGCGCCGAGGCGATGGCGAGGATATCGCCGTTGCGCGGGTCCATCACCACCGCTGCCGCGCTTTCGCCCGCCAGACGCGCTTCCGAGAAATTCTGGAGCGCGTGGTTCACCGTCAGTTGCAGATTGGCGCCGGGGATGCCCTCTTCCCGGTCGATCTCGCGCATGACGCGGCCCACGGCGTTCACTTCGATCCGGCGTGTCCCGGCCTCGCCCCTCAGATCCTCTTCGTGCTTGTTCTCGACCCCGGTCTTGCCGATCTGGAAACGCGGGATCTGGAGCACCGGGTCCGGGTCTTCGATCTTGGACAAGTCATAATCGGACACCGGGCCGACGTAGCCGACCACATGGGCGAAATCGCTGTCGAGCGGATAGACCCGGCTGAGGCCGACCTCGGGCGTGACACCCGGCAGGGCGGGCGCGTTCACGGCGACCTTGGAGATGTCTTCCCACGCGACACGTTCGGCCACCGTCACGGGCACGAAGGGCGAGCGGCGCATCATCTCGTCCAGCGCCTTTTGTTTGTCCTCTTCCGAAATCCAGACGAGTTTCTGCAACCGGGTCAGGATTTCCTCGGGGTCGCCCGCATCCTCACGTACCATGACGATGGAGTAATTCTGCTCGTTCCCGGCAAGCAGGACGCCCTTGCGGTCATAGACCAGACCGCGCACCGGCGGGATGAGCCGTATGTTGATCCGGTTCTCGTCGGCGAGCATCCGGTATTCGTCGGCCTGATCGACCTGCATATAGCGCATCCGGCCCACCAACACGCCCGCCAGCGCAAGCTGGGCCGTGCCCAGCAGCAGGCCGCGCCGGGTGATACGCTTGGCGCTTTTCTCGGTATCCGCAGGGGTGCGTCTCATGCGGGCCGCGCCTCCGGGTCGAGGGCGCCGGGTTTCAGCCATTCGATGCGGAACCCGAGCGACGAGATCAGGACGGCCACCGGATAGGCGACCACGGTGACGAGAAGGTTCAGGACGGACATGCCGAACCCGACCTGCGGCACGAAGAAGACGCCGAGGATCAGTCGCTCGGCCAGCATCATCAGGGTCAGGATCGCGCCAACCGACACCCATTCGAGCGCAAAGCCCTGTTCGGCCAGAAGGCCACGGCGCGAGCGGAGCGTCTCCAGCCCCAGGATCGCGAGCAACGGCGCGATGCCCGGCGGGGCGAGCGACAGCATGTCACCGACGAGAAGGATGGCAGCGACCAGCAGGACCGGGAGATAATCCGGGCGCCGGACGGTCCAGGCGAAGGCGAAGCACAAGATCAGATCGGGCGGCGGAAAATTCTGCGCCCCGTTGTGTAGCGGCAGCATCCGGGTGAACAGGATCAGCGCACTGATGCCGAGAAAGAGCAGCATGTAAAGCAGCCTGCGGGCGAGATACGGGTCGATCATTGCGTGACCTCCGCCGTTTCCTCCGCCGGGCAGGTTTCGGGCCGCTCCGCCCCGTCTTCGAGGTCGACGCATTCGGGCGGCAGGCCGTCGGCCACGGGGGCCATGACCGGGTTCATCACGATGAGCGCGCCGTTGTCCGTCACCACTTCGCCGGGGTGCGAGCGCATAACGCGCAGGAATTCGAGCCGTTCGTAATCGGCCGCAAGGCGCACGCGCAGGCGGCGATCCTTGCCCTGCACCACCTCACCCACCAGAAGCCCGGCGGGGAATACGCCTCCGTCGCCCGAAGACAACACCCGGTCGCCCGGGCGCACGAGATCGCGGTTGTCGACGAAGCCCAGCGGCGGCACCGCCGAGTTGTCGCCGGTCAGGATCGCGGTCTGGCCCGAGGGCTGCACGGTCACCGGAATGCGGCTGTTGGAATCGGTGAGCAAAATCACCCGGCTGGTGCGCTCCCCCACGCCCGCGATCCGGCCGACGAGGCCCAGTCCGTCCATCGCCGCCCAGCCATCGACAACGCCATCGCGCGCGCCGAGGTTGATGAGCACCGATTGGCGGAAGGGCGACCCGGAATCGGCGAGCACCACGCCGGTCACGTAGGACAGGCGCGCGTCGAGGCGGACGTTGTTCAGGTCACGCAGCTTGGCGTTCTCTTGCTCCAGTTGCAGCGCCGCCTCTTTCCACGCCTGCATCTGGCGCAATTCGCGGCGCAGTTCCTGATTCTGCTCGGAGATGCGCTGGTAGCTCTGGAAATTCTCGATCGCGTCGGCGGTCTTGGTCACCGGGACCAGCGCCCATTCGAAATTCGGCACCACGGCATCGACAAGCTGCGCCCGGAAGCGTTCCACCCGCGGGCTGTCGATCCGCCAGAGCAGGAACAGGGCGAAGAGGACGAACAGCGTCAGACCGATCAGGATGCGCCTGACCGGACCCACATAGTCCTCTGTCCGTGCCTTGGACCTTGCCAATCTGATCCCCTATCGTCTCGGGGTGCGGGCCACGTGGCCCCTCAACTGTCGTAGTCGAT
This sequence comes from Maritimibacter alkaliphilus HTCC2654, assembly GCF_000152805.1. GTDB lineage: Bacteria > Pseudomonadota > Alphaproteobacteria > Rhodobacterales > Rhodobacteraceae > Maritimibacter > Maritimibacter alkaliphilus. The sequence goes on along the minus strand of NZ_CH902578.1, from coordinate 3,369,577 downwards.
AACGTGACGCAGTTGCTTTTCGTATTCCAGTGCCTTGCCGGTGCCCAAGGCTACACAATTCAGCGACTCGTCTGCGACCGAGATCGAAAGCCCGGTCTGCTCGCGCAGGGCGAGGTCGAGTTCGCCCAGAAGTGCGCCGCCGCCGGTGAGCATGACACCACGGTCGACGATGTCGGCGGCGAGGTCGGGCGGCGTGGTTTCCAGTGCCGTCATCACCGCCTCGCAGATCTGCTGCACGGGTTCGGCCAGCGCCTCGGCCACCTGGGCCTGGCTGATCTCGATTTCCTTCGGCACACCGTTGAGCAGGTCGCGGCCCCGGATCATCATGCTCGCGCCGCGCCCGTCGTCGGGCATCCGCGCGGTGCCGATGGAGGTCTTGATGCGCTCGGCGGTCGCTTCGCCGATGAGCAGGTTATGCTGGCGGCGCAGGTAGTTGACGATGCTTTCGTCCATCCGGTCGCCACCGACGCGGACCGAGCGCGCGTAAACGATGTCGCCCAGCGACAGGACGGCCACCTCGGTCGTGCCGCCGCCGATGTCGACGACCATGGACCCGGTCGGATCGGTGATCGGCATCCCCGCCCCGATGGCCGCCGCGATGGGTTCCGCGATCAGGCCGGCGCGCCGCGCGCCGGCGGACAGCACCGACTGGCGAATGGCGCGTTTTTCGACGGGGGTGGCCCCATGGGGCACGCAGACGATGATCTTGGGCTTCGAGAAGGTCGTGCGCTTGTGAACCTTGCGGATGAAGTGCTTGATCATCTCTTCGGCGGTGTCGAAGTCGGCGATCACGCCTTCGCGCATCGGGCGGATCGCTTCGATCGAACCGGGGGTCCGACCCAGCATCAGCTTGGCGTCCTCGCCCACGGCGAGCACCTTCTTCACGCCGTCTTTGACGTGGTAGGCGACCACCGAAGGTTCGTTGAGAATCACACCGCGACCCTTCACGTAGACGAGCGTGTTCGCCGTCCCGAGGTCGATCGCCATGTCGGACGAGAAAAGTCCAGAGATTCCTACCATTTTCGGTGTCTTCCGTCAGTCCCAATACCCAAGCCCCCGACGCGAGGCCGGGGGTGTGACGCCTTATATGAGCCAAGGGGCGCAGGTGAAAGGGGGTGCGCAGGCGGCCCCGGCAAAATTCTGCCCAGCCCGCCCGCTCTTCAAGGTCGCTGCCCTCTCATCGCCGTCTGGGCGAAGACGGGTCGCAGGGCCGGATGAGCGTGGCCCCGCCCGTCAGCTCGCGTCGGTGTAGCGCACTTCCGGGGTCGATTTCTTTCGGACCTGAAGCCGGTTCAGCGCGGTGATATAGGCCTTGGCCGAGGCCACGACCGTATCGGTGTCCGACGACTGGCCGGTGGCGATCCGGCCATCCTCGGACAAACGCACCGACACCGTGGCCTGCGCATCCGTGCCTTCGGTCACGGCGGACACCTGATAGAGTTCCAGCCGCGCCCCGGTCGGGAACAGCGCCTTGACCGCGTTGAAGGTCGCGTCCACCGGGCCGTCGCCGGTCGCGGTGTGCTGGTGATCCACCCCGTCGATGGTCAGGTTGATGTCGGCGGATTGCGGCGCTTCGGTGCCGCAGATGACGCGCAGGAACTTCAGCTTGATCCGCTCGTTGATCGCGTCGCCCGACACCACCTGCATCAGGGCGATGATGTCGTCGTCGTAGACCTCTTTCTTGCGGTCGGCCAAAGCCTTGAACCGCACGAACACGTCCTTCAACTGGTTCTCGCCCACATCGTCGTAGCCCAGACCCTTGAGCTTGTCGCGCAGCGCCGCCCGACCCGAGTGTTTGCCCAGCGGCAAGGAGGACGCGGCGAGGCCGATGTCCTCGGGCAGCATGATCTCGAACGTCTCGGCGTTCTTCAGCATTCCGTCCTGATGGATGCCGCTTTCATGCGCGAAGGCGTTCTTGCCGACCACGGCCTTGTTGAACTGCACCGGGAAGCCTGACACCTGGCTCACACGGCGGCTGATCGCCATGATCTTTTTCGTGTCGATCTGGGTGGCATAGGGCATGATGTCGTTGCGCACGCGCATCGCCATGACGACCTCTTCCAGCGCGGTGTTGCCCGCGCGTTCACCCAGCCCGTTGATCGTGCATTCGATCTGGCGCGCGCCTGCGTCGACGGCGGCGAGGCTGTTGGCCGTCGCCATGCCCAGATCGTTGTGGCAATGGGTCGAAAACACGACCTCGTCCGCGCCCGGCACCTTTTCTATCAGCATACGGATCAGGTCGGCGCTTTCGCGCGGCGCGGTGTAGCCCACCGTGTCGGGGATGTTGATCGTCGTCGCACCCGCGTTGATCGCGATTTCGACGACGCGGCAGAGATAGTCGTGCTCGGTCCGGGTCGCATCCATCGCGGACCACTGGACGTTGTCGGTCAGGTTGCGGGCGTGGGTCACCGTGTCGTGGATCAGGTCCGCCATCGCATCCTGCGTCAGGTTCGGGATGGCCCGGTGCAGCGGCGAGGTGCCGATGAACGTGTGTATCCGGTGGCTGCCCGCGTGCTTGATCGCCTCATAACACCGGTCGATGTCCTTGAAATTCGCCCTCGACAGCCCGCAGATCGTGGACTGTTTCGAGCGGACGGCGATTTCCTTCACCGCCTCGAAATCGCCCTCGGAGGCGATGGGAAAGCCCGCTTCGATCACGTCGACGCCCATGTCGTCGAGCATTTCCGCGATCTCGAGCTTTTCCTCGTGGCTCATGGTCGCGCCGGGGCTTTGTTCGCCGTCACGCAGGGTCGTATCGAAAATCAGGACGCGGTCCTGTTCGCTCTTGTCGGTCATGGGAATGTCTCTCTTGTCTGTCTTAGCCTTGGGTTCGCTGGCGCGGTTGCATACCCCTGAGCGCTCGCGCCGACGGCACGCTCAGAGGCGGCTAAGAAGGAGGAGGGCAGCACGACGGGACGGGCGCGGGGTCGCGCCGGTCGAACCGAGATTATGTGCCGTCATCGTCATGGGGCGGATTTATACCCCGCCCAGCGTGAATGAAAAGTGATTTTTCGGCGGAACTGGTCTGGCCCGGCAGGCGCTGCGTAAACGAGACATGACCGGATCAGCCCTCATCATCGGCGCGTCGGGCGGAATCGGCGCCGCCATTTGCCGACATCTGGACGCCGCCGGGTGGTCTGTCGCGGGCCTGTCTCGTAGCGTGGACGGGTTCGATTATGCGGACCCGGACGCCGTGGACCGCCTACTCTCGACACTCGACGGCCCGTTCGACCTGATCTTCATCGCCACGGGCGCGCTTGAGATCGACGGGCACGGCCCCGAAAAGGCGCTGAAGCAGATCGACGCCGCTGCGCTGGAGGCGCAATTCCGCACCAACACCATCGGCCCGGCGCTTGTGATGCGCCATGCCGCGCGCCTCCTCCCCCGCGATCGGCGGGCGACCGTGGCGGCGCTGTCGGCGCGCGTCGGCTCCATCGGCGACAACCGTCTAGGCGGATGGTATGGCTACCGCGCGGCCAAGGCGGCACTGAACCAGATCATGCACGGCGCGGCCATCGAACTCGCCCGCACGCACAAACAGGCCGTCTGCGTGGCCCTGCACCCCGGCACGGTTGAGACGGACCTGACCGCCGTGCACGGCGCGGGTCATGACAAGGTCACGCCAGATCAGGCCGCCGCGAACCTGCTGGGCGTTCTGGACGGTCTGACGCCGGAGGACACGGGGCTGTTCTTCGACTGGCAGGGCAAGCGGGTGGTGTGGTGAGCCGCCTGATCCTCGTCCTTGGCGACCAGTTGACCCCAACGCTGTCCGCGCTGGATGCGGCCGACCGGGAGACGGACGTGGTGGTCATGGCCGAGGTGCGGGGCGAGGCGGGAAACCCCAAGCACCATCCGCAGAAGATCGCGCTGATCTTTGCCGCGATGCGCAAGTTCGCGGCGGCCCTGATCGAAGAGGGCTGGACCGTGGCCTATGCCCGGCTCACCGACACGGACAACGCGCAGTCAATTGACGGCGAACTCCTGCGCCGTGCCGACGAGTTCGGCGCGCGGGAGGTGATCTGCACCACCCCCGGCGACTGGCGGTTGATCGAACTTCTGGACGAGCTGCCGCTCAAGGTCACACGCCTGCCCGACACCCGGTTCATCTCGACCCAGTCGGAGTTCGAGGATTGGGCCGAGGGCCGCAAGGAGCTCCGCATGGAGTATTTCTATCGGTTGATGCGCAAGAAGACGGGCATTCTGATGGATGGCGACAAGCCGGAGGGCGGCAAGTGGAATTACGACCATGACAACCGAAAGCCCGCCGAGGCGGACCTGTTCCAGCCGAAGGTGCCGAGGTTCAAGCCCGATGACGTGACGCGGGAGGTGCTGGAGCTTGTCGCAGACGAATTCGCCGACCATTTCGGGGATCTGGACGGGTTCGCCTATCCGACCACGGCGAAAGAGGCCGCGAAGGCCGCCGACGATTTCATCGCGAATCGGCTTGAGGGCTTCGGCCCCTATCAGGACGCGATGCTGACCGGCGAGGCGCATCTGTATCACTCGATCCTGTCGCCCGCGCTGAACATCGGGCTTCTGGACCCGCTCGATCTGTGCCGACGCGCCGAAGCGGCCTATCGCGACGGGAAGGTGCCACTGAATTCGGCCGAAGGGTTCATCCGCCAGATCCTTGGCTGGCGCGAATACGTGCGCGGCATCTACATGATGGACGGCCCCGGCTACACCGGCCGCAACGCGCTGCGGCATGAGCGCGATCTGCCATGGGTATTCTGGAGCGGCGACACCGATATGGCCTGCCTGTCCGAAGTGGTGACGCTGACGCGCGAAAACGCCTATGCGCACCATATCCAACGGTTGATGATTACCGGAAACTTCGCGCTTCTGATCGGCGCGGACCCGGCGCAGGTGCACGACTGGTATTTATCGGTCTATGCCGACGCGTTCGAATGGGTCGAGGCCCCGAACACGATCGGAATGAGCCAGTTCGCAGATGGCGGCATGATCGCGTCCAAGCCCTATGTCTCGTCCGGCAATTATATCGACAAGATGTCAAACTATTGTGACGGTTGCGCCTATGACGTGCGCAAGAAGACCGGGAAAGGCGCTTGTCCGTTCAACCTGCTCTATTGGTGGTTCCTTGACCGACACGCGCAAAGGTTCCGAAAAAATCCCCGCATGGGAACGATTTATGCGACATGGGACCGGATGGACACGGACCGGAAAAAGGTGATCCTGTCGGAAGCCGAAGAATTCTTGGCCCGACTCGATAATGGTGAGACTCCGTAACCCACTTCCCAAGCGAAAATCGGCCTGCACGGCCAAAAGTTGTATTTCACTATCGTATTTAAAGCCCATATGAGTCACTGTTAGTCAGTCCTTGCTGTCAGGATTTCCAGACATGACCGGATGGGCCGGTCGAAAAGGAGGTATTCGTGGACCAGGTGCGCAGAAGAAAAAGCGCCGCCGACCGCAAAGCCGAAATCGTGGACACGGTGATCCAGCTGTCGGCGACGATGGGGCCGGACCGCGTAACGACACAGCACCTTGCAGATGCGGTGGGGGTGACCCAGCCGGCGATTTTCCGCCATTTCGGCACCAAGGCCGAGATTTGGGACGCCGTTAGCGAGCGGATCGTGACCGACATCGAAGGCATCGCGCGCACCGCCGGAGACGCTCTGGACGGGCTGCGCGACTACGTGAAGAATTTCGTCGATCTGGTCAAATGGCGGCCCGCCCTGCCCTCGATCCTGCATTCGCTGGAGCTTCAGGCCGATAACGCCGCGCTGCGCGACCGTTTCCACGCCATGCATTCCGAGCGCACGTCGATGATCGCCGGGCTGGTCGAACAGGGTCAGGGCGCACGGATCATCCGGCACGACCTGAAACCATCGGAAGTGGCCGGTGTGGTGCTTTCGTCGCTCCACGGGCTTACGCTCGACTGGACCCTTAAGGGGCAGACCTTCGATCTGGAAGAAGAAGGCGCGCGTCTTGCGGACAACCTGATCGCGATGATCCGCACCTGAAACCTGCGGCGGAATGTAACATTCTAAAATATGAATTTATGCTTCCGTTTTTCGGTCTCCGATAGTATACAATCGCCCTTGGCCGCACTGTCGCGGCCTGCTCGGGCGCTTGGTAGGATCGCTGCGCCCCTCTTGTGGGAGGAGACATCATGGCGCATGTGGTCGTTCTGGGCGGGGGCCTTGGGGGCACCATCCAGGCCTATGAGTTGAAGGAAACGCTGACACGCAGCGACACCATCACGCTCATATCGAACAAACCCTATTTCCAGTTCACCCCGTCGAACCCGTGGGCCGGTGTCGGCTGGCGCTCAAAGGACGAGATCACCATCGACCTCGCTCCGGTGATGAAACGCCGGGGGATCGATTTCATCTGCGACGGTGCGACGAAACTCGTGCCCGAGGAAAACAGGATCGAGCTTGAAAGCGGGGCCGAGGTCACATACGACTACCTCATCATCGCGACCGGGCCGGAGCTCGCCTTCGACGAGATCGAGGGGTTCGGACCCGAGGGTCACACGAACTCGGTCTGCACCATCGAACATGCCGAGAAATCGGGCGGCAAGGGCGGCACGTGGGAGGCGTTCTGCAAGAACCCCGGCCCCATCGTCGTGGGCGCGGTACAGGGCGCGTCTTGCTTCGGCCCGGCCTATGAATACCTGTTCACGCTCGACACGGACCTGCGCCGTCGCAAGATCAAGCATAAGGTGCCGATGACCTTCGTGACATCGGAACCCTATATCGGCCACTTGGGCCTTGGCGGCGTGGGCGACACCAAATCGATGCTGGAAAGCGCGATGCGCGACCGCGACATCAAGTGGATCACCAATGCGCGCACCGACAAGTTCACCGATGGCGCGGTGCACGTCACCGAGTTCGACGAGGACGGCAACGAGAAGAAGACGCACGAGGTGCCGGCGACCTACAAGATGATGCTGCCCGCCTTTCGCGGCATCCCGGCGATCCGGGGCATCGAGGGGCTGGTGAACCCGCGCGGCTTCGTCATCGTCGACGAGTACCAGCGCAATCCGAAATACCGCAACATCTTCGGGATCGGCGTCGCCATCGCCATCGCACCGCCTGTTGCGACCCCGGTCGCGACGGGTGTGCCCAAGACCGGGTTCATGATCGAGTCGATGGTGACCGCGACGGCCCACAACCTGCCCCGCATTCTCGTGGGAGAGGAGCCGAACAACCTGCCGTCTTGGAACGCGCTTTGCCTTGCCGATTTCGGCGACCGGGGGGCCGCGTTCCTCGCCATGCCCCAGAACCCGCCGCGTAACGTGAACTGGGCGTCGGAAGGCAAATGGGTGCATTGGGCGAAGCTGGCCTTCGAGTGGTATTTCATGCGCAAGGTCCGCAAGGGCGTGAGCGAGCCGTGGTACGAAAAGACCGCAATGAAGATCATGAAGATCAACAAGATTCAGGGCCGCTGAGGCAGCCCTTGGATCGGAAAAGGGAAAAGGCCGCCCAGTGGGCGGCCTTTTTCGTGGTCGAGGATGTCGGAATCAGTAAAGCCCGCCGCTTCCCAGGGTCGAATTGATCTCGGGCGCCTGCGGCGGCCCCGACGGCACACGGGGCGCGGCCGAATTGTTCTGATCCGACGACTGGTTCTCTTGCGCAGGCGCCGGAGCGGGTGCCGGGGCGGGCGCAGGCTCCGGCTCGGGCGCAGGGGCAGGCGCGGGTTCCGGCGTGGGCTCGGGTTCGGGCGTCGGCGCGGGTTCCGGTGTGGGTTCAGGCTCAGGCTCGGGCGCAGGTTCCGGTTCCGGTTCGGGGGCGGGCTCGGGCTCCGCAGCAGGTACCGGGTCGGTCGCAGGTGTCTCGGGTTCGGCCGCGGGTGTTTCGGGTTCGGCTTCGGTCGCAGCCGGGACGATCGGCGCGGGCGTGCCGCCTTCGAGCATCGACGACATCACGCCGTTGACCCATGCGCCCGACACCCGCTCGCCCGAAGCATAGGCCACCGTGCCCTGCCCGTTGCGCTGGTCGTTCGCGAACATGCCTTCGTAGACGTCGCCGTTGGCATAGGTCGCGGTGCCCATGCCGTGCTTCATCCCGTCTTTCCATTCGCCGGTATAGGTGAACCCGTCGGCCAGCGTCAGCGTGCCCTGCCCGTCGCGTTCACCATTGGCCCAGCCGCCGTCATAGACGGAGCCGTCGGCGTATTCCTCGCGTCCCTGACCGTGGCGTTTGCCCGCCTTCCAGCCGCCGGTGTAGCCGTGACCTTCGGCGAAGGTCAGGGTGCCTTCGCCGTCGAACAGCGCCGAAACGAAGCTGCCCTCGTATGTCGAGCCGTTGGGATAGGTCGCGCGGCCCGTGCCTTCGATCACCCCGTCGCGCCAGTCGCCGACATAGGTGCCGCCGTCGGGATAGGTGATCGTGCCACTGCCGTCGGGCAGGCCCGCGCGGAAGGTGCCCTGATAGACCGACCCGTCGGGATAGGTCACGGTGCCTTCGCCTTCGATCTGGCCGTCGACCCAGTTGCCCTCGTAGCGATACCCGTCCGCGCCGGCGAAAACGCCCTGCCCGCTGCGGTGATCGTTCAGGAAGGCGCCGGTGTAGCTGTCGCCGCTGGCATAGGTGACCTTGCCCTCGCCCGACCGCTGACCTTCGACGAACTGGCCCTGATAGACGTCGCCATTGGCCTGCGTGAGGATGCCGGAGCCGTGCATCTGGCCCGCGACCCACTGGCCTTCGTAGCGCATCCCGTCGGTTCCGACATAGGTGCCCTGCCCCTGCCGCTGGTCGTTCGAGAACCCGCCGGAATAGGTCGAGCCGTCCGCATAGGTCGCGGTGCCCGTCCCGTCCTTCTGGCCCATGTTCCACTCGCCGTCGTAGGTGAAGCCCGAGGGGCTGACCATCTTGCCGCGCCCGTGATGCAGCGCCTCCCGCAGGCCACCCTCGTAGGTCACGCCATTGGCGTATTCCGCGATCCCGGTCCCGGTGATCTTGCCGTCGACCCAGTCGCCTTCGAAACTCGACCCGTCCGCGAAGGTGATCTTGCCGAAGCCATGCGGCTTGCCGGCGGCGAAGTTCCCTTCGTAGACCGAGCCGTTGGGAAAGCGCGCGACGCCCTCGCCCCGGATCTCGCCCTCGACGAAGGTGCCGGTGTATTCGTAGCCCGCCGGGGTGCGCAGCGTGCCCTGTCCGTGGGGCTGCCCGTCCTTGAACGTGCCTTCATAGACGCGGCCGTCGTCATACTGCATCGTATCGGCCCCGTCCTGCGCAAAGACGCCGCTGGCGCACAGGCTGGCGGCGAAGGGAAGGACAAGACGCATCGCGCGATACATGAGAACCTCGTGGGCATTCGTTCGGAAAGTGTGCGAAACCTAAGCGTCAGGGCCATGAGAGACAATTGTTTTCGCATGACAATCACGGCACCCGGCTTTTCCCTGCCCATGAACCCCGCTAAGAGGGTCGCGACCTCGCGAGGATGGACATGGCTGACACCTTTCGCCTGACACTGGCCCAGTTGAACCCTGTTGTGGGTGATATTCCCGGCAATGCCGACATGGCGCGCGCGGCGTGGACCGCCGCGAAAGAGGCCGGGGCCGACATGGTCATGCTGACCGAAAGCTTCCTGACCGGCTACCAGCCGCAGGACCTTGTGATGCGCCCGGCCTTCTGGTCCGAGGCGATGGAGGCGTGCGAGGCGCTGGCCAAAGACGTGGCCGATGGCCCGGTCATGGGGATCGGCTGCCCCTATCACGACGGCAAAGACCTGTATAACGCCTACTGGGTTCTCGAAGGCGGGCGGGTGCGGCGGCGCATCCTGAAGCAGATGCTGCCGAACGAGACGGTGTTCGACGAAAAACGCCTGTTCAGCCACGCAGAACCGCAAGACCCGATCAAGATCGGGCCGCTCACGCTGGGCATCCCGATCTGCGAGGATGCGTGGTGGCCCGATGCGGTCTGCGAAAACCTTGCCGACAAGGGTGCCGAGGTGCTCGCCGTGCCGAACGGCTCGCCCTACTACCGGGGCAAGGTCGAGACGCGCCATGGCGTGATGCGCGCGCGCGTCGAAGAGACGGGGCTGCCGCTCATCTACCTTAACATGGTCGGCGGACAGGACGATCAGGTGTTCGACGGCGCGAGTTTCGGCATGGACGCGCAGGGCGAGCTTGCCTTCCAGTTTCGCGAATTCGACGAGGTGATCCGGCACGTCGACCTCGAAAAGGGCGACGATGGCTGGCGCATTGTGCCGGGTGAGGTGGTGCCCGCCCTGCCAGCCTATGAGGCCGACTACCGCGTCATGGTGCAATCCCTGCGCGACTACATGGGCAAGACCGGGTTCAAGAAGGTGCTTCTGGGTCTGTCCGGCGGCATCGACAGCGCCATCGTCGCGACCATCGCTGCCGACGCGCTTGGCCCCGAAAACGTGCGCTGCGTGATGCTGCCGTCCGAATACACCAGCCAAGGCTCTCTGGACGACGCCAAGGCGGTGGCCGAGAGGCTCGGCTGTCACTACGACTTCGTGCCGATCAAAGGCCCCCGCGACGCGGTGACGGAAGCGCTCGCGCCCTTGTTCGAGGGCTACGCGCCAGACCTCACCGAGGAAAACATCCAGTCGCGCCTGCGCGGCCTGCTCCTGATGGCGATGTCCAACAAGTTCGGGGAAATGCTGCTGACCACCGGCAACAAATCCGAGGTCGCGGTAGGATACGCCACGATCTATGGCGACATGGCGGGCGGCTATAACCCGATCAAAGACCTCTATAAAATGCGGGTCTTCGAGACCTGCCGCTGGCGCAATGCGAACCACCGCGACTGGATGATGGGCCCGGCGGGCGAGGTCATTCCGGTGTCCATCATCGACAAACCGCCCAGCGCGGAACTCCGCGACGACCAGAAAGACAGCGACAGCTTGCCGCCTTACGAGGTGCTGGACGCCATTCTAGAAGGGCTTGTAGACAAGGAACTGTCGGTGGCCGAGCTGGTGGCGCAGGGCTTCGACCGGGACACGGTGAAAAAGGTGGAACACCTGATCTTCATCTCGGAATACAAGCGTTTCCAATCCGCGCCGGGCGCACGCCTGACGATGCGTAGCTTCTGGCTCGACCGCCGCTATCCCATCGTGAACCGCTGGCGGGACAAGACATGACGAATACGTTGGAAATCCACGCGGCCCCGCCGTCGTTCCGGACGATGCGCTGGATCGGGGCGGCGTTTCTGGCGCTGGGTGTGATCTGCATCTTCAACGTGGCGACGACCGATCCTGATGCGCTGTGGAAAACGCCGCTCGGCGTGATCCTCGCCGTGCCGGTTCTGATCGGTGTGATGCTGGGCTGGGTCGGGCTGACCGAAACCCATATGCGGCGGCGGCTGGCGCTTCTGACGCCCAAAGGCGCGCAGGTCGGGGTGCATGGCCTGATCCCGTGGAGCCATATCGTGCGCGTCGAACGGCGTGGCTCGGGCACCTACGAGACGCTCACGCTGTTCCCCTCCGGCAAGCGCGAATTGCGCCGTCCGATCCCGGTGGGCCGCGCCGAAACCTCGCCCGACATGATCGTGGGCGAAGTGCTCGCCCTGATCGAGAATGCCGGGCTGACGGTGACCCACGCGCCGAAAGAGCAGATGATCGGTCAACGCGACGTTTGGGAGGTGTCGGGCGCGCCGGAACCCGCGCCGGCCAAGCCCGGACACGTCCCCGCCTGATCACCCCTCGGGGCGGCCTCAGGCGAGCGAGGTGCCGCGCGCCTTCATCAGGTGATTGCCGATATAGCTCGCGATCCGCTTGCCGTCGGCGCGATGCACGTCGTTGCGGAAACTCACCCGCCCCCGGTCGGGCCGCGATTTCGACCGTTCCGCCGTCACGACCTCGGCCCGCACGTGGATCACGTCGCCCGGAACCGCTGGCAGGAACCACCGCACCTCGTCCATCCCCGAGGCGCCCATCGACGCCTCGTCCCAGACGCCCGACTGCATGGCGAGGTTGAAGGCGATCAGAAGCGTGTGCCAGCCCGAGGCGATCAGCGTTCCGAAATGGCTTTCGGCCGCCGCCGCATCGTCGACATGGAACGGCTGCGGATCCCATTCGCGGGCGAATTTCACGATGGCCTCGCGGGTCAGCTCCGCCTCGCCGGATCGGTAGGTGAACCCGATCGGCAGATCCTCGAAATACCTTTGTGTCACTGGGCAGGCTCCGCCGGTTTGGTCACCGGCATTTGTGGGGATGTTTCGGTTCCGCCCGCCATGCCGCCGATCAGGCCCGAGCTCAGAATGAACAGGCCGAACGCGAGTGCGATCGCGATCATGATGATCCCCGGAATACGGCTTGCGACCCGTTGGGCCGACCGACGCTCGAACCGGCTGCCGATCACCCAGACGATGACGGAGATGACGAGCGCCACCGCCTGCCACGCCATGAACTTGGCGACCTTGTTCAGCCCGGCGGTGAACCCGTCGCTGGATGGCTCGGTCATTCCGAAGTCGATGAACGCCAGAATGAACGCGACGCTCCAGAGCAAGAGACCTATTCGTAAGGCAGTGCGTGCTGTCATGCGGCGACAGTGCCATGTGGCGCGACATGCGCAAGCGAAACTTGGCCACCGGCCCGGCGATCAGCCCAGCGTGACATCCAGAAACATCATCAGGACCAGTCCGACGATTAGTCCGGTCGTGGCACGGTGCTGGTGCCCGCCGCGATGCGTTTCGGGGATGATCTCGTGGCTGATGATATAGAGCATGGCCCCGGCGGCGAAGGTCAGCCCCCAGGGCAGCAGCGCCTCGGCCATGGTCACCGCGACGACACCGATCAGCCCGCCCACCGGCTCCACCAGCCCGGTCATGAGGGCGATCAGGAAACTGCGCCCCTTGGCATACCCCAGCCCGCGCAGGGCCACGGCGACCGCAAGCCCCTCGGGCGCGTTCTGAAGGCCGATGCCGGTGGCCAGCGACATGCCGTTGGCCACGTCGCCGCCGCCGAACCCGACACCCACGGCCATACCCTCGGGGAAGTTGTGGATCGTGATCGCGATGACGAACAGCCAGATGCGCGACAGCGCACCGGGGTCCGCGCCCTCGGGCCCGGCGATGAAATGCTCATGCGGCAAGGCTTCGTTCATCGCATAGACGGCAAGCGCGCCCAGAACGATCCCGCCCGCCGCGATGGCCGCAGCCGCCCAGACGCTCCCGGTTTCCGCTTTGGCGATGTCGAGACCGGGCAGGATGAGCGAAAAGAACGAGGCCGAGATCATCACCCCGGCCGCGAAGCCCAAGAGCATGTCCGACCATTTCCGGGTGATGGTGCGACCGAAGAGAACGGGCAGCGCCCCGACCCCCGTCATGAGCCCTGCGCCAAGGCTCGCCAGCAATCCGATCAATACGATAGACATGGCGCCACCTTGCGGGGCGTCGCGCCGGGCGCAAGAGCAATCGGTCGCGTTGCGCACGGTGATCGCCGGCTGTAGCGTCGCGCGGACAGCAGGTCCGGGGGAGGTATCCATGACCGTCATCACCAACATCGACGATCTCAAACGCCTCTACCGGCGTCGTGCGCCGAAGATGTTCTACGACTATTGCGAAAGCGGTTCGTGGACCGAGCAGACCTTTCGCGAGAACGTATCGGATTTCGACGCGATCCGCCTGCGTCAGCGCGTGGCCGTCGATATGTCCAACCGGACCACGAAGACGCAGATGATCGGACAGGACGTGGCCATGCCCGTCGCGCTCGCCCCGGTCGGCATGACCGGGATGCAATCCGCGGATGGCGAGATCAAGGCAGCCCGCGCCGCCGAAAAATTCGGGGTGCCCTTCACGCTGTCCACCATGTCGATCTGCTCGATCGAGGACGTGGCCGAGCACACCACGGCCCCCTTCTGGTTCCAGCTCTACGTCATGCGCGACGAGGATTACCTGTCGCGCCTGATCCAGCGCACCAAGGATGCGGGCTGTTCGGCGCTCGTCATCACGCTCGACCTTCAGATCATGGGGCAGCGGCACAAGGACATTCGCAACGGCCTTTCCGCCCCCCCGAAACCCACCGTCCGAAACCTCGTGAACCTGTCGACCAAATGGCGCTGGGGCATGGGGATGCTGGGCACGAAACGGCGCAGTTTCGGAAACGTCGTCGGGCATGTGAAGGGGATTTCGGACCCGTCCAAGCTCATGTCCTGGACCAACGATCAATTCGACCCCTCGCTCGACTGGTCCAAGATCGAAAAGATCAAAGAGATGTGGGGCGGCCCGCTGATCCTGAAAGGCGTGATGGAAGCCGAGGACGCGGTGATGGCCGCCAAGGTGGGTGCCGATGCGATCATCGTGTCGAACCACGGCGGGCGCCAACTGGACGGGGCGCTGTCGTCGATCCGCGCGCTGGACCCGATCCTTCAGGCGGTGGGCGACCGGATCGAGGTGCATCTGGACAGCGGCATCCGCTCCGGTCAGGACGTGCTAAAGGCAATGGCGATGGGCGCGAAGGGCACCTATATCGGCCGCGCCTTCGTCTATGGTCTGGGCGCGATGGGCGAAGCGGGCGTGACCCGCGCGCTGGAGGTGATCCACAAGGAACTCGACACCTCGATGGCCTTCTGCGGACACCGCGACATCAATCAGGTCGACCGCGACATCCTGCGCATCCCGCGCGATTTCTCCGGCGACTGGGCCTAAGAGCACCCGCGAGTCGTCCTTGACGCGCAGGCGACTCGCCTCATGCTGGACATGGCGCCTTGAGGGGCGGATCGCCCCCTCAAGCGCCTCCCCAGCCCATGCTCCGACCGTCATCGCCGTAAGGGCCGCCGGGCAAGGGCGCCCACCGCGCGTGCCCGCCAGCGGCGGGGACGCGCACATCCGGCGCGGGCTTCAGCCCGCACAATGCGGGAACTCTACCGACGCGACAGCGCCAGAACCGCCGGGATGATCGCGGCGGAGGAGACCGCAACGGCGGCGAAGGACAGGCGCAGACTGCCCAGTTCCGCGAGCCCGCCCATCAGGGCCGGGCCGATGAAGAACCCCATCAATCCCAACATCCAGGCCCGCGAAATGGCGATGGACCGGGCCGGACCTTTCACTTTTCGCGCAAGGATCGAGTTGGTCGAGGGCACGATGACCGCAACGCCGAGCGCGGTCAGAACCACCCCGCCATGCATCACGATCTGGCTCGGCGACAGGGCGATCACGATGGCCCCGATCACGGCCAGCACCGCCGAGGACAGGATCAGCCGTTCGGCCCCCAGCCGCCGCACCAGCGCCTGCCCCGACAGGCGCGCGGCCCCCATGACGAAGCCGAAGACGGCGGGACCGAAGCTGCCCTCGCCGACCGCGCCGCCGAGCGTGCGTTCGATGAACAGCGCGGTCCAGCCCTCGGTCGCGTTCTCGGCCACGAAGGAACAAAACAGCATCCCCCCGGCTAGAAGCACCACGATCATGGGCGGACGCGCCGGGCCGCTCTCGGCCTCGTCATCGCCGCTCGACGGGTCGCGACTGTCCCACCCCAGCACGGCATAGGCCAGCGCGACGCCGGACAGGATCATCGCGATGGTCCTGAAATCCCAGCCACCGCCGCGAAGCCCCGCGATCAGAAGCGCCGTGATCGCAAAGGAAAAGGAATAGGCCGCGTGGTTCAGGTTCATCAGATGCACATCGCGCCGCGCCTCGACATGGGCGATGCGGATATTCGCGGTCATATCCGCGAAGGCGACCGCGAAACCGCCCGCGAACAGCGCGCCGGCCAGAGCCAAAGGCGTATCGGCGACGAGATACAGAAGCAGCGTCAGCGCGATCAGGATCGCCGCGACCGGCAGAGTGTATCCGCCATACCGGCGCGCAGCCCAGGGGGCCGCCCCCATCGCGAGGATCGAGGCCGCGGCGGGCGCCACCAGCACCGCGCCCATCACCCCGTCCGAGGCCGCCACATGCGCCTTGACGTCGGGCATCATGCCCGCGAGGCCACCCCAATAGACGCCCGTCGCCATCAGGACGAAGGCCGGTCCGCGGGAGATTCTGAGGGCGTCGAACAGGGTCATGCACCGGGACCGATAGCGCAAACGGCAACGGGCGTCACGACGCATTCGTGTTTCGTCGCGGGCCTGCGCCCCCACCGAACCATACGAGGGGTGCTGCCCCTCGCACTCCCCGAAGTATTCCGAGAACGATGAAGAAAAGGGTGCCCCGTTCGCCCGGCCCGGCGGGCCACCGCGAGGCCGCCGGGGCGCGCGCGCTTTTTCCCTTCCCAAACCCATGATTCCCGCGTATACGCGCGCACTCATGCGGGGTTGCACCCTTGGAGGAACGCCGCAGACCTTTACAATTTGGAGAAAACCCATGGCTGGTGAAATACCTGACTTTCACGCCACGGTACGGACGGGGACGGGCAAGGGGGCCGCTCGTCAAGCTCGCCGCGAAGGCAACGTACCTGGTATCGTGTATGGTGGCGACGTCGATCCGCTGCCGATCAACATCAACTTCAACATGCTTCTCAAGAAGCTCAAGGACGGTCGTTTCCTGTCGACCCTCTTCAACCTCAAGGTTGAAGGTCAGGACGATGTCCGCGTGATCTGCCGCAACGTGCAGCGCGACGTGGTCAAGGATCTTCCGACCCACGTCGATTTCCTGCGCCTGCGCCGCACCTCGCGCATCAACCTGTTCATTCCCGTCGAGTTCATCAACGAAGAGAAGGCTCCGGGCGTGAAGAAGGGTGGCGTGGTCGTGCACGTTCGTCCGGAAGTCGAGCTTGATGTGGTCGCGGGTGACATTCCCGAAAAGATCGTCGTCGATCTCGCCGGCCGTGACATCGGTGACGTGATCCACATCTCGGACGTCGAGTTGCCGCAGGGCGCCAAGCCGACCGTCGAGCGTGATTTCGTGATCGCCAACATCTCGGCCCCGTCGGGCCTGCGCTCCGCCGGTGCGGACGAGGACGAGGGCGAAGCCGAAGAGGATGTGACCGAGGGCGAAGAGGCGTAAGTCTCTTCCCATCGTGGAACAAACGAAGCGGGGCCGATCAGGCCCCGTTTTTCATTTATCGCACCTTTGCAGCACGATGACCTCTCCGCGGGTGCCCCACGGCATGAGCGTCATGTTGTTTCTCGACATGCCGTCGAAAATCGCCTTCACCGCCGAGGGCGGATATTGGCTCGTGTGAATTTCCATCACCACCATGCGCACACAGGGCGGCCAGGGCTGCTGGCACAGTTCCAGTTCGCCCCCTTCCACATCCATCGACACGATCGTGGGCTGGTGTTCGTCGAGCAGCGCCGACAGCTTCAGCGCGGGCACCTCGACGATCTTGTCGGGATTGGTCTTTTCGTTCGCGATCGAGGACGACCAGAAGGCGTCGCGTGCCGCGAACAGAACCGTATCCTCGTCGAAATTGTCGGCCACCACGGCGCCGTGCAGCACCTGCGTCGCCTGCGCCCCGTTTTCGTCGAGGTTGTGGCGCAGCGCCTCCATCATCACCGGGTTGCCCTCGACCGAGATCACGTTCTCGGGCCCCGCCGCGCGCCCGGCGATGATCGAGATGTAGCCGGCCCCCGCCCCGATATCGAGCACCTTGTCGCCCGGCTTCACATGCCGTTCGATCGCGTCGCGCTCGTTCCATTCGTAGCGGCCCGTCTCCAACGCCACCCGCAGCGGCTTGGTCAGCGCCTTGCCCGGCACGCGAAGCGTGATGTCTTTCAAAGTGAATTGCGCCATGGTCCGCCCTGCCCGGTTTTGGCGACGATCCTAGACCGGGCGGGGTGAAAGTCCAGCGGGACGGCAGGACATTTACCTCGCGCCCGTCCGCCCCTAGATTGCCGCCATGAAACTCTTCGTCGGCCTCGGCAATCCGGGCAGCAAATACGCGGGCAACCGCCACAACATCGGCTTCATGGCCGTGGACCGGATTCGCGAGGATCACGGCTTCGCCCCGTGGCGGTCCAAATTTCAGGGACAGGTGAGCGAGGGCAACCTGGGTGGTGAGAAGGTCATCCTGCTCAAGCCCGAGACGTTCATGAACCTGTCGGGTCAGTCGGTGGGCGAGGCGATGCGCTTTTACAAACTCGACTCGACGGACGTGACGGTGTTCCACGACGAGCTGGACCTGCCGCCGTTCAAGGTGAAGCTGAAGCTGGGCGGGGGCCATGCGGGCCATAACGGGTTGCGCTCGATCCACCAGCATATCAGCCCGCATTATGGCCGCGTCCGGCTGGGCATCGGCCATCCGGGCCACAAGGACCGCGTGTCGCCCTACGTGCTGTCCGACTTCGCCAAGCAGGAAGAAAAGTGGCTCGACGACATGCTGCGCGGCATTTCGGACGGGGCCGAGCACCTTGTGACGGACGACAACGCCAAGTTCACCAATGCCGTCGCGCTGCGCACGGGGGGTGCCAAACCCAAGCCCGAAAAACCCGCCCCGAAACCCGCCCCTGCGAAGGCAAAGGAGCCGCCGGCACCGCAGGAAGACCGTTCACCGCTTCAGAAACTGGTCGACAAGTTCAGATGACTCTCGCCACCGCCTTCCGCGAACAGGCCAAGAGCAACGAAGCTCTCGGCTCGCCGTTCTCCGCCCGTGTCTTGCGCCTTGTCGCCGACCGCATCGCACCGGGAAGTCCGGTGATGGACCGGATGCTCGCATTCGAGGGCGACATCGGCCCCTCGGGCCAATCGGTGCCCCTGCGCCTGCTGGGCGGGTTGCACGCGCTGGTGCTGTCGGGCGAAGACCCGGACCTTGCCGCCTGTTACCCGCCGAACCCGGCGACGGACGACGCGACGCTTGGCGCCGCCCTCGACGCAGCGCTCGCCACCCGGACCGACACGCTGCTCACCTATCTCGCGCTGCCGCCGCAGACGAACGAGGTGCGCCGCTCGGCCGTGATGATCGCCGCCGGTCACTGGCTTGCCGACCGCTATGGCCTGCCCTTCGTGCTGACGGAACTGGGCGCGAGCGCCGGATTGAACCTGATGTGGGATCGCTATGCGCTCGACCTGCCCTGCGGCTATCGCGGGCCTGCCGATCCCGCCGTCACGCTGTCGCCCGACTGGACCGGCCCCTGCCCGCCCGAGGCGAAGATCGAGGTTACGGACCGGCGCGGGATCGACGTGGCCCCGCTCGACGTGCACGACCCGGCGGATGAACGCCGCCTCTTGTCCTACCTCTGGGCCGACCAGCCCGAGCGGATCGAGCGCACGCGGGCGGCGATCGCGGTCTATGACGCGCAGGTGGATCAGAGCGATGCCATGTCGTTCCTGCCGATCCGCG
Organism: Maritimibacter alkaliphilus HTCC2654; assembly: GCF_000152805.1. Classification (GTDB taxonomy): domain Bacteria; phylum Pseudomonadota; class Alphaproteobacteria; order Rhodobacterales; family Rhodobacteraceae; genus Maritimibacter; species Maritimibacter alkaliphilus. Next base: position 3,350,422 of record NZ_CH902578.1, on the reverse strand, counting down.
TGGCGATCCGGCGGCCCGGCCACATCCACCTCGTGTTCCACACGATCGCGTGGCAATACTTCCCTCCCGCCACCAAGGCCGCCTGCGAAATCGCGTTCGAAGCGGCGGGCAAGGCCGCGACCCTCGACGCCCCCATCGCGCGGCTGTCGATGGAAGCCGACGGACAGGGGCCGGGCGCGGCCATGACCCTGACCACATGGCCCGGCGGCGAGGTGCACAACCTCGGCCGCGTCGATTTCCACGGGCGTTGGGTGGACTGGCAGGCCCCCTGACGCCATAGTCCGGGCATCGGGAGTGTTATCATGCGCAAACTGGGTTACATCCTCGTCGCCATCGTCGCGATTGCCGCCCTGATCGGCATCACGCGCGGCGAGGAACTCAAACGTCTCATGGCCGTGCAGACGTTGTTCGACGAGGGGCGCATCGTCGAGAATTTCTCGAACATGGACGCGCTGTTCAACACGGTCCCGATGTCGCGCGGCGACGGCCCGGTTTCGCCCTTGCCCGAGGGCGAGGCGATGACGCTGCCCGCCGGGATCGACGACTGGATCGAAACCCGCACCGTGACTGCGATGGTCGTCCTGTCCGGGGGCGAGATCGTCCATGAGGACTATTACCAAGGCACCGCGCCCGAAGATCGGCGCGTGTCATGGTCGGTCGCCAAAAGCTGGCTGTCGGCGCTTCTCGGGATCATGATCGACGAGGGCGTTATCGCCTCCATCGACGATCCGGTCACCGCATATGCCCCATCGCTCGAAGGGACGGCCTATGACGGTGCCACCATCGCGCAGGTGGCGAATATGGCCTCGGGCGTCGCGTTCGACGAGGACTATCTGGACTTCTGGTCCGACATCAACCGCATGGGCCGCGTGATCGCGCTTGGCGGGTCGCTTGACGATTTCACCCGCGACCTGATGGATCGCCGCGCAGAGCCGGGGGCGGAATGGTATTATGTCTCGATGGATACCCATGTGCTTGGCATGGTCATTCGCGGCGCGACGGGGGAACGCATTCCACCGCTTCTCGAAGACCGGATCATCGAGCCGCTCGGGCTGGAAGCCGACCCCTATTACATGGCCGACGGTGACGGAAATGCCTTTGTGCTGGGGGGGCTCAACCTGCGAACCCGCGACTATGCCCGCTTCGGCCAGATGATCGCGCAGGACGGCATGTGGCAGGGGCAGCAGATCGTTCCCGCCGACTGGGTCGAGGCATCGACGGCCCCCACAGCGCCGACCGCGCAAGGAGAGGCGCGCTATGGCCACCAATGGTGGCTGCCCGCCGATCCGCAGCCCGGCGAGGTTTTCGCCATCGGCGTCTATGGTCAATACATTTGGATCGACCGCACCCACGACGTCGTCATCGCGATCAATTCAGCCGACCGGGGCTTTACCGAACCCGGCGTCTTCGAAGACAATATCGAGAGACTGAGACAGATCACCCGGACCGCCCATGAAGCCAGAACCGATTGAACCGATCAACGTCCTTGGCGGGACATTGCTGCTATGCTCGGACGACCCCAAGACGGGATACTTCCGTGACAGCTATTGCAACACCTGCAACGCGGACACCGGCAATCACACGGTCTGCGCGGTCATGACCGCCGAGTTCCTCGCCTATTCGAAATACGTGGGCAACGACCTGTCGACACCCCGGCCCGAGTTCAGCTTTCCCGGCCTCAAGCCCGGCGATCAGTGGTGCCTGTGTGCCGCCCGGTTCCTTCAGGCCCATGACGAGGGGTGCGCGCCCAAGGTCCGGCTGGAAGCGACCCACGGACGCGCGCTCGAAGTCATCCCGCTGAGGGTGCTGGAAGAGCATTCGATCTGAACGACCCGGAAAAAAGTTGCGGCCCTTGATTTGCCCGTGGCTGGCGTCCGGCCCCCGAAGCGAACAGTCACTTCAAGAAAATTCTCTTTGTTTCCAGCACCAACTGAACTGGCACGAGTCCGCCCCGTGAAAAGTTTCAGCCGATAGCCCATTGGAAAAATTAAAGTTTTTTCGCAACCGAGACAGGAACTTTCGGACTTTGAGGCTGTTGTCCGGTCACAGCTTCCAACGGGGGGCGCCCTCATCCGGCCACGACGGTCGATGCGATCCCGGCGACCAACGCATTGGAAGGGGCATCCAAGGGGTGCCACAGCAGATTGGAGAGAGATTATGAACCGCTTTGCTACGATGACTGCAATCGCCCTTCTGGCCGCTACGCCTGCCGCGACCGCTTTCGCACAGGACTCGGCCCAAGCTGAACTCAACCAGGAAGTCTATGCGATGGGCATGGCTGAACTGCGCGGCGACGGCTACAACGTCGACTCGGTGCGTCAGGACGGCGAAGGCTCGCTGACCTTCATGGCCCGCAACAACACCAACGGCCGTATCCTTATCATGAGCGAAGACGGCGAAGTCATGTCGGACACGATGACCGACCTGAGCGCCTCGGCCGCGATCGAAGCCGAAGGTGACGAAGACGGCGGCTCGCTGAGCGCAATGGCCGACTCCGACACCATGATCGGTGTGGAAACCATGTCGGACGATGGCGACGACTCGGGCAGCCTGTCGGCTGGCGTGGGGTCGGACACGAACATCGGCATCGACGCTGAAGGCGACGATGGCGACGGCTCCGCCTCGGTCAACGTCGGCACCGGCCTTGACGTCGGGATCGACGCCGAAGGCGACGACGGCGGCGACTCCGCCTCGGTCGGCCTTGGCGCTGGCGTGGACGCCGGTGTGTCGGTCGAAGGTGAAGGCGACGATGGCGACGGCAGCGCGTCCATCGGCCTCAACACCGGCCTGAACCTTGGCCTGTCGGCTGACAGCGACAGCTAATCCGGGGTCGCACGGTCACACAGCTGACCGACAGACCTGACCTTTGCGAGAGGCGGCACTTCGGTGCCGCCTCTTCTCATTGTGTAAGCGCCACAACTTTCACGCGAAACGATTTGTTGCGTCTCAATTGGGAACTGATCCGGGCCGCCGGCAGTTTGGCCATCATGTAGGTTACGTGTTCAGCCCGATGGTCGGGCGGGTTCGTCCGATCAAGCCTCGGGTTGTCGCGTCCCCATCTGGGTGGGGGTCACCGCAGACCGAAGAGGACCAGACAATGACTTTTACGCAACGTGTTTCCGCAGTAACGATCGCCGCTGCCTGTTCCGCAGCACCGACCATCGCACAGACGGCTTTGAACGACAGCGTCTATCAGATGGGCACCACGCAACTTCGCGCCGAAGGGTATTCGGTCGGCACCGTCCGCCAGGACAGCCTGGGGCGGCTGACGTTTTACGCCTGCGCCGGTGACGACGGGCGGATCCTGATCCTGTCCGAAGACGGCACCGTGGTGTCGGATGAACAGGTCGCCTGCACCGGCGACCTGCGCACCGCCGCCCGCCAGTCTGTCACCACGCCGGTCGGCCCGGATACCGGAAACGGTCGGACGGGAGACGCCGCGTCCGACGATCCGATGACACCGCCGGGTGACGGCGACGACATGGCTGGCGGAGATAACCCCGGCAGCGATGGGCCGGCGACCGACGGCAGCTCCACCGGGGCGGATGTCGCCGCTGGCATCGACGCAGACGTGGGCGTCGGCGTGGGTGGCTCGGACGGCGGCGGAGGCCTTTCGGCAGAGGCCGGAGCCAGCGTCGGCACATCCGGCACGGACGGCTCGTCCGGTCTCGGTCTCGACGCCGATGTCGACGCCGCGGTCGGGTCGTCGGACGGGCAATCGGGCCTCGACGCCGAGGTCGATGCCGACGTCAGCGCCTCGGGCAGCAAGAACGGCGGACTGGGCATCGGCCTTGACGTGTCCTTGGGTCTCGGCTCCTGACGGCAGGGGCGAAATCACATCGGTGGGGACAGGGTGGCGCCAACGCTTGGCGCCACCCTTTTTGTTAAAAAATCAATCATTTGAAAAAAACGCACCGGGGTGAGGAACCAAATGATCGAGTCTCGTGTTGGCAGACCATAGCGCCCGGCGGGCGGTCCTCGACGGACCATGAGGGTCCACGTGAACTGACCGCCAATAGCAGCCGGGGCCCGCGGTTAAACGAGACGCGGGGACAACAGGAGACTGAAGTTATGAAACGCAAGCTGATGACCCTTTCGACCGTCGCCCTCATCGCCGGCACGGCCGCTTTCGCTCAGAACGTGGAATCGGGCCTGAATCAGGAAGTCTATGCCAAGGGCATGGCCGACCTGACCGCCGAAGGCTACGACGTGAACACCGTGCGTCAGGGCCGCGACGGCAATCTGACCTTCATGGCGTCCAGCGACGCTGGTGGCCGCATTCTGATCCTCGACGCCGACGGCATGGTCGTGTCCGACACCATGACGCAGATGGAAATGGGCGTGGACCAGTACGCCGCGACCACCATCTTCACCGACGAAGAGATCGAAGACTCGGATGACACGAACGTCAGCAACCAGACCACCGAGATTCTGCCGGAAGAAGGTTCGATCGATCCCGACATCGACATCGACCTGAACACCCGGACCGAAGCCGGTGGCGGCGCTGAAGCCACCAACGATCTGGAAGAAAGCGCTTCGGCCGACGCCGAGACCGAGTCCGATACGGAAGTGAAGAACTCCACCAACTAAGTGAGGTCTCTCTCACGGATCAGAGGCGGCGCAGTGCGCCGCCTCTTTTCATGAGCGGACTTCGGCGTCGCGCGTCTTGGCCGCGATCTCATGCGGTTCGGGGACGGTCGGTGGCGGGAAGTCCTGCATCACCTGATCGTCCATCAGCGTGTCGATCAGGTCGCTCAACATCTGGGCCCGGCCGCTCACCCCCGCTTTGCGATAGATTGCGTTGGTCTGCGCCTTGACCGTGCCTTCGGACGTGCCCCTGACCGCCGCGATATCGGCCAGGCTCATCCCCTTGATGGCGAACAGCGCCACGTCACGTTCGGCAGGCGTCAGGGCCCAGTCGTCGAACCGTTTGGCCACGAGGTCCAGAAACGCCGCCGACGCCTCGCGCAGGCGCTCTTCCGCCAGCCGATGATGGCGGCGCACCCGCGTCAGCGCCAGAACACCCAGCACGAACCCGAGCAATAGCCCAAGCGCAGCCCCTATTTCGATGAGTTCGCGCATCCGCCACGGGATCGGCGTGCTTCTGAACCCGATGCGGGAGGAAAGAATGTCGGAAATGAAGAACCCGGCGCAGAGCGCCTGAACGACCAGCGCGATCACGATGATGACCCGGTCCTGCGCCAATCGCCTCCGCCCCTGCATCAATCGTCATCCTCACGATCGGAGTCGCGGTCACGGTCGTCGTCGTCATCATCGTCGTCGTAATCGTCGTCGTCATACGAATCTCTGTCGTCGCGATCGTCCCGCCCCGAGCGACCACTTGAGCCCGACGACCCGCTTCGGTCGTCGCGGTCGCCCATGTCGTTCACGCCGGACGGATCGAGGATCTGCGCCTCGGACCGGGACGAGGACTCGGAGCGCACCTGCCAGAAATCGCGAAGGATCTCGCCCGTGTTCGTGTTCACGACGATTTCGCGATGAAACTGGTCAGAGGTGGCGAAAATCCGGGTTCTGCCCAGCAGGGTCGTCGAGACCTGCATCCGGGTGAACCCCTGTTGCGACAGGCTGCGCATCAACGTGTCGAGATCAACGTCGGCGCGGGCGAGCCCGGTGCCCGCCAAAAGCCAAACCGCCACGATCGCGAGATGCCGCAAATCCATTCCTCCCGCCCGCAAGATGGCACGCCCCCACCCGATGCCGCAATCGCGATGGGAGCGTTCCTGTGTCGCAGGCTCAGTCGTCGTCGCGATCTTCGCGATCCCGACCGCCATGGTCACGGTCTTCGCGGTCGCGGTCGCGCCCACCGTGGTCGTCGTCACTGTCATGTTCGCCGTGGTCGTCACGGTCGCGGTCTCGGTCACGGCCGCCGTGATCGTCGTCGCGGTCATGGTCGGGACCGTCGTCGTCATGGGCGAAACCATTGGTCGCGCTGCGCTGGCCGCTGCGGTCCCGATCCCGGTCACGATCACCGAAGCCGAACGTGCCCTGACGGCTGTGCGTTTCTTCTTTCATCAGCACGCCGTTCCCGTCGTAGATCCGTTCCACCGAACCGTTCGGGCCGTGGGCTTCGATCTTGACGCCATTCAGTCGGTTCTTGATTTCGACCCGCGTGAATCCTTCGCCTGCGAGCCCCTTCACGATCTCGTTGATCGTGTCCTGCGGCGCGGCCGTAGCGATACCAGCCGACAGCAATACGGCTGCCGTTACTTTGAAAATGTCGAGTTTCATTATGCGTTCCTTTGCGTTCTCCTCCGGTGCCTGGATCGTGGCACCCGAGGAGAGGCTGCGGCGAACGCATGGGTCAGGCTATGAGCGTCGGGTTTATGACCGGCGTTTTAAACCCGGCGCAGACGGGTCTAAACCTGAGTTTATAGGCCGATCACTAGTCGCTCAGACCCGCCATATCCGTGCCCAGCGCTTTGGCGACCGTGAAAATGTCCTTGTCGCCGCGCCCGCACAGGTTCATGCAGATGATGTGATCCTTGGGCAGATCGCCCGCGATTTTCATCACATGGCCCATCGCGTGAGACGGCTCCAGCGCCGGAATGATGCCTTCGGTCTGGCACAGAAGCTGGAACGCCTCGAGCGCCTCGGTGTCCGTGATCGACACGTATTCGGCGCGACCGATGTCATGCAGCCACGAATGCTCCGGCCCGATGCCCGGATAATCCAGACCCGCCGAGATCGAATGCCCTTCGAGGATCTGACCGTCTTCGTCCTGTAGCAGGTAGGTCCGGTTGCCGTGCAGCACGCCGGGGCGACCGCCGGTCAGCGACGCGCAGTGCTCCATCTTTTCGTTCACGCCCTTGCCGCCGGCTTCGACGCCGATGATGCGCACGGATTTGTCGTCGAGGAACGGATAGAACAGGCCCATCGCGTTGGACCCGCCGCCGATGGCCGCGATGATGGTGTCGGGAAGGCGCCCTTCCGCCTCCATCATCTGTTCCTTGGCTTCCTTGCCGATGATCGCCTGAAAATCGCGGACCATCGCCGGATAGGGGTGCGGGCCGGCCACCGTGCCGATGCAGTAGAACGTGTCGCGCACGTTGGTCACCCAGTCGCGCAGCGCGTCGTTCATCGCGTCCTTCAGCGTGCCGCGACCGGAGGTCACCGGAACGACCTCGGCCCCCAACAGCTTCATGCGGAACACGTTGGGCGCCTGACGCTCGACATCATGCGCGCCCATGTAGACGATGCATTTCAGCCCGAATTTGGCGCAGACGGTCGCCGTCGCCACGCCGTGCTGGCCCGCGCCGGTTTCGGCGATGATCCGGGTCTTGCCCATGCGGCGGGCGAGGATGATCTGCCCCAGCACGTTGTTGATCTTGTGCGCGCCGGTGTGGTTCAGCTCATCCCGCTTGAGATAGATCTTCGCACCGCCAAGCTCTTCGGTCAGACGCTCAGCAAAATAAAGCGGCGACGGGCGGCCGACATAGTGCTTCCACAGGAATTCCATTTCGTCCCAGAAGCTCTGGTCGGTCTTGGCATGTTCATACTGCGCTTCGAGTTCGAGGATCAGCGGCATGAGCGTCTCGGACACGAAACGCCCGCCGAAATCGCCGAACCGGCCCTTCTCGTCAGGGCCGTTCATGAAGGAATTGAAGAGATCGTCAGCCATATCGCGCTCCCGGGCAGTCTTGCCCGTTCCTAGAATAGGCATCGGGCAAGAGCAAGCACGGCAGCGTGGCAATCAGTGGGCCGTGACCCCGGCGCGGGGGGCGGCCAGCCGCACGGGCTGGGCATTGCAGAAGACGATCAGGTTGTCGCCGTTTTCGACGGCCTGAAACCCGCGCGCGCGCACTTCGCCCAGAAAACGGTCGCGCCCGACGATCCGGTCGATGTCGCTGATCCGGCGCTTGATGACGCCGCCGGAGGTCGCGGTGTTGGAGGTGAAAGCTGCGGACAGCCAGTGGTCGGGGCTCTGAGGCGGGATGAGATGTGTCATGGGTTAACCATGGCCGAGTCGCGGTGAATCCCCGGTTAACGTGAGATCAGATCCTTCTTGAATCCCGCGTGCGTCGCCTTGAACCCCAGCCGTTCATAGAACCGATGCGCGTCACCGCGCGAGGCGTTCGATGTGAACTGCATGAGCGTGGCATCCGCCGCCCGCGCCCGGTCCTCGGCATCCCGCATCATGGCCGCGCCGATCCCCTGCCCGCGCAGATCCGCGCGCACACGCACCGATTCAACCTGTGCGCGGATCGGCGTGGATGGCGATACGAGGTGGAGGATCGTCAGGTGATAGCAGGCCACGACCTCGCCCGCGCGCCACCCCACGACCAACTGGGTCGTGCCGTCGGCGATCATGGCGAGGTACATCTGGACCGGATCGTCGTCCCGCACCGGCTGCGCGCCCGGCGCACGATCCTCCATGAGCAGGGCCATCACCGCGGGCACATCGTCGGCGCGCGCGGCGCGGAAAGTCACGGTCACCCGACCGCCCCCAGAAAGTCGCGGACGAGCCCTTCGTCCTTCACGCCCGGCGCGCTTTCCACGCCCGACGAGACATCGACCTGCCGTGCACCCGTAAGCTTCGCCGCCAGAGCCACGTTTCTGGGGGTCAGGCCGCCGGCCAACATCCACGGCACCGTCCAGTGCCGCCCCTGCAAAAGCCGCCAGTCGAACGCCAGACCGTTGCCGCCGGGAAGCTCCGCCTCTTTCGGGGGCTTGGTATCGACGAGGATCTGGTCGGCGACGCCGATATAATCGTCGATGCGCGTAAGATCGGCGGCATCCGCGATCCCGACCGCCTTCATCACCGGCAGGCCATAGCGCGCGCGCACCTCGGCCACCCGTTCCGGCGTTTCGGAGCCATGGAGTTGCAGCATGTCGAGCGGCACCCGCGACGTGATCTCGTCAAGCAGCGCGTTGTCCGCGTTCACCACCAGCGCGACCTTGGCGATGCCCGGCGGCACCTCGGCAGCCAGCTCCGCGGCCAGATCGACCGAGATGTTGCGCGGGGATTTCGGGAAGAACACGAAGCCGACATAACGCGCACCGGCGTCGGCGGCGGCGGCCACCGCCTCCACGCTCGTCAGCCCGCAGATTTTCACTCGGATGTCGGTCATGGGCGTGTGCTTACCGCCCATCCTCCAGAAGCGCCAGAACATCGTCCTTCGGCCCGGCCTTCTCGCGCTTGAGACTTTGCACCTCGCCCGCCAGCTTGACGGCGGCCGATTTGGCCCGGCGCCCTTCGGCGCGCTGGTTGTGTTCCCGGAACCATTCCCAGACGAACCCGATCATCACGCCCGCGATGATGGCGAGGAAGATGACGATGAAAAGCGGCAGATTGATGGTCCAGCTCCAGCCCAGAAAACCGGCCATTTCTTCCGGCAGCAGACGAAGTTCGACGATGTTGCGATTGGCGAGCGCCACGGTGATAAGCACCACGGCCAGCGCGCCCAGAAACGCGTAGCGAATGTAACGCATGGGAAAGGGCCTTTCAGTTCCCGTTCAGTCGGTCGCGCAGCAGCTTGCCGGTCTTGAAGAAAGGCACGTGCTTCTCTTCGACATCAACCGATTCACCCGTGCGCGGGTTCCGCCCTACTCTGGCATCCCGTTGCTTGACGGAAAAGGCGCCGAAACCGCGCAACTCGACCCGGTCGCCGCGCGCCATCGCTTCGATGATTTCTTCGAAGATGGTGTTCACGATGCGCTCGACATCGCGCTGGTAGAGATGCGGATTTTCGTCCGCGATCTTCTGAATGAGCTCCGAACGGATCATCCCGTCTTCCCCCCGAAGGACTGACCGGCGTTTGTTGGCAGCACGCCGCTTACCCCCTGACTATAGGGGGAAAGATTTCGTCGCGAAACAGCCGAGGCTTGGGCCGCGCGCCGAATTTGGCGGCAAAGTGCCGATTTTTTCATGGAAATCCCGACCGTTAGGTGGTGCGCCCGGCGAAACCGCCCGCCACGACCCCGCGAACCGCATGGTTAGCGCCTTATGATTCGGGGGCCGGATCAGTCGCCCTCGGGCGGGTCGGTCAGGGCGAGGACGAGCGTGGCACCGACCGCCCACACCGACACCGACAGCGCGATCGCCATACCGAGCGAGTAGATGCCGCCGAACAATCCCAAAAGAAACGCGGCCAGACCCAATGCGCCGACGACGCCCATCCATTCCTTGCGTTTCTGTCTCATACGCCCCTCCTGAACCAAGTGTATCGCGGTCGGCGCGCCATGTCGCCGCGACAAAAGAAAACGGCCCCGGAACGCTCCGGGGCCGTCTCAATTCTCATCGCTTTACGCGAAAGGCTTATTCGTCGCCTTTGTTCAGCGCGGCGCCGAGGATGTCGCCGAGCGAAGCACCGGAGTCGGACGAACCGAACTGCTCCACGGCCTCTTTCTCTTCGGCGATCTCGCGGGCCTTGATCGACAGACCGAGGCGGCGCGACTTGGCGTCCACGTTGGTCACACGCACGTCGACGTGGTCACCGACCTGGAAACGCTCGGGGCGCTGCTCGGCACGGTCACGCGACAGGTCGGAGCGGCGGATGAAGGACTTCATGCCTTCGTATTCCACTTCGATCCCGCCATCTTCGATCGCGGTCACGGTCACGGTGATGATCTGGCCGCGCTTCACGCCGCCAACGGCTTCGGCAAACGGGTCGCCGTCGAGCGCCTTGATCGAGAGCGAGATACGCTCTTTGTCCGTGTCCACCTCGGTGACGACGGCTTTGACGACGTCGCCCTTGTGGAACTGCTGAATGGCGTCTTCGCCACGCTGGTCCCACGAGATGTCCGACAGGTGCACCATGCCGTCGATGTCGTTGTCGAGGCCGATGAACAGACCGAATTCGGTGATGTTCTTGACTTCGCCTTCGACCTGCGTGCCCTCGGGGTGCGTCTCGGCAAAGACTTCCCACGGGTTGCGCATGGTCTGCTTGAGGCCGAGCGAAACGCGACGTTTGGCTTGGTCGATCTCAAGAACCATGACCTCGACCTCTTGCGAAGTCGACACGATCTTGCCCGGATGGACGTTCTTCTTGGTCCAGGACATTTCCGAAACGTGGACGAGGCCTTCCACACCCGGCTCCAGCTCGACGAACGCACCGTAGTCGGTGATGTTCGTAACGCGGCCCTTGTGGACCGACTCGAGCGGGTACTTGGCAGCGACCAGATCCCACGGATCTTCCTGAAGCTGCTTCATGCCGAGCGAGATGCGGTGCGTCTCTTTGTTGATCTTGATGACCTGAACGTTGATCGTCTCGCCGATCGAGAGGATCTCGGACGGGTGGTTCACACGGCGCCATGCCATGTCGGTCACGTGGAGCAGGCCATCGACGCCGCCCAAGTCGACGAACGCGCCGTACTCGGTGATGTTCTTGACCACGCCCTCGACCGTCTGGCCTTCGGACAGGTTGCCGATGACTTCGGCACGCTGCTCGGCACGCGATTCTTCAAGGATGGCACGGCGCGACACGACGATGTTGCCACGGCGGCGGTCCATCTTGAGGATCTGGAACGGCTGCTTGAGACCCATGAGCGGGCCGGCGTCGCGCACGGGGCGCACATCGACCTGCGAACCGGGCAGGAACGCAACGGCACCGCCGAGATCGACGGTGAAGCCGCCTTTGACGCGACCGAAGATCGCGCCTTCGACACGAGCGTCGTCGGCATAGGCCTTTTCCAGACGGTCCCAGGCTTCTTCGCGGCGGGCCATCTCGCGCGAGATGACGGCTTCGCCACGGGCGTTTTCAGCCGCGCGCAGGTAAACCTCGACTTCGTCGCCGACCGTGATGTCGGGCGCTTCGCCGGGGTTTGCGAATTCTTTAAGATCGACACGGCCTTCCATCTTGTAGCCGACGTCGATGATGGCTTGGCCGGCTTCGACAGCGATGACCTTGCCTTTGACAACCGTACCTTCGTCCGGCGTGTCCATTTCGAGGGATTCGTTAAGGAGGGCCTCGAATTCCTCCATAGATGCATTGGCGCTCATAAGCGTTTCAGTTCCTTTACAGTTCTATTCGGGCCAGACGGTTGTCTCCGCCGGTCTTTCATGGGTTTCCAGACGGGCTTACGCAAAACAAAGAGGGCCGGTTGCCCGACCCTGCTCGCTCTCTGGCATGCGGCTTAACGCCTGTCTGGGCGCGCGTATACGGCTCTCGGCCCCATAACGCAAGGGCAAAGCACCTTGACAGGACGGGGAGCGGCAGTGCTTCGATGGCGCGTTCGATCAGGAGTTTTTCATGTCGCAGAAGACCATGACACGTCTCGGCTGGGTGTTGTCCGGCCTCTACATCCTCTTCATCCTCGGCGCGTCGGTCTATCCGAAACTGTCCGGGATGCCGATTGCCGACGAAACGATGGTGTCGCTCGGGTGGGAGCACAGTCCGGTTCTGATGATCGGCATCCTCGAACTGATCTGCGTGCTGCTCTATGCCGTGCCGGCGACGGCGGTGCTTGGCGCGGTGCTGTCGATGGCGATCCTCGGCGGTGCGATGACGATGCAGGTCTTCGCCGACATGCCGCTTTTGTCGAACAAGCTCTTCTCCATCTACCTCGGCCTTTTCATGTGGGGCGGATTGTGGCTTCGCTCGCCCCGGCTGCGTGGCCTGTTCCCGCTGGCGCGGTCGCTTTGACCGGCGCGTGAAAGCGGCGGGCGGCCCCGCGCGGCACCTTTCCTTGGGGTCTCGATGTCGGGCAGACTGCGCCGGGAAGGGAAGACCATGACCGACACGTTGCACCAGCACCTCGTCACCGCCGAAGCGGCCCTGAACGCGGGCCGGTTCGACGAAATGCACGCGGCGCTCGACAAGGTGTTCGCGGCCGATCCCGGCAGCCTCGCCGGTCTGTGGATCTACACTTACGGCACGCCCTATACCCCCGGCGACAAGATGCTGGCCCGGATCGAAGGCTTCGCGAGGCAAAAGGCGCTGTCGGCCCCGCTGCGCGCGCAACTCCTGTTCATGTTGGGCAAGGCCTATGACGATCTCGGCAAGCCCCAGCGAGCCTTCGATGCCGTGGTCGCGGCCAATCGCCTGAAAGGCGTCCGATACGACAACGGCGCGATGGCGGCGCTTGCCCGCGACACGCTTGCCGCCGTGCGCGCCGCCCCCGACCTGCGGCTGGATGCGAGGCCGCCCCGGATGGTCTTCGTCCTTGGAATGCCGCGCTCCGGCACCTCGCTCATCAGTCAGATGCTTGCCGCACACCGCGAAATCACGAACCTTGGCGAACGGATCGCGCTTGGACCTGCGCTCATGCGCGACGGCACGGGCCGCAACCCGCACATCGCCTTTCTCGACGGGCTGGACGCCGACCGGCTCGAGGCCGCCCGCACCGCTTATCTGCAAGGCGTCCCGAACACGGGCATCTTCGTCGACAAGATGCCCGAAAACTACTATTTCGCCTGGGCGATCCCGATGCTGTTTCCCGACGCCCAGATCATCCACATGCGCCGCGACAAACAGGCGACCTGCTGGTCCTGCTTCAAGAACGACTTCCGCGACGGCCACCGCTACAGCTACGACTGGGGCGATCTGAGCGCGCAATACGACCGGCACCTCGACTTCTGCGCGCTCGGCGCGGCGCGCGCGGGGTCCGCGTGGCATGACATCCACCTCGACACCCTCACAGCCGCGCCGCGCGCCACCCTGACCCCCGTTCTGACGGCGCTCGGCCTCGACTGGACCGACGCCTGCGCCGCGCCCGAGAAATCCGGGGGCGACATGCCGACACTGTCCAAATGGCAGGTGCGTCAGGGGATCGACCCGGCCATGGCGCGGGGTTGGCAGGCCTATAAGCCGCTCATCGAGGCCCGGTTCGGCGCATGATCTCGCATCCCCACCGCACGATCTTCGTCCATATCCCGAAATGCGGCGGTCAAAGCGTCGAACAGGCGTTCCTCGACGATCTGGGCCTTGATTGGGGCCAGCGCGCGCCGCTGATGCTGGGGCGCAATCCGTCGAAAGCCGTGGGTCCACCCCGGCTCGCCCATCTGTCGGCAGCGCAGTACACCCGGCACCACTTCGTCACGGACAAGATGTGGGACGACTACTTCACCTTCACCGTGGTCCGCGACCCTGTCGCGCGCGCGGTGTCGCTGTTCAACCATCTGCGCCCGGTCGAGACTCTGAGGGCGTTCGTCCACGACTGGCTGCCCGCGCAATTCACCCGCGCGCCTGATGACCGCAGCGCCAAGTTTCACTTCGTGCGTCCGCAGGTCGATTTCTTGGCGGGCGACGGCGGCACGCTCCTGCCAGACCGGGTATTCCATCTCGAAACCCTTGGTCGTGACTGGCCCGCACTCCAGAATACGGCAAACCTCGGGGCCCCGCTCCCCCATAGAAATCGGAGCGTGGATGGCGCAACGCGCCGCGACCTTGCAGACAAAGACCTGGACCAGATCGTCGTGCTCTATGCGAAAGACTTCGAAGCATTCGGCTACACACAAGACGCAGGCCAACCGAAGCGCCGCCTCTTCCCGAGTTTCGGCAAAGGGGCCTGACGGTCCACCTTCTCTGGTCCACAAATACCTCGGAGGGGGGGCTGGGG
>NZ_CH902578.1:3316944-3335805 GCF_000152805.1 Maritimibacter alkaliphilus HTCC2654 | reverse complement strand
GGTCGAGGGATTCGAGCCGGGGATGCGTGTGCTGGTGGGCGGCGGGTCCGGCGGGCTTGCGGAATTAGGCACCTTCCCGGCGACCAAGGCGATCCGCATCCCTCCCCCACACCCCCTCCGAGGTATTTTCAGACCGAAGAAGAGGACGGGTAGTGCCAAAATGAAAGGCCCCGGCATAGTGCCGGGGCCTTTTGTCATTCATTTCTAGCTCGTCAGACCGCCGCTTTGAACGCGTCCACGAGGTCCGTCTTTTCCCACGAAAAGCCCCCGTCGTCCTCGGCCGGGCGGCCGAAGTGGCCGTAGGCCGCCGTGCGCTGGTAGATCGGGCGGTTCATGCCCAGATGCTCGCGGATGCCGCGCGGGGTCAGGTTCATGACCTTGGCCGCCGCCTTTTCGATCGCGGCTTCGTCCACCGTGCCCGTGCCGTAGGTGTCGACGTAGATCGACAGCGGTTTGGCGACGCCGATGGCGTAGGACAGTTGCAGCGTGCATTTCTTGGCAAGGCCCGCCGCCACCACGTTCTTGGCGAGGTAGCGCGCGGCATAGGCCGCCGAGCGGTCCACCTTGGTCGGGTCTTTGCCCGAAAAGGCGCCGCCGCCGTGGGGGGCCGCACCGCCATAGGTGTCGACGATGATCTTGCGGCCCGTGAGGCCCGCGTCGCCGTCCGGCCCGCCGATGACGAACTTGCCGGTCGGGTTCACGTGCCATTCGGTCTCGTCCGTGATCCACTCGGCCGGCAGCACCTCTTCGATGTAAGGCGTGACGAGCGCGCGCACGTCGTCCGAGGTCATGGTGTCGTCGAGGTGCTGGGTCGACAAGACGAGCGAGGTCACCGCGACGGGCTGGCCGTTTTCATACCGCACCGAAAGCTGGCTTTTCGCATCCGGGCCAAGCTGGACAATGCCTTCGTTCTTGCGGGCATCGGCCAGACGCTTGAGGATCTTGTGGGCATAGAGGATCGGGGCGGGCATGAGCGCCGTCGTCTCGTCCGTCGCATAGCCGAACATGATGCCCTGATCGCCCGCGCCCTCGTCCTTGTTGTCGGCTGCGTCGACACCCTGGGCGATGTCGGCGGACTGGGCGTGAAGGTAGTTGTCGACCTTCATGTTGGCCCAGTGAAAGCCCTTCTGCTCATAGCCGATGTCCTTGACGCAATCGCGCGCGATCTCTTCCACGCGTTCGATCACGCTGGCGGGGCCGCGCACCTCGCCGCCGATGACGACGCGGTCGGTGGTCGCGAAGGTTTCGCAGGCCACGCGGGAATAGGGGTCTTCTGACAGGAAGGCGTCGAGAACCGCATCGGAAATCCGGTCGCAGACCTTATCCGGGTGGCCTTCGGAAACGGATTCCGAAGTGAATACGTAGTTGGATCGTGCCATGAAAAGTGCTCCGTTATGATATCCCCGCCACGTCAGGAAGCCGTTGTGGCGGTTGGGTCACCCTGCGTTACAGGGGTGCCGCAACCGGGTCAACGGATTTGCGCCGCGCGAAGGCCAGAAGCCCGGCGAACAGCGCCGAAAGCGCCACAATGAAGGGCAGATCGCCGATCTGGGCATAGACCGTGGGCGGCAGAGGTGCGGGAAGGGCCGCGTCGAGGAACCCGGCCTCGTTGAGCGGCAGCGCGGCGGTGACATTGCCCTTGGCGTCGATCATGGCGCTGATCCCGGTGTTGGCGGCACGCGCGAGCGGCAGGCCGAACTCGATGGCGCGGAACCGGGCGTGGACGAGGTGCTGCTGCGGGCCGGAAAAGGTGCCGAACCACGCGTCGTTTGTCAATTGCAGGATCATGTCGGCGCGCCCCTTGGCCCCGCGGATGTCGCGCGGAAAGATCGCCTCGTAGCAGATCAGCGGCAGGGCCTTGCCCAGCGTGCCGGGAAGCTGGTGGATCACCGGGCCGTCGCCCTCTTCGAAGCCATAGCCGGCTTGCTGGGCCAGACCCCGGATGCCGACCTTGGCGAGCTGGTTGCCGAAGGGGACGAATTCCCCGAACGGGACGAGGTGGTGTTTATCGTAGATCCACGCAGGCTCGCCCGGCGCGTCGTAGTAGACGATGGAATTGCGGTAGGTCGATCCCTCGCGCCGCTGGATGCCCGCCACAAGGGGCGCGGGGGCAGCGGAGCGGAAGGCGCGTTCTTCAAGCAGCGGGGCCTGACCCTGAAGCGCGGGGATCGAGGTTTCGGGCCAGACCACCAGATCAGGCTCGCGCCCCTCGGCGGGGGCCGAGGACAGCGCCGTGGCGCGTTCGAAGAAAGTCATGACCCAGTCCGGCTCCCACTTCAGATGCTGGGCCGCGTTGGGCTGGACGAGCCGCAGGACGTTTTCGGTCGTGGGGGGCAGGGGGCGTTGATCGGCGAGAAAGCCGAAACCGGCAAGCGCCACGCCCGCCGCGACCACGCCGACCCTGAGCCAGCGGGAATAGATCGCGACATAGATGAGCGCCGCGAAGAAGAGTGTGACCCAGCCGAGCCCATAGGCGCCGATCCATGCCGCAATCTGCGCGACGGGCGTGTCGATCCAGATCAGCCCCGGCCCGCCCCACGAAAAGCCCGTGAAGGCCCAGGCGCGCACGTATTCAGCGAGCCCCAGCGCGATGGGCAGCGCGACCCAGCGCAGGGCC
This sequence comes from Maritimibacter alkaliphilus HTCC2654, assembly GCF_000152805.1. Classification (GTDB taxonomy): domain Bacteria; phylum Pseudomonadota; class Alphaproteobacteria; order Rhodobacterales; family Rhodobacteraceae; genus Maritimibacter; species Maritimibacter alkaliphilus. Next base: position 3,333,188 of record NZ_CH902578.1, on the reverse strand, counting down.
GGGCGGACGAGTGCGGCAAGGGCCGAGGCCGCGCCCCAGTAAAGCGCCATACCGCCGGCGAGCAGGATGACCGCGAAAGGTGCCATCCAGCCGTGTGCCTTGATGTCGACAAGGAAGGGATTGACCAGCCAGCTCCACTGCACCGCGAAAAACCCGGTGCCGACCATCCAGCCGAGCACGCCCGCGCGTTTCCAACTCGGGGCGTCCAGAACCAGACCCAGACCCAGCGCGAAGGCGACGATGCTGACGGTATAAAGGCCGAAAGGTTCGTGACCGACCGCGGCCATGCCGCCAAAGAAAAGGGCTGCGAACAGCCCCTTCCACTTCGCCGCGGCAAGCCGCCGCATCGCCTCGCGCATCTACGCCTTGCCTTCGCCCGGAAGCCTGACGCGCAGGCGCTTGATCCGCCGGGGTTCGGCATCGACCACTTCGAACTCGGCACCCGAGGGATGTTCGATCACCTCGCCGCGCGCGGGCACACGGCCCGCCTCGAGAAAGACGAGACCGCCCAGAGTGTCGATCTCTTCCTCTTCCACGTCCTCGGTGACGAGCGACAGGCCCGACGCCTCTTCGAATTCTTCAAGCGGCGCGCGCGCCTCGACCAGCCACGACCCCGAGGGTTCCTGCATCCACAGGGCGCCCTCTTCCAGATCGTGTTCATCCTCGATCTCGCCGATGACCTGCTCTACGAGGTCTTCGAGTGTCACCAGACCGTCGACGCCGCCGTATTCGTCGATGACGAGCGCCATGTGCATCCTGTCCGTCTGCATCTTTTGCAACAGGACGCCGATGGGCATTGAGGGCGGCGCATAGATCAGCGGGCGCACGAGGTCGCCCATATCGAAATCCGGGCTGTCGCCGTTGAAGCCGTGCTTGAGCGCGAAATCCTTGAGGTGGACCAGCCCGATGGGCGTGTCCAGCGTGCCCCGGAACACCGGCAGGCGCGTGTTACCGGATTCGCGGAATTTCTCGACCAGATCGGAGAGCGAGATATCCTCGGCGACCGCGACGACCTCGACCTTCGGGATCATCACGTCCTCCACGCGCATCCGGCGCAGGTTCAACATGCCAAGGGGAACGGCGCGGGCGCTGTCGCCACCGCCAGCCGGGGCATCATGTGCCTCGGCCTCATCCGTGTCCGAGGGGCTGAGCGCCCCGATGATACGTCCGAAGAATCCTTCGGACCGTGCGTTTTCCTCTTCCTCGCGCGCGCTCTGCGCCGCGCTAGAAGACCCGTCGGTGTCGCCCATCTGTCCTTTCCACTGGCCCGGAGATCACGTCTCCGTCCCTCCATATGGGTCGGCGAGACCCATCTTGCCAAGTATTTCCGTTTCCAGCCCTTCCATCAGGGCCGCATCTTTGTCGTCTATGTGGTCATAACCCAACAGATGAAGGGTTCCATGTACGACAAGATGGGTCACATGATCCACCATCGGTTTGCCGGCCTCGGCGGCTTCCCGCGCGCAGGTGTCATAGGCGATGGCGATATCGCCCAGTTCCATGTCCTCGGGCGGGTAGGGGTCGCCCCCCGGCTGATCCGCGCCACGTTCCTCGGATGGCCATGACAGCACGTTGGTCGGCGTCGGCTTGTCCCGGAACTCGGTGTTGAGCGCGGCGATCCGGTCGTCGTCGCAGGCCAGCAGCGCAATCTCGGCACCCGCGATGCCCAGCTTTGCGAGCGTCGCCGCGCAGGCGGTTTCGGCGAGAGCCTCGAGCCCCAGCGCCACCCAGCGGTCGTCCTCATATACCACGTCCACGATCATGGGGCCGCTCTTACCCGGCTTCGGGCGTCACGGGAACGCTCATTGCGCCATCACGTCGTCTTGCCGCACCCCGGTCAGATCCTCGCTCACCGCCCAGAGCCGCGCCGCGATATCCTCGCGCTCGGCGTAGTCGGCGGTCGAGGCGACACCCACCGGGCCGACCAGTTCGCGAAAGCCCACCGGGCCATAATTGCCGCCGCCGGTCACATCATCGGCTGTGGCGGCGTAGAGGATCGCCTCCGACGCCTTTTCCGGCACCTGCGAGATGAACGGGATGATGAAGGTGCCGACGATCCAGCCCATGATCGGGATGGTGGCGAGGCGGTCATAGACTCCCTGCGAGCGTGAGAACCCCGGATGCGCGGCGACCGAGGTGATGCCCCAGCCCTGCGCCTCGCTGCGCCGCTGAAGCTCTTTCGCGAACATCAGGCAGGCGAGCTTGGTCTTGCCATAGGCCACCATCGGCTTGAACTTGCCCTTGGTCTGAAGGTCGTCGAAATCGAACTCGCCGTATTTATGCGCCCCGGAGGACAGCGCGACGACCCGCGCGTTCGACCGTGACAGAAGCGGCAGCAACCCGACCACCATCGCGAAATGGGCAAGGTGGTTGACCCCGAACATCATCTCGAACCCGTCCTTGGTCTCGCTGCGCCCCAGTTCGGCCATGACGGCGGCGTTGCAGATCAGGATGTCGAGCTGGTCCAGCTCGGCCAGCGTCTTGGCCGTGAAGGCCTTGACCGAGGCCATGTCGGCAAGGTCCACCTGCCGGAAACTGAGCTTGGCTCCCGGCACCTCGGCACGGATCGTGTCCAGCACAGCCTCGCCCCGTTCGACCGAGCGTCCGGCCATGATGACATGCGCCCCGGCGCGGGCAAGACCCGCGACGATCGCGGTGCACAGCCCGCTCGTCCCTGTGACCATCGCCACCTGGCCGTCGAGCGACCCCATATCCTCAGGCGTCCATGCCATGCGTCACCTCGTGTTATCGAAACGAGGCGTATCATCCATCGGGTCGGCTGTATACGCGGGCCTCAGGCGCTTTGTTTCTGGGGCCGGGCGATCCCGGCTTCGCGCAAAATATCTGCGACCAGATGCTCTCGCCGATAGGCCATGATGTGCACGCCCGAGACGCCCGCGATGTCCTTCACCTGCTGGATCAGTTCGACGCAGATCCTGCGCCCCTCGTCCCCCGGTTTTTCGGCCTTTGCCAGCCGGTCGATCACGCTGTCGGGGATATGGATGCCCGGCACGTTGGAGCGCATCCAGCGCGCGGCCTTGGCCGAGGCGAGCGGGCCGACGCCCGCAAGGATGAACACCCGCTTGTCGAGCCCCATGTCGCGCACCCGTTCCATGAACCGTTCGAAACGCGGAATGTCGAAGATGTAGTTGGTCTGGATGAAATCTGCCCCCGCCTCGACCTTTTTGGCGAGCCGGTCGGCGCGGTAGTCCACCGGATCGACGCAGGGGTTTTCGGCCGCCCCGATGAAAAGGCGCGGGGGTTTTGCGATCTCGCGCCCCGACAGGAACCGCCCCTCGTCGCGCATCGTTTTGATGAGCCGGATCAGGGAAACGCTGTCCAGATCGAACACAGGCTTCGCGCCCGGCTGGTCCCCGGCGCCCACATCGTCGCCCGTGAGGCACAGCACATTGCGCACGCCCATCGCGGCGGCGCCCAGCACGTCGCCCTGAATGGCGATCCGGTTCCGGTCGCGACACGAAATCTGGTAGACCGAGCCATGCCCGGTGCGGGTGAGGAGCGAGCAGATGCCGATGGACGACATATGGCAATTGGCCCCGGACGCATCCGTCGCGTTGATCGCATCCGTGACCTCGGCCAACGGTTTGGCGGCGGCGAACACATCTTCGGGGTCGGCGCTGTCGGGCGGGTTCAATTCGGACGTGACCGCGAACTCGCCTGCCCTCAGGGTGCGCTCCAGCACGGACCCGGCCTTGTGCCCTTCCGGGATCGGTTCATAGGGGCGGATCGCGTTGGGGTCGGAGTAGAACATGCTCATCGCGCGGCCCCTTCCTTGCGGGTCTCTTCGGTCAGCGGGGCCGAGGTCGGTGCACTGGCGCGGGCCTCGGGGTAGGTGCGCGCCAACGCGGTGCGGTTCGCCTCGGTCGCTTCCGTCAATTGCTGCACGCGTTCTCGGCTGGCGCGCAGCCAGGCGGAGCTCCCCTCCAGCCGCCGATCCACGGGGGGCAGGACGACCCCGATCTTGTCGCCGTGCTTCATCCGCGAGGCGCCATCCCATGCCTCGACCCAGACGCAACGCATGTCGGGCTTCACCTCGCAGAACCCGCCGGGACGCACCCCGCCGCAGGGGCCGTTGCGCAACTGCTTGGGGCAGTTCATCGGACAGGACATGCCGGTCGAGGACAGCACGCATTGCCCGCACATCTTGCAGTCGAACAATAGCCCCTTGGTCACGCGCTCGACGGCGGCGACGGGGCGTTCGAGCCGCGCATATCCGAGCTTGGACAAGAGCGGGTCCAGCGAGACGAGAAGGCTTTCGAGCCTTTGGTAAACCCATTCGAACTGGCGTGAGCGGCGGACTGCGAAGCGGCGCAACGCGTACATGGCGACCTCCCTCTGGCTGCCCCCACGATAACGCAAACTTCGGAAAATCCAGAACAATTCGTTGGGATTTCGTTTTCGCCAAAGAAAAAGCGCGGGCGTTTTCGGCCCGCGCTTTCCTGAAGGTGGTCCGTATCAGCCCTTGGCCGGGTCGGCCGCGTCGTAGGCTTCGATGATCTTGGCGACAAGGTGGTGGCGCACCACGTCCTTCGCCGTGAAGTAGTTGAACGCGATGTCGTCGATGCCCTTCAGAAGCGTTTCGGCATCGTGCAGGCCCGAGTTCACGCCGCGCGGCAGATCGACCTGGCTGCGGTCGCCGGTGATGACCATGCGCGAGCCTTCGCCAAGCCGGGTCAGGAACATCTTCATCTGCATCGTCGTGGCGTTCTGCGCCTCATCCAGCACGACGAAGGCGTTCGACAGCGTGCGCCCCCGCATGAAGGCCAGCGGCGCGATTTCGATACGCTTCTCGGCGATCAGCTTTTCGACCTGCTTGCCCGGCAGGAAGTCGTTCAGCGCGTCGTAAAGCGGCTGCATGTAAGGATCGACCTTTTCCTTCATGTCGCCGGGCAGGAAGCCCAGACGTTCGCCGGCTTCGACGGCGGGGCGCGACAGGATGATCTTGTCGACATGGCCCGAGATGAACAGGTTCACCCCCACGGCGACGGCGAGATAGGTCTTGCCGGTGCCCGCGGGCCCGATGCCGAAGGCCAGTTCGCGTTTGAACAGGTTCTTCACATAGGCCTTCTGCGCGTCCGTGCGCGGTTCGACCAGCTTCTTACGGGTCTTGATCTCGACCCGGCCGCCCTTGAACATCTCAAGCTGCGCATCCGGGCCGGGACCGTCTTCGTGGTGGCCCATGCGGATCTCGCCGTCGATGTCTCCGGCCTCGATCTGCTTGCCCTGTTCGAGCCGCTGATAAAGCGCCTGCAAGACTGCTGCCGCCTGCCCACGCGCCTCTCCGTCCCCGACGACGGCAAGCTGGTTGCCGCGGCGCAGGATGTGCACGTTCATCTGGTGTTCGATCTGGGCGAGGTTTCGGTCGAATTCCCCGCACAAGTCGATGAGTAATCGGTTGTCGGGAAACTCCAACAGGGTTTCGTGAATGTCTTCGGGTTTCGGCGGGTTTAACGCATCTAGTCCCAAGTATGTCTCCGTATCACGGGTGCCTGTACTAATGATGGTGCCTCCGACCCCTCGCACACGCAAGCATTAGTGCGCGAAATTTACGCAACTGATACAAAAAGGGCGCTTTCGGGTCGGCTTCGGATTAAGCGGTGTGCACAAATGAAAGCCCCGACGGGCGCGAATGGTTCCCGCGCCCTGTGATGTTATCCATCCGAGACTGAACGAGTCGTTGCCGGGGCGTGCGGCAAAGGAAAAGGCCCGGCGTTTGGCCGGGCCTTGTCGATGTCTTCGGTCGTGCCGGATCAGCGCGGCAGATAGTCCGGAAGGTCCGGCGACACGCGCCATTCGCCGATCACGGCGCCGCGCGGAAGTTCGTTGGAGCAGCGCGGCAGGCCCGATTTCGGGTCCGAACGGTCGCCGCCGTAGCCTTCGAGGCCGTCGTCGGTGATCCACGCTTCGCAGCCGTCGGGCAGAACCGCGACAGCGGCGATGCCGTCACGCGGGCCGGGGGAGTCGCCGATGGTGCGGTCGACGTTGGTCGCGATCAGCTTGGGCGCGCCGCCATCATAGGCGGTGGCCGAACAGCCTGCCACGACGACAGGCGCGAGCAGCGCAATAAGTGCGGTCTTCATTTTCATGGGTTCGGATACCTGTAGCAGACGATTTCCACGCGGCGGTTCTTTTGCATGTTGGCCGCAGAGTTGTTGGGCGCGATCGGACGGCGCTCGCCGAAGCCGACGACACGGTCCACGACCGCCCCCGACTGGCGCGCGACACCGGCCACGGTGTTGGCGCGGTTCTGCGACAGGCGCATGTTGTATTCGTCCGACGCGCGGCTGTCGGTATGCCCGTAGACGGCATAGGCGAAGGCGCCGGCGCTTGCGAAGAACTGGCGCAGCCACTGCTGGCCCTGCGCGGTCAGCTGGTAGCTGTCGGTCTTGAACAGGACATCCGTGTTCTGAACGGCACAGGTGTTCTTTTCCAGACACATATGGCGCCCGGTCTTGGGATCGCGACGCGACACCATATACCCTTCGACGCCACCGTCCGCCCACCAGTGCATACATCCATCCGGGTCTACCCAAAGCCCCCAGTTGATCTTGCCGGTGACTGTCACTTGCGATTGCGCTGCGGCTGGGGTCGTGACCCCCGCAGCAGCGGAGAGCCCCAGAACGGCTGCGGCAGCCAGCGTTCTGAGACTGGAAATAACCCGGTACTTCACTCCTGATCCCCCAAAAAATGGCCGTGTGGCGACGGCGCGATATCTATTGGAGGAAGGTTAAACCGATGAAAGTCTTTATGTAAATGCTGGGCAGATTGAATTTGTCCAAGCTGTGTGGACATTCTGTATCATATATGTGGATTGCTAGTGATTGCTGGGAAAATCCACACAATTCCTAGTGTTAGTGAGTGGGCCCTACACCAAGGCGCCGGCCAGGGAATTGGGCCCGGCCTCGGTGATTCTCACCCGTCTGAGGTCGCCGGGGGCGATTCCCTCGGCTTTCACGTGAACGGCGTGAAGGTAGTCGGATTTCCCGGCCATCTGGCCCTCCATCCGGCCCGGTTTTTCAAACAGAACGCCGATTTCGCGGCCCACCATGCCGTCCATCACGCCGCGCGCCTGTTCGTTGATGAGGGCTTGCAGGCGGTGCAGGCGGTCCGACGCCTCGGCCTCGTCCACCAGCGGACGTTCGGCGGCGGGCGTGCCGGGGCGCGAGGAATACTTGAAGCTGAAGGCCTGCCCATAATTCACGGCACGGATCAGGTCGAGCGTGTCCTCGAAATCGCGATCGGTTTCTTCCGGGAAGCCGACGATGAAATCGCCCGAGATCAGGATGTCGGGGCGGGCCGCCCGGATGCGTTCGATCAGCCGCAGGTATTCTTCGGCGGTGTGCTTGCGGTTCATCCGTTTGAGGATGCGGTCCGACCCCGATTGCACCGGCAGATGCAGGTAGGGCATCAGTTTCGCGCATTCGCCGTGCGCCGCGATCAGGTCGTCGGACATATCGTTGGGATGCGAGGTGGTGAAACGGATCCGCTCCAGCCCGTCGATGTCGTTCAGAGCCCAGATGAGCCGCGCGAGCGACCAGTCGCCGCCGTCGCCCGCGCCGTGATAGGCGTTCACATTCTGGCCCAGCAAGGTGATCTCGCGCACGCCGCGTTCGACCAGTTCGCGCGCTTCCCGCAGAATGCGCTCCGGCGGGCGGCTGACCTCGGCACCGCGCGTATAGGGCACGACGCAGAAGGCGCAGAACTTGTCGCAGCCTTCCTGCACGGTCAGGAACGCGGTCGGCGCGCGCTTGGCGGTCGGGCGGTTCTTCAGAACCTCGAACTTGTCCTCGAGCGGGAAGTCGGTATCGAGCGCCTTTTCGCCCCGACCGACCTTTTCGACCATCTCGGGCAGGCGGTGATAGGTCTGGGGACCGACGACAAGATCGACCATCGGCTGACGCCGCATGATCTCTTCCCCCTCGGCTTGCGCCACGCAGCCCGCGACGCCGATCTTCAGGTCCGGTTTCGCATCCTTCAGATCCTTGAACCGCCCCAGCTCGGAATAGACCTTTTCGGCGGCCTTTTCGCGGATGTGGCAGGTGTTCAGAAGGATCATGTCGGCCTCGTCCGGCGAGCCGACTTCGACATAGCCCTGACCGCCCATAGCCTCGGCCATCCGCTCGCTGTCATAGACGTTCATCTGGCAGCCGTAGGTGCGGATGAACAGTTTCTTCGGGTCCGTGCTCTGATCGGTCATGTCGCGCGTTCTCCGGGGCCTTCGATCAAGGCGGCGTCGTAACGCGTTTGCCCTATCGCCGCAACGGTTGCATTGGCGTGGGCGTTCAGGGAAAGTTTACCCAGACCCCGCCACAAGGGGCATTTGGGGCAGAGAATGCGTTACACATCGCTCGCACAGTTCATCGACCGGGGCAAAGCGGCCTTTGCGAAGGGGCCGGTGGCGCTGATCTTCGTCGAGGATCTGGTCGAGGTCGAAAGCACGATCCGCTACCACCAGTTGACCGGGTTTCGCGGGATCGTTCTGTTCGCGCCAAGGGAACTGGACCTGACCCATTCGCTCGAACAGGAAATTCACCGGGTGGATTATCCGGTGCTGCATGTCGGCGACGTGCAGAAGGCGGTGAATGCCGTCATCGACATCGCCGAGGGCACGTGGCTTTATTACTGCTACAACGCCGAATACCTGTTCTTTCCGTTCTGCGAGACGCGCAACGTCAACGAACTTCTGGTCTTTCACACCGAAGAACGGCGCAGCGCGATGCTGGCCTATGTGGTCGACCTCTATGCCGGTGATCTCAAACGCTATCCCGATGCGGTTTCGCTCGACCATGCGTGGCTCGACAAGTCGGGCTACTATGCGCTCGGGCGCCCGGACCCCGAGAACAACAATTACCCCAAGGAGCGGCAGCTCGATTTCTTCGGCGGCCTGCGCTGGCGGTTCGAGGAACACGTGCCCAAGGACCGGCGCAAGATCGACCGGATCGCATTGTTCAAGGCGCGTCCTGACCTCGTTCTGCGCGCGGACCACACGTTCAACGACGAGGAATACAACACCTACGCTTGCCCATGGCACAACAACCTGACGGCGGCGATCGTGAGCTTTCGGACCGCCAAGGCGCTGAAGTCCAACGCCGGGTCCACCTTCGACATTCCGACGTTCAAATGGCACAACTCGGTGCCGTTCGACTGGACGTCGCAGCAGCTTCTGGACCTCGGGCTGATGGAGCCGGGGCAGTGGTTCTGATCGGTTGAAGCCTGCGGTGGGCACGACGCGGCGAAGCAGAGGCCCCGGGTTTACATCAAATCACATGCGCCTATGTTTAGGGGGAACCCCGCAAGCACCCGCGCGTTCACGCGTGGCCTTGCCGAACTCACTCCCGACCAAACGAGGCACTTATGACCGAAGTCAAATCGGGCGACACCGTCCGTATTCACTACACCGGCACGCTGAACGACGGCACCGTCTTCGACAGTTCCGACGGGCGCGATCCGCTCGAATTCACCGTGGGCTCGGGCCAGATCATCCCCGGACTGGACAAGGCGATCCCCGGCATGACGCCCGGCGACAAGAAAACCGTTCCGGTCCCGGCGGACGAGGCCTATGGCCCGCATCATCCCGAAGGTGTGACCGAGATTCCGCGCGGCGACATTCCCGCCGACATTCCGCTGGAAACCGGCATCATGCTTCAGATGTCCACGCCGGACGGGCGCCAGATCCCGGTGACCGTGACCGACGTGACCGAGGAAAAGGTCACGATCGACGCCAACCACCAGCTTGCGGGCAAAGACCTGACGTTCAACATCGAACTGGTCGAAATCGCCTGATCCGACCCGACCGGGGGGCTCCGCCGACGGCGATGCCAAGGCGGAACACCCCCCGGCGGCCCGGCGTTTTCCCTTCGACAGACTAGGAAGGAGGACGCCATGACCGCTGTAATGGCTAAAGCCGCCACGATGATCGCCGCGCCTCCGCTCGTATGCTACGAGGCGTTCGCGACCCCCGACCGGATGACGGAATTCTGGTTCCCCAGGGTGTCCGGCCCGATCGAGAAGGGCGTGACCCTGACGTGGTACGTGGGTACGGCGCCCGATGCCCATCCCATCACCGTCGAGGTGGTCGAGGCGATGCCGGGCGAACGCATCGACATCCGCTGGGGCGACGGCACGCAGATGACCGACGTGTCGTGGACCTTCATCGAGAAGGGCCCGATGACCGAGGTGAAAGTCACCGAAACCGGTTTCGAGGGCGACGAGGCCGCGCAGGCGGCGCAAGCCATTGATTCAACGGGCGGGTTCAGTCAGGTGCTCATCGCCGCCAAGGCGCTGATCGAGCACGACGTATCCATCAATGTGGTCGAGGATCGCGCGGCCGGCTAGTCAGCGTTTGGCGCGCAGCCGGATCACTACGTCGACTTTCGACACTTCGGCCCCGTCCGGCGCCGCCGGGAGGGCCGCGATTTCAAGATCTTCCTCGGGCGCATCCATCAACTCACCCGAATCTTCCCAGAAGAAATGCGGGTGGTTGGTGGTGTTGGTGTCGAAGTAGCCCTTGGTGCCGTTCACGAGGATTTCGCGCAGAAGCCCGACCTCGGAGAACGACCGAAGCGTGTTGTAGACCGTCGCAAGCGATACCTTTTCACCGGCCTCGCGCGTCGCGTCGAACAGGCTTTCGGCGGTGACATGCCGATGCTCGCCGTCGCCGACCAGCAGCGCCGCGATGGCCACGCGCTGTCGCGTCGGGCGCAGCCCGGCGCTTTCGAGCCACTTGCGGCCCATATCCTGTGACTGGCTGTGGGTCATCTTCACCCTCTGACTTCGTCTGGCGGTATATATAGTCAACAATACCTGTGCATTTCAATTGGATTCCCCGCACCCACCATGAAGGCAGGGCAGGAGCGCCGCACTTGCCACTCACTTCGCGCGGGTGATAGACGGGCCGAAGCAAACCGATGTACCGTTCATAACACGTAGCCAGGGGGCCTGATGGCAGAGTATCCAACGAGTTTCGACAAGGACGACCTGCTGAAGTGCGCCCGCGGCGAGCTTTTCGGCGAAGGAAACGCGCAACTTCCCGCGCCGCCGATGCTGATGATGGACCGGATCACCGATATCTCGGGTGACGGCGGCAAGCACGGCAAGGGCCACGTGGTCGCGGAATTCGATATCGTGCCGGATCTTTGGTTCTTCGACTGCCATTTCCCCGGCAACCCGATCATGCCCGGTTGTCTCGGCCTCGACGGTCTGTGGCAGCTGACCGGTTTCAACCTCGGCTGGCGCGGCTGGCAGGGGCGCGGCTATGCGCTGGGTGTGGGTGAGGTGAAGCTCACCGGCATGGTCCGGCCCGACCGCAAGAAACTGACGTATTACGTGGACTTCACGAAAGCCGTGCAGACCCGTCGCCTGACGATGGGTGTCGCCGACGGGATCGTCGAGGCGGACGGCGAAGTCATCTATCAGGTCAAGGACATGAAGGTCGCGCTTTCGGAAAGCTGACCGAAACCATCCGGGGACGGGCGCACCAGATAAGGAGCCAGAAATGCAACGTGTCGTCGTGACAGGTCTTGGGGTCGTGTCCCCCATCGGTCTGAACACCGAAGAGGTCACGCAGTCGCTGAAGGCTGGCCGCTCAGGCATCACCGCCAATGCGGACATGGCCGAATACGGCTTTCGCAGCCAGATCGCGGGGGCGGTGGATATCGACCTCAAGGAAAACGTGGACAAGCGTGCGCTTCGGTTCATGGGGCCGGGCGCGGCCTATGCCTATCTCGCGATGGGGCAGGCGATTGCCGATGCCGGGCTGGACGACTCCGACGTGGTCAACGAACGCACGGGGCTGATCGCTGGCTCTGGCGGCCCGTCGACCAGTTCGATGTTTCAGGCCCACCAGACGGTTCTGAAGTCCGGTTCTCCCAAGCGCATCGGCCCACTCGCCGTGCCGAAGTGCATGTCCTCGACGATCAGCGCGAACCTCGCCACGCAATACAAGATCAAGGGCATCAACTACTCGATCACCTCGGCCTGTTCCACGTCGCTTCACTGTATCGGCAGCGCCGCCGAGCAGATCATGATGGGCAAGCAGGACGTGATGTTCGCGGGCGGCGCGGAAGAGCTCGACTGGACCCTGTCCTGCCTCTTCGATGCGATGGGCGCGATGTCGTCAAAGTTCAACGACACGCCGGACAAGGCCTCGCGCGCCTTCGACAAGGACCGCGACGGGTTCGTGATTGCGGGCGGCGGCGGGATCGTCGTGCTCGAAAGCCTCGACCACGCGCTGGCGCGCGGTGCCAAGATCTATGGCGAAGTGACGGGATTCGCCGCCACTTCGGACGGGCACGACATGGTCGCCCCGTCGGGCGAGGGCGGCGAACGGGCCATGCGGTTGGCGCTGTCCACGCTGCCCGAAGGTCGGAAAGTGGGCTATATCAACGCTCACGGCACCTCGACCCCGGTCGGCGATGTCGGAGAAGTGGAAGCGGTGCGCCGCGTCTTCGGCGAAGGCTCCACCCCGCTCATCAGTTCCACCAAGTCGATGACCGGCCACGCGCAAGGCGCGGCGGGTGCGATGGAGGCGATCTTCTCGATCCTCATGCTGGATCAGCATTTCATCACCCCCTCGATCAACGTCGAAACGCTCGACCCGGCGATCCACGAGGGCGAGATCGCGACGACACTGGTCGAAAACGCGGGGCTCGACACCGTGATGACCAACAGCTTCGGCTTCGGCGGGACCAACGGGTCGATGCTGATCAGCAAGTATAACGGATAGGGACCGGGGACATGGGTGAGTTGATGAAGGGCAAGCGCGGCCTTGTCATGGGCGTCGCCAACGATCGCTCCATCGCGTGGGGGATCGCCAAGGCGATGGCCGACGAGGGCGCGGAGCTTGCCTTTTCCTATCAGGGCGAGGCCTTCGGCAAGCGGGTCGAACCGCTGGCCCAGTCGCTCGGCTCCGACATCCTTGTCGATATGGACGTGACCGACGATGCCAAACTCGACGCGGGCTTCGCGGCCTTGTGGGAACGGTGGGACCGGATCGATTTCCTCGTCCATGCCATCGCGTTTTCGGACAAGTCGGAACTGACGGGGCGGTTCCTCAACACCTCCCGCGCGAACTTCAAGAACTCGATGGATATCTCGTGCTACTCGCTGATCGACGTGGCGCGGCGGGTCGAGCCCTACATGACCGAGGGCGGCACGATCCTGACCCTGACCTATGGCGGGTCCAACCGCGTGACGCCGTTCTACAATGTGATGGGCGTGGCCAAGGCGGCGCTGGAGGCTTCGGTCCGTTACCTCGCCAACGACCTCGGCCCGCAGGGCATCCGCGTGAACGCGATCAGCCCCGGTCCGATGAAAACGCTGGCGGGCGCGGCCATTGGCGGCGCGCGCAAGACGTTCCGGCACACCGAGGCGAACTCGCCCCTGCGCCAGAACGCGACGCTCGAATCCATCGGCGGCACGGCGGTCTACCTCGCTTCGCCCTATGGCGAATGCACGACGGGCGAGATCATCACCGTCGATTGCGGGTTCCACGTGCTCGGGATGCCGCAGCCGGAAAACCTGTAGCTTTGTGAACCGATTAGTCTTGAAGGGGCGTGGTCGTTGGGCCGCGCCCTTTTCTCGTTCCGTCGGCTCTGGCCCACAGCCAGTGGACGCCCCGATTGACCTGCGCTATCAGCGCCCGAACGCAGCGAGGAGGCTTTCCATGTCCGGCCACGGCACCCCGATCCCGATGACCAGCCGCAAGTCCGGCCCGCTCAAGGGCGTGGCGGACGTGCCGGGGGATAAGTCGATCAGCCACCGCTCGCTCCTGCTTGGCGCGATGGCCGTGGGTGAGACCCGCGTGACCGGGCTGCTCGAAGGCGAGGACGTGCTGGCCACCGCCGCGGCGATGCGCGCTTTCGGGGCCGATGTGGAACGGTTGGGCGACGGCGAATGGCGCGTGAACGGTGTCGGCGTCGGTGGCTTTGCCGAGCCTGAAGACGTGATCGACTGCGGCAACGCGGGCACTGGCGTGCGGCTTATCATGGGGTGCATGGCGACCTCGCCGATCACCGCGACCTTCACGGGCGATGCCTCACTTCGGTCGCGCCCGATGGGCCGCGTGACCGACCCCATCGCCCTGTTCGGCGCGCAGAGCTACGGGCGCACGGGCGGGCGGCTGCCGATGACCGTGGTGGGCGCGAAGAACCCGATCCCGGTCCGCTACAGAACGCCGATGGCCTCCGCGCAGGTCAAATCCGCCGTGCTGCTCGCGGGCCTGAACGCGCCCGGTGAGACCGTGGTGATCGAGGCCGAGGCGACGCGCGATCATACCGAGCGGATGCTTGCGGGGTTCGGGGCCGAGATCAGCGTCGAGGACACCGACGAGGGCCGCGTCATCACGCTGGTGGGTCAGCCGGAGCTCAAGCCCCAGACCATCGCCGTGCCGCGCGATCCGTCCTCGGCGGCGTTCCCGGTCTGCGCCGCGCTGATCGTGCCGGGGTCCGACGTGCTGGTGCCGAACATCGGCCTGAACCCGACCCGCGCCGGGCTGTTCACCACGCTCATCGAAATGGGCGCGGACCTGACCTATGAGAACGAACGCGAAGAGGGGGGCGAGCCTGTGGCCGACCTGCGCGCGCGTTTCTCGCCCGACATGAAGGGCATCCGCGTGCCGGAAGAGCGTGCGGCGAGCATGATCGACGAATATCCGGTGCTGTCCGTGGTCGCGGCCTTTGCGACCGGCAAGACCGAGATGGTCGGCGTGCATGAGCTGCGCGTCAAGGAAAGCGACCGGATCGACGCGATGGCGCGGGGGCTCGAGGCGAACGGGGTCACCATCGAGGAAGGGCGCGACTTCATGACCGTGCACGGCTTGGGTCCGGACGGCGTGCCGGGGGGCGGCACCGCTGCCGCGCGGCTCGACCACCGGATCGCGATGAGCTTCATGGTCATGGGGATGGCGTCCCAATCGCCCGTAAGCGTCGATGACGGCCAGCCCATCGCAACCTCGTTCCCGATTTTCGAGCCGCTGATGACAGGTCTCGGCGCGACCATCGAGCGTTCGACCGCCTGATATTGGCGGTTCCCTCGCCGCCGTTCCTCTGGCTAAGTGACGGCAGGGCTTGGGAGCGACGCATGGGACGCATCGGGATTTTCTGGTTTTTGCTCGCCGTGACGCTTTTGGTCTACGGCCTTCTGGTCGGCTGGGCCGGGCAGGACATGATCGCGCTCACCAACGGGGCGGCGATCCCCGACCTGCGGGTGACGGGATATGGGGTCGATGACATCCGGGCGCTGCTCGACGGGGCCGAGCCGGGGTTTCCCGAAGCCTATGCGCGCATCTCGCGGACATGGGACGTCGCCGTGCCGGTGCTGTTCGGTGTGACCTTCGCCTACGGGATCTGGCTGGGGGGCGGGGCGTGGCGCTGGCTTGCTCTGGTGCCGGTGGTCATGGGCCTGTCCGACCTGACCGAGAATGCGCTGGTCACCCAAAGCCTGCTTGCCGGCCCCGACGCCCTCGATCCGGGCACGATTGGGCGGGCGAGCGCCGCCACCATGCTCAAATGGCTCCTTCTGCCTGTGTCGATCTTGCTCCTCGTCGCGACTTTCTTCAAAACGCGGGCACGAGCGAGCAAGGGGTAGCGGTTTGAGCTTCACGGTAGCAATCGACGGGCCTGCGGCGGCGGGCAAGGGCACGATTTCCAAAGCGGTGGCGCGGCATTTCGGCTTCGCGCATCTGGACACCGGGCTGCTCTATCGCGCCGTGGGCAAACGTGTGCTGGACGGCGAAGACGCGGTGGCGGCGGCCCGGTCGCTGCGCGCCGAGGATCTTGAGGTGCTGGGGCTGCGCACGCCAAAGGTCGCGCAGGCGGCGAGCAAGGTGGCGGTCGAACCCGAGGTGCGCGAGGCGCTGGTGGATTTCCAACGCGCCTTCGCGGCACGCGCAGGCGGCGCGGTTCTGGACGGGCGCGACATCGGCACCGTGATCTGCCCTGAGGCCGCCGTGAAGCTTTTTGTGACAGCCAGCCCCGAGGTGCGGGCGGTGCGCCGGCACAAGGAACTGCTCGAAACCGGGCATGACGCGGGTTACGACAGTGTGCTGGCTGACGTGCGCGCGCGCGACGAGCGGGACCGGACCCGCGCGACGGCGCCCCTGAAGCCCGCGGATGACGCGGTGACCATCGACACGAGTCACATGACGATCGAGGCGGCGGTGGCGGCGGCGGTAGCGGTGGTAAACAAGGTGCGCGGGGCCTGAAAGATTTCGCCCGCTTGCGCGG
>NZ_CH902578.1:3252876-3316844 GCF_000152805.1 Maritimibacter alkaliphilus HTCC2654 | reverse complement strand
CCGGACGCAAGTCCGGGCGAAATCACTCGGCGGGCACGAGCGCAGCCTCTTTGCGCGACACCGACACGCGGCCCGGGCCGAACGCTACGACCATCAGCATCCCGCCCGCGATAGTCACGTTCTTCATGAACGAGATCACCTGACCCTGCGCGGCCATCGCATCCTCCATCCCGAAGGACGGGATCAGGTGGAACAGAAGCCCCGACACGACCGAGAACCCGGCGAGCAAAAAGGCCGCCAGACGCGCCTGAAAACCCACGAGCAGCGCGATCCCGCCCACGACTTCGACGAGGATCACGATGGGCAGAAGGCCGGGGGCCACGCCCATCGCCTCCATATACCCTGCGGTCCCGGCGTATCCGGTGATTTTCTGAAGACCCGAGATGATGAACATCGCGGAGAGGAGAAGCCGGGCGAGCGGCGCGGCATAGGCGAGCGTTTGTGCGTTCATTGTTGCATTCCTTGACTGTTGGCCCATTCGGGCGATGGCCAAGAGATGCATCAGCGTCGCGCCTTGCACCATTCTCCAATTTCATACACTTTATGTGCACACCAGCACATATTGATCCGCCTCCCGCCTGCGGGTATGCGCGGCGCATGAGCGAGACGAGACATCAAAGCGGCGCGCCGTGGCGCAATTTCTATGGGCGGTTCAAGGCCAAGGGACTTCGTGAAAGCCAGGTCGCCTATCTCGAAGAAGACCTGCCGAAACTCTCCCCCGGTCCGGTCGGCTGGGACGAGAACCCGGAACGCGAGAACCTCGACCTCGCCAGCCTGTTCGGCGGGCGCGACGTCTGGCTCGAAATCGGCTTCGGCGGGGGTGAGCACCTTGTCCATCAGGGCGAGACCTATCCGAACGTCGGCCTGATCGGTTGCGAGCCTTTCGTGAACGGGGTCGCGATGATGCTGGGCAAGCTGCGCCAGTCCGAGGCGACGAACATCCGCGTCCACGCGGGCGACGCGCGCGACCTGTTCGACGTGCTGCCGGAGGGTTCGATCTCGAAGGCGTTCCTGCTCTACCCGGACCCGTGGCCCAAGAAACGCCACCACCGCCGTCGCTTCGTGACGCCCGAGCACCTCGAACCGCTGCACCGTGTCCTGAAACCGGGGGCCGAGTTCCGCGTGGCCACCGATATTCCCGACTACGTGCGCCAGACGCTTGAAGAAGTGCCCAAGGCCGGGTTCGACTGGCTGGCCGAAGGCCCCGCCGACTGGCGCGAGCCGTGGGGCGACTGGCTGTCGACCCGCTACGAACAAAAGGCCCTGCGCGAGGGCCGCGTGCCGCATTACCTGACCTTCCGCCGGAACTGACCGGCTTTCCTAGTCCTGGTTCACATCCACGTGCACGGGCCGGTCGGCCCGCTTTCCCCCGGTGATCTGCGACCGGCTGTCGGCCCAGCGCGAGACGAAATCGCGCTCGTCGCCGTAGTCCATGAAGCCCGCGTAATGGTCATGCGCCCCGTCCCAGCGTTCCGCGTGCTTGATCGGGCACCAATAGGCCTCGGTCCGCGCGGCGATTTCGCGGGCATAGGCGATGACCCCGTTCCCATATCCGCAATAGACGCAGTTCACCTTCTGCACCCAGTTGAGATAGGGCAGCCGGTGGCGGTCGACCTTCACATGGTCCCGCCGGCGCACTTTGGGGATGCCGTAGACCGGGAAGCAGACGTGCATGTAGACCGTGACGAACAGGTCCATCACAACGAAGGCGATGAGCACGGAATAGATCACCGGCGCGGTGATGACGTTGAGCGGCTTGATGCCGCGCACATATTCGGCGAACGCCTGTCTGGCCCGCCTCTGGCGCCGCCGCACCTCGGCGTCGAAGATCAGCCGCCCTCGCTCCCATCGCCCGCCCAGCGCCTCGATCCGGCGCTCGTATTCGGCCTCGAGGGCTTCGCGGGTCTCGCGCGCATGGCTGCGCAGCATCTCTAGCCGTCTGGGCATGTCCGATCCTCCGATGCGTGGACAATGGGCGCATTGACCCCCGTTTCGCGCCACCGCGCAATTGGAAACAATCAGTTTCGGCCTTAATCGTTGCCTGACCTGCCGCAATCCCGGCATAACAAAGGCAGGGCCGCCCCGGATACGTCCCTCGTAATCTCTCCGGGCGGCCCCCTGTGAACGCCGGGGTCACATGACCTTTTTTCTGCTAAGCATGGTGTTGGTCGGCGCTACCGTGACGGTAGTGCGACCCGCCATGTACGCAGGCCGCAGACCTATTCCGCTCATCGGTGTCTCAGGTTCCCACGTCATCATTCTGGGCACGATCCTCGCCGCCATCGCGCTGACCTTCGACGTGGTGACGAGTGCCTCGTTGCTGATCGCGCTTACCATACACGAGCTTGGCATCGTGCTGGGTCACCGTCTTGCGGGCCACGCGGACGTGCGCTTTCGCCTCATCCCGATGCCCCGGTCCGGGCCGGTGTCGCGCGATCCGCATCTCACCGATCTCGAACA
Organism: Maritimibacter alkaliphilus HTCC2654; assembly: GCF_000152805.1. GTDB lineage: Bacteria > Pseudomonadota > Alphaproteobacteria > Rhodobacterales > Rhodobacteraceae > Maritimibacter > Maritimibacter alkaliphilus. The sequence continues at coordinate 3,314,384 of NZ_CH902578.1, read as the reverse complement.
TTTCTTCGTCGTGCTCATGGGCCCCGCGCTGGGCCTTGCCCCGATGGTGCTGGCCTTCGCCCTGTCCGACCTGTTCGCGGGCCACCCGCTGCAACACCTTTTCGGCACGCTGGCGCTGACGCTCGGCGCGTTCAACTTCATCGCGCTTCTGCCGATCTGGCCCTTGTCCGGCGGCACGCTGGTGCAACTGATGATGCGCCCCGGCTTTCCGCGCGTCTCGGCCCTGCCCGCGGCCTCGCTCTTCGCTGGAATGATCGGCATGTCGTGGGCCACGGATACGCCCGGCCTGTTCCTGATTTCGGTGATCGGCGCACTGGCCTATGCGATCCGCCCGCCGATCCCCAAGGAACGCCCGCCGATGCCCGGCCGCGCGCTCATGACGGCGATCCCGGCCTACCTCACCACACTTTCGGCCTTCTTCCTCGGCGGCTGGTGGGTGCTGCTGGTCGTGACCGGGCAGTTCTGACCCCTTTCCCTCGCGCGGCACCCATGCAAGTCTCCCGCTCGAAACGGGAGGACATCATGGCCATTACCACCTGCATTTTCGACGCCTATGGCACGCTGTTCGACGTGTCCGCCGCCGCGCGGGAGGCTGCGGAGGAACCGGGGAACGAGGCGCTGGCCAAAGTCTGGCCCACCCTCGCCGCCGACTGGCGCACGAAACAACTGCAATATACATGGCTGCGCGCGGTCACGGGCGAGCACACCGATTTCTGGTCCGTCACGCAGGACGGGCTGGACTGGGCGCTCGACAAACAGGGGCTGCTCGGCGACGAGACCCTGCGCGAACGCCTGCTGGCGCTGTATTGGGAGCTTTCGGCCTATCCGGAAGTGCCCGCGATGCTCGCCGCGCTGAAAGAGGCGGGCTTTTCGACCGCGATCCTTTCCAACGGTTCGCCGGACATGCTGGACGGCGCCGTTCAGTCCGCGGGGATCGGCGATCTGCTCGACAATTGCCTGAGCGTCGAAAGCGTCGGAATCTTCAAACCGGCGGATGCGGTCTATGACCTCGTGAACAAACGGTTCGGCTGTGAAAACGATCAGGTTCTGTTCGTCTCGTCGAACGGGTGGGATGCCTCGGCGGCCTGCGGATACGGCTTCTTCACGGCCTGGGTGAACCGCGCGGGCGAACCGATGGACCGGCTTGGCCACCCGCCGCACGAAATGCTCACCGATCTCACGACCATTCCCGACATCGCGAAGGCCATCTGATGACCGAGGTTCAGCACTTCACGACGCCTGACGGGCTGTCCATCGCTTATACCGACGAGGGCGAAGGACTGCCGCTGATCGCCCTGTCCGGCCTTACCCGGAACCATCGCGATTTCGATTTCGTCGCGCCGCACCTGAAGAATGTGCGCCTGATCCGCATGGATTATCGCGGGCGCGGGCAAAGCGACCGGGCCGATTGGTCGACCTATACCGTGCCTGCCGAGGCGGGTGATGTGCTGGCCCTGATGGCGCATCTGGGGCTCGACAAGGCGGCTTTTCTGGGCACGTCGCGCGGTGGCCTGATCTCGATGGTGATCGCCGCCACGCAGGCCGACAGGGTGCTGGGCGTCTGCCTGAACGATGTCGGGCCCGTGGTGGACCGCGAAGGGCTGAAGGTCATCGACGGCTACATCGGGCGCAAACCCAAAGCCGCCACGCTGGACGAAATGGCCAAGATCCGGGCGCAGACCGTCAACGGGTTCGACAATGTCCCCGCGTCCCGGTGGCGCGAAGAAGCGGAACGGTCCTACGTCGAAACCGACGATGGCCTCGACATTCGGTACGATCCCGCCCTGCGTGAAAGTTTCCTCGCAGCGATGAATGCGGAGATGCCGGACCTCTGGCCGCTCTTCATGGCTCTGGCCGCAAAACCGCTCGCCGTCATACGCGGCGCCGGGTCCGACGTGCTGACCGCCGACACCGCAGCCGAAATGCGAAACCGCATCCCCGAAATGCGCTATGCCGAAGTGCCGGGGCGCGGCCACGCGCCGTTTCTGGACGAACCGGAGGCGGTCGAAACGATCAACGCGTGGCTGGACGACTGCCGATGAACCTCGACATGATCCGGGCGGCGGCGATCCGCATTCACGGCCATGCCCGCGTGACACCGCTTCTTCATTCCCCGTTTCTCGACGAGATCGCGGGAAAGCGCATTCTCGTCAAACCCGAGTGCCTTCAGGTCACCGGCAGCTTCAAGTATCGCGGCGGACGCTCGGCGGTGTCCTCGATCCACCCCGAAGTGCGCAAGAAAGGGGTCATCGCGTTTTCCTCCGGGAACCATGCGCAGGGTGTCGCGCAGGCGGCACGGGATTTCGGCGTGCCCGCGGTGATCGTGATGCCGTCGGACGCGCCGCGGCTGAAGCTTGAAAACACCCGCGCGCTGGGGGCCGAGGTCGTGACCTATGACCGCGCGACGGAAGACCGCGACGCGATCGGCACGGCGCTGGCCGAGGAACGCGGGCTGACGCTTATCAAACCGTTCGACGAACCCGAGGTGATCGCGGGCCAAGGCACGGTGGGGCTTGAGATCGCGGCGCAGGCCAAGGCGCTTGGCGTCACGCAAGCCGAAGTCCTGATCCCCTGCGGCGGTGGCGGGCTGACCTCCGGCACGGCCATCGCGCTCAACGCCGAAGCACCCGGAATGCGGGTCAGGCCGGTCGAGCCGGAAGGGTTCGACGACGTGGCACGGTCGCTCGCCGCAGGCAGCATCCAGCGCAACCCGGCGCTCACCGGCTCGATCTGCGACGCGATCATCACGCCCGCACCAGGGCAACTGACTTTCCCGATCATGCACGCGCTTTGCGGACCCGGCCTCGCCGTGCCCGATGCCGACGCCTTGCGTGCCATGGCCCATGCCTTCCTTCGGCTGAAGATCGTGGTGGAACCCGGCGGCGCCGTTGCGCTGGCCGCCGCGCTGTTCCATGCGCGCGAGACCGAGGCCGACACGCTGATCGTCGTCGCCTCCGGCGGCAATGTGGACCCGACGAGTTTCGCCCAAGCCCTCGACACCCTCTGACACAGGGAGCCCCTGATGGAGTTCACCCTCGCATCCTTCAACGTCAAGAACCTGATCGGGCCGGACAAGGAATATTACGAGTTCCAGTCCTACACGCCCGAGGAATACGGTTGGAAGCGCGACTGGATGGCGAGCCAGCTTGTCGATCTGGATGCCGATGTGATCGGGTTTCAGGAGATTTTCGAAGAGGAACCGCTACGCGAAGTGATCGCGGAGGCTTCCGACCGGGCGCGCACGTTGAACGACGCGGTGATCCCGTCGAAGGGCAAGGCCTATCATCGCAAGGTCATTTTCCGGAAACTGGGGGTGGAGCCTTATGACGACGCTGCGCTGGCCTTCGCCCCCAATGCCGCCGACACGAGGCAGCCCGGCAAGCGCCGCCCCGGTGTGGCGGTTCTGTCGCGCTTCGGCTTCGTGGGGGAACCGGAGGTCATTCAGGATTTCGCCACGCCCCTGACCATCCCGTTCCAGCCCCTGCGCGGTCTGGACGGCGACCTTGACGCCGGAGCGTTCACGCTGCGCCGCCTGTCGCGCCCGATCCTCAAGGTTCGGATTCCGGTCGGGGATCAGGTCATTACCCTCTTCAACTGTCACCTGAAGTCGAAATTGGGCGAGTTCATCCGGCCCGAAGGCGCGGACTTCGCCCCGGAAGAAGACCTTGTCCACTATGATCCCGTGGGCCGCGCGATGGGCTCCATGCGCGCCGCCGTGCGCCGCATGGCCGAGGCCTGGGTGCTGCGGCGTGAGATCGTGGCGGAACTGGCCAAGGGCCATCCGGTCGCCGTCATGGGCGACTTCAACGACGGCGAACATGCGGTGAGTTCCGAGATCGTCTCGGGCGAAGTGCCGTTCCGCAACTACCAGTGGATGCTGCGCCACGATGCCGAAAGCTATTCCGACCGTTATTCGGCGGAGGAAGCCGCGACCATCAAGGAACAGGTGGAGCGCAACCGCCTGCACGCCGCCGAGGGGCTGTTCGTGCGTAAATCCTTGCGCGACATGGTCTATACCACCGCCTTCGCGGGGGTGTTCGAAAGCATCGACCAGATCTACCTCAGCCGCCACTTCCACCCGGATTACGACAAGCGGATCGCGGATATGGAGTATTTCTCGGTGCTGAACGACCACATCACCGACGGCTCGCACCCCGAAGCCCCCTACAACAAACTCGCTTCGGACCACGGGCAGATCAAGGCGCACCTCAGGCTGCGCGACGGTGAGGACTGAGCCATGACCACGCGTATCCTGTTCGTCTGTCTCGGCAACATCTGCCGCTCGCCCACCGCTGAAGGCGTCGCGCGCCGGATGGGGGCGGACCATGACCTGACCTTCGACAGCGCGGGCACGTCCGGCTGGCATATCGGCGAGCCGCCCTATGGCGACATGCAGCGCGCGGCGCGCAGGCGCGGCTACGACCTGTCACCGCTCAGGGCGCGCCAGTTCGACGCGGCCGACTTCGACACTTTCGACCTGATCCTCGCGATGGACGCGGAGAACCTGCGCGACATCGAACGGAAGCGCCCACCCGGAAACACGACGCCCGTGCGCCTGTTCACCGCCTATGCACCCGAGACGGGCATGGATCACGTGCCCGACCCCTATTACACCCGCGCGTTCGACGAGACGCTCGACCTTGTCGAAGCCTGCACCAAGGGGTTGCTGAAGGCGATCTAACCGCAGCTTTTCGCTGCGATCACGCCGTAATCCTTCCACTTGCGCCAAAAGGCGCCGTCGTTTGCATCCGCGCTCTGGCGCGTCTCCTGGCTCTTGTGCGGGTCCGCGAAGAACGCGGCGCCCTTGCGCTGCTCATGCGGGGCGAGCAGCTGGTCGGCCACGCCCTGAATGCAGTTGCACAGAACCGAAGAGGCCGCCGTGCGACCCGATTTCATGCAGGCGGTTTCGATGATGCCCGCCGCCGAAGCCGGGGCAGCCAGCACGAGCGCAAAGCCCGCGCCGAGAATGATGCGTTTCATGGTCGATCCCTGACTGTCGAAACACCGTTGTCCAATGGGCGCGGAAGGTAGCACGCTTTGGTGGTTTGCGAAACAGTCACGCTGTCACAGGGGCGTCAGGGTGGCGGTGCGCGCCAAGGCCTCGACATCTTCGCGCCGGCACAGCGCGGTCGCATCCGTCATCACGGCGGCCGACGCCGCCGCGCAGCCCTGCACCAGCGCGGCCTCGGGCGCCGCCCCGCGTGACAGGGCAAGCGTGAAGGCCCCCACAAAGCTGTCGCCCGCGCCGACCTTGGACTTCACCGGAACGTCGATGGTGTTGGCGTGCCAGCGCCCCTGCGCCGTCGCCAGAACCGACCCGTCCGCCCCGAGCGCCAGCACCACGACCTCGGATATCCCGCCCACGATCAGTGACTGGGCGAAATCCGCGACTTCTTCGCGGGTGACGAGCCTTCGTCCCGCCAGTTCGGCGCTCTCGGCCCCGTCGAGCCTGAGAACGTGATGGCGGGCATGGCCGACCCCCAGAAGCGCGCGCAGCGGCGGGCCGGAGGTGTCGAGGATGAGCCGCGCCCCCACCGCTTCGATCTCGGCGGCCAGTCCGGTGGGGAAATGCACTGGGACGCCGGGCGGCTGGCTGCCCGACAGAACCACGAAACCGTCCCGCGGGGCCGCCGCGACGATAGCCCGGATCGCGGCCTCGGCCAGATCCGGCGACCAGCGCGGCCCCGGCATGACGAACCGGAACTGCTCGCCCGTGCCCTCGTCGGTCACGGCGAGCGACTGGCGCGTGTCGCCGGGGATGTCGAACACCACCGGGTCGAGCGGCTCGTCCTCCAGAAGATCGCGAAACTGCGCGCCCGTATGCCCCGCCAGCGCGACGAAGGCCCCGGCCCGCCCGCCAAGCTCGCCGATGGCGCGCGCCACGTTGACGCCGCCGCCGCCGGTGTCGAGCGACGGCATGGCGCAGCGCAGCTTGTCCTCGGGCCGCACCCTGTCGACCGAGGTCGACACGTCCAGCGCGGGGTTCAACGTCACGGTGAGAATGCCTGTCATGGCCAGACGCTAGCCGCCCCCGGAGGGACTGTCACCAAGGTTTCGCGAAACCGTCATGCCCCGGTTTCAATCCCGCCCATTCTATGCGCACCGGACACGTCAACAGGGAGTATTCCGACATGACCCGCACGCTCACCCTCGCCCTCGCCAGCGCGATGCTGGCAGGCGCCGCCATCGCCGCCCCCATCGAACTGGGCCCCCGCCCCTACTACCTCATCGACCGGATGGAGGAGGGCGCGCTCAAGGACAAGCTCTTGGCCTGTCAGGACATGGACATGACCGCGCAGAAATTCTCGATCGGTCACCGTGGCGCGCCGCTCATGTTCCCCGAGCACACTGTGGAATCGAACCGTGCCGCCGCGCGGATGGGGGCCGGTGTCCTCGAATGCGACGTGACCTTTACGGCCGACAAGGAACTCGTCTGCCGTCACGCGCAGAACGACCTGCACACCACGACCGACATCCTCGCCACGGACCTCGGCGCGAAGTGCACCACGCCGTTCGCGGGTGCCGACGGCGACACGCCCGCCGCCGCCGAATGCCGCACCTCGGACATCACGCTGGCCGAGTTCCGCACGCTGACCGGCAAGATGGATGCCGCGAACCCCGCTGGCGAAACCGTTGAGGCCTATATGGACGGCACCGCAGGCTGGCGCACCGACCTTTACGCGGCCATGGGCGGCACGCTGATGACCCATGCCGAGTCGATCGCGCTCTTCGACGAGCTTGGCGCCGACTTCACGCCCGAGCTGAAATCGCCGTCGGTCGAAATGCCCTTCGACGGGTTCGCGCAGGCCGACTACGCCCAGAAGATGATCGACGAATACAAGGACGCGGGCATCGCGCCGAACCGCGTCTGGCCGCAATCCTTCAACCTCGAAGACGTGCTCTACTGGATCGAGAACGAGCCGGAGTTCGGTGAGCAGGCGGTGTATCTGGTCGAATGGTCCGAGGGCTTCGACGAGCAGAACGCCGAGACGTGGAACGAGGATTTCGCGGCGCTGGTGGATCAGGGCGTCAATTACCTCGCCCCGTCGATCAACATGCTGGTCACCGTGAAGGACGGCGAAATCGCCGCGTCGGAGTATGCGCTGGCGGCGAAGGACGCTGGCCTGAACCTCATCACATGGACGCTGGAACGCTCCGGCCCGCTCACCACGGGTGGCGGCTGGTATTACCAGTCGGTCGCGGAGGCCGTGGATAACGACGCCGACTATTTCACCGTACTCGACGTGCTGGCGCAGGACGTGGGCGTGGACGGCGTGTTCTCGGACTGGCCCGCGACCGTCACCTACTACGCAAACTGCATGGCGCAGGGCATGTAAGCGGTTTCGCCGCGGGCAAGCCCGCGGCGATCCATGCGAGGGGGCGCTGCCCCCTCGCGCTCCCCCGAGGTTTCTGGAAACAGAGAAGAGGCGCGGCTCAGGTCGCGCTTTTGTCATTTTGTGGGAAGATGCGGCCCCAGTGGATGCGGGACCAGAGCCGTTCGTGGGCCGCGTAGCAGACGAAGCCGACGAGCGCCGAGGAAAGGGCGAGCGCCCCGCCTGCGGTGAGCGATCCGGTGGCGACATAGCCGAGAACGGTGGTCGTGACGAGACCGAGCAATTGCCATGTGATCGCTTTCGCGACTGTGCGGCGCGCGGTGTCCATCCGAGGCTCCCGTTCGTTTTGGCGTTGCGTGGGAAAGGCTTATCGGCTGGACGGGTGGGCGCGAAGTCTGTTACCCGTAAACTGAACCGACCATTTGTTTATAATAGACAACATCGCTTATGAAAATCGACAAGCGCGACCGTGCGAGCCTGTTCCGTGAACGCCTGCTGTCGGCGATGACCCTCGCGGGGGCCAGCCGCGCCGGGATCGCCCGTGCGACGGGCGTGAACCGGTCCACGATATCGCAGGTTCTGGATGCCGAGGCCGCACGCCTGCCCTCGGCCCAACTGACCGCAGACCTGGCGCAGGAACTGGGCGTTTCGACCGACTGGCTGTTGGGGCTCACCGACCGGCCCGAACGGCCCGGCGACGCCATCGCGGCGGCCATGCAGATGACCGAGGCCGACCGCACCCCTGCCGACGACCAGCTTCTCGACTGGTATCGCGAGGCGACGGGATACAAGGTGCGCCACGTGCCCGCGACCCTGCCCGATATGCTCAAGACCGAGGATGTGCTGCGCTGGGAATACGCGGATTTCCTGTCGAAGACGTCGGATCAGGCGATTTCCGCGATGCGCGAGCGGCTGGATTTCCTGCGCGCCCGGTCATCCGATCATGAGATCGCCCTGCCCGTTCAGGAGGTGACGGCGCTGGCCGCGGGCGAAGGCTATTACCGGGGGCTGGAGGCGGGCGCGCGGCGGGCGCAGATCGACCATCTGATCGCGCTTCACGAGGAGTATTTTCCCAGCTTGCGGGTGTTCCTGTATGACGCGCGGCGCGTGTTTTCAGCACCCTTGACGGTCTATGGACCGTTGATCGGGGTCATCTACGTCGGGCGCTTCTACCTCGCTTTTCGCGAATCCTCGCGCCTGCGGTCGCTGACCGAGCACTTCGACTGGCTGGTGCGCGAGGCGGAGGTGGATGCGCGCGATTTCGGGCGGTATCTGTCGCGGCTGTGAGCCGAAATCAGGTCTCGTCGTCGTCCTTCGTGCGGCTGGACAGGGCCGCGCCGATGGCGGCGCCCATCCCGGCCCCGATCGCGATGCCCGCGCCGACATTGTCCATCGCCACGCCGATGGCCGTGCCGATCCCGATGCCCAGCGCGATGGCGGCCCCCATGTTCATGGCGGCCCCCTAGCCCCGGTCCATCCGGCTGCGCAGGCCACTGGCGACCGCGCCGATGGCGGCACCCAGCGCCACGCCCCAGGCGGCCCCCTCGGCCGCAGCTCCGGTGGCCGCCCCGAACGACGCGCCGATGGCGATGCCCAAGGCGACGCAGATACCCATGTTCAGCCTCATCCCGGTCTCCTTTCACAGTAAAAGCACATCTGTCCCGTAACATATCCGGGCCTTGCAAACAAAACCCGCCAGCACGATTTTGCCCACTTCCACGCCTGTCGGAAGGGTGTTATCTCCCACCGCCATGACTGACCTCGCTCACATCCGCAATTTCTCCATCGTCGCCCATATCGACCACGGGAAATCCACGCTTGCCGACCGCCTGATCCAGGCCACGAACACCGTGCCGGATCGCGACATGAAAGAGCAGTTGCTCGACGCCATGGATATCGAGCGCGAGCGGGGCATCACCATCAAGGCCAACACCGTGCGCATCGAATACGACGCGCTCGACGGCCAGTCCTATGTGCTGAACCTGATCGACACGCCCGGTCACGTCGATTTCGCCTATGAGGTCAGCCGGTCCATGCGCGCGGTCGAAGGCTCGCTTCTGGTCGTGGACTCGACCCAAGGGGTCGAGGCGCAGACGCTGGCCAACGTCTATCAGGCGATCGACGCGGATCATGAGATCGTGCCGGTGTTCAACAAGATCGACCTGCCCGCATCCGACATTTCGCGCGTGGCCGAACAGGTCGAGGACGTTATCGGGATCGACGCCTCGGGCGCGATTGCGGTGTCGGCCAAGACCGGCGAGGGCATCCGCGAGGTGCTGGAAGCCATCGTGCACCGCCTGCCCGCCCCGACGGGCGACGCCGATGCGCCGCTGAAGGCCATGCTGGTCGACAGTTGGTATGACCCCTATCTGGGCGTCGTCGTGCTGGTGCGCGTCATGGACGGCAAGATGAAAAAGAACGACCGCGTGATGTTCATGCAGAACGGCACGGTGCACCAGATCGACAAGATCGGCGTGTTCCGCCCCAAGATGCAGGACGTGAAGGAGCTTGGACCGGGCGAGATCGGCTTTATCACGGCCTCGATCAAACAGGTGCGCGATACCAAAGTCGGCGACACGATCACGCATGAGAAGAAGGGGTGCGAAAAGCCCCTGCCCGGCTTCAACCCGTCGATCCCGGTGGTGTTCTGCGGCCTGTTCCCCGTGGATTCAGCCGAGTTCGAGGATCTGCGCGACGCGATCGAGAAACTCGCCCTGAACGACGCTTCTTTCAGCTACGAGATGGAGACCTCGGCCGCGCTCGGCTTCGGGTTCCGCTGTGGTTTCCTTGGCCTCCTTCATCTGGAAGTCGTGCGCGACCGGCTGGAACGCGAATACGACATCGAACTCATCACCACCGCGCCCTCGGTGGTCTATAACATCTACATGAAGGACGGGACGATGCAGGAATTGCACAACCCGGCCGACATGCCCGACCTGACCTATGTCGACCACGTCGAAGAACCGCGCATCAAGGCGACGATCATGGTCCCGGACGAGTTTCTGGGCGACGTGCTGAAACTCTGCCAGGACCGTCGCGGCATCCAGCTTGACCTCACCTACGCCGGATCACGCGCGATGGTGGTCTATGACCTGCCGCTGAACGAAGTGGTCTTCGACTTCTACGATAGGCTGAAATCGGTAACGAAAGGTTACGCGAGCTTCGACTATTCGATCGAAGGCTACCGGCAGGACAACCTCGTCAAGATGCAGATCCTCGTGAACGACGAACCCGTCGACGCGCTGTCGATGATGGTCCACCGCGACCGCGCCGAAATGCGTGGCCGGGCGATGTGCGAAAAACTCAAAGACCTGATCCCGCGCCACATGTTCAAGATCCCGATCCAAGCGGCCATCGGCGGCAAGGTCATCGCGCGGGAGACGCTGTCGGCGCTGCGCAAAGACGTGACGGCCAAATGCTATGGCGGCGACGCGACCCGGAAGAAGAAGCTGCTGGAGAAGCAGAAAGCCGGTAAGAAGAAGATGCGCCAATTCGGCAAGGTGGAGATCCCGCAGGAGGCGTTTATCTCGGCTTTGAAGATGGATGGGTGAGGGGAAAGAAGAAGAAACTGATGCTGCGCAAGTGGCACCAGACCTGCAAGTTGGTTCGTGGTTTTGGATTTGTTCCGCCAGCGAGCCAACTGAGTTCGAGGAACGTCTCGCCACAACCATAAGAGGGATTTGTTCCGAGATTGATTTTGTTTTTCTCTCCCTCTATTCCCTATCGCCCAGGCTATCCGAAAAAGAATATCACCGCAGAACGTTGAAGTTCGCTGGTAGCGATGCCCATTATATCATTCTTACGACCAAAACTGGAGATGAGTTCCGGTCACATCATCTTTCGCTCAACTTCAACTCTGATTGTGTGAAGAACGTCAACGTTTCCGAGTTTTCACATCGTTTCAATGAAGAGGAGGTATTGGTCGCCTTTAGGGAGGCTTCTGTTGAGAAGGAGGATGGCTTTTCAATTCATAGGGCTTATTCAGAAACGGGTTTAGTTTCATGTTTTCTTGGTTCTGGGATGATTTTTCCACCCATCATTTCGTCTTTCTTCAGTGCAAAAGAACGAAAATTTTTTACTCGGAAACTCACTATTCGCGAGAAGGCTCCGCTTGACGACATTGCCCAAAAATTTGGAAACCTAATTGATGCTGAGGTGGATTTTTCCTTGCTTGGAGAACCTGCGAAGAAAGCCTTAAGGATGTTGACCAAGGCACGGGGTAGTAAGGATGAAGCTGCGAAGTGGGTTTATTACCGTGCTGCGCTAGAACAGTCATTGGGACGAAACTATATCAATGAAATTCGGAGGAGGTACAAGAGACACCCAAAGGCCAAGAATGTTGCTGAGCAGACAGTATCGCGACTAAAGTCCTTGCGTGACAGTCTGGTCCATCATGCGGAGATAGGTACTCAATCTAGTTTGGACGAACGTGCAATTCATAGCATCGTTCTAGACGGAATTGGTTTCAGGTTTGACGGTGAATTCGTGCTGACATCAATTCTTAGAGAATTGGCAGACTAGCAACCGACGGGCGGGCTTTAGCCCGCCTCCCCGCCAATCCCTCGCGCCAAATGGCGGGCTGACGCCCGCCCTACGCAATCGCTTCTCCACGATGCCATGTCATCACAACGTCAAATCCATCCCCACCCTAAACCGCCCATCCCGTCACACCGACGACCACGGCCAAGCCTCGGGCCGTCCGGCGACCCCTGGTTCACCGGGTTCACCCAACGACACCGCAGCCCCCCGCGAAGTCGCCCTCGCCACAGATGTGGTGAAACAAATCGTCGGACCTACCCCCCACACCCAAACCCGCTATTCTCCCAACAAGGAGGACACCCCAGACCTTGAACCTGCAACTCGTCATCAAGCACCGGGTGGGCGTCCGGATGGAGCGGTTGGGCGCGGATGAGCGGCCCCGGTTTCGTGTGCTCTCGGACCATTGGGAGGCGGCGTTGGCGACGCTTGGCGACCTCTCCCGCACACTCGACAAGGCGGGGGTCGAGCATTTCGTGTCGGACGGCACGCTCCTTGGCCTGATCCGTGACGCGGGCTTCATTCCCGGCGACAACGACATCGACGTGAAGCTGCCGCTGGAGGCCCTGACCCCCGACCTTGTCGCCACGCTCGCCGGTGCCGGGTTCGTGCCGTTCCGGCAGATTTTCGTGCAGAACAGGCTGGTCAATGTCGGCGTCTCCCGCGACAGTTTTCACATCGATATTGCAGGACTTTATTGCGAGGACGGCACGGCGTTCTACGACCAGCCGATGCTGCATTCGACCGGGTGTTTTCGCAACGGCTTCCTCACCTACGGGTTTCCGCATACGGGCCGGGAACGGTTCACCGTGGCCGGGGTCAGGCTCTGGCGTCCGAGCGCGCCCGAGCGGATGCTCGGTGCCTTCTACGGGCCCGGCTGGCGCGTGCCCGTCACCCATTGGGACCATTTCTTCAGCCCGCCCGGTCTTGTCCGGGCCACCGGCGCGCCCGAATTTCTGCGCCGTGTCGCGGGGCGCTGGACCGAGGCGCAGGGTGCGGGCGACGGGCCGCCGCCGATGCCCCCCGCCGACCCGATGCCACCGCTCGAAATCAAGGAGAGACGAGGATGGCGAAACCGCATTCCGTGGTTCTGACCACAGGGGTCTTCGACCTCATGCACTCCAACCACCTCGCCGCGCTGCGCGAGGCCAAGGCATTCGGCGACCACCTGATCGTGGGCGTCCATGTCGATACCGTCGTCGAAAGCTACAAGCGCACGCCGATCCTGCCCGCCGAGGAACGGCTGAAACAGGTTCAGGCGGTGCGCTGGGTGGATGAGGCCTATATCGACCCACTGCCGGAAGTCGCAGACAGCTACGAGGCGCGGTATCAGCGGTTCCGCCCCGATCATTTCGTCTATTTCGGCGAGGGGTTCGAAGAGGCGTTCGAGCCGATGACACGGCGCGGGTTGCTTCGGCGGTTGCCGTATCATGAGGGCATCTCGACCTCGCAGATCATCGAAACGGTGCGGCGGCGTCTGGCGGACGGGACACTCTGACGCCCGCTTGGCCCCTGCGGCATCCGCCGCCGGCGGAACAAGAGCGCGCGGGCGGTCGTTCGGTTTCCCGAAGGAGATACCGATGCCGACCGACACTTCCCTGACCGCCCGACTGCCCGACCGTGCCGAGGACCTCGCCCGCGTGGACCGGGTCGCCCGGCTGCTCGACACGCGCTACGGCATCCCCGGCACGCGCCTGCGGTTCGGCCTGGACTCGATCATCGGGCTGATCCCCGGCGTCGGTGACACGGCGATGCTCCTGCCCTCGCTATGGATCATGTCGGTCGTGTGGAAACACGGCGTGCCCAAGCGCACCATCGGGCGGATGGCGTGGAATGCGGGCGTCGATTACGTCATCGGGAGCATCCCGCTCGTCGGTGATCTGTTCGACCTCGTGTTCAAGTCGCACCGCAAGAACGCCGCGCTTCTGCGCGAGGCGCTTGCGAGGGGTGCCTAGAGACCCGTCGCGCATCGGAACCGGCCCCTTTGCCCGCGCGTTGAGCGGCAAAGGAGACACATCATGAAACATGGTTGGAGACTGCTTTTCATCCCGCTCTGGGCGCTCTGCGTCGCCGGTGCGGTGGTGATCGCCGGGCTTGCGCTTGGGCTGTTCACATGGGTGACCTTCGTCGTCGCCGGCGTCGTCGGTCTGGTCGTGGGCATCCCCGCGGGCCTGTGGAACACCAAGAAGGTGCGCCGCGACGATCCCGACTGGAAGACCGACCGGCACATCCCGGCCTGAGGCGAATTACCGCGACGGAAATGCCGTGGCGTGGCGTATGTTAGGGGTGAACAACCCGGAGCTTCGCCATGCCGCATGGATATACCCGCACCCAGATCATTCTGCACTGGGCCATCTTCCTTCTGATCGCCGCGCAATTCGTGTTTCACGATGCCATGTCCGAGGCGTGGCGCAGCCTCATGCGCACAGGCGGCTACGAGGCCAACGCGCTTGTGGCGCAGCACGTGTTCACCGGGTTGGCCGTTCTGGCTCTGGCGATCTGGCGGCTCGCGATCAAGTTGCGGCGGGGTGCCCCGCCGTTGCCCGAGAACGAGCCTGCCGTGCTGAAGCTTGCCGCACATGCCACGCACGTCACCCTTTATCTTCTGATGATCCTCGTCCCGGTGTCGGGCGCGGTCGCTTGGTTCGGCGGCATCGAAAACGCGGCCGAGGGGCATGAACTGCTCAAGACCGTTCTGCTCATCGTCGTGCTGATCCACTTCCTCGGCGCGGTCGCGCAACGGGTGATCTTCAAGTCCGACGTCATGACGCGGATGGTGCGCCCGAACCCGTGACCCGCCTCGTCTTCATGATGCACTCGATCATCGGGGCCACGCTCGCGGGCGTGGCCGTCGTGATCGCGCTGGTGTCGGGTGTGACCGGCCTCTGGCCTCTCTTGGCCTCGGCCGTCGCGGGCTGGGTGATCGCGTGGCCCATTGCCTTCGTCATCGCCAAACGCATTCAGTAAACGGAATGACGTAGATCAAGGACAGGTCCGGCCCGCCTGCGCATCTTCACCCGGAACGCGCGTGTGAATTGGGGAGGGAACGATGTTCCTTTGGATTGCGCTTTACGCCATGGGCGGCACGACGCTCGCCGGTATATTCATCGTCGCCGCGCTGACGGCGGGCTACACCACGACCATGCCGATCGTCTGGGCCGCCGTCGCCGGCTTCGTGGTGGCGCTGCCGGTCGTGTGGATGGTGGGCCGCAAGTTGCGCGGATAGGCGTGAAAGCGGTTGCATGGGGTCGGTTGCTGCGGCTATCTCGCCTGCAAGCGGCCCCTTAGCTCAACTGGATAGAGCAGCTGACTTCTAATCAGCAGGTTCCGGGTTCGAGTCCTGGAGGGGTCGCCAAAGACATCAGGTCATTGGCATGAAATTGGTCGTCTTGATGTTGCAGAGGGCAAGCGCAGGGTGCTTTTCGCTTTGCACTTCCGGTGAACAGTTTCTCCCGTTGCGCGGGTAGTCCTAGGCCAAACTCCGCCCCTTGGGTGCGAGTTGCCCGGACCGCCGCACAGTCCGGGCCGAGGCCCAACCCTCGTTTCGTGGTCGAACGCCCATCATTGCCTTGCTCCGTTTCACGAAAACGGCTTGCCTCTCCGACCCGTCAGTCCGGCAGGCCGAACAGGCTCGCCGCCGCGCTTTCGTGCGCCGCGGCACTTGCCCCGAGCAGGTCGAGTCGCCCCTTCATGTCCCCGATGTTGTGGGGGTAGTCGGACCCGAACAGGATCCGATCCGCGCCCACCGTCTCGATGCACAAGTCGAGGGCGCCTTTGGTGTAGACCACACTGTCGAGGTAGATCCGGTCTAGGAAGTGCGAGGGTCGATGGTTCGTGCCGGCCGCGCAGGCCGGGATGCGCTCGTGGCAAATGTCCAGCCGCCCGATCAGGAACGGCAGCGTGCCGCCCCCGTGGGCCAGGATCATGTGCAGGTTCGGATAGCGATCGAAAAACCCGTCATAGAGCATCCGGCTGATTGCGAGCGTGGTATCGAAGACGAAGCCGACCGGGGGCGAGAGGTTGTAGTCGCCAAGGCCCAGCGCCTCGCCACCCGGCGGCACGGACGGATGCAGGAAGACCGGCAGGCCCGCCGCGTCGATCGCGGCCCAGATCGGCGCGAAGGCGCGATCCGTGAGCGGCGTGCCGTCGACGGTCGCGACCGCGATGACGCCCGAGGCCCCGAGCGCGACCGCGCGCAAGAGTTCCTCGCCCGCGGCGGTCGGATCGGTCCACGGGAGCGAGGCGAACCACCGCAGTCGATCGGGATGGGCGGTGCGCGCCTCGGCGAAGGCATCGTTCATCAGCCGCGCCGCGCGCCTGCCCAGATCGGCATCAGGGAAGATCGCATTGGGCGAGGTCAGCGAGATGACCGAGACATCGACCCCGTCGGCGTCCATGTCGCGAATGCGTTGGTCGAAATCCCACATCGGCGGCAGGAGCGTGAAGAACGGCACGCCGCACTTGTCGATCACCTCTCCCCCGCCCGGAAGCGTGCGAAACGAATAGTCCGGCCCGCCCTCGCGGCGCAGCAGATCGAGGTAATCTTCGGTAAGCATGTGCGTGTGGACGTCGACGATCATGCCGCCACCTCGGCCATCCGTGCGCCGCGCAGCAGTGCGACAAGGGCCTCCGGGTCAGGCGGGAGTGCGTTCCCGCGCCATGCGATGTGGTTGTCCGGGCGGGCCAGCACCAGCGCCTCGGCATAGGGCGCGGGGGCATCCGGCAGGTCGATCAACGTGATCGGCAAACCGGCGGCCCGCGCGGCGTCCAGAAGCGCATCCACGTCGACGGACGTGTCCGTTCGCACCAAGGCGAAGCGGTCGCCCTGAACGTCATAGAGCCACCGCTCCGCCTCCACCTGCACGTTCGGCAGACGGGCGCCCGGAACGGTCGAAGCCGTGAAACTGCCCATCGTGTAGGGCGGCGGGGTGCCGTCCTTCGCGATCAGCGGTGAGGCGTCGTAATAATAGCCGAAGTTCAGGCCCGCACAGCAATACTGCTGAACGTTCAGGTCATAGAGTGCCCGCCCCGCCGTCTCGCGCGCAGCCGCGCCTTCGGGCGTGTCGTCGTCGATCTCGGGCGGCACGGCCTTGCGCTTGCGGGCCATCTCATGCGCATGGTTCATCGCGAAATAGGACACCTGCTCGGTAATCGGCAGTCGCTCGGCCTCGTGCGCGTCCAGCGACCGTGGGTCGGCCCAACCGGCAAAGACCCCGCCCATGTGCATGGCCAGATTGTGCGCATCCGCGATCCCGGCATTCATGCCGTAGCCCGCGTATGGCACCCACAAATGCGCCGCGTCGCCACAGATGAAGACATTGCCCTCGCGCAGCTTGTCAGACACCAGCCGGCGCCCGAACCAGTCTTCGCGCGCGAGCATGTCGAATTCGAAATCGTCATCGACCCCAAGGATCTGCCGGATCGCCCAATCGCGGTCGATGCTGTCGAAATCGGCCTCGTCATCCCTCAGGTAATTGTGGACGAGCCAAGTTTCGCGCCCATCGATGGAATAGACGACGCCGGTGCGCACGGGGTTGAAGGCGAACATCCCCCAAGTCGGCGGCACTTCCATCAGGTCGATAAGCCCGGGCGCGCGGATGTAGGTCGATTGCACGCGCTGAACCACCGCGTCACCGCGAAGCTTGGCACCGATCGCGCCGCGAACCATCGACCGCCCGCCGTCGCATCCGACCAGATACCGGCCTTGGGCGCTGAGGGCCTCGCCGCCCGCCCCCCGTATCTCGACCCGGACACCGCCCGCGGATTGCGTGAAATCCGTCACCTCCGCCTCATTCAGCACCGTGATCCCCGACCGCGCCAGCGCCGCCTCGAACAGAACGGGTTCGAGATAGATCTGGTTGATGCGATGCGGAGGTTCCGGTGTCGGCCAGTCGGTGTCTGGTCCAGGATCGCCGCGCTCCCGCCCCGCACGCGACGGGATGGGAACGCAGGCGATCTCGCGCCCCGTGAGTGTGGTGCGATAGCTGACACTGTGCGGATAATCGTCCGGCAGGCCGGTCGCGCGAATATCGTCGGCGATGCCGAGGCCTCTGAAGATCTCCATCGAGCGCGCTGAGACGTGATTGCACTTGACGCTCGGTGGTTCACCGGCGCGGCGCTTTTCGACGATGAGGGTCGAGACACCGTGCCGGTCAAGCTCCATCGCCAGCGTCAGCCCGACCGGACCGGCCCCGACGATCACGACATCTGCGGACAGGTCGGTCATGAGATGCCGAAGACCTTCCGGGCGTTATCCTCGTAGAACGCCTTCAGCGTCTCGGGCGGCACCGGCATTGCGTCGAAGAACGCGGTTTCCTCGACCACGTACTGCCACGGATAATCCATCGCATACATCATGCGGTCGGCACCGATGACGTCCTGCACGTACATGACCGGCTTGGGGTCCCCGACGCCGGAGGAGGTGTAGTAGAAGTTCTCACGCAGGTATTCGGACATCTTGCGCTTGAGCGGCCCGACGCCCGGATACCGGTTCGAATGCGACAGACGGGTGTGCATGAAATCGAGCCGGTAGAGCCAGAACGGCAAAGCCTCGCCCGTATGGCCGAGCACGATCTGAAGCTTCGGGAACCGGTCGAACAGCCCGGACACGATCAGCCGCAACGCGTGCAGCCCCGTCTCGCAGGCGAAACCGTAAACCGCCGCGTCGAGACCGCGCGACAGGAAAGGCTCCAACATCTGCGGCGACGGCGTGTTCGGGTGCAGGTAGATCGGCACGCCGAGGCTTTCGGCCGCTTCGAACACGTCCCAGTATTTTTCGTCGTCCATATAGGTGCCGAGCGTGTGCGAGTTCAGGATGCCGCCCCGAAGGCCCAGCTTGGTCACGCCGCGCTCGAGCTCTTTCGCGCCGCCTTCCGGGTCGAGCGGCGAAAACGCGGCCAAACCCACGTAGCGATCCGGGTTTTTCGCGATCCCTTCGGCGAGTTCGTCGTTGGCGCGAATGGCAAGGCTCGTCGCGGTCGCGGCGTCGAAGATCTGGACGCCGGGCGAAGACAGCGACAGAACCGCGATGTCGATGCCCGCGCGGTCCATGTCCGCAAGGCGCTCCTCCCCGAGATCGACGATCCGGCGGTTGTGATCCTTGGCGATCGGATTGTCGCCTGCGAAGAAGCCCCAGAGCGCCTGAAAGCCGGGTTCGTTGATCGCCTTGTCGCGGATCTCGGCGCGGTAGAGTTCGAGAATCTCCTGCGGCAGCCACGCCTCTTCGGTGGCGATCCGTTTGTAGGGCGGGTTCGGGTTATGCTCGGGCATCGGATTCTCCGTTCTTCGGGGTTTTGGTGGAAAGCTCTGGAAGGGCCGCAGCGCGCCGTGCCTGCCAGCCGAAAAGGACCACGAGGGCGATACTGCCTACGGCCGCGACCACGGCGACCGGATGGGCGGGATCGAAGACCGCCGTCGCGCAGAACAGGACGAGCCCTGCGAGCGCCGCCGCGATCCGGCCCAGCCCGCCGCCGAAGGCGTGCTTTCGGGCCAGTATGTCGGCCAGAATGTACCCTCCGGCATAGACGGTCGCGCAGGAGACCGCGATCTCGAGCCATGTGCCGTCCATGATAAGCGCGGGATTGAAGGCAAAGACGAACGGCAGCAGATAGGCCACGAAGGCAAGCCGCACCCCGGTCACGCCGGTCTGCCACATATCGCTTTTGGCGATGGAGGCGGCGGCATAGCTCGCGATGGCCACCGGCGGCGTCAGCATCGACAGCAGGCCGAAGTAGAGGATGAAAAGGTGCGCGGCGGTGATGTCGATCCCCTGACGCACCAGCGCAGGCGCCAGCAGCACCGCGACCACCACGTAGACGCCCGAGGTCGGCATTCCGACGCCCAGAACGATGGCGATGACGGAGGTGGTGAGGAGCAGCGGCAGCACCCCGCCCAGTTCGGCGATCTTGCCGAGGGCGAGCGTCAGCGCAAAGCCGAGCCCGGTCACGTTGATCGTCCCGATGATGATACCGGCGATGGCGCAGACCAGCAGGATCGGGATCAGCGTCTCGCCGGCCCTCACGAGGATGCCGGGGAGTTCGCGAAGCCCGGACACAAGCCGCATTCCCTTCGCGAGATAAAGCACAAGCGCCGCGCCGGAGGCATAAAGCGCCGACTTGCCCGGCGCATAGCCCAGCCAGAACAGGAAATACATCAATACGCCCAACGGAACGATCAGCGGCGTGCTGCCCTTGAGCGCGGCACCGAGGCGCGGCAGCGACTCGCGCGGCTCGCCGATCAGTCCGTTCGCGGCGGCGTAGCTGTCCACCTGCCGATAGAGCAGGATATAGTAGAACGCCGCAGGCAGAAGCGCCGCGATCACGACGTCGGTGTAGGAAATCTGCAAAAACTCGGCGATGATAAAGGCCGTCGCGCCCATGACCGGCGGCGCGATCTGGCCACCGTTGGAGGCCACGGCCTCGATCGCCCCGGCATGGCGCGCAGGCCAGCCGCTTTTCTTCATCATCGGGATCGTGACGACCCCGGTGGACATGACGTTCGCGACGGTCGAGCCCGACAGGGTGCCGAACAGCGACGAGGCGAGGATCGCGACCTTGGCCGGGCCGCCCCGCCGGTGGCCCATCGTGGCCATCGCAAGGTCGGTCATAGCCGCCGAGCCACCCACCGCCGTCAGCACCGCGCCGAAAATGATGAACCCGAGGATCTGCGTGGCCCCGACACCGAGGACCAGCCCCGGCACGCCGTTCGAGTCGTTGTAGACGTAAAGAAGGTAGCGGGGCGGCGACAGATAGGCGGCTTCGAAGATGCCGGGCGCAAAGTGACCGATAAAACCATACAGCATGAAACCCACGCCCAGCGCGCTCAGAACCAGCCCGCAGTGACGGCGGGTCGCTTCGAACAGGCCGAGAATGCCCACCACCGCAGGCACCCATTTCTCAGGCCCCCGGTTCACCGGGTCGAGGAGCCAGTCCTGATAATTCAGGGCCAGCCACCACCAGCCGGCAAGCGAGAGCAGGCCGAACCCCACATCCACGACCATCGGCACCGGGGGCTGGCGCTTGAGCACCAATCCGGCGAGCACGGTCAGGCCCAAAATCACCGCGAGGTATTGCTCGGTGATGTAGACCTGCCCCAGCAGGCCCGGCAGGTTGAAGGTCCACGCGATGCCGAGCAAAGGCAGGCTCGCGGCAAGGACAGCGGCAACGGCGCGCATTTATGGTGCTCCGGGATTGGGCGTGCGCCGGGACACCGGCACACCGATCAACGCCCTTCGGGCGACGAGACGTGGCGGCCGGGTCGGACCCGGCCGCCGGTTTCGCGGTTACTGCGCGAAGCTCGCTTCGCGGGCTTCGTTCGCGTCCGTCCACAACCCCTTCTCTTGGAAGAAGGCGATGGCGGCCGGGTGATACGGCACCGTGTTGCTTGCGTTGCCCATCGCATCCTGCGCACCGCCACGCAGCGGCGGATAATCCTCGCGCAGTTGCGGGAAGGCATCGTAGAGCGCTGTGAGGATGGCGGTCGCCTCCTCATCCGAAAGCGCCGCGCTGGTCGTCAGGAAGATGTCGTAGGCCGACACCACGACCGGCTCGGTGATCTCGGGCATGGCCGGGTTCGGACCGACCTCGAGCGGGTAGACGCCCGGCAGAGTCTCATCGAAAAAGGCTTCCGTCGCGGTCTCGCCCGTCAGGCTAAGATAGCGGATGCCACCGGGGATCGCCGCGTTGGCCTGCTGCGTCAGCGGAATGCCGATGGCCGCCGCGGTCGCATCGACCGAGCCTTCGACGAGCGCGTCGAGCCCGGCTTTCAGACCGGACACCTCGACCGGTTCGACATCGTCGCGCGTCAGGCCCGCGGCCTGAATCGTCGCGAGGTTCACGGCGGTCACACCCGTCAGCGCGGTCATGTCGATCACCGTGCGTTTGCCCGCAAGGTCGCTGACCTCGGTCATCCCATCGTTGGCACGGGTGATGAAGGCCTGCCGGAGCGGCCAAAGACGGGCCAGAACGCGCAGGTCCGTCAGCGCCTCGCCCGAGGTTTCGCCGGAATACCAGCCGCCGGCATCGATGGCGGAGTTCAACCCGACCGTCACTTCGCCCGCCGAGATCAGCGGCAGATAGACCGACGAGCCGGTGAACGGCTGCACCGTCACCTGCCGCCCCATCGCATCCTGAAGCGCGGCCGCGATCCCGCTGCCGATCGTGTAGTAGAGCGAGCCCTGCGGGTTGGTCCCGATGGTGACGCGACCCTGTGCGGCCGCATCATCCGCTGCAAAACCCATTGAAGCGACAAGTGCCACCGAGGCGGCAAGTCCTTTGATCTTCGAAATCATGTGTTCCTCCCTGCACGCCGTCGTCTTTTCTTCGGTGCGACCGACGTGTGATGACAGGCTAAACCGGGATACTTGATAAGATAATCGAATTTTTCTAATTTATTCATGAACTAAATTGATGTATCTGATGTCCGTCTCACGCCTCACCCTGAAACAGCTTCGCGCGATCCAGCAGGTCTATCGCACCGGCCAGATTTCGGCTGCGGCAGAGGCGCTCAACATCACGCAATCGGCCACCAGCGTTCTGATCCGGCAGGCCGAGACGGTCCTTGGTGCCACGCTGTTCGAGCGCACGACGCGCTCGTTGGCCCCGTCGGCGGCGGGCGAAAGCGTGATCGGTCTGGTCGAACGCATCCTCGGCGACCTATCGACGCTGGAAGAAACCATTCGCGGACTGCGCGACCTCGAACGCGGCCGCATCCGCTTGACCGCGACCCCCGCGACCGGGCTTACGCTTCTGCCCGAAACGGTGCGGCGGTTCCGGGCCGCCTATCCCGCCGTCAGCCTGATCCTCGACGACTGCGCGCCCGATCAATTCTATTCCAACATCATCGAGCAACGGGCCGATTTCGGGATCGGGACCGAGCCCGAGGACAAGTCCGCGCTCGACTGGCAAAGCCTCAATTCCGATCCGCTGTGCATCATCTGCGCCGTCGACCACCCGTTCGCCGAACGCGATTGCGTCGGATGGCGCGAATTGAAGGACCAACCGCTCATCCTGTCGCGCCGCGACTACGGGGTGCGGGGCATGGTCGAAACGACGCTGGCCAAGCTCAACATTCGGGCGCGCGTGGTCGCCGAGGTGGGCTTTCTGGGCAGCGCGGCCTGGATGTCGGCCTGCGGCATCGGCTTCGCCATCCTGCCCGGCCGGCTCGCCCGCGCGCAACCCGCCCCCGGCATTCGCAGCGTCCCGCTGGTCGACCCGGTCGTGGCCCGCGACGCCGGCCTCGTGAAGCGCCGCCGCCATACGCTATCGCATAGTGCCGAGCGGTTCATCGAGATGCTTGCGGAAGACCTTCAGGAGTAGGGTCTTGCCGGGGGGCCGGGACGGTGGTTTCCGGCGCTCCAGCCGATCTGCACGGCCAGGACTGGCAGGGCACCGCTTTTGGGTGGACCTCACCCTCACCCGGCGCGTTTACCTGCCGCCCCGGCTGGCGAATACCGCGCGTCGGACGCCGCGCGCGGCTGGTCGAGTGAGGCCGCGAAATCCGTTAGCTGGTCCTTGAGCACGTCCCGACGCAAGCGGTAGTTGAACCACCGTCCGTCCCGCCGTACGTCGATTAGCCCGGCTTGCGAGAGGATTTTGACGTGGTAGGAGATCGTCGACTTCGCGATCGGCAATTCCGCTTCCAGCGTCGTGCAGGCGAGGTCGTCGACCGCCGCCATCATCTCGACCATCCTGAGGCGCAGGGGATGCCCAAGCGCCTCGAAGAGGTCCAGCGTGCGGTTGTCCGGGGCCGTCATCGCGTCACCACGACAGGACGACCCGGCCCCGGATTTTCTGGTCGAGCAGGTCTTGCGCCAAGCCGTCGACCGCGTCGAATTTCTCGCGCACCAGCATCGGGTCGAAGCGTTTCACCACCTCCGGCGTGAACCGGCCCCAGGCCCGCGCGCGCTTTTCGGGCGGCGCATAGACGGAATCGACGCCGAGCAGCGCGACCGCCCGCAGGATAAAGGGTGCGACCGAAGTGGGCAGGTTCATCGACTGAGCCAACCCGCAGGCCGCGACCGCACCGCCGTACTGCATGCCCGAAATGACATTGGCGAGGATTTCGCCACCCGCCACGTCGATGGCCGAGGCCCATTGTTCTTTCCCCAGCGGACGTGGCTTTTCCTCGAACGGCGCGCGGTCGACCACTTCCGAGGCGCCGAGGCCCATCAGGTAGTCCTTTTCCGAGGACCGGCCCGAAACCGCCTTCACGTCGAACCCGGCGGTTGCGGCAAGGGCGACGGCATAGCCGCCCACGCCGCCCGACGCGCCGGTGATGACCATCGGCCCGCCGTCCGGGCGCACGCCATGATCCTCGAGCGCGTCGAGGCAAAGCGCGGCCGTGAGGCCCGCGGTCCCGATGGCGGCGGCATGTTCGTTCGACATCGACGACGGGATCGCGATCAGCCAGTCGGCGGGCACCGCCAGCTTTTCAGCATATCCGCCCCAGCGGGTTTCGCCCATGCCATGTCCGGTGATGACCACGTCCGTGCCCGGCGCCATGCGGCCCGAGGGATCGTGCTCGACCACGCCAGCCACGTCGATGCCCGGCACCATTGGAAAGCTTCGGAAAATGGGCGAGGTGCCGGTCAGCGCCAGCCCGTCCTTGTAGTTGATCGCGGAATGCGTGACGCGGATCAGCGCCTCGCCATCACCCGGCACGACCTCGTCGATCTCGGCCCAGCCGCCGCGCGTTTCCTTGTCGTTCTGAACCCATGCACGCATGATGCACCTCCCGTCGTCAGTTCGAAAATTTTCGAATTGACGCTAGGCGCGCGCGGCGTGGCCGTCAAGCGAAGTGGATCAGGCAGGCAGCGGGATGTTCACGGTCACGTCGTCGTCGATGCCCAGCGTCGCCATCACCACGCCGCCTTCGACGAACTGATAGATGTCGAGCGTGTTGCCCTGCCCGTCTGCCACGCCGCTCTGAACCGCCTGCCAGGCGCCGGGCCCATCGGGCAGAAGCGTGATGACATCGCCCGTCTCGCCGAGGATCGTGGCGCTCTCGCCCAATGCCGCGTTCAACAGAAGCTCGAGGTCGGTATCCGCAGTCGAGGACAGGTTGATAACGTCCGTCACGTCGAGGAACAGCGTATCGGCAAGCCCGTTCGACAGGCTTATGGCCTCGATGTCGGACCCCGAAAGCGTCTCGATCAGGTCCGAGGCGGCCCCGGTCGCGAGTTCCAGAAGGTCCCTCCCCGCGCCGCCGTCGAACACGTCGGTCCCGCCGAAACCGATAAGGATGTCGTCCCCGGCGCCACCGGACAGCACGTCATCCTCGTCGCTGCCCAGCAGGAGGTCGGACTTGTCGGTGCCCGTGAGGGTCTGCGCCGCGTCCTTCTTCGCGATCCGTTCGAACGAATTGATCGTCACCTGATCGTCCGTGGTTCCGAGGTCACCGTCCAGATCGAATGTCGCGAATGCGGAGAACAGGTTCTCTTCCCCCAGAAGCACTCCGATCCCGGCGATCTCGGCCAACGGCAGGTCGAAGTTCAGCCCGTCGGACGTCAGGGCCGGGCTGGTTTCGTCGGCAATGCCGAGATGTTCGACACCGTCTGCCACCAGTGAAATCGACAGCCCGACGAGTTTTGCGGCGAACAGGGGGGACTGTTGTATCGCGGCGAGCAGAGCGCCCGGCTCCGAAACCGCCGTCGGTTCATCGTCGCTGTCGACCCGCGCAAGCTGGGTCGTGTTGTATCCAGATCCTATACCGAAAGCCTGAATGTCGACGTCATAGGGCGCGTTCTCGATGTTCTGAAGCGACGTTTCCCACGGCGAGTTCGAGGTGGGCTGCCCATCGGTGACGAAGTAGAGAATGTTCGTAGCATTCGCCGCGTCCGATTCCGATGCGTCGAAAAAGCCTTTCGCCGCATCGAGCGCGTCATCCCATTGCGTGCCGCCTCCGGTAAAGCCAAGCGTCGTGATCGCGTCGATGAGTGCGACCTTGTCTTCCACGAGGTCGAAGGTCTGGTTGTAGCTGACGTCCGAGGCATAGCGGATGAACTGGACGTTCACGGTCGTCTCGGACCCGGCGAACTGATCGGACAAAGCCGACAGCGCGTTTCCGACCGCCGCTCGCATGTGGTTCCAACCCGTCGACCCGACCGACCCCGACGCATCCAGCGCGAAGGACAGGTTGATCGTGTTGGACTGAACCTCGCTCACGCCGATCCTGAGGTTCCCGGCCGGAGCATCGCCCACCGGCTCTTCCGACAGGGCGAGCGAGACGGACTGCCCGCCGGACACCGGAAAATTCTCCTGCGCGACTTCCAGCGTTACGGTGGCAAGGTCGCTCCCCCCATTGCCGTCCGAGACCTGCATGACGAATTGGTCGAACCCGGTGTAGCCCTCGTCCGGCGTATAGATGTAGCCCCCTTCCCCATCCAGCTCGACCGTGCCGTGGTCCGGCGCTTCGGCCAGCGTGTAGGTCAACGTATCGCCCTCGGTATCGGTCGCCACGACCGCGCCCGCGGTGGCGGTATCGACATCGACCTCGAGCACGCTGTCCTGCGCCTTGGGCGCATCGTTCACCGCGTCCACCGTGACGGTGACTTCAGCCGTGTCCGTGTTCCCGTTCCCGTCGCTGACCGTGTAGGTGAAGGTATCGTTCCCGTTGTAATCGGGGTCCGGCGTATAGGTCAGGCCGCCTTCCAGATCGGGTGCGACCGAACCGTGCGCCCCTTGGGAATAGGCCGAAATGAACACCTCGTCGCCGTCCGGATCGGTGCCCGCGAACGACGGATAGACGGTGACGCCCACATCCTCATCCGTGCTGACGGCGGCGTCGACGGCCTCCGGTCCGTCTTCCACCGGGGTCACGGTGACGCTGACCGTCTGCGTGTCGGTGCCGCCCTGTCCGTCGCTCACCGTGTAGGTGAAGCTGTCCGTGCCGTTGAAATCCGCTTCGGGTGTGAAGACCAGTCCGCCCTCTTCGTCCGTGTCCACGCTGCCGTGAGTGCCTTGCGTGAAGCCGCTGATCGACACCGGGTCGCCATCCACGTCGGTCCCGGCAAACGCCGGATAGACCACGCCCGAACCGTCCTCGGCCACCGTCAGGCTCTCCGGCGTAGCGATGGGGTCGTCGTTGACGGGTGTGACCGTGACGGTCACCGTCTGCGTGTCCGTCCCGCCCTGCCCGTCGCTCACCGTGTAGGTGAAGCTGTCGCTTCCGTTAAAATCCGCGTCGGGAGTGTAGACCAGACCGCCCTCTTCGTCCGTGTCCACGCTGCCGTGCGCGCCTTGCGTGAAGCCGCTGATCGACACCGGGTCGCCGTCCACGTCGGTCCCGTCGAAGGCGGGGTAGACCACGCCCGAGCCGTCCTCTGCCACCGTCAGACTCTCCGGCGTCGCGACGGGGTTGTCGTTGACGGGAGTCACCGTGACGCTGACCGTCGCGATGTCTGTCGCGCCTGTGCCGTCGCTGACCGTGTAGGTGAAACTGTCGGTGCCGTGGGCGTTTTCGGCAGGGGTGTAGAGAAACCCGCCTTCGCCATCGTCCACGACCGTCCCGAATGACCCTTGGGTGAACGCGATGATCGAAACCGGGTCGCCGTCGGCATCTGCCGTCGCGAACGCGGGTAGGATCTGGACCGGCGTATCCTCAGCCGTTTCGCTTGCCTGATCTTCGGCAACGGGCGCGTCGCCGACGGGTGTGACCGTGACGGTGAGCGTCGCCGTATCCGTGTTCCCGTGCCCGTCCGACACGGTGTATTCGATGGTTTCCGATCCGTTGAAATCGGCGGGCGGAGCGAAGCTGATGTCGCCATCCTCCCCCGCCGTCCACGGGCCTTCGACGTCCAGCACGGACCAGTCGATGACACTCAGCGTGTCGCCGTCGGCATCACTGTCGTTGGCGAGCACGTTGACGGTCACCGGACCGGCGTCCTCCGCGAGGGTCAGCGCATCGTCCGCCGCGACGGGTGCATCCTGCGCCGAGGTCACGGTGAAGGTCACGGTGCCGCTGTCGGTACCGCCGTTCCCGTCCGACACCGTGTAGGTGAAGCTGTCGGTCCCGTTGAAGTCCGGCTCCGGCGTGTAACTGTAGCTGCCGTCCTGACCGATCGTGAGCGTCCCGTGCTTGGGCCGCGTATTGATGATGACCGACAGGTCGTCGTCGTCCGTATCGCTGTCGTTCGCGAGCACGTTCCCGGTCACCGGGCCGTCCTCGACCGTCGATCTGGCATCGTTCCGGGCCTCGGGGGCCGTGTTCTGCGGTGCCTCGTCGCCCCCCGTCTGGGTCGTGGGCGGCGGCGGGCTGGGCGCGCCGCCCGTGGTGCCGCCGGAGGTGCCGGGCGGCGGCGGTGGCGTGTTGTCCGGGTCGCTCTGGTTGCCTTGCGTCCCGGTGTCGTCGCCGATGTTTGGGCCGTTCGACCCGGACCCGGCGTTCGAGACGAGTTCTACGAAGGTGCCGCCGGCATCGACCCGCTCGAAGGCAAGCGCATAGGCGCGGGCGGCGTCGAGGAGGAGCGTCTGGTCGTCGGCCAGGTCCTCCGCCGTCCGCACGACCTCGCGCGTTTCGCCTTCGACGGGCGACACGATCCACTTGGTGTCGGTCGAGTCGATGGTCGCGATCAGGTTGCCGTCCAGATCACGCAGTTCGAACGCGCCCTGACCGCCATCCGGGTCGGTGTTGAGCGACACTTCGACGGTCGAGATACCGTCCAGCGTGGTGATCTCGACCAGCACGGTCGTGCCCCGGATTCCCATGGTGGCGGTCGGCGTGGTAACGTCCATGCCGCCCGTCTTGGCCACCTCGCCCGCGATAAAGACGAACCCGCCCTCGATCAGCGAAAAGGCCCCGCTGTTCCCGTCCTGTGACTCGGCGTCGTAGACGAGCGAGTCGATGACCATGCGGCTGTCGGCAGCGAGGGTGAAGATCGTCCCGTCGGCGAAGGTGACCGACAGCTTGCCGCCCTCGGTGATGAGCACGTCGTTCTGGTAGATCTTGGAACCTACGTCCAGTTGCACGCGCGTTCCGTCGGCGCGTTCAGCGAAGGCCACGCCGTCCAGCGCCTCGACCTGACCGATGGGATCGGTGCTGGCGGCGCCTCCGACCTGCGCATACTGGCCGGGCATGATCGGCCCCGCGAGCCGCGCAGCCAGATCGCCGCGCAGGACCGCGCCGTTCCCGGTCACGAGATCGAGGGGCGTCTCTTGCAGGAAATAATCGACGAGCCGGAGATCGGGTTGCCCGGGCGAGGCGAGGACGAGGTCATAGCCCTCGCGGCTGAAATCGGCGGTAAAGATCGGGCGGTCATCGACGACGACCGGGTCGGCACTCGTCACGTGTTGAACGGCCGATGGCGCGGCCCCGGAGCCGGTCGAGAAGTCGAGCTGGCGCATAATGTCCCGTGCCTAAGAAATGTAGCTTCACAAAATTGCCATCTTTTCTTACCCGATTCGAAAGAAAATTGCATCTTGGGTGTCGAATGGTTTCGCGGATGCGCCTTGCGCGCGCCATCGGCGGGGCATTGTTTCGATTGAGGATTGACCCACGGCCCCCGCGCCCGTTTGCTTGGCGGGACAACAGGCAGGGGCGGTATGGGCGCAGGGAGTATCTGGACACGGTTCGCAAGCGGGGTGCGCCGGTTCACGTCGTCAAGGGCCCTTGGCCTCGGCCTCGTGTGCCTGCTTCTGGCGCTGCGGATCGCGGACCCGTCCCCGGTTCAGGCCCTCAGGTTCGGGGCTTTCGACCTGTTCCAGCAGATCAAACCGCGTGAGTTTACGCGCCAGCCGGTCGCCATCGTGGATCTGGACGACGCCAGCATCGAAGCCTTGGGGCAATGGCCGTGGCCACGGGATCGTCTTGCCGATCTCGTCGACGCGATCACGGCGGATGGGGCGGCGGCCATCGCCTTCGACGTCATCTTTTCCGAACCCGATCGCCTGTCGCCCGCCCGACTTGCCGAGCGCCCTGGTATGCCGGACGCCTTGCGCGACGAACTGGTCGATCTGCCGGACAACGATCGGCTCTTCGCCGAAGCCATCGCCCGATCCCGCGTCGTGGCGGGCCAGACCAGCGTGCGCCTTGCCGGCGACCGTGGCGATGCCTCCCCGATCCGCGAGGTGCCGCACGCGATCCTCGGCGACGACCCGACGCCGTTCCTCCAGAAATACCCCCGTCTCTTGCAGAACCTGCCGGTGATAGAAGACGCGGCGCTGGGGCATGGGGTGTTTTCCACGCGTCCGGACCCCGACGGCATCTATCGGCGCGCCCCGCTCGTCCTGATGGTTCAGGACAGCCTACGGCTCGGTCTGGCGCCCGAACTCCTGCGCGCCGCGACCGGGGGCGACGCCTTTGCCGTGCGCACCAATGCCGCCGGGATCGAGGGCGTGGTGGTCGCCCGGCAGTTGGTGCCGACGGCGGCGGACGGTTCGGTCTGGCCCTATCTCACACCGTCGAACGATGCGCGCTACGTCTCGGCCGCCGATGTGCTGACCGGACACATGCCGCAGGGGCGGCTCGCCGGGCACCTCGTTTTCGTCGGCACCTCCGCCATCGGACTGGAAGACTTCCGCCCGACCCCGCTGGGCGTTTCGATGGCGGGTGTGGAGATCCACGCCCAGATCCTCGAAAATATCCTCGCCGGGACGATGCTGGAGCGACCCAATACCACCATCGCGGTGGAACTGGTCATCACCGCGCTTCTCGGGCTGGTGATCGTGACCCTCGTGCCCGCGTTCCGGGCGAGCTTCGTCATGATCCTCGCCGTCGTCGTCATGGCCGGATATGCGGGCGCGTCATGGTACGCCTTCGACGCGCGGCGCCTGCTGCTCGACCCGACCTTCCCGATCATCACCGCGGTCCTGACACTGATCCTGATGGCCAGCCTGAATTATCTGCGCGAGGAACGGATGCGGCGACAGATCAGGTCGGCTTTCGGTCAGTATGTGTCGCCCGATCTTGTCGACCAGTTGTCCGAAAACCCCGACGCGCTGACGCTGGGCGGCGAGCGCAAGGAGTTGACGCTGCTCTTTTCCGACGTGCGCGGCTTCACCACCATCGCGGAAAGCTACCGCACCGACCCGGTGGGCCTGACCCACCTGATGAACCGCTTCCTCACCGCCCTGTCCAACGCGATCCTCGACGAAAAGGGCACCATCGACAAATTCATGGGCGACGCCGTCATGGCGTTCTGGAACGCCCCGCTCGACATCCCCGACCACCCGCATGCCGCCTGTCGCGCTGCGCTGGCGATGTATGACCGGGTGCAGGAAATCAACCGCGAGCGGATCGCGGAAGAGGGTGAAGACGTGCTGCTCATCGACGTGGGCATCGGCATGTCGACCGGACCCTGCACCGTGGGCAACATGGGTAGCGACACGCGCTTCGACTACACCGCGCTCGGTGACACGGTGAACCTCGCCTCCCGGCTCGAAGGGCTGTCCAAGACCTATGGTCTGGGGATCATCATCTCCGAAAGCGTTCACGACGGGGTGGGCCCCAATTTCGCGATGCTCGAAATCGACATGGTGCGGGTCAAGGGCAAGACCATGCCGGTGACGATCTTCGGATTACTGGGCGGACCTGACCTGTTGTCCCATCCCGATTGGCCGCGCGTGGCGAAAGCGAACCACCGGATGCGCGTCGCCTATGCGACGCAGGATTGGGATGCCTGCGACGCAGCGCTGACGGCGCTGACCGATGCGGGGCAATCGGCGGGGCTGGCTCTAGACGGGTATATCGAATTGTATCGCGGGCGCGTGGCGGCGTTTCGCGGCACGCCCCCACCCGGCGACTGGGACGAGGTCTTTGTCGCCACCTCGAAATAGCGGCCCTGCCGGTTACCGCTCGCGCAGCGCCTCTTCCCGGACACGCAGGAACGGGTTCAACAGGTAATCCAGCACCGTCTTGCGCCCGGTCTGGATATCCACCTGGGCCACCATGCCGGGGCTGATCTGGTTTCCGCCAAGATCCGTGCTGTCGGTGCGCACGGCGACCTGAAAGAACGCGTTGCCGTCCTCGTCGGTCAGGGTGTCCGCGCCGATCCGTTCGACGGTGCCCGACAGCGAACCGTAGACCACGTAGTCGAAGGCGGTGATCTTGACCGAGGCCGGGTCACCGGGCCGAAGGAAAGCCACGTCCTGCGGACTGATGCGCGCTTCGATCAGCAGGTGGTCGTCGACCGGCACGATCTCGACCAGCGGATCACCGGGGCCGACGACCGCACCGATGGTGGTGACGTTGAGCGTGTTCACGACCCCGCGCACGGGGGCGCGCAGCGTGGTGCGCGTCACGCGGTCTTCGGCGGCCCGCAGGGTTTCGCGCAGAACGGACAGTTCGCCCTGCACCCGCGCCAGCCGTTCGCGCGCGGTCAGAACATAGGCACGGCGCGCCGTTTCGAGCTGGGCTTCGGCCTCGGCAATAGCGGCGTCGAGCCGGGGCATCCGCGCGCGGCTCACGGCAAGGTCGCCCTCGAGCTCGGCAAGCCGGGTTTCCAGCCGCAACAATTCGATCTGCGTGACCGCGCCCGTTTCCACGTATTGCCGGGTCAGGCGCACCTCTTCAGCCAGGGGTGCGATCTGCCCCTCCAGCTTGGCGATCATCGCGCGCGCCTCTTCGATTTCGGCGCGCCTTTGGGTCAGCTGATCCTCAAGAACCTGCAATTCCGACGAAAGCTGCGACCGGCGGGAGGCGAACACCTCCTGCTCCGCCGCGACGGCCTCGGGCGCCCGCGCGGCGAGAGCTTCGGGAAAGGCAAGCGCCTCGCCCCCCTCGGCTTCGGTGCGGACCCGGATGAGTTCCGCCATCAGCGTCGCTTCCTGTTCCAGAAGTTCGCCGCGCTGCGCCCCGGCGGCGGTGTCGTCGATCCGCAGGAGAGGCGCGTTCCGATCGACCGTCGCGCCCTCGTCGATTAGAATTTCCCGCACGATGCCCCCCTCGAGGCTCTGGATCACTTGCACCTGTTGGCTCGGCACCACGCGACCGACGCCGCGCGTGACCTCTTCGATCTCGAACACGGCGGCCCACCAGATGAACCCGGCGATCCCCGCGACCAGAACCGTCAGCAAAAGCGCCCCGCGCCGCCCCTCGCCCTGTGGCCCCGCTCCGGCGGCATTCACGAAGTCCTCGTCGATGGTCGGACCGAACATCAGGTTGCCTCCCCCTGCCGGGTCAGCGCGGCCTGTTTGAGCGTGCCGAGCACCTGCTGGCTGGACCCGTCAAGCACCTTGCGGCCCTTGTCCATGACGATCATGCGGCCTGCGAGCGCAGCGAGGCCGGGGCGGTGCGTGCACAGGATCAGCGCGGCGCCATCTTCGCGCAGGCCCGACAGACGCTCGGTCACCTGCGTTTCCATGTCCCGGTCCATCGCGTTCGTCGGCTCGTCGAGGAAAAGGATGCGCGGGCGGCGCAGGATAAGGCGCGCAAGCGACAGGCCCTGAAGCTGCCCCCCCGACAGGTTGCCGCCCCGCTCACCGATAAAGGTGTTCAGGCCGTTGGGGAGTGTCGCGACAAAGCCGTCCATGCCGGACAGCGACAGGGCACGCGCGATCTCGTCCGACGTGGCGCGCGGCGCGCCGATGGTGAGGTTTTCGGCCAGCGTTCCCGTGAACAACTCCGGCTCCTGCGGGAGGTAACCGACACCGCGGCGCAGTTCTGCCGGGTCGTATTGCGCGATGTTCTGACCGTCGATCAGGATCGTGCCCTGCTGAGCCGCCAGAAGCCCGCTCATCAGCTTGCCGAGCGTGGATTTCCCCGATCCCACCCGCCCGACGAGCGCGACGATTTCCCCCGGCTCGATGTCGAGCGTCACGTCGTTGACGGCGGCCACGGTGCTGCCGGGATAGGTGAAGGTCAGGCCCTTCGTCTCGACCCGGCCCGTGCCGACGACCAGCGGACTGGTGATCGTGTCGCGGCGCTCCGGTTTCACCGCCATCAGGTCGGAGAGCGAGGCCATCGCCCGCCGGGCGTGCTGGGCGCGAAACACGGTCTGGGCGATCGCGCCCAAGGGGGCCAGCGCCCGACCCGACAGGATATTGGCGGCGATCAGCGCGCCGATGGAGATGCGCCCGTCCGCGATCAGGAACACGCCCCAGGTGATGATCCCGATGCTCACGCCTTGCTGGATGACCATGGTGCCGTTGGCCGCAAAGTTGGACCAGAACCGCGAACGTCCCGAGACGCGGGCCGAGGCGGCGGTGGCCGCATCCCATTCGCGCTGCATCACGGGTTCGGCGTTCAGGGATTTGACGGTCTCCAACCCTGCGAGCGCCTCGATCAGCACCTTCTGGCGGCGGTTCGCAGCGGCCTGCGCCTTGGCCACGGCGCTGCCCATCGGGATCTGTGCGGCGAAGGCGAGGACCAGCATGATCGGGATCGCGATCAACGGGACGAGCGCGAGCGGCCCGACGATCAGCCAGAGCACCGCGATGAAAATGCCGATGAACACTAGGTCGATGGCGGCGACGAGGCTTTGGG
This sequence comes from Maritimibacter alkaliphilus HTCC2654, assembly GCF_000152805.1. GTDB lineage: Bacteria > Pseudomonadota > Alphaproteobacteria > Rhodobacterales > Rhodobacteraceae > Maritimibacter > Maritimibacter alkaliphilus. The sequence continues at coordinate 3,280,098 of NZ_CH902578.1, read as the reverse complement.
AGCCGAAGAACTCCCGCACCATTTCGAAATCGCGCAGGAAGGTGGCGGTGCCCAATGCACCGCCGGGCATATCGGCGGGCCTGAGACCAAGCGCATGGCGAAAGAGCGTGGCCGAGATGCCGACGTCCAGCCGACGCCCGATCCGTTCGAGCACGGCCGCCCGCACCGACCGAAGCGCGAAGTCGAGCGCAACGGCAAGGCCGACGCCCAGCGCCAGCGTGGTCAGCGTGACGAAGGCAAGGTTCGGGATCACGCGGTCGTAGACGTTCATCACGAAGATCGGCATGGCGAGGCCCAGGAGGTTGATCGCGAGCGCCGCGATCACGATCTGCACCCAAGCCCAGCGGTTGTCGCGCATCGGACGCCAGAACCAGTGGCCGTCCGGGGGTCCGACGGCGTCGTCGCGCTGCTCATCGGTCGTGACCAGCATGGCCATGCGCCGGGCGCGGTGGCGCAATTCGCGGGGGCTGACTTCGCTCTCCAGCCCGTCTTTCGCGGGTTCCACGATGGTCAGCCGGTTGCCGCGCGCGGCGGTGACGACGAAGGGCGTGCCCTCGAAGTCGAACAGGATCGCGGGAAACGCCGCCGGGTCCAGCCGATCCGGGCGGCGCGTGACCATACGGGCGCGTAGGCCCGCCGACGCCAGCGCGCGCGACAGCACTTCGGGTCGGCGCGTGTCTTCGCCCCCCGGCAGACGCGCGCGGGCGGCGTCGTCCGTCCAGGGGCGGTTGTGGTGATCGGCAAGCCATGCGGCGGTCCGGAGTCCGGCGTCGGACCCGTTCCCGGTTGTCGCCGCAGGTGACTGGTTCATTTCAGCGCCGGGATGTCCGTCGAAAAGACCGAGAACGGTCCGGCCTCGACCGCGCGGCGTTCAAATCCCGGCGCCAGCGCCATGTTGGACGCACGCACGCCGAAATGGCTGGCCAGACGACTTTCGACGGCGAGCATCTGATACTGGTTGAAGGCGTATGAGGCTTCGGCGCTCACATCTTCGAAGCGGGCGTTGAACCACGCGGCCTCGGCGTCCAGCACTTCGATCAGGCTGCGGGTGCCGGCCTGAAACTGCGTGAAATACTGATCCGCCGTCCGGCGCGTCGCGGAAAGCTGGCGGTCGATCAGCACCGTGCGTTCGATGTTGGCGGAATAGGCGTTCCACGTGGTCGCGGCCAGTTCGCGCACGTCGAGCACCACGGCATCCCGCGCGGCCTGCGCCTGCACGGTGCGCATGATCGCGGCGGATCGCTGCGCCTTGCGCCCGCCCGAGAAGATCTCCCACTCCACACCGACGGCGGCATAGGCATCGACCGAGCGGCCCGGCACGCCGTTCTGATTGAGGCCCGCGTTCACCCCAGTGCGCGCGGCGACCTGCGGCAAGGTGCCGGACCGGACGATCTCTTCGTCGTAGCGGCTTTGCCGGATCGCGGTCTCGGCGGCCTTGACCTGAAAGCTCTGGGCCACGGCCTGACGCAGAAAGGCCTCTTTCGTCAGCGGCAGGTTGCGCACCCACTGCATCGACATCGGCCCCTCGGGCTTGTGGCCCACGACCGCCTCGTACCGATCCTCGGCATCGCGAAGGGCCTGTTGCACCTGCACGCCGACCAGACGCGCGGCGGCGATACGTTGATCGACCTCGAACCGTTCGGAGGCAGGCAACCGGCCCCCGTCGACGAGGTCCATGACCTGATTGCCGATGTCCTGATGCTTGACGAGGTTCTGGCGCGTGACGGCGGCGAGGTTGCGATGGCGCAGCACGTCGATATAGGCCTCGACCGCCGACAGGGCGAGCGTTTCCGACGCATCGAGCAGGCGGAAGATCGACTCGTCCACCCGCGCCGTGTCGCGATAGACCGCATTGGCCCGGCGGAACCCGTCGAAGATGACGTATTTCGCTTCGACATTCGCGCGTGCGCCGGCCGTCACCCGGTTGTTGTTGGCGGGCGCCAGACGCGCGGGGTCGTTGTAGTAATAGGCCCCCGCCTCGGCCGTCGCGGTCACCGTGGGCAGAAAATCGCGTTCGCGGGCCAACAGGTCGAGAGTCGTCGCCTGCACGTCCGCATTGCGCACGCGGGCCGTCGGGTTTTCGGTCACAGCGGCCTGAACGGCAGACTTCAGGCTTTCGGCTTGGACCGGGACGCCCAGCGCGAGCGATAGCCCGAGTGCTGCGGCCCACTGTCCGGCGTGGCGGATCATCCCTGTCTCCCCTCGCCGCACGGGCAGACTTCCATGCGGCAGAATCTCAAACTTGCAAATACTCGTGAAAGAATATGGATTTGCCCGTTGGGTGCAAACCTGCTTTCGACTCCCGGTCAGGCCCGCCCCGTCTGTGTCAGCCAAACCACAAGAGCGCGGCGACGACTCCGACGAGCGTCACCTGATGGCAGAACTGGTCTATGCCGTGAAACACCCAGTATTCGCGCTTCTTCGGGTCCGGCTTGCGCACCCGCGTGATCCGGTCCTTGGCGAAGTCGATGTGATAGTGGATCGCGAATTCCAGAAGGCCGAGGATCAGGATCGGCCACAGCGCGAAGCCGGTCACGACCAGCACGATCACGGTCAACAGCGCATGAAGGCCCGCATGCGCCAACCCGCCGGGATGGCCGTAATTGCCCTTGTTCGCGATCATCCAGCCGTTCTGCCAGACATAGTCCGCCAGCAGATGCTTGAACTGCAAGAGCAGCAGGATGAGCAGAACGAAAGCCGGTGTCATGATGCCCTTTGCCCCAGTATCTTGTTCGTGCGGTCGAGTTTTTCCGCCAGCCCCGCCGCCATGGCCTTGTGCCAATGGGCCGCCAGTGTCGGAGCCGTGTCCTGCAACTCCCGCACCTTTTTCTCGCTCAGACGGTAAACGACCGAATCCGCGTCGGCAATGACATCGGCCGTGCGCGGGATGCCCGCATAGGCCGCGATCTCGCCCACAATGGCGCCGGGCCTTTGTTTCAGAACCCGGATGCTGTGGCCGTCCGAGGTGCGGATCGACACTGAAAGCGCCCCGCTTTCCAACAGGTAGACATCGCCCGACGTCTCGCCCTGCGTGACGATCCGCGTGCCTGCGGCAACCACCTCGCGCTCCATCTGGGCGAACAGGCGCTCCGCCGCCCCGGCGTCGCCCAGCAACGAGACGAGCGACGACAAAGCGTCATCCTGCGCGTCGGCGGGCTTCATCCGGGCGATCAGCGCATCCTCGGCCGCCTCGAGCGCCATATCGGTGGTCTTGGCGAACGACAGGTTGCTGTCGGGGCCGATCACGCCGCTGCGCGTCACCTCGCGCACCGTGTCGGCGTTCAGTTCCGCCAGAACGACCTTCACGCCACGGCTCTGGGCAAGGATGTCCAGCTTTTCGAGCGCGGCCATGGAGGAGGCATCCATACGGCTCACCCGGCTGCAATCGAGGATCACGGTCGTCAGATCCCCCTGACTGTCCAGCAGGTCGCGGACACGGGAAATCAGCCGTTCGATGGAGCCGAAGAACAGGAACCCCTGCAAGGCGACGACCCCGACCGCGTGGCCGTGTTTCTTGAGATACTTCGCCTGTTTGCGCCCGCGATCCACGGTGGAGCGCGTCACGGTCAGGTCGGACACGGCGCGCACGACCGGAAGACGGGCATAGGAGATCACGAAGATCACCGACGCCGCGGTCAGGCCCAGAACGACGGCGGCGGGCATCCCGATCGTGACCGAAGCGAGGACGATCGCCCCGGCCAGCAGCCACTCGGCAAGCGAGTGCTGGGCGCGCGTGCCCAGCCACCAACGGTTGAAGATCGACACGCCGAAAAAGACCAGCAGCCCGGCGGTCAGGAAGGGCGGCACGAAAGCGAGGATCGGACGCGCGAACACCATGCCGAGGGCGAGGACCGCAATGGTGACGGCACCCGTCACGCGCCCCTGCCCGCCCAGAAGAAGCGCGGCGGTGGTGTTTGACGAACTGAGGAAATTCACCGTGCTTCCAAGCAGGCCCGTTGCGATGTTGATCGCACCCTCGCGTTTGAGCTCGCGCACGGTGTTCATGTCGCGACGCAGGACCAGTTCGACCCCGGTGATGTTGAGCATCGCGGAAAACAGGCTGACGATGACGGCGGCGACGATGACGGGCGCGGCGTCGAGAATGAGGTCGAAGCGCACAGCGCGGATCATGTCGGCGTGCAGGTCGAGCGGCACGCGGGACGGGTCGATGGCGGGCAGCAGCCCGACGCCCCGCGCCTCGCCGATGCCGATGCCCAGCACGCTCAACGCGATGTAGAACCCCGCGAGCACAGTGAACAGCGCCCCCACCAGCCCGTAGTTCGGCCATATACGGATCGCGAGGAAGAAGATCGCGGCGGTCACGAGCGTGAGCGCGACGAGCCATGCCTCGGCGGGCGAGATCGGCCCGGTCACGCCCGACATGCAAAGGTCGGGGGGGCAGACCATGCGCAGCGCCGACACGATCAGAAGCGCCCCGGTCGCGGCCAGATAGCCGGACGAAACCGGGAACGGGATCAGCTGGACATACCGGCTCCACCCCATCGTCGCGATCACGAGCATGGCGATCCCGGCGAGAACGGCGGTCACCCCGAGAAGGGCGAACACCGTGACGATCCGCGCCTCGTCTGGCATGTCGAACGCGCCGACCATCACGACCGCGGGCAGCAGGATCGCGACGGTGGTGTTCTGCACGTTCGAGAACGCGGGCCCGACGAAGTAACGGTTGAGCAGGAGCGTTCCGGTCCCGACGATCCCGCTCAGAAGAAACAGGACGATGGAAAGCGGCGCACCAGCCACCAGACTGCCGGTGAACACGAGGCTCGCCAGCGCGACGCAACGGCCCAGATTGTCGAAACCCATGACGACACCGGCGAGTGCGCGTCTTGGTAGCGGCACCCTGCCTTGAACGTCAGTCGACATGGTCCGGGGTTCTGGCCGGCGCAGACAGCTTGCGGTTCGCTTCGATCAGCTTTTCCTTGGTCGAGCGTGCCAGATGAACGGACAGGCTCGACGCGAAATCCGCATCGCTTTCGGCCAGAGACCGCAGCGTGGTGCCGGAGACGGTGAAGATGCGCGACGGCTCGGCGACCGTGACCGTGGCCGAGGCGGGCGCCGCTTCCATCACGTTCATCTCGCCCACGAAACCGCGCTTGATCTCGGCAATCTCGGCCCCGCCCGATTTCACCGCTGCCGACCCGTGCAGCATGAAGTGCAGATGCGTCACACATTCGCCCTCGGCCGTCAGGATCGTGCCCGGCTCGGCATTCACCCAGACACCCCGATTGAGCAGATTGCGCGCGGTCGGCTTCGACATCCGGGGCAGCCCGTAGGCGATGAGCGTCTGCTCTTCTTCGGAAAAGTTGAGCCGGGAGTTCTGAAGGTAGATACGCACGATGCCGAAGACCGAAATCGCCGCCCAGCCGATCTGAAGCGCCGCCGCCGGCCAGTTGAAGGCGTCCGCGAGACCGGCGAGGACCAGAAGGCTCGCGACCAGATTCAAAGCCGGATAGACGTAGCCATTTCCGCGAATGGCCCCGAAGGCGAGCATGGCATAGGCGCCGACGTAGAGCACGACACCCAGAAATCCTGCAAGCGCCAAAGGGGTGAGTGTGTCAAACGCGATCATCGCAAACGTGCCTAACGTGATTTTCGGGCGAACCAAAGTCTATTTGTCTCATCCCCCTGTTTTATCGTGCCTTTCCCGGTCGGCAAGATTCGTCTGGCCCTGGAAGTCGATTTCGCCCGCACCCCTACTATGTGCGCGACGCTAATCGCGGCTGCATCTGCGCGGTTTGCGGGCGGTGCGTCCCGCAGGCGTTCATCGTGTTTTTCGCTCCCAGAGGGATGCGCCGTCGTATGACGAGGCCGCCCCGGGAAAGGTCGGGAACAGCGCACAATCTCGCTTCGCGCCTCTTCACCCTGACGGACGAGCCGCGCCGGAACAGACCTTACTTCAGCACGATCACATTGCGCTTGGCGCTGCCCGACTTGGTGCTCGCGATCGCCTCGTTGATCTGGTCGAGCGAAAAGCGGTTCGAGATCAACTCGTCCAGTTTCAGCCGCCCCTGCTCATACAGATCGACCATCCACGGGATGTCGCGGCGGATCACGGTGTCGCCCATCATCGTGCCCTGAATGCCCTGGCTGGCGTTGCCCATGCCGAGCGGCGAATACTTCGCCTTCTCGGTCGCGTGCGGCAGCCCGACCATGATGACCTCGCCGCCCGGGGCGAGGTAGCGGGGCGCAACATCATAGACCGGCGCGACACCCACGGTGACGAAGACCGCGTCCGCCCCACGTCCGCCCGTCAATTTTTTGACCGCAGACCACGGCTTTTCCTCGGTGCCGAGAACGCCATGTGTCGCGCCGAACTCCTTGGCCATGGCGAGCTTGTCTTCGGTCATGTCGACCGCGATGATCCGCGCCGCCCCTGCGATCCGGGCGCCCTGAATGGCGTTGAGGCCCACGCCGCCCGCGCCGATCACCACCACGTTCTGTCCGGGACGCACCTTGGCCACGTTGACCACCGACCCCAGCCCGGTGATGACCCCGCAGGCCAGAAGGGCTGCGCTGTCCATCGGCACGCTGTCGGGGATCTTGGCGGCCTGCGAAGCCAGAACGACGACCTTTTCCGCGAACGCCCCGGTTTCCAGCCCCTGATAGATCGGATCGCCCGAAGCCGTCTTGAGCGGCCCTTCGGTCAACGAGTTATACGGCGTTTCGCAGGTCACAGGTCGCGCGGTCTGGCACGATGGGCAATGGCCGCAGGCGCGGATGAGCGTGACGACGACCGTGTCGCCCTCGGCCAAACCGCGCACGTTCGCCCCGACCCGTGTGACCTTCCCCGATGCTTCGTGCCCGTAGACGGCTGGAACCGGACCGCCGAACCCGCCTTCGGCAAAGGAAATGTCGGACTGGCAGATCGCGACCGCGTGAACCTCGACCTCGATCTCGTCGGCTTCGGGGGGACGGATGGTGATCTCCTCGATCACGAGCGGCTTGCCGTGCTCGTGGCAGACCGCGGCCTTGATGGTGTCCATGATGCCCTCCCGAAAATGAAACGCCGTTTCGCAAATGCTTTTGATCCGGTTCGCCCGGCAAGGCAAGTGCGAACTGACTTACGTGGCGTTCGCGATCCGGTCGAGGATGTCGGCCAACGGTCCGGGGGCCGAAAAGAACGGGGAATGCCCGGTGGCGAGGTCGAAGGTCTCGTCCGCGCTGAACCCGGCCGCCATCTGTTTCTGATGGGCGAGCGGTATGGCGCGATCCTCGGTGCAGAAGATATAGCGCCGCGGCACGGTATCAGAGGCCCCGGTCAGAGTGGCGGGCACGGTCTGGGTCGAAAGCGGCTGCCAGCCGATATGCGCCATCGCGTAGTCATAAGTGCCCTCGGGACAGTCGCCGTAGAGCGCGCGGGTCAGGAATTCCGGCTTGAACCGAAAGCTCTTCTTGTCGGGCGCCATGTCGAACGCGCCTTTCATCGGCTGCTCGGGCGCCTCGCCCAGCATATCGACAAGGCTCTTGCCCGGCTGCGGCACATAGGCGGTCAGAAAGACGAGGCCCGCCACGTTGGTCGGATCGCGTTCGGCGGCCTGCGTGATCGCGTAGCCGCCCGCCGAATGGCCGACGAGGATGGTCGGACCGTCGAGCGCGGCGAGGATCTTGTCGGCATACGCATCCAGCGTGACCTCAGCGATGGGGGTTTTGTCAGCACCATGCGACGGCAGGTCGAGCGCGGTGGCCGTGTGCCCACGCGCCTCGAGTTCCGGCACCACGTCGCGCCAGCACCAAGCCCCGTGGTTCGAGCCATGAACAAGCAGAAAATGCGCCATCAGATATGTCCTATCTCGGTGAGGAATGTGGTGAGCACCCGGGCGTATTCGTCCGGGTTGTCGACGCAGGGCAGATGCCCGGACCCGCGGATGAGGTGGAACTTGGACCCTGCGACCAGTTCGGTCGTCTCGCGCACCAGATCGGGCGGCGTCGACCCGTCCTCGGACCCGGCGATCCCGAGTGTCGGCAGTTTGAGCCGCGCGGTGGACTCGTAAAGATCGCTTTCGCCGATGGCGGCGGCGCAGCCCGCGTAACCTTCCACCGGCTGGCGCACCATCATGTTGCGGAAAGCCTCGACCGTATCCGGGTCGCTGTCGCGGAACTTCCGGCCGAACCACCGCTCCATCGTCGCGTCCGCCAGCGCCTCGACCCCGTCTCGACGGACCGTCGCCACCCGCTCTTCCCACATTGCCGTGGTGCCGATCTTGGCGGCCGTGTTCGACAGCACCATCGCGCGGATCAGGTCGAGCCGTTCGGCCGCCAGCCCCTGCGCGATGAAACCGCCGATGGACAGGCCCACGACCACCACGTCGCGCACCTTCAGATGGTCGAGCAGTCGCGCGGCATCCTGGACGAGGTCACCCATGAAATAGGGACCGTCCGGCGCCGTCGTCAGCCCGTGACCCCGCTTGTCGTATCGGATCAGGCGCAGATGGTCCGGCAGCCGCGCGACCACCCGATCCCAAAGCCGGAAATCCGTGCCCAGCGAATTGGCGAACAACACGGTCGGGCCGTCCTTGGGCCCCCTGTCGTCATAGTGGACACGGATATCCGCGAGCCTTGCGATCTGCATGAATCCTCCTCGCTCCGAACGTCGCGGCCCGGCACGGAAATTGAAAGGTCACGCCCCGTCGGGGCCGGGACAAGGGACTAGCGGAGCACGCGCTTTCGCGCCATCGCGCGGGCGTAGAACCACAACAGAAGCGCCACGATAATGATCGCAGCCGTGAATGCCATGGACCCCGGCCCCATCATGTCGACCAGCGCGTTGCCCATGCTGGTGAGCGAGTGGAGCGTATTGCCCAACAGCCCGATCAGCGACAGGACGAAGGCCAGTTGCGCGAAGCCTGACCGCAGAAGCAAGAGGATCGACCCGATCACAGCGCCCCAGACGCCCAGCGCCCAGAAGATCTCGGCCCAGAGCGGGAAGTCGGAATACCAAGCGCGCTGTTCCTCGGTCATCATGCCCATGTAGCTGTCCGCCGCGAAATGGGCCATCACCCAGTCATAGGCGCCGCCCGCGTTCCACAAAAGCGACAGCACGCCCACGACCCACAAATGCCACGGTGCTTTCATCGGATATCCCTCCCCGTTTTGTCACGATCCTTGCTGGTGGACTGCGCCCGGTCAAGCGGCCTAGTCTCGCCCCATGACGATCCTCATCCTCACAGGCGCAGGCATTTCGGCGGAAAGCGGTCTTGGCACGTTTCGCGACAAGGACGGGCTCTGGACGAAATACGACCTGAACGAAGTCGCGACGCCCGAAGGGTTCGCGCGCAATCCGAAACACGTCCAGACGTTCTACAACGCGCGCCGCGCCAACTGCCGGGGGGCCACGCCGAATGCGGCGCATGTCGCGCTCGGCCAGCTCGTCTCGGCGCGCGAAGACGTCATCCTCGTCACCCAGAACGTCGACGACCTGCATGAGCGCGGCGGCGCGACCGGGGTGATCCACATGCACGGCGAATTGGCGCGCGCCCTGTGTGCGGCCTGCGACCATCGGTGGGACGCGCCGGACGAGATGTCGGTCGACGATCCCTGCCCCGCCTGCGGGACCAAGGCGACGCGGCCCGACGTGGTCTGGTTCGGTGAGATGCCCTACCACATGGAACGGATCTACGACGCGATGGCAGAGGTGGACCTGTTCGTCGCCATCGGCACATCGGGCAACGTCTATCCGGCGGCGGGGTTCGTCACCGAGGCGAAACAGAACGGCGCCGAGACGCTCGAACTCAATCTCGAACCCACGGACGCGCGCGGCCTGTTCGACGCCGGGCGCTATGGCCCGGCATCGCAGGTGGTGCCCCTGTGGGTGGACGAGGTGCTGGGGCGCTAGTTCGACCCCATGGACCCGTGGTTCATGCCGCCCATGTTCGGCTGCCGCTCGAGATCGACGGGAATGTCCACCTCGATCTCTCCGGCTTTCTCGAACACGAGGGTGACCGTGACGGTGGCGTCCTGTTCCATCGGTGCTTTCAGCCCCATGAACATGACGTGGTCGCTGCCGCGCTGAAGCACGTGGCTGGACCCGGCCGCGACCGGGAAACCGTCTTCCACCTGCCGCATCTGCATGACCCCGCCCTCACCCTCGATATGCGTGTGAAGCTCGACCTTGGCGGCGATGTCCGAACGCGCGCCGATCAGGCGGTCGTCCACGTCGCCGGTGTTCTCGATGACGAAGAACGCGGCCCCCGCCATGGCAGAGGCGCCGGCGGCACGGGCATAGGCGTCGGTGATGGTGATCTCGCTGCCGGCCATGGCGGGCAGAGCGAAGGTGGCGGCGGTCAGCGCGCCAATAAGGATGCGTTTCATTGCTGTCTCCTGAAAGGGTGTCTGAGGTTTGGGTTCAGACCGCAGCAGGAGGCTCCCGTGCCGAGGGGCTGAGTTCATCACGCGACAGGCGACCTTCCGGCTCGACCGGCGCGACCGTCGCGACCAGCCGTGCCATCGGCGTGGGCATGTCCGGCACGGCGAAGACGGCCCCGAAGATCGTATGACCTTCCGGGCAGACCTCGACCTTTTCGACCGGCTCGCCGTCCGGCCCGAGGGTGATCGTGGTCACGTTCACGCCGGAACAGATGACGATGTCCGTGCCGTGCACCGCCGGCACGCCCTTGGCCCCGGCGAGAACCACGCTGGAAAACGCAATGAGCGTGCTTAGAACTATGGCAACGAGCCGTTTCATCGCCTGTCGGGGTAGCGCGGGCGAAAGCGGGCGGCAAGTCCCATGACGTCGCAGGTATCGGGTTGGTCTTGGGCCGGAACCGGCCTAGGCTGCCCCTACACCAACATGAGGGGAGACAGATGGCCGGCCTGACCGAAGCCGAAGACATTTCAGATATCGCGTTCGCCTACATGGGGTCCAAGGCCCTGTTCGCCGCGATCAAGTTCGACATCTTCACGACGCTCGCGGCGGGTCCGTTGGACGCGGGCACGCTGGCCCAACGGGTCGGATTGCCGACCGAGCGGTGCCGCACGCTCATGACCGCGCTCACCAGCCTCGACCTGACGACGGTCGACGATGACGGCACCTTCGCCAATTCCCCCGCCGCCGCCGCGTTTCTGGTGAAAGGGGCGAAATACGACTTCTCCGACTACCTCGAACGGCAGGTGGGCCAGCAGATGTATCCGCTGATGGACCAGATCGACGATGCCCTGTCCGGCGACATGGCCGAGGATGCGACCGACAGCTACGACAAGTGGTTCTCCGACCCCGAAGAGGCGCGGCTCTATTCCGAAAGCCAGCACGCCGGATCCCTGGGCCCGGCGCGCGGCCTCGCCAAGCGCGTCGATCTGTCCGGGGTCCGCACCCTGCTCGACGTCGGCGGCGGCACGGGCGCCTTCGCGATCACGCTGTGCAAGGCGAACCCCGACCTCACGGCGACGGTCATCGACTTCCCCAACGTCGCCGCTCTGGGCGAAACCTATGTGGCCGACGCGGGGCTGTCGGACCGCGTGACCTACCGCCACGTCAACGCGCTTGAGGGCGACTGGCCCGATGGGCAGGACGCGATCCTCATGTCCTACCTGTTTTCGGGCGTGCCCGATCACGCGCACGAAGGCCTGATCGCAAAGGCCTTCGCCCACCTCGCGCCGGGCGGGCGCCTGCTGATCCATGACTTCGTGGTCGACGCCGACCTGTCGGGGCCGAAAAACACCGCGCTCTGGCAACTCCAGCACACGGCCTTCACGCCCGAGGCCCGCTCGCTCGACGACGACTGGCTCGCGAAAGCGATCGAAACCGCAGGGTTCACGGATGTCGCCGTCGGCCCCCTCATTCCGGGCATGACGAAACTCGCTCAGGGCACCCGCCCCTGATCTTCTTCGTTTCCGAAAACCTCGGAGGGGTGGAGTGCGTTTTCTCGAAAACGCACTCAGGGGAGGCTGGCCTCCCCCATCGCGACGACTCGCGGAACGCGAGGCGGCGCAAAACCTGCGCGCGCCTTGGCGCGCACCTTTCGGCAGCACCCGCAAAGAAAAACGGCCCCGCCGCTCTGGCAGGGCCGTTTCCAAAATCCGTCAGGAAGCGATCAGGCGCTGGCCTGAGCCTTCGCGATCTCTTTCTTGACCTTCAGCGCCTTGGCCGACAGTTCTGCGTCCTTGGCTTTGGCAAGGAACTTGTCCAGACCACCGCGGTGGTCGACGGTCCGCAGGGCCGAGGCCGAGATGCGGAACTTGATCGGGCGACCGAGGGTCTCGGAGACCAGCGACACGTCGTTCAGGTTCGGCAGAAACCGACGCTTGGTCTTGTTGTTGGCGTGGCTGACATTGTTGCCCGTTGCGGGGCCTTTGCCAGTCAGTTCGCAGACGCGCGACATGGGTTCATCCTCATCTATCGGGCAGTTTCCGGGGCGTTTTCGCCGTTTTCCAGACTTGCCAGTCAATACAAACGGGCGCCGCACGCGCAGCGCCCTGAATTCCGTCCGCGGGCTTTAGGCGGTTTTTCCGGGTGCGTCAAGTGAGTCGCCTCCCGAAAAACAGGGGTTTGTCGCCATATCCACGCTGGCCGACCCGCCAACCGGGCAGGCCCTATCACTGGCGATCCAGAAACGCGAGCAACGCCCCCTCTCCCGCCGCCAGTCCCGGCAGGCGGTCGGGTTTCGGCAGCTTGGGTCGTTCCACCCCCGCAAGCCCGATGACCGCCGGGTGGATATAGCTCTTGCGCGCGATCGCGGGTGTATTCTGCAGCCTGTCCGCCGCAGCATCGCACAAGGCTTTGATCGTATGCCCCTCACCGTCGAGCACGGTGCGGAACGCGGCAAGGGTGCCGGTCCAGGTGCGAAAGACCTTGGCGGTGACACCGTCCCTTCCGGCAGCTTCGGCGAGATAGGCGTTCAGCCCCTGCGACGTGACCCCATGCGGGGTGCCGTCGTCATCGACCCAAGTAATCAGTTCCGCGCCGGGAAGATCACGGGCCTGCGCCAGCGCCTTCATCAACCGCTTGTCGGTGACCCGGCGTCTGGCCCGCTTGCCACCCTTGGCGGTGAAGGCGATCTGCATCTCGCCGTCCTTCAGCCGCAGGTGGCGCCGGGTCAGGGTCACCGCGCCGTAAGAGCCATTCTCTTCGGCATAGGTCGGGTTGCCGACCCGCAGCGCCAGCTTGTCGATCAGCGCCAGCGTGGCCGCCAGCGCGAATTCCCGCTCCCCCGGCTCTTCGTTCAGGTCGCGCGCCACCCGGCGCCGGATCGTCGGCAGAAGCCGCCCGAACCCCGCGAGTTCGCTGTACTTGGTCTGCGACCGTGCCTCGGACCAGTCCGGGTGATACCGATACTGCTTTCGCGCACGGGCGTCATATCCGGTGGCGAGAAGATGTCCATTATCCTTCGGGGTCATCCAGACGCGCTCATAGGCCGGCGGGATCGCCATCGCCTCCAGCCGGGCGCGTTCGGGCCCGCGGGCGATGGTCGTGCCATCCGCTCCTTTGTAGGTGAAGCCCCGCCCGTGCCGCATCCGGGTGATGCCCGGGCGATTGTCAGGGTAGTAGATCAGGCCCGCGGGAACCATGTCACGCCGACTTCACTTCGGAAGCGAGCTTGAGAACTTCGTCTCCGTCGTCCTGCTTGATGACCAGCGCCGGGTTGTCGTCGGACCCGTCCCGCGTGATCTTGGACCCCTTGATCTTGCGGGTGACCTTCTGGGTATAGCGTTTGCGCACCGTGCCCTTGGCGGTCCCGTTGCCCCAGGGCCATTTCACCGTGTCGCCGACCGTAATGCTCATCTCAAGCCTCCTTCCGGGTGCCGTATAAACGCGGCAGCGGAAGGCCGGGTTCCGATGTCAGGCGGCGACGGCCCCCATGTGGGGCCACCAGACGGTCGGGTCGGCGAAATCGACACCGTCGCGGGCGGCGAGCGTTGTGGTGACGATTTCGCCGCCCTCTCCGGTCGACAGATCGAGGATCTGCGACTTGAACTGGTCGATGGCAGCGGAGCGGTCCGAACCGCGCAGGCGCAGGAAGTGGATGCGCTGGCCGACGTAATCGGCCGCGTGGGTCATCGGTTCCAGCATTTGACGGAACACGCCAGCACGGGTGTCGGCAGCGCCCGTCATCTTGTCGAACCCGTCGAGCGGACAGGTCCAGTCGGGCGAGGCGCCGACAACAGTCACGTCCTTGACCCGGCTGACCATGCGCGCCGCACCCAGCGCCACATCGCCTCCAAGGCCGAAGCCCGAGAGGGATAGCGGCAGATCGCCGAAACGGCGGCGCGCCCATGTCGCGACGGTCGGGATGTCGAGGATGGTCTCGCCGAGAAGCGTCCAGAGCACACGGGTGTAATCGTTCGCCACCTCGGCTTCGAGCGAATGGCCGTCCCGGCGTGCGCCATGACGTTGCAGGTCCAGCGTGACCGCGATCAGACCCTGCCGATTGAAAAGCTCGAGCAGACCTGTGGTCTCTTCCTTGCGCTGTCCGAAGTCGGGGATGTGGATCACGATGCCGGTGGGGTCACCTTCGGGCAGGGTCCAGAGCAGCGGAATATCGTCCAGACGGGCCTCGTGATACGGGCGGAGGTAATGGATACTGGCGGTCATGTCACTGTCCTTTCGGTTACCCCGACAACGCAACTAAGCCTATATTGTTCCCAATCAATGAACGGACACATCATATGGACATGATGAGCGGCTCACCGCCGTTCTGGCGGGAGCCGCTCACAAGGTCGTCCGAACCTGTTCAGGTCGTTAGCGCACGACGCGCACGATCTGACGGCTCTCGTTGTCGACGATCACGGTGTCGCCGTTCACGTTGAGGTAGGAATACTGGTACTCCGGAACCTCGTAGGTCTGCACTTCCTGCGGAACGGTCACGCCGACCACCGGCTCGCCTTCGAGGATCACCGGCTGGACCGGGTTCGCCTGCACGTAGGTCACGACTTCTTGCTCGAGCGAGGCCGCCGTGCCGCCGGTCGCGGAACCGACGATGCCGCCGATGACGGCGCCGACCGGGCCGCCCAGCGTCGCGCCGACCGCAGCACCCGCCGCGCCGGTCACGAAGGCCGCTTCGCCCGCGTTGTTGTCTTCTTCATACTCGATGACGGTGACGTTCTGCATTTCGGCGACCGGGGTCTCTTCGACCGTCAGGTAGGGCGAATAGGCCCAGCCGGTGGTGCCTTCGAACGTCACTTCGCACCAGCCACCGCCGGGCACGCAGCCGTTCAGGTCGACCATGCCTTCGGCGGGGATCACGTCGACGATGGAATAGTTCGGGCCGGGGCCGACGCGCATGTTCAGGTCGGTCGCAGCCGAGGCGGTCCCTTCGGCGGCATAGGCCGCGCCGGCACCAAGGGTCAGGGCCGCAGCGGACCCAAGCAGCAGAGTTTTCTTAAACATCTCATTCTCCTTCTCTTTTCGGGCGTCATCGCCCTTGAGCGTGGTGCGACAACGGCCCGGACCCGCGATACGTTCCAACGCATCCAAGACATTCGGCGGAGGTTTGCTTGTGGGCCGTCGGAACCGCCCGGATTCCACGGGAAACCACCAGCCACCGCGCGCGGAAACCTGCCTGCCGACCCCCACATGGCTGTCAGGCGCAAATGCTTGCACAAGGCACAGGTTTGGCGTCTAACCGCCCCATGACCGACATTCCCGACATCCCGGAGGCAAGCGAACGCGCCCTGTCCTATCCGCAGTTCCGGCGGTTCTACGTGGGCGCGGTGTCGGGCACGAACGGTGGTTGGGTCAGTCGCATCCTGATGTCATGGCTTGCGTGGGATCTGACCCATTCCGCGACCTTCGTGGGCGTGATCGCGGCGACCACGCTCCTCCCCGTCGCGATCTTCGGCCCGTTCTTCGGCGCGGTCATCGACCGCATGTCCACGCGGCTCGCCTTCCGGCGCGTGGCCTTCGCGATGATGGGGGCGCCCGCGCTTCTGATAACCCTGATGCTGCTCGACGTCCTGACCGCCCCGGCGCTCTTCTTCGTCTCGCTGACCTTCGGCACCGTCATGTCGTGCTACCACCCGGTGCGCCAGTCGCTGGGACCACGCCTTGTGGAGCGGCCCGCGATCGGGTCGGTGGTCGCGCTCTCGGCGCTGAACTTCAACATCGGGCGGCTGCTCGCCCCGGCGCTCGGCGGGATGCTGATCGCCGAATTCGGCACGTTGCCGGCCGCGTGCCTCGCGCTGGTCATGACGATCCCGAACGTGGTGATCGCGCCGACGCTGATCCCACGCGAAGGCGACCATTCCGGGCATGGCCGGATGATCGACGATCTGAGCGAAGGGTTCCGCGTCGTCTGGCAACGCTGGCCGATCCGGCGGTCGATCCTGCTCGCCGTCGCCGCGCTCGGCATTCTGCGCGGCTTTCCCGAGATCATGGCGGTTCTGGCGGATGGCGTCTTCGAACGCGGCGCCGCCGGGCTGGGGCTGCTGACCTCGTGCGTCGGTGGCGGCGCATTGATCGCGGCGGTCTTTCAGGTCGTCGCGGGAAACCGGCTGGTGCGGCACCGCCTCTTGCGGTTCGCGCTGATCTGGGTCGGCTTCGCGGGTATCCTCGGCACCGCCTTCGCGCCGAGCTTCAACTGGGCGCTCCCGCCAGCCGCGGCGATCGGATTCGCGTCGACCTATGTCGGCGTGTCGTTGCAGATCGGCGTGCAGGCGCGGCTCGAGGATGAATTGCGCGGCCGCGTCATGTCGATCTGGATGCTGGCCAACACCGGCTCGACCGCGGCGCTCGCCTTTCTGCTGTCCGCCTTCACCGAATGGCAATCCATCGGCTTTGCCGTGGTCACGTTGCTGACGCTGTGCGCGGTCGCGACCCTCGCGATCTGGATGCGCCCGGTCGGCGACTGACCTATTCGGCTGCCGCCTCGCCCAGAAACCCGCCGGACTGGCGGGCCCAGAGATCGGCGTAAATCCCGCCCTGTGCGAGAAGCTCCGCATGGCTGCCCTGTTCGACGATGTGGCCCTCGTCCAGAACGACGATCCGGTCCATATGGGCGATGGTCGAAAGGCGGTGTGCAATCGCGATCACCGTCTTGTCGGACATGACGTCGTAGAGCGTTTCCTGAATGGCGGCCTCGACCGCGCTGTCGAGCGCCGAAGTCGCCTCGTCCAGCACCAGGATGGGCGCGTTCTTGAGGATCGCGCGTGCGATGGCGATGCGCTGGCGTTGGCCGCCCGACAGCTTCACCCCGCGCTCGCCCAGATGCGCGTCATACCCTTCGCGCCCGTCCGCGTCTTCGAGATCGGTCACGAAGTCATGCGCCTCGGCCCGTTCGGCGGCGCGGATCACCGCCTCTTCATCCGCTTCGGGACGACCGTAAAGGATATTGTCCCAAGCCGAGCGATTGAACATCGCCGTGTCCTGCGTGACCATCCCGATGGCGCGGCGCAGGCTGTCCTGCGTCACCGTGCGGATGTCCTGACCGTCGATGGTGATGCGCCCCGCCTCGGGGTCGTAGAGCCTGAGGAGGAGCGACACCATCGTCGACTTGCCCGCACCCGACGGGCCGACGATCGCCAGCTTTTCGCCGGACCTGATCGTCAGGTCGATGTTCTGCACGCCACCCTTCAACCGGCCATAGGCAAAATCCACACCTTCGAACCGGATCTCCTCCTCGCTGATCGCAAGGTCCGTCGACCCCGGCGCATTGCGCAGCTGCTTGTCGGGCGTGAGCGTGCGCATCCCGTCCTCGATCTCGCCGATGTCGCGGTAAAGACCCATGAGCGCGAAGCTCACCCACCCGGTCATCTGCGCCAGCCGGACCGAAATCGTCCCGGCGGCGACGATATCGCCCTCGGTCGCCGTGCCGCCTTGCCACGCGACGAGCGTGCCCCCGACGAGCATCACCGGCAAGGTGCCCGCGAGTGTCATCAGGACCAGCCGGAAGGTGGCCGAGAGCTGTCCGAAGTGAATGACCGTGTCGCGGAACGTCTTGACCGCGTCGAGCGCGGAGCCGTCCTCATGCCCGGCATTGGCGAAAAGCTTCACCGTGCGGATATTGGTGATCGTGTCGACCACGCGCCCAGTCACCACAGCCCGCGCCCCGGCCCGCGCCTTGGCGCGCTTGCGCACCTTCGGGATGAAATAGCGGATCACCCCGGCATAGGCCACGAACCACAGGATGAAGATCGGCGCGAGCCAAAAGTCGATGGACACGATCAGCGCGAAGGCCCCGACGAGCGAGGCGAGCGCGAAGGCGACCACGTTGATCGCCTCGGTCACGAAGTTCGTCATCGCGTTCGAGGTCTGCGCCTGCTTCTGCGCCAGCCGCCCGGCGAAGTCGTTGTCGAAGAAATCGACCGACTGACCGAGCATCCAGCGATGAAGCCGCATGATGACCAGCGGCGCGATGGCGGGCGTGACCACCACCTGCGTCATGAGGTTCGAAATGGCGAAGATCACGGGCCGCAGCACCATGAAAAAGCCCAGCGCAAGCGCGAAAAGGCCAAGGTTGCGGGCCGAGAAAAAGTTCTCCCGCCCGCTTTCCACGACGCCGTCGATGACCTTGCCAAGCACCCAGGCGGTGCCGGTTTCCGACAGGCCCGCGAGCACCGACACGAAGGCCGCGAGCCACAGGACCGGCCACGCGCCCTTCAGCGTCCAGCGCACGAAGGCGATGAACGTGCCGGGCGGCGGGCCGTCCGCCGGGCGGAACGGGTCGATGAGGTTCGCGATCTTCACCGGTTCTACCTAAGCCCTCGGCGTGCGGCGGCCAAGTCACCCCCGCGTTATCCGCCGAGGAAGCCGCCCGACTGGCGCGCCCAGAGACCGGCATAGGTGCCGCCCAGCGCGAGCAGTTCCTCATGCGTCCCGTCCTCGGCGATCCGCCCGTCGTCCATCACCACGATCCGGTCCATCGCCGCGATGGTCGACAGCCGGTGCGCGATGGCGATGACCGTCTTGCCCTCCATCATGCCGTAGAGCGTTTCCTGTATGGCGGCCTCGACCTCGCTGTCCAAGGCGCTCGTCGCTTCGTCCAGCACGAGAATGGGCGCGTCCTTCAGCATGACGCGTGCGATGGCGATCCGCTGGCGTTGTCCGCCCGACAGCTT
Organism: Maritimibacter alkaliphilus HTCC2654; assembly: GCF_000152805.1. Lineage (GTDB taxonomy): Bacteria > Pseudomonadota > Alphaproteobacteria > Rhodobacterales > Rhodobacteraceae > Maritimibacter > Maritimibacter alkaliphilus. The sequence continues at coordinate 3,261,096 of NZ_CH902578.1, read as the reverse complement.
CACGCCCCGCTCGCCCACCTGCGCGTTGTAGCCGGTACGCCCCTTGGGGTCGGCGAGCGTGCGGATGAACCCATCCGCCTCGGCCCGCCGCGCGGCTTCGACCATCTGCGCCTCGGTCGCATCGGGTCGGCCGTAAAGGATGTTGGCCCGGACCGACCGATGCAAAAGCGACGAGTCCTGCGTCACCATGCCGATGGACCGGCGCAGGCTGTCCTGTGTCACTTGGCTGACGTCCTGACCGTCGATCAGGATGCGCCCGCCCTTGGCATCGCGAAACCGCAGAAGGAGGTTCACGAGCGAGGATTTGCCCGCGCCCGACCGGCCCACCAGCCCCACCTTCTGCCCGGCGGGAATGTCGAGCGTGACGTGATCCAGCCCGCCCTGCCCCTTGCCGTAGTGATGCGACAGGTCGTCGAAGCGGATCGCCCCCTCACGCACCACGAGGGCGGGCGCGCCCGGCGTATCCACCACGGCGTGATCGACCGAGATCGAGCGCAGCCCCTCGCGGATCACGCCCGCATGTTCGAACATCCGGATCGCCACCCACATGAGCCAGCCGGACATGCCATTGAGGCGCAGCGTCAGCGCGGAAGCCGCGGCCACGTCGCCCACCGTGACCCGCCCGATGGACCAAAGCCACACGGCGGGGCCGAGCATCCCGGCGATGAGCAGCCCGTTCAGCAGGTTCTGCCCCACCGCCATCTCGGTCATGAGCCTCAGGAAGCGTTGCAGCCGTGCCCGGTGGCGGCGCATGGCGGAGCCGACATAGACCTCCTCGGCATTGCCCTGACCGAACAGTTTCACCGTCTCGACATTGGCATAGGCGTCCACGATCCGCCCCGTGACGAGGCTTCGGGCATCCGACCACTTCTCGCTCGCCGCACCCACGCGTTGCGAGATGAACAGGGTGTACCAGACGAACCCGACGACCCAGAGCACCAGCGGAATGGCGAGGACCGGGTCCATCTGACTCACGATGAACGCCGCCGCGATCACGTATGTGGCCGAGAACCAGAGCGCCTCGAACGCCATGAACACGCTGTCCTCGACCGCCGGGCCAAGCTGCATCACGCGGTTCGACAACCGCCCGGCGAAGTCGTTCTGGAAGAAACTCATGGATTGGCCGAGCAGGTGCTTGTGCGCCCGCCAACGCACCTGATCCTGCATATTGGACACCAGCACGTTTTCAAGAAACAGCGAGTTGAGGCCGATTATGAGCGGACGCAGCAACAGGATGAAGAGCGCGGCGAGCGCGAGTTCCCATCCATGCGCGGCCCAGAACTCGGCCTGCCCGGTGTCGAGCAGGTCCACGACCCGGCCCGAATAGGCGATGATCGCCGTCTCGGTGATCGCGACGAACATCCCGGTCAGCGCCATGAAGGGCAGGATGCGACGAAAGTTACCGAGTTGCGACTTGATATAGGGCCAGTAGTGGCCGGGCGGCGTGTCTTCGCGGAACGCGGCGAAGGGGTTCACGAGATTCTCGAAAAAACGAAACATGACGGGGACTCTTGGTCTGAAAACGGGCCAGCAATGTCTGAATTGTGCTGGAAAAGATGCGAATGGGCTGCGCACAGCCCGACAGGTCCGGGCCGTTAGGCGTGAACGTGGAACCTGTCTGTTGGCATCTTGACCTCCGTCATGGGATGGCACGGTCTTAGCCTGCCGACCGCATTTTGTCACCCCTGTCTGACCAAGCACTGCCGGATCGCTCTTCTCTGGTCCGAAAATACCTCGGAGGGGAGGCGCGCTTCAGCGCGACGGGGAGGCTGGCCTCCCCCATCCGCGTGACCCTGCCGCAGGCGGGGTCGCGCTCGCCATGCCGCGCCGCAGGCGCGACCTTTTTCGGGTCAGCCGCGCATCGCGGCGAGCACCTCATCGGCGGCGGCGGTCGCGGAAATCGCGCCTTCGGCCACGTCCTGTCCCAGACGCTGAACCATCGCCTTCACCTCGGGGTCGCGATCGAGTTGCGCCAACAGACCGGCCCGCAGGTCTTCGAGGAACCAGTGACGGGCCTGTTCGGCGCGGCGGGCGTCGAAATGACCGGCTTCCTTGCGCCAGTCCGACAAGGTCTCCATCGCCTCCCACGCGGCCGGCAGACCGTCCTGCGTATAGGCGGACACGGTCATCGCCTTGGGAAACCCTTCCGGGTCTTGCGGCCGCTTGCGCAGGAGCTTCAAGGCGCCCGCATAGTCGGCACAGGTCCGGGTCGCCGTCGATTTCAACTCACCGTCGGCCTTGTTGACGAGGATGATGTCGGCGATCTCCATGATCCCGCGTTTGACCCCCTGCAACTCGTCGCCGCCCGCCGGGGCGAGCAGCAGAAGGAACAGGTCGGTCATCTCGGCGACCATCGTCTCGGACTGGCCGACGCCCACCGTCTCGACCAGCACGACATCGAAACCCGCCGCCTCGCAGATCGCGATCGCCTCGCGCGTGCGCCGCGCCACGCCACCCATATGGCTTTGCGAAGGCGACGGCCGGATGAAGGCATCCTTCTGCCGCGACAGCTGCTCCATCCGGGTCTTATCGCCCAGAATGGAGCCGCCCGACCGGGTCGAGGACGGGTCGACCGCAAGCACGGCGACCTTGAGCCCGCGATCCAGTAGGAACATTCCGAAGGCTTCGATGAAGGTGGATTTTCCGACGCCCGGCGTGCCGGACAGACCGATGCGCAAGGCTGTGTTGCCGGAGGTTTTCAGCGCCTCGATCAACTCGACGGCCTGCGCCCGGTGATCCGCCCGGCCGCTTTCGACAAGCGTGATCGCGCGGCTCATCGCGCGCCGTTCGCCGGCCATCACCCGCTTCGCCAGATCGTCGATGTCCATCCAAGCCCTCCGGTTTGGACCGTCTTGCAACGCCCGTCCGCCGATGTCCAGCCGGGCAAGATCAGGGGTTGCCAGATGGGCCTGCCCCTTCATTATGACCACACGTTTCCGACTGCCCATTGCCGAAACCTATTTCAGGAGCCTACGCCATGGACTGGAGAGCTTTGGCCCTCGCCGCCCTTGTCGCAGGACCGTTGCCCGCCGCGGCAGCCGACCAGTTCCAGATCAAACTGCGTGGGATCACGATCGGCACCCTGACGGTAGACCACAGCCGCGATGCCGACCGCTTCGATTTCCGGTCGCAGTTTCACACGTCCGGCGTGGCCGGCGTGGTGAAGAAGGTCCAGTTCATCATGCAGTCGCGCGGGCTTCTGTCCGGGCACCTGCCGATCCCGCGCAGCTACGGCGAACGTATGGACACCGGGCAACGGGTGTCGAACGCGGCGATCACCTTTCCGAGCGGCGACAGGCGGTGGGACCCGAACACCGCGATGGTCTATGCCCTCTCCCCCCGCCCGCGTGAGGCCGGGTGCGCGCTTGACCGGAGGCTGTTCGACGGCGAGCGGACCAACGACCTTTCGCTGGTCGAGGTCGCCCGAACCGCCAGCACGATCACCTGCACCGGGTCGATGACGCGGGTCGCGGGCTACTCCGCCGAGGAACTCGAAAAGCGGCGCCACGACTTGCGCTTGACCTACACCGCACGGGGGGATGCCTATGTGCTGACCGAAGTGCGGACCCAGACCGTCTATGGCGACGTGACCATCACGCCTCGCTGACTTGCCCCGCCCGGGCACCTCGCCGATAAGCGAGCCATGACACCGTTACCCATCGACGACGTGATCCCCGCCCTTCTGTCGGCCATCCGGGCCGAAGGGCGTGCGGTTCTCATGGCCCCGCCCGGCGCGGGCAAGACGACACGGGTGCCGCTTGCCCTGCTGGACGCAATCCCCGGCCGGATCGTCATGCTGGAACCCCGTCGCCTGGCCGCGCGGGCGGCGGCCGAGCGAATGGCCGAAACGCTGGGCGAGGCGGTGGGCGACACCGTCGGGTATCGCATCCGGGGCGAGGCCAAGGTCGGAAAAGCGACCCGCATCGAGGTCGTGACCGAGGGCATTCTGACACGAATGCTGCAATCGGACCCCGGATTGACCGGGATCGGCGCGCTGATCTTCGACGAATTCCACGAACGCTCGCTGAATGCCGATCTCGGCCTTGCGCTGGCATGGGAAGCGCGCGGGGCCCTACGCGAAGACCTTGTGCTGATCGTCATGTCCGCCACGCTGGACGCAGACCCCGTGGCCGACCTGCTTGACGGTGCTCCGGTGTTGCGTTCACAGGGGCGCGCGTTTCCGGTCGAAACCCGGTGGCTCGACGCGCCGATCCGCAAGGAGGTGCGGTTCGAAACCGCCGTGGCTGGGCTGGTCGAAAGGGCCGTGTCCGCGACCGAGGGCGGGCTGCTCGTCTTTCTTCCCGGCGAGGGCGAGATCCGCCGCGTCGCCTCGGCCTTGTCGCTGCCGCCGGACTGCCATGTCCACATGCTGTTCGGGGCGATGGAGATGAAGGCCCAGCGCGCCGCGATCCGCCCAGCGCGCGAGGGGCGCAAAGTGGTGCTCGCCACGGCCATCGCCGAAACCTCGCTCACCATCGAAGACGTGCGCGTGGTGGTCGATGCGGGCCGAGCGCGCCGGGCGCGGTTCGACCCCGGTTCCGGCATGTCGCGGCTGGTGACCGAGCGTGTGTCCAAGGCCGAGGCCGAGCAGCGCCGGGGCCGCGCGGGCCGGGTGGCCGAGGGCACATGCTACCGGATGTGGACCAAGGGCGAAGAGGGCGCACTGCCCGCCTTCGCCCCGCCCGAGATCGAAGTTGCCGACCTCGCCCCGCTGGCGCTTGAACTTGCGCTTTGGGGGGCAGGCGACGGCGAGGGGCTTGCCTTTCTGACCCCGCCCAATCCCGGCGTTCTGGACGAGGCGCGCGCGCTTCTCACCGACCTTGGGGCGCTGCACGGAGGGCACATAACGGACCACGGCAAGGCGCTGGCCCGCCTACCACTGCACCCGCGTTTGGGCCACATGCTGACCATCGCCGGACGGGGCGCCGCCGACCTCGCCGCGCTTCTGGCCGACCGTGACCCCCTGCCCCGTGGCGCATCTTGCGATCTTGCGCTGCGGCTTGCCGCGTTGCGCGATCCGGGACGACACAATGCCAATCGCGGAGCGGTCGAGCGCATCCGGGCCGAAGCCAAACGCCTGTCCCGGCTCACCGACCATGAGCGGAAGATGAGCCCGGCAGAAATGGTCGCGCTCGCCTATCCCGACCGCGTCGGGCTGCGCCGGAAAGGCACCGATCCGCGCTATGTGCTTTCGGGCGGCAAGGGCGCGGTGATGGACGAGGCCGACCCGTTGGCCGGCACGCGGCTGATCGTCGTGACCGATACCGACGGTAATCCGCGCGAAGCCCGCATCCGGCAGGCCATCGCGATCAGCGAAGCCGAATTGCGGGCGATCCACGGCGAGCGCATCGCGTGGCAGCAGGTCTGCGAATGGTCCCGACGCGAGGGCCGCGTGATCGCGCGGGAGCAGGAGAGGTTCGGCGCCATCGCCCTGAACGACCGGGTCTGGTCCGATGCGGACCCTGAGCTGGTGGCGCGCGCCATGCTCGACGGGGTGCGCCAGCTCGGCCTCTCCCCCTCCCCCGCCGCCGAACGGTTCCGCGCCCGCGTGGCGCTGGTGCGCGCGAGCGACCCGGACCTGCCGGACCTGTCCGACGACAGGCTGATGGCGTCGTTGGAAGACTGGCTGCTGCCGCACCTTTCGGGCGTTCGGACCACGGGCGACTGGAAAGCCTTCGACATCCTCGACGCGCTGCGCGCCACGCTGACATGGGACCAAATGCAGCGCCTCGACCGCGCGGCGCCCCCGCATTTCACCACGCCGATGGCACGCAAGGTGCCCATCGACTATGCTGGCGAGGCCCCTGAAATCGAAGTCCGCTTGCAGGAGATGTTCGGCGTGACCGACCACCCCACCGTCGGACGAACGCCCCTGCGCGTCACGCTTCTGTCGCCCGCTGGCCGCCCGGTTCAGACCACGACCGACCTGCCCTCGTTCTGGTCGAGCACCTACGCCGATGTCCGCAAGGACATGCGCGGGCGTTACCCCAAACACCCCTGGCCCGAGAACCCCGCCGAGGCTGCGCCGACGCTGCGCGCAAAGCCGCGCGGGACATAAGGGCTCACGTTCTCGGCACGTTTCGCGAACAAAGTTGATTTTTGGAGCGTTTACAGCTAGTTTGGATCACCAAGTAAAAATAAACGATACAGGCGGTTTCGGATGGCAACCCTTTTTTCAAAGGCGTGGGACGAGGTGTTCAAACCTCTCATCAAGCGCCCCAACAAGTTCCAGGTCGCGGCGCTCTGCTACCGCAAGACCGATGGCGGCAAAGACGTGCTCCTCATCACATCGCGCGGCTCTGGCCGGTGGATCCTGCCCAAAGGCTGGCCGATGGACGGCATGAGTGCCGCCGAGGCCGCCCGCATGGAAGCCTGGGAAGAAGCCGGGGTCGAAGCGAAGGCGGTGGGTGAGACGTCGCTGGGCACGTTCGACTACATCAAGGACCGGGACGAGGGCCTTCCGACCCCCTGCGACACCGTCGTTTACCCGGTGGAAGTGGCCGACCTGTCCGACGATTATCCCGAAGCGGGCGAGCGCGAGCGTCGCTGGCTTCCTGTGGACGAAGCCGCCGAGCTTGTCGAAGAAGACGGGCTCAAGGATATCCTGCGTCGTTTCTGACCGCTTTCGTTGCAATTCGCCGTTCCGTGCGGTACGCGCAGCGCGATCGTGACAGGCGTGTAACAGACAGGTAACGGGGCACGGATGACCGAAAAGAGCGGCAACCAGTGGAAAACGCTGGACAGAGACCTCGACCGCATCGCGACCCTCGAGCGCGGCACGCAATACGTGTCGCGGCCGATGGTCGGTCTGGGCGTGTCGCTCGCCTTCATCGTCGTCGCGGGGCTGGGTGCCGCGCTTTTCTTCGGGTTCCAGCCCGGTAGCCTGATCGTCATCGTCGCCGCCGGGTTCGGGGCCTACATGGCGCTGAACATCGGTGCCAACGACGTCGCCAACAACATGGGCCCCGCCGTCGGGGCCAATGCGCTGACCATGGGTGGCGCGATCCTGATCGCGGCGATCTGCGAAAGCGCGGGCGCGCTTCTGGCGGGCGGCGACGTGGTTTCGACCATCTCCAAAGGCATCGTCGACCCGTCCTCGATGGCCGATCTGCGCATTTTCGTCTGGGCGATGATGGCCGCGCTGATCTCGTCCGCGCTCTGGGTGAACCTCGCCACATGGGTCGGCGCGCCGGTCTCGACCACCCATTCGGTCGTCGGCGGGGTCATGGGTGCGGGCATCGCCGCAGCCGGGTTCTCGGCGGTGAACTGGCCCTCGATGGGTGCCATCGCCGCAAGCTGGGTCATTTCGCCGGTTCTGGGCGGGGCGGTCGCCGCCGCCTTCCTCGCCTTCATCAAGGCCAACATCATCTACGTCGACGACAAGATCGCCGCCGCGCGCCGCTGGGTGCCGGTGCTGATCGGCATCATGGCCGGGGCCTTCGCGACCTATCTCGCGGTCAAGGGGCTGAAGCGGATCGTGGCGATCGACCTGCCCATGGCGCTTTTGATCGGCCTCGTCACCGCCGTGGTCACCACCCTGCTCTCGCGCCCCTATATCCGGCGCAAATCCGAAGGGCTGGAGAACCGCAACAAGTCGCTCAAGGTTCTGTTCGGCCTGCCTCTGGTGATTTCCGCGGCCCTCCTGTCCTTCGCGCACGGTGCGAACGACGTGGCGAATGCGGTAGGCCCGCTGGCGGCCATCGTCCATGCCGAGCAGGTGGGCGAATTCGCAGGCAAGGTTTCGATTCCGACATGGGTCATGGTGATCGGCGCGTTCGGCATCTCCTTCGGTCTGGTCCTGTTCGGCCCCAAGCTCATCCGCATGGTCGGCAGCCAGATCACCAAGCTGAACCCGATGCGCGCCTACTGCGTGGCCCTGTCCGCCGCCATCACCGTGATCGTCGCCTCGTGGCTCGGCCTGCCGGTGTCCTCGACCCATATCGCGGTCGGCGGCGTTTTCGGCGTCGGCTTTTTCCGCGAATGGCACGCCGAACGCCGCTACCGCCAGAACGCGCAGCGCCGCGGCGTCGAGCGCCGTCTGCCGCCCGAAGAACGCCGCCGACGCAAGCTGGTCCGACGCTCGCATTTCATGACCATTGTCGCGGCTTGGATCATCACTGTTCCTGCCGCCGCGCTGCTCTCGGGCCTGATCTTCACGGTCCTGAACCTGCTTACACCCTGAAGCCAAGCCCGCTTCTTCTTCGGTCCTAAAATACCTCG
>NZ_CH902578.1:2861028-3252776 GCF_000152805.1 Maritimibacter alkaliphilus HTCC2654 | reverse complement strand
TCGCGCCACCTTGCAGGCGCGCATTCAGGTCAGCAGTTCTTCCAGCACCAGCGCCATGACGCCCGCGCTGTCCACCATGTCGTCGATCCCGACCCATTCGTCCGGCTGGTGCGCCAGGTCGAGGATACCCGGGCCATAGGCGATGCAGTTCTTGAGCCGCCCGATCCGGTCGATGTGCTTCTGGTCATAGGTGCCCGGGCTGACCACGTAATCGGGCCGCTTCCCCAGAACCTTCTCGATCGCCGCCGCGGTCGAGCGCACGACAGGCGCATCCTCATCGGTCATGGACGGGATCACTTCGAACAGCTCGCGCACCTCGTAGTCGAAGCCGGGACGGTCGGCCTTGACCTTCTCCAGCAGCGAACGGACCTCGGCTTTCACGTCGTCGATGTCCTCTTCGATCAGGAATCGGCGGTCGATGACGATGCGGCAGCGGTCGGCCACGCAGGGTGCGGGTAGGCCAGTATAGCCGTCTTCCGGCTCGCGTTCGCCGCCGTGGATCGAGTTGATGTTCAACGTCGATTGCCGGGCGCCCTCGGGCACGACCGGCATCGCCGTGTGCTTGGAGGCGAGGAGCGGATAAAGCGTCGCCTCGATCTCTTCCAGCACCGCGCCCATGTGCCGGATCGCGCTGTCGCCCAGAAACGGCATCGACCCGTGGGCGATGCGCCCGTGGGTCTCGATCTCGGCCCACCAGACGCCACGATGGCCCAGACAGATACGATCCTTGTTCAAAGGCTCGGGGATGATGACATGCTGCACGCGTTCGGGGTCGAAGTATCCGCGTTCGGCAAGGTAGGCCACGCCGCCGTAACCGCCCGTTTCCTCGTCCGCCGTCGCGGAAATTTCGACCGCGCCCGCGAAATCAGGATTGGCCGCAATGAACGCTTCAGCGGCGATCACGCTGGCGGCCAACCCGCCCTTCATATCGCAGGCGCCGCGCCCATAGACGCGCCCGTCCTTCACCACGCCGTCGAAGGGCGGCACGGTCCAGCCATGCCCGACCTCGACCACGTCGTGATGCGAGTTGAAGTGGACGCAGTCGCCGGGCCGCGCGCCTTCGTAGCGGGCCACCATGTTCCAGCGGGGCCATGTGTCGCTGTCGCCCGGCGTTCCCTCGGCCCGGATCAGTTCGACCTGCCAGCCTGCGCCGCGCAACCGCCCGCCCAGCATCTCGCAGATTTTCAGGTAATCACGCCCCGGCGGGTTCAACGTGGGGATACGGATCAGATCCTGACACAGGGCGACGAGCGCCTCGCGGCGGGCTTCGACTTCACGGATGACGGGCGATTGGGTCTCGGTCATGGCGCAAAGCTAGGCGGGCCGGCGGCGGGGGGCAATCGCAAACGGCCCTGCCGCTAATTTTGCCCACGCCCCCGATTTGCGGGGTGACGCCCTCTTCACATTCGCGGTAGGCTCACCATATCAGATAATGTTACGCCCATTAACTTTGAGGATGTCATGGCCGGAAATCTCGATGCGCAGATCAAGGAAAGCCAGGCCCAGGTGCAGGAGGCGCAATCGAAGATCGCCGAGCTGACCAGCCGGATCGAAACCGCCCGCGACAAGTTGAACACGGGCGCGGACATCTCCATCGACATCGAAAACGCGACGCTGGATGACGTGCATGCCCATACGCAGGTGATGAACGCGAATATCGCCGAGCTCATCATGGGGCTGGACGACGTGACCGCCGGGTTCTCGAAGGACTTCGACGAGATGCGGTCCAAGACCGGCTGGGAAACCTTCGTCGGCGTGTTCTCGAAACACCGCTCGGAAAGCCTGCGTCAGGAACGGATGCGCACAGCGTCCATCGACGACAAGCTTCAAGACCTCATCTCGAAATCCGACGTGATCGTGCAGCTTCTGCAAAGCCAGCTCGACATGCTGAACGAACAGAAGACGCGCGTCGAAGTGAACCTGACCGAAACGCTGGACGAGCGGGAAATGGTGGTGGGCGAGCTCGAAACGCTCAAGGCCGACATTCAGGCGCTGGACCCGAAGATCATCGAGCTCGAGCAGAAGATTTCGATGGAGCAGGACGCCGCCGCGCGGACCAAGCTGGAAAGCGAACTGGCCGACCTGAACGCGAAATACAACGAGATGGTGCAGCAGGAGCAGGTGAAACTGGCCCGCTCGCAGACGCTCGAACGCTACATCGAGAAGGGCAAGACCTGGGTCGACTCCCTGCAAAATCAGGCCGCGACGCAGATGGTGCTCATCAACAAGCTGCAAACGGACACCAAGCAGCGTGTCGTGCTCTACGATGCCCTGTCGAAGTCGCTGAAGACCGCCCAGCAACAGGACGTGGCCCACCGGATCAACGAGATCGGGGTAAAGACAGATCAGGAAGCGCAGGCCGCCATGGCCTCGATCGGGACGGCGACGAACCAGAAGATGGCCGACATGATGGAAGCGCATGAAGAGCACATGGTGTTCGCGCGTGACGTGCTGGAAGCCAAGGCCAAGGCGGACGAACGCTTCGCCCGCCGGTTCGCCGAGATCGTCGAGAAACACGACAAGAACCTTTACGGGGCCTGATATGGTCGTGCGGGTCGTCAAATGGGCCGTGGTCGTGGCGCTGGTGCTGGGCATCAGCACCGGGCTGGCGGTTCTGACCAAGGATGCTGCGCCGCTGGAAACCCTTGGCGGCAAGATCGTCATGGGTCTCATCGTCGGCGGACTGACGGTCGGGCTGATGCGCCTGTTCGGACTTGGCCGCTGGGAAAAGGCCAAGGGCGATCATGCCTGAGACAGACGCCCTGACCCACGACCACACGGACCTCGAGGATACGAGTGTCACCCGCCGCTATTTCTCGAAATGGCAATCCATCACGACGCATCTTGGCCGGGTCGCCGCACAGATGGAGGCCGAGGGCAGCCTGAGCCGCGACGAGGTTTCGGTCATTGCCCGCTACATCGTGAACCTCAGCTTCACCTTCCGGGCGCTTGCGAACAAATATCATATGTCGGGCCGGGTGCAGGGCATGGCGCCCGGCAAGCTGACCTTCGACCGCGAGGAAAGCGGCTTCCCGATCCATGCCGAACTGCTTCAGATGTCGGCGGATGCGGCGCAGGCGATGAAGCACCTGAAGAACATGCCGTCCACGGCAAAGCTCAAGGACGAGATGATCGAAGAGATCGTCGGGCGCCAGACGATTCCGACCAAGCTGCAATTCGCGATGAGCCAGCGGCTTTACTATGAGGAACTGGCCAAGGGTGACCTGTTCTGGCCGCAGATGGACCCGGATTCGCTTTGGATGGGGAACCTGTCGGATGGGCGCGAGCCGCGCAGGCGCTACCTTTTGCACTGGGCGGTCTACGACAGCGGACTGAACCTTCCCACCATCTATCTCATGGAATGCGAGGACACGGGGCGGACCGCCCTGCCAAAGGACGAGACCCGCTGGCCGCAGGCCCAGCAACACCTCATGGCGCAATCCGTCGGCGGCCTGAAGCTCGTGACGATCGCGAGCGGGTTCGACCGCGATTTCGACGACCTGCACCCCAAGCGCCTGCGCCGCATCCACATCGGCCCGATGTATTCCCACGCCTACACGCGCCAGACCGGCCCGCTGCGTCAGGTGCTGGAAGAGGCGCGTGCGCCGGAGGGCGAGGATTGGGCACTGGCCTGGACCGTCGAGGAGCTCGAGAGCGAGCGGGTGGAGCGCGAGAAATCCGGCTGGTTCGGCAGCGTCGAGCGGCAGATCTTCGCGCTCGACCCCTTTTCCGGGCGCGGTGCCGACACCGGCGCCACCCGCATGACCCGTGCGGTGATCCTGCCGCAACGCCCGTTTCAGGTGCTGGCCGAAAAGAACCCGCCGGGGTTTCGGGACGTGCGCAAATTCGTCGTAAGCCCGGGAGGGCAGGTTTTGAGTTATTCTTGATCGGTTTCGGACCGGGCTGCGCCCTGTCCGACCCGCCGGGGGGCGCTGCCCCCCGGACCCCCCGAGGTTTTTTGAAACGAAGAAGAGGATAAGGAATGTCGCTGCCCGCTGACCAGATGGAGCTCTCGGAGGAGGAGATCCGCGCGCATTACGAGGCGGCGGCGGCGATGCTCGAGGGTTTCGAACATGCCCCAAGGATCGGCAAGGCGCGGGCCGAGGCGCCGGTGGAACGTTCGCCGGGCGTGACGCGCACGCGGCGGTTCCGCTCGACCACGCCGGGGCTGGTGACACGCTCGACCGCGAAGCCCGACGGGGTTCATCTGGCCCAACGCGTCGAGGCTGTGGGTGGAGATGACCCTCTGGTGTCTCCGGTCGAGGCGTCGGTGCTGTTTTCGCTGCGCCGCGCTCTGGCGATCGCACTGGCCGTCGGGGAAGGCTACGCGCAGCAGACGGGGCTGGCCGAGTTGAAGAAGGCGAACCTTGGCGGCGCCCTTCCGCGCGAACGGTCGGCGGAGTTTTCGGAACTGCTCGCCGCCGAGGCGCTGGCCGTGCTGGGCGTGTTCGCGAACGCCACCGCGTATCTCATGGCCGGGCAGGCCGGTGAGGTGTCGGTCGAGGTTGGCGCTGTCGAAGAGGTCCTGACGGACAACGCGCTTCTCGCCCTGCACGGCGCGCTTTGGGAACTGGATCAAGAGATCGCGACCCACGCCGCAGACGAGCCGCGCCTTGTGGCCACCGTCATCGCCTTTGCCGAGGCATTGATGGAAAAGGTGTCCCTGCGCGCCCAGACCGCGCCGCGGCTGGAGCCGTTCAAGGGTGCCAACTACCGGATCGAGGCGGACGATTTCACGATTTCGGGCTTCGCGGCCAGCCGCAAGGCGCGCGGGACGACCCTGACCATGCAATTCAAGAAGCCGCATCAGGTGGTCGGCAACCACATCGCCAAGTATCAGGCGATGAAGCTGTCGAAGATGCTCATGGCCTATGACTTCGACCGCAAGCTGAACCCCTTCGCCGATCTCGGCGGGTTCATATTCACCTTCATGGGGGACGGCGCGCCGGGGACCGGGAAGACAACGCTCATCCAGATGATGGCCGGGCTCATCCACGGGTATTGCGAGGTGGCGGGGTATCCGTTCCGCTATCAAAACCTGTCCACCGAAAGCATCGACAGCTATCAGGGCAAGTCGGCGCAGAACGCCAAGGCCTTCATCAACAACGTGATCGACCCGAACGTGATCGGCTTCGGCACCATCGACGACATCGACCAGTTGGCGGGCAAGCGCGGGGATCGGCAGTCGAGTGCGGGGCAGTTGGAGATCACCGCGGTGCTGATGGAGAGCTTCGCGGGCGCCAACACGGTCGTGCGCGGCAACTGCACCTTCGGGATGTTCTCGAACTACCCGGAGAATGTGGACGACGCGCTGCGCCAGCGGGCGGGCGCCCGGTTCCTCGTCGATGGGCCGCAGACGCGGGAGGATTACATCGACATCCTCGCGCTGCTCATGGGCAAGAACCATGACATTCCGCTGGGCAGCCATGACCTCTATGCCGCGCAGGAGATCAAGAAAGCGGTCGCGGCGAGTTTCGAGAGCCATTCGAAACCGCATGAGGACGGGCTGCTTCGGGTCTATGAACGGGTCGCCAAGGACATCGGCAAACTCGACACGATCGCCAAGCTGGGCACCTATCTGAAGGGGATTCAGGAGGCCGATCATCGTTTCACGGGTCGCGCGATCAAGAACATCACCGATGCCGTCAAAGTCCGCGCGATGGACTTCGAACTGCCCGACGAGTGGATGGAGGAGCCGGACCTGTTCCTGTTCAAATCCTACGACGAGAAGAAGGGGATGATCGAGGAACTGCGCCAGCCGATCACCATCGAGATGGTCATTCAAGAGATCAACCGCTACGCCGACAGCGAATTCCGCTATGCCGACAAGTCGGACGAGGTCGCCATCGAGAAGATGGTGCGCGAGTTCGGGCTGACCGAAGAGGCCAAGCGGCGGTATGTGGAGGCGAAGTCGCGATGATGATGGATTGCGGATATGCCGTCGGCCTGACGCTGGTGCTGGCCATCGCGGTCGCGGTGGCCGCGTGGTTCGTGGGCCGCGCCACGGGCCGGATGCGCGAGGCGAACGCATGGGTGATCCTCGCCATTATCGTGGTGTCGCTGGTCGTCCTGCAACTGGGCGCGCGGCTCGCCGTGATGACGCTCTGGGTCTACGGCTGGGCCGGGGTCGACCCGCTGGGCGTCTGCGGCGGGCAGCTTCAGGTGGTGACATTCGGCGGAACGCTCGTCGTGATCGCGTCTTATGTGGCGGCATTCTTCTGGAGCTTCCGGCGGACGCGGAAGGGGGCGTGATGGAATTCGTGTTGCAGACCAGAGGTGAGTGCCCGGGCCGCCGGGGTGGGCGTAAAGCGCCCGCCCCGGGGGGGCGGTTCGGGCGCTCACCGGGCCGCGCGCGGCCCGGCGGGGTCAGACGCGAACCGGAGTGCAACAAATGAAACGCCTCATCCAACGCGGCCTGATGTTCGGCAACCTGATCCGGGTGGACTCCCCCGCCCTGATCGAACGCTACAACCGCGCGCTGCACTCCCTCACCGGCAAGCGCACCGCGCTGCGCGAGTTCCACATCGATATTTCGGGGTATTCCTACGAGGTGGGCGAGGAGTTGGGCGATCACCTTTACCTCAACCCCAACGGCGTGAACCGGCTGTTCATCATCCTGACGACCGAGCAGAAGACCGCGCCGCTGCTCAACGCCAAATTCTCGACCTCGCGGGGGATCCTGCGGCAGTTCATCGAGGAGAACGAGGCCAAGCTTTTTGCGCTCACCGCCAATGACGCAGTCGCGGGCGAGCTCGACAATTCGGTGTTCGAGGTGTCCGAAGCGGCGCGGCTCCTCGATATTCGCACGATCACCGTGAACGCCGACACGACCCAGAGCCATGTGAAGAACGCGCGCGATCTGGCGGCCAAGATCGAGCGGTTCCAGAGCGAGGAGGACGCTTGGTTCGACGACGTGCTGATCGCCGAGATGATTACGCTCGCCAAGACCACGGGCGACGTGACGCGCCAGCCCATCGACCTCGCCCGCCCGACCTATACGCAGGACAATTTCTGGACCGCGCATTTCGCCGGGCTTTATGTGTTCCGCGACGTGGCGGAACCGGCCGTGATCTCGGTCGGACCGAAAGAACCGCTGGGCGTTCTGCCGATCGAAACGACGCTCGACTTCGCCGACCGCAATGGGATCGCTGCCTTCCTTGAGGTGAACGAGTTGGTCGAGCCGATCATCAAGGCGCGCGGCGTCGATGGCGCGGCGATCCTCAGGCAGAAGATGGACTTCATCCTCGTCGATGCGGCCACCACGCAAGGGGTGGAGAGCGACGGGATGGACCACCGGGCGCTGCATCGGCTGGCGCAACGGATGGGGTCGTCGCTGCCCGAGGAGTTTCTCAAGCTGAACCAGCTTGTCCGCTGGGCGCTGAATGGCGGCAAATGGCCCCGGATCGCCAGCGATGATGCGAGTTATTTCTACACCCTGCGCGCCCGGCCCGATCATCCGGACCGCGACCTCATCAACATGCTGCTGTCGGAACTGGCCCCACTCGACATCCGGCAGTTGTTCATCTGCCACAAACAGGCGTTCTACACCGCCTATCACGACTGGCCCGACGCCAAGAAGGAATACGTGGCCGAATTCCTGTATCGCGACTACGCCGCCAACAAGGCGGGCGCGCGCGAAGCCCTGTTCGGGGGGGAGGAACCGCCCGCCAAGCCGGTTTCGCCCACGCCGAAAGACGATATAATCGAATTGGTTGGCCCTTGGGGCGCCGTCAGGAGGTAACCGAATGGCTCTTCTCAGACTGATCGTCGTCTTGTTCCTGCTGTGCAGCGTCGTTTACCTGTGCGTGGCGTGGTATTCCCGCTCGGTCCGGCATGAAAAGCTGGAAAAGGAATGGGATGAAGACCATCCCGGCGGCGGCGACAAGATGGCGCGCCAGACCTTCATCACACAAGGCATGATCGACTACAACGACTCGATCCGGCCCAAGCTGCTTTTGCTTATCTACGTGGTGCCCGCGATCTTCGTCGGCGCCGTTCTCTATATCACCAACGCGAATTGAGGCCCCTATGCGCTATGTCCGCAACACGATCGTAACCATTCTGGTCGTCGCCTTCGCGCTGCTGCTCTACTACGTGCTGCCCCGGCACGACGTGGCCCGGATCACCGGGACCGAGATCATCCGCATGGATTTCTCGGCGCTCAACCGTCCGTTCTACGCCCAGACCGACAGCGCCAATACGGATATGCCGACGCGCGACGTGCGGCTCATCAACACGGTCAAGAAACGCACGTGGTTCTTCGGCTTCTTCCAGCGCGACAGCGAGCGGGTGTTCGTTTACCGCAACGAGGATACGGGTTGGATCTGGCCGCCCTATTTCAAGTTCGACTCGTCCGATTTGCAGGCCGAGGCGCTGGCGAACGTATCCTCTCCCGGCAACGAGCAATGGGTGGTCATCACCAAATACGGCTGGCGCAACCGGTTCTTCACGATCTATCCCAACATGATCGCGATCAAGCCGGTCGAAGGGCCGAATGTGACCGTGATCCCGTGGTTCAACATCATCTTCTTCATTCTGCTGGGCGCCGCGATCCTGTTCGTCCGCGCGATGTGGCGACAGTTCCGCGAACGCGCCATCGATCCGCGTATGCAGGACGGGCGGGACGCATGGGACAAGGTCGATGCCTATGCCGACGAACGGCGCGGGCGCGTGACCCGGTGGTGGAAAAGCTGGACGGGAAAGTAACCCGTTCCGGGGCCTTACCGATGGACGTTACGTCAACCATCAGGCGAATGTGCCTTGCCACGTGACGGCGCCTCGCCTTGAATGGGCGAAAAGACCAACGAGAACCAAGAGGGAGATTCCATGAAACACCTGCATCTGACCGCGGCTGCGCTTGCGCTTGTCGCGGGGCCCGCACTCGCCCAACAAGACACCATCAGCATCGGTATGGTGCTGGAGCCGCCCAACCTCGACCCGACCGGCGGCGCTGCGGCCGCCATCGATGAGGTTGTCTATGCCAACGTGTTCGAGGGTCTCACGCGCTTCGGACCCGACGGCTCGGTCCAGCCGGCACTGGCGAAAGACTGGGACGTCAGCGAAGACGGGATGGTCTATACCTTCTACCTCAACGAAGGCGTGACGTTCCACGACGGGTCCGAGATGAACGCCGATGACGTGGTCTTCTCGCTCGACCGCGCACGCGCCGAGGATTCGACCAACGCGCAGAAGGCGCTGTTCGCGGGCATCGAAAGCGTGACCGCCGCAGGGCCGCTGACCGTCGAAGTCACGTTGTCCGAACCCAACGGCAACTTCCCGTTCAACATGGCCTGGGGCGACGCGGTGATCGTGGCACCGGAAACGGTCGAACAACTGGCGACGACCCCGATCGGCACCGGCCCCTTCACCTTTTCGGAATGGGTGCAGGGCGATCACGTGACGCTGGTGCGCAACGAGAATTACTGGGGCGAGCCGGTCGCGCTGTCGACGGCGACCTTCAAGTTCATCTCGGACGGCAACGCCGCCTTCGCCGCGATGATGGCGGGCGACATCGACGCCTTCCCGAACTTCCCGGCGGTCGAGCTTTTGTCGCAGTTCGAAAGCGATCCGCGGTTCGAGGTGGTCGTGGGCTCGACCGAAGGCGAGACCATCCTCGCCATGAACAACAAGCAGCCGCCGCTGGACGACGTGCGCGTGCGCGAGGCGATCAGCCACG
The DNA here is from genome assembly GCF_000152805.1 of Maritimibacter alkaliphilus HTCC2654. Classification (GTDB taxonomy): domain Bacteria; phylum Pseudomonadota; class Alphaproteobacteria; order Rhodobacterales; family Rhodobacteraceae; genus Maritimibacter; species Maritimibacter alkaliphilus. The sequence continues at coordinate 3,243,100 of NZ_CH902578.1, read as the reverse complement.
CGATCAACCGTCAGGACATCATCGACGGCGCCATGTTCGGCTATGGCACGCCCATCGGCACGCATTTCGCGCCGCACAACCCGGACTATGTCGACCTCACCGAGATGTCGAACTACGACCCGGAAAAGGCCAAGGCGCTGCTGGAAGAAGCGGGTGCCACCGACCTGACCCTGCGCATGATGCTGCCGCCCCCCGGCTATGCCCGCAACGGCGGCGAGATCATCGCGAGCCAACTGCGCGAAGTGGGTATCGAGACCGAGATCACCAACCTCGAATGGGCGCAGTGGCTTGAGCAGGTGTTCGGCGGCAAGGATTTCGACCTGACCATCGTCAGCCATACCGAACCGCAGGACATCAACATCTACGCGCGGCCCGACTACTACTTCCAGTACGACAATGCCGATTTCCAGGCCCTGATCGAAGAGCTTTCGGTCACCTCGGAACCCGGCATGAGGACCGAGCTGAACCAGCAGGCACAACAGGTGATCGCCGAGGACTTCGTCAACGGCTACCTGTTCCAGCTTGCGAAGGTCGGCGTCATCAACGCCAAGATCGAAGGCATGTGGGAAAACGCGCCCACGCAGGCGAACGATCTGACGGGCGTGCGCTGGGTCGAATAAACCCGCGTGATGGATTGGGAAGGGCATCGGGGCAACCCGGTGCCCTTTTCCTTTGTCGATAGAACGGAGGGGGGGTCAGGTGCTCGCTTCGACGTTCGCAAGGAAAGCCGCAAGCCGGGCCGGCTCCAGTGGTTTTGGAAACAACGTGAGGCCGAGCTTGCCACAGGCTGCGATCAGTTCGGGGCTTCGGTTCGCAGAGACGATACAGGCCGGGATCGGGCCAAGGCGCCCCCTGAGCGATGCAATCGCATCGGTGCCGAGCCTGTCGTCGTCAAGCTGGTAATCGGCGATGATCGCGTCCGGGGCGACGCCGACCTCGTCCACCAAGTCATGCGCCTCCGCCTCGCTCCTGGCGGCGAGCACGGACAAGTCCCATTTTTCGAGGATCGTGGTGAGTGCGCGCAGAACATCCGCGTCGTTCTCGATCAGGAGGACGAGTTCCGCGCCGAGGTTTCGTGGCGCGTTCCAGCCCCGCGGCGCCGCCTGTTCGGGATGAAGCGCCGCGCCGTCATGCAGGGGCAGCGTGACCCGGAAACACGTGCCGATGCCCGGTGCCGAGGTGAGCGTCAGGTCATGCCCCAAAAGCCGGCAAGCCCGCTCGACGATGGCGAGGCCAAGCCCCATGCCCTCGGCGGCGCTGGCAGAGGCGTTGAGGCGGCGAAATTCGTCGAAAATCGCCTGCTGCTGATCTTCGGGAATGCCGGGACCGGTATCCCAGACTTCGATCCGCACCCCGCGCGGCACATGCCGTGCACCGACAAGCACCCGGCCCCTGTCCGTGTAACGCAGCGCGTTCGAGACGAGGTTTTGCAGGATGCGCCGAAGATAGGTCGGGTCGCTACGCACCACCGCGCTCGTCGAGACCATCCGCAAATCGAGGCCCTTCTGCCGCGCGACGGGCATGAGTTCCTCGCCCAGCTGCGCAAGCACGGTCCCCACCGAGACCGGCGCTTCGTGCAGCGCGGCCTTGCCGATATCGAGTTTCGAGATGTCGAGAAGGGCGTCGAGAATGTGTTCGACGCTTTCCAAAGCCCGGCTGACCTTAGCCACGACAGGGCTTTCCCCCTCGCCTTCCAGCGACGCCAGATAGAGTTTCGCGGCCGAGAGCGGTTGCAGGAGGTCATGGCTCGCAGCCGCCACGAAACGGGACTTCGACGCATTCGCGCGCTCCGCTTCCGACAGGGCCTCCTTTAGGGCGAGGGTGCGTTCCGCCACCCGCGCTTCGAGCATTTCGTTGGCATCCTTGATCGCACGGACCGCCGCACGTTCTGCCGTCACGTCCGTGAAGCTGATGACGAACCCCTGATCCGGCATTTCCTGCGCCGTCACCGCAAGGATCAGCATGGGGCCGCGCTTGACCTCAAAATTGACCGGCGGGCGGCCACCGGGCATCTGCACCCAGGCCTCGACCGTTTCGATGGTGGTTCCGTCGGTGAACGAGATATCGTCGCGAAACCGGTCGAGCAGCGTGGAAAACCGGATCCCCATCCGCATGAGCGTGGCCGGCATCGACAGGAGTTCCCCGACCCTCTGGTTCCAGCCCACCAGCCGGGCCTGCGCATCGAAGATGCAGACGCCCTGATTGAGCTGTTCGAGCGTCGCCTGAATGACCCGCGCCTGATCGTCGAGCATTCGTTCGCGTTCCTGCCGCTCGAGCCGCATGATGTCGGTCACGTCGGTCTGGATGATGACGGTGCCGCCGTCCGGCGTGCGATGCTCGGACACCTGCACCCATCGATTCCAGATCATCCGCACATTGAAGATGACGTGGTCGTCCTTGTGTCGTTCCAACCTCCCGCGCGCCCAGTCCTCCGGCGCTTCGCTGTCGGCATGTTCGCGGAACCGCGACCGGCTGATGAGTTGCACGTAGTCGTGGAAATCGAGCCCCGGCACGAACGCCGCACGAATGTCGGGCATGTGCAGCCCGAAGCGGCTGTTGCACATGACGAGCTTCTCGTCGGGATCGAACAGCGCGAACCCTTCCTGAATGGTCTCGATGGCATTGGCGAGGTTCGAGCGCGCCTCTTCCGCCTCGCGGTTCGCCTCGGCGAGTTTCGCGTTCGAGGTGTTGAGCAGGTCGAGCGCATGTTCCAGATCGCGGGTGCGCTCCTGCACCTCTTCCTCCAGCATGGCCGCCCGCTGGAACTGGGCATAGGCCGCGCCTTCAGCATCGGTGTTCTGTTCGATCCGGCGCATCAGCGCCTCGCTGATCTTGATGAGCTTTTCGTTCTGCCGCTCGATCGGGTCCTCGGGGTTGAGGATACCGCACATCATGGCCCGTCCTCCTCGGGCGGATAGATCGCCACGCCGGTCAGGGTCTGGTTCACATGCATCGAGTTGAACTGCTCGCCGTAGGTCGAGAACCCGATCACCCGGTTTTCCCGCAGCAGCGACGAGATTTCCCCGGTCATCTGGTTCTCCTGCGCCTCCATCCGGCGAAGCAGGCAGTCGCAGCCGAGGATATTGGCGGGCGGCCCGTCATCGGACAGCGCCCCAAGCTCGCGACGCAGGTGATCCACCATGTTCTCGGCCTCGGCCAGCGTCAGGACAAGACCCTCGTCGATCGCCGAAAAAAAGACGAGATCGCCGTTCTCGGCGACCCGCTGGATGGCGCGCACATGGTGCTGCCCACCGATCCGCACGACGACGGGATGGGCCGCGAAGGTGAAGGTCGTCAGCTGCTCCGGGTCTTTGCCGAGGATGCGGGCATATTCGCGAGCGGCCGGTTCGGCGTTGATCTCATGCACCGTGCGCCGCTCCGGGTCGGCGCCGGTCACAACCATGCGCGTGTCGGACGGGATCAGGTGGTCGGTCTTGAACACGCGCACCGGGCAACGCGTGCGAAACTGCGCCAGTACGGCGGCATTGCGATAGGCCTGACCATCGTAAAGAACGAAGGTCTCTTCGAAATCGGTCCCATCCCCCGCCGAGCCGCCGAACAGCGGCACCGGGCCCAGACCCATCGCCAACCCCGATGTCAGCGCGTCTTCGCGTTTGGACAGCCCGTCGATCAGCACGAAGTTGAATTCAAAACGCCAGTCCGGCTTTTCGGAGTCCAGCTCGCCCCGGCTCTGGATCATGCGGTCGATCAGGTTCTGCGGCGCGATATCGTCGAGATCGGGAATAAGGTGGATCTTCGCGCGAAACAGATCGCGGGGGAAACCGACCGCGACGATCTCACCCTCGGCATAGCCGTCGGGCGAAATCTCACCCGCCGTCGAACACCCGATCACATGCGTGCCCGCGCAACAGGCGCTGATGCGGGCGAGAACCTCGTCGAAATCGGCCATCGACGAGACGAACAGAACGATCAGTTCCATGTCCTCCGGGCGCATCCGGTCCGCAAGCCCGGCGAGGCTGTCGAGGTCGTCGTGGCGCAGATGGACCGTCCGCAGAACGTCTGCGGGATAGCTGCGTGTCAGTGCGGCAGCGTCGAGCTGGCCCACACGGCTCCTCCCTCATTTCCCCCCGGAGGCGAGCCTATGCCGGACGCGCCGCCCCCTGCAAGACGCTCGCAAAGCTCGTCTCCTTGGCGATCAGAACCGCCTGCGTTCGGCTCTGCACGCCAAGTTTTCGCATGATCGCCGTGACATGCGCCTTCACCGTCGTCTCGGCGATGGACAGATCATAAGCGATCTGTTTGTTCAGCTTGCCCTCGCAGATGAGTTGCAGGATGCGTGCCTGCTGATTGGTAAGCGTGGCGATGCGCGTGGCGGCGTCGTCGCCCCGGCGCGGGCCGCTCTCCTCGGTTTTCTGCGGCGTGACGTAACCATCGGGAAGGTATTGGCCGTCGGCCCGGATCGTGTCGATGGCCGCACGAAAGACATCGCGCGGGCTATGCTTCGGAACGAATCCCGACGCGCCGCTTTCGGTCACCGCGGAAATCATCCGGTTGTCCGCCATCGACGACACGACCAGCACGGGAACGCCCGCCGCCTTTCTCAGACGGATCAACCCGTCGAGCCCGTCGACATCGGGCAGATTGAGGTCGAGCACGATCAGATCGACCGATGCGCCACCTTCGACCTCGGCCATCGCGGCCGTCAGGCTCCCCGCCGTGGTGACGCTCCTGATCCCGCCGACCGCCTGCAACGTCATGGCGAGCGCATCGCAGAACAGCGGATGGTCGTCGACGATGAGGGCGGAGGTGATGTCCATAAGGTTTCGGTCCCGTCTGGGGCGCAAGGCGCGCGCTGGTCTGTCCATCTTACCCTAACAAATCGGAAAGGGGTCGAAATATGCGCCAAAGGTCGAATAAGGCGCGCGCGGGCCACTTGAACGAAGGTCGCATAGTCGGACCGCGCCGCGCCGCGTATCACCGGACCCGATGATTGAGGGCGCGCGACGACCGAGCTTGCCGGCAAAGGCCCACAGATGCCTCGCGCGCCCCCTTCGCACCGCAGACACCCCGACCGGTCCAATCCGACGGGCCAGAGGACAGGACAAGACAATGGAACTCACTGATTCCCGTGACATCGCCGCCGACCGCCAGACCGTCTGGAACGCCCTGCTCGACCCGGATGTCCTGAAAGACTGCGTGCCGGGGTGTCAGGAAATGTCGGGCTCGGTCGAGGACGGCTTCGAGGCGGTCGTCGTGCAGAAGGTCGGTCCGGTCAAAGCGACCTTCAAAGGCCAGGTCACGCTATCGGACATGACGCAGCCGGAAGCCCTCACGCTGATGGGCGAGGGCAAGGGCGGTGCCGCCGGGTTCGCCAAGGGCGGTGCCAGGGTCAGGCTGGACGAGATCGAGGGCGGCACGCGGCTGACCTACGAAGTCGAAGCGAAGGTCGGCGGCAAGCTCGCCCAGTTGGGAAGCCGCATCATCGACGGTTTCGCCAAGAAAATGACCGACCAGTTCTTCACGCGGTTTCAGGAGGTGGTCGAAGGACCGGCCGAAGCCGAAACCGAACTCGAGGGCGCGGGCGACACGCCGGACGACAAGAAAGGCTGGCTGAAGCGCCGATTCTCGAAATCCTGATCTTCTTCGTTTCCGGAAACCTCGGGGAGTTTGAGGGGCAGCGCCCCTCATTCCGCCTTCGAGTCCGGGAACCGGACCCCAAGGCTCCCAGAGCGCGGGCCGCTTGTCGGCCCGCCCCTTTCGCGAACCGCTGACCGGCCCCGGCGCCCGATCGGGACGGGTCGGGCCTTGGCCATGCCTCCGGGCCGCAATCCCCCTTTCCCCTCCCCACGCCCCGGCATAGGCTCCCCCCATGCTGCGGTTCGCCCTTACCCGTGCCCTGTCCCTCGCCCTGTCGCTTGTCGTGGCGTCAGTGGTGATCTTCGCCGTGATCGAGGTCATTCCGGGCGATCCGGCGGCCTATATGCTCGGCATGAATGCAAGCCCCGAAGCGGTCGAGGCGCTGCGCGATCAGCTTGGCCTGAACGGCTCGATCCCGGAACGCTACATCAGCTGGATGGGCGGGATGCTCACCGGCGATTTCGGAACGTCCTATACCTACAAGGTGCCGGTGTCGGAACTCGTCGCCCAGCGCCTGAACGTCTCGGTGCCGCTTGCGCTCTACGCCTTGGTTCTCTCCACGATCATCGCGATTCCCGTGGGTCTGATCGCGGCTTCCACCCGCGGTTCGGTGGCGGATTACGGGATCATGGGGGCCACCCAACTCGGCATCGCCGTGCCGAATTTCTGGTTCGCGATGATCCTCGTCTTCATCTTCGCCGTGACGCTCAGGTGGTTCAACGCGGGGGGCTTTCCGGGCTGGGACGCAGGCCTATGGCCCGGACTGAAGGCACTGACCCTGCCCGCCGTGGCCCTTGCCCTGCCGCAAGCCTCGATCCTCGCCCGCGTCATGCGCTCGGCGCTGATCGAAACGCTCGGGCAGGACTATATCCGCACCGCCCGCGCCAAGGGCCTGAGCCGGGGACAGGCCACCACCCGCCACGCGCTCAGGAACGCGCTCATTCCGGTGCTCACCATCATCGGGCTTCAGTTCTCGTTCCTGCTCGCGGGCGCGATCATCATCGAGAACGTGTTTTACCTGCCCGGCCTCGGTCGCCTGATCTTCCAAGGCATCACCCAGCGCGACCTCGTCGTGGTCGAAAGCCTCGTCATGCTGCTGGTCTTCGCGGTGATCCTCGTCACCTTCCTCGTCGACATCGCCTATGCCGCCGTCGATCCGCGGCTGAGGAAGCCACGATGAAGGTGCCCGCAACGCTCATTTTCGGCGTGATCCTGTCGGCCTTCTTCGTGCTGGTCGCGCTCCTGTCCTTCGTCTGGACACCTCACGACGTCGCCGCGCTGAACATCGCGGACAAGATGCAGGCCCCGAGCGCGACCTACTGGCTCGGCACCGATCATTTCGGGCGCGACACGCTGTCCATGCTCATGGTCGGCGCGCGCACCTCCATCGCGGTCGCCATCGTGGCCGTCGGCATCGGGATCGTCATCGGCGTGCCGCTGGGTCTCGCCGCCGCCGCCAATCGGGGATCGCTGATCGACGAGATCATCATGCGCGGCAACGACCTCGTCTTCGCGTTCCCTTCGCTCGTCATCGCGATCCTGATTACCGCCGTCTTCGGCCCGTCCGCCGTGAACGCGATCCTCGCCATCGGCATTTTCAACATCCCCGTTTTCGCCCGTGTCACGCGCGGCGGCGCACTCAGCCTCTGGACCCTCGACTACATCCTCGCGGCCCGCGTGGCCGGTAAGGGGCGGCTCAGGATCAGCGCCGAGCATATCCTGCCCAACATCTTGAACCTGCTGATCGTCCAGGGCACGATCCAGTTCTCGCTGGGCATTCTTGCGGAAGCGGCCCTCAGCTACATCGGCCTCGGCGCGCAGCCACCCACGCCAAGCTGGGGCCGGATGCTGTCGGAGGCGCAGACGATGATCTACACAGCCCCGCGCCTCGCCCTCTGGCCCGGTCTTGCCATCGTCGCGATGGTGCTGGGCCTCAACCTCATGGGCGACGGTCTGCGCGACCTGACCGATCCGCGGCTGAGACGAGGCCGCGCATGATCCGGGTCGAAGATCTGTCCCTTACCATCGGCGAGGCGTCGATCCTGCGCCATGTGTCGTTCGACATCGCACCGGGCAAGGTGACCGCGCTCGTGGGCGAAAGCGGCTCGGGCAAGTCCATGACCGCCTTCACCGTCATGGGCCTTCAACCCCGGAGCGCCGAGGTCACCGGGCGGGTCATGCTGGACGACCGGAACCTGCTCGACGCGGGCGAGAAACAACTGAACCGCATCCGGGGCAACCGGATCGGCATGATCTTTCAGGAGCCGATGACGGCGCTGAACCCGGTCAAGACCATCGGCGATCAGGTGGCCGAGACCCTGCTCATCCACGGCAAGACCTCGCGCGCCGAGGCCCATCGCATCGCCGCCGAAAAACTGACCCGCGTGGGCCTGCCCCCTGACCGCTTCCCGCTGTCGCGCTTCCCGCACGAACTGTCCGGCGGTCAGCGCCAGCGCGTCGCCATCGCAATGGCCATCGCGCTTTCGCCCGAGCTTCTCATCGCCGACGAACCGACGACCGCGCTCGACGTCACCACGCAGGCGCAGATCCTCGACCTGTTGAACGAACTGGTGGATGAGAGCGGCATGTCGCTGCTCCTCATCACCCACGACCTTGCCGTGGTCGCGGGCATGGCCGATCAGGTCGCGGTGATGAAAGAGGGCGAGATCGTCGAAGCGGACGCGACCGAACCGCTCTTTCGCGGGATGCGGCATGACTACACAAAGCGCCTGTTCGCCGCGACATCGCACCAGCCCCAGCGCAGCCCCCTGCCTCCGGACGACGTGATCCTCGACCTCGCGGGCGTGGTGTGCGAATATCCCGGCAGGCGGCGCGGTCTGTTCGGCCGCTCGGACCCTTTCCGCGCCGTGAACGAGGTGTCGTTCAAGCTGCACGCGGGCGAAAGCCTTGGCCTCGTGGGTGAATCCGGCTGCGGCAAATCCACGCTCACCCGCGCCATTCTGGGCCTCGACCCGGTTCAGGGCGGCACGATCGACGCCTTCGGCAAACGGATCGGCCCGGATTTCCCGAACGCCCTGCGCTCCGGCATTCAGGTCGTGTTCCAAGACCCCTACGCCTCTTTCAACCCGCGCTGGCGGGTCGAACGTCTGGTGGCCGAACCCTTCCACCTCATGCCCACGCCGCCCGCCGACCGGCGCGAACGGGTGGCCGAGGTGCTCAGGGACGTGGGCCTCCCCGCCGATGCGATGGGCCGTTACATTCACGAATTCTCCGGCGGCCAGCGTCAGCGCATCGCCATCGCGCGCGCGCTCATCACGCGCCCCGAACTGATCGTGCTGGACGAGGCGGTCTCGGCGCTCGACGTGTCGATCCGCGCCCAGATCCTCGACCTCATCGCGCGGCTTCAGGCCGAGCATCGGCTGGCCTATATCTTCATCTCCCATGACCTGTCCGTCGTGCGCGCGGTCACCGACCGGGTGATGGTGATGAAGGCGGGCGAGATCGTCGAGGCGGGCGAAACACAAACCGTGTTCAACGCGCCCCGGCACCCCTATACGCGGCAACTCATCGCCGCGACCCCGCGCATCCCCGAAGACTGGCAGGAGGCAAAACATGCGTGATCATCTCTGGTACGACGCGACGCAGGTGCATATCGGCGGCGAATGGCGCGCGCCCTTCGGCGGCGCACAGCTCGACCTCGAAGACCCCTCGACGGGCGAGGTCATCGGCTCCATCGCGCGCGGCACCGCCGAAGACATCGACGCCGCCGTCACCGCCGCGCAAGCCGCACTGGATGGCGACTGGGGCCGGATGAGTGCGCTGGAACGCGGTCGCATCCTTGCCGAAATCGGGCGCCTCGTCGAACGCAGGATCGACGACCTTGCGATCATCGAGGCGACCGACGTGGGCAAACCGCTTACGCAGGCGCGCAACGACGCCATCGCGCTTGCCCGCTACATGGAATTCTACGCGGGCGCCGCCGACAAGGTGCATGGCGAGACGATCCCCTATCTCGACGGCTACACCGTCTATACCTTGCGCGAACCGCACGGCGTGACCGGACACATCATCCCGTGGAACTACCCGATGCAGATCATCGGCCGCTCGGTCGGTGCGGCGCTCGCCATGGGCAACGCATGTGTCCTGAAACCCGCCGAAGAAGCCTGCCTCACCGCGCTGGCCTTCGTGGCGCTGGCCGAAGAGGCGGGGCTGCCCCCCGGCGCGCTGAACGTGGTGCCGGGACTGGGGGAAGAGGCGGGCGCGGCGCTCACCTCCCACCCCGGCGTGCACCACATCAGCTTCACCGGCTCCGTGGGCGTCGGGTCGCTCGTGCAGGCCTCGGCGGCCCGGAACGTGGTCCCGGTCACGCTCGAACTCGGCGGCAAGTCGCCACAGATCGTCTTTGCGGATGCCGATCTCGAGGCAGCCATCCCCTTCCTCGTCGGCGCCTGCATCCAGAACGCAGGCCAGACCTGCTCGGCCTCGTCCCGCGTCCTGATCCAGCGCCCGATCTACGAAGAGTTAATCGAGGCGATGGCGGCACGATACGACGCGATGATCTCGGCCCCCGCGCGCACCGATGCGAACCTCGGCCCGCTGATCTCGGCCAAGCAGAAAGACATCGTGACGGGCTATCTGGAAAAAGGCCGCGACCTGCGCGTGGCCGGCATGGGCTCCATCGCCGAAGGCGCGCCGGAGGGGGGCCACTATGTCCCCGCCACGCTCTTTGCCGACGTGCCCCCGGATCACCCGCTGGCGCAGGAGGAAATCTTCGGCCCGGTTCAGGTCGCGATCCCATTCGAGACCGAAGAAGAGGCCATCGCCATCGCCAACGGCACCGATTACGGCCTCGTCGCGAGCGTCTGGACCGAGAACGGTGCCCGCCAGATGCGTATGGCCAAGAAAATCCGCGCCGGTCAGGTCTTTATCAACAACTACGGCGCGGGCGGCGGCGTCGAACTGCCCTTCGGCGGCACCGGCAAGTCCGGCCATGGCCGCGAAAAGGGGTTCGAGGCGCTTTACGGCTTCTCGACGCTCAAGACCGTCGCCGCGAAACATGGCTGATACTCTGCACACGCCCCGCGGCTCTTTATCGGTCCACGATTACGCCGGTGGGGATTTGGGGCAGACAGCACCTGCTCCAAAGGATCGCCCGCGCCAGAAGGCGAAAGCCCCGTGATCGCAACACGCCTGACGAACCGCGACGCCCGCCGCCTCTGGCTCGCGGCCCACGGCCTGCTCGACGCGCCGACACGGGCGCCGGACGTGATGGCGATCATCCGCGACCTTGGCTTTCTCCAGATCGACACGATCCGAAACGTGGTCCGCGCCCATGACCACATCCTCTGGAGCCGCGCCCACACCTATCGCGAAGGCCGGGTCTGGCGACATCTGGCACGGCGAGAGCTGTTCGAACATTTCACCCACGACGCCTCGCTCATTCCGCGCGAGGTGTTGCCTGACTGGCACCGCCAGTTTCGCAGGCTCGGCGCGAAGGCCGCGCGCGGCGCGTGGTATCAGTCAGGACTCGCACGTGGCGAGATCGACGCGATCCGCGCCCGCATCGCCGAGGAGGGGGCCCTGTCCACCCATGCCTTCGACACCAAGGTCGAAAGCCGGGAAATGTGGGCGCGCCCGCCGCACAAAAAGGCGCTGGACCAGATGTGGTATGCGGGCGACCTCGCCACCTGCCACCGGGAAAATTTCGTCAAGTTCTACGATCTGGGCGACCGCGTCTTGGGCGGGATCGACCACGGGCGGAGCGAGGCCGAACAGGCCGGCGCATTGCATGACGCGGCCATGGCGCGGCTCGGGCTGGCCAACGCAAGCGAACTCAACCGCTACTGGGATGCGACAGGCCCCGCCGAGGCTCGTGACTGGACCGAGCGCGCCGACCTCGTCCCGGTCGAGGTCGAGGCGGCGGACGGCACGGTGGCCCGATCCTTTGCGCATCCCGAGCACCTCGCCCGCCTGCCCGATCTGGCCGACCCGACCACCCGCATCCGTATCGTGAACCCGTTCGACCCCGCGTTTCGCGACCGCGCCCGTACCGAACGTCTGTTCGGCTTTCACTACCGAAACGAGATGTTCGTGCCGCAGGCCAAACGTGTCTACGGATACTACGTCTATCCCCTGCTCGAAGGCGACCGGTTCGTCGGGCGGACGGAGGTGAAGGCGGACAAGGCCTCGGGCATGCTTACCGTCACGGGCTTCTGGCCCGAGCCTAGTGTGCGCTGGGGCGCAGGGCGCACCGCACGGCTCGACGCGGAGCTCGACCGCTTCGCGCGGTTCGGCGGCCAGGCAGGCGTCACGTGGACTTGCCCCCGCCCCTGACCTGCGTCAGTCTCGCGGCAAAATTGGGAGAGGACCATGCGGCTTCAAGACAAGACAGCGATCGTGACCGGCGGCGGTTCGGGCTTCGGCGCGGGCATCGTGCGCAAATTCGCAGCCGAAGGCGCGAAGGTCTGCGTGGCAGATATCAACCTCGACGCCGCGCAGACGATCGCGGAAGAAGTGGGCGGGGTCGCCCTGTCCGTGGACGTGGGCAAAGCCGCGTCGGTCGAAGCCTTCGCGCGGGACGTGAAAGCGGCGCTGGGGGATATCGACATCCTCGTGAACAACGCGGGCGTCACCCATCTTCCGAAACCGATGGAAGAGGTCACCGAGGACGAATTCGACCGCGTGCTCACGGTGAACGCGAAATCGGTCTACCTCATGGCCCGCGCTTTCGTCCCCGACATGAAGGCGGCGGGCAAGGGCGCGATCCTCAACATCGCCTCGACCGCAGGTCTCAGCCCGCGCCCGAACCTGAACTGGTACAACGCCTCGAAAGGCTGGATGATCACGGCGACCAAGACCATGGCGGTGGAACTGGCCCCCTTCGGCATCCGCGTGAACGCGTTGGCCCCCGTGGCCGGTGAAACCCCGCTCCTCAAGTCGTTCATGGGCGAGGATACGCCCGAGATGCGCGCCAAGTTCGTGTCCACGATCCCGCTGGGCCGCTTTTCGACGCCCGAAGACATGGGCAACGCCGCCTGCTTCCTGTGTTCGGACGAGGCCAGCATGGTCACAGGGGTCGCGATGGAAGTGGACGGCGGGCGCTGTATCTGAGGGCAACGCCCGTGGCACGGGCCGGGGGTTTCACACCCCCGGACCCCCGTGAGGTTTTTTGAAACAGAGAAGGGGCGGCGATGCGACCCGGAGCGCGAAACCTGATTACCGACGTGGCGGGCCTGAGGGTCGGCAACGCCTCCGACGCCACGATCAAGACCGGGTCGACGGTGCTGGTGGGCGACACGCCCTTCGTCGCGGGCGTGCATGTCATGGGCGGGGCGCCGGGCACGCGGGAGACAGACCTGCTCGCCCCCGACAAGACGGTGCAGGAGGTCGACGCGCTTGTGCTATCGGGTGGCTCTGCTTTCGGGCTGGATGCGGCTTCAGGCGTGGCGGATGCGCTGCGCACGGCAGGGCGCGGGTTCTTCGTCGGGCCGGTGAACGTGCCGATCGTTCCGGGCGCGATCCTGTTCGACCTCATCAATGGCGGAGACAAGGATTGGGGCGAGAACCCTTACAAGGCGCTAGGGCGCGCAGCGTATGAGGCCGCACGCGAGGACTTCTCTCTGGGCAGCGAAGGCGCGGGCACCGGGGCCTTGACGGCGGACCTGAAAGGCGGGCTCGGGTCTGCCTCGCTCGTGCTGGACAACGGGGTGACGGTCGGGGCGCTGGTCGCGGCGAACCCGGTGGGCGGTGTCGTGGGGCCACAGGGCCAGTTCTGGGCCAGCCCCTGGGAATTCGACGGTGAGTTCGGGGCGCGCGGACCTGTCACCGGTTTCGACCCGGGCGAAACGCCAGTCACGAAGCTGACCCCCCGAACGGCAACGACCATCGCCATCGTGGCCACGGACGCGGCCCTGACACAGGCGCAGGCCACCCGCATGGCGACGGCGGCCCACGACGGAATGGCGCGCGCGATCCACCCGAGCCACACGCCGCATGACGGTGACCTCGTCTTCGCCGCCGCCACCGGCGCGCGCGCGCTTGCAAGTCCCGACATCGACTTGATGCACATCGGTCATGCGGCCGCCACCTGTCTTGCCCGTGCCATTGCGCGGGCGGTCTATACCGCCTCCGCGCAACCGGGCGACGTGATGCCCACCTGGGCCGCGCGTTTCGGCGGCGATTGACCGGACGCCGATATGCGCCGACACTCCTCGCGATTTCAGCCAGTCATTCGGAGGACACCATGACCCGTATCGCCGCGTTCGCCGCCGCCCTTTCCCTTGCCGCGACCCCGCTTCTTGCCGATGAAGTGACCGACACCCTGTCCTCGGCCCTTCAGGCCTATGAGGAGGGCGATATCGACTATGCCATCGAGGAACTGGACTACGCCAAGTCGTTGATGCGGGCGATGAAGACGACCGCGCTGGAGCAGTTCCTGCCGGAGCCGCCCGCGGGCTATACGGTCGAGGTCGACACGGACGTCGGCACGGGAATGGCGATGCTGGGAGGCGGCGTCGGGACCGAGGGCACCTATTCCAACGGGTCCGACGAATTCTCGATCTCGATCATGGTCGACAACCCGATGGTCACCGCATTCGGCGGGATGCTCCAGAACGCGGCCCTTCTGGGGATGAAGGTCGAGCGGATCGGGCGGGAGAAATTCATCGTCGACGACGACGAGATCACCGGGCTGATCGACGGTCGCATTCTGATCCGGGCCGAGGGCGGCGAACGGGAGCTCGTACTCTCCGTCCTCGAAACCATGGACTTCGAGGCGCTCGAAGACTTCGGGGGTTGAGCTACGCGTCCGGATCGGCTTGCGTTGCCAAAGGCCCCGTTTCGCTTTAGAGCGATACAATTAACACGTTAAGCACTGGAGGATGCCATGCCGCGCGACACCACCGATCTGGCCGGACTTCTGAAAGACCCCTCGCTTCTGGCGACCAAAGCCTATGTCGCCGGGGAATGGATCGACGCCGATGATGGCGCCACATTCCAAGTCACGAACCCCGCGCGGGGCGATGTGATCTGCACCGTCCCCGATCTGGGCCGGGCCGAGACCGCGCGCGCCATCGCGGCGGCTGAGGCGGCGCAAGCCGGATGGCGGGCGATGACGGCGAAGGAACGCGCGAACATCCTGCGCACATGGTTCAACCTGATGATGGAGAACCAGGAGGATCTGGGCGCGATCCTGTCGGCGGAGATGGGCAAGGCGATCACCGAGGCCAAGGGCGAGATCGCCTATGGCGCGTCCTTCATCGAGTGGTTCGCCGAAGAGGGCAAGCGCATCTATGGCGAGACGATCCCCGGCCATCAGCCGGACAAGCGCCTTATGGTCATTCGTCAGCCGGTGGGCGTCGTCGGCTCGATCACGCCGTGGAACTTCCCCAATGCCATGATTACGCGGAAATGCGGCCCGGCGCTTGCCGCAGGCTGCGGTTTCGTGGCCAAACCGGCGGGTGAAACGCCTCTGTCCGCACTCGCCCTCGCCGTGCTGGCCGAACGTGCGGGCATTCCGGCGGGGCTGTTCAGCGTCGTCACCTCGTCGCGCTCGTCCGACATCGGCAAGGAGTTCTGCGAGAACCCGACCGTGCGGAAGCTGACCTTTACCGGATCGACGGGCGTCGGGCGCATCCTTCTGGCCCAAGCCGCCGATCAGGTCATGAAATGCTCGATGGAGCTGGGCGGCAACGCGCCCTTCATCGTGTTCGACGACGCGGACCTCGATGAAGCGGTTCAGGGCGCCATCGCCTGCAAGTTCAGAAACAACGGCCAGACCTGTGTCTGCGCCAACCGGATCTACGTGCAGGACGGGGTTTATGACGCCTTCGCCGAAAAATTCGCGGCTGCCGTCGCCAAACTCAAGGTGGGCGACGGGCTGGACCCGGAGACCGACCTCGGCCCCCTCATCACATCGAAGGCGGTCGAGAAGGTGGAGGAGCACCAGAACGACGCGGTCGCCAAGGGCGGTGAGATCATCCTCGGCGGCACGCCGCACGATCTGGGTGGGCTGTTCTATCAACCGACCATCGTCAAGAACGCGACGCAGGACATGGCATGCGCGACCGACGAGACGTTCGGGCCGTTCGCCCCGCTCTTCCGTTTCACCGACGAGGCCGATGTGATCCAGAAGGCGAACGATACCATCTTCGGCCTCGCCAGCTATTTCTACGCCCGCGATCTCAGCCGGGTCTACAAGGTGGCCGAGGCGCTGGAATACGGCATCGTCGGGGTGAACACAGGCATCATCTCGACCGAGGTCGCCCCGTTCGGCGGTGTGAAGCAGTCCGGGCTTGGCCGCGAAGGATCGAAGCACGGGATCGAGGATTTCCTCGAACTGAAATACATCTGCATGTCCGTCTAAGGCTTCTGCGCGGTCCGGGAACCCGAGACGCAAAGGGCGCGGCGTCCCGGCTTTGGTCGGGGCGGCACGCGGGCCACTTCAATTGAAGCCTGCGCGGCCCGTTCGGTGAATTGGCCCGCGCATGACGCGGTCGTAGGTGCGGCCATGGAGACCGAGCGGGGTTTTGCCCCGCTCGTTTCGTTTCAGTGCAGCCGAAGGTCCATCGTCGCCTCCATCCGGCGTCCAAGGCGGATGACCGCGGATTCTTCGGCTTCTTTCCTGAACAACTTCTTGTCCGCCATCATCTCCTCCTGTTCGGCGATCATGCCGGCGATGATCGGCGTGGACATATCCGTGAAACCGCCCCACCACGCCTTCGCGATCTTGGGATGGTCGTGATGCGGCAGGTATTCGATCAGCGTTTCCAGAAAGGTCGAGCCAAAGATCGGGAACATATCCTGCTTCACACCCAGCCGCGCATGGCGTTTGCCGAACTCGATCAGCTCCCCATCCAGATCGCGACCGGATTCCATACCACGCATGGTCATCGCGACGGCGGCATACAGCATCAGCGCCTGCTTGTCCTGATTGTGGACGAACAGGCGACGCGCTTCCGGCACCTGTTCAAAGAACCGGTCGTAGAACCGGCGGGAAAATTCGATCCGGACCGAATACAGATCGCTCAGGCACGCCCGGATCAAACCTGCGTTTTCAAATGGCATTACCCCACTCCTCAAAATAGTCACGCAGGATGGGTATGGCCGGGGTCGCGTTAAAGATGGGTGACTAACCGTCGTCGGAACGCGGCGTTTTTGAAACAAACCCGACGCAAAGAAAAACGCGCGGGCCGAAACCCGCGCGTCTGCACCTTTGGATGTGGCCCGGGATCAGGCCTCGATGGCTTTCGCCTCGATGTCGTTCGCCTTCGCGATTTCGATCCGGCGCGGCTTCAGTGCTTCCGGCACTTCGCGCACAAGATCGACGTGGAGCATGCCGTTCTCATGCACGGCGCCCGTCACGCGGACGTGGTCGGCAAGATGGAAGCGGCGCTCGAACGCGCGGGTCGCGATGCCGCGATGGAGGTAGGTCTTCTGCTCGCCGTCCTCGGCCTTTTTCGCCGAGATCACGAGCGACTTTTCCTTCACCTCGACGCCCAGCTCCTCATCGGTGAAGCCGGCCACGGCCACCGAGATACGCCAGCCGTCGTCGGCGGTCTTTTCGATGTTGTAAGGGGGGTAGCTCTCGCGGCTCACGTCGTTGGTGAATACCCGGTCCATCAGGTCGGCAATCTGGTCGAAACCGACGGTGGCACGGTAGAGCGGCTGCATATCGATCGTACGCATGGTCATCCTCATCTGAGCAATAACAATGTTGAGCCTTCCCAAGGGGACAGGCGGGAATACGGACCCGGTCATCGGCGCCCGTGATAGTCAGATGGGGAAGATTTTCGGGGTTTCAAGACCCGCGCGAACGGTTCCGGATCAGCCGCCCGGACGCAGGAATTTGGCGGTCGACGCCGCGCCCGTATCGCGGCGCACAACGACCGGCGCGGCCCCCTCGGTCGGGGCCGCGACATGAACGAAAATGCCGTCCGAATTGGCGAGAGCCACTTTCAGCGTGTCGAGCGTGTCGCCCAGGCTGGTGCCCAGAGACACCGGAAGCCGACCCGCCGTTGCCTTGGCCGACACCACCGACACCACCACCGGGCGGTTCCACTGGATCATGAAGATCGGCGCACCGGACGATCCGTGATCCACGTCGCAGTTCATCACCAGCGATCCACCCTGACGACCCAGCACCTTGCACGTCTCCTGGATCGACGGGGCCTCGGCCCGGTCGAAGGCGTAAGACACGACACCGACCTCATCGCCCTTGCGCGGCCAGTCGCCCACGGCAAAGGGGGCCACGTTGGTTTTCTGAATCGGCTGATCGAGTTCCAGAAGCGCGATGTCGTTCGCCACGCGCCGGGTGTTATCCTCACCCGCGAAGTCATACGCTTCGTTCACGACGTAGCGCCGCACGCTGCGATAGGCGACCGCGCGCCCGTTGCGCCAGCCTGCGAGAAATTCGATGCTGTTCGCCGGATACCGCTCGCCCGTATCGGCGTTGTAGACGCAGTGCGCCGCCGTCAGCACCAGCGTTTCCGAAATCAGCGCCCCGGAGCAGAACGCCTCGCCCGCGATATTCAGCCGCCCGACCGCTTCCCACCCCTTGCTGTCGTTCGCCGTCATCAGCGCGCGCAGTTCGGACGGGTCCGCGGCCACGGGCATCGCAGCGAAAAACGCCATGAAGGCGGCGAACAATCGGATCATGGGCGAACCTCGGCCTGCAATTCGGGTCGAGGTTCGGGCTACCGGGGGTTTAGGGCGAAAATGTGGCCCGGCGCGCGGCCCACCTCAGTCTGTTGCCATCTTGCGCGGACGCGGCCCGCCCGTCGCCCAATCAAGAAGCTCGACAGTGTGCACCACTGGCACGTCCGCGCCGCTCCCGATCTGGATCATGCAGCCGATGTTGCCCGCCGCGATCACCTCTGGCCCCTTGGCCATGAGCGTGCGCACTTTGCGCTCCTTGAGTTGCGCGGAAATCTCCGGCTGCATCAGATTATACGTTCCCGCCGAGCCGCAGCACAGGTGACTGTCGGCAGGCTCAACAACCTCGAACCCGGCGCGTTTCAGCAGGTCCTTGGGATAGGTCTTGATCTGCTGGCCATGCTGAAGCGAACAGGCCGCGTGATAGGCCACGCGCATGTCTTGCGTGCCCTCGGGCAGATCGAGTTGCATGAGCAGTTCCGAGACGTCCATCGCAATCGCAGACACCCGCGCCGCGTCCGCCGCCATATCGGTCGTGCGGAACATGTGGCCGTAATCCTTTACGGTCGTCCCGCAGCCGGACGTATTGATGACCACCGCGTCCAGCCCCTCGCCATCCATCTCGGCGACCCACGCGCGGATGTTCTTGGCCGCCGTCCCATGCGCCTCGGCCTCCTTGCCCATGTGGTGGGTGAGCGCCCCGCAGCACCCCTGCCCCTTGGCCACCACAACGTCGCAGCCCATACGCCGAAGCAGCCGGATCGTCGCGTCGTTAATGTCCGTATCAAGCGCCCGCTGCGCACAGCCCGTCATCAGCGCGACCCGCTTCCGGCGCGGGCCCGTCGCCGGAAACACTTGCGCATCGTCATTCCGGCTCACCGGCGGGATCTGCTTGGGTGCCATCGCCAGCATCGCAAGCAACCGCGCATCCGGGATCAGCCCGCGAAACGGCTTGCCGATCTTGGCACCCAGCAGCGCCAGCCGGAACCGCCCCGGATAGGGCAGGATACGCGCCAGCGTCCAGCGCAGTAACCGGTCCATCAGGGGGCGTTTGTAGGTCTTCTCGATATGCGCCCGCGCATGATCCACCAGATGCATGTAGTGCACGCCAGACGGGCAGGTCGTCATGCAGGCCAGACAGGACAGACACCGGTCGATGTGCTTGACCGTCTTCTCATCTGCGGGCCGCCCACTCTCCAACATATCCTTGATGAGATAGATGCGCCCCCGCGGGCTGTCCAACTCGTCGCCAAGCACCTGATAGGTCGGACATGTCGCGGTGCAGAACCCGCAATGCACACAGGCGCGCAGGATTTCGTTCGACCGGGCGATGCCGGGGTCGATCAGTTGCTCATCCGAGAAAAACGTCTGCAACTACACCCCCATCAAACCGGGGTTCAGAATGCCCCGCGGATCGAATTTCGCCTTGATCTGCCGGTTCAGCGCCGCGATGGGCGTAGGCTCCGGCTGGAACACCGGCACGGCGGCCCGTGTCTCGGCACGCGCGCGCACCAGCGTCGCATGTCCGCCCAGCTTCGCGATCTCGCCCCGCAACACCTCGGCACCGCAGTCGCCCGTGTCCGGCACGGCGAGCCACATGAGCCCCCCGCCCCAGTCCAGCACCGCATCGCTCACCCGTGCGCCGAGAGCGTCCAGAAGCCTCGGCGCATCCCCCGGCTTCACGCTGACTTTCCACACCGCCGCATCCGTCCCGGCAAAGGGCGCCACGTCGCGCACCTCGGCCCAGAGCGCCGCACTCGCGGCCCCCTCGACCAGTTCGAACCCGGCGAGCGGTCCGTCCTGCAAGGCTTTGGTCCGGTAAGCGACCGCCCCCGTCAGCCCTTCGAGCCGCACCTGCGTGCGCCCGCCCACCAGATGCGCCGCCCCCGTGACGTCGAAGGGCGATCCCAATGCGGCGGACAGTTTCCGCACGGCCTGAGCGGGCGAAAGCCCCTCGGCCACGAGCGAGGCTTGCACTTCGGGCCGCGCCTGCACCTTCAGGCTCACTTCGCTCAACACCCCGAGCGTGCCCCACGACCCGGCCATGAGCTTGACCAGATCGTAGCCGGTGACGTTCTTCATCACCCGCCCGCCGTTCTTCACGACGCGCCCGGCGCCATCGACGAACCGCGCGCCGAGCGTGAAATCGCGCGCCGCGCCCGACTGGATGCGCCGCGGCCCTGACACGTTCGCCGCGACCGCCCCGCCGATGGTCGGCACGCCTGACGTGCCCAAGAGCACCCGATGATCCATCGGCTCGAACGCCAACCTCTGCCCCTCGTCCTCCAGAAGCGCCTCGATCTCTGCCAGCGGCGTTCCGGCCCCGACCACCAGCGTTAACGCCCCCGGTTCATAGAGCGTCACGCCAACGATCCCGACCTCCAGAACCTCGCCGACGACCGGCGCGCCCACGTCGTGCGTGCCGCCACCCTTGATCCGGAGCGGCCCGTTCGCCCCCTTCACCGCCTCCGCGAGGTCCGTCTCACTCTCGATCCGCATCATCTTCTCTGTTTCAAAAAACCTCGGGGGGTTCGGGGGGCTGGCCCCCCGACCGGGTCGACCGGGCCCAAGCCCGGGCGAAATCTATCCGCGCCGCGCCGCGCTCACGTCGAGCGGAAACACCTTGGCCGGGTTCAGAATCCACCCCGGATCGAACACGTCCTTGACCGCCATCTGCATGTCCAGATCTTCGGGTGTGTATTGCACCCCCATCAGGTCGCGCTTTTCGATCCCCACCCCGTGCTCGCCGGTCAGGCAGCCGCCAACCTCGACACAGAGCTTCAGGATATCCGCGCCCATCGCCTCGCATTTCTCAAGCTCGCCGGGGGTGTTGGCATTGTAGAGGATCAGCGGATGCATGTTGCCGTCGCCCGCGTGAAACACGTTACCGACCTTCAGCCCGTATTGATCCGACAACTCCCCGATCCGGCCCAGCACATGCGGCAATTCGCTGACCGGAATCGTCCCGTCGAGGCACATGTAGTCGTTGATCTGCCCCATCGCGCCGAAGGCCGACTTGCGCCCGAGCCAGATTTTCGCGCTCTGCTCGGGCGAAGCCGACTGGCGCACCTCCACCGGGTCGTGGCGTTCGGCGATGGCGATGATGCGGGACAGCTGGTCGTCGATCTCGGCCTCGCTGCCTTCGACTTCGATGATGAGCAGCGCCTCGCAATCGGGATATCCCGCGCCGGTGAAGGCCTCGGTCGCTTCGATACAGGGGCGGTCCATGAATTCGATGGCGACCGGCACGATGCCCGTCTTGATGATGTCCGACACGCAGGCCCCGGCGACGACATTCGAGTCGAAACCGATCAGCACGGGCCGCGCCCCTTCCGGCTTGGCGAGAATACGCAGCGTCGCCTCGGTCACGACGCCCAACTGGCCCTCGGAGCCACAGACGAGACCCAAAAGGTCCAGCCCGCCCGCGTCCAGATGCGCGCCGCCGATCTCGATCACTTCACCATCGGCCATGACCATCTTGACGCCCATCAGGTTGTTGGTCGTGACCCCGTATTTCAGGCAATGCGCCCCGCCGGAATTCATCGCGATATTGCCCGCAATCGCGCAGGCGAGCTGGCTTGACGGATCGGGGGCATAGAAGAATCCGTCCGCCTCCACCGCGCCCGTGACCGACAGGTTGGTGCGCCCGGCCTCGACCCGGATGAACCGATTGGCGTAGTCGACCTCCAGCACGTCGGCCAGCCGCGCCACCCCAAGGATCACGCTGTCCGCCGTCGGCAGCGCCCCACCGGCGAGCGAGGTGCCGGAGCCACGCGGGACCACCGGAACGCCCTCGGCATGGCAGATTTTCATCACCGCGCTCACCTCGGCGGTCGAGGTGGGCAGGACCGCGCACATCGGCGGGCAGCGATAGGCCGACAGGGCGTCGCATTCATATGCCTTGAGTTCGATCCCGTCGTCGATCACGGCGTCGGCGGGCAACACCTCGCGCAAGCGCGATACGATCCGGTCCTTTCGGGCGAGGATGTCCTCGCGCGGTTCTGGCATCTGCATGGCGCACCTCCCTGTCCCGAACGTAATACGGCCCGCACGGCACCGACGCAAACCCGTGTATCGCCCTTGCGCTCGCATCGGATGTCGGGTCATCTCGCATCATGGCTTGGGTCAAGATCATACATATCCTTTGCGTCATGGGCTGGATGACGTCGATTTTCGCCGTCCCCCGCGCGATTATCTACTGGAAGCGCGACTGGGATCGTCACACGGCACAGGGGCCGATCGGTGACCTGACCTTCCGCCTGTACCGCTTTTCCGCCGGGCTCGGCGTGATCGCGGCGATCACCGGGCTGTGGATGGCATGGGATCAGGGGTTTCCCGGCTGGGTCTGGCTGAAACTCGGCCTCGTCGCCCTGCTCGCGGTTCACTACGTCTGGACCGGACGGCTCGTCATCAAGGCGCAGCGTGGATCGTTCGAGCAGTCGGACAAGTACCTGCGCATCTTCAACGAACTCTCGGTCCTCGTCGTCATCGCGATCCTCTGGGCCGTCGTGGCCAAGCCGTTCTGACCGATGGGAACGGTGGCCGAGGTTCTCGCCGCGTTTTCATGGCTCGACGGCGTGGCCGTGGCGTCACTCCTCATGGCCTGGATCGGCATCCGCTGGCTGATCGAACATTCGCCGGATCACCGCCCCTCGATGGGCCGGGTCATGCGCCAGTATCGTCATGACTGGATGAAACAGTTCGTGACCCGCCAACCGCGCATCTTCGATGCCTCGGTGCTGTCGTCGCTTCGGCAGGGCACGACGTTCTTCGCCTCGGCCTGCATGATCGCCATCGGCTCTGGCATCGCGCTTCTGGGCAATGCCGAGCGATTGGGAAATGTGGCCGAAGATCTGATCGACGCCCAAGCCCCACAGATCGTGTGGGAGATCAAGATCCTCTTCGTCCTGCTCTTCGTGACCGCCGGATTTCTGGCCTTCGTCTGGTCGCACCGGCTGTTCGGCTACAACGCCATCGTCATGGCGAGCGTGCCCAACGACCCCAACGATCCCGACGCCTACCCGCGCGCCGAGAAGGCCGCCGAAATCAACATCAACGCGGCCCGCAGCTACAACCGGGGTCTCAGAGCCGTTTATTTCGCGATGGCCGCGCTGGCGTGGCTTTTGGGACCTCTCGCACTCTTGATTGCAACCGTCATCACCTTCGTGGTCCTCTGGCGGCGGGAGTTCGCATCGAATTCCCGCAAGACCCTGATGACCCCGGACCCATAATGAAAACCGCGCTGATCCTTGCCCTCATCCCCCTGCCCGCGCTGGCCGACGTGCCGGTGATCGAACGCGCGTGGCTTGAGGGGACGACGGTCAACGTGACCCTGAGCCACCCGGACGAAGGCTGGGATCACTATGCCGATGCATGGGAGGTGTTCGGGCCGGACGGCACCTCGCTGGGCATCCGGGAACTGGTGCATCCCCATGTGGACGAGCAGCCCTTTACCCGCAGCCTCACGCTGTCGGAGGTGCCGGATGGCGCCCTGACCATTCGGGCGCGCTGCCTTGTGGATGGCTGGGGCGATACGCGCGCGCCCGTCGAACGCTAGGCCCGAAAACGAAAAACCCGGGCGAATGGCCCGGGTTTTCCAAATAATCGTGTGTGAAGCTCAGTGAAGCTTGGCTTCGACCTCGCCGATCGAGGCGTCGATCAGCTTGTTCGCCTCGGTCGCGGTCATCTTCTTGGCGATCACCTCTTTCGACGCGCCGATGGCGGCGGCGATGGCGGTGTCGCGGATTTCCTTGATTGCGGCGGCTTCGGCCGACTTGATCTGCTCTTCCGCACCGGCAAGGCGACGCTTGATCGACTCGGCGATCTGGATCTTCGCCTGTTCGGCAGCCTCGGCGGCTTCCGTCTTGGCATGTTCCACGATCTGCGCGGCCTGATCCTTCACTTCCTGCTGCTTGCGCTCATAGGAGGCGAGGATGGTCTGCGCTTCTTCCCGCAGGGCGCGGGCTTCTTCGAGTTCGGCCTTGATCGTGTCCGCCCGCTTGTCGAGCATCCCGCCGATCATGCCGGGCACTTTGAAGTAGACCAGCACGAGAACGAACAGGATGAACGCCAGCAGCACGATGAAATCGGTGTTGCCGAGCGAGATGAACGGGCCGGTCGCGGCCAGCGCGGGCGTGGCGGCGACGAGGGGGAGAAGGGTCAGAAGTTTCTTCATGGCCTTACCCCTTGATCCGTTCGGAAACCGCAGCATCGACGGTCTTGGCATCTGCCGAAAAGCCCATCGCGGCGAGGATTTCCTTGGTCGTGTCCTTCGCCACCTCGGTCGCGCTTTCCAGCGCACCCGCACGGATTTCGGAGATGGCTTTCTCCGACTCGGCGGTCTTGGCGGCGATTTCCGCATCGGCCTTGGCCTGAGCGGCGTCGAGGTCCGACTGGATTTCGGCCTTGGCGTCGGCGACGATCTTGTTCGCCTCGGCACGGGCGTCGGCCAGTGCTTTCTTGTACGCCTCTTCGGCGTCAACGGCCTTTTGCTTCAGCTCTTCGGCTGCGGCGAGGTCGTTGGTGATCGTGCCCTGACGTTCGGCCAGTACCCCCGCGATGCGCGGCAGCGCGATCTTGGAGAGCACGAAGAAGATGATGACGAGCGCGACGACGAGCCAGAAGATCTGGTTCCCGAAGGTCGAGAACTCGAGCTGCGGCATACCAGCACCGCTGGCCTCGGCTGCGCCATGCGCCGCGTCGGCTACGCCGTTTTCTGTTTCAGTTGCCATCGTGTCCTCCTGGAACCCTGAATACTTCGGTGGGATCGGCTAGCGCCGACCCCACCGGTCGTAAGGATGGTTCGGCAGGATCAGACGGCGAACATCAGCAGAAGCGCGACGAGGAACGAGAAGATCCCCAGAGCTTCCGCGAAGGCGATGCCGATGAAGAGCGTGGCGGTCTGGCCGCCGGCAGCCGACGGGTTGCGCAGAGCGCCGGCGAGGAAGTTACCAGCCACGTGGCCCACGCCGATGGCGGCAGCGCCCGAACCGATGCCAGCAAGACCAGCGCCGATGAATTGACCGAGTTGTGCGATATCGCCTTCCATGATGTTTCTCCTTACGATGGAATTCGAGTTGATATTCTTGGGTTAAGCGGGCCTGAGCACCCGTTGTCCTTGGATTAGTGCGACGGGTGCAGCGCGTCGTGCAGGTAGACGCAGGTCAGGATCGTGAAGACGTAGGCCTGAACACCGGCCACGAGCACTTCGAGCCCGTAGATGGCGGTGATCGACACCACGGCGAAGGGCGAGATGGCCGCGACGGCGGCGAAGCCCGCGAACACTTTCATGACGGCATGGCCGGCCATGATGTTGCCACCCAGGCGAATGGAGTGGCTGACGGGGCGCACGAAGTACGAGATCAGCTCGATGATCGCGAGGATCGGGCGCAGGGCGAGCGGCGCGGACGAGACCCAGAAGAGACCGAGGAACTTGGCGCCGTTCTTGACGAAACCGACGATGGTCACGGTCAGGAACACGGCCAGCGCGAGCACGGCGGTCACCGCGATATGCGAGGTGGTCGCGAAGGACATCGGCAGAAGGCCAAGATAGTTCGCGAACAGGATGAACATGAACAGGGTCATGATGTAGGGGAAGAACTTGACCGCATCCTTGCCCGCCACGTCCTCGACCATCTTGTAGGTGAAGCCGTAAAGGATCTCGCCGATCGACTGGGTGCGGGTCGGCACGATGGCCCGTCCGCGCGAGCCGAAGACGAACAGGGCGACGATGGCGATGACGGCCAGCGCCATCCAGAGGGTCACGTTGGTGATCGTGTACCAATGAACCGCGTCACCCGCCTCACCGAACAGCGGTTTAACGATGAACTGGTCCAGCGGGTGGAATACCAGGCCGCCTTCTTCACCATGTGCTTCAGTCGCCACGAGCGTCTTCCTTACCATCTGCGGCCTTGGCCGCTTGTTTTTCCCCAAGCTCCCGGGCCGAGTTCAGCATCGTCTTGATGCCGGCTGCCAGCCCGAGCAGCGTGAATATGACGAGGAACAGGGGCAAAGTGCCGAACAGGTAATCCAACCCGTATCCCATCCCGAAACCGATCCCCAGACCGGCCACCAATTCGATCACCATGCGCCAGGCGAGGTTCGCCATCGCATAGTCCTTCTTCTGGTGGGGGCAGTCCTCGGCCTTCGGCTTTCGCGAAGCGATCCGGTCCTCGAGCGCCTTCAGGCGGTCTTTCGGAAGATCGTCCAGCGGGTTCGCCAAGTCGGATTTGCCCCCTTCGAAGAGTTGCCGGATTGCTAATCCGTGGGACGTGAGGAGTCAACGCCGGAACGGTTCGCGGGAAATGGAGTTAAGCATCTGTAATGGTTGAATTTTTCTAATACCGAGAATCCGAAATGGCGCGCGCGTCCCCGCGCAGGCGGACCGTTTGGTGCGTCCGGGCATATTCAACCTTTTGGTTGATCGTGCTCGACAGCACCCGCTCAAGACGGTCCCGGCCCGCAACCGGATGCGCCTCAGGCCAATCGGCATTTCGTCGCTACGCCGCTCAGGATACTCACTCGAAAGCGACCCACTTGTACGAAATTGTCCAATAAAATTAAATAGTTGCCTACTATCAAGACGCCTAGTATCGGTACTGGCTCCGACCTGACGTCGGAACCAAAAGGGGAAAATAATGAAATTTGGAAAATACGGTGCCCTCATAGGGCCCATCATCCTGCTCGCCGGGTGTCAGATGTCGTCGGATGCCGCCGGTCTGCGCGATGCAAGGCTCGATGCCTACTATGCTGCGTCCGAAGCGACGGAAGGCGCGCTCTACGCGGACGCAACTTACGACATGCCGGTTTCGGGGACGGCGACATACGAGGGTCAGGCCACGATCGCGGTCGGCAATCAGGCGACCACGAGACAGGATCTATTCGCGGGGACATCGACCTATGAAGCGCGGTTCACCGGGTACGAGGCCGACATTGACGGCAAGCTCGAGAATTTCGTGGTTCGCGAGGATCTGAGCGTTCAGGAACTGGAGCAGGTGCTGAACGCATACGCCAGCGCCGATACGACGGCGGAACAGGAACGCGCGTTGAAGAGCATTATGCAGAACGCATCGGTCATCGACGGCGAAGTTATCCTGACCGCGCGCGGCGAATACGACCCATCTTTCTTGACGTTCGCGACCGACGGCACTTTGAAGAGCGGAACGCGCGTGACCGATCTGTCAGGCCAGACGAGCGGCGCTTTCATGGGCGACGGTGCCGAATACTTGGCGGTCTATGGGAGTTCTGACGACGGCTTGAGCTTCGACCAGGGCGGTCAGGATCGGTTCGGTATCCTTTTGTCGCTGTCCCGAAAGTGATCCCAAGGGTGGGCGGGGAACACCCCCGCCCGCCAAGTGCATTGACCAAAGCCGCCGCGCGACCTACGCCCATAACGTGAATGACAAGCTCGACCTCACCTTCGCCGCGCTGGCCGATCCCACGCGACGGGCGATCCTGACCATGCTCCTCGAGGACGACATGGCGGTGACGGACGTGGCCGAACCCTTCGACATGTCGCTGGCCGCGATTTCCAAGCATCTGCGCATCCTGACCGCCGCCGGCCTCATCAGTCAGGAAAAACTCGGGCGGGTCACGTGGTGCAAGCTGGAACCCGGTGCGCTGAAGGCGGCGAGCGTCTGGATGCAGGGGTTCGGACAGTTCGAGCCGGTTAACCTCGACGATTTCGAGCGGTTTCTGGAAGCCACGCTCAAGGACTGATCGCGCACGCCGGTTCGGCGCTTGATCGGGCGGCATTGTTACGCCACCCTCAGAACGATTGTTGAGGGTTTTTCCATGAATTCATTTCGGCTGCTCCTGTCGATGGGGGTGCTGGCCACACTGACTGGATGCATGGGGTCCAGACACGCAGATGTCTGGGTCGACGCCCAACGCGCCTACTTCTACGCAACGGTCGATCAGCAAGTGGCCAATGTCCCCACCTCCGGCACGGCACGGTATGAAGGGATCGCCGAAGTCAGTGCGGTCGATCCGAACCGAAACACGAAAGACCTTTACGTCGGGCTTGCGACCTACAACGCGGCGTCTCATCCACGGGAAAGCGCATTTCAGGGGAGGTGTCCGATTTTCTCGTGCTGGAAAACCTTGGGGTTTACGAAGACCCGGTCGACAGCAACGTGTCGTGCGGTGGGTATTGCGTCGACACAGAGGCCGCACGCGCAAGGATCACCGCGGCCTTGCGGCCTGCGAAAGCGGTCTCAGGCCAGATCACCTTGGCCGAAACATCCGTGCAGAACGGTGTTTTCTTCGCGAGCGCCTCGGGATCGGTCGAACATGGCGCGGGCGGCGAGACGACCTTTGACGGGGTCTTGCAGGGCAACATCCTTGGAAACTCAGGCGAGGTGGTCGCGGTGAACGACACGCATGGCCGCACGCCCGATCCGAGTATCGGGAGTCCGTTCGGCGCGACGAGGAACGGCGAAACCCTGATCGGATGGTTCGAGAGCATCGCGGTCGCCCGCTGACCCGAACCATCTTCACCACATGAGCGTGTTCGTGGATGCAGGGTATTTCTGGCCGCATCGCGGGTTCTGTGCATCAATGTAATGATTAGGACACTTAGGGGATTCGTTATGCGTTACTTGACGACTTTCAGGTCGTATCTGGTCTGGCCTGTTTCCACGTTGTCCCTGTGTGGATGCACCATCGCCTCGACGACGGGCGTCGGCAGCGACGAAGGATGGATCGAAGCCTTTGCCTTCGCCTACACCGCCGCGATTCTGGCGACCGACGAATCCGACCAGACCGCGACTTTGCCCACCAGCGGGACAGCCACCTACACGGGTGGAATGTACCTCGACATGACGCGACCGGGCGCGAAGGACCACGACCTGATGCTCGCCTCGATGACGCTGGAAGCCGCGTTCTCGGCGTCGAGCGGCACCATTTCCGGGCGGGTGGAGAACGCGGGGCGCATCCCGGTCTACGACCCGAAATTCGCGGGGTTCGAGTCGCTTCTGACCGACCGCACGTTGACGCCCGAAGAGGCGAAGACCACCGCCGTCGAAGCGACGAATGCCGACGCATTGGCGATATTGAACGGCGCGCTGGAGATCGCCGAGACGACGATCACCGATCAGCACATCAACACGCGGCTTTCGGGCAACCTGACCGGCGACGATACCGACATCGACATCGACGCCCCGATCTACGGCTTCCTGACCGGCGCGGACGCCGACGGCGTGAGGATCACGGGCACGAATTTCGGGAACATCGAGATGACCCTGAACGGTGACAAGATCGACGCTTACCTGAACGGATACGCCAAGCGGGACTAAGGCTCAGGGCAGTTCCGCGCTTGGAATGATCGGGAAGAACGCGCCTTGCGAACGCAGGCCGAACCAGCTTTCGCCGTCATGGTCGGCATGTTCCCCGATCTCGACGAGCCGGTAGAAACTCTTGCGGTCGATCAGGGCTTCAAGGTTGCGGCGGATGTTGACGTAGGGCGACGGCTCCCCGGTTTCCGGGTCGCGGACCACGCGGATCGGGTGGTCGGGGCCTGCCAGCACCTCATCCTCGACGTTGGTGACGAACCGCAGCGCGTCGCCCTCGCGGGCGAAATCGACCGCCACGAAGGGCGCGTCATCGACGGTGATCCCGACCTTTTCGACCGGCGTCACGAGGAAATAATCGTCCCCGTCCTTGCGAAGGATCGACGAGAACAGTTTCACCAGCTCATGCCGACCGATGGGCGTGCCAAGGTAGAACCACGTCCCGTCCCGCGCGATGCGCATGTCCAGATCGCCGCAGAAATCGGGATTCCACTTGTCCACGGGCGGCAAGCCGCCCTTGGCTGCCTTCTTCGCGGACGAGGCGAGGCTTTCGGCGCTGATTCCGACTTGTCCGGTCATCGTGGTCTTTGTCATCCGTGCACCTTGGTTGTTTGGCCCTCTCAACACGTATCATCCGGCCCGCGTTCCGTGAACCTCGGCAAGCGGGTGCCGGATTCTCGCCATGCTCCGCCTCCCTGCACGGGCAGTCCGCGTTCTATTCCGGCACGCGAACAGCGAGAATCCGCCTCGATTTTCCGCAAGGGCCGCCGACACGGTGCCGTGAACGCCTTTTGTCATAACTGTCATTTGCTTCCCCCCGTTCCTTGCCCTTTACTGATCCCGACGAACAGATCGGAGACGTGTCATGGACGAAGCAGAAGACCTCGTGGCGGATATCGAGGCGCTCGGGGGCCGGCTGGCCGAGGCGCGCAGCATGGTGGCCAAGCGGATCATCGGACAGGACACCGTGGTCGAACAGGTCATGGCGGCGATGCTGGCCGGGGGTCACGCGCTTCTGATCGGTCTGCCGGGTCTGGGCAAGACACGGCTGGTGGAAACGCTGTCGACCGTCATGGGTCTTTCGGGTGGGCGCATCCAGTTCACGCCCGACCTGATGCCCGCCGACATCCTCGGCTCCGAGGTTCTGGAAGAAGGCGCCGACGGCACCCGTTCGTTCCGGTTCATTCAGGGTCCGGTATTCTGTCAGCTCCTGCTGGCGGACGAAATCAACCGGGCGTCGCCGCGCACGCAGTCGGCGCTGCTTCAGGCGATGCAGGAACGCGCGGTGACGGTCGCGGGCCACGAACACGCGCTCGACAAGCCGTTTCATGTGCTGGCGACCCAGAACCCGCTGGAGCAGGAGGGCACCTATCCGCTGCCCGAAGCGCAGCTCGACCGCTTTCTCTTGCAGGTCGATGTCGAATACCCGGACCGCGATGCCGAGCGTGACATCATTCTGGCCACGACCGGCGCGGACGAGGAACAGGCGAGCGCCGTGTTCAACACCGACGACCTGATCGCCGCGCAGCGCCTGCTCCGCCGGATGCCGGTGGGCGAGAACATCGTCGAGATGATCCTCGACCTCGTGCGGGCCTGCCGCCCTGACGACTCGTCCGCCCCTGATACGGTGCGCGAATCCGTGGCCTGGGGCCCCGGCCCCCGTGCCGCGCAGGCCCTGATGCTGCTGACCCGTGCACGTGCGCTGATGGACGGGCGGCTCGCCCCCGGCCCCGACGACGTGCGTGCGCTGGCCCGCCCGGTGCTCATTCACCGGATGGCGCTGACCTACGCGGCGCGTGCCCGTGGCGAATCTCTGGGCGGGATCATCGACGGTGTGGTCGGAAGCCTGAGCCTGTCCGAGGCCGCCGCTTGACCCTTCCCCTGCGCCCAAGGGCCGAGGCGCTCGCCGCGCCGCTCCCCCCCCTGCTCGCCGAGGCCAGCCAACTGGCCCGGGGTGTCGTGCTGGGGGAACACGGGCGGCGCCGACCCGGCATGGGCGATGCCTTCTGGCAATACCGCACGGCCCAGCCCGGCGACCCCGCCCGATCGATCGACTGGCGCCGCTCGGCCCGGTCCGACGTGCATTTCGTCGCCGAAAAGGAATGGCAGGCGGCGCAATCCGTCGTCTTCTGGGTCGATCGCGGCCAGTCGATGCAGTTCTCGTCGGAAAAGAACCTTGTCACCAAGGCCGACCGCGCCGCGCTTCTGTCGCTCGCGGCCGCCGTGCTTCTGGTGCAGGCGGGCGAACGGGTCGGGCTGACCGATATGGGCATCCGACCGATGCGCGGCGAGGTCCAGCTTGGCCGCGTGGCCGAACGTCTGGCGGACAAGACCCCGCAGGATTACGGCGTGCCGGACGTGTCGATCCTGCCGCGCCATTCGCGGGCCGTCTTCATCTCGGATTTCATGGCCGACCCCGGCCCGGTTGAAGAGGCGCTGGCGACGGCCGCCGACCGGGGTGTGCAAGGCGTTCTGCTTCAGGTGCTCGACCCCTCGGAAGAGGCGTTTCCCTTCGACGGGCGCACCGTGTTTCATTCTATGGGCAACACGCTTGAATTCGAAACGCGCAAGGCCGGTGAATTGCGGGATCGCTATCTGGCCCGGCTGGCACGGCGCAAGGAACGGCTGACCGCGATGGCGGGACTGACCGGATGGCGGTTTCACACGCATCACACCAATGACAGCCCCGCCTCGGCGCTGCTTTGGATGTATCAGGCGCTGGAGGGCCGCGCCTGATGTTCACGCTCAGTCCCATCGGTTTCGTGACCCCATGGCTGCTGATCGCGCTGGCCGCCCTGCCGATCCTCTGGATCATCCTGCGCGCGATCCCGCCCGCACCGATCCGCCGCGCCTTTCCGGGTGTCGCGCTTCTGCTGGGTCTCGAGGACGAGGACAGCGAGGCCGACAGGACCCCTTGGTGGCTTCTCCTTCTGCGAATGCTGGCCGTCGCCGCGATGATCTTCGGCTTTTCCGGCCCGATCCTGAACCCGGAGCCGGTCGAGACCGGCTCAGGCCCGCTGGTCGTGCTGGTCGATGACAGCTACGCCGCCGCGCCCGACTGGCGCCCACGGCTCGAGGCTGCGGATCGGCGGTTGGAGGCTGCGGCATCGACCGGGCGCCGCGTGGCCGTGGTGGCCCTGAACGACCTCCCACCCGAAGGCGGCCTGCCCCTGCGCTCGGCCGCAGACGCGCAAGCCCGGCTCGATGGCCTTCTGCCGAAAGCGTGGCCCGTCGATCATGCGCCCGCGCTCGATTGGCTGGACACGGTGGACGAGGGGTTCGATACGCTTTGGCTGTCCGACGGATTGGCGGGCGACTCCCGCGCCGCCTTGGCCCGCGAGCTTCAGTCGCGCGGTGCGCTGACGGTGTCGGAGCCGCCTGCCCCGCGTATCGGTCTGCAACCGGCCCGGATCGCGGACGGCATGGTGCGCCTGTCGGCCACCCGGTCCACGTCCGATGCCGCGCAAACCATAGACTTGACCGGGCAAGGCCCCGATCCGGCCGGCATCGAACGCGAACTGGCCCGCGCCACGCTTACCTTCGAACAGGGTGCGACCGAAGCGGTGACCGAAATTTCCCTGCCCCCCGAACTGCGCAACCGGATCGCCCGGTTCGAGGTCGAGGGGCTGCGCAGCGCCGGAACCGTGACGCTGGCCGACGACACCCTGCGCCGCCGCAAGGTCGCGCTGATCGGCGGCGACAGCGAGGAAGGGCTGGAACTGCTCTCGCCGCTTCACTACCTGCGCGAAGCTCTCGTGCCGACCGCGGATGTGCTGGAGGGCGCGTTGTCCGACCTGATCGCGGCCAGCCCCGATGTGGTCGTCCTTGCCGATGTCCCGGCGCTTGCGCCCAGTGACAAGGACGCGCTGGAGGAATGGGTGGCCGAGGGCGGCCTGCTGCTGCGCTTCGCCGGACCACGGCTTGCCGCCGCCGATACGGGCCGCGCCGAGGAAGATCCGCTTCTCCCCGTGCGTCTGCGCGTGGGCGGGCGCGAAGTGGGCGGCGCGATGAGCTGGGGCGAACCCCGCACGCTGGCCCCGTTCCCCGAGGACAGCCCGTTCTACGGTCTCGCGATTCCCGACGACATCGAAGTTACCAGTCAGGTTCTGGCCGAACCCGGCCCCCTGCTGGCCGAGCGCACCATCGCGGAACTGGTCGATGGCACCCCGCTCGTCACCCGCAAGACGCTGGCCGATGGTCAGGTCGTGCTGATCCACGTGTCGGCCAATGCCGAATGGTCGTCGCTTCCGCTGTCGGGCCTGTTCGTTCAGATGCTCGAACGCCTTGCGGTCTCGACCCGGACCGGCACGCCCGACGCGGGCGAATTGGAAGGCACGACATGGGTGCCCGAGACCCTGCTCGACGGCTTCGGCGCGCTCGACGACGCGGGCGAGCGGCCCGGCGTGCCGGGCGAGGAACTGACACAGGGCGTCGGCCCCGACCTGCCGCCGGGCCTTTATGCCGACGAAGATCGCCGCGTCGCCGTCAACGTGATCGGTGAGGACACCGTGCTGCGCCCCGCCGCTTGGCCCGCGGGCGTCGTGCCCGAATGGCAGGGCGAGCGCGAGGAAACCGATCTGTCCGGCTGGCTTCTCCTGCTGGCGCTGGCGGCGCTGGCCGTCGACGTGATCGCCTCGCTGTTCCTCACGGGCCGTCTGAGCGGCAAGCGCGGCAAGGCGGCGGCGACCGCTGCGGTGATCGGGGTCGCCCTGATGATCGCGCCGCAATACGCCCGCGCACAGGACGAGGCCAAAGCGACCCCCATCGACGAAGCGGCACTGGTCGCGGCCGCCGGCGAGGTCACCCTTGCCTACGTGCGCACGGGCAACGCCCAACTCGACCGCGTATCCGAGGCCGGGCTTCAGGGCCTCGGCCAACAGCTTTTCGCCCGCACCTCCGTCGAACCCGTCGCCCCGGTCGGGATCGACATCGAGACCGACGAACTTGCGGTCTATCCCCTGCTCTACTGGCCGGTCGAGGAAACCCAGCCCGCGCCCTCGTCCGAAGCCTATGCCAAGCTCAACGCCTATCTGCGCGGTGGCGGCATGATCGTGTTCGACACGCGTGACGGGGACGTGGCCGGGTTCGGCTCGGGTGCGACGGCCGAAGGGACGCGGCTCAGATCGCTGGCACGCCCGCTCGACATTCCACCGCTGGAGCCGATCCCGAACGATCACGTGCTGACGCGCACCTTCTATCTGCTCGCCGATTTCCCGGGCCGCTATTTCGGTCAGTCGGTCTGGGTCGAAAGCTCGCCGCCCGACGCCGAACGGGCCGAGGGCATGCCGTTTCGCAACCTCAACGACGGGGTGACGCCGGTTCTGATCGGCGGCAACGACTGGGCGTCGGCCTGGGCGGTGAACGAGAATGGATCGCCGATGTTTCCGGTGGGCCGGGGCTTTGCAGGCGAGCGGCAGCGCGAGATGGCTTATCGCTTCGGCGTGAACCTCGTGATGCATGTGCTCACCGGCAACTACAAGTCGGATCAGGTCCACGTGCCTGCCCTGCTGGAAAGGCTCGGCCAATGAACGCCTCGTCCGTCATCTTCGACCCGGCCTCCGACTGGCCGGTCCTCTGGATCGCCGGCGGAATCGTCGCCGCGATCCTGATCTTCGCCATCTGGCGCGGGCTCAAGGGCTGGGCGCTCAGGACGCTGGGCGCGGCGGCGCTTCTGCTCGCGCTCGCGGGGCCGTCGCTTCAGATGGAAGAACGCGCGCCCGAGGGTGACATCATGCTCGCCATCGTGGACGAAAGCGCCTCGCAGGGCCTGTCTGACCGCGCGGAACAAACCGAGGCGGCGCTGGACGCGCTCACCGCCCGCGTTGCG
The DNA here is from genome assembly GCF_000152805.1 of Maritimibacter alkaliphilus HTCC2654. GTDB lineage: Bacteria > Pseudomonadota > Alphaproteobacteria > Rhodobacterales > Rhodobacteraceae > Maritimibacter > Maritimibacter alkaliphilus. The sequence goes on along the minus strand of NZ_CH902578.1, from coordinate 3,207,775 downwards.
GCGACGGAAGGTCTGGAACTGCGCATCACGCGGATGAGCGACGGCGAGGACAATCGCGGCTCTCTCCTCATGACCACCTTGGCCGAGGCGCTGGCCGAAGTGCCGCGCGACCGCGTCGCCGGGATGGTCCTGATCTCGGACGGCCGCCTGCACGATCTTGAAGCCGCGCCCGACCTGCCCGCCCCGCTGCATCTGCTCAGGACCGGCCGGGAAGAGGATTGGGACCGGCGGCTGGTGGTCACCAACGCCCCGGCGTTCGGCATTCTGGACGAGGAACAGCAGATCGGCCTGCGCATCGACGACATGGGGGACGCGGACGAAAGCGGGCTGGTCGACCTGTCGATCTCGATCGACGGCGGCGAGCCGGAAGTGGTTCAGGTGCCGACGGGCCGCGAGCTGACCGTGCCGATCACGCTGACCCACGGCGGCCAGAACGTGATCCAGTTCACCACCCCGACGCTCGAAGGCGAGTTGACCGACCGCAACAACACCGCCGTCGTCACCATGAACGGCGTGCGCGACCGCCTGCGCGTGCTGCTCGTCTCGGGCGAGCCGCACCCCGGCACGCGGACATGGCGCAACCTTCTGAAGTCCGACAGTGCGGTGGACCTCGTCCATTTCACCATCCTGCGCCCGCCCGAAAAGCAGGACGGCGTGCCGGTGTCGGAGCTGTCGCTCATCGCATTCCCGACGCAGGAACTGTTCATGGAGAAGATCGACGAGTTCGACCTCATCATCTTCGACCGCTACAAACTGCGCGGCATCCTGCCCGCGAGCTATCTGCTGTCCGTGCGCAACTACATCGAACAGGGCGGCGCCGTGCTGGTCGCCGCCGGACCCGACCTCGCCTCGGCCCAAAGCCTCGCCCGCTCGCCGCTCGGTCAGGTGCTCCCCGGCGAACCGACCGCGCGGGTGATCGAAGAGGGCTTTTCGCCCCAGATTTCCGACCTCGGTCAGCGCCACCCGGTCACGCGCGGGCTGGAAGATTTCGCGCCCGAAGGCGGCTGGGGCCGCTGGATGCGCCTTGTCGAACTCGAAGAAACCGCTGGCATGACCGTCATGCAGGGCGCGGGCGACCGTCCACTTCTTACACTGGACCGCGTGGGCGAAGGCCGCGTCGCGCTCCTCGCCTCCGACCACGCGTGGCTCTGGGATCGCGGCTTCGAAGGCGGCGGACCGCAACTGGAACTTCTGCGCCGCCTCGCCCACTGGATGATGAAGGAACCGGAGCTTGAGGAAGAGGCGCTGACCGCGGAAGCCACCGGCAATCAGGTCACGATCACCCGGCGCACCATGAGCGAGGGCGCACGCTCCGTCACCGTCACCCGCCCGGACGGGACCGAGGAAGAGGTGCAGATGGAAGAGGTCGCGCCCGGCCTCTACCGCTCGGAATTCGCCTCGGCCCAGATCGGTCTGTTCCGGCTCGAAGAGGGCGACCAGACTTCGGTCGTCGCGGTCGGCCCCGCCTCGCCTAAGGAATTCGAGGAAACCATCGCCAGCGGTGACCCCCTCGCCCCGATCATGGCCGCGATGCGGGGCGGGACGGCCGCCATCGAAGAGGGCAATCCGCAGCTTCGGTCGGTCAACGCGGGCCGCGCCGCCATCGGTCGCGGCTGGATCGGCTACACCCCGCGCGGGGCCTACGTGGTCGAGAACCTGCGCGTCATGCCGCTTGCGCCCCCGTGGCTCATGCTGCTGATCGCGGCCGGCCTCGCCGTTGCCGCTTGGTTGTGGGAAGGCCGCGCACGGACCCGAAAAACCGCCTGATCCGGTTCAGTGCCCGTGGCTGCGGTCGTAGCCGTTGGGTGCGGGCGGCGTCCAACCGCCCAGCGCAGCGGCCTCGGGCGTGAAGACCTCGACCAGCAGCGGATGGCAGGCAGCGGTGTCCGACGAATGCTCGGACGAACAATCGCCGCCGGGACAGGCCGACAGGGCGCCGAGAAGGTCGATCTCGGCGAAGAACTCCAGAAAATCGCCGGGGCGCACGGGCGAGGCCTTCATGAAATACTGACCCGTGTCGCGCGTGAAGCCGGTGCACATGAACACGTTCAGCACGTCATGCACATGCGGCTCGGCCTCGGCCGGACCGACCCCAAGGTGACCCGCCAGCGCCCGCGTCAGGTTGGAATGGCAACAGTGGTGATACTGTCCGCCCGACAGCAGATTGTTGGTGTAAGGATCGCAGCGCGTGCCGATCACGTCGTGGACCGAACCGCCGAAGCTGTCGATCCCATACCAGCCGAGCGTATCTTCGGTGATGGTCGCCATCGGCCGCATGTCCGGAAAGCTCGACCACATCCGCTCGCCCGCCGTCAGGTGCGTGCCATGTAGGGCGCGGGTCTTGCCGGAGTAGAATCGCTCCGACAAATCCTGCGCGTTCCACAGGTTCAGGTCACCGACCTGCGGGCCCTCGACGCTCGAAATCCGGAAGAACGACCCAGCCGGCACCGTGAAGGTCGCAGCGTCACGGGGCGGGACGAGCACCTCGCCCACCTTCCGCGCCGTCCGGCGCGCCGCCCGATAGAGCGCAAGATCGGGCGCAGGCAGCGTTTCGGTCGGATAACAGATCACCGGCGCGATCGCGCGGCGCTGTTCTGCGTCTTCGGGCTGTGTCGTGGGGATCGTCGTCATGGGCGGGACTATAACGGTTAAGGCGATCCGCGCCAGATCGTGCAGCCTGATCGGCGGCGGACAGGACGTGACTTGACCCCACCGCAATGGGGCGTGAATAATCGACCATCTGGTCGGCCATTATTCCGCAATGCAAACGGTCGTTTCACAATATTGACCTGCTCGCTTTGCTGGACTACGGTCCGAATACGGGCCGCCAGAGCCCGAGGGAGGATCAATGGATCGCATTCACGAACTGACCCGCGGGCAGTCGCCCGACGCCCTTGCAATCGTCGACCATGACGGGGCGCACTACAGCTTCGGGGATGTCGAAGCCATGGCCGATACCATGGCCGGGATGTTGAAGGCCGCAGGGGTCGAGCGCGGCGACCGGCTGATGATCGTTTCGGAAAACTGCGCCACCTATGCCATCGCGATTCTCGCGGCGAGCCGCCTCGGCGCCTGGGTTATGCCCGTGAACGCCCGCATGTCCGACGATGAACTGGACGCCCTGCGCAACCACGCAGGCGCCCGCTTCGCGATCTTCACGCCCGAGGCATCGGTACCGTCCGCAGCCCATGCCGACCGACTTGGCGCGACGTCGCGCGGCACCCTGCCTTGCGGCGACGTTCTGGTGGCAGGCCCCCTGCCCGGCGAAAACACCGCGCCCGAACCCGAGACCGGGACCCCGCGCGATTCCGTCGCGGCCCTGATCTACACGACCGGGACGACATCCGCCCCCAAGGGGGTCATGCTCACCCATGGGAACCTGATCTGGAATGCGGAAATATCGGCGCGCCTGCGCGGGATGGCCCCCGGCGATCTGGTCGTCGGCGTTTTGCCCGGGACGCATATCTTCGGCTTCGCCTCGGTCTTCCTCGCCTCGCTTGCCGGGGGCAGCGCAATCCGGTTCCTGCCGCGCTTCTCGGCGCCCGCAATCCTCGACGCCTTCGCCGAAGGCGGCAGCGTCATGCCCGCCGTTCCGCAGATGTATCAGGCGATCCTCGCCGAACTCGCAAAGCGCGGCACACCGCCCGATGCCCCCAAGCTGCGCTATATCTCGTCCGGTGGTGCGCCGCTCGACCCCGAGTGGAAAGAAAAGATCGAAGCGACCTTCGGCCTGCATCTTCAGAACGGATATGGGCTGACCGAAACCTCGCCCGGCGTTGCGGGCACCCGGCGCGACACCCCGCGCGACGACACGTCCTGCGGCCAGATCCTCGACGGTGTGGAATGCATCATCGACGAGCCGGACGACGAAGGGATCGGAGAGCTTCTGATCCGTGGCCCCAACATCATGAAGGGCTACTACCGAAACCCCGAAGCGACGCGGGCCGCCATTCGCGAAGACGGGTTCTTCCGGTCCGGCGACTTCGCGAAGATCGACCCGGACGGAACGCTCTGGATCATGGGCCGCAAGAAGGAACTCATCATCCGGTCCGGCTTCAACATCTACCCGCCGGAAGTCGAGGCGATGCTCACACGCCATCCCGACGTCTATCAGACCGCCGTCGTCGGGCGTCGCGTATCCGGCAACGAGGAAGTGCTGGCCTTCGTCACCGCGAAGCCCGGCGTGACGGAAGCGGATCTCAAGGCCTTTCTTCACGAGCACCTCGTGCCCTACAAGGTGCCCCAGCATATCTTCATCATCGAACAGTTCCCGGCGGCAGCGACCGGGAAGATTCTGAAACACAAACTGACCGAGACTTTCGCCCACCTGCTCGACGAGCGGGATGCGGCGGTCGCGACCTGACAGAGGACAGAGCCACCCATGAGTGAGACCACCAAGATCAACGACGTCATGACCCTCGAACGTGTGGGCAAGGTCGGGCTGATCTGCATCGACAACCCGCCCGTCAACGCCTCGGGCCAAGCCGTGCGGCAGGGGCTGGTGGACGCGGTCGCCGCCGCCAACGCGGACGCCGGGATCGAGGTCATCGCGATCTACGCCGCGGGCCGCACCTTCGTCGCCGGTGCCGACATCAAAGAGTTTGGCAAGACGCCGCTGGAGCCGTCGTTGCCCGACACGATCAACGCGATCGAGGCGAGCGAAAAACCCGTGATCTCGGCCCCGCATGGCACCGCGCTTGGCGGTGGTCTGGAAATCTGCATGGGCACCCACGCGCGCGTGGGGGTCAAGGGGCTGCGCGTCGGTCTGCCGGAGGTGAACCTAGGCCTGTTGCCCGGCGCGTCCGGCACCCAGCGCGGGCCGCGCCTGATGGGCATGAAGAACACGCTCGACATGGCCCTGTCCGGGCGGCAGGTCTCGGGCGAAGAGGCGTTGTCGATGGGTCTGATCGACGGGCTTGAGGCGGGCGAACCGCGCGACGTGGCGCTCGCCGCCGCCGAAGACGTGCTGTCGGGCAAGCTCAAGACCCGCCGCACCAGCGACCTTGGCGTCGAACTGGACGAGGCCGCGCTGGACGATGCGGCCAAGATGGTCGCGAAGAAGATGAAGCACCACCCGACCGCGCCGAACATGATCGAAGCGGTCAGGATGTCGACCGGCCCGATGGCCGACGGCATGGCCTATGAGCGCAAGAGTTTCATGGAAGGGCTGAAAGACCCCGCATCGCAGGGGATGCGCCACGCCTTCTTCGCGGAACGCGCCGTGTCGAAGATCCCCGAAGGCAAGGCGACGCCGCGCGAGATCGCAAAGATCGGCGTGATCGGCGGCGGCACGATGGGGTCCGGCATCGCCACGGCGGCCCTGACCTCTGGCTTCGCGGTGCGCCTGATCGAGATTTCGCAGGAGGGACTGGACAAGGGCGTCGGCTTCATCACCGGGAACTTGGGCGGGGCCGTGAAACGCGGCAAGATGAGCGAGGCCAAGCGCGACAACGCGATGGCGCGGCTTGAACCGTCGACCGACATGGAATCGCTGTCCGACGTCGACCTCGTGATCGAGGCGGTGTTCGAGAACATGGACGTGAAGAAGGACATCTTCGGCCAGCTCGACAAGATCTGCAAACCGGGGGCCATTCTGGCGTCGAACACGTCCTATCTGGACATCAACGAAATCGCCTCGGCCACGTCCCGGCCCGAGGATGTGATCGGCCTCCACTTCTTCTCGCCCGCGAACCTGATGCGCCTTCTGGAAGTGGTCGTCGCGGACAAGACCGCGCCCGAAGTGGTCGCCACGGGTTTCGCGCTGGCCAAGAAGATGAAGAAGGTCGGCGTGCGCGCGGGCGTCTGCGACGGGTTCATCGGCAACCGCATCCTCGCCTATTACGGCAAGACCGCCGGATATCTGATGGAGGATGGCGCGAGCCCGCAGCAGATCGACAACGCGCTTGAGGATTTCGGGTTCGCCATGGGGCCTTACAAAGTCGGCGACCTCGCGGGCCTCGACATCGGCTGGGCCAACCGCAAGCGCATGTCGGCAACACGACCGAACGACGAACGCTATGTGCGCATCCACGACAAGATCTGCGAAGAGGGCATGTTCGGCCGCAAGACCGGATCGGGGTTCTACATCTACGACGACGAGGGCATCCGCCCGAACCCCCGTGCACTGGAAATCATCGACGCGGAACGGGCGGCCAAAGGTATCCTGCCCAAGACGTTCACCGACGAAGAGATCGTCGAGCGCTATATGACCGCCATGATCTCGGAAGCCGCGCGTGTGGTCGAAGAGGGGATCGCACTGCGGCCCATCGACGTGGATGCGGTGTTCCTGTTCGGCTACGGCTTCCCGCGCTTCCGCGGCGGCCCGCTTCACTATGCGGACACCATCGGCGCGAAAGAACTCGTCGCGCGGATTGAACGCTATGCCGAGGATGATGCGTATTACTGGAAAGTGCCCGCGATCCTGCGGCGTATGGCCGAGGACGGGACGACCTTTGCCGATCTGAACAAGGAGGGGTGAGATGGACCTGAGCTTCACCAAGGAAGAGGAAGCGTTCCGCGATGAGGTGCGCACGTTCCTTGCCGACAACCTGCCCGACGACCTTGCCGAAAAGGTGCGGATCGGCGGAGAGCTGGAAAAGCACGACATGGAACGCTGGCACGCGATCCTGAACGACAAGGGCTGGCTCGCCTATGGCTGGCCGGTGGAGTTCGGCGGGACCGGCTGGTCGCCCGTCGAAAAACACATCTTCGAAGAAGAGGCCGCGCGCGCCAACGCCCCGCGCATCGTGCCCTTCGGCCTCGCGATGCTGGGGCCGGTGCTTCAGAAATTTGGATCGAAAGAACAACAGGACCATTACCTGCCCCGCATCCTCGACGGGACCGACTGGTGGTGTCAGGGCTATTCCGAACCGGGCGCCGGCTCGGACCTTGCCTCGCTCAAGACCCGCGCGGTGCGCGATGGCGACGAATACGTCATCAACGGGCAAAAGACATGGACCACCCTCGGCCAGCACGCCGACTGGATCTTCTGCCTCGTGCGCACCAAGACCGACGGCAAGCCGCAGGAGGGGATCAGCTTCATCCTCGTCGACCTCGCCACGCCGGGGATCGAGATGCGCCCGATCAAGCTGATCGAAGGCGGCCACGAGGTGAACGAAGTGTTCTTCACCGACGTCCGCGTGCCTGCCGCGAACCTCGTGGGTGAAGAGAACATGGGCTGGACAATCGCCAAGTTCCTGCTGGGTCACGAGCGCACCAACATCGCGGGCGTCGGGTTCAGCATGAAGGCGCTGGAAGAGGTCAAGGCGCTCGCACGCCGCACCAAGCGCAACGGCAAGCCGCTGATCGAGAACCCGCTTTTCGCCGCCCGGATCGCGGATGTCGAAATCGAGCTGGAAGCGATGAAGATCACCAACCTTCGGATGCTCTACACCGCGCAGACGCAGGGTGCGCCGGGGCCGGAAACCTCGATCCTCAAGATCAAGGGCACCGTGATCCGTCAGGCTTTGAACGATCTGGCCCGCCGCGCGCTGGGTCCGGCCGCGGCCCCCTTCCCGTCCGAGGCGATGTTCGGCAACGCCGCCCTCGTCGAAGCGGGCGACGTGAACAATGCCGCCGACTATTTCAACAACCGCAAACTGTCGATTTTCGGGGGGTCGAACGAGATCCAGCGAAACATCCTGACCAAAGCGATGCTGGAGCTCTGACATGGACTTTTCCCTGACCGAAGACCGCCGGATGCTGTCGGACTCGCTGAACCGGTTCATCTCGGACAAATATGGCTACGACCACCGCGTGAAAGTGGCCTATGACGCGCCGTTCCACGACACAGCGCTCTGGGCCGAGATGTGCGAGTTGGGCGTGCTCTACGCCCTCGCGCCCGAGGATGCGGGCGGGTTTGGCGGCGCTGGCTTCGACATCACGACGGTGTTCGAGGCGCTCGGGCGCGGCATTTGCCCCGCCCCGGTTCTCGGTTCGCTCTTGGCCTCGAAACTGCTGACCGCCGCCGGGGCCGACCAGTCGGCGCTCCTCGACGGTTCGGTGCGCTACGCGGTCGCCATCGGCGAACTCGACGCGCCCTACGACCTCGACGCGATCGAGACCGAGGCGAAGGACGGCAAGCTGACGGGCCGCAAGGCCGTGGTCTATGGCGGCGCGGATGCCAAGGTGTTCCTCGTCGCGGCCAGATCCGGTGGCACCCTCGCGGTCTATGAGGTCAAGGCCTCGGACGCGCAGGTCACGGGCTACGCCTTGATCGATGGCGGCGGCGCGGCGGAACTGTTCCTCGACGCCACGCCGGGAACCGAAGTGCTCGCCGACGCCACCGCCGCGCTCGAAGATGCGCTGGACGCCGGTCGCCTCGCCCTGTGCGCCGAGGCTGTGGGCGCGATGGATGCGACCAACGAAATCCTGCTCGACTATCTGCGCACGCGAAAGCAGTTCGGCGTCGCCATCGGCAAGTTTCAAGCCCTGCAACACCGCGCCGTGGACCTTGTGACCGAGATCGAACAGGCCCGGTCCATCACCATCCTCGCCGCGAGCAAGATGGGCGCCGAGGAGCAGGCGAAGTTCGTCGCAATGGCCAAGACTCTGATCGGCCGGGCAGCGCGGCTGGTGGCCGAGGAAGCGATCCAGATGCATGGCGGCATCGCTATGACCTGGGAGGCGGCGGTCAGCCACTACGCCAAACGGCTCGTCATGATCGACGCGCAATTGGGCGACGTGGACTATCACCTCGAACGTGTGATCGCGACCTACGCGGCCTGATCTTGCGGGTTGATCTTGCGAATTCCAATGCGGGGCCATCGCCCCGCATTAACCTTATCACGGTATCGGGCGACGCGGAAAATCTCTCAAATCACTGATTTTACTGTATTTTCAAAGGCATCGAGAGCCGCCTAGGATACTAGAATCCTAGTATTCTGGTATTGCGAACAGGCACCGATTGCGGCCCCGACCACACCCTGCAAACTCCAAATGTCAGGTAGAGCGATACCGGAACACGCCCGTCCCGGTCGCGACCGTCACCCCGGTGTCATCGATGATCGACGCTTCGGCGAAGACACTCTTGCGCCCCCCGCCCGTCCGCCGACCCTCGGCGATCAGGACCGTGCCCTTGGGCTGCGCCAGGTAATTCACGTTCAGGGAAAGGGTCATCGCCAGCCGCCGCGTTTCCGGGTCACCCGTGTAGCAGGCAGCGAACCCCATGACCGTGTCGATCAGGGTTGCGTAAACGCCGCCATGCGGAATGCCGTAACGGTTGCCCAGCTTATCGGTGATCGGCAGCCTGAACCGGGCATAGTCCTCGGACCAGTCCTCGATCTCGAACCCCAGAAGCTTCTGGAATTCATACGGGTCTTCGATGAGCGACGGGTCGAGGCTCACGCCGCCGGTTTCCCCGGTGCCCCCGACGACAGGTTATGCGCCGCGCGCTTCACCCGCTCGGCATAATGTTCGAGCAGTTGATCCGGCTCCACGAAGAACGACGGCCCCCCGACGTTCAACCCATAGATCCGGTCGCCATTCAGCGAAAACACCGGCACCGCCAGCCCGTTCACATCTTTGCGCCATTCCCCGAAGCCGGTGCAAAGCCCGTGCTCCTCGTAGTCGCGCAGGCCCTTTTCGACCGATGAGATGATCCGCTCCCGCTCGTCGGGCAGTTGCGCGAGCCCCTGATCCACCAGCGCGGTGCGCTGCTTCTCCGTCATGCCAACAAGGATCGCGCGGCCTATGGCCGAGTAGAACAACGGCAGCCGCGCGCCCACGTTGATGGTCAGCGCAATCGCTTCCTTCGAGCGGTGCACGGTCGTATAGACCGCCCGCATCCGGTGCTGTTCGGCCAGCGCCGAGGTGATGTGCGGGTTCGGCCCTTCATCGCACAGGGCGGCCAGCTCCTCGCGCGCGCGGTCGGTCATCTCGATCGACGACAACACCCCGAAGCCCAAGGCCAGAACCCCCGCGCCAAGGCGGTAGGTGCCGGTGCGTTCGGAATAGACAAGATAGTCGAGCTTGCGCAGCGTATGCGTCAGACGCGAAATCGTCGGTTTCGGCAGGCCGGTGCGCTGCGCGATTTCCTGATTGGTCAGGTTCGTTTCATAGGGCCGGAAGCATCTGAGCACGTCGAGACCCCGCGCAAGCGCGGTCACGAACTTGCGGTCACCATCCGCGTCGATGTCGTCGATCAGATCGTCCTTACCCATGACAGTCCCCTTTATACAGCGGTCAGGCCCCCATCAATCGAAATGGATTGGCCTGTCATGAACGTGTTCGCGTCCGAGACGATCCAGAGCATGGCCTGCACCACCTCCATCGGGTCCGCCACCCGGCGCATCGGCACACGGCTGGCGATCATGCCGTAAGCATCGTCCCGGCTGACGCCGTGGCGTTCGCCCATCGCATCGCCCATCGCCTCGACCATCGGAGTGGACGCGAAGCTGGGGCAGATCGCGTTCACGCGAATGCCCTTGCGCGCAACCTCGTCGGCGGCGGCCTTGGTCATGCCGATCACCGCGTGCTTCGACGCGGCATAGGCCGAGAGTTGACCCGACCCGACCAGCCCCGCAGCCGAGGCGGTGTTCAGGATCGACCCGGCCCCCTGCTTCAGCATCACCGGCAACTGGTGGCGCATCCCGATAAAGACGCCCTTTGCGTTGATCTGCATGATCTGATCGTAGGTGTCGAGCGGTATGTCCGGCAGCCGCGCCAGCCCGCCCCCGATCCCGGCGTTGTTCAGCGCGATGTCGAGCCGTCCGAAGCGGTCCACGCCCTTTTCGATATGCGCCCGCATCGCAGTATCGTCGGCCACCGACAGCGCGTCGGCAACCACCTCGGCCCCGAGGCTTTCGAGATTGCGCGCGACCTCGTCCAGCCCGTCGCCATTGATGTCGGACAGCATCAGCTTCGCGCCCGCCCGCGCGAACTCCGTCGCCGCCATCGCGCCAAAGCCCGAGGCTGCGCCGGTGATCTGCACCACTTTCCCGTCGAACTCAGCCATGCGCCGCCTTCAGCCCCCCTGCCGCGAATTGTGGAACCGCCTTGCCCAGACGCATCGCGCGTTCCGGGTTCGACGCATTGCCGTCGAGCGCACGTTTATAGACGCCCTGAATGATCGCCCCCATGCGGAAGAACGCGAAGGCGATGTAGAAATTCATGCCCGGAATGCCCGTGAGCCCCCGCGCCTTGCAGTACATCGCCACGAACTCCTCGTCGGTCGGGATGCCAAGGCTCGCCCGGTCCACGCCAGCCAGACCCCGCCCCTCGGCCCCCGGCGGCATCTGCCACTGCATGAGGAGCGAGGCGAGATCGGCATAAGGATGCCCGATGGTCGATAGCTCCCAGTCCAGCACGGCGGCGCAACGCGGCCCGTCCGTCTCGAACAGCATGTTGTCGATGCGGTAGTCGCCATGCACCAGCCGCCGCTGATCGTCGTCGGGGATGTTCGCCGGCAGCCAGTCGATTAGCGCGTCCATGTCCGCGATGCTTTCGGTCTCGGACGCGCGATACTGCTTTGTCCAGCGCCCGATCTGACGCTCGAAGTAATTCCCCAGCGGGCCATAGTCCGACAGGCCCACGGCCTCGATATCGACCTCGTGGATCGCGGCGAGCACGCGGCACATTTCGGCATAGATCGCCGCGCGTTCTTCGTTCGACACGTCCGGGATGCGCGGGTCGTCGATATTGCGGCCCGCGACCGCCTCCATCACGTAGAAATCCGACCCGATCACGTCGGGGTCTTCGCAAAGAACATGCATCTTGGCGACCGGCACGTCCGTCTCTGCCAGCGCCGATTGCACCCGAAACTCCCGATCAACCGCATGGGCCGATTTCAGAAGCTGCCCGGGCGGCTTTCGCCGCAGAACATACGGACCCGTAGGGGTGTCGAGCCGGAAGGTCGGGTTCGACTGGCCCACGTTGGACTTCTCTGCCGTGATCGGCCCCTGAAAGCCGTCCATATTGGCTTCCAGCCAATTCGCGACGGCGTCGGTGTCGAGCTGCTGGGTGTCGGTCATGGCTCCCTCAGCTATAGGTCAGCATCTCGTCCGCATTGGCGGCGTCGATATGCGGGGTTTCGTTGAAGCCGTGCAGATAGGCGCCGTTGCGACCCTGCACGATCTTGTTCACGGCGCAGTTCTTCATCTGGAGTTGAAGCAGGATCTGCTGCTCGGCAGGTGCATCCATCACCAGCCGCACCATCTGGCTGATCGCGCCACCGGACGAGACCATGAGCGTATCGCCCTCGGCCGCCGCCATAGCATCCTGCACCCGGCCGACGAAGGCGCCGAAGGTCTCGGGCGGGTTTTCGATTTCATCCGCCTGCCACGCCAGCACGGTCGCCTTGAGCTGCCGGAAATGCGCGGCGCGGTCCCCTTTGGTGTGTTCGGGCAGCGCGTCGGTCTGCTTGTGCGCCGCCAGCAGCGCCGAGAAATCGAACTCGTTCAGGCCCGGATGCACCACCGGATGGGCCGCGACGCCAAAGCCTTTCGCGATCCCCTCCAGCGTCTCGCGATGCCTGACCTGCGAGCCGACCATCACCTTGTCCGGCCACGCCCAGCCCTGCCGTTTGAGCGCCACGCCCAGCGCCTCGGACTGGCGATGACCAAGCTCGGAGAGCTTGTCGTAATTCGCCGCGCCGAACGACGCCTGAGCGTGACGTATGACGGTGAGAAGACCCATTCAGATCTTCTCGTTGGTGTACTTGCGCAGCTCGGCGCGTGCGACCTGACGCCTGTGGACCGCATCGGGACCGTCGGCGAAGCGCAGGGTGCGCAGGTTGGTATACATCCGCGCCAGCGGCTGATCTTGACTGATGCCCTCGCCACCATGCATCTGCATCGCCTCGTCCACCACCTTGGTCGCCATGAGCGGTGCCACCACCTTGATCTGCGAAATCCACGGCTGCGCTTCCTTCACGCCGAACGTATCCATCATGTAGGCGGCCTTGAGGCACAGCAGCCGGGCCATTTCGATTTCCATCCGCGCGTTCGCGATGATGTCGAAGTTGGCACCGAGCGAGGCGATCTTCTTGCCGAAGGCCTCACGCGACAGGCCGCGTTTGCACATGAGCTCCAGCGCGCGTTCGGCCTGACCGATGGCACGCATGCAGTGGTGGATGCGCCCCGGTCCAAGCCGCCCCTGTGCGACCTCGAACCCCCGGCCTTCGCCAAGGATCACGGCGTCGGCGGGCAAGCGCACGTCGGTGAACTTCATGTGCATGTGACCGTGCGGCGCGTCGTCGTTGCCGAAGACCTGCATCGGGCGCAGGATCTCGACGCCGGGCGTGTCGGCGTCCATCACGAACATGGTGTGACGCGCGTGTTTGGCCGCCTCCGGGTCGGTCTGGGCGAGAACGATGTAGACTTGGCAGCGCGGATCGCCCGCGCCCGAGATCCACCATTTCTCACCGTTCAGCACCCATTCGTCCCCGTCCTTCTTCGCCTCGAAAGACAGTTGAACGGCATCGGAGGAGGCGACGCCCGGCTCGGTCATCACATAGGCCGAGCGGATTTCGCCATCGAGGAGCGGTTTAAGCCAGCGGTCCTTGTGGGCCTGCGTGCCATAGCGTTCCAGCACTTCCATGTTGCCGGTGTCCGGGGCCGAGCAGTTGAAGGTTTCGGCCCCCAACGGCGCCTTGCCCATCTCTTCGGCGAGGTAGGCGTATTCGACCGTGGTCAGGCCATAGCCCGCCTCGCTGTCGGTCAGCCAGAAGTTCCACAGGCCGCGTTTCTTCGCCTCGGACTTCAGCTCGTCGAGGATTTCCTTCTGACGGTCGTTCAGCACGAAGCGGTCGTTCTGAGGGTTGTTCCCGATCTCGCCTTCGTATTCCTCGCTGAGATGCACGATCTTTTCCGCCATCAGCTTTCGCACGGCTTCGATCAGTGGCTTGACCTTTTCGGTGACGCCCAGATCCATATTCTGTCCTCCTTGTCCGGCCGGATGCCGGCTCGCTTATTTGAACACTAGTGTTCAATTATTGGCAATAGTGTTTGGCGCTTAGAGCACCTCGAACAACCCTGCCGCGCCCATGCCGCCGCCGACGCACATGGTGCAGACTACGTATTTCGCGCCGCGACGTTTTCCTTCGATCAACGCGTGCCCGACCATGCGCGCCCCGGACATGCCGTAGGGATGGCCGATCGAGATGGCGCCGCCGTTCACGTTCAGGATTTCATTCGGAATGCCAAGGACGCGGGCGGAATGGAGCACCTGACAGGCAAAAGCCTCGTTCAGTTCCCACAGCCCGATGTCGTCCATCTTGAGCCCATGAGCCTCAAGCAGTTTCGGCACCGCGTAGATGGGCCCGATCCCCATTTCGTCGGGGTCGAGACCGGCGGCCATCACGCCGACATAGCGGCCCAAAGGCTGAAGCCCGCGCTTCTCGGCCTCTTTCGCCTCCATGATGACGCTTGCGCTGGCCCCGTCGGACAGTTGCGAGGCATTGCCCGCCGTGATGAACTTGCCCTCCTGCACGACCTGACCGTCCCGGAACACCGGCGACAGGCTCGAGAGGTTTTCGATGGTCGTCGAGGGGCGGTTGCCCTCGTCCTTCTCCAGCGTCACCTCGGCGAAGGACACTTCCTTGGTGTCCCGGTCGATGATGGCCTGCGTCGAAGTCAGCGGCACGATCTCGTCGTCGAATTTGCCCGCCGCCTGCGCCGCCGCCGTGCGCTGCTGGCTTTGAAGCGCGTATTCGTCCTGATCCTCGCGGCTGACGTTGTAGCGGTCCGCGACGATCTCGGCCGTCTCCAACATGCTCATGTAGAGCGATGGCACATGCTCCATCACCCAAGGGTCGCGCAGGTGATCGGTGCGCATGTCCTGATTCTGGACGAGGCTGATCGACTCGACCCCGCCGCCGATGGCAACCTGCATCCCGTCATGCACGACCTGCTTGGCCGCCGTCGCAATCGCCATCATGCCCGACGCGCACTGCCGATCCATCGACATGCCCGCCACGCTGGTCGGCAGCCCCGCGCGGATGACCGCCTGACGCCCGATGTTGCCGCCCGTGGAGCCCTGCTGGATCGCCGTGCCGATCACGCAATCCTGCACCTCGCCACCCTCGAGCCCGGCGCGGTCGACGGCATGGCGAACGGCATGACCGATCAATTCCTGCGCATGGGTGTTGTTGAAGGCACCGCGAAAGGCCTTGCCGATCGGGGTGCGGGCGGTCGAGACGATGACGGCATCGCGCATGGTTCTGTCCTTCCTTATTCGTTCCACGGGAGCGGGAGGCCTCGGGCCGCCGCGCCCATGCGGGCATATTTGCGAGTTTGCGAAAACGCGTTGTCCATCACGGCAGCGCCTTCGGGGTCACGAATGCGGTCCATCGCGGCGACCACGCCGTCGACGTTCAGGTCGTCCCCGACCAGCGCGACACCTTGCGTTTCGGTGATGCGGATCTCTGCGAAACAGCCGCCGCCTGCGCCCAGCACCATCTTGGTCGGCACATCCTCGGCCACGAGCGCCAGAAGGCCCGGCGTGATCGTCTCGGGCTGGAGCAGTTCCAGCGTCTCGGGCGTCAGAAGCGCCTCGGTCATCCGCGTCGCCGCCGTGGGGGCCAGCGTGTTGACCTTGATGTTCTTCTTCGCGCCCTCGATGGCGAGCGTGTTCATCAACCCCACGACACCGGCCTTGGCGGCACCGTAGTTCGACTGTCCGAAATTCCCGTACATGCCCGAGCAGGAGGTCGTGACCACGATCCGCCCGTATTCGCGCGCTGCCATGTGGGTCCAGACCGCCTTGCAGCAATTCACGGTCCCCATGAGATGCACGTCGAGCACCTTGGCGAAGTCGGACAGGTCCATCTTGGCGAAACTCTTGTCGCGCAGGATGCCCGCGTTGTTGACGAGGATGTCGACATGGCCGAATTCGGCAATCGCCTCGTCCACCATCTTGCGGGTGTCGTCGGCGCTGGTCACATCGGCCCCGTTGGCGATGGCGTGACCGCCCGCAGCCCGGATCTCCTCGACCACCGCGCGCGCGGCGTCCGAACCCGATCCGCTGCCGTCGGTCGCGACGCCCAGATCATTGACCACGACCTTGGCGCCGCGCTCGGCCAGACCCAAGGCGTGACACCGGCCCAGCCCGGCCCCGGCGCCCGTGACGATGGCCACGCGGCCCTCGAAAGAAACACTCATTCGTTCGTCTCCAGATATCTGCGACCGATCCACTCGGCGATGAGGGCCGGTTTCTCGGCCCCGTCGATTTCGACCGTCACTTTGGTCACGGTGGTGATTTCGCCGGGCCGGGACGTGTCGCAGGATTTCAGTTCAAAGCGTGCGCGAATGCGGCTCCCCACCTTCACCGGCGACAGGAAGCGCAGCTTGTTGAAGCCGTAGTTGACGGACATCTTCGTGCCGTCGATCGCCGGAACGCCATCGTATGTCATGGCCGACAAGAGCGACACGGTCAGGAACCCGTGGGCAATCGTCCCGCCGAAGGGCGAGCGTGCGGCGGCCACCGGGTCGGTATGGATATACTGGTGATCCTCGGTCACTTCGGCGAAGGCGTCGATCCGCTCCTGCGTAATGTCGAACCAGCGCGAAACGCCGAGTTCGCGACCCTGAAGCGAAAGGTATTCATCGAGCGTCATCGCGTCACTCCGCAAACAGCGAGCCGGGAGAGTGGACGTTGATGCCACCGGACAAGGGCAGAATCGCCCCGGTGACATAGGCGCCACCCGGTCCGCACAGGTATTGCAGCGCCGCGGCGATGTCGGAGGGCTGCCCGAGACGCCCAAGCGGCACACGGTCGGCGGTGCGCCCGGCCTGATCCTGATCGGTCAGCGCAAAGGCGGTCATCTTCGACGGAAACGGGCCCGGCGCGATGGCGTTCACGGTGATGCCGCGCTCGGCCAGGTCGTTGGCGAGGATCGCGGTCATGTGGTGCACAGCCCCTTTGGACACGGCATAGGAATAGGCCCCGCCGCCTTTGGGCACGGTGCCCATCACCGACCCGGTGTTGACCACACGGGCCGGATCGGCATCCCGCGCCCCGGCTTCGAGCAGGGGGAGAAGCGCCTGGGTGAGCTGGAACATACCCGTGACGTTGAGCGCGTTGATCTTGTCCCAGCCGTCCCAGGGAAACTCGCCCAGCGGCGCGCCCCAGGTGCGGCCTGCGTTGTTCATCAGGATGTTCAGATGATCCGTGCGGGTCTTGACCTCGGCGACGAGCGCATCGACGCCCTCTTGTGTCGAGACGTCGCCCGCGAACCCTTCGACGGTTCCCGGCAGGCCCAGCGCGTTCAGTTCCTCTGCGACCGCCACGCAGGCATCGCCCTTGCGGCTGGCGATCAGCACCTTGGCACCCGCGGCCATGAGCCCTTCGGTCGCCATACGCCCGATACCCGATGAACCGCCGGTGACGAGCGCCACCTTCCCGGTGAGGTCGAAAAGACGTGCAGGGGTCATGTTCATGCCGCCATCCCCCGCGCCCGTGCGACCACCGCCGCGTGATAGCCGTAGTCGCCCAGCCATTCGGCCGCGACCCGTGCGCGTTTCATGTAAAAGCCCATGTCGTATTCGTCGGTCATGCCGATCCCCCCATGCATCTGAACCCCCTCGCGCACGGCGAGGTTCGCGGTTTCCGTGGCCCGCGCCTTGGCGAGCGAGACCGCAAGGTCGGCCTCATCGGGGGTGGCGTCAAGCACACGACCCGCGTTCAGGATCGTCGAGGCGCTGACCTCGATTTCGCACCACAGATGCGCGGCCCGATGCTGGAGCGCCTGAAAGCTGCCGATGCGCCGCCCGAACTGCCTGCGCTCCTTGAGGTAGGCGGCGGTAATGCCGAAGGCACCCGCCGACAGGCCCGTCAACTCGGCGGCCAATGCAGCATGTCCGGCCCTCAGCGCCGGAGCCAGAGCGGCCAGACCCTGCCCGACTTCGCCCACGACATCCTCGCCCGTGGCCTGCACGTTGTCGAAGGTCAACGCGGCGTGGTCACGGCTGTCGACGAGATCCAGCTTGTCACGGGTCAGGCCCACGCGGTCGGCTTCGAGATCGAAGAGCGTCAGCCCGGCCTCGGCCTTGGCAAGCACGAGGATGCGTGTCGCGCTGGTGCCCTCGCCCACGAATGTCTTGGTGCCCGACAGCCGGAATCCGTTTCCATCGGCGCTGGCCTGCATCGCCGTCGCGGCGGGCGCGAACTTCGGCCCCTCGTCCACCGCCAGCGCATAGGTCACGTCGCCCGACGCGATTGCACCGGCCGGCCGCCCTGCCGCACGCAGCGCGCTGGCCGCGATGACAGCGGAGGACAGGAACGGCGACGCGACAAGCGTTCGCCCCATCTCTTCGGCCAGAATGTTCGCGGCGGCGAACCCCATATCGGAACCGCCCTCGTCCTCGCCCACGAGCACACCGGCCCAGCCCATCTTGACCATCTCGGCCCACAGGTCCGGGTCGAAGGCACGGCCCTGATCGCGGTTCGCCCGCAGGTTCGCGACCGGGGCCGCGTCGTCCAGAAACCCGCGCGCGGCATCGCGCAGCATGGTTTCATCTTCGGTCGGTATCAGCATCGCCATCCCGTCAGTCCCCCGGCAATTCGAGGACGCGCTTGGCGAGGATGTCGAGCATCACCTCGGACGTGCCGCCCTCGATCGAATTCGCTTTGGTGCGCAGCCATTCCGGCGCGAGCGTGCCATAAGGCCCCTCCCACGCCAGCGCATCGGACCCGCCAGCGGACATGAGCAGCTCGAAGCGCGCCTTGTTCAACTCGGTCCCGTAGTATTTCAGCATGGCCGAGGCATTGCCGACGCCCCCCTGTTTCGCCATGTCCTTGTAGCGATCCAGCGTCAGGTTCATCGCAAGCTCATCGACGCCCAGTTTCATCGCGCGGCCCATGATGACGGGATCGTCCTGCCCCTCGTCCGCCAGCACGCTCGCCACGCTGCGCCCGCCGGTCAGACCCGAGCCGCCGCCACCGATCATCTCGCGCTCATGGGTCAGCAGGTGCTTGGCCACGTCCCAGCCCCGGTTCTGTTCTCCGACGATCGCCGACAGCCCTTCGCCATAACTCTTGGGGACGCGCACATTGTCGAAGAACGTCTCGCAGAACGGCGATTTGCCCGAGATAAGCCGGATCGGCTTGGTCGTGACGCCCTCGCTTTCCATGTCGATCAGCATGAAGCTGATGCCGCGATGCTTGGGCGCGTCCCGGTCGGTGCGTACGAGCGCGAAAATCCAGTCGGCCTTGTCGGCGTAGGAGGTCCAGATTTTCGAGCCGTTCACGAGCCAATGGTCGCCCATGTCCTCGGCACGGGTCTGAACGCTGGCAAGATCCGACCCGGCGCCGGGTTCCGAATAGCCCTGACACCAACGCACCTCGCCGCGCGTGATCTGCGGCAGGAAATGGCGTTTCTGTTCTTCGGTCCCGAAAGCCAGCAGCGCCGGGCCGAGCATCCAGAGGCCGAAGCTGTCCAGCGGCTTCTTGACCCGAAGCCTGTCCATCTCTTCCTTGAAGATCTTGTCCTGCGCCCGGCTGAACCCTGCGCCACCGTATGCTTCCGGCCAGGTCGGGGCGGTCAACCCGCGCTCGGCGCAGGCCTCCAGCCATACCTTCTGGTCGTCCGAGGTGAAAACCCAACGCTTGCCACCCCAGCAAATGTCGTCTTCACTGAAGGCGCGATCCCGCAGCGAGGCGGGCGCGGTGCGGTCGATCCAGTCAGCGATCTCTGCCCGAAAGTCGGCAAGACTTTCCTGACCCATATCCGGCATGGGTGATTCTCCTCCCGTTTTCTTCATATCGGCACAAAGCCTCGCAGTTCTGCAAGGCGAAAATGAGTTTCACAAATTTCTTGACTCGGATGAAACATCGTTTTTCACTGCGGAACATAGAAGGCACCCGCAGACGGGCGTTTTCGAAAAAAGGGAGGATTCAATGAACTTTCGCAAAACCGCCATTCTGGCGGCTGCAACATCCGTGATCGCGATCGGTGCGGCCAGCGCCGACACCATCAAGATGGCCTTCATCGACCCGCTTTCGGGTCCGTTCGGCCCGTCGGGCGAAGCCGCTTACACCAGCTTCCAGCTTGCCGCCGAGCACATCAACGCCAATGGCGGCGTGAACGGCGACATGATCGAGGTCACCGGCTACGACAACAAGGTGAACCCGAAAGAGTCGCTGGTTCAGCTTCAGAAAGCCATCGACGACGGCGCACGCTACATCCTTCAGGGCAACGGTTCCTCCGTCGCCGCCGCGCTGATCGAAGCTGTGAACAAGCACAATGCGCGCAACCCCGGCGAAGAGATCCTGTTCTTCAACTACGCCGCCGTGACGCCCGCCTTCACCAACGAGCTGTGCAGCTTCTGGCACTTCCGCTTCGATGCCCATGCCGACATGAAGATGGCCGGTATCACGGACTGGATCGCCGAGCGTGACGACATCAAGTCGGTCTATCTGATCGGTCAGGACTATGTCTTCGGTCAGGCCGTCGCCGCCGCCGCCGAAAGCCAGCTGGCCGAAAAGCGCCCCGACATCGAGATCGTCGGGAACGAGCTTCACCCGCTGGGCAAGGTCAAGGACTTCACCCCCTACATCCAGAAGATCATCTCGTCCGGTGCCGATGCGGTCATCACCGGCAACTGGGGCGCGGACATGCAGCTTCTGATGAAGGCTGCCGCCGAAAGCGGATCGGACGTTCCCTACCTGACCTTCTACGGCGGGTCCAAGGGTGCGGTGTCGTCGCTGGGCGAAGCGGGCATCGGCCTTCTGTATCAGGTGTCCGAAGTCACCACGAACCTCGAAGCCTCGGATGAGCAATACGCGCTGATCGAGGAATATAAAGAGCGGTTCCCGGACTACGACTACTACTACCACCGCGCCTGGAACGCGATGGACATGTTCGTGGCCGCCGCCGAAGCCGCCGGCTCGGCCGATCCGATCCCGGTCGCCAAGGCTCTGGAAGGGCTGACCATCGAGCACGCCTACGGTTCGGCCACGATGCGCGCCGAGGATCACCAGATCCAGCAGCCGCTTTACATCTCGGTGGTGTCGGACGACGTGAAATACGGCGTGGACAACATCGACCTCGGATGGAAGCTCGTGGATGCGGGCACGATTTCGATGGAAAGCGCAGAACAGCCGACCACCTGTGAAATGGAGCGCCCGGAGTAAGTCCGCGCGCCCGTATCCGGGCTTGTCACTGGCTTGATATGGGGCGCCGTGCGGCAGCGTACGGCGCCCTTCGTTCCCTCACGAGGTCCCAATGGAAACGATTGTCTTCGGGCTATTGAACGGTGTGAGCTATGGCCTGCTCCTGTTCATGCTGTCCTCCGGCCTGACGCTCATCTTCTCGATGATGGGCGTTCTGAACTTCGCGCATGCGAGCTTTTACATGCTCGGCGCCTATTTCGCCTTCACCATCACCGGCAGCACGAGCTTCTGGATCGCGCTGTTCATCGCGCCGGTCCTCGTGGGCCTCGTCGGCGCGCTCGTCGAACGCTACGGGCTGCGCAAGGTCCATGCGAACGGCCATGTCGCGGAATTGCTGTTCACCTTCGGCCTCGCCTACCTGATCGAAGAGGTCGTCAAGATCGTCTATGGCAAGACCGCCGTGGACTACCGCGTGCCGGACCTTCTGAATTTCGCGGCGTTCGAGATCTACGGCGCCACCTTTCCGGCCTACCGGATCTTCGTGATCTTCATCGCCATCGCGATGCTCGTGGGGCTTTGGTTCCTGCTCAAACGCACCCGCGCGGGCCTTATCATTCAGGCCGCGCTGACGCATCCTCACATGGTCGGCCATCTGGGCCATAACGTGCCATTCATCTTCATGACCGTCTTCGGCATCGGCTGCGCGCTCGCGGGTCTGGCGGGCCTCATGGCAGGCAACATCTTCGTCACCGACCCGGCTATGGCGGTCCAGATGGGCCCCATCGTCTTCGTGGTCGTCGTGGTCGGCGGAATCGGATCGCTCGAGGGGGCGTTCCTCGCCTCGCTGCTGATCGGACTGCTCCAGAACTTCGCGGTCGGCATCAACGCGAGCTTCGCCGAGATTTTCGCCTTCACGGGCCTGTCGCCCACGTCGGAGGTCGGTGACATCACCATCTCGTCGCTCGCGCCGGTCCTGCCCTTCCTGCTGCTGGTCCTGATGCTGATCTTCCGCCCGCAGGGCCTGATGGGGGAGCAGGAGCTATGAGCGACGCGACACAAACCTTCCAGAACCTCGCGCCCAGCGCGGGGGCCAAGTTCCGCCAGCGCACCCTGCCCATCCTGATCTTCGCCGCCTGTCTGGCCGCGATCCCGATGGTCGGACCCAGCCGGACGTTCTACACCATCGCGCATCAGATGGGCATCAACATCGTCTTCGCGCTGTCCTACAACATGATCCTCGGCAAGGGGGGCCTTCTGTCCTTCGGTCATGCCGTCTACTTCGGCTTCGGCGGGTACGTCGCCATGCACGCGATGAACTGGATCGAGGACGGGTCGGGACTGTGGGCCGGGTTCCCGGTGTTCTTCCTCCCCCTCGTCGGTTTCGCCGGAGGGGCGCTCGCCGGTGCGATCATCGGCTGGCCGTCCTGCCGCAAGGCGGGCACGACCTTCGCCATGATCTCGCTCGGCGTGGCGGAACTCGTCTTCGCCGCCGCCTTCATGTTCGACAGCTTCTTCGGCGGCGAACAGGGGATTTCGGGCGACCGGATGAACGGGGTCGAGCTTTTCGGCCTATCGATGGGCCCGATCAGCGAGGTTTACTGGTTCATCGCCTTCTGGACCGTCGTCGGCCTCGTCGGCATGTGGGCCTTCACCCGCACGCCGCTGGGCAAGCTGTCCGAGGCGACACGCGACAACGCTCAGCGGGTGCAGTTCATCGGCTACAACCCGCAGCGCGTGCGCTACCTCGTGTTCATCTTCGCGGGCGGCTTCGCGGGCCTCGCGGGCGGCATGGCGGCCGTGAACTACGAGATCTTCACGCCGGACGCGATGTCGCTGGTGCCCTCGGGCTTCGTGCTCATCATGGCCTATGTGGGTGGCATCACCTACTTCGTCGGGCCGATCTTCGGGGCGATCCTGCTGACCTACATGCAGTCGATGCTGTCGGACTTCACCGAGGCGTGGCTGCTGTATCTTGGCGTGCTGTTCATCGCCATCGTGATGTTCGCCCCGCGCGGCATCGCAGGCATCGTGTTCGGCATCTGGGACGGGCTGCGCGGCAGCAATCCGGGACAGTATATCGCGGGGCTCCTGATGAAGCTCGCGGGCATCCTGCTCATGCTCATCGGCCTCATCGTGCTGGTCGAGGTCTCGGTCCGCTGGTCCAACGGCTACGGCGAAGTCTATGAGCCGTTCGGAATGCACCTTGGCCACCAGAACGTCCTGAGCTGGCTGATCATCGTGGTCACCGCCGTCGCCGGGGTCGCCCTGACCCGCTACGCATCCAAAGACAAGGAGGCCGCATGACGACCCCTGCGCTTTCGCTCGACAAGCTGAACAAAAGCTTCGGTCCGGCCAAGATCATCAACGACGTTTCGCTCGACATTGCGCCGGGCGAGCGTCACGCGATCATCGGGCCGAACGGGGCGGGCAAGTCGACGCTCTTCAACCTGATCTCGGGGCTTTACACGCCCACCTCCGGCACTGTCTCGCTCCATGGGCAGGACATTTCGGACATGCCGCCGCACGAGATCAACAAGCTCGGCCTCAGCCGGTCCTTTCAGGTGTCCAACATTTTCACCAACATGACCGTGCGCGAAAACGTGCGCTGCGGCGTGCTGCATTCGATGGGTCAGGGCTATGCCTGGTGGCGCAACATCGGCTCCAACAAGGCCGTGCAGCAAAAGACGTGGGAGGTGCTGGAACACTGTTCGCTGGCCGACAAGGCCAACGTGCCGGCCGCGCTCCTGCCCTATGCCGACCAACGCGCGCTGGAGATTGCGATAACCATCGCGGGCGGGGCCGACGTGATCCTGCTCGATGAGCCAACGGCGGGGATGAGCCATTCGGAAACCGCCCGCGCCGTGGACCTGATCCGGCGGGCGAGCGAGGGCAAGACGCTGGTGATCGTCGAGCACGACATGGGCGTGATCTTCGACCTGGCCGACCGGATCAGCGTGCTGGTTTATGGCGAGATCATCGCGACCGACAAACCCGAGGGCATTCGCGGCAACGCCGCCGTGCGCGAGGCTTATCTGGGCGATGAAGCCCTTCCCGAAGAGGTGACGGCATGACCCAAGCGATGCTTCAGGTGAAAGACCTTCACGCCTATTACGGCAAGTCCCACGTCCTGCGCGGCGTGGATATGGAGATCATGCCGGGCGAGGTGATCGCGCTTCTGGGTCGCAACGGCGTGGGGCGTTCGACCACGGCCAAGGCGATCATGGGCGAGGTGACGCCGCGCGGCGAGGTTCTGTTCAAGGGCGAACCCATCGCGGGGCTGGAAAGCCACAAGATCGCGCGGATGGGGCTGGGCTACGTTCCCGAAAGCCGCGACATCTTCCCTTCGATGACCGTGCGCCAGAACCTTGTCCTCGGCGTCAAGGACATGCGCAATCCGGGCAAGTACTCCATCGACGAGATGCTGGACATGTTCCCGAACCTGCGGGCGAGGGCCGACAATCCCGCGGGCGTGCTGTCGGGCGGCGAGAAGCAGATGTTGACCATGTGCCGCACGCTCATGGGCGACCCGGAGCTAATCATCATTGATGAGCCGACCGAGGGGCTGGCCCCCAAGATCGTGCAACAGATCGGTGACATGATCGCGGAGATCGCCAAGACGGGGGTCGCGATCCTTCTGGTCGAACAGAAGCTGTCGATTGCCCTGCGCATCGCACACCGGGTCTATGTGATGGGTCATGGTGAGATCGTCTATTCCGGCACCCCCGCCGAGTTCGCCGAGCGCGACGATGTGCGGGCGGAGTGGCTTGAGGTCTGATCAATCGCCGGGCGTTCAGGCGCCCGGCGGCGGCCCATATGCGTTGTCGCCCGGATCACCGGGCCGCGCGAGCCAGTAGAAGAACCAGACGAAAATCGGCGTGGCCACGATGAACACGGGGATCAGCGCCTCGTAGCCTTGCGTGATGAGCCGCCGTTCGTTCACGCTGACCAGCATGACGGCGGCAGTCGGCAGGATCGTCAGCGCGCCGGGTTTACCGATGTCCTGCAAACGCCGCGCGGTGAGCGCCGCCATGGGCAGGATCATCGACCAGAAAAAGAACCACGACACGAGCGAAGCCCACTTGGCCAGCCCGTAAACCTCGCCCAGTAGCGCGAACTTCGTCAGGTTCACCAGAAGGAAATTCCCGACGATGAAAAAGGCGAGGAACCACCACGCCGCGCGCCGCCCGGTGCGGCCCCGGAAGGTCGCGTAATTGCGGAGCGCCTGCGCAACAGCGCGGATCATGCGGCGGGGGCTGTGCCGCCCAGCGGGTCGCGGCCGTATTCGTTCGGGCCGTCGGTGCCCTTCTGGACCGCCCAGAACAGGATCACGAGGAACCCGATGACGGGGAGCAGGAACAGAAGCTGCCACCAGCCCGAGCGCCCGACATCATGCAGGCGGCGCGCGGTCACGGCGATGGCGGGGATCAGCGTGATGAGCGTGAAGATTGCGGACAGCGGCCCGATGTCCTGCAACACGCCCTCGAACAGCGCCATGTCGATGAGCGACAGGATGGTGGAGACGACGAAGACGAACAGGATGAACCACCAGAACTCGGCGCGCCGCGCACGTCCGTTGAATTCCACGTACTTGTCGCGCAACACCGTCTCGACGGCGGTCTTCATGTCCATCTACCTGTCTCCCTTCGGTTCCCTGCCCCGGTCCCCGTGTAAAAAGAGGCGGCGCTATGGCCGCCCCGTTCGATGTTCTAACCCACGTCTCAGACCTTGGGAATGGAGGTCTCGCTATAGGAGGGTTCTGCCGGTCCCTCGCCTTCGCCGCTGATCGGATCGCCGCCATACTGGTTCGGCCCCTTGTCCCCGGCTTTCGCCAGCCAGACGATCAGGATGATGATCCCGACGAGCGGGATGAGCGCGATCAGCAGCCACCAGCCGCGACGGTTGATGTCGTGCAGGCGCCGCACCCCGACCGCGAGGTTCGGGATGAGCGAGCCGAGCGCGAAGATGCCCGACAGGATCGGCGTATCGGTCGAGGCCGAGAAACTCCCGTCACCGGTCGTCGTCGTCCCGAAGAGGAGCGAGTCCACCACGCCCAGCACCAGATAGACGATCAGGTAGAACAGGTAGAACCACCAGTATTCCGCCCGCCGGGCACGCCCGGAAAACTTCGCGTAGTTGGAATAGACGGATTTCACCGCCTCCATCATGTTCATGGTGCCATCTCCCCTTCAGATGCCAGTGTCACACACGCGGAACCGAGGTGTCCGAATACGTCTCGCCCCCGTCGCCGTCGCTGCCGTCGATCGGATCAGGACCGAAACGGTTCGCCCCTTTGTCGCCGCCGGTGGCGAACCAGACGATCAGCACGATGAAGCCGACCAGCGGGATCAGACCGATGAACAGCCACCAGCCGACGCGGTTGATGTCATGCAGCCGCCGCACGCTGACGGCGAGGTAGGGGATGATCGTCGCAAGCCACCAGACCATCGACAGATATGGTGTGTCGGTCGAGGCCGAGAAGCCGTTCTCGGTCGTCGTCGTGGTGCCGAACAAAAACGAGTCCACGATACTCAGCACAAGGTTCACGATCATGTAGAACAGCACGAACCACCAGAATTCGGCCCTGCGCGCACGTCCCGAGAAGGTCGCGTATTTCGAAAAGACGGTCTGCACCGCCTGCATCATGTTCATTGTCCCAACTCCCTGATCTCGAAAATGTTATTGAGTTCAGTTTGCCTGAAAGCCGCCGAAAATCAACTTTTTGGACCGTGCGGGCTCACATATTCACGGTTTCGGTTTCATGCGCGTGACCTTGTAGGGCGCGCCGTCCTTGTCATAGGTCGTCCATTCTCCGACCTGCACGCCGCGTTCGAAATGGCCCGAACGCAGGCGCGTACCGTCCTTTCGGAAGAACTCCCAATACCCGTGTTGTTCACCGTCGCGCAGCGTTCCCTTTGCCCAGAGCGACCCGTCCTTGTGAAAGTGCTCGAACGCCTCGTCCGTCATTTCTTGCCGATCCGGCTTTCGGTCCCGGCGAGGATGCGGGCGATGTTCTGGTGGTGGCGGATATAGATCAGAACCGCCAGCGCGACGAGCAGCGCGATGGTGGTCGGAAAGCCCAGCACCCAGGCCCAGAGCGGGGTGAGAGCCGCGGCCACGAGTGCGGCGAGCGACGAGATGCGGAAAAGCCCCGCCGTCGCCAGCCATGTGAGCGCGGCGGCGATCCCCACCGGCCAGGCCAGCGCGAACAGGGTGCCGAGCCATGTGGCCACACCCTTGCCGCCCCGGAACCCGAGGTAGACGGGGAAGCAATGGCCCAAGAAGGCGGCGAAGCCTGCGATCTGGCCCGCATCCTCGGCAAAGAACGCCCGCGCGATCAGCACCGCGAACCCGCCTTTCCCGGCATCTAGGATCAGGGTCAGGGCCGCCGCCAACTTATTCCCGGTGCGAAGGACGTTCGTCGCACCGATGTTGCCGGACCCGATCTTGCGCAGATCGCCCAGCCCGAAAAGCCGCGCCATGACGATCCCGAACGGAATGGACCCGACGAGATAGGCGACCAGCGCCGTGACGATCAGGAGCGGTAGAAGTGTGACAGCTTCGGGCATTCTTGGCCTCTACAGTTGGTATTCCATGCGCGGCAGCATCCGGTCTGGCCATGTGGCCGAGGGCACTTCGCCGACCTGAACACAACCCATCTTCTCATAGAACGGCGTGGCATAGGGGTCGGCGTCAAGCCCCAGCCGTTCGGCCCCCTCGCCGCGGGCATAGTCGCACGCC
Organism: Maritimibacter alkaliphilus HTCC2654; assembly: GCF_000152805.1. Lineage (GTDB taxonomy): Bacteria > Pseudomonadota > Alphaproteobacteria > Rhodobacterales > Rhodobacteraceae > Maritimibacter > Maritimibacter alkaliphilus. The sequence goes on along the minus strand of NZ_CH902578.1, from coordinate 3,179,989 downwards.
CAGCCGAAAAGGTCGCGCCCGATCCCCTGCCCCATCGCCTCGGGCGCGACGAACAAAAGGTAAAGCTCCGCCACGCCGCCCGCCATGACCACATGGGCCACCGCCCTTGGCGCCTCGTCCTCCCACGTCATCAGACCGGGGCCGAGGTCGGCGGCGGTGGGCGACAGTTCTTCGCGGCAGGCTTCGAGGAAATCGGCGTCATAGCCCCAATGCGCCTTGGACCGCATCGCGACATCCCCGAGCGTCGCAAGGTCGTCTGGCCGCGCTGGCCGGATCACCCGAACACCCGCTGCCCGCCGACCCATGTGCCCAGCACGTTGCCCTGCATCCGTGCCTCGTCGAACGGCGTGTTCTTGGATTTGCTCTCCAGCGTGAAGCGGTTGAGCACGAAGGGCGCGTCGGGGTCGAACAGGACGAGGTCGGCGCGCCGCCCCTCGGCCAGCGTGCCACCGGGCAGTCCGAAACGCTTGGCCGGATTGGTGGACAGCGCGCGCCACAGGGTCGGCAGGTCCATCGACCCGTCATGGATCAGGCGCATCGCGGCGGGCAGGATGGTTTGCAGACCCACCGCGCCACTGGCTGCTTCCTCGAACGGGAGGCGTTTCGATTCTTCGTCCTGCGGCGTGTGCATCGAACAGACGATGTCGATCAGGCCCGAAGCCACGGCCTCGACCATCGCCTTGCGGTCATCCTCGGACCTCAGCGGCGGTTTCAGCTTGAAGAAGGTGCGGTAATCGCCCACGTCCAACTCGTTCAGCGTCAGGTGGTGAATGTTCACCCCGGCGGTGACATCGAGACCCGCCGCCTTGGCCCGCTCCAGCGCAGGCAGCGCGGCGGCGGTCGACAGGTTGTCGGCGTGGTAGCGCACCCCGGTCATCTCGACGAGCGCCATGTCCCGCTCAAGCCCCAGCCGCTCGGCCATCGGAGACACCGCCGGCAGACCACGCAGCGACGCGAACTTGCCCGAGGTCACGGCGGACCCCGACGTCAGCGACGGGTCCTGCGGATGCGCCATGATGAGCGCGCCGACCGAGCGGGCATAGGTCATGGCGCGGGAAAACACCTTGTTGTCCCCGATCACGTGGTCGCAGTCGGTGAACGCCACCGCGCCCGCGTCCATCAGGAACCCCATCTCGACCATCTCGCGCCCTTCGCGCCCCTTGGTCAGCGCGGCCATCGGATGCACGCGCACCGGGGCCCGCTCCCGCGCGCGGCGTTTCACGAAATCCAGCGTTTCGGGCGTGTCGATGGCGGGCGTCGTATCGGGCCGCGTGACCATCGTGGTCACCCCGCCCGCCGCCGCCGCGCGGCCCGCCGTGCGGAACCCTTCCTTGTGCCGCTCCCCCGGTTCACCGATCTTCACGCCGATGTCGATGATCCCCGGCGCGAGGCACTTGCCATTACAGTCGATCACCTCGCCCGCAGGCCGCCCGTCCCGCGCGATGATCGCGCCATCCTCGATGGTCAGCGATCCCATCGCATCGGTCCCCGCCTCGGGGTCGATCAGCCGGGCGTTGATGAAGGTGCGGATGGTCATGTGTGCTCCCGGATCATCGTCTCGTCCACTTCCTGTGCCTTTCGGACCTGACGCATCACCTCGTCCCCGTTCTCGAGCCGCTCGAACCCGATCTTGACCTTGTAGCTGCCGCCCTTGCTGCCGCGCTTCCATTCCTCGGCGAAATGGATCGTGGCCGGGTTGCCCTGCTTGTAGTCGATCACGGTGTTCGGCCCTATGGGATAGCTTTTCAGGTTGCGGCCCTTGAACGGCATGTCGGTGGCGATGAAGGCGCGGCGGTCGGTCAGGGTGTACCAGCTATGCCGCCGTTTCCACGTCGGCCCGACGACGGAACCGATGGACAGGGCGAGGCCGACGCTGAAGTGGATCAGCCCGAACATCCAGAAATTTCCCGGCGCGTTCGACGCCATGACCATCCAGAACACCGCGAAACCCGCGAAGAACAGGCCGAAGACGCCGCCGATCAGGCTGCCCGCCCCGACGTGAAACCCCTGTCCGGGGCGGCCTTGCCACAAGATTACCTCGCCCTCGTCGAGGATGCCTTCCCAGCCGGTCAGTGTGCTCATGCGCGCGCCCCTTCGATGGTGGCCGCGGTCGCCGCAGGGTCGGACTGATACTTTATCATATACTTGTCGCCGGTGCGGGTGATGACCTGCGCGGCGGAAAAGATCGTGCGCACCTTTGCGATCTCGGTCCGTGGGATACGAACCCCGGCGGGTGACACCAGCGTCGTGGGTGTCAGCACCCAGTCCTGCCCGATCTGTTCCGAGGCGACATAAACGCCGCGCACCGCAATGGCCGCGACCGCACCGACGACGCCCGTCCAGGCATGTTCGTTGCCCATCGCCATCAGCACGCCGACCGCCGCGACCGAGCCGATGGCGGCGAGCATGACGTGCTCTTTGATGTAGGTCGTGCGATTGCCGGTGAAGGTCGCGATGGTTTCGTCGGTCATGCCAGCCCCATGAGGATCGCGGCGATCAGGACAATCGCCGCGGCGGATATCAGAAGGATGCCCCACGGCATCCGTCCCGGCGCCGTGCCCGGCGTCGAACCGCCCGACAGGGTGCCGCGCGTCGCCTCATAACTCGTGGTCGGGGTCGAGACCGACAGGCTCTGCGCCTCGGTGTAGCGCCCCACGAACTCCGCCTCGTTGCGCGGCTTGAATTCGCCCTCGCCCGAGACCGCCTTGTTGTGGACGAGCACGATGACACCGCGCAGGGCCGACAGTTTCTTGGCATCCGCCGCCACGCTTTCGACGCTCATACCGCTGGCGTCGGTCAGATACCGTGTCAGCCCGAATTCCGTGATCTGGCTCACGGGAAAGACCTCGACATGCGCCGGGTCGAGCTTTTTCACGCCCAGCGCATATTCCAGATGCATGTCCCCCGCCTCGTCCGGCTTCGACCACGCCTCGACCTCGTTCGGGTCGATGTCGAGCTTGAAGACGAAGATGGTGCGCGGCGCGTTCGGGCCGGGAAAACTCAGATCGGCGATCATACTATGACTCCCTCGTCTTCGGTCTCGGCCCGCAGGTTTCGGGCGAGAAGATCCATAGCCGCCATGCGCACGGCCACGCCCATTTCGACCTGTTCCTGAATGACCGAGCGATTGATGTCGTCGGCAATCGTCCCGTCGATCTCGACCCCCCGGTTCATCGGGCCGGGATGCATGACGATAGCGTCGTCCTTGGCCAGCCGAAGTTTGTCGGCGTCCAACCCGTACCGGTGGTAATACTCGCGTTCGGACGGGATGAAGCCGCCGTCCATCCGTTCGCGCTGAAGCCGGAGCATCATGACCACGTCGGCGTCTTCCAGCCCCGCCTTCATGTCGTCATAGACCTCGACCCCGAACTCTTCGATCTTGGACGGCATAAGGGTCGGCGGGCCGACAAGCCGCACCCGGTTCTCCATCTTGCCCAGAAGGATCAGGTTCGAACGTGCCACGCGGCTATGCGCGATGTCGCCGCAGATCGCGATGGTCAGGCGGTGCAGCCGCCCCTTCGCCCGCCGGATCGTCAGCGCATCCAAAAGCGCCTGCGTCGGATGTTCGTGCTTGCCGTCGCCTGCGTTCAGGACCGCGCAGTTCACCTTTTCGGCCAGCAGGTTCACCGCCCCCGAATGCGGATGGCGCACGACCAGCAGATCGGGGTGCATCGCGTTCAGCGTCAGCGCCGTGTCGATCAGGGTCTCGCCCTTTTTGATCGAGGACGCTTGCATCGCCATGTTCATCACGTCCGCACCCAGACGCTTGCCCGCAAGCTCGAAACTCGCCTGCGTGCGGGTCGAGTTCTCGAAGAACATGTTGATCTGAGTGAGCCCCGACAGAACCTCGCGGCGCTTGTGGGGCGATTTGTTCAGATCGACATATGTATCGGCCAGATCGAGGAGCGTCGTGATTTCCGTGGGATGAAGTGGTTCGATCCCCAGAAGGTGACGGTGGCGGAATGTCATCGGCGGCCCCTTTCGCCCCCGCTTATAGGAAGCGGGCCGGAGACGGGCAATCCCCGGAGACGGGGGTGCGGCGCGAGCGCCATGGACGGCCCTCGCGCCGGGGCTTAGGTTCACCGGCATGGAATCGGCTCTGGACTGGCATCAGGCGAAAGCACTGCTCGAATGGTATGTCGAGCTTGGGGTGACCGATGCGGTCGCCGAGGCGCCGATCGACCGCTACGAGCTGAAGCCGGAGCCACCGAGAACACCCGCAGCGCCCGCCCCCGTGCCCGAAGGCCCGACCCCGCTGCGCGAGGTGCCCCGCACAGATTGGGTGGCAGTCGCCAAGGAACACGCCGCTGGCGCGGGCAGCCTCGAGGCGCTGGCCGAAGCGATGCAGGCTTACGATGGCTCGCCGCTCAAGAAAGGTGCGCGGTCCTTCGTGTTTTCCGACGGCAACCCGGCCGCCCGCGTTATGATCGTGGGCGAAGGACCGGGGGCGGAAGAGGACCGTGAAGGTAAACCCTTTGTCGGCCCCGCAGGGCGGCTTTTGGATCAGATGTTCGCGGCCATCGGTCTGAACCGCGCGACGCCCGACGCGCAAAACGCGCTCTACATCACCAATGTCGTGCCCTACCGCCCACCGGGCAACCGCAACCCGACGCCGGAAGAGATCGCGATGTTCACGCCGTTCCTGCTGCGTCACATCGAACTGGCCGACCCCGACATCATCATCCCGATGGGCAACATCGCCCTGACCGCGCTTCTGGACCGTCAGGGGATCACCAAGCTGCGCGGCACGTGGACCGAGGTGCTGGGCAAACCGGCGCTTCCGATGTTCCACCCGTCCTATCTGCTCAGAAACCCGATCTCCAAGCGCGAGGCCTGGGCGGACCTACTCGACATCCAAGCCAAGCTGAGGGCCAAGACATGAGCCGCATCGACACGTCGAAGGAGTTCATCCCGGTGCGTATCGCCGTCATGACCGTTTCCGACACCCGCACGGTCGAGGATGACCGCTCCGGCGAAACCCTCGTCGGCCGGATCGAAGCGGCTGGCCATGTGCTGGCCGACCGCACCATCGTGAAGGACGAGCGCGAGGTGATCGCGGCCAAGCTGCGCGACTGGTGCGCCAACCCCGAGATCGACGTGATCCTCTCGACCGGGGGCACGGGGCTTACGGGTCGCGACGTGACGGTCGAAGCGCATCGCGACGTCTACGAGAAAGAGATCGAAGCCTTCGCGACCGTGTTCACGATGGTGTCGATGCAGAAGATCGGCACATCTGCGGTGCAAAGCCGTGCGACGGGTGGCGTGGCGAACGGCACCTACCTTTTCGCGCTGCCCGGCTCGACCGGGGCCTGCAAGGACGCTTGGGACGATATTCTGGCCTATCAGCTCGACTATCGCCACGCGCCCTGCAACTTCGTCGAGATTTTTCCGCGTCTCGACGAACACAAGCGACGGAAATGAAGCCGACGGCCGTTTGAAATCGTAACGGCCTTGTCAGCCGTGCCCGATTGCCAGCGGCATTGGGTGCGGGCAAGGTGAATTGTCTGATTTGAAACGGGACGCCACATGCGCTTTCTCCGCCGTTCCCTGACAGGGTTGTTCCTTGCCGCGCTGACCGTCGCCGGATTGGGGCTGGCCGCCTATATCGTGCGCGATGCCGTCGAAACGCGCATGGCGCGCACGTCCGGCTCGATGCCCGCGCGCGAGCGGGTCTATTCCGTGGCGCTCGTGCCGGTTCAAAGCCAGACCGTTTCACCCGTTCTCGAAGCCTTCGGTGAGGTCGTTTCGCGCCGCACGTTGGAAATCCGAGCACGCACGGCAGGCACCGTTGTGGAATTGGGCGAGAATTTCGTCGAAGGCGGGCGGGTCCAGAGCGGACAGATGCTCGTGCGGATCGACCCGTCGGACCTCGAAGACGCCGTGGCGCTGGCCCGCGCCGACATGGCGGATGCCGAGGCGGAAGTGTCGGATGCCGAGGCCGCGCTGATCCTCGAACAGGACGACCTTGCCAGCGCCCAGCGCCAGTTCGAACTGCGTCAGACCGCCGCCACCCGCCAGCAGGACCTGCTCGACCGCGGCGTGGGTCTCGCGGCCGATCTCGAAACCGCGCGACTGGCCGAAAGCTCGGCGGAACAGGCGGTGCTCTCGGCCCGCTCGAACATCAACGCTGCCCGCGCCCGCGTTTCGTCGGCCAAGATCGCGCTCGACCGATCCACCATCGCTTTGAAGGAGGCCGAGCGGCGACTGAACGAGGCGACCATCCGCGCCGATTTCTCGGGCGCCTTGGCCGATGTGGCGGCGCTCGAAGGTCGGCTCGTCACCGCGAACGAACAGATCGCGACGCTGGTCGACCCGGACGCGCTGGAGGTCAGTTTCCGCCTGTCGACCGCGCAATACACCCGCCTCATCGACAGCGAGGGCAACCTCGTCCCGGCGGAAGTCGTCGTAAGTCTCGACCTGAACGACCTCGACCTCGTCACCACCGGCACGATCGCCCGCGAAAGCGCGGCTGTCGGCGACGGCCAGACCGGCCGCCTGATCTTCGCGACGCTTGCCCGCGCGACCGGGCTTCGGCCCGGCGATTTCGTGACCGTCACCATTCGGGAACCTGAACTGGAAGGGGTGGCCGAAATTCCCGCGACCGCGCTGTCATCGTCCGGCACGGTTCTGGTGCTGGGCGAAGAGGACAGGCTTCAGGAGGTATCCGTCACCGTCGCCCGCCGTCAGGGCGACACGGTGCTGATCGAGATCGGCGATCTGGAAGGCCGGGAAGTGGTCGAGGAACGCACCCCGACCCTTGGCGCCGGCATCCGCGTCAATCCGCAACGGGTGGACGAAAACGCGGAAGGTGCCGAAGGGGTGCCGGCGGCACCGGCGATGGTCACGCTCGACGAAGAACGCCGGTCGCGTCTGATCTCGTTCGTCGAAGGCAACCAGATGATGCCGCCCGAGATCAAGGATCGCATCCTCGCCCAGCTGCGCCAGCCCGAGGTGCCCGCGAACATGATCGAGCGCATCGAAAGCCGGATGGGGGGCTGATCCATGGCGGGTCGCGTCAACGCCGGGGGCATCCTGTCCTACTTCACCCGCCACGCCACGGTGGCGAACCTGCTCTTCGTGCTGCTCATGGTGGCGGGCCTTGCCGCGATGCCCAACATGCGCGCGCAGTTCTTTCCCGACGTCGTCGTCGACGACATCCGCGTTACGGTGACGTGGAGCGGTGCCGGCGCCGAAGACGTGGACGCGGGCATCATTCAGGTGCTCGAACCCACGCTTCTGGCCATCGACGGCGTGGACGAAAGCTCGTCACGCGCCCGCGAAGGGTCCGCCTATATTCGGCTGGAGTTCGAACCCGGCTGGAACATGGCGCAGGCACTGGACGACGTTCAGGCCGCCGTCGACAGCGTCTCGAACCTGCCCGACGCCGCCGAAGACCCGAACGTCTCGGGCGGCGGCTGGCGCGACCGGGTGACGGATGTGGTCATCACCGGGCCGGTGGGCATCGACCAGCTTGCCCGGTTCTCGGACGAAATGGTCGCACGGTTGTTTCAAGAGGGTGTGACGCGCACCACCATTCAGGGCGTCGTCGCCCCGCAGACGGTGGTCGAGGTCAAGACCGCCGATCTTGTCCGCTACGACGTGACCATGGCGCAGATCGCTCAGGCCATCGCGGGCGAGGCCGAGGCGAGCCCGGCGGGCAACGTGGCGTCGGGCGCGGCCCGCATCCGGGCAGGCGTCGAAAAGCGTTCGGCGGACGAGATCGAGGCCATCGTGCTGCGCTCGGAAATGGACGGCGCGACGCTGACCGTCGGCGACGTGGCCGCGGTTCGGGTGGAGGGCGTGGACCGCGCCCGCACCTTTTTCGTGGGCGACAACCCCGCCGTGACCGTGCGGGTCGACCGCAACGCGGCGGGCGACGCCATCGGCATCCAGCGCACGGTCGAACAGGTCGCCGAACGGATGATGACGACGCTGCCGCAGGGCGTGTCCATCGACCTTGTGCGCACACGGGCCGAGCTTATCACCGGACGCCTCAACATCCTTATGGAAAACGGGGCGATGGGCCTCGTCCTCGTTCTCATCACGCTGTTTCTGTTCCTGAACGCGCGCACGGCGCTTTGGGTCGCAGCGGGTATTCCGGTGTCCATGCTGGCTGCGGTCGCGATCATGTATATGTTCGGGCTGACCATCAACATGATCTCGCTCTTCGCGCTCATCATCACGCTGGGGATCGTCGTGGACGACGCCATCGTCGTGGGCGAACACGCCGATTTCCGGGCGCGACGGCGGGGCGAGGCCCCGGTCGAAGCCGCCGAGAACGCGGCGCGGCGCATGTTCTCGCCCGTGTTTTCCTCGACCCTGACGACGATCATCGCCTTTTTCGGGCTGACCATGATCGAGGGCCGGTTCGGCGAATTCATTGCGGACGTGCCCTTTACCGTGATCGCGGTCCTCACCGCCTCGCTCGTCGAATGCTTCCTGATCCTGCCCAACCATATGTCGCACGCACTCGCCCATGCGGCGAAGGAACACTGGTACGACTGGCCGTCCCGTCAGGTGAACAAGGGGTTCCGCTGGTTCCGCGAGACGCTGTTCCGTCCGCTCATGACCTGGGTCGTAACCGCGCGATACGCGGTCTTTGCGGGGGGCGTTCTGCTGCTGGCCACGCAGGCCGGGCTGTTCATCCGGGGCGACGTGCCGTTCCGCTTTTTCAATGCGCCTGAGCAGGGCACCGTGACCGGCAGCTTCGCGATGGTGAACGGCGCATCGCGCGAGGATACGCTCAGGTTCCTGCGCCAGCTTCAGGCCTCGGTGGACGCGACCGGAAAACGGCTTGAAGAGGAACACGGGCGCAATCCGATCACCTATGTCCTCGCAGAAATCGGCGGCTCGTCGGGCCGTGGCCTTGCCAGCGCCGAGGACAAGGACGAAGACCTTCTGGGCGCGATCACCATCGAACTGATCGACGCCGATCTTCGCCCCTATTCCTCGTTCGAATTCGTCTCGATCGTGCAGGACGCGGTGCCGCAGCACCCGCTGCTCGAAGAATTCTCGTTCCGCGGCGGCCGGTTCGGGCCGGGCGGGGATGCCATCGATATTCAGCTCATGGGGGCCGACAACGAGCTTCTGAAAGCCGCTGCCGAAGCACTCAAGACCGCGCTTGGCGATTTCCCGGAAATATCGGCACTGGAAGACAGCCTCGCCTACGACAAGGAAGAACTGGTTCTGGAACTGACCCCGCAGGGGCAGGCGCTGGGCTTCGCCATCGACGATGTCGGGCAAGTGCTGCGCAATCGCCTGTCGGGGATCGAGGCCGCGACCTATCCCGACGGTATGCGCTCCGCCGCGATCCGGGTCGAACTGCCGGAGGAAGAGCTTTCCCTCGCCTTCCTCGAAAAGTCGCAGCTTCGCACCGATGCGGGGAACTACGTGAACCTCTCGGACATCGTGCGCGTCACCTCCCGCACCGGGTTCGCCAGCGTCAACCGCGAGAACGGCCTGCGCGTGGTCGAGGTGACGGGGGACATGGACGAGGGCGACGCCGACCGGGCCGCCGAAATCCAGCTTGCGATGGAGCAGACCATCCTGCCCACCATCGCCGAGGACTACGGCGTCGAATACCGCCTGTCGGGCCTGAGCGAGCAAGAGGATCAATTCCTGTCCGACGCCATGGTCGGCCTCGTCCTGTGCCTTGTCGGCATCTACATCGTTCTGGCGTGGATCTTTTCAAGCTGGACCCGTCCGCTCGTCGTCATGGCGATCATCCCCTTCGGCCTGATCGGCGCGATCTATGGCCACCATGCCTGGAACATTCCGCTGTCGATGTTCTCGGTCGTGGGTCTGATCGGCATGGTCGGGATCATCATCAACGATTCCATCGTGTTGGTGTCGACCGTGGATGAATACGCCGCCGAACGCGGCATCCGCCCGGCTATCGTCGATGCGGTGGCGGACCGTCTGCGCCCGGTGTTCCTGACGACCGCGACCACGGTGCTGGGCCTGCTGCCGCTCTTGTTCGAAAGCTCGCAACAGGCGCAGTTCCTGAAACCCACGGTCGTCACGCTCGTCTATGGGCTGGGCTTCGGCTTCTTCCTCGTCCTGCTCGTCGTGCCCGCGATCCTCGCCATGCAAGAAGACGTCCGGCGGCAGATGAACGCGCTGCGCCACGGCCTTGCCATCGGGCACCGTGCGCCTTGGGTCATGCGGATCATGGCGGTGTCGGCCAGTCTTATCGCCGCGCTGTTCGTGGCGACGATGGGATGGGTGCTGGTCACCGGAACGATGCCCGGCGGGACCGGGACGATCGGCGCGGCGACGGGTCTGTTCGTTCTGGGGGCCGCGCTGGTCGCGGTCGGGGCCTATGTAACGGCCCTGATCGTCAGGCCGAAGTCACTCTGACAGATCGCAGCCGGGAATATCCACGGCGCGGCCCGCCCCGATGACCGTCAGACGCACCTCGTCGCCCTCGATGTCGAAGGGTCGCGCGTTCGGCGGCACGAAATCCGCATGTGCCATGAGCGCACCCTCGGCCCCGCGACTTGCCACGGCTTCCGACACCCAGATCGCCGGGTTCGCGGCCTCCATGACCACCAGTTCATCGCCACCCAGCGACGGCATGTCGATCTGAGCGGTCAGGCGCACACCGTCGGAAAGCTCCTCGCGCGTGCAACTGGCGGCGGACACCCCCGCTTCGGCGGCCGTGTCCGGCCGGGCCGCCAACGCGCGTTCGATCACCGGATCGGGCGCGGTCAGGTCGGCTGGCAGGACCGAATCGAAGCCGGTCTCGAGCGGCACGCAGATTTCCTCGCAGATGCCGACCAGCACGTCGGCGTCGATATGAATGGCTTCACCGCCGCGCGCGGGGACGAGTTCGACCGGCAGCACGAGTTCGTCCTCGTATCCGATCGTCGTCATCCCGTCGCGCCGGATCACTTCCGGCACCGGCCAGTGAAACGTCACCCCGGCCACGTTCGACGATTGCGACCAGTCGATTTCAGGCGGGATGCCGCCCTCGCCCGGTGCGCGCCAGTAGGTCTTCCACCCATCCGACAGATCGACGCGGATCGCAGCCATGTGATGACCGTTCTCCATGCGCCAACCGGGCAGGAGCGTGACATTCGCAGGCGCAGGCTCGGCCGACACAGGTGTGGCCAGCATCGCCAAAGCGAGGAAAAGGGGAGCAGTTCGCAACTTCATGCATCCGATATAGCCAGCATCGCGTGAAGCAAAAGTCACATTCCTGCCAGTCCCCCGCGATCCGAGCGAAGCCCTTGCAAACCTGTGGCCCGCATGCCCATCTTTGGGACATGAAGACGCCTGTGAATTTCAGCGACCTGACGGGCAAGCTGCTCGTCGCGATGCCCGGCATGGGCGATCCGCGGTTCGAATCGAGCGTGGTGTTCTTGTGCGCCTATTCGGACGAAGGCGCGATGGGCCTGATCGTGAACAAGACGGTGCCCGATATCGTGCTCGACGACGTGCTCGACCAACTTGAGATCGGGCGCGGTGCCGGAAGCGCCGGCATCCACGTTCATTTCGGCGGCCCGGTCGAGGGCGGGCGCGGCTTCGTCCTCCATTCCGGCGACTACGAGGGCAGCGCGGGAACGCTGGCGGTCGACGGCGGTTTCGGCATGACGGCGACCAAGGATATCCTTGTCGACATCGCGAACGGTGACGGGCCGGACAAGGCGCTGACCGCGCTCGGCTATGCCGGGTGGGGACCGGGCCAGCTCGAGGGCGAGTTGCAGGAAAACGCCTGGCTGATGGTGGATGCCGATGCGGCCATCGTGTTCGACAGCGACAACGAGTCCAAATGGTCGCGCGCGCTGCGCAAGCTGGGGATCGACCCTTCGGTCCTGTCGTCCGGCGGCGGGCGGGCCTGAAAACACCACCAACCGCTTGCCCTTCCACGCCCCTCATGTTCAGGTCGGCGCAATGAACGAAGGAGGGGTCAACCGTGCAAATACAGTCTGAAAACGCCTGCTTCGGCGGGGTTCAGGTGGTCTATACCCATTCTTCGAACGCGACGCGCACGGACATGACCTTTGGGCTGTTCCTGCCCGAAGAAGCCCGAGAAGGGCCGGTGCCGCTTTTGTGGTATTTGTCGGGTCTGACCTGCACGCATGAGAACGCGATGACCAAGGCCGGTGCCCAAAGCTGGGCGGCCGAACATGGGATCGCGCTCGTCTTTCCCGACACGTCGCCGCGCGGACCGGGTGTGGCCGATGACGAAGCCTATGACCTTGGGCAAGGCGCGGGCTTTTACGTCAACGCGACCGAACCGCCGTGGTCGCAGCATTTTCGGATGTGGGACTACATCACCGAGGATCTGCCGGAGCTTTTGTTCAACCACTTCGCCCTCGACCCCGAACGCCAGTCGATCACCGGACATTCGATGGGCGGTCACGGCGCACTCACCATCGGGATGACCCTGCCCGAACGGTTCTGCTCGATTTCGGCCTTCGCACCGATCTGCCACCCGACCGCCTCGGACTGGGGGCAGAAACAACTCACCGCTTATCTCGGCGACGATCAGGACGCGTGGGAAGCGCATGACGCCGTGTTCCTGATGCGCGAACGCGGGTTCGACGGGCCGATGCTGGTCGACACCGGCACCAAGGATCAGTTCATCGATCTGCTGATGCCGGAGACTTTGATGCAGGAGGTCGGGCAGAAGCGCCAGCAGGCGATCATGCGGCTGCAACCGGGCTACGACCACTCGTATTTCTTCGTGCAGAGCTTCATGGAAGAGCATGTCGCCTTCCACGCCGAGGCGCTTTACGGGTGATCTACGTCGATGCCGACGCCTGCCCGGTCAAGGCCGAGGCGGAAGCTGTGGCCACACGCCACAAGGTGCGCTTGGCGCTTGTCTGCAACGGCGGTCTTCGCCCCTCGTCCAACCCTCTGATCGAAGTGATCTACGTGCCCGACGGACCGGACGAAGCGGACAAGTGGATCGCAGACCGCGCCGGGCCCGGCGATGTGGTGGTGACGGGAGATATCCCGCTCGCCTCGAAATGCGTCGAAGCAGGCGCACAGGTGGTCAAACATGACGGCGAGGCGCTGACGGTCGCGAACATCGGACAGGTGCTTGCCACGCGTGATCTCATGGCGGACCTCCGGGCTGCGGACCCGTTCCGGCAGGGTGGTGGCAAGGCGTTTTCCAAAGCGGATCGTTCGCGGTTTCGCGATGGGCTGGAGCGGGCGCTCAGACGCGCTGCTGGTTGAGCGAGTTAAGAACTTCGTTAACGCTGGAGGCGTGAGCGGCCTGTAACTCGCTGAAATCTATGCGTTTCAGGATACTAGAATCCTAGTATCCTAGAATTCTGGTGCATACCAAGACCCCCGGCTTCACCCCACCAAACGCTCCAAATCCGCCCCCCACTGGACAGCCGAGCCGAATCCACTATAAATCTAGTTTATTAGTTGAAAGGTATCGTCATGACCCCCGAAGCGGCCTCCGCCGGTTTCTCTGCCATTGGATCGGAATCCCGCCTGTCGGTTCTGAAATCCCTCGTGCGCGCCGGTGAAAGCGGGCTCAACATGGCCCGCATTCAGGAGCGAACCGGAATCGCGCCCTCGACCCTCGCCCATCACCTCAAGTTCCTCGTCGTGGGCGGCCTCGTCCATCAGGAACGGCAGGGGCGCGAGACGATCAGCCGGGCGAGCTTCGACCAATTGCGTGCGCTTGCGGCCTACATCGTCGAGGAATGCTGCGCCGACGAATGCAGCGATACCTGCGGATCGGGCTGCGCCAAAGAAGGGTGCGACGACACCTGCGGCTGCACCGGGGGAGAAGCGGCATGACCGACAGCACAGCACCGCGCGCGCCATCTGTCGGCGAGATTGCGAAGCGCCTCAAATCCCCGTGGACGGCGTCGGCCCTCGCGCTCATAACGGTCGCCGTTCTCCACCCGACCCGTCTTGCGACAATCGGCACCGATGCCGCCCGCGCCTTCGCAGGCACCCTGCCCTTCATTCTCGTGGCGGTCGCTCTGGTCGCCTATCTCAAGGCTTCCGGTGCCGAAACCTTGATCGGGCGCGCCTTCGAGGGGCGCGAGGCATCTGCCATCGTCCTCGCCGCCCTCTTCGGCGGCCTCGCCCCGTTCTGCTCCTGCGAAGTCATTCCCTTCGTCGCGGGCCTCATCGCGCTCGGGGCACCCATCGCCGCGATCATGGCCTTCTGGCTCGCCTCGCCCCTGATCGACCCGGGCTCGCTCCTCATCACCGCCGCCGCACTCGACTGGCCCTTCGCCATCGGCAAAGCCACCGCCGCCGTCGGCCTCGGCCTTTTCGGAGGCTTCGCGACCATGGCGCTCTCCCGCGCGGGTCTGCTGGCGAACGTCGCCAAACAGCGCCCGAAACAGGGCTGCGGCTGCGGCGCGAACCCGGCCACCGGGCGTCCGCACTGGCGCATCTGGACCGAGGCCGCGCGCCGCCAAGCTTTCCGCCACGAAGGATGGGAAAACCTCGTGTTCCTCACCAAATGGCTGGTGCTGGCCTATATCCTGGAGGCCCTGCTCATCACCTACATGCCCGCCGAGATGATCGCCTCGGTCGTGGGCGGCACGGGCGCTGGTCCCATCGCGCTCTCGGCGCTGGTCGGTATGCCCGCCTATCTCAACAGCTACGTGGCGCCCGCCCTGCTCGCCGGTCTCATGGAACAGGGGATGAGCTCCGGGGCCGCCATGTCCTTCATGGTCGCGGGCGCGGTCAGTTCGATCCCGGCGATGGCCGCGGTCTGGGCGCTGGTGAAGCCGCGTGTCTTCGCGCTTTACCTCGGCCTCGGAGTCTTGGGCGCGATCCTTGCGGGGCTCGTCTTTCAGGCGGTGGTCTAGCCGACCTCCGCCTCCCACCGCTTCTGCATTTCTTCCCCGGTCAGCACTTCCTTGACCGTGGCCAGCATCCAGCGGTGCCCGAACGGGTCCTGCACCGTCGCCGTGCGTTCCCCGAAACTCTGATCGGCTGGCGCGCGCAGCACCATCGCGCCGGCCTGTTCGGCCTGTGCGACGACCGCATCCACATCCTCGACCTGAAGGTAAAGCGTGACCGCCGTGCCACCGATACTGTCGGGCGAGAGCGCGCCGAAATCCGGCCATTCATCAGCGAGCATCAGCCGCGCGTCACCGATCTCCAGTTCTGCATGCCCCAGCTTGCCGGAGCCCGGCTCGGTCATCCGGAAATCCTCGACCGCACCAAAGGCCGCAACGTAGAAATCGATGGCCGCCGGCGCGTCCCGGCAGACGATATAGGGAATGAGTTTCATGGCCGTCCATCCTTGCCCGACTCGCATATTTACGTTACGTATCGTAATGAAATGAGTCAAGACACCCCCAAACCTCGCGGTCGCCCACCCTCCAAGGCCGCCCGTGACAAGGCGCTCGTCGCCGCGCGCGAGATCCTGTTCGATCAGGGTTTCGGGCGTTTGTCGGTCGAGGCGGTCGCAGCCCGCTCCGGCGTTGGCAAGCCGACGATCTATCGCCACTGGGCCAACGCTTCCGAGCTTGCGATGGCCGCGCTTATGGCGGGTTTTCCCGAAAGCAAGTCTCAGGGCGCGTCGCTGGAACACGCCCTCTCTCGCCAGCTTACCGACCTCGTGCGCGCCTTCGCGACGACCCGTGGCCGCCAGATCGCGATGGCGCTCGCCACCGCCGACCCGGACAGCGAACTCACCCGTGCCTTCCGCAACCGCGTGATCCTGTCCTCGCGCGAGGCGGGGCGCAGCCTGATCGCCACCGCCGCCGACAGGGGCGAGATCCACCCGCCTGCCGGGATCGAAGTCACGCTCGACATGATTTACGGCCCCGTCCTCTACCGCCTGCTCGCAGGTCACCAGCCGCTCGACGACGCCTTCGCCGCGGCGCTGGTCGACGGCGCGCTGAAGCTGCTCACCCCCGCGAAATAACGCCGTTTCGCCACGTCGTCCCCCGCCGTCCCCCTTGCCAGTCCGCCCCCCCGGCGCTAGGCAAGACCGGACCCGTGAACGAGGGGAGCACGATGGCCAAGGACGATCCGAAAACGCTGGTCTCGACCGACTGGCTCGCCCAGCACCTGAACGATCCCGATCTCAGGATCATCGACGCGTCGTGGCACATGCCCGATGCCGGGCGCGACGGTCAGGCGGAATACGACGAAGCGCACATTCCGGGGGCGCGGTTCTTCGACATCGACGAGATTTCCGATGCCCGCTCCGACCTGCCCCACATGGCCCCGCCGGTCGAAAAATTCATGTCGCGGATGCGCGCCAAGGGGATCGGCGACGGTCACCAGGTCGTGGTCTACGATTCCAACGGGATTTTTTCCGCCCCGCGTGTCTGGTGGACCTTTCGCCTGATGGGCAAGACCGATGTCGCCGTGCTGGACGGCGGCCTGCCGAAATGGCTCGCCGAAGGCCGCCCTACCGAAGACATGCCGCCGGTCATCCGCGACCGCCACATGACCGTGTCCCGTCAGGCCGACATGGTGAAGGACGTGACGCAGGTCGCCGCCGCCGCCAAGCTGGGCGACTGGCAGATCGTCGATGCCCGCTCCGCCGCTCGGTTCAAAGGCGAAGCGCCCGAGCCGCGCGAAGGCCTCCGCTCGGGCCATATCCCCAATTCACGCAATGTGCCCTTCACCGACCTGTTGGACGCGGACGGAACGATGAAGGATGAGGACGGCCTGAAAGCCGTGTTCGAGGCGGCAGGCGTGGACCTCGCCAAACCCGTGATCTCGTCCTGCGGCTCCGGCGTGACCGCGGCGATCATCGATCTCGCGCTCGCCCGTCTCGGCCACCCGCGCCACGCGATCTACGACGGGTCGTGGGCCGAATGGGGCATGTACAACGACCTCAAGATCGCCACCGGCGACGCCTGAATGCGAACGGCCCCTTCGGGCTGACAAGGAGAGAGAGATGTTCGAACATCTGAACGCACAAGCTCAAGACAAGATCATGGCGCTCATGGTCGAGTACCGCGAAGACCCGCGCGACACCAAGGTCGATCTTGGTGTGGGCGTCTACAAAGACCCAACCGGAAACACCCCGGTGATGCGCGCGGTGAAAGCGGCGGAGAAACAGCTGCTCGAAAAAGAGACGACCAAAAGCTACACCGCTCTCGGCGGCGACCCGGCCTTCGTCAAGGCGCTGTCCGGTCTGGTGCTGAACGGCGCGGTCGAAGAGGGCCGCCTCGCCGCGGCGGCCCAGCCCGGCGGCACCGGCGCAATTCACCAGGCGCTGGAACTCGTGAAGATGGCGAACCCCGACGCGACCGTCTGGGTGTCGGACCCGACCTGGCCCAACCACCTGTCGATCATCAAGCATCTCAAGATGAAGATGACCCCCTACCGCTATTTCGACAACGACACCCGCGCGGTCGATTTCTCCGGCATGATGGCGGACCTCGGCAATGTGGCGGCAGGCGACGTGGTGATCCTGCACGGCTGTTGCCACAACCCGACAGGCGCCAATCTGAATATGGAACAGTGGAAGGAAGTCACCGAGCTTCTGGGCGCCAAACAGGCGCTTCCGCTGATCGACATCGCTTATCAAGGCTTCGGTGACGGGCTCGAAGCGGACGCGCTAGGCGTGCGCCACATCACCTCGACCCTGCCCGAAAGCCTGATCGCGGCGAGCTGCTCAAAGAACTTCGGGGTTTACCGCGAACGCACGGGCTTGTTGATGGCGGTGTCGCCCGACGACAAGATGAAGGCCGTCACGCAGCAGAACCTGACGCACCTCAACCGTCAGAACTTCTCGTTCCCGCCGGACCACGGCGCGCGCGTGGTGCAAATGATCCTCGACGATCCGGCGCTGCGGACCGAATGGGAGACGGAGCTGGAAGAGGTTCGCAACACCATGCTCGGCCTGCGCACGCAACTCGCCGAGGCGTTGCAGGCGCGCACCGGTTCCGACCGTTTCGGTTTCCTCGCCGAACACCGCGGCATGTTCTCGCGCTTGGGTGCGACCCCCGAACAGGTCGAGACGATGAAGGAAAAGCACGGCATCTACATGGTCGGCGACAGCCGCATGAACATCGCCGGGCTGAACAAGGATACCGTCGACATCCTCGCCGATGCCATCGTCGACGCGGGTGTCTGACAGGGATTGCGCCGGCTTTGCCGTCGCGACGCGCCGCGCCCTTCGGGCGCGGCGTTTGCGTTTCCGACCTCCAAAATCGCGCTGACGTCGAAGTCAGAGGGGGCGCTGCCCCCGCGCCGGCCAGCAAGCTGGCCAACGGCCCCCGAGGTTTTTTGAAACAGAGAAGGGGCGGGTTTACCGCCTGTTAAGGTTAACGCGCTATCTTGGGAATGCGGCACCAGCTGAGGAGCCAGGGCCGTAAACGGAGAAGCCCCCTGCCATATAAGCAGGGGGTGGACCGTTCATCTTCTCTGTTTCCGGAAACCTTCGGGGGGTGAGCCCGCAGGGCGAGGGGGGCAGACAGCCCCCCTACCCGATCACCATTCCGCGCGATCTGTCGAGGTCTTCCCCCGCCGAGCGCAGCGAGGCGCCGTCGCGACGCGGGCGTAGCCCGCGGCGCAATGCTTCTTACATGTGGATCGGTCCGTCGCCGCAGGCCAGCGCCGCCTCGCGCACCGCTTCCGAGAAGGTCGGGTGAGCATGGCAGGTCCGGGCGAGGTCTTCGGCGGCCGCGCCGAATTCCATCGCCACGCAGGCCTCGTGGATCAGGTCGCCCGCCGACGGCCCGATGATGTGCACGCCCAGAATGCGGTCCGTCGCCTTGTCGGACAGGATCTTCACGAAGCCGTCGCCCTGAAACACCGCTTTGGCGCGCGCATTGCCCATGAACGAGAATTTGCCGACCTTGTAGTCGCGCCCCTCATCCTTCAGCTCCTGCTCGGTTTTCCCGACAGCCGCCACTTCCGGCACCGTGTAGATCACGCTGGGGATCACGTCATAATTCACGTGACCCGCCTGACCGGCGATCGATTCTGCGACCGCCATGCCTTCATCCTCGGCCTTGTGCGCCAGCATCGGGCCGGAGGTCACATCCCCGATCGCCCAGATGCCGTCGACGCTGGTCTTCCAGTGGTCGGTCTTGATGACGCCGCGGTCGGTCATTTCGACCCCTGCTTCGGCCGCACCCAGCCCATCGGTGAAGGCGCGGCGACCGGTGGCGACAAGCACGACATCGGCGTCCAGCACCTCTTCGCTGTCGTCTTTCTTGAGCTTGTATGTCACCTTGGCCTTGGTTTTCATGGCCTCGACGCTCTGGACGGCGGCACCCAGAACGAACTCCAGCCCCTGCTTCTTCAAGAGCTTCTGGAACTGCTTGGACACCTCGGCGTCCATCGTCGGGGTGATCGTGTCGAGGTATTCCACCACCGTCACCTCCGACCCGAGCCGTGCGTAGACCGACCCCATCTCAAGCCCGATGACGCCTGCGCCGATCACCACCAGTTTCTTCGGGATCTTGCCGAGCTCCAGCGCGCCGGTGGAGGTCACGACGACCTTCTCGTCGATCTCGACACCCGGCAGGCTCGACGCCTCGGACCCGGTGGCGATCACGATGTTCTTGGCTTTGTGGGTCTCGTCCCCGACCGTGACCTCGCCTTTGCCCGAGATTTTGCCCCAGCCCTTGAGCCAGTCGACCTTGTTCTTCTTGAACAGGAATTCGATGCCCTTGGTGTTCTGGCCGACCACGTCGTCCTTGTAGGCAAGCATCTGCTTCCAGTCGACCGAGGGCGATTTGCCCTTGAGACCCATGGTGGCGAAGTTGTGCTCGGCCTCGTGCAGCGAATGGGTCGCGTGCAGAAGCGCTTTGGACGGGATACAGCCGACGTTCAGACAGGTGCCGCCCAGCGTATCGCGGCCTTCGACACAGGCGGTCTTGAGGCCCAGTTGGGCGCACCGGATCGCACAGACATAGCCCCCCGGCCCGCTGCCGATCACGATCACATCATAGTCTGCCATAGGTCCCTCCTTTGGCCGTTTCTTGCTGTGCACCGCGCGTACACATCATGTGCACGCGCCGTACATACGATTGTCACCCCCGCCTCAAAACAGCGCGGCGAGGATCATGAGCGTCGTCGCCAAGAGGCCGACGAAAAAGATGAACGACCGCCACGGCACCCAGCCGAAGGCATAGGCCGGGATGTAGAGGACGCGCGCGCCGAGGTAGACCCAGGCGCAAGCCGCCGTGAAGCCGGTGGACTGGTCCGACACCGACACCACCACGACCGCGATGGTGAAGAGGATCAGCGCCTCGAAATGGTTGGTGAAGGCCCGCATGAGTCGACCGGTCCGGTCCGAAACCTGCTCGACCAGCGGGGTTTTCAGCCGGGACGTATCGCGGGGCGACGCCGTCTTGCCGACACCGAGCTCGAGGTTCGCCGGAATCGCCATTAGGGCGAACTGCACGACCTGTAGCAGGGCGGCAAGTGCGAGGACGGTGAGTTCCGGTGTCATGCTGGCCTCAGTCGAAGGTGATGGTCACGTCCGGGTAGCCCCAGACATCGGCGGTCTTGTCGCGGGTGACGGTCTGGGCGGCGGCCACGGCTCCGCCCACGAGCACGCCGACGACGCCCGCGTTGGCGCCTGCCGACACCGTTCCGGTGATGTCGCCCAGCGTCTTGTTCTGCGCCTGAAGCGCGCGGGTCTGGGTCCGGCCCTCGAAGCTGCACTTGACCGAAGCGGCGGGCGTGCGCGCGCCCATGTTCGGGGCGGTCACGATGGCGGGCGCGGTGAAGGACGACACGAAGCCGTCGCCGCCGAAGGTGCAGGGGATACCTGTCATCTCTTTCGGAATGCGGCTCGCGCCATTCATCACCCGCACGCTGAACGACGACGTGCCGACCTCGTTCAGAGGTTTGAGCGCCGTATAGGGCACCGGCGCCTGATCGATCTGGGCGGGCACGGTGCAGGCGGCAAGCGCAAGGGGAGCGAGAAGCGGGAGGGCGCGGCGGATATGCATGTTGGGGCCTTTGTTAACACCCCGAAGCGGGGCGCGGCCATATCGCGCGGGAAGGGTCATGGCGTCAACGGCCCCCCGCCGGGTGTTCACGGATTGGCGATCAGGCGCAGAAAACATCATCCGACCAGCACTCCGATCAGGATGAGCACGATGCCGAGCGTGGCCACCTGCCAGAACGCCGTGCGCACCCAAGGCAGACCCGAGAGATAGGCGGGCAGATAGGCAACGCGCGCCCCTAAATACAGCGCGACGCCCCACGCGACCCAAGCCCCGCCCCGCGACGTGAGTTCCGCGACAAGTGTGACGGCGAGGAAGGCGGGAGCGGTTTCGAGAAGGTTCCAGAGTGCGCGATGGGCGCGCGCCGCAATGGGGCCGATCTCGGGCGGGTTGTCCCGCGCCCCGACCGTCCATGCGTTGCCCACGCTGCCCTTCAAAAGAAAGCTGTCCGTGCTGACGTAGACGAGGACCAGCAGCGCCAATCCGACCAGTCCCCAAAGCGCGATGGACATTCATTCGGCCTCCGACCGGGCACCAGCGTGGGTTGCACCCGCCCCACCTGTCCCAAACGGGACCGTAGGGTGGGTGCCAACCCACCGCACCTTACAGATCCATCAGCAGACGGCGCGGATCCTCGAGGGCTTCCTTCACCCGGACGAGGAACGTCACGGCGCCTTTGCCGTCGACGATGCGGTGGTCGTAGGAGAGCGCCAGATACATCATCGGGCGGATCTTGATCTCGCCGTTCACGACCATCGGACGATCCTGAATTTTATGCATGCCTAGGATGCCCGACTGCGGGGGGTTCAGGATCGGTGAAGACATGAGCGAGCCGTAGACGCCACCGTTCGAGATGGTGAACGATCCACCCTGCATCTCAGCCATGGACAGCTTGCCGTCACGGGCGCGTTTGCCGAGCTCGTTGATCTTGGCTTCGATCCCGTGGAACGACATCTGATCGGCGTCGCGCACGACCGGCACGACCAGCCCGGTGGGCGTGCCGACGGCCACGCCCATGTGGACGTAGTTCTTGTAGATGACGTCGGTGCCGTCGATTTCGGCGTTCACCTCGGGCACCTCTTTCAGCGCATGGGCGCAGGCCTTCACGAAGAAGGACATGAAGCCGAGCTTGATGCCGTGCTTCTTGAAGAACAGGTCTTTGTATTCGTTACGCAGCGCCATGACCTCGGTCATGTCCACCTCGTTGTAGGTGGTGAGCATGGCCGCGGTGTTCTGCGCTTCCTTCAGACGGCGGGCGATGGTCTGGCGCAGGCGTGTCATCTTCACGCGCTCTTCGCGGGCCTCGTCGTCGGCCGAAACGGGCGCGCGCGGGGCGCTGGCCGGTGCGGGCGAGGACGCGGCGGACTTGGAGGCCGAAATCGCGGCCTGCACGTCTTCCTTCATCACGCGGCCAT
Source organism: Maritimibacter alkaliphilus HTCC2654 (assembly GCF_000152805.1). Taxonomy (GTDB): domain Bacteria; phylum Pseudomonadota; class Alphaproteobacteria; order Rhodobacterales; family Rhodobacteraceae; genus Maritimibacter; species Maritimibacter alkaliphilus. The sequence goes on along the minus strand of NZ_CH902578.1, from coordinate 3,157,707 downwards.
CGCGGCCCGTGCCCTTGACGTCATCGGATTTGAGCCCGGCCTCGGCCATCATCTTCTTGGCGGACGGCGCGTCTTCCACGTCCTTGCCGGAGGACGACTTGGCCTCATCGCCCTTCGGCGCTTCCGACTTCGGCGCGGGGGCCGGGGCGTCGCCCGAGGCCGAGATCACGCCGAGTTTGGCACCGGCGGCAACCGTTTCACCCTCGTCCGCGAGGATTTCGGTGATCGTGCCAGCGGACGGCGCGGGCACTTCGACCGACACCTTGTCGGTTTCAAGCTCACACAGCATCTCGTCCGCCGCGACGGTGTCGCCCACTTTCTTGAACCACGTCGAAACGGTCGCCTCGGACACCGATTCACCCAGAGCGGGGACCATGATGTCGACGCTGTCGCCACCACCCGAAGCGGGGGCTTCGGATTTGGGTTCATCCTTCGGCGCGTCTTTCTTTTCGGACTTGGCGGGCTTGGCCCCCTCGCCTTCCTCGATCGTGGCGAGGAGCGCGTCGACACCCACGGTATCGCCCTCGTTCGCGACGATGTCGCCCAGCGTGCCGGCGGCGGGGGCCGGAACTTCGACCGTCACCTTGTCGGTTTCAAGCTCACACAGCATCTCGTCTGCTTGCACGGCATCGCCGGGTTTCTTGAACCACGTCGCGACGGTGGCTTCGGTCACGCTTTCGCCCAGCGTGGGAACACGGACTTCGGTGCTCATGATCTTATCCTTCGATGGTCAGCGCGTCATTAACGAGCGCGGCTTGCTGTGCTTTGTGCTGGCTGGCCAGACCCGTCGCGGGCGAGGCCGAGGAGGCGCGGCCGGCGTATTTGGGCCGGTAGTTGGTTTCGCGGATGCGCGACAGGACCCATTCGATGTTGGGTTCCATGAACGTCCACGCGCCCTGGTTCTTGGGCTCTTCCTGACACCACACGACGTCGGCGTTCGGGAAGCGTTCCATTTCCTTGACCAGCGACAAGGCCGGGAAGGGATAGAACTGTTCGACCCGCAGGATATAGACGTCGTCGATCCCCGCCTCGTCGCGGGCTTCGAGCAGGTCGTAATAGACCTTGCCGGAGCACATCACGACGCGGCGCACCTTGTCGTCGGATTTCAGCTCGATATCGGCGTGGCCGGTCCGCTTCTGCGCATCCGCATCGTCCCACAACACGCGGTGGAAGGACGAGCCGGAAATGAAATCGGCGGCTTCGGACACGGCGTGCTTGTGCCGCAGAAGCGATTTCGGCGTCATCAGGATCAGCGGCTTGCGGTAGGAGCGGTGAAGCTGCCGGCGCAGGATGTGGAAGTAGTTCGCGGGCGTCGTGCAGTTGGCGACGATCCAGTTGTCGGCGCCGCACATTTGCAGGAACCGTTCCAGACGGGCCGACGAGTGTTCAGGCCCCTGCCCTTCGTAGCCATGCGGCAGCAGGCAGACGAGGCCGGACATCCGCAGCCACTTCGATTCACCGGAACTGATGAACTGGTCGAACATGATCTGCGCGCCGTTGGCGAAGTCGCCGAACTGGGCCTCCCACAGCGTCAGCGCGTTGGGTTCGGCCATCGAGTAGCCGTATTCGAACCCGAGCACCGCGTATTCCGAGAGCATCGAGTCGATGACCTCGTAGCGCGCCTGACCCGACTTGATGTTGTTCAGCGGGTAATAGCGTTCTTCGGTGTCCTGATTGATGAAACCGGAGTGACGCTGCGAGAACGTGCCGCGCGTGGAATCCTGCCCGGCAAGGCGCACCGGGTAGCCCTCGGTGAGCAGCGAACCGAAGGCCAGCGCCTCGGCCGTGGCCCAGTCGAAGCCTTTGCCGGATTTGAACATCTCGGCCTTGGTGTCGAGCAGACGCCCCACGGTCTTGTGCAGCGTGAACCCGTCCGGCGCGGTGGTCAGCGCGCGCCCGACCTCTTGGAACGTGTCCTCGGAGATCGCGGTTTCGCCGCGCTGATAATCCTCGCCCTGCTTGTCGAGGTGCGACCAGCGCCCGTCCAGCCAGTCGGCCTTGTTCGGCTTGTAGTCCTTGCCCGTCTCGAACTCTTCGTTGAGGTGGGCCTGGAAAGCGGCCTTCATATCCTCGATCTCGCCCTCGGGGATCAGGCCATCCTTCACCAGACGGTCGGTGTAGAGTTGCAGCGTCGTCTTGTGAGTCTTGATCTCTTTATACATGAGGGGGTTGGTGAACATCGGTTCATCCCCCTCGTTGTGGCCGAAACGGCGGTAGCAGAAGATGTCGATCACCACGTCCTTGTGGAACTTCTGCCGGAACTCGGTCGCCACCTTGGCGGCGTGAACCACGGCCTCGGGATCGTCGCCGTTCACATGGAAGATCGGCGCTTCCACCATCAGCGCGATATCCGTCGGATAGGGCGAGGTGCGCGAGAACGAGGGTGCGGTGGTGAAACCGATCTGGTTGTTCACGACGATGTGGATCGTGCCGCCGGTGCGGTGGCCACGGATACCCGACAGCTGGAAGCACTCGGCCACGACGCCTTGCCCGGCAAAGGCCGCGTCCCCGTGCAGAAGCACCGGGATCACCTTGTGATGCTCGGGGTCTTTCAACTGGTCGCCCTTGGCGCGGGCTTTGCCCAGCACGACCGGGTTCACCGCTTCGAGGTGCGAGGGGTTGGCGGTCAGCGACAGGTGGACGGTGTTGCCGTCGAACTCCCGGTCGCTCGACGCGCCGAGGTGGTATTTCACATCGCCCGACCCGTCCACGTCCTCGGGCTTGAAGCTGCCGCCCTGAAACTCGTTGAAGATCGCGCGGTAGGGCTTGGACATCACGTTGGCCAGCACCGACAGACGACCCCGGTGAGGCATCCCGATGACGACTTCCTCGACACCGAGGTTGCCGCCGCGCTTGATGATCTGCTCCATCGCCGGGATCAAGGCTTCGCCACCGTCGAGGCCGAACCGCTTGGTGCCCATATACTTGACGTGCAGGAATTTCTCGAACCCTTCGGCCTCGACCAGCTTGTTCAGGATCGCGCGACGCCCTTCGCGGGTGAAGCGGATTTCCTTGCCGTAGCCTTCGATCCGTTCCTTGAGCCAACCGGCTTCTTCCGGGTTCGAGATGTGCATGTATTGCAGCGCGAAGGTGCCGCAGTAGGTGGCGCGCACGATGTCGATGATCTGACGCATCGAGGCGACTTCGAGCCCGAGCACATTGTCGAGGAAGATCGGGCGATCCATGTCGGCCTCGGTGAAGCCGTAGGATTTCGGGTCGAGCTCGGCATGGCCCGAGGTGTCGCGCATCCCCAGCGGGTCGATGTCGGCGGCAAGGTGGCCCCTGATCCGGTAGGCCCGGATAATCATCAGCGCGCGGACCGAGTCGAGCACGGCGCGTTTGATCGCGTCCTCGGAAATCTCGATTTCGCGGTTCGACGCCTCGTCCGCGATCTTTTTCGCCAAATCCTTGGGCGCTTTTTCCGGCTCGGCGGGCCATTGACCGTCAAGCGCGTTGGTCAGGTCATCGTTGGGCTGTGGCGGCCAGTCGGCGCGCATCCATGACGGCCCCTGCGCCTCGCGTTTGACCGAGACATCGTCATCCCCAAGCTCGCGAAAGAACGCCTGCCATGCCTCGTCGACCGCATTCGGGTCGTTGGCGTATTTGGCATAGAGCTGTTCGAGATACTCGGCGTTGTGTCCCTGCATGAACGAAGAGGCATGGAACTGGTCGTTGGGGCTTTGGTCGGTCATTTGGTGAACCCTGTGTTGGCTCTATTTCCGTTGCAAGTCGTCTTCCGCGCCGCAGATATCAATGCGCGTTCTGGAAGTATTGGATTTCGTCCGATAACCATTTGGAACGGGATGGTCCTTGGGTTGGGCGAGACATGGCGAAGCATGGAATTCTGAGGAATGGAACGCGGGCGTTGGCGCTGAAGGGGGTGCCGCGCCTTGTAAGCCTTGTCACCGGCATCGAGCGGAGCGCCATAAGCAAACCGATCCTGCACGGGTGGCTTGAGCTCGAAGGGCCGGACCCCGAGGTCTGGGACGGCCCGATCTTTATACATGTCCCCAAAGCCGCCGGCAGCAGCGTGCTGCGCACGGGTGTCAAATACACGTTGGGCCACAAGCCTGTCCGCTACTATCTGCGGCACAAACCGGCCGATCGCGCGATGCCTGCGACCTTCGCTATCGCGCGCGATCCGATGGACCGCTTTGTTTCGGCGTTCTACTACCTCAAGGGCGGCGGCTCGACCGGACAGGACAGGCGCTGGTCGCAGCGAAACATTGCACCCGATATGACGCACAACGATTTCGCCGAGCATCTGGAAAGCCATCCGCGGCTTTTGCGCCAGATGCACTTTCGCCCTCAAGCCTACATGTTGAAGGACGATGCCGGAAAGATCGCGGTCGACCGCATCCTCAAGTTCGAGATGCTGGACACGGACTGGCCGCCGTTTGCCCGCGTTCATGGGCTTGTCGAAGACCTTCCTCGGGTGAACGTCGGCAGCCGCGGATCGCGTGTCCGGCCCGAAACGTCGGACCGGACCAAGGAAATCATTGCTCGGCTTTACGCCGAGGATTTCACGATCCTCGGATACGCGCCGCCCGCGTGACGCGAACTCCGCGCACCCAATACCCGTCGCCGCGACGGGCTGTCGCGCGATCGGCATTGGAATACGGGAGTTAAACGTCATCTCTGGTCCTCAGCCTTGCTTGATCGCTTCCAGCACGGCTTCGCCAAGCTGGGCGGGGCTTTCCGCGACGACGATACCGGCCGATTTCATGGCTTCGATCTTGTCCTCGGCACCGCCCTTGCCGCCAGCCACAATCGCGCCAGCGTGACCCATGCGGCGGCCCGGAGGGGCCGTGCGCCCGGCAATAAAGCCCGCGACGGGTTTCTTGCGACCTTTTTTGGCTTCGTCCTTAAGGAACTGTGCCGCTTCTTCTTCGGCGGAGCCGCCGATTTCACCGATCATGATGATCGACTCGGTCTCATCATCCGCGAGGAACCATTCCAGCACGTCGATGTGCTCGGTGCCCTTGATCGGGTCGCCGCCGATGCCGACGCAGGACGACTGGCCGAGGCCCACGTCGGTGGTCTGCTTCACGGCCTCATAGGTCAGCGTGCCCGAGCGGGACACGACGCCGACGGTGCCGCGCTTGTGGATGTGGCCCGGCATGATGCCGATCTTGCAGGCGTCGGGCGTGATGACACCGGGGCAGTTCGGGCCGATCAGGATCGACGACGACCCTTCCAGCGCGCGCTTGACCTTCATCATGTCCATGACCGGGATGCCCTCGGTGATGCAGACGATCAGCTCCATCTCGGCGTCGATGGCTTCGAGGATCGAGTCGGCGGCGAAGGGCGGCGGCACGTAGATGACGGAAGCGTTGGCTTCGGTCTTGTGCTTGGCCTCGTGGACCGAGTTGAACACGGGCAGGTCGAGATGCGTCTGGCCGCCTTTGCCGGGGGTCACGCCGCCGACCATCTTGGTGCCATAGGCGATCGCCTGTTCCGAGTGGAAGGTGCCCTGTGAGCCGGTGAAGCCCTGGCAGATCACCTTGGTGTTTTCATCAACGAGTACGGCCATTGTTATATGGTTCCTGTCTGTTGCGTGTTGCGTTGGTCGCGGCGGGGCATATCGACCCACTGTCCCAGAAAGTCGTATTCGGGTGCCAGCCACGTCATGAGTGCGTCAAAGGCCGCGTCCGACAGGTCGTCGATCGTGGCCCTGTAGGCCTTTGGGGAAGCGTTCCGGTGCGGAATGGTGAAATCGGCCACGCCGGTGCGCGCGCGGATGTCGGTTTGAAGCTGGTCCAACTCGCGCACTGTATAGATGCGGTCGTAGATCCCCAGATCGGGGCCGAGGAACCAGCTTGCCGACTGCACGTGATGTGCGACGGCCGGATAGGTCGCGGCATAATGGTCGAGGTTCAGCACGAACTGGTCGAGCGTCGGGCGCGGGTCCAGCATCGGCTGCGCCCCCATCCCGCCGGTAACCTTGCGCATGATCCGGGTCAGACCCGATCCCATGCGCCGGTCGTTCGCAATCTCCAACCGGCCCGCCCCCATGACCCGCTCCGACCAGGTGGACAACACCCGTTCGGCGGGGTCACGGATCACGGCGAAAAGCCAGGGATCGTCAAGCTGGGCGAAATCGCCCCGCTCGAACCGCGTCGTCGGAAAGGCCTGCTGGAGCCCCAGCCGCTTGCCGTTCGCCTCGACGCCCCTGAACTCGGTGCCATGCTCGAGCCGGTACATGGCCCGTTTCAACGACGTGCACGCGGCCTTGGGAACGGCCGCGTAAACGAGGTTGTATGTCGGGACCACGAAGACCATTCGTCCGGGCCTTAGCCTTTCACCGCTTTCACGATCTTCTGCGCGCCGTCCTTGAGGTCGTCGGCAGCGATCACGTTCAGGCCGGAGTTCGCGATGATCTCTTTCCCCTTGTCGACGTTCGTGCCTTCGAGGCGGACGACGAGCGGCACTTCGAGACCGACTTCCTTCACCGCGGCGATCACGCCCTCGGCGATGACGTCGCAGCGCATGATGCCGCCGAAGATGTTCACGAGGATGCCCTTCACGTTCTTGTCGGACGTGATGATCTTGAAGGCTTCCGTCACTTTCTCTTTCGTGGCGCCGCCGCCGACGTCGAGGAAGTTGGCCGGTTCCGCACCGTAGAGCTTGATGATGTCCATCGTCGCCATGGCGAGGCCCGCGCCGTTCACCATGCAACCGATTTCACCGTCGAGCGCGATGTAGTTCAGGTCGTACTTGGAGGCCTCGAGTTCCTTCGAGTCCTCTTCCGTCTCGTCGCGCAGGTTGGCGATGTCTGGCTGGCGGTAAAGCGCGTTGCCGTCGAAGCCGAACTTGGCGTCGAGCACCTTGAGGTCGCCGCCGTCGGTGACGATCAGCGGGTTGATCTCGAGCATCTCCATGTCGCGCTCGGTGAACACCTTGTAAAGGGTGCCCATCAGCGACACGCACTGCTTGACCTGCGGGCCTTCGAGGCCGAGGGCGAAGGCGATGCGGCGGCCGTGGAACGGCTGATAGCCGGTCGCGGGATCGACCGAGAAGGACAGGATTTTTTCGGGGGTCGACGCGGCCACCTCTTCGATGTCCATGCCGCCCTCGGTCGAGCAGACGAAGGACACGCGCGAAGTTTGGCGGTCCACCAGCAGCGCGAGGTACAGTTCGGTTTCGATGCCCGAGCCTGCTTCGATGTAGATGCGGTTGACCTGCTTGCCCGCCGGGCCGGTCTGGTGCGTGACCAGCGTGCGGCCGAGCATCTTCTTGGCTTCTTCGGCGGCTTCTTCCACCGACTTGGCGAGGCGCACGCCGCCCTTTTCGCCGGCGCTTTCTTCCTTGAAGTGGCCCTTGCCGCGACCACCGGCGTGAATCTGGGCTTTCACGACCCAGAGCGGGCCGTCCAGTTCGCTGGCTTTGGTCTTGGCTTCTTCGGCCTTCATGACCACACGGCCATCGGAGACCGGAGCGCCATAATCGCGAAGGAGCGCCTTCGCCTGATATTCATGGATGTTCATGAACTCGTCCCATCTGGTTTGCGTTCGGGCCCTACATGCACCCGCGCGAACCGCCATGAAACGTATTTTTCGGTGTTACCGATAAAATGGCCAAGAATTGCGCAGCTTGTGATCACACCCCGCGAAGTCGTGATCACAAAACTCCGGTGCGTCAGCCGGTCGCAGCGGAGATTCGGGGCTTCAGCCCTGTTTTTGCAGTCCGCGCATCATCAGGTCATAGGCGGCGCGGCGGCCTTCGGGCCCGATATTCGGCGTGGTCGCGGCGGCTGCGAGCATGACGGCGAAGATCACGATGTCGGCTTCGCGCAGATCCTCGCGCACCGTTCCCGCCGAAATCGCGGCCTGAACATGCGGGCGGAGCAGCGCGTGGAAGCGGTCGATGGCTTCGAGCAGAACCGGGTCTTCGCGGCTTTGCGCGCGCAGGAAATCGGCGACCGGCGCGTAGTGGATCATCTGGTCGTAGAACATCGGGGTGATTTCGTTGATCGACGTCTCGGTCACGTCCAGCTTGCTGCTGGTTTCTTCGAGCTTGCTCAGGAACAGATCCAGCATTTCGTTGATGAGCGCGCGGCGGTCCGGAAAGTGCCGGAAGAACGTCGCACGCCCCACGCCGGCCCGTTGCGCGATGGAGTCGAGTGGTGCCCCGACGCCGCGCTCGACGAAGATTTCATCCGCAGCCTCGAGGATGCGCACACGATTTTCGGCGAAATCCGCCCTGCGTTTAACTGCCATGTCAGTCCTTTGTCCGTCATCGTGTTGTGACGCCTCGAACACCAAAACAAAAGGGTTAACTGGACTTGAAGCCGTCAATGACCCTAGCTTAACACAAATCACGGCACAAATGACCCCCAAGTGAAACAGAACGTATCGACTGCATCGGGAAAACCGCCGCGTTGGGGCGTCGTGGCCACGGTGCGCGAGCCGGTCGCGCTGATCGTGGGCTTCGCCTGCCATCACCTCGCGCTGGGGGCAGAGAGGGTTCACCTGTTCTTCGACGTGCCGCATGACCCGGCGGCCAAGGTGGCGGCGACCATCCCCGGTGTCACGGTGACGCTATGCGACGCCGACTACTGGCGAGAGGCCGGGTTCGCAAAGCCACCTGCGCTTCAGACCAAACGACAGACGGTGAATGCGAACCGGGTCATGGCGCAAAGCGATCTGGATTGGCTGCTTCACGCGGATGCGGACGAATTGCTCTGGTTGCCGGGGCCGTTGGCCGATGAGCTGGCGCAGGTGCACGAAGGCGCGTGGCTTCACATTCCCAACGTCGAGAGATGCTGGAAGACGGCACCGGACGGCGAGATCTACGGCGGGATTTTTCGCGGGCCGTTGCATGACATGCCCGGTCTGGCGGAACGGGTCTATGGCAAGCGCGCGGCGGCGCTGTCGGGCGGCATGGGCGGCTATTCCGCGGGCAAGGCCATGGCCCGCGTCGGCGAGGGGTTTCTGGCCATCCACAAGGTGCGCGACGCCGAAGGGGCGCCGGTGCGCCCGTCGGTCCCGGCACCGGGCGCGCGCATCCTGCATTTCGACGGGATCACGCCCGCGCATTGGGCGCTCAAGAACCTGCGATATGCCGAGCAGGGCGCGGCCATGAACCAGCTTCTGAACACTCAGCGCATGGCCTCGATCGGCGCGATCCTACAGGCGCCGAACCCCGAGCGGGCCGGGGCGCGGGTCTATGAGGCGCTCTATCGCCTGAACGAGGACGAGGCCGCCACATTGCGCGAGGCCGGGGCGCTCTTTGATTACCCTGTGGACGTGGCGGGGGCGGTCGCGCGAGTGGCCCCGCATCTTTCGCCGGATTTCAGCGCAGAAGGCTTCGACCGGCTGCATCGGGCCGAGCTTTCGGCCCGCGCGCAATCCATCGTCCGCCAGAAGCGTCAGGCCCGACGCAATGCCTGATCGCCGTTGGGGCGTGGTCGCGACGGTGCGCGAACCTATCGACCTCGTGCTCGCCTTCGCCTGCCATCACCTCGACATGGGGGCCGAAGTCACGCTGTTCTTCGACGACCCTGACGATCCGGCGGCGGCGGTGCTGGACGGTCTGGACGGCGTGCGCGTGATCCGCTGCGACGCCGCGCATTGGGCCGCGTTGGGATGGGACAGGCAGCCGGACATACAGACGCCGCGGCAAAACACCAACTTCCGGTGGGCCGTGGCACAGGGGCTGGCGGATTGGCTGATCCATCTGGACGCGGACGAGTTTCTCTGGGCACCGGAGGGGGTCTGGCACGACGTGGACGCGGTGGGTGACGCGGACTGGCTGGCCGTTCCGCCGTGGGAACGGGTCTTGGCGCTCGGCGACACGGGGCTTTTCGCCGGTGCGTTCCGCAGCACGGTCGAGGGCGGGCTGGCCGACGTTTACGGCGATGACGCCCGCTTTCTGGAGCCGAAGGGGATGGCCGGCTATGCCTCGGCCAAGCCGATGGTGCCCGCCTACATGCCGCACCACGTCGTGACGCACCGGGTCATGGGGCCAGACGGGCCGCGGCCGCGGCGCAGAGCCGAAAAGATGCGCATTCTGCATTTCGAAGGGCTGACGCCGACGCATTGGGCCGTGAAGCAACTCCGCTATGCCGTGCAATCGGAGCGGCGCATCCTGATGCGGCCGGCACGTTACGCCGCTTTGCGCGAAATCATCGCGGCGCAGGACGTGAGAGCGGCGGCGCTCGAGCGGTTCGACCGGACCTATCGACTGTCGGCTGACACGCTGGCGACCCTGTCGGCGCGCGGGGCGCTGCACAGCGTGCCGTTCGATATTGAGGGCACCGTCGCGCGTCACGCTCCGCAGGTGGAATTCGATGCGACCGGCGCGCGGCTGGACCACGCCCTTGCCCCGCATCTGGACGAGCTTGCCGCAGAAGTGGCGGCACGTCGGGGCGCGTTGCTTGCGGTGCCTGCGCCAGGATGAGGGACGGTGGGGCGTGGTTCGGATGGGGCTCTTGGACGCGCGTGTCAGAATTCTAGGATACTAGGATTCTAGTATCCTTCCCAAAAATATCCCCTGTTTTTCAGCGACTTAACGCCACGCAACCTCGCCAAAGGTTAACGCAGCCCCTTCACCGCCCAAAAACGAAAAAGGGCCGGACAACCGCCCGACCCTCTCGAAACTTACCTGTGGACTGCGATCAGCCGAGGTTCGAGTCGATGCCCTTACAGGCTTCGACAAGGCCCTTCACCGCTTCGACCGAGTTGTCGAACATCGCCTGCTCGTCCTTGGTCATCTTGATGTCCACGATGCGCTCGATGCCGCCGGCACCGATCACGGTCGGAACGCCGACATACATGCCGTTCAGGCCCAGCGCACCATCGACCCATGCCGCGCACGGCAGCAGGCGTTTCTGGTCCTTGAGATAGGCTTCCGCCATCTCGATGGCCGAGGCGGCGGGCGCATAGAACGCCGAGCCGGTCTTGAGCAGGCCGACGATTTCGGCGCCGCCGTCACGAGTGCGCTGCACGATCGCGTCGAGCTTGTCCTGCGTCGTCCAGCCCATCTCCACCAGATCGGGGAGCGGGATACCGGCGACGGTCGAATAGCGCACCAGCGGCACCATCGTATCGCCGTGGCCACCCAGCACGAAGGCGGTGACGTCTTTCATCGACACGTCGAATTCGACCGACAGGAAGTGACGGAAACGACCGGCGTCCAGAACGCCCGCCATGCCGACGACCTTCTCCGGCGGCAGGCCGGAATACTGCTGAAGCGCCCAGACCATCGCGTCGAGCGGGTTGGTGATGCAGATCACGAAAGCATCCGGCGCGTTGTCGCGGATGCCTTCGCCGACCGATTTCATCACCTTCAGGTTGATGCCGAGGAGGTCGTCACGCGACATGCCGGGCTTGCGCGGCACACCGGCGGTGACGATGCAGACGTCCGCGCCCGCGATGTCGGCGTAATCGTTCGTGCCCTTCAGCGCCGCGTCGAAGCCTTCGACCGGGCCGCTTTCCGCGATGTCCAGCGCCTTGCCCTGCGGGGTGCCTTCGGCGATGTCGAAAAGGATGACGTCACCGAGTTCCTTGAGGGCGGCGAGGTGAGCGAGCGTGCCGCCGATCTGGCCTGCGCCGATGAGCGCGATCTTGGGTCGAGCCATGTGATTGATCTCCGATCAGGTTTTACTGTCCTCGCGCTGCCTAGCCCCGTTCACCAGACGGCGCAAGGGCGCTGCATTGCGGCAGGATGCCTTGCAGGCCCCGTTGATACCGCTAAAGGTGTGGGCAATCAGAGACTTTGGGGAGCGCGCGCTTTGGAAATCGACCTCATGTTCTTCCTCGTCGCGATCCCGGCCGTAATCTTCGCGGGGATATCCAAGGGCGGCTTCGGGTCCGGTGCGGCCTTTGCCGCGACGCCGCTTCTGGCGCTGATTCTGGAACCCGGCCAGGCCGTCGGTCTGATGCTGCCGCTCCTCATGCTGATGGATGTCACCGCGCTCAAGCCCTACTGGAAGAAGTGGGATCGCTTCGCAGCACTGATGCTGATCCTCGGCGCCATTCCCGGTGTGGCGCTTGGTGCGGTCTTCTACCATCTGGCCGATCCGGATTTGTTCAGGCTGCTGATCGGCGCCGTCGCGATCGGGTTCGTCGCGTTTCAGCTGGCGCGGAAATTCGGGCTGCTTCGGCCCGCCCGGCAGCCGATGGGCCGAACCGGCGGGCTCATCTCGGGCACGGTGGGCGGCTTCACCTCGTTCGTCAGTCACGCCGGCGGCCCGCCCGCCGCGGTCTTCCTTCTGTCGCGCGGGCTGGACAAGACGACGTATCAGGCGACCACCGTCCTCGTGTTTTGGGCGATCAACCTGATGAAGTTCGTGCCCTATATGTTTTTGGGCATCTTCACGTGGCAGTCGCTCAAGGCGGACGTAATGCTGATTCCCGCCGCGGTGATCGGCGTCTGGCTCGGGGTCAAACTTCACGACATCATCCCCGAGCGCCTTTACTTCACGATCACATACACGCTCCTCGTCCTCACCGGGACCAAGCTGATCGCGGATGCGCTTACGTAGGCTGGCCCGCAGGCGTCACCTCGTCCTCGACACGTTCCCAGGCCTGGCCCGCACCGATGATGCAGGTGCGCCCGTCGGGCGTGGTCATGGTCAGGGTCCATGTGCCGGTCTCGGGCGAGGCGAACATCTCGACGATCCGGTTACCGGACGCGAGTCCGATGGACTGGCGCGCCTCGCCGAAACGGTCAGCGAGGTGTCCGACGACATGGTCACGGGTCGAGCAATTGGCGGTCTGGGCGACTGCGGTCGACGCGGCGAGCGTGGACAGGCAGACGAAGGTCGATGCGATAAGGGTCCGTTTCATGGTTCGGTCCTTCAGGTCGGGGCTTGCTGGCCAGCCGGTATTCCGACGGCAAACCCTGTGACATCGCCGGGCTTGTCCCCGTGGCGTGATGGCCAACCGCATTGGGCCTCCGTCGCCCGGCTTGTGCATTCATCCTCGCGCCACATCCCCGAAAGTTTGGTTAACGGCAGGAGCGTTGCGTCGTCTCGCCCGCGTTTTTCTGCATTGCGGCACATTGACCCTTGCCAATTCGTGCGCCCCATGTTGGTTTCGCGCAACAAAATTGCTCAGAGGTAGAATCATGACCCAATCGACGCGCCCCGTCCGCTCCGTGCTCTACATTCCCGGCTCGAAAGAGCGGGCGCTGGACAAGGCGCGGGGGTTGCCCGCCGATGCGATCATCTTCGACCTCGAAGACGCCGTGACCCCCGACGCCAAGGCGGATGCACGGGCCACCCTGCGCGCGGAACTGGACAAGGGCGGCTTCGGCAACCGGATGCGGATCGTGCGGATCAACGGGTTCGATACGGTCTGGGGGCGTCAGGACGTCGAAGCGATGCAGGGCGCCGAAATCGACGCGCTGCTTCTGCCAAAGGTGAACTCGGCCTACGATCTGCAAACGCTGGCCGACATGATTCCCGATGTCCCGCTCTGGGCCATGATGGAGACGCCCGAGGGCATCCTGAACGCGCGCGAGATCGCGGCCCACCCGCGTCTGGCGGGGATCGTCATGGGCACCAACGATCTGGTCAAGGAACTGGGCTGCCGCGTCACGCCCGACCGCTCCACCGTCATGACCAGCCTTCAGATCAGCCTGATCGCGGCCCGTGCCGCCGGTGCCCTGATCGTCGATGGTGTCTACAACGCGTTCAAGGACGACGACGGCCTGCGCGCGGAATGCGAACAGGGCCGCGACCTCGGCTTCGACGGCAAGACGCTGATCCACCCGGCCCAGATCGACATCGCGAACGAGCTCTTCGCGCCCTCCGAGGCCGACATCGACCTCGCCCGCCGCCAGATCGCAGCCTTCGAAGAGGTCGAGGCATCGGGACAGGGCGTGGCGGTCGTCGATGGAAAGATCGTTGAGAATCTGCATATCGTGACCGCGAAAGCTCTGCTCGCGAAAGCAGAGGCCATCGCCAGTCTCGAAGGATAAGCCATGCTCGTTCTCATTCTGGGCGTCCTCATCTGGACGCTCGCGCATCTGTTCAAACGTATCGCGCCCGAGGCGCGCGCCAATATGGGCGACAAGGCCAAGGGGCCTGTCGCGCTTTTGTCTCTCGTCGGGATCGTCCTGATGGTGATCGGCTACCGGATGTGGGACGGGTCGGCCTATTGGGGCCGCAGCCCCGCGATGGTGGGCATCAACAATCTGCTCATGCTGTTCGCGGTCTACCTGTTCGCGGCATCCGGCATGAAGACGTGGATCACGTCCAAGATCCGCCACCCGCAGCTTACCGGCGTCAAGACATGGGCCATCGCGCACCTGCTGGTGAACGGCGACATGCCGTCCTTCGTGCTGTTCGGGGGCCTGCTCGCCTGGGCCGTGATCGAGGTGATCCTCATCAACCGTCAGGCCAAACCCGCCAAGAACACCGGGCCGTTCCCGGTCGGCAAGGAGATCGGGGCCGCGGTCGGTGCCGTCGTCGTCTTTGCCGCCATCGCGGGCGTCCACTACTGGCTCGGCTACCCGGCGTTCGGATAAGGAGCAGCCATGCAACTCTATCGATTTCTGTCCGCCGACGACACGTCGGAGTTCTGCCACAAGGTGACGGCGGCCCTGAACAAGGGCTGGGTGCTTCACGGCAGTCCGACCTATGCCTTCGACGCGGCCAACGGCGTGATGCGCTGCGGTCAGGCCGTGACCAAGGACGCCCCCGGCGACTACCACCCCGACATCAAGCTGGGAGAACAATAGCGTGGCAAAGACCAATCCGGGCCGGTTTTTCGAGGATTATCGCATCGGCGAAGTGATTACCCATGCCGTGCCGCGCACGGTATCGGGGGGCGAGCGTGCGATGTATCACGCGCTCTACCCGGCCCGTCACGCGCTCTACTCCTCCGACGAATTCGCGCGCGATTGCGGATTGGATGCCTCACCGATCGACGATCTTGCCGCGTTCCATTTGGTGTTCGGCAAGTCCGTCCCGGACATCTCCCTGAACGCGGTCGCCAACCTTGGCTATGCCGAAGGGCGTTGGCTCAAACCGGTCTGGCCGGGCGATACACTGCGTTCGGAGTCCAAGGTGATCGGGCTCAAGCAGAACTCGAACGGCAAATCGGGCGTCGTCTACGTCAAGACGACTGGCTACAACCAGCATGACGAGCCGGTGCTGGAATATATCCGCTGGGTCATGGTGCGGAAGAAAGACCTTTCCGCCGATGCGCCGGACACGCTGGTGCCGGAGTTGAAACAGGTCGTGCCCGTGGAGGATCTGGTGATCCCCGAAGGGCTCGACTTCTCGCGCTACGAGTTCAAGCTGGCGGGCGAGCGGCACAGGTTCGGCGACTACGAGATCGGCGAAAAGATCGACCATGTGGACGGCGTGACCGTCGAGGAAGCCGAGCACATGATCGCCACGCGCCTGTGGCAGAACACGGCCAAGGTGCATTTCGACGCGACCAACCGCGAGGACGGCAAGCGCCTGATCTACGGCGGGCACGTGATTTCGATGGCCCGAAGCCTCAGCTTCAACGGTCTGGCAAACGCGCAGATGATCGTCGGCCTGAACGCGGGCGCCCATGCCAACCCGTGCTTTGCGGGCGACACGGTTCGCGCATGGTCCGAAGTGCTCGACAAGGCCGAAACCCCGTCGCCCGGCGTGGGGGCGGTGCGTCTGCGGCTGGTGGCGACCAAAGGCGGCATTCAGGACTTCGCGCTCAAGGGCGAGGACGGGAAATACCTGCCCCACGTGATGCTCGATCTTGACTACTGGGCGCTGATGCCGATGTGATGACCCCGTTACTTAGGGGTATTCGCACATGAAATTTCTGAAAGAGGGGCTTGGCTTCGTCGGCGGATTGCTGGCTGCCGGCGTCGCCGGTTTCGCCCTTTTCGATCGCGCGACCGATACGACCGTCAGCACCATCGACGACCTCGTCGCTAGTCTCGACAGCATTGCCACGTCGATCTCGGATCAGGGGATCGCGCCCCAGAACGACGAACAGTTGGAAAAGGCCATCAGCGCCTTGGGCGGCGTTTCGCAGGCTCTGGCCGAATCCGCCGACAACAGTGGCGAAAGCGGCTCTTACCTGCGCGTCTTCAGCGGTGTCTTCGACCTGCCACCCAACAGCGCCGTCGACCTCGACGCGCCGGACGGCGATTTCGCGAGCCTCGGCTTCCACCGTTTCAAAAGTGGGAGCGAGACCTGGGCCGGCGTCTATTTCAACGGCGAGGAGCATAACCTGCTTCCCGGTGAATTGCTGAGGTTCCCGCAGGAAACGGAAACCTGTCAGGTCATGTATGTCGGACCGACCGATGCCGAGGCGACTGCGGCGCGGTTTCGGTTTCGGTGCCGTGACAGCTAGTTCTTGACGGCGCCCGCGGTTCGCGCCCTCATGTAGACATGCGTTTCGCGGCTGCCATCGCCCTCGCCCTGTCTCTCTCTCCGGCGCACGCCGAAGGGGACAAGGATTTCTACACCTTCGCAAAGCCGGGCGGCCAAACCCTTCAGGCCGCCCCTGCCCGCGTCGATCCCGTGCAGTTGTATGTCGAGGCGAACGTCACCGAGACGCTTTATCACGAACTGGCCCATGCGCTGATCGGCCTGCTGGACCTGCCGATCTACGGGCCGGAGGAGTTTGCGGCCGACACCTTCGCGGTCGTCCTGATGAACCGGCTGCATGACGACGTGACGGTGCAGCGCATGGCGGGGGATGTGGCCCGCAATTACTGGCTCTTTGCGGAAGGCGCGGGAAAGCATCGCGACGACCTTTCGCTGTGGGACGTGCATGGGCCGGACCTGCAACGCTATTACAATTTCGCCTGTCTCATGTACGGGGTCGATACCGACATGCGGGCCGACCTTGTCGATCTGTTCGATCTGCCCGAAGCGCGGGCGCGCACCTGTGACGAGGAATATGCGCTTGCGGAAACGTCATGGAACGCGGTTCTGGATGGTCTGGTCACCGATGCGCCGGGGCAGACCATCCGGCTCGACTGGGTGATGAACGAGGACGACCATCTGACCCGTTTCGTGCGGAGCGAAGTCGCACGGCTGAATGCCGAGATGGTTCTGCCCGAGACACTGAATATCAGCGTGATCCCCTGCGGCGAGGCGAATGCCTTTTATGACCCGGGCCTGCTGGAGATTCAGATCTGCACGGAATTTGGGGAAGAACTGGCCAATATGGCCCGCTAGGGGGATACCGAATTGCTGAAAAAACTCGCCACGGCGGCCCTTGTGGGACTGCCGTCTCTTGCGGTGGCGCAGGATGTGGAAGCCTTCGTGGAATCGAACATCTTGGCCACGCTTTATCACGAATTGGGCCACGCCCTGATCGACATTCAGGACGTGCCGATCTTCGGGCAGGAGGAGGACGCGGCGGATGTTCTGTCGATCCTGCTCGTCGATGCGTTCTGGGAAGAGAGGACGCGGTCGGCATCGCCTATGACGCGGCCTTCGGGTTCCTGACCGAGGCGGACATGGCCCGCGAGGCCGGGGAAGAACCGATGTTCTGGGACGTGCATGGGCCGGACGAACAGCGGTATTACAACCTCGTCTGCATCTTTTACGGCGCCAACCCGGACGAGCGGGACGACGTGGCCGAGGAGCTCGGCCTGCCCGAGGAACGCTCCGAATGGTGCGAGGACGAGTTTAATCAGGCCAACAACTCATGGGGACAGATCCTCGACGCGATGGCGGAGGCCGGAGAAGGAGAAACCTTCGTGGCGGGCGAATTCGAGCGGGACGACTATATCGCCGATCTTCTGTTCGACGAGATCGACGCGCTGAACGCGGAATTCAGCCTCGACGACGATCTGGTGATCTCATACGCGGGTTGCGGCGAGGCGAACGCCTTCTACGACCCGGAATATCGCGAGATCACGATCTGCACCGAATATGTCGATTTCCTCGCAGAAATGGCGGATTGGTAATTTGTGATCACGCGGACTTTGACCGTGATCACAAATGCCACAAAATCTTCACGTTAGCGCCGATCAAACGCGATTTGGTGGAATCCACCCGTGACTCTCGGTCAATTTTGTCTATGGATGGGGCCGAATTGCAAACAGCTCGTCGCCAACTGCATCGAAAGGTCGCTTCATGGCTGATGTGAACCAGGGCAACCGCCCGCTCTCCCCCCACCTTCAGGCCTATCGCCTTCCGCTCAATGCGAAACTGTCGATCCTGCACCGGATCACCGGCGTCGCCATGGGCTTTTCCGGCGTTCTGATCGTCTGGTATTTTCTCGCGCTCGCAACGGGGCCCGAGTATTTCGAGACGGCCAGCGCGGTCCTGACCTCATGGTTCGGGGATATCGTGTTCTTCCTGTCGATCTGCGCGCTCTGGCTGCACTTCGCCAACGGCGTTCGGCACCTGATCTGGGACACGGGTTCGCACTTCGGACAGAAAACCGTGAACCGCTCGGCCTTGATCGGCATCGGCTTCGCCGTCGTCATGGTCATCGTGACCATCATCGTCGGATAAGGGGGACAACATGCGTTATCAGACCGACCGCGCCCGCGTCGAAGGCCTTGGCTCCGCCAAGCAGGGCACCGGGCATTTCTGGGAACAGCGGATCAGCGCCATCGCGCTCCTGTTCCTCGTGCCGCTCTTCGTCTTTCCCTTCGCCTACAACCTTGGCGACGGATACGAAGCGGTGCGCGCCGCATACGCGCATCCGGTGAACGCGATCATCGCGATCGCCTTTTTCCTGACCGCCTTCCTGCACCTCTTCCAAGGTGTGCAGGTGGTCGTCGAAGATTACGTGCATGGCCGCGCCGGGATGGTGATCATCATCGCCACCCGCCTGCTTTGCACGCTGTTCGCGCTCGTCGGCGTCTACGCCGTCATCCGCATCTCGCTGGGCGCCTGAGGGACAAGACATGGCTGAATACGAATACGAAACGCACGAATACGATGTGGTCGTGGTCGGTGCCGGTGGCGCTGGCTTGCGCGCGACGCTGGGCATGGCCGAGCAGGGTCTGAAAACCGCCTGCGTGACCAAGGTGTTCCCGACCCGCTCGCACACGGTGGCAGCACAGGGCGGCATCGCCGCCTCGCTGTCGAACATGGGCCCCGACAACTGGCAGTGGCACATGTACGACACCGTGAAGGGGTCCGACTGGCTGGGCGATACGGACGCGATGGAATACCTCGCCCGCGAAGCGCCCGCCGCCGTCTATGAGCTGGAACACTACGGCGTGCCGTTCTCGCGCACCGAAGAGGGCAAGATCTACCAACGTCCCTTCGGCGGCCACACCACCGAATTCGGTGAAGGCCCGGCCGTGCAGCGCACCTGCGCCGCCGCCGACCGCACGGGTCACGCGATCCTGCACACGCTCTACGGTCAATCGCTCAAGAACAACGCCGAGTTCTATATCGAATACTTCGCAATCGACCTCATCATGTCGGATGACGGCGTGTGTCAGGGTGTCGTCTGTTGGAAGCTCGACGATGGCACCATGCACGTCTTCAACGCCAAGATGGTGGTGCTGGCGACGGGCGGCTATGGCCGCGCCTATTTCTCGGCCACGTCCGCCCACACCTGCACCGGTGACGGTGGCGGCATGGTGGCGCGGGCGGGCCTTGCGCTTCAGGACATGGAATTCGTGCAATTCCACCCGACCGGCATCTACGGCTCCGGCTGTCTCATCACCGAGGGCGCGCGCGGCGAAGGTGGGTATCTCACCAACTCCGAGGGCGAACGGTTCATGGAGCGTTACGCGCCCCAATACAAAGACCTCGCCCCGCGCGATTACGTCTCGCGCTCGATGACGATGGAAATCCGCGAAGGGCGCGGTGTCGGGGCCGAGGGCGACCACATCCACCTGAACCTCAGCCACCTGCCCGCTGAGGCGCTGGCCGAGCGGCTTCCGGGTATTTCCGAATCCGCGAAAATCTTTGCGGGCGTGGACGTCACGAAAGAGCCGATTCCGGTTCTGCCGACCGTTCACTACAACATGGGCGGAATCCCCACGAACTATTATGGCGAGGTTCTGAACCCGACCGCAGACAACCCGAACGCCGTGGTGCCGGGCCTGATGGCCGTGGGCGAAGCGGGCTGTGCGTCGGTCCACGGGGCGAACCGCCTTGGTTCCAACTCGCTCATCGACCTCGTCGTGTTCGGCCGCGCCGCCGCGATCCGCGCGGGTGAGGTGGTGGACGCCAAGTCCCCGGTGCCGACCCCGAACCAGGCTTCCATCGACGCGGCCTTCGACCGTTTCGACGGGCTGCGCCACGCCGACGGCGGCACGCCGACCGCCGAACTGCGCCTTGAAATGCAGAAGACGATGCAGGCCGACGCCGCCGTGTTCCGCACCGACAAGACGCTGAAAGAGGGTGTCGAGAAGATGACCGCCATCGCGGGCAAGCTGGCCGACCTCAAGGTCACCGACCGCTCGCTGGTGTGGAACTCGGACCTGATGGAAACGCTGGAGCTGACCAACCTCATGCCGAACGCGCTGGCCACCATCGTCGGCGCCGAAGCCCGCAAGGAAAGCCGTGGCGCGCACGCGATGGAGGATCACACCGCCCGCGACGACGAGAACTGGCGCAAGCACACGATCTCCCGCGTCGACGGCGACAAGGTGACGCTGAGCTACCGCCCCGTCATCCTCGACCCGCTCACGAAAGAGGATCAGGGCGGCATCGAACTCAAGAAAATCGCGCCCAAGGCGCGGACGTTCTAAGGAGAGAGATCCATGGTTGAATTCGCACTCCCCAAGAACTCGCGCATCCGGACCGGCAAGACCTGGCCGAAGCCCGAGGGCGCCAAGAACGTGCGCAAGTTCCTGATCTATCGCTGGACGCCGGATGACGGCCAGAACCCGCGCGTCGACACCTATTTCGTCGACATGGACACCTGCGGGCCGATGGTTCTGGACGCGCTCATCAAGATCAAGAACGAGATCGACCCGACCCTGACCTTTCGCCGCTCCTGCCGCGAAGGGATCTGTGGCTCCTGCGCGATGAACATCGACGGCGGCAACCACCTCGCCTGCATCTACGGTCTCGACGAGATCAAGGGCGACGTGAAAATCTATCCGCTGCCGCACATGGACGTCGTGCGCGACCTCGTTCCCGACCTCACGCATTTCTACGCGCAACATGCGTCGATCATGCCGTGGCTCGAAACCAAGACGAACGCCCCGGCGAAGGAATGGCGCCAGTCGATCGAAGACCGCAAGAAGCTCGACGGTCTTTACGAATGCGTCATGTGCGCCTCCTGCTCGGCCTCTTGCCCGAGCTACTGGTGGAACTCCGAACGCTACCTCGGCCCCGCCGCGCTGCTCCACGCCTATCGCTGGATCATCGACTCGCGCGACGAGGCGACGGGCGAGCGTCTGGACGATCTGGAAGATCCGTTCAAACTCTACCGCTGCCACACGATCATGAACTGCGCGCAGACCTGCCCCAAGGGTCTGAACCCGGCCAAGGCCATCGCGGAGATCAAGAAAAAGATGGTGCAGCGCACGATCTGATCGGCACAGGCCGGCCCAACGATCCCAAAGCCCCGCTCCGGCGGGGCTTTTTATTGCGTCCCGCTCGTCGGGCACGCGGCGCTCTCATCGCGAAGAGCGGGCACAAGCCCGGCGATGAACACCGCCCCACCGCCCAAGAACATTGCGCACCCCGTCGTTCCGCCGCATGATCGCGCCCATTCAGGGAGGATTTTCATGCGGCGTTCACTGGGCTTTCGGTTTCTCATCGTCGGCATTCTGACCATCCTCATGGTCATTCCCCTGATCCTCGCTTCCGAGGTCATCAATTCACGCAAGAACTATTCCCGCGACGCCATGGTCGAGGTCGGTCGCGAATGGGGCGGCGCGCAGGTGATATCCGGCCCGATCCTCGTCGTCCCGGTGCAGGAAACCGTCGACCGGGTGGTGCAGGAGCAGGTGACGGACCCTGCGACCGGCAACATTCAGACCGATGGCAACGGCAACCCGGTGCTGCAAAGCGTGACCAAGCGCGAAACCGTTTGGCGCAGTTCGATCTACGTGAATCCCGACCGCTTCGACGTGACCATCGACACCACGACCGAGATTCGCCATCGCGGGATTTTCAACGTGCCGGTCTATCGCGCGGACGTCGATATGGCGTTCGATTTTCCGACCGACCAGATCGAAGCCCAAGCGCGCGGGCAGGAGGTCATTCGCTGGGATGCCGCCTACCTCATCCTCAACATCAGCTCCAACGCCGCCCTGCGCGGGGTGGCCGAGCTGACCGTCGACGGCGAAGACGTGGCAATCGAACCGCTCGCATCCGCCGGCAACAGCGCCGGGATCACAGCCGATCTGGGCGATCCGCGCGGGATGGAGGCGTTTTCGATGCGTCTGGGCCTCAATGGGGCGCAGACGCTGAAGATCGCGCCGGTGGGGCGGCAGACCGCCGTCACGCTCGCCTCGGACTGGCCGCACCCGAGTTTCACCGGGGGCTTTCTGCCCGACGGCTCGACCATCACAGATGACGGGTTCGAGGCGACATGGACGATCCCGCACCTCGCGCGCACCCTGCCGCAACTGAGCCGCGAGGATTATACCGACGCCATGCGCAACCAGATGGCCTTCGGCGTCGATTACTATGAGCCCAACGATTTCTACCAAAAGGCGTTTCGCGCGGCGAAATACGGCATCCTGTTCATCGCGCTGACCTTCCTGACCGTGCTTCTGATCGACCGCCATACCACGCGGCCCGCGCATCCGGTGCAATACATACTGATCGGTCTCAGTCAGACGACCTTCGTGCTGCTGATGGTCGCCTATGCCGAACAGATCGGGTTCGGCACGGCCTATCTGCTGTCCTCCGCCGCGACGATCATCCTTATCACCATGTTCGGCTGGTTCGGGCTGAAACTCGGTGCGCGCACCAGCGTGCTCTTCGTCATGCTGGTGGTGCTCTACGCCGTGCTCTACCTGATCCTGCAATCCACCGATTACGCGCTGATCGCAGGCTCTACGCTGGCCTTTATCGCGCTGGCCGCGACCATGTGGATGACGCGGGACGAGGATTGGTATGCGGGAGAGGACGCAAGACCGCTCCGCCGCAAGAAAGAGCCGCCCCCTACTCCCGCGCCCTGAGCACCCGCGCGGGCCGGGCCGAAAGCGGCCGCCACGCGAACGCCAGCCCGGCGAGCAGCGTGACGACCACCCCGCCGATCACGATGTCCGCAGCCGAGACCGGCTCGAACACGAACGTCGTGTCCATCACGAAGGTCGAGATCGCCCAACCCGCCAGTCCCCCCGCGAACACCGCGACGATCCCGGCCGCCCCGCCGAGGATGGCCGAGCGCAAGGCGAACTCGGCAAGGATGCGCCCGCGCGGCGCACCCAGCGTCTTCAGCACCGCCGCCTCATAGGTCCGCGCGCGTTCGCCCGCCGCCGCCGCGCCGATCAGCACGACCGCACCCGTGGCGAGCGTGACCAATGCGCCATAGGTGATCGCGGCGGCGATGGTGCCCAGCAACTCGGTCGCCCGGCCGATCGCATCGCTGACCGAGATCATGGTGATGTTGGGATAGGTCCGGGTGATATCGCGCATGAGTGCCGCCTCGGCGTCGTCCTCGGCATAGATCGTGGCGAGCCAGCTGTGCGGTGCACCGGAAAGCGCGGCGGGGTTCATGGCGATGGTGAAGTTCATCGCGGCGGATGAAAAATCCACGTCCCGGAAACTGGCGAGCGTTCCGGTGATTTCCCGCCCCAGAATGTTGATCGTCATCGTGTCGCCGATCTCGAGCCCGATTTCCTCGGCCTCTTCGGCCACGAAACTGATAAGCGGGTCGCCTGCGTAATCCTCGGCCCACCATTCGCCTGCCGTGATCTTGGTCCGGTCCGGCAAGGCGGCGGAATAGGTCACGCCCCGGTCGCCCTCGACGATCCAGTGATCGCCCGCGACCTCCTTCGCGTCGCGCCCGTTGATCTGCGTGATGATCCCCCGCAACATCGGGGCCGCGTCCATCCGACTGACCTTCGGATCGTTCGTCACCCGGTCGCGCACCGCGTCGATCTGGTCGGGCTGGATGTCGACGACGAAGAAACTCGGCGCGATGTCCGGCAGTTCGCGCTGGATCGCGCCGCGCAGATTGGTGTCCA
The DNA here is from genome assembly GCF_000152805.1 of Maritimibacter alkaliphilus HTCC2654. Classification (GTDB taxonomy): domain Bacteria; phylum Pseudomonadota; class Alphaproteobacteria; order Rhodobacterales; family Rhodobacteraceae; genus Maritimibacter; species Maritimibacter alkaliphilus. The sequence goes on along the minus strand of NZ_CH902578.1, from coordinate 3,133,680 downwards.
CCTGCCCCACGGCGGCGAGAACCGAAAGACCAAGCCCCAGCGACAGCACCACCGAGGCCGCCTCGTTCCCCGGCCCGCCGACCGACGCCAGCGCCATGCGCAGCATCGGCCGCCCGCGCAGCGCGCGTGTGCGGGCCAGCCGACGCGAAAGCCCCTTCACCGCACGGCCAGCGCCCACGAGCAGCAGAAACGCCACTAAGATGCCGAAAGCGGACCAGAGCGCGATCCGCTCCATGCCCGAAAACCACGTCGCCGCCCCCACGAGTAGGGCGAGGAGGACACCCGTCGACAACACATAGACCAGGCGCGGCCAGCCCTCCGGCGTGCCACCATCCCGAAACAGCGCCGCGGCGCGCACGTTTTCAGACTTGGCGAGCGGCCAGAGCGTGAACAGCGCCGCAGCGATCACGCCGTAAAGGGCCGCTTCGGCCAAGGGTCCGGGGCGGATCGTGATGTCGGCGGGGATGGGAAGAGCCGCCGAGATGATCGGACCGAAGACGATGGGGAGAAGCCCACCAAGGATCAGCCCCAGCACGATCCCGATCACCGCGAGCACCCCGATCTGAAACGCATAGACGGCAAAGATCGTGCGGCGCCCGGCCCCCAGCGTCTTGAGCGTCGCGATCACCTCGGTCTTTTCGTCCAGATAGCTGCGCACCGCCGCCGAAATCCCCACACCGCCCACGGCCAGCCCCGCAAGCCCGACCAGCACGAGGAAACTGCCCAGCCGATCGACGAATTCGCTCACCCCCGGCGCGCCGTTGCGGGCGTCGGACCAGCGCGGGGCGGACCCCGCCATCGCCTGCATCGTCTGTGCTTCCAGCGCGGAAAGGTCGGTCCCGTCGGGCAGCCGCATCCGGTATTCCGAGTTGAACAGCGTGCCTTCGGTGATAAGCCCTGAGTTCGCCAGTCCGTCGATATGAACCAGGGTGGGCGGGCCGAAATCGAACCCGCCGGAGCCATCGTCGGGGAAGGACATGAGCCGCGCCGACAGCCGAAATTCCTGCGAGCCGAGGAAAAACGTGTCGCCGGGCGCGATCTGCAACCGTTCCACCAGAAGCGGCGCCATGACCGCGCCCGGCAAACCGTCCCGCAGCTCGAGCGCCTCGTCCAGCGGCATGACCGGGTCCAGCACGGTCTGACCATAGATCGGGTAGACCCCATCTACCGCCTTGACCTGCGTCAGCGCCGTATCGGCATCGCCCGGAAGCCGCGCCATCGAGCGGAAGTCGATCACTTCCCCCACCTCATCCGCCACGCTCGCGAGGTAGTCCAGATCGTCCGCCGACGCCCGGCGATAGGTCAGCTGGACCGAGGCATCGCCCCCCAGCAGCACGGCCCCCTGTTCGGCGATCCCCGCCTGAATGGCGGAGCGCACCGATCCGACCGCCGCAATCGCCGCGACACCCAGCGCGAGGCAGGCCAGAAAGACACGAAACCCGGTGAGACCGCCGCGCAGTTCCCGTCGGGCGATACGCCACGCAACGCTCACGCCAGCACCCCGTCGGCCAATCCGATGACCCGGTCGCAGCGTTCGGCCAGCTCCGGTGCGTGGGTGACTAGCACGAGCGTCGACCCGTGGCGATCCCGCAGCCCGAAGAGCAGGTCCATGATCGCCTGCCCGGTGGCCCCGTCGAGGTTGCCCGTAGGCTCGTCGGCCAGCAAAATTTCGGGCCTGGTGACGGCGGCCCGTGCCAGCGCCACCCGCTGTTGCTCGCCGCCCGACATCTGCGACGGGTAGTGCCCGCTTCGATGGCCCAGCCCCACCGCCTCCAGCTCCGCCTCGGCCCGGTCGAAGGCGTCGCGGGTTCCCGCCAGTTCCAGCGGGGTCGCGACATTTTCAATGGCCGTCATCGTCGGGATGAGGTGGAATGACTGGAACACGACACCCATATGATCCCGACGAAAGCGGGCGAGCGCATCCTCATCCATCGGCCCGAGGTCTTGGCCCAAAGCGGCCACCCGGCCTGAGGTCGCGCGCTCCAGCCCGCCCATCAACATCAGGAGCGATGATTTGCCCGAACCGCTTGGCCCCGTCAGCCCCAACGTCTCCCCCCGTGCGACCGATAGCGTGATGCCACGCAGGATATCGACCGGCCCGGCATTGCCCATGAGGCTCAGCTTGGCATCGGTCAGGTCGAGAACGGGGTCGGTCATGCGGAAAGCCTTTTCACGGATCGTGCCCAAGGGATATGGGCTGCGGCGGGTCATATCCAAGTCTTTGTTGATATTCCCTTTCCTCGCCATGCCCGCCATCGCCGAAGAGGTCACGATTTTGGCATTGGGCGACAGCCTGACACAGGGCTACGGCCTTCCGGTGGAGGCCGGGCTGGTGCCGCAGCTTCAGGGCTGGATGCAGGCTCGCGGCGCGGATGTGAAGATCATCAACGCGGGCGTCTCGGGCGACACGACGCGGGGCGGGCTGAACCGCGTGGACTGGTCCCTGACGGACGAGGTCGACGCGGTCATGATCGCCCTCGGCGGCAACGATCTCCTGCGGGGCATACCGCTCAATTCGATCGAAGCGAACCTCGAACAGATCATCCAGAAGGTGAAGGCGAAAAACCTGCCCGTCATGCTGGTGGGCTACCGCGCCACCGCGAACTTCGGCCCCGAGTACAAAGGCGCCTTCGACGAGATGTATCCCCGTATCGCCGCGCGCCACCCCGATATGATCTTCATGCCCTACATCTTTCAGGGCATGGGCAAGGCGATGGGACGGGGCGAGATGTCGCGCACCGACGGTTTCCAGCGCGACGGCATCCACCCGAACGCACAGGGCGTGAAGCTGAACGTCGCCGAGATCGGACCCTATGCGATGAAACTCTACGCACGCGTAGGCGACTGACGGGTCCGCTCTTCTTCGTTTCCGGAAACCTCGGAGGGGAATCGACGGTGGCCTGCCACCGGCGATGGGGAGGCTGGCCTCCCCCCACCGCGCTGGCCCGCCAAAGGCGGGGCAGCGCAAAACCTGTGACGCGCTTTTGCGCGTCTCCGCTCGGTCTTCAGGGGGTACGGAACGTCAGGTTGGCCCAGGCCGAGTGCCAGACCGGCCCCGCTTCGGGGTCGTCGTTGCCGGTGTCCTCCATGACGACCGCGTCCACCATGTACTCCGTCGCGGGGCCGACCGGAATGACCGCCTCGCCCGCCGCGTCTGTGCGATAGAAGCTCTGGGTGACGTTCCCGTCGCCGTCGCGGGCGAACACCTCGACCTGCGCATCGGCCCGCGGTTTTCCATCCAAAAGCACGCGCACCCCGACTCCGTCCGACAGATCGTCGGTATAGGGATTTGTCAGCGCGACGATTTCGGTGTGCAGGCCCACGGCCGTGTCCGTGCCGACCCCGTCTCCGACCGCGACGAGGGATTTGGCATAGCGGGTATAGGCCTCGCGAAACTCGAGTTCGGGCAGGCCGCGCGCCGCGTGGCGCTCCAACACGTCGCCCAGATCCTTGTGCTCGACGAAGTTTTCGAACAGGTCGCGGCTGCTGTAGCGCAGGGTATGGCCCTTGGTTTCGTGGATCACGACGGCAAGCCCCTCGCCCTCGGGGACAAAGGTCATCGCGGGCCTGTCACCGATACGGCCCTCGACAGCACGGGTGGTTTCCCCCATTTTCACATCGAACCGCGCGAAACGGTCGGGAAAATAGGTTTGGGCCGCGCCCTTGAAATCCTGTCCGACCCGCAGTTCCGCGATGATCGGATCGCCCGGGTCGACCGTATAGGTTTCAGGCTCGATCCAGAATTCGTGGGCCGTGGCGGCCGGGACGAAGAACAAGAAGGCGACGAGAGAGGCGAGCAGGCGCATGGGGCATCCATTATTGGGTCGGGGGTGCAGGGTGGCAGCATGGTGGCCACTGTCAACGCTTGGCATGTGGCTTGTCGTTATCGTGATGGCCCTGTCGTCACCCGCCATGGCGCACGAAATGTCGCCCGCCATCGCTGATATCGAGATCGGCGAGGACAGCCTCGAGATGTCGATCATCCTTCAGGGCGAGGCGATGGTGGCCGGGATCGACCTGTCATCGGTGACCGACACCAACAATTCCCCTCGTGCAGATGCCTATGACGCGTTGCGCGCGCTTTCCCCCGACGCGTTCTCGCAAAGGCTGCAAGCCGCCTGGCCGGACCTGTCGGACGGCGTGCGGATGCAGGCCGGGGACACGATGCTCGTGCCCGAACTGGTCGAGGCGTCGACGGCCGAGGCCGTGAGCGACGCGTTGCCGAGGGAAAGCCGAGTGATCCTGCGCGCCGCCCTGCCGGACGATGGGAGCGACGTGTCTTTCGGATGGGACGCGCAATATGGCCCGATCATCCTGCGCCAGATCGTTCAGGATCTCCCGGAAGGTCAGGAGGCGTATTCGGCTTTTCTCGGCCCCGGACAGATGTCGGCGCCGATGCCCCGGACCGGGACGGTCGAAATCACCGGACTTGCCAGTTTCGCGAATTACGTCTGGCTCGGCTTCACGCATATTCTGCCCAAGGGCCTCGACCATATTCTTTTCGTGCTCGGCCTGTTTTTCTTTTCACGTGAAGCGCGGCCGCTGTTGTATCAGATCACGGCGTTTACCGTCGCCCATACGATTACGCTCGCATTGGCGAGCCTTGGTGTCGTTTCGGTGCCTGCAAGCATCGTGGAACCCCTGATCGCCCTGTCGATTGCCTATGTCGCGGTCGAAAACATCCTCCGACCGAAATTATCCAGAATGCGCCTTATGGTTGTGTTTGGCTTCGGCCTGTTGCACGGCCTCGGCTTCGCTTCGGTGCTGGGCGAGATCGGGCTGTCGCCCGCGTATTTCCTCGCCAGTCTGATCGCGTTCAACATCGGCGTCGAACTGGGCCAGATCGCAATCGTCACGACCGCCTTTTTCTCGATTACCGTCTGGTTCGGCGCAAGGCCCTGGTATCGCCAACGCATCGTCGTGCCCGCGTCCGTTCTCATCGGCCTGATGGGCCTTTGGTGGGCGGTCGAGCGGTTGATTCTCTGACGCGCAAGACGGGACTGCCGTAGGGTAAGGAAAACCTTACCCTTCCTAACATTATTTAAACACAGGGTTTTTTCGATTCCGCGCAGGCCCGCATTTTGCGGAACAGGAAACTTAGAAATTCCTCAGGTTTTGAGGAAAAGCGCGACGATTTATCCTTATTGATAGGTTTTGGCTAACCAGCAGTTGTGTAATGCCTGCTTGGACTGGGAAGAGCGGTCGCGCGAACCAACGTGCGAAAGGGGACAGTTGGTGAAGGTTTTGGTCGCCAGCGACTTGGCAAGTATTACAGATAAAATTGCGACGGCGCACATCGGTGGGGCCGAGGTTTCCGTGGATCGCGTCTCCGATTGTTTTCAGGCCGATCAACGGCTTCGCACGGATGGAAAGGAACTGGACGTCATCGTCCTGCACGTCCCCTCTGTCAGCGAGGCCAACCTCAGGTCGGCGTTCTCGACGATTTCGCGCAGCCGGGGCAAGCCGGTGGCGATCGTACTCCCGCATAAGGCGAGTCCCTCGACCGTCTGGCGCTGTATCGTGAACGGGGCGGGCGCGGTGCTGACCGACGACATGCCGAGCACGGCCATGGGCCACCTGCTGTCGCTGATGCATACGGGCCTCCGGATTCCGACCCTGAACGAGGACGTTCTGCCCGATCCGAGCGTCGTCGCGCAGAAACTGTCGGACCGGGAGTTGCAGGTGCTGGCCGGTGTCTGCAAGGGCCTCCAGAACAAGGAAATCGCGCACGATTTCAACATCAAGGAAGTGACGGTGAAAATGCACGTGCGCGCCGTTATCCGAAAACTCGACGCCAAGAACCGGACTCATGCGGCGATGATCGCCCGTGATCTTGGGCTGGTCGGCTAACCCCGGCGGTTCTCGGACAGGCCCAGCCGGGTCGCGTGCCATGCGGCCTCCGCGCGCGACGAGATCCCCAACTTGCGATAGATCGTCTTGATGTAGCCCGCGACGGTGCTTTCCGCGAGGCCGAGTTCGCGGGCGACTTCGGCATTTCGCAGACCGCGTGAGATCAGGGCAAGCACGTCCGTTTCCCGATCCGTGAGTTTCCCGTCGTCGTTGGCCACAGGCCCGGTGCGCGAGAAATGCCCCATGATCCGGCGCGCCACGGCAGGGGAGAGCGCGGGAATACCGTGGCTGATCTGGCGCAGTTGGGCGACCATCTGGTCCTGCGTCTGGTCCTTTTGCAGATACCCGTCCGCTCCGGCGGACAGTGCCGAAACGACCGAAACGTCATCCCCCATGATCGTCGTGACGACCGCGATGCTGGTCGGGGATTTCTGTTTGAGTTTTCGCAGGATTTCCAGACCGGACCCGTCGGGCAGCCCAAGGTCGATAAGGGCAATCTCCGGCAGGTCGCGGTCCAGCGCCACATGCGCGGCCGCGATGGTGGCGGCTTCGGTGATCGTCAGGTCTGGAAAGGCACGCAAGGCGATCTCGCCCAGCCAGATGCGGGTTTCCTGAACGTCTTCGAGGATCAGAGCGCGTTTCATTGCGCGGCCTCCATCATGCCGTCGTCGTCGTCGATCGCGCCGCGCATGAGCGGCAGGTCCACCAGTATATGCGTTCCCGGCCGGTCGGTTCCGGGGGCTGCGGGGCTGACCTTGAGGTGCCCGCCCAGCGCCGACACGCGCACGAGCATGTTCTGAACCCCCTGTCCGAACACGTCCGCATTCGGGTCGAAGCCCCGGCCATCGTCGGTCACCGTGATGCGGACATGGCCCTTCTGGACGTCGAAGCCGACACCCACCTCGCGCGCGCCGGCGTGGCGGATGGCGTTGTTGACGCATTCGCGCAGGACGGACCGCAGGGCGTGGGCGATCCGGGGGCTCAGGTTGTAGCCCGTCAGGTTCGCGCCAAGCGGCCAGTTGACCGAAAGCCCGGCCGCTTCGAGCACTTCGGACAGTTCAAGGCGCAAGTCCGCGATCAGATTGCCAAGGTCCAGCCCCGGCCCGGTCTGGTTGTCGATGATCTCACGCAGATCGGCGAGCGTTTCACGGATCAGCACGTCCTTGCGCTTCGGATCTTGCGAATGCAGCGCGCCGAGAAGCTGGATGCCGATGTTGTCGTGGATGTCGCGTGCGATGCGCGACCGCTCTTCGGCGGCGCCCGTTTCATAAGCCTTTCGGCTTTCGATAAGCTGGGACAGGATATCGACCAGTTCTTCGGCCTTCTGCACATCGCTGTCAGAAAACAACCGCCGACCGCCAGCCGCCCATTTGAGTTGCCGGGACGGAAGCGGGGCGACCGCGGGCAGAACGAGAAAGACGCCTTCGCCCGCAAGCTCCGCGTGTTCGGTGACGTTCGGCCCGGTTTCGATGAAAAGCGGTTGGAACATCGCCTGAAGCAGTTCGTCCCAGCGCAGGGCCTGTTCCTGCGGGTCTTTCGTCAGTGCCACCGTGGAGACGTCGCGAAAGAACGCCTCGACCGTGGTCTGCCCGCGCCATCGTGCGAAGCGGCGCGACACGGCTTCGCGGAAGGGAAGGTAGAAGAAGGCGACGGTGAAAAGCGCGATGCCGAGAGCAGGGGCGCGTTCCAGCGACAGGCCATAGATCAGGGCGGCGTCGAGGCAGACGAGGAACAGCGCGCCCACCGCGAAGAACAGGATGCGAAACGCCCATTGATCGAGGTTGAAGATCCGGTGCCGCCGCACGGCGAGGGCGAGGCCGAGGTAGCAGATCAGGAACAGCGTGAAGGCATAGCCTTGGGAAACCTGCGCCTCGAGACCGAGGAGTTGAGGCACGGTGACGAGGCCCACGAAGCTGCCCGCCCCGATCAGAACCGACAGCCCGAACAGGCGCAGGGCCGCGCGGGCGGGCAGATCTTTGGCCTTGCGCGCGCGCCGGAACTGCAACGCGACCAGCAACACGAGCACCAGCATCGCGGTGGCGATGGGAAGCTGATAGGCGAAGGTGTAGTCGGGAATGACCCGCGTGAAGGCCCCCACAAGCCACGCCGCGATCACGCCGACCTGCACGAGGGCAAGCCACCTTGGCCCGATCTGTGCCGGGTAACTCAGGAACAGGCCGATGACCCCGGCCCCGAACGTCAAAGAGCCCGTCAGGTTCAATGGCCCCAACACCTGAAAATATGACGCCGGAAGCGCCAGTTCTCGGGTCGAATAGATCGCCGCCGCCGTCGAGGACAGCGCCAGACCGACCCCGGTCAGCATCAGGAACGCCTGCGGCCTGCGACCGGGCGCGAGGGACCAGATCCACCCGCCGATCAGGATACCGCTGAGCCCGACGAAAACCTGCACCCAGAACATCGCGGGCAGGTCCGAGATCGGGCGGTGCGGACGGGGTGTGACCGTCACCTCGCGGGTCACGTCGCCGGGTGCTGCAAGATGCAGGGTCACGAGGTCCGATCGCATCGCGCGTGCGATCCCGTCCTGTTCGGCCCGAAACAGGTCGAGCGTGTCGAAGTCCGACAGTTGGTCCGGCTCTTCGATGATCGTGGTAGGGCCGACCGGCACGCGCACCCCGTCCTCGCCTTCGACACCTTCCAGCCGATACCATTCGGAAATCAGGACCGCTGGCCCCTCGCTCTTCTCGATCAGGACCGCCTGACCCGTGTCGTCGAGCCTGAGATCGAGCCCCAGCCACGGCTGACGTGTCGCCAGCACAACGGCGGCCACGACCAGCGCCAGACCGAACAGCCCGACCGCAAGGAAAATCCGCACCGGAGCGAAAACGCGCACGTTTGTCCCTATCCCTTTTTTTGCGATCTTGCCGCGAAGTGGCGGGCCGCGAAACCCCCTGAAACCGGGGGCCACACCCCCAGAACCGGGGGATTGCCAAAATGGAACCCCCACCCCCATTTGAAGCCAGTCATTTCTGGAGGGGTATACCAATGAGACTCATTCACATCAGTGCGGCGCTGGCCGCCACGTCCATGTTGGCGGGCTGTTTCGGCAACAACGGCGTCAGCGCGACGCCCGAAGAATTCAACGAAGCGTTTCTGGCGGCCGCAGGGCTTGGCGTGACGACCACGCCCCTGTCGGGCTCGGCGACCTACAACGGTGAGATGCAGATCCTGACGCTGGAAAACGGCTCGGAAAGCGGGTCGATCCGCGGTGCGCTCGAACTGACGGCGAACTTTGCATCGGCCACGCCGTTCACGATGTCGGCCACCGATTTCGCGGGCGAGATCAACGGGCAGCAGACCACCTTCTCCGGCACGCTCACGCATGACCAGTCGACCGACCGCTCGGCCTTCAACGAAGTCCGCACCGCGGCCCTGCCGGCGATTGCCGGAGGTGGCGAGACCACGTCGATGGCGCTGTCGTTCGGCGGCACGCTGACCGAGGACGCGACCGGGGTCGAGAACAAGTTCGAGCCGGGGTCGAACCTGATGGGGAACTTCTACGGCACGGACGGTCAGGCCGTGGCGGGGGCTGTCGGTGTGGCGATCACGCCGACCGGCGGAACCTCGGCCATCACCGGCGCAAGCTTCGGTGCCGCGACCGGCGGCCAGTTCTACGCCGAACAGTGACACGGCCCGCGTGACAGGCTAACCTCCGGGGGCATGGGGATTTGCCCCCGGATTGGTTGCCACGCATTTTCAGATCGACGCGCATTGGTTTTCTCGTTTCCGTTCTGGCCTTCGTCGCCGGATGCGCGGTCGTGGATGCGTCGGTTCAGAACCCGCCGGGCACGACCGACCCGACCGATCCGACAACGCCCCGTGTCCTGCCTGTTTTTGCCCCGACCACATCGACCGAAGCGGAGTTCGCCGCGATCTGGGTGCCGCGAAACAGCCCGTTCATCGGCATCGCTACCGCACCCAAGGACACCACCGCCCGTTATGTCGGGGAGCTTCAGATCTATACCTCCGACGGAACGACCCGGAACGGATCGATCCGGGGTCGGCTTCAGATCGACGGCACCTTCGACGAATACACCGGAACGCTGGAGGTCGCCGCCGGGGGCTTTGCGGGAGAGATCGGTGGGGTGCCGGTGACCTATTCCGGCACGTTGAGCGATCTCTACGCGCTCGACATGAACCCGGAGCGGCGGACAGGCACGATCTTCGATCCGCCCGGTCCGGGAAGCTGGTTCACGGCCGACCTTGGCGGCACGCTCGTCAACGACGCAAGCGGAGTCGAAAACACGTTGAATGCGGGATCGCAGATCGACGGCGTTTTCCGGGGAACGGGCGACACTCTGGTGGGCGACGGCACGTTTCGGATCACGCCGAACGGCGGCACCTCGGCGATCACCGGACAGTCGACCGAAGCCGACGCGAGTGTCGAGGTATGGGCAGATCGCCAGACGCCCTGATCCGTTCGGATGACGTGTTTTGCCGCGAGACAAGCAAGTTTTCGCAAGCTAATCTCGTACGGTCTGCATCTGCTTTTCTGGGAGACTCCATTTGAATCAGTTACGTTTCGCGCGGCCCTTTGCCGCCGCGCTGGCCTGTGCGGCCATGTCGGCCTGCTCCACGGTCAACTTCGACACCAACACAACGACCGAGGCGCAGTTCGATACCGTTTTCGCGACGAACAACGCGCTTACCCCCGCAGCGGTTCCGATTTTCGGGTCGGCGACCTATGAGGGCGAGATCCAGATCGACACCATATCCGGCACGACCCAATCCGGTTCTATCCGTGGGGGTCTCATCATGGAAGCGTCGTTTTCGTCGACCGATCCGATCACCGCGACGGCCGGCGGATTCGCGGGCACCGTCAACGGGCAGCGCGTGACCTATTCCGGGCAACTCTCCAGCGACGACGCGCCCGGGCTTCTGCCCCTCAACCAGGTTCTGACCTCCGGCTTCGGACCCACCGCCGCATCGACGATGTTCGTGTCGATCGGCGGAACGCTTCGCAACGACGACACCGGGGTGCGCAACCGGCTTCAGGCCGGGTTCGGCCCCGCGCAGGGAAGCTGGCTACAGGGTGATTTCCGTGGCTCCAATGCCCGGGTGGTCACGGGGGAGGCGCAGTTCAACATCAACCCAAGCGGCGGCGTATCTGCCATCACCGGCACCGCGAACGACGCTATCGTCACCGGCCAATTCTACGGCGTCGCCAACTGAGACTCGGCAAACCCCCTGTTCAGGGGGGTTACAACTTGAGACTGAAAGTCCACGATAAACCCAAGGGATCCGGGGGCACACCCGGACCAGTGGGGCTTCAGGTAATCGACCATCGGCACCGTGCCGCACGGCGCGGAAGAATTTCAGAGGGCGATTTCAGAAGCCATTTCAGTACGCCGTGAGCGAAGCGCCCCCCGAGGCCCGAGGTTCCTTCCGAACCCTCGTGCCACCGGGGGGCGTCTTTCGTTTCAGTAGTCGCGCTCGAAATAGATGCCGATGGACGCTTCGCCCTTGTTCGACACCGCGCCGCGTGCCGTCAGGTTCTTGGTCAGGTCGAGGTTGATGTTCACCTCGGCCTCGCCATCGGCCCCGACTTCGACGCCGGTATAGATGTTTTCCGAGATATAGGCCCCGGCCCGCACCGCGAGCGCCCCGTCGTCGTTCTGGCCGATGTCGAGGTCCGCCAGACCGAACCCCTGCCTGAGGTTGCCGATCACCCCGCCCCCGGACCGTCCGGTGAGCGTCGCGATCCCGTTGGCGAGCCTGAGCGCCTGAAGCGCGGAGATTTCCGAAATCGAACGCCCGAAGATCAGGCGCGAAAAAATCTCGTCCTGCGGCAGATCGGGCACCGACGAAAAGGTGATCTCGGGGTCGGTCGCCTGTCCGTCGATCCGAATCTGGATCGCGGTATCGTCCACGGTCGTCTCGGCGGTCACCGCGATGAAGGGGTCGAAATCGCCTTCGAGCGTCGCGCGCGCCTCGGTCAGTTCGATGCGGTTGCCAAGCAGGGACAGTCGCCCCCGGATCAGGGACAGGCTGCCCTGAGGCACGATGTCGTTCGTGGTACCCGTAAGGCGCAAACGCCCGCCGACTTCGGCGTCCAGCCCGCGTCCGCGGATGAAGACCTGGTTCGGCGCATCCACGACGATATCGAGCGGGAACGCGGGACCGCCCGCCGAATTGCCGCTCGCGGTCGTGCCGACCTGTCCGGCCCGCACGCGGGTCGCATAGACTGCGGCGGGTTCGTTGACATGGCGCAGCCCCTCGACGGTCCCGGCGACGCCGAAGCCGGACGATGGAATGCGGATCTCGGCCACGCCGGGGCGCACGGTTCCGGCGATCCGGGCACCGCCCGTCAACGGGCCGCTCACCGTCAACTGGCCGTTGATCTGCGTGTCATAAAGCGACGGATCGGTCAGCCCGACATTCTGAAGCCGGATGACGAGATCGCCGTTGAACGGCGGTTCCAATGTGATCGGCCCCGCAATCTCGATCCGCCCGCCCGACGATACGGCCGCCCCGACTTCGAGCCGGGCGCGCCCGTTCCCGAGATTGACGTTGGCCTGAATCGGATCGAGCGAAACCCGCAGGCTGGGCACCGCCACGCGCGCATTCGTCGTGCGCACGGTGCCGGACAGCGAGGTCAGCACAAGGGGGCCGTTGAGATTCACATTCACGCTCGCGGTGCCGTCGACGCGGTTTTGTCCGGTGAAAGCATTGGCGAGGGCGAGCGGCACGGTGCCGTCGATCGACAGGTTCGCGTTGTCCATCGTGCTGGCAAGGCTGCCCGCCACGTTCACTGTGATCCCGCCCGGCCCTTGGCCCGAGATATCGACGCGGTAATCGTCGCCGGTCAGGACAGCCGTGCCGCTTGCCGAGAAGGGGCCGGGGAACTCGGGCACGAAGATCCCGACATCGGCCAAGCGCGCATCGAAGTTCACGCGGCTCTGCCCCCCTTCCGACGTGCCGTCGGCGGTCAGGCTGACCTGCGGCGTGTTCGCCGTTAGCCTGTCGACGAAAATCTTGCCCGCCTCGTCGCGCCGGACGTCGAACACGACCTCGCTACCGCCGGCAAGAAGCTGGTCCACTTCGCCCGCGCTGAACGACAGATCCCGGCCCTGCAAACTGCCGTCGAGCGAGACGGCCATGGTGGTCAGGTCCGCCTCGACATTGGCGGACAGGTCGATCGACCCTGTCAGATCGCGGCCTGCGAGGCCCGAGTAGGGCGCAATGGAGTTGGCCGAGGCATTCACCGTCGCCGCGACCGGGCCGATCTTGCCTTCGACCATCGCACCGGTGCCTTCGATATCCGCGATCAGCCCGCCGGGGCCACGCGCGGTGACATCGGCGGCGAGCGCGCCCGCCGCATCCCGGCTCACGTCGAACACCAGCTCGCTCGCGCCCGCGAAAGACTGATCGGTGTCCCCCATGCGAAACGACAGGTTCTGGCCCTGCAAAGACCCGGTGAGCGCGACCGCCATGGTGGTCAGGTCCGCATCCACCGAGGCGGTCAGATCGACCGCCCCGCCCAGATCGGCTCCGGCAAGGCCGGAATAGGGGGCGATACTGTCGAGCGCCGCGACGAGCGTTGCCTGAACCGGGCCGATGGCACCGTCTGCGATGGTGCCGGTTCCGGTGATGTCCGCGTCGAGGCCACCGGGGCCGGTCGCCGTCGCCTCGACCGTCCAGTCGTCGCGCACCTGAACCGCCGTGGCGTTCAGCGCGAGCCGACCCGAGAGCCGTTCATCCAGCCGGGACGCATCCGGCAATTCGATCTGCGCATCCAGACTACTGCCGTTGGTGCGCAACTCGCCCATGGCAGAAGCCGTGATGCCCGGCCCGGCGATGGTCAAACGGTTGATGGCCGTACGCTGCTGGTTCCGGTCCGCCGCGATGGAAATCCGGCTTTCCCCCGCCAAGAGGCTGTCGACTTGGGCGATGCCCACGGAAAGGTCTTGGGTCGCGCCGTCGATTTCAAGGTCGAACGGCCCATCCGGTACGGCGACGGACCCCTTGATCGACAGCGACGCCGCGCCCTTGAGGTCTTGACCGGAAATCTGCGCGAAGCGGGCCAGCCGCTCGGCCTCGAGCCTCAGGTCGAGGTCTGAGACGAGGTCGAGTTGCTCGACCTCGGTCCGCAGGGTCACGTCGCCGGTCAGGCCGTAATCCTCGCCCGAGATATCCACGTCGGTGAACCGAAAGGGCGTGTTGTCGGCCTTGGCGAAGATCAGGTTGCCGGTGATGCGCTCGCCCACGGCGGCATTCAGCGGCTCGTCTCCAAGGTCGATCCCGTCCGCAGATATGACGACACGCCCCCCCACGCTGGGAATGGTGTCGCCGCCGCCGGAGCGCAGTTTTCCCGCACCCGACACGTTGAGCGCGGCAAGCGCCATGTCTTCGCGCGCGAAACCTTCCAGCTCGATCGCACCGACCCAGCCTTCGCCTCGCAGGGCGTCATAGTCGAATTCGATCTCGGCGGACCCGATCCGCGTCTCCGGCCCAGCAATAGGGAGCACCACGGGCGATCCGTCCGCATTGGCCAGCGTGCCGGTGATCTGTGCATTCTGCGGCCAACCCTTCGCCGAGACCAAAGCGTCGCCACGCAGTTCCAGCGCCTCGGTCTTGAGGAACAGATCCGCCACCCGGATCGACTTGTTCTGGAACCGGGTCGCGTCGAGGTGCAGCACGCTCTCCCCCCCGAAGAACGCCTGATACTGCTCTTCGAACAGGGGCCGCAGGTCACCGGCCAGATCGGCTTCGATCTGCAACTGGGTCTTTTGAGCGTCGCCTTCACCATCGACCGCGGCGGCCGCGCGCACCTGCCCGGCCACCCGGTTCTGGCCATCGGTCGCCAGCACGATGTTCGCGGTGAAATCGTCGAGCCGATCCTCGCCTTCGACCCGCACCGACAGTGCAGGCTCGCCCGGCAGGCTGGCAAGGTTCGCGACGATGCCCCCCTGCCCTTCTTCGAGCCGAAGGTTCACGGCAAGCACCTTGGAGGTGTTCGAATAAGACCCGGCAAGGGTCAGGTCGCCCAATTCGCCGTCGGTGCGGGACAGCGCCACATCGACCGCCCCCTCGCCGTCGGCGAGATTGGCCAAACCTTCGAGCGTCATTTCGATGCGTTCGCCCAGAACCGGCGCGCCAAGGACGAGGCGTTCGGCGTCGATCAGGCCGATGTCGATCGAAACGGGCAGGTCCGGCAGCGTGAAATCCGACGCTTCCGCCGAAGGGCCGGATGAGCCGCCCGCGGGCAGGCGCGCAAGTTCGATAAGCCCCGCCGACAACTCGCGCACCTCGATCCGCCCGCGCAGCACGGCGGCCCGGTTCCAGTTGAGCGCCACGTCCTCAAGCCTGAGCCAGACGCCTTCCGCATCGGCAAAAGTCATCTCCTGCATCGTCGCCTCGCGCGACAATGCGCCCGAGAAACCGTTGACGGTCACGTCCATCCCTTCGGACGACAGGTTCTCTTCGAGGAAGGATTCGAGGATCGACTTGTCCTCTTCCTCGGTCGTGTCGTCCTGCGCCCCTGCGGGCAGGCCGATGAGGGTGAGCGTGGCGAGAAGAGCGAGAAATCTTTTCATCAGAAGGCGTGCCCGATCCCGACATAAAGCTGCACGTTGCGCAGCGGGTTGGGCGAGCGGACGCCGCCGGTGACGGGGTAGCCGACGTCAAGCCGGATCGGACCGAGCGCGGTGTTGTAGCGCACGCCCAGACCCGCGCCGGAGTGCCATGCGTTCGTGCCGCCGAAGAACCCCGTATCGCCAAGGTAGCCCACGTCGAAGAACCCGACGACACCGATGGTATCGGTCGCCTTGACGCGCACCTCGAACTGGCCGCCGAGGAAGGCCTGCCCCCCCACTGTGCCGGTGCCGGAGGCGAAGTTGAGCGATTGGTAGGGCTGGCCGCGCACCGTGCCGCCGCCGCCGGAATAGAACAGCAGATCAGGATGGGTCTGCGACGGGTTCGGGCCGACCACGGTGCCGACCTGCCCCCGCGCCGCAAGAACGAAGCGGTCGTCTTCGCCGAAGCCCCGGTAAACGCGGGCATCGAGCAGGCCCCAGGCGCCGACGCCCCGACCGATATCGAAGAACGGCTGGGCATCCGCACGCACGTAAAAGCCCCGCGTCGGGTTCAGGCTGTCGTTCCGCTTGTCCCATTCGACCATGGCGGGAACCTTGACGGTGGTGAAACTGCGCGTGCCGAAGCTGTCGGTCACCTGCGCGTAGGCGAAGCCAAGGCCGATCTCACCTTCGAGGTTCGGGCTGAAATAGCGCTTCACACCTGCCTCGATCCCCGCACCGAGGATGTTGTAGGAGGGTTCGCGCAGCCACAGCCCGGCCACCTCGACATAGGCATCGTTGTCGGTGCCGAAGGCGGCAGGGATATCCAGACGCGCGTCGAGTTCCACGTCGAGATTGTTGAGCGCGGGCGTGATGCCGTTGACCGCGGCATCGACGCGGAACCGTTCGGCCCCGCCCAAAAGGTTGCGGTGCATCCAGTAGGCCGACAGCCCCAGCCCTTCGATCGACGACAGTTCCGCCCCGAACCCGAACCGACGCGGCTTCATGTCCGCCGTGGTCAGCAGCATGTCCATCGTGTTGCCCGGGCCCAGCGTTTCGGCCTCCCGCAGAACGACCGAGGCAAAAGCCCCGGTGCGGCGCAGACGATTGGCCGCCGCTTCCGCCTCGTCGGGATCGAACACTTCACCCTCGGGCAGTCCGGCGATCCGTTCGATCTTGCTCGTGCGGACGGCCGAGGCATTCGTGTGGCGAAGCTGCCCGAACCGGACCAGCGGACCGGGATCGATCCAGATACGTGCGTTGATGAGTTTGTTCTGATGGTTCGCGGTCAGGTCCTGATCGCGCACGGTCGCCTTGGCGCGCCCGGCGTGACGCCAATCGTCTACCGCGCTTTCCACCGCGCTTTGAATGACCGTCGAATAGGCCGGCTCGCCGTTGCGGAATTCGTCGATCTTCTGCGTGCCCTGCACCAGCGGCGTGATCTGGGTGCTGCCGAAATGGAACTGCTGACCCGGACGCACATCGACCGTGATCCTGCGGACCGTGCTCGGCACGTTGAAATTCTGGATCGCGGCGGCTTCGACCCCGTCGAGCCGCACATTGATGACGCCGCCGTAATGCCCGTTGGCATAAAGCGTGTTCAGAAGCCGCTCGTATTCCGCCAGCGACGTGGCGAGCAGATCACGGGGATCGTCGATCCCTTCTTCCTGAACGGAAAGCAGGAGCGACGCGGACTCGAGGTCCTTCTGCAACGCTCCGCCGCCTTCGACATTGAATTGAATATCGTCCAGCGCCGTCGCGGACATGGTCGCAAGACATACCATTGCGACGGCGGTCGGCAGGAGCCGCGTCAGGCGAAATTTTGGCCTCATGAATTCGCGATCCCCAGGTTCGCGCGTTTGCTCGTGCCGTGAATCGTAACCGGAAGTAGACGCCGCTGCTAGCGGTCATGACCGAGTTGTGACCGGAATGACCCGTTCCCGCCGACGTAGTGGTCGTGGCGACACATACAAAAGACGCAAGATATAGCGTCCCGACTTCGCAATCACGACTCTAAGTCTCGGATTTGAAAGCTAAAAATCCAGACCGAGATCAAGGGTCCGGGCCGAGTGCGTCAGGGCACCGGACGAGATGTAATCGACGCCCGTCGCGGCAACTTCCGCGATGCGCTCGAGCTTCATGTCGCCGGATGCCTCCAAGGGCAGGCGCCCGCCCGTCATCTTGACCGCTTCGACCAATGTCGGCGTGTCCATATTGTCGAGCAGAACCGCGCTCGCCCCGCCGACGTCGAGCACTTCGGCAAGCTGGTCGAGCGTATCGACCTCGATCTCGACGGTCATCATGTGGCTGGCCACCGCCTTGGACGCCTCCAGCACCGCACGCACACCCCCGGCGGCCGCGATGTGGTTGTCCTTGATGAGGATCGCGTCGGAGAGCGAATAGCGGTGGTTGAAGCCGCCGCCATGCAGAACGGCGAGTTTTTCGACCACGCGCAGGCCCGGCGTGGTCTTGCGGGTGCAGGTGATCCGGGTCTTTGTGCCTTCGGTTTTCGCCACGAAGGACTCGGTCATGGTGGAGATACCGGACAGGCGGCCCGCGAAGTTCAGCGCCACGCGTTCCCCCGACAGGATCGATGCGGCCTTGCCCCGAATACGCATGAGCGTGTCGCCGGGCGCGATGGTGTCGCCATCCTCGACGAGCGGCTCGATTTCAAGCGAGGGGTCGACGAGGCCGAAGGCGATGCGCGCGATCTGCATCCCCGAGACGATCCCCGGCTCACGCGCGTTGATCGCGGCGTCATAGGTCGTCGCGGGCGGGATCACGGCACGGGTGGTGACGTCGCCATAGGTGCCCAGATCCTCCATCAGCGCATTGCGCACGATGGGTTCCAGAACGATGTCGGGCAGCGTGGCGTAGGTCATACCATATCCTTGGCGGCGTCCCGGATGCCGACGGCGGCCTCCAGCGTGATCTTGGTGCGATGGGCGAGCGCGGGAACCTGCTCGGGAAAGTCGTCGCGATAATGCCCGCCCCGGCTTTCCTCGCGGGTGAGTGCGGCGGCGGCGATGAGGGTCGCGGTCGCGGTCATGTTGCGCATGGTCTCGTTGTTGGCCGCAGCTTCGAGCCCGGCGATGGTGGCGAGCGCCTGCTTCAGCCCGTCCGCATTGCGGCGCACACCGACATGGGTGGTCATGGTGCGGCGCAGGTCAATCACGGCGGCTTCGTCCACGTCCTCGCCACCCGTCGGGAAGGTGAAGGTCAGTTCTTCGGCCTCGGGAATGTCGCCAAGCGTTCGTGCGATGTCTTCGGCGGCTTTCTTGCCATAGACCAAGGCTTCGAGCAGGCCGTTGGAGGCGAGCCGGTTGGCACCGTGCAGGCCCGTGGACGAGGCTTCGCCGCAGACCCAGAGGCGGTCGAGCGACGAGCGGCCATGTTCGTCGGTGTCCACGCCGCCCATGTGGTAATGCGCCGCGACCGCGACGGGGATCGGGTTTTCGACCGGATCGAACCCGGCGCGCGCGCAGGCCTCGGCCACCGCCGGAAAACGGGTCAGAACTTCGGCCCCGAGCGCGGCGCGCGTGTCGAGCATCGGGCGTTTGCCCGCCTGCGTCTGCTTGAAGATTTCGCGGGCGACGATGTCGCGCGGCGCGAGTTCGGCATCCTCATGCACCGTCGTCATGAACCGTTCGCCATCGGCATTGACGAGGATCGCACCCTCGCCCCTGAGCGCCTCGGTCGCGAGCGGCATGGGGTCTTCGCCCATGTCGATTGCGGTGGGGTGGAACTGCACGAATTCCGGGTCGGCGATCACGGCGCCCGCGCGGGCGGCGAAGCCGATGACCTGGCCCCGGATGCGCGGCGGGTTCGTCGTATGCGCATAAAGCCCGCCGGAGCCGCCACCTGCGAGAAGCACGGCGGGGGTTTCGATCAGCACAGGGCCGGACGCCGGATCGGTGTGCCTGATCCAGACGCCGGTGACGCGTTCGCCCTCAGTCTCAAGTCCGGTTGCGAGCGCCCCTTCGATGACCTGCACCGAATTCGTCGCGCGCACCCTGGCGATCAGGGTCTCCATGATCTGACGGCCCGCCTGATCGCCCTTGACCCGCACGACGCGGGCTGCCGAATGCGCGGCCTCGCGGCTCATCACGTAGTTCCCGTCGGCGTCGCGGTCGAAGGGCGTGCCGAACGCCGTGAGGTCGAGGATGTGTTCGGCGGCGTGGCGGGTGACCATTGCCGCAACCTCGCCATCCACCGTGCCTGCGCCCGCAGTCATCGTATCCTTGGCATGCGCCGCGGGCGTATCGGACGCGGCCATCGCGGCGGCGACACCGCCCTGCGCCCAGGCCGAGCTTGCACCCTCGCCGAGTTGTTCGGGCGAAATCATCAGCACCGGGCGCGGCGCCAGCGTCAGGGCCGCATAGAGCGCGCCCATACCCGCGCCGACGATGACGATACGTTCGGTTTTCATGGGGGTCGCCCCTATCAGATGCCCAGTTTCTTGCTGAGGTCGATCATCCGCTCGACCGCCACGCGCGCCTTGGCGGCCACGTCTTCATCGACGTGCACCTCTTCGACGCCCGCGTGGAGCGACCACAGGATTTTCTCCAGCGTGATCTTCTTCATGTAGGGGCACATGTTGCAGGGGCCGACGAAATCCACCTCGGGCAGCTCGTCGGAAATGTTCGAGGCCATCGAGCACTCGGTCACGAGCAGCGCCTGCTTGGGCTTATGCTCGCGCACATAGTTGATGATCCCGCTGGTGGAGCCGGAGAAATCGCTTTCGTCCACCACGTCCGGCGGGCATTCCGGGTGCGTGATGATCGTGGTGTCGGGGTTCCACTGGCGATAGTCCTTGAGGTCCTGCGCCGTGAAGCTTTCGTGCACCACGCAGGAGCCGTTCCACCAGACGATGTTCTTTTCCGGCACCTGACGCGCGACGTTCTGGGCCAGGTACTGGTCCGGGGCCATGATGATCGTGTCCTCGGGCAGCGCGCGCACGATGGCGGCGGCATTGGACGAGGTGCAGCAGATGTCGGAGTTGGCCTTTTCCTCGGCGGTCGTGTTCACGTAGGTCACGACCGGCGCGCCCGGATATTGCGCGCGCATCTGCTTGATGCCTTCGGCCCCGATGGAGTTGGCGAGCGAGCAGCCTGCCTCCATATCCGGGATCAACACGCGCTTGGCCGGGTTCAGGATCTTCGACGTCTCGGCCATGAAATGCACGCCGCACTGGACGATGGTCTCGGCCTCGACCTCGGTCGCCTTGATGGCGAGTTGCAGGCTGTCGCCCACGAAGTCGGCCACGCCGTGATAGATGTCCGGCGTCATGTAGTTGTGTGCGAGGATGACCGCGTTCTTCTCTTTTTTCAGGCGGTTGATCGCACGCACATAGGGTGCGGCCACGGCCCATTCGGGCGGCGACACCACGCGATCCATCTTCGCGTAGTCGTCCTTCATTTCCTCGGCCAGGTCCGGGTTGGGCGCGAGGTCGTAAACCTCGGCCAGTTCCTGACGCATGGTGCGAAAATCGAGCATGTCCGCCCCCTTTCCGGGTCATACCGGCCCCTTCAAGCACCTTGGATGCAAAGCTGCAAGGTAAACCGCTGTTTAGAAGGGGTTTTAGGTCTGCTTTGCTGACCTAATATGGGGTCGCGGGGCCGAAATTCAAGATCGGCCCCGCCGCGTGCTTATCCCAGAACGCTGCGAACGGCGCGCCCGAGCTTGGTCGCGATCTCGTCCGCCTGCGCTTCGGTCAGGCAGAAGGGCGGCGCGAAACCGAGGATGTCGCCCTGCGGCATGGCGCGCGCGATGACGCCCTCCGACAGAAGCGCACCGGCGAGTTTGGCGCCGATCCCCTCGGACGGATCGAAGAAGGTGCGCGTTTCCGGGTCTTTCACGAATTCGACCGCGCAAAGGAGGCCTTCGCCACGCACTTCACCCACATGGGCATGGTCGCCCACCTCGGCCTTGAGCGCCGCCTTGAAATGCGCGCCGACGGTGCCCGCGTTCTGGACGAGGTTCAGATCGTCGATCAGCTTCAGGTTCGCGATACCCGCCGCCGCACCGATCGGGTGGGCCGAATAGGTCCAGCCGTGGCCGATGGGGCCGTTCTCATCCGTCCCCTGCTCCAGGACCTTCCACATCTTGTCGGACACGATGGACCCCGACAGCGGCGCATAGGCCGAGGTCAGGCCCTTTGCGATGGTGATGAGGTCGGGCTTGATGCCGTAGTGGTCCGAGCCGAACATGGACCCGAGACGCCCGAAGCCGGTCACGACCTCGTCCGCGATGAGCAGGATGTCGTGCTTTTCGAGCACCTTCTGGATCGCCTCCCAATAGCCCGCAGGCGGCGGGACGAGGCCGCCGGTGCCCAGCGCGGGCTCGCCGATGAAGGCGGCGATGGTGTCGGCCCCTTCCCGTTCGATCAGTTGCTCGAGTTCGTAGACGCAGTGACCGACGAAATCCTCTTCGGTCATGTCGGTGTTCTCGCGGCGGTAGTAATACGGCGCCTCGGTGTGGATCACCTGTTCCAGCGGCAGATCGAATTTCTTGTGGAACAGATGCAGGCCCGTCAGCGACCCGGTCATCAGGCCCGACCCGTGATAGCCGCGCCAACGCGAGATGATCTTCTTCTTCTCGGGGCGGCCCAAGATGTTGTTGTAATACCAGACCAGCTTGATGTTGGTTTCGTTCGCGTCCGAGCCAGACAGGCCGAAATAGACCTTGGACATATGGTCCGGCGCACGGTCGAGCACCATCTTGGCAAGCGTGATAGACGCCTCGGTGCCGTGGCCGACATAGGCGTGATAATAAGCCAGTTCCTTGGCCTGCTCGGCGATGGCTTCGGCGATTTCGGGGCGTCCATAGCCGACGTTCACGCAGTAGAGCCCGGCGAAAGCGTCGAGCAGTTCGTTCCCGTCGCGGTCGGTGATGTGACAATCCTTGCCGGTCTGGATGACGCGGCTCGGCGCTTCGCCACGGGCGAACTGGGCGAGGTGCGTGGACGGGTGAAAGAAGTTTTCCCGGTCCCAGCGGTCGAGTTGATCGTTCTTGAGCATCGTTTTTCCTTTTCTTATTTTCGCGCAGCTTGGTCCGAAAACCGGTGCCCACTTTTCGGGCTGCGCTTGTTCGCGTCTCAGGCCCAGTCGCGGCAGACGTACTTGATTTCCATGAATTCCTCCATGCCGCGCCGCGCACCTTCGCGACCCAGACCGGATTGCTTGGTCCCGCCAAAGGGGATCGGCGCGCCCGTGACCTTGGTGCGGTTCACCGCGACCATGCCGTATTGCAGCGCGCGGGTCAGGCGGTAGATGCGGCGCGGGTCCATCGAGTGGACATAGGCCACAAGCCCGTATTCCGTATCGTTCGCCCGGCGCACCACCTCATCCTCGCTGTCGAAGGGGGTGATCGCGGCAACGGGGCCGAAGGTCTCCTCACGCATGATGAGGCAGTCGTCGGTCACGTCCTTGAGCACGGTGGGCGCGTAGAACAGATCGCCATGCTCGGTGCGTTTGCCACCGCACATGAGCGTCGCGCCCTTTGCGAGCGCGTCGGCAACGTGTTCCTCCTGTTTCGCCACGGCTTTCTCGTTCATCAGCGGGCCGATATCGGGGTCGTCCATGCCGCGCCCGATGGTCAGCGCTTCGGTCGCTTCGGTGAACATCTGGCAGAATTCGTCATAGACAGCACGTTCGACATAGATGCGGTTCGCGCCGAGGCAATCTTGCCCGGACGTCGCCCATTTGGCTTTCATCGTCTCGGCAACGGCTTCGTCCAGATCGCAGTTCTTGAACACGATCACCGGGGCGTGCCCCCCCAATTCCATGACCAGCCGTTTCACGGTGGCAGCCGACTGGCGGTAGAGGAGCCGGCCCACTTCGGTCGAGCCGGTGAAGGACAGGGCACGAACGCGGTGGTCCTGCGTCCAAGGCTCGACGATGGTGGGCGCGTGGCCGGTGACGACGTTGAAGACGCCCGGCGGCACGCCCGCGCGTTCCGCGAGTTCCGCCAGCGCGAGCGCGGAATAGGGGGTTTCGTGCGACGGATGCGCAACGATGGTGCAGCCGGCGGCAAGCGCGGCGGCGGCCTTGCGCGTCAGCATCGCAGAGGGGAAGTTCCACGGGGTGATGAGGGCGACGACACCGACGGGTTCGAGCCACAGCTCGACCTCGGCATCGTGGAGGTGCGAGGTGACGCCTTCGATGTTCGGGCGCTTTGCCTCTTCGGCGTAGAACTCCACGAACGAGGCGGCGTAGTCGATTTCGCCCCGCGCTTCGGAGATCGGTTTGCCCTGCTCCAGCACCATGATGCGGGCGAGATCCTCTTTGTGGGCGAGCATCAGGTCGAACCAGCGGCGGATGATCGCGGCACGCTCCTGCGGCAGGGTCATGGACCAGTCGGCAAAGGCCATCTGCGCGGCGTCGACGGCGGAGGTGGAATCCTCTGCGGTCAGCTTGGCGACTTCCCCGAGAAAGGCGCCGTTGGCGGGGTCGGTGACGTTGAACGAACCACCGTCCGAGGCCGCGTGCCACTTGCCGTTCACATAGGCGAAGCTGCGCAAAAGCCGCTTGTCGGTGATGTCCACGTGGGTCGGGATCGCTGTGTCGAGCATCTCAAGCCTCCTGTTCGATGGGCTCAAGATGGGGGATTCGCGCGGACGTCGAGGCCGAATTCGGTCTCTTGCGGAGAGGATTCCTCTCCTGCCTGCAGGGTTTGGGAGACTATTCCTCTCCCGCGATCAGACCCAGGGGCGGCGGGCCGCCTTTGACGGGCTTGGTCACGATGTAGGTGAAATACCGCGACAGGCCGATGCGGGCGTCGAGCATCACGTCCATCAGGCGTTGATAGGCGTCGATGTCGCGGGTGACGACCTGCATGAGGTAATCGTAACCGCCACCCAGCGCCCAGCAGGCGGTGATCTCGTCATACCGGGTAAGCGCGTCTTCGAAGATGCGGAAACTGGCGGCGGTGTGATCCGCGATCTCGACCGCAACGAAGACCGTCACCGACGGCCCGATCCTGCGCAGGTCGAAGCGCGCGCCGTAGCCGTCGATCACCCCGGCCTTTTCCAGCCGCTTCAGGCGATTCCAGCAGGGCGTGGGCGACAGCCCCACCGCGTCGGCAAGCGCGGCCTTGGTGATACGCCCGTCGCGGGCGAGCACCTTGAGGATGGCGAGGTCTGTGGCGTCGAGGGCAACCATATCAGGCCTTTATCACGACTTTCGCGGTTCCCAACAGCAGGAACGCATTTCGGCCTCACCCAACCGACACGCATGTCACTGCGCCAGAAAGTCATTGAACCTGCGGGCTTTTCCGCCATCCTCTGCCTGACCCAAGCAACCCAGACGGAACGGGAGTCGTCATGCCGATCGAGAATGCGCATTTCACCCAAGGGGAATTCGACCGCCGCATCGCCCAGACGCGCGCCGCCATGGAAGCGATGGGGATTGACGTTCTGTTCCTGACGAACCCGTCCAACATGAATTACATCACGGGCTACGACGGCTGGTCGTTCTACGTGCATCAGGGGGTGATCCTGCCGCTCGACGGCAAACCGATCTGGTGGGGGCGGCTTCAGGACGCCAATGGGGCGCGGCGCACGGTCTGGATGGATGATGATGAAATCATCTACTACGCCGACCGCTATATTCAGGCGCCCGACATTCACCCGATGGAGGATCTTGCCAGCCACCTGCGGATCATGGGCTATGGCGACAAGCGCATCGGGGTCGAGATGGAGACCTACTTCTTCACCGCCCGCGCCTTTGCGGTGCTGGCCGAGGGGTTGCCGGAGGCGGATTTCATCGACGCCTCGACGCTCGTGAACTGGGTGCGGCTCAGGAAGTCGGACGAAGAACTGGCGTTCATGCGCCGCGCCGCGCGGATTTCCGAACTGGTGATCGGCAAGGCGGTCGAGATCGCGGAGCCGGGGATGCTCAAGCACGAGTTGGTGGGCGAACTCTTCAAGACCTCGGTGCATGGCGAAGACGACAGTTGGGGCGATTACCCGGCGATCGTGCCGCTCCTGCCCTCGGGCGCGGATGCCTCGGCCCCGCACCTGACGTGGAACGGCGAGGCGCTGAAGAAGGGCGAAGCGACCTTCATCGAGCAGTCGGGATGCTATCGCCGCTACCACGCGCCGCTCAGTCGGACGATTTTCTTCGGCAAGCCGCCCAAGCACATGAAGGACGCATCCGAGGCGCTGACCGAAGGTCTGAACCAAGGGATCGAAGTGGCGCGCGCGGGCAATCGGGCCTGCGACATCGCGCGGGCGCTGGACGTGGAACTGCTGAAGGTCGGGATCGAACGGCCCAACCGCGCGGGCTATGCTGTTGGCCTGTCCTATCCGCCTGACTGGGGCGAGCACACCGTGTCGATCCGCGCCTTCGACGAAACCGTGCTTGAACCCGGCATGACCTTCCATTTCATGCCCGGACTGTGGATGGACGATTGGGGGCTTGAGACGACCGAGACGATCCTCATCACCGAGGACGGCCCGGCCCAGACCCTCTGCAACGTCGAGCGGAAGCTCTTTGTGAAGGACTGAGAGGGCGGGGTCAGCCGTCGCGCTCGAACCCCTCGACCCCCGGCAGCTGCGGCAACCACGGCTCGCGTCGGCAGGTCCACAGTTCATATGTCGGCTCGAACACGCCCGGCTCGTCCAGCGTGCCGAGATGCACTTCGAATTCGCCCTCGCTGACCGAGAAAACGGACGAGCCGCAGGTGGGGCAGAAATGGCGACCCTGATACTGCTTCGTTTCTCCGTCCACCGTCACGGCGTCAGCGGGAAAGAACGCAGCCGCAAAGAACACGGCGCCATGATGCTTTCGGCAATCCAGACAATGACACAGCCCGACGCGATCCGGCACGCCCCGCGCCGATATGCGCAGATTTCCGCAAAGGCAGCCGCCCGTCACCGTTTCCATACCCGATCCCCTTTCCACCCGGGCCCTGTCGGTTTGTTCGAACCCGTCCAATTCACCTCACAAAAATAAGGGTTGCGTGAGTTTGACCTGATGGTCAAAGTTGACGCAACGGCACGGGTTGTCTCGACCCGACTGCGTCGTAAGAAATTTGATCACATGGGGCGCAAGACCCCGGATGACAGGGAGAACAAGCTTGGCCCGCCCGTGAGGCGGGCGGTTCCGTTTATGGAGCCGCCGGGTCCGGCACCCTCCCTCAGGCAAGACCGATCAGAGCGAGAGACCCAAACAGGGAGTTACAAATGTCTCTAAGAAAAACACTGACCGCAGCGGGCCTTTTCGCCCTGCTCGCGGGCACCGCTTCGGCGCAATCGACGCTCGTCTATTGCTCCGAAGGCAGCCCCGAAGGCTTCGACCCGGCGCTCTACACGTCCGGCACGACCTTCGACGCTTCGTCGCACCCGATTTACAACCGCCTCGTCGAATTCGAGACGGGCACCACCAATGTCGTTCCGGGTCTGGCCGAAAGCTGGGAAACCTCGGAAGACGGTCTGGAAGTGACCTTCAACCTGCGCTCCGGCGTGAAGTTCCACGAAACGGACTACTTCACCCCGACCCGCGACTTCAACGCGGATGACGTGGTCTATTCGTTCATGCGCCAGATGGAGACCGAAGGCTCCTGGGAATACTTCAACGGCATGTCGATGCCCGACCTTATCTCGTCCATCGAGAAGGTCGACGACATGACGGTCAAGTTCGTTCTGACCCGTCCCGAAGCGCCGTTCATCGCGAACCTCGCCATGGACTTCGCCTCGATCCAGTCCAAGGAATACGCCGACGCGATGGACGAAGCCGGCACGCCCGAGATGCTGAACCAGCAGCCCATCGGGACCGGCCCGTTCGAATTCGTCGCCTACCAGAAGGACGCGGTGATCCGTTACGCCAAGAACCCCGAATACTGGAAAGAAGGCCTGCCGAAGGTCGACAATCTGGTCTTCGCGATCACGCCCGACGCCTCGGTCCGCTACCAGAAGCTGTCCGCCGGCGAATGCCACGTGATGCCCTATCCGAACCCCGCCGACATTCAGGCGATGATGGATGACGACGGCATCAACGTGATGGAGCAGGAAGGGCTGAACGTCGGCTACCTCGCCTACAACACGCAGCAGGCACCGTTCGACAACCCGATGGTGCGCAAGGCGCTGAACATGGCGATCGACAAGCAGGCGATCATCGACGTGGTGTTCCAGGGCTCCGGCTCGATCGCCAAGAACCCGATCCCGCCGACCATGTGGTCCTACAACGACGCGATCGAAGACGACGCCTACGATCCCGAAGGCGCGATGGCGATGCTCGAAGAGGCCGGTGTGTCCGACCTTTCGATGAAGGTATGGGCGATGCCGGTGCAGCGCCCCTACAACCCGAACGCACGCCGTATGGCCGAACTGATCCAGGAAGACTTCTCCAAGATCGGTGTGGACGTCGAGATCGTGTCCTATGAGTGGGGCGAATACCTCGACCGCTCGAAAGACGTCGAGCGTGACGGTGCTGTCCTCCTGGGCTGGACCGGCGACAACGGCGACCCGGACAACTTCCTCGCCGTGCTCCTGGGCTGTGACGGTGTGGGCGGTTCGAACCGTGCCCAGTGGTGCCACGAGCCGTTCGAAGAGATCATTCAGGAAGCCAAGACCCTGCCGACGCAGGAAGAGCGTGCCGCGCTCTATGAAGAGGCTCAGGTGATCTTCAAGGAGCAGGCCCCGTGGGCGACCATCGCGCACTCGGTCGTGTTCATGCCGATGCGCCCCGAAGTGGAGGGCTACAAGGTCCACCCGCTCGGCGGCCACATCTTCACCGAGGTTTCCCTCGCTGAATAACGCAAATTGGCGGGGCCTGCGGGCCCCGCCATTCCGACCGGAGCCGATATGATCCGTACAAGCCAGGCCGACGCCCAGCCGAACCGCAGGACCCGCTGATGCTACGTTACCTGATCGGGAGGCTCCTGACCTTCATCCCGACGTTCATCGGGGTCACCATCATCTCATTCTCCTTCATCCGCGTGCTGCCCGGCGATCCGATCATCGTCATGGCGGGCGAACGCGGCATGACCGAAGAACGCTACAACGAGCTTTACCAGCAGTTCGGATTCGACCGCCCGCTCGTCGTGCAGTTCTGGGATTTCTTCACCGGCGTCCTTCAGGGCGATCTCGGCACCAGCTATGTCACCAAGCGCCCCGTCTTCGACGAGTTCTTCGCGCTGTTTCCGGCGACGCTGGAGCTGTCGTTCTGCGCCATCGTCATCGCCATCACGCTGGGCATTCCGGCGGGCGTCATCGCCGCCGTGAACCGCGGCAAGTTCTTCGACCGCGCGCTCATGTCCTCGGCCCTGATCGGGTATTCGATGCCGATCTTCTGGTGGGCGCTGCTGCTCATCATCATTTTCTCGGGCAATCTGGGCTGGACGCCCGTGTCCGGCCGGATCGACCTGCTTTACTATTTCCCCGACGTGACCGGCTTCATGCTGATCGACTCGCTGTTGTCGGGGCAGGATGGCGCGTTCGTTTCGGCTGTAAGGCACCTGATCCTGCCGTCCATCGTGCTCGCCACCATCCCGCTCGCCGTCATCGCGCGCCAGACCCGCTCGGCCATGCTCGAGGTGCTGGGCGAAGACTACATCCGCACCGCCCGCGCCAAGGGCCTGACCCCGCCGCGGGTGAATGGGGTCCATGCGCTCAGGAACGCGATGATCCCGGTCATCACCGTGATCGGCCTGTCCGTGGGTATGCTCCTTGCAGGAGCCATCCTGACCGAGACGATCTTTTCGTGGCCGGGCATCGGCAAGTGGATGGTCGACAGCATCTATCGCCGCGACTACCCGGTTGTGCAGGGCGGGCTGCTGCTCGTGGCACTTCTCGTGATGGTGGTGAACCTGATCGTCGACCTGCTCTACGGTCTCATCAACCCCAAGATCCGGAAGCGCTGACATGGCAGACGTGAGTTCATCGACCAACACCACGCCGACCACGACCGTCCGCCCCGGCCGGTTCAAGGAATTCTGGCGTTACTTCCGCGAGAACCGTGGGGCCGTGATCGGCTTTTACGTGTTCATCTTCTTCCTGATCGTCGCGATCTTCGCGCCGCTCATTTCCCCGTTCGAACCGTCCACCCAGAACCGAGGCGCCACGCTGGTGCCGCCTGCGTGGCAGGACGGCGGAAGCTGGACCTATCCGCTGGGCACCGACCCGCTGGGGCGGGATATGCTGTCGCGCCTGATCTACGGCGCGCGCTATTCGTTCCTCGTCGGCACCATCGTCGTGATCCTCGCGGCGACCGGCGGCATTCTGACCGGACTCATCGCCGGGTTCGCACCGCGCTGGCTCGACACGATCATCATGCGGATCATGGACATCATTCTGTCCATCCCGTCGCTGCTGCTCGCGCTCGTCCTCGTCGCCATTCTCGGGCCGTCGCTGCTGAATGCCATGATCGCCATCGCCATCGTGCTTCAACCCCACTACGTGCGCCTGACCCGCGCGGCGGTGATGACGGAGTTGTCCAAGGACTACGTGGTATCCGCGCGGGTCGCGGGCGCGAAACTGCCACGGCTGATGTTCGTCACCGTTCTTCCGAATTGCCTCGCCCCGATCATCGTGCAGGCGGCGCTGTCGTTTTCGAACGCGATTCTCGACGTGGCCGCGCTCGGCTTTCTCGGGATGGGCGCGCAGCCGCCGACACCGGAATGGGGCACCATGCTGGCCGAAAGCCGCGAATTCATCCTGCGCGCGTGGTGGGTCGTCACCTTCCCCGGTGTCGCGATCCTGACCACGGTGCTGGCCATCAACCTGATGGGCGACGGCCTGCGCGACGCGCTTGACCCCAAACTGAAGAGGAGCTGACGATGACCCTCCTCAATATCCGCAATCTCAGCGTCGACTTCGACACCGCCGGTGGCCAGTTTCGCGCCGTGGACGGCGTCGACATCACCGTGAACGAGGGCGACATCCTGTCGATCGTGGGCGAATCCGGCTCGGGCAAGTCCGTCTCGATGCTCGCCATGATGGGGCTGTTACCGTGGACCGCGACGATCACCGCCGACGAGATGAGTTTCGACGGCGTGGACCTGCGCGGCATGACGGCCAAGTCGCGGCGCAAGGTGATCGGGCGCGATATGTCGATGATCTTTCAGGAGCCGATGTCGTCGCTGAACCCCTGTTTCACGGTCGGTTTCCAGATCAAGGAAAGCTTGCGCATCCACATGAAGATGGACCGCGCGGCACGCCACAGGCGGGCGGTCGAACTGCTCGATCTCGTGGGCATCCCGGATCCCGAAAAACGGCTCAAGGCGTTTCCGCACCAGATGTCGGGCGGGATGAGCCAGCGGGTGATGATCGCGATGGCGCTCGCATGCAAGCCGCGCCTTCTCATTGCCGACGAGCCGACGACCGCGCTCGACGTGACCATTCAGGCGCAGATCCTCGACCTGCTGACGGATCTTCAGAAAGAGACCGGGATGGGCCTGATCCTCATCACGCACGACATGGGCGTGGTGGCCGAAACGGCGCAGCGCGTTCAGGTGCAATATGCCGGGCAAAAGGTCGAGGAACAGGAGGTGCGCAAGCTTTTCGCCGAACCGCACCACCCCTATACCTCGGCCCTGCTCGCGGCCCTGCCGGAACGCGCGACCGAGCGGCATCTGCCGACCATTCCGGGCGTCGTGCCGGGGCAGTACGACCGGCCCGAAGGCTGCCTGTTCTCGCCGCGCTGCCGGTTCGCCAACGACACCTGCCGCAAGACCGACCCGCCGGTGCAGCCGCCGGAACTCGGCCTCGCGCGCTGTCACTACCCGGTCAACGCGAAGGAGGGCGTGGCATGAACACCGTCGTCACCGCGCAGAACCTCGCCCGCCACTACGAAGTGGGCGGCGGCCTGTTCTCGAAACCCAGCGTGGTCAAGGCCCTGTCGGAAGCCTCGTTCACCATCGAGGCCGGCAAGACGCTCGCCGTCGTGGGGGAGTCCGGGTGCGGCAAATCCACGCTCGCGCGGCTCGTCACGATGATCGAAGAGCCGACGGCGGGCACGCTCAACATCGCGGGCAAGGACGTGACGCCCGACAACTGGGACACGCTGCGCGACACGGTGCAGATCGTGTTTCAGGACCCCTACGGGTCGCTCAACCTGCGTCACCGGGTGGGTGCCATTCTGGAAGAGCCGCTCAAGATCAACCGCCCCGATATGTCGGCCAAGGAACGGCAGGCCAAAGCGCGCGAGATGATCGAACTGGTGGGGCTTCGGCCCGAGCATTACGACCGCTTCCCGCATATGTTTTCGGGCGGGCAACGCCAACGGATCGCGGTGGCCCGTGCGTTGATGCTGGAGCCCAAGCTTCTGGTGCTGGACGAACCCGTCTCGGCGCTCGACCTGTCGATCCAGTCGCAGGTGTTGAACCTCCTGCTCGATCTGCAAGAGCGTCTGGACCTCGCCTATCTCTTCATCTCGCACGACCTGTCGGTGGTGCGGCATGTGGCCGACGACGTGGTGGTGATGTATCTCGGGCGGCCCGTGGAGTTCGGGTCGAAAGAGGCGGTCTTCGGCAACCCCCGGCATCCTTATACTAAGGCGCTTCTTTCGGCGACGCCGTCGACGGAGCCGAACCCTGAAAAGAAGCGAATCAAGCTGGAGGGCGAACTGCCCTCGCCGCTCAACATTCCCGACGGCTGCCCCTTCGCGCCGCGCTGCTGGAAGGCCAAGAGCAAATGCCGCGAGCAGCGCCCGGACCTGATGGGCGAGCATCCGGCGGCCTGCTGGTATCCCGAGGGCTGACGCTTGCGCGGGGGCCTGACGCCCCCTAGCGTCCGGCCATGGAGAGACAGACATTCCTCGTCACCGGCGCCCGCGCGCCCGTCGCGCTACACATGGCGCGGCTGTTGGGAAGCGCGGGACACAGGGTCGTTCTCACCGACACGATGCGCCGCCCGATCGGGGCCGCGACCGGGTTCGCGCGGTACGAGCGCACGCCATCGCCACGCTTCGATCCGGACGCCCATGGGCAGGCAATCTCGCGGATCGTTGCGCGCGAGGGCGTCGATCTGATCCTGCCGACTTGCGAAGAGGTCTTTCACCTCGCCCGCCTGCGCGACGAGGCCGGGCTGGAACTGCCTATGTTCGCGCCGGGGTTCGACCGGCTCGCGCAGGCGCATTCCAAACACGCCTTCATCGAGCTTTGCGCCGGCCTTGGCCTCGACGTGCCCGAGACGCACCTGCTGCGTGGTCTTGCGGATCTCGACAGGGTTCGGGACCGCGCCGGTGACATGGTGTTCAAGCCGGTCTGGTCGCGCTTTGCAGAGCACGTTCTGATCCGCCCCGATCCCCGCGGGCTGGATGCGATCACGCCTTCCCCCACGCGGCCATGGGTCGCGCAGGACTACTTGCCGGGCACCGAGCTTTGCGCCTATGCCGTCGCGCATGAAGGGCGGCTTTCTGCCCTCGCCACCTACCGTGCGCTCGCTCGGGCGGGCACGGGGGCGGCGGTCGCCTTCGCCCCGGTCGAGGACGCGGCTGTGACCGCGTTCGTGGAGCGGTTCGTCGCCGGGACGGATTGGAGCGGACAGGTGTCTTTCGACCTGATGCGTCTGGCGGACGGCCGAGTCCTGCCGCTCGAATGCAATCCACGGGCAACCAGCGGTCTGTATGTCTTTCGCGATGGCGCGTCCTTCGCCCGGATGCTGGCGGGAGAGGCCACCTGCGACCCCGACGTGACAAGGCCGCAGGCCGTGCACCTCGCGCTCTGGGTCTACGGTCTTGCCCCGGCGCTGGCAAAGGGCCGGCTGAGGGATTTCCTTCGCATCCGACAAGAGACGGACGAGTTGCTCGACTGGCCCGGCGATCCGGGCGCAAAAAGAGCGCAGCTTGTGGCGTTGGTCGAATTCGCGCGGCTGGCACTACGCCGGCGCATCAGCCTGCTCGCCGCGACGACATACGACATCGAATGGAACGGGCCGGATCAAAGTTCGATCTGAAACCGGCGCGGTGTGGCTGCGGCCAACGGCACCTCGCCCGCCTGTATGCGCGCAATGTCTTCGCGCAGGAAATCCAGCGGTCCGATCACCGGCTTCGCGACCGGCGCGTGTCGGGCGTTCTCCAAGGCCGTCGACAGAACGCGGCGATCCTGCTCCAACGCGATCCGGAACATCGGCCTGAAGGCGAGCGCCTTGATATAGCCGAGCCCGCCCTGCTTCGGGCCTATGAGCCAGCCGATCCCCTCGACCGTATGCGCGTCTGTCTGCCGCAAGTGGAAGGTCGTCGCCAGCACCATCCCCTTCGGCCCCCAGTATTCGAGTTCGGCAATGCCCGGATGACGATAGCGACCAACGGTCTTGACCCGCTCGCCCTCCAGCAGCTTCGAGATCACGCCTTGCGCCCGGTCCTCGCCCGTATAGCGGGCCTCGACCCAACCCGGCCCGCCCGTCACCTCGACCGCGACCATGTAGCGTTTGGCGGATAGTCCGCGCAGCAGGCCCTTGTGGGTGAAATGCGTATGCGTGGCGTCGAGGATGTTTTCGGCCGTGTCGATCAGGGTCGAGCGCGTGGAACTCGTCACGTGACGGACGATCACGTGCTGTCCTTGCAGGCAGTGGACGTAAGGGGCCTTTTCCGGCGCGCCTTCGGACAGGAAGATCGCGCCTTCGGCCTCGGTCACCGCGAAACGGCGGGTGCGGAAATGCGGCAGCGAGCCGACGAGGCCGGGGATCGCGGTGCATCGCCCGTCCGCCCCGAAACGCCAGCCATGATAGGGGCATTCGACCTCGCCGTTCCGCGTCCTGCCATCGGACAACGCGGCGAAGCGATGGGGGCAGCGGTCGTGCAGAGCGGCAGCCTTGCCCTGCCCATCGCGAAACAGCACCACGGGCAGACCCGCGAAGAACGCCCGTTTCGGCTTGCGCCCGAGGGCGCGCGAGAGCGCCACGGCATGCCATTGGTCACTCATAGGCCGAACCGTTCCAGAAGCGGCACGCCCACACCGGTCAGCACCCGCTCCATCACCCGAACCGCCGCCTGTTCGCGCCGCCCCAGATGCGCGACGTAGACGGCGGTGTATTCGATCACGGGTTCGGCCCCGCGCAGCCGTTTGAACTCCGCTGCCCCGGCGCTCATGTTGAAAAACAACCCCTCCGCGCTGGCCCGATCCTGCGACAGCGCCATCAGCATCCGGTAAAGCCCCTCCTCCTGCGGGCGTGACGTATCGTAACCGACGATGGGCTGGGTCAGCGTCGTGCCGGACCGGAACAGGCCGGTCACGGCGGTCAATATGCCCGTCTCACGATCCCGGAAACCGGCGAATTCGACGATCCCCCTTCGTTGCAACTCACGCAGGCAGAGCGCCTTGTATTGCGGGTTGAGGGGCGTGTATTTGTCCAGATAAAGCATACCGTACAGGGCTTCCGCACGGGCGAAATCCTCTGGACCGAATGCCTCGTTCGCGACCGCCGCGTGCGGGGTCGCGCGCATCAGTTTGCGGTCCCACTTCATGTTGCGGCTGAGCTTCGGGGCACTGCTGCGGTCCGCGAAGATATAGACCTGACGCGCTGGCAACAGGATGAACCCGGCCTGCCCCAGTGCCGAGATGGTGTCCCGATCCGCCAGCCTGTTCAAAGACCGCAGCACGATCGCGCGGTCCGGGTATCGGCCCACCAGAGTATCGCGGATGGACGTCGCGTCGGACAGGGTGAGCGCGGGCACCGGATTGGTCGAGAAAAGCCAGTTGTTGACCTGCACCTGATGGTCGAGCCCGCTTGCCGCAAGAACCGGCCCGCAGGCTCGGATCAATCCGCGAAGGGCCGCACGTAGCGCGGGGTTCGATACGAAATGGCGGGTCTCGTCCAACCCATAGTCGATATAGCCCGCGCTCGGTCGGCAGATGTAGCAATTGCCGCGTTCCGTCCGGTCGTTCAGCGTTATCGGAAAGGTCTTCCCGCACGCCTCCAGCACCTCGACGCGGGTGGTGAGGTTTGCAATCAGGTCACGGGACGGGTGATCGCGAAACAGCGATACGAGGGCCGCGACGCTGACCGGGTCGTTTTCGGCGCCCAGGTTGATATGTCGATCCGCGATCATCCAGCCGCTTTCGGCAGCCGACATTCGACGCGGCGCAGTTTGCGGCCCGTATCGAGCGTAAGGGGTCTGCGTTCGAGCGACACCGACACCCCGCCCGCCCGCGCCGCGAACAGGGTGCGCAGGGCGGCCAACGCGGCCTCGCACGCTGCGTCTGACATGTCACGGGACAGGACAAGTTGGACGGTCGAGGGGCTGGTCTGGATCACGCGGAAGTCCTGAATGGCCGGGTGCGCGTCCACAACGGCGTTGCGGATCACGTCGGGCGTCAGCACCGCCGTTGCGAAACGGAAGAGGTCATCCATCCGCCCCACGACCTCATCCACGGCCAAAAGCGGCGAGCCGCAGCGGCAGGGTGCGGTGGAGAGGCGCAGGAGGTCGTTCATCCTGTAGCGCGCCATGATCTGTGCCTGCCGCCGGAATGCGGTGATGAGCGGCGAGACGAGGCCGTCGCCCACCGGCTCGAACTCGAACTTCACCGAGTCTTCGCACAGGTGCAGCGTGCCATCTCGGCAGGTCACGGCCAGCAGACCTTCGGTCGCCATGTAGATCTGTTCGAGCGGACCGAAGGCCGCTTCGATCACGGGCCGGTCCACCGTGTCGAGGGTTTCGGCGGCAGCGAAGGTGCGGCGGGGCGCGAGAGCAAGACCTGTCTCGGCGAAATGCCGCAGCAGTCTCGGCGGGGCGATGAGGACGGTGGGGTCGAAGGCCGCGAGGTCGTCTTGCCAGACCTCCGGCCCCGCGACGAGATCGAAGAACCGCAGGTCGATGCGCCGGGTCCGGCGGGCGGCATCATAAAGCCGAGTGGATTGCGGCAGGATCACCGCCACCCGCGCGCCCCCCAGCAGCATGTCGGGGATCGCTTTAGCGAGGATCGCGCCGAGCCACCGGAACCGCTCGCCATTCGAAATGACGAAATAGCCACGGTTGCCGCTGGTTCCCGTACTCTGCCCCACGGTCAGGCTTCCGATCCGGCAATCCGCGTGAATCGCCTGACGCACGTCATCGGCAGTCAGGCCCGGCACGTTATAGGCAGCGAAATCGGACATGAGCGTCGCCTTGTCGGTGATCGGCAGATCGGACAGCCTTTTCGGCGCATGGGCATAGGCCGCCACGCGCGGCAGATCACGCGCCAGCCAGATGTCGACCTGTCGGGCCTGCCATGCCTCGAACCTTTCCCGCGACATGCCGGGACGGGCCATGCGCCGCGCCGTGACATAAGTGCCGATCGCTTCGACGAAGGCGATCACAACGCGGATTCCACGTCATAGGGCTGCTGCGCCGGGTCGTGGCAGAGCATGACCTGCCCCCCCGCATCGCGAACCGCCCGGACGACGCGGGTGCTTTGCAGTCCGGCGCTCACATCGTCCGCAATGACCGAGGCGGGGAGGCCCGGTGCGCGACCGTGGTCGAGGGCGTCCAGCATCCATTGCGTGTCGGTGGCGTAGAGCAGCGGCGTTGCAAGCGACGGGAAGAACAGGCCCACATGGCCCTCGGCATGTCCGGGCAGATCGACGGTCAGGACCGAGCCATCGCCGAACACATCCACCCCGGCGGGTTGGCCGCCGGGCAATGTGACCTCGGATCGGGGCAGAGTCGAAAATCCTGTGAGGCGGGTGGAGAAATCGTCTGGCAGAAGTTCGGGAAAGATACCGTGGCGTATGTTGGCCAACGCACCCCTTCGACTGATCGCCGCGAAGGTCTTGTCGCAGGCGATGATGCGGGCGTTGGGAAACTGGCGCAGGCCGGATATGTGGTCGGCGTGGAAATGAGTGAGGATGATGCAGGCGACATCCTCCGGCGACACACCACGACGGGACAGAACGGCGCTTGGCTGACCGGCTTCGTTCAATTTGGGCCGAAGCGCGCGTGCGTATGTCCTGAGCGCCAGACTGCGCGCCCCTTCGACCGTTTCGCGTGTATATCCCGTGTCGATCAGGACGGGGCCGATCCGCGGATGATCCAACAGACCGAAGCGCACCCGAAGCTCCACCGGCCTGCGCCGCCCCCCGCGCTGGATCAGGCTTTCACGCGCCCGGACGGTGGCGCTGTTGGCGAAGACGGGGGTCATAGGTCCGCCTTCGCGAACGTGCGATCCAGCCCTTCCTCGAACCCGATGCGGGGCGTCCAGCCCAACACGCGCTCGGCCTTGGAAATGTCGAGGCTTTGGGCATAGGCGAAGAGCGCCAGCGCATATCGGGTGATGGCGGGTTCACCTTTCCCTGTCAGAAGCGCGGCCTTTTCGGCGGACCACGCCGCTGCGAGGCCGAGGGTCACGGGCACCTTGCGCCAGCGAAGCGAAATGCCCGCGCGGGCGCAGGCGCTTTCGGCGAGACGCGTTACCGGGATGGTTTCGCCCCCGGTCACATTGAACACCTCTCCTTCCGCGCTTGTCGGTGCGTCCAACCCGGCGATGATCGCGGCGACGACATCCTCCACATGGGTCAGGTCGATCCGGGCCGCCCCACCACGCAGAAGCGGGAGGGGGCGTTCGGCGGCCGTCTTGAGCAAGCGCGGCAGAAGCACTGTGTCCCCTGCCCCATACAGCCCGCGCGGGCGGATCGCGAGGGGGCCGATGTCCGGTGCGGCAAGCGCGATTTCTTCCGACAGCCGCTTGGTGCGGGCGTATTGGTTGAAGGGTTTGGGAAGCGGGTCGTCCTCACGCAGGTCCAACTGGTCACGCAGGGCGAAATAGACGGTCGAACTGGACACCTGAACGAAGCGACGAACCCCAAGGCGGCGGGCAAGATCGACCACGTTCCGGGTTCCGATGAGATTCGCCGCTTCGAAGGCTGCACGAGAGCCGAAAGGCGACGATAGTCCCGCGCCGTGGACGATGTGGGTGACACCGGCCAAGGCGGGCGGCACGTCCGACAGGGGCACCGAAACGTCCCACCGCAGGACGGGAACGCCCTGCGCCGTCAACGCCGCGCACCCGGATGGGTCCCGGCCCTGCGCGACCACGTCCCGCCCGTCTGCCAGAAGCCTTCGCACCAGCGCACCACCAAGGAACCCGGTCGCTCCGGTGACGAGAATGCGCTCAGGCGACATAGGCCAAGCCCCCAAAAGACACACCCGCCGACGTGCCTAGGAAAAGCGTCCGCGTCCCTTCCGGCATCCGCCCTGACCGCCGCGCGACATCGAGCACGAAGGGGATCGAGGCCGCGATCTGGTTGCCGTGGTCGGCGATGATGTCGACCACCCGGTCGGGGGCAAAGCCTGTCTGACGGATCATGTGGGTGAGCGCGGCAGGGCTGGCCTGATGCGGGATGACGAGGTCGACGTCGTCGCGCGCCCAGCCTGCGCGGGCGAGCAGGTCGTCCACGAACGCCCCGAAATGGCGGGAGGCAAGGCGGAAAAGCTCTTTCCCGTCCATCCCGAACCACGCATGGGCGGCGAATCCATCGGGGTCTTTGTGGTAGTCGAAGCGCGTGCCACCGGAGCCGAGCGAACAGGCATCGTAAGCCGAAGGATAGGTCCGCATGAGGCTCGCCACCATACCCCCTGTGGTCGCCTTGGTGACGACCGCCGCGGCCGCGCCATCCCCGAACAGCGCCGCGACTTCGGGCTGCCTGTCCCACGGCAGCGCGCGGGAGGCGATCTCGGACGCGACCACGAGCGCACGGGTCGCCTGCCCCGTGGCGATCATGCGGGCAGCGGTGTCGAGCGCGGTCAGGAAGCTCAGGCACGTCGCATTCACGTCGAACGCGGCCGCGCTTCCATCCGCCATGCCCAGCCTTTGCATGACCGCCGGGGCGGTCGCCGGGATCGGCTGATAGGGCACCGCGCTGCCGCACAGGATCAGGTCGACGTCGCCCGGCGCCACACCGGCATCCTCCAGCGCGGCCCGACACGCGGTTTCGGCGAGGTCGATCTGGCTTTCCGCCTCACACACATAGCGGGCGGCGACACCAGTCGTTTCAGCGAGATAGCCGACAGGTTTGCCGATCCGTTCATCGAAGGTGTCGGATCTGACGCAACGGGCGGGAAGCGCCCGGCCTGTCCCGAGGATGGTGATCAACCGTGTTCCTCCGCTTCCCCGCCGTCTTTGGCGGACCCGGATGATTATGTACGCCGCCGCTCGCGAATTCCCAAGCCCGGACATCGCGCTGGACGGCGAGCGGTCGCTTACATAGCGTTGGGGGAACGGATCGGGGACCACGTCATGACACGTCTTTCACGCCGCGACAGCATCAGGTTCGCGCTGGCGGCGCTGGCGGCGACACACGCGGGACGCGTTCAGGCGCAGAGACTTGGCGGCCGGAAGGTGATCGTCGTCGGCGCCGGGATCGCGGGACTTTCCGCCGCGCGGCGATTGCAGGACGCAGGTGCGGAGATCGTGGTGCTGGAGGCTGGCGACCGGATCGGCGGGCGTATCCGGACCGATCACAGCCTTGGCGCTCCGTTCGAGTGGGGCGCGGGCTGGATTCACGGACCGGGGCGCGGCAACCCGGTGGCAGGACTTGCGGATGAGCTGGGCGCACAGACCTTCGTGACCGCTGACGACAGTCTTGAGGTTCTCTATGCGAACGGAACCGAGATGGGCGAGGACGTGGCCAAGGCTTTGGACACGCTCTACGAAGATTTCGAGGACGCGTTGTATGACGAGCTTGGGGGTGAGGACGATCCCCGCAGCCTCGCCGCGTTGATCGACGACATCGACCCCGACATCCTGCGCACCCCCGAAGCGCGCTGGATGCTATCGGCTTATGTGGAGTTCGATCTCGGCGCGCCGTTGGAAGATGTGTCGGCGGCGCTCGCTTTCGAGGACGAGGCGTTTCCCGGCACGGACGTGATCCTGCCGGACGGCTACGACCGCCTGCTCGCACCTTTGGCGCTGGGGCTGGACATCCGCACGGGGCATCGGGTGACGGGCATCGCGCACGGGTCGGTCGCGCGGGTCTCGGGCCCGTGGGGCGAGGTGACCGGCGACAACGTGGTCTGCGCCCTGCCCTTGGGCGTGCTGAAAGCGGGCGATGTCACCTTCGACCCACCCTTGCGGGCCGCCTATGCCGACGCCATCCGGGGCATCGGCATAGGCACCGTGACCAAGATCGCGCTGAAATTCGATCAGGCGTTCTGGGACGTGGACACGCAGTATTTCGGCATCGTGACCGAGCCGCGCGGGCGCTGGAATTACTGGCTGAACTACCGGACCTTCTCGGACCAGAACATACTTTTGGGCCTGTCTTTCGGCGCTTACGCCCCCGTGGCGGACCGGATGAGCACGTCAGAGGCGACGCAGGATGCGCTGGAGGTGCTCGACGCCGCATTCGACGGTGCCGGTGCGCCGACGGCCGTGTTGAAGACCGCTTGGTCGACCGATCCGTTGTTTCGGGGGGCTTACTCGTTTCCCGTCGCAGGTGCGTCGCGGGGCCTGTGGAAGGCGTTCGAGACCCCGGCGTCAGCCCGGTTGGTGTTCGCGGGCGAGCACACGACGTTCGACTATCATGCGACCACGCACGGTGCCTATCTGTCCGGGCAATGGGCGGCGGAGTGGATCGAAGACCCCTGAGGTTGCGCCCGCTCTGCGGTCGCGCCGGCGGGGGGCCAGCCCCCCGCACCCCCCGGGATATTTTCAGACCGGAAAGATCAGAGGCCGAGCCAGGTTTCGCGGGCGGTCTGGTCGGCCTGCAACTCGGCGCTGGTGCCGGACCAGACGACTTCGCCGCGTTGGACGATGAAATGGCGGTCGGCAAGGCGCATGAGGTCGTGAAGGTTCTTGTCGACGACGAGGATCGAAAGGCCCGTGGCGCGGATGTCGGCCAGCGCGGACCAGATTTTCTGGCGGATGAGGGGGGCGAGCCCCTCGGTCGCCTCGTCGAGGATCAGAAGCTTGGGGTTGGTCATGAGCGCGCGACCGATGGCGAGCATCTGCTGTTCGCCGCCCGAGAGCAGGTTGCCCATCGAGGAGGCCCGGCTTTCAAGCTCGGGAAAGAGCGCGAAGACGCGGTCGATGGTCCAGGGGTCGGGCTGGTTCAGGTGATTGGACGCGGTGGCGACGAGGTTTTCGCGCGCGGACAGGTTGGGGAAGATCTGGCGGCCTTCGGGGACGAGCCCCAGCCCAAGGTTGGCGGTGCGGAACGAGGGGCGGCCCACCAGTTCCTCGCCATCGAAGACGATGGACCCGCCGGAGGCCTTCACGATCCCCATGATCGAGTTGATCGTTGTCGTCTTGCCCATGCCGTTGCGGCCCAGAAGCGTGGCCACCTCGCCGGTGCCCAATGAGAAATTCATGCCGAACAGCGCCTGCGAGGTGCCGTAATGGGTGGTGAGGTCGGATACGTCCAGCATCAGGCGGCCCCGCTTTCTTCGCCCAGATAGGCGGCTTCGACGTCTTTGTTCGCGCGAATTTCGGCGGGCGAGCCGGTCGCGATGATGTGGCCGTAGACCAGCACGGAAATACGGTCGGCCAGCGCGAAGACCGCGTCCATGTCGTGTTCGATG
The DNA here is from genome assembly GCF_000152805.1 of Maritimibacter alkaliphilus HTCC2654. Classification (GTDB taxonomy): domain Bacteria; phylum Pseudomonadota; class Alphaproteobacteria; order Rhodobacterales; family Rhodobacteraceae; genus Maritimibacter; species Maritimibacter alkaliphilus. The sequence goes on along the minus strand of NZ_CH902578.1, from coordinate 3,091,862 downwards.
AGAACGATGGTGTGCTGGCCTTTGATGCCGTTCAGAAGGTCGATCATCGCACGGGTTTCCTCGGCGCCCAGCCCCGCCATGGGTTCGTCGAGCAGCATGAGTTCGGCCTCGGCGGCCAGCGCGATGGCGATCTCCATATGGCGGTGTTCGCCGTGGCTGAGCGCGCTTGTCACCATATTTGCCTTGTCGGACAGGCCCACGCGGGTCAATAGCTCCATCGCGCGGTCGCGGATCGCGGAAATCGTACGCGCATTGCGCACCAGTCGGAACGACGACCCCTGACGCGCCTGCACTGCCAGCGCGATGTTGTCGATTACCGTCATGTCGAGGATGAGCGAGGTGATCTGGAAGCTGCGCGTGATCCCCAGCCGGGCGCGTTTGTGGGCGGGGACGCGCGTGATGTCCTGCCCCTTGTAGAGGATCGTGCCGCTGTCGGGTTTCTGCGAGCCGCAAAGCTGGGTGATGAGGGTGGTTTTACCCGCGCCGTTGGGGCCGATGATGGCATGGAGTTCGCCCGGCTCGACCGACAGGGTCAGGTCGTCGGTGGCGCGGATGCCGCCGAAGGATTTCATCAGCGATCTGGTTTCCAGCATGGTCATTCGCTGTCCTCCTTGTCCGCGCGCAGCATCCCCATGATCCCGCCCTTGCCGAAGAGCACGACGGCGAGCAGCAGCAGGCCGAAGGGCAGATGCCAGTAGACCGTGAGCGACGAGAGCACCTCTTCGAGCACGATGAAGAGCGTGGCGCCGATCACCGGGCCGACGAGGGTTGCGGTGCCGCCGAGGATCACCATGAACATGAGCTCACCGGAGCGGCCCCAGTCCATCATCTCGGGCGAAATGAAGGTGGTGAAGTTGCCCAGAAGTGCGCCGGCATAGCCCGCCATGGCCCCCGCGATGACATAGGCGGTCAGGCGGAACAGGTAGGTGTTGAAGCCCAGCATCACGACGCGCTCGTTGTTGCCCTTGGCCCCGCGCAGGACCATGCCGAAGCGCGAGTTCACGATCATCCGCACGATCAGCATCGCGACGACGAGCGAGACATAGGCGAGGCCGAAGAGTTGCAGCGGGTCGTCGAGGTCGATGAAGGGCAGCTCGGACCGGGAGTCGATCACAAGCCCGTCGTCGCCGCCGTATTCCTCGATCGAGACGATGGCGTAGTACATCATCTGCGCGAAGGCCATCGTGATCATGATGAAGTAGACGCCCTTGGTGCGCAGGCAGATCGCGCCGGTGACGAGGGCGAAGAGCGCCGCGACACCGATCGCCAGCGGGATCTGCACATAGCCCGAGGTGGTGGCGAGGCCGAGGCTTTCGAGACCGCCGTAAAGCCAGTGATGCGCCGGGATACCGACCGCATAGGCGCCGATCCCGAGGTAGGCCGCGTGACCGAAGCTGATGAGTCCGCCATAGCCCAGGATCAGGTTCAGGCTGACCGCCGCGATGGCGAGGATCGTCAGGCGCGTGGCGAGGTCGAGGTAAAAGGCGTTGCCGGTCAGGTAGAAAACCGGCGGCAGCACCGCGAGCAGCGCCATGACGACGAGGGTGATGATGTTGCGACGGCTCATCTCAGCGCACCTTCGGCGGGAACAGGCCCTGCGGTTTCAGCGCCAGAACCACGGCCATGATGATGTAGATGAGCATCGCCGAAATCGCGGGGGCCGAGTTTTCGGCGGCGGAGGGCGACATGAAGATCTTGAAGATATCGTCGAGGAACGAGCGGCCCAGCGTGTCGATCAGCCCGATCAGAAGCGCCGCGACGAAGGCCCCTTTCATCGACCCGATGCCGCCCACGATGATGACGACGAAGGCGGTGATGATGATCGAGTTGCCCATGCCGATGTTGGCTTCGGTGATCGGGGCGACGAGCATCCCGGCCAGCCCCGCGAGCGTCGCGCCGATGGCGAAGACGAGGCCGAAGAGCATTTCGATGTTGATGCCCAGCGCCGAGACCATCGTGCGGTTCGAGGCACCCGCGCGGATCAACATGCCGAGGCGCGTGAAGTTGACCATCCAGAACAGTCCCCCGGCGGCGGCGAGCCCGGCCCCGATGATGAGGAAGCGGTAGGACGGGATGATGAGCGTTTCCGACAGCACGATCTGGCCCTGAAGGAATTCGGGGAGCGGCACGGCGATCCCCTCGGGCCCCCAGATCAGGTGAGCGAGGGTTTCGAACACGAGGATCAGACCGAAGGTGGCGAGCACATGGTCGAGGTGGTCACGCTCATACAAAGGCCGCGCGACGAAGCGTTCGACAGCCCATCCGATCAGCCCGGTCAGCGGCAGGGCCACGACGACGGCGATCAGGAAATTGCCCAGCGCGAAGGTCAGCGTGGCGCAGATGAACGCCCCGATCAAGTAAAGCGACGCATGGGCGAGATTGACGAAATCGAGAATGCCGAACACCAGCGTCAGCCCGGAGGCGACGAGGAACAGCAAAAGCCCGAGTTGCAGACCGTTGAGGGTCTGGATGACGAGTAGTGCAAAATCCAAGGGGGGGGGCTCCCGGAGTTGGCGCGGGCAGTCGGGCCGCCCGCGCCGGATTGAGGATCACTCCATCGGGCACTCGGCCGCGAAGTTGTCCTGAGCGTTCTCATAGACGGTTTTCACGACCTTCGTGGTCCAGACGCCATCGGCATCCTCGACCACTTCGCGCAGGTAGAAGTTCTGGATCGGGATGTTGTTGTTGCCGTAGGTGAATTCGCCCCGGACGCTGTCGAAATCGGATTCCTTGAGGGCCGCGCGCAGGGCGTCGGTGTCCTCGGTGTTGCCGACCTTGGCCACCGCCGACGCGATCAGCATGATCGAGTCATAGGCCTGCGCCGCGTAGTAGGACGGGTATCCGCCGAACTGCGCCTTGTAATCCGCGACGAAGCGGGCGTTCGCTTCGTTGTCGAGCGTCGGATCCCATTCCTGCGTGGTCTGCGACCCCAGAACAGCGGTGAACCCGGCCTCTTGCAGGCGCGGAAGCGAGATCGCGTCGACGGTGAAGACCGAGTAGAGCGGAAGCTCTTCGGCAAGGCCGGCCTGGTCATACTGCTTGATGAAGGCACCGGCCGCCGCACCGGGGTAGAACACGAAGATACCATCGGCACCCGACGCCCGCGCCTTGGCGAGTTCGGCCGAGAAGTCGAGCTGCGCATCCGCGCCCCATTTCGTCAGGTCGCGCCCGACGATTTCGCCTTCGAACGTGCGCTCGACCCCGGCCACCATGTCTTTGCCCGCGGCATAGTTCGGGGCCATGATATAAAGCGATTTCACCCCGGCATCGTTCAGAACGTCGCCCATCGCCTCGGGGGTCTGGTCGTTCTGCCACGAGGTCGAGAAGAAGTTGGGATCGCAGAGCTTGCCGGCCATCTGGCTGGGGCCCGCGTTGGCGGAAATCAGGAACTTGCCTGCGTCGAGCACGGATTTGCGCGAGGCGAGCAGGACGTGGGACCAGATGTAGCCCGCGACGAAATCGACGTCGTCCTGCTTTACCAGCTTGTCGGTCGCCTGTTTGCCGGTTTCCGGTGCGAAGCCGTCGTCGCCGAAGATCACTTCGATATCCAGATCGCCCGCTTTGCCGCCCAGATGCTCGACGGCGAGGTTCACCGCGTTTTCCATCTGGTTGCCGATCACGGCGGCGGGGGTGGTGAGCGTGGTGACGAAGCCGATCTTGACCGATTCCGCCTGCGCGACGCTCGTGAACATTGTGGCGGCCAGTGCCGCCGAGATAATGCGTTTCATGGTTCCTCCCTGGTGGTCCGCCCGTTCGTCGGGCTTGTCGGACCGTTGCTTTTCACACTTGCACCCTATGCAAGGCGTTCCGCTCCGTCTACCGGCATCGCCTTCACGGCCTGACGGTCGAGTTTCCCCGTGCCGGTCTTGGGCAGATCTTCAATGTAGCTGACGAAACGCGGATACTTGAAGGGGGCGAGTCTCGATTTGACGAAATTCTGCAAGGCTTCGGTCTGCCCTTCACGCGGCACGTGCCCTTGCCGCAAGGCGACGACGGCGCGCAACGTCATCCGCCGGTCGGGTAGTTCATGTGCCAGCACGGCACATTCGTGGACATCCGGGTGTTCGTTCAGGCAACGCTCCACTTCCAGCGGCCAGACCCACTGGCCGGACACTTTGATGAGGTCGTCGGCGCGGCCCTGAAAATAGTAGAACCCATCCTCTTCGATGAAACGGTCGCCGGTGTAGATCCAGTCGCCGCGCATCGTGTCGGCGGTTTTGTCGGGACGGTTCCAATAGCACGGCGCGGACGATCCGCCCCGCGCATACATGACACCGTCGACCCCGGACCCGACGCGGTTTCCGTCCGCGTCGCGCAGTTCGATCTCATACCCCGGCACCGCCTTGCCCGCCGCGCCAAGGCGCTGTTCCTCGGCGGTGTTCGACAGGTAGACGTGCAGAAGCTCGGTCGATCCGAGACCCTCGATCGCGGGGAGGCCCGTGAGCGCCTTCCAGCGGTTGAACACGTCCTCGGACAGGGTTTCCGCCGCCGACATGCATTGCCGCAGCGACGACAGATCCCGTTCCGCGATGCCCGGCGCGTTGCAGATCGCGGTGTAAAGCGTCGGCAGGCCATAGAACACCGTGGGCCTGTAGGTCTCGATCATGTCCAGCACGGCGTCGGGCGTCGGGCGGCCCGGCATCAGAAGCGTGGTCGCGCCGATGGAGAACGGGAAGGTGAAGGCGTTGCCGAAGCCATAGGCGAAATAGATTTTCGGCACCGAGAAGCAGATGTCGTCTTCCCTTAGCTTCAGCACATGCGCCGCGAAACTCTGCTGGCTGTAGGCCATGTCGTGATGCAGGTGGACGATGCCCTTGGGTCGGCCCGTGGTGCCCGAGGAATACATCCAGAACGCCATGTCGTCCGGCCCGGTGGGGGCAAGGTCGAGCGTGTCGGGCTGACCTGCGATGAAATCGGCAGCCGCGCGGGTGCCGGCGGGCGCCTCGCCATTCACGATCAGCGGCACGCGGGTGCCCGCCTTGGCGAAGACCTCGACCAGACCGGGTTCGGTCAGGGCCAAGGGAGCTGCGCTGTCTTCGAGGTAGTAGGCCAGAACATCGGGCGGCGTCATGGTGTTGAGCAGCACGGGCACGAACCCGGCCCGCACCGCGCCGAAAAAGGCCGCAGGATACGTTGGCGTATCGTCGAGGAAAAACGCGATGCGGTCGCCTTGGATCAGACCCGCGGCCTTGAACGCATTGCCCCAACGGGCGGCATCGGCGATCAGGCCGGCATACGTCACATCGCCCGCAGGTCCGGTCAGCGCGACCTTGTCCGGGTTGCGGTCGAGGTTGTCCCACAGGACGGAAGAGCAGTTCGGATGCTTCGACTTGTCGAACCCGATTTCACGCGCGCCGGGGGTGTCGTCGGTGACAGGGTCCGTGATCTCGGGGCGCAGCGCCTCATAGGCCGCCATGAACTCCGGCGCGATCTTACGAAGGCGGTCGCGCGGGATGCGGCCCGAGCGGGTCATGTAGCTCATCGCGAAGTCGAGCGGCTTTTGCTCGATCCGGTCCCCGAAGGTCTCATACCACGCGCAAGAGGTGTTGGCGGCGGTCACGATTTTTTTCGCGATGGGCTGACGGCTGCCCTGATAGGCGGCGAGGCCTTCTTCGACGGTGGCCGAACGCTTCATCGCCTCGACTAGCGCGATGGCGTCTTCGAGCGCAAGGCGCGTGCCCGACCCGATCGAGAAATGCGCGGTGTGAACGGCATCCCCGATCAGGGCGCGGTTGCCCGACACCCAGCTTTTGCACCAGAGTTTGGGGAATTGTCGCCAGACAGACTTGTTCTTGATAAGCTTCGCGCCTTCCAGCACGTCGGCAAAGACCTCTTCGCAATAGGCGGCGGTTTGATCCTCGTCCATCTTGTCGAAGCCGTGCGCGAAGAACCCGCCTTCTTCGATCTCGACGATGAAGGTGCTCATATCCGGCGCGTAACGATAATGATGCGCGTTCATCGCCCCTTTCGGGTGGCGCACGAACGTTTGGGTCAGCGTGTCGAAAGGCCGGTCCGTGCCGAACCACGCAAAGCGGTTGGTCATGTTCTCGACGGTCGCCCCGAACGCCTCGGGCGTGGCTTGCCGCACGACCGAATTCAGGCCGTCCGCGCCGATCACGAGGTCGGCGTCGAGCGCGTCGATGTCGTCGATGAGGGTGTCGAACACCAACTCGGCCCCGACCGCTTCGGCGCGGTCCTGAAGGATCGTCAGGAGTTCCAGCCTGCCGATGGCCGAAAAGCCGACACCGTCCAGCGTCACCGCCCCGTCCGGGTGGTTGAGCGTCATGTTGCGCCAGCGTTCCATCTGCGGCGCGATCAGATCATGGGTTTCGGGGTCGTCAGCCTTGAGAAAATCGAGCGCCTGATCCGAAAAGACGACACCGAAGCCCCAGGTGACGCCACGCGGGCTGGCCTCGGTCACGCGGACGCGGGCGTTGGGGAACGCGCGGCGCAACAGGATCGCGGAATACAGCCCGCCCGGGCCGCCGCCCACGATTTCGATGGTGTTGAGCGTAGCCATTCCGCCCTCCCTCGGTCTAGCTTGCGTTGCCCGGGATCGTATGAAACGATTCCGCATTATGCAACAAGTTTTACAGAACGGAAAAATAGATGACCGAAACACCGCTTTTCCAGATCGACGTCCAGATCAGCTTCGGCCACTGCGACGCGGCGGGGATCGTGTTCTATCCCAATTTCTTTCGCTGGTTCGACAGGTGCTTTCACACATTTCTGCTGGAGCGCCACGGCGGCCACGCCGCGCTTTGCAGACAACTCGGCGCGCGCGGTATCGGCCTCATGCACGCTGACGCGGACTTTCGGTCGCCCGGACTGGACGGCGACCTGTTCACGCTGGACCTCGGCCCGATCGACTGGGCCAACCGCAGCCTGACGGTGCCTTATACGGGGCGGATCGACGACCGTGTTCTGGTCGAAGGCTACGAAACACGCGGCATTTTCGCCGAACGTGAGGGGCGACTGACGGCGGCACCGACCGACCAATTGCGCGCTTTGATCGAGGGGGTGGATCATGGCTGACAGTGCCGGGATACAGTCGCTCGACAGCGCGTTGCGGGTTCTCGAGGCGATGGCACAGGCCAACGCCCCCCTCTCGCTTTCCGACCTTGCCCGACGGGTCGACATGCCCGCGTCGAAGGTGCACCGCTACCTCGCCAGTTTCGTGAACGCGGGACTGGCGGCGCAGGCGGGCAAGTCCGGGAAATACGACCTCGGCCCCGGTGCCATCGCGCTTGGGCTGTCGGCCATGGCGCGGCTCGATTTCGTCAACCGCACCGCCGATGCCCTGCCCGACCTGTGCGCCGAGACGAACCTGACCGCGATGCTGTCGATCTGGGGCAATTTCGGGCCGACGATCATCCGCTGGGAGCGTGCCGCCGGGTTCATCGTCACCACGCTTGGACTGGGAACGACCATGCCCCTTCTGGGGTCGGCCACGGGCCGCACCTTCCTGACGTGGGCGCAACCGAACGTCATCGCGGCAAAACTCGCCGAGGAACGCGACGCGCAGCCGTCACTGGACGCCCGCAGCATCGCGGCGCAGGTGCGCGATGACGGCTATGCCTGGGTTTCCGGCGATCTCATCCCCGGCCTCGCGGCGATCTCGGCCCCGGTGCTCAACTGGCAGGGCGAGGTCGAGGCGGCGGTCACGCTCATCGGCACCGACGTTTCAATCGCCGAACCGGACAGTGCGCCGGTGACCGCGCTGAAAGCCTTCTGCGCGCGATTGTCTCAACCTGCGCCGACACCCGCCTGAGCGGCGCCCGCGTGGTCCGACAGAACCTCCGCCGCGATGCGGAACGATGTCTTGCGCGCCTCGTGGTCATGGATCATGCCCGTGAGGATCATTTCGTCGGGCTGGTAGCGCTCGATCAGCGCATTCAGTTGCGAGGCCACCCGGTCCGGCCCGCCAACGGCCGTGACGCGCAGCGCATGGTTCACCATCGCCAGTTGATCCGGCGTCGCGATGAGCGAGGCGTCGTCGACGGGCCGCGGCAAAGGCCCCGGCTTGCCGGTGCGCAGGTTCAGGAACGCCTGCTGCATCGACGTGCGCAACCGTTTGCCTTCGTCGTCGGTGTCGGCGGCGAAGACATTGGCCGCCAGCATGAAATAGGGCTTCTCGATCTGACCGGGCTGGAAGTTGGAGCGATAGACATGAAGCGCATCGTCCAGCGCGTCCGGCGCGAAATGCGAGGCGAAGGCGTAGGGAAGGCCCAGATGCGCGGCCAGTTGCGCCCCGAAGAGCGATGAGCCGAGCATGTAGACCGGCACGCGCGTGCCCGCGCCCGGAATCGCCTTGATCCGCTGACCTTCCGTCAGCGGTTCGAAGTACCCCATGAGTTCGACCACATCCTCGGGAAAGGTATCCGCCTGCTGCATGATCCGCCGCAGGGCGCGCGCGGTCGCCATATCCGTGCCCGGCGCGCGGCCCAGACCAAGGTCGATCCGGTCGGGATATAGCGTCGCAAGCGTTCCGAACTGTTCGGCCACCATGAGCGGCGCGTGGTTCGGCAGCATGATGCCACCCGCCCCCACGCGGATCGTGTTCGTCTTGCCCGCAACATGACCGATCATGATCGAGGTCGCGGCGGACGCGATCCCGGTCGAATTGTGATGTTCTGCGAACCAGTACCGGGTGTAGCCCCATTGTTCGGCGTGCTGGGCAAGATCGACGGAATTGGCGAGGGCGTCTGCAGGCGTCGACCCTTCGGGAACGGGCGCGAGATCGAGGATGGAATAGGCGGTCATGGCGGATCCTTTCCCGACAGACCTAGGCATCCGCCCGGCCCGTGTCGAGAACCCTAGCGTTTTTCCAATGCTTCCGTCAGGACAGGCACGTTCGGGCGACTGACCGGCAGCGTGGTTCCGTTTTTCAGAACCACCTGACATTTGCGCCCGTCCTTTTCGACCCGCTCGACCGCGTGAAGCGCGACCCAGTGCGACCGATGAATCTGCATTCCCGGATAGCCGTTCAACTCTGCGAGCGCGTCGGACATACGTTTGAGAATGCGGCCCGCACCGTTCGACGTGACGACATCGAGATAGTGGTCCTGCGTCGTGATCGAGATCAGCTCGGTCCCAAGCTCGGGTTCGAGATTGCGCACGAACAGGGGCGGCTCCGGTTCGGCCGGTTTCGACGTGGTCTTGTCGGCGTCGGGCTGAGGCTCGGGGGCGGCATGGTACATCGGGCGCAGATAGCCCTCGAACACCCCGACCCCGAAGCCGATCAGGGTGACGAACACCCACCGGAAGCCAAGGTTGTAGGGCGTGAACTCGGCATGCCGCACCATCGTATCGAGCACCAAAAGCGCGGTCGCCCCGATCGGCCCGGCGATGAAGGCACCGATGGCGATGCGCAGGATCGGGTGCAGGTTTCCGGGCAAGCGATAAAGCGTCAACTCGGTCAGCGCGATCATCGGCACCGTGATGAACACCAGCGCGACGGGCCAGTAATAGGCCCGTTCGAGAATGGTGAGATCGAAGAATGTGCCAAAGGGTCCGGTCACGACGGCAACCACCGTCATGACCAGCACAACAAGAATCTTGCGCCGATAGCCCGCCCTCATGACTGATGAAATAAGCGATCCCGTCACTTTGCGCAATTCGTCGCACGCGAAACAAATCGTCCCTCGAACCTTGCGTCAACTTGGCTACGGGGACTATGGAAGCGGTTGAAAACTTGGGAGCGGGTCATGGCGGATATCGGCGGCAACTGGGACTACATCATCGTCGGCGCTGGAACCGCCGGATGCGTGCTTGCGAACCGACTGAGCGAGGATCCGGGCACCCGCGTTCTCCTGCTCGAAGCCGGGGGCAAGGACACCTACCCGTGGATCCATGTGCCGGTCGGGTATCTCTATACGATGGGGAACCCCAAGACCGACTGGATGATGACCACCGGACCGGAACCGGGTCTGAACGGACGGTCGCTCGCCTATCCCCGCGGCAAGGTCGTCGGCGGCTGCACCTCGATCAACGGCATGATCTATATGCGTGGGCAGTCGGCGGACTATGACCATTGGCGGCAACTGGGCAACACGGGCTGGGGCTGGGATGATGTCCTCCCCTATTTCCGCAGGAGCGAGGATCACTACGGCGGCGCGTCGGACCTTCACGGGTCCGGCGGCGAATGGAAGGTCCAGAAACAACGCCTGAAATGGGATATTCTCGAAGCGGTGCAGGAAGCGGCGATCCAGTTCGGCATCCCGTTCTCGCCGGACTTCAACGATGGGCTGAACGAAGGTGTCGGTTTCTTCGACGTGAACCAGAAGGGCGGCGTGCGCTGGTCGGCGGCCAAGGCTTTTCTGCGCCCGGCTCAGGGGCGCTCGAATCTGCGCGTGGTGACAGGGGCGTTGGCGGAAAGCCTGATCCTCGATGGCAAGCGCGCGGTCGGCGTGCGGTGGACCGTCAACGGCGCACCGCAGGAGGCGCGGACGGCGGGCGAGGTGCTGCTGGCCGCCGGGTCGCTCAACTCTCCCAAGCTCATGGAGTTGTCAGGCATCGGCGACCCCGACGTGATCGGCGACTTCGGGATCGATGTCGCCCATGCGCTTCCCGGTGTCGGCAAGAACCTTCAGGACCACCTTCAGATCCGCACCGCCTACAAGGTCACCGGCGCCAAGACGCTGAACCAGTTGACCAACTCGCTGATCGGCAAGGCCCGGATGGGCATGGAATATGCGCTGAAACGCTCCGGTCCGCTTGCCATGGCGCCCTCGCAGTTGGGCATTTTCACCCGGTCGGACGACAGCGTCGCGACACCGGACCTCGAATATCACGTGCAACCGCTGACGACCGACAAGCTGGGCGATCCGTTGCACCCGTTCCCCGGCATCACCGTCTCGGTCTGCAACCTCCGGCCCGAAAGCCGCGGCACGTCGCATCTGCGCTCGACCGATCCGGGTGAACAGCCGAACATCCGGCTGAATTACCTCTCCGCCGAGAAGGACAAACTGGTGGCCGTCAAATCCGTGCAGCAGGCGCGCGAACTGATGAAAATGCCTGCCATGGCGAAATACGCGCCCGAAGAATTCCTTCCCGGCCCCGCCATCGCCACGGATGCGGACCTCTTGCGCAGCGTGGGCGACATCGCTTCGACCATTTTTCATCCGGTCGGCACCACGAAGATGGGAACCGACCCCATGGCCGTCGTCGGACCGGACCTCAAGGTCCACGGGATCGACGGTTTGCGGGTCGTCGATGCGGGCGTCATGCCGACGATCACCTCGGGCAACACCGCCTCGCCCACCGTCATGATCGCCGAAAAGGCCGCCGACATGATCCGGGGCAGAGCCGCCTGAGCGCATCGCGGGCTGCGCCGCCTGACCCGGCACCAACCTGCCGGAACGGCCCGCGCCGTTCGGCTGCAAATCGCGCACCTGACGATGGTTAACGCCCGGAAATCTCGAAAAAATTGCGTGATTTGTGCAAGTCGCGAGTCCTCAAGCGACTCGATTCGTTAGGAAAAAGCGGATTTTCGACTTTCTCCTTTACAGGAGTCAACGAATATCACACGATATCTAGTAGGGATGGGGCGCACTAGACGCCACACCCTGTACAGGCAACCAGCCATTGCGTTTCTGCATCCGCAAAGGCTGAAGCGAGCAGAAGGGGCAAGCCATGGCGGCGACCGAGCACTATCTCGAAGCGGAAGACCTGCATCCAATCGACATCGTCGAAACTCTCGCGGAAAGCCACGCCTGGGACTTCGACCGTGTGGCCGACGACCAGATCGCGATGGCGGTCGAAGGTCAGTGGCGCACCTACTCGATCACGCTCGCCTGGAGCCCCTACGACGAAACGCTCCGGCTCATCACGACGTTCGAGATGGAGCCGCCCGAAGAAAAACTCGCCATGCTCTACGAGGCGCTCAACGCGACCAACGACATGGTGTGGGACGGGGCCTTCACCTACTGGCACGAACAACGCCTGATGGTGTTCCGCTACGGCCTGGTGCTCGCGGGCGGCCAGATGGCCGGGCCCGAGCAGATCGGACGCCTGATTTCCTCGGCGGTCCAGAATTGCGAACGCTTCTACCCGGCCTTCCAACTGGTCAACTGGGGCGACAAGAGCGTGGAAGCCGCCATGCAGATCGCGATGGCCGAGGCTTACGGCCGCGCCTGACGAAATTCATCTCCAATGAACGGCGACGGGGGGCTTCGGCCCCCTGTTTTCGTATCCGCATTGCGCACCGGGTGCCGCCCGCCTAGTCTCCGCGCCGACGAAGGAGACAAGCGATGGACATGAACGACATCCGCGAGAAGGGCATGGTCCTTCTGGGTTGCGGCAAGATGGGCTCGGCGATGCTCAAGGGCTGGCTGGATGGCGGGCTTCCCGCCACGTCGGTCTGGGTGAACGACCCGAAACCGTCGGAATGGTTGCAGGGGCTGGAGGGTCTGAACCTGAACGCCGATCTGCCGCCTGCGCCCGCGGTCGTTCTGGTCGCGGTCAAACCGCAGATGATGGCCGATGCGCTGCCGACGCTGAAGGCGATGGGAAACGGGTCCACCCTGTTCGTTTCGGTCGCCGCCGGGATCACCATCGCCACCTATGAGGATATGCTGGGCGATCGGACCCCCATCGTGCGCGCGATGCCCAACACGCCTGCCGCCGTGGGCCGTGGCGTGACCGCGATCATCGGGAACGGCGCGGCGGGTGCCGATCACGCCGATCTGGCCGAGGCGCTCTTGTCCGCCGTGGGTCAGGTCGTGCGGCTGGAGAGTGAAGACCAGATGAGTGCGGTGACCGCGATTTCCGGCTGCGGGCCTGCCTATACCTTCCACCTGATCGAAGCGATGGCGGCGGCGGGCGAAGCGAATGGGCTGGCGCCAGAGCTGGCGCTGCAACTGGCGAGGGCAACCGTGGCAGGCGCCGGGCATCTGGCCGAGAACGCCGACGAAGACCCGGGCCAGTTGCGCGTCAACGTGACCTCGCCCAACGGTGTGACGCAAGCCGCCCTCGAAGTGCTCATGAACGAGACCGATGGGTTCCCGCCGCTTCTGGAACGCGCGGTCGAGGCCGCGATCAAGCGCGACAAGGAACTGGGCGCATGAGCGAGATCAGTTTTGACGATTTCCTGAAGGTCGACGTGCGCAAAGGCACGGTGGTCAAGGCCGAGCCGTTTCCCGAGGCGCGCAAGCCCGCGATCAAGCTTTGGGTCGATTTCGGGAAAGAGATCGGGGTCAAGAAATCCTCGGCCCAGATCACCAAACACTACACCGAGACCAGCGTGATCGGCATGGGCGTCATGGCGGTGGTGAATTTCCCGCCGCGCCAGATCGGCAAATTCATGTCGGAAATCCTCGTCCTCGGCGTGCCGGATGCGGATGGCGAAGTGGTGCTCATCACCCCGGACAAATCCGTGCCCAACGGCGGGCGGCTTTTCTGATGGAGATCCTCGTCACCCGCCCCCTGCCCGACGCCGTGCTGAACAAACTGGGCGCCGCCCACGACGTGACCCTGCGGGAGTCGACCGAACCGCTCGACCGGGATGAGATGCTGGCGGCGCTCACGGGTTTCGATGCGGTTCTGCCGACGCTGGGCGACGCGTTCTCGCGCGAGGTGTTCGAGGCGGCGGGCGACATCCGCTGCAAGCTGCTCGCCAATTTCGGGGTCGGTTACAACCATATCGACGTGGCGGCGGCCAAGGCGCATGGGGTGGCGGTGTCCAACACCCCCGGCGCGGTGACGGATGCGACGGCGGATATCGCGATGACGCTGATCCTGATGACCGCGCGGCGCGCCGGCGAAGGCGAGCGGATCGTGCGGGCCGGTCAGTGGGAGGGCTGGGGTCCGATGCAGATGCTCGGCCAGCACGTCACCGGCAAGACGCTGGGCGTTATCGGCATGGGCCGGATCGGTCAGGCGATAGCGAAACGCTGCCACCACGGTTTCGGCATGGACGTGATCTTCTACAACCGCTCGCCCAAGAAAGTCGGATTTCCGGCGCGCCAGCGTGAACGGCTGGAGGATGTGGCGGCGCTTGCCGATTTCCTTGTCGTCGCCGTTCCGGGCGGGGCCGAGACGCATCACCTGATCGGGCGCGAGGTGTTCTCGTCCATGCCGGACCATGCGATCTTCGTGAATATCTCGCGCGGGGACGTGGTCGATGAGGCCGAGCTCATCGCCGCGCTTCAGGCGGGCGACATCGGCGGGGCCGGGCTCGACGTCTACGAGAACGAGCCTGAGGTGCCCGAGGCGCTGAGAGCGATGGAGAACGTGACGCTCCTGCCCCATCTCGGCACCGCGACGCTTGAGGTGCGCACGGCGATGGGAATGCTGGCGGTGGACAACATCCTGTCGTTCTTCGCCGAAGGAAAACTGGTCAACTCGGTCTGAGGCCTCTGGGGCGTCAACCGCCCCCGATGAGCACCCCTGCCGCGAACACCAGCGCACCCCCCAGCACCACTTGGAACGTAGCGCGAAAAAAGGGCGTCGCCATGTATTTGTTCTGAATCCACACGATCGCCCAAAGCTCGACGAACACCACGATGATCGCGATGATCGTGGCGGTCCAGAAATCCGAGATCAGGTAGGGGAGCGCGTGGCCCAGACCGCCGAGCGTGGTCATCAGCCCCGATGCCACCCCGCGCTTGACCGGAGAGCCGCGGCCCGACAGTTCGCCATCGTCCGACGCGGCCTCGGTGAAGCCCATCGAGATGCCCGCGCCGACCGCCGCCGCCAGACCGACCAAAAGCGTGGTCTGCGGGTCTTTCGTCGCGAACGCGGTGGCGAAGATCGGGGCCAGCGTCGACACCGAGCCATCCATGAGGCCCGCCAGCCCCGGCTGCACCCATGTGAGGACGAACTGGCGATGCGCCGCTTCGTCCTCCTGCTCCCGCGCCTCGCCCGACAGGTATTTGCGTTCGAGCTGCCCGGCCACGTCATTGTGCCCGGCCTCGGCAGCCGCGAGGTCACCCAGAAGCTTGCGCGTGGCGGCATCTGATGAGCGGTCGGCGGCCTTGCGGTAGAATTGTTCCGCCTGCCGCTCCATCTCGCGCGCCTGCGCTCGCATCCGCTCGAGCCCGAGGTTTTCGATCATCCACACCGGCTGGCGCTGGAAATAACCCGCCACATGCTCACGCCGGACCAAGGGGATCACCGTGCCGAAACGGCGCTCATGCTCGTCGATCAGCCATTTGCGGTGGTTGTCCTCTTCCGCCGCCATTTCATCGAACACCTTCGCGGAGGAGGGATATTCCTCGCGCAGACGTTCGGCATACTGGCGGTAGATGCGCGCGTCATCCTCTTCGTTGGAAATGGCGAGCGCGAGCACTTCCTGCTCGGACAGATCGGAGAACCGACGGCGGGAGAATGAGAATCCGGGAACCATATGCACACCTGTTTGGAACGATTCCAAACTAGCGACGCGCCCGCCAAGTTCAAGGGTCCAGCTTGTCGCGGCCTCAGTCCAGACGACGGACGTAGACGTGGTTTCCCTCACGCTTCATCTCGAACCGCTTGGTGTCGCGGATCAGGTCCGACAATTTCGCGCGACCGTAACTGCGGGTATCGAAGTCGCGATTGTCGGCCTGAATGGTCTGGCCGACGACGCCAAGCTGGAACCACTCGCCATCCTGATCGATCTTGGCCATCGCACCGAAGATCAGCGGCAGCGCGTCCATCGGGTCGCGTTTACCCTTTTTCTTCTCGGCGGGTTTCTCGGCCTCTTCATCCACGATGTTTTCGATCATGACGAAGCGCGAACAGACGTTGCGCAGGCTTTCCGGCGTCTTGCCTTCGCCGATCCCGATCACGGTCAGCCCCTGTTCACGGATGCGGTTGGCCAATGCGGTGAAGTCGCTGTCGGACGAGACGAGCACGAAACCGTCGAACCGCCCGGTGTGCAAAAGGTCCATCGCGTCGATCACGAGACCGATGTCGGAGGCATTCTTGCCCTTGGTATTCGCGCTTTCCTGATGCGCGACCATCCCCAGTTCCTGCACCTTGGATTTCCAAGGGCCAAGCCTTTGCGAGGACCAGTCGCCATAGACGCGGCGCAGCGCAGGCTCGCCATAGGTCGTGATCTCCTTCAACACGCCATCCGCGAAGCGGGCGGGGATATTGTCGGCGTCGATCAGGACGGCGAGAAGAGGCTTGGTTTCGGGCATGTCGGGCTGTCCTTAGTATGGCTGCGCCTTCGGTATCCTACTTGGTCGCTGCCGTCACCCGCTTGCGATGTCGTATTGTTTGGCCCAGTCGTCCAGATCACCGGGACCGTCCAGCCGTTCGACCAGCGCGATGCGGCTCAGGATCCGATCCAACGCCGCGCGCGTATCCCCTTCGGTCTGGCGATAGAGGGAGGCGAGAGCGCCGGGCAGGCGCATTTCCGGCTCGGGATGGCTGTAGAACAGCGCGAAAGGGGCGGAATTGATGTTGGACACGAGGCTCGCCACATCGGGCAGGATCGTGCTTTTGAAATCCACGTCCTCCGGCGGAATGGCATGGGTCAGCATCAAAAGCGACCGACCGGCCAGCACGGTCTGTGTCGTCGACAGGATGAAACTGACCGACAGGGTCAGAACCACCATACCCGTCACCGCCGCCATGACACCCAAAAGCGCGGACGCCATGGACCCGGCCTTGGTGATCCCGCCGCCGACCGTGGACAGCATGTGCCCGGCATGGGACAGCGCCCCGATCAGCGAGGCCGGCGTTTCCGGCCCTTGGCGCAGAATACCGGGCTCGAGCGCATGCAGGATCATGGTCCAGCCCACTGCCAGCCCGGCGATCCACCAGATCGCGACGACGCTCATGCAAAGTGGACCGACGACGTGATATTTCCAGCGCAGGTCAGGCAGCGTTCGATGCAGCGCGAACACGCCACGGGCAAGCCGATGGGAGACGAAGAAATAGACGTTCGTTCCGATGGTGGTGAAAATGAAATCGACGAAAACATAGACGACGATCACCGCGCCTATGGTCAGTTCGATGACGTCCAAGGGGGTCATATGTCCTCCGATAGTGGCTGCTCACCGAAAGACAACGGCCGGAGACCGCCCTGCGGTTCCGGCCGTTTTTTCCGACGCCGTCTGGCGTGGGTCAGTAAAGCACCACCGACCGGATCGACTCGCCCTTGTGCATCAGGTCGAAGCCGGTGTTGATCTCGTCGAGCGGCATGGTGTGCGTAATCATCGGATCAATCTCGATCTTGCCGTCCATGTACCAGTCTACGATCTTCGGCACGTCGGTGCGGCCCTTGGCGCCCCCGAAGGCAGTGCCCTTCCAGACGCGGCCCGTGACCAGCTGGAACGGACGGGTCGAAATCTCGGCCCCCGCCGCCGCGACGCCGATGATGATCGATTCACCCCAGCCGCGATGTGCACTTTCCAGTGCCTGACGCATGACGGTGGTATTCCCGGTGCAATCGAATGTGTAATCCGCCCCACCGATCAGGTCGCCGCGCCGCTTGGTCAGGTTCACCAGATAGGGGACGATATCCTCGTCCAGCTCCTTCGGGTTCACGAAATGGGTCATGCCGAATTTCTCGGCCATTTCCTTTTTCGACGGGTTGATGTCGACGCCGACGATCATGTCGGCCCCGGCAAGGCGCAGGCCCTGAATGACGTTCAGGCCGATCCCGCCCAGCCCGAACACCACGGCGGTCGCGCCGATCTCCACCTTGGCGGTATTGATGACGGCGCCGATGCCCGTGGTCACACCGCAGCCGATGTAACAGATCTTGTCGAACGGCGCGTCCTTACGCACCTTGGCGAGCGCGATTTCGGGCAACACCGTGTGGTTCGAAAACGTCGAGCAGCCCATGTAGTGCAGGATCGGGTCGCCATCGAGCGTCGTGAAACGGCTGGTCCCGTCCGGCATGACGCCCTGTCCCTGCGTCGCACGGATCGAGGTGCACAGGTTCGTCTTGCCGGAGGTGCAGGAATAGCATTCGCGACACTCGGGCGTGTAGAGCGGAATGACGTGATCGCCCGGCTTCACCGTCGTCACGCCCTCGCCGACCTCGACAACGACCCCCGCGCCCTCATGCCCCAGAATGGCCGGGAAAAGCCCTTCGGGGTCCGCACCGGACAGGGTGAATTCGTCGGTGTGGCAGATGCCGGTGGCCTTGATCTCGACGAGCACTTCGCCGGCTTTCGGCCCGGCCAGGTTCACGTCCATGATTTCAAGGGGTTTACCGGCCTGCGTGGCAACGGCGGCGCGCGTTTTCATAAGAACTCTCCCTAATCGCTTTCGTCTACCTTGGGCGAATATTCGCGTCCGTTCAATGGCATGGCCTTGCGCCTGCGCCAAGGACGGATATCTAGGACGCATGTGGAAATTCGCCCTTATCCCCGCCGCGCTTCTGGCGCTCACCGCCTGCCAGACCGAGGCTCCCGTCGCATCGACGCCCATGCCCGAACCGCAGCTTTGCGCGGCCGACCAGATGCAATCGCTGGTCGGTGACGACATCTCGAACCACCCCGAACTCGTGCGGTCCAAGGATCTCCGTATCCTCGAGCCCGGTTCGATGGTGACCATGGATTATCGCGCGGACCGGCTGAATATCGACACCGACGAGGCGGGCATCATCACCAAGGTCTATTGCGGATGAAGTGGGGTGCGCTCGCCATCGCGGCCCTCGCGCTCGGCGCGTGCGAGCAGGGGGCGACGGTGACCTATGATCCGAGCGGGCAATTGGGCGTCTGCCCGGCTCCGGCATTTCAGGAGTTCGTCGGCCAGCCCTATGCCAACACGCGGATCGAATGGCCGGACCTTCGGATCATCCGGCCCGGCGATGCGGTGACACGGGATTATCTGGAAAACCGCCTTAACGTCGATCTGGACGAGAACGAGGTCATCACCCGCATCTGGTGCGGGTGATCCATTGCCCTTAAGGGCTGTGCGGGGCGCCCGTTGGACGCCCTGCCAGACTTACAGCTTGTAGGGCTTGTGGCAGGCGCCGCAGGCCCCGCCGACCGAGCCCATCACCGCACCAAGATCATCCGCGCTCGACACCATGCCGGACGCATCTGCCGCCGCGGCCTGAAGCGCCTCGGCCTTGCTCACGAAATCGTCCCAATTGGCCCAGATGTCGTCCGACGCATCGCTTTCGGCGTCCACCACTTCTTCTTCGAACAACGTCGGCACCGTGGCCGCCGTTTCGGAGATCGTGGTGAGAGCGGCCTGAATGGCGGCCGCGTCGAATTCCATCGTGCCCTTGGCCGTGTCGCCGACGATTTTGAAATTCTGGCCGATGGTTTTCATCGCCTGCTGCCGCGCCTGAATGGTCGGGTTGTCCGACTCGGCATGGGCCGCGAAGCCGAAAGCGGCCGTGGCCAGAGCGGCGGAAGCAAGGAGTGTCTTGACGTTCATCTGGATTTCCCTTTGCGATCAATATGTTTTGCGCGTCTTCGGGTCACCTTAGCGGGTGCGGCATGATTGCATAGTCACATCCCCGTCAGGAGGCGGGGGACTGCCGGGACTCGACTCCGGCCCTGCGGTTCGCCTATGAGAACATTAAGTGAACATTAGCCGCGCTGCCGCCCGCCATGCCTGCCAAACGCCATCTGTCGCTGTGGTTCCCCCGCCTCGCCGCCGAGCGCCTGCTGCGCCTCGATCGCGGCCTGCCCGCGGGGCCTTTCGTCGTGGTCGAGGATCAGCGCGGGGCGCAGGTGATCGCCTCGATGAACGCGGAAGCGCAGGCGGCGGGCCTGAGCCTTGGCCAGCCTCTGCGCGACGGGCGGGCGATGTGTCCGGGCCTCACCTCGCGGCCCGCCAATCCGGTGGCCGAGGCCGCGTTCCTCACCACGCTCCGCCGCTGGGCGGGGCGTTTCAGCCCGTGGGTCTCGGAAGAGGCCCCCGACGGCCTGATCCTCGACATCACCGGCTGCGCGCATCTGTTCGGCGGCGAAGACGAGCTTGCCGCCGAGATCGACCGGGAATGCACCACGCTGGGGCTGACCGTTCGGCTGGGGCTGGCCGACACGCTGGGCGCGGCATGGGCGCTGGCGCGGTTCGCGAATGTGGCGGGCAGCGGCCACCGCTCCGGCGACGCCATCGATCAGGAGGCGCGCGCGACACGATCCCGTGCCGTGAAGCGCAAACACTGGACGCGCGGCGGCACGGCCCCCAAGCCCGCCACGCAGTCGGTCGCCCCGCGCATCGCGCCCGTGGGACAGACCAGACAGGCCATCGGCCCCCTGCCCGTCGCCGCGCTCCGGCTTGAAACGGAGACGGTCGAGGGGCTGACGCGGCTGGGGCTGCGCCGGATCGACGACCTGTTCGGCACGCCGCGCGCAGGTCTGGCCCGCCGGTTCGGACGGCACATGGTGCGCCGGCTGGATCAGGCGCTGGGCGTCGAACCCGAACCCGTCTCGCCCGCCCGTCCGCCGGTGCGCTTCGCCGTGCGCATGGGCCTGCCCGACCCCATCGGGCTGGAGGAGGATCTGCTCGCCTGTTTCGACCGCCTGCTGCCGGAACTGTGCGACCGCCTGACCCGCGCGGGCCGGGGCGCACGGCGGGTCAGGGTCGAATTCTCGCGGACCGACCACACCATGCAGGCGGTCGAGATCGGGCTGGCCCGCCCCACCGCCGACCCGCACCGGATGCGTCCGCTGTTGGGCATGAAGCTGTCCGACGTCGACGCGGGCTTCGGCATCGACGCGGTGCGGCTGGTTGTGACCAGTCACGAGCCGGTGCACGCCACCCAGCATCGCGGGCATCTGGAGGCGGGCGCGACCGTGTCGAACCGTGGTCCGGGCGCGGCGCTCGACGACCTTCTGGGGCGGATCGGCACGCGGCTGGGGCTGGAGGCGATGGTGCGCCTGCACCCGGCCGAAAGCCATATCCCCGAAAAGGGCGCCACCGTGCTTGCCGCCGCCTTTTCCCAGCCCGCGACGAACTGGCAGGCCCCGGCCCGCGAACGGCCGCTCAGGATGTGGCCGCCGGAGCCGGTGATGATCCCCGATCTGCCCCATCTACCCGAAACCTTTCGCTGGCGCGGACGCGATCACGGGGTGGCCAGCGCCTTTGGCCCGGAACGGCTCGCCCCGGAATGGTGGCTGGACGATCCCGCCTGGCGCACCGGGCAGCGCGACTACTGGGTGGTGACGACGACGCGGGGCGAACGGCTGTGGCTCTACTTCGCCCACGGTGCCGCGCAGAGCGCCGGATGGTTCTGTCACGGCGCCTTCGCTTGAGGATGGTGGCCGCCCGCAGGTCATGCTAGGGGCAGGTCATGGTCGCTGTCCTTATCCAGGTTCTTCCCTTCTTCGCCGTGATCGCGCTTGGCTATCTCGCGGGGCGCACGGGCTTTTTCTCGGAAGCGGCGACGGCGGCACTGACCAAGTTCGTGTTCTACTTCGCCCTGTCGGCGATGTTGCTCAGGTTCTCGGCCACGCTCAATCTGGGCGACGTGGTGAGCTGGCCGTTCATCTGGGCCTACCTGATCGGCACCTCGGCCATCTACATCGTCGCGACCATCATCGCCCTCGTTCGCCGCATCGGCGTGGAACAGGCCGCGGTCGAGGCGCAATGCGCCGTGATCGGCAACACCGGCTTCCTTGGCGTGCCCATGCTGGCGCTTCTGTTCGGGGAAGAGGCGATCGGGCCGGTCATGCTGTGCCTTGCCGTGGACCTCGTCGTATTCTCGTCGCTCATCGTGATCCTCATCACGGGAACGCGTGACGGACGTGTCAGCCCCAAGGTTCTGGGCACCGTGGCGATGGGGCTGGTGAAGAACCCGATGATCGTGTCCATCGTCGCCGGTTTTTCGTGGTCGGCCACGGGCATTCCGCTCCCCGGCCCCGTCACCGAAATGCTGACGCTTCTGGGCGCGGCGGCCACCCCCGGCGCGCTCTTCGCCATCGGCGCCTCGCTCGCCTCGAAATCGGCCGAACGGCTGTCGGTCGCGGTCTGGCTGTCCTTCGCCAAACTGGTCCTGCACCCCGCGGCGGTGGCCGTCATGGCGATCTTCGTATTCACGCTCGACGCCTTCTCGGCCAAGGTCATGATCGCGACGGCGGCCCTGCCCGTTGCAGGCAACGTCTTCATCCTCGCCCAGCATTACGGGGTGGCACCGATGCGCGTGTCGGCGGCGATCCTCGTCTCGACCGCCGTGTCGATCTTCACGGTCGCGGGCGTCATCGCGCTGGTGGGCTGAAGCCTCTGAATTTCGCAAGGCGGCCCAGCGTTGCAAGGCGGAGCAGCCCGCCCCGCGCAAAACACCAACACAATCAAGCAAAACCAGCGCCCTTGTTTCCGGCGCATAGGCGAAAAAATGCAAAACCCCACCGCTTGGGGTGGGGTTTTGGATCCCGGCGCCGCAAACTGGGTGGGGGCTGTTGACGCGGCACCGGGGAAGCTTGCGCTTCGAGGGTCAGGTTTGCATACCAATCGCGGCGCCATTTTGGGCGACCCGCGGTAAACCAGCGGTCTTTTTGTGTCGTGAATCGGGCGCACTCATCCGGGGATTGATTTACCGTCGAATTGGGCGCAGGCTTACCCTATGAACGCGCCCACTCCGTTCCCTCGTAACGTAGACGAGAAGGTGGCATTCAACCGCCACGAGCTCTCCATCATTCTTGGCCTATACGGACGCATGGTCGCCGCCGGCGAATGGCGCGACTACGGCATGAGTTTCCTGAAAGACGTCGCGATCTTTTCGGTGTTCCGCAGAGCCGCCGAAAACCCGCTTTACCGGATCGAGAAACGGCCGAAGCTGCGCGGAAAGCAGGGCCAGTATTCGGTCATCGGCATGGACGGGCAGATCCTGAAACGTGGCGCGGACCTCAAGACGGTGCTCCGCGTGCTCGAACGCAAGCTGATCCGCGCGGTCGAGTGATTACGGCAGGCGCCGATGCGCCGTCACCGGGCCATCGCCCTGCGCTTCGATCCTTGCAATCGCCGCCTCCATGTCCTCGTATGTGACCCCCATCGCACGGGCGTTGGCATGGATGATCCGCGTCTCGTCCGCGACCATCGCGACATGACCCTTCCAGAACAGAAGATCGCCGCGCCGCGCCGGACCTTCGGCAGCTTCACCGAGTGACATCTGCATGTCGCTGTCACCCGGACAAGTCAGACCGCAGGCGAGAAAAGCGGCCTGAACCAGCCCTGAACAATCCAGTCCGAACCCGGAATTCCCGCCCCACAGATAAGGCGTTCCCAGAAACCGCTCGGCGACAGCGACCGGATCGCTTTCGACCTCGGCGATGGGCCGCAGGTGCGCCATGGGCACATATTGCGTGCGTCCGGTCTTGTGCCTGTCGATCTCGCTCGGGCGCCGCCGCATGTCCACCTCGCCCCAACGACCGCCCTCATGCGTTGCGAAGACGGTCAGTCGGGAGCCGTGCGAAATCGGCAAAGCCTCGTCTCCGGTCTTGAGTTCGGGCGAACCGACCAGATAGCTCTGACGCGCCGAGACGACGTGGGTCGGCTCAAAACCGGGTTCGGCGAGCAGGTCGGACGCGATGGTGCCGACATAGCCGTCTTTCTCGGCAAACCCGAAGCAGCGCCCATCCGTCTCGTCGAGCACGACGAAGGTGTCGTGGAGCACCAGTTCCCGCAGACGTTTGGCGGGGTCCAAGGCATCTCTGAGCGTGGCGACGGGAACGGCCACACTCCGCCGCTCGCCTTGGACAAAGGCTTCCGCGTCGACCTGACCCCGCAACGACACATGCGCGACGCGACCGTTCGATTTCAGAAGCCGTCGGTCGGTCACAGTTTCAGCATCCCGGGCAGGGCTTCGAGGAGCGCGCGCGCGCCCTGTCCCACACCGCCGACGGGCCGTGCCGGGGCCGCCGAAGGCTGCCATCCGAAGATATCGAAATGCACGTATCTGTCGGTGTCGGTCACGAAGCGTTTCAGGAACAGGGCCGCCGTGATCGACCCCGCGAACCCGCCCTTCGGCGCGTTGTCGAGGTCGGCGATCCCCGGTTCGATCATCGCGTCATACGGCGTCCAGAACGGCATTTCCCAGACCGGGTCCGCCACTTTCGGCGCGGCCACGCGCAGCGCGTCGGCATCCATCTCGTCCGTCGCATAGAACGGGGCGAGGTCCGGGCCGACCGCCACCCGCGCGGCCCCCGTCAGCGTCGCCATCGAAACCATCAGGTCCGGCATATCCTCGTCCCCCAGCGCCAGCGCATCGGCTAGCACCAGCCGCCCCTCGGCGTCGGTGTTGTTGATCTCGACCGTCAGCCCCTTGCGGCTGGTCAGAATATCGCCCGGTCGGAAAGCATCGCCCGAGACGGCGTTTTCGACCGCGGGGATCAGAACGCGCAATTGCAGTTTCAGCCCCAGCGCCATAATCATCCGCGCGAGGCCAAGCACGGTCGCCGCGCCGCCCATGTCCTTTTTCATAAGGCCCATCGACGCGCCCGGTTTCAGATTGAGCCCCCCGGTGTCGAAGCACACGCCTTTGCCCACCAGCGTCAGGGTGGGCCCGCTTTCGCCCCAGTGCATGTCGATCAGGCGCGGCGCACGGGCGGCGGCGCGGCCGACCGCGTGGATCATCGGAAAGTTCTGTTCGATCAGATCGTCGCCGACGATCACGTCGATCTCGGCGCCGAATTCGTCCGCCAGCGCACGGGCCGCATCGGCAAGGTCCGCCGGCCCCATATCGCTCGCGGGCGTGTTGATGAGATCGCGGGTCAATGCCTCACCCGCCGCGATCGCCTGCAACCGGGCCGCATCGACCCCATCGGGCGCGATCAGTTCGGCCTTGGGCGCGGGGTGCTTGGTGTATTTCTCGAACGTGTTACCGGCGAGGAGCCAGCCCAACGCGACCTCGTCAAGCGCGTGGCCGGTCAGGTCCGTGACAAGCCGGTAGGTGCCCTCCGGCAGCGCCGCGCGGGCCTTTGCCGTGCCGAACCGCATTCGCGCGCGCGCCTTGGCATCGCCCAATCCGACGAGAGCGCCGTCGATCTTGCCGTCTTTGCCCGGCAAGACGAGCACCGCCCCAAGACCTGCGGAATAGCCGCTTGCGTCGAGCCATGCCGCATGGCTGTCCGGCAGGGTTTCCTTGACCTTCGCAAGCGACTCCTTCGCCACGAGCGTCAGGGGAATGGCATCATCGGTCGGTGCGGCGAATGTCAGGCTCATGTTGGCTCCGGTCAGATTGTCGACCGCGCCACCCTATCCCATGTGCGGGCACCTGCAACGGGGGCCGCGCGGGGCCTGCGCCCCTTAGCCGATCCCGTCCGACATATCCCAGACAGCGACCAGTGACCGATCCCCGATCCGTTCCAGCCGCGCGATGACAGCGCCCAGCGCCGGGGCGTCGCGCCCGGAGGAGAGATCGGACAAATCACGCGACACGCGCGCAAGCTTTGTCATGCCGACCTGCTGCGCCACGGCGGCAAGCGCGCGCGCCCCGGCCGTGAGATCGTCGAAGCGTCCATCGCGATAATCCCCCGGCAGGGCTTCGAGCAGCGCCGACAATTCCTCGAGCGCGTGCTGCACGACCTTGTCGGCCCCGACCGGACCCAATTGCCGGTAAAGCACCTCCAACTGGTCGCGGTCGAGCGCGACCGCTTCGGCCAATTTCAAAACGGCAACTGACATCACCTTCACCCTTTCCCCTCAAAGCGCATGAACCGTGCACCCTCAGCCTCAAGAAAAGGTTTCCGCGTGATCTTGAAATCACTCGAATTTCCCGAAAAATCCGCCTAAACAGCTTTGACCGCGCGCAACAACGGGGAGAAGCATGGACCACGCGAGACCGCTTCCGAAATATCTTGTCCAGCGTTACCAAGGCTGGAAAGCGACGAGCTATTCCGAGAACAAATCATGGTATCGCCGATTGGCGAGCGAGGGGCAGCATCCCCGCGCGATGATTATTTCCTGCTGCGACAGCCGCGTGCACGTGACGTCGATTTTCGGCGCCGATCAGGGTGAATTCTTCATTCACCGCAACATCGCGAACCTCGTGCCGCCCTATGAACCGGACGGGAATCGGCACGGCACCTCGGCGACCATCGAGTACGCCGTCACGGCACTCAAGGTCGCGCATGTCATCGTGATCGGCCATTCGTCCTGCGGGGGCGTCAAAGGCTTCTACGACATGGCCACCGGCGCCGCGCCCGAACTGAAGGCGCCCGAAAGTTTCGTCGGTCGCTGGATGGACGTGCTGCAACCGGGTTACGACCGGATCAAGGATCACCACTCCGGGCAGGATTGCGTCGATCACCTTGAAAAAGAAGCCGTGAAGGTGTCGCTCGACAACCTGATGACCTTCCCCTTCGTGGCGGACGCCGTGAAGAAGGAAGAGCTTTCGCTGCATGGCCTGTGGCACGACATCGGGGAAGGCGGGCTGTTGTTCTACGAAACCGAAACCGACTCCTTCCAGCCGGTCTGATGCACCGGGCGCTGCGAGGACTGAAAGCCTTCGCGGCGCTCGTCGCAGGACATGCCATCGTTCTATTCGCCCGGCTGGTCACGGCCCCTAGGGCGATCTGGGCGGGGATCGACCCGGTTCCCGCCCAACGCATCTATTACGCCAACCACACGTCGAACGGGGATTTCGTGCTCGCATGGGCCGTCCTGCCCCCTGCTTTACGTGACCGCACCCGGCCCGTGGCCGCCGCCGACTACTGGCTCAAGTCGCCGCTTCGCGCGTTCGCCGGTCGCGACGTGTTTCGCGCCGTGCTCATCGACCGGAACCCCGAAAACCGGGCGGAAGACCCTGTCGAGCTCATGGTCGGCGCGCTGGACGAAGGCTCCAGTCTGATCCTGTTTCCCGAAGGCGGGCGCAACATGGGGCCCGAACCGCTCCTGCCGTTCAAGACGGGGCTGTTCCACGTCGCCTCGAAACGGCCCAAGGTGGATCTCGTGCCGACGTGGATCGAAAACCTGAATGCCATCCTGCCCAAGGGCGAGATCGTTCCGGTGCCGCTGCTGTGCACGGTCACCTATGGCACGCCGATCCATCTGGGCGACGGGGAAACGAAAGAGGCGTTCCTGAAGCGAGCCGAACAGGCGTTGGTCGCCCTCAAGCCGGAGCGTGACGCATGAACGCCCCCGAAGAGTTCTTTCGCCTCCTGCTCGCCGTCGTGGTGGTTCTGTCGCTGGCGTCAGGCCTTGGTGAGGTGCTGCGCCGTCGCTTCGACGCGGACGGCACGAACACGGTCATCGAAAACCTGAACGCCCGAATCAATTCGTGGTGGGCGATGGTGATCCTTCTGGCGCTCGCGCTTCTGTTCGGTCGTATCGGCGTCGTCGTTCTGTTCGCACTGATGTCCTTTGCGGCACTGCGCGAGTTCCTGACCCTCACCGTCAAGGCCCGCGCCGACCACTGGGCGCTTCTGGTATCGTTCTTCGTCGTCATCCCGGTGCAATACTGGCTGATCTACATCGACTGGTATGGCCTCTATTCGATCTTCATCCCGGTCTACGCCTTCCTTTTCATGCCGATCCTCGTCGCCCTGCGCGGCGACACCTCGCGTTTTCTGAGCCGCGTGGCCGAAACCCAATGGGGCCTGATGGTCGCGGTTTTCGCCGCCTCCCACGTTCCGGCGCTTCTGACGCTGGACATTCCGGGCTTCGAAGGCCGCGAAGTGCTGCTGATCGCATGGCTCGTCGTCGTCGTTCAGGGCTCGGACGTGCTGCAATACGTCTGGGGCAAGCTGATCGGGCGTCACCCGGTGGCCCCGTCCCTGTCACCGTCGAAAACGTGGGAGGGGTTCGCAGGCGGCGTCCTTTCGGCCTCGGCCCTCGGGGCGCTCCTCGCATGGCTCACGCCCTTCGCCATATGGCAGGCAGCCTTACTTGCCATTCTCGTCACTCTCATGGGATTCTTCGGCGGATTGGTAATGTCGGCTATCAAAAGGGATAAGGGCGTAAAGGACTGGGGGCACTTGATCGCAGGCCACGGAGGCTTTACCGATCGTCTTGATTCCGTTGTGTTTTCCGCGCCCGTATTTTTCCACGTCGTAAGGTATTTCTGGTCGGTCTAATGGCAGTTCTGCATTCGAATATCGCTCACGTCCTTGCGGGCGTTCTCCTGATGGGGGGCTGGGCCTTCATCGCGAACCTCGGTCATCCTTGGCCGGCCGCCCTGATCGCCGGGCTGGTGCAGGGGGCGATCACGGGCACGATGACGTTCTTCATCAAGAAAGCGCTGGAATGGGTGGCCCAACGCACGACGGGCGTGCTGCCGCCGACGCTTGCGGCAAGCACGATTTCGGCCACCATGCTCACCGTGATCCACACGCTCGCAGGCACGCCCGCCTTCTGGGCCACGGTTATCGTGCCCTTCACGGTCGCCACGATCTATGGCGCGACATACACTTTCACCCTTCGGCGGTCCTTCGCACCGAGCCGGGCACAGTGACCCGCCGCCCGCTTGCGACACGCAGCGCGGGCTGGGCCAAAGCACTGGCACGCGGGCTGGCCCGGACGCGGGTCACGCCGAACGCGATCTCGAAGGCTTCCGTGCTGTTCGCCGGCCTCGCCTGTGTGGCGTTCTGGGCATCGCGCGGTGTCGCCGATGGGTGGCTGGTGGTTGCGGCCGCAGCGATCCAGTTGCGCCTACTGTGCAATCTGCTCGACGGCATGGTGGCGGTCGAAGGGGGGAAAGCGTCCGCGGACGGCGCGTTCTGGAACGAGTTTCCCGACCGGATCGCGGATGTCGCCATACTCGTCGGTGCGGGTCTTGCCGTCGACAACCCCGCGCTCGGTTGGGCGGTCGGATCGGTCGCCGTCGGCACGGCCTATGTCCGTGAAGCACGTGTCGCGCAGGGGCTGGAAGCGGATTTCTCAGGCCCGATGGCGAAACCGCACCGCATGGCGGCTATGACCGTCGCGGCGCTTCTGGCCATTGCGCTGCCCCGGATCGCCGGTCATGCGACCTTGGAACTTGCGCTTTGGGTGGTTTTGATCGGGACGGTCCTGACCCTCGTCAGGCGGGCGGTCCGTTTTCGCGAAGCGTTGTCCCGAAAATGAAAAACGGATGCGGCGAGGGCGTCCGCATCCGTCTTTCCGACTGTCGGGGCCGATCAGGCGGCGAGGCGCACCACGGAGCCTTGCGAACGGATCGAGCTGAAGGCCGGGATCGGCTGGGCCTTTTTCACAGGTTCGAAGTCGAAGATGGAAACCACATTGTGGGCGTGGTCGTTGGCGGCATCCAGCGAAGCGAGAGCGGCAAGGCGTCCGGCGCGGGCTTTTTCGATGAGGGTCATTGGGGTGTCTCCAGAATTCAGGGGTGTCGTTGGGGGGCGTCGGGGTCAGTCGCTCAGGCGACGGAACCGCCGGAGGCGAGGACGTCGGTGGTGACGTGGTTGCAGCGGCGGGCATTCGCGGCGGCTTTCCAGTCGGCCATCGACACGACGTTGTTCTGGTAGACATTGCCAGCGGCAGCTTTCGGAGCTTTGGCGGCGTAGGCGGTGAAGTCGATAACGTTGGTCATTTTGGTTTCCCCAGGATTTTGTGGCCGTTTTGTTTTTGTGTGGCCGTGTGGTCAGGTTTGGTCAGGTGGTCAGGAGAGCGCGGTGGTCAGGCCGCTAGTCGTTTGATGGTGCCCTTGCTGTCGGCATTCGAGAAGAAATCCTCGATGTCGGTGCTCGACAGCTCGGGCAGACGTTTTTTCCGGTCGCGGTTCGCGATGCCTTTGAACGGCTTCGGGAAGCGAACGACCTTTTCGTCTTTCTGGTTCTGAGCGGTGGCAGCCATTCTAAACCTCGTTGGCACTTTTCTGTTCCGATGAGGACAAAGCTGCGCCCCGATTCGGGCGGGAAATGTGCTCAAATGGGGCAAGACTGGGGCATTTCACCCTTTCGACACCTAAAAATACCGGTTTTTGCCCCTTTCAGACCCACCTTCGCCCTAGTTCGCGGTAACCAGCCGGTTCAAATGCGGCCCTGCCATGACCCCCGACACAAGTGAGTCGCATTCACGCCGCAATGGGATTCGTAAGCATCAGCGGCGGGAGCTTGTTTTTACTGGCTTTTCGGCAGGTATGGAAAACCGGACGGTCCGCGCGCTTGGGCAGGCTGCCGTCGAAAATGGACACGACGTTGCCTGAGTCGGCGGTCACGGCCCGCAGTGCGGCAAGCGCGGCCAGACGGCCCCGGCGAACCCTTTCGACGATCGGCAGATCCTCACACCCTTCGCTTTCAAGGACGGTGGTCGTGGTGGCGTTAAAAGCGGTCATGGTAATTCTCCCGGAATGTTGGATCAGGCGAAATCGCCGGAGGTGGCGAGGACACGGGTCATGAAGAACACGCCGTTCGCGGTGCGGTGCGGGCGCGTGCGGCCTTTCCACCGTTCGAGCGACACGATGTTCGCGGCAGCCATAGGCAGACGCGGCGCATTGGAATTGGCGGCGCGTGTCTTGGGAAAGGCGATGACGATGCTGTTCATGACGATCCGGTCCTTGCTCGGGGCCGCTGTTGGCCCGCTGTTCTGAAGAAGGGGAAACCGGTTTCCGGCTGGGGCCTCTCGGGCCGAGCGGGCTTTGCCGCAGGGTCGGCTTGTCCGCCGACCCCTACGTTCTCGCTAAGAATTCGGTCACAAATCGCGCTGACTTGCGGCGAAACGGTGCCTCAAGGAAACGATTTTAGTTGAGTTAAAATCGACCGGTCGTCACGGGTTCCAACTGAGCACCTGCCCCTCGGGCCAGTCGAGGGTGATCTTGATCTCGACCTCCCGCGTCTCGCCCGGCGCAAGCGTCAGATCCCAGGCCGACACGCCCCGGCGGTCATCGACGTCGGTTTCGTCCGGCGCAGGCAACGCGACGATTTCGACCTCCAGATCCTCCTTTTCCGAGAAGGTCAGCGGAAAGAGCGCGCGAACCTCCTGCGGTTCGTCCGATAGGTTCTCGACGGTGAAGGTGATCTCCTGAACGCGCGTGGAGGATCGGTTGATGATCCCCGCGTCCCCTTCCGCATTGCGCTTGAGGATCGTGTCGAGCCGGATCGCTTCCATCGGGCCGAACGCCAGTTCCTCGTCGCCGCCCGCCGGGATCATCGGGATCGCCATGCGCCCGACGAAATGACCGTCGCGCATCAGGCTCGCCTCGCCCGGCAGGATCGGCTCGCCGGTCTCGTTCGTGAACTCGGCCATGAGGAACGCGGTCTCGTCCCAACGCGGCGCGGCCTCGATGGTGACATCGGCCGGTATGGTCAGCGTGTCGAGCGCAAGTTCGGCCGCCTCGCCCGGCGCGATGGTCACCGGGTCGGGATAGACATAGGACACCGCAAGCCCGTCGATCTGCAAACCGGCCGTCTTCATCGGCGCGGGTTCGGCCACGATTCCCGCGACGGCCATATCCTCGTCCGCCATCTCCATTTCCGCGCGCGGGGCCATCGGGATCGGGCGACGCTCGTCGGGGTCGAAGATGTCGGCCATGTCCGGGTAAACCTCGCTTGGCGCGATGCGGTCGTTGGGCCGTGCTGTCGACAGGGTCAGCGCCACATCGGTCCAAGCCCGCCGGTCGTCCTGCGTGACGATCAGCTTGCGGTCCATCGTGATCTCGCCCGCCTCGCGGTCGAGGTTCATGTCGTAATCCACGCGCCAGCCAGCGGCCCAGCTCTGCTCGGTCATCTCAAGCGCAACCGGCCCCGCTTCGGCGACGACGACCTCGACGGTCAGCATGTCGTTCTCGGTCGTCGGCGGGGACAGGCGGGTGAGCGCGGCTTGGGCCGCGGCAAGGTCACCCTTCAGATCGGAAAGCTCTTCCTCCAATGGCCGCAGGGCAGCCTTGGCGACGAGAAGCGCGGCGCGGGTTTCGGCTGTCTGCGTGGCGACGAGGTCTGCGATGGCGAGGATTTCCTCCGCCGTCGCCTCGGCCGGCGGTGTGATCGCCACAAGATAGTCGGCCTTGGCCTGCAAGGCCGCAAGGTCCACCCGAGCCACCTCGATTTCGTCCATCTTGGCTTCGAGCGCCTCTTCGGCCCGGTCGATCTGGGCGGCTGCTTCCTCCTGCGCATCGGTATAAAGGTCGCGCGCGTCTGAAACCACGTCGCGCCGGAAACCCAGGGCGCCGACCACCACGCCCTCGCTCACCGCGATACGTGGCAGGCTGCCCATGCCGTCGGCCTCGGGGTAAGGCACCATGACGACGTGCTCGCCCGCGGGCAGATCGAGTTCGGCGCGCAGGGTCAGTGTCGCCCCGTCGGGATAGATGATCGCTTCGGCCACTGGGGCCTGCGCGAAGAAGGTATCGGCCTTAGCGGGAACGGCGGCGATCAGAGCGATGAGGGAAACGGTGGCGCGCATGACTGGGTGCTCTCCTGAATTGAGGTGAAGGCACGCTAACGCGGGGCGGGGCGCGGGCATAGCGCCGGGATTTTCGTCGGCGCGAATTCACCGATCGTTAAGGACGATGCGGGAGGGTGGGGTATGACCCTTGAACCCGTCACCCTGTCCATGCCGCCCGAAATGATACGTGGGCTTGAGCGTATTGCCGAAGCGCGAGACCTGACGCCGGGCCAGATCGTGCGCGGGCTGGTCGAGAAGGAATTGAAACGCAACATCGGGGCGAAGACGCCCAACCGGGCGGATGAGCCGCTCGTCGCCCGCCTTCAGCGGCTCCTCGCAGCAGAGATGGCCAGTGCGCATGGATGGGCGGACCTTGCCGGGAGATTATCGCTGAAGGGGTATGAGGTCCGGCCCGCAGGCGGGGGCCTGACCATCCATGACCGGGTGACCGGCGCGCGGCTGTGCAAATCGTCTGAGCTTGGCTTTGCCTATGCGCGCTTGGTGCGCAAATTCCGTTGCCCGATGCCGGGCCATCCGCACCGGATGCAGCAAATCCTGAACGACATCGCCGCCGGAGTTTCCCCCGACGGCGACGATGATCTCATTCTGATCGAGGACGATTAGCCCTTTTTCAGAACCTCGCGGCCCAGAAGCTCGGCGATCTGAACCGCGTTCAGCGCCGCGCCCTTGCGCAGGTTGTCCGACACGCACCAGAAGTTCAGGCCGTTCTCGATCGTGACGTCCTGACGGATGCGCGAAATGAAAGTGGCGAAGTCGCCCACAGCCTCGACCGGGGTGACGTAGCCGCCCGGCTCGCGCTTGTCGACGACAAGCAGGCCCGGCGCCTGACGCAGGATTTCGCGGGCTTCGTCCTCGTCGAGGAATTCCTCGAACTCGACGTTGACCGACTCCGAGTGGCTGACGAAGACCGGGACGCGCACGCAGGTCGCGGTGACCTTGATCGACGGATCAACGATCTTTTTCGTCTCCGTGACCATCTTCCACTCTTCCTTGGTGTCGCCCGAATCCATGAACACGTCGATCTGCGGGATGCAGTTGAACGCGATCTGCTTCGGATAGACCGACGGCTCGACCTCCTGCCCCGGCACGAACATGCCCTTGGTCTGGTTCCACAGCTCGTCCATCGCGTCTTTGCCCGAGCCGGAGACCGACTGATAGGTCGAGACAACGACGCGCTTGATCTTGGCACGGTCATGCAGCGGCTTCAGCGCCACGACCATCTGCGCGGTCGAGCAGTTCGGGTTCGCGATGATGTTCTTTTTGGAATAGCCGTGCACGGCCTCGGGGTTGCACTCCGGCACGATCAGCGGCACGTCCGGGTCGTAGCGGTAGAGCGACGAGTTATCGATCACGACGCAACCGGCCTTGGCGGCGATCGGCGCGTATTTCTTGGTGGCGTCCGACCCGATGGCGAACAGCGCCATGTCCCAGCCCGAGAAATCGAACTGGTCGAGGTCCTGGGTCTTCAGGGTCTTGTCGCCGAAGCTCACCTCGGTTCCCAGTGACCGGCGCGACGCGAGCGCGGCGATCTCGTCGACCGGGAACTGGCGCTCGGCCAGGATGTTGAGCATTTCGCGACCCACGTTCCCCGTGGCGCCGCAGACGACGACCTTGTAGCCCATCTGGCTCTCCTTTTCGGTGTCTCAGGTTTCGGGCGCTGATACAGGAATGCAGAGAGAGGTGAAAGAGTTTCATCGCTCACCATTCGTGACAGGCTCCATTGACTTTTGTGACGGCACGCCCGATATGCCGCTCATCCTGACCGCGGCCGCGTGAGCCGCCGTCGCCACGACAATGACCAAAAACATGGGCGGCAGGGTCAGGATGCAGGGGCGAAGCGCCCCGATACAGGTTCCCATTTCACGCGGGGGGCTTCGCGCCGGACGGTGGCAGGCAATCGCTTTGTCATGAGGCCCGTGCGCGTCCCAGCGATGACGGCGCCGATGCGCCGGACAGGCGGAGCCTTTGCGCTTCGCGGAAAGACAACATGACGACCTTCAACGATCTCGGGCTCGACCCGAAACTCCTCGCCGCCGTGAAGGCTGCGGGATACCAGACCCCCTCGCCCATTCAGGTGCAGGCCATTCCCCACGCCCTTGCGGGCACCGACGTTCTGGGTCTGGCCCAGACCGGCACCGGCAAGACGGCGGCCTTTGGCCTGCCGCTCGTGCAACAGCTTCTCGGCGGCCATGACAAGCGCGAGCCCAAGGGCGTGCGCGCCCTCGTCCTCGCCCCGACGCGCGAACTGGTGAACCAGATCGCCGACAACCTGATCGCCTATGTCAAAGGCACGCATATCAAGGTGAACACCGTGGTCGGCGGCAAGTCGATCAACAAGCAGGTTCAGATCCTCGCCAAAGGCACCGACATTCTGGTGGCCACCCCCGGCCGCCTGATCGACCTGATGGACCGCAAGGCCGTGCGCCTCGACACGGCGACGTTCTTGGTGCTCGACGAGGCCGACCAGATGCTCGACATGGGCTTCATCCACGCCCTGCGCCGGATCGCGCCGGAACTTGGCACGCCGCGCCAGACCATGCTGTTCTCCGCCACCATGCCGAAACAGATGGAGGAACTCAGCCGCGCCTACCTGACCGATCCGGTCAAGGTGCAGGTCGCCGCGCCGGGCAAGGCCGCCGACAAGATCACCCAAGGCGTGCATTGGGCGCAGGACAAGGGCGACAAGATCGACATCCTGAAAGCCTACCTTTCGGACGAACCGGACGGTTTGTCGCTGGTCTTCGCGCGCACCAAGCACGGGGCCGAGCGGCTGATGAAGCAGCTTTGCGCTTCTGGCTTCGACGCGGTGTCGATTCACGGCAACAAGAGCCAAGGTCAGCGCGACCGGGCGCTTGCCGCGTTTCGTGACGGCAAGGCCCGCGTTCTCGTGGCGACCGACGTGGCCGCACGCGGCATCGACATTCCGGGCGTGAGCCACGTGTTCAACTTCGACCTGCCGAACGTGGCCGAGAACTACGTTCACCGGATCGGCCGCACCGCGCGTGCGGGCGCCGATGGCGACGCGATCTCGCTCGTCACGGGCGATGAGCTTGGCTACCTGCGCGACATCCAGAAGCTGATGAAGATCGACATTCCGGTTCTGGGCGGCAACCGGCCCGAAGAACTCGCACCCCCGAAACAGGGTCGCAGCGGCAATGGCGGTGGCGGCGGTCGCGGGCGTGGCCCGCGGCGCGGTGGCGGCAAGCCCAAAGCGGCAGCCAAACCGAAGTCCGAGGGTCAGGGCGCCAAGAAGCCGGCCCGCAGCGGCCAGCGCCGCCGCCGTTCGCGGAGCCGGAGCGCCGCTTAATCCGTGCGGTCGGTGCTGAAGAGGTAGATCGCCAGCCCGACTAGAAGCGGTATGCCGAAGAACAGGAACAACGATTGATAGGGCGCGGCCGCCGAGGCTGCGCCCTCTTTCGTTGCCGCGAAGATGCCTCCCGACGCGAACTGGAACAGCGACACGCCCCCGATCCCCATCAGGTTGATGAGCGTGACCCCGGCCCCTGCCAGATGCGGCGGGAAGAACGCCCGCGCGTGCGCCATGATGAGCGGGAAGGACGCCCCGAACAGCCCCACGGCGGACAGGAGGAGCGTCGTCGTCACCACGCTGTTGTCGGGGAAGAGCCAGAGGCCGAACAGGCTCAAAGCCGCCAGCCCGTTGCCGAAGAAGATCACCCATTTGCGCGTGCCGAACAGGCGGTCCGCCGGACCGTAAAGGAAGTTGCCCGCGATCATCGCCAGCGCCATGACCAGCGTGACGATCCCGATCCCGTTCGAGGTCAGGCCGAAGACATCCTCAAGATACGGTCCCGCCCAAAGCCCGCGCAGACCTGCGGCGGGGGCATAGTTGACGATCTGGATCGGGATGATGAACCACAGCGCCGGAATGGCGAGCAGCGTGAGGACCGAGCCCTTCTTGGCCCCCGGCTCATGCTCGAACGGCGGCGGGTCTTTGACCAGCACCGCCATGACCAGCGCGATGAGCAGGCTGATCGCAGCAAGTCCCCACATGGTTTCGCGCCACCCCATCGTCTCGACCGCCCAGGCCATCGGATAGGACGCGACCACGTTTCCGAACGTGCCCGTGCCCAGAACGACGCCCGCGAGCGTGCCAAAGACTCGCGGCTCGAACACGCGGGCGAAGGTGAAGTAGTTGGCCATAAGGACCGGGGAACACCCGATACCGATCAGCGCCATCGCCATGTTCACGGTGCCCGGCCCCTGCGCCACGGCGAAAAGGGCCGCGCCCCCGGCAGCGCCGATCCCGAAAAGGATCGACGAGGTCTTTTTCGGCCCCACGTTGTCCAGAAGCCAGCCTACGGGAATCTGCATCGCGGCGAAGACGAGGAACCAAAGGCCGGAGGCACGGCTCAGATCCTCGGGCGTCGCGCCGATGTCGGCGTTCAGCACCGGCGCCATGACGGCAAGGAAGGCGCGATAGAACTGGCTCAACACGTAAGCCACCACGAGTGTGACGATCCCGGCGCGCATGTGGTCCTCCTCCCGTTCCGCGTCCGGCCAGATGGACCGAAAGCGCGGGGAATGACAAGGGTGCGAGCCTTGCGCCCTAGCGATCCTTCACGTCATATGTCCGCCAAAAGGGGGATGCCCGTGACGAAATTCGACCTCGAAACCTTTCTGCCGTACCAGTTGAACGAACTGTCGCGGGCCGTCAGCGCCGGGTTTTCCTACCATTATCGCGAACGCTACGGGATCACGGTTGCCGAATGGCGCGTCGTCGCGCATCTCAGCCAGGAAGACGCCGTTTCGGTGCGCGAGATCACGCGCCGGGTCGGAATGGACAAACCCAAGGTCAGCCGGGCGGCCACGCGGCTCGAGGCGGGCGGATACGTCAAGAAGGTTGTGAACGAAACCGACAGACGTCTCGTCCAGCTTACCCTGACCGACAAGGGGCGCGAAATGATCGAGACGCTCGCCCCGATCGCGCAGGGCTACGACGCCGAACTACGTGACGTTCTGGGTGACAAGTACGACGCCTTCCGCGATGCGGTGGTCCTGTTGACCACCCGGACGCGGGAAAGAGATCCGGCTGACGGAACGTTCTGATGGACTATTTGCATATTTTGTAGATGGTCGGCGTATACACGGAGGACTTCAT
This sequence comes from Maritimibacter alkaliphilus HTCC2654, assembly GCF_000152805.1. GTDB lineage: Bacteria > Pseudomonadota > Alphaproteobacteria > Rhodobacterales > Rhodobacteraceae > Maritimibacter > Maritimibacter alkaliphilus. The sequence goes on along the minus strand of NZ_CH902578.1, from coordinate 3,054,568 downwards.
GACTGACATCGTAATTCTCGGCGGCGCACGCACCGCCATCGGCACCTTTGGCGGATCGCTGGCCGGGACGCCCCCCATCACACTCGGCGCGACGGCGGCGAAAGAGGCGCTCGCCCGCGCCGGCGTCGAGGGCGGCCAGATCGGGCACGTCGCTTTCGGCAACGTCATCAACACCGAACCCCGCGATATGTATCTGTCCCGCGTTGCGGCGATGGAGGCGGGCGTGCCCGACACCACCCCCGCCATGAACGTGAACCGCCTGTGCGGGTCCGGCGCGCAGGCCATCGTCTCGGTGACCCAGAACCTGATGCTGGGCGACGCCGACTTCGGCCTTGCGGGTGGTGCGGAATGCATGAGCCGTTCGCCCTACATCCTGCCGCAGGCCCGCTGGGGTCAGAAAATGGGCGACGCAGGCGCGCAGGACATGATGCTGGGCGCGCTGAACTGCCCGTTCGGCACCGGCCACATGGGCGTCACCGCCGAAAACGTGGCGGGCGAATGCGGGATCAGCCGTGAGGATCAGGACGCCTTCGCGCTGGAAAGCCAAACCCGCGCGGCCAAAGCCATCGAGGCGGGCTACTTCAAGGACCAGATCGTTCCGGTCGAGGTGAAGGTGAAGCGCGACACCGTTGCCTTCGATACCGACGAGCACCCGAAACAGACATCCGCCGAAGCTCTCGCCGGACTGCGCCCTGCGTTCAAGAAGGACGGCAGCGTCACCGCAGGCAACGCGAGCGGCATCAACGACGGGGCAGCGGCCATCGTGCTCGCCCGCGCCGAGGCAGCCGAAAAGGCGGGCCTGACGCCGAAGTTCCGCATTCTGGGCTACGCCCATGCGGGCGTGCGGCCCGAGGTCATGGGCATTGGCCCGATCCCGGCGGTGCAGAACCTCATGCAGCGCACGGGCCTTTCGGTCGGCGATTTCGACGTAATCGAGTCGAACGAAGCGTTCGCGGCGCAGGCACTGGCCGTGTCGAACGAGTTGAAATTCGACCCAGCCAAGGTGAACCCGAACGGCGGCGCCATCGCACTGGGCCACCCGGTCGGCGCCACCGGCGCGATCATCACGGTCAAGACGATGTACGAGCTTGAGCGCACCGGCGGCAAGATCGGCCTCATCACCATGTGCATCGGCGGCGGTCAGGGCATCGCCATCGCCATCGAACGGCTTTGATCCATCTGGCCGGGCGGCCCGCCCCGCCCGGCCAACCTTCGCCCATCCCCGGTCAACTCGGCCTTTTGGCCCCCGGCAAAAGCGACTAGATTCGCGCCACGCCATACCGGGAGCGAGACATGACAAACCCCACCGCCGCGATGCTCGTCATCGGAGACGAGATCCTTTCGGGCCGCACCCGCGACATCAACATGCATGTCCTAGCGCAGGCGCTGACGCAGCACGGGATCGATCTGAAAGAGGCGCGCGTGGTCTCCGACGACCGCGACGCCATCGTGAACGCGGTGAAGTCCCTGTCCGAGGCCTACGATCAGGTGTTCACATCGGGCGGGATCGGCCCGACCCATGACGACATCACCGCGGACTGCGTGGCCGAAGCCTTTGGTGTCCATATCGACATTCGCGATGACGCGCGCGCGCTGCTCACAGCGTTCTTCGAGCGCCGTGGGGTCGAGGCGACCGAAGGACGGATGCGTATGGCGCGGATACCCGACGGCGCGACGCTGATCGAAAATCCCGTGTCCGTCGCCCCCGGCTTCACCATCGAAAACGTGCACGTCATGGCCGGTGTGCCCAGCGTGTTCGAAGCGATGGTCGCCTCGGTTCTGCCGACCATAAAGGGGGGCGCACCGCTTCTAAGCCAGACCCTTCGGATCGAACTGCCCGAGGGCGAGATCGCCGGCCCTCTGCGCGGGCTGGCCGAAGCGCATCCGACTCTTTCCATCGGCTCCTACCCGTTCCAGCACAACGGCGCTTTCGGCTCGAACATCGTGATCCGGGGCCATGACGGGTCCGAGGTCGATGCGGCCATGGTCAAGCTGGCCGAACTTTTTCCGGGAAACCTCGCGTGAGCCACGTCCCCCTCCCCGACAGCCGAACCCTTGTCGAAGCTGTCTTGGCCACTTGGCCGCCCGCCTCGATCCATCGCGAAGGGGCTTGGACCATCCGCGAAGGCAAGGGGGGCGGAAGCCGCGTGTCGTCGGCCACCGAGGACTGGCCCGTCACCGAAGCCGACCTGCCGACGGCCGAAGCGGCCATGCGGGCGCTCGGCCAGACGCCGCAATTCATGGTGCGCGACGGTGAGGGGGCGCTCGACAACCTGCTCGCCGCGCATGGTTACGAGGTGAAGGACCCCACGAACCTCTGGGCTGCCGATGCGCGGCGACTGGCCGGTGACGGCGCGTTCAAGATGGGCATGTGCTATGCCATGTGGCCGCCGCTCAACCTGATCCGCGACATCTGGCAGGATGGCGGCATCGGGCCGGAACGTCAGGCGGTGATGGAACGTGCGGGCGACCCGAAAGCCGGGGTGCTGATGCGGTCGGGCGACTATCCGGGCGGGGCGGCGTTCGTGGCGATCCGCGACAACCTCGCCCTGATCCACGCGCTTCACGTCCTCCCCGACGAGCGGCGCAAAGGCGTGGCCCGGCAGATCGTCAAACGCTGCGCCGTCTGGGCGCTGGATCACGGGGCCGACGTGATCGGTCTTGCCGTGACGCAGGGCAATACCGCGGCGAACCCGCTTTATGCCGCACTTGGCATGACGTTGCGCGGGCAATATCACTACCGGATCAAATCGGAGGAGGCCTGACATGAGCGAACCCTTGGGTGCATTGAACCTGCCGCCCGTCGATCCGCTGCCGGAGGCGACGCAGAAATACTTCGACATCTGCATGGAAAAGCTCGGCATGGTGCCGAACGTCCTGCGCGCCTACTCTTTCGACATCACCAAGCTCAACGCCTTCACGGCGATGTATAATGACCTGATGCTGGGCGACTCCGGCCTGTCCAAACTGGAACGCGAGATGATCGCGGTCGTGGTGTCGAGCGTGAACAAATGTTTCTATTGCCTCGTCGCCCACGGTGCCGCCGTGCGCCAGCTGTCGGGCGACCCCAAGCTGGGCGAGGCGATGGTGATGAACTTCCGCGCTGCCCATCTGGACGCACGGCAGGACGCGATGCTGCATTTCGCCGAAAAACTGACCGAGACACCGGCGAAGATCGAGGAAAGCGACCGTCAGGCGCTGCGCGACGTGGGTTTCTCGGATCGCGACATCTTCGACATCGCGTCGACCGTCGGGTTCTACAATATGTCGAACCGGGTCGCCGCCGCGACGGACATGCAACCCAACGACGAGTATCACGCGCAGGCCCGATGATCCGTCCCGCCCCCTTCGCTCTTGCGTGCCTCTGGCTCGCCTCCCCGGTCGCGGCCGAAGTGCTGCTGCCGTCCGGCGCCGCGCTCAGGTTCGAGGAGCGCGAGACGGGCGGAACCTATGATCTGCCGATCGGCGCCCACAATGGCGACGTCATGCCGACCATCCGCACCGAGGGCGCGGTTCTGACCCGGGCCTACCGGATCGGCGGCACCGGGCAATCCAGCTATCAGATCATGTTGGGTTTTCGTCATCAGTTGATCGACGACGGCTACGACATCCTGTTCGAATGCGATGAGGATAGCTGCGGAGGCTACGACTTCCGTTTCGACACCGATGTCGTCCACGAACCCGAAATGCATGTCGACCTTGGCGACTTCATGTTCCTGTCGGCCCACGTCCCCGGCGACAGCGGCATGTTCGCGTCGGTATTGGTCAGCCGATCCGCAAGCGCCGGATACATTCAGGTGATCGAGGTCGGACCTCGTGGTGAATTGCCTGACCCCACCGTCACCTCGTCCAAAGCCGAAACGCCCGAAACCCAGACCGCCGTGCCGCAGGAGGCGCTTGGCGACGTGGGTCAGGCGATGGAAAGCGTCGGGCGCTACGTTCTGACCGATCTCAGGTTCGAAACCGGATCATCGGCTCTGGGTGACGGCACGTATGACAGCCTCACCGACCTCGCCGCCTATCTGAAAAGCCACCCGACCCGGCGCGTGGCCCTTGTCGGGCATACCGATGCCGAAGGCCCGCTCTCGGCGAATATCGCGATCTCGAAACGTCGCGCGACGTCGGTGCTCGAGCGGCTCGTCACCGCGCACGGTGTGCCGTCGAGCCAGTTGGAAGCCGAAGGGATCGGCTATCTCTCCCCCCTCGCCTCGAACCAGTCGGACGAGGGGCGCACCTTCAATCGCCGCGTCGAGGCGATCCTCGTCACGACCGACTAGGCGTCACTTCACCATTTTCGCCATCTGCTTCTGGATGAACCCGATGGCCCAAGCCGGGGCGAGCCGCACGAGACGGAACAGCATCTTGGCATCGGACCCGACGAGAATGTGGAGCTTGCCCGCCTCCATCCCGTCGAGGATGATCTGGGCCGCATCGGGGGCCGACGTCATGCGCGCACTCGACGCATCGGCACCGCCGCGCATCTCGATGCCCGAATTCTCGGCGATATGCGTGTTCACGGCGCCCGGCATGACGCAGGACACGTCGACCTTCGTGTCCATCAGTTCGGCATAGATGCCTTCGGTCAGCAGCTTCACGCCCGCCTTGGTCGCTGAATACATGGTCTGCCCCGGAAAGGGGATGAACCCGCCCATCGAGGCCACGTTGACCAGATGCGCCTCGGGCCGCGCCAAGAGCGACGGCAGGAACGCCTTGGTCACATTGATCGGACCAACGAGGTTCACGTTCACCATCCGGTCGATCACCGCCATGTCGAGATCCGCGAAATCCACGAAAGGCTGGATGACGCCCGCGTTGTTGATAAGGCCATCCACCGCGCCATGGGCCGCTTCGACGGCAGCGGGCAGCGCCATGACCGCCTCCCGATCCGCGATATTGCCCTCGTGCAGCGAAAGCCGATCCCCGGCGTTCGCCTTGGCCGCCGTCTCGTCGAGCCCCTCCATCCGCAGGTCTACGGCGGCCACCCGTGCGCCGCGCTTGAGAAGTGCGAGCACCAGCTCCTGACCGATGCCGCTTCCGCCGCCCGTGACGACGATCACCTTACCTTCGAGTTTCATCTTGGCCCCCTTATCTGGTCACTTATGTCCACTTAATAGCGCGCGCATTTTCGGGTCAATTGCCATGTTATCGCCGGATTGTTCCGTAAATTGACTTTCGATCACTTCGAACCACTGGCCTCCCAGACTGTTATCGAGACCTGACCGAACATATGCTGACTGCCGACGACATGACCCCTTCGGGCACACTGGGACGCGAGGAGTCCGAAACGCTGGACGCACTTCAGCCGATACGCACGGTCGATCTCGATGAAGTTTCGGCCGCCACATGGGATGCGGTCGTGCCCGAGGATCGGCGCACGCCGATGAACCTGCGCGTCTGGTCGGACATTTCGCTCAAGTCCTACGGGGTGCGCGACAAGTCCAAGATCATCCTTGTCGGCGATGCGGAGCGGCCCGAGGCACTCATCCCCCTGATGCGGCGGCGCGACGCGATCGGCTGGTATAGCCTGCTGGGTAACGAAGGCGGCGGGGTCGAAATTCCGCGCCGTTCGGAAGCGGCTATTCCCGCGATTGCCCGTGCCCTCATCGGTTTCGGGGCCCCGATCACGCTTGGCGACTATCCGGCGCATTCGCCCCTCATCCCCGCCCTTCGGGACGAGGCCCGTGGCCGCGCACTGGTGCTGACACGCCCGCTGCCGGGGCTGGCAAAGCCGTGGCTGAACCTCGACACGACGTGGACGGACCCGTCGCAGCACCTGAAGAAAAAGACCGCGCAATCCATCCGCCGGCGCGAACGACGGCTGACGGAGCTTGGAAAGCTAGAAACGGCGTTTCTGACACCGTCCGTGTCGGACGTCGACGCCCTGCTCGACACCGCACTCGCGATCGAGGCAAGCGGGTGGAAATCCCGCGCCGGGGTCGCGCTTGCGACCGACCCGCAGCAGGAAAGCTTCTTCCGCTTCTACTGCCGCACGCTGGCCGAACATGGGCGGCTGCATCTGACCTTTCTCGATCTCGACGGCAAATCCATCGCCATGAGCATCGGCGAGCTCTATGGCGGCACCTACTGGGCACACAAGACCGCCTATGACGAAGACTACCGCAAGTATGCGCCCGGTATCCTGAAACAGTTCTATCTGTTGCGGGAGTTGGCCGGGAAGGGTGTGTCGAGGATCGACTTTCAGGGGCGGCTCGACGACTTCAAACGCACTTGGACGGATCAGGGGGTCGAAGCGACCAAGGTTCGGATCTACTCCTTCACCCCGCGCGGGGCGCTCGCTCTCGCTTGCGATGCGGGGCGACAGGCCGGTAGCATGTGGACCGCGCGACGCCCGACCTAGGCAGACCGCGTCGCCTCGACATTCTGTTGAAGACGCTCGGCCACCATGCGCGTCAGGAACAGCCCGAAACCCGGATCGAGCACGGTGAGTTCGATCACCTTTTCCTTCGACAACCGATAAACCGTGCAGTCGGTCAGGCAGGTCGCGGTCGCGGTGCGGCTTTGGGTATCGAGGAACAGAGCGATCTCGCCGAAAACGGTTCCCTCGCCGATCTCGACCCCCACTTCGTCGAACCGAACGCGACCTTCCGCCAGATACCTGAGCGACCGGCCCGGATCGCCCTTGCGGAAGATCACGTCGCCCGCGCCATAGGTCTGCATCTGCATCAGCGGCAGGATCTTGCGAATGTCAGGCGCTCCGGTGGCGGCATCGCGCACACGCCGCACGACCGCCATATGTTGCAGAATACGCCAGGCATTGAGGGGCAAGAGGCAAAGGTGAAGGACGAGGATCGGAACAAGCCCCGCGCCCAAGGCATAGACGATGAAGGCGACATTCGATGCGATGGCCATCAATCTGAGCGGCAGGATCGCCTTCATGAAAAAGGCAACGAACACCAGGGACGAGGCGACATAAGACGCGATGTCGATCCAGGGTAATTCGCTCATACTTAACAGTTTAACCTTACCCGAGACGTCGCGCAAAAGACATTCGCACCCGAAGGGTCGTCGCCTTCAAAAAAGAACGAGCACCAGAGGACTGCCATCCTTCTGGTGCTCAGGTTGCCCTTATGTCAGGCTGGGAAAGTCTGGACCGACCGTCCGTATTACCAGTTGTCGGGGCCCTTGTCGTTGAATGCCGCGACAAGGAAGTCGATGAAGGCACGGACCTTGGGCTGGGTGAAACGGCCCGGCGGGTAGACCGCGTAAATGCCCTGCACATCCATCGGAAGCTCGGGGATCGCGTCCTCGACCAGCCCCTGCTCCAGCGCGTCGGCGTAGAGGAAGGAGGGCAGGTAAGCGATGCCGAGACCGGCGATTGCGGCGTTGAGAAGCGATTGACCGTCGTTGACCGAAAGCCACCCGGCGGTGCGCACCTGACGCACTTCGCCCGAGGGGGCCGGCACTTTCCACACGTTGCCCGAGGATTGCGAGCTGTAGTGCAGAAGCTTGTGTTCGTTCAGGTCGTCGATGCGCATCGGGCGACCGTATTTCTGGAAGTAGTTCGGGCTGCCGACCATGCGCCGGGTCGTGTCCGCGATCTTGCGGGCGCGCAGGCTGCTGTCTTCCATCTCGCCCACGCGGATGGCCATGTCGAAGCCCTCCGAGATCAGCTCGACGTAGCGGTTGTTCAGAACCATGTTCACGTTTACGTCCGGGAAGTCCTGAAGGAACTGGCCCAGAACCGGCGACAGGTGGTTCACGCCGAAGTCGGTGTTCACCGAGATGCGCAGAAGGCCCGAGGGCGCGCTTTGCATCGAGGTCACCAGTGCGTCGGCCTCCCCCGCGTCGTTCAGAACGCGGCGGGCGCGATCATAGTAGGCCAGACCGATTTCGGTCGGCGAGACGCGGCGCGTGGTGCGATTGAGAAGGCGGGCACCGAGGCGCGCCTCCAGCGAGGATACGTGCTTGGAGACGGCAGACTTGGAAATCCCCATTTTCTTCGCCGCGTCCGTGAAGCCGCCTTGGTCCACGACAGTGGCGAAGGCCTCCATTTCGGTCAGTCGGTCCATAATTGATCTTTCTACAGTCATCGCCCCAACAAGAAATTGTATCGCCGCCAAATCGGGCAAGACTGTGATGCGTTCCGGACAAAAGGTTGGTTTTCTCGGGAATTGGGTTTGGCGTGGAAACGAGACCGGGTTTTCCGTTCGCTCACCGCGGATAATCACTTATCCACAGGCGGGATTGCCCTAAATCGCGCGCGCCGAGGTGACGACAGCCGGTATGGGAACGTTCCAACGGGGGCCATCGCCATGATTGGCGCGGACGCGGGCGACGACCGCTGCGCGAATGGCGCGGGCCTGTGCGTCGGGCTGCGGGCGCAGAAGCGCCCCGCCCCGCGCCGTGCCTTCGAGGAAAAAGTCATAGGGCGCGCCGGGATCGGTGACGTCCCAGCGTGCCGGGACCGTTTCGCAGCTGAACGCCGTGAAACCGGCGGCGTCCAATGCGGGATAGGCCGTGTCGGGGTCGGCGTAATCGTTCGCCCCCGGCCCCGGTGGCAGAACGATGGACGGGTCGCCATGCGTGGCGATGGCGTCGAAGACATAGCCCAGCGCCGTGTCGACCTCGGGCCCGCACCAGACGGAAAAGGCGATCCTGCCGCCGGGTTTGAGAACGCGCCGCGCCTCGTGCAGGGCGGCGGGTGGGTCGGGCAGATGCGGCATTCCGAAACCGATGGTCACCGCATCGAAGTCCGCGCCTGCGAATGGGAGGGTCATGGCGTCGCCCTCGACGAAGCGTGCATCCGGGACATTGGCCCGCGCGAGGTCCAGCATGGCGGCCGAGAAATCCAGCCCGGTCACATCCGCGCCCGTTGCGACAAGCCCCGCCGCGACGTTGCCGTGGCCGCAGCAAAGGTCGAGCACGGTCCGCCCCGGTCCAGTGTCCACCGCCGCCACCAGATGCGGCACCACCATGTCCGAGGCTTTGGCAAAGGCATTGGCATAAGACTGCGCGACATCTGCATCGGCCCATTCCCGGCGCTCGAGGTCTGCGAATTCGCGCGTGTCCATGGCTTGGCCCTTCCGATGTGTCCGGCTGCCAAGCCCATGAAAGCACCGGCCCGGTCGATTCTCCAAAGGAAACCGCCTTCGATCCTCATTGATCGCGGGTTTCGCGCGGTGTAGGGCGTTCGGGCATTTCTCAGGGGGCCGGAATGGACCACTTCATCTACAAGGACGGCGTTCTGCACGCCGAGGACGTGTCGATCACCGATATCGCCCGCAGTGTCGGCACGCCCTTCTACGTCTATTCCGCCGCGACCCTGCGCCGCCATTATCAGGTGTTCGACGAGGCGCTAGCGGGCATGGATCACCTGATCTGCTATGCGATGAAGGCCAACTCCAACCTCGCCGTCGTCAAGCTGATGGGCGATCTGGGGGCCGGTGCCGACGTGGTGTCGGGCGGTGAGTATCGCCGCGCGCTGGCCGCCGGCATTCCGGGCGACCGGATCGTGTTTTCCGGCGTCGGCAAGACGCGCGACGAGATGCGCCTCGCTCTGGAAAACGGCATCCGCCAGTTCAACGTGGAAAGCGAGCCGGAGCTTCTGGCGCTGAACGAGGTCGCCATGTCGATGGACACGGTGGCCCCGGTGACCATCCGTGTGAACCCGGATGTCGACGCCAAGACCCACGCCAAGATCGCGACCGGCAAGTCCGAGAACAAGTTCGGCATTCCCATAGCGCGGGCGCGCGAGGTCTATGCCGAGATTCGCGGCCTCCCCGGTGTGAAAGCCGTGGGGATCGACGTCCACATCGGATCACAGCTGACCGATCTGGCGCCTTTCCGCGCAGCCTACGAGAAGGTCGCGGACCTCACTCACGGATTGCGTGAGGACGGGCACGAGATCATTCGGCTGGACCTCGGCGGCGGGCTCGGCATTCCCTACGAGACCTCCAATCAGGCCCCGCCCCTGCCGCTTGAATACGGGCAGGTGATCCGCGAGACGGTGGGCGATCTGGGCTGCGAGATCGAGATCGAACCGGGGCGGCTGATCGCGGGCAACGCGGGCCTCATGGTCAGTTCGGTGATCTATCTGAAGCATGGCGAAGGCCGTGATTTCCTTATTCTCGACAGTGCGATGAACGACCTCGTGCGCCCGTCGATGTATGACGCGCACCACGACATCGTGCCGGTGATCGAGGCCGCGCCGGGTGTCGAACAGGCTCCGCACGACATCGTCGGCCCGGTCTGCGAAACGGGCGACACCTTCGCCAAGCAGCGCAATCTGCCGCCCTTGGGCGCGGGCGATCTGGTCGCCTTCCGTTCGGCGGGCGCGTACGGCGCGGTGATGGCGTCGGAGTATAACTCGCGCCCCCTCATCCCCGAGGTGCTGGTGGACGGGGATCACTTTGCGGTCATACGCGCGCGTCCCACCTATGAAGAGATGCTGGCCCGCGATACGATACCTGAGTGGCTCTGACCTAAATTCGGGGCCGCGAGACAGCGAAAGGCCCCGATGGAGCGTTACGACAATCTCCCCGAAGCCGCCGCCGCGCGCGTGAAACGCCCGCTCCGCCTGACATGGGCGGGGCTGTTCGTCGAACGGCTGACACGCGCGTTCTGGCCCCTTGCCACAGTCTTGTTCCTCGCCCTCGCATGGGCGTTGTCCGGCCTTGCCGCTATCGCGCCGCTGCTGGTCACGCAGGTCGTCGCGGGGCTTGTGGTGATCGCGGGGATCGCAACGCTGGTTCTGGGCTTCGCCCGATACCGGGCCCCCACCAAGATCGACGCGATGGCGCGTCTCGACGCCTCTCTCCCCGGCGCGCCCATCGCGGCGCTGGCCGATGCACAGGCCGTCGGGGCAACCGACCTCGGCTCGCGCGCCGTGTGGGAGGCGCATCTTGCGCGCATGGCGACCAAGCTGGACGCCGCCAAGGGTCAGGCACCCCGGGCCGACCTCGCCCCGCGCGATCCCTATGCCATCCGCCTCATCGCGCTCACCGCCCTCGCGGTCGCGCTGCTCTTCGGCGTGCGCGCCGCGGGTCCGGGGCTGACCGCCATGATCCCCGGCGCGGGTGGCGATCAGGTCGCACAGGCAAGCTGGGAGGGCTGGGTCGAACCGCCGTCCTACACCGGGAAACCCACGCTTTACCTTGGCGATCAGGCCCCCGGCACGCTTCAAGTGCCCGAAGGCTCGCGCGTCACCCTGCGCCTTTACGGCAAGGTCGACGAAATCGAGATCACCGAGACATGGTCGGAGGAACCGCCGACCGAGCCGGTGCCGACGCGCCTGTTCACCATCGACACCGACGGCACACTCACCATTGGCGATGACGAATGGCAGGTGAGCGCGATCGACGACGCGGACCCGGCCATCGAGGTGTCGGGCGAGTTGTCCCGCACCCTCGCGGGCGAGATGCGTCAGGGCTTCCGCGCGACCGACGATTACGGTGTGGCCACCGGCACGGCGCAGGTCACCATCGACATGCCGAGCGTCGACCGCACCTTCGGCCTAGCCGCAGAACCCGAACCGCGCGAGCCGATCCTGGTCGATCTGCCGATGCCCTTCCGCGGCGACCGCTCGGAAGTCGAGGAGCTTCTGGTCGAAAACTTCGCGCAGCACCCCTGGGCGGAACTGCCGGTTTCGGTGACGTTCACCGCGACCGACGCGGCGGGCCAGACCGGGACCAGCACCCCGTTCGACATCGTGTTGCCGGGCCGCCGGTTTCTGAACCCCATCGCTCAGGCCGTGATCGAGATGCGCCGTGACATCCTTTGGACCACGGACAACGCTGCGGCGTCGGCCCGCATCCTGCGCGCGATTTCGAACCGCCCGGAGGATTTCTTCCCCAAGGCCGAGCAGGCCGAGATGCTGCGCGCCTCGCTGGGTCCGTTGGAAGAAGAAGACCTGAACCCGTCGGTGCGGGACGAGGTGGCTCAGGCACTTTGGGATCTCGCCATCGAACTGGAGGAAGGCGCTCTGAACGACGCGCTCGAACGGCTGCGCCGGGCGCAGGAACGGTTGCAGGAAGCCATGCGGCAGGGCGCGACCCCGGACGAGTTGTCGGAACTGATGGACGAGTTGCGCGAGGCGATGCGCGACTACATGGAGCAGTTGGCGCAGAACGCGCAGCCGCCCGAGAACCAGCTGGATCAGCCCGATCAGGGCGACAACACGATGGAGACGACCCAGCAGGATTTGCAGGAGATGATGGACCGCATCGAGGAACTGATGCGTGAGGGCCGGACCGAGGAAGCGGCGCAGATGCTCCAGATGCTCCAGCAGATGATGGAAAACATGCAGATGACCCAACAGCAGGGTCAGGGCCAGCAGTCGCCGGGACAACAGGCGATGCGCGGCTTGCAGGAGACCCTGCGCAACCAGCGCGACCTGTCCGACGAGACGTTTCAGGAGCAGGAAGGACAGCAGGGCCAACAGGGCCAGCAGCAGGGGCAACAGCAAGGACAGCAGGGCCAGGAAGGTCAGAACGGCGACCAGATGGGGCAGAACCAGCCCGGTGAGGGGCAGCCGGGACAGGGCCAGCAGGGCACGCAGGAAGGTCAGAGCGACCTTCAGGGCAGCCTGTCGCAGCGCCAGCGGCAGTTGGAGCGCGAACTGGAACGCCAGCGCAACAACCTGCCCGGTGCCGGCACGGAAGAGGGCGAAGCGGCACGCGACGCGCTGGACCGCGCGGGCCGCGCGATGGACGAAGCCGCCGAGGCGCTGGAACGGGGCGACACCTCGGGTGCGCTCGACCGTCAGGCGGATGCGATGGAGGAAATGCGCGAAGGGATGCGCAACCTCGAAGACGCGATGCGGCGCGAGGCCGAGCAACAGCAGGAAGGCCAGCAGGGCGGCGAGCAAAGCGCGAACCGCGGTGGGCCGCAGGGCAACGAGCGTGACCCGCTGGGTCGCGAGGCGGGCGAGCGCGGGGCGCTGTCGTCGGACAGCCCGCTCGCCGATGGCGAAGACGTCTATCGCCGGGCCGAGGAACTGATGGAAGAGTTGCGTCGCCGGTCGGGTGAAACAGAGCGCCCGCAGGTCGAACGCGACTACATCGAACGACTGCTGGACCTGTTCTGAGTTTCGGATCGCGCCCTGGCGCGACCCGACCAAGGCGAGGGGCCAGCCCCCCGCACCCCCCGAGGTATTTTCGGACCAGAGAAGAGGGACGCGTCAGTCGCCGGATTGCGCGGCGTTTTCGGCAGTAGCGACCGCCTGATGCGCCAGGGCCAGAAAGGTGGCGCGCTGATCCTCGGTTAGGCCCGGCAGAATGTCGGCCTGAAGCGCGCGCACGAGCGGCAGGATGTCGGCGAAGAGCGTTTCGCCCGCAAGCGTCAGGCGCACTTCGCGGGCGCGGCGGTCGCGTTTGGAGATCGTGCGTTCGACCAGCCCTTTCTGGACGAGGCGGTCGATGACGCCGCCGATGGTGGCGCGGTCATAGGCGATTTTCGCGGCGACCGTGGCCTGATCGATCCCCGGTTCCTCGCGGATCGCGTCCATCGCGGCGAACTGCACCGAGGTGAGGTCGTACCCCGCCGCTTGCATCCCCTTGGTGAAGACCTGCGTCGAGACCTGATTGAGGCGTCGAATCAGGTGCCCGGCCATGCCTTGTGCTTCCATCCCCGGCCCTCCTCGCCCGAAACCATCGCAAAGACAGTAGCTTGGCCGATATGATATGTATACTTATTTTTCCTTGACGGAAAATGATAAGTATAGATATTAATTTGCCAGACGGTCGGTGCGACCCGCGCCGCGAGAGGAGGATGGACCATGCAGTATTACGAAGACGGCTTTCGCGGCGGTGACCCGGACCTGAAAAAGGCGGCGCCCGGACGGCGCGACCGCGCGCCCTTCGCCCCCCTGCCCGACAAGGTCGACGTGCTGATCGCAGGCTCCGGCCCCGCGGGCACCTGCCTGTTCGCGCAGCTTTCGCAGTTTCCCGAGATCGACACCATGCTGGTCGAGCGCAAACCCGGCCCGATCGAGAAGGGTCAGGCGGACGGCATCAACACCCGGACAATGGAGATGTTTCAGGCCTTCGGCTTCGGCGAGAAGGTCAAGCGCGAGAGCTATTGGGTGAACCAGACGAATTTCTGGGTGCCTGACACCGCGAACCCCGGCCATATCAAGCGGATCGGGCGGGTGCAGGACGTGGCCGACGATTCCTCCGAAATGCCGCACACGCTCATCAATCAGGCGCGGGTGCACGAGTTGTTCCTCGACGTCGCGCGCAAGTCGGCGGCCCGAAACGTGCCTGATTATTCCTGGCAGGTGAAGGACCTGACCATCGACACCACGACCGAGGATCATCCGGTGACCGTGATCCTTGAGAACACCGGGATCAACGCGGGCGAAACCCATGTGGTGCGGGCGAACTACGTCGTCGGCTGCGACGGGGCGCGGTCGTCGGTGCGCACCGCCATCGGCGGCAAACTGGAAGGGGACGCGGCGCATCAGGCCTGGGGCGTGATGGATATTCTCGCCAATACCGATTTCCCGGACGTGCGCCAGAAGTGCCTGATCGCGTCGAAATCCGAAGGCAACGTCCTGATCCTGCCGCGCGAAGGCGGCTACCTGTTCCGCATGTATGTCGAACTCGACAAGCTGAACCCCGACGAAAGGGTGTCGGCGCGCAACCTGACGCAGGATCATATGATCGCGGCGGCCCAGCGCATCCTCACCCCCTACACGCTCGACGTGAAAGAGGTGGTGTGGTGGTCGGTTTACGAGATCGGGCACCGGATTTCCGAGACCTTCGACGACGTGCCGCCCGAGGACCGTGCCACGCGCAATCCGCGCGTCTTCACGGCGGGCGATGCCTGCCATACCCACAGCCCGAAGGCGGGTCAGGGCATGAACGTGTCGATGCAGGATACGTTCAATCTGGGCTGGAAGCTGGCGCATGTGCTGACGGGGCGGTCCGATCCGAGCCTGTTGCACACCTACCGCGCCGAGCGGCTGACCGAGGCCAAGCGGCTGGTCGAGACCGACCACAAATGGGCGCGCATCATGTCGGCGCCTCCAGGGGAGAGCGAATTGGACGGCACCGACATGCCGCGCATCCAGAAGCATTTCATCGAGAACCTCGAGTTCACCGGGGGGCTCGCCGTCAAGTACGACCCGTCGCGGGTGACGGGCGCGGCGACCCATCAGGCGCTGGCCACGGGGGAGGAGATCGGGCGCAGGTTCCACTCGGCCCTTGTCGTGCGGGTGTCGGATGCGATGCAGATGCAGTTGGGCCATGCCGCCGAGGCGGACGGGCGCTGGCGCATCTATGCCTTCGGCGGCAAGGAGGACACGTCGGAGCCGGGTTCGGCGCTGCACAAGCTGGCCGACTGGCTGGAGAGCGACCCGGCCTCGCCAATTGTGCGCCACACCCGCAAGGACGAGGGTATCGACGCCGTCATCGACCTGCGCGCGATCTTTCAGACCACGTTCGACAAGATGGCGTATGAGAAGATGCCGTCGCTGTTGAAACCGATCAAGGGCCCGCTTGGCTTGCAGGATTACGAAAAGGTCTTCTGCCTCGACCACAAGGGGTTGGGCGACATCTACGAGATGCGTGGCATCGACCGCGACAAGGGCTGCATGATTGTCGTCCGCCCGGACCAGTATGTCGCCCATGTGCTGCCGCTGGATGGCTACGACGAATTGTCGGCATTTTTCGCGGACATCCTGCTCCCCGTTTGACATGAGCGAACCGAGAAACGACGAAGGGTGCCCAAAAGGCACCCTTTTTCTTGTTCAGGTGGTGACGATCAGCCCTCGCCCGCCGCATCCTCGAGCTTGTCGACGACACCCTGCATCAGCCCTTCGATCCAGCCGAACAGGCGGTTCACGAGATCGACATAGGCGACCATGGTGTCCGTGAGTCCGGGGAAAAGCTCCACGATCCTGGGCGCGAAGACGTAAAGCCCAAAAGCGATGGCGACCAGCAGGACCACAATCGAAAATCCACGGCTGAACCCCCCGCGCGGTTCGCGGCCCTTGTCCTTGTCGGCAGCCGGTCGCGGCGTTCGCTTCGGTTTCGGCTTGGCACTGTCCGGTGTATCGAGGGTCGAGTTGATCTCGTCGATATCGGGGAACATGTCCCGACGCGCCTGCGGGCCGGGGGGAGGCGGTGGCGCGACCTCGGGCTCAAGCGTCTCGCCCTCTTCGATGCCGCGCATCCGGGCCATCCGTTCACGGGCGATGCGGCGACGTTCCTCTTCCGGGTCGCCGTAATCCTCGATACCCAGTTCGCCCTGCGTCTCGACCGTCCCGCCCTCATGGGCGCGCGCGGCCATTTCGCGCTGCGCCTCTTCGGCGAGAATGTCCCGGACCCCGTCGTCGAGCTCGCGCCGAGGCCGGGCCGGAGCGGGTGTTTCCGGCTCGTCACCCCAGTCGTCTTCGTCCGGGGCGGTCTGGCTGTCGTGGGTGTTTTCGGGCGCGGCCAGTGCGGCGTCGGGGTCGTGATCCGGCGCACGCTCCTGCCAGTTCGCGCTGCGCTGGAACCATGCGTGACCGCAATTCGAGCATTGAACGTCGCGTCCACCCTCGGGGATCACGCGATCGTCGACCTCGTACTGCGCACCGCAATTCGGGCATACCAGCCGCATATGACCTGTAACCTCGCCCTGTCCTTCGTATTCCCCGGTCGCCCGGTCCACCCGTTTGCGCCACTATGCGAAGCAAAGCCCGGAAAATCAAACCTTTGCAATCCCGAGATTGAAACAATTCACACCGTGGGGCAAAACGGTTCCGAAGAAAGAGAGGCGGGGCGGTGATCGAATTCGAGGAAGTCTCCTACGGCTACAGCGGGGGCGGGCCGCTTCTGTCCGACGTGTCGCTCAAGCTGGCGCCGGGGTCGTTCCACTTCCTGACCGGACCATCGGGCGCGGGCAAAACCACGCTGATGAAGCTGTGCTACGGGGCGCTTGTGCCGACGCAGGGCCGCGCGGCGCTCTTCGGCCATGACGTGCGCACGATGACACGCGACGACGTGGCCGAGGCCCGGCGGAGGATCGGCGTCGTGCATCAGGACGTTCAGTTCCTCGACCACATGACGGTGATCGAGAACGTGGCCCTGCCCCTGATGGTGTCGGGTCGCGATACCGAGCTTCAGGACCTGTCGGACCTGATGGGCTGGGTCGGGCTTCAGGATCAGATGGAGGCGCTGCCGCCCGAGTTGTCGGGGGGCGAACGCCAGCGCGCGGCCCTCGCCCGCGCCGTCATCATGTCGCCCGAGGTCATTCTGGCGGACGAACCCACGGGCAACGTGGACTGGGAGATGTCGCTGCGCCTGTTGCGCCTGCTCATTGAACTGAACCGGATGGGCAAGACCGTGATGATCGCGACCCATGACATGAACCTCATCCGGCAAGCGAAAGCACAGGTTCAGGCGCGGGTGCTGCGGATTTCCGACCGGCGGCTGCAATTGGCGGGGGCGGACCTGTGATCTCGCGTTTCGCCAGCTTCCTGACGCTTCTCACGGGCGATGCGCAGGCCGACCGGGTGGTGCCGCCGACCGGCTTCACGGCGCGCCTGACCCTGTTCGCGTCCGGTGCCATGGCCTTTCTCGCCGTATTCGCGCTGGCCCTGTCGCTCGCCACCGGGCGTCTGGCCGAGCAATGGGGCGATGCGCTGGCCCAATCGTCGACCATCCGCGTGTCGGCGCCCGAGGGTCAGGTGGACCAGCAGGTGATCGCCGTCATGGACGTGCTTCGCACGACACCGGGCATCGCGGATGCGCGTGTTCTCACCGACGAGGAACAGCGCGCGCTGCTCGAACCGTGGTTCGGCCCGGACCTTCCGCTCGACACGCTGCCGATCCCCCGGCTGATCGAAGTGATCGAAGAAGGCGACGGCTACGACGCCGAGGGGCTGCGCCAACGCCTTGCCGGTGAAGCGCCGGGGGCCGTGCTCGACGATCACACCCGCTGGCGCGACCCGCTGGTGCGCGCGGCCAAACGCCTGCGCGGGCTGGGCGCGATCTCGATCCTGCTCATCACGCTGACGACGGCGGCAATGATTACGCTTGCCGCCAACGCGGCACTGGCGGCCAACGCACAGGTGATCCACGTCCTTCGGCTCGTCGGGGCGCGCGACAGCTACATCGCGGGGGCCTTCGTGCGCCGGTTCACCCTGCGTGCGCTGATCGGGGCGAGCGTCGGCATGATCGTCGGCATGATCGCCATCCTGCTCTTGCCGTCCGCCGACATCGGGGGCCAGTTCCTGACCGGTCTCGGCTTCCAGGGCTGGCATTGGGCCCTGCCCTTCGCTATTCCGCTGCTCGCGGCCATCGTGGCCTTTGCCGCCACGCGCGCCGCCGCCAACAGCACGCTGCGGGAGTTGACCTGATGCAGGCCATCCAGTTCATCCGCTCGATCCTCTTCGCCGGGCTGATGTATGGCGCGATGGGGGTGATGGGGGTCATCTACTTTTTCCTCACGCTCATCGACCGCGACTACGCCTATACGGCCGTAAGCCACTACACCGCTGTGGTCCGGTTCCTCGCGCGATGGGTCATCGGGCTGAAATCCGAAATCCGCGGCGAGGTGCCGACGGACGAGGTTCTGATCTGCTCGAAACACCAAAGCTTTTTCGACATCATCCTGATCGTGTCGGCCGTGCCGCGCCCGAAGTTCATCATGAAGAAGCAGTTGGTCTACGCCCCCGTGCTCGGCTACTTCGCCAAGGCCATCGGCTGCATCCCCGTGGATCGCGGCAAACGTGGTGCAGCGGTGAAGCAGATGATGGCCGATGTCGCCAGCGGCGCGTCCCGCCCCGGTCAGCTCATCATCTTTCCGCAAGGCACCCGCGTCGCGGCGGGGGCGAAGAAGCCCTACAAGATCGGCTCCGGCGTTATCTACACCGAAAGCGGACAACGCTGCATTCCGGCGGCGACGAACGTGGGCGTGTTCTGGAAAAAGAACGGGATCACCAAATACCCGGGCACGGCAGTGCTCGAATTTCTGCCCGCGATCGAACCGGGGCTGCCGATCGAGACGTTTCAGGCGGTGCTGGAGGAGACGGTCGAAAAGAACTCCGACCGGCTGATGCGCGAGGCGGGGTTCGACCCGGACAGCTATGAAGGTGATTGAAACCATCGCGGCGCTCGAGGCGCTCTATCCCGCGAAGCCCTCCGAACCCGCGACGATCAAGGTCACCGACCGGCTCACGCCCAGCTACCGCGCATGGATTGCCGCGTCGCGGTTCTGCATCGTCTCGACGGTCGGGCCGGAAGGCACCGATGCCAGCCCGCGCGGCGAGGATGGGCCGGTGGCGCTGGAACTGGATGCGCGCACGCTCGCCATCCCCGACTGGAAGGGTAACAACCGGCTCGACACGCTCCGCAACATCGTGCGCGACGGGCGGGTGTCGCTCATGTTCATGGTGCCGGGGTCGATGAACGTGATGCGCGTGAACGGCACGGCGGTGCTGACGGACGACCCGGCACTGACCGGGCGGTTCGAGCACAACGGGCGCAATCCCAAGTCGGTGATCGTGGTGACGATTCGCGAGGTCTATTCCCAATGCGCACGCGCCGTTCTGCGGGCGGGGCTGTGGGACCGGAACGATGCCGAGGGCCTGCCGAGCGTGGGCGACATGCTGCGCGACGTGACCGGCGGCGCGTTCGACGGGGCGACCTATGACCTTGAATGGGGTGAGCGCGCGAAGGACACGCTGTGGTGACACGCTCTTCGCGCGCCTGACAGCGGCTCATCGCGGGCAGGCATGGGCGAAGACGGGCCAGCGGCTCGGATGAGCCTGGCGTCAGGCCGCCAGACCCTGCGACCCCATCTTGAGGTACTTCTCACGCCGCGAGGTCTTGAGCTCGCCCGGCTTTTTCTTGCCCAGCGCCTTCAGCTCCGCCTCGATGGCATGGCCCACAGCGGCGATGGTCTGACCCACACCGCGATGCGCACCGCCCACCGGCTCGGAAATGATCCGGTCGATCACACCGAGGTTCTTGAGGTCCTGGGCGGTCAGGCGCAGCGCCTCGGCGGCCTCGCGCATCTTCTCGGCGTCTTTCCACAGGATCGACGCGCAGCCCTCGGGCGAAATGACCGAATAGACCGAGTGTTCCAGCATCATCACCGTGTTGCCTGTGGCAAAGGCCACGGCCCCGCCGGAACCGCCCTCGCCGATGATGACCGACACCAGCGGCACGTTCAGCGACAGGCATTTTTCGGTCGAGCGTGCAATCGCCTCGGACTGCCCGCGTTCTTCGGCGCCCTTGCCCGGATAGGCACCGGGCGTGTCGACGAGCGACACCACCGGCAGGCCGAAACGGTCGGCAAGATCCATGAGCCGGATCGCCTTGCGGTACCCTTCGGGCCGGGCCATCCCGAAGTTACGCTCGATCCGCGACTTGGTGTCGTGGCCCTTTTCGTGCCCGATCACCATCACCGGAATGTCGCCCATCCGCGCCAGACCGCCCATGACGGCGTGGTCGTCGGCAAAGTTCCGGTCGCCGGCCAGCGGCGTGTATTCGGTGAACAGCGCGTCGATGTAGTCCTTGCAGTGGGGCCGCTCCGGGTGGCGCGCGACCTGACATTTCCGCCAGGGCGAGAGGTTCTTGTAGAGGTCCACGAGCATCTGCTCGGCCTTCTTGTCGAGCGCCTCGGCCTCGCCCTTCACATCCATCTCTTCGTTGGCCCGCGCCATCGCGCGCAACTCTTCGGCTTTCCCCTCGATTTCCGCGAGCGGTTTTTCGAAGTCGAGATAGTTCTTGGTCATACGCGCGCCTCGCCGGACAGTTTGGGCCGATATAAGGTTTCACGGGGGCGAATTGCAACTCGGCAAGATTTGTGACCTCGCCCGATGGCAGAAAGACGGGGCAAGGGAGATCGACCGGAATGGCGAACGATTACGAGAAACGACTGCTCCGGGTTCTGGATTACGTCTACGACAATCTCGACGGCGACCTGTCGCTCGATACGCTCGCGGATGTGGCCGCGCTGTCGCGTTTCCATTTCCACCGGGTCTTCACCGCCGTCACCGGGGAACCCGTGGCCCATTTCATCCGCCGTGTACGCCTGCACCGCGCCGGGCTGGAACTGTTGTCGTCGGATGCCCCGGTGGCGGAAGTGGCGGCGAAGATGGGTTACGACAACGCGCGCAGCTTTTCGCGCAGTTTCCGCGACGCATTCGGGCGCACCCCGTCCGAGTTTCGCGCGCATGCCCAGCCGGTCCCTCCCCTGCGACTTGGCACATCGGGAGAGACGCAGATGTATGACGTAAAGATCGAAGATCAGCCGGCTCGCAGGCTTGGCGTGATCGACCACCGTGGCCCCTATATCCAGATCGGCGAAGCCTTCGAAAAGGCCGGATCGACGGTCATGGCGCGCGGCCTTGGCCCGCATCTTGGCGCAATGCTCGGCATCTATTTCGACGACCCGGAAAACGGGGCCGCCGAAGATCTGAGATCCGCCGCCGGGTTCGAGATGGACGAGGCCGCCGAGATCACACCGCCGCTCAGGGAAGTCCGGCTGGAGGGCGGCAAGCACGCCATCCTGACCCATACCGGGCCCTACACGGGTCTCGCGCAGGCCTATAAATACCTGTTCGGCGAGTGGCTCGCGACTGCGGGTGAAATGCCGCGCGAGGCGCCTCCGTTCGAGCTATACGTCAACACCCCCATGAACACGGCCCCGGACGATCTGGTGACGCTCATCGGCGTGCCGCTCCTATGACACCGATGCCCGACGACGTGCGGGCCGCGTTCGATGCGGCCCCGGCGGGCGCGAGGCGGGGCATTCTGCATCTGCGCGGTCTGATCTTCGCGGTGGCCGAAACCACCAGCGCCGGCCCCGTGACCGAGGCGCTGCGGTGGGGTCAGCCCGCCTATCTCGCCCCGCATGGCTCGACCCTGCGGCTCGGCACCCCCGCGACCGGCGGCTTCGCGCTTTATGCGCATTGCCGCACCTCGCTGATTTCGGATTTTCGCGCCATGACCGGCGGGCGGTTCGAAACCGAGGGTAACCGGGCCGTCCTGTTCGCGCAGGACGCCGACATCGACAACGACGCGCTCGCCCCGCTCATCGCGCGGGCACTCACATGGCACAGGAGGGCGGCATGACCGCGAAACTCGAAATCCGCAAGTCGGACAAAGCCTATTACGGCGGCAAGCCCGGTGTTTGGCAAAGGCTGACCCTGCCGCCCATTCCCTACCTCGCGATCACCGGCAAGGGCGCGCCCGAAGGCCCGGCCTATGCCGAAGCCATGTCCGCGCTCTATCCGCTGGCCTATGCCATGAAATTCGCCGCCAAGGCCGAAGGGCGCGATTTCACCATTCCACCGCTGTCGACCCAGTGGTGGGCCGCGGACCCGACCGCTTTCGTGCAAGGTCGGCGGGATGAATGGGAATGGCAGGCCATGATACGGATGCCGGACTTCATCGACGCGACCTTTCTCGACGCCGCCCGCAAGTCTGCGAAACCCGGCCCGCGCCGTAACGAGGTCCGGCTCGAGATCATCGATGAGGGCGATTGCTTTCAGATGCTCCACATCGGCCCCTACGCCGACGAGGCCCCGAAGCTTGCGGAACTGCACGACGAACTGATGCCGGAAGCTGGCGTCACCTTCGCCGGGCCGCATCACGAGGTCTACCTGTCGAACCCGGGGCGCACCGCGCCGGAGAAGCTCAAGACCATCCTGCGCCAGCCGGTGAAACCGGCCTAGGCGGCCTCGATCACCTCGACCGCACGTTTCAGACCGTCCTCCTGCCGCACCGCCGCGCCAAGCGCCTCGGCGGCCTGCGCCATGGCAGGGTCGCCTGTCACGCGGCGCAGGGCCTCGGCCAGATTGTCCGCCGTCAGTGATTTTTGCGCGATGGGGTCGGGTGCGACGCCGTGTTGGGCCATGATCTTGCCCCAGAACGGCTGATCCCCGAAGAACGGGACGACAACCTGAGGTTTGCCCGCCCGGATCGCTGCCGCCGTCGTGCCCGCGCCGCCGTGGTGCACGATCGCCGCCATGCGGGGAAACAGCCAGTCGTGCGGCGCACCTTCGATCTTGTGAATGGTGTCCGGCAGGTCCGCCGGTTTCAGCCCGCCCCAGCCAGTCGCGATGATCCCACGCATTCCGGTCCGGGTCAGCGCCTCGATCACCGCCTTTGCCAGCCGCCCGGGCGAGCGGCCCGCCATCGACCCGAACCCGACGTAGACCGGCGGCGGCCCGGCCTCCAGAAATGCGGCGAGTTCGTCGGGCGGTGTCCAGTCGCCGTGGTCCGTGAACCAGTAGCCCGTCATCACCGCCTCGTCCGGCCAGTCGCGCGGGGCTGGCAGAACCGACGGGCTGACCGCGTTCAACACCGGCAGCATCCGCCCCCGACTGTCGCGCAACAGATCGAAACGCCGCTGCTTCGGCAATCCGCGCTCGGCCCGCATCTCGCGCACGTGCCGCCCGGCGGAAAACGCCATGGTCCGGTTGACGAAGCGATAGGAGAACCGGTTCCACCACTGCCAGCCGGTATCGGGAAAGCCGACGTTCGGCCGCTCGCCCGTCGGCACCATCATCGGCACCAGCATCGCAAGGACCGCTGGGATGCCGCGCTTTTCCGCGATGTGAGGCCCGGCGTAGGTCTTGGGATGGAAAACGATCAGGTCCGGGTCCACCGCCTCGGCCGCCGCCCAGCTGTCGCCGATCAGTTCGGCTTGGGCCGGTCCGACCGTGCGGGTCAGCATCACCGTCCATTTCAGCGACTGGAGCACGCCTTGGGTCGATTCCATCATGTCGCGCCCGGCTTCGGTATCCAGAAGGTTCAGCATGGCGTCGGACATCGGGGCGAATCCCAGTCCGGCCTCGCGCACGAACGTCTCGAACCTACGCGCGGTGCCAAGCGTGACCTCGTGCCCGCGTGCGACGAGTGCCCGCCCGAGCGCCACAAAGGGCTGGACGTCACCGCGCGAGCCGTAAGTGAGGATCAGGATCCGCATGTGAGCACCCTATCGCGGGTGCCTGCATGTTACGACCCGGCAATCAGCTCCGACTGTTTGACGATCACTTCGGCCTGCTTGATCGAAGCGATATCGACAAGGCGCCCTTTGTAGACGGTCGCCCCGGCGCCGGTGCGCTTGGCCTCTTCCATCGCGGCGAGGATTTCGCGCGCTTCCGCCACCGCCGCCTCGGACGGGGTGAAAACCTTGTTCGCCAACGCGATCTGCTTGGGGTGGATCGCCCATTTGCCGACCATGCCGAGGGTCGCGGACCGCAGGGCCTGCGCGATGTAACCGTCGTCATCCGAGAAGTCGCCGAACGGTCCATCGACCGGCAAAAGCCCGTGCGTCCGGCAGGCCGCGACAATGGCCGCCTGTGCCCAATGCCACGGATCGGACCAGTGCTTCTGGCCCTCATGCAGCATGTAGTAGTTCTCTTGCGTGCCGCCGATCCCGGTCGTGGCCATACCCATCGAGGCGGCGAAATCCGCTGCCCCCAGCGACATCGCGACGAGGCGGGGGGAGGCCGCAGCGATTTCTTCCACATGGGCGATGCCGGCGGCGCTTTCGATGATGACCTCGAAGTCGATGGGCTTTTCGCGACCCTTCGCACGTTCGATTGCCGTGACGAGCGCATCGACCGCGTAGATGTCGCCCGCGCAGCCCACCTTGGGGATCATGATCTGGTCAAGACGGTCGCCCGCCTGTTCCAGCACATCGACCACGTCGCGGTACCAATACGGGGTGTCGAGCCCGTTGATCCGCACCGACAGGGTTTTCTTGCCCCAGTCCACCGTGTTGATCGCCTCGATCACATTGGCGCGCGCGGTGTCCTTGTCGGACGGCGACACCGAATCCTCGAGGTCGAGGTTGATGACATCCGCGTCCGACGCGGCCATTTTCGCAAACAGCTTGGTGTTCGAGCCGGGGCCGAAGAGCTGACAGCGGTTCGGGCGGGCGGGAGCGGCGGGTTGGATACGGAAGGACATGAGGCCTCGCAACGTCGTTTCGTTTTTGTCGCCTTTCCGGTTAGATTATTGCGCGGCGGCCTTCAACCATGTTTTTCGCACCCGCAGCATTTTCGAACCATCCGAAGTTCGGTCTTGGGCAGTTTTCGCTCGGTCAGGCAGAGGCAGGCGGGAACTGGGAACCAATTGAGTGCCAAAGACCACAGAATCGAACTTGGGCGTTTCATTGCCATTGTGCGTCCCTTTGACGATTGATCGGGCGATCCGCGGGATATTCTGCGCAAGATTTGCGCCATATCCATGTTTTCTCCCAATCACGAGACGACTGACGCAAGAATCGGGAGCATTTCGCAGACGCAGCATGCAAATCTGGGATCAAACGCGACACTCGTGAGTTAGTGACACATGATCCAGACACCATATCTTCTATTCCTCGGCGATGCGCCCGACCCCCTTGCCGCGAAAGTGGCGCAGGGCATCAAGGACTGGCGCCCCGAGAACGCCGTCGGTCAATTCCGCATGGACGGATGCAAGGCCGACATGAAACTGCCCGACATGACACTTGCCGAAGCCAAGGAAGCTGGCGCCAAGACACTCGTCATCGGCGTCGCGAACCGGGGTGGCGTCATCAGTCAGGCTTGGAAAAAGGTCCTGATCGCCGCGCTCGAAGAAGGCTTCGATCTGGCGAGCGGGCTTCACAACCTGCTGCGCGATGAGGAAGACCTCGTGGCCGTGGCGAAGGCGACCGGGCAGACCCTGCACGACGTGCGCGTTCCGTCGGTCAAATACCCCATCGCGAACGGCGAGAAGCGCAGTGGCAAACGCTGCCTCGCCGTCGGAACGGATTGCTCGGTCGGCAAGATGTACACCGCCATGGCGATGGACGCCGAGATGCGCGAGCGCGGCATGAAATCGACCTTCCGCGCCACGGGCCAGACGGGCATCCTCATCACCGGCGACGGCGTGCCGCTCGACGCCGTGATCGCGGATTTCATGGCCGGGTCGATCGAATGGCTGACGCCCGACAACGATGACGACCACTGGGACCTGATCGAAGGTCAGGGGTCGTTGTTCCACGTCAGTTACTCCGGCGTGACCATGGCGCTGATTCACGGGGGACAACCCGATGCGCTGATCCTGTGCCATGAGCCGACGCGCGATCACATGCGCGGCCTGCCCGGCTATCAGCCCCCGTCGCTGGAAACCCTGCGCGACACCGCCCTGCCGCTGGCCCGCGTGGGCAACCCGGCCTGCGAGGTCGTCGGCATCTCGGTCAACACGCAGCACATGGGCGAGGACGAGGCCAAGGCATACCTTGCCGAGGTAGAAGAGCGTCTGGGCCTGCCTGCGACCGACCCCTACCGCTTCGGATCGGCCAAGCTGGTGGATGCGCTGGCGGCGATGGGGTAGTTTCCGGGGCTGAAGCCCCGGACCAAGGCGGGGGCGCTGCCCCCGCACCCCCGAGGTTTCCGGAAACAGAGAAGGAGGACGCGATGCGCCTGTCGGTGACGTCCGAAAGTTTCCCACTGGCCGAGGTGTTCACCATCTCGCGCGGCTCCAAGACGGCGGCCGAGGTCGTGACGGTGCGCGTGTCGGATGGCCGCGCCGAGGGCTGGGGCGAATGCGTGCCCTATGCGCGCTACAATGAGACCATCGCGAGCGTCAGCGCCGAGGTCGAGGGGTTGCCGGAGGATTTCGACCGCAGAGTGTTGCAGTCGCTTCTGCCTGCCGGGGCCGCCCGCAACGCCGTGGACTGCGCGTTGTGGGATCTGGAGGCCAAGCGCGCTGGCAAGCGGGTGTGGGACTTGGCGGGCCTGCCCAGGCCGGGACCGGAGATCACCGCCTATACCTTGTCGCTGGGCGAGCCGGACGCGATGGAAGCGGCAGCGCGCAAGCACGCGCATCGGCCGCTCCTGAAAATCAAGCTCGGCACTGCCGACGACATGGCGCGACTCGAAGCCGTGCGGCGCGGCGCACCCAAGTCGCGGATCATCGTGGATGCGAACGAGGGCTGGAGCACCGAGGTCTATTCCGATCTTGCGCCCCACATGGTGCGCCTTGGCGTCGCGCTGGTGGAACAGCCCCTCCCCGCGGGCGAGGACGACATGCTGGCCGAGATCGCGCGCCCCCTGCCCGTCTGCGCCGACGAGTCCTGCCACGACAGTTCGACGCTGGCCGCGCTCAAGGGAAAATACGACGTCATCAACATCAAGCTCGACAAGACCGGCGGGCTGACCGAGGCGCTGCGCCTGCGCGAGGCCGCTCTCGCCGATGGCTACCGGATCATGGTCGGATGCATGGTCGGCACCTCGCTCGCCATGGCCCCCGCGACGGTCGTGGCGCAGGGCGCGATGGTGACGGACCTTGACGGCCCGCTGCTTCTCGCCCAAGACCGCGACGAACCGTTGAAATTCGACGAGGCCGGTGTGCACCCGCCCACCCCCGGCCTCTGGGGTTAGGAGACAGCCATGAGCCGCATCGTTTACGTGAACGGGGACTACGTGCCGGAAGATGAGGCCAAGGTTTCGATCTTCGACCGTGGGTTCCTGATGGCCGATGGCGTCTACGAGGTGACGAGCGTTCTGGGCGGCAAGCTGATCGACTTCGACGGCCACGCCAAGCGGCTGGAGCGGTCGTTGACCGAACTCGATATGGCCATGCCGATGAGTGCCGACGATCTGCTCGCCATTCACCGCGAACTGGTCGCCAAGAACGGTATCGACGAAGGGATGATCTACTTGCAGGTCACGCGCGGCGCGCCGGGCGACCGCGACTTCGCCTTTCCGCCCGAAGACACGCCGCTGACCGTCGTGCTGTTCACTCATAACAAGCCGGGGCTGGCGGACAGCCCGGTGGCCAAACAGGGCATCAAGGTGATCTCGATCGAAGACATCCGCTGGGGCCGCCGCGACATCAAGACGGTGCAGCTTTTGTACCCGTCGATGGGCAAGATGATGGCGAAGAAGGCGGGCGTGGATGATGCCTGGATGGTCGAAGACGGCGCGGTGACCGAAGGCACGTCGAACAACGCCTATATCGTCAAGAACGGCACGATCATCACGCGGCAGTTGTCCACGGACATCCTGCACGGGATCACCCGCGCCGCCGTGCTGCGCTTTGCCGCCGAAGCGCAGATGAAGGTCGAAGAACGGCCCTTCACCATCGAAGAAGCGCAGAACGCGGACGAGGCGTTCATCACCTCGGCTTCGACCTTCGTCATGCCCGTGGTGGAAGTGGACGGCGCGACCGTGGGCACCGGCAGACCCGGCCCCGTGGCCGCCCGCCTGCGCGAAATCTACCTTGAAGAAAGCCGCAACGCCGCGATCTGACCCTGTTTTTCCTTGAACCATTGGGCCGCATGCGGCCTTGTGGTGCCACACCGGGGGAAAACACCCGAACGGGGGAATGAAATGCGGATATTGCTGGGTCTGGTCCTGTTCGTGGCCGGTATCGCCGGGTTGGCATGGTGGGGCAGCAGCCATCAGGCACGGACCATCGAAGACGAGGTCGAAGTCGCCGCGAAAGGTGTCGTCACGGGTGCGATACACCCGATGCGGGTCGAGGTGTCGGGCCGCGACATCACGCTGACCGGAACGGCCGACACCGAGGACGAGTTGATCGACATCGTCGCCTCGCTCGACGCGGTCGAAGGGCGGCGTGTGGTGCGCTCGGACGATGTCGATGTCCTACCCGTGGCCGACCCCTATGAAACCGCCCTGGCCAAGGGGATCGACGGGTCGCTCTCCCTGACCGGCTCGGCGCCCAGCGCGGCGCAGGCCGAAGTCGCGGCTGGACATGGCGCGACAGGTGCGATGGACCTGCCCCTCGCCTCAGGAGCGCCCGAAGGCTGGACCGAGATCGTGGGCGCGGGCGTCGACGCGCTGGGGCCGCTGGACGAGGGCAGTTTCGCGCTGACCGGCATGACCGCGATCCTGTCGGGCACCGCCGCCACCCCGCGCGAGGCGAAGGCCGCCACCACCGCGTTGAACGCCCTGCCCGAAGGGATCGACCGGGTCGTCTCGGTCGACGTGCTCGACACCGGCGTCGTGTCGTTCGAACTGATCTACGACGCAGGCGAAGGTCTTTCGGCCTTTGGAACCGTGCCCGAAAACTTCGATGCGCCCGCAATGGCCGAGGCGCTCGGTTTCACCGATATCGCGGGCGACACCACCACCACCTTCGGCATGGATGCCGCGCTTCCCGAAAGGCTGTCCGACCTTCCCGGCCTTCTGCCCGACCTTGAACGTCTGTCGTTGCGCGACGAAGGGGGCCAGATCATCGCGACCGGCGTCGCCTCGCCGGGTCTTGACCCCGGCTATGTCACGTCGGAGCTTCGCGCCACCCTTGGGGACGACGCCAGAATAGAGATCACCGCCGGCGACGCGCCGGACGACTGGGTGACGCGCACCAACCGTGCGACCGGGGCGGATCAGGTGGCCTCGGCAGGATACTGGCTTCCGGTCTACGACTTCGAGATTTCCAAGCAGGCCTGCAACGATGCCGCGGCGCAGGTGCAGGCGGGGCGTCAGATCCAGTTCGTCACGGGATCGGCCGAGCTCGACACCGCGTCCATGAGCATCATCAACGACATGGCGGGGCTGCTCCTGCATTGCACCGACAAGATCGGAATGCGGGTCACGATTGGCGGGCACACCGACAGCCAGGGCGACGACAACGAAAATTACCGGCTGTCGGTCGCGCGGGCGAATGCCGTGCGCGATGCCCTTGTCGCGCGTGGCGTGCCCGCTGGACGAATGCAGGCGCTGGGGTTCGGCGAGACCGAGCCGATCGCCGACAACGATACGGAAGAAGGGCGCGCGGCCAATCGGCGCACGACCTTCGAATGGCCCAAGTAGGAGGGGCGAATGTTCGAGAACTGGGGTTTTCTCATCACCGAAATGGTCGTGCTCTTGGTGCTCGCCGCCATTCTGGGCCTGATCGTCGGATGGATCGTGTGGGGTCGCCGCAAGGCGCCGACTGCGGCGGTCGGCGAGGTCGAGGTTTTGCGTGCCGAACTCGCCACCTGCCGCGAGGCGGGCACCGATCAGGCCGCCGAGATCGCGCGCTTGCAAGACAAGGTCGCGTCGCTCGAGCGGAGTGAGTCCGGCACCAGCGGTCCGACCGTCGTGCCCACCCGCGAACCGGACCAGCCGCAGGCACCGATTGCCGCCGTCAAGCCAGCGACCATCGACGGGCCGCGCGAAGGCGGGGCGGACGACCTGAAGCAGATCAAGGGCATCGGGCCGAAGCTCGAAACGCTGGTGAACAAGCTCGGCTTTTATCATTTCGACCAGATCGCCGCGTGGACACCGGCGGAAGTGTCATGGGTCGACGACAACCTCGAAGGGTTCAAGGGCCGCGTGACCCGCGACGGCTGGGTCGAACAGGCTCGCGTTCTGGCCGACGGTGGCGCCACGGCTTTTTCCAAAAAGGTGAAAGACGGCGACGTCTACTGAACCCACCTGCTTCAAGAAAAACGCCCGGTCATCGGCCGGGCGTTTTCGTCTTAATCAAAGGATCGGTCAGTCGAAACGCCAACTCGACGCCGTGACACCGCCAAAGATCCCGTCTTCGTGGTAGACGCGCGTGGCCGTCCCGTCCTCGGCCGCACCCAGCGCGGAGAAGAGCGGCACAAGGTGATCTTCCTGCGCATGACAGATCCGGGCGTAGGGCGCATCTTCCCAGTGGATCAACGCCTCGGTCCGCTTTTCGGGCGCTTGCCCCAACGCGTCCGCCAGCCAATCGTCGAAGGCCTTGGACGGCACCTCGGCCTGCGGGCCGAACCGGCGCAGGTTGTGATAGCTCAGGCCCGATCCGACGATCAGCACCCCCTCGTCACGCAACGGGGCGAGCGCCCGGCCGATCCTGAAATGCGCTTCGGGGTCGTATCCCTTCAGCATCGAGACCTGAAACACCGGCACCTTGGCTTCGGGATACATGATATAGGCCGGAACGAATGTGCCGTGGTCGAACCCTTGCGTGTCGTCGAGCACGGCGTCGATCCCCGCCTCATCCAGCAGAGACTTGACCTTCTCTGCGATCTCCGGCGCACCGGGCGCGGGGTAGACCACGTCATATGTGTGCGGCGGAAACCCGAAATAGTCGTATTCCATGCCGGGTTTGTCAGAGTGCATGACGCGCACTTCGCCCGCTTCCCAGTGGCCCGAGATCATCAGAACCGCTTTCGGCGTTTCCGGCAGCTCGTCCGGCATGGCGGCGAGGCTTTTCTCAAGCACCGCGAAGTTGCGGCGCATGTCTTCGATCCACGGCCAGGGGCCGCCGCCGTGTGAGATGAAATAGGTGGGCATACGTGCCATGGCGATAACTCCGATCGTTTCGACCTAGATAAGCCCACCCGATTGCGCACAGAACCCGTGATGTTCTCACAGTTTCTGTGCAAAAAGGATCAGGACTTGTCGGTGACGTTCTCTTTGAAAGCCTTCTCGAAGGCGGCCTGCTTGTCCGGCCCCGCCTCGGTCTGGTTCCCGGCCTTCCAGTCGTCATAGGGCATTCCGTAGAAAATCTCGCGCCCCTCGTCTTTCGACATGTCGATCCCGCGTTCGTTCGCGGCTTCCTGATACCAGCGCGACAGGCAGTTGCGGCAGAACCCGGCAAGGTTCATCAGGTCGATGTTCTGCACATCCGGCCGATCCTCCATCAGGTGCTGGCGCAGGCGGCGGAACGCGGCGGCTTCAAGTTCGATACGGGTCTGGTCGTCCATTCGGTCCTCCATCATGTCTCAAAGATCGGCCTTCGCCCGCACCTCTTCAAGGATCGGGGCAAGGCGCGCGGCCCAGTCGTATTGCTGCTGGTCGGTCCCGATCAGGTCGTTGCGCACTTCGATCAGCACATTCGCACGGCCATGAAGGGTCGCGTGCCGGTCCACGCTGTCACCGTCCAGATGGCCGCCATAGGGCTCGTTCGCGCCGACGACGAGATCGGTTTCCCGGTGCAATCGCTCGATCAGAGGGGCCGAAAAGCGTTCGTCCGCGGCATAGAGCACGCCGATGTGCCACGGGCGCGGATCGCGGCCGCGAAGCTGGCGCGTGAAGGAATGGATCGCGACATAGATCGTATCGTCCTGCCGCGCGGCCAGCCGCGCGACCTCCTGATGATACGGGCGGTAGCACAAGTTGAGCCGACGCTCTTTCTCGGCCTGCCCCGCGTGACGATTGGCCGGGATGATCGAGCCGTCATAAAGCTTCATCAGAAGCGTCGGGTCGTCCTCGCCCCGGTTCGGGTCGATCACAAGGCGGGAAAAATTCGAGCAGATGCAGGGGCTGTCCAGAAGTTCCGCCAGCGCAAGGCTCACCCCCGCCGCGCCGGGATCATACGCGATATGGCGTGCCATGTCTTCGGGCGGCAGGCCAAGGTCGCCGCCCGCCACCTCCGCGGGCACGGTGTTCGTCGCGTGGTCGCAGGTGACGAGCCAGCGGCCGGGCCGGTCCTCGCCGAAGGTGTGAAACGGGTGATACGTCATGCGCCTGTCGTGATTTTCGCCAAACCTGCGTAGCGGAGACGCAGGCAAAGCAAAAGGCCCGCTTTTTGCCCGCGATTTCAGCAGTTGCCGTTGCGATAGGCAAAGGCACCGGATACAGACGATGCGACTGTTACCGCAAACAGACGAGGCACAATGACACGCTCCCGCAATACCAAGATCGTCGCGACGCTCGGACCCGCATCCTCCACCCGCGAGATGATCCGCGCCCTGTCCGACGCGGGGGCGGACGTCTTCCGCCTCAATATGTCCCACGGCTCGCATGACGAGCACCGCGCCCGCCATGCCGCGATCCGCGAGGTCGAGAAGGAAACCGGACGGCCGATCGCGATTCTCGCCGACCTCCAAGGGCCGAAACTGCGCTGCGGCACATTCATCGCGGAAGCCGCGGATATCGAAGAGGGCGACATGTTCCGCTTCGACCTCGATCCCGCGCCGGGCAACAACCATCGCGTCTGCCTGCCCCACAAGGAGATTTTTCAGGCGTTGGAAGTCGGATCGACCCTGCTGGTCAACGACGGCAAAATGCGCCTGAAGGTCAAGGAATGCGGCGACGACTTCGCCAATTGCGAGGTCATCGTGGGCGGCACGATTTCGGACCGCAAGGGCGTGAACGTGCCGGACGTCGTGCTCCCCCTCGCCGCGCTGTCGCCCAAGGACAAGGAAGACCTCGAATTCGCCTGCCAGTTGGGCGTCGACTGGCTTGCCCTGTCCTTCGTGCAGCGCGCCGCCGACGTGGAAGAGGCCCGCGCCCTAGCGCAGGGTCGCGCCGCGGTTCTGTCGAAGATCGAAAAACCCTCCGCCGTGCGTGATTTCGACGCCATCCTCGACGCCTCGGACGGAATCATGGTCGCCCGTGGCGATCTGGGTGTGGAACTGCCCGTCCAGAACGTGCCGCCGATTCAGAAGCGCCTCGTCCATGCCTGCCGCCGCGCCGCGAAGCCTGTGATCGTCGCGACGCAGATGATGGAATCGATGATCGAAAGCCCGGTGCCGACCCGCGCCGAGGTGTCGGATGTCGCCAACGCCATCTACGAAGGGGCCGATGCGATCATGCTTTCGGCGGAATCCGCCGCCGGGAATTACCCCCGCGAAGCGGTGGCGACGATGAACAACGTGGCCGTCGAGGTGGAGAGCGACCCGACCTATCGCGACGTGATCGACCGCTCGCGCACCGTGGAACGCACGACCATCGCCGACGGGATCGTTTCGGCGGCCCGCGAGATCGCCGAAGCGACCGAGATCAAGGTCATCGCCTGTTTCACGCAATCCGGGACCACGGCGCTGCTGGTCGCGCGCGAGCGGCCGCATGTGCCGATCATCGCGCTCACCCCGCTGACCGGAACGGCGCGTCGCCTGTGCCTGTCGTGGGGCGTTCAAAGCTTCATGACCGGGCGGATCGACCGGTTCAAGATGGCGGTCGTCGCGGCGGCCCGCGCGGCGCGCACCTCGGGCATCGCGACCGAGGACGACCAGATCGTCGTGACCGCCGGCGTGCCGTTCAACGTGCCCGGCACCACCAACATCCTGCGCGTCGCCCCCTGCGCCGAAAGATTGATTTTCGCCACCGACCCTGAATAACTGGGACCATGACCCCAGTTTTTCACGGCCCTGCGCGCCATGCCCTTTGACCTATACATGGTGATCGGCGTCATCATCCTCGCCCTCGCCATTCCGTCCGCCATGGGCGCGTGGATCGACCGCCGCCCGCCGCGCGTCTCGGCCCTGCTGATCGTTGCGGGCGGGGGCCTGATCGGATATGCGATCACGCAGAAACCGGGCGGCTACAGCCTTGCCGACGTGCCCGAGGCCTTCGTCAACGTGATCGGCCACTATTTCTTCTGATCCCCCTTGCCAGATGGGGCCAACCCCCGTATACGCCGCATTTCCAAGCGCGGCCGGCTCGAGAGGCATGCCGAGTCGCGTGTCACGTCAAAGATATACGGAGACGCAAATGCCCAAGATGAAGACCAAATCGAGCTGCAAAAAGCGGTTCAAGGTGTCTGCCACCGGCAAGGTGATCAGCGGTCAGGCCGGCAAACGCCACGGCATGATCAAACGCCACAAGAAATTCATCCGCGACGCACGCGGGACAACTGTCATGTCGGCTCCTGACGCGAAAATCGTCAAGTCGATGATGCCCTACGACCGCTAAGAGGAGGCACGACCATGTCCCGAGTCAAAGGTGGAACCACGACCCACGCCCGCCACAAGAAGGTGCTCGACGCCGCGAAAGGCTACTACGGCCGCCGCTCGACCAACTTCAAGACCGCCACGCAGGCCGTCGACAAGGCGAACCAGTACGCCACGCGCGACCGCAAGAACCGCAAGCGGAACTTCCGTTCGCTGTGGATCCAGCGCATCAACGCCGCCGTGCGCGCGCATGACGAGGCGCTGACCTACTCGAAATTCATCAACGGCCTCGCCACCGCCGGGATCGAAGTGGACCGCAAGGTTCTGGCCGATCTCGCCGTGAACGAACCCGACGCGTTCGGTGCCATCGTCGATAAGGCGAAGGCCGCGCTCGCGTAAGACCCCTCACCGGGTTGAAATTCAGGAAGCCGCGGACCTCGCAGGGGTCTGCGGCTTCTTTCGTTTCATGGCATGCGACGTCGCCCGCCGGGCGGAGGAGCGGCTTGCAAACACTCCCTCCTGTGCTAGCAGAAGGGCGACCGAAACCAAGGGGGTCCGGGATGGACGATCTGAGGCAGAAATATCTGGAACTGGTGGCCGGGGCCGCCGACGAGGCCACGCTCGAAGACATCCGGCTTCAGGCCGTAGGTAAGAAGGGCGAAGTGGCGCTGGCCATGCGTGAGCTTGGCAAGATGACGCCCGAAGAGCGTCAGGTGCAGGGGCCGAAGCTGAACGCCCTGAAGGACGAGATCAACTCGGCCCTCGCCGCCAAGAAATCGGCCCTCGCAGATGCGGCGCTGGACGAGCGTCTGCGCGGCGAATGGCTCGACGTGACCCTGCCCGCCCGTGACCGGCGCGTCGGCACGATCCACCCGGTCAGTCAGGTGACCGAGGAAGTGACGACGATCTTCGCTGACATGGGCTTCGCCGTGGCCGAGGGTCCGCAGATCGAGGACGATTTCCACAACTTCGACGCGCTCAACATCCCGCCGCACCACCCGGCGCGGCAGGAGCATGACACCTTCTTCATGCACCGTGCCGAGGGCGACAATCGCCCGCCGCACGTACTGCGCACCCACACCAGCCCCGTCCAGATCCGCGCGATGCAGAAGCAGGGCGCGCCGATCCGCGTGATCGCGCCGGGCCGCGTCTATCGTTCGGACTACGACCAGACCCACACGCCGATGTTCCATCAGGTCGAAGGCCTCGCCATCGACCGCGACATCTCGATGGCCAACCTCAAGTGGACGCTGGAGGAATTCTGCCGCGCCTATTTCGAGGTGGACGAGGTGGAACTGCGCTTCCGCGCCTCGCACTTCCCGTTCACCGAGCCGTCGGCGGAAGTCGATCTGCGCTGCTCGTGGGAGGGCGGCCAGCTCAAGGTCGGTCAGGGCGACGACTGGATGGAAATCCTCGGGAGCGGCATGGTCCACCCCAAGGTGCTCGAGGCCGCAGGCGTCGACCCGACCCAATGGCAGGGCTTCGCCTTCGGCATGGGCATCGACCGGATCGCCATGCTGAAATACGGCATCCCCGACCTGCGCGCCTTCTTCGACAGCGACCTGCGCTGGCTGCGCCACTACGGCTTCGCAGCACTGGACATGCCGACGATGCGGGGGGGCTTGTCGCGGTGAAACGGGACGACGAACTCATTCGAAGCCTGCTCTTCGAATTTGAAGCCGCTGAAGACTGGTTGTTGGTTGAACCTTCGTTTCTTGGGGCGTCGAGAGCAGATCGGACCCGCATCGGCCATATCAATCTCCTGTGCGATGCAGGTTTCATGACGCAAGTTGGAAACGGCACTTTCCGACTGACCAATAGTGGCTACGACTATCTCGAAGCGGTTCGCTCAGACACCGTTTGGAACAAAACGAAGGAGGGTGCCTCGAAACTTGGCGGTGCGACCCTCGGTATGATGTTTGATTTGGCAAAGGCTTACATCAAACAAGAAGCTGCGGAAAAGCTCGGGATCAACCTGTGACTAATGTTCCCTTCTAGAAAACATTTCCAAGCGATTTGAACAGGAGACGGCACATGCCCCTCTTCCGACACGAAAACCGACAGCAGTCCGAGGCCGCCCGCGACCTCTATGCGAAGTATGAGATCGCCTACACGGTCGTCGACTTCATCGCCGCCGCCTGTTTCGTGGTGGGTTCGTTCCTGTTCTTCTCGGACGCAACGCAATACGCCGCAACGTGGCTTTTCGTGATCGGCTCGTTCTGCTTCGCGGCCAAACCGACCATCCGCCTTGTCCGCGAAATCAAGCTCTACCGTATGGGCAAATATGAAACGCTGGCCGAACGGGCCGAGGGGTGACCATGACCGACGACATGGAAGACCTGAACCAGACCTATCCCGGTGCGGGCAACTTCACCTTCGGGGATAGCGAGGCGCTGTGTAACGACCTGCTCGCTCTCGTGCGGGCGGGCGAAAAGACCGCGACCTGCGAGCGGCTGTCGGAGTTCGAAGCCGACCCAGCCGCGCGCCCCAAGGTGGGCCGCTGCGACATCGCGATGAACTGGGACGGCACCCCCGCCCTCGTCATCCGCACGGTGCGGGTGGACGAGGTGGCGTTCAAGGACGTGACCGAGGAGATGGCGCTGGCCGAGGGCGAGAACGACGACCTCGCAGGCTGGCGGCGGGACCACGAGGCCTATTTCACCCGCAACGGCGGGTTCGACGAGAACATGATGCTGCTCTTCGAGCACTTCGAACTGGTAGAGGACTTGGCAGACCGCTGAGCGGTGCCGAACGAGGACAAGACGATGAAATTCACACTCTCCTGGCTGAAAGACCACCTCGACACCACCGCCTCGGTGGACGAAATCGCGGAAACCCTGACCGACCTCGGGCTCGAGATCGAAGAGGTCATCAACCCCGCCGACCGGCTGGGCGTCTTCACGCTCGCCAAGGTCAAGCACGCCGAGCAGCACCCGGATGCCGACCGGTTGCGGGTCTGCACCGTGGAGACCGACGAGGGCGACAAGCAGATCGTCTGCGGTGCGCCGAACGCGCGGGCGGGGATCACGGTCGTGCTCGCCAAACCCGGCGATTACGTGCCGGGGATCGACGTGACGCTGTCCGTCGGCAAGATCCGCGGTGTCGAGAGCCACGGGATGATGGCATCGGAGCGTGAACTGGAGCTGTCGGACGAACACGACGGGATCATCGAACTGCCGTCCGGTGAGGTCGGGCAGAAGTTCGTCGACTGGCTGGCCGAGAACGATCCTTCCAAGGTCGACCCGGTGTTCGACATCGCGATCACGCCCAATCGCCCCGATGCGCTTGGTGTGCGCGGCGTGGCGCGCGATCTGGCGGCACGTGGTCTTGGCACACTGAAACCCGCGCCGGAAGCGAACGTGAAAGGCACCTTCAAGAGCCCGATCAACGTCACCATCGACGGCGATACCCAAGGCGACGATGGCTGCTACATCTTCCAAGGCCGCCTGATTAAAGGCGTGAAGAACGGCCCCTCGCCCGCGTGGCTGCAAAAGCGGCTAAAGGCCATCGGTCTGCGTCCAATTTCGGCGCTGGTCGATGTGACGAACTTCTTCACCTACGACCAGAACCGCCCGCTCCACGTTTTCGACGCGGACAAGGTTCAGGGCGACCTACGCATCCACAAGACCACCGGCGGCGAGCAACTACTGGCGCTCGACGAAAAGACCTACACGTTCGAGCCGGGGATGGTGGTCATTTCCGATGACCGGGGCGTCGAAAGCGTGGCCGGCATCATGGGCGGCGAGGAATCGGGCTGCACCGAAGACACCGTGAACGTCTTCCTCGAAGCCGCCGTGTGGGAGCCGATCCAGATCGCGCGCACGGGCCGCGCGCTCAAGATCAATTCCGACGCCCGCTACCGCAACGAACGCGGCATCGACCCGGCGTTCAACCCGTTGGCGATCGAACTGGCGACGCAGATGATCCTCGATCTCTGCGGCGGCGAGGCGTCCGAGGTCGTGACGGCAGGCGAAGTGCCGAACACCGACCGCGCCTACAAGCTCGACACCGACCGCTGTTCGTCGCTCGTCGGCATGGACATCCCGGCGGAAACGCAGCGCGCCTCGCTCGAGGCTTTGGGCTTCGTCATGGAGGGCGACATGGCCCACGTGCCGTCGTGGCGGCCCGACGTGCTGGGCGAGGCCGATCTGGTCGAAGAGGTCGCCCGCATCGCCTCGCTCACGAAACTGGTCGGCAAACCGATGTCGCGCGCCTCGACCGGCGTGCCGAAACCCGTTCTGACCCCGATGCAAGTGCGCGAGAACACCGGGCGGCGCACCGCGGCGGCGCTCGGCTACAACGAATGCGTGACCTACAGCTTCATCGACGCGGCCAGCGCCGCGCTGTTCGCGGGTGGCGAGGATGCGACCAAGCTTGACAACCCGATCTCGTCCGAGATGAGCCACATGCGCCCCGACCTGCTGCCGGGCCTGCTTCAGGCCGCCGCCCGCAATCAGGCCCGCGGGTTCATGGACCTCGCCCTGTTCGAGGTCGGTGCGATCTGGCATGGCGGCGAACCGGAGGAGCAGCGTCTGGCGATCTCCGGCATTCTCGTCGGGGCGACGGGGCCGAAGGACGTGCATGGTGCGGCGCGCGGGTTCGATATCTATGACGCCAAAGCCGACGCCGAGGCGATCCTCGCCGCGATGGGCGCGCCCGCGAAGGTGCAGATCCTGCGCGGCGCCGAAGGCTGGTGGCATCCGGGTCGGCACGGCAAGATCTGTCTGGGCCCGAAAAAGGTGCTCGGCGTCTTCGGCGAGTTGCACCCCAAGGTGCTGGCCGAGATGGACGTGAAAGGGCCGGCGGTCGCCTTCACCCTTTATCCCGAGGAAATCCCGCTGCCGCGCAAATCGAACGCGACCCGGCCCGCGCTGACGATCTCGGATCTTCAGCCGGTCGAACGTGACTTCGCCTTCGTGGTCGATGCGGATGTCGAAGCGCTGACGCTGGTCAACGCCGCTGCGGGTGCAGACAAAGCGTTGATCGAGGACGTGCGCGTGTTCGATCAGTTCACCGGCGGCAAGCTGGGTGAGGCCGGGCAGAAATCCATCGCGATCACCGTGCGGATGCAACCGACCGACGCCACGTTGACCGAGAAGGAGATCGAGGCGGTGGCCGCCAAGATCGTGGAAAAGGTGGGCAAAGCCACCGGCGGCACGCTGCGCGGCTGACCGCAATACTGCATCTTGAGTGGGGTCGAACGGGCAGAGCCCGTCCGACCCGCCGGGGGGCCAGCCCCCCGGACCCCCCGAGGTATTTGGGGACCAGAGAAGCAGGGCCCGGTGCCTGAAGCCCGAACGACACAGACAGAGAGGTTCATCATGCTGAAGGTTTATCTGTCCGGCGAAATCCATACGGACTGGCGCGAGCGGATCATCGACGGCTCGCAAGGGCTGGACGTGACGTTCTCGTCGCCGGTCACCGATCATGCGGCGTCCGACGATTGCGGCGTGGCGATCATGGGGGAGGAGCCGGACAAGTTCTGGCACGACCACAAGGGCGCCAAACTGAACGCGATCCGCACCCGCAAGGGGATCGAGGACGCCGATGTCGTGGTCGTGCGTTTCGGCGAGAAATACAAGCAGTGGAACGCGGCTTTCGATGCGGGCATGGCGGCCGCAATGGGCAAGTCCCTGGTGATCCTGCAACCGCCCGAACATGACCACGCGCTGAAGGAAGTCGATGCCGCTGCACTTGCCGTGACGCGCACACCCGACGAGGTCGTCGATATTCTGCGGTACGTGCTGACCGGCAAACTGCCGACCTGACATATAAAAAGGGGCGCCCGGATGGACGCCCCTTTGCGGAAGCACTCACGCTTCCACGGCCCGGTATCAGTTGGACATGACCGTTCCGTCGACAGTCGCGCCACCGCTGACCGAAGTGTCATCCAGCAGGTCCGAGGTCGCGTCGGCGAGATCGTCGCCCGCGTCCTGCACCGTGCCCGTCACATCGTCGAGCGCGGTCTCGGCGGACTGCATCGTCTCGTCTTCCATGCCCTGCACGGCGCCACCCACATTCGCGCTGGCGCTGGCCTGCGCGCTGGCGGCTTCGTTGCGCTCCACCATGCCGTCGCCGTTGGTGTCGTACATGGTCAGCGCGGCCTGCGCATTGGCACCGAAGGCCGCTTCGAGTTCCGCCATTTCGAGCACGCGGTCGCCGTTCTGATCAATGCCATCGAAGCTCATTGTCTGAGCCGAGGCCGTTGTGGCGACCAGGGCGGCGCCGAATGCGAGCGGGAGGATGGTCAGGGTCTTGGTCGGTTTCATGATCGTTTCCTTTCATGGTTACGTTCGGGGGTCCGATGCCCCTCGCCCCTGACCAAACAACGATGCGCGGCGGTTTGAAGACCCGGGCGGCAGCGGCCCGGCAATTCAGCGACCGTTCGCCAAGGGGCAGCAGAACCTTGCCCGCCGTGAGCGGAAAAGGCGGCGGGGTTCGGCAGCGCATTGCCGACACTGGGCCGGGCAGTCGTTTTCGCGCTGCGGGATGGAACTTTTTGGCCGTTGGTATGTCCTGCGCGACTTTCAGGCTGTCATCCCGAAGACCTGCGAGCCGGGCGTTTTGTTGGCTGAAAGCGATGCGCCAGCAGGCACTTACGCGCCCGCAGGGAACATGCGCGGGTGTGCCTGCGTTCATTCTCCAAATCCAAAGGTCGCTCTACGACCGATCCTGAATGGAGATACACATGTTCGAACTTTCTGGCCTTTTCGGCATCATTCTTCTTGCCCTCGACATCTGGGCGCTGATCTCGATCTTCTCGTCCGGCGCATCGACGGGTTCCAAGGTGCTCTGGGCGCTGCTCGTCATCATCCTGCCGCTTCTCGGCTTCATCATCTGGCTCGTCGCCGGCCCGAAGTCGAACCGCGCAGCGGTCTGACCGGAGGCGTGCTTCGCGCGCCCCACGTGTTTCACGCCCCCGCCGCAGCCGATCTGCGGCGGGGTTTCGCGTTCCGGCCCTTCCAGTTTTTTTGCACCCCGTGTTAAGGTTTACGCAGGGCCGAGTGCGTGGTCCGGGCAGCATGGGAGCATCGCTGGAAAATGTTGACGGAATTCAGAAACTTCATCGCCCGTGGCAATGTCATGGACATGGCCGTCGGGATCATCATCGGCGCGGCCTTCACGGCCATCGTGTCGTCACTGGTCGCAGACCTGATCAACCCGATCATCGGCCTGTTCACGGGCGGAATCGATTTCACCAACAACTACGCGGTCCTGAGCGGCGAGGTGCCGGCGGGCGCATCGCTCGAAGCAGCGCGGGAAACCGGCGCGTCGATCTTCGCCTACGGATCGTTCATCATGGCGGTCATCAACTTTCTCATCATCGCCTTCGTGGTCTTTCTGCTGGTCCGCTCCGTGAATCGGATCAAGGATCTTGCCGAGAAACCGGAAGAGGTCAGCCCGCCCGAAGCGCCGCCGACGCCGCCGGAAATCCAGCTTCTGACGGAAATCCGCGACGCCCTCGCCAAAGGCTGACCGCGCCTGAGACACGACACAGGGCCCGGTCTCCGGGCCCTTTTTCTATGACCGAGCAGCACAGGAGATAAGGACACATCATGGAAGACCAAATCGCCATCTGGCTCGACCAGTTCGGGGAGTTCCTGCCCTACATCGTCAACGGGGTGAAAGCTCTCGTCATCCTGATCGTCGGCTGGATACTTGCCGCCGCCGTCGCGCGTATGGTGCGCAAGCGGATCGAGGGTGCCAAACGGATCGACCCGACGGTGGGCAGCTTCATCTCGTCCATCGTGCGCTGGGTTCTGATCGCGGTCGTCCTCATCACCGTGCTCAACATCTTCGGGATCGAGGCGACATCGCTCGTCGCCATGCTGGGCGCGGCCACGCTGGCCATCGGGCTTGCGTTGCAGGGCACGCTTTCGGACCTTGCGGCGGGCTTCATGATTATCCTCTTCCGGCCCTACCGGAACGGGCAATACATCGCCATCGACGGCACCGCCGGCACGGTGAAAGAGATCAACCTGTTCTTCACCGAGCTCGCGACGCCCGACAACGTGCAGATCGTGGTGCCGAACGGAAAGGCATGGGGGGCGATCATCACCAACTGGTCCCACCATGCGACCCGTCGTGTCGATATCGTGATGGGCATCGATTATTCCGACGACATGGACAAGGCGATCGAGGTCATGCTCGACATGGCCCGCGCCGACGCACGGGTGCATGACGATCCGGAGCCCTGGGCGAAGGTCACGAATCTTGGCGACAGTTCGGTGGACATCACCATGCGCATGTGGGCCGATGCCGCCGACTACTGGGATCTGAAGTTCGAATTCACCAAGGGCCTGAAAGCCGCCTTCGACGAGGCCGGGCTTTCGATCCCGTTCCCGCATCGCACGCTCTACGTCAAATCGGACGAAGGCGACGTGGTCAACGTCGCGCGCGCGTCTGACGCATAGCGCGATCCCGAAACCGTGGTATCCTTCCCTCATCACACCGAGGGGAGGGTTCCATGAAACGCCGTCTGTTCCTGACGTCCGCCGCTGCCGCGCTGGTCACCGCGACGGCCGCCCGTGCCGAACGCCTGCTGGTGAATTCCCCCGGCGACGGGTTCCTGAACCTGCGCACCGGCCCCGGCTCGCAATACAATATCATCCGCAAGATGTATCACGGCAGCGCGGTCGAGACGCTGGAATACGCGAACGGCTGGGTCCGGGTCCGGCATGAAAGCGGTGCCGTCGGCTGGGCCTTCGCCAAGTACCTCGTCCGTCCCGCTGCGACCAACGTGCGGTATGTGTATTCGCCGAACGAC
This sequence comes from Maritimibacter alkaliphilus HTCC2654, assembly GCF_000152805.1. Lineage (GTDB taxonomy): Bacteria > Pseudomonadota > Alphaproteobacteria > Rhodobacterales > Rhodobacteraceae > Maritimibacter > Maritimibacter alkaliphilus. The sequence goes on along the minus strand of NZ_CH902578.1, from coordinate 3,011,316 downwards.
GGATACCTGAACCTCCGGACCGGACCGGGCACGCGCTACCAGATCATCCGCCCGATGTATAATGGCGAAGCCGTCACCCTCCTTGAGCGATCCGGCGGATGGGTGCGGGTGAAGCATCAAAGCGGCGCGATCGGCTGGGCGTTCGAGAAATACCTCCACCGCTGAAAAACCCGCCATTTGTGCGTTGACACGCCCCGCCCCGGCGGCTATCTGCCCCTTCGTGTGAATGGCGTGGTAGCTCAGCCGGTTAGAGCACAGCACTCATAATGCTGGGGTCGGCGGTTCAAGTCCGCCCCACGCTACCATCTCGCCCCGCCGGGTGGATGGCTCGACGAGGGCGGCGAGGTATCCGTAGACCGTTACGTGGACTTCGTCGCCCTCTCGTCGCACACGAATCTCCGAAATCCACTCTCTGATCGTATCCATTGCCTTGCGCGCTTCGGGCGTGTCTAGGTCCGACAATGATGGTGCGAGATCGGTTAGCGCAGCCAAGTATCGGTTCGTCGCGTCAGGATGCAGTGTAAGGACCTCGGGCGGGTCAGCTTCCGCCAACGCAGCTTCGGCTCGCTCGGCCGCGAGCCGCAATTCGAGGATGCTGGCCTTAGCCTTAGGACCGTCAGTCACCCCGTCAATGTAGAGCTGGTGGGCCCGGTCGAAGGCACCGCGTGCCTTGGCCGCCGAACGTTCAAGTGTGGCACGGGTCCGCCCCTTTTCGCGGGCGAGGCGCTGACGTTCTTCGTGATAAGCCTTCAGGTATTCACCCATTACGTCAGGCTCGCGCAAGAGTTGGGCTAGTTCGGCGAATACCGCAGTTTCGATCTGGTCTAGCCGGACGGACTTCCGCTCTGTGCAGGTGCCAGCTTCCACCGCGTTCGAACAGGCCGCCTGGACCGCGCCATTCGGTCGGCGTGCGCGAATCACGATGGAGCCGCCGCAGCAGTCGCAGGCCATCAGTCCGGACAGAGGCCGCGCCGGGCGTTTGCGCTTCTCTCCCCTCAGCTCCATGCGCGCGAGACGCAACTTTCGGACGGCGGCGAAGGTTGCGGGCGGTACGATGCGCAGATGCTCGGCCGCCTCGATCTGCCATTCCGATTCCGGGTTCGTGCGGCTCACGCGCTTACCAGTTTCCGGATCGCGCACCATTCGCACGCGGTTCCAAATACGCTTGCCGTCGTAGAGGTCGTTCCAAAGTATGCCATAGCCGCGCGCGGCATTCCCGGTCAGCACCGTCGAGCGCCAGACACTGCCCCGCGGTGCCGGAATACCCTCTGCGTTCAGTCGAGCGACAATCTCGCGCGTCGTGGCGCCACCGATGTATTCGTCGAAAATCCGGCGGATGATTTTGGCCTCGCCTTCGACGACCGTCAGCTGGCCTGGCTGGCCGGGCACGGTTACGTAACCATAGGCCCTGCCCCCGGCGCTGCGCCCGTCACGCACCACGCCGGCAAGCCCGCGCCTGGTCTTTTCTTTCAGCTGGTCGAGAAACATTTGGCCGAACAGGCCCTGGATGCCGACGGTCAGCGCGTCGGCTTGCCCCCGGTGCACTTCGAGCACTCGGATCCCCACGAAGTCGAGCGTCTGGAACAGCGGGTGAAGGTCGGCCGGGTTTCGGCTAATACGGTCCAGCGCCTCCACCACGATCACGTCGAAAACCCGTTCCTTGGCGTCTGCAATCAGGGCCAAGAGGCCGTCCCGACCGAATAGCGTCGCAGAGGATTTGGCGCGGTCTTCGTAGCGATGGGTAACCGTCAACCCTTCGCGGACGGCGTATCCGTTGCAAAGCGCAAGCTGATCCTCGATCGAGCGGTCGTTTTGCAGGTCCGTCGAGAATCGGGCGTAGAGGGCGGCGCGTCGGCCGTCGATTCGCTGCATTTCTTCTCTCCCCGGGTGGCCCGTTCAAGATCGGCCCGCGCATGCGCCCTGGCAAGTGCACGCGCAAGATCCAGCAGCCGTTGGTCCGGAGCCGGTGCCTCGCTTGGCTGGGAGGGTCGCAGTCCGGGCATCAACCTTGCCGTTCGATGTCGTCTGCATGGCGGCCCAGCTGGTTGGCGAGGGTGTGCAGGGCCGTTGCCTCGATGTCGAGACGGGTGCGCAGGTGCGTGCGGATGATCGCGACGGCCTGGTCGGCAGTGAGGTCCGACAGGGCTTCGGTTGCCATCATGACTGCGGCGTGTTCGCAGGCGCGTTGGCTGCGAGCGTTGTTCAGGGCAGTGTGTTCCGGCAACGTGCGGCCCTGCAAGCATTTCCAGTTCGCGACAACCTTGTTGAAAACAAATGGCTTAAATGCAACTTTCCAACATCTCGGAAGTCGAAAGTGGAGAAAAGACAGTGCCGGAACTCTACGAACGTCATGCTCGGGTCCTGGAGAGTCTGATCCAAGTGTTGGAGCTTCGGCTCGAACGGGCAAGACTTCAGAATGATCTGGAGACGGAACAGCGTTTGCGGGTTGACCTCGAAAGATACCAGCAAGACTTCGAACAACTCCAATTCTACAAGCCGTCTTTGACCTAGCTTCGACGCCAATACTCTTCACGGTCTTAGCCTCGGTCTTACGCACAGGGCGGCGCCACAACCGTTAGTAAGTGTTGCATGTCGCGCACAGCAGCTAGAGCGAAGTGTCGAGGAAAGTCCGGGGGTCGAAGAGGATCGACCCCCGGAAGTCAGCCCGTCGCACGCCATGACTGTGCGCGACTCGGCAGGGAGACCGGCAGGATGGTCTTTAAGGGTCGCGGGGTCAAAGACTACGTTCATGCCGGCCCCCTTCTCACGGCACGCCGAACATCAGTGAGGATATTTATCCGTTGCAGCCGGACGTGAGGGCGGGTCTCGTCGGGCACGTCAACGCGGATCGCGCGGTCACGCAGCGGTCGGCGAGGTCCCTCGAGCGTTTTGAGCCGTGGCTTTTCGACGGGGAGCAGAAAAGGGTTGGCCGTCCAGAAGCGGACGAATTCACGGAGACTCATGACGCCTCCCCGCTCAGACGGCCCAATTCTGCTTGAGCCATGATCCGGAGCGCGGCATCGCGGCAGTGGATTAGGATCAGGCGTGCGGCCTTGCGTCTTTCGCAGCCAAACGCCTGCGGATCTTTCAGGATCACTTCGGCCCAGATCAAATCCGGTTCCATCTCTTTCGCTCGTGCCGCGCGGACCCAGGCGATCATCGCGCCCTCGGTCGTCGCGTGGTTCACCGACACGTCGTGCAACTCGATCGTCTTGCTGGCGCCTAATTCGAAGCGCCCTCCATGCTCGACCGACTCGGCGAAGAACGCATCGAAATAATCTGTCGATGGAAGGCGCGCGAGGCGGGTGAGGAAGTCGGCTCGCGCGGTCATGACGGTTTCGTGTCACGCGGCAGCGGGGAGAAGGAGGGCGTTCTCCGTCCCGCTGCCGCGCTCCCGTCCAGGGTCACGCCCGGAAGACGGTAGCCGCGAGCGGCTCGGACCACAACGTCTACTAACGTATGTTGTTCCAAGTCCGCACCCCCCGGAGGGACCTGCTTGGCGGCAAACGACTGAGGGGTGCGGTGCGTGACGAGCCATGGGGTTAGCTGGATGGAGGGCCGGAAAAGCATTGCGCTTGCGCCACACCCCCCGGTCACGCCAAGTAAAGCATACTTGTCCGTAGGGGCTTTGTGAACTGGGAGGTTCATGGCCGAACCGCGCCGCCGCCGATGACGGCATATTCGATGGGGCTGGGGATGACCCATGCGGCCATCACCGCGATGAAAGCTATGACAATGGCCGAGGCGTGGTTTTCATCGTTGCTGAGTGTCGCGGCGAGGAGGCCGGTGCCGAGGGCCAGAACGGACATCGCGACGATCTCGAGCAGCGCGACGATCATGCCCGGCTACCTTCGATGAGGACCAGGCAGGGCGCCGATTTCAGGTGCGCTGGGGCGCGATGGCGCTGCGGCACCGTGCGGCCGTCGGCGCTGGCAAGGTGCAAACGAGCATAGGACACGAGGTGCGGACGATCAGCATATGCCGAAGGGTTCGCGACAATCTGCCAAGCTTCAGAGAGACGCAGTGGAAGCGCGGTGGTGGGCGTGGACATAGGGATGCCTCCATCGGTTGATGGAGATGATTGTTCGCAAATAGCGAAATTTCTGTCAAGAAATAAGGTCGCTATATGCGAATTATTTCGCCTTCAGCACCCAAAAACTGGAACGATGACTGCCGCAGGTGTTAGAACATAGCTCGAACATTGGAGCGGGCATGAGAATCAAATTTGACTATGACGCGGAAATCGTAGCGACGCTCCTTAAGGAAGACGCCGAAGGTCGAACGCGCATTGCGCGAGCATTACGTGAGGGTCTTAGTCGGCTGAAAGACCAAGAGCGTGACGGATCACTGCCTTGCGATCCTCCACGCCAAGGGCCTGCATCGTCCTGAGATGCTCCAAAAGTTCGTCGTCTATGGAGGAATCATCGATAAGTTCAAATGCCGGAACCTCGAATACCTCCGCAAATTTCCGGATTCGCTGACTATTGGCCGCTTTTTTGCCGCTTTCGATCTCGCTGTAGAAGCTTTTGCTCATCCCAGCGCGGGACGCGACCTCTTCTTGGGTCCAACCTCTTTTTTCCCTTAGGCTTCTGAGCTTTAGCTTCATGTGAACATTCATAAGTGTAGCTTTCTGCGAATGCACATCGCAAATGGCGAACTTTTTGATTGACGAACACTTCGCTATTTGCGAGCAGTTCGGTATGGATTCCCTTGCAAGATATCTTCGTGAAGGAAGCATTCGACAGCGTGTCTTCGCCGAGCAAATAGGATGTTCTTCCAGTTATCTTTCGGAAATTCTTTCGGGCCGAAAAATCCCAAGCCTAACGCTCGCTTTCGCAATTGAACGAGAGACGAAAGGCGCCGTTCCAGCTTCTTCTTGGGTGAAGAACGCGGCATGACCTGGCAATCGCATTCAATGTCCGTGCGTGTTGGCATGTTTGACGCCCTGACATTTGGCTTTGAAACGGGCGCGTATGGTGGGTCGTCCGACACGTCCCAAGAGACCGCCCTTCGACCTCCGCTCGTTCCTGCGAGCGCCCCCTCTCAGAGGGCAAAGTTTGCGGTCTACCGGAACGAATATGATCGAAGCTGCCAGTCGTCAGCGCCTTCGGGACACCTGTATGAAATGGGTTCACCGTTCGACGGACGGAAGCTTTTCCCAGAACTGAGATCTTCCAACGCTGAGGCAAGCGATGCGTAGCAGCCAAGATCCTCGTTGTCGAAGAACAGATGATATCCGTCGGGAAGGCGATGGATCGCCAATGTACCCTGCGGCGTGTCCTGCGCGAGAAAGTGGTTTTTCCAGTCCATGGTGGATGGCCTGTCCTTTTGAGACGGAGGGCGGAGCGTGACGCCAACCGACCGAGAGTTCGGCATATATCGAGGCTTCGCCAGCGGTACTGTGGAGCGAGAACTTCAGAGGAAAGTCGGGCGTCGACTTCATCGATGCCTCGGCACGGGCTACGTCGCGGATCGCCAGAAGGGCGATGGGCCAACCGGGCGGACGTCGAGAGCGCGCCCCCTCCCCTCGGCTGTCTGTGATCTAAGAAACCCTTCGCACGTAAAGGGCCTGCGCACCCAGACCGACGCCCCACGCGATTATCGCGATGCTGGCAGTCGACCAAAACCCGTGCCCCCACCAGAGACAGGCACCAAGAGCGACCACAAGGCCGAAGGTCAGCGACCGGTGCATCAGACACCCAAAGGTTGGGCGGCTGCTTGTATGGGGGCGGTGACGCGGGTCGTCGTAAGCAGGCCCGTAGATCCGACCATCCATTCAGCATCTCCTTTTGATGTCGCCAGTCGAAGCCCGAAGGCTGCGAAACCATCGGCGCGATGGCAAGTAAGGATATCACCATCCTATACTTTTGAGATTCAGTGTCTGAGATCGGCTCCGTTTGCATATCGCAAATATCGCCTGTTGCAGAACGCAACGTCTTGCGAAATTTTCCCTGTTTCGTTCACGTGCGCCTCGTCCTTCGGTGGGTTGCACGAATGCAGGAGCCATGCGCCGTCTTTCCAACGGCGTATTTGTCCGAGCGTTAGCCTCGCGTTCTTGTTAATAGTGCCGTTGATCTCGGCTGTAGGACTTTCCCTGGATCCACGTCGCAACAGCGAACGCACCGAGCTGCGCTGCAAACAAGCCAAGCGCGATGCATGCGATCGGTATGGACGGCGCCATGACCGAGATTGCCAAGGCCGAGACCAGGCCCATGATCAGGCAGGGTTTTGCAAATGTAGAAACAGCCCTTTCGGTCATCGAGTCGATAAGGCTAACCCGAGTGCCGATGTCGATTTTTGTCTCAGACGACATGGTCATTGTTTTGTACCTTCTTACTTCTCAGCTGACCTAAATGAGACCCGAGGATCAGGTTTTTCGGTAGTCGTGAAACCCTACCCACCCAAAATGCGCGATTGGGGCAACCTCGACACATTGCCGTTCATCTGCGGGTGTTTTGGGAAATCCCGGGGCGCTCGCCGGGCACTTGATCGTTCATATCTTGCCGAAAAAAAGGACGAGGTTTTCAGCTTCGAACGTTTAAACCCGAATCAGATTTACGGGTTTAAGAGCGACGACTTAGTCGTAGATCACCGCGCCACCCTTCGATCCAGACAATGGCCAAAGCAGATTGCCTATTCGAAAGGATGTTCGGACAGTCTCAGATGTCCCGGACCTGAACAAGGCACGTTTCCCGCCTTACGGATATCCCGCCCGTCGGTGGCGCGGTTCAAGCGCCGGGCGCACTCAAATCATCACGCCCTTCAGGAGGGGTCGCGATGACTCGCAGAACTCGCCCTGGCTCGATCCAATCCACCGTACAACAGGTCATCGCCGCCTACGGCGGGATCGAAGCGGCCGCGCTCGAGGCAGGGATATCGATCTCGACGCTCAGCTACGGCACAGAACAACGCGAGGATCGTCCCGGCGGGCTTGGCGTCAACCATCTGGATCGGCTGGGCCGGATCGAGCCGGGGGCCGCGCTGCCCATGGCGCAGCACTTCTCGGCTCTTGCCGGCGGCGTGTTTCATCCCGTCGATCTATCGGGACCGAGCTGGTCGGATATGGCCGGGATATCCAAAGAGTTTGCGGACGTGGTCACCCTTCATGCAGTCGCACATTCCGACGGCTCGCCCGATCCACGCGACTACACGCTTGGCGAAGCGACGGAACAGATCCGGGAGATCGACGAACTGGTGACGGCCGCTTTGCGCCACCGCGCCGCATTGATGATGAAAGTGCGGTGTTCGAAATGACGCCGTTCAAGCGAATGCCCGGGGCGACTAGTGCATCAGGCGGTCCGGTGCAGGCGTTGAATGCAAGACAACGCCAAAGCCATTACGCCAGTTGTTGCGACGACGACCGGGACGAGTGGGAGGCCAGTGAGACCCACCGCGCAGACTGCGACTGCACCCGTAGCGAGGAGCATGGCGGCAACCATCACCACGTCCGAGTCAAGCAACCCCATCGATGCGCGGTGGAACGGAGTTCCGGCTTTACGAACATTGAGATCCTTCAGCAGAGCACGCGCCTCGATAATGTCCTGCTCCCACTCCGGGTCCGCGAGTTCGCGGAGCATTCTAGAGTCGGCAACCACGGCCTGTTCGCGACTCGGCCGCAGTCGCGAGGACTGACGGAAATCGTCCAGATATACGACCCGCCACGGGGTCAGTTCTTGGCCTTGAGTTGCGTTTCTCATTTCGTCCTACCGCCCAGTACTTCTTTGAATGGTATGGGTTTCCCTACCGAGGGTCTGGTTAACCCGTCCAGAGAAAAGTTTGGAATTTCAACAGTCTCGGCAACACGTGCTTACCGTTCGCCGTACCGCAACCTACCGCCTCAATGTTGGGGCGGACGTGCGCCGATCCAGCTGCAAGAAAGGCGCAAGCATGGTTACAATCCGACGCCGGCCCGCCGGCGGGACCGATTGGGAACTTATGCATTCCTGATTCGACAATTCCGGGAACGCGACTGCGTATTTCAAATCCGACATCAACGCGCTGCTGGTCGTTGCGCTTCGCCAGCGCGCGGGTCTGGTCCTCAAACCTGGGGGGCAGGTTTGAGTGCCCAATGGAAAGTCGCGGCAACTGCGTCTGTCCCGCCCCGAGGTGCATCCGTTGGGGCGGACGGGTGCGCTGCGGCGTGCCGCTCTACTCATTCAGAACCACCGGTCGGGACGCGTGCCCGTCCGATGCAGCGCCTGGCGATCCCTTCTCCCTCCATGGGTGAGGCCGACGCGATCCATTTTCTCAATCAGAACCGGGCGGTGTTGCAGCCCCGCCTGGAGGCCGGGGCGCCCCTCGCGGCAAACACTTCCCCAGGTGGCGAAGGTCACGCCCCGGCCGATTTGAAAGGCGGTGCGGCATGACTGATTTGACGTTGAACGGGACCTTCGACGACGAGGAGGTCGAGCGGATCGCCAAAGCGACCGCGCACATGGTAGATCGCGCAACCGAGATCCTTGTTGATCTGATCATGGCGGCACGCGAGGGCGATGACGAGGCCTTTGCCAAGGCGAAAATCGAGGGCGAGCAGCTGCTTGGGATCGGGGACGACGATGCCTGATCTGGTCGCCATCTTTCGCGCCGGGTTCGTGCGCCGCTGGCATATGAACCCAGACCTCGCACATACCTGCGACCGGATCGATGGTCACTCGGCCCGTGTCGCGCGGATCTTGATCGCCCTACATCCGAACCCCTCGTTCGTGCTGATTCGAGAAGCCCTCACGCACGACGACGGCGAAAGCGTCGTCGGCGACGTTAAGGCTCCGACCAAAGATGCCGATCGGGAGTTTGCGATCCGGCTTGCAGAAATAGAAGCCAACGCCGCGCGCGACATTTGGGACGACCTGATCGCACCGGAATACCTGGCGGAGTACGACCGCGTCTGGCTCAAGTTCGCGGATCGGCTCGACGCCTATATGTGGGCCGCGCACCATGCGCCGCACGTGCTCTATGGCGATGGCTGGCCGGAATGCCGCGCCTGGTTGATCAAATCGACAGCCGAGCTCATGCATGATCTGCCGCACCAGGCCGAACAGGTCTGCGACGCGATCGAGCGGATGGGATGGCGCGGATGACCGCGAACGTCGTCCAACAGTTTGCGAATCTGCGCCCCGGCGGCGGGTTCGGCCTGATCATGGCCGACCCGCCCTGGCGGTTCGAGAATTTCTCGGCCAAGGGCGAGGGTAAGAACGCGACGGCGCACTACGAGTGCACCTCGCTCGACTGGATCAAGTCACTACCCGTCGAAGTGCTCGCGGCCGACAATTGCCTCCTATGGCTTTGGGCCACGAACCCGATGTTGCGCGAGGCGTTCGAGGTGCTCGACGCTTGGGATTTCGAGTTCGCGACGGCCGGCACCTGGGTCAAGCGCACGGTGCACGGCAAGGTGGCGTTCGGAACCGGATATGTCCTGCGCTCGTCGAACGAACCGTTTCTGATCGGAAAGCGCGGCAAGCCGAAGGCGACCCGGTCGACCCGCTCGACGATCCCGACCTACTGCGACATTGATCTGTTTGAGGGCGACTGGCCCAAGAGCGCGATCACGATCGAAGCGGTCGCCCGCGAGCATTCCCGCAAGCCCGACGAGGCTTTTGCGGCCGCCGAGGCGCTCTTGCCCGACGTGCCACGGATCGAGCTCTTTTCCCGACAGACCCGCCCAGGCTGGCGTGCATGGGGCAACCAGACCGACAAATTCGGCGCTGAAGGTGCCGCCTGATGTCGTCGCGCCCGTTCTCTTTCCCGATGGCCGCCCTCGCGGCCGGGATGAAAGCCAAGGACGGCCGTGCCACGCCGCGCGACGGGATCGCGCTGTCGATCCTGCTACTGGGCGACCCGCTGCGCCTTGATGACGATGCGTCCGAGGCGGTCAGGTTCTACCTCGACGGAATCGCATGTGGCGACCAGGCCCGAGCCGGTGCTGCGCTTGTCGATTGGGTGCAGGCCCAGTTCCCCGCGCAGGTCGAGGATCCTCCCGAGTATGACTGGCAACGCCGTGCGGATTGCGGGCGCTGATGGATATGCGGGCCACATATCGCGACCTCCTGGCATCCCACGGTGGGAACGAGGCGGAGGCCAAGGCTGCGCTCAATGCCGTGATCGAGGACCGCAAGGCGCAGGCCAAGGCCCTGCCGATTGGCGAGCTGGTGGAACGGCTGCAGATCCCGAACCTCAAGCGCCAGTCTGGCGAGTTGGTCGGTCCCTGCCCCGCTTGTGGCGGCACGGATCGATTTGCGATCAACGCGGCCAAGGGCGTTTTCAACTGCCGCAGCTGCGGTGCGAACGGGGGCGGCGTGAACCTGGTCCGTCACGTTCTGGCCTGTGATTTTGGCGCGGCGATCGACTGGATGATCGGCGAGACCGCGGTGCAGATCTCGGACGCCGAACGGGCGCGGCGTAGGGCGCGGGCCGAGGCCGCCGAGCGCAAACGCTTGGCCGATGCCGCACGGTTTCGGCGCAAGGCAATCGAGGATGGCAAGCGGATCTGGCAACAGGCGGTCGACCCGGCCGGCACACCGGTCGCCGATTATCTCGCAGGGCGCGGCCTGCCCCTGAAACGCTTTCCCCCGACGATCCGCTATCTCGCCCGGCACACCTACGCCAAGAAGATCGACGGCCAGGTTCGTTCCCTGCACACTGGCCCTGCGATGATCGCGGCGGTCCTGTCGCCGGACAACCGGATCACGGCCGTTCACCAGACGTGGATCGACCCGGATAACCCCGGCAAAAAGGCCAAGATCCTCTACTACGGCGAGGAACAGCCCGCCAAACTCGTGCGCGGATCGAAAAAGGGCGCCGCGATCCGGCTAACCTCGGCCCAAGGGTGCCACACCTTGATCATGGGCGAAGGCATCGAAACGACCTTCTCGGCCATGCGCGGCGCACCGATCCAGGGCGCGGCCTATTGGGCGGGCGTCGATCTGGGCAACCTGTCCGGCATCATGGTCAAGGATCCGACCCCCGGCGCCCCGCGCTGGTCAGGGATCCCCGACATGACCGACGGCGAGGCATTCGTGCCGCCGCCGTGGATCAAGCGCTTCATCTTCGTGATGGACGGCGACAGTCACCCGGCCATGACCCGCGCCAAGCTGGAATCCGGTCTGCGCCGGGCAATGGCACTCGTGCCGGGCCTGACGGGCGAGATCGTCACGGCCAAGCCGGGCAAGGATCTGAACGACATGCTGATTGAGGAGGCGCAGGCCGATGACGAAGACCGTCTCCCTGACCACTGACGGTCGCGACGTGGTCATCGAGGGTCCGATCCATTCCGACCGGTTCCCGGTCGAAGAGCTCGGCTCACGCCTCGCGTTTTACCGCGAACTGCGTGACCGCAAGTGCGAACGCACGAAGACCGCCGGTGAGCACGCTGGACACTACGCCGAGACGGTTGCCGGTCTTGAGCGCCTGATCGAGGAGGTGGGGGAGTGAGCACTAAGGACGTGCGCGAAGCGTTCGACAAGCCCGAGCGGGTCGAGCCGATGGATGGGGGCCAACCGCCCCGCACCCCGGATGATGCAGGCGCGCCGCCGCCTCCCGAGGATCCGGTCGATCCCGTCTATCTGGCGAGCCAGCAGAGCGAAAACGACTATGGCAATGGGCAGCGGTTCATCATCCACTTTGGAGACGACCTTATGTTCGTGCCGCGTGTTGGCTGGTTCACCTGGACCGGCGCCGTGTGGCAGGCGGATCCCGACGAGCTCGAGGTCCGGCGTCGTGCGCAACAGATCGGGCCGCTGATCCTCGAAGAGCTCGATTACCTGAGACTGCCGCAGGTTCAAATGGACCTGATCGCAGAAGAGGACGTGTTGGTCCTGCGGCGTGTCGAGATCGAGGCCATACCCGCCAAGGATCGAAGCTCAGACCAGGCCACCGAACTAACCGAGCTGAGATTGAAGCTGGACCGGATTTCTGAGGCGAAGAAGAAACTGTCGGAGCGCCGCGCCGCCCGCCGTCGAAAGGCGGTGCAGGCAGGTAATTCCGGTCCGATCGATCACATGGTCGCCGAAAGTCAGACCTCGCTCGCGGTCCCGCTCGAGCAGCTCGACGCGGCCCCTTTCGACGTCAACTGCTTGTCGGGCGTCGTCCAGTCGAGGGTGACCGAAGAGCCGACCGACGACGGTCGCAAGATCCGCTATGCGCAGGTCGATCTCGTGCCCCACGCCCGCGAGCAACGACTGACCAAAATCATGCCGGTCGAGTACGACCCTGACGCGACTGCCCCCGGATTCGAAAAGTTCCTCACTCGGGTGCTGCCTGACCCTGACATACGGGCGTTCCTTCAGCGATGGTTTGGCGTCGCCATGACGGCCGAGCCGCTGCAGAACATGGTGTTCCTCTTTGGCTCGGGTGCGAACGGCAAATCGGTGCTGGTCGATATCATCTCGCGCGTGCTGGGTGACTACGGCGCCACGGCTCGGATCGAAAGCCTGACCGGGACGAACCGACGCGGCGGTGGCGACGCGACGCCAGACCTCATTCCGCTTATTGGCTCGCGCCATGTGCGGACGTCTGAGCCTGACGAGGGGATGCGGCTTCAGGAGGGGCTAATCAAGGAATGGACCGGCGGCGAACCGATCCTCGTCCGCGCCTTGCACTCCGACTTCATCGTGGTGTTACCCAAGTTCAAACTCACGATGTCGGGGAACCACAAGCCGGACATTCGCGGAACGGACGATGGGATCTGGCGACGCTTCCTCATGGTCCCGTTCACGGAACAGATCCCCGTGGCCGAGCGGGATCCGCACCTCGTCGACAAGCTTTGGGAGGAGCGCGATGGCATCTTCCAGTGGCTGATCGTGGGTCTGAACCAGTTCCAGGAGATCGGTCTGTCGCCGCCCGATGCGGTGGTCGCGGCGACGGCCGAGTTCCGCGCCGAACAGGATCCCGTCGGTGACTTCCTTGCGACCTGCACCGTGGTGACTGGTCGCCCCGAGGACACGGTCACGAGCTCTCGGCTCGTCGAGGCCTTCACCTTCTGGCTCATGAAGAACGGACAGGGCGCCTGGAAACCGACAACGGTCTCACGCCGCCTGTCCGACAAGGCCGAGCGATGGCGACATCCCAACGGCGGCCAGAGCTTCACCAAGCGCAAGGCGTCGACCGTGTTCTATGACGGGATCCGGCTGACCGAAGTGTTTGCACGCGACCTCGACAATGCTCCACGCGATCATCGGGGCGGTTTCCTGCGCGGTGAAGTCGCAACCCCCGACCCCGATCCATCGGATGTACGGGAGGGTTGGGAGGATTGAGCCGCTCGTGGGAGGATAACGCCCGCTCCGGGGTCTGGGGGAATGTCTCGCAATCTTATGGGCTTACCAGTCGGGCGTGGGAGGGTAGGGAGGCTAGGGAGGATGTTTCCGACCTACGCACGTGCGAGATATGAACCGGGGTCTGGGGGAAAGTTGCCTCACATGGTTTGGGTAGGTTTTTGCCTCCCTATCCTCCCTACCCTCCCACAGCGTTGCGTTTTCCTCGCTTTTTCAGGGCCTTATGCTTCCTCTTGGTTCGCGCCCTATCCTCCCATGAAACCACCTTGATCCTCCCTACCCTCCCTGATGAACCAGACGAGAAACAACAGGTTGTAGAACGGGGCGCAGACCCCACCAAATATAGAGGTCCGACATGATGGCGGTGCGGAATTGGGACAGTGAGACGTTTGAACCGAAGGACGGCTTGGCCAGACCGAGGCGCGGTGCGGTTGTTGATGTCGGGATCTGGGATCTGGTGCAGTGGGCGTTCCAGGTGGAAGGGGCGAGCCTCAACTTCGATGAGGTCGGGATGCGGTACAACGTCGGGATCGAGTGGATCCTGATCGAGCAGGCCCGGCTCGGGTGCCGCCCCGACGGCGGCGGCCGGTCGGACCCGCACCCTGACGCCGACATCGTTGCGGCCGCCCTGACCGTGCTGCCTGAAGCTTACGGTGGTGCTGGCATGGCGATCACCATTGCCGAGTGTGCCCGCACTGGCCGGATGCCGGACTGCATGCCTAGTGCCGTGGCACGGTGCGCGCCGCGTGGGTGGCGTCGCCACAAGACGGGCACATATGCCGAGCGGGAATACTGGACGGGGCCGGGCCGATGGCCTTCGACCTGGTTGTCGGACAAGTACGGGTATGTCTGCCCGGTCACATACACGGGCACAGCCGTCGACGTTGGTCGGGCACGGCGCGCCTATCTTCAGTGGTGGTCAGCCTTGCTAGAGCTGCGTCATTGCCTGTCGATAGGCCGCAGCCTATCGGCCTTTCGGCTGACCGACGCGATGCCGCGGCGCGAGCCTTGGAAAGATAAAGCTTGACCTCATTCCCAATCTATTGACATCTTGCCTGCGAACCGAACTGCGCCCGAAGCTGAGACCCAGCCTCGGGCGCTTCTCGTTTGGGAACGCCATGATCTCGATCTCAGGGAACATCGAAAGGCTAGTGCGTCAGTTGGACGACGTGCAGGCCCGGCAAATCCCCTACGCCCTTTCAAGGGCATTGAACGACACGGCCAGGGATGTGATCGAAGCCGAGAGGCTGCACATGGTCTCGGTATTCGACCGACCGACCAGGTGGACGCTCAACGCCTTTCGGGTCGAGCGCTCGTCGAAGTCGAACCTCGTCGCTACGGTCGAGCGCAAGTCTGCAGTCGGTCGCCGCTTCTACCTTGAAGTGCAAGCCGAGGGTGGCGCGCGACCGCAGACGGGGCTTGAGCGCGCGATGGGATACCGGCTGAAGTACGCAGGACAGATCGTCGCCGTGACACCAGCGGCGGGCATGAGACTGACAGCGGCTGGCAACATGTCCCCCGCGATGGTGAGCCGCGTAATCGCCGCCGTACAGGTTCAGCTGGACCGGCAACAGAACACGACCGCGAGATCACGCATGCGCGCGCCGTCTCGGGCGCAGTACTTCGTGCCGCGCCCCGGATCGAAGCTCTCGCCTGGGATCTGGGAAAGGCGCGGCAAGCGGACGTTGCGCAAGGTGATGCACTTCACCACCGCGGTGCCGACGTACACGCCGCGATTTAAGTTCGAGGAAGTCGCGGTCCGTAGGTCGCGCGAGACGTTCGAAGCCAACTTCTACCGCTGGCTGCAGCACGCGCTTGCGACAGCGAAATAGGCGACGGGTCCTTCCTCATGGCGCCCGCATGCGGGTTATTCGCGCCCCGTTGGAATTGGGTGAGATTAGGTTTCGGGGGGTTCGTTTTGAGGTTGTTGTTGTTGTCCCGGTGAGGTCGGCAGCAGTGAGACAGGCAAGAGGCAAGGATGACCGAGAAGGATCTGGCCGAGCTGCGGGCGAAGTTCCCGTTGCCAGACCACATCAAGGATACGCCGGTCAATCGCTACCAGCTCGCCCAGGCGATGGATGTGAGCGAACCGACGATCACGAAGTGGCTGCAAGATCTCGAGAACCCGCTACCGGTGCTCGAGGTGGGTGGGAACGGTCGCGAATACAAGTTCCGGCTCGCCGACTGCTACGCCTGGCGCATGGCGCGTAACGATGCCGAGCAGTTGGCAAAAGACGAGGCGAGCCGTTCTGCGGCCCAGCTGGCGCTCCTCTTTCGCAATGCCGATGACGGGACCGACCCCGAGTCCTTCCTGACGGCGCGGCAGGTGAAGGACGAGGCGGATGCCGACTATGCCCGAAACCGGGCTGCAGAGTTGCGCGGCGAGTTGGTGCGCGCCTCTCGCGTCGAAGAGCTCTTCGAGCTGATGATCGACGAGTTCAAGAAATCGGCAACCACGCTCGCCGATTTCTGCGAGATGGAGTTCGGTCTCGATCCCGCTGAGGTCGACAAGATCCAGCGCCGAGCCGACGAGGTCCTGATCCAGTCACGGGTCAAGTTCCAGGAACTGATCGACGGGCGGCGGGCCGGCGTCGTGGGGGCGATCGTCGGCGACCAGGGAGAGATGGGCGTCTGATGGTGCAAATGACCGACGCGGCGATCGGCAGCCTTGGCGCCTTCGCGCCACTGCCGCCACTCAGGACCCCGGAAGACATCTTGTCCGACGCGCTGCCGGTCATGGATCCACCGAGCCGGATCACGGTCACGGATGCGGCCGAGCGCTACATCCGGGTGCAGGCGCAAGGGGCTTGGCAAAGCTACGACAGGAGCGTGACGCCCTACATGGTCGAGCCAAGCGACATCACGCAGTCGCGCCGGTTCAAGACGGTCGTGTTCGTCGGTCCGTCGCAGTCCGGCAAGACGATGATGTTGCAGACCACGGCTCTGCATGCGCCGATCTGCGATCCCAACCCGATCCTGATCGTGCACATGTCGAAGAGCGACCGCGACAAGTGGGTTGAGGAGAAGCTGAACCCGCTGATCCAGAACAGCCCGGTGATCAGGGACCGGCTGGGGCGTGCCCGTGACGACGACACATTCAGCCGGAAGCGTTTCCGGGGTATGCGGCTCACAATCGGATACCCAACGCCGACGATGCTTTCGGGCGGGACCTACAAGATGGTCCTCTTCACCGACTATGATCACCATCCGGCCGTGCTCGGCGGCAAGGACAATCCCGAAGGAACGCCTTACCGGATGGGGCTGCAGCGGGTGAAATCCTACCTGAGCCGGGGCCTCGTCCTGGTCGAGAGCAGCCCTGCCTATCAGGTGATAGACCCGAGCTGGCGACCATCGCCAACGGCGCCGCACGAGATGCCGCCCGTCGGTGGCGGGATCGTGCCGCTCTACAATCAGGGCACGCGGGCCCGTTGGCACTAGGAATGTCCCGATTGCGCTGGCGAGTTCGAGCCTCGGTTTGATCGACTGCACTATGACGATGCACTGGATCCCGGCGACGCCGGCGACCACGCCGAGATGGAATGCCCTCATTGCGGGAGCCTGATCGCGCATCGTCACAAGATGACCTTGAACCGTGCTGCACTCGCGGGGCGCGGCGGCTGGCGCCATGAGGGACCGGACGGCACGGTGGTCGCGCTTGGCGACACCGGGATCCGCAAGACGGACGTCGTGAGCTACGCGCTCAATGGCGCGGCCGCGACCTTTGCCAGCTGGCGTGATCTGGTCGCCAACTACGAGGAAGCTCGGCGGCGGGCCGAGCAGCTGGACGATCATACCGACCTGGCGACGGTCCATTACACGGAGATCGGTGTTCCGTTCTGCCCGAAGCAGGGCGAAACCGAAGAGATCGGCGTCGCCTTCCTGCGCGACGAGGGTCACGACCTTGCACGCGGGATCGCCCCGGCGTGGACACGGTTCATCACCGTCTCGATCGACGTGCAGGGCACATATTTCGCGGTTCAGGTCACGGCCTGGGGTGACGGATCTTGCGCCCAGGTGGTGGACCGCTTCGACATCACCCAGCCGTCGGCGGATGCGCCGAATGCGGAGCGTGACGAAGATGGAAACGGCCGGACGCTCGACCCCGGCAAATACATCGAGGACTGGGCGGTGCTCGACGCGCTCAGCACGCGGGTCTGGCCGGTCGACGGCGCCCAATACGGCCTGCGCGCCGCTGGGCTAAACGTGGACTTTCAGGGGCAGCCCGGGGTCTCCGACAATGCCGAGGCCTTCTGGAAGGCCCGCAAGAAAGAGGGCTACGGCCGGCGCTGGTTCGTGACGAGGGGCAATGGTGGCAAGCAGGCCTCGCGTCTCTGGCTGGCGACCCCCGAGCGCAAGTCTGGCGGAGGCAAGGGTCGCTCGATCAAGATCCTGAACTTCGCGACCGACCGGGTGAAAGAGTCGGTGTTCGCGATGCTGAGCCGCGGGAGTTCGGCCGCCGGCGGGCTGATCATCCCTCGCTGGATGACCGACGACAGGATCGAAGAGTTCGTGTCTGAGTTCCGGAACGCCAAGAACGTCTGGGAAAAGAAACCGGGCGTCGTCCGCAACGAAAGTTTCGACCTCTCGGTCATGGCGCGAGTCGTCGCCGAGCAGCTGGGCCTGAAGAAGATCAACTTCGACACGCCGCCCGACTGGGCGATCGGTGGCGAGCAGAACCGTCACGCCGTCCCGGCTGAGGCAACCGAACCGGGCACCGCCGAACTGCATGCGCTGCCGACGCGGCGCGTGCCGCGCCGACTATTCTGACAGGGAGCCTTCATGGCCGACTATACCGAAACAGACCTCGCCGCCATTCGGTCGGCGATCTCGAAGGGTGCGCGCAGCGTCCAGATGAACGGCGAGCGCGTCGAGTTCCGCAGTCTGTCCGAGATGCAGCGCATCGAACGCAAGATCATGGAGGACCTTGGCCTCTCCGCCACGACACGGATTCAGGTGCCGACAACGAAGAGTGGCTGGCGATGAGCAGGAAAGCCCCGGCACAACCGCCCCTCGCGAGCCGCGTGAACGACATCATCGCAGCCTTCGCGCCCCGTCTCGCCTTCCAACGAGAGATGGCCCTATCGCAGCGCCGTGCCCTGACCTCGATGTCCGGGCACTATGACGGGGCCGGCCGCACAACGCGCGCCTCGGATTTCCGGTTCAACCGGACCGACGCCATCGAAGCAGGACGCGCCGACCGCTCGCGCCTGAGCTGGATGTCCCGCGACATGCTCCGCAATAATCCTCGCGCCGTGCGGGGCCGGCGTCAGCTGATCAACCACGTAGTCGGCGCAGGCATCTTGCCGTCTGTCCATACTGAAGACGACGATACGGCGGCGCGCGACGAGGTCGACCGGCTCATCCGAAGACACTGCCTGACCCGCAACTGGGATGTCGATGGCCGCCTTACGATGCTGGGCCAGCAGGCGCTCGGGTTTGGTACGATCGTCACGGATGGTGAGGTTCTGTTTCGTCGCCGTTTCCGCCGGACATCGGACGGCTTTCCGCTGAACTTTCAGGTGCAGGTCCTGGAAGCCGATTTCCTGAACGCGCAGATCGACGGAAAGCTCGCGAACGGGAATACGGCCATCCAAGGCATTGAGTTCGACGCTATCGGTCGCCGCGTGGCATACCATATCTTCGCGGAGCATCCCGGCAGCCGCTGGGGGGCCATGCCGCCCACGAAACGAATCCTCGCAGAGAACATCATCCATGCGTTCGATCCCTTGCGGCCGGGGCAGCAGCGCGGTGTGAGCTGGTTCGCTCCGGTGGTGACGCTCCTGCACGAGCTTCAGAAGTACCAGGACGGACAGGTGAAGCGACAGGAAGTCGCGGCCATGTTCGCCGCCATCTGGAAGACTTCGGAGACACCGACCGACCTTGGCGAGCTGGCGCCCGGTTCGGTTCTGAACATCGGCGACGAGGATGAGATCGACTTCACAGATCCGCCGACCGTCGAAGGTTACGAGCCGTTCATGCGCGTGACCGAACGCACGATCGCCTCGGCGCTGGGGCTCACCTATGACCAGTTCACCGGGGACACGAGCCAGTCCAACTACACCTCGCATCGGGCGGGGCGGATGGCGACGGACCCGAACATCCGGGACTGGCAGCAGAACCTGATGATCGCGCAAGTCTGTGACCGGTTCGCGGCTTGGATCGAAGAGGCCGTGCAAGATGTCGCCGACCTGGATCCGGACAGTTACGAGATCCGCTGGACCCCGCCGGCTCGCCCGGTGGTGGATCCTTCGAAGGATGCGAATGCCGACAAGGCAGAGATCGAGGCGGGCCTGGCGAGCCGCCGCAGCAAGCTGCGCGAGCGGGGCAAGGATCCCCTGAAGGTCGAGGCCGAGATCGCCGAAGAACGCGCTGCCGCCAAGGCTGCGAGCGTCGGCTACAGCACCGACAAACACGACCCTGCACCCGCTGCCACTGACACGAAAGGAACCTGACATGGCCCCGACCGCACAGATCGCCGCGAAGGTGTTCAACACTCCGCTCATGATCGACCCAGAGAAAGCTGCCGTGATCATTCAGGCTCTTGGCCCCCGGTTCCTCGAGATGGGCGACGTCGCTCTCGACTTGCACGGTGTTCAGCCGTCCGCCGACCGCTGGGAGGCGCGTCCGGAGGCCGCCTCGATAATCGGGGGAAGCCTCTATCGCGGGGTCAAGAAACACGCGGCCTATCTCAACGTGCAGGGGGTTGCGGTCATTCCGGTGACGGGCACGCTCGTTCGGCGTGGGTCTTTCGTCGGCGAAAGCTCGGGCATGACCAGCTACGAAGGGCTGAGTGCGCAGATCCGCGCGGCGGCCGAAGACGAGACCGTCCGCGCGATCGCCATGGAAGTCGACAGTTTCGGAGGTGAAGCGGCTGGCATCTTCGAACTGATGGCCGACATTCGCGCGGCCCGGGAGAAAAAGCCGGTCTACGCCTTCCTCGCGGAATACGCGCTGTCGGCCGGCTATGCGCTCGCATCACAAGCGGATCGCGTGACGATCCCGCCGTTCGGGAAGGCTGGGTCGATTGGCGTGGTGGTGATCCATGCCGACTATCAGACGCAGCTCGAAAATGCCGGTGTGAACGTGACGCTGATCCATTCGGGCAAGCACAAAGTCGACGGCAACCCGTACCAGCATCTCAAAGGCGAAGTGCGCGATCGGATCCAGCAGGAGAACGACGCGATGTGGCTCGCATTCGCTGAAGCGGTCGAGCAAGGCCGTCGCGGCAAGATCACAGCGCAAGGCGCGATGAAGCTCGAGGCCGGCGTCTTCACCGGGCTGGATGCCTTGAGGTACGGGCTGGCGGACGAGGTGATCGAGGCGCGCGCTGCATTCGAGGCGTTGGTCGAAAAGCTCAACCCGCCGGCCAGATCCGGTGCGGTGAGCGCGGGACCTGCCGCCGCGGCCGCGATGGCGGCGGGGCGTGTCGCAACGGGTGTCTCTCTCGTTGCCAGTTCCATCACCGACGTCGCGGCCCTCACGACCTGGATCGAGGAGCACATCGACGATCTGGGCGGGCCCGTGACGCTTCAGGGCGAAACCATTCAGCTGCAGGACCTCGAAACGGTCCTCGCCGAAGATTGCAGCCCCGGCTGCGAAACCGGGGCGGAGGCCCCTTCATCCAAGGAGACTGACATGACGAAAGATGTCACCAAGCCGGACGCTGAAGAGCAGAAGGCAAAGACCGCGACGGCGCCCGTGCCGTCCGCTGAAGAGGCCGTACAAGCGGAACGCGAACGAGCCTCGAAGATCACCGCGAAGGTCGCTCAGGCGGGGCTCCCGTCGAGCTTCGGACAGAAACTGATCTCGGACGGTGTGAGCCTTGAGGCCGCCTACGACAAGATCCTCGACGAGAAAGCGGCCAAAGCTCAGGATGGCGGCGACATCAATGGTGGCACGCCGACGGCCAAGGTGACGGGCGACGTCGTCGACCGGACCACGGAAGGCATCACCAAGGCGCTCTACGCCCGTGTTGGGCTCGATGGTGGCGAGCGCAACGAGTTCACCGGGATGCAGCTGCGCGAGATGGCGCGGGCCTCGCTCACGGCACGCGGCATCAGTGTTCAGGGCGGTGCAATGGCACTTGCCGGTGCGGCCTTCTCGCCCGCGGGTGCGTCGGGCGGCATGCACTCCACGAGCGACTTCGGCAACATCCTCGCCGATTTCGCCAACAAGTCGATGGTGAAGGGGTTCGAAGAGACCGAGGAGACCTTCGAACAGTTCACCTCGACCGGGACGCTGGGCGACTTCAAGCCGACCAAGCGCGTCGGCCTCGATGCCTTCCCGTCGCTGACCGAGGTGCCGGAAGGTGCCGAGTTTAAGCATGGCACGATCGGCGATCACGGTGAGAGCGTCGTGCTCGCGACCTACGGCCGCCTCTTCGCCCTCACCCGCCAGACCATCATCAACGACGATCTCGACGCCTTCAGCCGGATTCCGATGAAGATGGGCCGCGCGGCACGCCGCACCGTCGGCGATCTGGTCTTTGCGATCTTGACCGGCAACCCGGACATGTCGGATGGCACCGCCCTCTTCCATGCTGACCATGCGAACCTTGCTGGGTCGGCAGGTCTGCCCGGCGAGGCCACGATCAATGCGGGCATCACCGCAATGGCCACCCAGAAGGACCGGGGAGGCAACGCGACCGCGCTGAACATCCCGGCGGCCTTCCTGATCGCCGGGCCCAACAATCGCTCGGCGGTGCTGCAGGCGCTCAACAGCGAGTATGCGCCGGATGACACCGACAAGGTTGGCACCGCGAAGATGCCGCGCGCCTACAACACGGTGCGCGACGCGGCCAAGCCGATCTTCGATGCCCGGATCTCTGGCGACGCATGGTTCCTCGCCGCCGATCCGAGCCGGTTCGACACGATCGAGGTCAGCTACTTGGACGGCATCGCGCTGCCCTTCCTCGATCAGCAGGACGGTTGGACGGTCGATGGCACCGAGTTCAAGGTGCGCCTCGACGCGGCCGCCAAGGCCCTGGCCTGGGAGGGTCTTTACAAGAACGCCGGCTCCTAAGGCGTCCGAGACCTTTCCAACCTGAGGGCGGCTCAAGTGGTCGCCCCCAGTCGTTTTCGACTTCGATCAAAGGATCAGAACAATGCAGAACTTCGTTCAGAACGGCGCCGTGGTGGAAGTGCCCGCGCCCTATGCTGTCAGCTCGGGCGGCGGTGCCCTCGTCGGCTCGATCTTCGGGATCGCGCAGGCCGATGCCGAGAGTGGCGCAACCGTCGCCCTGGTGCGCTCGGGTGTATTCACCCACGCCAAGACCTCGGCTCAGGCCTGGACCGTCGGCGCCAAGCTCTATTGGGATGACACCAACAAGGTGTTCACCACCGCGGCCTCGGGCAACACGTTGGTCGGTGTCGCGATGGCTGTGGCGGCGAACCCGTCGGCCACGGGGACGGTGCTGCTCGACGGCGCCGCTCGGTAGTGTCGATCTTCGCCGGCGTGTCGGGCGTGCTGAACGGAGTGTTCGGCGCGTCCGTCACGATCACACCGGACGGCGAGGCTGCGCGCGCGATCCAGGCGGTGTTCCGGGAAAACCCTGTGACGGTTCCGGATGGCGACGGCCGGGAGATCGTCACGGTCCTGCCCGTCTTGAGTGTACCACGCGACGTCGAGGCTTCGCTTGCGAGCGGCACTGTCGTCGAGCCCGGCAACGGCCGCACGTACCAGGTGGTCAATGGACTGCCGTCCGGCTCGCCTGCCGATGACGGCTTCACCATCTATGAACTCGAGGAAATCGACCCATGAAGAAATACCCGATGATTGCGCTCATGACCCTGTCTGCAACAGCGACACGGGGCAAAGTTAAGCGCGGCGCCGCGTTCGAGGCGACCGAACAGGAGCGCCGCGATCTGATCCAGTTCGGCCGCGCTGAAGATCAGCCGGACAAAGCCAAGGCGAAGTCCGAGACGTGACGCATCCCCGCAAGGCATACCGTGACGCGGTCCGGACCGCCCTCTCGGCCCATGCCGACCTGTCCGGCGTTGCAGCCTGCCGGGCATGGGCCTTACCCAAAAACGACGAAGAGCTGCCTGCATTCACCGTGGTCACGCGCGACGAACGGGCCGAGATGGACACAGGGGACAACGCGAGTCGCAATGTCGAGCTCGCCGTTGTTCTGAAATGTGCAGGGGGCGACGAAATCGAGGACACGCTCGACGGCTATTCCGAGGCGATCGAGGCGGTCGTGATCGACGTCCTTGACAGCTGGCCGACCGAGCTCCCGTTCTACCAGGTCACGCGGGTGCTGACCCAAGTCGAAGGCGGCTCCAAGAAGCGGATCGGCACTCTCGAAATCCATTTTGCCATCACCCGCTACGCGGACGAAGGCGCCCAATCCTGACATAATCGCCATCCAAGGAGAACCGATATGGCACGACACACCGGCAAGAACGGCACGGTGAAAGTCGACGGCACCGACATTGCAGGTCTGGTTTCGTTCGACATCACGGAAGAAATCGGCGTCGAGGACATCACCGCCGCAGGCGACACTTGGGAGGATCACGATACGACCCTCAAGAAGTGGTCAGGATCGATCACGATGCGCCTTGACCATTCGGCCGACGGCCAGGACCTGCGCGCTGGCGACGAGATTGCCTTCCAAGGCTACACCGAGGGGGACGCAACCGGGAAAACCTATCTTTCCGGAACGGCTACGGTGACCAGCCATGGCGTGAACCACGAATATAAATCGCCGGTCGAGCGCACCTATTCGATCACCGGCAAGGGCGCGCTTTCGGTCGCGACGGTGTCGGCATGAGTGACATTCTCCAGACGATCTCGCAACGCCATGCCGATCAGACAGCAACGGAGATTGACGTTCCGGAATGGAACACGAAGCTCTATTTCACGCCGCTCACGGCCGCGGAGCGTGCGTCGATCCGGAAAGGAATCGATGCCGAGGATGACGGCGAAATGATGATCGCAAGCATCATCCGAAAAGCCTGCGACAAGGATGGCAAGCGTGTGTTCGAGGACACCGCAGAGACGCGCGCAATTCTGTCCGGCAAAGCCGAGTTTTCGGTGATCCGGCGCATCATCGAGGCGGCCGACAGTGCTCGAGCCAAGATGACGTCCGACGACGTAAAAAACGTCTGATGGGCGACCCGGCCGCGCAGAGCATTCTCGCGGTCGCGGTCGCCCTAGGCAAATACCCGCACGAGGTCGCAGCGGAAATGTCGGAAGAACAGATCGCCGTGACCGCAACATACCTCACGCTCAAGGGCAATTGACCTCGCCGTGCTTCAAGATCTGAAATTCTCAGTCCGAGCCGACAATAAAACCGGCCCGGCCATGAAGGGTGTGTCGAACTACCTGAAGGGTGTCGAGACCCAGTTGACGCGCATCAATACTGCCGCCGCCAAAAGTGCCACAATCAACAACTACGGACGCAGCTTGGTATATTCTGGTTCTGCGACCGCCCGGCTCGGCAAGAGCGCCGGTGGTGCTGCTGGGTCTATGCGCATGCTGACTCAGCAGCTAAGCCAAGTCGGACAGCAGGCAATGGCTGGCGGCGACTTTGTCAGAGCGTTGGCTATTCAATTGCCGGATATGGGTCTGGCTTTTGGCGCCGCAGGGACCGCGATTGGTCTTGTTGCAGGTATCGCACTTCCATTCCTCATGGAGGCTTTATCCGGAAGCGAGGGAGAGGCAAACGATCTTGAGAATGCGCTGAAGTCCGTCGAAGGGATCGTCTCGAGGCTGAATGATCCGCTGGACGTTTTGTCGATGTCGGCGGGGGATCTGGCAGAAAAGTACGGCGAAGCGGCTGACAAGGTTCGGGCATATGCGAAGGTTCAGGCCGAAATCGCAACGGCAGAGGCAACGGCGGGCATTGAAGCCCTGACCCTTGCGGTCGGCGACTCTATCCGGATGTTTGAGACCTCTGCCACGGGTGGTCGAGAACTGCGAAACACCCTTCTCCGGATCACTGATCAGTTCGGTCTGGCTGGTGCAGAAGCCCGGAAGTTCGAAGGCCTTTTGTCAGACTGGCGAAACGCGGACGGCGCGCGCGCGCAAGAAGATGCCTTTGCCAATGTGCTGCAGTACATGCGGCAAATGAACATCACGGCCAGCGACCTTCCGCCAGAAATGCGTTCGGTCGTCAGCGAGATGATCAAGCTCATGCGCAATTCGGAGGAAGCTCGGGCTGTCATGGACGCCCTATCCGATGCTGCCAGCGGTGTCGCGCCCGCCCTAAAGCCGTCCGTCGCCGTCGCCTCTTCGCTTGCCGACCAACTCGGCAGAGCTTTTTCGGCTGCTCAAGCGCTCGCAAACCAGCAGGTCAACGACCTGCTGGTTCAGAAGATCAAGCTTGATACCGTCGGGCAACCGATTGATCAGGCCGGCGCTCTGGCCGGCGCTCAGTTCGATGCGCGCGTTCCCTCGGGTATCGACATCGGCTTGCAGAATGCGATGGGTATTCGGGGCCAACGCAGCCAATACATTAACAACGCGCGCCAGCTGGCCGTGATGTCGGCCGCCGAGAAAGCTGCGCTCGCAGCTCTTCGCGATACCGACGGCAACCGCGGTAGTAGCGGTGGCGCTGGGGACGAGGCCGACAAGCTCACTCGTTCACTCGACACGCTGCTCGGGCAACTCGATCCCGTTTACAAGGGAATGCAACAATACCGTGAAGCTACTGACCTCCTGACTCAGAGCCTGAACGCCGGAAAAATCACACAAGACGAGTTCAACACCTATCTGCAGAAGGCTCAGGACCAGTTCCTGAAGAGCGGAGAGGAGCTCAAGAACTATACTCAGGAAGTCGGGGATTTTCTGGGAGATTTCGGTGTCCTCGTCATGGAGAACGTCGACAACCTGGACGACCTGAAGGCTGCGGTGAACGACTTTGTCCGCTCTGCGATGCGCGACCTTCTTAAGCTCGCCATCTCGAAGGGCTTCCAGGCTTTGATGAGTCTCGCCTTCGGCGGCACTGGCGGCTCTCTAATCGGTGGTCTTTTCGGTGGCGTGGCCGCAGGGGGTGGTGGCGGCCTCCTTTCTTTTGCGGGTGGTGGTCACACGGGCGCAGGTCCCAGATCTGGCGGTGTCGATGGATTGGGCGGGTTTCCTGCCATCCTCCACCCCAACGAAACGGTCGTTGATCACACCAAGTCCGGCGGCGCGACTGTTCAAATCCACATCGGGGCCGAGGTGCCCAGAGGCACCGTTCAGCATGATCAGGATCGCATCGACATTCAGCTTGGTCCCCTGATTGCCCAATTCATCGAGTCGGGCGCGTTGGATCGCGCGAACCGAAACAGGTACGGTCTCGTGCCGCGCGGGCGGGGCGCCTGATCGTGACTATTCCATCATGGCCTTCGGACTTGCCGTTCATCGATCAACTCAGAGGCCTTTCTCTGAACGGCCCGGACGGCAACAGGCGCACGTTCGTGTCGGATAGCGGCAACACGAAAGTGCGGGCGGTGACCACGGCCGCCGAACGCATGATGTCCGGCCGCACCCGCCCATTGACCGCAGCTGAGTTCGAGAACTTTGAGAATTTCTGGAACTACGACCTCTCACAGGGCACTTTGTCGTTTGCGGCTCCGCACCCCATGACGGGGACGGTGACCGTGTTCAGATCCGATGGGTCCCCCTATCAGCCGATGCCGGTCGGGGGTGGCAAGATCCGAGTCGGCCTGTCGCTTGTGGTGCTGCCCTGATGCCCTGGCTCGACGCGATCAACGACGCTGAGACCGCCGAGGTCGTCCTAACCCTCGTCACGCTCGATCATGCCGATTGGGCTGCGCCTGTGCGGCTGGTGAACGACGTCGCGGACTTCGAGCATGACGGCGAGACCTACACCGCCGCCGGGTTCCAGGTGGCGATGCCGGACCAGGCCGAGGATCGCAACGCGGCGATGCGTTGGACCCTGAACGACGTCGATCACGATGTCGCGGTGCTGCTCAGAACGACCAACGACGTGATCGACATCGAGGTCAGCTACGTGCTCGCCTCGGATCCCGACACGGTGCAGGCGGGGCCGTTCGAGGCCGAGATCCGGCAGGCCGACCTGCGCTATGGATCAGTGTCCGGTGCGCTTGTCGTCTATCCGGTCATGGAAGAGGTCGCGAACGCGTCGTTTCGGTTCTCGACCGGCGACTTTCCAGGGCTGATCTGATGCACTGGTCCGAGCGGTGGCTTGGCAAACCCTATGCGGTGCTCGGCCGGGGGCCGGATGCGTTCGATTGCCTCGGCCTTTTCATGGCCGTACAGAACGCCGAGTTCGGCCTCTCGCTCGATTATGGCCTCGTCCCGCTCGGCCCGGCCGAGGAGGACGCCCGCGCCCGCCACATCGGCGCCTGGCGCAAGGTCGGGGTCGCACGGCAGGGTGACGCGGTCCTGATCCGCCACGGCCGAGGCTGGCATGTCGGGGTCGCACTCGACAATTCGCGCATGCTGCATTGCACCGAGCCCGCCTCGGTCATCGAACCATACCGCTCGCCCAAATGGGGCAAGCGGCTCGAGGGTGTTTACACGTATGTCCATTGACGTGCAGGTCCGGGCGCATCCGCTGCTCGGACAAGCCGATCACACGACCGTTCCGGCCGGGTTGACCGTTGCGGGTATCGTCGCGCGGGTGTCGACCATGCGCCATGCCGAGGTCGTTCTCTTGCGTGACGGCCACGCCTGGCCCGTGCGCCGCGAGTACCACGACAAGGTGCGACCCGCGCCCGGCACGACCGTGATCGTGCAGCCGCGCGTCGGGGCGACGGCGGTGTTCGGGATGGCGGTGACATGGCTTGCCGGTGCGACCGCCCTGACGACCACCGGGGCGACCCTCGTCGTCGCGGGTGTCGCGATCGCGGTGTCGGTCGCTGGCCTGCTCCTGACCCGGTCGTTCCTGTCGGCCGATGCGGACCCGAACCAGCGCGCGGCCGACCGCGAGAACCCGACGATCCGGGGCCTGCAGAACATCTATCCGTCGATGGGCACGCCGGTGCCGATGGTCCTGGGCCGTCACCGTATGGCGGCGGTCAAGACGGCGACGGGGTATACCGAGCTTGACGATCAGACGGTTTACCGGGTCGAGCGCATGACGTTCGGTGTCGGTCCGGTGCTGATCGACGACCTGAAGATCGGCACGACCGAGATCGCCAAGTTCAAGGACGTGCAGCTGCAGTTCCGCAACGTCGACCGGACCGAGACGCTGGCACGGATCCCGGCGCTCGCCAATATGGATGTCGACTGGCTCGACGACGACGATCCGATGACGCTTTACTCGCGGGACATCTTCGAGGATCCCGAAAGCGCGAAGCTCGATCACAACGTCCGGGTGACGCGCACGACGCCCGCGAACACCACGGCCGCGACCGTCCGTTTCTATTTCGCGGGCCTGGTCGGGATCGACGACGACAATGTCAAACAGCCGCGCTATCGGCAGATCGGGATCTACTACCGACCCGCGTCGGGCGGCGATTGGGTCACGGTGTCCGAACACTGGTACAAGGGCGAGACCACCTCGGTTCTGAGGTTCGGCAAATACATCAACTTTCCCGAGCCGGGTGAATGGGACGTGTCGGTCATTCGGCTGTCCGAGGATGACGACGACGTCCGGGTGCAGGACGACAGCTATCTCGAGGCCCTGCAGTCGCGCCAGCCTGGCACCCTGCCCTCACCGTCGGGCGTGGCCGAGGTCACGCTCAGGATCAAAGCGACCGATCAGATCAACGGCGCGCTCGATCCTTTGAACGCGATCGTCTGGCAGATGGCGCCGTTCTGGAACGGGTCGGCCTTTACCGCACCCACTCCGATCCGGCATCCCGCCGATATCTTCGTGCACCTTCTGCGCTCCGATATTCGGCGGCGTCCGGTGGCCGACGCCAAGATCGACCTCGACGGCATTCGCGCCTGGCGCCTTGCCTGGCCCGACTGGCGCTGCGACATGGTCGTGACCAGCGACATCCAGCTGGGCGACCTGTGCCGTCAGGTGCTTGCCACCGGTCTCGCCATGCCGATCCACAAGGCAGGCAAATGGGGCGTGCTCACCGACCGCTCGGCCGAGCCTGCGGTGCAGATCTTCAGCCCGCGCAACACGGCCGACATGCAGGCGACCTGGACACCCTCGCCCGAGGTGCACGGGCTTCGGTTGATGCTCACCTCGGAAAAGGCGGGCTGGGATACCGACGAGATCATCGTCTATGCCAACGGTTATTCGGCGGGGAACGCGACGATCGTCGAGACCATCGAGTTCCCCGGCCTCGCGCTGGGTCGCTACGAAAGCATCGAGCGGATCGCGCGGCTGGGGTATTATCACCTCGCGCAGCTGAAACTGCGCACCACGCAGGTCAGTTTCACGACCGAGCTCGATCATCTGGTCTGCACGCGCGGCGACCCGGTGATCTTCACGACGCCGCTCCTGCGCAACCAGGTCGGCATGGGTCGGGTGTCGGCCGTCACGTTCAGCGGCGACGATATCGCCACGCTCACGCTCGACGACACTCTGCCGGGTGTGCCGGACGGCTACGAGGCGCATGTGGTCCTGCGCGGCTCGGCCGGGGCGTTGCAATACGTCACCGCGATCAAGGCGGGCCGGGGCTTCACCGTCACGGCGGGCAGCGGCGTCGCGATGGATGGTGGCGCCTTCGATGCGAACCTCGTCGCGCGTGGCGACCTCGCGACGGTCTACGAGGCCGAGACCGAGCCTGCGAAGTGGCTGGTCAAGGACATCGCGCCGGACTTCGGTGAACGTGCCCGGATCACGCTGGCCGAGGCGACCGAGGTGCCGCTTGGCGATCTGAACCGCCCGCTGCCGACCTACGACCCGCGCGTGCTGTTGATCAACGAGGCGCGCGGCATCACCGGCGGGTTCGAGTATGCGAACGGTGTGCTGTCGGTCGTCGTGCGGTGGCAAGCGCTGGATTACGGTCAGGAAACCATGTGGCGCGTGACGCTGGAGAACGGCGCAGGCGCAGCGGTCGGAACATGGACGGGCGCCGACCGGATCGCCAAGTTCCCGGTGCAGGCGGTCGTCGCCGACACCTTCACCGCCGAGATCTCGGCGCGGCTGCCGAACGGCACTTGGGGGCCGATCAAGTCGGTCGGGATCTCGACCGCGTCGTTCTTCGCGCCGCCCGCCACCGTTGCCGGGTTCGCGGTACAGGTCGCCGCCGGGCAGATCCACCTCAGCTGGCGCTCGGGCGAGACCAACGTCGAGTACTACCAGGTGCGCTACACGCCCGCGACCACCGGGGCGACCTGGGCGAGCGCGGTGCCCATGGTCCCGGTGCTGCGCGCCACGCGCACCAGCGTGCCGGCCCGCAACGGCACCTATCTGGTCAAGGCGGTCACGGCCACTGGGCAGGAAAGCGCGACGGCAAATTCGGTCGTCGTCACTTCGGCCGCGAGTCTGCCGAACGCGATCGAGACCCTGGCGCTCGCCCCGGATTTCGACGGCGACCTCGACCCCGGCCTCGCGGTCGTGTCGGGCGACCTGATCTTCGCGGCAGACAACGACATCCTCGCCCTCGATGATATCCTGCTCGAGGACAACATCCTCACCTCCTATCGGACCGCGAACACAGGGATATACACCGCCGACGACGTGATCGACCTCGGCGCGGTCGACACCGCGCAGATCTCGGCCGAGATCGAGGCGCTCGCCTATTACGACGATTTCGACATCCTCCTGATCGACGACATCACCCAGACGCCCGACCTTCTCGGCGCGGCCGATGGGGAATGGAGCCTGACCGCCCAGGTCTCGACCACCGATGACGATCCGACGGGATCGCCGACCTGGTCGGACTGGTCCGACATCGTCGTTGGGGATTACCGGGCGCGGGCGTTCCGGTTCCGGCTGGTGTTCGAGTCGCTGGACCCCCAGGTGCTCGTCGCCGTGTCGGAGTGCGATTTCATCGTCGACATGCCGGATCGTGTCGAGAAAGGCGCAAATGTCAGCGCGCCCTCGGGCGGGGTCACAGTGACCTTTCAGACGCCGTTCCGCGCGGTGCCCTCGATCGTCGTCGACGGTCAGGGCCTGCCGACCGGGGCGCGCTCGATCCGCTCGGCCGTCACGGCATCGAGCTTTCACCAGAAATTCGTCGACAGCGGCGGGTCGGACATCTCGGCGACGTTCGACTGGCAGGCGATCGGCTACGGGCAACAATAGGAGCGCACAAGGTGTCACAATACACAGGCAACACGACGGCGGTCTCGCCCCTGTCGGGCGTGGCGGCGCAGGCCGACATTCTCGGCCTGGTCAACCACCTGATGTCGCAGGGCGAGGGCGGCACCCGGCCCGCGAACATCCAGACCGGCGGCATCTGGACGAAAGACGTCGGATCGGGCGTCTACGTTCCGAAGTTCTGGGACGGGGCGTCGGACCGCGCACTGGTGCCCGAAGATCGCAGCGCGATCCGGTTCGATGTGGGGGGCACCGCGAATGCGATCACGCTGACCTCGGCGCTCGACCTCGCCAGCTTCCCGGAAGGATACCGGGGCTATTTCATCCCGACGGCCGCGAACACCGGCGCGACGACCTTCGCGATCGACGGCGGATCGGCCACGGCGGTCAAGACGGTCACCGGCGCCGCGCTTCCGTCCGGGTACATCCGCAGCGGCAAACTGACCGAGTTCTGGACCGACGGCACTGACATCTTCGTGCACCGCCTGCCGGAATATTCAACCTCGGCCACAGGGGATCTTTGGCGGTTCGAGAACAACCTGCAGATCTGTTGGGCCACCTATTCCAGCGCCGATGCGAACACCTCAATCGGAAACGGATACTGGTCGGGTGGCCTGTCCAAGAACCTGCCGGCCGCCTTCGTTGGCAACCACGTCGGCTGGGCCGAAAACCGGAGTACGGCGACCGCCTGGGCCAATGGCCGCGTCGTCAATGCGTCGACGCAATGGGGGTTCGGCGTGCATTCGTGGACGTCGCGCACCGGCGACGCGATCTATCTTGGCGCGATGGGGGAGTGGTACTGATGCGCATCGACCTGTTTCCGCAGCTGCGTTACGACGACCTGACCATCGAGGTATCGGGCGAGACCATCATCCTGAACGGGACGGCGATCGACCTGTCGGACATTCCGACCGGCGGGACGATGCCGCTCTACGCCCGCGACGAGACCGGCGATTTCCTGTTCGGTCCCAACGGCGACGTCACCATCCTGATCGACTGCCCGTGGATCTGCGGCGACATCCACCGCGACGCGACGGGCGAGCTGATCGTGCCCGTCACCCTGCCGCACCTCGCCGAGGCGTCGGAGGCGCGCCGTTTCCCCGAGCCCATCACTGTCGCCACGGACGGCCCCGTCGCCCTGCCGGAGTAAAACATGACCATTTCGACCGCCACGATTTCCGGCACGCTGGTGCTGCCGGACGATACCGCTTTGGCAACCATCGACCGGATCGAGTTCACACTCACGGGGTTCGAGACCGAGGATGCGACGATCGTGCATGAGCCGGTGTCGGCCGACGTCGACGGCAGCGGCGATTTCTCGATCGACTTGTGGCCGAACGAGCTTGGCGGGCGCTCGACCCAATACGAGGTCCATGTCGTCGTCTCGATGAACAGCGGCCAGTACGAGCGCCGGATCTCGCTGGGTAACATCTCGGTGCCCGCAGCGACGACCTATGACCTCGACGACCTGCTCGGCGTGGTCGCGTCGCAGCTGCCGGCGACGAATGCCGGCGCGGCCGCATCGGCCCTGCTCGCAAAGCAATGGGCCAACGAGGACGAGGATACGGTCGTCGCCGATGGCGAATACTCGGCCAAGCACTATGCGGCAAAGGCCGGGGCCAGCGCGACGGCGGCGGCAGGATCGGCCACAACGGCGTCCGGCGCCGCGACCACGGCCACGGGCGCGGCGTCGACCGCCACCACCAAGGCGGGCGAGGCGTCGGACGATGCCGATGCAGCGGCGGCCTCTGCCGCGAGCGCGGCGACCTCGGCGGGCACGGCTACGACGAAAGCAGGCGAGGCCTCGGACGACGCCGACGCGGCGGCGGCTTCCGCTGCAACGGCCTCAACGGCCGCCGGCACGGCCACCACGAAGGCCGGCGAGGCTTCGGACGATGCCGATGCGGCGGCGTCGTCTGCGGCGAGTGCTGCGACCTCGGCGGGCCTGGCGCTTGCCACCACCGGCCTTGCGGATTTCGACACCGTCGCGGCCCTGATCGCTGACGACACGATCCTCGGCTATTCCGGCGACGAAAAGACGCTCGACGTCGCTTCGGGCGACATCATCACGGCCAGCGACTATCGTTACCAGGTCGCCACCTCGGCCGCGTCGGACTACCACGTCATCAACGCAGGTGCGGTCAAACTCTACGCCCTCCCGAACGGCCGGGGCGAGGTCTACACCTCGCAACTGGGTTGGACCGAGGATGCGGACGTCACCACGGCCCTGACCCGCATTCTCGATCACTGGCCGACCGGCGCCTCCATCCTGCGCCAGAACGGCGATTACTGGATCCAGGGCAGCGGCTATACGATCCCCACGGGCATGAAGGCCTGGCTGGCGGACAATTACGAAACCATCGGCCACGGCGAGGAAGCGACGCGCGGGCTGTTGATGATGGACGCCTGCGACGAGAGCGCGACGGCGAACAGCCTGACCCGAGATCTCGGGACACGCTTCACGACACCTTCCGGTTTTCTGGTCGGCGGCCTGCGCCTCGATCATAACGTCGCCGTGGACGAGACCGCGCTGATCGCGGGCGGCAACGCGGGCGAGGTGTTCCACTGCGACGACAATCCGGTCGGGATCACCGTCGACAAGGTTCGGTTCGACTTCGAGGGTGGCACCGGCATCCAGATAACGAAAAGCCCGCACTGGAAGTTCATCAACTGCTACGCCGGACCGCAAAAGTACCTGCTGAACGTCGTCGGCGAGGCGCACTTCGGTCGCTACATCGGCAACCGGGGCCAGATGGGGATCACCGCCCTGAACGTCAGCGGCACGGCCCCGTCCGATTTCGGCGACAATATCAAGACGACGCCCAACACCACGCTCGGCATCGGTCCTCGCTATTGTGTCGTGCAGGACAACGAATTCATCAACGACAAGCGCGACGGCCCGGATGGCACCGGGGGCTTCCACGGTTGGACGTTCGAGCGCAACTATTTCCGCGTCCTGATCGCTGCGGTCGACATCAAGCTGGCCTATAACGTCGCAGGCGACTTTGCCGCGCGCGAGCGCCAGTATTCGCAGATCAAGATCGTCAACAACATCTTCGATGGCTGTGGCATCGTCGTCACCTCGACATGGAAAGAGCCGGATACCGGTATCGCCTTCGATGCCGACCTCCAGATCCGGGGCATCTTCGCCTGGGGCAATACGTTCCGAGCGACCCCGGGCAAGGCGGGACCGGGCTACCATTTCAAGTCCTACCGCAACCTCTTCGTGTCGCGCGGGGATCACTTCCCGTCATTCGAGGGGCGCAGCGCGGGGGATTGGGACGCGTCGACGGGCGCGTTCCCGTCAGGGTCCGTCCAGTACCGCTATTACACGGTCACGACAGGCGGCACCGTGGACGGTGAGACCTTCTCGACCGGCGAGATCGTCTATGCCCTCAAGGATGATGCGGCCACTGATACCTACGAGGGCGAGTGGTACAACACCGGCGAAACTTTCGCTCGCCTGCCCGCGATGGTGCCGGCGAAGTTCACGACCGACGGCGTCGGCACGCATATGAACGACCAGGGGGCTTGGGACGCATCCGGCGGCGCGTTCCCATCGGGTGGGTCGGTCGGTGACTATTGGACGTGCTCGGTCGCGGGGACGGTCGACGGGATCTACTTCAACGTCGGCGACTACCTGGTCCCGCTGGTCGACAGCCCGTCGACCACGGATTACGAGGGTGAATGGGAGCGCCGCCTCGGCAATGAGGGGCCGAGCGAGCATATCGTGTTTGAGAGCCTGACGCTCGACATCCGGGGCGGCGGCGCATTCCAGATCGACAATGTCAGTAAGGTCCGCGTCGATTTCGCGGACCTTCACACCAACGGCGAGGGTTCGATCACCGTCACGGCCGAGGAAGTCGAGCTGACCGGGCATATCCGGTCGGAGGCCCGGCCGACCAGCGGCGTCGCCGATGTGTTCCTGTTGAACGATTGCCGGAACGTGTTCATCGACGTGGATCTCGAGCACCAGCTCGGCGCGAGCAAAGGGGGCGCACTGGTCAAGGTCAGCGGTGACGCCCATGAGGTCTGGATCGACGGTCGCGTGCGCGGAACCTACGAGCTCATCGACGTCGGCGGCACCAATTCCGTCACGAACCTCTACCTCGGAAAGCGGTCAAGCCTTCTGGTCGAACGTCTGAGCGCCAATGTCATCTCGAAAGGGGCGAGCGCGACGATCAACGGCGCGTGGAAAGGCCGTGTCTACAATCCCGACGGGTCCGGCTGGTGGAACAATGAGCCCGAGCTGCACGATCTGACGCGGCTCATGGACGGCCACGGCCCGGAGCTGACGATCCAGGGTGGGTCGGTCACCGCGGGCTACGGTTTCCACCGCCTCGACACGCAGGCCGATGCGTCGAGCGACGATCTGGACACGATCGAGGACGGCGCAATCGGCGACGAGCTGATGGTCGCGATCGCCGACAACGCGCGCGCCGTCATCCTGAAGGACGGCACAGGCAACCTCGCCCTGACGAGCGGCGACGTGACGCTCAGTTCGACAACGGCGCAGGTGACGCTGCGCAAGCATCCCGACGGCGACTGGCATCAGGTCTAGCCGGCACCTCTCGCACAAGGAGAAACCCATGAAACAGACCCCGACCTGGCTGCGGCTGCTCTTGCACGCCGACTCAATGATTTTCGCGATCCTCGCCGGGGTCGCGCTGCTCGCGATCACCTTCGTTGCGGTGGGGAACCTGAACCCCGTGCCTCTGTCCTGGGGGATCCTCGTGTTCATCGTACTGGCCCTTGCACTGCGCGGCCGAGATCAGGGCATTGCCGCGCGTCGCGGCGATCGGGGTCGGTGGATCCGCACGCTGGTCAAGTACGCGCTCGCGATCGGGGTCACCGCCGCCGCCACGCTCTACGGATCGCGCGCCGAGGCCATGAGCGAGGCCCCGGCGCCCGCCAAGGTCACGCAGGCCGCGCTGTTGAGTCCGAACGTGACCGAGGCCAAGACGTTCGCCTATTGCCGCCTGAAGATCGTGGAGTACGAGGGGGTGCGCCTCGAGGCATACATGCCGACGCCGGACGATCGACCGACCATCGGCGTCGGCGCGACCCACATTGACGGCAAGCCCGTCACGATGGGGATGGTGATCACGATGGAACAGGCGATGGATCTCCTCGACGAGCACATGCGGCTCTACCGAACCTTCTACATGAAAGCGTTGACCGAAGAGTCGCGGCGCACCCGGCTCAACACGCCGCGCGACTGCGCCTTCACCAGCTGGACGCTGAACATCGGGGGCGGTGCCGCCCAGCGGTCGACGGCCATCAAGCGGCTGAATGCCGGGTGGATCGAGGGCGCCTGTGACGCGATGACCTGGTTCCACAAGCAGGCTGGGCGCCCGCTACCCGGACTTCAGATCCGGCGGGGCAAGGAATGGGTCGACTGCATGGCGGGGGTCTCTGTCGCGAACCAGGTGGGATTGAGGAAACGCGAGGAGCCCATCGTCGCGTGGTGGAATGCCTCAGCTGCGGTCGCACGCGGGGATCTACTGATCTTCCCTGTCGAGTTGCGGTGGTGACCCGCCTGCCGCTCATCCTCGGCGCTCTTGCGGCCGCTCTGGCGGCAGGGTGGCTGATCTACCACCTGACGACCCGGAATGCCGCTCTGCGCGCGGATCTGCGCGGGGCCGAGGCGACGATCGAGAATTACCGTGAAGCGGCGCGGGTCGCTAACGATCAGCTGCGCGCCGAGCAGGCACGAAACGCCGCGCTCGAGGCGCGGATCGACGAGTTCGCGGAACTGGAAGGGGCCGACGATGCGCTATCCGATTATGGCCGCGCTGTTCTTGACAGCGTGCGGTGAAACCACGGTTGCCCGCCAGCCGATCCCGCCGACCCTGCTCGAACCTGTGATCGTGCGCTGCGCCGCCGGCACGACGGAACGTGCGCTCGGCGAGTGTGCGCTGCGCCTGCGGGCGGGGCTGGACACGGCCAACGACAAAATTGAAGCGATCAAGGGACTGGTGACGCATGACGGGTGAGAACGGTAACCCAATGCCGCGAAAGGCATGGATGAAAGACGAGGCGATCAAGTTCGCCTTCCGGCAGTTTCTGACGATCGTCATCACGGGTTTCGTGGCTCTGACCACCGCTCTCGTCTGGGAGCCTGCGCGCGACTGGCTGGTCGGCATGGGGACAATGCCGCGTGAAATCCAGAAGCAGGGCGAACGGATCGAGGCGGTCGAGACGACGGTGCGCCGACTGACGCAGCCGCGCAAGGTGTTCGAGGTGTCCAGGGTAAGCACGCGGCCGGTGGCTGGCTTCTGTGAAGAGGGCGAGCCCTGCCGCATCAAGCTCCGAATCCGCCGCCTCGAGCCTGCGAAGGAATGCCAGATTGTGCCAGGCTCAGTCGAATGGGGATTCGTGAACCCGCGGTCGGAGATCTTCGCCCATGCCGAGCGCGTCGACCCGCCGGCCGGGCGCAACATTGGACTGACCTGGGAAGACACCTTCGTCACGGTGATCACACCGACCGGGCTGCAGCCGGACGCGAATTTCACGTTCATCGCGAGATACACGCACTGCCCTGGCTGGATCGAGGGTGAGCCACCGCTCGAGTATCAAAACGAGCCGATTCCGTTTGCGATCAAGCAGTTGGAGTGACTGATCAAGGGCAAAAAACCCGCACGGACTAACCGCGCGGGTCCACGTTGACAACCGTGTCGGGGCTTCAAGTACCTTTGGCCTTGAACTCGAGCGAGGCTATCGTCGTTTGTATGCGAGCCAAGGCTCCAGACAGCATGATCGCTTCATGGGAACTGTCATCCTCGGTGGGGTAAGTCGGAACGCCACGAGCGATATTGTCGGCGGTGTCGACCAGAGCGGAAATCGGCCTGAGGAAATGCGCCGCGAAAAGATAGGCGACCGCCGCGATTATCACGAACGCACCGCCCAAGATGAACACCAGGGAGTTCCAAGCAGTGCCCATAATGCTCTGTTCCGGCATAGACGGCAGGCGTACGATCAAGCTCCAACCGAATTCGGGCACATCGCCTTGCACGAAGTTGGGCATCAAAGCGCCGACGAATGCGCTATCTGAACCAACATTATGGGAAGTCCGGCTTGAACCTAGCAAGGCAAGACGTCTCAATTCCTGGACCATCGGATCATCCTGGAAGCCAGCATAGTCGGCCAGCGCGTCACCGCGTCGGTCAAGAATGCCGAACTCAACTTCCATGGCGTTCGCGCTAGCTGCGATGTGGTTCGTAATCCAATCAAATCGCATCGTGTAGACAGCAACACCGACTACATCGCCCGCGTCATTGAGCATCGGCCGCGACATGTTAAAGCGTTGGCCTATCCCGTCTTTGTCATTTTGGGGGGTATAGACGTTTCCGATGCGAACTCCGTGAAGTCCGCTCAGGAACCATTGCCGAGACGAGACGTCTTCGCCCTCCCGCAGCCCATCGCTGCCGGCAACGACAACACCATCCAATCCAACAACGCCTGCCCAAAGAATACCCTTTGAAGCTCTATTGGCTGCATCCGAGACTTGGCGGGCGGACGACGGGTTTTTCACATCAACCAGAACTCCAAAACTTCCAAGGCTTTCCCATTCACGTGCAATAAGGGACGAAACAGACACTTGTAGCGACGCCGCAGCATGCAGAGCGGCTTTCGATTGCGCTTGGTACTCGAGGGTCTCGAGACGATTCTTCGTGGGCATAGCAAGACCGATCGCGATCAAGAAGAAAGCAACAGCTGCACTACCTAGAAGCGCATGGAAGATACGCGGGTGCGACGATCTGTGACTGCCCATGCTAACCTCCGCTCGAGCCAGTGTGTGCTTCTTGAACTTTTGCCAAAGATTGGGGCAATTGTTTGGCCACTGCCGCAAAAAATAACCGGCGAGTACATTTTCCCACGGAGACAGTCAACTCAATTGCCAATTTGAAGGACGTTCATCACCAACAACGTCGCGGTGTCTCGGACGCTGAGTATCATCAGAACATCTACTGTAGTGGCTTTGGGGGGATTACAACCCACACAGGAATGCCAGACTGACTTGGTCGACAACGGCTAGTTCTAGTATCGCCTGCCGTGGGATTGTCGGCCGCGTTCACTCCTGTCCGCCTAGCAGGCAAGCCCCCAACTCCAAGCTTTGGTTTTGCGCTCACTGCAAAAATCTAGGACGGTCAGTTCGGTACGCGTTCTTGCGCTTCCCAAGGTCGCGTATTTGGCGCAAGGTTGGCAAATGAAACACCCTATAGATGTATTTATCGGTCGCCGAATCCGCGAAGAAAGAGTCGCCGCGGGACTCACACAGAAAGAGCTTTCGATCCTGATAGGCGTGAAGTTTCAGCAGCTTCAAAAATATGAAACAGCCGCCAATCGCGTTTCCGGGTCTAGGCTTTGGATGATCTCCAAGGCGCTAGCGGTCCCGATGTCGAGCTTCTTGCCCGACGGCGTTGAACTTCCAATTTCAGAAAAGGACGCAGAACCGAGCGACGCTCGACTGATGAGAGACATCTTGATGTTAGAACCGAAACTCAAGTTGGAGCTTATTCGATTCGTTCGCGCGATTTCTCGAGGGACGGACAATTCACCGAAAGACTAATGTCTCAATCGGAGAAAGCTGCAGAAACCTTAGCCGCAGCAGACTGACTTGCCAGCAGCCTCCTCCCGTATCGCGCGGGCATCTCTGGAGAGGTCCAGCGACCGGCAACCATGATAGATGAGAGATCACAGCCGAGCTTCAATGCATCCTGCACGCCACCAACGCGTGTGCTGTGAGCTGACACATCGTTTCGGCCGGTACACCGTTTGATGATCCGAGAAATCGTAGCTGCGTCCAAGGGACCAACCTTCGCTTGGGCCTGCGACTTGGTGAACAGGGGGTCCGACGGCTTCAGGCAGGCAAGATCGACCCAGGCCTTCGCCGCCTCGGTCCCCCGTCGTGATAGGAATGCATATGCGCCTTCTCCAAACTGGTCTGTCTTTGATTTGGCAATGTAGAGCAGGCTTGTCCCGTCCTCTTGAGGACAGATGTCCTGAACCCGAAGCGCAACAAGTTCGGACGCGCGGCACCAGCTATCTGTTGCCACCCAAAGGACAGCTCTGTCTCTGACTTCGATCCTTGAGCAGCCAAGGGAGCCAATTGCGTGCATGACCTCCCTTTTCCCCAAAGGAGGGGCTTGGCGGTGACCCGCACCGTATCTGCGCTTTACGGCTTTCAGCGCAAGCTCAACTAGCCTGTGCTGACACGGTGGCGCGAGAAAGCGCGCTCTATGCATCTCGTTGATGGCCCACAGGCGGGTCTCGATTGTAGACGCTCTGATCTTGCCGCCCATGTCATCCACGTATGCGGCAATGACAGAAGGATGGACCGGGGGTTCGCTCTCGAATGAATTGGCAGCACACCAACCGCGGAACAACTTGATCATCTGCAGATAGTTTCTGCGCGTACTTGGCGCGAATGCTTCCACAGAACGGCGTTCATACTCAGCGATGAGTTCGGCCCGCGACGACATCGTCGTCTTAAGCAGCCGAATGACAGTTTCATCCCGTTCAGTCTGAAGTTGCTCCCGAGCAGTCATGGAATCGCGACCTCCCCGAGGCCGATCCTAAGCGCATTGACAAGAACTACGAACCTCAAGTTGGTAACTGAAGTGCTATTCGCATAGGAATTTGCGCCGCCAGC
The DNA here is from genome assembly GCF_000152805.1 of Maritimibacter alkaliphilus HTCC2654. Lineage (GTDB taxonomy): Bacteria > Pseudomonadota > Alphaproteobacteria > Rhodobacterales > Rhodobacteraceae > Maritimibacter > Maritimibacter alkaliphilus. The sequence continues at coordinate 2,970,257 of NZ_CH902578.1, read as the reverse complement.
GACCGAAGAGACCCCTGAACGACAAGAGATCTGCGTCGCGTCACATCATGTCGCGCACCGGATCAATTTAGAACACCCTAAGAACACTCTGCACACACTCTGCACCAATTCTGCGTGTCGGCCGCGGCAAGATCCATTGAAACCCGCAAATTTGGCGTTATCAGTCTCTGTTTTCTCGGCCAAAGAAGCCTTTGTTATCCTTAGACTTGATCCGAAAACGGCTCGGCGGAGACGCACTCGAGTGGTCGAAGGCGCTCCTAGGCCAAGGGAGTTCGGTCCACTTTCCCGGCAGATACCCAGCCGCGCACAACGGCCAGTTCCGGCCCATTCTCGCTGGTGATGGTGCTCACCGCGACCGCCAGTTCTGATTTGCTTGTTGCTGCAATTCACACGAACGTCAGGATTGTAAGCTGCCTTCAATACGTTGGCTCAGGCTACAAGTCCGAGGTCCCTGTCGGTGGCGCTGCCTGCATACTTGTCTTTGGGGGGCATCGGTCTCGATTGCCAGCTGGGTTCGAAAACGAAGCTGGATACATTGCGCCCCTCTGGCAACGCGCCATTTCCCGCGCCAAGCGCATAGTCGTAATAGAGTTTAACGATTTGCTCCTCGGTCACCTGATGGGTGCTAGGATGGGCCATGCAAGCGTCGCGCCATATCCGCACGCGCTCGTAGTCTGTTCCTCGTGGAAGTTCGAAATCTTCGTAATAGTCCAGGAACCAGAAACGTTTGAACATCGGCGCGAAGACGGCCTCCGCAAGGCCGAAGTCCTCAAAGAGATACGTGCCCTTCGGATTCCGGTCGGTGAGGAAGTCGTTGATGTCCCTGTAAAGTGCCAGGAGATTGTCGAGATGTTCGCCACGACGCGCACGGTCTTGGTTCATGACAAAGAGATAGCCGGCCATCGTGAAAGGGCCTTCGCGGGCGATCAACATCGATTCAATTGCATGTTCTAACGGGTCGCTTCGGCGCAGCATGGGGCCTTCCAAAGCTTCATCAAGATACCGCAGGATCACAAGGCTCTCTTTTAGAATGCGTCCGTCTCTGGTTTCGAGGACTGGCAATGCGGTCGTGCCACGTGTCTTCGCCAGCAGTTCGGGGTCGCGCGGTTTGGTGATGTCGACAACCCTAAACTCGACCGCGTCCTGCTGCCCGCGCAGAGCCAAGAGGATTTCCAGACGCTGCGAAAAGGGGCAGACCGGAATGTGGTAAACGATATGTCTTCCTGTCATTTGGTCAGTCCAGAGGTGGGCCGGTGAAGGCCATGTTGTGCCGCTTTGCGGATTCTTCGATAGCTGGCATGTCTTCCGGGATGCGGAACTGGCCATCCGCCATATCCTTAAAGAACCCTTCGAAACCACCAGGCGTGAGGATCACCAGGTGGCGGCACGGCTCATCTCCGATCACCTTGAACGTATGCTCCTTGCCCCGAGGGATAAACACACTCTCGCCCGCGCCCGCCGCGAACTCCTGACCTTCCAGCCAGAACTTGCAGGTCCCGGTCATAATCACGAACGTTTCGTCTTCGTTCTTGTGCACATGGCGTGGTGGTCCGCTTCCGGCCGGAGACCAGCTATCCACGATGGACATCGCTCCGCTGGTTTCTTCAGGGCTCAGGATCGTCTTGTACCGCACGCCGAGCCATTCGATGGCTCCGTCGATTTCGGGCAGATCTTTCATCGTTTCTCTCCATGGGCAGTGGATTGAAACGAAAGCGCTTTCGTTGACACGAGCTTACCGGAAAGCCAACCTATCAGGCAAACCGCATTATCTGATAAAGGGTATCGCCTAGGTGAATTTCGCGACACTCGATCTGAACCTTCTGCGCGTTCTGGACGCCCTCTTTCGAGAGGGCTCAACCGTTAAGGCCGCATCGGGGCTGGCGATGTCGCAGTCGGCCGTTTCCGGGGCGCTCTCCCGGCTCCGCCATGCATTAGGTGACCAGCTCTTCATTCGACAGGGGAACCGATTGGTTGCCACTGATTACGCAGCAGGAATCGAAGCTGGTTTGAGAGAGGAGCTGGAACGCCTTGAGGCGTTGCTTGCCCCCCAGGCCGTCTTTGACCCGCAAACCGCCAAAGGCACTTTCAGGATTGCCGCAAGCGACTTCTTCGCTGAGCTCTTGATGCCGCCTTTGGCTGATCTCCTACAAAAATCGGCACCTCACCTCAGGGCGCAGCTCGTCGACCTCGTTCCGACCGACTATGTGACTAGTCTTGAAAGGCGCAACGCCGACATCGCGTTGATCCCTGACTTGCCGCTGCCGGAATGGGTCAACCGGGAGCCTTTGTTCTATTCTCCGTTCTATGTGATCGCGCGCGAAGGTCATCCGGTCACCGCGGGATTGGGGGAAGGAATGGAAATGCCAATGGATGTCTTCTGCGCGCTTCATCACGTCCTGTTTTCTCCTGAAGGCAATCTGGCAGCGATGGGTGACGCTGCCCTTCACCGGGTCGGGAAAAGTCGACAAGTCGCGATGACCGTACCCGTTTTCAGCGGCGTCTGCCGAGCGGTCAGCGAAAGCGATCTCATTGCCCTCGTGCCTGCGCAACTTGCGTCGAAAGTCGCCGACACATTTCGGCTACGTGTGTTCGAGCCGCCGATGAAGATTGATCCTGCGTTGATCATTGGCATTTGGCACAAACGTTCAGACAACACACCGATGGCCAACTGGATGCGTAAGCAGGTCTTTACTCTCATGAAGGCATTGGATTGAGGTGCATAGGCGCCTCCACTTACACACCCGCGATTGACGCACCGCGCAGAGAATGACAGCTCCCCGCCCGCGCTGCCTCGAGCGAGCCAACCCCAAACTTAACAAGGGTGACAAGGCTAATCCTCGCTCATCCAATCCGAGCGGACATGATCGGCTGACCGTCACGTGAACGCCCCCACGCTACCACACGAAACCCCAGACAATTCGGGTTTGCGAACGGGTCCGCCGATGCCTTGGCATCCGCGGACCCGCCCGCGCACTCACGCCTCGCCGAAGGCTTGCTGAACCAGTCGCGGCAATTTCGCGAAGTCGTCGAAAGCGAAGCTGTGCGGAATACTTGCGACCTCGGTCTTTCGGTAGCCTTCCGTGAAAAACAGAAAGGGCACGCCTGCGCGCTGCGCGGTCTCGGCGTCGACTTCGCTGTCGCCCACATAGACCCTGTGCCCGCCGCCCAGCGCGTCGAATGCGGCGTTCAGGGGCGCGGGGTCGGGCTTGCGGGTGGCAAGGCTGTCGCCACCCCAGATCGTGTCGAAATACCCGTTCAGGCGAAGATGTTTCAGAACCGCGCGACACGGTCTGATGGGCTTGTTGGTGCAGATCCCGAGGCTGTGACCCGCACCGACGAGCGCGTCCAGCGCATCCTCGACGCCCGGATAGGGCAGTGTCAGGGTCACCGCCGCATCGTATCTTTCGACGAAGGTCGCGAGCATCCGGTCCTGCTCACTTTCAGGAAGCCCCCGCGCTTGGCGCATCCTTTCGACAAGGGTTGCCGCGCCGTTTCCGATGAACTGGCGCGTTTCCCCAAGGGTAAGCGGGGCCGCCCCGGCTTCGGCCAGAAGGCCATTGGCCACCTCGCGGATGTCAGGGGCCGAGTCGATGAGCGTGCCGTCCAGATCGAATACGATGCGAGCCATGCCATTTCCGTTCGCGGTTTGGGTGTTTGAGACCCCAAACCGCCCGGCACGTCAACCGCGGCGCATCAGGCTTTGATCGCGAGCGAGGGCGACACCACGTCGATTTCCAGCGCCCGCCCCACGGCGTAGTTCGTCAGCTTCCCGGCATGGACGTTGAGGCCCGCCAAAAGGCCCTCGTCGGCCTCCATCGCCGCGCGCCAGCCCAGATCCGCCAGCCGCAGCATGTAGGGCAAGGTGGCGTTGCCCAGCGCAAGGGTCGAGGTGCGGGCGACCGCACCCGGCATATTGGCCACGCAGTAGTGCATGATCCCGTCCACCTCGTAGATCGGGTCTTGGTGGGTGGTCGCCTTCGATGTTTCGAAACAGCCACCCTGATCGATGGCCACGTCGACCAGCGCCGCGCCCGGTTTCATCTCGGAGAGTTCGGCCCGACTGATGAGTTTCGGGGCCGCCGCACCGGGGATGAGCACGGCGCCGATGACCATATCGGCCTCGGCCACAAGTTCGGCGGTGCGGGCCTTGGAGGAATAGGAGGTCTTGAATTCGCCCCGGAACATATCGTCGAGCTGGCGAAGTCTCGGCAGCGACATATCGAGCACGGTCACATCCGCCCCCATGCCGGAGGCGACGCGCGCCGCCTGCGTGCCGACTACACCGCCACCGATGACGACGACCTTCGCGGGTCCGACCCCCGGAACGCCGCCCATGAGCACGCCGCGCCCGCCGTTGGCCTTTTGCAGGGTCCACGCGCCGACCTGCGGGGCAAGCTTGCCCGCCACCTCGGACATGGGCGCGAGCAGCGGAAGCCGCCCGTCGCGATCTGTCACGGTTTCATAGGCGATCGCCGTGGCGCCGCTGTCGATCAGATCGCGGGTCTGGTCCGGGTCGGGCGCAAGGTGAAGGTAGGTGAACAACACCTGCCCCTCGCGCAGCTTGGCCCGTTCGACCGCCTGCGGTTCCTTCACCTTCACCACCATGTCGGCACGCGCGAAAACCTCGTCCGCCGTGTCCACGACCCCAGCCCCGATGGCGCGATAGGCATCATCGGTGAAGCCCGAGCCTTCGCCCGCGCCCATCTCGACAATCACATCATGCCCGTGCGCGATGGCTTCCGCCGCCGCATGAGGGGTAAGGCCGACACGATATTCCTGCGGCTTGATTTCCTTGGGGCATCCGATGAGCATGGTATCCTCCGTTCGCTTCACGCGCAGGCTACCCCCGCCCGCAAGCAATCGGATTGAAATTCCTCCGTGCACTCGGGCCATTTTTCGAATAATCCACCGACGAACAAGCGATACGACGCAAGGACATTCGATGGATTCCACTCTCGACGAAATGGATCGACGCATTCTGCATGTTCTTCAACGGCAGGGGCGCATTTCGAACGCGGACCTTGCCGAACGGGTGCATCTGTCCGCCTCGGCCTGTCACCGCCGGGTTCAACGGCTTGAGAAAGACGGGTTCATCCGCGATTACGTCGCCCTTCTGACCGCGCGAAAGATCGGCTACCCGACGATGGTCTTCGTGGAAATCTCTCTCTCCGGTCAGGCCGACGAGTTGCTGGAGGCGTTCGAGCGCGAGGTCGCGCTGGTGCCGGAAGTTCTGGAATGTCACCTGATGGCGGGCACGGCGGACTACATCCTCAAGGTCGTCGCCCGCGACACCGACGATTTCGCCCGCGTGCACCGCCAAAAGCTCGCCCGGTTGCCCGGCGTGCAGGGCATGCAGTCCAGCTTCGCCCTGCGCACGGTGTTCAAGACCACCGCGCTGCCGACCTAAGCCGCGGCCATGACGGGCGAGCGCCGCTCCTTGATCGGCAGGTGCAGCAGCGCCGACAGCGCGCCGACCCCGACGCCGACCCACCAGACCATCGTGTAGTCGCCGGTCAGGTCATAGAAGCGGCCACCCAGCCAGACGCCCATGAAACTGCCAAGCTGGTGCGAGAAGAAGACGATCCCGTAAAGCGTGCCCATGTAGCGCAGACCATAGAGGTGTGCGACCAGACCCGATGTCAGCGGAACGGTGGCGAGCCAAAGGCTCCCCATCACGATCGAGAAGACGATGACGCTGGTGGGCGTGATCGGCAGCAGGATGAACGCGCCGGCGGCAACCGTGCGGGCGGTGTAGATCGCCGCGAGCAGGTATTTCTTGGGAAGCTTGTTGCCCAGATAGCCCGCGTAAAGCGTGCCCGCGATGTTGGCGAGCCCGATGAGCGAAATCGCGATGGCCCCCAAGGCCGAGGTCGTCGACACACCGAGCGAAGCCAGCGTGCCCGAAGGATCGATGGCCCCGCACATCTCGGTCACGAAGGCGGGGAAATGCGCCGTAATGAAACCGAGCTGATAGCCGCAGGAGAAAAAGCCTAGGAAGATCAGCGTGTAGGACGGGTCGCGCAGTGCGCGCATCAGAACCGTCCCCATGCTCTCCTGCAACTCCAATCGGCTGGCCGCAGGCGCACGCATCAGAGGCAGGACCAGAAGCACGGCGAGGATGGCCACGGCGAACAGGATGAACACGCTCTGCCACGGCATGAACGACAGCATCCATTCGGCCAGCGGCGCGCCGAACACCTGCCCGGCCGAACCCGCCGCCGTCGCGATGGCAAGCGACATGGATCTGTTCTTGTCGGACGACGCCCGACCGACCACGGCGAGGATCACGCCGAACCCGGTGCCCGCGATGCCGAAGCCGACCAGCACTTCCAGCGTCTGATGGGCCAGCGGCGTGGTCGCGAAGGACGAGGCGACAAGCCCCGCAGCATAGAGCACCGCGCCGAAGATGATCGCCTTGCGATCCCCCATCTTCTCGGCAATCGCGCCGAAGATCGGCTGGCCGATGCCCCAGGCGAGGTTCTGGATCGCGATCGCCATGCTGAAGTCGGCGCGCATCCAGCCGAATTCCTCGGCGATCGGAATCTGGAACACGCCGAAACTCGCCCGGATCGCGAAACTTATGATGATGACGATGCACCCGGCAGTCAGAACCGGTGTGATAAGGCGTGTGTTGTCCATCAGGGCCCTCCGACATCTGCGTAATCCGCCAGAGCGGCGCCCGCGTCAAACGCTTATCCGTGATGCGGCATATCACCTTTTCCTATCGGGCACGGCGGGCTAGACGGTTGTCATGAGCGAGAGCCTGCAAGACATCTACGCCGCCCGCGTCGCCGAGGGACGGATCACGCCCGACCCCGCGCAGGAAGAGGCGTTGCCGCTGTTCGACGACATCCGCGCGCATCTGGTCGCAGTGAAAGACAAAAAACGCGGTCTGTTGGGCGGGCTGTTTCACAAGCCCGAGGATGTGCCGGACGGCTTATACCTTTGGGGCGGCGTCGGGCGCGGCAAGTCGATGCTCATGGACCTGTTCGTCGAGCATCTGCCAATCGAAGGGAAACGCCGCGTCCACTTCCATGCCTTCATGCAGGAGGTGCAGGAGGGGCTCCATCAGGCCCGCAAGTCGGGCGAGTCCGATGCCATCGCGCCGGTCGCCGCGAAAATCGCCAAAGACCTTCGCCTCCTCGCGCTGGATGAAATGCAGATCACCGACATCGCCGACGCGATGGTGGTCGGGCGATTGTTCGAACACCTGATGAAGAAGGGCGTTGTGATCGTCACCACGTCGAACCGCGTACCGAACGACCTTTATAAGGACGGGCTGAACCGTCAGCTGTTCCTGCCCTTCATCGACCTCATCAAGGATCGTCTGGTTGTCCACGAACTCGCCAGTCACAAGGACTACCGGCAGGACCGTCTGACAGGCGGACAGGTCTATTTCACGCCCGCGAACAGCGAGGCGCGTCAGGCTATCGAAGCGGTCTGGACCGATCTGACCGGGGGCGGCGATGCCGAACCGCTCGTGCTGAACGTGAAGAACCGCGAGGTCGAGATCCCGGCCTACCGCAACGGCGTCGGGCGCGCGAAATTCCATGAGCTGTGCGGGCGGATGCTCGGCCCGGCCGACTACCTCGCCATTGCGGATGCGCTGAAAGTCCTGGTGCTGGAGGACATCCCGGCCCTGTCACGCCAGAACTTCAACGAGGCCAAACGCTTCGTCACCTTGATCGATGCGCTCTACGAGGCGCATGTTCGGCTTGTGGCGAGCGCCGCGGCGGAACCGGAATACCTCTATCTCGAAGGCGAGGGCAGTTTCGAATTCGAACGCACGGCCAGCCGCCTGCGCGAGATGCAGGACAAGGACTGGGGTCAGTAGCTCAACGCGGGATCAGGGCGACGGGCGAATCCGGGTCGCGCGCGAAATCGAGCGGGGGTTTGTCCATCGCAAGTGTCGAGCGTTTGAACTCATACCGCATCATCGGACCGTCCTCTTCCGAGGCCACGATCAGACACTGATACAGATGGTTCTCACCGGCGTAGAGATCGACCAGCCCGCGCAGCTTCGGCGCATCGTCCCGATCGAGTGCGAAACCGCCCTCACGGAATTCCAACACCGGGAAAGACTCGTCCCCCACGGCCACACGCATATGCGCCTTCTTGCGCGCCGCTTTCATGTGGGCCGCTTGCAGGCCTTCCTGAACGTCCTTGGGAAGCGAGTCCATGTTACCCTCCGATCACGGCTAAACCATGACAGGGACATGGTTTTCGTCAAGTAAACGAATGTCGCGGGCATGTGTTCCGTGTCAGGTGTTGTTTTCTTCCACCAGGTCGACACCCACCACCGGGCGCAAAACATGCGGCCGCGTAGGGTCGTAAAGCGCGGAATCCTTGAAGTCGCGAACCCGGCCCAACGCCGGACCGACAAGGATCAGCGCCGTGCGCGTGATCTTCTCGGCGCGCACTTTCAGACGGATGTCCGACAGCGTGCCACGGATGAGTATTTCGTCGGGCCAGCCGACGCGATAGGCGACGACGACCGGGCAATCGGCGCCGTAATGCGGGGTCAGGACCCGCTCGATCTCGCGCATGTTGCGCACGCCCAGATGGATCGCCAGCGTCGCGCCCGTGCGGGCGAAATTCTCAAGTGTTTCGCCTTCGGGCATGGCGGTCGACTGCATGGAAACACGTGTCAGAACAATGCTTTGCGCGATCTCCGGGATCGTCAACTCCTGACCCAGCGCCGCAGCCGCAGCGGCATAGGCGGGCACGCCGGGCACGATCTGATAATCGATGCCGTCCGCCTGCAAGCGCCGCACCTGCTCGGCCACCGCGCCATAGAGCGACGGGTCGCCGGAGTGCACACGCGCCACATCCTCGCCCCGCTGATGTGCCGCCAGAATCTCGGCGTGAGTCTGGTCGAGCGTCATCGGCGCCGTGTCCATCACGCGCGCGCCTTCGGGGGCGCAGGCGACCACTTCGGGCGGAACCAGCGATCCGGCATACAGGCAGACAGGGCATTCTCCGATGATCCGCTGCGCCTTGAGCGTGAGCAATTCCGGGTCGCCCGGTCCGGCGCCGATGAAATAGACGGTCATTCAGAAGTCTCCGTTTCCAGATGGCGATTGCCCACGTTCTGAAGGTCACCATCGATTCGCCGGGCATAGCCGCGCGGCGTGTACATGCGGGGGCCGTCGCCCAGTTGGGCGAGTTTGGAGTTGGACGATCCCACCAGAACGACGGTCAGCATATCGACATCGTCCACATCGAGGTCGGCCAACCTACGGTAGCGTATGTTTTCCTCGGGTCGCCCAAGTGAGGACGCAAGAAGAACGGGCGTATCTTCCGGCCGATGCCCCAGCAGAATGTCCCTTGCCTCTGCCAACAGCGTGCGGCGGCGGCGCGACACGGGATTGTAGAAGGCGATCACAAAGTCGCCTTCGGCGGCGGCGTGCAGCCGCTTCACGATATCGTCGCGCGGCGTCAGCAGATCGGAGAGCGAAATGGCGCAGAAATCGTGCCCAAGCGGCGCCCCTGCCCGCGCGGCCGCAGCCTGAAGCGCCGAGACGCCCGGTGTCGACATCACTTCGACCCGGCGCGCCGCGTCCGACACGCCCTGTTCATCGGGCGCGCGGTCGAGCAGTTCGAACACCAGCGCCCCCATCGCGTAAATGCCCGCGTCGCCCGAACAGATCAGCGCGACGTTCTTGCCCTTGCCCGCCTGTTCCAGCGCATAGCGGCACCGATCCTCTTCCCCGCCGAGGGGGAAGTCCGACCGCATTTTGCCTGCGGCGAGAGGGCCGAGCAGATCGATGTAAAGACCGTATCCGACCAGCTCTTCCGCCTCTTGAATGAGCCGCGAAGCCTCCGGCGTGCGCCACGTGGCCTGCCCCGGTCCGATCCCGATAATCGACAGGTGACCGCGGGCGCGACCCAAAGGCTCTGCGATGGGCGACGGCGCCTTTGCCAAAGCGCAGGTCGTATTGGCGGTCTTGCGCTTCTCGGCCGAAAGCACCGCGTCTTCGCCTGCCGAGGCCAGCGAAGCTGCTTCGGCCACACCATGACAGCCGACCTCGGCGAAGACGACATCGGACGGGTTGGCAAGGCGCGGCGTCATCTCCTCCAACTCCGCAGCCGTGAACAGCTTGAGCGGAACGCCGAACGCACGCGCGAGCGCATTCACCGAAGGCTCGTCCGCCTTAAGGTCGAGCGTCGCGATGGCCGCAATGGCTCCGGTGGCGATACCCGCGTCCCGCAACATGACCTCGACCGAAGAACGCAGCTCCTCCACCGGCGCGTTCCGCGCGCAACCGACGCCGAGAACGTAGGTCTGCGGGTAATAGACAAGGCGCTCCGGGCCGCCCGCGACGGGTGCCTCCGTGACCACCAGTTCGACGCCGCCCCGCGGATCGCTCGCGATGTCGAAGATCGCGTCACCTTCGATGCGCGCCCCCTTGCCCGCCAGCATGGCGGCCATGACCGATTTCGCGTCTTCCGGGTTCGCGAGACGGTAGCCTGCGGGCGGGACATCCAGCGCGACACCCAAGGCCACGTCGCCAGCTGTCGTCACCGCCGCTTTGGCGCCCAGCAGGTCCGCGATCTCCCGCGCCAAGCGGTTCGCCCCACGGTGCCCGCCCAGCAGCGGGATCGCAGCGCCGCCGTCGTCCGAAACGGCGACCACGGGTGGTTCGGTCCGCTTGTCTGCAAGGATCGGCGCAACCGCGCGGATCAGGATGCCAGCGGCGCAGACCCCGATGATCGGCGTGCCAGCCGCGAACAAATCGCGGGCATGGTCGAGCGCATTCGGGAAGAACGCATCGGCTTTGTCGACGCGGCCTTCGCGGCCATGCACCTGTGCGCCCAGCGCGCCCGCGATACGGTGCGCCACGGCTTCGCCGGAACGGTTGAGACAGAGAACGACGGGGGTCACAGCCACGGGTCGGAACCTTTCGTCACGAGAATGAGAGAGAAATAGGGCGCGGGATCGGGCGCTTGGGCGAGCGGCAGAATTCGCTCGGCGGAAAGCGTGGCGCGCTCGATGTAAACGGCCCGGTCGGACAGACCTTGGGCGTCCAAGACGTCACGGATGCGTGCCAGATGACGCCCGACCTTCATGATGACGATGCTGTCCGCGTCTGAGATGCGAGCGGCGAGCGTGTCGCTGTCGAGCGGACCGGGAAGGACCGTGAGCACTTCGTTCCGGGCGGTCAGCGGCGCGGCGGCGCGCGCGGCCCCGGCGGAAACCGAGGTGATGCCGGGTATGACTTCGACCGGGAAGCGAGCCGCGAGCCGAGCGTGCAGATACATGAAGGAGCCGTAAAAGAACGGGTCGCCTTCGCACAGGACCGCGACGTTCCTGCCGGCCTCCAATGCTTCGGCGATCCGGTCGGCCCCGAGGTCGTAGGCCGCCTGTGCAGGCTCGCGGGATTTGGTCATCGGGACTTCGATGACGATCTCATGGGCATCGGGACGGATCAGATCCGCCGCGATGGACCGCGCGAAACTGTCGGTGTCGGGGAGCGCGGGATAGGCCACGACGTCGGCGGCGCCGATCGCGCGTGCGGCCTTCAGCGTCATCAGGTCGGGATCGCCCGGCCCGAGGCCCACACCGATCAGCGTGCCGGTCATCGTTTGACCATGCTCCACTGCACGACCGGGCGGAACGGACGCCAGCCGGTCGACTGCGGGCCGAGCGTGTCGGCGCGGGACACCGAGAGCTGGACGAGTTCGCCGCCGTGGGCGTGGTAGAGTTCGGTCAAAACCGCCTGGCTTTCCAGCGTCACGGCGTTTGCGACGAGACGGCCGAGCGGTTTCAGCGCCGACCATGCGGTTGCGTATGTTTCTTCCGACAGACCGCCGCCGATGAACACGGCATCCGGGGCCTCCAACCCATCAAGAGCTTCGGGCACCGTCCCGTCGACGATGCGAAGCTGTGGAACGCCCAGCGCTAGAGCGTTGGCGGCGGCGAGCGCACGTCGGTCCGCGCGGGGTTCGATCCCGATGGCGCGGGCATAACGTGCCGCGCGCATCCATTCGACCGCGACCGACCCGCAGCCCGTCCCGATATCCCACAGCAGAGCCCCGCGCATCGGCATGAGCTTGGCCACGGTGAGCGCGCGAACCTCGCGTTTGGTCATGGTGCCGTCATGCTGGAACAACTCATCCGCAAGGCCCGGCACACGCGGGAGGAGCGCCGCATCGGGGGCCGCGACGCATTCAACGGCGAGTGTGTTGAACGCGGGGACTTCGTGGTCCCACGCCTCGGCCAGTGCATCGAAACGCTTCTCGTTCTCGCCGCCCATATTGGCGAAAACCGTCATGGGGCTGCGCCCGAACCCGCGCTCGGTGAGGAACCGGGCGATCTGGCCGGGGGTCTCGGCCCCGGTGGTCAGGATCAAGAGCCGCGCGTCAGGCTGGATGAAGGCGATCATCTGCTCGACCGGGCGGCCATGCACGGTGAGGGTTTCGAGGTCCGCCATGCTCCACCCCATCCGGGCGGAGGCGAGCTGGAAGGCCGAGAGTTGCGGGTGGAACGTGATCTCATCCGCCGGGATCGAGCGGCCAATGCGTGCGCCGACCGAGAACCACAGCGGGTCGCCTGTCGCAAGGACGACCACCCGCTTCCCCTTGTAGGACTGTAGCTGTTCGATCAGCGCGTCGAAGGGCGAAGGCCACGACACGCGCTCGGCTCTGCCAACATTCGATAGCGTATGGTGACGGTCGCCGCCGACGATGATCTCGGCGGCTTCGACCACGGCGCGGGCCGCGGGGGTCAGGCCGTCCATGCCGTCTTCACCGATCCCGACGATGTGGAGCCACGGCTGTGTCATTGCGTTTTCTCCGGTAGGCCAGCGGCCAGCGCGTTGACGGCGGCGGATGCGATGGCCGATCCGCCGCGCCGTCCGCGTAGGGCCACGAAATCGCAGCCGCGCGGGTTGTTCGCGAGTTCAGCCTTGCTCTCGGCCGCTCCGACGAAGCCGACGGGGAAGCCAAGGATCACGGCAGGCTTGGGTGCACCCTGATCCAGCAGTTCGAGCAGATGGAAAAGCGCGGTGGGCGCGTTGCCGATGGCGACCACGGCGCCTTCGAGCTTGTCGGCCCAAAGCTCGACCGCCGCCGCGCTGCGGGTATTGCCGATCTCCCGCGCGAGATCTGGCACGGTGGGGTCGTTCAGCGTGACGATGACCTCGTTTCCGGCGGGCAGGTAACGCCGGATGATCCCCGCCCCGACCATCTCGCAGTCGCACAGCACCGGGGCGCCAGCGGCCAGCGCCGCCTGCCCCGCCGAAAAAGCGCTTTCGGAATAGGCCAGACGATCCGCCACCTCGACCATACCGCAGGCGTGGATGATCCGCGTGGCGAGTTGCGCCATGCCGGGATCGAAGCGATCCAGCCGCGCCTCTTTCTCGACCGTCGCGAAGCTCTGGCGGTAGATCGCAGCCGGATCACGCTCGTAACGCAGGGGGGGCCTCATTTCGAGCGCGCCGATTCAGGGCCGTGCGGGTGCTTGGCGTGCGGATACTCGGCGTGATGGTGGTCGTGACCGTGATGATGGTGGTGGTGCCCATGATCCTGGTCGTGGTGGTGATGATCGTGCAGGTGCAGGCGGCACTCCCCCGTGCAGAAGGTATCGCAGAACGTGCAATCCGCCACATTCGATCCGGGGGCCTGTGCCCCCTGCCCTTCGACGTGGTGGTGGTGGCTTTCCTGCACGGCGCCGACCTCGGCCTCGAACCCCAGAACCTCGACCCGGTATTTGCACATGACACAGGTCGGCGGCGGCGTGTCCGAGAAAGCCGGATGCCCGGCTCGATCCTCCGGCTTGATGTGTTTGTGACCGCCGCCCGCGAGCGACAGAACCTGTTCGCGGTAGGGGCAGGTGCCGCAATTCGGGGGCGGCACGGTGCCGAGTTGCTCGGTCACCCGCTCGGCAAAGGTTTCGAGCACCTTGGGGTGGTCGTTCAGATAGCCCGCTTTCACGAACTGAATGCCCGGGTGCGCTTCGGCCACACGGTCGGTGAAGCCGTAGATGCGGTCGATCAGGATGCCTGTGAACAGGAAGTACGGGAACACGACGATGCGTTTGTAGCCCAACTTGGCTGCGTGCTGGAGGCATGGTTCGACCAGCGGAAAGGTGACGCCGGAATAGCCGACCTCGAGCCAGCCGAACCCCATCCCCTCCTGCAAGAGGCGCGCGATCTTGGCGACATTGGCGTTGGCGTCCGGGTCCGAGGCACCACGCCCGATGACGACGAGGCAGGTGTCCTCATGCGCCACAGGGCCATGTTCGGCATTTGCGGCGGCAACGGCATCGCGGATGCGCTCGCCCGCGGCGGCGACCATCTTGGGGTCGACGCCAAGCTCGCGCCCATAGGAAACGTCGATCCCATGTTCGGCGCCATATGTGTTCAGCACGGTCGGGATGTCGTTCTTGGAATGCATCGCGGCGAAGAGCATCCCCGGCACGGCGAGGATCTTGTCGCACCCCGCCTCGCGCAGGTTGTCGAGCCCGACGCGGATCACCGGGTTCGCGAATTCCAGATAGCCGTAGTCGACCATCCAGTCGTCCGGAAAAAAGGCGGGCAGCTTTTCGGCCAGCACCTTGAACTCGTCCACCGCCGACTGGCTGCGCGAGCCGTGGCCACAGATCATCACCCCGATCTTCGACATGGTCAGGACTCCTGCGGTTCGGCTTCGGCTTCGTCGACCTGGTCGGCCTCGTCGTCCTTCTTGCCACGCAGAGCGCCCCAGATCGCGACGCCGATCGCCACGCCGATCGCCACGCCCGCGACCCAGTGGTCATGACCTGCGGCATCGGCGAGGTGGCCGGGATGGGCTAGCGCCATGCCGGGCATGAGGGCGATAAAGGCTGCAAGACGTTTCATGGCACGGTCCTTTCCTGCGTCCGGGCACGAAGAGGCCATGCGTCATCCACCGACGACACCGCGCCCTGATCCCCGGTCTGGGTCGATCACTCGGCAGTCACCTCTCCGGCCCCTGATGGGGCATCGTCGCGAGAGTCTCTACAGGAAAGGCGACATACGCTCAATGTCCCGCGACATTGTGCGTATCCGCACGCAGGCTGCGCCAACTGAACTATTCCGCACAGTCGTTCGTTTACTTAGGTAAGATCAGACGCAAACGAGGAGACGCAAGATGGGTTATCTCGAAAACGGCGAATGGCACACGGGCTGGTATGACACCAAGAAACACGGCGGCAAATTCGTGCGCAGTGAGACCAAATTCCGGAATTGGGTGACCGCCGACGGTTCCCCCGGCCCCACCGGCGACGGCGGGTTCAAGGCCGAATCGGGCCGCTATCACCTCTACGTTTCCTTCGCCTGCCCTTGGGCGCACCGGACGCTCATATTCAGGACGCTGAAAGGTCTGGTCGATCATATCGACGTGTCGGTCGTGCATCCGGACATGCTGGAGGATGGCTGGACCTTTGACAGCGATTTCGTCGGCGCCACCGGCGACACGCTGATGGGCAAGAAATTTCTGCGCGAGGTCTATACCGAGGCCGACCCCAAGATTTCGGGCCGCGTGACCGTGCCGATCCTGTGGGACAAGAAGACCAACCAGATCGTGTCGAACGAGAGCGCCGAGATCATCCGCATGTTCAATTCGGCATTCAACGATCTGACCGGGGACACGCAGGATTTCTATCCCGACGACCTGCACGACGATATCGAGGCGGTGAACTCGCGCATCTACGACACGGTGAACAACGGCGTCTACAAGTCCGGCTTCGCCACGACGCAGGAGGCCTATGACGAAGCGGTCAAGGCGCTCTTCGCATCGCTCGACTGGATCGAGGACATCCTGTCCAAGCAGCGTTACCTGACTGGCGACCGCGTGACCGAGGCCGACTGGCGGCTTCTGCCGACGCTCCTGCGCTTCGATCAGGTCTATCACGGCCACTTTAAGTGCAACCGCAACAAGCTGGTCGAGTTCCCGAACCTCTGGGCCTACACCCGCGAGCTATATCAATGGCCCGGCGTGGCGAATACGGTGCATCCGGATCACTACATCCGGCACTACCACTTCAGCCACGAAACGGTGAACCCGCATCGCATCATTCCGGTCGGCCCCGTCATCGACTGGGACGCGCCGCATGGCCGCGACCGCGCCTTCGCCGTGCCGAAGTCGGCCTGACTGCTTTCAGATCGGAACCCTACAATTCACGCGGGCGTGACCCCATATAGAGGTCATGCCCGTTGTGCTTGTCATCATCGTCGGAGCGGCGGCCGGGTTCGTGGCGACACGGCTCATGAAGGTCGAGACCGACATTCTCACCACCATCGCCATCGGTGTGATCGGGGCGCTGATCGGCGGCCTGATCCTACGAATCATCGTGACCGTGGGCAGCGTGGCCTTCGGTTTTCTGGGCGCGGTCGCGGGCGCGGCGTTCCTGATCTGGTTTTGGGAAACCTACATCCGCAAACGGTAAGCCTTACTTGAACGGGGCCATGCCTTCGCGGGCCAGTTCATCCGCGCGCTCGTTTTCCTCGTGGCCCGCGTGACCCTTGATCCAGCGCCATTCCACGTCGTGACGCTTCGCAGCCTCGTCCAGCCGCTGCCAAAGCTCGACGTTCTTCACCGGCTTCTTGTTCGCGGTGCGCCAGCCGTTCCGCTTCCAGCCGTGAATCCATCCGGTGACACCGTTCTTCACGTAGGCGGAGTCGGTGACGATGGTGATCTTCGACGCCCGTTCGAGCGTTTCCAGCGCCATGATCGCCGCCATCAGTTCCATCCGGTTGTTCGTCGTCGCCGGCTCGCCGCCCGACAGGGTGCGCTCCTTGACGACGGTGCCGCCGTCCTTGGCTTGCATCAGGACCCCCCAGCCGCCCGGGCCGGGATTGCCGGAGCAGGCGCCATCCGTATGCGCGATCAGGTCAACCATGTGCGTGAATCCAAATCCACGGGCTTTCCTCGCCCGAAAGCCCTTTGCCGACGCCGCGAAACCGCGCGGCAGGTGTGAAGCCGGTCATCTTGAGGTGACGCACCAGATCGTCCTCGTCGTAATAGGTGTAGAAACGGCCAAGGCCATCGCGGCCCTCCCCTTCACCCAGTTTCATGCCGAGATGCAAGAGCCCGCCGGGCTTGATGGCCCGCTTCAGCGCCATGAGGTGTAACGGAAACGCGGCGCGGGGGGCATGGAGGAGCGAGAAGTTGGCCCAGATACCGTCATACAGGTCCTCGCCGTCGATCTCGTCGAACAGCGCCTGCCGCGCGGTCACGCCTGCGGCCTGCGCGACGCTGACCATCTGGGCGCTGGCATCCACCGCATCGGCGGTCAGGCCCGCGTCCATCATTCTGCGGGCGTCCAGCCCCGGCCCGCAGCCCAGGTCGAGCACATAGGCCGGGTGTGGCATAGCGGCGATGAACGTGTCGATCCCCGGCGTCTCCCACGCGCTGACCATGGTGGCATAGTCGGCGCTGCGGGCGTCATAGACGGCGATGGTCTCACGGTCCGCGCTCATGCGGCGAGATGGCCGATGACAAGACAGGGGACCACGACCGCAGTCGGTAGAACGCGCAGTCGCGTCCACCACACCGGGGCCAGACCGGCCCGCGTCGCGGCGATATCGATCGGCAGGATCAAAAGGAACCCGGCCGCGAGGGTGAGCAGGGCATAGTCGCCGAACGCGAAGAAGAACGCCCAGAGCGCCGGGATCACCGAAAGGACGTAAAGCAGGTTCGCCTGCCGCCCCGTGGCACGGGTCGCATAGCCCCAGATCACGCCGGACATGAACGACAGGATAATCATGCCATAGTCGGCAAGCACGGCGTATCCGACGAAGATTTCGTCCACCCACGCGACCGGCGCAAAACTCGTCACCGCGCCCCAGACGAACGGAATCAACCCGGCGAGGCCGAGGAGGAGGGGCGTGCGGGGAATGTCGTTCATGCAGGCTCGCGCAGCACGCGCGGCACTTTGAATTCGACGTTCTCGGTCGCGGTTTCGACCGTCTCGACCGTGACGTCGTAGCGGTCGCGGAAGGCCGCAATCACCTCGTCCACCAGTACTTCGGGGGCGCTGGCCCCGGCCGTCAGACCCACCGCACGCACCCCTTCGAGCGCGCGCCAGTCGATCTCGTCCGCGCGCCCCACCAGTTGCGCATAGTCGCACCCGCGCGAGCGCGCGACCTCGACCAGACGGCGGGAGTTTGAGCTGTTGGGCGCACCGATCACCAGTAGCGCGTCGGCCTTGGGCGCGATGGCCTTCACGGCCTCCTGCCGGTTGGTCGTGGCGTAACAGATGTCTTCCTTGTGCGGGCCGATGATGGCCGGGAACCGGGCCTTGAGGGCCGCGACGATGCCCGCCGTGTCATCGACCGACAGGGTGGTCTGCGTGATGAACGCCAAACGCTCGGGATCGCGCGGTTCGAGCGTGGCCACATCGGCCTCGGTCTCGACCAGCAACACCTCGCCCTCGGGCAGTTGGCCCATCGTGCCGATGGTTTCGGGATGGCCCGCGTGCCCGATCATGACCATCTGAAGCCCGTTGGCATGGTGCCGCTCGGCCTCGATATGCACCTTGGACACCAGCGGGCAGGTCGCGTCGACATAGATCATTTCGCGCCGGTTCGCCTCGGCCGGCACGGCCTTGGCCACGCCATGCGCCGAGAAGATCACGGGACGGTCGGTCGGACATTCATCCAGTTCCTCGACGAAGACCGCGCCCTTTTCGCGCAGGCTGTCGACCACGAATTTGTTGTGAACGATCTCGTGCCGGACATAGATCGGCGCGCCCCACTTCTCGATCGCCATTTCGACGATCTTGATCGCGCGGTCGACGCCCGCGCAGAACCCGCGCGGCGCAGCAAGGATGAGGGTCAGGGATGGCTTGGTCATGTCGGCTCCTTCGCCCACACCTAATGACCGCCGCGCGCCGCGTCCAGACTTGGGAGAGCAAGGAATCATGCTACCCTTCCTGCGGCGAAACCGGAGGATGGCATGGCGCAAGAGGTCGACGACTGGATGGCAACCTATGACAATCCGATGAAGGAGACGGTGCAGGCCATGCGCGAGGTGATCCTCGCCGCCGATCCACGCATTTCCGAATGCATCAAATGGTCCGCGCCGACGTTCACCTACAAGGGCAATATGGCGTCGTTCTTCCCAAAGTCGAAAAAGCACGCCTCGCTGATGTTCCACACCGGCGCGGCCATTCCCGGCGATTTCCCGTCGCTCGAAGGCGACGGCAAGGAAGCGCGCACCCTGAAAGTGGCGAGCCTTGAGGATCTGGCCGCCAAGCGTGACGAGGTCGAGGCGATCACGCGCGCTTGGTGCGACAGCCGCGACGGGGCGTGACCTTGCACGCGGCGGTCCCGACACTTCCGGTGCGAGACGTCGCAGAGGCGCAGGCACAGTACCGCGACACGCTTGGCTTCGACATCGCTTGGCACAATATCGAGGGGCGCATCGGTGCCGTCCGGCGTGGCGACTGCGTGTTGTTCCTGCGCGAAACGGATGGCCCCATCACGCCCTTAGAGCTTTGGGTGTTCTGCGACGATGTGGACGGGACCGAAGCCGACCTGACCGCGCTTGGGGCGGACATCTCGGACCCGATATCGGACAAGCCGTGGGGTCTCAGGTCTTTCACGGTGCGCGATCCGTCCGGGCACCTGATCCACTTCCACCACGACCTTTGGACCGCCGCATGAAAAACGCCCGGTCGCATGGGCGGCCGGGCGTCGTCGTAATCTCAACGGTGCGGTTGCTTAGGCGTCCGCGTCTTCTTCGTTGTAGGTCCGCTCCGGGCGATCATCGCGCGGCGGGCGACCGATCACTTCCTTCAGCTCGTCGAGCTCGATGAAGTTGTCGGCCTGACGGCGCAGTTCGTCCGCGATCATCGGCGGCTGGCTGCGGATCGTCGAAACGACCGAGACGCGCACACCTTTACGTTGCAGACCTTCGACCAGCGGACGGAAGTCGCCATCGCCGGAGAACAGCACGATGTGGTCGACATGCGGCGCGATCTCCATGGCATCGACGGTGAGTTCGATGTCCATGTTGCCCTTCACTTTACGGCGGCCCATCGAGTCGGTGAATTCCTTCGCCGGCTTGGTGACCATGGTGAAGCCGTTGTAGTGCAGCCAGTCCACGAGGGGCCGGATCGGCGAATAGTCGTCGTTTTCCAGAAGCGCCGTGTAGTAGAACGCGCGAAGAAGTTTGCCGCGGCGCATGAATTCCTGGCGCAGCAGCTTGTAGTCGATGTCGAAGCCGAGCGACTTGGCAGCCGCATACAGATTCGAACCATCAATGAACAGCGCGAGCCGTTCGTCCTTGTAGAACATAATCCATCCTTCCGAATTCTGTTCGCCGTCAGTGCCGTGAGTGGTAAGTGCGAAAAAATTGGGCGGCGGCGAATCCGCGTCAAGATAGGGATAAAGCGCGATGACGCAACCATATGGTGAAAGTTTACGTCTAGGTAAAGCACTGATCTCCCTTGGCAGTAACGCAACGTCACCGGCAGGTGGCCCGGTGGAAACCATTCAAGCTGCCATTTCCTCGCTCGACGACGGGCCGTTCGAAATCCTCGCCCGCAGCCGTCTTTACGTCTCTCCTTTCGTCCCCAAAGGGGCCGAGCCCGATGTCGTCAACGCCGTGGTCGAGGTTTCTACGCCCCTGGACCCGGCGATGATCCTTGCCCGTCTTCACAAGATCGAGACGTCCTTTGACAGAATACGCCGTGAGCGGTGGACAAACCGAACGCTCGACCTTGATCTTCTCACCTTGGACCAAATGATCCTGCCTGACCAGCCCACGCTTCGTGAATGGGTCAACCTCCCGTTCGACAAGCAAAAATCCGCGACACCCGAAGAGCTCATCCTGCCCCATCCGCGGTTGCAGGACAGGGCCTTCGTTCTCGTCCCCGCCGCCGACATCGCACCGGACTGGCGGCATCCGCTGCTGGATCGCACGATCCGCGAAATGCTGGACGCGCTGCCCGACGACCTAGTGTCCCCGGTTCGTCCTCTTGATCCTTGACCCGACCGGGCGCCGCGCAAAGACGTTTCGCCGGAGCCTTTGTTTCAGGGCAGAAACCTGCCGATTGTGCTTGTGCTCAGGCCCTTTCGCGCCTAAATAGCCCCTTCACATCCGCGAATTGAATGGAGTCCTTCTATGGCCCGCGTGACGGTTGAAGATTGCGTTGACAAAGTCCCGAACCGGTTCGACCTGGTGATGCTTGCCGCCCATCGGGCGCGCGAGATTTCGTCCGGCGGTGCCCTCACCGTGGATCGCGACAACGACAAGAACCCGGTCGTGGCCCTGCGCGAGATCGCGGAAGAGACCCAGACGGCGGACGAGCTGACCGAACGGATGATCGAGTCGAACCAGACCCAGATCGAAGTGGACGAGCCCGAGGACGACCAGATGGCGCTTCTCATGGGTCAGGAAACGCCGGACAAGCCGGACGACGACGACATGACGGACGAAAAACTTCTTCGTGCGCTCATGGAGGCCCAGGGCCAAGGCTGACCCTGAGACCGCACCTGCATGACCGAGCTGAATCCTGAAGAGCTTGTCGCGCAGGTCCGCGCCTATAACCCGAAAAGCAATTCGGACCTCATTCGCGCCGCCTTCGATTACGGGCGGCGCATGCATGAGGGGCAGTACCGCCATTCGGGCGAGCCGTATTTCACGCATCCGATCGCCGTCGCGCATATCCTCGCCGAGCAGCAACTCGACGATGCGACCATCATCACCGCGCTGCTTCACGACACCATCGAAGACACCGGATCGACCTATTCCGAGGTTTCGGAGCGGTTCGGACCCGACGTGGCCGAACTCGTCGATGGCGTCACCAAGCTGACCAATCTCCAGCTGTCCTCGACCGAGACAAAGCAGGCCGAGAACTTCCGCAAGCTGTTCATGGCGATGTCCAAGGATCTGCGGGTGATTCTCGTCAAACTCGCCGACCGGCTGCACAACATGCGCACGATCCGCGCCATGCGGATCGAAAAGCAGGTGCAGAAGTCGCGCGAAACGATGGATATCTTCGCGCCGCTCGCGGGCCGGATGGGTATGCAGTGGATGCGCGAGGAGTTGGAAGACCTCGCCTTTCACGTCCTGAACCCGGATGCCCGCGCGTCGATCATCCGGCGCTTCGTCCACCTGCAAAAGGAATCGGGCGACGTCATCAACAAGATCACCAAGGACATCCGCAAGGAACTCGACCGTGTCGGGATCGAGGCCGAAGTCTTTGGCCGCGCCAAGAAACCCTATTCGATTTGGCGCAAGATGCAGGAAAAGGATCAGTCCTTCTCGCGTCTGTCCGACACCTACGGCTTCCGCGTCATCACCGACAGCGAGGCGGATTGCTACGCCGTGCTGGGCGCGATGCACCAACGCTGGCGCGCCGTGCCGGGGCGGTTCAAGGATTACATCAGCCAGCCGAAATCCAACGGCTACCGCTCGATCCATACCACGGTGTCGGGGCGTGACGGAAAACGGGTCGAAATCCAGATCCGCACCCGGCAGATGCACGACGTGGCCGAAGCGGGCGTCGCGGCGCACTGGTCCTACAAGGACGGTGTGCGAGCCGAAAACCCGTTCGCCGTCGACCCCGCCAAGTGGATCGCCTCGCTGACCGAGCGGTTCGAGAACGCCGAGGATCACGACGAGTTTCTCGAGAACGTCAAACTCGAGATGTATCAGGACCAGGTGTTCTGCTTCACGCCCAAGGGCGAGGTCGTGAAACTGCCGCGCGGGGCGACGCCGTTGGATTTCGCCTATGCGATCCACACACGGATCGGGGATAGCTGCGTCGGTGCCCGCGTCGACAACATCCGCGTGCCGCTCTGGACCCGGATCAAGAACGGCCAATCGGTCGAAATCATCACCGCCGAAGGGCAGTCGCCACAGGCCACATGGCTCGACATCGTCGTGACGGGGCGCGCCAAGTCCGCCATCCGCCGGCGGTTGCGCGAAGAGGACCGCGAAAGGTTCATCCGGCTCGGGCGCGAACTGGCCCGCGTCGCTTTCGACCATGTCGGGCGCAAGGCCACGGACAAGGCGCTGGCGACGGCGGCGAAGCAACTCAGCCTCGGCGGGCCGGAAGACCTGTTGGCCCGCCTCGGCTCCGCCGACCTCGCCGCGCGCGACGTGGTCGCGATCTTGTATCCGAACGCGGTCGACACGGGGAGCGAGATCGACGCGGCCCGCGCCGTCATCGGTCTGGAACCGGATCAGAGCTTTCAGATCGCGCAATGCTGTCAGCCGGTGCCGGGCGAACGGATCGTCGGCATCACCTATCGCGGCAAGAGCATGATGGTCCATTCGATCGACTGCCGCGCGCTTGAGGCGCTCGACGGCGACAGTTCGCGTTGGGTGGACGTCCATTGGCATTCCGGCCAGCACCCGGCGATCCATACGGTCACACTCAATGTCGTGATCGCGAACGGTCCGGGCGTTTTGGGACGAATCTGCACATTGATCGGCGAGCAGAAGGCCAATATCTCAAACATGACCTTCGTCGACCGGAAACCGGACTACTATCGGCTTCTGATCGACGTGGATCTGAGGGACATCGAACACCTTCATGCTGTTATGCTGGTGCTCGAGGCAGAAACGGACGTGGCGGAAATCCGAAGGCATCGGGACCTGAGCCGCGCACCATAGGGAAAGGGGGCCGAGCCATGTTCAAGCGCAAGCCGCGCTCCTACATGCGCGCGTTCACCGAGTTCTTCTACCCCCGTGGCGGTTGGTATCGCGCCACCCGCTACGTCATCTACCGCCTGCGTCGCCTGCCGGACCCCGCCGACCGGATCGCGCGCGGGATCGCGGCGGGTGTCTTCGTCAGCTTTTCGCCGCTCTTCGGTCTGCATTTCGTGACGGCGGCGCTGATCGCATGGGTGGTGCGCGGAAACCTTCTGGCCGCGGTGCTGGCCACTTTCGTCGGCAATCCGATCACCTTTCCCTTTATCGCGAGTATCAGCCTGCGGCTCGGCAACCGGTTCCTCGGACTGCCGTCACGGGACACGAACCTGACATACATCGTCGACGCCTTCGCCCGTGCGAGCCATGACATCTGGCACAACATAACCGCGATCTTCACCCACGAGACCGCGGAATGGGCCGGCCTCGCCCTGTTTCTGGACCGGGTGTTTCTGCCCTATCTGGTCGGAGGCATCCTTCCGGGGCTTGGTGCGGCGATGATCGCCTTCGGCTTGTCCCGCCCCATCATCACGGCGTATCAAAAGCGGCGCGTGAAACAGTTGCGCAAACGGTATGAAAAACGCATGGCCGAGCGGACCCATGCGAAGGAAGGCGAGACATGAGCGGTAAACTTCGCCTCGGTGTGAACATCGACCACGTGGCCACGGTGCGCAACGCGCGCGGTTCGGCCTATCCCGATCCGGTGCGGGCTGCGAAGCTGGCCGAAGCGGCGGGCGCCGACGGCATCACCGCGCATTTGCGTGAGGATCGTCGTCACATCGGGGACGGCGACATCGAGCGGCTTGCCGCGGAACTGACCGTGCCGCTCAACTTCGAGATGGCCGCGACGGACGAGATGCAGGCCATCGCGCTGCGCCACAAGCCGCACGCGGTCTGCATCGTGCCGGAAAAGCGCGAGGAGCGGACCACAGAAGGCGGGCTGGAGGTGGCGAAGGACGAAAACCGCCTTGCCCATTTCATCGCGCCGCTGGCCGACGCGGGCTGCCGCGTGTCGATCTTCATCGCCGCGGACCGCGCCCAGATCGAGGCCGCGCACCGGATCGGGGCCGCTGTGGTCGAGCTGCACACGGGCGCCTATTGCGATTTCCACTACGAGGGCAAATTCAGCGAACGCGACGCCGAACTCGAACGCCTGCGCGACATGGCGGCCTTCGCGCATTCCCTCGGGCTCGAGGTGCACGCGGGCCACGGGCTGACCTATGAAACCGTGGGTCCGGTCGCGGCTTTCCCGGAAGTGCGGGAACTCAACATCGGGCATTTCCTGATCGGAGAGGCGATCTTCCTCGGCCTCGAAGCCAGCATCGCCGAAATGCGGCGGCTGATGGACGAGGCACGGGCATGATCCGCGCGCTCGCCGCTTTGGCGGTCCTCGCCGCGCCCGCCGCAGCACAGGATGTCATCGCGTGCGATTGGCAGGCCTCGGCCTGGAACCTGGCCGAGCCGTGGGAGGATAACAGCCGGACCTTTTCGAACGGGTCTGTGCGCATTGCCAAGCTGGACGTGGGCGAACCGGCCTTCGGCGGTTTCTTCTTGTTGGTCCTTTCGCCGCCCTACGGCGAACTTGGCGAACGGCAATGTCGCGTCCTGACTTTTCCCGCCACGAGCGGGTTCGCGGGGATAGATTTCGACCGCCTCGAAGCGGCTTACGACCCTTCCGTCGGCCTGATGTTCACGGTCCCGGTCCGGGTGTTCGCCATGACGAACGCGGTCGAGCCTGTCGGGGCGATGCTGAAGTTCTCGCTCAATCAGGCGACCGGGGCGATTTCCCCCCGGCTGGAGCTGGGCGACTGACGGCCCGAAGGTGAACGACGATTTTGGCCATCCGGCCTACGCAAGCTCGATCCCGTCCGCTGCCAGCTCTTCCTTCATCCAGCGCACGAAATACCGATGCGCGGCGCCCGGGCTGCGGTCACGCGCCGATACGAGCCAGTAGGATCGGCCCGTTTCCTGTAGCCGTGGGAACGGCGCGACCACCCGGCCGTCGGCCATGGCCTTCAGGTCCAGCGTCTCCCACGCCAGAAAGACCCCTGCCCCACCCATCGCGGCGTCGAAGCACAGGCTTCCGTCCGAAAACTCCGGCCCCGGTCCGAGAATGCTTTCATCCAGCCCTTCGGGTTCCAGCCAGACCGACCATGGCAGGGTCGAGTTCGTGTCGCGAATGATCGGAACATGCGCGAGATCGGCGGGCGACTTGAGCCGCTCTGCCATCTCCGGCGCACAGACCGGCATGGCGCGATGCGAGAACAGGCGTTCGGCCCTGAGATCGGGATAAGGCCCCGTGCCGACCCTGAGACACAGGTCAACGTCAGAGGTATTCGGATCGACCAGTCCCTCGACGCTGTCGATGCGCACCCGGATTTCAGGATGCCGCGCGGAGAAGCGCGGCAAACGCCAGATCAGCCAACGTGCCGCGAAGATCGGCGCGACCGACACGACGAGTGTCGTGCCATGATCGCGCGTCGCCTCGCCCACGGCGGCGGCAAGCTGACCGAAGCCGGTGGTCAGCAGGCCGGCCATAGCCCTGCCCTGCGCGGTCGGCAGCATGCCGGAACGCCCCCGCAGGAACAGGGTTACGCCCAGCGCGTCTTCGGCCTTGGCCACCCGCTGACTCACCGCCCCGACAGAAACCCGAAGCTCTTCGGCGGCCTGCACGAGTGTGCCCAAGCGCAATACGGCTTCGACGGCCCGCAGACCCGAGAGGTGGACGCGATCCAGTTCCTTCATTCAGTTTTTCTAAAACATGGATCAGCGAAACTCCATATTTTTATGCGCCGGATACAGGCACACTCTTTTCAAACGAAAGGACACACCATGACCCGCATTCTTCCCCGCATCCTGCGCACCCTGCCGCTCAGAACCGCACAGACGGCCGACCCGCATGACCACCCGGACCTGTCCGGGTTGACCCCCGGCCAGCTTGCCGACCTTCCCCGCCCCTCCCGCATTGCCTTGACGACGCCCGCGCAATAGGGTCTGCCGCGCAGACGCGAGCGGGAAGGGCACGGCGACATGACCATCAACATCGGGCGCTACACCGGCCTGTTCACGGTGTTCACCGTCGCCATCTTTTTCCTGCCAGTACTGCTCGGAATGCCCAGCGCGACCGGGTTCGCCATCGCCCTGCCGCCCCTGATCGCGGCCGTCGTCGAAGGGAACGCCTTCGCCAAGACGAACGGAGCACGCCCCGCAGGGCGCACCGCAATGGAAGGTAGCCTGTGCATGACCGCGTTTTCGTTCGGCGTGAGCCTGCTGTTGTTCGGCCTTGGAAACGTCGCGACGGGCGGCCAATTGTTCGCGGAATTGGGGGGCGCACCGCGCGTGGCGCTCGGCGCAGTGGCCCTTGTCGTCATCCAGTTCGCCTTCAACCGGCTTGGCCTGCGCCTTGCCCCGCAGTCCGCCTGACCATGATTCTGGGTATCGGCACCGATCTTGCGAATATCGACCGGATCGCCGGCGTGCTCGAACGGCACGGCGACCGCTTCCGCGACCGGGTATTCACCGAAACCGAGCAGTTCAAAGCCGCGCGCCGCAAGGACGAGGCCGGGACTTACGCGAAACGCTGGGCCGCGAAAGAGGCTTGTTCCAAGGCACTCGGCACCGGCCTGCGCATGGGCATCAGCTGGAAAGACATGGCGGTCTCGAACCTGCGCACCGGACAGCCCGTCATGCATCTGACAGGATGGGCCGCCGAACGCCTGCGCGACATGACGCCCGAGGGGCACGAAGCGATCGTTCATGTCACGCTGACCGACGACCACCCATGGGCGCAGGCCTTTGTCCTGATCGAAGCCCGGCCGATTGCTTGACAGGCTCGGCGCACCCGCCCATGTAGCGACAGAACCAAGCGGAGGCAGGGGCAGATGGCGAAAGAGAAAAAAGACGGGATCATGGAAACCGTCAAAACTGTTTTCTGGGCGCTTCTGATCGCGGGCATCTTTCGTTCAGTGTTCTTCCAGCCGTTCTGGATTCCAACCGGCTCGATGAAGGACACGCTGCTGATCGGCGACTTCCTGTTCGTCAACAAGATGGCCTACGGCTATTCCCAGTATTCGTGTCCCTTCGCCATGTGTCCGATCTCGGGCCGCATCCTCGGGTCCGAACCGGAACGGGGCGATGTGGTCGTGTTCCGCCACCCCACGCTCAACACCGATTACGTGAAACGTCTGATCGGCAAGCCGGGCGACAAGATTCAGGTGCAGGACGGCGTGCTTTCGATCAACGGCGAAGAGGCGACGCAGGTCCCGGACGGCACCTTTGTCGAGACCTATCGTTCGCAGGGCCGCTTCGGCACCTTCCCGCTGTGTTCCAACGGCCCGGTCGGTCAGGGCGGCGAATGTATCAAAGAGAAATACGTCGAAACGCTACCCAACGGCGTGTCCCACTCGATCCTGAACGTGGGCGACGGACGGCTCGATTCGACCAACGTGTTCACGGTGCCCGAAGGCCACTATTTCTTCATGGGCGACAACCGCGACAACTCGACCGACAGCCGGGTGAGCCAGCGTGCCAACGGTGTGGGCTTCGTGTCGGAAGAATACCTGCTGGGTCGCGTGGACCGCGTGATCTTCTCGGCCTCGGGCAAGCGCCTGCTTTATTTCTGGACATGGCGCGGCGACCGGTTCTTCAAGAAGATCGAATGAAACTGTCGGCGGATCTGAAGGGCTTTGCCAACCGGATCGGGCACGACTTCAAGCGCCCCGAACTTCTGATCCGGGCGCTCACACACGGCTCGATCTCGTCGGATACGCGGCCCGACAATCAACGTCTGGAGTTTCTGGGCGACCGGGTGCTCGGCCTCGTCATGGCCGAAGCCATGCTCGCCGCCGACAAGGAGGCGAGCGAGGGCCAGCTTGCCCCAAGGTTCAACGCGCTCGTGCGCAAGGAAGCCTGCGCCGACGTCGCGCGACAGGTCGAACTGGGGGCCGTCCTGAAACTCGGGCGGTCCGAGCAGATGTCGGGGGGCCGCCGCAAACAGGCCCTGCTGGGCGACGCGATGGAAGCGGTGATCGCTGCGGTCTACCTCGATGCGGGTTTCGAAGCCGCGCGCGAGATGATCGTGCGGCTCTGGGGCGACCGCATCGGCGCGGTCGAAGAGGACGCGCGCGACGCCAAGACCGCGCTTCAGGAATGGGCGCAGGCGCGCAAGATGCAGCCCCCGACCTATGTCGAGATCGCACGCGACGGGCCCGACCACGCGCCGGAATTCACGATCGAGGCACAACTCGAAAACGGTGAAGCCGCCCGCGCAAAAGCCAATTCCAAACGGGCGGCCGAACAGGATGCCGCGCGGGCGCTTCTGGAACGGCTCGGCGCATAACCGCGGGCCGGTTCACGCATTTCTCTGTGTTGAAAGCCAGCTGGCGCGCTCGAAGCCGGCAGGTCTGGTATCGGTCTCGGGCTTTCGCTAGGTGGAAGGCAGGAACAGCGGAGAGCATGATCTTGATCCCGACCTTTCACATGGTGGCGCAGGCATGAGCCCGAATGCACGTGGTGCGCTGTTCATGGTCCTGTCCATGTGTGCCTTCGCGGGCGAGGACGCCTTTCTGAAGTTCGCCTTTCAGGACGTGCCGCGCGGCATGGCCTTTACCTTCTTCGGCCTCATCGCCATGACGATCTGCGCGATCCTGTCACTGCGCGCAGGCGAGGCGGTCTTTCCGAAGAGTTTCCTGTCACGCGGGCTCCTTATCCGGTCGGGCATCGAACTGATCGGGCGGTTGTTCTACACGCTGTCCATCGCCTTCGTGTCGCTTTCGCTGACCTCCGTGATCCTTCAGGCCACACCGCTTGTCGTGACGCTCGGCGCGGCACTCCTGTTCGCCGAAAAGGTGGGGCCGCGCCGCTGGATTGCGATGCTGATCGGGTTCGCGGGCGTCATCCTGATTCTGCGCCCGACACCCGAGATGTTCGATCCTCTGGTCATCTTTCCGGTGATCGGGATGCTGGGCTTCGCGGGTCGCGACCTCGCCACCCGTGCCAGTCCGCCCCATGTTTCGGGCCGTCAATTGGGCACGCTCGGATTCATCGTGGTGACCGTCGCGGGCCTTGTCATATGGGCCTTCGATCCGCGCCTGCCTCAGGGGGCGAGCGCCGCCGCGTGGGGGGCCATCGTCGTGGCCGCCCTGTTCGGGACCGTGGCCTATAACGCGCTGACCACCGCGATGCGGTCGGGCGAAATCGGCGTCGTCGCGCCCTTCCGCTATTCCCGTCTTCTGGTCGCGCTGGTGATCGCCTATCTGGCCTTCGGCGAACGTCCCGACGCCATCACCCTTCTGGGCGGTGCGCTGATCGTGGCCACGGGGCTGTATACCCTGCTCAGGACCGGACGCCGCGCACAGGCCGTGTGACATCGCGCCCCATGACGCCCGTGAGAAACGGGTTCATAACGTCGGCATGAACACTGAGACCGCACAAGACATGACCGCTGAGGACATCGACCTCCTCATGGCTGCGTTTTACGCCCGCGTGCGCCGGCATGACGTCCTCGGTCCGATTTTCGCGCGGGCGATTGCACCGGACGACGGGCCGGTCTGGCGGGCGCATGAGGCGAAGATCGCCGGGTTCTGGCGCGCGGCGTTCCAGATCGACCACAGCTTTCGCGGCAGCCCGATGCAAGCGCATGTCACGAATGGCGAGGTGCGGCCGGAGCACTTTCCGATGTGGCTCGAGACGTTCCATGCCGCGGCCCGCGACGTGCTGACACCCGAAAAGGCCGAGCGGTTTTCGGCGCTGGCGGATCGGATCGGACAGGGGCTCCGCTGGGGGCTCGAAGGTGTTCTGGACCGGCAAAACGACCCCGGCCCGCCCAAATTGCGTTAGACCTTGTAAAGCCGCACGGGCGGTTTTTCCGCGCGCTTGATCTCGCCCTTGAACTCGAGGTCGAGCTGCACGCATTTCAGCCACCAGCCGGATTTCGCGCCGCCGGGGAAAAGGGTCTGGTCCAGATGCGGTTTCAGCGCATCCTGTGCCTCGGCGACTTTTAATCCGGGCGCCTCGGATGGCAGCACTTTCAGCAAGGCCTGCTTCATGTCCTCGTACTTTGTCCGATCCACCCGCGTGATGTGATCCGGTGAATTGATATTGCGGACTTCGATCTTGTCCTCGCTCATCCCGTGGCCTCCCTCGCCCAGTCGATCTTCGGTGTGCGGAACCCCATCGCGACCCACGCGCCCATGAGTTTCAACATGAACCCCGGCGTATGTCGCTTGGGGTTCGGCACATCGTTCGGCAGAACGATACCCTCCGGCAGGTCTTTCGTCATGGTTCGGCAATCGAGTGCGCCGCGGTCCTGCGCGGGCAGCCGCGCGGCATAGACACTAAGCCAATGGCCCTTCTCGAATTCCAGATACATCGGCGCGCCGCAACAGGTCGCGACGACCCGGCGCGTCGCGCTTTCAGGCGTCAACCGTCGGGCTTCGAGCGCGCCATCGCCAGACGCAAGTCGCACGCGATCCTTGCGCACCATGACGTAAGGCGTGGTGTAATGCTCGGTCAGCACGCCGCCAAAGGCCTGCCCCGCAGTCTGGCATGAGGTGCAGCCGCATTCCGCGACCATGATCGGCTTGCCGGTGATCTCGATCCGCACCCGTCCACAGGTGCAGGTGGCGTCGGGCATGAGGTCCTCCTGATTCCTAATCCCCACCATACCGATTTAGCTGCAATTTGCAGGCCCGTGTTCCCGCGCCATGCGAACGCGGCCCGGCGCACGCCCGCGCGCCTTGCCGCTCACGCCCCCTAGCGCGAGGCAAAGAAAGGGGCTATGGCCCCTGCCATGACCACACGTGCCGGATTTGTCGCCCTTATCGGCGAGCCCAACGCGGGCAAATCGACCCTGACGAACCACCTCGTCGGGGCGAAGGTGTCCATCGTGACCCACAAGGTCCAGACCACGCGCGCGCGCATTCGCGGTGTCGCGCTGGAGGGGGATAGCCAGATCGTGCTCGTCGACACGCCTGGCCTCTTCAAACCGCGCAGGCGGCTGGACCGTGCGATGGTCGCCGCCGCATGGGGCGGGGCTGCCGATGCAGAAGTCATCGTCCTGCTGATCGAGGCGCATCGCGGTGTCACCAAGGGGGTCGAGACGATCCTCGACCATCTGCCCGAGGTGGCGCGCAATCGCCCCGTCGCGCTTGCGATCAACAAGATCGACAAGGTGTCGTCCGATGTCCTGCTCGGCCTGACGCAGGACATGAACGAGCGGTTTCCCTTCGTCGAAACCTTCATGATCTCGGCTGAAAAGGGATATGGCGTCGCGGACCTCAAGACCTGGCTCGCCGGCATGATGCCCGAAAGCCCGTGGCTCTACCCCGAGGACCAGATCGCGGATCTGCCGATGCGGATGATCGCCGCCGAGATGACGCGCGAGAAGCTGACGCTTCGCCTGCATCAGGAACTGCCCTATCAGCTCACCGTCGAAACCGAGCATTGGGAAGAACGCCCGGATGGCTCGGCCCGCGTCGATCAGATCGTCTACGTCGCCCGTGACGGGCACAAAGGCATCGTTCTCGGCAAGAAGGGCGAGACCATCAAGGCGGTCAGTCAGGCGGCACGCGCGGAACTTGAGGAATTCCTCGGCCGAAAGATTCACCTGTTCCTTCAGGTAAAAGTGCGCCCGAACTGGCTGGAAGAATCCGAACGCTATTCGGAAATGGGTCTGGACTTCAAAGACGGGAACGCATGAGCCGCCTTGCGACCGGCATCTGGGTTTCGGCATACCTCGCCCGGCTTCAGGCCGAAGGCATCTCCACATATGTCGTCGCCAAGGGCGATGCGACCGCCGGGGCCGTGCTGGTCAAGCTCGCCACGATGGACGGTCAGGCGCAGGCGTTTCAACGCAGCGTCGACCTGATGACGGGCGAGCGCAAATGGATGGTTCTGGCCGAAGGCGACGAACGCGCCGTGGACGAGTCGATCGGCAAGCAGCGGTCGTTCGACCCGGACCTGTGGGTGATCGAGGTCGAGGATGCCCGCGGGCGTCACATGCTGGACGAACTGGGGTTGGACTGACGAGGATCAGGCGGCGTTCGCCAGGCGGGCGAAATCGGTGTCCGAACAGCCGACGAGCGCAAGCGCCTCATGCTCCTCACGGGCGATATGGATGCGGATTTTGCTGGCGCGTTCGAGCACCTGATCGAGCAGTCGCGCCACGACGAACGGCTTTTCCGAGTTGACGAGTATCACACTGCGCACCGGCTGGTCGAACTGTCGCAGATTCCGCATGACCTTCATCACACCGCTGACGATTTCCGGGAACGAGGCCTCGACGCCGTTCAACTGCCGCGCATCCGTCAGCATGGCGAAATGGGGATCGAAGTCCGGCATCCTGATGTAGTCGAGGAACGCCTGCTTGCCGACCTGCGGGTTCAGAACACCGCTGAAATGGAACACCGCAATGCGGCGATCCGGGTGAATTCTGATCGAGTAACTCAACGCGCGGCTCCCTGGCTGCGTTGGATGACTGTTCGTTAATTGTATTAAAGATATAGGAGCGGTCTTTTCGGGGAGCAACGCCCGGGCCTGATCCTGACCATTCGCCTCGTCGCAAAGCCGCGCATGGACGCAAAACGCTGCATTTTTGATCGGCGGGGCCCAACCGAATGGCTGGACCCTGCCCTTCTTTCACTCCGGCGTCACTCGGCGGCGTCGACGGCCCAGCCGCCGATCGCCTTGACCTCGGTGAAATCCTCGATACCCCAGACGCCACCTTCGCGACCGTTGCCCGACTGCTTCATGCCGCCGAACGGCGCACCGGCCCCGCGCGGCTGCCCGTTCATTTCGACCATGCCGGACCGAAGTTTGAGCGCGACGCGGTTCGCCTTGGCCCCGTCCTGCGTCTGGACGTAGTTGGTCAGGCCATAGACCGTATCGTTCGCGATGTTCACGGCCTCCTCTTCGGTATCGAAGGGGATCATGGTCAGGACCGGGCCGAAGATTTCCTCACGCGCGATGGTCATGTCGTTGGTCACGTCGGCAAACACCGTCGGCTTGACGAAGAACCCGCGGTTCATGCCGTCGGGGCGACCCAAGCCGCCAGCGACGAGCCGGGCGCCTTCGTCGATCCCGGTCTGGATCAGACCCTGAATCTTGTTCCACTGCGCTTCGTTCACGACCGGGCCGATATGGCGGCCTTCCTCATGCGCGTCGCCCACCGCGACCTTGTCCGCCGCAGCTGCCGCCGTTTCGACCGCCTGATCGTAGATTTCGCGCTGGACCAGCATCCGCGAGGGCGCGTTACAGCTTTGCCCGGTGTTGTTCATCATGTGCATGACACCGCGTTTCACCGCCTTCTCGTCCGCGTCGGCGAAAACGATGTTCGCGCCTTTGCCGCCGAGTTCCAGATGCACCTTTTTGAGCGACTTGGCGGCGTTCTGCGAGATCGCGATGCCTGCGCGCGTCGACCCGGTGAAGCTGACCATATCCACGTCCGGGTGGCCGGTAAGCGCGTCGCCGGTGACAGCGCCGTCGCCGTTCACGAGGTTGAAGACGCCCTTTGGGAACCCGGCGTCATGCATGCATTCGGCAAAGATCATCGCGTCCAGCGGGCTTTCTTCGGACGGTTTCAGAACCATCGTGCAGCCCGCGATGGCCGCTGCGATCACCTTGAGGCTGATCTGGTTCATCGGCCAGTTCCACGGCGTGATGAGGGCGCAGACCCCGACCGCCTCATGCACGATCATCGTATCCGGCGCGTGATCGCCAAGCGGCTTGATCCAATCGAATGACTTGGCCGCTTTCACGAACGCCTTCGTATGGGCATAGCCCGCGCCCCACTGGGAACTGCGCGCCAGATCGAGCGGCGCACCCATTTCCATCGTGATGGCCTGCGCGACGTCTTCGGCCCGCGCCTTGTAGATTTCGAGGAACTTCTCGACGAGAGCGATGCGCTCTTCCACCGGAGTCATCATCCAGTCGGGGAAGGCCGCCTTGGCGGCGGCGACCGCCTTGTCGACATCTGCCGCGCTCGCGAGCGAAATGACCGCGCAGGCCTCTTCCTTAGAGGGGTCGATCACTTCGTGGTCGCGTGCTTCGGCCGGAGCGACCCATTCGCCGTTGATATAGAATTCGCGTTTCTCAAGCATGGAAACCTCCCATATTGCGCTTTGCGCGCACTCTGTCACCGGGGCGCAGGGGGCACAAGCCGGGGCCGTTCTGCCGCTACGTCATGGGGCCGGAACAGCACCCCATGAAACCGCTCGATTCAAGTCGGACATTCTGCCACAACCCCCTTCAAGCGAAACACGATCAGATTACGTTTGAGACAAGAGACGATTGGAAAAGGAGAGTTCCATGGGACTTCGCATCAACGATACCATCCCCGACATCACCGTGCCCACCGATCAGGGCGACATCAACCTTCATGAATGGGTCGATGGCAGCTATGCCATCCTGTTCTCGCACCCCAAGGATTTCACGCCCGTCTGCACCACCGAGTTCGGTGCGGTCGCCCAGCTTGCCGATGAGTGGGAAAAGCGCGGCGTGAAAGTTCTGGGTATCTCGGTCGACGGTGTCGAGGACCACAAGAAATGGAAGGGCGACATCGAAAGCTTCGCGGGCGCCAAGGCGGGCTTCCCGATCGTGGCGGACGAGGATCTGACGATGGCCAAAGCCTTCGACATGCTGCCCGCCGACGCCTATCTGCCGGATGGCCGCACGCCCGCCGACAGCGCCACCGTGCGCTCGGTCTTCATCGTCGGGCCGGACAAGAAGCTGCGCCTGACCATGACCTATCCGATGTCGGTGGGCCGCAACTTCGCCGAGGTTCTGCGGGCGCTCGACGCTGTGATGAAGACGGACGGTGCGCCGCTGGCGACCCCGGCCAACTGGACCCCGGGTCAGGACGTGATCGTGGCGCTGTCGGTGTCGGATGACGACGCCAAAGCCAAATACGGCGATGTGGATATCAAGCTGCCCTACCTGCGCACGATCAAGGATCCCGCGTAAGCGCCGGGATGACGGCAGGAAGAGCCCCGGCCAGAGTGCCGGGGCTTTTTCATTGCGCCGTAGGCTGCGCCCCCGTCGCGACGGGGCCTCGCTTCGCTCGGTGGGGCATTGACCCACCGGGCAGGCCCTGATGGATGGTGCGGAGGGGGCTTGCTGCCCCCGCGCCCTGCGGGCGCCCCCCGAAAGTATTTGGGAAACGAAGAAGCGCAGGACCGATCCGAGAGGAGTCCGGAGTGGACATCGCATTTCGCAGACTGAGCGACATTCCGTTGGACGACATCACCGCTCATATGTCCGATCCGCGCGTGGCGGCGCACATGCCGCTTCTGTCCGGCGACTGGAGCGACCGGCAATCGGCCGAACTCGTTGCCGCAAAGGAAGAGACTTGGCGGCGCGACGGGCTTGGTCACTGGGCCTTCGTGGTGGACGGGGTCTATGCAGGCTGGGGCGGGTTCCAGAGAGAGGGCGAGGAATGGGATTTCGGCCTCGTCCTGCGCCCGGACCGCTTCGGATTGGGCCCCCGAATCGCGCGCGCCTGTCTGAACGCGGCCGCCCGCCACCCACGCATCCCTTTCGTGACCTTCCTGTTGCCGCCGAGCCGGAACCACATCGCCGCGCTGGCGCGTCTGGGGGCGCGGGAAGTGGACGGCGTCGAATACGGCGGTGCGGCATTTCGCAAGTTCCGGCTCGACACGCCGGAAACACGCGCCTGACGGTGCGCCGTATTCCCCTTGGCGGCGCGATGCCGTAATCCCATCCCATGACCGAACTGGATTTCTTCGCCGTCTGCCCGCCCGGGCTGGAGCCGCAGCTTGCAGCGGAATGCGCCGCCCTCGGCTTCAAGCGCGGCAAGCCGGAACCGGGGGGCGTGACCCTCAGGGGCGACTGGTCAGAAGTCTGGCGCGCCAATCTGGAGCTTCGCGGGGCGACCCGGATACTCGTCCGGCTCGGGAGTTTTCCGGCGTTCCATCTGGCCCAGCTCGACAAGCGGTCACGGAAGTTTCCGTGGCGCGATACGCTGGAACCGCATGTGCCGGTGAAGGTCGAGGTTGCGACCAACCGGAAGTCCAAGATCTATCACGCGGGCGCCGCTGCGGAACGGGTCGAAAAAGCCGTCTCCGCCGCGATGGATGCGCCGATAAGCCCGGAGGCCGAGGTCGCGATCAAGGTTCGGATCGATCGCGATCTGGTGACCATCAGCGTCGACACCTCGGGCGAGAGCCTGCACAAGCGCGGACACAAGGTCACGACCGGCAAGGCCCCGATCCGTGAGACGCTCGCCGCGCTCCTCTTGCGGGCCTGCGGATATGACGGACGCCACACCGTCGTCGACCCGATGTGCGGCTCCGGCACGTTCCTTCTGGAGGCCGCCGAGATCGCAGCGGATCTGCAACCCGGACGGGACCGCGCCTTCGCGTTTCAGAGCCTCGCTACGTTCGACCCGGACGGGTTCGCGACGCTCGTGCGGGCAGGCTCGGGTCCGACGCCGATGCAGCGCTTCTACGGCTACGACCGGGATCAGGGCGCCATCGACGGCGCGCGCAGGAACGCCGAAGCGGCCGGGGTCGACCAGATCTGCACCTTCGGCTGCCAGCCGCTATCGGAGCTGACGCCACCCGAGGGTGAGCCCGGACTGGTCATCGTGAACCCGCCTTACGGCACCCGCATCGGGAACAAGGGGCAACTCTACGCGCTCTACGGGACGCTCGGCCGGGTGCTCGCCGAACGGTTCCGGGGCTGGCGGGTCGGTATCGTCACCTCCGATCAGGCGCTGGCCCACGCCACCGGGTTCGACCTGACTTCGGGCCCGGTCATCGACAACGGCGGGATCAAGGTCAAACTCTATCAGGCCGACCTGTCCCGCTGATACGCGTGGCCCGTGGGGACCATGCCGGCCTGCGCGGCGACAGGGGTTGCGGCATACTGACCGACATCGCAATCTCGCCCCCGAAAAAGAGGGAGAACCAAGTGCAACGCATCTGCATGGCCGGCGCGACCGGCCTGAGCGGCGGAACCATCGCGGCGGCCTTTGCCGCAGACCCCCGCTTTGACCTGACCGCCTGCGTCGCGCGGTCCAGCGCGGGTGAGCAGGTGCAGGGCGCCCCTTGTTTCGCCACGGTGGCCGAGGCGCTGACAGAGGCCGAGTTCGACGTGCTCGTGGACTATACCCAAGCCGACGCTGTGTTCGCGCACACGATGCAGGCGATCGACGCCGGACGGCGCGTGGTGATCGGCACCTCCGGCCTCACGGCGGCGGACTACGCCAAGATCGACGACGCGGCACGCGCGGCCCGGCTCGGTGTCGTCGCGTCCGGCAATTTCGCCCTGACGGCCGCACTGATGACCCGGTTTTCGTTGATGGCGGCGGAATACCTCGACTGGTTCGAGATCATCGACTACTCGCGTCCGAAAAAGACCGACGCCCCGACCGGTACGGCCCGCGAACTGGCCGAGCGCATGGGGGACATCAAGAAACCGGCCTTCGAGGTCGATCCCGCGACGGTCAAGGGCGAGCCGGGATTGCGCGGCGGCTCTGTCAACGGCGTTCAGGTCCATTCGATCCGGATGCCGAGCTATTCGGCGACCGTCACCAGCACCTTCGCGGCGGGTAATTCGCGCCTGACGATCACGCACGATGCCGATAGCCACTCGGCCGACATCCTCGTGCCGGGCACATTGTTGGCCGCGCAGAAGGTGATGGGGATCACCGGGCTGCTGCGGGGCTTGGACAACCTGCTCTGACACAGGCCGTTAACCCTGAAGCAAGAAATGTCCCTGCCGGGGCATCCGTAAACCGCAGCTTAACTGGCGAGACCTACACCTGACCTCGGGTGAATAGAGAGGTGTGGTGGGATGAGTGCGCAAGCCAATGCGCCCATCATCAAGAAGGTCAAAAAGGTCAGTGGCGAAGGACACCACGGTGGGGCGTGGAAGGTCGCCATTTTCAGTTCCTTCAGTCGTTCGGCGCAGATTTCACGCCGGGTTAGAGGTCCGCCCGCTCAGGGCAGGTTCCAGAGCCATTCTGACCTCTGCGGACGCCGGTCTCCGTTTCGGTTTCCGGTCCGCGCCACCCCCTCAGGATGCGCGAGCAACCTGAAGCCGGAGTGCTAAAAGAACAGTGAACGTGTGAAATGCGATTGCGTCGGATTTTAGGCGAAAGCGCGGAACTTGCGGGGCGTCAGGCCCGCTTGTTGAAGTCCGTCGGGCGATTTCCCATGCGTGCGCGGTGCCCTTCCCGATCGTATGTCGAATGCTGCCCCCCCGCCGCGCGCAGCGCGATCAGCTTCTCCTGAACGGCCTTGAAACCTCGGGCCGACGCGGCCAGCAGTTCATTGTTCCGATCGGCTTTTTTCCGCAGGTTTTCAAGCCGTTCACGCCGGAACCGATTGCGCCCGATCCGCGACAAGAGGCGTTCTTTCTCGGGCGCGAGACGCCGAACGCCCTCGATATCGCCTTTCAGGATCAGCGCCTTTTCGCGGTCCAGCAAGGTATCCAGAGCGGCGAGAGTGCCCGATCCATCAAACAGCCCCATCGGCACGCTCCTTCATGGCTTCGAAGAGGGTTTCGGCCAGACCGATTCCCCCGGCCTCGACCATCGCCCTCGCCTGTTCCAGACGCAGGAACGACGCGAATTGTTCCTCACCCGGCCCACCGCCGAACGTCTCGGAAAGCTCGCCAAGTCCTGCCGATTTCAGCATTTCCGACAGA
Organism: Maritimibacter alkaliphilus HTCC2654; assembly: GCF_000152805.1. Lineage (GTDB taxonomy): Bacteria > Pseudomonadota > Alphaproteobacteria > Rhodobacterales > Rhodobacteraceae > Maritimibacter > Maritimibacter alkaliphilus. The sequence goes on along the minus strand of NZ_CH902578.1, from coordinate 2,930,966 downwards.
AATGTCGCCTCCAACTCCTTCGCGGCCTCGCGCAGTTTGTCGTCCGCAGAAACGGGCGCGGGCTGAAAAGGTGGTCGCGGTGAGACTGGCAAGACCGGGTTCATCGTCGGTTCCGTCGAATTGTGGGCATTTCGGCAAAGGATGACGGCAACCGGTAAAGATTCGGTAATTTCTGTGGGGGAGTATCGCGCCACTCGGAGACAGAATTCCCGGAGCGACGATGGACGTCACCAATATCGCCTTCATGGCGCCCAAACAGGGACGCGCTGACCATGCGCCCGAAACCGGAGCCCCGAAAGGCACCGCGTTCGACGACGCGTTTCAAGCCGCGCAAGGCCCCAAGGCCGGAGGTGAGGACACACGGCAGGGCCACGCCAAGTCAGCTGAGGCAGAGCCGACGCTGGAAGAGAGTGAAGGCAGTTATGCAGCAGCGCCGGACATGGCGAGCACGACCGATGCGAACCGCAAACCCGCCACGTCGCCGCATTTAGGGTTCGCGATGGTTTCGGAACACGCGAGAATTCAAGGACTTGCTGCGAAGCCCGAACCGGCGGACGCCACGGTGTCACTCATCCCGGCAGAGCCAGTTCAGGCAACGCGGGCATTGTCTGGGCCTTCTGTGCATCTGACGACCCCGGTCGACAACAAGGAATCGCCGGCCACCGTGCCCACCGGGAACCCTGTTTCCAACACGTCGACGGCTTCGGAGGCGTCCGACCGCAGGCCGGCACCAGCATTACTACGGGACACCTCCGCCCTCGTCGCGCCGAGCCCGGTCGTCGCCGAAAACGACGCTCAGCCCGCGGTAAATACGATCGCCACACCGCCAGGACAGGAGGGGTTCGCAGCTGCAGCAACTCCCGCAGCAACAGCCCCATCTTCCGTTCCGGGCCATCGCCCTGAGCCAACTACGATCCCGACGGGCGGGGCGACCGATACTGAGAACGCCGCCGCGGATTCGTCGGAAAAGATCGCGGGGAACCCTCAGACGGGAGAGCCCAAAGCGACACAAAGCGGCAGCCCAACGCAAGGTGTCTTGTCCACGCAACGCCCAGACCTGATTAGCCAAGACGCGACCGAAGGCGAGCGTGCGGAGATACCGTCAGACCCGATCGACCCCAAACAAACCACGGAAGCCGCGGCCCCAGAGGCCCCGTCCACGCAACGCTCGCCCGCCGTTCAAACCACGCCGCCTCCCGCAATGCCCGCGATGGCCGAGACAATGGGCGCCCCTGTCGACGTCACGTCCGACCCGATCATCGCGGAGGTGTCGGGAACCGAACACGCGCGTTCGGAGACTGGGCGGAGCGCGGGGCCGGAACTACAGATCTTCAACCGCCCGGAAACGCCACGCCTCGTCGCCCAGCAGGTGGCGGATGTGATCCGCGCCTCGCGTGATGGAACGCTCGAGGTCACCCTGCGGCCCGAAGAACTCGGTCGCCTCAACCTGTCTTTCAACGGCGACGGCAACACGCTTTCGGTGTCTTTGTCCGCCGATCGCCCGGAAACACTCGATCTTATCAAACGCAATCTCGCGCTTCTCGAGCAGGACCTGCGCGATCTCGGCTACGACAGTCTGAATTTCGCCTTCGACGACGGCGAAGGGCGGGATGGTCAATCCGACGAGTCACGAGATCCGGCAACGCCTGCCGGACAAGGCCCCGCATCGGAGGACGCGCAGCCCCCGAACGCCAACCTGTCGGCGCACGCCGCACGGGGCGGCGTCGACCTTCGTCTTTGACAGCCTGAAAGGACATAGAATGGAGCTTTCGCAGACCTCGACGACCGTCTCGTATGGTGCATCCGCCGCGTCCGGCGCTGCCTCTGAAGACCCCAAATCCAAATCGGCCATCTCGTCGGACTTCGAGACGTTTCTGAAAATGCTCACTGTCCAGATGGAGAACCAAGACCCGCTCAATCCGATCGAAAGCTCGGACTACGCCGTGCAACTGGCCACGTTCTCTGGCGTCGAGCAGCAGGTCCAGACCAATGATCTGCTCAAGGCGTTGCAGACCCAGCTTGGCGTCATGTCAATGTCCGACCTGGCCGGATGGGTCGGGATGGAAGCACGGGCGGGCGTGTCGGCGCAGTTCGATATGGAGCCGATCACGGTGATACCGCACCCGCCGACCGGCGCGACGCAGACCTTCATGGTCGTCAAGAACGCGGCCGGCTCAATCGTGGACCGGGTCGAGTTTTCGCCAAGCGACACCTCGGTCCAGTGGGCCGGGCTTGACGACAACGGGTCGCTGTTCCCGCCCGGCGAATACAGCTTCACCCTGCAAAGCTACAACACGCGGGGTCTGATGTCGGAGGAACCGATGTCGGTCTACTCCGAAGTCGTCGAAGCCAAGGTCGTTTCGGGCCAGACGATCCTGATCCTCGAAACCGGCGACGAAATTCCGGCGGCCGAGGTCGAGGCGCTGCGCCAACCGCAAGGCTAGAACGGGCTGGCACATCGTGGCCTGCCACGGTAATCGGACCCCGATCAAACGGAGGCTCCGATGTTCACCACCACGCTTCTGACCGCGCCCGGAAAAGCCGCCCTCGACCCGTCGCTGGTCGAAGCCTTGCGGGGCGCGTGGGGCGGGACAACCGCGCGCTGGCTCGCCCCTGACGAAGCGGCGGAATTCGACATGCCGTCGGTCCCCGATACGCGCTGGTCTTCGTGGGACGAACTTCAGGCGTTGGGGGTCGATCTCATCGTCCAGCCCACAGAAGGCCGGCGCAAGAAAATGCTGCTCGCCGACATGGACAGCACCATGATCCAGCAGGAATGCATCGACGAACTCGCGGACGAAGCGGGCGTTGGGCCGCGCGTGGCCGACATCACCGCCCGCGCCATGAACGGCGAGTTGGATTTCGAAGGGGCACTGCGCGAGCGTGTCGGTCTTCTCAAGGATCTGCCCGCGACGGTCATCGACAAGGTTCAGGCCGAGCGCATCACATTCATGCCCGGCGGTGCCGAACTCGTCGCCACGATGCGCGCGAACGGAGGTTATGCCGCGCTCGTCTCCGGCGGTTTCAACGCGTTCACAGCCAAGGTCGCGGCGGAGCTGGGTTTTGACGAGAACCGCGCGAACACGCTCGACATTCGGGACGGGAAACTGACCGGTCAGGTGGTCGACCCCATCCTCGGACGGGCCGCCAAGGTCGCGGCCCTCGAAGAGATTTCGGCGCGCCTTGGGCTGGAACATGCCGATGTCATCGCCGTGGGCGACGGGGCCAACGACTTGGGGATGCTCGAGCTTGCCGGATCGGGGGTCGCCCTCCACGCCAAACCATCTGTCGCCGCCCAATGCGACATCAGGGTGAATCACGGTGACCTCACCGCGCTGCTGTATTTGCAGGGCTACGCGAAGTCGGACTTCCGAAGGGCCTGATCCGACCCGCCGGATCGGCGTCGCCAACGATTCGCAACCGGGCCGGTGCCGCACGCGGTTCACATCCCTGCCATCCCAAGGATAACGCGCGGTTTTCCGCCAACAGGTCTTTCAAAAACCGGCAAAAACCCGTTAAGGTAACGCCATTAGGTTGAAAAGGGTGCCCGCGCCGTGAAACACCCCAAAGAGGGATGGAGCAAAGGGCCCGAGAGGCAGAGCAGCTGGAGGCTGTGTTAGACATGACATCACGCATCGCACGGGGTCTGTGCATCGCCGCGCTGTCGCTGACTGCGACCGGCGCCGCCGTGGCACAGGAAAGCACGAACCGGGTCGCCGCCAACACCGACTGGAGCGTCTTCGTCGAAGGCGATCCGCAGGAGTGCTGGAGCGTTTCGAAACCCAAGCAGACGGTCAACACCAAGGATGGCCGGTCGGTCGCGGTGCGCCGGGGCGACATCCTGCTTTTCGTCTCTTACCGGTCCGGCAACGGCACCGGTGAGGTAAGCTTCACGGGGGGCTACCCCTTTGCCGATGGGTCGACCGTCACCCTGTCGATCGGCGAGACCGAGTTTCAGCTGTTCACGGATGGTGAATGGGCCTGGTCGGCCAGCCCCGAGGACGACACCAAGATCGTGAACGCGATGAAGGGTGGCGCCAATGCCGTTCTCGTCGGCAACTCGTCGCGCGGCACCCGGACCGAGGATACCTTCTCGCTCATGGGTTTCACCGCCGCGGTCGAAGATGCGGGCAAACGCTGCGAATAACCCGGCGCAGAGCCAGAACAGACACGCCCCGGCAGGATGTCCGGGGCGTTTTCTTTTGAATTCATGGTATGATCGCCTATATGAGGCGCAATTCCATCAGGAGCGCGACACATGACGGCCTCGGCCCCGATCACGCAAGACGTAATGACCATCCCCCGCAAGGAGGATGCGACTCTCGGCAAGCCCAACCTTGTCGGGCTGACCCGTGACGGGCTGCGCGACGCGCTGATCGCCGCCGGCACGCCCGAGAAACAGGCCAAGATGCGCGTGGGTCAGGTCTGGCAGTGGATCTACCAGAAGGGCGTGCGCGATTTCGCGGACATGACCAACCTGTCGAAGGACTACCGCGCGCTTCTCGACCAGCACTTCGAAATCCGGGTGCCCGAACTGGTGTCGAAGCAGGTTTCGACCGATGGCACGCGTAAGTACCTTGTCCGCATCGCGGGCGGGCACGAGGTCGAGGTGGTTTATATCCCCGAAGAGGATCGCGGCACGCTCTGCGTGTCGTCGCAGGTCGGTTGCACGCTGACCTGTTCGTTCTGCCACACCGGCACGCAAAAGCTGGTCCGCAATTTGACGGCTGGCGAAATCGTCGGTCAGATCATGATGGCGCGCGACGATCTTGAAGATTGGGTGCCGGCGGGCAAAGGCATGGGTGAACGCCCGCGCCTCGTCTCGAACATCGTGCTGATGGGCATGGGCGAACCGCTGTACAACTTCGACGCCGTTCGCGACGCGATGAAGATCGCGATGGATGGCGAAGGCATTTCCCTGTCGCGCCGCCGGATCACCCTGTCCACGTCAGGCGTCGTGCCCGAGATTGCGCGCGCCGGGGCCGAGATCGGCTGCATGCTCGCCATCAGCTTTCACGCCACGGATGACGAGACGCGCGACAAGCTTGTGCCGATCAACAAGAAGTGGAACATCGAAAAGCTGCTCGCGGCGCTCAAGGAATATCCGAAGCTGTCCAACTCCGAACGGATCACGTTTGAATACGTGATGCTCGACGGGGTGAACGACAGTGACGAGGATGCGCGGCGGCTTATCAAACTGATCGAGGGCATTCCGGCCAAGATCAACCTGATCCCGTTCAACGAATGGCCCGGCGCACCTTACAAACGGTCGTCCAACAACCGCATCCGGGCCTTCGCGAACATCATCTATCAGGCGGGCTATGCGTCGCCCATCCGCACGCCGCGAGGGGAGGACATCATGGCCGCCTGCGGTCAGCTTAAGTCCGAGACCGAGCGGGCGCGAAAATCAAAGGCCGAGATCGCGCGGGAAGCCGGGCTCTAGTCCCGGTTTTTCGAATCTTCCTGAACTCGCGCTACGCGCCGAAGTCGCACAACCTATTGTTTAACAATAACCTTTTTCAATGCGAAGCAGGCAGGATACTAGGATTCTAGTATCCTGAATCCGCCGGAAAACCACGCACGCGGCATGGCAATTCTTTAGGTAAATGTGCCGGTCACACGCCCGAGCAACATGAAAGCGCGCGCTGTGCGCGTGTCCGACAGCCGGGCGATGTCCTCATCCGTCGCGGTTTCCTCGAACTCCAGAAACACGTCGTCGAAACGGCGCAGGAAGTGATGTGCCGCGTCCCGAAACACCGGGTCGCTTTTCATCCGGCCTGCCGTGAGCGCCAAGGACGACCGATCCCGGATGCCCCCCAGCGCCGCCACTTCTCGGCCCCGATGCCCCTGCGCGAACCGGCGCCAGATCTCCGGGCGTGCGCGATCCGGGCGCAGGTCGTCCATGTATATCCCGTCTTGGCTCAGCAACGTGAGCACGTCTTGCGCCGCCGTCACCAGCCCCGCGACCTTTCTGTCCTTCAACGCCCGCCGCAGGGCGGCGAACCCCGCTTCATCCTCGGCGTTCTCCGGGAAATGCAGCGCCTTTATCATGTCGTCCCGCTCAAGCGGCGGGGCCGTGTCGGCGGCCTGAGGTTCCAACGCGAGCGACGGTTGCTCTTCGACGACCGGCTGCGCATGGGGTCGCGGGATTTCGGCCTCGGCCCGCACCAGATTGCGCGTCGTGGAGAAGGTGGTAAGCGCCTGTTCCGTCTGTTTCTGCGCCTGCTCGAGCCGCGCGATCTTGGCTTCGACCTCGGGGTTTCGCTCGGCATGATGCGCGTGCGATTGGGTCAGGTAGCTGTGACGCATGGCGTCGATGGTCGACTGTAGCCGCACCGTCTCTTCGCGCATGATCCGAGCCGACCGCGCGGCGGAGGCGGCCAGCCAGATGACCGCCACGGGCAGGAACACGGCGAGCAGAGTCATGATGAAGCCACCGGCACCGCCCGCGGAAAAGTCGTTCCCCATCAACAGGAAATAGATCGCGGCGCCAACGAGCCAGAGGCAGCACAACGCCGCCGCCAGAAGTTCCGACGGCGCGATTCCACGCCTCGCCCGGCGTCCGAAGATGCCCATGCCCAGCGCCTCTTCGTTTTGCTGCGCCATCGCGCCCCCGGCAGGTTCCGTTATAGGGTCCGTCACAGGGTCAGATATACTCGATCTCGAGGATTTCGTAAGACTTCTCGCCACCCGGTGTGCGAACTTCCACCGAGTCGCCCTCTTCCTTGCCGATCAGGGCGCGGGCCAGCGGCGACTTGATGTTCAGCTTGCCCTTTTCAAGATCGGCCTCGGGTTCGCCCACGATCTGATAGGTCTTTTCCTCGTCCGTATCCTCGTCCACGAGTTTGACCGTGGCCGAAAACTTGATCGCGCCCGACAGCTTGGCCGGGTCGATGACTTCCGCCAGACCAATGATGCTTTCCAGCTCTTTCACGCGGCCTTCGATGAAGCTCTGCTTCTCGCGCGCGGCGTGGTATTCGGCGTTTTCCGACAGGTCGCCATGTTCGCGCGCCTCGGAAATGGCGGCGATGACGGCGGGGCGTTCCACCGATTTCAGCTTCTTCAATTCGTCGTTCAGCGCGGTATAGCCCGCGCGGGTCAGCAAGATCTTTTCCATGAGTGCCTTGTCGTCGTCTTCTTCGGGTCTCACATGATGCACGACGGACAGCGCCGCCAGTGCCCAAAGGCTTGCTCAACACAAAAGCAATCGGGCTTGATTTGCAACGGCATAGTTGGAGCCGATGGGATGCCGCAACGCGGCGAATGACGCCGTGTCGCGATTGACCGGCCTTTGGCATACCGTTACCAAGGCGCAACTTTATTTCGTGGAGGGAGCCTTTTATGGCCGAAATCGAACGCGAAGCCATGGAAGTCGATGTGGTCATCGTCGGGGCCGGGCCTGCCGGCCTGTCCGCAGCCATTCGACTGAAACAGCTGGACGAGGACCTTATGGTCGTCGTGCTCGAAAAAGGCTCGGAAGTGGGCGCGCATATCCTGTCGGGGGCCGTTCTGGACCCGTCCGGTCTGGACGCGCTTATCCCGGACTGGAAGGAAAAGGGCGCGCCGCTGAACGTCCCGGTGAAGAAGGATAACTTCTACATCTTCGGCGAAGGCGGGCAGATGAAGATCCCGAACTTCCTGATGCCGCCCCTGATGAACAACCACGGCAACTACATCGTCTCGATGGGCAACGTCTGCCGCTGGATGGCGGAACAGGCCGAGGCGCTGGGTGTCGAGGTCTATCCCGGCATGGCCGCGTCCGAGCTGGTCTATGACGACAACGGCGCGGTCAAAGGCGTGGTCGCGGGCGAGTTCGGCAAAAACCCGGACGGCACACCCGGCGAAGGCTATGAGCCGGGGATGGAGCTTCTGGCGAAATACACCATCATCTCCGAAGGCGTGCGCGGGTCGCTCGCCAAGGAGCTGATCGCGAAAAACGACCTCGCCAAGGATTCCGACGAGCCGAAATTCGGCATCGGGATGAAGGAAATCTGGGAGGTGAACCCCGAGAACCACAACGAGGGCGAAGTCACGCACTCGCTCGGCTGGCCGCTCGGGTTCAAGAACGGCGGTGGTTCGTTCCTGTATCACATCGACAACAATCAGGTGTACGTCGGCTACATCGTCGACCTGAACTACAAGAACCCCTACCTCTCGCCCTATCAGGAATTCCAGCGCTTCAAGCACCATCCGCGTGTGAAGCAGGTGCTCGAAGGCGGCAAGCGCGTGGCCTATGGCGCGCGGGCCGTGACCAAGGGCGGGTTTCAGTCGATCCCCGACACCGCGTTCCCCGGTGGCGTGATTGCGGGCTGCTCGGCAGGCCTTGTGAACCTGCCGCGCATCAAGGGTAACCACAACGCGATGCATTCGGGCCGTCAGGCCGCCGAAGCCGCCTATGAGGCGATCAAGGCGGGCCGTTCCGGCGACACGCTGTCCGAATACGACGCCGCGCTGAAATCCGGCCCGGTGGGCAAAGACCTCAAGCGCGTGCGCAACGTCGCGCCCCTTAATGCCCGCTTCGGCCCTGCCGGCGGCATGGCGCTGGGTGGCTTCGACATGTGGTTCCAGACCCTCTTCGGTGGCTTCTCGCTGTTCGGCACGCTCAAGCACGGCAAGAACGATGCGCAGGCGACCGAGAAGGCGGACAAGCACAAACCCATCGACTATCCCAAGCCCGATGGCGTTCTATCCTTCGACAGGCTGACCAACGTGTCGTTCTCGAACACGAACCACGAAGAAAGCCAGCCCTGCCACTTGAAACTGAAGGACCCGTCGATCCCGATCGACGTGAACCTGCCCCAGTTCGCGGAACCGGCGCAGCGGTATTGCCCGGCGGGTGTGTATGAGGTGGTCGAGGGCGACAACGGACCCAAGTTCCAGATCAACTTCCAGAACTGCGTCCACTGCAAGACCTGCGACATCAAGGATCCGTCCCAGAACATCAACTGGACGGTGCCTCAGGGCGGCGACGGGCCGAATTATCCCAATATGTAACCTTTGCGTGGGTGGGCGGCCATTTGCGGCCCACCCGCATTGAACCCGCTCGGGCGCGACGTTAGGTTTCTCCATGTCCATCTGAGGAGAGGTGCCCCTTGCCCCGACTGTTCCAAACGGCCCGCACGCTTGGTGTCGCGTCGTTTCTCGCCCTCACCGCTTTGCCGATCTCGGCTCAGTCGACCGACGGTTTCACCGGGGCGTATCTCGCGGCGCGGTCCGCCGACGCGAATGCGGATTTCGAGGCTCTGGTCGAATACGGCACCCGTGCCCTTGCCGAACGTCCCGACAATGCCGGGATCATGGAGGGGCTGCTGGTCGCGCATCTCGGTCTCGGACAGATCGACCAAGCCGTGCCGGTGGCCCGGCGCCTCGTCGAGATGTCCGAGGGCAATGAACTTGGCCAGATCGTCCTTTTGGGGGACGCGATGGGGCGCGAGGATTGGGCTGCGGTCGAAGACACCATGAACGGCGGTTTTTCGGTCGGCGGCCTGATGGACCCGCTCATTCTGGCATGGACCGCCATCGGCGATGGCCGCATGTCCCGCGCGCTCGAAGTTTTCGAGGAATTGTCGCAGGACGACGTCGCGAAACAGGTCTCGGCCTTCCAGAAAGCGCAGGCCCTTGCCTATGTCGGTGACTACGAAGGTGCGGCCGCGATCCTGTCCGGCGAGGCGGGCGTCGAGCTTGCCCTGAACCGCTCGGGCGTCATCGCCTATGCGCAGATCCTGAGCCAGTTGGAACGCAACAACGACGCCATCGCCCTGCTCGACGCGCAATTGCCGAACACCGGCGACGAAGAAATCGCGATGCTGCGTGCCGAACTGGAAAGCGGCGCAACGGTCGAATTCGACTCGGTAAAATCGCCCAAGGACGGGCTTTCAGCCCTGTTTTACAACGTGGCGGAAGTGCTCGCCAATGATGCGAGCCCCAGCCTCGTCCTGATCTACGCCCGGCTGTCGCAATTCCTCGACCCCGAGAACGTGAGTGCCACGCTGCTCTGTGCCGCGGTGTTCGAGGACATGCAGAACCACGAACTCGCCGTGCAGACCTACGACCAGATCGCCCCGGACAGCCGCGCCTATGTTCAGGCCATGATGGGCAAGGCAAGCGCGTTGCGCCGTTCGGATCAGGCCGAAGCCGGCATCGAAACGCTGACGACACTGGCGGATCGCTATCCCGATCTCGCCCCCGTGCATGTCGCGCTCGGCGATGCCTATCGCTACGAAGAAGCCTGGCCCGAGGCGATTGCGGCCTATGACCGCGCGATTTCGCTTTATCCCGAGGAAGTGGCGGCGCAATGGGCGGTCTATTTCGCACGAGGCATTGTGAACGAACGCGGTGGCCGGTGGGAGGACGCCGAGCGCGATTTCCGAAAGGCGCTGGAACTTGAGCCCGACCAGCCTTCGGTTCTCAATTACCTCGGTTACTCGCTCGTGGAAAAGCGCGAGAACCTCGACGAAGCGCTCGGCATGATCGAGAAGGCCGTCGATCAGCGCCCGAACGAAGGTTACATCGTCGACAGTCTCGGCTGGGTCTATTACCGGCTGGGCCGTTACGACGAAGCCGTGCCGCAGATGGAAAAAGCCGTTTCGCTGATGCCGGTGGACCCGGTCGTGAACGATCACCTCGGCGACGTCTATTGGGCCGTAGGCCGCACCCGCGAGGCGGAGTTCCAGTGGAGCCGCGCACTTAGCTTCATCACCGATGAGACCAACCTCGAAGAGGTCAAACCCGACCGCATCCGCCGCAAGCTTGAGGTCGGTCTGGACAAGGTGCTGGAAGAGGAAGGCGGCGATCCCATCCTTCGGCAGGAGAGCGCGGCTGCTAACTAAGGTTTTCGCACCGGCCAAGGTGAACCTGACGCTGCATGTGACCGGGCAGCGCAAGGACGGCTACCACCTGCTCGACAGCCTCGTGGCCTTCGCCGACGTGGGGGACCGTGTGTCCGTCATGGCGGCGGACAAACTGTCGCTCGACGTGACCGGCCCGATGTCAGACGGTGTGCCGGCCGACGCGACGAACCTTGTCTGGCGGGCAGCGGAGCTGTTCGATCAGCCGGTCGCCATCACGTTGTCCAAGCATCTGCCCGCTGCATCCGGGATCGGCGGCGGGTCGTCGGACGCCGCCGCCACTTTGCTGGCGATGTCCGACCTGACCGGCGAACGCACGTTGCCCGAGGGGGCGGCACAGCTTGGCGCCGACGTGCGTGTCTGCCTGACGCGGCAAGCCGCACGGATGTCCGGGATCGGGGAAATCGTCGAGCCGGTCGGCCCGCTGCCACAGCTTCATGCGGTTCTGGCCAACCCCCGCGTCGAAGTCCCGACACCCGCCGTCTTCAAGGCCCTTGCGAGCAAGACAAACGCCCCGATGCCGCGCAAACTGCCGAAGTGGCAGGGCACCAAGCAGCTTATCGACTGGCTCGCGGCCCAGCGCAACGATCTGGAAGATCCCGCGATGCAGGTCGCCCCGGTGATCGTCGATGTGCTCGCGGCCCTCACCACGCTGCCGGATGCACGTCTTGCGCGTATGTCCGGGTCCGGTGCGACCTGTTTTGCGCTTTTCGCCAGCCGGGAAGCCGCGAACGCCGCCGCAGCCACGCTGGCGGAGGTGCACCCGGATTGGTGGGTGGTCCCCGCCACGCTTACCTGATGTCGAGCAGAACCTTGCTTGCCGTTCCGTAGTGACCGAGGCCCGGATGTTCGATCATCTCGGGTTCGGTCCCAAGGGATTTGGCGAGCGCCTTTACCATGGCAGGCGGCACCCAGGAGTCCGCCGCGCCCATGTGGATCGTGACGGGCACCGTCACCCGGCCCGGCACATCGGACCAGTCCTCGACATAGGCCGCAAGCTCGTCGCGATAGGCCGCGCGGGCGTTCAACAATGCCGACCGCCACGCGGCGATCAGTCCATCCATGATATCGGGATCGACCAGCAGGGCCTTGTCATGCACAGGCGCGCCACGAAACAGGCTTTCCAGAAACGACTGCGGCATCAACCGGATCGCACTTGCCTGCCCATAGACGAATCCTTTGAACGGGAAGCCGCCGCGCTGCGCCGCCTCGAAAACGGGACGCCCGGCCATATCCGACAGAAAGTCGCCGAATTGAAGCGGACCAGCCGGCCCGATCAGCACCAACTCCCGCACGAGGTCTGGATGCGCCGCCGCCAGCCTAAGCGCCGACATGGCCCCAAGTGAAAACGCGACGATGCGGTGCGGGGCACCGGCCTGCAACCTGTCCGCCACCGCCTCGAGCCGCGCAGGGTAGCCGTCACCCGCGACGCCCATCCGGTCGATCGCCGTCAACGGTGAGCCCGGCCCAAGCGCGTCAAGCTCGGCAGGCCCGCCGGGCAAGCCGTGGAAATAGACGCCAGCTTCGCTCATGTCAGTTCAGGCGCGCGACCACATAGTCCGCGATGTCGCTCAGCATGTCGCGGATCGGGTCTTCCGGCAAAGCGTCGAGACAGGCCTTGGCGCGGGCGGCCCAGTCCAGTGCAGCGGCCCGCGTGTCATCCAGCGCGCCATGGGCCGTCATGATCTCCAACGCCCGTTCCAGATCGCCGTCCCGCTGGTCGTTCTTCTCGAGCGTCCGCTTCCAGAATGCGCGCTCCTCATCGTCGCCGCGCGCGATCGCCTTGATGATCGGCAGGGTCAGCTTCCGTTCGCGGAAATCGTCGCCGATGTTCTTGCCCGTCGCGTCGCCGCCCCAGAAGTCGAGCAGATCGTCGACCACCTGAAAGGCGATGCCCAGCGCGTCGCCGTAGTCGTGCAGCGCCTTGATGCGGTCCTCGGACACGCCCGCAAGAATGCCCCCCACCTCGGTCGCGGCCGCGAACAGGGCAGCCGTCTTGCCGCGCACCACCTTGAAATAGGTGTCTTCGGTCGTGCCCAGATCCTGCGCCGCGGTCAGTTGCAGCACCTCGCCCTCGGTGATGGTGGCCGACGCGTTGGACAGAACCTGAAGCACCCGAAGCGAATCCGCCTCGGTCATCAGCTGGAACGAGCGTGCGAACAGGTAGTCGCCCACCAGCACGCTCGACTTGTTGTCCCACAGAAGGTTCGCGGTCGGGCGCCCGCGCCGCTGACCGCTTTCGTCCACCACGTCGTCATGCAGGAGCGTCGCGGTATGGATGAACTCGACCGCCGTGGCGAGGTGAATGTGATGCCCGCCCTCGTAGCCGCAGAGCCGCGCCGAGGCGAGGGTCAGCATCGGGCGCAGACGCTTGCCGCCTGCATCCACCAGATGTGCCGTCACTTCGGGGATGCGGGGGGCATGCTCCGACGCCATACGGGCGCGAATCATCTCGTCCACCTGCGACAAGTCGTCTTTCAGATGGGCCGCGAGCCGTTCGTGGGGTTTGTGCGCTTTTTGGTCCAGCACGTGATGTCTCTCTTCATGCCGCCCGGACGATGGCCTCGACATCCGGTCGATTTCAGTCCTAAGTCCCATATATGAAAGAGCTTCTTCGCACGACAGACCCGACCATCATCGCCTTTGCGAGCGCCCTTTTATCGGGCGAAGGTATACCTGCCTTTCCGATGGACGTCCATATGAGCACCCTCGAGGGATCAATAGGTATTTTACCTCGTCGCCTTATGGTTCGGGCCGATGATTACGTCCGCGCGCGCCGCGTGCTGACCGAGAACGGTATTGAGCTCGAGGAGGAATGAGTATGGGGTTTGCCCGCCAACTTGTGACCGAGGACAAGTTCCTCGGCGGACAGCTCGTTCTGATGCAACCACGCGACGGTTACCGCGCGGGCGTCGACCCTGTCTTTCTGGCCGCCTCCGTGGCCGCGCATGATGGTGAGAGCGTGCTCGATCTGGGCTGCGGCGCCGGGGCTGCCGGGCTTTGCCTGGCGACGAGGGTGCCGGGCATCCGCCTTGTCGGGGTTGAGCGGCAGGCGGACTATGCCGACCTCGCGCGAAAGAATTCCTTCGACAACGACATCGACATGGACGTGGTGGAAGCCGATATTTCGGACCTGCCCTCGGAGGTGAAAGAGGAAAGCTACGATCACGTCATCATGAACCCGCCCTATCATCTGCGGGAACGCTCCACGACCTCGGACGATGCCGGACGGGCCGCCGCGCTGTTCGAGGATACGCCGCTCGCCACATGGATCGATGTCGGCACACGGCGCCTGAAGCAGCGTGGATACATGACGATCATCCAGAAAGCCGAAAGACTGCCGGAGATTCTGCGGGGTTTCGACGACCGCATGGGAAGTATTCTGGTCAAGCCGCTGCTTCCCCGCGAAGGGCGCGCGGCGGTTCTCATCCTCGTTCAGGCCCGCAAAGGCGGACGGGGTGAATTTCGACTGGCCTCCCCGCTCATATTGCATGACGGGGCCGAGCATGTGGGCGACTCGGAATCCTATCGACGTGAGGTGTCGGCAATCCTGCGGGACGGCGCCGCGCTTCCCCTCTGGTAGTGATCCTTCAATCGCATTGATATTTTCTGACGCATTAGAACCTGAATCCTTGGCATTTGTTTGCCAAGACGCCGAGTTTTGAAACGATTTCGTGACAGACTCGCGGTTCTATGCTCCAATTTAGGTCTACATAACCAAATAGGAGGACCCCATGGATTTGAGTGCGCGCTTGAAGGAACTCCGCCGGAAACACGAGGCGCTGGCCGTGCAAGTCGAAGCCGCGCAGCGCAGCCCGAGCACCCCGGACACCGAAATCAGCTCCTTGAAGAAGCAGAAACTCATGCTGAAGGACGAGATCGAGCGTCTCGCCACCACCTGAGCCTCACACTCACCGCGCAGGCGAACGACCTGCGCGGGCCGCAAGAAACGCACCGAACGTAATCAGAGCTGCCGCAAGGATCAGCACAGGGCTGGCTTGCGCGACCCCGAATGCGATCAGGACGAAGGTCGACAGCAAGGGAGCTGCATAACTTGCGGTGCCCAGCAGTTGGATGTTTCCGCGCTTGACCCCCACGTCCCACGTGTAAAAGGCCAGCCCGACCGGACCAAGGCCCAAGGCAACGACCGAAACCCAGCCGATGCCGGTCTCGGGCCATGTCGTCGTTTCCACGACAAGATGCGCAACCGCCGACAACACCGCCGTCGCCACGCAGTAAATGGCGACCGTATCCGTCGGCATCGCGCCCAGACGCCGTGACAGGACCGAATAACTGGACCATGTCAGCGCGCAGAGCACCGCGAAGATGTAGCCCGGCAGCGCCTCGGCACTGAACCCGCCACTGCCCCGCGACAGCAGAAGTGCCGCCCCCGCGAAACTGACGAGCGCGCCCACGATATGCCCCGACCGCAGGCGTTCGCCGGGCAACAGACCAGAGAACAGGACGATCAGAAGCGGCCAGAGATAGGCGATCAGCCCGGCCTCGGCGGCGGGTGCAAGCCTGAGCGCGCTGAAATAGAAGAAGTGATAACCGAACAGACCCGCCGTCCCGAAGGCATAGACCGTCCACGGCACCGCCCGAAGCCGCGCCCACCCCCCGGTCGCGCTGACCCACACCAACCCGATCACCCCACCGATGGCGAAGCAGATCGCGTTCAACTGCAATGGCGGAACCGGCGCCGTGCCAACGGTGAACAGCGCCAGAAGCGCCCAGAGCAGCACGGCGGTAAAGCCGATCAAGGTGGCACGGGATTGCGTCATGCGCACCATCTGCCACGAAAAAACCGGCCCCGAAAGGCCGGTTTCCTCTCCTCCCAGAGAAGGCGCGTCAGACGAAGAACTGCGCGCCGTTCGCGGAAATGGTCGAGCCGTTGATGAACCCGGCGTCATCGGACGCAAGGAACGCCACGCAACGCGCGATTTCCTCCGGTTCGCCCAGCCGGCCAGCCGGGATTTGCGCGATGATCGATTCACGGACCTTTTCCGGCACCGCCATCACCATCTCGGTCGCGATATAGCCGGGGCAGATCGCATTGGCGGTGATGCCCGCGCGCGCACCTTCCTGTGCCAGCGATTTGACGATGCCGAGGTCGCCGGCCTTGGTGGCTGCGTAGTTCACCTGACCGAACTGGCCTTTCTGACCGTTGATCGACGAAATGACGATCACGCGCCCGAACTTGCGCTCGCGCATCCCCGGCCAGACCGGGTGAACGGTGTTGAACACGCCCGTCAGGTTGGTGTCGATCACCTGCTGCCACTGTTCCGGCGTCATCTTGTGAAACGGCGCGTCGCGGGTGATGCCGGCGTTCGCCACGACCACGTCGATCGGCCCGATCTCGGCCTCGACCTTTTCGATCCCGGCCTTCGATTCCTCATAGGAACCCACGTTCCATTTGTAGGTCTTGATGCCGGTCTCTTCGGTGAATTTCGCCGCGGCTTCGTCATTGCCCGCATAGGTCGCCGCGACGTCGAATCCCGCCGCCTTGAGACCCTTCGAAATGGCCTCGCCAATGCCGCGGGATCCCCCCGTCACAAGTGCCACTCTGCCCATAAGATGTCCTCCAATTGTCATTTCAGTCCGGTAACTCTGTTACTCAATACACCAAGATAGCGCAACAATATTACCTAGCCCTGTGCCAGAAACTTTTCGGCGTCGGCCTCGCCCAGCGCCCACGTATTCCGCAGTTTTTGCGGGTCGGTGAAGTCGATCTTGTCGGCAGGCGTTTCTTCGCTCGGCCAGACATAGACCCGCCCTTCGATGTCGGGCAGGCGTTCATAGGGCCGCGTCAGCAGCACCAGCGTCTCGCCCTCGTTCGGCTCCGGCATCGGCGCCTGATCCGCCATGCCGCCGTCCACCACGCGCTTGTCGTTCCAAAGTGGCGGCTCGAACACAGGCGGAATCACGGCCGCCGCATTCACGAGTTCGACCAGCTTCCCGTTTCGTGCCGCGTCGTTCGCGTCGACCAGTTCGGCGGTCAGCCCCATCTTTTCGGCCCAATTGAAATGGGGGGAATTGATCGTGTGCAATTCGGCCTCATAGGCCAAGGCCATTGCCGCACCGGTCATGGTTGGAAGCCCCGTCTCCGGTGGATGTCCGATCAGGATCTGAAACGCCGGGCCCGCGGCGATCTTTTTCGCGGCGCTCGCGTCGATGACCCGATCGACGACCGAACAGTAAAGCTCCTGATGTGGTGTGATGCCGTCCGCGTCGGCGGCGAACAGATCGAAGTTCGTATCGCGTTTCTCGAAGGCCGCGCACATCTCGTCCAGCAGCTTTCGCTCGTATCCGGCAAGCCAGGCCGCCCCCGCAAGGGCCCCACCGCTCACGCCGGTGACGCGTTCGGGCGTATAGTTCACTCCGGCCTCAGCCAGTCGCGTCATGAACCCGCCCTGCCAGAAACAGCGAAGGCCACCGCCGGAAAAGACGATCTGCGCAGGGTTATCGGGTCGCTTGGCCATGATATGAAAACGGGCCCCTCAGGGCCCGGTTCCAAGTCTACTCCGTCACGGACGTTCGAGACACATCGCAACGCCCATGCCGCCACCGATGCAAAGCGTGGCAAGGCCCTTTTTCGCGTCCCGCCGCTGCATCTCGAACAGCAGCGTGTTCAGGATGCGGGCGCCGGATGCGCCGATCGGGTGACCGATGGCGATGGCGCCGCCGTTCACGTTCACGATGGCCGGGTCCCAGTCCATGTCCTTGTTCACCGCGCAGGCTTGGGCGGCGAAGGCTTCGTTCGCTTCTACGAGATCGAGGTCCGATGCCTTCCACCCGGCCTTTTCCAGCGCCTTGCGCGACGCGTAGATCGGGCCGACGCCCATGATCGACGGGTCGAGACCGGCGGTCGCGTAGGAGGCGATGCGGGCGAGCGGCTGGATGCCGCGCTTCTCGGCATCGTCCGCCGACATGACCAGCACGCCAGCCGCACCGTCGTTGATGCCCGAGGCGTTGGCGGCGGTCACCGAGCCGTCCTTGGTGAAGGCCGGGCGCAGTTTCTGCATCGCGTCCATCGTCGCGCCGTGACGGATGTATTCGTCCTGATCGACGGTGATGTCGCCCTTGCGGGTCTTCACAACGAACGGAACGATCTCGTCCGCGAACTTGCCGGCCTTCTGGGCCGCCTCGGCCTTGTTCTGGGACGCCACGGCGAATTCGTCCTGCATGTCGCGGGTGATCTGCCACTGTTCGGCGACGTTTTCGGCGGTCTGACCCATGTGGTAGCCGTTGAAGGCATCCCACAGCCCGTCCTTGATCATCGAGTCGATGAACTTCATGTCGCCCATCTTGTGACCGGCACGCAGATGCGCGACGTGGGGGCTGAGGCTCATGTTTTCCTGCCCGCCCGCAGCGACGATATCGGCATCGCCGAGCTGAACGTGCTGGGCGGCCAGCGCGACGGCGCGAAGGCCCGAACCGCAGACTTGGTTGATGCTCCAAGCCGCGCTTTCTTTCGGCAGACCAGCGTTGATATGCGCCTGACGGGCCGGGTTCTGACCTTGGCCGCCGGTCAAAACCTGACCGAGAATCGTTTCGCTTACTTCGGACTTGTCGATCCCGGCACGCGCGACCAGCGCCTCCAGAACGACCGATCCGAGGTCGTGGGCAGGGGTGTTCGCAAACGAGCCATTGAAGCTGCCCACGGGTGTGCGTGCAGCCGAAGCGATTACGACATTCGTCATGGTATGTCCTCTCCAGGTCAGATCCGGCAGGGGCCGGTGCATGGGGTTCGCCGATGCAGATCGTGCAATCGCACGATTCTCCCCCGCATCCGCGTCGGTCGTACCATTATGCTGCACGGCAGAATGAATCAAGGTTGACAGTGACGCAGCGTCACGCGCGTTGGCGCTGTTCCAGCCCCTCGCCCTTCCACCACGGGCGTATGGTCGGCGCCCCGAAGAAGTAGCCTTGCAGGAAGTCGCAGCCGTTGTCGGCCATGAACTGCGCGTCCTCGAGTGTCTCGACGCATTCCGCCACCGTCATCATGTCGAAATGCCGCGCGAGCGACAGCATGGCCTGCGCGATCACCTGATTGTCCGGGTTGTCGGCAATGCCGCGAATGAACTCGCCGTCGATCTTGAGAATATCGAAGTAGAGGTCGCGCAGATAGCGGAACGCGGTATAGCCCGCACCGAAATCGTCCAGCGCGAACGAGATACCCTCGGCCTGCATCTCGGACATGAAGACCTGCACCAGATCGGGCATGACGATGGCGGTGCGTTCCGTGATTTCGAGGATCAGACGCTCGCCCAGCGTGGGATCACGCTCCAACCCCTGCCTGAGCACCGTCTTCCAACGCGGATAGCCGATGGACCGGGCCGACATGTTGATCGACAGCGTGAGCGAAGGCTCCTCCTCCAACGCGGCCAGACCGAGTTCGAGCGCGAGGGCATCGATGATGCGCCCCAGTTCCTGCTCTTCCACCACGTCGATGAAATCCTTGGCCGGGATGATCCGGCCCGTGTGGTCGAGAACGCGGATCAACCCCTCGTAAAACGCCACCGTATCGGCGGCCTGCGCACGCATCACGGGTTGAAAGGCGAGCATCACCTGTTTCGTCTGCACGGCCCGGCGCACCATGGCCATCGTATCGCGGTCCCGTTGCTGGATCGCGATGGTCAGCGGACTGGACAGGACGACATCCGGTTCGTCGGGGATTTCAAAGCGCATACCAACCTCAAACGCCAATGCATCGCCACCATTGCGCCAGACCTGCTAAGAAGCAGTAAAATTTCGGATTCGAGGTAAATCGCGATGGGTGAACGCTGTGGCTGGTGCGGGGACGACCCGCTTTATGTGGCCTACCACGACACGGAATGGGGCGTGCCGGAATACGACGGGCGCGCCTTGTGGGAAAAGCTCATCCTCGACGGGTTTCAGGCGGGGCTGAGTTGGATCACGATCCTGCGCAAGCGCGAGAACTTTCGCGCGGCCTTCGAGGGATTCGAACCCGAGGTCATCGCCTCTTGGGGAGAACCCGAAGTGTCGCAACTGTTAACCAACGAAGGCATCATTCGCCATCGCGGCAAAATCGAAGCGACCATCGGCAATGCGCAAGCCTATCTCGACATGGGCGGGACGCAGGCCTTTGCGGATCGGATGTGGGGCTATGTCGGCGGCGCGCCCTTGGTGAACGACTTCGCGTCCCTCGGCGAAGTGCCTGCCTCGACACCGCTATCGACGCAGATCTCGAAAGACCTCAAGAAAGCCGGGTTCCGTTTCTGCGGCCCGACCATCGTCTATGCGTGGATGCAGGCCTGCGGATTGGTGAATGACCATATCGTAGGATGCCCGGCGCGGCAGGTCTGAGGTTTCGGGCCAGAAAGGATCAAAAGCTGGCTTCGGGTCTGAACTCGGTGGGGATCGTGTCGCGACCGTCGAGGATCAGATCGGCCATGACCTGCCCCACCATCGGCGCGATGCCGAACCCGATCTTGAAGCCACCATTGGCGATGAAATGTCCCGGCTTGCCGGGCCATGTGCCCAGCATCGGCGCGCGGGTGCGGGCACGGGGGCGCAGCCCGGCCCAGCGTTCGAGAACCGGCGCATCGGCAAGCGCGGGCACGGCAGCGCGGGCGCGGACAATCACCGCGTCGAGCTGGTCATCGGTGGTATCCGCTGCGCCGAAGTCACGTTCGGAGGTGGAGCCGATCGCGGTCGTGCCGTTCGCATGGGGCACGATATGCACGGTGTCCGCAAAAATCTGCGGCAAGTCGCGGGCGTCGACATCGAGGAGCGCCGCCTGCCCTTTGACGGCCACCCCCACCATGCGCCCCCGTTCGGCGCTCAGGGCCTCAAGCCCGGCCGCTCCCGTCGCCCAGACCACCGCGCCCTCGTCCGACGCGTCCGACACGATGGAACCGCCCAGCGCCCGAACTGCGGCCGCGAGGGCGGCGCAGGCGTGACGGGGGAACATCCGCGCGGTCAATGTGTCGTGGATCAGCCTGCCCGTGGGTGAAAGGGGTGTCCAAGCACCGGTCGCCTCGACCACCTCCCACACATAGCGCCCCTCCCACAGCGCGCGCGCCGTCTCGGCCCGCGCTTCCGCCAAGGCAAGCGCATGATCGTCGGCAATCGGCTGGAGCCGTCCGGTGCGCGCGTAGGAAGACGGAACGCCGCCCACCTCTTCGACGGCGCGCCAGAACGCCTCGCCCATGTCCAGCGCGGCGAACTGGAATGCCTTTTTCGGGTTCCAGTTTTCCGGCACATGGGGGGCCAACGCCCCGACGATGCCGCCAGAGGCCCCGCCGCCGACGCCGTTGGGGTCGACCACGCGGACACGGGCGCCACGGGCCGCGCAGGCATAGGCGACGGACAGGCCGAAAGCGCCCGCCCCACGCACGGTCACGTCTACCATTGCCAAGCCAGAGGCCCTCCGTCATGGATCGTTTGGCAAACTGATAGGGGATCGGCTGGAAATGAGCCAGAGAGCGACGTTGGAATGGCGCGACGGGGCGATCCCGGTCTCGACCCGGTTCGACGACCCCTATTTCTCCATCGCGAACGGGCTGGCCGAAACCCGGCATGTGTTCCTTGACGGGAACGAGCTGCCCGACCGCTGCGTACCGGGGTTCCACGTCGCCGAGCTTGGCTTCGGAACCGGGCTGAACATGCTGGCGATGGTTCTCGCGTTGCGTGAAACGAATATCCCGATCCGCTTCACCTCGTTCGAGGCCTTTCCCATGAGCGGCGAGGATATTGCCCATGCACTCGAGGCGTTTCCCGAGGCGCGTTCGGTCGCGGACCCGTTCCTTGACGTCTGGGATCAAGGGGTCCGGTTCTTCACGGTCGGCCCGGTGACGGTCGAGGTGATCGAAGGCGACGCGCGCGAGACGTTGGCCAAGTGGCCCGGCGAAGCGGATGCGTGGTTTCTGGACGGGTTCTCGCCCGCCAAGAACCCGGAACTGTGGTCGCCGGAAATGATGGCCGAGGTTTGGCGCCACACGGCTTCGGGCGGCACGGCGGCAACCTATACTGCGGCGGGTTTCGTGCGCCGGGGGCTGGCGGATGCGGGGTTCGCCGTCGAGCGTCGACCCGGCTACGGCCACAAACGCCACATGACCGTGGCACGAAAGGGCGTCTGATGGCGGTTCAGAACACGAAGGCCGGCATCATCCTGATGCTCGGCGCGGTCTTCACCTTCGCGGTGCAGGACGGGGTCTCGCGGCTGCTCGCCGACAAGTACAACGTCTATCTGATCGTGATGATCCGCTACTGGTTCTTCGCGCTGTTCGTCACCGTCATGGCGGCCCGCAGCGCCGGGGGGCTCCGCCGCGCGGTCGCGACCAGCCAGCCGTTCCTGCAATCGTTCCGGGGCGTGATCCTGATCGTCGAGGTACTGGTCACGATCTATGCTTTCGTGGTGCTGGGCCTGATCCCGACGCACGCCATCTTCGCCTCCTACCCGCTGATGATCGCGGCGCTCTCCGGTCCGGTGCTTGGGGAAACCGTCGGGCCGCGCCGGTGGCTCGCCATCGGCGTGGGGTTCGTCGGCATCCTCATCATCCTGCAACCGGGGTTCGCCGTGTTCGCGCCCGAGGCGCTGATCGCAGTCGCCGCCGCGCTTCTCTTCGCGATCTACGGGCTCGCCACGCGTTATGCCGCGCGCAAGGACAGCGCGCAGACCTCGTTCTTCTGGACCGGGATCGCGGGGGTCGTGGCCATCACCGCCGTCGGCGCGTTCCACTGGGAACCGATGGAGCGCCCCGACTGGATCTGGATGGCGATGCTCTGCATCACAGGCGCGCTCGGGCACTACCTTTTGATCCGTTGTTACGAGGTGGCCGAGGCGAGCGCGGTTCAGCCCTTCGCCTATTTCCAGCTCGTCTTCGTTTCGATCATCGCGATCCTGTTCTTCGGCGAATCCATCGAATGGAACGTGGCGCTCGGCGCCACCATCGTGGTCGGCGCCGGGCTGTTCACGGCTTGGCGCGAACGGCAGAAGGGCCGCAAGGTCAGCGGCGCTTCAGCATTGCGGTGAAGTTCAACTCGCCGACCTCCCCCTTGAGCCGCGCCTCGTAGATCGGGAGCGTTTCGGTCACCCGCATCACGTAGTTCTGGGTTTCGTCGAAGGGGATCATCTCGATCCAGTCGATCACGTCCACGTCCGGGTCGCGTGGGTCGCCGCGTTCCTCGGACCAGTTGTAGGCGCGCCCGAGACCCGCGTTATAGGCGACCGCGATCAGCACCGGATTGTCCCCGAACCGCTCCATCAGCCAGGCGAGGTATTCCGAGCCCAGCCGCGCGTTGTATTCCATGTCCGTGGTCAGCTTGGCCGGCGCATAGTCGATGCCCAGACGGTTCGCCATGTCGCGCGCGGTGCCGGGCATCAGCTGCATGAGCCCCAGCGCCCCGGCATGGGAGCGGACCGTATGGTTGAACTCGCTCTCGCGCCGGGAAATCGCCATCTCCAGCGCGCGCGGCACGTTGGGATTGCCGCTTCCGATCTCCGGTGTCGGGAAATAGGCGCGTTCGAGCACCTTTTCGAAGTTCACCGAATGCTTGGCGATCTTGAGCATGACGTATGGCAGCCCGACATCCTCGGCCCAATCGGCCAACTGCCCGGTTTCGGTGCGATCGAGCCGCTCGGACAGATGCACGACGAAGCGCTGCGTCAGGTAGTATTCGTCCAGCGCCGCGACCAGCCGCGCGGCCTCCATGATCGGAGTGCCCCAGAAGCTGGCTTCGGTGTAATCGGGAAACTCCTCGGTCCCGGCGAGTTTCGGGTCCATCGGCAGGCCTGCCTTTTCGGCGGCCAGAAGGCCGTAGAAGGCAGTCTGATGCTGCGCTCCGAAGGCATAGGCGGCCTGCGCCTCGTCCTCGCGTCCGAGCGCCTCGAATGCCCGGCCCTCCCAGTACCCGGCACGGCCAAGGCTGATCGGCGTGTCGACGGATTCGCGGAACGACTGGAAATGCTTCAGCGCCGTTTCGGCGTCGTCCAGCATCCTGAGCGACACGAACCCGGCGATCCACTCGTTGTCCTCGCGGTCCCAGACCGCCTCGTCGATGTAGTGGTTCGCGGCGAGGTCATAGGCCATTTGCGCTTCGCCCCCGCGCATCTTCTCGCGGGCGAAACGGCGGCGTTCGTCGCCCCACATCACCGGGCGGCCCAGCGCCTCGGCCGAGGTGGACCGTTCGAGGACCATTTCGATCGCGTCGTCGATCCGGCCCTTGCGGAGCCGCCAGAGCATCCGCTCGTAAGCGAGGCCGGGGTCATCCTGAAGCGCCTCGGGCACCTTTTCGATCATCGCATCCACGCCGGGGTCGGTGTTGCGCAGCGCGATCCGGGCACGGGCGAGAATCTGTTGATCGGTCGAGACGCGCGCCATGTGCCGCTCGGCCTCGTCCGTCAGGCCGAGCCAGAGCAGATGATCCATCCGCTCCCAGTGATAATCCGCGAGCGTCTTGGGCCAGTCGTGCATGAACTGCTCTTCCTGCGACTGGGAGAGCGACATGGTCGTCCACGCGCGCCGCGCTTCGGCCTGAGCCTCTTCCTTGTAGCCCGATTCCCAAAGGCCCCGCGCATAGCGGATCGCCCCGGTGCCGGATTGCGGCTTCACGTCCTGAAAAAAGGTCAGCACATCCTGAACGACCGCATCGCGCGGAATCGAGCTTTCGGTCCGTTCGCGCAGCAGATCCTCGCCCGGCCAGTCGGGATGCCGGCTCAGAAACTCGACGCTTTCGGCGAAAGTGCCCTTGCCCGCCCGCAGGCGGTTCCATTCGATGATGTCGCGGGGCAAGGCGCCCGGCGGTCCTGCGGCCTCCAGCGCGTCGTCCCATTTGCCCTCACGCATGAGGGAAAGTCCTTCCTTCAACGCGGCGACGTCAGCGGCATCCTGCGCATGGGCAGGCGCGGACAGCACCACGAGAACAAGGAACAAACGGCGGAAAAGGCGGGCGAAATTCATGGCTCGTCTCGTCATGTCCGCATACCTAGCCCGCCAAATCGTTCTCGCAACACACATTCTTGGCATTTGGTTCAACTGCGGCTAGTTTCCGCCGCGTTTTACCAGGGCGCGACTCGCGTGCCCTTCCACGGACGAAGATAGCAACAGGAGCGTGACATGCTGAAAGGTTCGATTCCGGCCCTTGTGACGCCGTTCAAGGACGGCAAGGTGGATGTCGATGCGCTCAAACGGCTCGTGGACTGGCATATCGAGCAAGGCTCGCACGGGCTCGTCCCCGTCGGCACGACCGGCGAAAGCCCCACGCTTCTGCACGAAGAGCACCTGATGGTGGTCGACGAGGTGGTCAAAGCCGTCGATGGCCGGATCAAAGTGATCGCGGGCACCGGATCGAACAACACGGTCGAGGCGCTGCACTTCACCGAGCACGCGAAAAAGGCCGGGGCGGATGCCGCGCTCGTCGTGACGCCTTACTACAACAAGCCCACCCAGACCGGGCTGATCGCGCATTTCCTCGCCATTGCCGAGGTCGGCCTGCCGATCATCATCTACAACATCCCCGGACGCTCGGCGGTCGATATGACCCCGGCGACCATGGCCGAACTGGCAAAGCACGAGATGATCGTGGGCGTGAAGGACGCGACGGGCGATCTGGCCCGCGTGGCCTGGCAGCGCGACCTCTGCGGCAAGGATTTCATCCAGCTTTCCGGCGAGGATGCGACGGCGCACGGCTTCAACGCCATGGGCGGAGTCGGGTGCATCTCGGTGACCGCGAACGTGGCCCCGAAACTCTGTGCCGAGATGCAGAACGCCACGCTGGCGGGCGACTACGGCACCGCGCTGGAAATCGCGGACCGGCTGATGCCGCTGCATCGCGCGATCTTCATGGAGCCGGGCGTGTCGGGCGCGAAATACGGCATGTCCAAGCTTGGCCTTATCGAAGAGGACGTGCGTCTGCCGCTCATGGCCCTGTCGGACGAGACCAAGGCGGCCATGGACAGCGCCATGCGTCACGCGGGCCTTCTGAACTGATTTCACGCGCTGCGGCCAGCGATCACCCGTCGCTGGCCATAGCCTTGTGCAATGCATCGGCGCCACCCGGGGCCGCACCCAGCGCATAGGGCCTGATCCCCTCCAGCTTCCAGCTTTCGCCGGACCGATGGTCCGTGGCCGAGATGATGAAATAGGTGGCCCCCACGGCCAGAAGGTCGAGGATCAGGCTTTCGCCCGGCAGGTCATCCCCCATGATCTGCCTGTGCATCGCGACCAGCAGCGCCACGGCTTTCACGACATTCCCGGCCTCCGGCACATCGCCCAGCCCGACAAGCTCGAAGCTTCGGGCAAGCTCTCCACCCGACCGGGCCTCGGCCCGATAGACGTCGCGGCCCTGATCGTCCTGAAAATCCGATAGCTCGTAGATGTTGAGCGACATGGCTTCCCCGCCCACCGTTTCGATCATCGGGGGCAGGCCCATCGCGTCGCGCATCGCCTGTTCCATCGCGGGCCTCTGATCCTCGGGCACGCCCTCCAGCCGCTCCTGAAGGATGGCTTCCATCTCTGCGAAGGCTTCGTCCAACGCCTGCGTCGATCTGATCTCGTCGCCGCCGGTCGCATCACGTATCGCCGCCGCGCCCGATAGCGAAATCAACCGTCCGTTTTTGTCGTCGGCGATCCAGATGTCTCCGCCTGCGAAATCGCCGTAGATCGCCCCATCCGTCCCGCCGTTCACGGCGACCCACCCCGGCAGGATCGTGATCGTGAACGTCCCATCCGCGAGCGAACCGGAATAGCGCACCTGAATGGGGCTGACCCTGTCGAAGTCGAAACCGTCCGCCGTGGCGGGCGCCGGATTTTCCTCGGCCCAGAGCGGTGCCGCGAGCAACGCGGCACTCGCCGCAAGAAATAACCTCCTGAACATGGCTCCCCCCGAAATCTCTGTTCCAATAGCCCCGATCATACCATCCCGGCGCCACTCTGGACAGGCGAGGCGCGCCCGCCTACATGGGGTCGATGGCCAAGACCGATGAAAACAAGAACTACAAGGTGATCGCCGAGAACCGGCGGGCGCGTTTCGACTATGCGATCGAGGACGATCTCGAAGTCGGCATCGTGCTGGAAGGGTCCGAGGTGAAAAGCCTGCGGGTGAACTCCGCCAACATCGCCGAAAGCTATGCGGCGGTGGAGGACGGAGAGCTGTGGCTGGTCAACGGCTATATCGCGCCCTACGAGCAGGCCAAGACCTTTGGGCACGAAGAGCGTCGGCGCCGCAAGCTTCTGTGTTCAAAAAAGGAATTGGCGCGCCTGTGGAACGACACCCAACGCAAGGGCATGACGATCGTGCCTTTGGTGCTTTACTTCAACCATCGCGGCATCGCGAAGATGAAGGTCGGCATCGCGAAAGGTAAGAAGGTCCACGACAAGCGCGCGGATACCGCCAAGAAGGACTGGAATCGCCAGAAACAGCGCCTGCTGAAACAGCAGGGCTGATTACTTCGGCGCGACCGGCACCCAGATCTCGTAAAGCATCTTGCCGTCTTCCGGGCTGTCGTCGTCCGGATAGCATTCGAACACCGCACCCTCACGCTGCACGAAATCCGACTGCGGCAACCACTCGGCAAAGACGGCGTCGAAGCGCGCGGGCAGTTCGGCAATCGGCGTGCGCTGCGAGAAGACGACGTATTCGCCATCGACGAGGTGCATTTCACACGCGCCTTCGGGCAGATCTTCGGCCTCTTCGACCTCGATCCCCACGCCATAGCGGAACGAACCATCCGGCTTTGCGCCCATCGAAATCCCGTACAGCACGTCCGAGACGCGATGCTTGATCCCGTCCCGAATGGCGAAGAACTGCTCGTAGAGTTTCGGGATCTCGCCCCGGGTATCCAACGAATAGTCACCGACCAGACCAATAATCAGTTTGGCACGCGATTCGACGATGGCGGCATTCGGCAATGTGACCATGGGCACCTCCTGACGCGGACGGTAGCGCGGCTGTTGCCGAACCTAAACCCCTAGCCGGCGGGTTCCCACAACTCGATCGGATTGCCCTCCGGATCGTGCACGCGCGCGAAACGACCGATGCCGTCCATCGCCTGTTCGTGGCTGACCTCGATCCCCGCGCCACGCAACTGGGCGAGCATCGCATCCAGATCGGCCACGCGGAAATTCAGCATGAATTGCTGGCTGTCGCGACCGAAGTAATCGGTGTCGGCGGCGAAAGGTGCGAACACGGTCGGCCCCGCCTCCTGCATCCACGGCATTCCATCGGCATCCTGCGGCACGAGGTTCACGCCGAGCATGTCGCGATACCAGTTCGCCAGCGCGGTCGGATCGTTCGACCGAAAGAACACGCCCCCGATTCCCGTGACCTTCTCCATGTTTGCGCTCCCATGCCGATTTGACGTCACGCCACCGTATCACAATTCCCCGAAACGCGGCGTCGCAGCGCAACTTTTGGTCGCTTTGGCATTGTGACGCCCCCGACATTCTCGCTACACCATGCCCCAGACAACTGCCCCGGTGGGGCGCAACGGGAGAGAACGCTCATGAAGGTGCTTGTGCCTGTGAAGCGCGTGATCGACTACAACGTGAAGGCGAAGGTTAAGTCCGACGGCTCCGGTGTCGATCTTGCGAATGTTAAGATGTCGATGAACCCCTTCGACGAGATTGCGGTGGAAGAGGCGATCCGGTTGAAGGAAGCGGGCAAGGCCGAGGAAGTGGTCGCGGTTTCGATCGGCGTGAAACAGGCGCAGGAAACGCTGCGCACGGCGCTGGCGATGGGGGCTGACCGCGCGATCCTCGTGGTGGCGGCCGACGACGTTCACACCGATATCGAGCCGCTTGCGGTCGCCAAGATCCTGAAGGCGATCGTGGACGAAGAGCAGCCCAAGCTGGTCATCGCCGGCAAGCAGGCGATCGACAACGACATGAACGCGACCGGCCAGATGCTGGCCGCCCTGCTCGGCTGGGGTCAGGCGACTTTTGCCTCGGAGCTCGACATTGACGGCGACGCGGCCACCGTGACGCGCGAAGTCGATGGCGGTCTCCAGACGATCAAGGTGGGCCTGCCCGCCATCGTCACCGCCGACCTGCGCCTCAACGAGCCGCGCTATGCGTCGCTGCCCAACATCATGAAGGCCAAGAAGAAGCCCTTGGACGAAAAGACCGCCGCCGATTACGGCGTCGACGTCGCGCCCCGCCTCGAGGTGGTCAAGACCGCCGAGCCGCCGGTGCGGTCGGCGGGCATCAAGGTCGAGAGCGTCGATGAGCTCGTGTCGAAACTCAAAGAAAAGGGGGTCGTGTGATGGCCGTTCTGCTTCTTGCCGAAGTCAACTCCGGCGAACTCGCGCTGGACGCCACCGCGAAAGCCGTCACCGCCGCCAAGGCGCTTGGCGATGTGACCGTGCTCTGCGCCGGCGCCTCGGCCGCTGCCGCCGGTGAGGCCGCGTCCAAGATCGACGGTGTGGCCAAGGTGCTGGTCGCGGAAGGCGACAGCCTCGGCCACCGCCTTGCCGAGGCGACCGCGGACCTCATCGTCTCGCTCGCCGGGGATTACTCGCACATCTGCGCGCCCGCGACGACGGACGCGAAGAACATCATGCCGCGCGTGGCCGCGCTTCTGGATGTGATGGTGATCTCGGATGCCTCCGCCGTTGTGGATGCCGATACGTTCGAACGCCCGGTCTACGCCGGGAACGCGATCCAGACCGTAAAGTCGAAAGATGAAAAGAAGGTTATCACCTTCCGGACCTCGACCTTCGACGCGGCCGGCGACGGCGGTTCGGCGAGTGTCGAGACCATCGGCGCGCCGGATGCCTCGGGCAAATCCGAATGGGTCGAGGACAAGGTGGCCGAAAGCGACCGCCCGGAACTGACCTCGGCGGGCATCGTCGTGTCGGGCGGCCGTGGCGTCGGCTCGGAAGAGGACTTCGCGCTGATCGAAAAGCTGGCCGACAAGCTGGGCGCCGCCGTCGGTGCCTCGCGCGCCGCGGTCGACTCGGGCTTCGCCCCGAACGACTGGCAGGTGGGCCAGACCGGCAAGGTCGTCGCACCGGAACTCTACGTCGCCGTCGGCATCTCGGGTGCCATTCAGCACCTCGCGGGCATGAAGGACTCCAAGGTCATCGTCGCGATCAACAAGGACGAAGAGGCCCCGATCTTCCAGGTCGCCGACTACGGCCTCGTCGCCGACCTCTTCACCGCCGTCCCGGAGATGATCGAAAAGCTCTGAGCCGGAAAGGCGTTCTTGCGCCCTCCGCACAGGGCGCGCAGGCGACATGCACAACGAAAAGGCCCGCCGGATCGGCGGGCCTTTTTTGATTGGATCAGAGCAATCGCCGGAGCGACGCATCCAGCGCGGCGGCCGCCCTTGCATGTGCGACGGTGCCCAGCATGCCGCGCGCCACGGGTTCCTCGAACTCGTTGAAGGCAAGGCCCGCGAATCCATCGACGATTTCTTCCGGTGTCACCACCACCTCGACGATCTCCTCGACGAACGGGGCCACCGCATCCAGCATGTCGCTGTCGACGAAAAGCGGGTCGGCCCCGTCCGCAGTGTCAGTCTCGGCCCGGTCCGGCGCATGGCTCGAAAGCCATAGAAGCACCACCCGGCTGTCGATCCGCGACACCAACGTCTTCATCCGCGCGACCCACGCCTCGCGCAATTCCTGCTCGACCATGGCGAACTTTTCCGCCGAGGTCGCGCGAAGTGCCGTGAGCAGATGGCGCGTGAAGTTGAACTCGGTGAAATCGACCTCGCGGTAGATCGTTTTCAGCAGGTTCGAGGCCCGCAGGAACCTGTCGTTGCGCCGGGGATGCACCGCGTAGAACCGGTTCGACATATTCTGCGCGCCGGTAACCTGCACGACCGTCACCTCGGCCTTGGAACAGATGTCCACGACCGTCCGGTCCTGCGAAAACACGTCGATCCCTGCATTGACGCAGCCAAGGTTGACCACCGGCATGTCGAGCACGCTTTCCGTCAGCGCCGGAAACGGCGTCTCGACGAATTTTCCGTAGGTCTCGGTCCCTCCGATCATCGCGACGTAAGGCGCCGTCAACTTGCGCTTCGGTCCCCGGAACAACAGTTTGGATTTCCCGTACCGGCACGGGACATAGTCAAGGGCACTCTCGCCCAGGTTTTCATAGGCCATTCCACCCACTCCATTTTTTCACCCGACAGACAATCTGTCAGGGACTCGTTGCCAAACACTTAAAGACAGCCGGGCCGGGAGGGGTCTTTTCTGGCGGCACGGTTAACGGCGGGGTCTTGCCCCCTGAACCCGCCCGCGCCTATGGTCCGTCAGACAAGTGGAAGGGTCGCAAATGGCAATCAAGACGGTGGGCGTGGTCGGCGCAGGGCAGATGGGCAATGGCATCGCGCATGTGATGGCACTGGCCGGGTACGACGTTCTGCTTACGGACATCAGCCAGGATGCGCTCGACGCCGCACTCGACACCGTGCGCAAGAACCTCGAACGGCAGGTGTCGCGCGACAAGATTTCGCAGTCGGACGCGGACGCCGCGATGGCCCGCATCAAGACGACGCTGACGCTGACCGACCTTGGCCCTTCCGACCTGATTATCGAGGCGGCGACCGAGCGTGAAACGGTCAAACAGGCGATCTTCGAGGATCTGCTGCCGCATCTCGGACCCGAGACGATCCTGACGTCCAACACCTCGTCGATCTCGATCACGCGCCTCGCCTCGCGCACCGACCGGCCGGAAAAGTTCATGGGATTCCACTTCATGAACCCGGTTCCGGTCATGCAGCTCGTCGAACTCATCCGCGGGATCGCCACCGATCAGGCGACTTTCGAAGCCTGTCAGGAGGTGGTCGAGAACCTTGGCAAGACCGCCGCGAGCGCCGAGGATTTCCCGGCCTTCATCGTGAACCGCATCCTGATGCCGATGATAAACGAGGCGGTCTATACGCTTTACGAAGGCGTCGGTTCGGTGAAGTCGATCGACCAGTCGATGAAACTGGGCGCAAATCATCCGATGGGGCCGCTGGAACTGGCCGACTTTATCGGTCTCGACACCTGTCTGGCGATCATGAACGTGCTGCATGACGGGCTGGCGGACACCAAGTACCGCCCCTGCCCGCTGCTGACGAAATACGTCGAGGCCGGTTGGCTCGGGCGTAAGACCGGGCGCGGGTTCTACGACTATCGCGGCGACGTGCCGGTCCCGACGCGCTGACCGAAGCGGCGTTCAGGCCGCGCGCGCCCCGAACCTCAGGATTTCAAAGACAGCGTATGCTCGCGCAGCCACTTGATGAACTCGCGCGGGCTCGTCCATTTCTCGTCGACCTCGTCCGGCGTGATCGCCTTGCCGATCGTCGGGGCATGTGGCTGATTGCAGGCCCGGACGATCTCATGGATCAAGAGCCCTTGCCGCATCGTCGCGGACACCTTGTTCGCGATGTTGTAGGCGCGGGTGTTGCGACCATGGAATTTGATCGGAACGACCGTCGCGCCCGTCTTACGGATCAACTGCGCCGTGAACAGGTTCCACTCCGCCTCGACGGGCGGTCCCCACCACGTTTCCGACGCCGCGACGACACCTGACGGAAACACCGCAATGACACCGCCGGACTTGAGTCGTTCCAGCGCCTGCGCCCGCATTTCCTTGCCCTTTTCCTGCGCATCCGGGTCATGCGGAAACGGAACCGGGATCAGGAAGGACGACGCGACTTCGTCAAGCCCGGTCAGGACCGAGCGCGTCAGGATCTGAAAGTCCGGCCGCACGCGCGAGATCATGTCGCCCAGCACCATACCGTCGACAAGGCCATGCGTATGATTGGCCACGACCACCACGGGGCCCTCTTTCGGGATGTTCAGGTACTGCTCTTTCGGCGTGTTGACGTCGATCCCCATCGCCTTCATCGCACCGGACCAGAAGTCGATACCGGTCGGCGCGCCGAGCTTCTCGAACTTGTTGATCATGTGGAAGATCATCAGCTTGCCGGTCAGCATTTCCATCCAGCGGATGAGACGGGCCTGCACCTTGTTGTCGAAGGTGTCGGCGTAGCTGAGGTCGCGCTTGGTATAGGTGTGTCCAAGGGCAGGCTTTTCAGGCGAATACTGCTCACCCTGCCTGGCCGCATCACTCCGATCGGATGCGGCACGGCGGGCCGCCCGGGCCCGCGCAACGGTGTTTACAGATTGATCCAAACGGGATGCCCCCTTTGTTCTCGACTCGCGCAAGACGTGTTTCTACATGCCTTCGCCGAATTTGTCAGCCACGAGCGCATCGAGCGCCTCCATAAGCGCCTCGGCCTGTGGCCCCGAGGTCTCGACCTCGATCTCGCTCCCCCGCGACGCGGCGAGCATGAGCAGACCCATGATCGAGTCGCCCTCGGCCTCCATCCCGTCCTTGGAGACGCGGGCGCGCGCATCGTGGTTTTCGACGACATCGACGAATTTCGCGGATGCGCGGGCATGCAGGCCCTTTTCGTTCACGATCTTCATCTTGCGTGCGAGCGACGTGCTCATGGATGCGTGTCCTCCGCCTGCACGCCGTCGATGGCGTCAATGTACTTGCGACCGGCGGCCAATGCTGCCCGTGTCGCCTCCTCCACCGTTCCGTGGCGGGTTTTCGCCAGTTTGACAAGCATGGGAAGGTTCGCGCCGTACAGGATCTTGCGGTTGCGCCCCGCACAAGCCGGCAACGACAGGTTCGACGGCGATCCACCGAACATATCCACGACAACGATCACGCCATCGCCGTGGTCGACCGCATCGGCGGCGGCCATGATCTCGGCCCGCTTGCGACCACGGTCGCAATCGGCGGCGATTCTTATCGCCCGCACGGCCTCAAGTTTACCGACGACGTGTTCGACCGCAGACAGGTATTCACCGGCAAGGCCGCCATGCGCAACGATCACGATTCCGATCACGCGATGAACCTCGAGTTCTGATCCCTTGCCCTATGCGCCACCGCCCCCCTGACGCTCGAGCTCCCGGTGCCTAATTGACACTTGCCAGCCCTTGTCTGCAAGGGCCTTGGCCATTCTTTCCGCAAGGGTAACCGAACGGTGACGCCCGCCGGTGCATCCGAAGCCGATCGCGAGGTGAGATTTCCCCTCGTCCCGGTAGGCCGGAAGCAGGAATTCGATCAGGTCGCGGGTCTTGTCGAAGAACGGCACGAACCGCTCGTCGGCGGTCACATAGTCGACGACACCTTCGGACTGGCCGGTGAGCCCCCGAAGGGTCGGGTCCCAATGCGGATTGCGCAGAAAACGGACGTCGAACACGAGGTCCAGACCGCGCGGAACCCCGCGTTTGTAGGAAAAGCTCTGCACCGACACCGAGAGGTTCGCGTCCTCGCCTGCCTCAAAGACCGCAAGCAGCTCGGATTTCAGGTCGTGCGGAGACATTTCGGACGTGTCGATCAGCACGTCGGCCCGGATGCGGATCGGTTGCAGCAGGTCGATTTCCTTGGCGATCCCGGCCTCAGGCGTCTCGTTCGGTGAAACGGGATGGCGCCGTCGGGTTTCCGAATAGCGGTTCACCAGAACATCGGGGCGGCAATCTAGATACAGAACCTGAATTCGGTCCGACCAGCCCGCTTCGCCCGCATCGATCAGGTCGAGAATGGCATGGGTCGAAAAATCGCGGTTCCGAACGTCTATACCGAGCGCGATGGGATGCTCGGGGGCCGCGCCGGTGAACAGGCGCGGGATCATGCTGATGGGCAGGTTGTCGATGATCTCGTATCCGAGGTCTTCGAACACCCTGAGCGCCGTCGTCCGCCCGGCACCGGATGGCCCGGTGACGAGCACGACACGGGGCGAAACCTCGCCTGGACCCTGATCGCTCATTGAACCAACCCACCTTTCATCAGGGCCATGATGGATGCGGCGAAGTGCGGGGTGTCAACCCGCGACACCGTGACGATCCGTGATCCCAGAAGCTCGGTCCGGCGCGGCGCCGGCAGGCGCGCGGTCTCGGTGTGCGACAGATCGACGATCAGGGAAATCGGCGCACTGACTGCGTGCGGGACGGTGACAAGACCGATGCCGCGCGCTTCGATGACGCCGGTCATCCGGCCGGTGCCCAGCGCGACGGGCCAGCCGCCTTCGTCCGAGGTCACGCGGGTCAGGTCGTCCGAGATCAACACCGCGCCGTAGGCGATCAGGTCGAGCGCCAGTCCCGACTTGCCGCTGCCGGACGGGCCGGTGATGAGGACGGCCTTGCCGTCGACCGCGACCGAGGTGGCGTGAAGGATGTCTTTGGATTGGCGCGGAGGCGCCGGGGTCAAACCGGCAGACCGACGACGAAGCGTGCGCCCAACGGTTCCGAGGTGATGTCGGCATCGGTCGGGCGGATGTTCTCGGCCCAGATCACGCCGCCATGCGCCTCGACGATCTGCTTGGAGATGGCGAGGCCGAGACCGGAGTTGTTGCCGAACTGGCCCTCGGGGCGTTCGGAATAGAAGCGGTTGAAGATCTTGGTCAGGGCCTCTTCCGGGATGCCCGGGCCGGTATCCTCGACCACCACCAGAACGCGGTTGTCGCGGTGGCGCGCCCAGACGCGGATCGCGTCGCCTTCTTCACAGAACGACAGCGCGTTGGTGATGAGGTTGACGAAAACCTGTGCGAGCCGCGCTTCGAGGCCGTGGATCACGATGCTTTCCGACGGCAAATCGGAAATGAAGTCGACGCCTTTCCCTTCCGCCTCGTTGCCGAGGTATTCGGTCAGGTTGCGGATCATCTTGATGAGGTCGAACGGCTCTTCCTCTTCCTTCACAAGCTCAGAGTCGAGCCGCGAGGCGTTGGAAATGTCGGACACCAGACGATCGAGTCGGCGCACGTCGTGGTCGATCACGTCCAGCAGGCGTTCACGCTGTTCGTCCTTGCGGGCGAGCCGCAGGGTGCCGACGGCGGAGCGGAGCGAGGCGAGCGGGTTCTTGATCTCGTGCGCCACGTCGGCCGCGAACTGCTCGTTCGCGTCGATCCGGTCGTAGAGCGCCGAGACCATGCCGCGCAACGCTTTGGACAGGCGGCCGATTTCGTCAGGTCGGCCCGACAGGTCGGGGATACGCACCCGGCCTGCGTTCACGGCGGCCTGAGCATTCTTGTCGCGCCCGATCTCGGCGGCGGCGGCCAGATCGGCCAGCGGGTTCGCGATGGTCGAAGCAAGGACCAGCGAGAGGCCGATCGAGACGAGGATGGCGATCACGAACATCTGGAGCACCTGCTCGCGTTCCGCCCGCACCAGCGCGTCCAGTTCCCCGCCCACGGACGTCAGCGCAACCGCGCCACGCACCGCGCCGTCGACGGTAATCGGCGTGACGACGGTGAATCGGGTCGCCCCGCTCGCGTCCTGCCCGCCTTTGATCCGCGTGTTGCCGTTGTAGACGTCGGGCAGCAATTCCTTCGCCAGCGCCACGCTGTCCACCGGCATCGGCGGCTCGGTCGATTGCGCGGCGATCAGGCCCGCAACGGCCTCCCACACCTTCGAGAGGAAATCGGTGATGATGGTGGATCGTTCGTCGCTTTCCAGCCCGACGACCGCCGGGCGGTCGGTCCGCGGAATGCCTTCGTTCGTGCCCAGCACCTCACCCGCGGCATCGAAGACGACGATGTCGCCGCTGTCGTAGATATTGGTTTCGGCCAGAATGTCCCGCACAAGTTCGGGTGTGAGGCCGCCATCGACTTCGGGCTGGGTGTCCGGCGCATCGGCCGCATCGGGGGATGTGCCCGGAACGGTCGGCGCGATGCCCACGGACTGCTGAACGACGAACACCTCGGCCAGAAGCTCGGCGGTGCTGACCAAGGCCCGCTCCCGCTGCGCGACGAGGCTGTCGCGCACCGGATTGAGGTACAGAACCCCGGCCACGAGAACGACGAGGCCGAGCAGGTTGAATGTGATGATCTTGCGGGCGAGCGGTGAACGATTGACGGAAATCGCCTTCCGCCGGCGGCGGGAGTCGCGCAATTCGACGTCGACCGAAGACTGGGGATCGACCCAGTCTTCGCCCAGCACCACGTCAGCGCCGTCAGATACGGTGTCGGTGTCACGCACCAAGTTCACTCCGCTCGGGCGGTTGCCCCCCGCCTAGCCATCATTCTTCGTTGTAACGATACCCAATGCCGTACAACGTCTCAATTGCAGAGAACTCGTCATCCACAGTCCGCATCTTCTTGCGCAGCCGCTTGATGTGGCTGTCGATGGTGCGGTCGTCCACGTAAACCTGATCGTCATAGGCCACGTCCATCAGCTGATCGCGGCTTTTCACGAAGCCCGGACGCTGTGCAAGCGCCTGAAGCAAAAGGAATTCAGTGACGGTCAGAGACACGTCCTTGCCCTTCCACGTCACGGCATGGCGCAGCGGGTCCATCGACAGGTTGCCGCGCTGCATGACCTTGTTTTCTTCGGTGTCGGGCATGACCACGCCCTCGATCGCCTCCTGACGGCGCAGGAGCGCGCGGATGCGTTCGACGAGAAGACGCTGCGAGAACGGCTTCTTCACGTAATCGTCGGCCCCCATGCGCAGACCGAGCACTTCGTCGATCTCGTCGTCCTTGGAGGTGAGGAAGATCACCGGCATGTTCGTTTTCTGGCGCACCCGCTGAAGCAGGTCCATGCCATCCATGCGCGGCATCTTGATGTCGAACACGGCCATGTCCGGAAGCGCCTTGTTGAAGGCGTCGAGCGCCTGCTGACCGTCATTATACGTTTCAACCTCGAAGCCTTCGGCCTCAAGTGTAATGGAAACCGACGTCAGGATATTCCTGTCGTCGTCCACCAGGGCAATCTTCGACATTTGAGATGTCCTTGTTCTGCTCGTTTCTGCCAATTTTTTGCACTCATAGAATCCACTTTCTCGTGCAGAATCAACTCCCAAGTGCGAATCGGCCACCGGAATGCGTCTATTCAGCACCAATAGGGGTTAATTTTGGCTGATTTGTGGCGGGTCCGGAGACGGTTCCACTGGTGGTTGCGCAAACAGCCGCATTGCTTGCGCTAACGCGACAAAGCGCCCTGTTCCTACACGAAAACTGCATGTTATAGCCGCTCCACACGCTGCTGCACCGGCACCGTGGTGGAGGCTCTTTTTCCCGTTAGGCGTATGGGCCCCCTAGCACTATCATAAAGGCCGGCGGTGGGCCGGTAACAGGAGCACACGAGATGACCATTGGACGGGTGAACCCTTCGTACCGTTTGGAGGAGCAAGGCATCACGGGGCTTGGCAACGTCTATTACAACCTCATCGAACCCTCGCTGATCGAAGAAGCGCTGAAGCGTGGCGAAGGCCACCTCGGCAAGGGCGGCACGATGTTGGTCGAGACCGGCAAGCACACAGGTCGTTCACCCAAGGACAAGTTCGTGGTCCGCACCCCGGACGTCGAGGATTCGATCTGGTGGGAGAACAACAAGCCGATGGACCCGGCCAAGTTCGATGTGCTCTACGCCGACATGATCGAGCACATGAAGGGCCGCGACTATTTCGTGCAGGACCTGTTCGGTGGCGCGGACCCCGCGAACCGTCTGGACGTGCGCCTCGTGACCGAGCTTGCCTGGCACAACCTGTTCATCCGCCACATGCTGCGGCGCCCTGAACGCGACGAGCTGGATGATTTCGTGCCCGAGTTCACGATCATCAACTGCCCGTCGTTCAAGGCGGATGCCGACAAGCACGGCTGCCGGTCGGAAACCGTCATCGCGCTGAACTTCGCCAAGAAGATCATCCTGATCGGCGGCACCGAATATGCGGGCGAGAACAAGAAGTCGGTCTTCACGCTTCTCAACTACATCC
The DNA here is from genome assembly GCF_000152805.1 of Maritimibacter alkaliphilus HTCC2654. Classification (GTDB taxonomy): domain Bacteria; phylum Pseudomonadota; class Alphaproteobacteria; order Rhodobacterales; family Rhodobacteraceae; genus Maritimibacter; species Maritimibacter alkaliphilus. The sequence continues at coordinate 2,892,433 of NZ_CH902578.1, read as the reverse complement.
TGCCCGGAAAGGGCATCATGGCGATGCATTGTTCGGCGAACCACGCACCGGGCAACCCGGTCGACACCGCGATCTTCTTCGGCCTCTCGGGCACCGGCAAGACGACCCTGTCCGCCGACGAGACCCGCGTTCTGATCGGTGACGACGAACACGGCTGGTCGGATCGCGGCACCTTCAACTTCGAAGGCGGCTGCTATGCCAAGACGATCAACCTGTCCGCCGAGGCCGAGCCGGAGATCTACGCCACCTGCTCGATGTTCGGCACCGTGATCGAGAACATGGTCTACGACGAGGACACCAAGGAACTCGACTTCGAGGACAACTCGATCACCGACAACATGCGCTGCGCCTACCCTCTGCACTACATCTCGAACGCGTCGAATTCGTCGCTGGGCGGGCACCCGAAGAACATCATCATGCTCACCTGCGACGCCTACGGTGTCCTGCCGCCGATCGCGCGGCTGACCCCGGCGCAGGCGATGTATCACTTCCTGTCAGGCTTCACCTCGAAGACGCCGGGCACCGAAGTGGGCGTGACCGAGCCGATCCCGACCTTCTCGACCTGTTTCGGCGCGCCGTTCATGCCGCGTCGTCCCGAGGAATACGGCAAGCTGCTTCAGGACAAGATCGCGAAGCACGGCGCGACCTGCTGGCTCGTCAACACCGGCTGGACCGGCGGCGCCTATGGCGTTGGTTCGCGCATGCCGATCAAGGCGACCCGCACTCTGCTCGCCGCGGCGCTGGATGGCTCGCTGTCGGACGCCGAATACCGCAAAGACCCGAACTTCGGGTTCGAGGTGCCGAAATACGTCGACGGCGTCGCCGAGGTTCTGCTCGACCCGCGCCGCACGTGGGACGATAAGAACTCCTACGACGCGCAGGCCGAGAAACTGGTCAAGATGTTCGCCGAGAACTTCGAACAATACCTCGAATACATCGACGACGACGTCAAAGCCGCCGCCATCGGCTGATGCTGATCGGTGCAACCAGATCTGTCGGACGCCTCGCCCTTACCGGCGGGGCGTTCGCGCTTCTGGCCCATGGCGCTTGGGCCGAGAACGCACGCGTCGTGAAAGACCCGATGATTTTCGTGGAGGCCGGCATCTTCTGCCCCCGCGAAGCCTCGGGCCGCGAAGAGGCGCCGGGAACCGAACGCGGCTACATCGACCTGATCGACGGTGAGCTGACCGCCGACTTTCACACCACGATCATCCCCGGCGAACTGGGCATCGGCTTCGGTGTGAGGTTCCAGTTGCAGGAAGGGATGGGCGCGCGCACCGCCTATATCGTCACCGAGCACCCGCCGTTCGGCTCCCCTCCGGTCACGGTGGAGCGTTACGCGACGACCGTCTACGACGACAGCGCGAACGCCTCCCTGTTCACTTTCGATTTCCCGTACGAGGTCGCCATCGGCACCTGGACCATCGGGGTCGAAATCGACGGCGAAATGGTGCTGTCGCAGGAATTCACCATCGTCCCGCCGGAAGACAGCTTCATCAGCGCCGATATGTGCCGAGGCCCGGCCTTGATGAGCTGAGGTTCAACCGAACAACCCACGGCGGATCAGGTTCAATCCGGCGACGACCAGCACGAGCAACATCGCCCGCCGGAAGGTCGCCTGCGGCATCCGGTCATGCAGCTTGAAGCCGATCCACATGCCGATCAGTGCAGGCCCGACCGCCGCAATCGACAGCGGGAGCGTCGAGGGGTTCAGCACGCCAGACCGAAGATGTGCGAGCAGAAGCGCGATCGACCCGATGCCGTATATCACCCCCTGCACCCGCATCGCGGCCGATTTGGGTGCATCGGTGGCCGTCAGATACATCACCGTCGGCGGCCCCCAGATGCCGGACATACCGCCAAGAAAGCCCGCAAATCCCCCCATCAAAGCCTCGTCACGGGTCCGGTTTTCGGGATCGAGGCGGAGCGCGAAGCCCGCGAGTTGCAGAACGGCGAACGCGACCAGCGGCACGCCGATCACGAGGAACAGGGCCTTGGAAGAAATCACGCCGACAAGCTGCGCCGACAGGACCAGCAGGATCAGCATCGCGATCAGGAACACGCGATAATCCTTCACCGATTGCCAAGCTGCGGCCCATCCGCCGCGTGAGGCCTGCCGGATATTCGTGACCAGCGTGGGCACGATCAACGCGGCCAGCGCCGTTTCGGGCGGCAGGATGGACCCCAGCCCGGAAATCATGATCATCGGCATGGCGAAGCCGACCGCGCCTTTCACGAAGCCCGCGAACAGGATGATGAGCGTCGCCGCGATCAGGGTGGTCGCGGCCATGTCTGAGAACACATCGAACAGGTCCATGCCTCCTCCTACGCTGGTTGCCGGCCACATGCAGCCCAATTCATCCGCGACATTTTCATACCATTGGACAAGCGTTCGCGAATTAATGTTGCGCTGCACCTGCAAACTACATATCACCGACGAGATAGATTCACCGGAGACTGACATGCCCAAGGACGCCGCCATGACAAAGCCGCTGCTGGACGATCTTCTGACCCTGACCGGCGAGGCGCTCGCCCCGGTCGAGGGCGTTCTGGAGGCCGCGACCGCCAAGGTGCGCGAGACGGTTTCGCAAGACGGAAAGGTGTCGGCGGCTCTGCTTGAGGAACACCAGTTCGCCGCTCATGCACTCGCGTGGCTCGCCACCTATGTCGAGGCGCTGCGCCAGACCCGCGCCTGGGCCGTCAAACTGGACGGCGAGGGACGGCTCGGCGAAATGGAGCAACTTCTGCTTCAGATCGCTTTCGGAGAATACCTCTGGCAGATTCAGGGCGGCATCCCGATGAGCCAGAATGAAACCGCCAAGCTGATCGACATGGGCCTCGCCCCGCAGGACATCGGCGCGATGATGCAGCCCGCCGTCATGACGCTGGTGGCTGGGGGCAACACGCAGGCCGCGCGGATGCGGCTTGTCGAGCTAATGCAGGACAACGCCGGCCACGCGACCTTCGGCGCCTCGGGGCTGGACGAAGAGCTCGAGATGATCCGGGAGCAGTTCCGCCGCTACGCGGACGAGAAAGTCGTGCCGCACGCGCATGAGTGGCACCTGAAGGACGATCTGATCCCGATGGAAGTGATCGAGGAACTGGCCGAAATGGGCGTCTTCGGCCTGACCATCCCGGAAAACCTCGGCGGCCTCGGCCTGTCCAAGGCCTCGATGGTCGTCGTGTCCGAGGAACTTTCGCGCGGCTACATCGGAGTCGGCTCATTGGGCACCCGGTCCGAGATCGCGGCGGAACTCATCCTCGCGGGCGGAACGGACGAGCAGAAATCGACATGGCTTCCCAAGATCGCCTCGGGCGAGGTGTTGCCGACCGCCGTGTTCACCGAGCCCAACACCGGATCGGACCTCGGCAGCCTGCGCACGCGGGCGGTCAAGGACGGCGACACCTACACCGTGACCGGCAACAAGACGTGGATCACACATGCCGCACGGGCGAGCGTCATGACGCTTCTGGCCCGCACCGATCCGTCGACCGACAATTACAAGGGTCTGTCGATGTTCCTGGCCGAGAAAGAGCCGGGCACGGACGAAAACCCTTTCCCGACCGAGGGCATGACCGGCGGCGAGATCGAGGTGCTGGGCTACCGCGGCATGAAGGAATTCGAACTGGGCTTCGACGGGTTCAAGGTGCCCGCCGCCAACCTTCTGGGTGGCGCAGAGGGTCAGGGCTTCAAGCAACTCATGCAGACGTTCGAATCCGCCCGCATCCAGACCGCCGCCCGCGCCATCGGCGTGGCGCAATCGGCGCTGGAAGTGGGCATGCAGTATGCCATCGACCGCAAACAGTTCGGCAAGTCGCTCATCAATTTCCCCCGTGTGGCCGGCAAGCTCGCCATGATGGCGGTCGAGATCATGGTGGCGCGCCAGCTCACCTATTTCTCGGCATGGGAAAAGGATAACGACCGCCGCTGCGACCTCGAGGCCGGGATGGCAAAGCTGCTGGGTGCCCGCGTGGCTTGGGCCTGCGCCGACAACGCGCTTCAGATTCACGGCGGCAACGGTTTTGCGCTGGAATACCAGATCAGCCGAATCCTCTGCGACGCGCGCATCCTGAATATCTTCGAGGGTGCCGCCGAGATTCAGGCACAAGTGATTGCGAGACGGCTTCTTGGATAACACCATCGCAAGGCGCCTTCTGGGCTGACCCCGGAAACGTGCTAGGGTCGGGCAGACCCGGAGGAGCCGATATGCCCGACCTCGACACGAACAAGCGCAACGTCATGGAGTTCTACGCCATGATGTTCAACGATTGCCGCCCCCGCGAGGCGATCGAGCGATACGTCGGCGTGGAATACATCCAGCACAATCCCCACGTCGCGACCGGCAAGGACGGTTTCATCGCCTATTTCGAACGCATGGCGCGTGACTATCCGGGCAAGGAAGTCCTGTTCAAAGGCGCCTGGGCCGAGGGCGACCGGGTGATCCTGCATTGCCACCAGATCTGGCCCGAAGGCCTCGAATACGCCGGGATCGACATCTTCCGGCTCGACGAACACGGAAAGATCGTCGAGCACTGGGATGTGCTTCAGGTCCTGCCCAGCGAGAGCGCGAACCCGAACGGGATGTTCTAATCCGTGCCGCCCGGCGCCATCTCGATCCCGATGTAGTAAGGCCAGAGCAATAGGGCGAGGATGCCCTTGAAGAAGCCGAGATGCAGGAAGCCGAGGGTGAACAGCCACCCCGCGAACCACAGTATCCCGAGCGAGCTTTGAACGATCACCTTGTCTTTCGCCATGACGTCCCCCGTGTTGCCACGGCCCCATCGTATCACCCGAACAGCCGTAGCTGTTCGCCCGAATTGTCGCAGGGCGGACCATAGGCCGGATTCGGATCGAACCGGCCCGCGAACGCCTTGTCGCTGAGGTAATCAAGCTTTCTCAACCGGCGCGTCGGCACACCGGCGTCCTTGACCATCACCTGCCCGCGCGTCAGCGCATGAACCGCCTCGGCTGTGGCGTCTCCGAAACCGAATTCGGCCAATGCGCGCGAGGCGGCCATGTTGTTCGGCGGTCCCATCGTCATCAGTGCCATGTTCTCGAGAAATACCTTGTGGCCCTCGCCATAGGCCCGTTCGAGTTGCGACAGGCTCTGCACCAGCATGGCGACGCGGATTCCATAGCCACGCCCCAGCGTCACAGCCGTCTCCAGACTGGCCAGCTTGCCGAGTTGTGCGGCCTCGTCGACAAGGAACAGGGTCGGATGGCGCGGGCGCGTGATCCGGCGCATCAGCCGCTGCATGATCGCGGTCAGGATGATCCGCACAAACCCGGAATGTGAGGACAGGCGGTCGGGCCGCAAAACGATATAGACCGTGACGGGCCGCCCTTCGATCAAGCGATCCACCGCGCCGGTATCGCCCGCGAAACTGTGCTGCACGCCGGGGCTCGCCAGCATCCGCAACTGCTGCGCCACGACCGCCGCGATGCTGGCGCGCGTGGTTTCGTTCGTGGAAAGGAATTGCCCGATAAAGGCACTGGCCAGCGGTGGCAGGTCGCCGTTCAGGTCGAGCATTTTGGCAAGCTCGTACATCCGGTTCTCGGTGTGGAACTTCTCATGAATCTCGTGAAAATACGCCGCGTCCTTGCCGCTTTTCTTGGCGAGATGGACGACAGCCGCCATCAGCCCGGCGATCACGTTCTGCGCGCTGTCGTCCCAGAACCGGTCCTTGTCGATCGTCTGATTGTTGAACAGATCCGACAGCGTGAAGATGTCGTCGGCATAATCCGGGTCATCGGTGTCCAGATGGGCGAGCGGGTTGAAGGTGTCGCCGCCTTGCGTGACGGTCTTGAATGGGTCGATGACAAGCACCTCACCGATTTGGCGGCGGTAGCGAGCCGTGACCTGCGCAATCTCGCCCTTCACGTCCACGACCACGGCGGATCCGGGGTAGTCGAGCAGTTGGGGAATGACGAATCCGCGTGTCTTTCCCGCGCCCGTCGGGGCGGCGCAAAGCCAATGGCTTTCACCGTTGTTCGCCCGCACCGGCGCATCGGTCTTGCGCTGCGATTTGGCAGCCGGGCGAAAGCCGATCCGGCGGGTGTTTTCGGTGGCGTCGGGCCAGCCGAGAATGAGCGTCATGTGAGTGGGTCCCCCAGTGCTTTGGCAACGGCGTTCCATGCGCCCCAAAGGCGGCCCCCGGCCGTCACCGGTCCTTGGCAGGCGCAGAAATAACGCATTGAAAAAGCGATAACTTTCGCCTCTTCAATCACGCCTCGCCGCGTCTGCCGGTTGATTTTGTTTGATGGCTGCTCCCAGCCGTAGGCCACTCTGGACCACCAGACTCGCACGCGTCCAGCGTCAAATTTCGGGGCATATGCGGAAGCGGAACGCGCCCCCGACTACCTTTCGGAAATATCTGCGAAACTTGCCGGGCCGAGGCAGGCGCACAAATTTTCATCGCACCTGGCAACCGGGTTTCGGCGGCCAAGCTCACACGCGGAACTGGCAGGAGATCGTCACTCGAGAGGGGCTCAGGGGGGTCGGGTTAGCGCCTGTCGTGACCGCGATTCGGATCACACGTCGATGGCGTGCTGGTGCGGGAACGTCCCATCCGCGATATAGGCCGCCTCGTCCGGTGTGCTTTCGCGCCCGAGGACGGCGTTCCGATGCGGGTGGCGTCCGAACCTGTCGATCACTGCGCGGTGACGCCGCGATTGCGCCAGACAGAACGCGTAGGCGGGTTTCAGCACCTCTGGCGCCATGTCGAGCGTTTCAAGCGCGAGACGTTCGTTCAAAGCCGCACGTCCCGCGTGATCCGGCCCCTCGGCATGGACGAGCGGAAGCGCAAACAGCGTCCGCTCCCACGGATGTTCCAGCGCGGCGAAATCCCCGTTGGCGATCCCGTCCTCGGCAAGCGCCAGCGCCAACGGGTCGGTCGCGTAGGCGCGCGGGTCGTCGCGGTAGAGAGAGCGCGGAAACTGGTCCAGCACGAGGATCAGAGCGAGCCGCCCCCGCGGTGTCGCGGCCCAGTCATCGAGCGCCCCCTCGGCCGCATCCGGGACGAGATGGGCGAACCGCTCCACGATACCCGCATCCGCACCCCCACGCATCATCCAGCCCCAGTAGTCCAGATGCCGGTCGAGGTCCGCGTCCAGACCATCCGGGAAGCAATAGGACAGAACCGCCTCGACGCTCATTGAACCACGTAACTCAACGCAAGATCGCCGATCACCGTGGTCATCATCCCGCTGTCCGGACCACGCACGAAGGCGAGGTAATCGGCGGCGGCCTCGTGGTCGATATTGTCCGCGACGATCAGGCAACCGGGGGCAAGGCGCGGGCGCAGAAGGTCGTGCACGGGCAGATACATGCTTTTCCAGCCGTCCAGAACCAGCATGTCGATCGGTCCTTCGACATCGGCCAGCGTCTCGCGCGCATCCCCTTCGAGAAGGGTGACGGTATCGGTCACTCCCGCCTCGTCGAATGTCTGGCGCAGGGCGGCGCATTTGTCCGGGTGCACCTCGGTCGTCGTGAGCCGCCCGCCCCGCCCCGTCAGCGCGGCGGCGAGGTATAGCGAACTCAACCCGTAGGACGCCCCGAACTCCACGACGTTCGCCGCCCCCTTCGTGCGCGCGAGAATATGCAGAAGCCGCCCTTCGTCGGGCGTGACGGCAAGGTAGAACTCCCCAAGCCGCACCAGATCGCCGCCCCCCGCCTTGAGCGTGGCTGGGTCGGTCGTGCCGACGCGTGCCTGCCAGCGCCCGGCATCTTCGGCGGCCTCGGTATGAAGACGGTCGAGCACCTTGGCGATACCGGCGGGAATTGTCTGAACCATCGGGCGTCCTTTCGGCTTTTGCGAAGGTTAGCCACGGATCAGGCCCAGTGAAAGGTCGTCAGACCGAAACACCCTTGAGAAGCTGCTCGCGCGTGACTTCGCCCTTCGGCCCCGCCAGCGTGACCGCGCCCCGCCGCAGCACGACGAAGCGGTCGCCAAGATCATGCGCGAAGTCGAAAAACTGCTCGACCAGCACGATGGCCATATTGCCCTCGTCCCGCAGGAGTTTGATGACACGCCCGATCTGCTGGATGATATTGGGTTGAATGCCTTCGGTCGGCTCGTCGAGAAGCAGAAGCTTCGGCTTGGTGATCAGCGCGCGGGCGATGGCCAACTGCTGCTGTTGCCCACCCGAGAGGTCGCCGCCGCGCCGGTTCTGCATTTCCTTGAGCACGGGGAAGAGCTCGAACATGGCCTCCGGCACCTCGTGCTCGCCTTTCGGAAGGCAGGCGAACGCCGTCTCCATATTCTCGCGCACGGTCAAAAGCGGGAAAATCTCGCGCCCCTGCGGCACCAGCGCGATGCCTTTCTGCGCCAGCACATGCGCGGGGAGCACGCCCAGCGCCTCGCCGTCCAGCTCCATCGTTCCGCCCGAACGGTTGTGCCGCCCGCAGATCGCCCGGATGAGCGAAGTCTTCCCCACCCCGTTCGTTCCCATAACACAGGTGATTTCACCCGTCGAAGCATCAAGGTCGATCCCGTTCAGGATCTGGGAATGGCCGTAGTGCAATGTGAAATCGCGGATCGTCAGCATGTTCAGCGCCCCAGATAAACGTCGATGACCTGCTGGTTCGCGGTCACATGGTCCAATGACCCCTCGGCCAGAACCGAGCCTTCGTGCAGCACCGTCACCTTGCAATTGAGCCGCCGCACGAATTCCATGTCATGCTCGACCACAACGACCGCGCGGGTCTTGGCGGCTTCGACGAGGATGTCGGTCGTATGCTCGCGCTCCTCAGGCGTCATGCCCGCCGCCGGTTCATCGACCAGCAACAGCCGCGGCTCCTGCGCCAGCAGCATCCCGATCTCGAGCCATTGCTTCTGCCCGTGGCTAAGTTCGCCCGACTTGCGCTTCAACTCGTTCGACAGCCCGATCTCGGCGGCCAGGTCCGACACCCGGTTCATGTCGGCATCCGTGGGCTTCCAGAACAGCACCGCAAAAGATTTTCGGTTGTTTTTCAGCGCCATCAGCAGGTTGTCCTCGACCGACTGATCCTCGAACACGGTTGGTTTTTGGAACTTCCGCCCGATGCCTTCCTGCGCGATCTTAGCCTCGTTCATGCCGATCAGGTTCTTCGACATCTCGCCCCAAAGCACCTTGCCCTCGTCGGGCTTGGTCTTGCCGGTCACGATGTCCATGAAAGTCGTCTTGCCTGCGCCGTTCGGCCCGATGATCGCCCGCAACTCGGCTGAACCGATGTTGAACGACAGGTTGTTGATCGCGCGGAACCCGTCGAAGGTGACGGAAATCCCGTTCACTTCCAGAAGCTGACTGCTCATTCCGTCGCCTCCCGTTCCTGAAGCGAGCCTTTGTCCGGCCCAAGGTCGGCACCGTGACGGTCCGGGTGGCGGCGGTCAGCGATCAGGTCGAACAGCCCGCCGATGCCCTTGGGCGCGAACAGCGTGACGAAGACGAAGGACAGGCCCAGAAGGATGGTCCACCAGTCGACCCATTGGATCGTGTAGAAGCCAAGGTTGATGTCGGGGGCCTGACCGCCCGTGAAGAACGTCGAGACGAGCGACACGAACACCGCGCCGATCACGGCACCGTAAAGCCGCCCGCGCCCGCCGATGGCGACCCAAACGGCCAAGTAGATCGACGCGATCGGTGCGATTTCCGCCGGGTTGATGATGCCCGCCTGCGGGTAATAGAGCGCCCCGGCGATGCCCGCGATCATGGCGGTGACGGTGAAAAGGAACAGCTTGTAGCCCTCGACCGAGTAACCAAGGAATCGCACCCGCGCCTCGTTGTCCCGAATGCCGCGAATGACGCTGCCGAACTTGCCCGACACGATCCAAGCCGCGAAGATGTAACCGACGGCGAGCGCGAGCGCCGAGGCCCAGAAGAACCAGATCGACACGAAGTCCTGACTGGCCGTGACGCCGGGCAGGTTCTGAAGCCCCGAAAGGCCGTTGTTGCCGCGCAACCCGCTGTCGTTCTGGAAGAGGTAGAGTGAAAGCGCCAGCGTCATCGCCTGCGTCAGGATCGACAGGTAGACGCCGGTGACGCGCGAACGGAAAGCCAGCCAGCCGAAGACGAGCGCCAACAGGCCGGGCACCAGAACGACAAGCGCAAGTTGCAGGAACAGGCTATCCGCGAACATCCAGATGATCGGAAACTCGGACGACCCGACGACGCCGAAAATCTGCGTGCCGATGCCGTCCACGATTTCCTGCTCGGTCGGCGGGATCGGGTTGCCCGCCATGGAACCCGCCACGATCTCTTTCGTGCGCTCGTACATGAGCCACATGCCGATCATGTAGCCGCCCAACCCGAAGAAGGCGAAGTGTCCCAGCGACAGGATGCCCGCATAGCCCCAGATCAGGTCCATCGCGACGGCGACGAGTGCGAGGCACAGCGTCTTGCCCAGCGTTTTGACGAACGAGGTCGAGATGACGCCGGCCCCGAAGGCTTCCGACATGAAGGTGATCGCGATAGTGAACACCGCGAGCACGGCGAGGAAGATCAGGATCGACGGGTTGCGACCGATGAAGGTGTTGCGCATGGCTCAATCCCCCGCCGCGCGGCCCTTGAGGGCGATGATCCCTCGGGGCCGGAACTGGATGAAGATGATGATGAAGATGATCATGTAGGTCTGCGCCGCCAGCGTGTTGGACGGGTTGAACCACTCGATCCCCTTGTGCAGCGACCCGATCAGGCCAGCGCCCAGAAGCGTGCCCCAGATGTTGCCGACGCCGCCGACCACGACGGTCATGAACGACTGCACGATATAGGCCTGCCCGATCTCGGACGTGACCTGCGCATAAAGCCCGATGGCGACCCCCGCAATGCCCGCGATGCCGGAGCCAAGGCCGAAAGTCAGCATGTTCACCCGGCCCGGATTGATCCCCATCGCGCCCGCCATACCGGGGTTCTGCGTCACCGCGCGGGTTTCCAGACCCAGCCGCGTGCGCTTCATGATGAACAGGAAGACGGCGAGGAAGATGAGCGCCAGCACGAAGATCGCGATCCTGACGGTCGAGATCGACACGACGTCGTTCAGCACCCATGCCCCGCCCAGCCAGTCGGGGGAGGTGAGCGGACGCGCCTGCGTGCCGAAGATGTTCTTGGCCAGCTGTTGCAGCGCGATGGAGATGCCGAAGGTGGCGAGCAGCGTCTCGAGCGGGCGGTTATAGAGCCAGCGGATCACCAGCCGCTCCATCGCCACGCCCGCCGCGAAGGTCACGGCGAAGGCGAGCGGTATGGCGACGATGATCGAGGTCGTGTGGTTCGGAATGATCTGCTGAACCACGTAGCCGGTATAGGCGCCCATCATGATGAACTCGCCATGCGCCATATTGATGACCCCCATGACGCCGAAAGTGATGGCAAGCCCGATGGCGGCCAGAAAGTAGATCGACGCGAGCGACAGGGCGTCCAGCCCAAGATCCAGCACCTGATTCAAACCGACCTTGGTTTCGATCCGGCCCAGCGCACGGTTCGCGGCGGCGGTGATGTCGGGGTTTGGCTCGGCATAGACGGACGCGAAAACCTTGGTGGCGATGGCGGCGTCCACGTCCGCCTCGGTCGCGGCGGCGGGCACGGTTCCGGCGGCTTCCAGCGCCTCGAAGGCGGCAATGCGGCGCGCCGGATCGGACAGTTCCGCGACCGGGATACCGCCCACCTGACCATCCACGATATTGGCCTGAAGCACACCCCGCAGCGCGTCGTCCGTCAAAAGCGGCTCGCCGTCCGTCAGGGCATAGGCGTCTTCGCGGCTCAGATCATCGGTGCCGGGGCGCAGGATCTTGGCCACGTTCACGCTCTCCGGCACCTCGCCGTCGAAGGCACGGGTGCGGGTCGCAACCAATGGGTTCAGAGCGGCGCGCACATCGACGCCAAGATCGCCCGCCATCGCCTCGATCGCCGCGATCCGCGCCTCGGGGTCGTCGCCGTAGGTGATCGTGATGAGCTTTTCGAGCCGTTCCTTGCGGGCGCGGATCGTCGGGTTGTCTTCCGTTTCGATGGAGTCGCGCAGCGGGCCCAATAGGTCGGCATTCGCGTTCCGCTCAAGCGAATCCAGCGCCTCGCGCCGTTTCGCTGGATCGGGATCGTTCAGTTGAAAGGTGACGAGTGCGGTGGCGATCAGCCCCCGGATGCCGGAGTTCGGCTTGATCTGTTCAATATCGTCCTTCGTGACCCTCGCCAAAACCTCGCCAGTGTCAAAATCGGTCAGTTCGTAATCGCTGCCCGATTTTTCGACCTTGAAGAACAGACCGTCGGACACACGCTGCCACATATCGCGGTCCTGCCATGTACCAAGGACGAAAGGCGCTGCCTCCAGCCCCGAATTTGCGACCGCGTCGATGGCGGGCTGGATCGTGCGGCGCGAGCTTTCGACGATAATCTCGGCATTGGCCTGCAACACCTGCTGCATCGGGCCTAGGTCTGTTCCAGTTTCCGTGTCGCCGTTCTGAGTGTCCTGCGCGACGATCTGGGTTCCCAGACACACAAGCGCCAGCACGACCACCACAAGTCGCTTCAGCATCGACCTCACCTCGATGGGTTGTCGGGGCGGCAGGTCAGCCCGCCGCCCCAGTCTTTGGGATTAGTAGTTCGAGGTCAGCTGGACGCAGGTCTCGGTCTCGGTGTTGTACATACCGCACTCGAGATCTTTCCAATCCGACGTCAGGACCGCCGATTCCGGGAGGAAGTCGGTCCAGGCGTCGCCCGGCACTTCTTCGGTCTGGCTGATGATGTCGAACTGACCGTCCTCAAGGATCTCACCGATCAGAACCGGCTTGGCGAGGTGGTGGTTCACGCCCATCACGGCGGTGCCGCCGGTGAGGTTCGGGAATTCCTGCCCCCACATGGCCGACCGCACGGCGTCGACATCGGTGGTGCCGGCTTCGGTGGCCGCGTTCACCCACATGTTGAAGCCGATGTAGTGGGCTTCCATCGGGTCGTTGGTCACGCGGGCTTCGTCACCGATGAAGGCGTGCCAGTCCGCGATGAACTCGGCGTTGGCTTCGGTGTCGGCGGACATGAAGTAATTCCAGGCGGCGAGGTGACCGACGAGGTTCGATGTGTCGAGGCCCGAAAGCTCTTCTTCACCAACGGAGAAGGCGACGACCGGAATATCGTCGGCCGAGATACCGGCTGCGGCGAGTTCTTTGTAGAAGCCGATGTTGGCGTCGCCGTTGATGGTCGAGATCACGCCCACCTTCTTGCCGTCCGCGCCCAGCGCAACCACGTCAGCGACGATCTTGGACCAGTCAGAATGGCCGAAGGGGGTGTAGTTGACGAAGATATCCTCTTCCGGCGATGCCCTTATCCTTCAGGTAGCTTTCCAGAATGTTGTTTCGTGGTGCGCGGATAGACATAGTCGGTGCCGAGCAGCGCGAATTTCTCGACGCCCAGTTCGTCAAGGAAATAGTTGGTCGCCGGGATCGCCTGCTGGTTCGGGGCCGCGCCGGTGTAGAACACGTTCTTGGACGATTCTTCGCTTCGTACTGCACCGGGTAGAACAGAAGGCCGTTGAGTTCTTCGATCACCGGCAGAACCGATTTACGCGACACTGACGTCCAGTTGCCGAAGATCACGTCGACTTCGTGCACGGTCAGCAGCTCGCGCGCCTTTTCGGCAAAGAGCGGCCAGTCCGAAGCCGGGTCGACGACGACAGCTTCCAGATCGCAGCCCAGAAGGCCACCGGCCTCGTTCTGCTTTTCGACGAGCATCAGCATCGTGTCTTTCAGCGTGGTTTCCGAGATGGCCATGGTGCCGGACAGCGAGTGCAGCACACCGACCTTGATCGGGCAATCCTGCGCCATGGCAGCGGTCGACAGAGCGAGCGTGGCAGCGCCGCCGGCAAGAACGGATTTCATGAATTTCATAAGACTCTCCCAAGCAGGGACGTCAGGTCGCACTTGCCCAACGGGCATTCGCTCCCCATGTCTGTCCCCGCAACTTCGTTGCATCCGTGTGGCGGCCTCCGGTTGCAAATGGTGGGCCGTCACACACCCCCTGACGCGATGTCCCCGCGTGGCGTTGGGCATGCATACCTTTTGAGCATGGGCGGGATTGGGCAAATTTTCCCCGCCAAATTGCGGTTCGAACGGGGAAACAGCCTAATAATTGTGCGCTCTTGGGTGGTGTCGTTCATTTCTTGAGCGGCGCTTCGGTGAAGAACGCGCTTGGCGCCGCTCATCGCCGTGACGACTCAGGTGCCCAGTCGCGGTTTGACCGACCCCGCCCCGGCGCATTTCAGATCGTCAGGCCGCTCGCGCGTTTGACCGACTTCAGAACCACGTTGGTCTGGGCCGCCCGCACGGCGCTTTGACGAAACAGGAATTCCTCGAGGAACCGATTGTAGGTCGCGATATCCTCACACACCACACGCATGTGATAGTCGGCGTCGCCCGTCGTCGCCCAGCATTCCTGCACCTCGTGCCGCGCCTCAAGCGCCCGAATGAATTGCGAGACCTCGTTGGGATCGTGGCGAATGAGTTGCACCTCGACGATGGCCTGAAACCTCAGGCCAAGCCGCTCCTGATCCACGACCACGCCGTAACGCGCGATCACGCCCGCCTCTTCCAAAGCCTTGACCCGCCGCCAGCAGGCCGAGGTGGACATGCCCGTTCGCTCCGCCAGATCGGCGTTGGAAATCCGCGAGTCCGCCTGAAGCAGGGAAACGATCCTGCGGTCCCGTTCACTGATTGAAATCTGGTTCTCCATTCCGAATCTGTAAATCAAATCGAATTCTTGTTCCAGACTTCACCGTTGCGCCGCCAAATCTGGAACAGGAATTCACGTTTCGGGCGTTACACTCGCGGGGAACAGGAGGACCGCAAGCCATGTTGCACGCGCCAGCGACCACGCCCGATTACAAGCTCACCGACCGCTACGACCTGACCGAAGGACGGGTTTTTCTGACCGGCACGCAGGCGCTCGTCCGCGTCATGCTGGATCAGGCGCGACGCGATCATGCCGCCGGGCTGAACACCGCGGGTTTCGTGTCGGGCTATCGCGGCTCGCCGCTGGGCGGACTGGACCTCGAACTGTGGAAGACCCGCAAACGGCTGGATCAGGACAAAATCACCTTCATGCCCGCCGTGAACGAGGATCTGGGCGCGACCGCCGTTCTTGGCAGCCAGCAGGCGACGCTGCACCCGGACTGCGAAGTCGATGGTGTGTTCGGCATGTGGTACGGCAAAGGCCCCGGCGTCGACCGGTCGGGCGACGCGCTGCGCCACGGCAATGCCTATGGCACCGACCCCAAGGGCGGTGTGCTGGTCGTGGCCGGCGACGATCACGGCTGCGTTTCATCCTCAATGCCGCACCAGTCGGATGCCGTGTTCCTTGCGTGGTTCATGCCGGTGCTGAACCCGGCTTCGGTGGAGGAATACCTGACGTTCGGCGAATACGGCTTCGCCCTCAGCCGCTATTCCTCGACATGGGTCGGGTTCAAGGCGATCTCGGAAACCGTGGAATCCGGGCGCTCGGTCGAGCTGCACGACGACCGCACCTTCGTCTACCCGGAGCGCGAGGATTATCCGGGCGGCATCCACATTCGCCGGAGCGATCCGCCCTCGACCGAAATCGAGGTGCGCATGGGCGCGAAGTTGCGGGCGGTCGAGGCCTTCGTGGAAGCCAACCCCATCGACCGCACGATCTACGGCCTGCCCGATGCGCCCTATGGGATCGTGACGACGGGCAAAGGCCACCTCGACACGCTCGAGGCGCTGCGCCTTCTGGGTCTGGACGAAGCGAAGTGCCGCGCGCTTGGCATCGACATCTACAAGGTCGGTATGGTCTGGCCGCTGGCGCGCCGCGATGCGCTGTCCTTCGTGAAGGGCAAGAAAGAAGTTCTCGTCATCGAGGAAAAGCGCGGGATCATCGAAAGCCAGTTCAAGGAATACTTCTACGACTGGCCCGGCGAGAAGCCCGAGAAAATGGTCGGCAAACATGACGCCGCCGCCGAGAACGATCTGGTGCCGTGGACGGGCGAATTATCCGCCCGCCAATTGGCCCCGATCATCGCCGCGCGGCTCGACGCGTTTTTCCCGGGCGAGAACCTGCCGGAAAAGGCCCGTGCGCTGACCGCCGAAGAGCCGCCGATCCTGAACACGCCCGGCGCGACCCGGACACCCTATTTCTGCTCGGGCTGCCCGCACAACTCGTCCACCGTCGTGCCCGAAGGCTCGACCGCAGGCGCGGGTATCGGCTGTCACGTCATGGCAAGCTGGATGGACCGCGACACCGCCGGTTTCGCCCAGATGGGGGGCGAAGGCGTGCCGTGGTCGGTCGCGTCCAAGTGGAACGGGGGCAAGCACCAGTTCCAGAACCTCGGCGAAGGCACGTGGTATCACTCCGGCTCGCTCGCGGTCCGGCAGGCCGTCGCGGCGGGTGCCAACATCACCTACAAGGTGCTCTACAACGATGCCGTGGCGATGACCGGCGGTCAGCCCGTCGACGGGCCGGTGAGCGTGCAGAACATCGCTTGGTCCTCACGCGCCGAGGGCGTTCAGCGCATCGCGCTGGTGTCGGACAACATCGGCAAGTTCACCAAGTCCGACTTCCCACCCGAGACCAGTTTCCACGACCGCGACCAGATGGACACGCTCCAGCGCGAATTGCGTGAGGTGAAGGGCGTGTCGCTTCTGATCTACGAACAGACCTGCGCGACCGAAAAGCGCCGTCGCCGCAAACGCGGCACGATGGAGGATCCGAAACGCTTCGCCTATATCAATCCGCTGGTCTGCGAAGGTTGCGGCGATTGCTCGGTCGAATCCAACTGCTTGTCGGTCGAGCCGCGCGAGACCAAGTTCGGCCGCAAGCGCAAGATCAACCTGTCGACCTGCAACAAGGACTTTTCCTGCCTCGACGGGTTCTGCCCCTCCTTCGTCACTGTCGAAGGCGGCGAACGCGCCAAGCGGGCCGAGGCGGATCTGGACGTGAACGGCATGGTCGCGAACATCCCCGCGCCCATCCTGCCCGCGCTCGACGATCCCTTCGACCTGCTCGTGACCGGCGTGGGCGGCACCGGCGTCGTCACCGTGGGCGCGGTCATCACGATGGCGGCGCACCTGTCGGGGCTTGGCTCGTCCGTGCTCGACTTCACAGGCTTCGCGCAGAAGTTCGGCACCGTCCTGAGCTATATCCGCCTCGGCGCCTCGCCCGCCGACGTGCATCAGGTGCGGATCGGTGATGGCGCGGCGGACGCGGTGATCGGCTGCGACGTGGTCGTGTCCTCCTCGCCCAAAGCCTCGGCGCATTACCGCAAGGGCACCAAAGTCGCGCTCAACACCGCTGAAATGCCCACGGGCGACATCGTTCTGCGGCGCGATGCCGACCTGATGGTCAAGGTGCGCGAAGGGTCCATCCGCAAGGCGGTGGGCGCCGATAACCTGACCGCGCTGGATGCCAACACGCTGTCGGAAAAGCTGCTTGGCGATCAGGTGTTCGCCAACACCATCATGATGGGCTTCGCGTGGCAGAAGGGTCTGATCCCCGTCGATCTCTGGGCGCTGGACCGCGCGATCGAACTCAATGGCGTGGCGATCGAGGGCAACAAACGCGCCTTCGCCATCGGCCGGATCATGGCCCACGCGCCGGAGAGCATCCTCGGCGGTCTCGACCTGCCCGAAGATCGCGAACCGACGCTGGACGAGATCATCGACGAGCGCGCGACGTTCCTGATCGGCTACCAGAACGAGGGCTATGCCCAGCGCTACCGCGACCGGATGGCCGCCTTCCGCGCTGCTTTGCCGGAGGGGACCGAGGCACCGCTCGCCACGCAGGCCGCCAAATCGCTGTTCAAAGTGATGGCCTATAAGGACGAATACGAGGTCGCGCGACTGCATACGCAGATGGGCTTCGAGGACGAGCTGAAAGAAGCGTTCTCGGGCGACTACAAGGTGCATTACCACATGGCCCCGCCGCTCCTCCCGCTTGGCAAGGATGAACGCGGGCGGCCCAACAAGGTCGAACTTGGCCAATGGATGCGCCCAGCGCTTGGGGTGATGGCGAAGTTGAAAGGGCTGCGCGGCACGCCTTTGGATATCTTCGGCTATGGCGAAGAGCGCCGCATGCAGCGTGAGATGATCGGGTGGTTCGAGGGCGTGATGGATACCGTCGTCGACAAGGCCACGGCTGAGAACACCCAGGCCTGCATAGATATTCTGCGCGCGCCGATGGAAATGCGCGGGTACGGCCCGGTTTGGGAGGACGCGGTGAAGGTGGAAAAACCCAAGGCGGAAGAGCGGCTCGCCGCGCTCGCCTGACACCGCGAACATCGCGCGGCGTCCAACCGCCGCACCAAGGGCGGGTCGGCCGATGGGTCGGCCCGCCCTTATCGTGACTGGATCGGCACCGAGAAGGAAAACGGGCCTGCGCCCAGACCGGCAGGCGCGGCGGGGAAACGCCCCGCCGAGCGCACCGCCTGAAGCGCGAGACGGTCGATGGCCGGATTGCCGGACGAGCGCGCGAGAGTGACCCCGGCGAGCGCGCCGTTCGCCGTCACCGTAAGCCGCACGACCGCCGTGCCGCTTCCCGCACCGCGCGGCGCGCGGCGGGCAATCGCGCCTTGGATCTGACCGCCCCATTGCGACATCAGGGATCGCTTGTTCGCCTCGCTGACCGTGGCGGTGGATTGCGACGGCTGACGTTGCCCGGCGTTGGCCGTGTGACCCTGCCCCTGCGCCCGCTGTTGGTTCTGTGCCTGCGACGCCTGATTGGCCACCTGTGCGGGGGGCCTTTGAGGTTCGGCGGCAGGGCGGCGCGGCGGGCGCAACGACCGATCAGGGGCATGTCGAGGCGCGGGGGCGGCGGTATCGGTTTCGGGCGGCACGGGCGAAGTCGGCACCGTGGGCGCGATGGGCAGGGGCCGCGCGGTCGGTGTCGGCTGCGGCGGTGTGCTGGGTGTCGCCGGGGCTTCGATGGGTGGCGGGGCGTCCAGCGCGGGGGTTTCGACGGCGGCCTCCGGCGGCGCTTCCCACCGTTCGACCATCTGCTCGACCGATGCCGAGGACGCGGCCACCGTCACGACCGCTTCGCCGCCTGCCCCCGAGCTTGCTTCGCCCTCCTGCCGGGGCACCGGCACCAGCAGGAGCGCAAGCACAGTGGTCATCGCTGAAAGGGCCAGAACTTCCGCACCGTCGCGCATGTCAGGGCTCCACGATCAGGTCCAGGGGCGCGTCGGAGACCGCCAAAATGTCCCGCAAGGCCCGCGCGAAGGCGGCGCCGTCCAGCCCACGATCGACCCGCAAGGTCAGTAGCATATCGGTATCGGCCAGTCTCGCGGTGGCTTCCGCCCCCGTCACGCCTGCGAAGTGAAGCGTTCCGTCCGGCCCGATCACGATGGTATCCGGACTGCCCGACAACTCGCCACCCTCGGCGGTCGGCAGTTCGACCTCAACCGGGAGCGGCGGGGCGATCCGCGCGGAAATAAGGAAGAACACCAGCAGCAGAAAGACCACGTTGATCATGGCGATCACGTTCTCGGCTGGCTTGCGCGGTTGTCGATGGGTCGCAATCCGCATTCAGTCCACCAGAACCAGCGCCGGGTATCCCGCATCGGACAGCACCTGCATCACATCGACGACACGCTGAACCTGCGCCCCGTCACGCGCGCGCAGAACGATGGTGTCGCCGGGGTTCTGCATCAATTTGCGAAGCTGGGTCGCCAGCGTTTCTTCGCGGATGTCGCTCCCGTTCAGAAGCACGCCTTCTGGAAGAACGTCGACCAACCGGGGCGGGCCGTCGTAGCTTCCATCGGCACCCGTGGCCCCGCTGATCGCAATCGCGCCTTCCGCGCCGAAGCGCGAGGCGAGCATGAAGAACACGAGAAGGAGGAACACCACGTCGATCATCGGGGTCAGGCTCGGCCTGCGCGACCGGCGCGGGGCGGGCAGCGAAAGCGTGGTCATTCCGCGACCTCGAGGATGCGACGCTCCCCGCCCGTCGCGGGAGTCAGCAAGAGCCGCGTGACCATATCCTCGATCCGGCCCTGCGCGCGGTCCGCGATGCTTTCAAACCACGTCAGCGCGGCGGAAGCGGGGATCGCCACGGCCATCCCGGCCGCCGTGGTCAAGAGAGCCTCCCATATCCCGCCGGCGAGGTCGGACGGATCGGCACGGCTTCCGGCGGCCTCCAACGCCTGAAACGCCGCGACCATCCCCAACACGGTGCCGAGAAGGCCCACGAGCGGCGCGATGGTCGCCACCAGTTCAAGCGCGCGCAGCCCCTTGCGCTGGCGAAACAACTCGCCCGCCGCCACGCGCGAAATCTCTTCCCGCGTCATTTCGGGGGTCATATCGTCGCGCCCCATCCCCTCGATCGCGGCGCGGACGGGGGTGGCGTAGACGCCGCGCCTGCCGTCGACGAGACGCCGGGCCTCGGCACGCTGCCCGGATTGCCAAAGACGCACGGCACGCTCGGCTGGGCGCGGGCGCCATGTGCCGGAGGCCCCAAGTCGCAGGATTTTCCAGACGATCAATCCGGCCGTGACGGCGGCAAGGGCGGCGATCACCCAGATCGCGATACCGCCCATGTCCATGAACCCGATTATCGCGTCCCAACGGTCATGAAACATCACTGTATCCTATGCCTGTGACGCTTGCGGCAGAACGAATGTCCCGCCCCTCGGCGCCATGTTCACCTGCACCCGGCACCCATAGGCGCCGGACAACGTCTCATCGGTCAGCACGTCGTGAACGGCACCCTGCCGAACGACCTGACCCTTCGACATGAGCGCGACCGAGTCCGCGAACATCGCCGTCAGGTTCAGATCGTGCATGACCGCGACGACCCCACCGCCGGCGCGCGCGAAATCCCGCGCGATTTCCATCACGTCGAGTTGGTGGGCGATATCGAGGCTCGACACCGGCTCATCGAGGATCAGCCACCGCGCAACGCCCGCATCCATCGGTCGCCAGACCTGCGTGAGCACGCGGGCGAGTTGGACGCGCTGCTGTTCCCCACCGGAGAGCGCGTGATAAGGCCGCGTGCCATAGGTGCCCAGACCGACACGCGCCAGCGCCGCAGTGGTGAGGTCCGGCTCCCCCCCACCGATGCGCACGACCTCGGATACCGTGAACGGAAAGGCGACCGAGGTGAACTGGGCCAGAACTGCACGCCGCGCCGCCAGTTCCCAGGGCTTCGCGGTCGCAAGGTCCAGCGCGCCCATCTGTGCTTCGCCGTCAAAGGTCTGTGTCCCGGTCAGGGCGGATAGCAGCGTCGACTTGCCGGAGCCGTTGGGGCCGACGATGGCCGTCACCTCGCCCGGCTCCGCGATGAAATCGACGCCGTGCAGGATCGTCGTCCCATCGATCGTCACGCGAAGGTTTGTTGCGCTCAGCATGTCATACCCCCGCGAAGCCACGGCGCTTGATGAGCACCCAAAGGAAGAACGGCCCGCCGATCAGCGCCATGATGATCCCGATGGGAAGCTCGGCAGGTGCCACGATCACGCGGGAGATCATGTCGGCCAGCAGCAGGATCGAAGCGCCGAGCAGAGCGGAATTGAGGATGAGCGGCGCGTGCGATGGCCCCGTCATGAGGCGCAGAAGATGCGGCACGACGATACCGACGAAGCCGATCCCACCGGATACCGCGACCGCCGCACCGACCGAGGCGGCCACGATCACCACCGCGAGCCGTTTCATGCGCTGGATATCGATGCCCATGTGCTGCGCCGCGATTTCGCCCAGCGCCAATGTGTCGAGGCTGCGGGCCAGAAGCGGCGCGCCCAGGAGACCCAGCACCATCAGCGGCATCGCGGCCAGCAGCTTGGACCACGTCGCCCCGGCGAGCGAACCCAAGCCCCAAAAGGTCAGGTCACGCAACTGCGCGTCGTCGGCCAGATAGATCATCACGCCCGAAACGGCACTGACCATTGCGCTGAGTGCGATCCCGGCCAGAAGCATTGTCGCGACCGAGGTCTGCCCGTTCCGCGTCGACACGATGTAGAGCAGGACGACGGAGACCCCGCCGCCGACGAACGCCGCGACCGGGACGAGGGCATAGCCCAGCGCCGCCCCCACCGTTGAGGGCAGCAGGCCACCCAGAACGATCGCGGTGATCGCGCCCAGCCCGGCACCTGCGGACACGCCGACGATGCCCGGATCGGCCAGCGGATTGCGAAACAAGCCCTGCATGACCACCCCGGCCACGGCGAGGGACGCACCCACGAGCGCGCCCATCGCCAGGCGCGGAAGCCGTATGTCGAGGATCACGACACGCGCCGACGTTTCAATCGGTTCGCCTGCCAGAACCGCACCGATCACCTCCATCGGCGAGATACCCGTGGCGCCCACGAACAGGCTTGCCACCGACACCATCAACAGAAGCACGAGCAAGGCGAGGGTGGCGTGGCGAGCAAGCGGTTGCCTGTCGCCAGCCGACTGCCCGGTGCTTTCGGTCATCGCGACCATCTCAACCCTCGTCGCCGTGAAGGGCTGCGGCGAGTTGCGAAACCGCCTCGCCCACGCGCGGCCCGAACCCGAGCAGGAGAAGCCCGTCCATGCGAACCACGCGCTCGCCCTCGGCGGCTGGCGTGGACGCGAACGCCGGTTGGCTGAACAGTTCGTCATTCGCGACGGCGTGGTCGCCCTCGCGATCCATCATCAGGATGACGTCCGGCGCGGCGGCCATGACGGCCTCCTCCGAAATCTGCTTGTAGCCTTGGAAACCGGTGAGTGCGTTTTCGCCCCCCGCCAATTCGATGATCGCTTCGGCCGAGGTGCCTTCACCCGCAGCCATGATGCGACCCGATGCCTGCGACAGGACGAACAGGACGCGCGGCACGCCTTCGCTGACCGTCGCGCGCGCTTCGGCGATCTGGGCGCGCACTTCGGCCGCCAGCGCCTCGCCCTTGTCCCGCACGTTCAGTGCCTTCGCAACGGCGCGGATCTTGTCTTCAACTGCTTCCGGCGTATAGCCATCGGCGACCTCGACCATCGGGATTTCCGCCTCGCGCAGCAGGTCTATGGTTTCTGCGGGGCCCGCGCCGCCCTCCATCAAGATAAGGTCGGGCGCAACCGACAGAACGCCCTCGGCGGACAATTGTCGGATGTAGCCGACATCGGGCAATTCCACCGCCTCGGCGGGAAAGTTCGACGTCGAGTCGCGTGCGACCAACCTGTCGCCTTCGCCCAGCGCATAGACGATCTCGGTCACCGAGCCGCCGATCGACAACACACGGTCGGCCAGTCCGGCGACCGGGGTGACGGTCAGGGCCGCCGCAAACGCAAATGTACTGAGCTTCATGCCTGCACCTCGGCCCCTGCGAGTCCCTGAACCAGCGCGCCGAAGTCCGCCACATGATCGGCGTCCTTGGTCCGCATCCCGAAAATCTGGAGGATGATGACGCCATCCTTGTCGAAGGCTTCGACCGAAAGCGCCTCGCCCCGCTTAGTGGGTTTGCGAACCTCATAGACCTCGGCGATATGGTCTGAGCGAAGGTGCAGATTGAAGCCCGGGTCCATGACGTTGTTCCACGGACCGACTTGTTTCAGCGTGTGAACCGGACCCGAATGAATCTGGATGCACCCGTGGTTGCCGACGAAGATCATGACCGGGACGGCCGTGCTGGCGAGACGGTCGAGCAGCGTATCCACCGCCGTCTGGTCGAGCCGCCGGACGAAGGGGGCACCGGCCACGCGGTAGGCGCCAAGGCGATTCATCTTCAGCCGTTTGGTCAGCTGCATGAACTGGTGCGTGTCCGTCATTTCGCTCCACGCCTTGCGCAGGTCTTCGGCCCTGTCCGGGCGCTCTTGCGCAGGCGACGGGGGAACGCGCGGCTCGACCGTGGGGCGGTCGTTTTGCTCGGGCAGCGCGAGCGTTTCGATCAGGGTGGCCCATTGATCGTGGTGCGAGGCATCGCGCAGGTGGATTTTGTGAACTGCATCCCCGGCTGCGTCGAACACCTGGATCGACCGGCGCGGGCCGGCCTCGGTCACGGTCTCGACGGCATAGGCGAAGACCCAATGCTTCGGAAAGATCCGAAGGTCGATCGCGTCGTGGAGAACCATCGCGGCATGGGCGCCGGATTGATAGTTACCGTAGGTTCCGACCTTTTCATGCACGACGGATGGCGTGCGGGTCAGCGCCATGACCTCCCCAAGTGCCGGGACCGCGCCCATGATGTCGTCGGGATGGGCCGAGATGGCGACCGTGCCGTGCCCGATTTTCGCAGCCACGAGTTCACCTTCGGAGACACCGATCGTTTCCGCCAGATCCCGCGCTCTCAGACCCGTATTCCGCTCAACAGCAGCCCGGATGTCACGCGCAGAGATGGAAGCCGTATCCGCCATGCGGACGCTCCTTTTTCCTTTGATTGTAAGTGATTGCCTGGCTAGCTGTGGCTGATTTGCCGCGCTTTGCTCGGATGCTCGGACGCTCCTGTCCGAATTGTTGACTAAATTACTAAGCTAAAATAGCAGATGCAAGTCCTTTGCGATCCGGTCGCAAAGATCGGGCGAAAACGCCCCGCCAGCACCGCGATATGCACGCCAGCCACACATCATGAAAACCATGGAAGGGATGACCATGACCGCGCATGTACGCTTGCGCGCGGCGCTGCTTGCCAGTGCTGCCACCTGTGTCTCGCTGCCCGCGTTCGCGCAGGAGACATTCGAACTCGACACCGTGCTTCTGGCCGAATCCAAACGCGAGGTGCAGACCGACACCGCCATCGCTGAGACCGAGATCGACCGCGAAGAGATGGACGACCGTCAGGCGGGGACCATCGCCGAACTGGTCGAAACCGTGCCGGGCGTGAACCTGATCAACGGCAACACGCCGCAGGGCTCCGGCATCAACATCCGCGGCTTCGGCGCGAACGGCACCTATGGCACGGACCAGAAGGTCGCGATCCAGCTGGACGGTGCGAATGTCGGGTCCGAGGAGCTCTACCGGATCGGCACCCAGCTTTACACCGACCCCGAGCTTTACAAGCAAGTCAGCGTCATTCGCGGCATCGCGGGGACGTTCGAATACGGCTCCGGCATCATCGGCGGTCTGATCCGGGCCGAAACCAAGGACGCCATCGACATCACCGGCGGCGAGACCGGGTTCAAACTGCGCCAGACGATTCAGTATGGCACGAACGGTTCGCAGCTTGCCTCGTCCACCATCGCGGCTTGGCAACCGACTGAGAACTTCGGCGTCATCGGGAACTACACCTACCGGATGCAGGACATTCCGGTGGACGGCAGCGGTGCGCCGATCACGACGCAGGGCTATGCGCTGCCCAGCTATTCTGTCGGGATGCTCTATACCTTCGGAAACGCCAACGAGCATTCGATCCGCGCGACCTATTCCGACACCAACTCGACCGAGCTGGACACGCCTTACGATTCCTTCGCGACCACGGGTGGAATGTTCGGGAACGTCGATAGGACCGTGCATTCGCGGACGGCGACCCTACGCTATGAATACGACTCGCCCACGACCGACCTAATCAATTTCTCGGCCAACCTGTCCTATGCCGACCAGCAGATCGACAGCGCCTATGTCGCCGGGTCGTCCCCGCTGGAGGGCACACCCACCTTCCCGTTCCTTCAACCCCTCGTCGATGCCGACCACCGGTATGAGACAACCAAACTGACCCTGAAGAACCAGTCGCTGTTCGCGACCGGGATGATCCAGCACGATCTGCGCATCGGGGCCGAATACATCTTCAAGGAACGGCTCGACGCCTCGTCCGCGCCGGGTGGCACCGACCGCCGCATCGCCGTGTTCGCAGTGGATGACATGACATGGGGCGGCCTGACCTTCACCCCCGCGGTGCGGTATGAAACGCAGCGCGTGGGTGGACCGGCCTATGCCTACTACACCAACGATGCCTTCATGGGGGGCGCAACGGCACGCTACGAATTCGGCAACTCCGGCTTCGCGGTCTTCGCCTCGGCGGCCTATACCGAGAACCTGCCGATCATGGATGACCTCACCAACCCGGCCTATATGACCCAGTCGGAAAAAGCGGTCAGCTACGAGGCGGGGTTGTCCTTCGACCGTGGATCGGTGTTCCTGGATGGCGACCAGTTGAGCCTGAAAGCCAACGTGTATCGGACCAATGTCCGCGACATCACCTCCTACACGACCGCGACAGCCGCACCCATCACCAACGCGATGTTCTATGGCGTGGAACTGGAAGGGTCTTATTCGATGGCGAGCGGGTTCTATACGGACGTGAACGCCAACTTCTCACGCGGGATGGACACGACGCCGGGCGCGGGCGGGAACTGGGCCGGGACACCGGCGGACCAGCTTCGCGTCACGGTCGGAAAACGCTGGGGCGAGGAATACGACCTGAGCTGGGAAGCGGTCTATGACTTTGCGATGAACCGCGCGACGACCCCGACGCCCGCATCGCTCGTCCACAATCTGCGCGCGACCTATGCGCCGCAGGACGGGTTCTTCGGCGGGGCCGAGTTCCGGCTCGGGGTCGAGAACCTGTTTGACCTGAACTATACCCCGCATCTGGCCACGCGCGCCGCGCCGGGTCGGACGTTCAAGTTCACGGTCGCGAAGACGTTCTAAGGCCGGGTCATGCCTGCGAAACGCCGCCCGCTTCCGGGGGGCGTTTCTGTTCTCGTGCCGAAGTCGTTGAAAGCGGTCGTTGCGATCAGGCATCGTCACATATGCGCCTGCCCAAGAAAGCCGAACGCCCGGGGCCTTGCGGCCACCGGGCGTTCGGTTTTTTTGGTTGCGGGGGTAGGATTTGAACCTACGACCTTCAGGTTATGAGCCTGACGAGCTACCGGGCTGCTCCACCCCGCGCCAATTCGTTCGGGTGTAATATGCCTTGTCGCTTCGGGCCGCAAGGGGGGAGAAGCGATTAATTTTCCCGCTTTTTTCCGTCGCTTAACGTCGGTCTTCGACGAACACGTCGAACGAGGGCAGGTTGGCATCGGCGTCGGAGAGAATCGGGGTGGTGTCCGGCCAGTCGATGCCCAGTCCGGGAGCGGACCAGTGGAACCCGCGGCGTCCCGTGGGTCGGTACTCTTCCGACACGTCGTTCACGTAATCCACATCGGTGAGGCAGTAGAACGCGTTCGCCAACCCACGTGAGACGACGATCCGGTGTCGGTCGCCCGGGGCATCGCCGATCAGAAATGTCTCATGCTCGCGATACGTCGGGCTGTCCGGGCGGGGGTCGACGACGACCACCAGCGCAGTGCCGCGCGTGACGTAGATCGCCTTGTCCCATGGTTCCGTGCGAAACCCGCGCAACGTCCGCGCGACCGAACGGGAATGATTGCTTTGCGCGAAGACATAGGGGCGACCCATCTCGGACGCGATCAGGCTTTGGCGGAACGTCTCGACGAAAAAGCCCCGTTCATCCCCCGCTGGTTCCGGGATCAGCCGCCACAACCCCTTGATCGTCCGACGCTCGATCGTCATGCCCAGACGGGGTAGAGCGTTCAGACTGTTGGGTTTTTCCATTGAACCGGAGCACCTGCTGGATAGGTTGAGATATGGCCCGGACACTCATCATTTGCCCTACGCATTCGCATGCGGACACCTTACTTGCCGCGATCCCGAGTGTTCAAGCTCAGACCGATCCGGATTGGGAACTGGTCGTGATCGGGGACGGAGCGCCCGCGCGCACCGACGAGATCATGGCGGATTTGACCGCTTCTGACGACCGCATCCGGTATCTGCCGCACCCCAAGGGCAAGGCATATGGCGAAGCCTATCGCGACCCTGTCGTTCGAGGCTCCTCCGCCGAATTCGTATGCCATCTGGGCGATGACGACATCTGGCATGAAAGTCACCTGCGGACCCTGACCGGCGCGTTAGACCGGGCCGACTGGGTCATCGGTGGCGATATCCGTATCGGGGTGAAGGGGTTCGTGAGTTGGCGGATGGCGAATTACGCGTGGCCCGGGCTTGCCCGAAAGAGTCGCAATCTCCCTCGGCCACTGGTCTTCACCGCGTTGAACCCCGTCGCATTCCGCCGCAGCGCCTATCTGAACTTGTCCGAAGGCTGGGCCCCGGGGCCACCCGGCACAGGCTCGGACTTCCGTATGTGGTTGAAATTCTTGAACGAACCGCGTGTGAGGGTCGCCGGGCTCGCCGCACCGACACACCTGAAATTTCAGTCGCAGTTGGGGCGGGACGACATGACGCCCGACGACCGGCTCGAGGAATTGAGGCCATGGTTGGAACGGATCAACGTACCCGGCGCGCTCGACGCCCTGCGGCGGAAGGCGGAGATTTTCGGGACCGTGCCAAAGGCGATGGCCGTGCTCGACGCAGGGCGCGCAGCTTATCCCGCGGCCGCGTTGAGGCGGATCGGCATCGAACCCGTCGGGCCGGAGGACGCGTTTTCGGTCGCGCACTCGGGCGAGCGTATGACACTGCCGCTCACGCCGGAGCAGATGGATCAGTGCGGTCTGACTTGGGCGCTTTGCCGTGGTCCGGTCGACGCCGACACGTTCGCGGCCTACACGGCGGTCGGCAGACACCCGGACAGTCGCATATTTCATGCGCTGACGATCTTGGCGCACGCCCGGATCGACCTCGCCCGCGCGGGGGCCGACGCGCTTGCATCGCGTTCCGGTCGGCCGGAGCTTGCCCAGCGGGTGCATGAAAGTCTGGATCAGCTCGAACGGGAAGGCGGTGCCGCGCGCCCGCCGGGGCACTTTCGTCGAGCGGGCCTGCGGATCATGCGATCCCGCCCGTTCTTGTAGGGGCCATGCAAGAATGGCACCGCTGGAAAATCGTTCTGTGCTACGCTCCGCCTATAACGATTTTCTGGAGGATTTTCGGTGAGACACAGGGTTCTGGTCGGGACGACGAAGGGCGCGTTCATTTTGACCTCATCCGACGACCGCAAGACTTGGTCACTGACCGGGCCGCATTGCGATCTATGGCCTATCAACCACGTCGTCGGCGACCCCAAGACCGGCCACCTCTGGGCCGGAGGAGGTGGCGAGTGGACGGGGGCCGGGATCTGGCGCTCGACCGATGACGGGGAGACATGGACCTTGTCGCAACTGTCCAACGGCATGATGGCCGAATGGGCTGCGAACGATCCCGGCTTTGCGGAAATGATCGGCGGGGTGCCGCCAGAAGCGCCCTTTCCCAACGACCTCGTGTCGATCTGGTCGCTGACTTGCGCCCATGGGACGGTTTACGCGGGGTCCAAACCGGCACATTTTTTCAAATCCACCGATGGTGGTGCGACATGGGACCGTGTCCCGGGGCTCACCAATCATCCGACTCGCGAAAGCTGGAACCCCGGTGGTGCTGGGCTGACGCTTCACACAATGCTTCCCCACCCGACCAAGCCGGGTCACATGACCATCGCGATTTCGGCCGCCGGTGTCTTTACGACTGAAGACGACGGCGAAACGTGGGAACGGTCCAATCGGCTCGACAATGCTGAGAACCCGAAGCAGCACGATCACGAACATACGCGCGAAATAGGTCATTGCGTGCACAACATGATGCGCGCGCCGTCCGACGATGGTTTGATTTACCAGCAGAACCATCACGGCGTGTTCCGCTCGAACGACGGCGGGCAGAACTGGCACGACATCACCGAAGGCCTGCCATCATCCTTCGGGTTTCCGATCGCCGTGCATCCCCAAGATCCGCAGACGATCTGGACGATTCCGCTGAACGGCGACATTCAGGGGCGGTTTCCCCCGGATGCGAAGGCCGCGGTCTGGCGATCCACCGATGCGGGGGAGACATGGGAGGCGATGCGTGAGGGGTTGCCGCAGGAAAACTGCTTCTTCACCGTGCTGCGACAGGCGATGGCGGTGGATTCTTCGTCAAACGGTGGCGTTTATTTCGGAACGAATACCGGCTCGATCTTCGCGACCACCGACGCGGGTGAGACCTGGGTCGAGATCGCGCAGCATTTGCCGACCGTATTGAGCGTGGAGACACTCGAAACAGCGTGATGTACCGGAAGTCGTTGGTCTGAAAACGAAAACCGCCGGCCTCGAGGGCCGGCGGTTTTTCGTCTGAAGCATCGTCAGAGAGATACGAACATGTCTCTTACTAGGTGTGGCGGTGACCTACTCTCCCACGTCTTAAGACGCAGTACCATCGGCGCTACGGCACTTAACGGCCGGGTTCGGGATGGAGCCGGGTGTTTTGCTCGCGCTATGACCACCACACCAAGAAAGAGACACGTCCAAGTCAAGAGTTGTGTAGATAGTATGCTCTTGATTATCCAAGCGGGTCGAAACCTCGCTTCTACTGGATCAAATCAAGCCTATCGGGCAATTAGTACCGGTCAACTGAATGCATTACTGCACTTACATCTCCGGCCTATCGACGTAGTAGTCTGCTACGGCCCTCAGGGATACCTTGTTTTGAGGGGGGCTTCCCGCTTAGATGCCTTCAGCGGTTATCCTTTCCGATCATAGCTACCCTGCACTGCGGCTGGCGCCACAACAGGTCCACCAGTGGATCGTTCACCCCGGTCCTCTCGTACTAGGGGCAACTCCTCTCAAGTATCCTACACCCACGGCAGATAGGGACCGAACTGTCTCACGACGTTCTAAACCCAGCTCACGTACCTCTTTAAACGGCGAACAGCCGTACCCTTGGGACCTGCTCCAGCCCCAGGATGAGATGAGCCGACATCGAGGTGCCAAACGGTGCCGTCGATATGGACTCTTGGGCACCATCAGCCTGTTATCCCCGGCGTACCTTTTATCCGTTGAGCGATGGCCCTTCCACTCGGGACCACCGGATCACTATGGCCGTCTTTCGACTCTGCTCGACTTGTCAGTCTCGCAGTCAGGCTGGCTTCTGCCATTGCACTCAACGAGCGATTTCCGACCGCTCTGAGCCAACCTTCGCGCGCCTCCGTTACTATTTGGGAGGCGACCGCCCCAGTCAAACTACCCACCACACAGGGTCCCGGATCCGGATAACGGACCGCGGTTAGACATCAAGCAAAGCAAGGGTGGTATCTCAAGGAAGGCTCCACAGCGACTGGCGTCACTGCTTCAAAGCCTACCACCTATCCTGCACATGCTTGGCCTGATGCCAGTGTGAAGCTGTAGTAAAGGTGCACGGGGTCTTTCCGTCTAACCGCGGGAAGCCTGCATCTTGACAGGCAATTCAATTTCGCTGAGTCGATGTTGGAGACAGCGGGGAAGTCGTTACGCCATTCGTGCAGGTCGGAACTTACCCGACAAGGAATTTCGCTACCTTAGGACCGTTATAGTTACGGCCGCCGTTTACCTGGGCTTCAATTCAGAGCTTGCACCCCTCCTTTTAACCTTCAGGCACCGGGCAGGCGTCAGACCCTATACGTCGTCTTACGACTTCGCAGAGCCCTGTGTTTTTAGTAAACAGTCGCCACCCCCTGGTTTGTGCCCCCAGCCACTAGTTGCCTAGAAACTGGGCCTCCTTCTCGCGAACTTACGGAGGTATTTTGCCGAGTTCCTTCAACATCGTTCTCTCAAGCGCCTTGGT
>NZ_CH902578.1:2828528-2856028 GCF_000152805.1 Maritimibacter alkaliphilus HTCC2654 | reverse complement strand
ACCCCCTGATAGAAGAGCCACGCGGGCGGGATCACCCCGATCAGATAGATCGGCCAGGCGGGCACCTTTCGCAGCGCGCCGTTTATGGTGCGGGCAATCTCGGACATCAGTAGTTCTCGGACAGGTCCATGCCGGCATAAAGGCTGGCGACCTGATCTTCGTATCCGTTGAACATCAGCGTCTCTTTACGCGCGGCGAAAATGCCCGCGCCGATCACGCGTTCGGTGGCCTGAGACCAGCGCGGGTGATCCACGTTCGGGTTCACGTTACTATAGAAGCCGTACTCGCGCGCGTTCGCCTTGTTCCAGGTTGTCGGCGGTTCGTCCTCGACCAGCGAAATCCGCACGATCGATTTGATCGACTTGAACCCGTATTTCCACGGCACCACCAGCCGGATCGGCGCGCCGTTCTGCTTCGGCATCGGCTCACCGTAAATTCCGGTGGCCATAATAGTGAGAGGGTGCATCGCCTCGTCCAGCCGCAGACCCTCGACATAGGGCCATTCCACGACGGGGAACCGGACACCCGGCATCTCGTCGGGGCGGTAGGCGGTTTCGAACGCCACATACTTGGCGCCGGACTGAACGCCGACCTTTTCAAGAAGCTGATTCAGCTCGAACCCGTTCCACGGGATCACCATCGACCACGCCTCGACACAGCGGAACCGATAGATGCGCTCCTCGACCGTCATCCCATCCATGATGTCGGCCATGGAATAGGTGCCGGGCCGATCCACCAAACCGCCCACTTCGATCGACCACGGATCGACCGTCAGCATATGCGCGTTCTTGGCCGGGTCTTCCTTGCCGGTCCCGAACTCATAGTAGTTGTTGTAGTTGGTGATCTCTTCGAGCGTGTTGGGCTCGAGCTCGTTCTGCGCCAAGGCCGGAGCGGCGAGGCCACCGGCCATGAGGCCAGCGGCGCTTGCCATGATCTGCCGCCGATTCAGAAAAAGCGCCTTCGGTGTGACGTCGTCACGAGTCAGGTCGGGTTTGTATCCCATTGGGTCCTCCTACGTCCTTCTTTCTCCCGTCTTACGGAAGAAACGAGAACCGGCCCAATAAAGGTGCATCACGATAGTGCGTGAGTACTGTAACTTGGATAAATCTCGTTCATCGGGATCGAGCGGCCATCGCCCTGCACGATCCGTACGTGCCGCCGCCGCATCTGGCGCGGTTCGGCGACGCCCACGGAATGCGCGATGGTTTCGACCTCGTGGATCATGTTCTTGGCGAAACTCGCGACCTTCGCCGCCTTGTCCTTGGGCACCAGCCCCTTCTGCAAACGCGGGTCGTGCGTGGTCACCCCGGTCGGGCAGGTGTTCTTATTGCACTTCAGGGCCTGAATGCAGCCAAGGCTGAACATGAACCCGCGCGCGGACACGACGAAATCGGCCCCCGCGCAAATGGCCCATGCCACGTCAGACGGGTTCACCATCTTTCCCGACGCGATCATGCGGATGCGGTCATGAAGCCCACGCTGGTCGCGAAGGTCCACGATCCGCGGCAGCGCCTCGCGGATCGGCATCCCGACGAGGTCGATGAGCGGCATGGGCGCGGCCCCCGTGCCGCCCTCACCGCCATCGATCGTGATGAAGTCCGGCGCACTGTCGGGGCCGCGCCGCATGATGCAGTCGAACAGGTCCGAGAACGGATCGACCGCGCCGACCACCGTCTTGAACCCGACGGGTTTCCCCGTGACCTCGCGAATGTGGCTGATGACGTCGAGAAGATCGTCCCAATCGTCGATCTCTTCGTGGCGGTTGGGCGACTCGCTCGCCTTGCCGACCGGGATGCCCCGGATGCGCGAGACCTCTTCATCCACCTTGGCCGCCGGAAGGATGCCGCCCTTTCCGGGTTTGGCCCCCTGCGCGAGCTTCATTTCGAACATCTTCACTTCGGGCCGGGCCGCCACCTCGCGCAGTTTCGCGTCCGAAAGCTTGCCGTGTTCGTCGCGCACCCCGTATTTCGCGGTCCCGATCTGATAGACGACATCGCATCCACCCTCGAGGTGATAGTCGGACATGCCGCCCTCGCCGGTGTTCAGCCAGACGTTCGCTTTCTTGGCCCCCATCGACAACGCGCGCACGGCGGGCTGGGACAGCGCACCATAGGACATGCCGGAGATGTTGAAGAAGCTCGGCGCCTCATACGGTTTCGCCGCCGTCGGCCCGATCACCATCGGCGCTGTCTTGGCATACTGGAACCCCAGCGGCGGAAAGGCTGCGTTGACGAAGATGGACGTGCCGGGGGTCGAGATATTGCGGGTCGAGCCGAAGGCCACCGTATTGTCCTTGCCGGCCGCCGCCCGATAGACCCAGTCGCGCTGCGCCCGGTTGAACGGCATCTCTTCCCGGTCCATCGCGAAGAAGTATTGCCGGAAGAATTCACCCAGCGAGGTGAACAGGTGCCGGAAGCGCCCGATGACCGGATAGTTGCGGCGAACGGCGTCAGCGGTCTGGAACTTGTCGACCGCCCACCAGATCAGGACGAGCGCGACCACCGCCCCGATCAGGAAGATGAAGAACATGGCGAGGTATTCGAGAACCCAGAAGGTCGTGCTCAACTCGTTTTCCATCGCGCGCTTCCCCTCTACTCGGCGGCCACATCGCCCGCCTGCGATTTGTGGATCAGCAGGTGGTTCTTGTTCAGCCGGTAGCGTTGCACCGTCTTGTCGATGACGTAGTCATGCGCCTCGGCCCAAGCGAAGAACGCATCTTCGTTCTCGTTGTCGACCTCGACCAGCAGAACCGGGTTGTGGGATGAAATCGTGTCCTCCAGCCCGGCGAGTGCCATCATCTCCATCCCCTCGACGTCGATCTTGATGAGGTCGGGGGTCACGCCCGCCAGCAGCGCATCGCCCGGCACGACCATCAGGTCGCCCTCGCCCGGCAGCATCTTGGCCCCGCCAAGGTTGCGTTCGCGCTTCTGCATGGCGTAGCCCTGCTCGGCCTTTTCCGACAACCCGACGCCCAGCTTGGACAGGTCGAACACATGCTCCAGCCGATTGATGAGCACATTATGAATGAGAAGGCGGAAGGCGAGCAGATTGGGCTCCACCGGGATCACCTTGCCGGCCTTCAGAATGAGCGCCGCATATAAGGAGTGGTTTCCGACGTTCGCGCCGATATCGACGAAGGTGCCGCCTTCGGGAAACAGCCGCTTCAGATCCTTCAGTTCCTTTTGCTCATAGAACTGGCCGCGACGGTGATTTCGCTGGATCGGGTCGTTCTCCATGTCCACGCAGAAACTCACCCGCGTTTCGTCCACCAGAGTGTGAATGATGGTCACGTCATGCGCGCGGAACGGTTTGCCGAATTTGATCTTGGTGAGGATGCGTTCGACGTCGGGGCTCATACCGCCTCCCGGTTCGGTGCTGCTCAAAGGGGTCTCGTGCCCCGGTTGACCCGATCATGCCGCGCGCGAGTCGCGCGAACAAGGGAAAACCGGACCGTATCCGGCCGTCGCACGCCGATAGGAAAATGACCTGAACGAGAGCGGCCTTTCGCCCGCCGGCCCCCCGCAGGTCGGTGCGCTTCCGCCGTGTGGCGAAAGCCCGCCTTTGACGATCCTGTTTCCGCCTGCCTGATCGGCCTCGCCGCGCAATCCGGCGCCCAAAACCGCATTTAGGTCAGATCTCCGATGCACCGCGCAATGGGGCGTGACCAAGTGTCCTCACCCCGACAGACGGGACCCTTAAAGAGAGGACATGAACATGAAGATCGCGAACCTTGCCATCGCAGCCACGCTGACCATCGGATCGGTCGCCATCGCGCAGGACGTGAAGGTGGTCGATATCGACGCGGACGGCGTCATCTCGGTCGAAGAACTCATGGCGGCCTATGACGACGTGAACGAAGACATCTTTACCGCGTCCGACACGAACGGGGACGGCGTTCTCGACATGGACGAGCTTGCCTCGGCACAGGAGGACGGTCTGATCCCGTCGGGCGAGATGTAACCCCGCATCTCATCCGCCCCCGGAACGGCCCCTGCCCCCCTGCGGCGGGGGTCGTTTCAATATTTCACGCCCGCGCGCGCGTAGAGAAACGACATCAGCCACGCAGGCCCGATCAGCAGGAACTGCACGTCCTTGAAGAACGACGGCTTCTTGCCCTCGACCTTGTGACCCCAGAACTGCCCGATCCAGGCGAGCACGAACAGGATCAGGGCCGTCGCCCAGATCGGCAACGGCACCAACGCTTCCAGAGCCTGTATGATGAGATACCCGACAATCAGCACCACCACGAAACCCACGGCAAGCGGCGGCGACAGCACGGCATAGTATATGAGCGCGGCGACGGCGACGGGCCACAACAGGTTCACACCGGCAATGGGCGGGATCGCATAGATCAGTGCCATGACGCAGACGAAAATGACCGGCACGCAAATCCAGTGCACCATCTTGTTCGTCGGGTTCTGATGGCTTTCGCCATACTCCGACAGTAATGCATCGACTTTTCTCATGATGGCTCCTCCCGGCAAGAGGATACGCCAGACCGGGCGAACTCCAAACGGTGGATTGCCGAACCTCGCGTCAACGCCGGTCGAGCGTGGCATCCAATCCGTCGAACATGACGGTCAGCATGAAATCCACCTCGGTCGCATCGTCCCAATCCCGGTTCGGCGCAAGGATCGAACGGTGCAGGAAATACCCCATGATGAACGACCCCAGCGTGCGGAAGAAGCGTTCCCGCTCAAGCTCGGTCTGTGGACCGAACATCGCCACGGTGCCGGACAGCTGATCGAAAAGCGGCGTCGCCTCGTGGATCATCACCGCGCGCAGGTCGGGGTTCACCAGCGCCTCCTGCAAGAGGATCTTCACCAGCGGTTCGTAGACGCGCATGAAATGCAGCCGCGACAGCATCACGGCCCTCAGCACCGCCCGCCGATCCCCTTTGTGCCGGTCGATCAGCTCATGCGCCTCCTGCTCGGCCGCCGGGGTCAGGATATGCCGGACGACGGGTTGCGTGATCCTGAGCAGCAGCGCCTTCTTAGACGGGAAATGCCGGAAAATCGTCGCCTCGCCGATCCCGGCCCGTTCGGCGATCATCTTGGTCGATGTACCGTCGAACCCGAACTCGGCAAAGCAGTCGAGCGCGGCGAGGATCGCGAGGCGTTTTTTCGGCGCACTCGGACCCTCTTCCTTCTCGACCGCGTCCAATACGGCCCTGAAGGCATCGCTTTCGAACCGGCTGTCGGCTTTGTTCATGCGGCGGTCGTGGCTCCGGTCGCCCCGGCCCGTGCGGGAAGCGCCGCGCGGATCCAGATCAGGGCCAGCCCGAGTATCGCGATGATCGCGACAAGGACAACCGGATAGGGCATGGCGACACCATGCACCGCGCCACGATAAGCTGCGCCAATCTGCTCCAGACCGGCCCAACTCGTGATCCGCGACAGCCACTCGGGCGCTGCGGCCGCCGGGGCCATGACCCCGCCGATGGCCGACTGGTAAAAAGCGAGCGGGAGGAGAAGGATCACCACCCACAGCCCCAGAAGCGAGAGCAGGCCGACAAACAGCCATGACAACGCGATGGCGGTCGGCCAGACGACAAGCCAAGCAGGCAGGAACGCGCCCCAACCGGCGGTGGCCCCAACGACCAGCGCAAGACAAAGCGAGGCGAGGCCCATCACGAGAACCGGAATCAGCGTGCGTGTCAGGGCAACCGTGCCCCGATCCGCCCGCCCGCGCGTCGCAAGGGTCATCATAACGGCGCCGACGAGCGAGGCGAGCCATGTGGTATAGAGCATCGCGAACGGCGCCTGCATCGACGCCATCGGACCGGCTTCAACGACCGAGGTCACATCGGCCGCCACCGGCATCTCTCCGGTCGGCATGCTACCCTCTTTCATCGCGAGGCGCAGCGAGGCGACTCCGGCAGACATCGCGGCTGGCAACATTCGCTCCAACTGCTGCGCCATCTGGAACTCCGCGACGGTCACGGCGGGCGATGTCACGATCTCGAACCGCGCCTGCTCGCCCTTGAACGCCTTGGCCGAAAAATCGGTAGGAAAAACGAGAAGAACACTCAGATCGCCGGCTTCCAGCGCCGCGACAGCGTCGTCACGGTTGTCGAAGGACTGCGTGGCGAAGGGCATCTGACCACCCAAGCCCTGCAACATCCGCTCCGACACTTTGACGGGCGGCATCGGCAGGCCTTCGTCCTGATTGACGATGCCCAGCGTCATCGCCTGTGCCGTCTTCTCCGGGTCCATCGGTGCGGTGAGCGTGAAGACGGAAAAGATGAGCATGATGAGCACGGGCACGATGATCGCCTGTTTGGCCATCGGCCCTTCGAAGAACGAATTGATGTGAGTTTTCATGGGTCGCCTCCCGATCCGTAATGCGAGTAAACACTCGCTCGCACATGCGAGTGTTTACTCGCACGACCCGAGTCGGTCAAGGCAAAGAAAAAGGGCGGGGTCTACCCCGCCCTTTCTCGCACCAACGCGTGCGTCCTTAGTGGACGACCGCATCATTCGGTTTCGGGTTCGTCGAGTTTCCCACCCGGTCCCCGATGATAAGCCCGTCGGCCCCGGCCGTGACCGGGATCGTCGCCCCGTCCAACACGTCACCCGACAGGATCATCTCGGCCAGCGGATCCTGGAGCGCCTTCTGGATCACGCGCTTCAGCGGGCGCGCACCATAGACCGGATCATATCCCTGATCCCCGAGCCATTGCTTCGCATCTTCGTCCAGCGTCAACGTGATGTTGCGCTTGGCCAGACGCTTGGCGAGCAGGCCAAGCTGGATGTCCACAATGCCCGACATATCCGCCCGGCCCAGCCGGTCGAAGATTACGGTTTCGTCCAGACGGTTCAGGAACTCGGGCCGGAAATGCGCCCGCACGGCGTCCATGACGTCCTGCTTGGCCTTCCCGGCATCCGCCCCGTCCGGAAGCTGGCTCAAGGCCTGCGATCCGAGGTTCGAGGTCAGCACGATCAGCGTCTGCTTGAAGTCGACCCGGTGACCCTGCCCGTCGGTCAGAACACCGTCGTCCAGCACCTGAAGCAGCACGTTAAACACGTCCGGGTGCGCCTTTTCGACCTCGTCGAAAAGGACGACCTGATAGGGCTTGCGCCGCACGGCTTCGGTCAGAACGCCGCCCTCGTCATAGCCAACATAGCCCGGAGGGGCGCCGATCAGACGCGCGACCGCGTGCTTTTCCATGAACTCCGACATATCGATGCGCACCATCGCGCTGTCGTCATCGAACAGGAACTCGGCCACCGCCTTGGTCAGCTCGGTCTTACCCACGCCGGTCGGCCCGAGGAACAGGAAGCTGCCCAAGGGCCGCGCTTCGTCGTTCAGACCCGCACGGGCCCGACGCACGGCATTGGCCACCGCGCGCACCGCCTGATCCTGACCGATGACCCGCTTGTGCAGGCCCTCTTCCATCCGCAGCAATTTCTCGCGCTCGCCTTCGAGCATCTTCGAGGTCGGGATACCCGTCCAGCGCTCGACCACTTGCGCGATCTGCTCGGGCCGGACGGCCTCTTCGACCATCACGTCTCCCTCTTCCTCGGCCTTCTCGGCTTCGGAGAGTTTGCGCTCAAGGTCCGGGATCACGCCGTAGGACAGCTCACCGGCCTTGGCGAGGTTGCCCTCACGCTTGGCGATGTCCAGATCGGCCCGCGCCCGGTCAAGCTGCTCTTTCAGCTCGCGCGCACCTTCCAGCTTGGCGCGTTCGGCTTGCCATTTGGCGGTCATGCTCGCCGATTGCTCCTGCAACGCCGACAACTCGCCCTCGAGTTTCTCGAGCCGGTCTTTCGACGCGGCATCGTCCTCTTTCTTGAGCGCCTCGGCCTCGATCTGAAGCTGGAGAATGTTGCGGTCGAGCTGGTCGAGTTCCTCGGGTTTCGAGTCGACCTCCATCCGCAGACGGCTCGCCGCCTCGTCGACAAGGTCGATGGCCTTGTCCGGCAGGAACCGGTCGGTGATGTAGCGGTTGGACAGGGTCGCCGCCGACACAAGCGCGGAGTCCGAGATTCGCACGCCGTGGTGCAGTTCATACTTCTCCTTGATACCGCGCAGGATCGAG
The DNA here is from genome assembly GCF_000152805.1 of Maritimibacter alkaliphilus HTCC2654. Classification (GTDB taxonomy): domain Bacteria; phylum Pseudomonadota; class Alphaproteobacteria; order Rhodobacterales; family Rhodobacteraceae; genus Maritimibacter; species Maritimibacter alkaliphilus. The sequence continues at coordinate 2,847,987 of NZ_CH902578.1, read as the reverse complement.
ATCGTATCCTCGACCGTCGGCTCGTCCACCATCACCGGCTGGAACCGGCGGGCAAGGGCCGCGTCCTTCTCGACATACTTGCGGTACTCATCCAGCGTCGTGGCGCCGACACAGTGAAGTTCCCCGCGCGCGAGCGCCGGTTTGATGAGGTTCGCGGCATCCATCGCGCCGTCGGTCTTGCCCGCGCCCACAAGCGTGTGCATCTCGTCAATGAACAGGATGATTTCCCCGGCCGCCGCCTGAATCTCGTTCAAGACGGCCTTGAGCCGCTCTTCGAATTCACCCCGATATTTCGCGCCGGCGATCAACGCGCCCATGTCGAGCGCCATGAGCTTCTTGTTCTTGAGGCTCTCGGGCACGTCACCGTTGATGATGCGCAGGGCAAGGCCCTCGGCGATCGCGGTCTTACCGACGCCCGGATCACCGATCAGGACCGGGTTGTTCTTGGTCCGGCGCGACAGCACCTGCATCGCGCGGCGAATTTCTTCGTCCCGCCCGATGATGGGGTCGATCTTGCCGTCCTGGGCGGCTTCGGTCAGGTCGCGGGCATATTTCTTCAACGCCTCGTAGCTGTCCTCGGCCGACGCGCTGTCGGCCGTGCGACCCTTGCGCACGTCGTTGATCGCGGCGTTCAGCTTCTGCGCCGACACCGCGCCCGCTTCCAGCGCATCCTTGGCCGCCGATTTGGTCAGCGCCAGCGCCGTGAGCAGACGTTCGACAGGGACGAACGAGTCGCCCGCCTTCTTCGCGACCTTCTCGGCCTCGTCCAGCACGCGGGCCGTGGCATTGTCGAGATAGACCTGCCCGGCATCCCCCGTCACACGCGGGATCTTGGCGACGGCGGCATCGACGGCTTCGACGACCCGCTTCGGCTCCCCACCCGCCTGACGGATGAGGTTCGCAGCCATGCCTTCTTCGTCGTCCATAAGGGCCTTGAGCAGATGCTCGGGCGCGAGTTTCTGGTGGTTTTCGCGCATCGCGATCGTTTGGGCGGCCTGAATGAACCCACGCGACCGTTCGGTGAATTTTTCCAAATTCATGGCATTTTCCTCTCGTTAAGCGCCCTGTGAATTGTGGTGCCCGCCCTGCGGCACACCCCTGTCTGGGCCTCGGATCATAGATGGGGGGGCGTCACCCCCCTCGCAAGTCTGTGATCACGAAAATTGCATATGTCCGTTCACCTTCGCGCAACCAATCGCGAACGGAATGTTCACCACTTTCGGCGATGGTCCGCGCCGTGGGGCAAACAGGACCGACCATGAAAGTGACCGACATAGACATCCGCGATCTGCGCTGGGACGATCGCGCGAAATGCTTCCGCGCCGCCGTATCCATGGCGATGTTGCCCGATGGGGGCGCGCGCCAACGGCATGTGAATTTCATCTGCCAGTCGCACAGGGCGCACGACTGCCCCTCATCGCTCATCACCTACGACCTCGTGACCCATGCGCTCGATCAGGCGCGCGCCATGCCGGGGTTTCGCCGTGGCGAAGAACAGATCTCGGTCGACATTATGTCGGCGGTGGGTCGTCTGCCTTTCTCACCGCGCGCCAAGGCCGGATGACACTGGCATCGAAGCGACCCATTTTGTTTGACGGTGGGTGCACCGGACATGCGCCAGCTTTACCGCTGAACGCTTGACGGAATCGGGCGGCTTTCGCACAAGGGCCGAAACCGGAAAGGATCGCCCATGGCCGAGAACATGACCAAGACCGACGACCGCTTGATCGTGGCGCTCGACGTTCCCAACGCGCTGGCCGGGCTGGAACTGGCGCAACGGCTTGGTGACCCAGTGGGCTTCTACAAGATCGGCCTTGGTATGCTGACCGGCGGGGGCCTCGCCCTGGCCCGCGAACTGATCGACGGGATGGACAAGCGCATCTTCCTCGACATGAAACTCTTCGACATCGGCAACACGGTCGAGGCCGCCGTGCGCGGGCTTGCGAACTACGGGCTGGACTTCCTGACGGTCCACGGCGATCCGCATGTGGTGCGCGCGGCGCAGGAAGGCAAAGGGGCCTCGGACCTCAAGATCCTCGCCGTGACGATCCTGACCTCGCTCGACCGCGCCGACCTCGACGACATGCTGATGTCGCAGGGCGACGTGCAGGACATTGTCGTGGAACGCGCGCGCCGGGCCATGGCCGCCGGGGCGGACGGCGTGATCGCCTCCCCGCACGAAGCCGCGTTGATCCGGGCCTTGCCGGAGGCCAGCGGCAAGCTGATCGTGACGCCGGGCGTTCGCCCACAAGGCGCCGAGACGGGCGACCAGAAACGGATCGCGACACCCGAGAAAGCCATCTCGGACGGCGCCGACCACATCGTCGTCGGCCGCCCGATCAAGTCCGCGCCCGATCCGCGTGCCGCCGCTGAAGCGATCCTCGCAAGCCTGCCGTAGGGGGATTGCGCCGCCGTCACAGGTAAGGCTGCGCTGACTAGGCGCGGCGACCGACCATGGTAGACTACGCCCACGCAACGGGGAGAGCGCCGTGGATCAGCTTGGCAAGGAAATCAAAGGCGACATCGAAGAGGACAAGAACGCCCTCGTCATCGAGTATCTGAACGTCCGGCGCGCGCTTGGCTGGCTCGGCTTCTTCCTGCCCGCCGTTCTCATCATCTATGGCCTGCTGCCTGATACGGTCTTCGCGCCCTCGATCAGTGAGTTTTACTACACCCACATGGGCGGCGTTTTCGTCGGCACTATGTGCGCGATCGGCGTGTTTCTGGTCAGTTACAAGGGCTATGCGAAGACCGACGACGAAACGCTGTCCGACAACGTCCTGACCAGCGGCGCTGGGATCTTCGCCATCGGGGTCGCGCTGTTCCCGGTGGTTGTCGACAGCCCGGACATGGTCGCGCTGCCCGACGTGAACCTCGGGATCGAGGGGCACCCGAACCTACTACACTTCGGCTCTGCCACGGGCTTTTTCGTTCTGCTGTCGCTGATGTCGATCTTTCAGTTCACCAAGTCGGACCGCGACTCGGACGGGAAAATGGTCTGGACCGGCGACAACCTGATCTTTGTCGGCTGCGGGGGCGTCATGATCCTGGCCCTGCTGGCGCTCGTCCCCTACGTCCTGTCCGACCGGATCACCGAAACCCTCGCGCCCTACAAATACATGTTCATCCTCGAAACCATCGGCGTTCTCGCCTTTGCGGTCTCATGGCTGGTCAAGGGCAAGCAGCTCGGCGCGGTGCGGGCCGTCGCCCGCATGGTGGCGCCTGCCGACTAATCCTCGTTGATGTCGCGGTGAAAGGTCTGGCGCTGCCCGCGTCGCACACCGAAGGCCGCGCGCAGGATCACCCATGCGGCGACCGACACGATAGCGAAGACCACAAGCGCCCATGCGAGCGCGATCGACACGCCGACGGCGAGCAAGACACCCACGACCGCCGCGCCCAGCGCGAAGCCCACGAACACGAAACCGGCCGTGAACACCTCGAAAATCGCGAGGACCAGCGCCGCCGCGATCCAGACCCACCAGATTTCCCAAAGCATCATCATGAACGGCCCTTGAGCATACCAAAGGCGTTCTTGAAGGCGTCCACCGCATCGGCGGGCAACAGGATCATCTGATTGCCCGGTCCGTCACCCACCTTGGTCAGCGCCTCGACCTGTTTCAGCGCGACCTGATACTGCGCCGCCTCAAGCCCGTTGTCGGCGATGGCCTTGGCCACGACTTCGGTCGCATAGGCTTCGGCATCGGCCTGAATGCGGCGGGCTTTGGCGATCTGTTCGGCGGCATAAAGCTCGGCATCCGCCTGAAGCTCGACCGCGCGCTTCTTGCCCTCGGCCTCGGTCACCTGCGCCCGACGGGCCCGTTCGGCATTGAGCTGCTGAAGCATCGCGTCGCGTGTCGCCTGATCGAGGTTCACGTCGAGAATCTCGGTCCGCGTCACCTCGATCCCCCAGTTGTCGACTGCATCCTCGACCTGCGATTTGATCCGCGCGATCAGCTGCGTGCGGTTCGACTGCACGTCGTCCAGATCCATCATCCCGATCTCGCTTCGCACGATACCCGCGACGGTCGTGGAAATCGCCCCGTCCACATCGCGAATGCGATAGACCGTCTTTTCCGGGTTCAGAATACGGTAGAACACGCTGGTCTCGACCTGCACCAGCACGTTGTCCCGCGTGATCGCATCCTGACTCATCGTCGGAAGCTGGCGTTCGAGGATCGAGATCTTGTGCCGCACCCGATCTAGGAACGGGATGATGAAGTTGATCCCCGGCCCAAGCACCGCCTGAAGCCGCCCGAACCGCTCGACCACGAATTTCTCGGACTGCGGCACGATCCGCACGCCGAGGAAAATCGAGACGATAATGAACAGCGCGATAAGAAGGAGGACGATATTCGACCCCACAAACTGGGACAGGAAATCCTCGGAATTCATGGGCGTCTACTCCGTGTGCTGAAATGTCGGGCACACTATGCGGGGAGCGGCCTTTACCATCAAGTCAGATGTTCCGGTCGGTCCGCCCCCGTAAGCGATCACAGATCGTGCATATCATCCATCGCCTCGGCAACGCGCATTCTGAAATGCGGGATCACATCGTCGCGCAGAACCCAACCGGCGGGGTGCATCAGGGCCACCGCCTGCCCCTCGTCGCCCAGACGAACGCGGCTGAACGCATCCGCGCCAAGCTTGGCCGCGAAAAACCACGCAGGGTTGGGCCGCAGGTAATGCTTTCGCCAGACCAGCCCCTCGGGCGCGAGTGTGAGCCCGGTTTCCTCGACCGTTTCGCGCAACACACAGGCCTCCGGGCTTTCATCCCCTTCACGCGCGCCTCCCGGCAAGTCCCACAACCCCGGCCAAGGGATCGACGGGTCGTCGTCGCGCCGGATTGTCAGAAGTTTGCCGCCGATCAGCAATATCAGTTTCGCGCCGGAAAAGCTCATATCCGCACGATAGGGATAATCCTGTTATCATCCACCCAAAGCGCATCGCCGTAATCGCCAAAACGGAGGAAAAGATGATCCCGCATATCCACGGTCTGCACCATGTGACCGCATTCGCCGGCCCCGCGCCCGAGAACGACGCCTTCTTCACCGGCACGCTCGGCCTGCGCCGGGTCAAGACGACGGTGAATTTCGACAATCCCTACGTCTACCACCTGTATTTCGGGGACGAAAAGGGCACCCCCGGCACGGTCATGACGCATTTCCCGGACCGGAAATGGAAACAGGGTCATCGCGGGACCGGCGAGGTGGCCGTGACCGCCTTTTCCGTGCCGCGCGGATCGCTGGACGACTGGGAAGCCCGGCTGAAGGGCGCGACCCGGATCGAGGTCTTCGGCCAGGCGCAACTCAGGTTTCCGGGCCCCGACGGCGAAACGCTCGCTCTGGTCGAATGCGACGATGATCGGGAACCATGGCGCGCGCTGCCCAAGACGATGGGCATCCGGGGCTTCCATTCCGTCACGCTCATGATCGCCGACCCCCGGCCCACGCTCGATGTGCTGACCGCGATGGGCTACGCCGAGGCCGGGGTCGAAGGCACCACCACGCGCCTGACGATGGAAGCCCCGGTCGGCATCATCGACGTGATGGCGGCGCCGGACGTCGCGAAATCGGTCGAAGGCGCGGGATCGGTTCACCACATCGCATTCGCCACTCCCAACGACGAGACCCTGCTTGACGTGCGTGAGGCGGTGATCGACGCGGGCCTCAAACCGACCGAAGTGCGCGACCGGAATTACTTCCACTCGATCTATTTCCGCGAACCGGGCGGCGTTTTGTTCGAGGTCGCGACGCTCGACATCGGTTTCGATGCCGACGAGCCGGTGGAAACGCTGGGGGAGGCGCTGAAACTGCCCGCACAGCACGAGCCGCTCAGGGGCGAATTGGTTAACACGCTGGAGCCAATCCCGAATCTGACGCTGGAATAGCGTTATTTCACAGGGGTTTAGCTTGGAGTTCAGGATACTAGAATCCTAGTATTCTGGTAGTCATGGCGCGGCGCTGCCTGAAAGCCGAACGCAAGACCGGTCAGAACGGTGCCTTCGCGCGAAAGTTCATGCCCTTGCCCCCGTCCGGGTGGCGAAACCTAAGGCTTTCCGCGTGTAGCATCAGGCGGGGAAAGTCGCGCGCCGGACCTTCGGCGTAGAACGGATCGCCGCAGATCGGGTGGCCAAGCTCCAGCATGTGAACGCGCAACTGGTGGCTGCGCCCGGTCTGTGGAAACAGCCGCATTCGTGTGGTCGCACCTTCCCGCTTCAGCACCTTCCAGTCTGTAACGGCGGGCTTACCCTTCTCGAAATCGACATGCTGGCGCGGCCGGTTGGGCCAATCGACGATCAGCGGAAGGTCGACGGTGCCCGTATCCTCCTGAACATCGCCCCAGACGCGCGCGACATATGTCTTTTTCACCTGCCGCTTTTCGAACTGCAATCCAAGGTGGCGCTGCGCGTGCGGGGTCAGGGCGAACACCATCACGCCCGACGTGTCACGGTCGAGCCGGTGGACCAGAAGCACCTCGGGGAACGCCGTTTGCAAGCGTGCGATCAGACAGTCCGCCAGATGCTCGCCTTTGCCCGGGACCGACAACAACCCCGACGGCTTGTTCACCACGAGAATCTCATGATCCATGTGGATGATGTCGAGCGGATCGTCGGGCGGGTCGTAAAGGTCATCCATCCCCGGCCTTTCGCAAAGCCGCGCGACACGCGCAAGCCTAGCGTTGCCCACCGGCCAGCACGAGACGCAGCGCCAACGCCGCGTAGACGACGGCGCCGACACGGTTGAGGAGCCGGGCATGGCGGACGAGTTTGGCCCCGACCAGACCGGCGGTGACACCGTAACCCGCGGTGATGAAAAAGCCCGTTCCCGCGAAAATCGCACCAAGGACGAGGATCTGAACCCAAAGCGGCCCGGCCTCGGGCGTGGTGAACTGCGGCAGAAGCGCGAGGATGAAGAGCGCCACCTTGGGGTTGAGCGCATTGGTCAGGAACCCGCGCCACACGGCACGGCCCAGCTTCTGCACCCCGTCGCCCTGCGCCACGGCGCTCGCGCGCCAGCTCTTCCACGCGAGGAACAGGAGGTAGGCCGCGCCCGCATATCGCACCGCATCATAGGCCAGCGGAAAGGCCGCAAGCAGAGCCGACAGCCCGGCAGCGGCCAGCACCGTGTGCCACAGCGCGCCCAGCGCGACGCCGAAAGCGGCGGCGGCCCCCACGCGTGGCCCGCCCGACACCCCCGAAGCGGTCGCGAACATCACGTCCGCGCCCGGGGTGAGGTTCAGCACCACCCCCGCCCCGAGAAAGGCCAGCACGGTCGCAGGATCGAGGCCGAGGATCATCGCAATTCGCTTTCCGGGATGGCGTAGTAATCGCCCTTGTCGGCAGTGAAGATGTGCCGGAAACCGGTCACGCCGGTCGGCCCGTCGATGGCCCCCAAGGCCACTCCGATCTGGTCTGACCCGTTTGCCTGCCAGAAAAGAAACGATCCGCAAGTGGGGCAGAACCCCCGCCGCGCCTCGGTGCTGGCGGCATACCAGCGCGGCTCTCCGGTGATGTCGGCATCCGACAGGGCCACTTCGCCCGAGGCCCAGACATGCCCCGACTGCTTGCGGCATTGGGTGCAATGACAAGCGCCCGGTTCGGCGAGCGTCCCAGCGACGGTGAAGCGGATCGCGCCGCAGAGGCAGGAGCCGGTCAGCATTTTGAAAAGACCTCGTCGAGAATGGCCGTGAGTGCCGAAGCGTCCGATTCGGTGAAGGCGTCGGGCCGGTCGCTGTCGATATCGAACACGCCGATCACCTTGCCCGATCCGTCACGCACCGGGATGACCAGTTCAGAACGGGTCGAGGAGGAACAGGCGATATGCCCCGGAAACGCCTCGACATCCGCCACCCGCTGCACCTCGCCGGTCCGCGCCGCCGCACCGCAGACGCCGCGCGAAAACGGGATGGTCAGGCAGCCGTGGCCGCCCTGATAGGGTCCGATCTTGAGCAGTTCCGGCGCGGTCACCCGGTAGAACCCGGTCCAGTCGAAGCGGTCGTCGAAATTGTGCACCTCGCAGGCGACGGTCGCCATGAGGGCGACCTCGTCGGTTTCCTCCTCGGTCAGGGCGCGGATGCGTTGGGCGAGTTCGGCATAATCCATGCGGATCTCCAGGTGGCGAGGCCGGGGGTTTCACACCCCCGGACCCCCGTGAGGTTTCTTGAAACAGAGAAGGTCAGACGCGCTCGATCGCGATGGCCGTGCCTTCGCCGCCGCCGATGCAGATGGCCGCCACACCACGTTTCAGGCCCCGCTTTTCGAGCGCGTTCAACAGCGTCACGATGATCCGGGTCCCCGAGGCGCCGATCGGGTGGCCCAGCGCACAGGCGCCGCCGTTCACGTTCACGATCTCGCGGCCAAGGCCCATTTCCTGCATGAAGGCCATGGGGACGACCGCGAAGGCTTCGTTCACCTCCCAAAGATCCACGTCCTCCTTGGTCCAGCCGATCCGGTCGAGCAGCTTTTTCGCTGCCGGAACCGGGGCGGTCGGGAAGAGCGCGGGGGCCTGCGCGTGTGAGGCATGGCCGAGGAGGCGCGCGCGAATCCTGAGACCGGCCGCTTCGGCCGCCCCTTCGCCCGCCATGACGAGCGCCGCCGCGCCATCAGAAATCGAGGACGAGTTGGCCGGGGTCACCGTGCCGTCTTTGCGGAACGCAGGCTTCAAGGTGGGGATCTTGTCGGGACGCGCTTTGGCCGGCTGTTCGTCCTCGCCAATCACGACGTCGCCGTTTCGGGTGGTGAGCGTGATTGGCGTGATCTCACCGTCGAACGCCCCAGATTTCTGTGCTTCGAGCGCGTTGTTCAGCGACCCGATGGCGTATTCGTCCTGCGCCTCGCGCGTGAACTGGAACGCCTCGGCGCAATCTTCGGCGAAGGTCCCCATCAGGCGGCCCTTGTCATAGGCGTCTTCCAGACCGTCGAGAAACATGTGGTCGATCACCTGCCCGTGCCCGATCCGCGCACCGCCGCGCATCTTCGGCAGAAGGTAGGGGGCATTCGTCATGCTCTCCATCCCGCCAGCGACCATGATCCCGGTCTGGCCAAGCGCGAGCTGGTCGAAGGCGACCATGGCGGTCTTCATTCCGGACCCGCACATCTTGTTCATCGTCGTCGCCGGCACCTCTTCGCCCAAGCCAGCCGCGAATCCCGCCTGCCGCGCGGGTGCCTGACCCTGGCCTGCGGGCAGGACGCAGCCCATCAGGACCTCTTCGATTCGGTCGGCGGTGGCCCCCGCATCGGTCATCGCGGCCTTGATGGCGGCACCGCCCAGATCCGCAGCCGCAACCCCGTCGAACACGCCCTGAAAGCCGCCCATGGCCGTACGGGACGCCCCCACGATCACCACGTTTTCCATCTTAGTCTCCCGTCGCTTTTCTGCTCCGCGCTTACCGGTTGGTAACGAAGCTTTCCTAGTTTGGCGCCATCAAAACGCCCGCGAAGGAGATTGGCAATGGAGCTCGGCATTCGGGACACCGGCGACACGCGCGTCGTCCACGTGGGCGAGGCTCGGATCGACGCCGCGGTGGCGATCCAGTTCAAAGACCAGATGCGCGACCTGATCGTGGGCGGACCGAACCGTGTGATCCTTGACCTCTCGGCGGTGACCTTTGTCGACAGTTCCGGGCTGGGGGCCATCGTCGCCGCGATGAAACAAGCGGTCGGGCCACAGCAACTCGAACTCGCGGGACTGACCCGGAGCGTGGCCAAGGTGTTCGCCCTGACGCGCATGGACCGGGTCTTTACCATCCACGATAGCGTGGATGCCGTTCTGGCGGGGCCTGCGAATGCAGAGTGAGCCTCTGAGCTTCATGGGACACGCGCGCGACAGGCACAGGGCGGGACCGATTGCCGGAAATGGTGGTCTGCATCTTCTGTTTCCGGCAGGCGAGCGGTCGGTTCGGCGCGCCTTGTCCGCCTCCGTCGCCGCATTTCACGACATGGGCGTGGATCGGGACGGCTGCGATTTCGCCGAACTCGTTCTCGCCGAAGTGCTGAACAACGTCGTCGAACATGCGTTCACGGATCGGGGCCACGGGATCATCGAGTTGGAGGCGTGGCGCGCGGGCAATGCCCTGTCGCTGCGCATTCGCGACGACGGCATGCCGATGCCCGGGGAACGGCTTCCCGCCGCCCAGCGCCACGATCTGACAGTCGAAACCCACGAATTGCCGGAGGGCGGATTCGGTTGGGGCATCATCCACGACCTGACGCGCGACCTGACTTACCGCCGCGACGGGGCACGGAATGAACTGACCTTCGCCATCGACTTTGCCGAGTTCGACGCGAGCACTTAGCGCCCCATCGTCATTAACCATGTCGAGACGAAATGCCCCCAAATTGCCCGATTGGTTCCCAAACGCGGACAGATTGCGGGGGCAAAACGGGACCTGTAGCTGCAATGCTTCCCTCGGTGCCGCGCTTAACAGCCCCCACCCAGTGCGCGGCACCGAGGTTCTCTTCCCAAGGGCTGAAAACACGACGGGCGCCCTTGCGGCGCCCGGTTCGTTTCAGGTCTGCCTGTCTGCTCAGTTCAATTGGAAGTGCAGCGGATAGTGGCCGTCTTCGAAATCGCCGAACAGATCCTCGACATCCGGGTGAGTCACAGGCTCGCCCGAATAATCTTCGACCAGGTTCTGCTCGGACACATATGCCACGTAATAGGTCTGATCGTTCTCGGCCAACAGGTGATAGAACGGCTGGTCCTTGGGCGGGCGGCTTTCCTCGGGAATCGCGTCGTACCATTCCTGCGTGTTGGAAAACATCGCATCCACATCGAAAATGACACCGCGAAACGGATGTTTGCGATGGCGCACGATTTGCCCGAGATGATATTTCGCGTGCGTTTTCAACATAGATCAACAGTCCCCACACCACTACTAGTCACTCGGGTAGCCCCTGTCCATCGGGGGTCATGTGATTCAGGGGAAACAGATTGTGAACCTCGTTCTGACAGTGCTGGAAATCGTCGCGCCCGTGTTTTTGCTGGCGGCAATCGGCTTTGGGTGGGTCAAACTCGGCCATGAGTACCGAATCAATTTCGTGACCAAACTCGCCATGACGCTGGGCACACCCGCCCTGATTTTCACGGCGCTCATGGATACCGAAATCGAGCCTTCGGCCCTGACCGCGATTTCGGTGGCGGCACTCGCCGCATATGTGGCGGTCGCGGTGGTTTTCTTCATCTTGTTGAAGCTTCGCGGCGCGAGCGTGCGAAGCTTCCTTGCCCCGCTCACGTTCGGCAATACCGGAAACCTCGGACTGCCGCTCGCGCTTTTCGCCTTTGGCGACGTCGGGCTGGACTATGCCGTCGTCGTTTTCGCCGTCATGGCGGTTCTGTCGTTCACGGTCGGTCTCTGGCTCGTCTCCGGCGGCGGATCGCCGATCGGGGTGCTGAAGGACCCGATCTTGATCGGCACCCTCGCGGGCACGCTGTTTCTGGTGATGGGCTGGCAGACGCCGACGTTCCTCACGAACACGCTCGACCTGATCGCGCAGCTCGCCATCCCCCTGATGCTACTCACGCTGGGCGTCGCGGTCGCCCGGCTGCGCCCGTCCGGCCTGATCCGGGCGTTCGGATATTCGCTTCTCAAGATCGGGTTCGGGGCCGTCATCGCATGGTCGATCGGTAAGGCGTTCGGCCTGGAACCGACCGCTCTTGCGGTGCTCACGGTTCAGCTCTCCACGCCCGTCGCGGTGGCCAATTACCTGTTGGCCGAAAAGTACGATACCGACCCGAACGAGGTCGCCGGGCTCGTCGTCGTATCCACCCTCGTCGCCGTCGTGACCCTGCCGCTCACCCTCGCCTTTTTCGTCTGAAAAACCGCACCATTTTCAAATCGCCTTGAATCCGCTATGGTCGAAAAAAACAAAAGACCATAGCGAGAGGCAGATGAGCAGGTTTCTCCGCGCCCTGATAATGACCGTCGTTGCGGCGGCACTCGTGTCCTGCGGACAGAACTTTTCTGCGCCGCAAAATCTGGATGACGCCTGTGCCATCGTGAAAGAACGCCCGAAATACCTGCGCGCCATGAAGGCGACGGAGCGCAAATGGGGTGTGCCGGTGCCGGTTCAGATGGCGTTCATCTATCAGGAATCGAAGTTCATCGGGAACAACCGGACCCCGATGCAATACACTCTGGGCGTCATTCCGATGGGCCGCCAAAGCTCGGCCTATGGCTATGCTCAGGCGTTGGACGGCACGTGGGACGATTACCGCGACGAGCAGGGCAAGCGCGGGGCCAAGCGCCACGACATCCGCGACGCCACCGATTTCATCGGCTGGTATATGACCCAGACGGTTGCCGAGACCGGAGTGGCACTGGGCGACGCCAAGAACCAGTACCTTGCCTATCACGAAGGTCGGGCGGGCTACCTGCGCGGCACGCACAACCGCAAATCGTGGCTTCTCAGGATTTCGGACGAAGTCGCCGCGCGCGCCGCCATCTACGACCTGCAACTCAAGACCTGCGGCAAACGCTAGATCTGACGCCCTTCCAGCAGCTTCGGCAAATCTCCGGTCAGTCCGGCGGCCTCGCGGATGAAGCCGCGCCTGATGCCCGGCATGGCGTTGATTAGGCCAAGACCCACGTCCCGCGCGACACGCAGGATCGGATTGTCGTTCGAGAACAGACGGTTGGCGCCTTCCGTGGCAAGCACCATCTGCATCACGTCGAACCTGCGCCATTGCTGATATCGGTCCAGCACGTCGCGCCGCCCGAAATCTTCGCCCCGGCGTTTGGCGAGCGTCAGGATTTCGGCAAGGGCTCCAACGTCCTTGAGCCCGGCGTTCAGCCCCTGCCCCGCAATCGGGTGCATGCCGTGGGCCGCGTCTCCGACCAGCGCGACACGGTCGTCGACGAAGCGTTCGGCCACGGTCAGGTTCAGGGGATAGGTGAACCGCTCCCCCGCGATCGAGATGTCGCCAAGGAAATCGCCGAACCGCGGGCGCAGATGGTCGAGGTACAGGGCCTCATCCAGCGCATGCACGCGCGCCGCATCCTCGGTCGTTTCGGTCCAGACGATGGACGAGCGATTGCCGGGCAAGGGAAGTATGGCGAGCGGTCCGGGCGGCATGAAGAACTGATGCGCGACACCATGATGCGGGTGCTCATGCGCGATGGCGCAGACAAGGGCGGTCTGCCCGTAGTCATGACCCCATCGGTCGATCCCGGCCCGCCGCGCCGTGCCGGATGCACGCCCGTCGCAGCCGACGATCAGCCGGGCGGAAAGGGTGCGTCCACTGGCAAGCGTCACGGTCGCGGTCGACCCTTCGACCGCCTGCGCAACCACCGTCTCCCCCGACAGCACGGTCACGCGAGGATGCGCTTCGACCGCGCCCGCCAGCGCGCGCGACAGAAACCGATCTTCGACCATGTAGCCCATCGGGCCCTCGTCGATCTCGGCATGGTCGAATTCCAGCACGAAAGGCCCCGGCCCGGTGCCGGGCTTGCCGTCCGAAATGCGGATTTCCAGAAGTGGCGTCGAATTCTCCGCGACCGCGCCCCAGACCCCGATGGCCTTCAACAACCGTTGCGAGGCAAGCGCCAGCGCATAACCGCGCCCATCGAACGCGTCTTCGCCACGCGCCCCTGCCTGAAGCGCGTCGATCACGGTCACGTCGAAACCGGCGTCACCCAGAGCCAAGGCCAGAGCGGGCCCGTTCAGCCCGCCGCCCACGATCACGATATCGGTGTCTGTCGTCATGCTCCGTTTCTGCGCCCCTGCGTCGGGATTGTCCATGCGCCCTGCCGTCGCTAGCCTGCGCGAAAACAGCGGAGGGGCAAATGGCCGACAACTGGCTTTGGATGAGTGCGGGCGATCTGGGTCGTGGCATCGGCGCGGGCACGATCGACCCGGTGGACCTGACCGAAGCCTATCTGGACGCCGCCGAGACGCACCCGGAAAGCGCGCGCATTTACGCCCGCATCACCCGGCCCCGCGCCGTCGCCGAAGCCAAGGCCGCCGCCGTCCGGGCGAAAGGCGGGTGTCGCGTGGGGCCGCTCGACGGTGTTCCGATCTCGTGGAAGGACCTGTTCGATACGGCGGGGATCGAGACCGAGGCGGGATCGGCGCTTCTGAAGGATCGCCAACCCAAATCGGACGCCGAGGTTCTCGTTTCTGCGACGTTTCAGGGGCTGGTGTGTCTGGGCAAGACGCATATGTCCGAACTCGCCTTCTCCGGCCTCGGTCTGAACCCGATCACCGCCACGCCGCCGAACGTCAACAGCCCCGATGCGGTGCCCGGCGGCTCATCCTCCGGTGCCGCAGCCTCGGTCGCCCACGGCCTTGCCGCGGCCGGGATCGGGTCGGACACCGGCGGTTCGGTGCGCGTGCCCTCGGCGTGGAACGACCTCGTGGGTCTGAAAACCACGCATGGGCGGCTGTCGCTGAAAGGCGTCGTGCCGCTTGCCGCCCGCTTCGACACAGTCGGACCGCTGTGTCGCACGGTCGAAGACGCAGCCCTTCTTCTTGCCGCGCTCGAAGGCGGCAAGCCAGCCGACCTCGGCGGCGCAACGCTCGCCGGCACGCGGTTCCTCGTCTTGGAAAACGTGCTCACCGACACCCGCGAAACGCCCGCCGCCGCGTTCGAGACGGCCTTGAGCAAACTCGCGGCAGCGGGCGCCCGGATCGACCGCCGCGCCATCCCCGAACTGGACGAGGCGCAGTCGATGTCGGCCCTGCTCTACACGGCAGAGGCATGGGGCACCTGGCGCGAGCGGATCGAATCCGACCCGGACGCGATGTTCGCCCGAATCCGCGACCGCTTCCAATCCGGCGCAGCCTTCACCGCCTCCGATTACATCGCGGCATGGCAGCGACTGGACGCGATCCGTGCCAGCGTTCGCGCGCAAATCGCCGGTTACGATGCGCTCGTCCTGCCCACGACCCCCAACATGCCGCCGGAGGCCGAACGCCTGCTCCAAGATGACGACTACTACGTCACCGAAAACCTGATGACGCTCAGAAATACGCGCTACGGCAACCTCCTCGACGGAGCCGCCCTGACCCTGCCGACCGGCACGCCCAGCGCGGGGATCATGTTCATCGGTAAACCGATGGGCGAGGAACGGCTGCTTCGTATCGGGGCCGCCGCCGAACACGCGCTGACCTGATCCCTTCTTCGGTCTGAAAATACCTCGGGAGGGTCTGGGAGGGCAGCGCCCTCCCAGCGGATCGCTGTGGGCGCAAGCCCGCAGCGAAACCTCGCAGAACCCAAAAGCCACATAACCCCGTGGATTCCCGCCTTTTTCTGGACCGGGCCACACAATCCCGTTATCCTCGTCCCAAATCGGGGCGACAACGATCCCGAACCTTGAGGCACTGAGACGATGACAGCGTTCCCCGAGCGGTTTGCGGGCCTGCCAGAATATGCGTTTCCGCGTTTGCGGTCACTGCTCGACGCACATGCGCCGGGCGGCGATGTCGTGCATATGACCATTGGCGAGCCGAAGCACGCCATGCCGGATTTCGTGTCGCGCATCATTGCCGAAACCGCCCAGGACTTCGGGAAATACCCGCCGAACGAAGGGACGCCGGAGCTGCGGGGCGCCTTCACCGATTGGCTCGAACGCCGCTATGGCATTGACATATCGACCGAAAATCAGGTCATGCCGCTGAACGGCACGCGCGAGGGGCTGTTCAACGCGGCCATCGCCCTGTGCCCGGAAGAGGTGCGCGGGGCGAAGCCCGTCATCCTCATCCCGAACCCGTTCTATCAGGTCTACGCCGTGGCCGCCGCCGCCGTGGGTGCCGAACCCGTGTTCGTCTCGGCCACCGCCGAAAACGGCTTCCTGCCCGATTATGCCAGCCTGCCGCCCGAGATCCTGACCCGGACCGCGATCGCCTATATCTGTTCACCCGGCAATCCGCAGGGTGCCGTGGCCGACCGCGATTACTGGGCCAACCTGATCGCTCTGGCCGAAAAGCACGACTTCCGCATTTTCGCGGACGAATGCTATTCCGAAATCTACCGCGACGCCCCGCCCCCCGGCGCGATGGAGGTCGCGATGTTCGGCGGCGCCGACCCCGAGCGGGTGGTGATCTTCCATTCGCTCTCCAAACGCTCGAACCTGCCCGGACTGCGGTCTGGCTTCGTGGCGTCCGGCCCCGAAAACATGGCCCGCATCCGCCAGCTTCGCGCCTATGCCGGCGCGCCCCTGCCGCTTCCATTGCAGCACGCGGCGGCGGCGGTCTGGGCCGACGAAGATCACGTCATCGCTTCGCGCAAACTCTATCAAGAGAAGTATGCGATCGCCGATGCGGTCTTCGCGGACTACCCCGGATACCACAAGCCCGAGGCCGGGTTCTTCCTGTGGCTGCCCGTCGACGACGGCGAGGCGGCGGCGATGAAACTCTGGACCGAAACCGGCATTCGCGTGCTGCCCGGCGCCTATCTCGCGCGGGACGTGAACGGGGCAAACCCCGGAAAAGAATACATAAGAGTGGCGCTTGTCGCCCCGAAAGAAGAGACGCAGCGCACATTGGAAACGATGCGCGACTGCCTCCTGAACTGAGGACGAGGACAACATGGCATACCACGTCAGGGAACGAGATCCGATATTCGATGAAGCCACGCAGGCGATGATCGAACGACGGGGCAAGGAACTCCTCGGCCTCGCGCTGTTCGTCGTGGGTGTGGCCATCGCCCTGATGATGGCCACCTACTCGGCCGAAGACCCCGGCTGGATGTCCGCGACCGAAGGTCCGGCGCAGAACGCGCTCGGCCAGTTCGGCGCAACGCTCGCCTCGCCGCTCGCCATCATCCTTGGCTACGGGGCCTGGGGCTTTGCCGCCGCCTTCGCCGCGTGGGGCGCCCGCTACATCCTCCATCGGGGTGAAGAACGCGCCATGGCCCGTGCGATCTTCGCGCCCATCGCCGTCGCGCTGGCCTCGGTCTATGCCTCGACCCTCGTGCCGCCGGTCGACTGGACCCATTCGTTCGGCATGGGTGGGCTGTTCGGCGACACGGTTCTGGGCGCCGTGCTGGGGGTCATGCCCGGCTCCGCCGCGTTCGGGATCAAGCTGCTTGCCATCCTTTTCGCCTTCGCCGCCCTGATCGTCGGCGCCTTCGCACTGGGCGTGACGCGCTATGAACTGGGCCGCATGGCGCGGTTCCTGATCGTGGGCGTCGTGATGACCTATGCCGGACTTCTCAAACTCGCCCGTTTCGGCGCACGTGGGGCCGCCATGGGTGCCCGCGCGGGCGCCGCGTCGGCCGCATCCGCAGCAGGTGCCGCCGCGCGTGGCGTGCAGGATTATCAGGCGAGCCGCCGTGAAACGCGCGAAAGCTGGACCCAGCCAGAGGACGAACCGCTCTACGAACCCGACGAAGCGGTCGACAGCCCGCCCCCCATGGCCGCGAACCGGGTGATCCGGGCCGAAGCCCCGGTCGAACCGCCCATGCGCCGGGCGCCCGCGCCCCAACCCGCGCCTCAGCCGCAGATGGCATACGCGGAAGCGGCCCCCGCACCGCAGCCACAACCGCAACCACAGCCTCAACCCAAAGGCGGCCTGCTGTCGCGGGTGATGAAACGTGCGCCCGAGCCCGAGCCGGAACTGATCGACAACACGTTCCACGGCGCCGATCCCGAAGGCGGCGACAACCCCGACCGCATCTCGGCCAAGATCGCGAACGCCCTGCGCAATCGCACCGCGCAACTGACCGGGCAGCCGATTTATGAGCAGGAAGAGGAACCGGCCAACACCACCTCGGCCATGATCGCCCGCGCCGCGGCCCGCGCCAAGGCGCAGCACCCCAAGCATGTGATCCGGCTCGACCCGTCGATGCGCCCGGAACCGCCGGTGACCGCCGCGCAGGCCGCTCAACCCGCGCCCGTGGCCGAACCCGAGCTCGAGCGGGGCAACATCTTCGCCGACATGACCGACGACGCGGTCGAAGACTACCCGGTCCAGAACTACGCGACCGAGGAATACCTGGCCGAACCTTACGAGGATGAGGGCGAACCCCTCGCCCTCGAGCCCGACATGCGGGCCTACGACCGCCCGCATGAGCCGCGCATCCTCGACGACTGGATGCCGGGTCGCGACGACGACATAGGTCCGGGGTATGACGCCGACTTCGACGGCGCGCCCTACGAACCCGCGCCCGACATGCCGGATGCCTATACCCCCCCGCCGATGCCGGAGCCGAAAAAGGTCGTTCAGCATCCGCCCCGCAAGGCGACCAAGCCCTCCAGCCGGGCGATGGCCGAAGCGCAGCCGTCGCTCGCTTTCACCGAGAACGATGTGGAATACGAACTTCCGCCGCTGAACCTCCTGATGAACCCGACGAACATCGAGCGTCATCACCTGTCGGATGAGGCGCTGGAAGAGAACGCTCGGATGCTGGAAACCGTGCTCGACGACTACGGCGTGAAGGGCGAGATCGTCTCGGTCCGCCCCGGCCCCGTCGTCACGATGTACGAGCTTGAGCCTGCACCGGGCCTCAAAGCCTCCCGCGTGATCGGTCTGGCCGACGACATCGCCCGGTCGATGTCGGCGCTGTCCGCCCGCGTCTCGACCGTGCCGGGCCGCAGCGTGATCGGCATCGAACTGCCCAACGCGAACCGCGAAAAGGTGGTCCTGCGAGAAATCCTGTCGGCCCGCGACTTCGGCGACACCAACATGCGCCTGCCGCTGGCCTTGGGCAAAGACATCGGCGGTGGCCCGGTCGTGGCCAACCTCGCCAAGATGCCCCACCTCTTGATCGCGGGGACCACCGGCTCCGGTAAGTCGGTCGCCATCAACACGATGATCCTGTCGCTCCTCTACCGCCTCACGCCGGAAGAGTGCCGCATGATCATGATCGACCCTAAGATGCTGGAACTTTCCGTCTACGACGGCATCCCACACCTTCTGTCCCCCGTCGTCACCGACCCGAAGAAGGCGGTCGTCGCGCTGAAATGGGTCGTGGGCGAGATGGAGGAACGCTATCGCAAGATGTCCAAGATGGGCGTGCGCAACATCGACGGCTACAACAGCCGCGTGGCGGACGCGCAGGGTCGCGGCGAAATGTTCTCGCGCACAGTGCAGACGGGGTTCGACGAGGATACGGGCGAACCGATCTTCGAGACCGAGGAATTCGCGCCCGAGAAGATGCCTTTCATCGTGGTGGTCGTCGATGAAATGGCCGACCTGATGATGGTCGCAGGCAAGGAAATCGAAGCCTGCATCCAGCGCCTCGCCCAGATGGCACGCGCATCCGGCATCCATATCATCATGGCCACGCAGCGCCCCTCGGTCGACGTCATCACCGGCACGATCAAGGCGAACTTCCCCACGCGCATCTCGTTCCAGGTCACGTCGAAAGTGGACAGCCGCACCATCCTCGGCGAACAGGGCGCCGAGCAACTGCTGGGTATGGGCGACATGCTCTACATGGCTGGCGGCGCCCGCATCACCCGCGTCCACGGCCCCTTCGTCTCGGACGAAGAGGTCGAAGAGATCGTCACCTACCTC
>NZ_CH902578.1:2803527-2828113 GCF_000152805.1 Maritimibacter alkaliphilus HTCC2654 | reverse complement strand
CCCTCCAGACCTCCCCACCGGGATATTTTGGACCGGAAAGGGGATGTGCGTTTCGCTCTGCCGCAGCCTAGAATCGAGGTAGGGTGAGGGGTCACTTGCGAGGAGATTCCCATGCGTTCAGTCATCTTCACAGTGTTCGCTTGCTGTCCGGGCGTCGTCCTAGCCCAGGAGGGACCGACCTTCGATTGCGCCAAAGCCACGCATGAGGCGGAGATCGCCATCTGCGAAAACGCCGAACTGGCCGCGCTGGATAGGCGTCTGGCCGAGACTTATGGCGCGGCGCTGGCCATGGCCGAAGGGTTGGACGCGGGGGCCAAGACCGCGGTGGCGGAGTTGAAGGCCTATCAGCGTGGTTGGATCGGGGGGCGGGACGCGTGTTGGAAAGACAGCGATATCGTGGCCTGCATCAGCGACGCCTATCTGCGGCGCGAGGCCGAACTGGTGGCGATGTGGATGCTGGAGGAACCGGTCGGCACGTCCGTCTGGATGTGCGACGGCGGACCGGAAGTCGTGACGATGTTCTTCGACACGCCTCTGCCCAGCGCGCGGATAGAAGTCGGGGATTCCATCGACGTCGCAACGGTGACCCGGACCGCGTCAGGGGCCAAATACGAGGGCAGCTTCGGGCGGTCGATCTGGATCAAGGGGAACGAGGCGCTCTATCGCGAGGCTTCGCCGAATGATGCGGAGTATGGCTGCGTGCTGGTTGAATAGGCGATGAGGTGTTAGCGGAATACAATGCCGCTAACACACATGAAAAAAGGGACTTTACAGCGTCGCGTCACCCCCTAACATCGGGCCTATCCGAGTGTGAAAGGACATCCCATGGCCGACGCCCCGAAACGCCCCCTGACCCTGCGCGACGTGTCCGAGGCGTCGGGCGTCAGTGAAATGACGGTCAGCCGGGTTCTGCGCAACCGGGGCGACGTGTCGGACGCGACGCGGGAAAAGGTGCTCGAAGCGGCGAAAGCGCTGGGCTACGTGCCGAACAAGATCGCCGGGGCGCTGGCCAGTCAGCGGGTGAACCTTGTCGCCGTCATCATTCCGTCGCTGTCGAACATGGTGTTTCCCGAGGTGATGACCGCGATTTCGGACGTTCTGGACGATACGCCGCTGCAACCCGTGGTGGGCGTCACGAACTACAAGAAAGAACGCGAGGAGAAGGTGCTTTACGAGATGCTCTCGTGGCGGCCCTCGGGGGTCATCATCGCGGGGCTCGAACATTCGGAGGCGTCCAAGGCGATGCTGCGCGGGGCGGGTATTCCGGTCGTCGAGATCATGGACACCGACGGCACGCCGATCGACGCCGCCGTGGGGATCAGCCATCGGCGCGCGGGCCGGATGATGGCCGAGGCGATCATCAAGGCGGGCTATCGCAAGATCGGCTTCCTCGGCACCAAGATGCCGCTGGACCACCGGGCGCGCAAACGGTTCGAGGGGTTCACCGAGGCGCTGGCCAAGGCCGGGATGGAGATTGCCGATCAGGAGTTCTACGAGGGCGGGTCCGCGCTGGGCAAGGGCCGGGAGATGACCGAGGCGATCCTCAAACGGACCCCGGACCTCGACTTTCTCTATTTCTCGAACGACATGATCGGGGCTGGGGGGCTTCTCTATTGCCTCGACAACGGGATCGACGTGCCGAACCAATTGGGGCTGGCCGGGTTCAACGGGGTCGAATTGCTCAAGGGTCTGCCGCGCACGCTCGCCACGATGGACAGCTGCCGGGAAGAGATCGGGCGCAAGGCCGCCGAGATCATCGCGTCGCGCGTCGAGGGCGGGATCGAAGGGCCTCAGGGCCAGAAGATCGAACTGACCCCGACCATCGAGCGGGGCCATACGTTGCGCCGCAAACCCAAGGATGCCGCCTACCCGGAATGAGTTGACGCACGGCGCCCGCCGGGGCATCAACCCTGCGCGCGGTCCCGTGGCTCAATTGGATAGAGCAGCCCCCTCCTAAGGGGCAGGTTGCAGGTTCGAATCCTGCCGGGATCGCCAGCCCATCCGAACAGCTTGACGCAACGACCGGCGGGAAATCTGTGGGCGGGCTGCGGTGCCTTGGCTAGTCTTGGCGGCAGGGAGGACGGCATGGTTTATCTACGCATCGCGTCGGCGCTTATCGCGCTGATCTACTGGATCGCGGAACCGATCGGAGGTGACGGGTCGCTGGTCAACTCGCTCATCAAGGCATCCTGCGTGACGCTTCTGGCGGTGTCGGTCGTGCCCTCGGGGCGGCTGATGCTGGTCGCGGCGCTGGCCCTTGGGGCGGCCGGGGATTACCTTCTCAGCCGACCGGGCGACATCCTGTTCATGGCGGGCATGGGCGCCTTCGCGGTCGCGCATATCCTGTATGTCGTGCTGTTCCTGAGCCTGCCGACACGGATGCGGATCGTTCCGATGGTGGCGCTCGTGGCCTACGGTGTTCTCATGGCCGTCCCGATGTGGGAGGGGGCCGGGGCGCTGCGGGTGCCGGTCATGGCCTATATCGTCGTCATCATCGCCATGGGCCTTGCAGCCCTCAGCCGGGCCCGTTCGGAGCAGTTCCGGGTGCTGCTCGCCGGGGCCGGGCTTTTCATCCTGTCCGATACCCTGCTCGCCACACGCCTGTTTCTGTGGGAGGGCGAGGCGGCATTTCCCGGCGCGTTCCTGATCTGGCCGACATACTGGTGCGCCCAGTTCGCGCTGATGTGGGGGTTCGAAAGGTCGCGGGCGTGACCCGTCACACCATCCGGATCACGTCCTTGTCGATCGACAGCATGTAGCCGCGCCGCGCGATGGTCTTGACCAGAAGCTCGGCCATCATCTGATTGCCCAGCGAGTCGCGCAGGCGCTTGATGCGGGTGGCCCCTGCCGCCTCTTCGCAGTCCGAGGCATCGCGGCCCGAGATCACGCCTTCCAGCTCGGCCCCCGTCAGCACGTCTTCGTCCATCCGGGCCTCGGCCAGCACGGCGAGGGTTTCGAGCGCGGCTTCGGTCAGCGAGAACTCCATGTCGTTCAAAAGCACGGTGCGGTCGTTTCGGTTGATGACGAGGGATTTGACGCGAAGCCCGGCGCGCTCGATCTCGTCCATCCGGCGGTTCTGGCCGATGATGATGACGAGGAAGACGAGCGCCGCGACGAGAAGCGCGGTGGCGAAGACCATCAGCACGAAGATCACCACCCGATAGCTGGTGAGCGTGTCGGAAAAGGCGGTGCCGGATTGGGCGAGGATTTCGAGCAGCTTGATCTCGGCCTCGCCCGTGAGCGCATCGTTCTCGATGAAGATCTGTTCGACCCGCGCGTTGAACGCGTTGGCCGACGGCAGGTTCAGGAAAAGAAAGATCGCCGCGACGGTGAGGATCGCGACGATGGCGGCGATGCCGATGGCGACCACGCGGTTGCCGGTCAGGCGCGTGTCAGTAGCGAAGGAAGTAGGGGCCGGCACTCGCTTTCCTCTCATCAAGGCCTGCATCGTCGAACACGCCCAGCACATTGAGCAGCGTCCAGCCGTCGGCGGCGATTCGGCGGCTCACCTCGGGCGCGGCGTCCTGGGCCGAACCGCAGGCGACATCGGGCAGTTCGATGACACCGTAGTGCAGTTTCAGCGGGTTGTCCTGCTTGGCCTTGTAGTCGGCATAGCAGGCGGCAGTCGCCGGAAGGGCGAGCAGGGTGGCGGCGGCAATGGCCGTGGAAAGAAGGCGTGTTTTCATGGGCGTAGAGATGCGCCGGAAGCCCCTGTTATGCGATATCAAACCACCTTTTCCGGGCCGCTATCCGATGTCAACGCGGCGATATTCCATGTCCGAGGCGAGGGGGGCCAGTTTGGGTTCATCGACATCGCGGATCACCCCGCACACACCCAACAGGACCCGAAAGGACACGTTATGAAATTGATTTCCAAGATCACCCGCCCGGTCACCGCCATGGCGCTCGCCGCTTCGGTCGCCTTGTCGCCGGTGGCCGCCACCGAAGCGCGTGCCGGGAGCGAAGAGGCTCTGATCGCAGGGGCCATCGGCACGATCATTCTGGGTGCCATCGCGACGCAGGCCATCGGCAACGGCAACATTCGTTTCCATTCCAACACGCAGTCGCACTACCAGCCGCGCAATCCCGCGCCGACCTATGGCAATACGCATGGCGGACGCCATGACGGGAACAGGGGCGGTCACCACGACAACCGCGGAAACCATGGCGGCAACCGGCACAACGCCAAGCAACTGCCGTCGAGCTGCATCGTGAACAACATTCCGGGCGAGCGCGGGGTTCTGTTCGGCAACCGCTGCCTTCAGCGCAACTTCGCGGGTGCCTCGCGTCTGCCCGCGCAGTGCAAGGATCATGTCTACAACCGCAACACCGGGAACGTCCGCAACGTCTATCGCGGTCACTGCCTGCGTCAGTACGGCTACACCATCGCCGCGCGGTAAGAACATCGAGCAGGGAGCGGCACGTCTGTCCCCGATCTTCCGAATGCCGCTCCTCCCCGGCGGCGGGCCCGTAGAAGGCCCGCCGCCTTTTTCTTGTCCTTGCCTGCGGTGTTCCGTTGCCGCAGGTAGGCGGCATGACCGATGGACCTGATTATTCGTATGAGACCGCCGCGTTCGCCCGTGGCCTTGCCCGTGTTGCGGGTGTGGACGAGGTGGGGCGCGGGCCGCTCGCCGGCCCTGTGACCGCTGCCGCCGTGATCCTCGGCCCTGACAACATCCCGGACGGGCTGAACGACTCCAAGAAGCTGAGCGCGAAGAAGCGTGACGCGCTGTTCGACGCGATCATGGCCGGGGCGCAGGTGGGCATTGCCCATGCCACAGTCGAAGAGATCGACACCTACAACATTCTGCGCGCCTCCCACATCGCGATGCTGCGCGCGGTCGAGGCGCTGGGCACGGTGCCGGATCACCTACTGATCGACGGTAACCTGATCCCGCGCGGCTGCACTGTTTCTGCCGAGGCCGTAATCAAGGGTGACGGCAAATCACTGTCCATCGCCGCCGCTTCGATCGTGGCGAAAGTGACACGCGATCGGATCATGGTGGACTTGGCGCAACAGCACCCCGGCTATGGGTGGGAGCGCAATGCGGGTTATCCATCAAAAAGCCACATTTCGGCACTCCAAGAATTAGGTGTGACCCCACACCATAGGCGATCCTTCAAGCCGGTCCACAATATCTTGTGTCCACCAAAACTGTAAGACACTGATTTAAAAAAGAAATTGACCACGAATCGCGTCTGACTCAAACTTATCCACAAGATACGAGGTCGAAAACGACCCGGGGAACGAGGCAGACGAATGAACAAAATGATCCCTGCGGCAGAGGCTCTGCCGCTCAATCAGATTTTGCCCGGTGATTGCATCGAGGTGATGAACAGCCTTCCGGAAGGCTCGGTCGATCTGATTTTTGCGGACCCGCCCTATAACCTTCAGCTCAAGGGCGACCTGCATCGCCCGGACAACTCCAAGGTCGACGCGGTCGATGACGAATGGGACCAGTTCGCGAGCTTCAAGGTCTATGACGATTTCACGCGCGAATGGCTGGCCGCCGCGCGCCGCCTGCTCAAGCCGAACGGCGCGATCTGGGTGATCGGCTCTTACCACAACGTGTTCCGCATGGGCGCCGAGCTTCAGAACCAGGGCTTCTGGATTCTGAACGACGTTGTGTGGCGCAAGTCGAACCCGATGCCGAATTTCCGGGGCAAACGCCTGACCAACGCGCATGAGACGCTGATCTGGGCGCAAAAGTCCGAGGACAGCAAAGCGACATTCAACTACGAGGCGCTGAAGTCGCTGAACGAAGGCGTGCAGATGCGCTCGGATTGGGTCATCCCGATCTGCAACGGCGGTGAGCGGCTGAAAGACGACAACGGCGAAAAGGCGCATCCGACGCAGAAGCCCGAGGCGCTCCTCCACCGCGTGCTGGTCGGCACGACCAACCCCGGCGACGTGGTGCTCGACCCGTTCTTCGGGACCGGCACCACCGGCGCGGTCGCCAAGATGCTGGGCCGTGAATTCATCGGGATCGAGCGGGAAGAGGCCTATCGCAAGGTGGCCGAGAAACGTATCTCGAAGATCCGCAAGTTCGACAAGGAGGCGCTGACCGTCTCGACCTCCAAACGAGCCGAGCCGCGCGTCGCCTTCGGGCAACTGGTCGAACGCGGTATGCTGCGCCCCGGCGAAACCCTGATCGGTCCGCGCGGCCAGATCGCCAAGGTCCGGGCCGACGGCACGCTCATTTCGGGCGAGGCACGGGGGTCGATCCATCAGGTCGGCGCGGCGCTGGAATCGGCGCCTTCGTGCAACGGCTGGACCTACTGGGCGTTCAAGCGCGACGGCAAGACCGTGTCGATCGACGTTCTCAGACAACAGATTCGCGCAGAAATGCGCTGACCGCATTGCCCCTCGGGGCAAAAGGCGTACCGCCTGTGCCAGTGGCATCGACCACGGCACAACTTACCCCGCCCTCGTGGCGGGGTTTTTTTGGTTTGGCGTTGAACCGGGCCGGGGGCCGGGGGCACCTTGTCCAAAAGGGGGCAGGTCCATGAAGCTACTGATTATCGCCGTGGGGTCGCGGGGCGACGTGCAACCGTTCGTGGCCTTCGGGCGTGCGGCCACGGCGGCGGGGCACGACGTGCTGCTGTCGGCACCGCAGGGGTTCGACGCGATGATCCGGGCGGCGGGGCTGACCCCCGCGCCGCTTCCCGTCGATTTTCAGGAGCTTCTGCAACAGCCCGAAATGCAGGCCGCGTTCAACTCGCTCACCGGGCGGCTCAAGGCGTTTCGCTGGGCGAACGAGATCATGAACGACCAGTTGTCCGAGATGTGGCGCATCGGGCTCGAGGTTTCGCCGGACCTGATCCTTTATCACTTCAAGGGCGCGATGGGGCCGTATCTGGGCCGCAAGCTGGGCGTGCCCGCGCTGCCCGTTGCGCTTCAGCCGGGGTTCGCGGCGACGGGCGAATATCCAATGTTCCTGATGGGGTCCAATGACCGGGGGGCTGCGCTCAACCGGGCGACGCACCGGATCATCCATGCCACGATGCGCATGGGGACGAACGTGATGGTGAAGCGGTGGATCAAGGCGACGGGGGCCGAGATCGGGCCGCTGATGGAGGTGCGACAGGGCTATGCACCCACCGGCGCGCCGACCCGGCTTCACGCGTTTTCGCCCACGCTGGTTCCGCGCCCTACCGATTGGGGCGCAGGGGACGTGCAGACCGGGTATTTCTTTGAAGACCCCGACGCGGATTACCTGCCCGACCCCGCGCTTGCGGCATTTCTGGAGGCTGGCCCCCCGCCGATCTACGCGGGCTTCGGGTCGATGCCGGGGCTGAACCACGAACGCACGACGCGGGCGCTGCGCGGGGCGCTGGAGAAGACCGGGCAGCGGGCGGTTCTGGCGACCGGCTGGGGTGGGATCGAGGGCTTCGAGACGGGCGAGAACATCCACGTCCTCGACGCCGTGCCGCACACATGGCTGTTTCCGCGCGTCTCGGCGGTGATCCACCACGGCGGATCAGGGACCACGCATGAAGGGCTGCGATGGGGAAAACCGTCGGTCGTCTGCCCGCTGTTTGCCGATCAGCCTTTCTTCGGCGCGCGTGTCGCCGCGTTGGGCGCAGGGCCCGACCCGATCCGGCAAAAGCGGCTGACGGCAGACAACCTCGCCGCCGCCATCGATGTCGCACTCAGGCCCGAAACGGCGGCGAACGCGGCTGCGGCAGGTGAACGGATCCGCACCGAAACGGGGATCGCCGATACGCTGGCCCTGATCGAACGACTCGCCTAGCGGGGGCCGGGGATCGGGTGCTCGCCGTTCTTGTACGGCCCCCAATCCTCGATCTCGGGGTAATACTGCCGCCGCCATGCCCGCACCCGCTTGTTCATCACGCGCCGCCAGATCGGCGGGATCATCGCGCCCATCGCCATGAGCGGATAGCCATAGGGAAGCTGCGGGGCCTGCGTTTCGTCGTAGGTCTGGAGCAGCGGAAAGCGCCGCGCTGGCTTGTAGTGGTGATCCGAATGGCGTTGCAGGTTGATGAGCAACCAGTTCGTCGCCCGATGGCTCGCGTTCCACGAATGATGCGGGCGCACGGGTTCGTATTTGCCTTCGCCAAGGTGTTTGCGGGTCAGGCCGTAATGTTCGACGTAGTTGGTCAGCTCAAGCTGCCAGATCGCGATGAACGCCTGAAACAGAAACAGCGCGAGGCCAAGCCAGCCGCCGATCAGAAGCGCGAGGATCACCGCGCCGCCCTGTAGCGCCCAGTAGCGCCAGAACGGGTTGGCGCCATCCCAAGGCGACAGATCGCGCCGGGCCAGCATCGCCCGTTCGGCCCGCCACGCCGACACCGGGCCTTCGCGCAGAACGCGGAAGAAGTAGCGGTGGAAGCCTTCGTTATACCGCGCTGTGACCGCATCGCGGCGGGTGCCGACCCACGGATGATGGACCAGCAGGTGTTCGGTGCGGAAATGAGAGTACAGCACGGTGGCGAGCAGCAGGTCGGCAAGCCAGCGTTCGAAGCGATCCTTCTGGTGCATGAGTTCGTGGGCATAGACGATGCCGATGGAGCCGCCCATGACGCCGACGCCGAAGAAGACGCCGAACTTCTCCCACAGAGCGAGGTGTTCTGCCCGCGGAACGAAGGCGATCATGCCGTAAAGGGTGACGACCTGAATGGGCAGCCAGATCCAAGTGATGAGGGAATACCAGTAAAGATGCGCATCGGTCGCGGCGGGGTCAGGGTTGTCCTCGTTCCGGCCCAGAAGCCGGTCGAGCGCGCTGAAGGCCCACCAGGTTCCCGCAATGGGCAGGATCAGTGCCCAGCCGCCATATGTCGCCGCGAGGAGGACGAGCGGGATGATAACCAGCGACGACCAGAAGGGCGCTGCGTGACGGAAATCTATGGCGGTGTCGGTCGGGGCCATCTGCTCACTCCTTGTCCCCCGTGGCCGAGTCTACGCCCGGTCGGGGGAACGGGCAACGGGGCCGGTCAGGACAGGGTGCCGCGGGCCAGATCGAACGCTTTGCGCATGACGGTGGGTAGATCGGACGGGGCAAGGCGCGGCTCGAAATGCCCGCGTTCGGGGGCGGCGTCCTGCGGCAGCGTCGCGGTACGCACGCGCAGGATCAGGTGGAAATGGGTGAAGGTGTGGCGCACGTCGCCGGGCAAGTCCGCCCAGTCTGCCGCGATGGGCGGCAGGTCTTCGGCCTCGTCGCCCCAGTCGCCCCCCGGCCAGCCCAGCATCCCGCCCAAAAGCCCCTTGTCCGGGCGCGTCTCGACCAGCCACGCCCCATCCGTGCGCCGGGCGATATAGGCGATGCCGTGGCGGATCGGCTTGGGCTTTTTCGCCTCACGGGCGGGCAGGGCGGCCTGAACGCCCTTGGCACGGCCCGCGCAATCGTCGCGCCACGGGCAGATGCCGCAGGCGGGCGACTTGGGGGTGCAGATCGTCGCGCCAAGGTCCATGACCGCTTGCGCATAGTCGCCGGGACGCGCCTTGGGCGTGAGCGTCGCGGCGGCGTCGCGCAAAGCGGGTTTCGACCCCGGCATTGGGTCTTCGATGCAGAACAGCCGCGCCATGACCCGCTCCACGTTCCCGTCCACTACCGTTTCGCTCCGATCGAAGGCGATCGCCGCGATGGCGGCTGCGGTATAGGGGCCGATGCCCGGCAGCGCCTTCAGCCCGTCGAGCGTATCGGGAAACGCGCCATCCAACTCACGCGACACCACGCGGGCGCACTTCAGCAGGTTCCGGGCGCGGGCGTAGTATCCGAGCCCCGCCCATTCACCCATCACCCGCGCATCTTCAGCGTTTGCCAGATCGTGCACCGTGGGCCAGAGCGCCATGAACCGGGTGAAGTAATCGCGCACGGCGGCCACCGTGGTCTGCTGGAGCATCACTTCGGACATCCAGACCGCATAAGGATCGGGCGCGATCCCCGCCGCGCGATCCGCCGGTCCCACGCGCCACGGCATGTCGCGGGCGTGGCGGTCGTACCAATCCAGTAGCTCCCCGGCCATCACCCCGGCGTCACGCATGTTTTATCCTTGTAACCTGATCGATCATGGCGTCCCTTGCCCGCGAACCGTAGTATCCGGCCTGACATGGAGAGGCCAGTGACCGACGCCAAAACCAAACGTGAGCGCCGCATGCGCGGGTTCGAGCGGACCAGCAAACTGCTGGGCAGCCGGATTCGCAAGGCGGGCGAATCGCGCGGGTTCGCGGTCACACGGCTTATCACCCATTGGGACGAAATCGCGGGTGAAGGCGTCGCCCAGATTTCCCGGCCCGTCGAGGTGTCTTATGGCCGGGGCGGGTTCGGTGCCACGCTGACCCTGCTGACCACCGGGGCCAACGCGCCGATGCTGGAGATGCAGAAAGAGCAGATCCGCGAAAAGGTGAACGCGGTCTATGGCTATGCCGCGATTTCGCGCATCCGCGTGACCCAGACCGCACCGACAGGTTTCTCCGAAGGGCAGGTGGAATTCGCGCCGCGCAAGGCCGAGACCCCGAAAGAACCCGATCCCGAAATCACCTCCCGCGCAAGGGCGACCGCCGACGGCGTGGAGAGTGAGGCGCTCAAGGCCGCGCTGGAGGCGCTGGCGGCGAACGTCTATACCCGCAATTCATCGAAAACATGAGGCAGACCCCATGAACAAGATCCTTCCCATCGCGCTCGGCGCTGCCGTCCTTGTCGGCGGCGGAGCCTATTTCGCCACGCAGTCGGGCCCGACTCCCGGCACGTCGGCTCTGTCGCCGATTTCCGCCGCCGTCGCGCAGGACGCCGACGTCGAGCTCGCACCCGACATGGTGCTTGGTGAAGAAGACGCCCCGATCACGATGATCGAATACGCGTCCTTCACCTGCCCGCATTGCGCGGATTTCCACGAACGTGTGTGGGAAGACCTCAAGGCCGACTACATCGACACCGGCAAGGTCAAGTTCGTGAACCGCGAAGTGTATTTCGACAAGTATGGCCTGTGGGCCGGTCTGGTCGCCCGCTGCGGCGGCGAGATGCGCTATTTCGGCGTGATGGACATGCTGTTCGAGACCCAGAAGGATTGGATCGGGAACGGGCAAGAGGCCGCGATCCTCGAAAACCTCACCACCATCGGCAAGAAGGCGGGTCTGAGCGAGGAACAAGTGACCGCCTGCGTGAACGACAAGGAAATGGCGCAGTCGATGGTCGCCGCCTATCAGCAGAACGCGGGCGCGGACGAGATCACCGGAACGCCGACCTTCATCATCAACGGCGAAAAGTATTCGAACATGACCTATGACGATCTGAAAAAGATCCTCGACGGTCTGGCCGAAGGCTGAACCCGGTTCTTTCGGACGAACGAAATGGCGGCTCACGGGCCGCCATTTTTCGTTAGCGCGCAGCCATGAAGGCAAGCCGGATGAGCGTGCGTTCGATCAGCGCCATTTGCGGGGCCTTGGATGTCGAGCGCAGCGTGAGGTCGGCCTCGATAATCATGTCGAGCGCGGTTTCCAGCTTGGCTGCACCCCAGCGCGAGGCCTGACGGGTCATCCGGTCGCGGGATTTGAAATGCACCGGGGGACGGGCGCGGAAGATGCCCTTGTTCGGCCCTTCCGGGTCAGAAGCGGCCATGTGCAGCGTGCGGAAATGGTTGGTCGTCGCGATGGCCAGCCGGGTCGGGGCGATCCCCTGCGCCTCCAGCCGGGTCAGAAGCGGCCCAAGCTCGCCCGCGCGCCCTTCGGCGGTGGCGTGAAGCAGGTCGTCGAGCACCGCTTCGGTCGAGGCGGGTGCGCAGGCGTCCACATCGTCAGGCGTCAGCAGCGACGGGTCGCCCAGCTTGTAGAGCGACAGCTTTTCGACGGTCTGGCGGAAATCGCCGGGGTCGAGGGAACGGGCGAGCGCCTCGAGATCGCGCATCGCTTCGGGGTCGATCTGGTTCAGACCGGCCTTTCTGAGTTCGTCCTGAATCTCGTCGCGCGACATCGGGTCGTCGTAGATGCCGATGGCGAAGGCCGAGGGGTGTTTCTCGAAATATTTCCTGAGCTTGCCCGTGGGCTTCAGGTTGCCGCCGGTGACGACGACATGGGCATCGCCCGGCTGCCAGTCATCCAAAGCTTGCGTGATCTTGTCGCCATGCACGTCGGTCGCGTCCTCGACGAACACAGCGCGCGGACCGGGAAAGAAACCCTGCGCCTTGATTGCGTCCGACAGCGCCGCCGGATCGGCGCGCAGGTCGCCCGCGAGCATCCGCGTCAGGCGCATTTCCTCTTCGGCACCTTCGCCCAGCAGGTTCTTCAACAAATCCTGCCGTTTCAGCGCAACCCGCATCGCGTCGGTGCCATAGATCAGCGTGCCGGTGGTGTCCGGCGCGGGCTTGGCGAAATGGCGGTTGGCTTCGGCGGGTTTGAGTTTCATGGGCTCACACTAGCCTGAACCGAAATGGCGCGCCCAACGGAAATGAGCGCGCCTTTGGGTCAGGCGACCACGTTCACGATCCGGCCCGGAACGACGATGACCTTCTTTGGTGCATTGCCGTCCAGCGCGCGTTTCACGCCGTCGGTGTCGAGGGCGAGTTTCTCGACCTCGGCCTTGTCCATGTCCTTGGGCACGGTGATCTCGTCGCGCCGCTTTCCGTTCACCTGAATCGGCATGGTCACGGTGTCCTCGACCAGCATCGCCTCGTCCGCGACCGGCCATTCGGCTTCGGCCACAAGCCCCTCGCCACCCAGCATCGCCCAGACCTCTTCCGCGAGGTGCGGGGTCATCGGGGCCATGAGCTGCGCCATGACACGCATCGCGGTTTTTTTGGTTTCGGCGCCTGCCTTGGATTTCGACAGGGTGTTGGTGAAGCCGTAAAGCTTGGCGATGGAGGTGTTGAAGGCGAAGCCCTCGATCCCGTCCGTCACGGCCTTGATGGTCTTGTGCATCTCGCGCAGCAGGTCTTCGTCACCCTCGCCGGTTCCCGTCGCCTCGGCAATCTCGGCGGCGATGCGATAGACACGGGCGAGGTGCTTGGAGGCACCTTCCGCGCCCGATGCGGTCCATTCTACGTCCCGCTCGGGGGGCGAGTCGGACATGACGAACCAGCGGGCGGTGTCGGCGCCGTACTGCGCGATGATCTCCAGCGGGTCGACCACGTTCTTTTTCGACTTCGACATCTTGGCCGAGGGGATCACTTCGACCGCTTCGCCTGTCGCTTTCAAGGTCGCGCCAGATTCGCTCACCTCCACATCTTCGGGGAAGTGATAGACAGCGCGGCCTTCGGCATCGCGGGTCTGGTATATCGCGTGCGTCACCATGCCTTGCGTGAAGAGCGCATTGAACGGCTCTTTCGACTTCTCCGGCAGATGGCCGCAGATATGCATCGCACGGGCGAAGAAGCGCGAATAGAGCAGGTGGAGAATCGCGTGCTCAATGCCGCCGATGTATTGATCGACGTTCATCCAGTAATCCGCATCCTCGGCCACGGTCGGCGTCGTCGCGCGGGGCGCAGTGAAGCGGGCGAAATACCACGAGCTGTCCACGAAGGTATCCATCGTGTCGGTTTCGCGTTTCGCGGGCTTGCCGCAGGACGGGCAGGCGCAGTCGCGCCACGTTGGGTGCCGGTCAAGCGGGTTGCCCGGCACATCGAAGCTGACGTCGTAGGGCAGTTCAATCGGCAGATTCTCTTTCTTCTCCGGCACCACGCCGCAGTCGCCGCAATGAACGACGGGAATCGGGCAGCCCCAATACCTCTGCCGGGACAGGCCCCAGTCGCGCAGGCGGTATTGGGTGTGGCCTTTGCCCCAGCCCTGTTTTTCGGCGTAGTCGATGGTGGCCGCAATGGCCTCTTCCCCAGTGGCCTCGTCCAGCCCAGCGAAGTGGTCGACCCACTTCACCTTGTCCGACTTCGGCGGCACGAAAGCCTCGCCCTCGACCGGCTTCGGGTCGTTCAGCGCAAAGAAGGTGTCGATCACCGGCAGATCGTATTTCCGGCAGAAATCCAGATCGCGCTGGTCATGCGCCGGGCAGGCGAAGATCGCGCCGGTGCCGTAATCCATCAGGATGAAGTTCGCGATCCAGACGGGCAGTTCCCAGTTGGGGTCCAGCGGGTGTTTCACGCGCAGCCCGGTGTCGTAGCCCAGCTTTTCGGCGGTCTCGATCGCCTCGGCGGTGGTGCCGCCCTTGCGGGCCGTGGCGCAGAATTCGGCCACCTTCGGATCGGCGGCCTCAAGCTCTTTGGCCAGCGGATGATCGGGCGAGATACCCACGAATGACGCGCCCATCAGCGTGTCGGGGCGGGTCGTGTATACCTCGATCGGCGCACCGCCATCCGTCCGCTCGAACGCGAAACGCAGACCTTGCGATTTCCCGATCCAGTTGGCCTGCATCAGCCGCACCTTTTCGGGCCAGTCCTTGAGCGTGTCGATGGCCTCAAGCAATTCTTCCGAGAAGTCGCTGATCTTGAAGAACCATTGCGTCAGCTCGCGCCGCTCGACCTCGGCCCCCGAGCGCCAGCCCTTGCCGTCGATCACCTGCTCGTTCGCCAGCACCGTCATGTCGACAGGATCCCAGTTCACGACGGCGTTCTTGCGGTAGACGAGATCCTTTTCGAGGAAGTCGATGAACAGCGCCTGTTGCTGGCCGTAATATTCGGGGTCGCAGGTGGCGAATTCGCGGGTCCAGTCCAGCGACCAGCCCATCGGCTTCATCTGCGACTTCATTTCCGCGATGTTGTTGTAGGTCCAGTCCTTCGGATGACCGCCCGTCGCCATTGCGGCGTTCTCGGCGGGCATCCCGAAGGCGTCCCAGCCCATCGGGTGAAGGACGGAAAAGCCGCTCGACTTCTTATACCGCGCGACCACGTCGCCCATCGTGTAGTTGCGCACGTGCCCGATATGGATGCGGCCCGAAGGATAGGGAAACATCTCGAGCACATAGAACTTGGGCTTGGCCGGATCGCGGGTCGCGGCGAAGGTGCCGGCCTCGTCCCAGGCGGCTTGCCATTTCGGCTCGATTGTCGATGCGTCGTAGCGGGACATTGCTTCGTGGTCCTTCGGAAATGAAAACGCCGGGCTGTTGCCCGGCGCTTGAATAATTGGATGTGGCGCGAGGGTCCAGCGACTTACAGGTCGTAGTCCTGAATCCGAAGCTGGCGGGCGCGGCCCAGAATGGCGTCTTCGATCGCGTGCTGCGTGGCCGAGGATACGGCGCGACCGCCACGGGTTTGCAGCGCGACGTTCAGACCGCGTGCATCCAGCGCCGGGTCCGAGACGTGGACGGTGGCGCGATACGCCTGACCGCCGCCGGGCGGGACACCGTAGCCAAAGACGATGACACCCGAGAAGGGATCGACGACTTCGACCGGCATGAAGCTGAGAACGTCGAGCGAGGCGTTCCAGAGGTACTTGTTCACTTCCAGTGTGGTGTTGGGATCGTCGCGGTCCGCGAACAAGTCCCAGATCGTCGAGCGTTCCGGGGCGCGGCGGGCCCGGTCCGGTCGGGCGATGACCTGACCGTCGGCGGTGCGCACGGTTTCCGTCTGGCCGCCGAACAAATTGCCGAAACCGCCCGAACAGCCGGCCAAGGCGACGAGACTGGCAAGGATCACAGCCTTGGCGGTGAAGCGCCCGTAAGTCATATGAATGCCCCGTTCCACTGGTTTGCTCCTACCTACCCAAGCCAAAAAGCGCGGGCAAGCGTTTTCCCGGTGGTAACAGGACCACGGGTAGCGCCGCCACCCCTATAGAGACTCAATATGTGCGACAGGGGCGGGGTTTGGCGGGGGCCACCGGGGCATGTGTGGCAACTCTGCACCATCACGCGGCACATTAGGTCGGGGCCGTTTGCATCGCTTGCATCGGAGCCGGGAAAGAGAGAGGAAACAGCATACTCAATTCGGATTCCCCTGAATTGAGGTGCACCTTTAGATAAACGAGGGAAACGAAATGAAAAAGATTCTCCTTGCTTCGACGGTTCTGGTGGGCACCACCGGTTTCGCCGCTGCGGACGTGTCGTTCACCGGTCGCGCCTATGCTGGTCTCGGCTACAACATCACCACCGGCACTCTGCTTCCGGAACTGTCGGCGCTCTTCACCGCCGGCATGATGACCACCACGGATCAGGGTCTTGAGGCTGGCGCCTCTGTGACCGTTCTGGCCGCTGGTCAGTCGATGCAGAAAGACCCGTCGGACGCTCAGTTCGGCACCAACGACTGGCCGCCGGCGGCCGGTGTTGTGCTCGGCGCCAACGTCTACCTGTCGGGTTCCTGGGGTAAAGTTGCTGTCGCTTACGACACCAACGCGGACGGCGACGCCACCACCCCCGGTGACCAGGACATCACCGTCACCTACACGAACACCTGGGGCAACTTCGGCCTGAGCGCCTTCGGCGTCCTCGTCGCTCCGGGTTCGACCGCCACCACCAACGGCGACCTCGGCGTGAAAGGCACCTACTCGTTCGGCGATTACTCGGTTTGGGCCGCTGTTGAGCGTGACGCCAACGACGCCGACGGTAACACCATCGACCTGAAAGCTGGTGTGTCGGCTTCGATCTCCGGCTTCACCGCTGCTGCCGAAATCAAGTACGACCTCGGCAACGCCACTCCGTTCTCGTGGGCTGCTTCGGCTGGCTACGCGACCGGCCCCTACTCCATCTCGGCGTTCTTCAACTCCGACATGGAATACGGCGGTAAGGCTGCTTACGACCTCGGCGGCGGCGTCGCGATCGAAGCTGGTTTCGCCCACTCGAACGGCGTGAACTCGCCGGTTTCGAACGTGGTCTGGGCTGGCGTCTCGATGGCGTTCTAATCCGACCAGGATTTGAATTGGGAAGAGCGGGCCTTGTGCCCGCTCTTTTCATTTTGGGCCTCTCGTGATTTGTCAGGGCGACATTGAGAGGAACCCCGATATGGCCCTGTCCGACATTCTTCAGAAAATCCGCGACGAAGAGGCCCGCGTGGGGCGCGAGGCCGGTTCGACGCGTCTGATCGCCGTTTCCAAGGTTCAGCCATTGGACCGTATCGTGTCCGTGCTGGATGAAGGCCACCGGCTGTTCGGCGAGAACAAGGTGCAGGAGGCCGCAGGGAAGTGGCCGGACCTGCGTGCCCGCTACGAAAGCATCGAACTGCACCTGATCGGCCCGCTCCAGACCAACAAGGCGCGTCAGGCGATGGAACTGTTCGATGCGATCGAGACGGTGGATCGCCCCAAACTTGCCAAGACCATCGCGCGACTCGCCGAGGAGCTGGGCCATTGCCCGAAGCTGTTCGTGCAGGTGAACACCGGCGAAGAGGAACAGAAGGCGGGGGTGATGCCGGGCGATGCCGATGCGTTCATCGCTGATTGCCGCGACCTCGGGCTGACCATCGCCGGCCTGATGTGCATTCCGCCCGTGGATGAGGAGCCGTCGCTGCACTTTGCGCTTCTGGCAAAGATCGCTGCGCGCAACGGGCTCGACGAACTGTCCATGGGTATGTCAGGCGATTTCGAGAAAGCCGTGGCGCAGGGCGCGACCTATGTCCGGGTCGGCTCTGCGATTTTCGGTGAACGGGTCTACGACTGATCCGCACAAGGCGTGTCAGGGTTTGACGAGGATTCGCGAGCGCGGCGTCCATCGGGCGAGAATCCAGCGCAGGTGATCGGGCCGGAAGGCCAGGCACCCTGCCGTCGGCTTGCGCGGACCACGCCAGCAATGAACGAAAATGGCCGACCCCTTGCCGGGGCTCGCCTCCGGCCAGTTCCAGTCGGTCACGATGAACATGTCATACAGGGGATCGGCACGGCGCAGTCGCTCGTGCGACGCGCTGTACGGCACCCGGACGGCGTGATTGTACCGCGTGTCATCCGGCGCATCGCACCACAGGTCGTGCGGGCCGATCGCGCGGAAGTCTATCGGGGCTGGCGGGCGCATGACGCGGTCGGCCCGGTATCCGCCGCCCATCAGGCGCCAAGTTCCGGCTGGGGTGGCCCCGTCGCCTTCGCGTTTGTCCCGTGTGATGCCGCCGCGCCCGATGGCGACCGGAAAGTGCCTTCCGGCGAACCGTGCGCCCCAGCGCGTCACAACCATGTCGCAGCGCCGTGGCGTCACAGCAGGTGGCCCGATTTCGCGGCTTTGGTGTCCAGATAGTCGGTGTTGTGCGCCCCGCGCCCGACCTGAAGCGGCACGCGCTCGGTCACGGCGATCCCGTTCGCCTCCATCATCGCCACCTTGGTGGGGTTGTTGGTCATGAGGCGCACGGCGGAGAATCCCATCTGGGCGAGAATCTCGGACCCGATCCTGAAGTCGCGTTCATCGTCCTCGAAGCCAAGCCGATGGTTCGCTTCCACCGTGTCAAAGCCCTGATCCTGAAGCGAATAGGCCCGCATCTTGTTGGCAAGGCCGATCCCGCGCCCCTCCTGGTTGAGGTAGAGCAGGACGCCCGAGCCATTCTCGCCCATCGCGGCCAGCGCGGCGCGCAGTTGCGGGCCGCAGTCGCATTTGAGGCTGCCCAGCAGATCGCCGGTGAAACAGGCGGAATGGAGGCGCGCGAGCACCGGGTGATCGCGATCCGGGCGCCCGATCTCGACCGCATAATGCTCCTCCCCCCCGTCGACGGGGCGGAAGATGTGCAGCCGCCCCGCCTCGGACACTTCAAGCGGCACGCAGGCCGAAACGACCTCTTCCATCGCCGTGACGGGCGGATCGTCGGGCCGGCCGGTCAGGTCGACACGGGTCAGGCCGTGGCTCAAGGCGACTTCGGCCCCGTTGTCGACCGGCACGACAAGGGCAGCGGGCAGCAGCATGGCGGATTTGGCGAGGGCGATGGCGGCGCGGGCCACACCCTCATCCCCGCCGCGTTCGGTCATGAGCGGCCCCTTCATGGGCTTCATCAGGTCGTCTTTCGGGTCGGCGACGCCCAGGACCCATTCGACCCCCTCGTCGCGCGGCACGTGCACCCGTGCGACGTGATCGGAGTAGGCCCGCGCCTTGAGTGTCGCGGCACGACGCGGCGTGATGGCGAGCAGGAGGGGGCCGAACCCGCGCAGATCGCCAAGGCGACCCGCATCGACCGTTTCGGCGGCCGCCACCAGCCCGGCATGACCGCCGATCTCAAGCACGACCGGAAGCCCCATGCGCAGGTCGGCACGGGCGCGGGCGGTGAGTTCGGTCTGGGTCGGCTTGAGCGTCATTTTCGTCCTTCCACCGCACTTCAATAGGCCCGGTCCACGGGAATGTGAAACATTTCGACTGATCCCGACACGACCGCGTGAACGTATTGCCACAAACATTGCCGGGTCCGTGATGGGACCCAAGGTCTGTGAAAACAACACGGAGGGCCGAAGATGGCGACCCAGAAAAACATTCTACTCGTCGACGACGACGAGGACCTGCGCGAGGCGCTGGCGGAGCAGTTGGTGATGACCGAAGACTTCGAGGTCTTCGAAGCGGCCAACGGCGCGGATGCCATGCAGAAGGTCAAGGAGCAGATCCATGACCTCGTGATCCTCGACGTGGGCCTGCCCGACACCGACGGGCGCGAGCTATGCAAACTGATGCGCAAGCAGGGTGTGAAATGCCCGGTGCTGATGCTGACCGGGCATGACAGCGACGCGGACACGATCCTCGGGCTCGACGCCGGCGCGAACGACTATGTGACAAAGCCGTTCAAGTTTCCCGTGCTTCTGGCCCGTATCCGGGCGCAGCTTCGTCAGCACGAGCAATCGGAAGATGCCGTGTTCCAGCTTGGGCCGTACACGTTCAAGCCCGCGATGAAGATGCTGATCACCGAGGACGAGAAGAAGATTCGTCTGACCGAGAAAGAGACCAATATCCTGAAATTCCTCTACCGAAGTCAGGAAGGCGTGGTCGCGCGCGACGTGCTCTTGCACGAGGTCTGGGGATACAATGCCGGGGTCACGACCCACACGCTGGAAACCCATATCTACCGCCTGCGCCAGAAGATCGAGCCCGATCCGGGCAACGCAAGGCTTCTGGTGACGGAATCGGGCGGCTACCGGCTTGTGGCGTGATCGCAACAGGGGTGATCGCCTGCCTTATTCATGCCGGGATTCACGGGTAACCTGATCCTGAACATGATATTGTTTCCATATTGGCGACGATACAAAATCCCCTCGCCGTGTCGGGGTAATGACACGGCATCCTCCCTGTTGGACTGACCCGGCTTCGCGCCGGGTCTTTTTTGTCCAAGGGGTCAGCCGCGCGTCAGACGGCCCTCGATCGGGTCGATCGGCTGGATGAGCTCGCGATTGGCGAGCCATTGCGGGCGCGGTTTGCTGGCCGCAAATGGGCTGACCGGCCGGTTCGTCACCGCGTTGAACACGAAAAACGCGTTCGAGCGCGGGTCGGGCGTGATGTTCCCGTTCGAACCGTGAAGCGTATTGCAGTCGAAAAAGACCACGGTGCCCGTCGGCCCGGTCGCCGTATCCAGCCCGAAATGCTGGGCGAAGCGAGTGATCGTGTCCGGTTGCGGCACGCCGACCTCCTGCGCCTTGAGCGAGCTTTCATGGTTGTCGTCCGGCGTTTCGCCCAGACAGGCGATGAATTCACCCTGCGAACCCGGAATCAGCATGAGCGGGCCGTTCGTCGACGAGTTGTCGGTCAGCAGGACCGAGGCCGACACGGCACGCATCCGGGGCAAGCCGTCCTCGGCGTGCCAGGTCTCGAAATCCGAATGCCAATAGAACTCCTTGCCCTTGAAGCCGGGTTTGTAGTTGAGCCGCGACTGGTGAAGATACACCCGGTCGTTCAGCAGGAACTCGGCCACACCGGCAAGGCGGGTATCGGCGGCGAGACGGGCGAAAAGCGGCGAGTGCTCGTCCAGCCGGAACACGGTGCGCACGTCGTCGGAATTGGGCTCGGTCACGAAATCCGCGGGCCGCTTGTCCGCATCCGTGTCGCGCAGATGCTTGGCGGTATCGACCAGAAGCTCCAATTCGTCCGGCGAAAACATGTCACGACGCACGAGATAGCCGTTCTCGCGGTAATGCTCCGCCTCGTCACGGGAAATCGGGGCGGCCTCCGACCAGTCGGACCACAGCACCGGGTCGCGGCGCGGCGTGATCTGTTCGCGATCCGGCAGACGGGTCGGGTAAGCGTCCACCGCATCGAAGTGCTGGAGTGTATCGTGTGAGATATTCATGGTTTCGATCCTCTTGGATTTCTAATTGTGATCAGCAGTCCCACTTAGTGGGCGTGGCCGGGCAACGCGGGGTTGCGCGTGTGGGTTCCAAATCCGGCGAACTTGTAATGTTCGCGGGTGGAACTGACCCGGACCCCCGGATAGGGTGCCCGCAGAATCTCAAAATGGGAGCAGTCATGTCCTTCACACTTGCCACGTGGAATATCAACAGCGTGCGGCTTCGCGCCGACCTCGTGTCGCGCCTGCTGGCTGACGAAGCGCCGGATGTTCTGTGCTTGCAGGAGTGCAAATCGCCGGTCGACAAGATCCCGCACGACATCTTCAAGGCGCGCGGATACACCCACATGGTCGCGCGGGGTCAGAAGGGGTACAACGGCGTCGCGATCCTGTCGAAGCTTCCGCTGGAGGACGCAGGCGATCAGGATTTCGCGCGTCTGGGCCATGCCCGACACATCGCCGCCAAGCTGGAAAACGGCGTGACGATCCACAATTTCTATGTTCCGGCAGGCGGCGACAAGCCGGACCGCGAGATCAACGAGAAGTTCGGGCAGAAGCTCGATTACCTCACCGAGATGCGCGACTGGTTTCATGCCGAGAAGCCCGAGAAGGCGATCCTCGTCGGCGATCTGAACATCGCCCCGCGCGAGGATGACGTTTGGAACCACAAGCAGCTTTTGAAGATCGTCAGCCACACGCCGGTCGAGGTCGAGCACCTTGGCGCGGCCCAGGATGCGGGCAAATGGGTCGACATCACGCGGCAGGACATCCCCGAGGGGTTGCTGTATTCGTGGTGGTCCTATCGCTCGCCCGACTGGGACACGGCGGACAAGGGGCGGCGGCTGGATCATATCTGGGCCACGCCCGACATATCGAACGCGGCACATGGCAGCCGTATCCTGCGCGACGTGCGCGGATGGGAAAAGCCTTCCGACCATGCTCCCGTGTTCGCGACCTTCGATCTTTAGCGTTAGGATGCCGCAGGACGGCGGGCTTGGACGCGACGGAATGCACGCCCATATTGGGGGCAACAGACAAACAAGGAGCCAGACATGCTGGAACTGGGTCAGACGAACGGCGCCGCACCCGCAGGCGGCAACGTAAAGGACATATCCGAAGCGGATTTCATGGCCGAAGTGGTCGATGCCTCGCAAGAGGTGCCGGTCATCGTGGATTTCTGGGCACCGTGGTGCGGGCCGTGCAAGACGCTGGGCCCGGCGCTGGAAGAAGCCGTCAACGCGATGGGCGGCAAGGTCAAG
Organism: Maritimibacter alkaliphilus HTCC2654; assembly: GCF_000152805.1. Taxonomy (GTDB): domain Bacteria; phylum Pseudomonadota; class Alphaproteobacteria; order Rhodobacterales; family Rhodobacteraceae; genus Maritimibacter; species Maritimibacter alkaliphilus. Next base: position 2,805,791 of record NZ_CH902578.1, on the reverse strand, counting down.
ATGGTCAAGGTCAACGTGGATGAGAACCAGCAGATCGCCGGTCAGCTTCGCGTGCAGTCCATCCCGACGGTTTATGCGTTTTCCGGCGGTCAGCCGGTCGACGGGTTTCAGGGCGCGCTGCCACCGAGTCAGGTGAAGGAGTTCGTCCAGAAGGTCGCCGCAATGGGCGGTGACGGGGGCGATGGGCTGGCCGATGCTATCGCGGCCGCCGAAGAAATGCTGGACGTGGGTCAGGTGGACGACGCGGCGCAGACCTTCGCCGCCATTCTTGAAGAAGATCAGGCGCTTGCCGCAGCTTACGCAGGTCTGGCCAAGTGTCACATCGCGAAAGGCGACGTGGAGGGGGCCGAGGCGGTGCTGAACGGCGCACCCGCCGAGATCAGCCATGCGGCCGAGATTGACGCGGTCCATGCCCAGATCGCGCTGGCCCGTCAGGCCGAAAGCGCAGGTCCGGTCGACGAGTTGCGCGCCAAGGTCGAAGCGTCGCCGGACGATCATCAGGCCCGGTTCGATCTGGCGCAGGCGCTCTATGCCTCGGGCAAGACGGAGGAGGCCGTTGCGGAACTGCTCGAGCTCTTCCGGCGGGATCGGGAGTGGAACGACGGGGCCGCCAAGCAGCAGCTTTTCACGATCTTCGAGGCACTGGCCCCGAACGACCCGATCGCCCTGACGGGGCGTCGCAAACTCAGCTCGATGATCCTCGCCTGAGATGAGTCCGCGCACGGATCTTCCGGACGTTCTGCCGATCTTTCCGCTGCCAGGTGCGGTGGTCCTGCCGCGCGGCAGGCTGCCGCTCAACATTTTCGAGCCGCGCTACCTTGCGATGTTCGATGATGCGCTCAAGACGGATGGCCGGCTGATCGGCATGGTCCAGCCCGCGGTGGCCGATGGTTCGCGCCTGCACACCATCGGCTGCGCGGGGCGGATCACGCAGTTCACCGAGACCGACGATCACCGCTACATGATCCAGCTGTCGGGAATCAGCCGCTTCCGCATTCTCGAAGAAATCGACGGGTTCACGCCCTATCGGCGCGTGAAGGCGGGTTGGGACAGTTTCGAGCGTGATCTGGGGCGGTCGGAAAAGGATCCGGGTCTCAACCGCGGCCCGTTCCTCGACCTGCTCGCGCGTTACTTCGACGTGGCCGACCTGCGGACCGACTGGGGCAGCCTGAAAGAGGCCGAGGACGAGTTGCTCATCAATTCGCTGTCGATGCTGTGCCCGTTCGACCCGGAGGACAAACAGGCGTTGCTCGAGGCGCCTTCGCTGACCACACGGCGCGAAACGCTCGTCACCCTGATGGAGTTCGCGCTGGCCACCGGGTCGGGTGGAGAGGGCAGCCTGCAATGACCGAAGCGACGTTCGATCGCCATATGCTTGAAGCTCTGGTTTGTCCGATGACGCAACGCGCGCTCGACTACGATCCCGAGAAACAGGAGCTCGTCTCCCGTGCCGCCGGACTGGCGTTTCCGATCCGCGACGGCATCCCGATCATGCTGATCGACGAAGCGCGCAAGCTGAAAGACTGACGCAAGCAAGCGGTGCGGGCTGACGCCCGCGCACGGTGTGCCGTGAATATCGCTTCCCGATCTTCACGGCGATAGGGGGGCCAGCCCCCCGGCCGCATTTTCAGGGCAAATGCGACCGCCCCCCGAGGTTTCCCGAAACGAAGAAGCGTCAGCGGTTGCGGCTTTCGGCCTCGGCCACGATCGAGAAGTTGCGGTCTGAGATAGTCCCGCCCTTGCGCAGTTCGCCCAGAACCACAGTGGTCTGCTGGCCCGCGTCGTCGGTGATGACCCATTGGCGCAGTTCGGTCGGGTTGCCGGTGAAGGTGAGCTGGATGTTCCCGTATTCGGGATGTTCCGGGTCCTGTGCCGTCACGGTCGTCGCGGTGCCGTCGTAGTTGTGGCCGACGACCATGCCGTTCCGTCCGAGGTCCACGTTCTGAGCCAGGATCAGGTTCAGGGGCGTGCGGGCGAGCGGGTATTGCTCGGGCCCGGTGTTCGACTTGGCGTCGAAGATCGCCAGTTGCCCGGCGGAGGCCAGCACGAGCGTCTGTTCCGGCGGATTGTATTCGAACCGCGCGCGCCCAGGGCGCTTGATGTAGATCGTCCCGGTCGAGATCGTGCCGTCGGCGTTGATCTGGGTGAACTCGGCCTGAGCGGTCTTGAGCCCGTTCAGGTAGGTCGAGAGCGCGCCCAGCGAAAGCTGTTGCGCGGCGGCGGGCAGGGCGGTGGCGGCCAGCACGACGGCCGCTGCGATTAGT
>NZ_CH902578.1:2597262-2803427 GCF_000152805.1 Maritimibacter alkaliphilus HTCC2654 | reverse complement strand
GGGTCGACGCGGGCGCAAGCCCGCGGCGAAATCCCTAAAGCAGACGCGAAACGATATCGGCGTGGACCGCGCCACCACCGGCGACCACGCCGTTGACTTGCGGATGCCGGTTGTTGAACCCCAGCACGCCGCCCTTGCGGTCCGACACGCGCCCGCCGGCCTCGGCGACCAGCAACGTTCCGGCGGCCACGTCCCATTCCCACGTCGCGCGCAGCGTGAACATGGCATCCTTGCGCCCTTCGGCGACCAGCGCCATGCGATAGGCGAGCGACGAGCGGAATTGCCGCTTCATTTCCGGCACATCGGCGTCGAGCCAGTTGTGCGGCTCCATCGCGGGCTTCGCCGCCAGCACCTCGGCCTCGGCCAGAACGCTCTGCTCCGACGCGCGAATGGCCTCCCCGTTCAGCATCGCCCCTTGCCCCGCCGTCGCCGCATAAAGCTTGTCGTGCATCGGCAGATAGACGACCGCCGCCACGACCGCGCCGCCCTTCGCGATGGCGAGGGAATGGGACCACGTCGGGTTCCCCTCGATGAAGCCCCGCGTCCCGTCGATCGGGTCGATGATAAACACCGTCTCGGCATCCAGACGGTCGGTCGCGTCCGGCGTCTCTTCGGACAGCCAGCCGTAATCCGGCCGGGCGGCCCGCAAGCGGTCCTTCAGCATCTCGTCGACCGCCAGATCGGCTTCGGTCACCGGGCCCTGATAGTCCGGCTTTTCCCACTTGGTCACGTCGCGCTTGAAGAACCGCTTCGCGATCTCCCCCGCCTCTCGTGCCGCGTCGGCCAGAAGCGCGGTATCAGCTTCCCGCAAGGGTCATCCCTTCGATCAGAAGCGATGGCACCTGCCGCGACTTGTGCGGCTCGGCGTCATTCGCCGGAATGATCCGCAGAAGCATGTCGATCAGGTTGTTCGCGATGGTGCATTCGTTGACCGGGTAGGCGATTTCACCGTTCTCGACCCAGAAGCCCGAGGCCCCGCGCGAGTAATCGCCCGTGTTCGGGTTCACGGTCGACCCGATCAGCCCCGTGACCAGCAGCCCGGTCCCCATATCGGACATGAGGTCGGCATGGGTCTTGTCGCCCGGTGTCAGGTACATATTGGACACGCCCGGGCTGGGCGGCGCTCCGGTGCCGCGCCCGGCATTCGCCGTGCTTTCCAGCCCCAGTTTGCGCGCGGTGGCGAGGTCGAGCACCCAGCCGTTCAGCACGCCGTTTTCGACAAGCGCCCGGCGCCCGGTCGGAAGGCCCTCCCCGTCGAAGGGGCGCGATCCGTTGGCACGCACGCGCAGCGGATCTTCGATGATCGACAGATGCGCGGGCAGAACCTGCTGGCCCATCCTGTCGCGCAGGAAGGACGATCCGCGCACGATGGAGGCCCCGTTGATCGCCCCCAGAAGATGCCCGATGATCGAAGCCGAAACGCGTTCGTCGAACAGGACCGGATAGGTGCCGGTCGGCGGTTGTTTCGCGCCCTTGCGCGCCGCTGCCCGTTCGCCTGCGATGCGCCCGATCTCTTCCGCTGACGGCAGGTCGGTCTGGAAAATGCGGGATTCGCCGTTGAATTCCCGCTCCATCTCGGCACCCGTGCCTGAGATCGCGGCGAGCGACACGGCGCGCGTCGTGCGGCCATAGCCGCCCGCGAACCCGTTCGAGGTGGCAAGAAAAATGTCGGTGCGCCCGTAGCCCGCAGACGTGGCCTGCACCTGACTGACGCCCTCGACGCCCAGCGCGGCCTGTTCGGCGGTCCGCGCATCTTCTTCCAGCGCGTCGGGCGCGGGCTCGTCTGACGGATCGGCCAGTTCCAGCGCCGCCAGATCCCAGTCGCGGGCATATTGCGACGGATCGGCCAGCCCGATGGTGGGGTCCTCCGGCGCCTCCCGCGCCATCGCGACGGCCCGCTGTGCCATTTCCTCGATCGTGTCCGCCGAGGTGTCCGAGGCCGACACGTTCGCCTGACGATGCCCGACCATCACGCGCAGCCCGATGTCCACGCCCTCGGACCGCTCCGCATGTTCCAGCGCGCCCTTGAGCACGTCGATGGACAGCGACGTGCCCGCGACGGCGAGCGCGTCGGCATTGTCGGCCCCCGCTTTGCGCGCGGCGTCGAGAAGCTGTTGGGTGAGACTGTCGAGCTTGGCCTTCATGGGTTTCCTTTCCACGTTGTCGTCTCAGGTAACGGCCCCAACGCCCCCCCGCAAGGGCGACGCACTGGTCCACCGCGCAACGAACCATTACGGTCTGCGCGAAACAGGGAGTTTTCAGATGGATATGACAGGCAAGACGGTGGTCATCACCGGCGCGAGCCGAGGGATCGGCGAGGCCGCCGCGCGCGTGTTCGCCGAGGCCGGGGCGAACGTCGCCCTGCTGGCCCGTTCCGGCGATGCGCTCACCTCACTGGCGGAAGAGATCGGGGACAACGCGCTCGCGCTGGAATGCGACGTGGCCAGCTTCGAAGCGGTGCAGACCGCCGTGGACGAAGCCATCGCGCAATTCGGTGGCGTCGACGTGCTCATCAACAACGCAGGCGTGATCGAACCGATTGCGAACATGGCGGACAGCGACCCGGACGACTGGGGCCGTGTGATCGACATCAACGTCAAGGGCGTCTACCACGGCATGCGGGCGGTGCTGCCGACGATGCGGAAGGCAGGCAGCGGAACGGTTTTGACGATTTCGTCCGGCGCGGCGCATGGCGCGCTGGAGGCATGGAGCCACTATTGCACCTCCAAGGCCGCGGTCCACATGCTGACCCGGTGTCTTCACAAGGAAGAGGTGGGTCACGGCATCAGGGCCATCGGCCTGTCGCCCGGCACCGTGGCGACCGAGATGCAGCGCGAGATCAAGGCCTCCGGCGTGAACCCGGTCAGCCAGCTCGACTGGTCCGACCACATCCCGCCCGACTGGCCCGCGAAGTGCCTGTTGTGGCTTTGCGGCCCGGATGGGGATGCATGGCTCGGGCAGGAGGTCTCTTTGCGCGACGAAGATGTGCGCCGCGCCGTGGGCCTGATCGCATGATCCGGCTGGAGCGGGACGGCGGCCTCTGGATCGCTACGATCGCCCGGCCCGACAAGGCCAATTCGCTCACCCGCGAGATGCTGCTCGAACTGGCGACCGTGGCCGAAGAGGCGTCGAGCAGCGCACGCGCGCTGATCTTCACCGGGGAAGGCAAGGTGTTCTCCGCCGGGGCCGATCTTGACGAGGCGCGGGCGGGGCTTGCCACCGATCCGGTCTGGGAACGGCTCTCGGGCGCCATCGCCAGCGCCCCGATCCTGACCATCGCGGCCCTAAACGGCACGCTCGCAGGCGGGGCGATGGGCATGGCACTGGCCTGCGATCTGCGGATCGCGGTGCCGTCGGCCAAGTTCTTCTACCCGGTGATGAAGTTGGGCTTCCTGCCGCAACCGTCGGACCCGAAACGTCTTGCGGCCCTCGTTGGCCCGTCGCGGGCCAAGATGATCCTGATGGCGGGGCAGAAAGTCGAGGCACCCGAGGCGCTGGACTGGGGCCTGATCGACCGGATCATCGACGCGGATGTCGCCACGGCTGCGCGGGATTTGGCCACGGATGCGCTGGGCGCGACGCCGGAGCATGTGGCCGGGATCAAGGGCTTAATCTGATTTCGGATCGGGCTTGCGCCCGACCCGACCCGGGCGAGGGGGCCAGCCCCCTCGCGCTCCCCCGGGATATTTCGAGACCGGAAACACCTAACGGCGGGGACGGCGTTTGCCTTCGCTACGAGACAGGAAGTCGGGCGGGCGCTTGGCGACCCATCTGGCGAATTTCGCGATCCGGGGATGGGTGAGCAGCGCCTCGGGCGTGTTGTAGACACGGGCAAGCTCGGCCTCGGACAGGGTCGCGTGGATTTCCTTGTGGCAGATGTGGTGGAGCAGCACCGTCTCGCCGCCTTTGCCGCCTTTCAGGCGCGGGATCAGGTGATGGCGCGATTGCGGAACGCCTTCGGGGATCGGGCGGGCGCAGATCGGGCAGATCGGGTCGCTTGTGTCGGGCGGCGCTTCCATGCAGTGAAGGTGGGATGAACGGCGTGAAACGGCAAGCACTGGTGATCGGCGCGGGTCCGGCGGGGTTGATGGCCGCCGGGGCGCTGGCGCGTGACGACTGCGACGTGGTGGTGGCCGAAGGGAAACCCTCGGTTGCGCGAAAATTCCTGATGGCGGGTAAGAGCGGGCTGAACCTGACCAAGGACGAGCCGCTCGAACGGTTCCTTGCCGCCTATCACGGCGGTTGCGCTGGGCTGGTGCGGGCGGCGGTTGTGGATTTCGGACCGGTGGAGGTCGCGGATTGGGCACGCGGGCTGGGTCAGCCCGTGTTCACCGGATCGTCGGGCCGGGTGTTTCCCGAAACCATGAAAGGCTCGCCTTTGTTGCGGGCATGGCTCGGCACCCTCGACGGCGTTACCATCCGCACACGCTGGCGGTGGGTCGGCTTCGACGGCACAGGCTATGCCTTCGAGACGCCGGAGGGGCGGCAGGTCGTCACCCCCGACCTGTGCATTCTCGCGCTTGGCGGCGGCAGTTGGGCGCGCCTCGGCTCGGACGGGGCATGGGTGCCGTGGCTGGCGGATCGTGGCGTGAACATCGCGCCGCTCGCCCCTGCGAACGCCGGGCTGGTCGTCGACTGGTCAGTTCACATGGCCAAGCACTTTGGCGCGCCGGTCAAGGTGGCCCGGCTCACCGCAGGCGACACCTCGGTCCGGGGGGAGTTCGTGGTGTCGGCGCGGGGTCTCGAAGGTTCGGCCATTTACACCGTCTCGCGCGCGGTGCGTGTGGGTATGGCGCTTACCGTCGACCTGTGCCCCGACCTGACGCAAGACGAGGTGGCCGCGCGTCTGGCCAAGCCGCGCGGCAAGGCCACCGTCGCGGGACATCTGCGCAAGGCGCTGAAACTGGATCCCGTTCGCCTCGCCCTGTTGATGGAGTTCGGGCGGCCCTTGCCCGACGACCTCGCCCCGCTCGTCAAGGCTCTGCCGATCCGCCATGCCGGACTGCGCCCGATCGACGAGGCGATCTCGACCGCCGGGGGCATCACGGCCGAAGCCCTCGACGGCTACGCGATCCGGGCCATTCCCGGCCTGTATGCCTGCGGCGAGATGCTGGATTGGGAGGCGCCGACGGGCGGCTACCTGTTGACCGCCTGTTTCGCCACCGGGCTGGCGGCGGCCCGTCAGGCGCTGGTCTAGGCTTTCGCCAGCGCCGCCACGCGTTTGAAGGCGTCCCGATCGCGCATCCGCTTGACGTAGGCGTTGAACTTATCGTTCTCGAGCGGGAACTTGGCCGAGAAGGCCCAGTTCGCACAATGGGCGGCAAGGATGTCCGGCACCGTCATCTCGTCCCCGGTCAGGAATGCCTTGTCGCCGAGGATACCGGCACAACGTTCCACCGCGCCTGCGAATTCCCATTTCAGCGACGAGCGGATTTCGGGCATCCGGTGCTCTTCCGGCAGGACGAAGACGTGGCGCGCGCCCATCCAGAGGAGCGCGTCGAAATCGTCGATCAGGAAGTTGCTGATCGCGTCCTGGCGCGCGCGTTCCAGCGTCCCTGCGGGATGGGTGAACGCGCCATGGCGGTCCGCCAGATACTGCATGATCGCGACCGAGTCGTTCACCGGCTCGCCATCGACCAGCAGGACCGGCACCTTGCCCGACGGGTTGTGCGCCATCACCTCGGCACTGCGCGGCCCGGCCTTGGTCCACTCGTAAGGCTGGCCCAGTTCTTCGAGCATCCAGAGCACGCGGAACGCGCGGGTGTCGATCTTTCCGATCACTTCGTACATGGCTGATCCTCCCTTGGGGGTGAGAGAGGCACGGGGCAGACCATCGGCGCAAGCGTGACGTGGGGACGCGATCAGTCGGCGACGATCATGTAGCCGGTCCCGCGCACGGTTTGCAGCACCTTGGGCATCTTGGGGTTGGGTTCCAGCTTGCGCCTCAGCCGCGTGATCTGGACGTCGACCGCGCGGCTTGCCGGGTCGGCATCGACCACGTCGGCCAGTTCGGACCGCGTGATCGGCGCATTGGGCCGGGCCGCCAGCGCACGCATCAGTTTGACCTCGGTCGCGGTCAGGCGCACGCGCGCTTCGCCCTGAGTCAGGGCACCCGCTTCGATGTCATAGGTGAACGGCCCCATCCTGAGCACCTTGGGTGCGGCGGATTCGGGCGGCGGGCGGCGGTCGAGCATCTGGTTGATCTTGTCGATCAACGCGGGCGGCTCGAACGGTTTCAACAGGACCTCGCCCTCGCGCGTTTCGCCTGCCGCGACCAGCCACAGCGCCGGGGCTTCGGTCAGATCGCACAGCGGTGCGGCCTCGGCCACATCCTCCAGCACGATCAGGTCGAAATCCAGCCCCGACAGCAGGCGCTGCGCATGGTCTACATCCCGCGCGGCGGAGACGAGGAAGCCATGTCGACCGAGAAAGGTCTTGAGCAGACCGCGCTTGGTCTCATCCGGGTCGACCAAAAGCAGATGCGCGTCCGGCTGGCTCATTCCGGGTCCTTCAGCGCGTTGAAGTGGCGGCGCATGTCCGGGTCCATCATCGCCTCCAGCACCTTTCGGAACCCGTCGACCGCCTCCGGCCCGACCTCGCGGTAGGCCGCGCGCATCCGGGCACGCTGCGCTTCGGCGAGGTCCGCCTCGAGTGCCTGACCTTTCTCGGTCAGCACCAGATGCCGTTCGCGTTTATCGCGCGTGCCCACGCGGCTTTCGACCAGCCCGTCTTCGACCAGCGTGCGCAACACGCGGTTCAGCGACTGTTTCGTAACGCCGAGAATCGCCAGCAGGTTGTTGACGGTCGTGCCGGGGCTGCGATGAATGAAGTGGATCGCCCGGTGATGCGCCCGCCCGTAGCCGTATTGCTCAAGAATGCGATCAGGGTCCGCCGTAAAGCCCTTGTAGGCAAAGAACATCGCCTCGATGCCCTTCTTGAGCTGCTCGTCGGTGAGGAACAGCAGGTGGGGTCCACGCCGGTCGTCCATCCTTGGTATCCTCGTTCACAAAATGCCCTTCGGATAGGCAATTTACGTCAGTCTTGTTGACTTTACCACCCCTCAATGGTAGCGAATCGCGTCTTTGACGCAACTTTACGTCCGGTTCGGACATAGTTTGCGCAACATTTGCAAAAGCGCCCATGTGGCCAAGGAGGTTGGAATGGCTGGATATGATGACCGCGACGGCAAGATCTGGGTCGACGGCACGCTCGTCGATTGGCGCGACGCCAACGTACACATCCTGACCCACGCGCTTCACTACGCCTCGTCCGTGTTCGAGGGCGAACGCGCGTATGACGGCAAGATCTTCCTGACCGACGAGCATTCCAAGCGCCTGTTGCGCTCGGGCGAGCTGCTCGACATGCCGATCCCGTGGACGGCGGAACAGATCACCGCCGCCAAGGACGAGGTGCTCAAGGCGAACGGGTTCTCCAATGCCTACGTGCGGGCCGTCGCGTTCCGGGGCGCGGGCGAAGACATGGGTGTCAGTTCCTCGCGCAACCCCGTGCGCCTGTTCATCGCGGCTTGGGAATGGGGCAGCTACTATGGCGACGCCAAGATGAAGGGCGCGAAGCTCGACATTTCGAAGTGGAAGCGCCCCTCGCCGGAAACGATCCCGACCGCCGCCAAGGCCGCCGGTCTTTACATGATCTGCACCATGTCCAAGCACGCGGCCGAGGCCAAGGGCTGCTCCGACGCGCTGTTTTACGACTATCGCGGTTACGTGGCCGAGGCGACCGGGGCCAACGTGTTCTTCGTCAAGGACGGCGAGGTTCACACCCCCCTGCCCGACGCGATCCTGAACGGCCTGACCCGTCAGACCGTCATCAAGATGCTCGAAGAGCGGGGCGTGAAGGTGCACGAGCGGCACATCATGCCCGAAGAGATGGAAGGGTTCGAACAGTGCTGGCTCACCGGGTCGGCGGCCGAAGTGACCCCGGTCGGTCAGATCGGGGACTACACCTTCGAGGTCGGCGCACTCACCCGTGAGATCGCCGAGGCCTACGAACGGCACGTTCGGTCGTAACACTTTGAAAAGACCTGTCCCCTAGAGTGGCCTCGTCCAACTCTGGGGGCAGGCATGGCCGCGCGCCGCAACATCCTTTACGTTCTCGGGATCATCGCACTTATCGTGATGCCGACCGCGATGTCCCTCGGCTATTACGTGGTGACGAAGGATCCGAATCTTCGACCCCTTGGCGTCACTCAGCAAGCCCTGTCGGCATATGACAGGGGCCGCCCCACCGAACAGATCCACATCGTCGCACAGGTCGAATGGGTGCCCGCCCGCGCCGGAGGGTATTCGCAAAGGGCGCTGGAACTCGCCATTGTCAACGCCTTCAAGGCCAAGGGGGTCGAGGTCTTCGTTTTCTTCCACCCCGGCGTCGACGCCACGCGCGTCACCTACAGGGTCGGTCATACCACCATCGGCCCCTATTCGGTCGCCCGTGCGGCACGAGGGATCAGCGCCGCGGTCGAAGCCTTTCACATGCACGTTCCGATCAATTGACCGAAATCCGAGGACAGCGTGCAGTGGGCCGAAAGGTGTAAGTTCGGATCGGCTTAACGAGCGATCCGGGTCAGAGCCCACGTGGCTGCATCGGCCAGCACCGGGTCAGGCTCGCCTGCGAGGCGCTGAAGCTGTGGGGCGAACGACGGGTCGCCGGAATTGCCCATGGCATAGGCCACATTGCGCAGGAAACGGTTCCGGCCGATGCGCTTGATCGGACTGCCGGAGAACTTCTCGCGAAACGCCGCATCGTCCAGAGCCGCGAGGCCTGCGAGCCTTGGCGCGGCAAGATCGTCTCGCGCCAGATAACGCGCCTCCGACGCCTCGGCCGCGAATTTGTTCCACGGACAGACGGCGAGGCAGTCGTCGCACCCATAAATCCGGTTCCCCAGCAGAGGGCGAAGGGCCTCGTCCACCGGACCCTTGTGCTCGATCGTCAGGTAGGAAATGCAGCGCCTTGCATCCAGTTGGAATGGCGCCGGGAATGCTTTTGTCGGGCAGACGTCCAGACAGGCGGTGCAACGTCCGCAGTTCTCACGCCCCGGACGATCCGGCTCCAATTCGGCCGTCGTGAAAATCGCACCGAGGAAGAACCAGCTTCCCAAGTCGCGACTGAGCAGATTGGTATGCTTACCCTGCCACCCCAGCCCCGCGGCCTGCGCGAGCGGCTTCTCCATCACCGGCGCGGTATCGACGAACACCTTGATCTCGGTGTCGGGCCCCGCCGCGTCGATCAGCCAGCGCCCGACACGCTTAAGCCGTTTCTTGACGATGTCGTGGTAGTCGCGGTTCTGCGCGTAGACGCTGATCGCGCCGCGCTCCGGTTCGCCGATCACGGCCATCGGGTCATGCTCCGGCGTGTAGAGCTCGGCCAGCATGATGACCGACTTCGCCTCGGGCCACAGCGCATCGGGCGCGCCGCGCCAGTGCATCCGCTCGGCCATCCAGCCCATGTCGCCATGCCGGCCCGCTTCGACGAAGGCGGCCAGCCGGTCTGCCAGCTCCGGCACGGCATCGGGACGCGTCACACCGACCGCCGAGAATCCCTCGGCCAGTGCCTGCGCCTTCAGCTTTTCGGTCAGTGTCATGGGACCTCTCCGGTCCGGGCCGCGTCAGAAATCGAGGTTGGCGTAATGTTCGGGCGGCGGGAAGCTTGGCACCTGATCTGCCAGCAACGACCGGAACGCGGGCCGCGACTTGATCTTGGCATACCACTCCCGCACGTTGGCGTTGCGGTTCCAGTCGACGTCCGAGATGTAGTCGAGCGCCGACAGATGCGCGGCCGCCGCGAAATCGGCCAGCGTCAGGGCGTCGCCCGCCAGCCAGCGCCGCTGATCCAGAAGCCACCCCATGTAGTCGAGGTGATACTTGATCGCCTTCGCCCCGTTCTTGATCCGCGTCGAATCCGGGTAGCCCTGCCCCATCAGCTTCTTGTTGACGCGCTCATACAGCAGGTTCGACGTCACTTCGCTGTGGAACTTGTCGTCGAACCACATGACCAGCCGCCGCACCTCATACCGCCCATCGGCCGAATTCGGCATCAGGGACGGCTCCGGCACGGTTTCCTCGATGTATTCGCAGATCGGCGCGCTTTCGGTCAGCGTCTTGCCGTCGATGCGAAGCACCGGAACCTTGCCCGCCGGATTGCGGCGCATGAACTCGACGCTCTTTTCCCAATACCGTTCCTCGACCAGCTCGACCTCCAGCCGCTTCTCGGCAAGGACAAGCCGCACCTTGCGGCAGAACGGGGACAGGGGGGAGTGGTAAAGGCGGATCATCGCTGCGTTTTTATTGGGGTTTCGCCTGTCATGCCGTGAAATGCGGAAGGGTTCAATCCTCGAAGCAATCCGCCCGCCCGTCTCGGAGGATCGTCGCCGCCCCGTCGCGGATCGACGCGGCCCGGCGCTGCACGAACTGACCGGGGTTCGAGGCCGAGCGTTCCTTGGGGCTCGGCAGGATCGCGGCCAGACGAGCGGCCTGCACATCCGTCAGCTGGTCGGGGGTGACCCCGAAGTAATGCTGGGCGGCTGCATGAACGCCGAACACGCCCTCATCGAACTCGGCCACGTTCATATAGACCTCGATGATCCGGCGCTTGGTCCAGACCAGTTCCACGACCGGCGTGATGATCGCCTCCAGCGCCTTGCGCACATAGCTGCGGGCAGGCCAGAGATAGACGTTCTTGACGACCTGCTGCGACAGGGTCGAGGCGCCGCGCGTTTCACCCGCTTCGATGACCTGCCGGATCGCTTCCATGTCGAAGCCCCAGTGCAGGCAATAGTTCGCATCTTCCGCCGCCACGATGGACCGGGCCATCACTGGCGCAACATAGTCGATGTCGATCCAGTCATGCGCCACACCGCCAAGGCGGCGGGACTCGCTCGCCATGTAAAGCGTGGTGGGCGGGTTCACAAAGGCGAAGAGCGAGACCAAAAGGCAGATCAGGGCGACGAACCCAAGAACGATGCGCCGTGACCAACGCCACAGGAAACGCCGCGCGGGGCGCTTGGCCCTGACGCGGCGTGGTTTTGCTTCGGTCTTTTTCGATTTCCGCGCCATGGCCACTTATGACCACGGGCGCGGGCGCGTGGTCAAGCAAGCTCGGGCTGGTCCCGCAAGCTGGCCTTTTCGGCACCGCGCGCATCCGCTGCGGTCACGGTTCGGATCTGGTCGGCGCGTCGCCCGCTTAAGGAAGAGCGGATGACCTTGCCCCCGAACCGGCGAACGGTCTCGGCCAAGGCACCGGGGTCCACACGACGGGCAAGCAGGGCGACCGCGGCCTCACCCGGGGCGATCTGGTGTCCGACATCGCGAAGATACGCATCGCGAAGCCCGACGTCGGTGAAGCGCCCGGTCAGGAACCCAGCGGCCGATCCAACCGCCGCGCCGATGACGGGCACGAGAAAGACGACACCCAGGACGGCTCCCCAGATCGCGCCGCCGATCACATGGGCGAGGCGGATGTTGACCTCCGGCATGATCTCGACGTTGCCGTCGGTGCCGCGCCTGACCAATTCGATGTCTTCCGGCTCGATCTGATAGGTGCGGCCCAGCTTCGCCAGCGCCGTGCGGGCGGCCTCGGCCTTGGCCGCGTCGGGAAAACGGGCAACGACGATCTCGGACATGGGACACTCCGTTCAATCCATTCGGAAATCGAACGTCGCAAGCGCAAGTCCGGTTCCCGTCAGGCGTAGATCGGAAGGAACGTCGCCAGCATGGCCCCGGCGATCAGCCCGAAACACAATCCCAATATGACACGCATGAAAAACTGCGCCGTGGCAGCAATATGTAACAGCATCGAATCCCCCAGTTTGGGCAAGTCTGGCACGGATTCTCAATCCGGCGAACGCCCTATGGGTTCGTCAACGAATTGTTCTCAGCCGGAACAGGCCCACACGCGGACCTGACAGCCCGACCCGTATTGACGGCAATAGCTCATCGCCCCCGCCTCGGCCTGTCCGCGCGAATTGCCGGTCGACCAGCCCCAACCGCCGTTGGAGGCGACGGCCATCGCGGCGCAGGTGTTGAAGAACGTCCGAACCTCTTCGCAGTCGTATTGCGACTCCTGCAAGGCCCGGTTGTAGGCCCCGGATTCGCTCCCATAACTATGCGCATATCCCCATGCGCCGCCCGGTCCGATACACACCGCACCCCATTGCTGGGCCGACGCCGCCGCCGGCGCGAGACCGATCAACACGGCCGCGATCTTGAGTAGTCGTTTCATGGCAAGCCCCCTTGTTGTGAGGCCAGCATAACGAAAAATCATGTTTTGTAACGGAAAAGGGCGCGCCAGCGGCACGCCCTTTTCAAAGTCACGACAGCGATCACTCGGCCGGGATCGCGCCCTCTTCGACCGAAAGCGGTGCGGCGAGGTGCGGCAGCATCTCTTTCGGGCAGATCTGAAGGAAGTTGTCCTTCTCGATATCCCAGTGCTGAAGGATCTCAGCCCCCTTACGGCTGTTCGTCTCTTTCACATGCCGTTCGATCAGGCCGCGCAGCTCGGTTTCCCAGTGCTCGACCGTCACCGGGCAGGTCACCAGCGTTTCCTTGTTCATATAGGTCTCGGCCACCGCGTCCGGGTCGTAGAGATAGGCCATACCGCCCGTCATCCCGGCCCCGAAGTTGGCCCCGATGGTCCCGAGGATCACCGCGACACCACCGGTCATGTATTCACACCCGTTCGACCCGCAGCCCTCGATCACCACATGGGCACCCGAGTTGCGGACGGCGAACCGCTCACCCGCGCGACCTGCCGCGAACAGATACCCGGCGGTCGCACCGTAAAGCACGGTGTTGCCGATGATCGTGTTCTCGCTCGCCACCAGCGGCGACGACATGGTCGGACGCACGACGACCGTGCCCCCGGACAGGCCTTTGCCGACATAGTCGTTGGCGTCGCCCGCGACCTCGATCTTGAGACCGGGGGCCGCGAAAGCGCCCAGCGACTGACCGGCGGAACCGGACAGCTTGATCGTCAGGTGATCGGGCTGAAGGTTGTTGTTCATGCCGAAGTTGCGAACGATATGGCTCGACACCCGCGTCCCGATGGTCCGGGCCGTGTTCTGAACCGCGTATTGAAGCTGCATCTTCTCGCCTTCGTTCAGGAAGCGCGCGGCATCCTTCACGATTTCGGCGTCCAGCGTATCCAGCACCTCGTTGCGCGGCCGGGTGCGGTCGTAGGTGTCCTTGCCGACGCCATCGACCGAGATCAGGAGCGGGTTCAGGTCCAGATCGTCAAGGTGCGCGGCGCCGCGGCTGACCTGGCTCAGAAGATCCGCACGACCGATCACCTCGTCCAGCGAACGGGCACCGATCCGGGCGAGGATTTCGCGCACTTCGGTGGCGTAGAAGGTGATGAGGTTCACCACTTTGTCGGCATTGCCCGTGAACTTGGCCCGCAGGCTTTCGTCCTGCGTGCAGACGCCCACCGGGCAGGTGTTCGACTGGCACTGACGCACCATGATACAGCCCATCGCGATCAGCGCGGCGGTGCCGATGCCGTATTCCTCGGCACCCATCATCGCAGCCATGACGATGTCACGACCCGTGCGAAGGCCACCATCGGTGCGCAGCGTCACGCGCGAGCGCAGGTTGTTCATCGCAAGCACCTGATGCGCTTCCGACAGACCCATCTCCCACGGCAGACCCGCGAACTTGATCGACGTGGCAGGGGACGCGCCCGTGCCGCCGTTGTGACCCGAAATCAGGATCACGTCGGCTTTCGCCTTGGCGACACCGGCAGCAATCGTGCCGACACCGGAGGAGGCCACAAGCTTCACCGTCACCTTACAACGCGGGTTGATCTGCTTGAGGTCATAGATCAGCTGCGCAAGGTCTTCGATCGAGTAGATGTCGTGGTGCGGCGGCGGCGAAATCAGCGTCACGCCTTTGGTGGAGTGACGCAGACGCGCGATCAGGTCCGTGACCTTCATCCCCGGAAGCTGACCACCTTCGCCGGGCTTGGCACCCTGAGCGACCTTGATCTCAAGCTCTTCGCACTGGTTCAAGTATTCGGCGGTCACGCCGAAACGCCCCGATGCGACCTGCTTGATCTTGGCCGACGGGTTGTCGCCGTTCGGCTCCGGCACGAAATGCGCCGGGTCTTCGCCGCCCTCACCGGAGTCCGACTTGGCCCCGATCCGGTTCATCGCGACGTTCAGCGTTTTGTGCGCCTCGGGCGACAGAGCGCCCAAGCTCATGCCGGGGGTCACGAACCGTTTGCGGATCGAGGTGATCGATTCCACCTGTTCGATCGGAACCGGCTCGCCCAGCGGTTTGATGTCGAGCATGTCGCGCAGATGGATCGGCGGGTTCGCCTGCATCCGTGCCGAATACTGCTTCCACATCTCGTAAGACGCGCGGTCGCAGGCGGCCTGCATCAGGTGCATGGTCTGCGCACCCCAAGCGTGGGTCTCGCCGTTCTTGCGAGCCTTGTAGAAGCCGCCGATGGGCAGAATATCCTGCCCCAGACGCCAGCCTTTCGCGTGGATCGCGCGTGCTTTCTTCTGGATGCCGCCGATGCCGATGCCGGAGATACGGCTGGTCATGCCGGGGAAGTAGTCCGCGACCATCGCGCGGCTCAGGCCCACGGCCTCGAAGTTCAGACCGCCGCGATAGGACGAGATGACCGAGATACCCATCTTGGCCATGATCTTGAGCAGACCCTGATCCACCGCTTCGCGATACTTGCGAACGGCATCGGTCAGGCTGCCTTCGAGCAGGCCGCGCTCGATCCGGTCGGCAAGGCTGTCTTCGGCGAGATAGGCGTTCACCACCGTCGCGCCCGACGCGATCAGCACCGCGAAGTAATGCGGGTCGATGCATTCGGCCGACCGCACGTTGAGCGAGGTGAAGGTCCGCAGCCCCTTGCGCGTCAGCCACGAATGCACGGCCGAGGTGGCAAGGATCATCGGCATCCCCACCTTGTCCTCGTCCTGTGCCATGTCCGACAGCACGATGTGCCCGGCACCCGAACGCACAGCCTCTTCCGCCTCGTCACGGATGCGGGCCAGACCGTCGCGCAGCGCCTGATCGCCACCGTCCGCCGGGAAGGTGCAGTCGATGTCGACGCATTTCGCGTTGAAGTGCTTGAGCAACTCTTCGAACTGCGCGTTGCCGACGAAGGGGCTTTCCAGCACGAGGATCTCGGTCTGGCTTCCGGTTTCGTCCAGCACGTTCTTGAGGTTGCCGAACCGGGTCTTGAGGCTCATGACCCGGAATTCGCGCAGCGAGTCAATCGGCGGGTTCGTGACCTGGCTGAAGTTCTGGCGGAAGAAGTGGCTCAGGGGCCGGTATTCATTCGACAGCACCGCAGACGGCGTGTCATCACCCATCGACGCCAGCGTTTCTTTCCCGTCCTCGGCCATCGGCGCGAGAATCTGTTCCAGCTCTTCCAGCGTGTAGCCGGCGGCCACCTGACGGCGGCGCAGATCGGACCCGGTGTGAAGCGCCTTTTCTTCGACGCCCAGCAGTTCCTCGTCAATGTCGTTGACCTTGCCGACCCAGTCGCCGAAGGGCTGGCTGTTGGCGAGTTTGTCCTTGATCTCGACGTCGTGGTAGAGCTTGCCCTCTTTCATATCGACGGCGAGCAACTGGCCGGGACCGAGCGCGCCTTTCTCGACGCAGGTCGCCTCGTCCACCGGGACCATGCCCGCCTCGGACCCGGCGATCACCAGCCCGTCACCCGTCACGACATAGCGCATCGGGCGCAGGCCGTTGCGGTCCAGACCCGCGCAGACCCAGCGACCATCGGTCATGGCCAGCGCGGCGGGGCCGTCCCACGGCTCCATCGTCGAGTTGGCGTAGGAATACATATCCACCCACGCCTTCGGCATTTCCGCCGACTGCTTGGACCACGATTCAGGCACCAGCATCGTCTTGGCCATCGGCGCGGACCGTCCGGCGCGCACCAGAACTTCGAACACCGAATCCAGTGCGGCACTGTCCGACGAGCCCTGCGGCACGATCGGCTTGATGTCCTCGGCCAGATCCCCGAACGCGCCCGAGGCCATGCGGATCTCGTGGCTCTTCATCCAGTTCAGGTTGCCCTTCAGCGTGTTGATTTCGCCGTTGTGGGCGAGCATCCGGAACGGCTGCGCCAGCCACCACTGCGGGAAGGTGTTGGTCGAATACCGCTGGTGATAGATCGCGAATGCGCTCTCGAACCGCTCGTCTTTCAGGTCCGGGTAGAACTCCGCCACCTGCTCGGCCAGCATCATGCCCTTGTAGATGATCGACCGGCACGACAGCGAGGCGAGGTAAAGCTGGCCGACACCTGCGGCGGCGGCGGCTTTTTCGATCCGGCGGCGGATGACGTAAAGCTCGCGCTCGAACGTTTCTTCGTCCACGCCCTTGGCGTTCGAAATCAGGATTTGTTCGATCTCGGGCCGGGTCGCGTTGGCCTTTTCGCCGAGGCAGGAGATATCCACCGGCACGTGACGCCAGCCGTAGATGTAATAGCCCATGCGCAGGACTTCGGTCTCGACGATGGTCCGGCACGTCTCCTGCGCGCCGAAGTCGGTGCGCGGCAGGAACACCTGACCGACCGCGATCATCTCTTTCTCGCGCGGCTCGTGGCCGGTGCGGCGGACCTGATCGTAGAAGAACTCCACCGGGATCTGCACGTGGATGCCCGCGCCGTCGCCGGTCTTGCCGTCGGCATCCACCGCGCCCCGGTGCCAGATCGCCTTCAGAGCTTCGATGCCCGATTCCACGACCTTGCGGCTTTTCTTGCCGTCGATCGACACGACGAGGCCCACGCCGCACGAGGCGTGTTCGAACTCTTCGCGGTACATCCCATGTTCGGCAAGGTAAGCGCGCTTGGCTTCTTCCTCGGCCACCCAGCGTTCGTCAAATTTGGTCATGGTCGGTCTCCTCAAGCCCCGGAGTGGGGGCGGCTGGCGCGGGGGTGAACCCCGCCTTCTGCTGGTCGCATTCGTATAGGGGGAGCGTCTGGGCAAAGCCCGGCTCGCCCGGATGGATGAAATCGACAGGGCTGTTGTCGTAAGGGGTCGCCTCGCCCGTGTCGTCGAGCACCTCTTCCGGTCCAAGGAAGAACAGGCCCAACTCGCGGTTGAGGTATTGAACCCCGCGCGACTGGTATTCCACGGACCCGTCCTCGGTCAGGATCTGAAGCTGGGTCTGAACGATGTCGAGCGTCATGCCGTCGATGACCGTGGTTTCACCAGACAGCATGTCGGCCCCGACGATGGTGATCTCGCGATCTTCGCCCGGCGCGGTGCGGTGCATCGTGAACCGGAACGTGTCGATGCCCTCGTCGGTCAGGGTCGGCAGGTCGATAGGGTCTTCGGCCGGTTCGACCAGCCGTTCGCGGGAGTTGTCCCACATATACAGGCTGTCCTGCCACTGGTAGCCGGCGCCGTAGGTGACGACCGCCGACATACCCTCGCCGTCGAACATGGCTTCGGCGAAGCCGCCCGTGTCGGTGTCGCAGCGGTAAAGGTTGGACACCGAGCATTGCTTGGATTGCACCGTCAGAAACACTTCGCACCCTTCGGGCGGGGTGAACACACGGGCTTCGGCAGGCGTGGCGAGAAGGGTCGCGACGGCGAGCGTCACGGCGATGCGATGGTTCATCTAAACCCCTCCTTTACCTTTGGCTTTGACCGGGTCAGGTGCGCTGACATTCCCGAAGTGCCGTGTTTCGTCCCTGTGCACGGCGTCTTACCCGCTGTGCACGCCGTTCCTCACTCCGCAGCGACGCTTGCCGCCGCGGCGTTGAACCGCTTGAGCATTGCGTCGGCGGCGTCGCGGCCGTCCTTGATCGCCCACACGACGAGCGAGGCACCGCGCACGATGTCGCCCACCGCGTAGACCCCATCCATGTCGGTCGCGCCGGTGCGGAAATCGGCCTTGATCGTCCCCCAGCGGGTCACCGGAAGTTCCGGCTGATCCCAGAGCGTCGGCAGATCCTCGGGCTCGAAACCCAGCGCCTTGATGACCAGATCGGCCTCTTCGACATATTCCGCGCCTTCGATCGCCTCGGGCGAGCGGCGGCCGGTGGCGTCGGGCTGACCCAACCGCATCCGCTGCACCACGACACCCGTCACCGGGTCGCCATGGAACCCTTTCGGGTTCGAAAGCCAGACGAATTCGACGCCTTCTTCCTCGGCATTGGCAACCTCACGCTGCGAGCCGGGCATGTTGTCGCGGTCGCGGCGATAAAGGCATTTGACGCTCGTGGCACCCTGACGGATCGCGGTGCGCACGCAGTCCATGGCGGTATCGCCACCGCCGATCACGACGACCTTCTTGCCCTCGGCCCAAAGCGAGCCGTCCTTGTGCTCGGCAACCTCGTCACCGAAGGACGCCTTGTTCGACGCGGTGAGATAGTCGATGGCGCGCACGATTCCCGCGCTGCCCGCGCCGGGGCCGGACAGATCGCGGGTCTTGTAGACACCCGTGGCGATGAGCACGGCATCATGTTTCTCGCGCAGCTCGGCAAAGCTGATGTCCTCGCCGACGTTGCAGTTCATCATGAACTCCACACCGCCCTTTTCAAGCTGCTCGTTGCGGCGGATGACGATGTCTTTTTCCAGCTTGAAGCCGGGAATGCCGTAGGTCAGCAGCCCGCCGGAGCGGTCGTAACGGTCATAGACGGTGACCTGCACGCCCGCACGGCGCAGACGGTCGGCGGCGGCAAGACCGCCGGGGCCTGCCCCGATGATTCCGACGCTCTCGCCGCGCTCGGCGGCGGGCTTGATGTCTTCGACCCAGCCTTTTTCAAACGCCGTGTCGGTGATGTATTTCTCGACCGCACCGATGGTGACGGTGCCGTGGCCCGACTGCTCGATCACGCAGTTGCCTTCGCACAGACGATCCTGCGGGCAGATGCGACCGCAGATTTCCGGGAAGGTGTTGGTCGCCTGCGAAATCTCGTAGGCTTCCTTGAGCCGCCCGGTCGCGGTCATGCGCAGCCAGTCGGGGATATTGTTGTGAAGCGGGCAGTGGCTTTGGCAGTACGGCACACCGCACTGGCTGCACCGCGCCGATTGCTCGGCTGCCTTCGCATCCGCGAACTCTGCATAAATCTCGTGAAAGTCTTCACGACGTAGTTCTGCGCCACGCTTTTCGGGCATGTCTCGCTGAACAGTCACGAATTTCAACATCGGCTGCTTGGCCATCACGTCCTCCGTCTTCGAGCCGCCTATCTAGCAGGGTTTCCGAAAAAGAAAAGGCATAATTGCTGACCTAAAAACGATCATATCGCCCAAGGTAGCGTGTTTTTCTGACCGTTTGGAGAATTTTTAAGTAACTTATGCTGACCTATATTTCCGCTTTCCATTACTTTCCAAATGGTTAGCTTTGGGCAACTTCCAAACCCGAGGCAGCAGGCATGTCGCTCTTCCACCTGTTTATTGTCGCTGTCATTCAGGGACTTACCGAGTTTCTTCCGGTTTCCTCCTCCGGTCACCTGATTCTTCTGCCGAATCTCACCGGGCTCGAGGATCAGGGTCAGGTCATCGACGTCGCGGTCCACGTGGGCACGCTCGGCGCCGTCGTTCTCTACTTCTGGTCCGACGTGCGGGAGGGGCTTTTCGGCATCCCCCGGATGTTGACGGGCCGGATCGACACCAAGGGATCGCGCCTCGCCTTCCTCCTGCTGATCGCCACGATCCCCGTTCTCGCTCTCGGCCTGATCCTGAGCGTCACCGGGCTGTCCGACGCGATGCGGTCGATCACGGTCATCGGCTGGACGATGCTGATCTTCGGCCTCGTGCTTTTCTGGGTCGACCAGAAAGGCGCCGAAACAAAGACCGACGCGGACTGGACCTTGCGCGATGCGATCGTCATGGGGCTGTGGCAGGCGCTCGCCCTGATCCCCGGCACCTCCCGCTCCGGCGCCACGATTTCGGGCGCGCGAGCGCTGGGTTACAAGCGCGAGGACGGCACCCGGCTCGCCATGCTGATGTCGATCCCGACCATCATGGCCTCCGGTCTTCTTCTGGGCGTGGAAGCCGCGTCGGAAGCCGACTGGGCGGTTCTGCGGGACGGGGCCATCGCCGCCGCCATGGCATTCGTCGCCGCCCTGCTCGCCCTGTCGTTGATGATGCGGCTTCTGAAATCTGTCAGCTTCACGCCATATGTGGTCTACCGCGTGATCCTCGGGATCGTTCTGCTCGTCATCGCCTATACCTGAACCGAAAAGGCCGACCCTTTCGGATCGGCCCTGCGTTCAAAGTCCCGCGCGTTCAGGTTCGCAGATTGCGCGCCGAGGCGGTGATGTCGGCATATTGCCCGGTCTGGCGGAAACGCCACAGGTATTGCGGCAGCACCACCTCCATCGCGGTCGGCGTGATGCCCAGATCGGCAAAGGTTTTCCCGCCCTCGGCGACCGCGTTGTCGGACCTGAGCGACGTCACCTGATCGCGCGTAAGCGGCGCCGATACGAGCCCCCCGGTCATCGCGGAGCCGGCGTCGAAAACGGTCCCCATCACGCCCGCGATCCAGAACGGAATATTCACGATCATGCGGCGGCGTTGAATGACGGTCAGCATATCCTGCATCAATTCGCGGAAGGTCTGCACGTCCGGCCCGCCAAGCTCATAGATCCCCGGTGCGGCCTCGCCCTTGACCGCCTTTTCGGCGGCCGCGGCCACGTCATCGACGAACACCGGCTGGAACCGGGTTTGGCCGCCGACGATGGGAAGCACCGGCCCCATGCGGGTCATACCCGCGAACCGATTGAAGAAGTTGTCTTCGGGCCCGAACATCACCGAAGGGCGCAGGATCACCGCGTTGGGGAAATGTTCGAGTATACCCGCCTCGCCACGCCCCTTGGACTGCGCATACAGGCTGTCGCCCTCCGTGTCCGCGCCGATGGCGGAAAGGTGGACGAGCGTCCCAATCCCCTTTTCGGCGGCCAGCCGCGCGATCCGCGTGGCGCCCTCGTCCTGCACAGCGCCGAAATTGTTCTTGCCGCCTTTGTCGAAGGTGCCCACGCAGTTCACGACCGCATCCGCGCCCGTCATCGCTTCGGCCACCGAATTATCGTCGCGGATGTTGCACAGGATCGGAGCGACCTGCCCGACCGTGCCATAGGGCTTCACGAAGATCGCCTCGTTCGGTCGGCGCACCGCAACGCGAACGCGCCACCCTGCCTTGGCCATGCGCCGCGCGATATAGCGCCCCGCAAAGCCGGAACCGCCGTAGATGGTCACGAGTTTCGACATGCCCGATCTCCTTCGTAAATACGGGTTCCTGCATAGCCCCCGGCGTCAACCGGAACAAGGCGAATTGAAAGTGTGCGAATCCCGTTGACACTGTTTGCGCGGGGCCTTACATCGCGGCTCCACGCACCTGTGCCCAGGTGGCGGAATTGGTAGACGCGCCAGCTTCAGGTGCTGGTGTCTGTATGGACGTGGAGGTTCGAGTCCTCTCCTGGGCACCATTTCTCCTAAGAAATCCGTTGATCTATCTGGCGCTTCGCTTTGAAACGCAGGAATCAAGGATCGCGTTGTGCTGGCGGTCTGAGCCTGCGGGGCCGAACCGTCTCCGCGCTAGCTGATTGCCGCGCAAATACACTCACACCACGTCACATGAGTGCCCACAGGCCGCTCGGCGCACCAGACAGGTCGCTGGTCCCAGATGGACTGCGCCTCGCGGCAAACGTCAGCCGCAATGACCCGTTGCGTTCGGGAACCGGCTAGCCGTTACGGGTTCCCGCTGCTTGATTGCGACTGGTTTCGCGTGCTCGACGTGTTGCGGTTCGAGTTCTGAGTCGCCTGAGTGTTCTGGTTCTGCGTGCCACTTCCACCCGTCGTCGGGTCCGTGGGATCGTCAGTGGGGTCGGTGCCGTCCGTCGTGTCCGTCGTGGTCTCAGACCCATCGTCGTCCGTGGCGGGTGGCGTGGCGGTGCCTGTGGGCGCGGTCGCGGTCCGGGTGCCGGCTGGGATGACGGCCACGGACCGGGAATCGCAGATGGGCATGGCGGCAGTGTAAATCCCGCCGATCGGCACATCAGGCGGGCGGCAGGACGGTTCGCCGAACTTGTTGAAGATCGGCTCGGAGTAGCTCACGCGGGGGGTCTGTTCCGTGCAGGCGACGGTCAGAATGGTCATGCCGAGGGCGGCGGTTGTTACAAGTCTCACGTGTCTGGCCTTTCGAATTATTCCTGATCTCAGTGCCCAGTTCAGGACACCTTCGGGCGGCCACGACGGGCCGCCCGATCTTGTGTGTCACGCGCCTGCGTCAGGTGATGAGCAGCGGGTCGACGTATTCCATGCCCGTGAGCAATCCGGCCTGCTCGAAGGCAAAGCCGTGCACATCCTCGAAAGCATGTTCGAGTTCGGCATCCAGGCTGGTTTCTTCGTCAATCTTGAAATTGGCCGAGGCGACCAAACCGTCGAAGGTCACGCCCGTGGTGCGGACATTGGCCGTATCCGCCCCGTTGTAGCTGGCAAGGAAGGCCGCCACGAGCGGGTCGGCCCCGACCGCTGCGTCCAGAGCGAAAGGCGCGATCTCGTGCGAGACGGTATCGCCGGTCGAAAACGCCTGCGATCCGATGCCGCCCCAGTCGATCACACCATCTGCCGCCGATGCATCGAGCGCGGCCCAACCGACGACTTCCGAGGTGTGCCACCCGTCTGCGGCTTCCCGTTCTTCGACTGCGAAATCGAAACCATCGGCGCCGATGTTCTGGGCGCGGACGATCTCCCATTCGCCGCCGTTGTCGGACTGGATCTGAAGCAGCAGGATGGGTGCTTCGTCGAAAGCCTGTTCGAAGGTGACACGGTGGAATGCGTCGGTCGCTCCGGCGGCGAAGTTCGTCGTGCCGACCTGAAGCAGGCTGCCATCCGCAAGCTCCCAGACGCCTTCTTCGAAGGTGACCAGCGTCACCTCTTCGGCAGCATGGGTGCCATCGTAACCCTCGGGTTCATCAAGGTAGAAGCTGGCACCGGTCGCCGAGATGTCGGTGAATTCAACCGTCACCATGTCCCAGCCCACGCGGCTGGCGAGCGAGGCGAAGACCACCGGATTGTCGAAGGTCGTGCCGCCCTGATAGCTGACGGTCTGGGTCTGATGATTCACGCCGCCGACGCTCTGAACCGCCCCGATGACGTCGCCCGCATCGGATTCGTACTCGATGATGAGTTCCATATCGTAGATGATCGAGTCGTCCTGACGGTCGCCTTTCATGTAGACGGCAACGTCGAAAAAGCTGGATTCAAGCGTCACGCCATTGGGCGTAACGGCGGTCAGGATCGGATCGGTGGGAACGGCATCCCCCGCCCCAAGCGTCCCGTTGACCATCGACCATCCTTCGTCGATCAGGCCATCGGCATTCTCGTCGAGCGTCGCGATGTCGATGCTCATCCAGCCGAGGCTGCTGGCAAGGGGCGAGTCGCCTTCCCAGTCGAGCAGGTTCAGGGTCGTCGTGATGACTTCGCCGGTGTCGTACTTGATGTTGTCGCGGGTGTAGGGCGGCTCGGAATTTTCTTCGAGCGGGATTTCCAGCCCCGGCAAATCTTGCCCGAACTTGTTCGGGGTCAAACGCCAGCGCGGGCCGGAGACCAGCGCATCTTCCGTGAAACCGGCATCTTCGGCTTCATCGGGCGAGCGGAAGCTTTCGAAGACGTTCTTGTAGGGATCAGTCGGGAACAGATCGTAGGACCATTCGAACGGCTCGCGGTCGGTGGTGGTGTACCACGCCTCGGTGAAACCGTGCTCGAGGTCTTCGGTCATGAAATCCAGACCGGCAGCCGCGTTCATTTCGGCAAGCGCATCGCTGCGGAAGACCGTCCCGACCGGGTTGCCGCCGCCATCTTCGTTGCGGTAGCCCACCAGAACGTCGTTGGGGTCGTAGACCGCCGTGCCGCCCGCGGCGAGGTCGACGTTGCCGTCGGCATCGAGGATGAAGTAGCTCGGAAGCGGCTCACCCGTCCCATCGAAGCTGTCGAGCGGCGAAACCCAGAGCAGTTTGGTCGGATCGTCCGGATCCTTGACGATGTAGAAGGACGGGAGCCGACCGATGGCCGCTTCGTTCTCATAGTCTTCAGGGCGGACCTGATCGTTCGGGTTGTTCGTAATGTCGTGGGTGATGACCAGTTCGGCCCGCGTGATCGTGAACCCGCTGCCTTCTAGACCGTCCATGATCGAGTTGTTGTTGGCGTCCCGCGTCCATTCCTCGGGCAGCGGCATGTCCACTTCGAGCCGGATATCGTTCGGACGTTTGACCGCCTCGCCCCAGCGGTAAAGCAGCTTGCCATCATCCTTGAGCGTGACCGAGTAATCCTGCCCGTAGGCGATGTTGTAGGTCACGCTGGATTCATTGGGTTCCAGCAGGTCCACGATGTCGGCATCGCCGCCGTAGCCGTTCAGGAAGCTGTCCACGATGTCGATGGTGCCGTCGTTGTCGACATCGACCGCGCCGACCACGATGGGGTCCGCGATACCGTCGCCGTCATCGTCGAAATTCACGGTGGTCTTGGTGATGCGATAGGTATCGAGAACGCCGTCACGGTCGAAGTCGATGTCGGAAAGAACCGTGTCGAGTCCGGGGTCCGCCGAATCCATCGCGGCCTGAAGCGCCTGAATCATCTCGTGGATATAGGCGTTGTTAAGGGGGCCGACGTCGAACGTGCCCGGCGTCACCTCGCTCGGGCGGATGTCCAGCATCTTGAGATCGTCGTCGAGCGGTCCAATCGCACCCGGATCGCCGGGATATTCATGATCCGACAGGACCGAGGCCATCGTTTCGTAATGCTCGGTCGACGCTTTGACGGTGTTCCCGCCCAGACCCAGCGACCATGTTCCGAAGGGCGCGCCGGAGAGAAACACGTCGGTTTCGGCGTCGCGCAGGGCGATACCGATCTGATTCCCCTCGTCATCGAAAGCGTTGCCGGCGAACCCTTCTGCGAAATCGCCGTCCAGCACCTTTTCAAGCGCACCGATGAAGTCGTCGATGTAGAACCCGAACTCGCTGTCGATCGCGTAGAGGATGTTTCCGTCCCTGTCGGTGTATGGCTCGACAGTGGTTCCGGCCGTATCGAGCATCCCGGTCAAGGCCGGATACTGTACGCCTGAGTATGTCGCGGTCAGGTCTTCAATCGAAAACACATGCGTGGGTGATGTGTATGTGGTCACGGCGTTTCCTCCTTGGCCAACGCGATGGGTCGCTAATTTTGTAACTAGTCACTTACTTAATCTTAAGGCTCATAGGAAATGCATACATTGATATGTGTCAATGTGTTTTGGTTGAGGGGGTGAGAATCCGCCGAATGCCGCCACGGCATGTGGAAGACGCGCCCGTGGAAAGGTCGGTGAGAAGGTAGGATCGGGGGCACGGACGTCGCCGTTCGAGGCGTGGCCTAGCAGCGCAGAAATAGGCGCCAGACATCACGCCCGTGGGCCGTTGACGACGCAGGACTCATTGCCACCCACCCCGCGTGCGAGGCCTTACAGGGCTGGGCTCTCAGCCCTCCACGAATCGCCGCCCGGCGACCCCGAAGCGGCCCATCGCAGTCGACAGGATGAATGTGTGCCGCCCTAAAGCGGCAACCAGATTGAACGCGACCGACTCGCTTTCAGCGCGCGACGAATGCCGTGGCTTCGATCTCCACCAGCGCCTCGTCCTCGACCAGATCTTTGACGACGACCAGCGACATGGCGGGGAAATGTTTGCCGAAGATGCGACGATAGGCCGCCCCGATCTCGCGCTGATGGGCGAGGTATTCCGCCTTGTCCTTCACGAACCACGTCAGCCGACCCACGTCGGTCACATCTCCGCCCGCCGCCCGGACGATGGCGGCGATGTTGGCCAGCGCCTGCTCCATCTGTTCGAGAAAGCCGCCCTCGACGAAAACCTTTTGCGCGTCCCAGCCGATCTGCCCGCCGATGTGCAGCGTCCCATCCGGCATAAGCATCCCGTTCGCATAGCCCAGAGCGGGCGCCCAGCCCTCGGGGTGAATGGTTTCTGGTTTCATCGATTCTCCTCCACGCCCTCGGGTCACGTCACGCGCGAACGCGTCTGATATTTCGGATCGTTCCACAGGCTGTCGTTGATGACGGTCGCCACGTGGTCGGCCGCCGCGCGAATATCGCTCTCATCCAGGTAAAGCGGCGTAAAGCCGAACCGCATGATGTCGGGCGCGCGGAAGTCGCCGATCACCCCCCGGTCGATCAGCGCCTGAATGGCGGAATAGCCGTGCTCGAACCAGAACGAGACCTGGCTGCCCCGAACCCCCGCGTCGCGCGGAGAGGCGAGCGTCAGGGTCGGACACAGCCGCCCGACCTCGGCGATGAACAGGTCCGACAACCGGATCGACGCCGCCCGGACATCGTCCATCGAAAGCCCGTCCCACGCATCGAGCGCGGCATCCAGAACCGACAGTTGCAGGATCGGTGGCGTGCCGACGCGCAGGCGCTCGGTCGACATGGCGGGGCGGTAGTCCGGGTCCATCGCAAACGGCTCCTCATGGCCCATCCAACCGGCGAGCGCAGGCTGAACCGTCTCGACGATATCCGGGCGGGCATAGATGAAGGCCGGGGCACCGGGGCCACCGTTCAGATATTTATAGGTGCAGCCGACCGCGAATTCGGCACCCGACCCGGCCATATCCACCGGCACCGCCCCCGCGCTATGGGCGAGATCCCAGATCATCACCGCGCCGACCGCATGCGCCGCGCGCGTGATCGCGGCCATGTCGTGCATCCGGCCCGTGCGGTAATCGACATGGGTCAGCATGACCACGGCGACCTCGTCGGTAATGGCGTCCACGACATCCTCGGGCGCGGGCGTGCGAAGCTCGTACCCCTTGTCGATGGTGCCGATCAGACCCTGCGCCATGTAAAGATCGGTGGGGAAATTGCCGCTGTCCGACAGGATCACGCGGCGATCCGGGTTCATCTTCAAGGCGGCGGCGAGCGCCTGATAGACCTTGATCGACAAGGTATCGCCGGTCGCGACGCTGCCCTCCGGCGCGCCGATGATCCGGCCGATCCGGTCGCCCACCTTCTTGGGCAGCGAAATCCAGTCGGCGGTGTTCCACGCGCGGATCAGATCCTGTCCCCATTCGCGGGTCATCACCTCACGCGCGCGGGCCTCGGCGTTCACAGGCAATGGGCCGAGCGAGTTGCCGTCAAGGTAAATGACGCCCTCGGGAAGGTGGAACAATTCCTTGCGCAAGACGGTCATAGCTCACCCCTCAGGTGCCAGAGTTCCGGAAAGAGTTCGACGTCGAGCATCTTGCGCAGATAGGTCACGCCGGATGTGCCGCCGGTGCCGCGTTTGAAGCCGATCACCCGTTCGACCGTGGTGACGTGGTTGAAGCGCCAGCGCCGGAAATAGTCCTCGAGATCGACCAGTTTCTCGGCCAGTTCGTAAAGCGTCCAATGCGCGCGCACGTCGCGATAGACGGCCGCCCACCGCTCCTGAATCGCCTCGACCGCCTGATGCGGATGGTTCAGTTGCGGCGCGGGGATATCGCGGTCATGCCCGTCGAGCGTTTCGAACAGGAACCGCACCGCCTCGTCATAAAGGCTCGGACGTTCGAGTTCGCGGGCGAGCTTCGCGTGCACCTCTGGCACATGGGCATGTGGCTTCAGCAGGTTCGGATTGCGGTTGCCGAGGACGTATTCGATCAGCCGGTATTGGTAGGACTGGAACCCGGAGGACGGGCCGAGCACCTCGCGAAAGGTGGTATAATCCGACGGGGTCATCGTGCGCAGGATGTCCCACTGGTTATTGAGCTGCTCGAAGATGCGCGACACGCGGGCGAGCATCTTGAACATCGGCGGCAGATCGCGGGCGATCAGGGCTTCGCGGGCCGCCTGCATCTCGTGCAGGATCAGCTTCATCCAAAGCTCGCTCGTGTGGTGCTGGATGATGAACAGCAACTCGTCATGCGCGCCGGAGAGCGGGTTCTGCTGGTCGAGCAGGGTGTCGAGGTCGAGGTAATCGCCATAGGACATGGCCCCGGCCATCGCCATCTTGGCGCCTTCGCTGCCGGGATCGTATGCGTCGCTGCTCATCTGTCGGCTTTCAGCTTGAAGCGTTGGATTTTCCCGCTTTCCGTCTTCGGAAGCGCCTCGGTGAACCGCACGCTGCGGGGGTATTTGTAGGGGGCGATCTGCGCCTTCACGTGGTCCTGAAGGGTCTTGACCATCAGCGCGTCGTCCGTCGCGCCCTCGGTCAGCACCACATGCGCCTCGACGATCTGGCCGCGCTCGTCGTCCGGCACGCCGATCACGGCGCATTCCAGCACGGCGTCATGCGACAGAAGCGCGGCTTCGACCTCGGGCCCCGCGATGTTGTAGCCGGACGAGACGATCATGTCGTCGTTGCGGGCCGCGAAGTGGAAATACCCGTCTTCGTCCTGCACGAAGGCGTCGCCGGTGATGTTCCAGCCATCGACGACGTATTCCTCCTGCCGGTGACCGCCCAGATAGCGGCACCCGGTCGGGCCACGCACGGCAAGGCGCCCGATCTCGCCCGCTGGCAGGTCTTCGCCCTCCGGTCCGATAACCTTGGCCTCATAGCCCGTGACGGGTTTGCCCGTGCAGGCCCGTTTGTGATCGTCGAAGCGATTGGTGATGAAGATGTGCAGCATCTCGGTCGCGCCGATCCCGTCGAGCATCGGCTTGCCGGTCTTTTCCTGCCATTCGTCATAGACCGGGCCCGGCAGCGTCTCGCCCGCCGAGACGGCCGCGCGCAGGGACGACAGGTCCGCGCCCTCGTCCATCGCCCGCAGCATCACGCGGTAGGCGGTTGGGGCGGTGAAGCACACGGTCGCGCGGTATTTCTGGATGATCTCGATCATGTTCGGGGGCGAGGCGTTTTCAAGCAGGGTCGCCGTCGCCCCGAAGCGCAGCGGAAAGATCGCGAGGCCGCCAAGCCCGAAGGTAAAGGCAAGCGGCGGCGAGCCGACGAAAATGTCCTCGGGCACGACCGACAGAACCTCTTTCGCGTAACCGTCCGCGATAATCAGCAGATCGCGGTGGAAATGCATCGTGCCCTTGGGCGTTCCTGTCGAACCCGACGTGAACCCGATCAGCGCCACGTCGTCCGAGGCGGTCGGAACGGCATCGAACGTGACCGGCTTTTCAAGCGCCAAACGGTCGAGCTCGGCGTCATGGTTCGAGGTGCCGTCGAACCCCACCACAGTTTCCAGGATGTCGCTGGATTTCGCACAGAGGATCATCTCGTCCATCAGCCGCGTATCGCACAGGGCAAGCTTGATCTCGGCGGCCTCGACGTATTTCGCGAGTTCCCCCGCCCGCAGCATCGGCATGGTGTTGACCACCACCGCACCCGCCTTGGTCGCGGCAAGCCAGGCGGCCACCATCGCCGGGTTGTTGGCCGAACGGATCAGCACGCGGTTGCCTGGTTTCACCTTGAAATCCTCGACCAGCACATGGGCCAGCCGGTTGGTCCAGTCGGCCAGTTCCTTATAGGTCCGCTGCCGCCCGTTCCCGATCAGCGCCACATGATCGCCAAACCCCTTGGCGACCATCGCGTCAGTCAGTTCATAGCCCGCGTTGAGCGTCTCGGGATACTCGAACCCGTCCAGCATCAGGTCCGGCCAACTGTCCGCGGGCGGCAGACTGTCGCGTGTGAACGTGTCGATATGCGCGGACGGACCAAGCATGGCTAACCCCTGTGGTGTTGTGCGAGCGTCTGGCGGGCGATGACGACGCGCTGAACGTCGGAGGCGCCCTCGTAGATGCGTAACGCTCTGATTTCGCGGTAAAGTGTCTCGACGGCGCTGCCGGAGCGGACGCCGTCGCCGCCGTGAAGCTGCACTGCCGTATCGATGACCTCCTGCGCCCGATCGGTGGCGAAAAGCTTGGCCATCGCGGCCTCGCGGGTGACCCGCGGCGCGCCGGAATCCTTGGTCCACGCGGCGCGGTAGACGAGAAGCGCGGCGGCGTCGATGTCGAGCGCCATGTCGGCGATATGCCCCTGCACCATCTGAAGCTCGGCCAGCGGCGCGCCCTGTACGCGGCGGTTGGAAACCCGGTTCAGCGACTCGTCCAGCGCGCGGCGGGCGAAACCGAGCGCGGCGGCGGCGACCGAGGCGCGGAACACGTCGAGCACCGACATCGCGATGCGGAACCCCTCGCCGGGGCCGCCGATCATGGACGTGGCCTGCACCCGGCAGTCTTTGAACCTGAGGGTGGCGAGCGGATGGGGCGCGATGGTTTCCAGCCGTTCGGCCACCTCGAACCCCGGCAGGTCCGGGGTGACGATGAAGCACGACAGCCCCTTGGCGCCCGGTGCCTCGCCCGTGCGGGCAAAGAGCGTATAGACGTCCGCGATCTCGCCGTTAGAGATCCACGTCTTTTCGCCGTTCAGGATGTAATCGTCACCGTTGCGGGTGGCGGTCATCGTGGAACTGGCCACGTCGGACCCCGATCCGGGTTCCGTCAGAGCGAAGGCCGAAATCGCCTGACCGCTGCGGGTCTTGGGCAGCCATTCCTGCCTCTGGGCGTCGCTTCCAAAAAGCGTGACCGCCCCGGTGCCAAGCCCCTGCATCGCAAAGGTGAAATCGGCCAGACCGTCGTGCCGGGCGAGCGTTTCGCGGATCAGGGCAAGGCTTCGCACGTCGAGGTCGCCTGTCTCGCTGGCGGAATGCTCCAGAAAGCCCGCGTCACCCAAGGCCCGCACCAGCGCGCGGCAGGCGGCGTCGGTGTCAGAGTGGTCAATCTGACCCAGGTTGGACGCCGCCCAATCCTCCAGCCGTGCGGCGAGGTCGCGGTGGCGCGGCTCGAAGAACGGCCAGTCGAGATAACTCGTGTCGGCCATCAGTCGCCCTCGAACACGGGCGTTTGGCCCGCGATGAAAGCCTCGTAGGCGCGGGTGAAGTCCTGCCCCTGCATACAGATCGCTTGGGCCTGCGCCTCGGCCTCGATCGCCTGATCGAGGCTCATCGACCACTCCTGTGCCAGCATCGTCTTGGTCATCATGTTCGAGAACGTCGGCCCCGACGCGATCCGGCCCGCCATCTTGCGCGCCTCGTCCATCAGCGCGTCCGGCTCGACGACCGCGTTGAAATAGCCCCAGGCGTGGCCTTCTTCGGCACTCATGGACCGGCCCAGATACAAAAGCTCCGACGCGCGGCCCTGACCGATGATCCGGGGCAGCATGGCGCAAGCGCCCATGTCGCAGCCCGCTAGGCCGACGCGGTTGAACAAGAACGCGGTTTTTGATGACGGCGTCGAAATCCGCAGGTCCGAGGCCATGGCGATGATCGCGCCCGCGCCCGCCGATACGCCATCGACCGCCGCGATGATGGGCTTGCCGCAGCCGATCATCGCCTTGACCAGATCACCGGTCATCCGGGTGAAGGTCAAAAGCTCCTTCATCGTCATCTTGGTGAGCGGCCCGATGATGTCGCGCACGTCGCCGCCGGACGAGAAATTCCCGCCGTTCGGCGCAAGGATCACCGCCTTCACCTCGTCGTCGTAGTGAAGCTCACGGAACCAGTCGCGCATCTCGGCGTAGCTGTCGAAGGTCAGCGGGTTCTTCCGCTCGGGCCGGTCGAGAGAGACGATGGCGATGGCCCCGTCGATCTCGCATTTGAAGTGGGACACGTCGGTGCGCATGTCAGGTCTCCTCCTCGTGGTGTGTCGTCAGCTCGTCGAGCCAGGCGGTCATGTTGGCGATGCCGTCCGCGTCGACCGAGCCGAGCAGTTCGTCGATCCAGCCCTCGTGCACGGCGGCGTGGTCGGCAAAAAGCGCGCGCCCTTTCGGGGTCAGGCGGATCAGGTTCGCCCGCCGGTCGCCCGCGACCGAAACGCGCAGCGCCAGCCCCTCGTCGGTCAGCTTGTCCACGATGCCGGTGATGTTTCCGTTGGACACACGCAGGAGCCGGGAAATCTCGCTCATCTTCAGCCCGTCCGGGTGGCGGTGGAGTGCGGACATCACGTCGAAGCGCGGGAGGGTCCAGTCGAAATCCCGGCGCAGGCGTCGGCGCACCTCTTCCTCGATCATCCCACTGGCCTTGAGCAGCTTCAGCCACAGGCGAAGACGTTCCTTGGAGAGGGTTTGTGATGGGCGTTGCCCTGCGTCCGCCGTCATACCTCCCCCCCCGTGATCGAAAGCGTATGGCCGTTCACCGAACGGGCCGCGTCGGACAGGAGCCAAAGCACGGCGCCCGCGACCTCATCCGTCTCGATGAACCGTCCTTGCGGATTGTTGGCGGAAAGCGAGGCGCGCGCGGCCTCTTCGCTCATGCCCGTGGTCTTGACGATGTTCTCGACCGATCGATCCAGCATCGGCGTGTCGATGAAGCCGGGGCAAACGGCGTTGACGGTGATGGGCGTTTTCGCCAGTTCCAGCGCAAGAGCACGGGTCAGGCCAACGACCCCATGCTTGGCCGCGCAATAGGCGGACACGTATGGGTAGCCCTTCAGACCCGCGCTCGACGCAATGGCGACCATCCGGCCCCATCCCGCGGCCTTCATGTCGGCAATCGCGGCCTGCCAGACGTTCGACGTGCCGATGACGTTGACGGCCAGCGTCCGCGACATGAGGTCGGGGGTCATACGCGCGAACGGGGCGCTTTCGGCCATGCCCGCATTGGCCACGACGCCATGAATCGGCCCCGCCTGATCGCGCGCCTTGTCGAAGGCCGCACCGACCGCTTCGGCGTCGGTGACATCGCAGATCTGGTACGGCAGACCCTGTTCGGCCAGCGGCGCCTCGGTCCGACCCATGATGGTGACGGTGGCACCTTCACGCGCCAGCGCCTGCGCGATCGCGGCGCCGACACCCGTTCCGCCGCCTGTGACCACGATATGACGACCCGCAAGGCTCATACCCGTGCCGCCTCGGCATCGCGGTCGGCCAGTCGCCAAGCCTGATCGCGCCCTGCGAGATAGGGCAGCGGCCATGCCTCGGCACGATCACCGACGCGGGTGGCTTCGTGCAGGGTCCAATAGGGATCGGCGAGATGCGGGCGGGCGATGGCGACCAGATCGGCACGCCCGGCCATGAGGATGGAATTGGCGTGGTCGGCTTCGTAGATGTTGCCGACCGCCATGGTCGTGATCCCCGCCGCGTTCTTGATCCGGTCGGAAAACGGCGTCTGGAACATGCGGCCATAGACGGGCTGCGCTTCGGTCGAGGTCTGGCCGGCCGACACGTCGATCAGGTCGGCCCCGGCCCGGTCGAACGCCCTCGCGATTTCGACGGCTTCTTCGGGCGTCACCCCGGCCTCGCCCACCCAGTCGTGCGCCGAGATGCGGACCGACATAGGTTTGCCCGCGGGCCATACCGCCCGCATCGCTTGAAACACTTCGAGAGGATAGCGCAGGCGGTTGTCCAGCGACCCGCCGTAGTCGTCCGTGCGTGTGTTGGAGGTCGGCGAGATGAACGAGGACAAAAGATACCCGTGCGCCGCGTGTAGTTCGATCATGTCGAACCCCGCCCGTGCGGCCATTTCGGTGGAGGCCACGAACTGATCGCGGACCTCGTCCATGTCCGCGCGGGTCATTTCTCGTGGTGTCGCGTTGTCTTCGGACCACGGGATCGCCGAAGCCGAGATCAGATCCCAGTTGCCCGAGGCCAAGGGGGCATCCATCCCCTCCCACCCGAGGTTGGTGGAGCCCTTGCGGCCCGAATGCCCGATCTGGCAGCAGATGCGCGCATCGGTTTCCGCATGGACGAAATCCACGATCCGGGTCCACGCCGCTTCATGCTCCGGCGCGTAAAGTCCGGGGCAGCCCGGCGTGATCCGGCCCGTGGGGGACACGCAGGTCATTTCGGTAAACACCAGCCCCGCCCCACCCTTGGCTCGCTCGCCAAGATGGACGAGGTGCCAGTCGGTCGGCGTGCCGTCCTTGGCTTTGTATTGCGCCATGGGCGATACGACGATGCGGTTCTTCAGCTCCATGTCGCGCAGCTTGAACGGTGTGAACATCGGTGCGCGGACCGGCGCGTTCCCGTCCACGCCCGCGCGCATCGCGAACCAGCGTTCCGCGCTTTGCAGCCAATCGGCATCGCGCAGGCGGAGGTTTTCGTGGCTGATCCGCTGCGACCGGGTCAGAAGCGAATAGTTGAACTGCACCGGGTCGAGGTCGAGATACCGCTCAACGTCCTCGAACCATTCAAGAGAGTTGCGCGCCGCCGATTGAAGGCGCAACACGTCGAGCCGCCGCTCGTCCTGATACCGCTCGAACGCACGCTCCATCGTCGGCTCGCGATGCAGGAATTCCGCCAGCGCGATGGCGCTGTCGAATGCCAGCCGCGTGCCGGAACCGATCGAGAAATGCGCGGTGGCCGAGGCGTCGCCCAGAAGCACCACGTTCTCATGGTGCCAACGTTCGCACAGCACGCGGGGGAAGTTGATCCAGACCGCCGAGCCGCGCAGGTGGCCCGCGTTCGACATCAGCGCGTGACCGTCGAGATGACGCTCGAAGATGCGGCGGCAGGTTTCGACCGTCTCGTCCTTGGTCATGCCTTCGAAGCCGAAGCGATCCCACGTCTCCTGCGAGCATTCGACGATGAAGGTCGCGGTGTCGGCGTCGAATTGATAGGCATGGGCCCAGACCCAGCCATGTTCGGTCTTTTCGAAGATGAAGGTGAAGGCGTCGTCGAATTTCTGATGTGTGCCGAGCCAGACGAACTTGCACTTTCGCGTGTCCACGTCCGGTTTGAATGTGTCGGCATAGGCGGCCCGCACGCGGGAGTTCAGGCCGTCGCAGCCGACCACGAGGTCATAGTCCTTTCGGATAGCCTCGATATCGTCGAACTGGGTTTCGAACCGCAAGTCGACCCCAAGCTCGCGCGCCCGCTCCTGTAACAGCACCAGCATCTGTTTGCGCCCGATCCCCGCGAAGCCGTGGCCGCCCGACACCGTTCGCACGCCGCCATGAATCACCGCGATATCGTCCCAGTAGGCGAAGTGATCGCGGATCTGCTGCGCGCTTTTCGGATCGTTCGCTTCGAGGTTTTCCAGCGCGTCGTCGCTGAGAACCACACCCCAGCCGAAGGTGTCGTTGGCACGGTTTCGCTCCATCACGACGATCTCGTGCGACGGGTCGCGCAGCTTCATCGAAATCGCGAAGTAGAGACCGGCGGGTCCACCACCCAGACAGGCGATCCGCATCGTGGCGCTCCTTTCCCAATGCCGGGATCAAGCCCCGACTCACTCAAAGCCTACGCCTTGCCAAAAATACTTCAAGCTTGAAATTTTTATGTTTGCACTATACCCTGAACCAGAGCGTGCGAGAGGGGTGCGGCGATGGGCAGTGCAGTGGCGGACACCGGGATCGACTGGGAAGAAGCCTTCGTGAATGCAGGCCGCATCGACGGCGGCGAAACTTACCCCGATCTCTGGACCGACAGGGCCGAGGCGTTCCGCAAGAGCGCGTCCGCCGCGTTCGACATTCCCTATGGCGATCATGACAGGCAGGTGTTCGACCTGTTTCACCCGGCAGGCACACCACGCGGGTTGGCGGTCATCGTGCATGGCGGCTACTGGCTCAGGTTCGACAAAACTTTCTGGTCGGATCTGGCTGAAGGCGCTTTGGCACATGGCTGGGCCGTCGCGATGCCGAGTTACCGCTTGGCCCCCGAGGTGCGGATTTCGGAAATCTCGAAAGACATCGCCAGCGCCATTGCTGCGGCGGGCGAGCGGGTTGCGGGGCCGATCCGGCTGACCGGACATTCGGCAGGCGGCCATCTGGTCACCCGCATGGTTTCGGAGTCTACCCCCCTGCTCAAAGCGGTTGCCGACCGGGTCGAACGGGTCGTCTCGATCTCGGGCCTGCACGATCTGCGCCCGCTCCGACGGAATTCGATGAACGAGGCCCTGCGCCTCGATGCCGATGAGGCGGCGGCGGAAAGTCCCGCGCTGGGCAGCAAGCGCGGGAAGGTGGATGTGACGGCATGGGTCGGCGCACGGGAACGGCCGGAGTTCCTGCGGCAAGCCGCGCTACTTGCCGAAGCGTGGAACATACCGCTCGTCGCCGATCCGGGGCGTCACCACTTCAACGTGATCGACGGGCTCAAAGACCCGGATCATCCGCTTTGTCGGGCGTTCGCCGCAGATTGAGCGTTGCGGGAGGTGCCCGCTGGACGGCTCAATGCGGGAACGCTCAATACCGCCCGATGGCGTTCGTCTGGGCCGCGATCTGCCGGGCCGCAAGGTCGAGGTCGGGGGCATTGCGCAGATAGCGTTGCAGCAGGACCGCGA
Organism: Maritimibacter alkaliphilus HTCC2654; assembly: GCF_000152805.1. Classification (GTDB taxonomy): domain Bacteria; phylum Pseudomonadota; class Alphaproteobacteria; order Rhodobacterales; family Rhodobacteraceae; genus Maritimibacter; species Maritimibacter alkaliphilus. Next base: position 2,767,258 of record NZ_CH902578.1, on the reverse strand, counting down.
AGAACCCGATTTCGTTCCGGTTGCGCGCAAGCACTTCCAGCCGTTCGGCCACCTGCTCCATCACATTGCGGCTGAGGGTGGTCGGCGGCCCGACGTCGGCAAGATCGAGCGCGGGGTGCAGAAGCGACAAGAGCGTATGGGCCGCCGCCCCTTCGAGTTTGGCGAACATATCCGTCTCGGTCCGGTACTTGGGCAGAAGGACCGCCTGAAGCGCGCCCAGCGCCCGAATGAAGCGGATGGTCAGCGACTGAATGCCGGTGACGACCGACTGCGCGATGACGCGGATGCCGCCGAGCACCAAACCGGGAATTTCGATGAGCGCGGAACTGTCGGCCATCACGCCCTTCGCCGGCCCGTCGGGCAGGTAGGGCTGCAACTCGCCCAGAAACTGCGGAACGAAGGCCTGCGCAAGCGGCAGGTTGTTGCGAAATCCGATGCGGTGATGGACGTCGCCGCGGTTGATGTCGATCTGCTCGGCGAACCATTCGCCCGAGTCCGAATCGCGGACGAGGCGAATCTGGAGCGTGTCGTTGGGTCCGTCTTCCGAGATCTGTTCCATGCTCATACTCTATTCACCTCGACGGCTTCGCGCTACTTCTCGCGAGTTAACAAACTCTTAACGCCTGCCCCGCCGTAGCGCCGTTTCGGGTCAGGTCACGATCTGAAACGACCCGTACAGGTGGGTCGCCTTGCCGTTTTCATCCACTTCCGCACGCCCCGTGCCGCGGCACTTCGCGCGGCTTCCATCCGGGCGCTCGATCTCTTCGACGTAGTCGTAAGGCTCGTTCTTCTCGATCGCCGACTGCATGTAATCCGCGACGCGGTCGCGCGCGTCCCCCACGAACAGGCGCAGCGCCGTATCGACCACCGGGGGTTCGCTCGGATCGAGACCGAGGATGTCGTAAAGCTGCGGGCTCCAGTACGGCAGGTCGTGCTCGATATCGTAGGAATAGAAGCCGATCCCCTGATCCGCCGCGACCTCGTTGTAATGCTGAACCAGCAGGTCTTCGTTCCGCTGGCGCGAGAAATCGCGGAACACGCCGACCAGCGCCACGGCTTCGCCAGCCTCGTTCCGCACCGACGATCCGGCCGCTTCGACCACGATCGTGCGCCCGTCCGCGCGATTGAGGCGGGCGAAGAAGTGGAAGGGCTCGCCGGTTTCGACGGTCTTGTCGATGGCCGTGCGCACCATCGCCTGATCGTCGGGATGATAGAAGTTCACCCCTTCGTCCAACTGCCTGCGGTGGTTGTCCGGGTCGATACCGTGGATCAGATAGGTCTCACGCGACCAGTCCAGTTCGCCCGTCGTAAGGTTCATCTTCCAGGTGCCGATGTCGCCGAAGGTGCGCAGCGTCTCGTTCAGCTTGCCTTCGATGGACATATCCACCTCGTCGGCCAGAACGATCAGGCCGATCAGCCCCTCGCCCTCGGTGGACAAGGGAGACACGGACAGGGTGATGAGCGAGTCGCCGATTTCGATGTTGCGGGTGTGAACCTGCCGGTCGAGCAGGGCCTGCGAACAGATGTCGACGAGGGGCGGGTAGCCTTTGGGAATGTAGCACTGCGACAGATGACCCAGCGAATGCCCCCGTTCCTTGATCTGGAACGTCTGGATCGCGCTTTTCGACGCGTGGCGGATAAGCAGGCCGAGGTCCAGCATCATCATCACCGTAGGGATGCCCGAGATCAGACCGTTGAGCTCTGCGGTCGTCCGCTCAAGCTGCGAGGTGTTGACCAGCAGTTCCTCGTTCACCGTGATGAGTTCTTCGTTCGTCGACTGAAGCTCCTCGTTCGAGGTTTCGAGCTCCTCGTTCGTGGACTGCAATTCCTCGTTGGACGACTGGAGTTCTTCGTTCAGCGACTGAAGCTCTTCGTTCGATGTCTGAAGCTGTTCGATGGTGACCTGAAGCGTATCGCGGGTGCGGGTCAGTTCGGTTTCGAGATAGTCGAGGTAATCCGTCCGCTCGGCTTCGTCGCCCTTCGGCTCTTCCCGCATCTCGGTCTCAAAACCGATCAGGACGAGCGGCTCATTCTCGGAATCGCCGCTTTCCGGCATGATCGGATAGGCGACCATGCGAAGGTTGTTGTATCCGCGCCCGTCGATCTGGTGCCATTGACCGGCGCGCGTTTCCTTGTGTTTCAGCGCAACCAGAACCATCGACCCGGCCTCATAGGCCAAAGTCTTTTTCAGGACGCCAAGGGTCATGCTGCCCTGAATCGGCTCCCGCATCTCAACGAATTCGGCGATGTCGCCGTAGATCTTGAGGATCGACTTTTCGCTGTTCGTCAGGATGCCTGTGGACACGACCGACCGGGCGAGCGAGTCGAAGCGCCACGTGTTTTCGTGGACGATCTGGCCGCGATGGAACCCGGTGCCCGACCCCGACTGGAAATTGAGCCCCGCAGGCAAGGTGCGTTCCGGCCCCGGCGGACGGGACAGACGCAGCGAACGCTTGCCGAAGATCTTCGAGTTCGACTCGATGGGCACGAAGTAGCTTTCCAGCACGCCCGTCGTCTCGGACGTGCCGAGGAACAACAGACCATCCGATTTCAGCGCATACTGAATGCGGGTCAGCACGCGCTCCTGCAACTTCGCCTCGAAATAGATCAGCACGTTTCGGATCGACACGAGGTCGATCGACATGAACGGCGCATCCTGAAACACGTTGTGGCGGGTGAACATGACATGCTGCTTGAGCTTGTCCTTCACCTTCACGGTGTCGTCTGACACGTCGAAGTAACGGTCGAGGAAGCGGGCCGGAATGTCGCTGGCCGCAGAGGCCGGGTATTTGCCCTTGCGACCGATGCCCAGCGCCCGGTCGTCGATGTCCGTCGCGAAAATCTGAAGTTTGTCCTTGGACAGTTTTTCAAGCCCGCCCAGCGCCTCGGCCACGAGGATCGCGATGGAATACGCCTCTTCCCCCGTCGCGCATCCCGGCACCCAGACCCGGATCGTTTCGTCGTCGTGATCCGCGAACCGCTCGGCGATTTCCTGTTCCAGCGCGGCGAACTGATCGGGATCGCGGAAGAAGTTGGTGACCGAGATCAGGAGGTCGCGATACAGCGCCTCGACCTCTTCCACCGAGCGGCGGCAAAGCTCGACATATTCCTCGAACGTCTCGATGCCCTTCGCGAACATCCGGCGATGGATGCGACGGTTGATCGTCGTTTCCTTGTAGTGTCGGAAATCGACCAGTGTGTGCGCGAGCAGGATCTGGAACAGGTCGTGGTTCTTCGACGTCTTTTCGTTCAGATCCTTGAGCGACGACAGGTCGCGCGGCTGTTGCAGGACGGTGGCAAGGTGCTGGCCGATCTGTTCGGGCGTGAGCGTGAGGTCGACGCAACCCGTCCGGATCGCCGAGATCGGCATCGAGTCGTATTTCGACGTGCCGGGGTCTTGCGCGATGGTGATCCCGCCCGCTTCGCGGATGGCCTGCACGCCATATGACCCGTCGCTTCCGGTGCCGGACAGCACGACACCGACCGCATTCGACCCCAGATCGCTCGCCAGAGATTTCAGCAGGCGGTCGGCGGACGGCTTGGGCGCGGCATGGTGACCGACGGGTTCGCGCAGGACGAGCGTGCCGTTCTCCAACACGACATCGCGGCCCGGCGGCGGGACATAGATCGTTCCGGGCGACGGCACGGTTTCCGCCTCGACCTCTTCGACCTTCAGTCGAGTCTCGCGCGACAAGAGCGGCACCAGCATACTCTTGTGGCTGGGCGACATATGCTGCGCGATCACATAGGCGCAATTCAGGCTCTTGGGCAGGTTCTGGGCCAGCAAGGACGTGGCCTCGAGCCCCCCTGCCGACGCTGCAATTCCCACGACAATCAGATCTTCGACCACCTGATCCAAATTCAGCCCTCACGATCCCCACCGAGCTTTCGTTGCGCCCGGTTTCGTGTTTCCCATCAATCTCTACGACCGGCCCGAACCTCTGCTTTCGGTTTGCAACCACTCGCCCCGCCATACATCTTAAAGGCGAATGAGTTCGAGGGCGAGACCCAATTGCGGGTAGCGCCCGTTCCCTTCACGAAGTCGAAGCAACGCCTTCGTCAACGCTCTGCACAACAATTGACCAATTGGAAAAATATCCGGCGCGTCGCGCGGCAGGTGTGGAATGAAACACCGCAATAATTTTTACCAATTGATAAAAAAGTCGAGTCATGCCAGCGTTCTCCAAAAGAACAATCTACAGGGAGACAGCCGTGACCCATTCCCCACAAACCCCCGGCGTGGTTGCCGAGCGTTTGCAGGCACCGGCGCTGGCCGACAACTTTTCGGATTTGCATCCGCCGCTCGATGCGCATGAGGCGCATGTCGCGGCGGACCGCTGTTATTTCTGCCACGATGCGCCGTGCATGGAAGCCTGCCCGACCGACATCGACATTCCGCTTTTCATCCGGCAGATCATGACCGGCACGCCGGAAGCGGCGGCCAAGACGATCCTCGAACAGAATATCCTCGGCGGCATGTGCGCCCGCGTCTGTCCGACCGAAACGCTGTGCGAAGAGGTCTGCGTGCGCGAGGTTGCCGAGGGCGAGCCGGTTCAGATCGGCCGCCTGCAACGCTACGCCACCGACACGCTGATGCGCGCGAACGTGCACCCGTTCAAGCGGGCCGAGCCGACCGGAAAGCGCGTGGCGGTCGTCGGCGCCGGGCCTGCGGGTCTGTCGGCGGCACACCGGCTGGCGATGCATGGGCATGACGTGGTGATTTACGAAGCAAAGCCGAAACCGGGCGGGCTGAACGAATACGGGATCGCGACCTACAAGACCGTCGATGATTTCGCTGCGCGTGAAGTCGACTGGCTGATGCAGATCGGCGGGATCACGATGGAACTGGGCAAGGCGCTCGGCTCCGACATCACGCTCGACGGGTTGGCCGCCGACTTCGATGCGGTCTTCCTCGGGATCGGGCTGGGCAACACAAATGCGCTCGGGATCGAGGGCGAAGAGCTTGGCGGCGTCGTGGATGCGGTGAAATTCATTGCGGACCTGCGCCAGACCGACGACCTGACCAAACTCCCCGTTGGCCGCAACGTGGTGGTGATCGGCGGTGGCATGACGGCGATCGACGCTGCCGTTCAATCCAAACTGCTGGGCGCCGAGAACGTCACGCTGGTCTACCGCCGGTCGCAGGACAAGATGCCAGCATCGGAATACGAACAGCACCTCGCGCAATCCAAGGGCGTGCACATCATGTCGGGCGTCGCGCCCGTCTCGCTGATCGGCGAGGGGCACGTCGCCGCCATCGAACTCGCCTATACCGACGAGAACGCCAAGCCGACGGGCGAAACCTTCACGCTGCCCGCCGATCAGGTGTTCAAGGCCATCGGGCAGGTGTTCGATGAGGTTGCAGGCCTCGACACCGACGGGCGCAAGATCAAGGTGACGGGCGCCGGGCGCACATCGCGCGCGGGCGTCTGGGCCGGGGGCGACTGCACGGCGGGCGAAGACCTGACCGTGGTGGCCGTGTCCGAGGGCCGCGACGCCGCCGAGGACATCCACGCGAGCCTTATGGGATAAGCGGACCGAACCGGGGAGCCAGGCAAAATGCCCAGCCACATCCATTTCCAGTCCATCAGCGCGACGGATCAGGCGCGCGCGGTGGCGTTCTATACCGAGAAGCTGGGCTTCGAGGTGGAACGGGATGAGGCCTATGGCGACGACCGCTGGATTTTCGTCCAGCTTCCCGGTGCGCAGACCATGCTCCAGATCGCGAAAGAAAGCGCGATCACACCAAGCGACAAGCCCGCCCTCGTTCTGCTGTGTGACGACGTCGACGCCGACGTGGCCGCGCTCAGGAATCTGGGCGTGCCCATCCATCTCGGCCCGGACACCGCGCCGTGGGACCCGTCGACCCGCTGGGCGATGATCCACGACAGCGAGGGCAATCTCATTCTTCTTCAGACCGTAGGAGGCCAATGACATGGCAGACCTGACGACCGATTTCGTAGGTATCAAATCCCCCAACCCATTCTGGCTGGCTTCGGCACCGCCGACCGACAAGGAATACAACGTCCGCCGCGCCTTCGAGGCCGGATGGGGCGGCGTCGTGTGGAAGACGCTCGGCGAAGAAGGCCCGCCCGTCGTGAACGTTTCGGGCCCGCGCTATGGCGCGATCTGGGGCGCGGATCGGCGGCTTCTGGGCCTGAACAACATCGAACTCATCACCGACCGCCCGCTTCAGACCAACCTCGACGAGATCAAGCGCGTCAAAGCCGACTACCCGGATCGCGCCGTGGTCGTGTCGCTAATGGTTCCGCTGGACGAGGATGCCTGGCGCAAGATCCTCGACCGTGTGGGCGAGACGGGCGCGGATGGGGTCGAACTGAACTTCGGCTGCCCGCATGGCATGGCCGAGCGCGGCATGGGGTCCGCCGTCGGCCAGGTGCCCGAGTATGTCGGCCAGATCACCCAGTGGGTCAAAAAGCACTCCGACCTGCCCTGCATCGTGAAGCTGACACCGAACATCACCGACATCCGCCAGCCCGCGCTCGCCGCGAAGCAAGGCGGGGCCGATGCGGTGTCGATGATCAACACGATCAACTCGATCACGTCCGTGAACCTTGACGCGATGTGCCCCGAACCGATGATCGACGGGCTTGGCACCCACGGCGGTTATTGCGGCCCGGCGGTGAAGCCCATCGCGATGAACATGGTCGCCGAAGTGGCCCGTTGGGAAAAAACCGCCGGCATCCCGATCTCGGCCATCGGCGGAATTTCGACATGGCGCGACGCGGCCGAGTTCATGGCACTGGGCGCGGGCAATGCGCAGGTCTGCACGGCAGCGATGACCTATGGCTTCCGCATCGTGAAAGAGATGTGCTCGGGCATGAGTCAGTGGATGGACGAAAAGGGCTATACCAAGACCTCGGACTTCATCGGCATGGCGACCCCGCGGGTCACCGACTGGCAGCACCTGAACCTCGACTACGTGACCAAGGCCGAAATCGATCAGGACCTCTGCATTTCCTGCGGTCGCTGTTTCGCGGCCTGCGAGGACACCTCGCATCAGGCCATTGCCATGTCGGAAGACCGCACTTTCACGGTGAAGGACGACGAATGCGTCGCCTGCAACCTGTGCGTCAACGTCTGCCCGGTCGAAGGCTGCATCACCATGCGCCGCCTTGAACCCGGCGAAACCGACTTGCGGACCGGCATGACCATCCCGGCGGAGGACGACAAGCGCACGTGGCTCGAACACCCGAACAACCCGATGGGCGATCCGCTGACCTGCATCTCGCGCGGTCAGTGAGCGGTGCTTGACCGCGGGTTGGCCTGTGCTAGCCTTGATTTAACCGAATGGTAAAAACCAGAACTTCTGCCGAAGCCCCTGCAAAACAAGGGGCGCGGCGACGCAACAGGGACAAGGGCGATGCTGCATCGCGCGAAATCACAGATCGGTTCGGAGGCGTCACAGCGCACCCGACCGCGTCCGCCCATTTCCCTGTTGCACAATTTGACGGCGGCGCGCCTGATGTATGGGCGTCCGCCCGCGACTGCGACGAAATGACAGGAGAGTGCCATGGCAGCCCCCGGTGAGAACCTTCGTATCAACGCCGACCGGCTTTGGGACAGCCTGATGGAAATGGCCAAGATCGGCCCCGGCGTGGCGGGCGGCAACAACCGTCAGACCCTGACCGACGCCGATGCCGAAGGGCGCGCCCTGTTCCAGAAGTGGTGCGAGGATGCGGGCATGAGCATGGGGGTGGACACCATGGGCAACATGTTCGCGACCCGCGAAGGGACCGACCCCGATGCGCTTCCCGTCTACATGGGCAGCCACCTCGACACCCAGCCGACGGGCGGGAAATACGACGGGGTTCTGGGCGTGCTCGGCGCGCTGGAGGCCGTGCGCTCGATGAACGATCTGGGGATCAAGACCAAGCATCCCATCGTGATCGCGAACTGGACGAACGAAGAAGGCACACGGTTCGCCCCCGCGATGCTGTCGTCCGGCGTTTTCGCGGGCATCCACACGCAGGACTGGGCCTATGACCGGGTCGATGCGGAAGGGAAAAAGTTCGGCGACGAGTTGAAGCGGATCGGCTGGGTCGGCGACGAAGAGGTCGGCGCGCGCAAGATGCACGCGATGTTCGAACTGCACATCGAACAGGGCCCGATCCTCGAGGCCGAAGAAAAGGACATCGGCGTCGTCACCCACGGTCAGGGCCTGTCGTGGACGCAGGTGACCGTAACGGGCAAGGAAAGCCACACCGGCTCGACCCCGATGCCGATGCGCAAGAACGCAGGGCTGGGCATGGGGCGCATTCTGGAACTGGTGGACGAGATCGCGTGGTCCCACAAACCCGACGCGGTGGGGGCTGCTGGTCATATCGACATCTACCCCAACAGCCGAAACGTGATCCCCGGCAAGGCGGTGTTCACCGTCGACTTCCGCTCTCCGAACCTCGCCACCATTCAGGACATGGAAAAGCGGCTGGCCGAGGGCGCCAAGAAGATCTGCGACGAGATGGGGCTGGAGGTCGAGCTTGAGAAGGTCGGCGGCTTCGATCCCGTCGAGTTCGACAAGGACTGCGTGAGCGCCGTGCGCGACGCGGCGGACCGGCTGGGCTACAGCCACCGCGACATCATCTCGGGCGCGGGTCACGATGCCTGCTGGATCAATCAGGTCGCCCCGACCGCGATGATAATGTGCCCCTGCGTCGACGGTCTCAGCCACAACGAGGCCGAAGAAATCTCGAAAGACTGGGCGATGGCCGGGGCCGACGTCTTGTTCCACGCCGCGCTCGAAACGGCGGAGATCGTTTCTTGAGAGTTGATCCGGCCAATCGTCGCCGGCTCCTATCGGCATGCGATGCAAGGAGACGACTTGATTTGACCTGCGTCCGCGTAGCGACAACCATGCCTTCGGGGAGTGGAGTCGCAATTGGTAAGTGAACATGAAAGTCAGGCAAAGGAAGTCGCCCGCATCCGGGAGTTGATCCAGGCGGAGATCGCGGGGTTCGACCCGGCGCGTCACACCGGGATCAAGGAATGGAACGAGGCGATCCTCGCCGACTTCAAGTCTGCTTTGATCGAGCCCGAACTGATGGAAGTGAACCTTCCGGGCGGGGTCACCGATTTCGCCTATGCGGTGACCGAGACCAAGGGGCCTTACCGGGTCTTCTGGCTGCCATGGTCCGACGTCTTCTCGCTCGCAGTCGAAAGCCGCTTCGGACCCTGTGACATCTCGGTCCACGGCGACGCCATCGGTTGTTTTGCAAGTGTTTGAGGGGGGACAATGACACGCATCGCACTTGGACTATTCGCTCTGACGCTCGCGGCCTGCGGGCAGTCTGGGTCGAGCGGCGGGTTGCCCGCCAACTACTACGTCGCCGATGAACCGCACACGCCCGAGGCGCTGGCGGCCCTGCCCGCCGACATCCCCTATTCGGACCTACTGGTCTACACCGAACCCGAGGATATCGGGTTCTGCTACCACTACCGCAGAGACGGCAAAATCTATCCGCTGACCAATGCCGACGGTTATCCCGTCTGCGTCCAATAAGGTCAGGGAAACAACAGGAGAGAGAATATGGCCACCAAAGTCATCAAGGACGGAACGATCGTCACCGCCGACCTGACCTACAAGGCCGACGTCAAGATCGAGGACGGCAAGATCATCGAGATCGGGCAAGGTCTGTCGGGCGATGAGACGCTGGACGCGACCGGCTGCTATGTCATGCCGGGCGGGATCGACCCGCACACGCACCTCGAGATGCCGTTCATGGGCACCTATTCCTCGGACGATTTCGAAAGCGGCACCCGCGCGGCGCTTGCCGGCGGGACAACGATGGTCGTGGACTTCGCTCTGCCGAACCCCGGTGAAAGCCTGCTGGATGCACTCAAGCGTTGGGACAACAAATCGACCCGCGCCGCCTGTGACTATTCCTTCCACATGGCCGTGACTTGGTGGAGCGAGCAGGTCTTCAACGAGATGGAGACGGTCGTCAAAGAGCGCGGCATCAACACGTTCAAGCACTTCCTCGCCTACAAGGGCGCGCTGATGGTGAACGACGACGAGCTTTATTCGTCCTTCATGCGTCTGGCCGAATTGGGCGCGACCCCGATGGTTCACGCTGAGAACGGTGATGTGGTCGCGGAACTGTCGGCCAAGCTGCTGGCCGAGGGCAACACCGGGCCGGAAGCCCACGCCTATTCCCGCCCGCCGCAGGTCGAGGGCGAGGCGACGAACCGCGCGATCATGATCGCGGACATGGCCGGTGCGCCGCTTTACGTCGTCCACGTCTCCTGCGAGGAAAGCCATGAGGCGATCCGGCGGGCCAAGATGCAGGGCAAGCGCGTCTGGGGCGAGCCGCTGATCCAGCATCTGACGCTGGATGAAAGCGAATACTTCAATCAGGACTGGGACCATGCCGCCCGCCGCGTCATGTCGCCCCCGTTCCGCAACAAGCAGCATCAGGACAGCCTGTGGGCCGGTCTTTCGTCGGGCACGCTTTCCGTGGTCGCCACCGACCACTGCGCGTTTACGACCGAGCAGAAACGCTACGGCGTGGGCGACTTCACCAAGATTCCGAACGGCACTGGCGGGCTGGAGGATCGTATCCCGATGCTCTGGACCTATGGGGTCGAAACGGGGCGGATCACGATGAACGAATTCGTCGCCGTCACCTCGACCAACATCGCAAAAATCCTGAACTGCTACCCGAAGAAGGGGGCCATTCTGGTGGGGGCGGATGCCGACATCATGGTGCTGGACCCGGCGAAGTCGAAAACGATCACGGCGGACACACAGCAGTCGTCGATCGACTACAACGTGTTCGAAGGCAAAGAGGTCTCGGCCCTGCCCCGCTATGTCCTCACCCGCGGGCATGTCGCCGTGATGGACGGCGAGATGAACCACAAGCCGGGCTGGGGCGAGTTCGTCGCGCGTGAGCCGAACGCCACCGTGAACACGTCGCTCTCCAAATGGAAGGCGCTGACCGCACCGCAGCCGGTGCAGCGGTCAGGCATCCCGGCGACGGGCGTGTAACGGATGACGAGCCCCGCAACACCCACCGGCGTGCTCGAGGCCGCGGTTTATGTCGACGACCTCGACAAGACCGAAGCCTTCTATGCCGGTGTCGTGGGGCTCGACGTCATCACGCGGCGCGATCCGCGCCACATCTTTTTCGCCTGCGGGCCGACCGTCGTCCTTGCCTTCGTGGCCGAGGAAACGGTGGTGCCGCCGGGTGACGACCAGCTTCCGGTCCCGCCGCACGGTGCGACGGGTCCGGGGCACATCTGTTTTTCCGTACCGGGCGAAGAGCTGGACGGATGGGCCGCCTATCTGGTGGACAAGGGGATCGATATCGAGTCGGATTTCAACTGGCCGCACGGCCCGCGTTCGATCTACGTGCGTGATCCGGCCGGGAACTCGGTGGAATTCGCCGAACCGAAACTGTGGGGACTTTCGTGAGCACAAATCCAGTGATCGAGGCAAAGGGGCTCGATCTGACATTCGAAACCAACGATGGCCCGGTTCACGCGCTGAAGGGCGTCGATCTGGCCGTGGACAAAGGCGATTTCGTCAGCTTCATCGGGCCATCCGGCTGTGGCAAGACCACCTTTCTGCGCTGTATCGCGGGACTGGAGCATCCGACGGGCGGCACGCTGACCGTCAACGGCATGACCCCGGACGAGGCGCGCAAATCGCGGGCCTATGGATACGTCTTTCAGGCGGCGGGACTTTACCCCTGGCGTACCATCGCGGGCAACGTCCGCCTCCCGCTCGAGATCATGGGTTATCCCAAGTCGGAACACGCTGGCCGGATCGAAAAGGTGCTGGACCTCGTGGACCTCAAGGGTTTCGGCAAGAAATTTCCGTGGCAGCTGTCCGGTGGTATGCAGCAACGGGCCAGCATCGCGCGCGCGCTGGCCTTCGATGCCGACATCATGCTGATGGATGAACCGTTCGGCGCGCTGGACGAGATTGTGCGCGATCACCTGAACGAACAGCTTCTGGACCTGTGGGCGCGGACGGAAAAGACCATCGCTTTCGTCACCCACTCGATCCCCGAAGCGGTTTATCTTTCGACCAAGATCGTCGTCATGTCGCCGCGCCCCGGACGGATCACCGATGTCATCGAAAGCCCCCTGCCGAAAGAGCGCCCGCTCGACATCCGCGACAGCAAGGAGTTTCTCGACGTGGCCCACAGGGTTCGCGAAGGGCTGCGCGAAGGGCACAGCTATGACTGAGGGCGCGTGATGGTCAGCAAAAAGGACGCCGCTTACAAATACGTGCGGACCGCCAATACCAAGGAGGCGGCGAACGAAGCGCGCCGGACTACCCGTGACCGCCCGTCGGGCTGGATGCTGCTGATCGCCGGGGTGATCCTGATCGGTGTGGCCATCAATTTCGCGCTGGACGCCGAAGGCGGAAGCTACGTGTCGCCGATCCTCTTCGGCCTCATCGGCCTTCTGAACGTCGTCTTCGGCCTGCGAAACCTGCGTATGGCGAGGACCGGCGCATGAAGAACATCGTTCCGATCCTCACCGTCGTCGCCGCCATCGTCGTCATCTGGTATGCCGCCGCTATCCCGATGAACAGCCAGTGGGCATTGGATCAGGCCGAGCGTGCCGAGGTCGAGCTTTCGACCGGCGAGCTGATCCTCGACACATGGTCGCAGGAAAGGCCGCGCCTGCCCGCCCCGCATCAGGTCGTGTCCGAGCTTTGGGGATCGACCGTCGAGATGAAGATAACGTCGAAACGCTCGCTCATCTTCCATGGCTGGATCACGCTGTCGGCCACCATGCTCGGCTTCGCCTTCGGCACCGGGCTGGGCATCCTGCTGGCCGTCGGGATCGTCCACAGTCGCGCGATGGACATGGGCGTGATGCCATGGGCCATCGCGTCGCAGACAATTCCGATCCTCGCCATCGCGCCGATGATTATCGTGGTGTTGAGTTCGCTGGGTGTGACGGGGATCATCCCCAAGGCGATCATCTCGGCCTATCTCAGTTTCTTCCCGGTCGTCGTCGGTATGGTCAAGGGGCTTCGGTCGCCCGCCGCATTCGATCTCGACCTGATGAAAACCTATTCGGCCAGCCGGTCCCAGACCTTCTGGAAACTGCGCCTGCCCGCGTCGATGCCCTATCTCTTCGCATCGCTGAAGGTGGGGATCGCCGCCGCGCTGGTCGGCACCATCGTCGGTGAGCTTCCGACCGGAGCGATCCGTGGCCTTGGCGCCCGGATGCTGTCGGGCAGCTATTATGGCCAGACCGTTCAAATCTGGTCCGCGCTTTTCGCCGCCGCCATCCTCGCCGCGATACTTGTGGGGATCATCGGCGTGATCCAGCGCCGGACCCTTACCAGAATGGGGATGAACGCATGAGCTGGGGCTGGCTGATCTTCGCGGCTGCGTTCTGGGCCGGGGCCTATGCGCTGAACGTCTGGCTCGCCAATTCGCGCCTGGCCAAGTATCGCGCCGTGCGGATCGGGGTTCCGGTGATCTTCGGCATCACCATCCTCGTCGTGTGGCAGGGGCTGGTGCGGGGCCTGAACGTGCCCTTGGTGATTCTGCCCGCGCCCTCGGACATCTGGCTGCGCATGACCCAATCGGTGCCGACGCTGTGGGAGGATTTCGTCCAGACCTTCGTCAAGGGCGCGCTGTCGGGCTACGTGATCGGCTGCGGCGCGGCGGTGCTGACCGCGATCCTGATCGACCGTTCCAAGTTCCTGCAACAGGGGCTTCTGCCCGTCGGCAACTTCATCGCCGCGTTGCCCATCGTCGGCACCGCCCCGATCCTCGTCATGTGGTTCGGCTTCGACTGGCAGTCCAAGGCCGCCGTCGTCGTGGTGATGGTCTTCTTCCCGATGCTGGTGAACACGGTCGAGGGTCTGGCGGCCACCACCCGGATGCAGCGCGACCTGATGTCGACCTATTCGGCAAGTTACGCCCAGACGCTCATCAAACTGCGCCTGCCCGCAGCCATGCCGTTCATTTTCAACGGGCTTAAAATCACGACAACGCTGGCCCTTATCGGGGCCATCGTTGCCGAGTTTTTCGGCAGTCCGATCAAAGGCATGGGATTTCGCATCTCGACCGAGGTCGGGCGTCTCAGACTTGATATGGTCTGGGCTGAAATCGCGGTCGCCGCGATCGCCGGGAGCGTCTTTTACGGCGCCGTGGCACTCATAGAAAAAGGGGTGACCTTCTGGCACCCGTCACAACGAGGCTGAGCCGAAACTTACCAACGGGAGAAAGACCAATGATGAAATCAATGAAACTCGCCGCCACCGCGCTGGCCCTGTCGTCGGGGGCCGCAATGGCTCAGGACGAGGTCACGCTTCAGCTCAAGTGGGTGACGCAAGCGCAGTTCGCGGGCTATTACGTGGCGCTCGAACAGGGCTTTTACGAGGAAGAGAACCTCGACGTGACGATCAAACCGGGCGGCCCCGACATCGCGCCCCCGCAGGTCATCGCCGGTGGCGGTGCCGACGTGATCGTCGAATGGATGCCCGCCGCCCTCGCCGCACGTGAGCAGGGCCTGCCGCTCGTCAACATCGCGCAGCCGTTCAAATCGTCCGGCATGATGCTGACCTGCCTCGAAGAAAGCGGCATCACCAGCCCGGACGACTTCCCCGGCAACACGCTGGGCGTCTGGTTCTTCGGCAACGAATACCCGTTCCTGTCGTGGATGAGCACGCTGGGCATCCCGACCGAGGGTGGCGACGACGGTGTCGAAGTGCTCAAGCAGGGCTTCAACGTCGATCCGCTGCTTCAGAACCAGGCCGCCTGTATCTCGACCATGACCTACAACGAATACTGGCAGGTCATCGACGCTGGCATCGGTGAAGACGAACTCATCACCTTCAAATACGAAGATCAGGGCGTCGCGACGCTTGAAGACGGTCTGTACGTACTGGAAGAAAACCTTTCGGACGAGGCCTTCAAGGACAAGATGGCCCGCTTCGTGCGCGCGTCGATGAAGGGCTGGAAATGGGCCGAAGAGAACCCGGAAGAGGCCGCGATGATCGTGCTGGAATACGATGAAACCGGCGCCCAGACCGAACAGCACCAGATCCGCATGATGGGCGAGGTGGCCAAACTGACCGCCGGTTCCAACGGCGCGCTCGACCCGGCGGACTATGAACGCACCGTGGAAACCCTGATGGGTGGCGGTTCGGACCCGGTCATCACGAAGGAGCCTGAGGGTGCCTACACGCTCGACATCACCGACATGGCGCTGAACTAAGCGATCCGCGCTTACGAAATACGAAGGGCGGCCCCTGTTGGGCCGCCCTTTTCTGTCGGATCGGTAAGTCTTGGTGTCGCAACGCGGGCCGGCGTGAACAAGTCCAACCGACCCAAGGGGCCACGCACCTGACGTTGCAAGCGACGGGTAGCCGGCTAGGCCGTCTCGTCATCAGTCGCGCCGCCGCCCCCCAAGCCCTTGAGGATCGGACAATCCGGCCGATCATCCCCATGACAGGCGTGAACCAAATGCGTGAGCGTGTCGCGCATCGACGTCAGGTCGGCGATCTTGCGTTCGATCTCGTCCAGATGACCCTCGGCCAGCTTCTTGACCTCGGACGAGGCGCGCGACTTGTCCTGATACAGGGCCAGAAGTGTCCGGCAATCTTCGATGGTGAAGCCCAGCGCGCGGGCACGCGACAGGAAGGTCAGGTTGTGAATGTCCACGTCCGAGAACGAGCGGTATCCATTGGGATCGCGGTCGGGCGTCACGAGCCCGATATCCTCGTAATACCGGATCGTCTTCGGCGGCAGGCCCGCACGGGCTCCGGCGTCTGAGATATTCATGTCGGCACCTTTACGAAGCGAAGTCTGAGGGCGTTGGTAAGCACGAAGACCGAGGACATCGCCATGGCGAAGGCCGCGAGCATCGGCGACAGCATGAGGCCGAAGGCCGGGAACAGCACCCCGGCGGCGACCGGGATCAGCACGACATTGTAGCCGAAGGCCCAGAACAGGTTCTGGCGGATATTCCGCATCGTGCGGCGGCTGAGGTGGATCGCCGTCGGCACGCCGGTCAACTCGCCGGACGACAGGACCACGTCCGCCGCTCCGATCGCCACGTCCGTGCCCGTTCCGATCGCAAGGCCGATGTCGGCTGCGGCTAGGGCAGGCGCGTCGTTGATGCCGTCACCCACGAAAGCGGTCGTGCCATGCTCGGCCTGAAGCGACTCGAGCGCCTTGACCTTGCCGCGCGGCAGAACCTCGGCGGTCACATGGTCGATCCCCAGCCGTTTGGCGATGGCGCCCGCCGTGCCCTGCGCATCGCCCGTAATCATGGCGACCTCGATGCCCATATCGTGCAGCGCCTTGATTGCGCGCGGCGTCGTTTCCTTGATCGGGTCTTCGACCGCGACCAGCGCCGCCACGCTGCCGTCGAGCGCGATGTAGAGCGGTGTCTTGCCAAGGGCCGCAAGGCGGGCGGCTTCCCCGGGAAACTTCCCGGTGTCGACCTTTTCGCGCAGCATAAGCCGCTCGGCCCCGATCAGAACGGCGCGCCCGTCGACCTCGGCCTTCAACCCGAAACCGGGCAGCGCCTTGAACCCGTGAGGCTCGGAAAGCGTCAGTCCACGGTCCTCTGCCGCCCGCAGGATCGCCTGCCCGATGGGATGCTCGGATTGGGCTTCGACGCTCGCGGCAAGGCGCAGCGCCTCGTCCGTATCGTCACCGATCAGGTCGGTAAGCTCCGGCTGGCCCTTGGTCAGCGTCCCGGTCTTGTCGAGCGCGACGACCTTGACGCCTTCCATGATCTGAAGTGCGTCGCCCTTGCGAAACAGCACGCCAAGCTCCGCGCCCCGACCCGTGCCGACCATGATCGAGGTCGGCGTCGCCAGACCCATCGCACAGGGACAGGCGATGATGAGCACCGCGACACCGGCGACCAGAGCGAAACTCAGCGCAGGATCGGGACCGAAGGCGAGCCAGACGGCCACGGTCACGGCGGCGATGGCCATGACCCCCGGCACGAACCAGCGGGTGATCTGATCGACAAGAGACTGGATCGGCAGTTTCGCCCCCTGCGCCTGTTCGACCATGCGGATGATCTGGGCGAGCGTGGTGTCGGCCCCGACGCGCGTGGCGGTGATCCGCAGCGCCCCGTTGGTGTTCACGGTGCCGCCCGTCACACTGTCGCCCGGCCCCTTTTCGACCGGAACAGGCTCGCCGGTGACCATGCTTTCATCGACGTAGCTTTCGCCCGACAGGACTTCGCCATCGGTCGCGATCGCCTCGCCGGGACGGGCGACGACGATGTCGCCGGGTCGCACCTCGGAGGTCGGGATTTCCCGTGTCTCGCCGTCCCGCTCGACCCGTGCGGTCCGGGGGGCGAGGTTCATGAGCGCGCGGATCGCCTCGCCCGTCCGACCCTTGGCACGTGCCTCCATCCAGCGTCCGAAGAGGATCAGAGTGACGATGACCGCGGCGCTTTCGAAATACACGTTCGCCGTGCCTGCCGGGAAAATACCGGGGGTAAAGGTCGACAGGGTGGAATAGGCAAACGCCGCCGCCGTGCCGACCGCAACCAGCGAGTTCATGTCGGGCGACAGGCGCCAAAGCTGCGGCACGCCCGCCGTGAAGAACCGGCGTCCGGGGATGACGAGGACCAGCGCGGTTAGCGCGAACTCGGCCAACCGCAGGTTCTGCATTCCGATCAGGCCGTGAAGCCATTGATGGAAGACCGGGATCAAGTGCCCGCCCATCTCGGCGATGAACACGGGCAGCGTCAGGATCGCGGCGAGCAGGGTCATCCGGCCCAACCGGGTCGTCTCGGCGGCTTTCTTGGCTTCAAGGTCGAGCGATCCGCCCGATTTCACCTCGGCGCTGTATCCCGTTGCGTTGACGGCAGCGGTGATGGCGGACGGTGCGGCCGCGCCTGCCGCGAACACCACCTTGGCGGTGTCGGTCGCCGGGTTCGCATGTGCCTCGAGCACGCCGGGGATCGCGTTCAGCGCCGCTTCGACCTTGGCGACGGCGGCGGCATCCACCAGACCGTCAACCGACAGGTCGATCTCGTCGGTCACGACAGGATAGCCCACGCGCGCCAGAGCCTCGGCCGTTTCGGCCATGTGGCCGGGTTCCGTGAAGGTGAGGTTCGCGCTTTCCCCTGCGAGGTTCACCGATGGGTCGGCCACGAACGGCAGCCCCTTCAACGCGTCCTCGACACGGGACACGCAGGAGGCGCAATGCATCCCTTCGACCTTGATCGTCATGTCGTTCATCACCGACTCCTTTTGTCGATGATCCACCACATAGCCCTTCCAGTCACTGGAAGGTCAAGAGGTCGCGGTGGAATTTTCGAATCCCGATTGACGGAGGCGCGACGCGATCCTAGCTGAGGGGTCATTCAGGAGGTTCCGATGACCACGTTTTCCATTCCCGAAATGAGCTGCGGCCACTGCAAGGCAAAGATCGAAGACGCCGTGATGGACGCCGACGAAGGCGCGGTCATCGCGTTCGACATGGACGCGCGCGAGGTCGAGATCGACTCGACCCTCGACACCGCCGCTCTGGCCGACGCGATCAAGGCGGCGGGCTACGAGACGCGCCTCAAGACCTGAGCGCCTTTTACCTCACCCGGCCCTGCGATAGGCTCGGCACAGGCAACGGCGGAGACGGACATGGCCCAAAGACTGCACCTCGTGTTCGGGGGCGAATTGGTCGACCCGACCAAAACCCAGTTCAAGAGCGTGGACGATATTCACATCGTGGGGATCTACCCGGACTACGCCACCGCCTATGACGCCTGGCGGGCCGAGGCGCAGCGCACCGTGGACAACGCCCACATGCGGTATTTCATCGCCCACCTTCATCGCCTTCGGGACGAGGAAACACCCGCCTCGCCGACCGAGGAGCTGGAATAATCCGCCTATGGCGAAACGCCCCGGCCTTTCATTCTATCTGGCATCGCAGAAGCTGCGGGGGCGTGCCCGTGCCGAGGCGCGGCTCAAACGCGGTCTCGTCGAAGGGTCCGAAGACCGGACCCGCGCAGCCGAACGGTTGGGCAAGCCGCGTCAGGACCGCCCCGCCGGTCCGCTGATCTGGCTGCACGCAGGCAACGAGGTCGAGGCGCTGGGATTTCCGGAACTGGTCGATCGTCTGGCCGACGAGCGCGAAGATCTGAGCTTTCTCGTCACCACGACCGGACACGACCCGGATCACCCGCTGGAGGCCCGCCTGCCGTCACGCGCGATCCTGCAATACGCGCCCTACGGCGAGGACGGGGCGGTCGAGGCTTTCTTGGGTCACTGGCGTCCCGACATATGCCTTTGGGCCGAAAACAGGTTCGAACCGGGCCTGATCGACCGGACGGCGAGCGCCGGGGTGGACATGGTGCTTGTCGACGCACGGGTGCCTGAACGGGCCGGCTGGCGCTGGCTTCCGGGTATCAGGCGGACACTCCTGCGCCAGTTCACTCATGTGTTCGCAGGTGACGACACTGCGCGAACCGGCCTGATCGGCTTGGGTGTGTCCCCCGACCGGATCGAGACGGTGGGTTTCCTTCAGGAAGGCACCGCGCCCCTGACATGCAGTCAGGCCGAACGCGACATGCTGGCCGAAGAGCTTGCCGCGCGTCCCGTCTGGCTTGCGGCGGGCGCCGGGGCCGATGAATTCGCGATCCTGACAGGCGTGCACCAGCAGGTCATGCGGCGGTCGCACAGGCTCCTTCTAATCCTTGCGCCACAAGACCCGAACGAGGGGCCTCTCCTCGCCCGTAAGCTGGAAAGCGAGGGCTGGGTCGTCGGCCTGCGTTCGCTGGAAGACGAACCTGAGCCCGAGGTCGAAATCTATATCGCCGACGTCCCCGGCGAGTTGGGCCTGTGGTATCGTCTGGCGCCGACCTCCTTTCTGGGCGGCACGCTGTCCGGTGGGCCCGTTCGCAATCCTTACGAGGCCGCCGCATTGGGGTCGGCGGTGCTGTATGGTCCGCGTCCGGGTCCGTGGCGCGAAAGCTTCGAACGGCTGCGCGATGCGGGCGCGGCGCGATGCGTCAGCGACAAGCAGGATCTGACCCGCACGGTCGAGGAATTGCTTGCGCCGGATCACGTGGCGCGCATGGCCTCGGCGGCTTGGGACGTGACCACCAACGGCGCGCAGGCGACGGATCGCGTGGTGGAACTGGTGCTCGACACGCTCGACCGAAAGGGCGTCTGACCGTGCGCTTTCCCCGGTCCCGACGCCCTGACCCCGTTCGCGTGGATGTGCCCGTCGTATCGGTCGCCAGCCTGTCGCGGGGCGGGACCGGCAAGACCCCGATGGTGATCGCCCTCGCCCAACGTCTTGGTCGCCCCGACAGGAAGGTTCATGTCGTCATGCGGGCGAGCGACGCGCCCCTACGCGTGAACGAACGAACGCACACCGCCAACGACGTGGGGGACGAACCGCTCTTGTCCGCGGCCTTCGCGCCGACATGGGTCGGGTCCGACATGGTCGAAGCGGCGCGCGCGGCGGCGGACGCCGGTGCCGACCTGCTGATCGTGGAAGAGGACGGCCCGCAGGACGTCGCCTCGGACTACCGCATCCTCGTCGAGGATGCGGTCAGGGGGTTCGGGAACGGCAGGGTCTGGCCGCTCGGCCCGCTGCGCCACCCCTTGTCGCGGGGGCTGGCGGAGGCCGACCTGCTGGTGACCGTCGGGCCACAGCGCGCGCAGAAGGCGTTTCGGACCGTGCCCCTGCCCCGCATTAGTGCGTATCTCGACGTGCTTCAGACCGGGATGACGTGGAAAGGTCTGCCCGTCCTCGCCTTTGCCGGGATCGGCGTGCCAGAGCGGTTCTTCGCGACACTCCGCGACATCGGCGCGCAGGTGGTGCGCGCGCAGGCGCTGGCGGATCATCAGGAAATGACACCCACCCTGCTCGCCCGGTTGGAGCGTGAGGCGGCCATGGCAGGCGCGCAACTGGTCACGACCGAGAAAGACGCCGTGCGCCTGCCGGTGGCGTTCCGGCCCAAGGTGCTTGTCCTTCCCGTCAGGTTGGAGGCAGACGATTGGGCGACGCTGGATCAGGCGCTGTCCGAAAGGCTGCCTGAATGATCGCCAAGAGCGCCTTCGCGACCTTGAAGCGCCCTGTCTATTCGCCTAGCGTCCGCCCATGACAACGCTGCTTTTTTCGCATGACCAATGCCTTGACCACGTGACGCCGCCGGGACACCCGGAACGGGTCGAACGTCTGGAGGCCATTGGGCGCGCCCTCGCCAAACCCGAATTCGACGCGCTCGACCGCCGCGCCGCGCCGATGGGCGAGGAAAAGCACGTGCGGCTGGCACATCCGCTGGCGCATCTCGACAGGATACGCACATCGGAGCCGGTCGAGGGCTACGCCCAGATCGACGCCGACACTTCGATGGCGCCGGGCAGTTTCAACGCCGCGATGCGGGCCATCGGCGGCAACATCGCGGCGGTCGATGCCGTTCTGTCGGGCGAAGCCAGCAATGCCTTCGTCATGACCCGCCCGCCCGGGCACCATGCCGAAAAGGCGAAGCCGATGGGGTTCTGCCTGTTCGCCAACGTCGCCATCGCGGCGTTGCACGCAATCGAACACCACGGACTCGACCGGGTCGCGGTGCTGGACTTCGACGTGCACCACGGCAACGGCACGCAGGATGTGCTTTGGAACGAAAGTGGCGTGCGCTTCGCCTCGTCGCACCAGATGCCGCTTTATCCCGGCACCGGCGCGCCGAATGAAACCGGCGCATATGACCAGATCCGTAACGCCGCACTCGACAGCGGATCGGGATCGCAGTTGATGCGCGAGGCATGGGGCGAGCACATTTTGCCCTGGATCGAGGACTACGAACCGCAACTGATCCTCGTGTCGGCAGGGTTCGACGCACATGCCGCCGACCCGCTTGCCGGGCTGAACTGGCGCACCGAAGACTATGCGTGGGTAACCGATCGGATAGTGGATGTGGCCGAAAAGGTCTGCGAGGGCCGGGTGGTGTCCTCACTCGAGGGCGGATATGATCTCGACGCGCTGGCGCAGGGCACCGCAGCGCATGTGAAAACCCTGATGGAGCGTGGCGCATGACCGACAAGCCAGTGAAAGACATGAGCTTCGAAGAGGCGATGCGCGAGCTTGAACAGGTGGTGAGCCAGTTGGAGCGCGGCGACGTGGCGCTCGAAGAATCGATCAAGCTTTACGAACGCGGTGCTGCGCTCAAGGCGCAATGCGAAGAAAAGCTTAAGGCGGCCGAGGAAAAGGTCGCGGCGATCACGCTGGACCGGGACGGGCAACCGACGGGGACGACGCCGGTCGAGACCGACTGATGTTTCACGACGCGCTGGAAGAAGCGAATCGGCGCGCGCGTGCGCGACTCGCACATGCCTTGCCGAAAACCGGGCCGTTGGCCGAGCCGATGGCCTATGCGGTCGAAGGCGGCAAGGGCCTGCGCGGGTTTCTGGTCATCGAAGGGGCGTCGCTGTTCGACGTGTCGCCGGACCGCTCGTCCTATGCCGCCGCCGCGATCGAAGCGGTCCACGCCAGCTCGCTCGTCCATGACGACCTGCCCTGCATGGACGACGACGACCTCAGGCGCGGCCGCCCGACCGTCCATGTCAAATGGGACGAGGCGACGGGCGTTCTGGTCGGGGTCGCGCTGCAATTCCTTGCCTTCGAACTGGTCGGTGACCCGGCGGTCGGAAGCGGCGACATACGCGCGGAACTCGCCCGCACGCTCGGTCACGGTGCCGGGGGATTCGGCATGGTGATGGGACAATCGCTCGATCTCGCAGCAGAGGTGGCGCCGAACCCGCTCACTTTGGACGAAATCATCGCGCTTCAGGCGGGCAAGACCGGGGCGCTGTTCGAATGGTCCGCCTTCGCCGGGGCGATACTGGGCGAGGCCGACCGCGAACCGCTGCGCCAATACGGGGCCGCGCTGGGTCAGGCGTTCCAGATCGCCGACGACATTCTGGACATCGAAGGCGATGCCGAAACCGTCGGCAAGGCGGTTCAGAAAGACAAGGACGCCGGTAAGGCGACCTTCGTTTCGCTTCTCGGCATGGACGGGGCGCGCAAGCGTGCCCATATGCTTGTGGACAATGCCTGCGACGTTCTCGCGCCCTTTGGTCAGAAGGCCGATAACTTGCGAGAGGCCGCGCGCTTCGCTATTTCGCGGAAGAATTGAAGACGAGGCCCCCGATGCCCGAAAAACCCGCAACGCCCCTTCTCGACCGGATCGCGTCGCCCGCCGACATGCGTGGGCTGTCCGTAGCGGAAATGCGCCAGCTTGCCGACGAGCTGCGCGCCGAGACGATCTATTCCGTGTCGAAGACCGGCGGGCACCTTGGCGCAGGTCTGGGCGTGGTCGAACTGACCGTCGCGATTCACGCGATTTTCGACACGCCGCACGACAAGCTGATCTGGGATGTGTCGCACCAATGCTATCCGCACAAGATCCTGACGGGCCGCCGCGACCGGATGACCTCGATCCGGCAGAAGGACGGTCTGTCGGGCTTCACCAAGCGGACCGAGTCGCCCTACGACCCTTTCGGTGCGGCCCATAGCTCCACCTCGATCTCGGCCGCGCTTGGTTTTGCCGTGGCGCGCGACCTTGGGGGATCGCCCGAGAACGGGATCGGCGACTGTATCGCCGTGATCGGTGACGGCGCGATGAGCGCGGGCATGGCCTTCGAGGCGATGAACAACGCGGGCCATCTGAACAAACGCCTGATCGTCGTCCTGAACGACAACGAAATGTCCATCGCCCCGCCTGTCGGTGCCCTGTCGACCTACCTGTCGCGCCTATATGCGGGCGAGCCGTTTCAGGAGTTCAAGGCCGCCGCGAAGGGTGCCGTGCGCCTGCTCCCCCCGCCGTTTCAGGAAGGGGCACGACGCGCCAAGGAAATGCTCAAGGGCATGACCGTCGGCGGCACGATGTTCGAAGAGCTCGGCTTTTCCTATGTCGGCCCCATCGACGGACACGACATGGATCAGTTGGCACAGGTGTTGCGGACGGTGAAAGCCCGCGCGACCGGGCCGGTCCTGATCCACGCGATCACCCGCAAGGGCAAAGGCTATCGCCCCGCCGAGGAACGCGACGACAAGGGCCACGCGACCGCCAAGTTCGACGTTCCCACCGGAAAACAGCACAAGGCGCCGTCGAATGCGCCGTCTTACACCAGCGTCTTCGGCAAGACCCTGACCAAGCTGGGCGAGACCGACGACAAGATCGTCGCCGTCACGGCGGCCATGCCGGACGGAACGGGCGTCGACATCTTCGGGGCGCGCTTCCCGAGCCGGACATTCGACGTGGGCATCGCCGAGCAGCACGGGGTGACGTTTTCGGCCGGGCTCGCGGCTGGCGGGATGCGGCCGTTCTGCGCGATCTACTCGACCTTCCTGCAACGCGGCTACGATCAGGTCGTGCATGACGTGGCGATCCAGCGCCTGCCCGTGCGTTTCATGATCGACCGGGCCGGTCTGGTCGGGGCCGACGGCGCGACCCATGCGGGCAGTTTCGACATCGCCTATCTCGCCAACCTGCCGGACTTCGTCATCATGGCCCCGTCGGACGAGGCGGAGCTGGTGAACATGATCGAAACCGCGCGCGGGATCGACGACCGCCCCTCGGCCGTGCGGTATCCGCGTGGTGCCGGGGTCGGCACCGAAATGCCCGAGACGCCCACCGCGCTCGAGATCGGCAAGGGCCGCATCGTGGCAGAGGGCAAGCGCGTCGCGTTCCTGTCTCTCGGTCCGCGCCTCACCGAGGTCCACAAGGCCGCCGAGATGCTGACGGCCAAGGGGATCACGCCGACGATTGCCGACGCGCGTTTCGCCAAGCCGCTGGACGAGGACATGATCCTGAAACTCGCGCGCGAGCACGAGGTTCTCATAACGATCGAAGAAGGCGCCATCGGCGGGTTCGGAAGCCACGTCGCACAATTGCTGGCCGAGAACGGCGTTTTCGATTCGGGGCTGAAATTTCGCTCGATGGTCCTGCCCGACACTTTCATCGATCAGGCGACGCCGGATCAGATGTACGAAGTCGCGGGCCTGACCGCCGACGATATGGTTGCGAAAGTGATGTCGGCTTTGGATATCTCGACACTCGGATCGCAGCGCGCCTGAGAAAGCGTTTTCGGCACGCAACACCGGGCCAAAAACCGACGCTTTTTTCTAGACCTGCACTGCATGTGGGGCATAATCACCCAATCACTAGCGTATTTAGTGTTAGGGGAAGAGAATGAACAAGATCATCCTTGGCGCGGTCATCGCCGTCATCGCAGGCTCGGCCTTTGCGGGCACCCTTGTCGATCCGGTCATGAATCAGGCGGTCATCGCACAGGAAACGGCGACATCGGGTTTCAACCACCACGTGATCCCGCCGCTTTTCTTTCTGTTTTTCGTGGGCCTCGGCCTGATCCTCTGACGCCTATGCGCCCTGCTCATTCAGCAGGGCCGACAACCCCTCGCGATAGGTCGGGTATTTTAGCGTGACGCCAAGCTCCCGCTTCATGCGGTCGTTGCGCACGCGTTTGGACTCGGCATAGAAACTGCGCGCCATCGGGGTCATGTCCGCATCCGCGAAATCCTCCGAAAGCGGAATAGGTTTCCCAAGCAGGTCTGCCGCATATGCGATGACATCCTCCGGCGGCGCGGCCTCGTCATCGCAGACGTTGTAGATGCGGCCCGGTCGCGGTTTGGCGATGGACGCGGCAAGCACCTGCGCGATGTCGTCCACATGGATGCGTGAGAATACCTGATCCGGCTTGATGATCCGCCGCGCCGTCCCGTTGCGGACCTTGGCGAACGGCCCGCGCCCCGGCCCGTAAATGCCCGCGAGCCGGAAAATGTGGAGCGGGAGCATCCGCGTCTCCTTCGCCAGCATCCACCATTCGCCCTCGGCCTTCACGCGCTGCTTGCCGCGCTTGGTGCCCGGTGTCAGCCCGGTTTCCTCATCGACCCAGCCACCCTGATGGTCGCCGTAGACCCCGGTCGTCGAAAGATAGCCGACCCAGTCGAACCGATCCGCCCGCGCCGCAATCGTGTCGCGCCATTCCGCCAGCACCGGGTCGCCGTCCTCGCCGGGCGCGGTCGAGATAAGCATATGTGTCGCCTGCCCGATGGCCTCGGTCATGTCGGTGCCCGGCCAGATAAGCGGTTCGACCCCTTCGTCTCGCAGCGCCTGAGCCTTGTCCTCGGATCGGGTGGTCCCGATCACCCGCCAGCCTTGAGGGATGAGGATGCGCGACAGGGCGCGGGCAGAGAAGCCGTGGCCGAAGGAAAGAAGCGTTCTGGTCATGGGCGCGATCATCTGCACCTCACACCGGGATGCAAGGTCAATCCGCCAGCCGCCCGTTGGCAAGCGTGAGCACCCGATCAATGCCGATGGCGTCGAGGAAGGCGCTGTCATGGCTGACCACAAGCAGCGCACCGGGATAGTCCGCAAGCGCGGCCTCCAGCACCTCGACCGCCTCGATGTCGAGGTGATTAGTCGGCTCGTCGAGGATCAGCAGGTCTGGTGGCGGCCCGCCCAGCGCGGCCGCCAGCCCGGCCCGCAAGCGTTCGCCGCCCGACAGCGTGCCGACCAGCTTCTCGGCATCGATGTTCCGGAACGCAAAACGCGCAAGGACGGTGTGGGCATCGTTCAGGGTCATGCCCGGATGCAGACGGCGCAGCCCCGCGACGATGGTTTCATCATGCGCGAGCGTTTCGGCATGTTGGTCCAGCATCGCGATCCGGCCCGGTCTGCGAATGTCGCCCGTGGTGGGAAGATGGCCGCGCAGCATGTCGAGCAGTGTGGACTTGCCCGCGCCGTTGGCACCTTCAAGCGCGACATGCTCCCCGGCGTGAATTGTGAGGTCGATGGGACCGACATGAAACGCGCCGCGCATCGTCGCCGCACCCGCCATTGCCGCCACGATTCCGTGCGCAGATCGCGGCGTCGCGTCGATCCGAAGGTCGCGCCGTGCTGCGACCTGGGCCGAAGCCGTTGCACGCGCGGCGGCGGCGCGGTCCTCCAGCTTCTGCGACAGCGCGGCCTCGCGCCCCGCCGTGCGCCCGGCCCGGTCCTTCATCGCGTCGAGTAGCACTTTGGGCTGGCTGCCACTCGCACGCAGGGCGCGCCCGGCGCGGTCGCGGCGCGCTTTCTTTTCTTCCCGTGCTCGAATCTCGCGCTTGGTCCGCGCAAGGTCGCGTTCGGCCGTCTCCAGCGCGGCTTGCGCATGTGCTTCGCGGGCCGCGCGGGCTTCGGCATAGACCGACCAGCCGCCGCCGTGCAGGTGCCAGCCTGTCGGTGACAGTTCGAGTATGCGCTCCATCCCCTCCAGCAATTCCCGATCATGGCTCACCACCACGACGCCGCCGGACCACCCCGCGATCAGCTCGGCGATCAAGGCTCGGCCCGCGCGGTCCAGATTGTTCGTCGGCTCATCCATCAGGAGCAGGTCCGGCGCGTCGATCAGGACGCGGGCGACCGACAAACGTGTGCGCTGCCCGCCGGAAAGGTCACCGACGCGACGCGCGAGGGTATCGGCGGGCAGGCCAAGACGCGCGACCACGCCTTCGGTCCGCGCAGGCAACGTCCAGTCGGCGGTGTCGAGGTCGGCGGGCTCGAAGATCCCGCTTTCGATCCGGTCGAGTTGCGCAAGCGCGGCGTCCACGCCCAGCGCCTCCGGCACGGCCTGTGCCGGGTCGAGCCGTTGATCGAACAGCCCGCAGGTGCCGATGTGCGAGACATGCGGACCGCCTGCCGACATCGCGGCGAGCAGCGTGGATTTGCCTGACCCGTTCGCACCGACGATGCCGGTACGTTCGGCCCCGAAGGCCAACGTCAGATCACGGACGAGCGGGCGTCCGTCAGGGGTTTTGAGAGAAAGATCGTGAAGGGACAGAAAGGCAGACATGGGACACCTCGACCGGGGAACACAGGGGGCTCATCGGGGTCGGGTGCAGGTCCATCGTTTCGTCCTTCATCGGATTGACATGGCAAGATGTAAGGGTTCGCGGACCGTTTGGCAAACTGCGCCCCGGAACCCGCTTGCATATGATCAAATTTGCTGGACAATTGCTCCATGACAGACACTCCATTGAAATCTTGGGCCGAAACCGCACCGCGCCTTGTCGCTGTGGCTGCGGGTCGTGAGGCTGCCGACCTCGTCATCAAAAGCGCCAAAGTCGTGAACGTCCACACGCGCGAAGTGCTGGACGGCTGGCAAGTCGCAGTCGCTGAGGGGCGGTTCGCCTACGTCGGTCCGGACGCCAGCCATTGCCTTGCCGACGACACCGAGGTGATCGACGCCGACGGCAAGTACCTGATCCCCGGCCTGTGCGACGCCCATATGCATATCGAAAGCGGTATGCTGACCCCGGCGGAATTCGCCGCCGCCGTGATCCCGCACGGCACGACGAGCATGTTCACCGACCCGCACGAAATCGCGAACGTGCTGGGACTGGAAGGCGTGCGGCTTATGCATGACGAGGCCGCCTTGCAGCCGGTCAACATCTTCACGCAGATGCCCTCCTGTGCGCCCTCGGCGCCGGGGCTCGAGACCACGGGGCGCGAGATCACGCCCGAGGATGTGGCGGAAGCGATGAACTGGCCCGGCATCATCGGTCTGGGCGAAATGATGAACTTTCCCGGCGTGGTCCACGGCGACCCCAAGATGCTGGCCGAGATTGCAGCGACCCAGAACGCGAACAAGACGGTTGGCGGCCACTATGCCTCGCCCGACCTCGGCCCGAACTTCCACGCCTATGCGGCGGGTGGCCCTGCCGACGACCACGAAGGGACGTGCGAGGCCGATGCCATCGCGCGCGTGCGTCAGGGCATGCGGAGCATGATGCGGCTGGGGTCGGCGTGGTATGACGTGGAAACCCAGATCACCGCTGTCACCGAAAAAGGCCTCGACCCGCGCAGCTTCATCCTGTGCACCGACGACAGCCATTCCGGTACGCTCGTCAACGATGGTCACATGAACCGCGTGGTGCGGCACGCCATCGCCTGCGGTTGCGACCCGCTGATCGCGCTTCAAATGGCCACGATCAACACGGCCACCCATTTCGGGCTCGAACGCGAGCTCGGGTCCATCGCCCCGGGGCGGCGGGCCGACATGATCCTGACCCCCTCGCTCACCGAATTGCAGATCGAACGGGTCTATGCGCGCGGCGCGCTGGTCGCGGAGAAGGGCCGCATCACGGTCGCGTGCCCCCACCTCGACTGGCCGGATCACGCGCGCAACACCGTGCACCTCGGCAAGACGCTGGAGGGGGCCGATTTCGAGATCGCAGCCCCGGATGGCGCGAACACCGTCACCGCCAAGGTGATCGGCGTGGTCGAGAACCAGGCCCCGACCAAGGCGCTGACCGCAGACCTGCAAGTCTCGAACGGGATCGTCGAACCGGACGAGGCAAACGACATCGCGCAGATCGCGCTTGTCGAACGGCATCGCGGCACGGGCGACGTGACCAACGGTTTCGTCTCGGGCTTCGGTTACCGTGGCGACATGGCCATCGCCTCGACCGTGGCGCATGACAGCCACCACATGATCGTCGTCGGCACGTCGCGCCGCGACATGGCGCTGGCCGCGAACCGGCTGGGCGAAGTGGGCGGCGGCATCACCGTCTTCAGGGATGGCAAGGAAATCGCGCTCGTCGAATTGCCGGTCGCTGGCCTCATGTCCGACGAACCGGCCGAAACGGTGGCCGCCAAGGCGCAGAACATGGTCGAGGCGATGGCGGCCTGCGGCTGCACGCTCAACAACGCCTACATGCAGCACTCGCTGCTTGCGCTGGTGGTCATCCCTGAACTACGCATCTCCGATCTCGGTTTGGTGGACGTGACCAAGTTCGAGTTGACCGAATTGTTTGAGGAGCCTTGATGTCCCCCGCTGACTTGACCCTGCCGATCAAGACACCGTCCAAAGTTCAGGCGGAGTTCTTCACCGACGCGAGTCTCGCGGTGGACCGCCTGTGCGAGCTTTACGACGCCGCCTGCGATTTCCTGACGGTTAAATTCTCGGACTCCGCCGGTCTTTCGAAACAGCCTGCGAACCGGTTCCGGGCGTTCTATCCTGAGATACGGTTCCGTACGACGACCCATGCGGCGACGGACAATCGCCTGTCCTTCGGCCATGTGCCCGGCCCCGGCACCTATTCGACCACGATCACCCGACCGGACCTGTTTCGGAACTATCTCGAACAACAGATCGGCCTGTTGATCCAGAACCACGGGGTTCCGGTCGCGGTCGGCCAGTCCAGCACACCGATGCCGGTGCATTTCGCGGTGGCGGGGCGCGCTGACATCACCGTTCCGCAAGAGGGGGCGATGGCGTTTCCCCTGCGCGACGTGTTCGACGTGCCGGACCTGACGAATACGCATGACGACATCGTCAACGGGCTGGGCTACCGGCACGAGGACGGGTCCGAACCGCTCGCACCGTTCACGGCCCAGCGCATCGACTATTCGCTCGCGCGCCTCAGCCACTACACCGCGACGCTGGCCGAGCATTTCCAGAACCACGTGCTGTTCACGAACTACCAGTTCTATGTCGAGGAATTCGAGCTGTTCGCCCGCGCGATGCTGGCGGACAAGTCGAGCGGTTATACCGCCTTCGTCAGCCCCGGAAACTTTGCGCTGACCGAGCCGGACGGGGAAATCCCGTCTCTGTCGAAGCTACCGCAGATGCCGACCTATCACCTGAAACGCGCGGACGGGTCCGGTATCACGCTGGTCAATATCGGGGTGGGTCCGTCGAACGCCAAGACCGCGACCGACCATATCGCGGTGCTTCGCCCCCACGCGTGGCTGATGGTCGGACATTGCGCCGGTCTGCGGAACTCGCAACGTCTGGGCGATTTCGTTCTGGCGCACGCCTATCTGCGCGAGGACAAGGTGCTGGACGCCGATCTTCCGATCTGGGTGCCAATCCCGCCGCTCGCCGAAATCCAGATCGCGCTGGAAGACGCAGTGGCGGATGTGACCGAGCTGGAAGGTTACGAGTTGAAGCGGATCATGCGGACGGGCACGGTCGCATCCCTCGACAACCGCAATTGGGAACTTCGGGACAATTCCGGACCCGTGCAGCGCCTGAGCCAGTCGCGGGCCATCGCGCTCGACATGGAAAGTGCGACGATCGCGGCCAACGGGTTCCGGTTCCGCGTGCCCTACGGCACGCTTCTGTGCGTGTCGGACAAGCCATTGCACGGCGAACTCAAACTGCCGGGGATGGCGAGCGACTTCTACACCACGCAGGTCGGGCGCCATCTGTTGATCGGCATTCGCGCGATGGAGCGCCTGCGCGATATGCCGCTGGAACGCATCCACAGCCGGAAGTTGCGCTCATTCGACGAAACGGCATTCCTTTGAATAAGGAAAACCCCCCTGACTGAGCGGAAACCCGTTGTTTTCTTGCCGATTCCGTTCAGAAAGAGTTGTGTGCCCCCCGCAACCTCCTTTAAATGCGGCCAATGAAACCCCGAAGACGGGACAGTGAGGAGTAATCACATGGCAAAACCGATGACCAAGACCCAGCTCGTTGCAGCGCTGGCCGAGGAGATGGACACCGACAAGAAATCGGCATCCGCCGCGCTTGACGCGATCACCTCGATCATCACCAAGGAAGTGTCGGGCGGCGGTGCCGTGACCCTTCCGGGTGTCGGCAAGATCTATTGCCGTGAGCGCCCCGAGCGTATGGTTCGCAACCCGGCCACCGGTGAGCAGATCAAGAAAGAAGCCGACAAGGTGGTCAAGATGACCATTGCGAAGGCCCTGAAGGACTCCGTGAACTCGTAAGTTCAGGCCATCAGAATGTCCGAAAGGGTCGCCCGAGGGCGGCCCTTTTGCTTTGTGGGGGGCGAGAAACTCTTACCGCTTCACGGGCGGCAGGCCTTCCGCCATGCGCGCGATCATGCGGTCCATCCGGGCCAGACGCGTCACGGGCTTCTTGGCCGAATGCAGGGCGTGATAGATCGAATAGCGCCATCCGCTGGCAAGCCCGTCATAGGTCGCCCGCGCTTCGGGCACGGCATCGAGGGCGGCAAGAAAATCTGGCGGGATCACCATGTCGGCGGGGCCGGCATAGGCCGCATCCCACCGTCCGTCCGCCTTGGCCGCTTCGACATGCGCCAGACCCGAGGGCTGCATACGCCCTTCGTCGATCAGACGCTCGACAT
This sequence comes from Maritimibacter alkaliphilus HTCC2654, assembly GCF_000152805.1. Classification (GTDB taxonomy): domain Bacteria; phylum Pseudomonadota; class Alphaproteobacteria; order Rhodobacterales; family Rhodobacteraceae; genus Maritimibacter; species Maritimibacter alkaliphilus. The sequence goes on along the minus strand of NZ_CH902578.1, from coordinate 2,735,162 downwards.
GCGCCACGTTGCGTTTCGACCATGATGAGCGCGGTTTGCGCGGCGTGATCCGTTGCGTGTAGCTGACCGCGTCATAGGACCGCTTGATCCCGTCGATCCAGCCCCAACACAGGATGCCCTGCACCAGTTCGTCCCACGTGATCGAAGGTATACCGCTCTGGACCTTGTAAAGCCGCACGATCAGTTCGCTCTCGGTGTCGTGGTTTCTGGAGAGCCAGCTTTCCAGATCTTCGATGGTTTCGAACGCTTTGGGTTCTGTGGTCATGGGCACCTCTGGGGCGAGTTTAAGACCGGCAATCGGACATGGCGAGGATCGCATTGCACGGGGTTGTGCACCGGAGCGATTTGGCTAGGGTCGCCGGGCACAGCGGTAAGGAGCACCAGATGGATATTCGCGCGATCATGATGGGTCTTGCCTTTGCCGTGATGTGGTCGTCCGCGTTCACCTCCGCCCGGATCATCGTGGCCGATGCGCCGCCGATGACCGCGCTTGCCATCCGGTTCGTGATCTCCGGCCTGATGGCAATGGGACTTGCCCGTATGCTGGGTCAGCGGATCAGGTTGACGCGGGGCCAGTGGATTTCGGTGGTCGTCTTCGGTGTCTGCCAGAACGCGCTTTACCTTGGCCTGAACTTCATCGCGATGCAGACGATCGAGGCCGGGTTCGCCTCCATCATCGCCTCGACGATGCCGCTGATCGTGGGCCTTCTCGGCTGGGTCGTCTTCCGCGACCGTCTGCCGATGCTGGCGGTTGTCGGGTTGGTCGTCGGCTTTGCCGGGGTCGCCCTCATCATGGGCAGCCGGATTTCCGGTGGCGTCGATATGTATGGTCTGATCCTCTGTGTCATCGCCGCCGTCGCGCTGGCTGTCGCGACGCTTTCAGTGCGCACCGCGTCGGGCGGGGGCAACCTGCTGATGGTGGTCGGCCTTCAAATGCTGGTGGGGGCCATCGCGCTCGCCCCCTTCGCATTGGCGCTGGAACCGTTCGAGGTGAACTGGAATACCGGTCTCGTCGCGGCCTTTGCCTATACCACGCTGGTGCCCGGCCTTGCGGCCACATGGGTCTGGTTCGAACTTGTGCAACGCATCGGGGCGGTGCGGGCGGCGACGTTCCACTTCCTCAACCCGTTCTTCGGGGTGGCGATTGCTGCGGTTCTGCTGGGTGAACAACTGGGCCTGCTCGATGTGATCGGTGTCGCGGTCGTGACGGTCGGCATCCTCGCCGTGCAGCTTTCCAAGCAGAAACCGGCCCCGGTGACGGCGGATCGCGCCGCCACCTGAGCCGACGCTTCAGGTCATGGCCGGCGCATATTGCGCGTCGATCTCCCGAGCCCAGGCATAGGACGGACGCGCGTTCACCCGGTCGACCCATGCAAGCACGTTGTCATCCTGCGGCGCCCAGTCACGCATCCACTGATAGGGCGACTGCACCATCAGATCGGCGGCGGTGAACGTGTCACCCTGAAGAAACGGTCGACCATCCGCGAACGTATCGATCAGGCGTTTCTCGACCTCGGGCACGCCGCGGAACGATGCCCGCAGGATCGGGTGATCCAGACCTGCGGCCTTGTGATTGTAGACGGGTTCCATCACCGACACCGAATAGACGAGCCACGTCAGGAACGGACCGCGTTTCGGATCACCCATCACAGGCGCCAGCCCCGCATCGGGGAACATATCGCTGAGGTAAAGCGCAATCGCCGCGCTTTCGGTGATGACGGTCCCGTCATGGTCGAGCGCGGGCACCTTGTGGTCGGGATGCGGATTGTTCGGGTCGAACCGTCCCGATCCGTCCTGCCGTTTCAGGTCGACATGCACGCGCGTCACCTCGTCGACGATGCCGAGTTCATGGACAAGGGCGAGCATCCGTGTCGCGCGGGACCAGTAGGAATGGTAAAGCGTCAGCATCGGTTTTCCTTTCGCGTTGCCTGTGTGACTGCCCGCGTTATGCTCCCCCCATACTGACAGTTCCCGTCAGGAGGGGACATGAGCCGTTCAGATCGCCTATTCCGTCTGCTCGATACCCTACGGCGACTGCCCCCACCTGTCACCGCCGCCCGTCTGGCCGGTGAAACAGGCGTATCTGAGCGCACCATCTATCGCGACATCGAAAGCCTGCGCGCCGCCGGGGCGATCATCGATGGCGAGGCCGGGTTCGGCTACACGCTGACCGAGGACAATGCGGTGCCCCCGCAGATGTTCGACCGTCTCGAGCTCGAGGCGGTGATGCTGGGCCTCGGCTGGCTGGAATGGCAGGGCGACCCGGCACTGGCGGAGGCCGCCAAGCGCGCCATCGCCAAGGTGACCGCCTCGCTCCCCGTGCGCAAAGCCGACGAGGCGCGGCACGTCGCCCTGCTCGCCTATGCCTTCGACAAAAAGCCCGAAGTGCCGGAGTTCATGCCCATCTTGCGTGAAGCCGCATGGGAGGAGCGCGCGGTCGATATCACCTATACCGACCGCGAGGGGTCGTTCACGGAACGGCGGATCTGGCCGCTGTCGGTGGTCTACACCGATTACGAACCGTGGATCCTCGCTTGGTGTTGCCTGCGAAGGGGGTTTCGCCGCTTCCTGATCTCCCGCGTCGCCTCCGTCAGCGAAACGCGGGAAAGCTTCCGTCCCCGCCGCGTGCCGTTGCTGCGTGAAATGATGTCGGAAACCTATTCCGGCTGAAACGAAACTCACGCGCTTGTCGGGTGACAGTGATCGGGCTGTCACGGCAATGAGAAGGCATGGAATTGATCCTCGCTTATGGCGCGGGCCTGCTGACGCTCATCAACCCCTGCGTTCTGCCGGTCCTGCCGATCGTGCTTGCGTCCGCCTTGCAGGCGCATCGCCTTGGCCCCGTCGTGCTCGCCGCCGGGATGAGCCTGTCTTTCGTCACCTTCGGTATGCTGGTGTCCACCGTGGGCTACGCCATAGGCCTGACCGAAGACACCGTGGCGACCGCTGGCGCCGTCCTGATGATCGGCTTCGGCCTCGTCATGCTGGGGCCGCAAGCGAACGCGGTCTTCGCCTCGGCCACGGCGGGACTCGCCGCGCGTGCCGACGGCGGCATCGACAGTTTCGACCGGACCTCGCTCTGGGGTCAGTTCGGCGGGGGCCTGCTGCTCGGCGCGGTCTGGTCCCCTTGTATCGGCCCCACGCTCGGCGGGGCCATCGCGCTCGCGTCACAGGGTGAAAGCCTGATCCGCGCCTTCGCGATCATGGTGATGTTCGCCGCCGGTGTTTCGACCCTGATCCTCGCCATCGGCTACGGGCTGCGGGCCACGGCGCTCAGGAAATTCGCCAACGTGTCACGCCCTGTTCTCGGCGCCGCGTTTCTTTTGGTCGGCTTCGCCATCCTGTTCCGTATCAACCACATGATCGATGCCTGGCTGTTTTCGAACATGCCCGCCTGGCTCGTCGATCTATCCGTTTCCATCTAGGGAGGTCCTTATGAACCGTCGCTCATTCCTTGCCACAGTATCCGCCGTCGCTCTGATCCCGACGCTCGGCCAATCCGCCACCATCGCCTATACGCCGGGCGCGGTGAACCGTGCTCTCGACGCCGGAACGCCCGTGGTCCTCGATTACTTCGCCCCGTGGTGCGGCACCTGTCAGGCTCAACGCCGCGTGATCTCGCGCCTGTTCGACGAGAACCCGGCCTACAAGGAAAAGATCACGTATATCGAGGTGGATTGGGATACCTACAAACGCGACGACATCACCACGTCGTTCAAGGTTCCGCGCCGTTCGACCCTGATCGCGATCGGTCCCGACCGCAAGGAAATCGCCCGAATCGTCGCGGGAACGGCCTACGAGGACATCAAGGCTCTGTTCGACGCGGCGCTCGCCACCGCGACGGCCTAGACCAGCAGGAAAATCGCCACGTTGAGCGTCACGAAAGACGCGACCGTGGCCATCAAGAGCGCGAGCGAGGCAAGGCCTTCGTGCCCCGTCTCCTGCGCCAGAACCGTGTAGATCGTGAACATCGGGATCGCCGCCGACAGGATGACGGCGATCCTCAGATCGCCGGCAAGGCCAAGCCCCAGCACGCCGAACAGGATCACGGCACCCACCGTCACCAGTGGATGCACCACCAGCTTGGCGAGCGAAATCTGCGCCGCCAGAGCGACATTGCCTTTCACCGACAGCCCGGCGAGCGATCCGCCGATCACGACCAGCGCCAGCGCGGCGGCGGACCCCGCCACCATGCCGACGAGCCGGTCGACCGGCCCCGGCAGCGGCACCCCGATCACCGACACGACGAGGCCGAGGATCAGGCCGATCACCATCGGCCGCCGGATCACGCCGATCAGCACCTTGCCGATGTTCAGCCCCCCACCCTTGGACGCTTCGATCAGGGCGAGCGCCACGGGCACGATCACCACATTCTCGACCAGCATGTTCATGGCAAGGATGAGCCCGGCGATATCGGGGAAGAGCAACAGCATCAGCGGCGCTCCGACGAAACCGGAGTTCGGACAGGACGCACCCATCGCCCCGACAGCGCGGCGCTGCGGCCCGGTGATGGCTGAAAACCAGCCGAACGCGATCCCCATCGTGACCAGCGCACCGGCGAGATACGCGGCCATGTAGGGCACGTTGAACACTTCGCCGATGTCCCGTGTCGCGACCGCGTTGAAGATCAGGGCGGGCAGCGCGATGTTCATGACATAGGCGCCGAACACCCGCATGTCCTGCGGCCGGAACACCCGCCAGCGGACCAGGCCATAGCCAAGCGCGATCGCCGCGAAGATCGGAAAGGTGATCCCGAGGATCGACAGCATCAGCCGATTTTGCCCCGTGGCCCGTCACCGACCTGCGCCCGGTGCAGCATCAGATGATCGAGAATGACACAGGCCGCCATCGCCTCGCCCACGGGCACGGCACGGATGCCGACACAGGGGTCGTGACGGCCCTTGGTGACGATTTCGGCCGGCTCGCCCGTTTTCGTGATCGTCTTGCGCGGGGTCAGGATCGACGATGTCGGCTTGACCGCGAACCGGCAGACGATGTCCTGCCCGGTCGAAATACCACCAAGAATGCCGCCCGCGTGGTTCGACGAGAACACCGGCTTGCCGTCGTTCCCCATGTAGATTTCGTCCGCATTGGCCTCGCCCGTCAGGCAGGCCGCGTTCATGCCTTCACCGATCTCGACGCCCTTCACGGCGTTGATCGACATCATCGCAGCGGCCAGATCGGTGTCGAGCTTGGCATAGATCGGCGCCCCAAGGCCCGCGGGCGCACCGCGCACGACCACCTCGATCACCGCGCCGACGGACGAGCCCGCCTTGCGCAACCCGTCGAGGTAGTCGGCCCATGTCGCGGCAGCCTCGGCGTCCGGCACCCAGAACGGATTGCGCTCGATCTCGTCCCAGTCGAAACGGCTGCGGTCGATCTCGTGCTCGCCCATGCGGGTCATGTAGCCGCGCACCTCGATTCCCGGCACCAGCATCTTGAGCGCCTCACGCGCGATACCGCCCGCCGCGACGCGGGCCGCCGTTTCGCGCGCCGATGACCGCCCGCCCCCGCGCGGATCGCGGATACCGTATTTCTGCCAATAGGTGATGTCGGCATGGCCGGGCCGGAATTTCTCGGCGATGTCGCCATAATCCTTGGATCGCTGATCGGTGTTCTCGATCATGAGCTGCACCGGCGTCCCGGTCGTCTCGCCCTCGTAGACACCCGACAGAATACGAACCGCGTCGGGTTCACGCCGCTGGGTCGTGTATTTGTTCTGGCCGGGTTTGCGTCGGTCCAGCCAGTGCTGGATCATCGCCTCGTCCAGCGCCACGCCCGGCGGCACCCCGTCGACCGTCGCACCCAGGGCCGGGCCGTGGCTTTCGCCCCAGGTCGTCACCCGAAAGATATGCCCGAAAGAGTTCATCATGGCCCGGCTCCTTTGCCGCTTCGGTAGCCGACCCCCCGGAAAACCTCAACTCTTCTTCGTTTCGGAAAACCTCGGGAGGGCGCGAGAGGGCTGGCCCTCTCGCACCGCCGCGGCCCGCGAGCGGCGGGACGTGGCTCCCAAATCGCGTGCGCCAGCACGCACCTTTCGGTGACACCCCCTTGCGAGCGCCGGGTTCGATGCATAGTGTCTGCCTCACCTCGGGGTGCCCGTGCGACGCAAGTCGTCCGGCTGAGATGCGAAAGCGAACCCGTTGAACCTGAACCGGCTAGCACCGGCGGAGGGAAGGTCAGGACCATCACAGGTCATCCTGCCGGACTTTCGCCCGTCGCAATGGAGGATGACATGAGAACACCCATCATCGCAGCGGGACTTGTGGGCTTGGCGAGCGTCGCCAACGCGCAAGACACCCTTACCGTTTACACCTATGACAGCTTCGTCGCCGAATGGGGCCCCGGCCCCGTGATCGAAAAGGCGTTCGAGGCGCGTTGCGACTGCGACCTCGAATTCGTGGCCGTAGGCGACGGGGCCGAAATCCTGTCGCGCCTGCGGCTCGAGGGCGCCCGGACCGAGGCCGACGTCGTGCTGGGTCTTGACGAAAACCTTGCCGAAGCCGCCCGCGAAACCGCGCTGTTCGCGCCGCACGGCATCGAAAGCCCGCAGCTCGACCTGCCGATCGAATGGCAGGACGAACTGTTCCTGCCCTTCGACTGGGGGTATTTCGCGTTCATCTATGACAAGACCAAAGTGGACAACCCGCCGACCTCGTTCGAAGAGCTGGCCGACAGCGACCTGTCGATCCTCATTCAGGACCCGCGCTCATCCACGCCCGGCCTCGGTCTCATCCTCTGGGTCAAGGCGGTCTACGGCGAAGAGGCGGGCGCGTATTGGGAGCGTCTGAACGACCAGATCGTCACCGTGACGAAAGGATGGTCCGAAGCCTACGGCATGTTCGTCGAGGGTGAGGCGGACATGGTCCTGTCCTACACCACATCCCCTGCCTATCACCTGATAGCCGAGGACGACGACACCAAGGCGGCAGCCGCCTTTGACGACGGCCACTACATGCAGATCGAAATCGCGGGCAAGGTCGCGTCGACCGAACAGGGCGAACTGGCCGATATGTTCATGGATTTCATGCTCACGGATGGATTCCAGTCCGCGATCCCCACCACCAACTGGATGTACCCGGCCAAGATCCCGACCGAAGGCCTGCCGGACGGGTTCGAGACTTTGCATGAGCCGGAGAGTGCCCTGATCTATCTGGGGGCCGAGGCCGAAGCGATCCGTGACGACGCCATCGAGGAATGGCGCGCGGCATCGACGCGGTGACGCGGACCGCCGGGGCGGGGGCCATTGCCCTCGCCCTCGTTCTCCTTCTGACGCTGGGCACGCTCGCGGCGGTTGCGGTTCGGGCCGAAAGTGCGGGCGGGTTCGGTGTGGCGGATTGGGCCGCCCTACGGTTCACGCTGATACAGGCAACGCTGTCGGCGGCCCTGTCGGTTGTGCTGGCGGTGCCCATTGGGCGGGCTTTCGCGCGACGGCGATTTCCGGGCCGAAGTCTGCTGGTCATGTTGCTTGGTGCACCGTTCATCCTGCCTGTGATCGTGGCGGTCTTCGGGCTCATCAGCGTTTTCGGACGGTCAGGAATCGTCAGTCAGGCGCTCCTCGCCCTCGGGTTCGAACCCATTTCGATCTACGGCTTTCATGGCGTCGTGCTGGCGCATGTGTTCTTCAACCTGCCGCTTGCGACCCGGCTGGTTCTGCAAGGATGGCTCGCCATTCCTGCCGAACGCTTCCGCCTTGCCGCGTCGCTCGGCATGACATCCCGCGATATTTCCCGGCATCTCGAAAGGCCGATGCTGCGCGAAGTGGTTCCGGGGGCTTTCCTCGTCATTTTCCTGCTGTGCCTAACGTCTTTCGCCGTCGCGCTCGCCCTTGGCGGCGGGCCGCGCGCCACGACCATCGAATTGGCGATCTATCAGGCGTTCCGCCTCGACTTCGACCTCGGCAAGGCGGCCCTTCTGGCGCTCGTGCAATTCGTCCTCGGGGCCGCCGTCGCGCTGATCGCGTTGAAGGTCGCCCTGCCATCCGGCTTCGGTTCCGGCCTCGACCGCGCCGTGATGCGCTGGGATGCGAACTCGCCCGTATTGCGCGCGCTCGACGCCGCGTTGATCGCGCTCGCCACGCTGTTTCTGGTTCTGCCCATGGCGATGATCGCCGTGGACGGCATCCCGGCGCTTACGTCCCTTCCGCCCTCCGTCTTCGCGGCGACCCTGCGCTCGCTCGGCGTGGCGATGGCTTCGGTCGTGCTGTCGATCTCGCTCGCGCTTCCCATTGCCGCCTGGGCCGTGAAAAGCCGTTCGCGGCTGGTCGAGGCGATCGGGACGCTCACGATCGCGGCCTCGCCCCTTGTGATCGGGACCGGCCTGTTCATCCTGATTTTCCCGGTTGCCGATCCGTTCGCCTTCGCGCTTCCGGTGACCGCGCTCGTCAACGCCGTGATGTCGTTGCCCTTCGCCCTGCGTGCGCTGGTGCCCGCGCTTGGTCAGATCGAGGCCGACTTCGGGCGGCTTGCAGACGGTCTCGGCATGTCCGGGTGGGCGCGGTTCAGGCTCGTCTGGCTGCCCCGCCTGCGCCGCCCGCTCGGGTTTTCTGCCGGGCTTGCCGCGGCCCTGTCGATGGGTGACCTTGGTGTCATTGCCCTGTTCGCATCGCCCGACACGCCGACCCTGCCGCTGCAACTCTATCGTCTGTTGTCAGCTTATCGGATGGATGACGCCGCCGGGGCCGCGCTGGTGCTTCTTGCCGCGAGTCTCGCGGTGTTCTGGGTTTTCGACCGGGGAGGGCGCGTGAATGCTGACGCTTGAAAACATGCATGTCGATCTTGGCGGCTTCACGCTGGACGCGTCCCTGAGCGTCGAGCCGGGCCGGAAAGTCGCCATTCTCGGGCCGTCGGGCGCCGGAAAATCGACGCTGCTCGCGGCGCTCGGCGGTTATCAACCCGCGTCGGGCCGGGTGCTTTGGTCAGGAACCGACCTGTCGGGCAAATCCCCGGCGCAGCGTCCGATCACAACCATCTTTCAAGACAACAACCTGTTCCCGCATCTGACCGCCGCCCAGAACGTCGGTTTGGGGGTGCGACCTGACTTGCGTCTGTCCAAGGGCGATGTGGCACGGGTGGACGAGGCTTTGAACCGGGTCGGCCTTGCTGGGCTCGGCCCGCGTAAACCCGCGGCCTTGTCGGGCGGTCAGATCGCGCGCGTGGCGCTTGCCCGGGCGCTTCTGCGCGACAAGCCGATCATGCTTCTGGACGAGCCATTCGGTGCGCTGGGACCAGCCCTGCGCGACGAAATGCTTGGTTTTATTGCGGCGCTGGCGGACGAAACAGGCGCGACCCTTCTGATGGTCAGCCACGAACCGGGCGATGCGCGGCGCATCGCGGACGATGTCATACTCGTGGCCGATGGGGTGGCCCATGCCCCCGTGCCGACGGCCGAGATTTTCGCGCATCCGCCTGAGGCGCTTCGCGATTACCTCGGCCACTGACCCGGGCAGGGCCGACAAAGAAAAAGGGCGCCCCGCGAGGCGCCCTTTTCATTCAGCGGGATGGACCGGATCAGAGATCCAGTTCCTTGCCGTACTTGTGCGGCGCCCAAAGCTTCTTGTTCGTGAGGTAGAGCATCGTCGCGAGGATGACGAGCATAATCACACCGATGAACCCGGCCTGCTTACGCTCCATCATCTTCGGCTCCGCCGTCCACATCAGGAACGCGGCGACGTCTTCGGCCAGATGGTGCGCATCGTTCGCGTGCCCATCGTCGAAGTCCACCAGCCCGTCCGAAAGCTGCGGCGGCATCGAGACCCAGCCGCCGTCGAAGGCGGTGTTCTCGTATAGATACTGACCGGCCACTTCACGCTCTTCGCCGGTGAACCCGGTGAGGAAGGCGGTGATGTATTCCGGTCCACCCATGCCTTTGAGAAGCTGGTTGATGCCGGTGCCTGCGGGGCCGTGGAAGCCCGCGCGCGCCTTGGCCATGAGCGACAGGTCCGGGCCCATGCCCTCGCCCGACACGGCCGGGAAGTTGTCACGCGGAAGCGCGGGACGCCATTCGTCGGTCTCGGCTTCGTAGATTTCGAAGTTCTCAGCAGCGAAGGCGCGCACCTCGTCCTCGGAATACCCAAGGTCGGTGAGCGTGCGCAGCGGCACGTATTGCAGGCCATGACAGGCCCGGCACACGTCCATATAGACCTTGAAGCCGCGCTGAAGCTGCTGCTGGTCATAGGTGCCGAAGGGTCCTTCGAACGAGAAGGCGACATCTTCGATATGGCCACCTTCACCGGCGGCCAGGGCAGCGGTGCCGCCCAAGGCCATGGTGATCGCGGTGACCGCGGAAAGGGTGAGTTTCTTGATCATTGGTCTCAGATCCTCTCTCACTCGGCCGCCGAAGGGGCGTCGGGGTAGTGCTTCTTGAAATCCTCCTCGATGGTCGCCGGGGGCGTCTCCGGCTTCTCGAACACGCCGAGCAGCGGGAGGATCACGAGGAAGTAGGCGAACCAGTAGGTCGCACCGATCAGCGAAATCCAGTCATGCGGGAAGTTCGTGTCACGGGCGCCGACCCACATCAGGACGATGAAGTCGATGACCAGAAGACGGAACCACCACTTGAACGCCGGACGATACTTGCCCGAGCGGACCGACGAGGTGTCGAGCCACGGGGCCAGCGCCATCACGAAGATCGCACCGAACATCGCGAGCACGCCGAAGAACTTGGCGTCGATGATGCCGCCGGTCACCCAGCTCACCAGTTGCACGGCCCAGACGTCGGCGGTGAAGGCACGCAGGATCGCGTAGAACGGCAGGTAATACCATTCCGGCACGATATGTGCGGGCGTCGCCAGCGGGTTCGCTTCGATATAGTTGTCGGGGTGGCCGAGGTAGTTCGGCATAAAGCCCACGATGGCCCAGAAGATCAGGAGGACGATCGCCAGCGCGAACAGGTCCTTGATGACGAAGTAGGGCCAGAACGGAAGCGTGTCTTTCTTGGCTTCTTCCTTCGACCCGCGCCGCACCTCGACACCCGTCGGGTTGTTGTTGCCCGTGGTGTGGAAAGCCCAGATGTGAACGATCACAAGCGCGGCGATCACGAAGGGCAGCAGGTAGTGCAGCGAGAAGAAGCGGTTGAGCGTCGCGTTGCCGACCGCCGGCCCACCGAGGAGCCAGGTCTGAATGCCTTCGCCGACGAACGGGATCGCACCGAACAGGCCGGTGATGACCGTCGCACCCCAGAAGGACATCTGACCCCAGGGCAGAACGTAGCCCAGGAAGCCGGTCGCCATCATGACGAGGTAGATCAGCATCCCGATGATCCAGGTGATCTCACGCGGAGCTTTGTAGGACCCGTAGAACAGACCGCGGAACATGTGGATGTAGACCGCGACGAAGAACAGCGATGCGCCGTTCATGTGCAGGTAACGCAGGAAGAACCCGCCGTTCACGTCACGCATGATGTGCTCGATCGAGGCGAACGCCATGTCGACATGCGGCGTGTAGTGCATCACGAGGATAACGCCGGTCACGATTTGAAGGACCAGGCAGAACGCGAGAATGATGCCCCAGATCCACCACCAGTTCAGGTTCTTGGGGGTCGGGATCATCAGGGTGTCGTAAAGCAGCGACACGATCGGCAGACGCTTGTGCGTCCATTTCTCGAAGCCGGACTTCGGCTCGTAATGGTCGTGGGGGATACCAGCCATGTCTCTCTCCCTCAGCCCAGCTGAATGGTGGTTTCGTCGACGAACTGCGCGATCGGAACCGGAAGGTTCTCGGGCGCCGGGCCGCGACGGATACGTCCGGCCGAGTCGTAGTGGGAGCCGTGGCAGGGGCAGTACCACCCGCCGTAATCGCCAGCGCCGTCGCCAAGGGGCACACAGCCGAGGTGGGTGCACACGCCCATCATCACCAGCCAGTTTTCGCCTTCGCCAAGGGTCCGGTTTTCATCGGTCGCGGGCTCTTCGCCACCGAGGTTCTGGTTGCGCGCGATCGGATCGGGAAGATCGTCGATCGGGGTTTCGCGGGCCGCGTCGATCTCTTCCTGCGTCCGGTTGCGGATGAAGACCGGCTTGCCGAGCCACTGAACCGTAAGCTGGCTGCCTTCGGCGATACCCGAGACGTCGACGCGGATCGAAGCCAGCGCCCGCACGTCCGCCGAGGGGTTCATCTGGTTGACCAGCGGCCATACGGCGGCACCGGTCGCAACGACGCCGGCACCGGCGGTCGCATAGTAGAGGAAATCCCGGCGGGTCCCTTCGTGATCGTCTGCGTGTGACACGAGAGTTTCTCCCTTTCCCAAGCCGCGTGCGCGGCTGACACGTCCCTTGAAGGCCGCAGTTGCCCGTAGCCCATCGCGGCGGTGTTTAGCGCCTAGAATTGCACCCGTCCAGAAGGCATTAGCCCTCAAAGGTGAGATTCAAGCCCGGATTAAACGGATTGCGGTGTGGCGTCCTGACGCAGCCTGAACCGGAAAAAACGCGAGCGATTTTGTCAGGAAAACACCCCTGCCCTAGCCTGTCGGCATCGTCGCCTTCATGCTCGGCCGTTCCGCGAACGCCGCGTACCAGTCGTCCAACGCGCCGCGGCCCTTGCGCCATTCGCGGGCGCCGTGGCGGAAATCGAGATAGCCCAGCGCGCAGCCGACCGCGATCTGACCGGCGTCGATGGGTCCGCGCAGGTGGCTCATCCAGCGGGCTTCGATGGCGTCGAGCGCGCCTTCGACCTTGCCCCACTGCGCCTCGACCCAGCCTTCGTATTGCATGTTTTCGGGCCGCACGCGCCCCTCGTAGACCATGAGAACAGAGGCATCGAGAAGGCCGTCCGCCGTGGCTTCGAGCGTCAGAATTTCCCACAACCGATTGTTTTTATACAGGTTCGCATCTGCACGCGCGTCGAGGAACCGGGTGATGACCCGGCTGTCGTAAAGCGTGCAACCATCAGGCCGGATCAGCGCCGGGATCTTCTTGAGCGGGTTCGCGGCGGTCGCTTCGGGCGATGGGTCGACGGCGGTGGTGACGGTCTCGATCATCTCGACCTCGTCCGTCTGCCCGGTTTCGATCAGCATCACGCGCACCTTGCGCACGAAGGGCGAGGCGGGGTTACCAACAAGCTGCATCATCAGGGAACCTTCTTGAATTTCACGCGGCCCAATAGCGTTGCATCCAGTTCGAAGGCAGAGCCGTCATCCGAAAACCGGAACACCCGCCGGATGCGGGCCGTGCCGTTTGCTTGGTCCGTTTCGCGACGGATCGTCAACCCCTCCTGCACGTCGTCCAGCGCATCCTCGGCCCGCTGGTCGCGACGCCCGCGTTCGACCTTTTGCGCGACTTTCCAAGTGGCGAGGGCCAGAGACCCGTAGGTCGCGGCGTAGACGGCGATGGGGACAAGGGGCAGCGGCATGTGAATCTCCTTCACATTGAGCCTAGGGCCTCGCCGCGATCCTGTCCAATCTTATTCATCAGTCCAGATCGGGGCGGCGCATGAGTGCCGAGAGCACCTTGAGCTCCTGCCCGAACCCTTTCTTTAGCTTGGCAGCCGCCGACAGACGCGCGGGCGGCGGTTTGTTCTGACCCAGCTTCCACGTTCCGTCGACGGTTTCGACATGCAGGCGAATGGGCACGATGGCGCGCTGCATTTTCTCGAACACCTCGGGCGTCATCTTGTCGGGTGCCCAAGGTGTCTTGCCCTTGATCCGCGACTCGAAGGCATAGGACTGAAACGCAAGCATCCCCGGCAGCACATCGGCCGGCCGCTTTTCCAGTGTCCCGCGCAGGTGAACGGCGACGTAATTCCACGTCGGCACCTGATCCTCCATCCCGTACCAATCGGGCGAGACATAGCCGTCCGGCCCGTTCACCACGATCACGGCTTTCGTCGGCGCGTCCAGCGCGGCGAGAATCGGGTTAGAGCGGACGAGGTGCATGGCGGCGATAGAGCCGTCTTCGTTCAGGTTGAACGGCACATGCGCCATGAGCGGCCCGTCCGCACCGTTGATGCTGAGGATGCCGAAACTGCGTTCGCGTGCGAAGGCGAGGTTGCGGGCCGTATCGGCTTTGCGGAAGGCCGGGTTCGGGTGCATCAGGCGACCAACTGACCGTTAGCAAAACCTTTGATCGTGGCGCTCACGATGTCGCCCTCGGTCTGATCGTTGTCGAAGACGACTTCGGCGAAATGCTCGGTCCGCCCCATGCGCGGGTTCTCCATAAGCACGGCATGGGTCTGGCCGACCTGCGCTGTCAGGTGCCGGATTACCGCCGCGTCGCCCGCCTCACGCAGCCGCGCGGCACGGTCCTTTATGATCGTGCCGTTCACCTTCTGCGGGATGCGCGTGGCAGGCGTGCCCTCACGCGCGGAATAGGGAAAGACGTGGAGCCACGTCAGGTCGCAGTCCTCGACCAGCTTCAGCGAGTTCTCGAAATGCGCGTCGGTCTCGGTCGGGAAGCCCGCAATGATGTCCGCGCCGAAGGTGATGCCGGGACGCAGCTTTCGCGCCTCTTCGCAAAAGGCGATGGCGTCGTCGCGCAGATGCCGCCGTTTCATTCGCTTGAGGATCAGGTCGTCGCCGTGCTGAAGGCTCAGGTGCAGGTGGGGCATCAGGCGCGGCTCGGTCGCGATGGCGAGCATCAGGTTCTCGTCCGCCTCGATGGAATCGATGGACGAGATGCGCAGGCGGTTCAGGTCGGGCACCAGCCGCAGGATGCGCATGACCAGATCGCCCAGACGCGGCTCGCCCGGCAGATCGGTACCCCATGACGTCAGGTCCACGCCCGTCAGAACGACCTCGTTGAACCCTTTGTCCACCAGCCGCTTGATCTGATCGACCACGACGCCCGCCGGGACCGAACGCGAATTGCCCCGGCCATAGGGGATGATGCAGAAGGTGCAGCGATGATCGCAGCCGTTCTGAACCTGCACGTAGGCCCGGCTGCGCGTACCGAACCCGTCGATCAGGTGCCCGGCTGTTTCTGTCACCGACATGATGTCGTCGACCTGAACCCGCTCGGTCTCGCCCACGAAATCGGGGCCGAGCCGCGCCCAGGTGGCAGGCTCCATCTTTTCGGCATTGCCGACGACCAGATCGACCTCGGCCATACCCGCGAACGTCTCGGGCTCGGTCTGGGCGGCACAGCCCGTAACGATCAGCTTCGCCTCGGGGTTCTCGCGCCGCAACCGCCGGATTTCCTGCCGCGCCTTGCGCACGGCTTCCGCCGTCACGGCGCAGGTGTTCACCACCACGGCACCTTCGACCCCCGCCCCTTCCGCAAGCGTCTTCATCGCCTCGGTCTCATAGGCGTTCAGGCGACAACCAAGGGTCGCGAAGATGGGGGGCTGCGCCGTCATCACAGCGACTCCAGAAAGGCTTTCGTCAGGGTGGCGTCGAACACATGCGCGGTCGGCCCGGTCATCCAGACCCCATCGTCGCGCCAGTCGAGCGTCAGCCAGCCGCCGTCAACCTCCATCCGAACCTTGCGCTCGGTCAGGCCCCGTTCCGCCGCGGCCACGGCGGTCGCACAGGCCCCGGACCCGCAGGCGAGCGTGATGCCCGTGCCACGTTCCCAGACCCTCATCCGAATCTCGTCCCGCGACCGGACCTCGGCGAACTCGACATTCGTGCGTTGCGGGAAAAGCGGATCGAACTCGACCGCCCGGCCCCGCGCTTCGACATCCACCGCGCCCACGTCATCCACGAAGAACACCGCGTGCGGGTTGCCCATGCCGACGGCCATCGGATCACAGTCCAGCGGCAGATGCGCGGTGTCCATCGGCTTGGACAACGGGATCTCGTCCCACATCGTCTGGGGATGGCCCATGTTCACATGAACCTCGCCCTCGGCCAGACGCGCTTCGAGCACACCGCGAGTCGTGCGGATCGTGAGCGCCTCTTTCCCGGTCTGGTCGAACAGATACCGCGCCACGCAACGGGTCGCGTTCCCGCAGGCCCCCGCCCGGCTGCCGTCGCTGTTCCAGAAGTCGAGGTCGATGTCCGCCACGTCACTGTCGCGAATCTCGGCGAGCTGGTCGAATCCCACGCCGCGGTGCCGGTCGCCCAGCCCGCGCGCCAGAGCTTCGGTGGTCACAGCCGATCGCCCCCGTGAATCGAAGATCACGAAGTCATTTCCGGCCCCGTGCCACTTCATGAAGGGCAGGCCCGTATCGGTCGGCAGATCGCTCATGGCGCGCATATACGCCTCGTGAGAAATGAATGAAAGAGAATGCGGTTTTTTCTCTTGACCACCCGCCCCCCGCACCTTAGTCAGCCCTCCGCAGTGGGCCGTTAGCTCAGTTGGTAGAGCAACTGACTTTTAATCAGTGGGTCGCAGGTTCGAATCCTGCACGGCTCACCACTGAAATCAAAGACTTATCTCACGATGCGCAGCTTGTCCGTTTGACCGGGTAAGCGCAGGGTAAGAATTTGATCTCTGATTTCCGTTGCTTTCCCGCACAGGTTGCGCCAGCGTCAACACGATAGGGAGACTGTCATGGGCCATATTCGGCTCGGCGCGTTGCCACGGTCGAAAAAGTGGCGCGATGTCGTTGGGCTGATTGATTCTGGTGCGTCGGTTGACGTGATCGCCGAGGCGGCGGCCAAAGCCTCGGAGCGAGACCTTTCCCTTGCCAGCAAAGACCCGCGCTTCCAGTTCGTGGCAGCGCTTTTAGTTCGTCTGCCGCTTCTGGCGCGTGCGCCGGGATTCGAGGACGCCTTGGCCGACCTGGGTTGCGGCGATAGCCCACTGACGTCGGTGGCAAGCCTGCTGGCTGGGTTGGATGCTGCAATCGAACGACAAAGCTTTGCCACCGGGCAGGCATCGGACGCGGGCTTGCTGGCCAAGTCAGCCCTGCTCGAAACGCTGTCTGTGCATTTGCGGAATCGCCTGCCGAGCCTGTTCGAACCGACGTCGCAGGAAATCCGCATGGCGCTTGGCGAATTTGCCTCGGGCGACCGCTTCGCCACATTGGCACGGGACTTCTTTGCGCGGCTGACATACCGGTCGCTGGACTATTACCTTAGCCGCGAACTGGCCAATCATATCGGGCAGGATCGGCGCTTTGCGACAGATGCCCAGCGCGTCGCTTTCCAGCAGGCACTTGCTCAACACAGCTATGAGGCCTCGCGCATCGTGCAAGAGTTCGCGGGCGGGTGGTTCGGCAAAACCGTCTGGCAGCGTCAAGCGCTGGATCAGGACGCCATCAACCGTTTCACCGATTATGCATTCAAGAAAATGAGGTCCGAGCTTGGTCGGCGGCGCGATCCCGTCTGAGCGTCGGGTCCGATGCCTGCCGCCGCTGACCAAGAGCGGCGGCGATGCCCAATTGCGTCTTGAGATTGATGGGAACCCGGCTGGCGTCAAGGTCTGCATCAGCCACCTGAACGCGCAGCTTGTGGCCGACTTGCCGGACCGCGCTTTGGACCTGCTGGAAGTCGCAGCCGTGGTCTACGGGGCCGATGCTGCCGTCAGTCGCGGTGGAACGGCAGATCAGCAGATGGGCAAGATGTGGCACCGACATTTCCAGGTTGATATGCCTGTTCGGGACCGCGCCTTCTGGCAAAGCGAAGACGTCGTCCTGGCGCTTGAAGAAATGCTGATGTTCCTGTCCGGAGATCGCTTCGTGTTCCGGTTCGTCGCCAAAGAGGATGGCGAGGCCGAGCGATCATTGTTCTTCAAGTTCGACGAGGGCAGCGCATGGCAGGCGACGCGGGTGCTGATGTTCTCTGGCGGCCTCGATTCCTTTGCCGGGGCACTTGAAGAAATCGCCGAGCGAGGCGAACGCGTCGCCCTGGTCAGCCATTTCTCGGCGTCGAAGATCGCGCCAGTGCAGCGGCAACTCCACAAGACATTGACCGAGAAGTTTGGTGAGAACAGTTGCCGCCATATCCCGGTGCAGGTCCAGATGGTTGGCAGGGGCCTCAAGGAAGGAACACATCGGGCAAGGTCGTTTCTTTTCGCGGCCTTGGGTGCTGTGACGGCAAGGGCATTCGGTCTGAACCGGGTTTCTTTCTTCGAAAACGGGGTCGTCAGTCTGAACCTGTCGCCCGTTGGCAACGTCCTCGGCACACGGGCGACCCGGACCACCCATCCGCAAACACTATCCCGGTTCTCGGATTTCCTGGGTCGCGTGTTCGCATCCGAGACCCGGATCGACAATCCGTTTTTCTGGCGAACAAAGAAGGAAGTCGTCGAGACGGTGGCGCGCCTGGGCATGTCCGAGCAGATCGCGCAGACGCGCAGTTGCGCCGACGTTCACAATCAAACCAAACAGCACATCCATTGCGGGCGGTGTTCGCAGTGCATCGACCGGCGTTTTGCTGTGCTGGCTGCAGGGCTGGAAAGGTTTGACCCGGAAGAGGCCTATCGGGTTGCCTTGATGGACGACACCAGAAGTGATGTCCGAGACCGAGAAGTCGCACTGTCTTACCTGCGAAGCGCCCGGGCCTATGAACACATCACGCCCTCGGAACTGGAACGCGCCCTGCCTGCCGTCATCAGCGCTGTCGCTCACTTGGCGCAGCCTACTGAAACAGCGATTGAAATGATCGCGCGGTTGCTGAAACGGCACGGGATCGGCGTGTCCGACGTGATGCGCGCGACGTTGAAGGCAAAGAGTGCGGAGGATTTTCCAGATGGAAGCCTGCCAAGGCTTTACGGTGAGGCGCAAAAAGCCAATGCCCTGCCAAATATCCCTGTTTCATCTCGCCCCATTGTCGAACCTGCGAAGCCCATGGTCATGGAAGTGAATCCGCAAAGACGTCGTGTCGTGATCGACGACCGTATTTTCATTGAACGCAATGCAACGGCTGACCTGTTGATTGTGTTGGCCGACAAATGGCTCGAAGGGGCTGGTCAGGGATTGATGCCTCTCGACTACCCGCTGGCCAACACGAACTTCTTGACGAAGGCTTTGAAGGTAGATGGCGACGAAGCCGTTCGCCAACGGGTCAATCGCGCGAAAGTGGTTATGCGAAAGAAAATGGCCTCCTGCGGCAGGGAGCCAGAGGAAGCCGATGCGATAATCGAAAACCAACCATGGCTTGGCTATCGGTTGACCCCGGACCGCGTAACGGTACGGAAGGCCAAGGCGGAATGACAGAGATCATTCGATGACATCGTCAACATGGACACCGCGTTTTCTAAATCGGCCCATCAACTCCATTTGACGCCCTGGCGGGACCGTTCCGTAGGAGCTGAACGTCGTCAGAACGTCATCGTGGCCCATGTTCTGCGACCATGCCTTGAAGTCTTCCGGCGTGCGGCAGTGGTCATTTGCCAGATCGGTCATTGTATCCCTGACCCGATGCGGCGAGAACGGCGGCAGGCCAGCGTCGGCGAATGCCTGCTTGAAGATCTTCGCTGCGCTGGATGCGTTTTTCCAAGGTTCCCGCGATATTCCCACGGCCTCAAACTTGCGGGACACGCCGACCGCAACCTTGGTCTTCGGAAACAGCGGATCGGTCGCGCTGAAAAGGTGAACCTGCGTCAACTCGGTCGCCCAATCCTGGAGAATGTTTTCCGCGAACTCGCCGAACGGGTAGAAACCGGTCGAGAATGACTTGCCGAATTTCGTATCAACGTATCGGCCATCGAACTGCACGCAACCGCTCTTGAGGTCGAGGTTGCGCAAGGGCAATGAAATCGCGGCCCCCTCGCGCGATCCCGTTAGGAACAGAAAGGCCAGAAGGGCGCGGTTCCTGCGCTCGATGACCGTGCCCGAGGGCATCGTCTCGATGACGTGACGTGCCTGGGCGGGCGAGGGGTGCGGTTTCCATAGTGTCCCACGTCGCGCATTTTCCGATTTGCGATCCGGCGTCAGATAGTCAGCATCCGCGCGGCTGATCTTGGACTTGTAGCCGGGCTGATCCGCCATCCAGTAGAAGAATGCCTTCAACTCGCGCAGGGTGCCGTTGGTCGTCGCTGCGGACAACGGCGCGCCGGTGCGCTCGTTCCGGAGGCCCGCCAGGTGGCGCTTGAACGACCGGGCGCGTTCGGCATGGAATGCGCGGAAATCCTTGCCTCCCAGCCAGCCGTCGTAAAGCGTGATGGCAGCGGCGGACTTGTCGAGGGAAGCCTCGGAGATGCCCTGAGCGTCCTTGCGCCAGAGAAGGTATTTGCGCTTGATGCGCAGGTTATCCCTGCTGCGTTTTGCCATGGGTTTGGCCCTTCTGTTCTATGGTGACATTTGAACGGGGATCGGCACGGGACACTATTCTTGGGGACGCCTTCTGAACCGTGACCTCAATTTTTGCCCGGATTGCCTCCAGATCGACCCGCCTGACAACCTTGTGCATCAGCGAGCCGCACTTGGGACAAAGGCCGGTCAGGCGCCCGGTTTCGGGGGTTTGCTGCGTGTAATCGGCCATCTTCCCATCTGGTTCGCGGGGAGCCTTACACCCGAGGCAATAGCAATGGTGCGGTGCCAGTTTGACGGTGATCTTTGTCTGGCGGGCACCGAGAAAGGCCTTGAGGTCTTTCCCTTCAATCAGCCAGGGCTTCCGTGACGTATCCGCAGATAGTTCTCCAGCCTTGATCCAGCGGATGACAGTTTGCTTGTGGCAGTCCAGCGCTTGTGCGACCTCCCAAACATCATAGACGCGATGCCCTTTGATCCGTTGAGCGGGGAACTTCTTGGCCATCACATGCGCTCCGGTGCCAATGGGCCATGGGTGTTCTGGCAAATCTGCGCGGTCTCAAAGGCCTCGATGTCTGCCTCGTCGTAAAGAACCCGCGCACCGATCTTGAGGAATTTCGGCCCCTTGCCGAGCCAGCGCCATTGTTCCAGCGTCCGGGGTGAGATGTGCCAGCGGGTCGCGAGCTGGGTTTGCGTAAGTTTCGCCATTTTAGCTTTTCCTGATCTCGTTGCAGGCCGCGTCATTGCGATCTGTTTGTAAGTCTCAGGATGCGCTTCGATGCTCGCCAAATCTGTGGATCACGCCGCGAAAGGCGTGACTGAAATCTTTCTAAGCATTTGTTTTATAGCCGTTCATCACGGCGAGATGTGACACCGGTCTGAAAAGGTGTGACCTAGACAGCGAAAAGGGGGATGCGATGCCGTGTCAGCCACCCTTGATGTGCCACACTTAGGCGAAACTTCCCGGATGCAACCCTTAGGGGAACGCGCTATTGTTCGTCAAAAAGAACACAAGTGATTTCAAGGGTAAGGGGCGCATATGTCATCCGATCTTTCTGACCTGATCCTGTCTCTGACGCCCGAAGATGGCTCGTCCATTGGCAACGGCGCAATGCTCGCGCGGCTGCGGGACCATATCCCAACGTTGACTGAGGAAGCCTATGCCGAAGCGCGGGATGCGCTGATTGACGATGGCACGCTGGGCCGGGGCAAGGGGCGTGGGGGATCGGTGTATCGGGCAGATGTGGCTGATCTGGAACTGACGGCTCCGGTGGCCAAGGAACCCAAAGCCACCACCGGCACGCGCAAGAAGGCCAGCCGCAAATCGGATGACCCGACCGAGGTGCTGTCCTACCGGCATGGCGAGACGCGTGTGAACAATCCCGAGGTGGGGATGGTTCATGCGGAAACTGACCCGGATGGCGAAAAGACCACGTGGCAATATGACCCGCATCTGGACCCGGTGCTGAACTTTGACCGCGCGCGCGGGGCGATTGAAACGCTGATCGATGACGCGCTGGCCAGTAACGATCCGGAGCGGATGAAGGACGCGCTGACGGAACTCAAACGCCTGCAAGCCCCTTACCTGAACTGGACGGGCAAGGCAGAGAAGACATCGTTCGAGGTCGATACCGTCAGCCTCCATGTCCATGAACGAGTGGACCCGGCGACGATTCTGACCAATGCGGCGAAGCGGCTGAAGGGGCAGGACGCAAGCGCGCAGTGGCGGCAGCCGGACCTGTTCGCCGCCCCGTTCGAGAACCTGCCGCTGCGCCAGGCGCTGGATTTCTATCACCACGAAAAGGGCTGGTCGAACCGGCTGGTGGCGGGGGACAGCCTGCTGGTGATGAACTCGCTCCTGACGAAGGAGAGCATGGGCGGCAAGGTGCAGATGATCTATATCGACCCGCCCTATGGCATCAAATATGGGTCGAATTTTCAGCCCTTTACCAACAAGAAACCAAATCAAACAAACGACAAAGAAGAGGACCTCACTGCAGAACCAGAGATGATCAGAGCCTTCCGCGATACGTGGGAGTTAGGGGCGCACTCATACCTCACTTATCTTCGTGATCGCTTAGTGCTTTCCCGCGAACTGTTGGACCCAACAGGCTCTGTTTTCGTGCAAATCTCAGATGAAAACCTTCATTCGGTGAGAGCGCTCATGGATGAGGTTTTCGGCGCTGAAAACTTCATGAATATAATCGCCTACAGAACGAAAATTCCGCTCGGCACAAAGTACCTCGCTTCGATCTATGATTACATCGTCTGGTTTGCGAAAGACAAAAGCCAGATAAAATTCCGGAAATTGTACGACATTAGGAAGTCCGGAGAAGGGACCCAGTTCAACAAAGTGAGGCTTCCTTCGCTCGAAGAAATTCCCTTCAAAAACTTCGATAGCGAGCCAGATAATTTGCCCGACGGATCGTCCGTTTTCAGGGCAACTGACTTGGTCTCGTCTGGCTTAACAGAAAGCTGCGTCTTTGATTTTGAGCTCGATGGTAAGGCTTACAGGCCAAAGTCGGGAAAAAGCTGGAAAACAAACCCTGATGGGATGAAGCGTGCCCTAAAGGCGCGCAAAATCCTGCATGGCAAAACGATGCCATCGTATCGCTTCGAGTTTTCGGATTTTCCTGTGCAGGAATACGCGAATGTTTGGACTACTACTCAGGGTGCCTCAGACAAGAGCTACGTTGTCGAGACAAGTGAGCGAGTAATTGAACGCTGTCTCCTCATGACTACCGATCCCGGCGATTTGGTGCTTGACCCCACCTGCGGAGGGGGAACCACCGCCTTCGTCTCCGAGAAATGGGGGCGGCGCTGGATCACCTGCGACACCTCTCGCGTGGCGATCACGCTGGCCAAGCAACGGCTGATGACCGCCAGTTTTGACTATTACGCCCTGCGCTATCCGCACGAGGGGCTGAAGGGCGGGTTCGATTATGAAACCGTGCCGCATATCACGCTGAAATCCATCGCCAACAACCCCGACATCGACACGATCTATGACGAGGATCATCCAAAGATCACGGCGGCGCTGGATGACCTGAACGCCGCGCTCACATCCGCGCCGCCGCTGCCGGTCAAGCCCACCCAAGGCTATCGCAAGGGCAAGCAGGTCTCCTTCCGCGATGGCGACGTGTTGGAGGAATGGGAGGTGCCCTTTGACCTGCCCGACGATTGGCCCGAGGCGGCCAAACCCCCGTTCGAGGCGTTTCACAAGACACGCCAGGCCATGCAGCGCCGCATGGACCAGTCCATCGCCGATCATGCCGATCAGGAAACGCTCTACGACAAGCCCCGCATCGATAAAAACAAGCTGCGCATCACCGGCCCGTTCAGCGTCGAGGCTGTGCCTGCGCCCACCGTGCTGTCTCTGGACGAGAGCCTGCCAGCCGAAGAGGCCGACAGCACCGTCGCCCGCTCTGGCGAAACCTCGCGCCAATCGCTGTGGCGCGATGAGCTGTTGAAGACCGGCGTGCGCGGCAAGGGCGGCAACATGATGCGCTTTGCCGAGTTCGAGGTGATCCCGGGCACCAAGTTCCTGCACGCCAGCGGGTCCGTCGCCGATACGGGCGAGCGCGTGGTGGTCAGCTTCGGGCCAGAGCACGCCGCGTTGGAGCAGCGCCAGGTCGAAGAGGCGATGAACGAAGCCTACACGCTGATGCCCAAGCCCAAATTCCTGCTGTTCTGCGCCTTCACCTTTGATCCAGAGGCCGCGAAGGACATCGACGAGATGAACGTGCCTGGCATGACCTTCCTCAAGGTGCAGATGAACACAGACCTGCTGACCGAGGATTTGAAGAAGAAGCGGGCAAGCAACGAAAGCTTCTGGCTGATGGGCCAGCCCGAGGTCGATGTGCGCAAGCGCGGTGATGGGATGTGGGAGGTCGAGGTGCATGGCTTTGACTACTTCAACCCCAAGACTGGCGAGATCGAGGGCGGCGGCACCAAGCAGATCGCCATGTGGTCGTTGGATCAGGATTACGATCAGCGGTCCCTGATGCCGCATCAGGTGTTTTTCCCCATGGCCGATGCCAAGGGCGGCTGGAACCGTCTGAAAAAGACGATCCGGGCTGAGTTGGACGAGGACCTGTTGGAGCAGTTCCACGGCACGGTGTCGCTGCCGTTCGAAGCGGGGGACAACAAGCGGATTGCGGTGAAGATCGTGGATGATCGGGGAATCGAGTCCCTAAAGATCGTCGCGCTGGAGGGATAAGTCATGTCCCTGATCATCAACCGCCCGTGGGAGCGGCCCGCGCAGCATTGGATCGAGGGCAAAGGCGGCACGCTGGAGATCAAGACTGAGCGAAGGCCCGCGAGCTACGAGGTCTTTGACGCGCGTAACAACACCAAGCGGACCGAAGTGCTGGCCATGGTCAACACGATCCGCGACCGCGTGGATCAATGGCGCGAGGATGGCTGGCCCGGCGTGACCATCGTGACGCGCAAATTGTTGGAGCACTGGCATGATGAGACCGCGCGCCAGCACCCGTTCTATTTCTGCCAACTTGAGGCGATTGAGACGCTGATTTGGTGGGTCGAGGGCGCTGAGGCCTACAAGCAGGGCATCCATGTGCCCGGCGATGGTGGTGCCTGGGAACGGCTCTGCAACAAGATGGCCACCGGCGCGGGCAAGACAACAGTGATGGCGATGATCATCACCTGGCAGGTGCTGAACGCGCTGACTTACCCCAAGCGGAACAAGGATTTCAGTCGCGCGGTTTTCATCGTCGCGCCAGGCCTGACCGTGAAGGGCCGGTTGCAGGTGCTGATGCCGTCTGAGGGCAGCTACTACGACGAGTTCAATCTGTGCCCGTCCGAGTTCATGCGGCAGAAGCTGAACCAGGCTGAGGTGCTGATCGAGAATTGGCACACCCTGATGCCGCTGAAGGAACAGGACCGGTCCGTTGTCAAAAAGGGCAAGGAATCCGACGAGGCCTTCACCCGCCGTGTTCTGGGCAAACTGGCCGGGCACAAGGACATCATCGTCATCAACGACGAGGCGCATCACGCCTATCGCAAACCGCCCGAGGTCAAGGTCTCGAAGAAGCAGGCCGAGGAACAGGGCATCGACCTCGACGAGGCCACACGCTGGATCGAAGGTCTGGACCGCATCCACAAAACCCGCCGCATTCAGCGCTGTTTCGACCTCTCCGCCACGCCTTTCGCGCCCACCGGCAAAGCCAGCACCGACACCGCGCTGTTCGACTGGATCATCTCGGATTTTGGGCTGAACGACGCAATTGAGGCGGGCCTGGTCAAAACCCCGCGCGTTGTCGTCCGGGATGACGCGTTGCCGGATTCCCGTACACTGCAATCGAAGCTTTATCATATCTACCGTGATAAGTCGGTTTCTGAGGACCTGAACCGGGCCAAGGCCGAACCGCATGAAGCGCTGCCCAAGCTTGTACAGGACGCCTACACGCTGCTTGGTGCGGACTGGCGCGAAACGGCAAAGGACTGGGCTGAAGCGGGGCATCATTCACCGCCGGTCATGCTAACGGTCTGCAATCGGACAGAAACTGCCGCCCGGATTGAGCACTACTTTAACCAGGGCGATGCCCATTGGCCCGAATTGCAGGCTCCGAATAGGACCTTGCGCGTGGACTCGAAGGTTCTGGACAAGGCGGAAATCGGTGAGGCGGCGACCTCCGACAAAGCCTACGATCAGCGGCTTCAGGACATCGTGGAAGCATCTGACATACCGGAAACCCGGAAACGGCAGTTGAGCGGCCTAAAGAAGGAAGAGCTTCTCCGCGAGATCATCGACAATGTCGGCAAGCGCAGTCAGGCCGGGCAAGACCTCCAGAACGTGATTTCCGTAGCGATGCTATCTGAAGGCTGGGATGCGAAGAACGTCACACATATCATGGGCTTGCGCGCATTCACGTCGCAATTGTTGTGCGAACAGGTCGTTGGACGAGGCCTTCGGCGGGTTGCCTATGACACCGACGAGAATGGTCTGTTTTTACCAGAATACGTGAATGTCTTTGGCGTTCCCCTTTCGATCTCCGAAGCTGGGGAAACCGGTGAAGCGCCACCTCCGCCTAAGCCAACAACACAGATTGAAGTCATTCCTGAACGCGCCAATTTGGCGATCAAATGGCCGAACGTGGTTCGTGTCGAGTCGGTTGTCCGTCGCGAATTGTCCGTAGATTGGTCGGACGTTGAGACGCTTACGCTTGATCCTGCCTCCACGCCCATCAGTGCGGACCTAGCCCCTGCTCTGGGCGGTGCAACCGACATGGGCAAAGTTTCCTCGATTGACTTGGAAAAGCTTCCGGACGGCTTCAGGCTTCAACGCCTCGTGTTTCAAGCAGCACGAAAGGGGTTCGCAGGCCTGAATCATAGCTTCAAAGGGTCGGAAGACCTGCTTGCAGCGCAGCTTGTCCGGATCGTCGAAGAATTCATCGGCTCTGGGGCGTTGCAAATCCCGTCGCTCTTTCACTCCGATCCGCTAAGGCGTCGCATTCTGATCGCTCTCAACATCGATCTGGTTGTTCAGCACCTTATGCAAAGTGTGTTTGAGCAGAACAGGACCAAGTTGACGCCGATCTTCGACGAGGAAAACCCAATCGGTTCAACGGCACAGATGCGCACCTGGTACACGGCCAAGCCCAATTTTCCCGCCGTTAAATCACATATCAGCCATTTGGTTGGGGACTCTTCCTGGGAAGGGCATGCGGCCAATGTGTTTGAAAAATCAAGTGATGTACTGGCCTACGCAAAAAATGATCATCTAGGATTTCAAATCCAATACCTTTGGGCAGGTTCGCGTAGGCGCTACGTCCCTGACTTCCTAGTGAAATACGTAAATGGTGATATTTTGGCGTTGGAGATCAAAGGCACAGATAGCCCTCAGAATAAGGCAAAACGTGATGCCTTGGCCGAGTGGGTTGAAGCCGTGAATTCAGTGGGTGGTTTCGGAATTTGGTCGTGGGATGTGGCATTCCAACCCAACGAACTGCAAGACATTGTTACCCGTCATTCAAAGCATCGAGTTGGTGAAAAATGAAAATTAGTACCACTGGAATCGCTATTGTTCGTCATTCCGACACTGGAGAATTATTTGAGATTGAGCCTGATGAAATTGATTGGGAAGTAGTTGCAAGCGACGAGCGAGACATGGGTGCTGATCGGTTATGGAGCGCCTCAACAAGTCGCGATGAGTTGGGAGATATTCGCTGGGAGATGTCAGAGTATCCCGAAGGCTTCCTCGGCGAGCTTGTTTCAGACCTTAATGGACATGAGCTCGTGCAGAACTTTTCTGTTGAAATTGAGTATGAACCAGACCCTGACGACGATGACTTCGATGAAGACGATTTCGACCGCGAAGCTGCATCCGAAGAAATGAAAGAATGGTTCTACTCAAACTATGAAGATCCGGCCAATTCGTTGCCGTACATTTCGGCGGAAGGAGGCTACCAGTGGATTTATGGAGGGCCGGAAACGCCACAAGAAGCTCTTGGTGATAACTTCTCGGATGAATATCCTGAAGAGCTAATAGAAGAGGTTGCCCAGAACATTACCGATGAAAGCGGGCTTTGGGATTGGTCGCCAATCCCTGGGTCTGATTTTTACGATGATGGTGACGATGTCGGCGAGGACAATCCGACTGAAGAAGATGCCGTTAAATTGAGTCGACTTCTGCCTTTGGCAGAGGAATTGGAGCAAGATCCGGAAACCGGCGCTTTTGAGATTCGGATAAAAGACGTTGAAAAACCTGACTTGCTGGCTGCAACCCTCGCGCAGCTGACAGATGCAATCGAAGATGTGCTTGAGAATCAGTCCAATGGGCTGAACGCGGACTCCTTAGAAATCCGAAAGCTGCGCCGCACACTAGAGCGCTACGCAAATGACCCCCAAAGGGTCGAGATGGACCTTACAACGGTTCACCATAGCCTGACGGTTCAAATTGGTACAGGCGAGTTGCCTCCGTCTGAAGAGAACCAAGCACTGCTTTCGGCGTTGCAGGAAGGTGCCCAAGGAATACGAGCGACTGATCCAGAAGTCGCTGAAAACCGGAAACTTCTGCAAACACAAGCGCTTCGCGAATTGTCTTCCGACAACCTTGCGCAGATAGCCGAAGCCGCCCCTGTTCTGGAAGCGATCACTCAAGGTGATCTTCGAGAACAAATGCGTGATGATGTACTGTTTCTTACACAAGAGATGCGCGCCGGGCCGCCTAGATTGCCCGGTGTAACTAGGGCCGATGCTATTATCCCCGGGCAAGATGAAGCGGTGCGCGTATTCGGAAGGTCGGCGCGGATGCTGATTGCACTGCGCAAATCGCCAAATCTAGTTCACAAGCTACACGAAAGTGCAGGCTTCAAAGCAATCAACATCTTAGTAGTTCTAGGAGGGCTGATCTCTCTAGGGCTGATGCTATTTTGAAATGCAGGGCTTTTTTTCAATGCCTGCGCTTCGGGAACCAGAGGGCAATTCCTAATTGAGCACGACCCTGTTCAATTTGGGCCGTGCTTGCTGTGCTGAACGGTTTAGGTTAGGGCTTTTTTGGGGCAACGAGATGATACTTCTGACGCTATTGCCCTGGGCCTCTGCCCCAAAATTCTTCAACCGGAGCACCTCGGTGCGGGTTAAGTTGACTCCTCCACACAGTGCTTCCGATTTGATGATGTGCGCTATTTCGCGGACATCTGGGGAAAAGTCTTCACATTTTCTCATTCTCACTTAGTGGATTTCCAGGTCAACGCCCCATCTTTTCGGCCATGATTTCAGCAGCGGCTCGGAGCGGATCGTCTGCGAGATGGGCATACCTTTGCGTCGTTAGCGGGTTGGTGTGGCCCAGAAGCCGACCGACGACTGGAAGGGTCAGGCCATTTGAAACCAAGTGCGAAGCGTGCGTATGGCGATTGTCGTGGATGCGATAGTCCGAAAGTTCGGCAGCGGTGGTTACGTTTTGCCAGAAGCGTTTCAGTTCCTTGAGGGGTTGACCTGGGTTTCTGCCGGGAAAAACATACGGGTGGTTTAGATCGGCGCTCTCTTGGATCGTTTGGAGCAAGCTTATGGCTGTGTTGGAGAGAGGCAGGTGTTCGGTGCGTTTTTGTTTGGTGTGGTGGGATGGCTTTACCCAGACGCCCCGAACAAGGTCAAAATCGCTCCATTTTGAAGTCAGAACCTCGCCAATGCGTGCGCCGGTCAGCAGTTGCAGGCGGATGGCATTGGCGGCGCGTTGGTTCGGGTGTTCGTTCAATTCCGCAACAAAGCGGGCCAGCTCCTCGTCGGATAGCCAGCGATACCGCTTTTCTTCGGGGAAGCGCTCAACGCCCTTTGCGGGGTTGTCCTGCCGCCACCCCCAGCGAACAGACAAGGCGAACATCTTGGAGAGAAGCGCCAGCGTCCGATTTGCCCTGTAAGGCGTTTCGCGCAAGCTGTTGTGCAGAGCTTGAATGTCGCGGTGGCCGACTTGGGCAACCTTCTGTTTGCCCAACTTGGGAATGATAATGCCGTTCAGCATCGAAACATCATTCGCGACGCTCTTTTCGCGTTTCTTGGGTTTTGCGTGGAGGGTGAGGTATTGGTCGGCAAGATCGGCGATGGTTTCCGCTTTGCGTGCGGATTGTTTGGACTCGACCGGGTCGCCGCCCTGCGCGGCCTCGCTGAGAAGTCGCATCGCCTCTTTGCGAGCATTGGCAAACGACAGGAGCGGACCCGCTTGCCCGATGGTTTGGCGTCTGGATCGGCCTGTGGTGCGGTTGCGATACTGAACGAGGTAGCTTTTAGTTCCATTGGGTTTCACTCGGACGCCGAATCCGTGAAGGGAAACATCCCAAAAGACATCTTCGCGGTCATCTGTGCTGAGTTTTTCGACGACGGACTTTGACAGCTTCAATTTTGGCATCGTTCATTTCCCCGATCAGGTAAGCAAAGGGTAAGCATCGGGGGGTGAAATCTCAAGAAGTGTGTCGAAGTAATTGGTGGCGCGGAATTGAAATTTTCTATTAATTTCATGCGTATATTGAAGTTCGGCGCAAAGAAATGAAGGTCGTCGAAAGCTTGGATGTAAGACTTTTAATCAGTGGGTCGCAGGTTCGAATCCTGCACGGCTCACCACTGAAATCACAAATGTTCTGGATGGATTTCGCTTTGCGCTTCAAAAGAGAAGCGCAGCGCTGACGGTGGGTCGTGACATCGCCGAAGCAGCCGTGAACGCGTCCCGACCTAGAGTATGTCAGGCACAACGGAGCGCCGTTATTGGCTGCGGCCCTGTGAGCCTGTGCCCCAATCGTCCGTTCCGTTCGGGTTCTCGCCCGCCCGCCCGACGTCCTTCTCGTTGCCCGGATTGCCGGACGACGACGGTTGCGTGCCCTCGCCCGCCGTCGGCGTCGCGTCTTGCCCTGCCAACCCGACGATTTCCTGAAGCGTCAGGTTCGTCGCGGCGATTTCCTCGATTGCGCCCGAAATCCCGTCAGCGACGATCATCACGCCATGCGAAACATCGGTGACGACCGTCTGGGCCATCAGGATGAGGCCGGCCCAGAACACGACCGCATCTGTCGTGACGGCTCCACCTTCGTCGGCGGCGAATTTACTCAATGCGGTCTGGCAGGACGACATCATGGTATTCTTCCCCTGGTGCGACCGTTCTGGCCGCGGCATAGGTATGGTTTACCCCCAGTCTTTGACGAAAATTCGCACGATCCTTGCCCATGAATGGCGCGATTTGGGCGGATCGGCTCGAATCGTGTCAGCGCGGTCCGATTGTGGCGCGCGGCGTGCGAAACGCCCTCGACCATGCGGAATTTTGGGCGGAGAGGCGGGAAATGTGGCGCTGATTTCCAAGTCCGAAACGGTCTGTCATCTTGGCGGCGACCAGCGCCGAAGTTCGCTCATACGCGGAACGACGCATCTCCGGGCCGACCGAAGCCGGCCCGGACGCGGGTCAAAGGACCGTCTTGGGCAAATTGAAGCCCTTGAAGATCAACCAGAAGCTCAGGCTCAATTCAAACAGCCCGCCGGGCAGCGCAAGCATCACGCCGATGCCAAATCCGAACATCTCGGCCACCGTGCCGACCACGAAGACGATGTAACCGACAAAGCCCCAGACCGTCAGCGCACGCGGCACCAGACGCCCGATGAAGAGGGCCGAACACAGGATGAGCCCCCCGACGCCCCAGAGCGTCATGCTGATCTGGTAGCCGAAAAAGCCCCCGCGTTCGAGCAGCAGGGCGATGGTTTCGAAATGGCCGCCACCTTCCCCAGCTACGAAGGCATCACCGAGCGGGGCGAGGAGTGCGACGAACAGGGCGCCGGCGATGGCGGTGGTCGTCGCGGCGATACCGGCTGCAAGGTAGCCGCGTGCCACGTATCCATTGACGGTGCTCAGGACCGGAAAGGCCAGAACCGAAAGCCCGATGTTAACGATGGAGTGGACGACGGCCATCAGGAGCACGCCGATCAGGAGCGAGGTCTTCATGCCCGCAACGCCTTCGAGTCCCTGTGGATTGCCCGTGACCGAGGCGACGAATTCAGAGCCTGCGCCGTAACTCGCGAAGGCCAAGATGAAGAAGATGCCGAACAGGCGTGCGGCGGGACGGTGAGCGTTCAGGTCGTTTGTCATGGTTTTGGTCCTCTGTCGGATGGGATGGCGCCGTAGGCCCGGCGCGGATGGGTGAATTTGGGATTGGGGGGCGAAGGTCCGCGACGTTCGTCAAACGACGACGACGTTGCCGCGCTTGCGCCCGGTTTCCATGTAACGGTGCGCTTCGACCAGTTCGGCCAGCGGATAGGTGCGATCCATCACGGGCGCGAAACGGTCGGCCTCCACGAGATCGACGAGTTTGGCGTGCATGGCGCGCTGAACCTCGGGTTTCAGCATTCCGGTGGCCGAGAACCGCGCCTTGCGGCCCCCGATGATCGCGGTGCGCAGCGAGGCCGAGAGCAAACCGAACCCGAGAACCGGGCAGACATATCGGCCGGTCCGGGTCAGGACGGACCGGGCCTCGCGGAACGAACTGATCCCGAGCGTGTCGTAGATCACGTCGTAGCGTTCCGTGGATTTCGCGTAGTCTTCGAGCCTGTAGTCGATCACCCGGCTTGCACCGAGCGACGCGACGAGGCCTGCGTTGCCAGCACTACAGGTGCCGGACACATTGGCCCCCATGGCGGCGGCGATCTGGACGGCAGCCGTTCCAAGACTCCCCGCAGCGCCGAGGATCAGGATTTTCTCACCAGCCCGAAGTTCGGCGACGTTGTGCAGGAAATTGAACGAGGTGGTCGCCCCATCCCCCATCACGGCGGCTTCTTCATGCGAAAGCGCGGCAGGCTTGTGCATGAGCACGCCACCCTCGTCCACGCAGATGTGGCTCGCATTCGCGCTGAACGACATGCCCGCCATACCGTAAACCTCGTCACCGACGGCAAACCGCGTGACCCTGTTCCCGACGGCGATGACCTCGCCCGACAAGCACGTCCCGATCAGGTCGTGACGCGGGCGCGACCAACCGATGAACGGGCGGGCGAAGCGGGGAAGTCCTGCCCGTATCATGCCATCGGCACGGGTGACCGCCGAGGCGCGGACACGGATCAGGCACTCGGTCGGCGCGGGGGCCGGAAGGTCGCGTGTGACCGGCGCGAGTGTCTGGGGGCCACCGTAGGCGGTAATGCTCCACGCGGTGAGGGTTTCGGCTGTCGGGTGCATGGGTCGTCTCCTGTGTTTGCTTGACGCAAGAGACGTAGCGGATCACAAATTATCCGAGTATTGTCCGAAACAACCCACGATGGATCGAAAACGTTCCACCCATGCTTGACTGGAAATCCCTGCCCGCCTTTCTCGCGGTCGCCCGACAAGGGTCGTTGCGCGCCGCCGCCGATCAACTGGGCGGAACCCATGCAACGGTTCGACGGCAAGTCGAAGCACTCGAAGCCCAGCTCGGCGTGCAACTGTTCAGACGCGGGACCGAGGGGTTCCAACTGACAGCCGCCGGACGGACCCTGCTGCCCCAAGCATTGAGCGCCGAAGAGGCCCTTTTGCAGGGGTTCAATGCCGTGCAGGGGTTGGACCGCGAAGCGTCGGGTCTGATACGCCTGTCTGCCGACCCGGTGAACGCGCATTTCCTTCTCGCGCCGGTCCTCGCCGATTTCTCGGCGCTCTACCCCGAGATCGACATCGAGCTTCAGCTCTCTTTCTCGGTCGATTCCATCGAGAAGCTGGAAACCGACATCTCCGTGCGCACCGTGGCGGAGGTCGATGAAGATGTCGTGGGGCGCAAGCTGTTCCCCGCGTCCATCGGGATCTTCGCGGCGCGCGACTACCTCGACCGGATGCTGCCGAAAGCGGGTCCGAAGGGACAGGGGCTTCAATGGATCGGCTATGGTCCGGTGACGCAGCTTCTGGAGCGGGTGCGCAACTCGCCCTATCCGGAAGCGCGGATAAGACACTCGATCCCCGACCCCGAGATGCACATGCACCTTGCGCGCGCGGGTGCGGGGATGGCGATCCTTCCCGGTTGGGCCGCCGACGTTTTCCCCGAACTCCAGCGCGTTCCCGGCACGACGCTGGACGAGTCCCGGTCGATCTGGGTCTTGCTTCATTCCGACCTTCGACGAGTCCGTCGCGTCCGTGTTTTCGTCGATTACCTCTGCGCGGCCCTACTGGAACGGCGCGCGGCGTTCATAGGCACCTAGCCCGCTGGGCAAGACCGCCCCCCCACCCTTCGCGGAACGGAAGCCGGGCTTCGTGGGTTTCCTTGCGAAAGGAGATCAGCATGACGGTTCAGCTACCCAAACATTTCGAAACGCCGGACAAGGCCCTTGAGGCTTTGTCGAATGACCGGATCGCTCCCGTGCTTTATGCCGGAGGGATGCTCGCGCTCGGAGTCGCGCTCATCGCCGCGAAACCCCGGATCGGCAACGTGCCGAAGCCCCGCAGGATCGGGGACGAAAACGCGGCCAGCCGGTTGCGCCGTGCCGCCATCAGGGGCCGGGACGGGGTGGAAGCGTTCGCGCCGAGCAACATCACCGACTCGCTGGGTCGCTCGCTCATCCTCGGTGGGGCCGCGCTTCTGATCGCGCGCGTGCTGGACGAGGTCGGATCGCGGCGTGGCTGACCCTCAGCCACCCGTTTCGCGGTCGATCCGACCGCGACGTTCCAGCCACCGCGCGATCAGCCAGACGAGGAGCGCCCACGCCGCACCAAGCGTCCATCCGGCGAGCACGTCGGACGGCCAGTGAACGCCAAGGTAAACCCGGCTCACACCCACGGCGAGGGCGAGGATCGCGGCAAGGCTGACGAAAAAGACCCGGACCTTCGTATGACCGTCCAGACGGGCGAGCATGACCGCAAGCGTCAGATAGGTGACCGCCGCCATCATCGAATGGCCGGACGGGAACGACGCGGTCGCGACATCCACGCCATGCGGCACAAGGTCCGGCCGGGGGCGCGAAAACAGAGTCTTGAACCCGTGTGACAGAAGCTGGCCCCCAACGATTGCGACCGCCAGAAACAGCGCCGAGGCCCGTTTTCCTCGCAATAGCAGGTAGGCCAGAACCGAAAGCGTCAGAAGCGTCAATACCGTGATCCCGCCCAGCGCCGTCAGATCCCGCATCGCGGTTTCCACCTGCGGTCCGCCGATCGCATCCGATGGGTCGCCGGGAACGCGAAGCGCCATCAGAATGGCCTCGTCGAAGGCATGAAGATCGCCCTCGATCATCTCGTCGACCAATCCGACGAAGGCCCAGAGCGCCCCTGCGACGATCAGGATAACCACGATCGTCAGCGTTTCGACCCGTTCCGTCAGTCGTCTGATCGTCTGCGGCACCTGCATCCTGTCCCTCGCGCGTGTTCCGGTCCCAACGCGGGACCACACCTCAAAGTTCGGCTAGGTCCGGGCGTAGATATCCTCATACCGCACGATGTCGTCCTCGCCGACATAGGCGCCGGTCTGAACCTCGATCAGAACCATCGGCACGCGGCCCGGATTCTCCATCCGGTGCACCGCGCCAAGCGGGATGTAGACGCTTTCGTTCTCGGTTACGAGTTTCACTTCGTCGTCCACCGTGACCTTCGCTGTTCCCTCGACCACGATCCAGTGTTCGGATCGGTGGAAGTGGCTTTGAAGCGACAGCGACGCGCCCGGATGGACGAGTATGCGCTTCACCTGGAACCGCTGGCCGACCACGATGCTCTCGAACCAGCCCCATGGGCGGTGATCTTTGGGAAAATCGGTCGCCTGCGCCGCGCCCTTTGCTTTGAGCGCCTCGACGGCGAGTTTGACGTCTTGCGCCCGGCTCATATCGGCGACGAGAACCGCGTCGGGTGTCGCGACCGCCATGATGTTGTCGAGCCCGATGCCCACCACCTGCAACCGTTCGCTTTCGGACCGCAAAAGCGAATTGGTGCAGTCGATCGCCGTGGCCGGCCCCGATGTGACGACACCCGTCGCATCCGGCCCTTCTTCGCGCCAGACCGCATCCCAACCGCCGAGATCGGACCACGCGGCGGCGAACGGGACGACCGACAGATTGCTTGCGCGCTCCATCACGGCATAGTCGATGGAGATATCCTCGGCCTCCGCCCACGGGCCGGGCGCAAGCCGGATGAACCCCAGATCGACTTCGGATTCGTCCAGGGCACGGCTCACCGGGGCGACGAGGCCTGCGGCATGGGCCTCGAACGCCGAAATGATGTCGGACACGCGCAAAAGAAAGATGCCCGCGTTCCACAGGTAGGTTCCGGCCGCAACAAGCTCTTCCGCCCGTTTCTCATCGGGCTTTTCGATGAATTTGGAAAGCTTGACGGGCGACCCCGATCCGTCGGGCTTTTCCGACAGTTCAAGGTAGCCGTAGCCAGTTTCCGGGCGGGTCGGCGTGATGCCGAACGTAACAAGCTCTCCTTGACTGATCGCCGCCAATCCGGCTTCGACCGAGGCGTGGAATGCCGCGACATCCGGCACGACGTGGTCCGATGGCGCGACCAGCATGACACCTTCGGGATCGGTCCGCGCGATCTGAAGCGCGGCGGCGAGGACGGCGGGCGCCGTGTTGCGCCCCTCCGGCTCGATCAGGATCGCGCCCGGGTCGATGGCGACGCCTGCAAGCTGTTCGGTCACGATGAACCGGAAGTCGGAATTGGTCACCACGATGGGCTTGTCGAAGGCCAGCTTTCCGGTCCCACCCGAAAGGCGCTGCGCCGAGGCCTGAAACAACGTCGTCTCGCCCACCAGCGGCACGAATTGCTTGGGGTAGCTCTTGCGCGACAGGGGCCAAAGGCGCGTTCCCGAGCCTCCGCAAAGCAATACCGGCGTGATCGAGGTGGGTTTCATGTCCAAGCCCTTGTTCTTCTTGCTCGTTCCAACATGACCAAGGCTTGCACCCTACTCAAGCAATCATATGGCGAGAATTGGGTGTGATCCCGCCCTCGGCTTTCTTGCCAGCGCCATGTTCGACCTGCCATAGGATGCAAATGATGCCGAATGATGACGACCCGCGCCTGCGCTTGCGTCTGTTCTTCGCCGGGGGCGCGATGATCGGACCGGGAAAGGCCGACCTGCTTGCGGCGATCCGCGACACCGGCTCCATCTCGGCGGCGGGGCGCGCCATGTCGATGAGCTACAAACGGGCGTGGTCCCTTGTCGACGAGATGAACGGCGCGTTTCGCGAACCACTGGTGGACAGTGCGCGCGGCGGGGCACGCGGCGGTGGGGCTTCGTTGACCGAAACCGGGCTGGCGGTCCTGACCCATTACCGCGCGTTGGAGGCCAAGTCCCGAGAAGCCGGGACAGGCGAAATCGCGGCCATCGCATCGCTTCTGCGCGATACGTCCGATGAAACTTGACGCTTGTCGCAGGGTGTTTGAGTTGCGATATGTTTCAGTGAACATATCCAAAGTGAGGATCACGATGATCCGATCCGCCCTGCTTTGCCTTTTCCTGCTCACGGCACCGGCCTCTGCCGGACAAATCACCGTTTTCGCGGCGGCGAGCCTTGGTGACGTGCTGGAAGACATCGGGGCGGAATTCGAGGAATCGACGGGGCATGAGGTCGTGGTTTCCTTCGCCGGGTCTTCGGTCCTCGCGCGCCAGATCGAACTGGGTGCGCCCGCCGACATTTTTTTGTCAGCGAACCGTGACTGGATGAACCGATTGATCGAGATGGGCGCCATCGACCCGGATAGCAAAGTCGACCTGCTTGAAAACAGCCTCGTTTTGATCGGCACCGGACCCCAGACTCCGGCTGAAATAGACACTGATTTCGACCTGATGCAGCGTTTGGACGGCGGGTTTCTTGCCATGGCGCTGGTCGATGCGGTTCCCGCCGGCATCTACGGCAAGACCGCGCTGTCCGCCCTTGGTCTTTGGGATACGGTCGAGGATCAGGTAGCCCAGACCGACAACGTGCGAACCGCCCTGACGCTGGTCGCGACCGGCGAAGCGCCCTTGGGTATCGTCTATGCGACGGATGCAAAGGCAGAGCCTCGCGTGGGCGTGATCGGGACATTTCCAGCGGACACGCATCCCCGGATCGTCTACCCCGCCGCTGCCGTCGAGGCGTCGAACAACCCGCTGAACGACGAGTTTCTTGCCTTCCTGCAAGGACCAGAAGCACGCGGCGTGTTCACGGCGGCAGGCTTTGCCATGATACCGGACTGACATGACGACGTGGCTTGGTCCGGCAGAGTGGCAGGCGATCGCGCTGTCTTTGAAGGTCGCGGTCTGGGCCACCCTCGCCGCGCTGCCGCCGGGGCTGTTCATCGCCTTCGCGCTGGCCCGGTGGGAGTTTCCGGGGCGTCAGATTCTGAACGGTCTGGTGCATCTGCCGTTGATCCTGCCGCCTGTCGTGACCGGGTACCTGCTGCTTCTGACCTTCGGCAAGACGGGGCCCGTCGGGTCGGTTCTGGAGCCCCTCGGGATCGTCTTCGCCTTTCGCTGGACCGGTGCGGCGCTTGCGGCCGGGATCATGGCGTTTCCCCTTCTGGTGCGCGCGATACGGCTGTCGATCGAAGCCGTCGACCCCAAGCTGGAACAGGCCGCCGCCACGCTTGGGGCGCCAAAGGGATGGGTCTTCGTCACGGTCACTCTGCCGTTGATCCTGCCCGGCATCCTTGCCGGGGCCATTCTCGCCTTCGCCAAGGCGATGGGGGAATTCGGGGCGACCATCACCTTCGTCTCGAATATCCCCGGCCAGACCCAGACCCTGCCCAGCGCGATCTACGCCTTCCTTCAGGTGCCGGGAAGTGAAAGCGCCGCAATCCGTCTGGTCATCATATCGGTCGCCATCGCCATGCTCGCGCTCGTCCTGTCCGAGATCGCCGCCCAGCGCATCGCCCGAAGGGTTCGCGGATGACGCTTTCGGTGCGCATAAGCCAGCGGCTTGAAAGCTTCACCCTCGACGCGACGTTCGAGGCCCCGGCGGGCGTCACCGTCCTGTTCGGACGGTCGGGTTCCGGAAAGACGAGTGTCATCAACGCAATCGCCGGCCTGACCAGACCCGAAACGGGCCGGATCGAGGTCGACGGCACGGTCCTGATGGATACTGACACCGGAACGTGGCTTCAGCCGCATCGGCGGCGTCTGGGCTATGTGTTCCAAGATGCGCGGCTGTTTCCCCACCTCACTGTGGCGAAGAACCTCGGCTATGGCGCGCGTTTCGCGCCCAAGGATGCTGCGCCCGTGGACCGCGACAAAGTGATCGACATGCTCGGACTCGGCGGGATGCTCGATCGTCGCCCCGGCACGTTGTCGGGCGGTGAAAAGCAGCGTGTCGCCATCGGGCGCGCGCTTTTCTCGGCCCCGAGGATGCTATTGGCCGACGAACCCCTCGCCGCGTTGGACGAGGACCGGAAGGCGGAGATTCTGCCCTATTTCGAACGGCTTCGCGACACCTTCGACATCCCTATCCTGTACGTGAGCCATGCGGCCGCCGAGGTCGCGCGCCTCGCCACGACCATCGTGGTTCTCGAAAACGGCCGAGTGAAACGCGTGGGTCCCGCAGGTGAGGTCATGGCGGACCCGCAGATCACGCCCCTCGGCCCCGGAGCGGCGGGCGCGATGCTGGAAGCGGTCGTGCTCGCGCAGCACGCCGACGGACTGACGGAGCTCGACGCGGGCGGTCTTCGATTGCTGATCCCGCAGGTGGCGCGTCAAACCGGCGATGCGCTTCGGGTTCATATCGAGGCGCAGGACGTCATGCTCGCCCTCGACCGACCCGAGGGCATTTCCGCCCTCAACGTCCTGCCCGCGACCGTGCGCGATATCCGGATGGGCGATGGACCCGGCGCGCTCGTGCAACTCGACGCGGGCGGCAACCTGATCCTCGCGCGGGTTACGCGACGGTCGGTCGATGCGATGGGATTGAAAGCCGGGCAGCCGCTGTTCGCGATCCTGAAGGCCGTGTCGGTGGCACGGGATGCGGTCGGCGTGTGAGTGTCAGGCGCCTCGTATCGCGCGGAAACCGGCCAGCATGGCCTCTTCTTCGTCCGCCTCTTCCAACAGAACACCCTGCACCTGCATCGCCGTGCGGTAAGCCGCCATCCGATCCCCCGATCCGATAAGCGCCACGCGCTGACCCAGCCAGTATGGCCGCGCCGCCGCCAGCTCGAGACCCAGGAACAGGCCCCAGACCTCGTCCCGGATGGTCTGGTCGGGCACCGTTCCCAGCCGATGCCCCGCCTCCAGCGCACCGATGCGCGCGGCCACCGCTTCGGGTTTCGAAATGGCTGACGCGACCGCGTCGCCAAGGCCGGCACCGGGCTGGCCGGAACTACCCATCGCAGCAAAGGCCGTCGCGATGAAATCGCCGGTCACGAAGCTTTGGAAGCTGACGATTTCGCCCGCGCTGATGTGAACCCAGCGGGTTCGCGGGCCTGCAAGGCAGATGACCCCGTCGAAGGTATCGTTGAGGGCAAGAAACCCGCGGATGCGCACGGCGTCCGCAAGCATCAGGCCCGGCGGATCGTCCTGACGGACGCCGCTGACGAGGTTGACGTGCAGGCGGTCGTCGCGTGCTTCGACCCGCGTCGTCGCATCAGGTCCGGGCGGTGTGCAGGGCACTTTCGCGCAAGCCCCGTCACCCCAGCCGTCCGGGGCCGAGGGATCGCCCGTGACGAGAATGTCGATCCCGTCATCGTCGTCCAGATGGTGTGCGATGATCGGCGCAAGGCCCGTCTCGTAGGCCGTCAGCCCGGTCACATCGGCCTCTTCCCGGTCCAGAACGTCACCGTCGGCCCCGATCACCCAGACCCGCAAACGCCCCGCAGACCAATCAACGGCCATCCACCGCCCTTCGTGCATGCTCAAATCCTGCCCCTCCGCCTATGGCGGTGTTGTGCCACCTTTCCCGATGCCGCGACAAGCCCGCGGGTTGCGCGGCACGGGTCAACATGCCACAGGAATGGCCGAAGATCGGAGGGGTCACGATGAAGTTTCTGATGGTTGGGGCGGGGTTGTCCGGTGCCGTGATCGGTCGGCGCATGGCCGAAGCGGGACACGACGTGACCGTGATCGACTCCCGCAATCACGTGGCCGGAAACTGCCACACCGAACGCGACCCCGAGACGGGTGTGATGGTCCATGTCTACGGCCCGCACATCTTTCACACCGACGACGAAGCCGTCTGGAACTATGTGAATGCCTTCACCACGTTCATGCCCTACAAGAACCGGGTGAAATCGACCACGCAGGGGCAGGTTTTTTCGCTTCCCGTGAACCTGCACACGATCAACCAGTTTTTCGGCAAGACCATGCGACCGGACGAGGCGCGCGCGTTTATCGAAGAACAGGCGGACACGAGTATCACCGACCCCCAGACCTTCGAAGAGCAGGCGCTGCGGTTCGTCGGCCCCGACCTTTATGAGGCGTTCTTCAAGGGCTACACCGAAAAGCAGTGGGGTTGTTCGCCGACCGAATTGCCCGCTTCGATCCTCAAGCGCCTGCCGGTCCGGTTCAACTACGACGACAACTACTTTTTCCACCGCTTTCAGGGGATGCCGGAGCATGGCTATACGCCGATGGTCGAGGCGATCCTCGACCACCCGGGCATCACCGTGAGCCTGTCCACCCCGTTCGACCCGGCCATGAAGGCCGAGCACGATCACATCGTCTGGTCGGGCCCGCTGGACGGTTATTTCGACTACGACCTTGGGCGGCTGGGGTATCGCACGCTCGATTTCGAACGGTTCACGGCATCCGGTGACTGGCAGGGCTGCGCGGTGATGAACTACGGCGACCGTGACGTGCCGTTCACGCGCATCACCGAACACAAGCATTTCTCGCCATGGGAAAGCCACGAGGGCTCGGTGCTCTACCGTGAATTTTCGCGGGCCTGCGGACCCGACGACATCCCGTATTATCCCATCCGCATGGTCGACGAGAAGGCGCTGCTGGCGGACTATGTCGCGCGGGCCGAGGGCCAGGATGGTGTGACCTTTGTCGGGCGGCTCGGCACCTATCGCTATCTCGACATGGACGTGACGATACGGGAAGCGATGGACACCGCGCAGGCATTCCTGACGGCCTTGGAACGCCAATCCGCACTCCCGGTTTTTGCCAAACCGCCGCTTTAGCCGTTTACCAATCGTTCCGGTTTTACTCCCATTTGAGCTTAATGCCCGGTTAATTTCGCAGGCGGAGCGGGGGCTTCGCTGGTGGGGTGTGCCATGCCGGACATTGCTGGGAATCCGCGCACGACGGCAACGATTGCGGTCGGCGAGACCCGCATCGGGGTCTCGGAAACGGTCTTTGACGAAGACTGGTACAGGCTCGACCTGGACGCCGGCCAGACGGTGACGATCACGCTGCGCGGTGCGGCCGAGAGCGGGGTGAGCGACCCGATCCTCGACCTGTACGACGCCTCAGGACACCTGATCGACCTGAACCTCGACATGAGCGCCGAGAACCTCAACGCCCGGATCACGTACACGGCCAAGGAAAGCGCAACCTTTTTCGTCGATGCCTACGCCTCGGGCGCCGTGACCGGGCAATACGTTCTGAACGTCTCGTCCCTCGCCAACTCCCCCGTCGCGTCGATCCTTTGGGGAACGCAGGTTCCGACCAATGCGATCACCGTCTGTTTCGCCGGGGCGGGGGTCGAGGTGGACGGGATCACTTCGGAAGGGTGGAGCGCAGACCAGATCACACGGGCGATGCAGGCCTTCGGCGCCATCGAAGCGGTCACCAATCTGACGTTCACGCGCGTCGATGACCCGACGAGCGCAAATTTCCTTTTCGGTCTCGATGACGACGAACTCGCGGTTCATAACCTTCTGGGCTACTTCCATCCGCCGGGCGAAGCCAGTGCCGGCCACGGCAACCTGAACGGCGAACGCTGGGACAGAAGCGCGCTTGTTCCGGGCACATTGACCCAGGCGATCCTGATCCATGAGGTTCTGCATGGTCTTGGCCTGTCGCACCCGCATGACACCGGCGGCACTTCGACGGTGATGGACGGGGTGGCGGTCGCGTTCGGAGATTACGGAACGGCTGGCCTGAATCAGGGCATCTACACAACGATGTCCTACAACTTCGGCTGGAACGAGGGAGATTGGGGGAGTTTCGCCGCGCTCTCCGGCGGCTGGGGCTACCAGACCGGGCCGATGGCTTTGGACATTGCCGCGCTGCAATCGATGTACGGCGCGAACCTTGCGACCGCCGACGGCGACGACATCTACGACCTTCCGGACCTCAATCAGATCGGGACCGGCTGGCGATCAATCTGGGACACGGGCGGCACCGATACGATCCGGTATGCCGGGCTGCGCGACGCCATCATCGACCTGAGGCCCGCGACCTTGGACTATGGGCCGGGCGGTGGCGGCTTCCTGTCCGCTGCCCGTTCGGTCGCGGGCGGCTTCACCATCGCGCAGGGCGTTCTGATCGAAAACGCGAGGACGGGAACCGGAAACGACGTGCTCATCGGGAACGACGCGAACAATGCCCTGATGTCCGGTCGCGGCAACGATCTGGTTCGGGGCGGCGAAGGTGCCGACCGGATCATCGCGCACCGCGGCGCTGACACCGTCGAGGGCGGAGACGGCGAAGACTGGATTTCCGCCGGGCGAGGCGACGATGCCGTCACCGGCGGCCCCGGAGACGATTCGATCTATGCCGGGCGCGGAAACGACCGGATATCGGGGGGCGCGGGAAACGACATCCTTTGGGGTCGCAAGGGTCGGGACGACATCGACGGGGGCACGGGGGACGATCTGATAATTGCCGGTCCCGGCGGTGATCGCGTTCGTGGCGGTGCGGGCGACGATACGGTCACGCTTGGGTTCGGCGCCGACACCTTCGTTTTCCGGCAGGGCGACGGGCACGATACCATCACCGATTTTCGTCCGGCGCGCGACCGACTTGAGATTGGACGGGAACTCGTCGACTCCGTCGATCTGGTCGTTGCATCCGCCGTGGCCGAGGCTGGCGGCGTTCGTATCGTCTTCGACGCATGGCACACGGTCTTTCTCGAAGGGGATTTCGACCTCGCCGACCTTATGGACGCTGTGTTGATCGGCCCGTGAGCCATCAGTCGAAAATGATGTCGCCCTTGTCGAAACCGCCATTGGTGAAGTCGACCAATTCAACCTGTTCGTTCCCCCACTCGATGAAGGTGCTCCCCCCCGACGTGTGAACCGACACCATGGACCGCGCGACGTTGTGCAGCACGATCCGGTCGGACATCGAAAAATCCATCACCTTGTCCCGGTCGTCCCAGCGCCAGAACTCGAACCTGTCCGCGCCCGACCCACCGTAGAGGATGTCATTCCCCAGCCCACCGACCAGCTTGTCGTTCAAGCCGTCCCCGAAGAGGCGGTCATTTACACTGTCCCCGCGCAAAAGGTCTGCACCCCATCCCCCGCGCAGCGTGTCGTTTCCCCAGCCCCCATAGAGCCTGTCGACGCCGACACCGCCTTCGAGATAGTCCGCGTGGCCGTTTCCGAACAGGATGTCGTTGTGGGTGCCACCGTAAATCCGGTCAGCACCGTCTCCGCCCCAGAGGAAGTCATTCAGACCTCCGCCATAGAGCCGATCATTGCCGGAATCGCCCCACAGACGGTCCACGCCCCATTCGCCATAAATCACGTCACTGCCCCAGCCGCCGTGCAGCCTGTCGATGCCGACGCCGCCATAAACGGTGTCGTTGTGGCCGCTGGCAAAAACAACGTCGTGACCGTCACCGCCATAGATGCGGTCATAGCCCGTGCCTCCGTCGATCCAGTCGTTCATCCCGTCGCCATGAATGACGTCGTTGCCGGATTCGCCATAAATCCTGTCTTCACCCCAGCCTCCGCGGAGCGTGTCGTTCCCCCAACCGCCCCAGATGGCGTCGATTCCGATGCCGCCGTAAATCTTGTCGTCGTGCCCATGCCCCTTGAGGATGTCGTGCCATGCCCCGCCGTAGAGAATGTCGTCGCCATTGCTGCCCCACAGCACGTCGCGCAACTCGCCGCCATACATGACGTCATCGCCGTCCCCGCCAAACAGACGGTCGAAGCCGCCCTCACCGTGAAGCTCGTCATCCC
Organism: Maritimibacter alkaliphilus HTCC2654; assembly: GCF_000152805.1. Taxonomy (GTDB): domain Bacteria; phylum Pseudomonadota; class Alphaproteobacteria; order Rhodobacterales; family Rhodobacteraceae; genus Maritimibacter; species Maritimibacter alkaliphilus. The sequence continues at coordinate 2,690,621 of NZ_CH902578.1, read as the reverse complement.
CATCGCCGCCATAAACGAGGTCCGCGCCATCGCCGCCGACCAGCCGGTCGCGACCGCCGTCCCCGTAGATCAGATCGTCGCCGCCATCGCCGATGAAATGGTCGTCGCCGTCCTGCCCCCACATGGTGTCGTCGCCGTCTTCGCCGTGCGCCACGTCGTCGCCGCTGCCACCTTCCATCAGGTCAATACCGGCCCCGCCAAGCAGATGATCGCTGCCCGACCCGCCGAAGATCTCGTCATCGCCATCGTCACCGCGCAGCTGATCGTTTCCGGACGCGCCCCACAGAATGTCCGCGCCCCGGCCGCCGAACAGGATGTCATGACCCGCCCGGCCCCCAAGCCGGTCGTCGCCATCGCCGCCGTCGATCTGATCGTCCCCGTTGCCGGTCGTGATGGTGTCGTCCCCGTCCTCGCCGTAGACCACGTCATTGTCGCTGGGGCCCTCGTCGTCGCCGTCGAGATAGGTGTCGTTCCCGGCGCCGAGCCACGCCTCGTCGGCCCCGGCGCCACCCGTCACGGTATCGTTCCCGCCACCGGCCCGGATCAGGTCGCGCCCCGTTCCGCCATCGACATCGTCGTCGCCGAGGCCCATGAGCAGCGTGTCGTTCCCGGCACCGCCGCGCACGACATCGCCGTCGAGCGCCGTGCTCGCATCCTTGTCGTCGAAGATGTCGTCGCCGTTGTCGAGGTAGATCGTCTTGCGACCGGCACCGCCATCGACCCGGTCGTTGCCTCCGCCCGCGTGAACCACATCATCGCCCGTGGACAGCGCGATCATTTCGGAGCGGGAACTGCCGGTAACCAGGTCGTCGCCATCCGTGTCGCCAAGGTCGTAGCCGAACGCGATATCCGGTTCTTCGTCCAGTTCACCGTCCCACTCCGGGAAGTCGTAACCGGACAGGTCCATCGCGCGATCCGGCGTCTTTCGCACGGCATTACGGACGGCTGAGGCCGACAGCGGAGTGCCGTCGTAGGATCTGAGCACCAGCACCTCATCGCGCCACGTCACGACCGCGCCGTTTGCGTTCGGCACGACCGTCAGGGCGGCCGGGTCGTAAAAGAAGGGCCATGACGACAGGTCGAGCGTATCGACGTCAGGGTCGAAATCCATGATCCGGTCTTCGGTCCGGTCGTCCCGCAACACGAAAACGTCCGCGCCCGCACCGCCCGTCAGAATGTCCAGCCCGGCCCCATCCACGAGGGTATCGTCACCATTTCCCGCCGAAATCGTGTCTGATCCGGCCCCACTGACCAGTATGTCGTCCAGCCCGCCCCCCAGAAGAGACCCACCGGACGTCTGCGTGCGGTGCTGCTGGCCGCCCTGATCCGACAGGTCATAGGTCAAGCGTGTCAGCCCTCCTACCTCTTCGCTCGCGACGAACAGGTTGAGCGTGTCTGCGATGATCCCGCCCGAGATCGCCGTCACGTCGGCGAGCGCGGCCTGCCCGCCTGCCCCATCCGTCCACGTGTTCTCGATCGCGTCGAGGAATTGAAGCTGACCGCCGGGCAGCAGGACGAAAAGCGAAACGCCATCATCCGCCCCGCCCGCGGCGACGTAGACCCGGCCGTCATGTTCGACCGTGGCGATGTCGGTGACGCCCCCGAACCGGGTGTCCAGATTGTCGGTGACATGATCCGTGCGGGTCAGCGTGCCGTCGGGTGCGACGTGAAACACCGTGAGCGCACCGTTCATGCCCTGCGCCGATGCGAGCACGAGGTAGCTTTGCCCGAGGACTTCGACCACCTGCATGTCGGTCGGGTCCATGATGCCGATGCCGTCCTCCGGCCCTGCGGTATCCGCAAGAACTGGGGTGCCCGCCGTCGTCACGAAACTGGTGACACTGTCCTCACCAGCGTCCCCGGCAATGACGATCTGCGCGCCGCCGACCGTGGCCGTCGTAACCGACGTGACATGCGCAAGGTGGATGTCCTCGTCGTCGGACAGCACGGTCATGCCAGACAGCGCCCCGGACCCGCCACGAACGGCGAAACCGAATGCGCCCGAGGCATCGGCAAAGGCCACGCTGTCGATCCCGACCGAAAGATCGGTGATGCGCCCCAGATCTGTTCTCAGGCCGGAATAGGATGAGATCGTCCCGACCTGCCCCGCATCCGTGACGGAATAGGCACTCAGGGCACCTGTCGTCACCGACCCGAACAACGCTTCGATCCCGCCTCCCGGCGCATCGTCGAGCGCGATCACATCCCCGGTGCCGGAAATCCAACCCGCGTTATAGACGACCTGATCGACAAGCCCGACCATGCCGGTCGACACAGTCCAGCCTGCAAGACCCCCGTTCCGACCTGAATGGCTGAACAGCGTCAGACCGGAGCCTTTGGGCACGATTTCAAGATCGGTGATCCCGATGTCCAGCGCATCGATACCCGATGCGAAGTGACCTTGAACGATGATAGCCATATCCACCCCCAGCGCATTGGCAGGGATGGAATCGCGCAAAGGCATGGCGCCCGGCGGCACGCAAATGTGGCGCCTGCGCGAACTTCGTTTTCAATTCTCGTAAGTGTTTACAGTTGGTTAGGCATCAACTGCGGGCCATATCCCATTCGTGCTGTTCGATCGCGTCGTCGATGTCGTCGAAATATCGCGCCCGTCCGCCCGCAAGCACCATCCCGGCGTCACAGGAGGCGCGCAGCTCATCCATATTGTGACTCACCATGATCGCGGACGATCTGGCCAGACGATCTCGCAAAACCGCGCGGCTCTTTCGCTTGAACGACGCATCGCCCACCGCGGTCACCTCATCCACCAGATAGGTGTCGAAGTGGATGCCCATGGCCGTCCCGAACGAGATGCGGGAGCGCATACCGGAGGAGTAAGTCTTGAATGGCATGTAGAAGTGGTCGCCAAGCTCGGAAAAGTCGTGCACGAACTCCACCAGCTCGTCGCTGTCGACGCCATAGACCCGCGCGACGAAACGCACGTTCTGCACCCCCGTCATGTCCTTGTGAAAGGCCGCGCGCAGCCCGACCGGCCACGAAATCGTGCCCTCGGTCCTGACCTCTCCCGCGTCGGGTTTCACCGCACCCGACAGGATCGACAACAGTGTCGACTTGCCCGCCCCATTGCGCCCGAGGAGGCCAAGCGACACCCCGGCAGGCACCTCGAAGTCAAGGCCGTCCAACACCAGCTTGGGCCTGCCTTTGACCATGTAGGACTTGGTGATCCCAATCCCTTGCAGCATCAGCCGCGGTCCCGGATCGAGTAATAGATCAGCACCACGAGCGCCCACCCCAAACACAGGAACAATAGCGAGACGAGCATGATCTGTTGCCGTTTCGGATAGATCGGTGCCTCGGCCAGTGTCGGAAGCGCATAGGCCGCCAGATACCGGCTCTGTCGGGCAGCGCTTGCCTTGGCGGCGTCGAGTTGGGCGAGAGCGGCGCGGTAGGTCTCTTCCGCATATTCGCGGTCGACCGTCAGGCTTTCATACTCGGCGATCAGGGCCGGATACCCCTCGACCCCGACATAGGACTGGTCGGAGGCGAAGGCCTGTCGCTCATCCGCCAGCCGATCCCGGATCACGTCGATCTTGCGCTCGGCCTGCACGACCGTCGGTGCCTGTTCGCCCGCCGACTGAACGAGAAGGTCGTATTCGACCAAGGCCTGAGCAAGTTGTTGTTGCAGCGACGTCTGTACCCCCATCCGGGCTTCCAGATCGGTTTCCGGGTCGACGATCTGGGTCCGGGTGCGAAAGTTCACCAGCGCCTCGCGCGCCGACTTGAGCCGTGCAAGGCCAAGCTCCACATCGGCTTCGGCCGCCATGACCAGATCGTCGCGGGCCGCGGCGTTCAGGTCGTTGACGAGGCTTTGGCTCTCTTCCAGCACCGCCCGCGCCACGGACTGCGCAAAGGCCGCGTCGAACGCGCGAAGTTCGAGGCCGATAAGACCCGTCGCCTGATCGTAGTCGATGGTGACGATCCGGCCCCAGTAGGCGTGCAGATCCTCGATCGTGCCACCCGGGCGCAGCGCGAACACCGGGTCGGTCGCGTGAAACGCCGCGTAATGCGACCACATGTCGAGCCGCTCATCGACCCGCGCCACCAGGCCCTGACTGCGAATGAACTCGTTAAGAATTTCGCCGTCCAACGCGCCACCGGCGGCTGTCGGACCCGCCAGTTGCGCAAGTCCACCCAAGAGCGCCTGCGTCTGCCCCTGATCCTCTTGCCGGACAGTGAACCCGACGTGGGACGCGAACTGATCGACCGCCCGGACATAGGTATACCAGCCGATCACCGCCAAGGGCAGCAGCACGATCAATACGAATGACAGGAGAAGACCGACATGCCGCCGTTTCCGGCGGGCCGGTCCTGCCATCGGGCGCACGATGACATCGGGGCCGGCTGCGGATCGTGACTTTGCCGAATCCTCGGGCACGCGGCGCCTTTCTACCTTGCGTTGAACTATTGCCTCTCCTTCTACATACTCGCGCGCATCGGCGCCAGAATTCGAGACCCTCTTGTCGGCCAGCGATATCACGAACCAGCCAAGCGCACCTGCGAAACGCTCGTTCCCGACGCTTCGCACGGTCGGCGCGCTTGTTCTCAGGGAAATGTCGGCACGCTACGGCAAATCGCCCGGGGGCTACCTGTGGGCGTTCACCGCACCGTTGCTGATGATCGTCGCGCTGACCTTCGCCTTCGGCTTCCTGCAAAAAACGCCGCGCCTCGGCACGTCCTTCATCATGTACTACGCGTCCGGGCACCTCGTCTTCGCGATCTTCGGACAGGTGAGCGGCCCTATCACGACAGCCCTCAAGTTTTCACGCCCATTGCTCAAGTTCCCGACCGTGATCTGGCTGGACACCGTGCTCGCGCGGTTCCTGCTCAACGCATTGACGGCCACGGTCGTGTTTTTCCTTCTGCTCTTCGGGATCGCCTCTGTCTCGGGCCACGGGCTTCGCTTCGACCTGACCCCGGTTCTGTGCGCGGTCGGCCTTTCGGTGATGCTTGGCGCCGGTTTCGGCGTGTTCACCTGCTGGCTGTTCATGGAACTGCCCATCGTCGCGCGCCTGTGGGGCTTCGCGTCGCGCCCCCTATTCATCATCTCCGGCGTGCTGTTCCTGTACGAGGATTTCCCGGACGATGTGCAACAGGTGCTTTGGTGGAACCCGCTCATCCACATCACCTCCCTCGCCAAGTCGGGCATTTTCCCGAAGTACGATCCGACGTGGGTTTCACCGCTTTTCGTGGTGACATTGGCGCTGATCCTGACGGTGTCGGGCCTGTTCATGCTCAAGCAACACCATCAGCGCCTGCTGAACGGCGACTGATCTTCTTCGGTCTGAAAATACCTCGGGGAGTTTGAGGGGCAGCGCCCCTCATCCGCATGGCTTTTCGGGAACCGAAAAGACGTGCTTCCCAAGCGTGCGCCGCCCGGCGCACTCAATTAAAAAGCCCGCCGCCCTCGAAAGCGCCGGGCTTCGGGTCAGAACAGGCCAGACCCGTTCAGCCGTTTTCGCGGATATATTCGGCGCTGTTCTTGATTCCGCCCAGCGGGAACACGTGCACCTTGTCGATCAGGCTGTCCGGATTCTCGGCCTTGTAGGCCGCAAGGTCGGTCAGCACCTCCGTCGGCTCGAACGGCTTCAGAAGCTTGGTGAGATCCTTCGCGCGCTTTTGCAGCACGTTCAGAGACGGGCCGACACCGCAGGCGATGGCGTACTTGATGAGGGTCTGAAGCTTCGCCGGGCCCGCGACACCGGCATGGATCGGCATCGTGATACCATCGGCCTCGAGCCGCTCGGCCCAGTCGATCATCGGCTGCGCGGCGAAGACGAACTGGGTCGTCAGCGCCATGTCGATGCCGGAGCGGTCGGCATAGGCCTGCTTCCAGCGCACGGCCTCGTCCACATGGGTGGTGGTTCCCTTGGCGTCGATGTCACCGTTGCCCTCGGGGTGACCCGCGACGTGCAGACGCTTGAACCCGTCGAAGTAGCCCGTCTCGATCAACTGGATCGAGCTGTCGAGCTTGCCGACCGGCGTAGTGGGCGAGCCGCCCAGAAGCAGCGCCTGTTCGACACCGGCCTCCGACACGTAACGGTCGATCCAGTCCTTGAGCTCGGCGGTGTCCTTCATGATCCGCGCGGGGAAGTGCGGCATGACCTGAAACCCGCCTGCGGCGAGGCGCTTGGCGGTGTCCACCATCTCTTCGATCGGCGTGCCCTCGATATGGGCGATGTAGACACGGGTGTTCTCCGGCAGGATCGCCGTGAAATCCTCGACCTTCGCCGCCGTGCGCGGCATCACTTCGATGGATACGCCCTCGAGAAACGCCGCCAGTTGGGCGCCCGCAGGACGGTTTTGCATCATGTTCACCACAGCCATCGGTCCTCTCCTCAAGTCTGCTTACGATATGTCTCGCGGACCGCATCATGGATGGGCCACGGGTGCACTTCGGTCTTCACGTCGATCTGACGGTGCCGCTCGACGGTCGGTTTAGACGATCCGCCATCCGGTTCACCCCACGTTACCGTCACTTCAGTGCCGGTTTCCGCCACGTCGGGATCGAGCACGGCGAGGCTGATCCAGGCCCGTTCGTTCGCCGAATAGGCCGGCGCGATCGAGATACCTACGGTACGGCCGTCTTTCGTCACCAGATCATAGGGGTAGCTCGCGTAATGCGCGGCGGGGAAATCCATGTTCTTCGTCGGCAGGTCACCATCGTCCATGTAGCCCGCGTTCACCTTGAGCACGTCGTCGGCATCCCAGACCAGCGTCATTTTCTTGCGCTGGGGCTGCTCCGCCATCTTCTCAAGCGCCGCGCGCCCGATGAAATCATGGTCGAACTTGATGACCCGGCCATAATCCACGTCCCACGGAGTCATGTAGTAGTCTTCGATGTTCCCGGTCTTCATGGACCCGCCAAGGGTCGAGAGCGCCTCGAACGACGTGGCCTTGAGCCACTGGCGATAGGGCTTCATCTTCTCGCCGGTGTAGATCGCCGGAACGACGCTCGGCACCCAGCCGGACTCGGCTGCGGCGGAGGCATAGGCGCGGCTGCCCACCAGACGCAGGCCGTATTTCTCGCCCACTTCCATGAGCCGTGCTTTCACCTTGTCGCCGTCATCGAACGGCCCCCAGATCTCAAGCCCCTGCGCACCGCCCATGCCGTGCGACAGCGTCTGGCCCTTGCAGCCCGCGATGGTGATCTCGCCCATGTTGAAGAACTTGGTGGTCAGCGGACCGCCCTCGTTCACCTCGTTCAGCAGGTCGAGCGCCTTGGGCCCCTGCACTTCGTAGCGGTAGGTCAGGCGGCGGTTGTCGGGATCGTCCAGCTTGCGTTCGTCGCGGGTGCAGACAACGTCATATCCGCCGGTCTCGGCGTGGAACTGCACCCAGTTCGGCACGATGGGGCGGCCGACGATATTCACTTCGTCGTCTTCGAGGCCGAACACGATGGAGTCGCCGATAAGGTAGCCGTCGTGGTTCACGCAGACGATCTGCTTGGCCTTGCCCTTGCCGAACTTGGCATAGCTGTTGACCGAGATATCCGAGAGCAATTTCATCACATCCGGGCCCTTCACGTAGAGGTCGGTCATGTGGAAGCTCTGGTTCATCAGCGCCACGCCTTCACGCCAAGCGCGCTGCTCTTCGGCCCAGTGGGTGTATTCGCTCTCGATCGGGAACGGATAGCGGCCCATCTGGTTGTCGTAGAGCATGGCGAACGGGCTTTCGTGCCCTGCCAAGCGGTCTTCAAGCGTCTTTGCGCTCATTTGCGCGTCCTCCCATAATCCTCAAAGCGGATATAATGTCGGCCATCGGGTTTCGCTTATGCGCATATTGTATATGCGGCTTCATTTTACTTATAACTTATGCGTGTCTGGAAACTCAGCCATCCTTTCAGCCCGGCAGGTTCGGGTGATCCGGGCCTTGTCCGAGCATCGGAGGCTCTCGGAAGCTGCCGAATCGACAGCCATGTCGCAGCCTGCGTTCTCGCGCACCCTGAACAGTGCCGAGGGCCAGTTGGGGGTCGCCCTGTTCCAGCGTGGCTGGTCCGGGTCCGAGCCGACGGCCCTCGGCGAGATCGTGATCGACCAGTGTCGCCGGATCACGGCCGAGTTCGAGACGCTGGAACGCGGCGTTTTGGGCCATGACGGGCCGCTGCGGTTTCCGAGCCTCGCGCGTTGGCGCCATTTGCGTGCCGTGTCCGCCGTCGTCCGCCATGGCACGGCCTCGGCCGCCGCAAGAGCATTGGGTGTCAGCCAACCCGCCATAAGTCAGTCCCTGCGGGACATCGCAGGCTACGTGGCGCCGACCCTTTTCATTCGGCGCAAGGCCGGGATGGAACCGACGGAAGCTGCACGCGCGATTGCGGCGCTTTGGGATCGCATCAACGCCGCGCTGAACGACATCCCCGCGCTTCTGGCCGACACGGGCGACTCGCTCCTCGGGCGCATATCGGTGGGAATGCTCCCGTTCTCGGGACAGTCGCTGGTCCTCGAGGCATTCGGCGAGATCACGCAGGCCCATCCGCGGGTTCAACTCGTCGCGATTCCGGGTGGCTACGACACGCTTGTCGAGGCACTTCGGCGCGGCGAAATCGACCTTATCATCGGCGTCCTGCGCAATCCGTCGCCTTTTCCCGAAATGGTCGAAAAGCATCTCTATTTCGAGGACTACATGATGATCGCGCGGACGGATCACGCGATACACGATCACAGGCCTTCGATGGCCGAGCTGGCCAAGGAACAATGGATCGTGGCGCCTCACGGAACCCCGATCCGTGGTTTCTTCGACCGGATGTTCCGGGCCGCCGGAACCATCCCACCGGCGCAATCCGCCGAAATGTTCTCGTTCTCGAACGCCGAACAGATGATCGTCGCCAGCCGTTCGATCGCCCTGTTGTGCTACGGGAAATCCGGCCTCAGGAACCTCCCGACCGCTTTGAAGCCGGTCGACATCCGCCTGCCCGGCGCCCGCGTCTCGATCGGCGTCACACGCTATGGCGAAGAGCCGCCGAACGAGGCGATTTCGACGTTTCTGGATATCCTTGCCCGCAAGATCGCAAAGGCCGGCGAGGATTGACGGCACGCCACCCACCTTGACGCGCCCCGCCAAGGACGCTGAAAAGGCGCGACGGATCGACAGGGGCCGAAGAATGAAACGTAATTTGATGGTGATCGGGATCGGTGCAGGGAACCCGGAATACGTCACTGTTCAGGCCGTGAAAGCCCTGAACAAGGTTTCGGTCTTCTTCATCCCGAACAAGGGTCAGGACAAGGCCGACCTGCACCATCTGCGCCGCGAAATCTGTGACCGTTACATCGAAGGGTCGAACTACCGTCTCGTCGATTTCGACATCCCGGAACGCGCCAAGGATGGGGTCTACGCCACCGACGTTGCGGCGTGGCGGGCCGAGGTGCGCGCGATCTATGAGCGGCTCATTGTCGAGGAGTTGGGCGCGGGCGAAATCGGCGGCTTCCTCATCTGGGGTGACCCATCGCTTTACGACGGCACGATGGGAATTCTGGATGCCATCACAGCCGCCGGACAGGTCGAACTGGAGTACGAGGTCATTCCCGGCATCAGCAGCGTCTCGGCGCTGGCGGCCCGGCACAAGGTCGCTTTGAACAGGATCGGGAAGTCGTTCACCGTCATGTCGGGCCGACAATTGTCGCAAGGTATGCCAGATGACGGCGGAAACGTGGTCGTCATGCTCGACTCGCGCGATGCCTTTCGCGACCTAGACGGGGATCTGGAGATCTATTGGGGCGGATACGTCGGGACCGAGGACGAACTCCTCGTGTCAGGCAAATTGCGCGACGTTGCGGAAGACGTCGCGCGAACCCGCAAGGACGCCCGCGCGCGCAAAGGCTGGCTGATGGACACCTATCTGCTGTCGCGACCCTCGGACGACGGGGAATGATCCGACCGCCCGTCGGAGGGCGTCACTTGATGGTGGCGGCCTTGAGTGCGGTCATCCCCTCACCGATCCCGCTCAGGTCCATACGGAAAATCAGGGGTTCGGACCGCAGGTTCGGGCGGTAGCCCGCGACGACCCCCTCTTCCGACGCCGCGTATTCTTCGAGCTTCGTCAGGTCTTCGGTCAACAATGCCTCACAGACATCGGCCGAACAGGATTGCCAGACGAATTCGGCCCGCTCTTCGCTGTCGGACGGTTTGAAGGCGAAGCCCGACGGGAAATACACGCCATTCGGAACCCGCGCGGCAAGGAAGCTTTGTTCGCCGTCTGCGGACCAGAACGCAAGAACTTCGGCGAGAAAGGCGTTGTCCGACGTCCGCACGAGACGTTGCGAGAGCACGCAGGCCGTCTCGCCGACCGCCACGGCCTCACAGGTGACGGTCCAGGCGCCGAAGCGTTGGCCGTTCGCGATGCGCACGGGCGCGGTTTCTTCTGCCGGGGCGGCTTCGACGTTCTCAGTGGTGTCGTCCTGCGACATGGCCAGACCCGGCAACAGGCTGAACGCAAGGATCGCCGCGAATTTCGTAATCTTCAGTGCCATGCCCCGGATCTCCCTGTTCCGTGTGTGTTGTGCGTTCGACCCGAACCTCAGAAATTGACCGAGATCGAACCGCCGATTGTCGGCGCCGCGCTGGGCGTGGCCCAACCGACGATTCCCGTGGTGAGGGGTTTGGCGATGTAGATATCGCCGAAGACGTTGTTACCTTGGGTGAAGCTGGTACCGACCCCGATCGAACTGGCAAGACCAAGGGGCGCACGGGTGCTGTCGAAGGCCTGCCCGACGTCACCGAAAACGAACGGTCGGACCCCAATGGAACCGCCAAGCGCGAAGGGCGAGGACTTTTCGATCTGGAACCGCGCGACATATCCGCTGTCACCGACCGACAGGTTCGTAGGGTAACCGCGCACGGCGGCAGGGCCGGTCACCGCGAAGGTGTTCCATGTCGGCATGACGCCGGACACGCCATACTGGCCCGAGACCGAGAGTGACGCAAAGATGTGCTCGCCCAAGGACAACGCGCCCAGCGCGGACCCCGACACGGCGACATAGGTGTTGCCCGTCGTGGCGAAGACCGCATCCGAATAGGTGCCGGCGGTGACCTGACCGGACGCCGAAACGCTCCATCCCTCGCCGTTGATGTAGCCCGTCACCCCTGCGGTGCCTTGCGGACCCCAGGCGTTCAGCGTCTGGACACCGAGAAGCGAAGACCGCTCCCAGTTGTATGCGCCGTTCACGAAGAGCGAAATCCCACGCTCGGCGGAGGCGAGGACGGGCAGAGTGAAGCTGGCATTCGCCGACCGCGTGCGCCCGGTCACGAGCGGCCCTATGACCGAGCGTGAATTGGTGCCGAGCAGGCTGAGGGAAACGCGCCCGCCATTGGGCAGGACGACCCGTGAATAATCGACGGTTCCGGTCAACGACCCTTGCCGGATCAGGGCGGCGACGGTCAGCGGATCGTTCCAGCCCGTGACACCGTTGATCGTGTGGCTCACGCCAAGCTGCGCCCGGCCGAATGCGGGCGATCCGTAGTTGTCGAGCGTGATGGTCGTGGCGTGGCGCTGGATGTCCGGCACATTCACCACAACGTCCACGGTGTTCTCGGCCGAAGGTGCGTAGTCATAGGACAACGGCCAGCCATCCGTCGCCTGGAGCCGCGCGATGCGTGGGTCGATCTTGCGGTCGTCCGCAAGCTCGCCTTTCGGCAATTGCAGACGGAAGTCCAGATAGCGGTTCGAGACGATATTGGTCCCGCCTCGCGTCGCGCCGATGACCGGTTCGTAAAAGGCCACGTTCAGGACGCCGCCCGAAATGTTGTAGGGGATCACCCGGGCCGAGCGGATGCCGCGATCCCGGTACATCTGCGTCAGAGCTTCCGCCAAGGCCTGAGCCGAACCGTTGCCGTATCGACGCCCGACAAGCGCCGCCTTGGCCGCCGCGATGTCCTCCGGTGCGAGATAGGCCGAACCGTTCTGGAAGCGGATGTCCCGAAGCACGAAGCCGGACGGGGCGCGTTGTGTCGTCGTGGCGGTCTGAGTGGTCGTCTGCGGCTCTGCTGTCTGGTTCGCCGCCTCAGCGGCCACCTGCGCCTCGGACGAGGTGTCGGGCGTGCCTGTGTCCTGCTGGGTGTCGACCGCCGCGCCTTCGTCGAGATCGAGATCCTGTGCGACGAGGCCCGGCGCGGATGCGCACAACCCAAGGGCTGCGGTCAGGGCGAGGATGGAAATTCTCATTTTTCTTTTCCGAAGATCTGGGAGGCCTCAATCCCCTGTGGATAACTCATTCCGGCCATTCTGACGACGCCCTTCAACCAGTTGAAATAGAAGCGTTGTAGGGATGCCGCAGGGACCGAAGGCCGCATTACGCCGCTTCCTCCTGATCTCCGCCCTCATCATCAGATCCGTCTTCGCCTTCTGCGTCCTCTTCTTCCTCCTCCTCGTCGTCGTCATCGTCTTCGCCACGGTCCGAGCCGAAGGTGAAATCCCCCGGCAGCGGATTGCCCTGCGACTTGGTCTGAATGCGCGGGTCGGTTCCACCGCGCGGGTCCGGGTCGTCGGTCTGGCCGTCGTCACCCTCTTTGCCGGTCGAGCCATTGGACCCGTTGCTGTTGTCCGGGTTGCGCGGATCCGAGGTGTCGCGGCCACCCGTATCGCCGCCGCCTGTGTCACCGCCGCCCGTGTCACCACCGCCTGTGTCGCCACCGCCGGTATCACCGCCGCCCGTGTCGCCACCACCTGTATCGCCGCCACCGGTGTCACCGCCACCCGTGTCACCGCCGCCGGTATCGCCGCCACCCGTGTCTCCACCGCCCGTGTCGCCGCCGCCGGTGTCGCCACCGCCCGTGTCACCGCCACCCGTGTCACCGCCGCCGGTATCGCCGCCACCCGTGTCTCCACCGCCCGTGTCACCGCCGCCGGTATCACCACCACCGGTGTCACCACCGCCGGTGTCGCCGCCACCCGTGTCACCGCCGCCCGTATCTCCGCCGCCTGTGTCGCCGCCGCCCGTATCACCACCGCCAGTGTCGCCACCGCCCGTATCGCCGCCGCCCGTATCGCCGCCACCCGTATCGCCGCCGCCGGTATCTCCACCGCCCGTATCGCCGCCATCGCCATCAGGTCCGAACACGTTGAACAGCGGGTAGATTTCCGGGTTCTGGACCGGCGCGGCGCTGGTCGGGGTCGTATAGAGGGCGTCGTCGGACCCGTGCTGAGGCGTGTTGCGCAGGCTGTCCACGTTCAGGGTCAGGCCCTGTTGCGTGCCAGCGAGTACAAGGTCGAGCTCCCCGTCGACCTGAATGCTCACCGGACCTTCCTGTGACACGGCATAGTCCATCGCGACATCGTCTTCGCTGTGAACATCGATCTCGCCGAAGGCCGCAAGATTCAGCATCGCGAGGTCTGACGAAGGCTTCAGCGTGAACGGCGTCGAGTCGTCGCGCCCCTGAATGGTCCCCGTGATCGCGGTCAGGAACACGTTGCCGGACAGCGATACCGGCGCGCGGGAGTCGGCGGTGATGTCACCGTTGATCGACGTTGCGATCACGGTCGCGTCGCGGTCCACGGACACCGGCCCCGAGAAATAGATGTCGCCCAAGGACACGAGGTCGTAGTGGCCCGTCACACCGTTCAGCGCCTGCACCTCGACCGGGCCGAGCGAGCGGAGATAGGCCGGGCCCTGACCGAAGGTCAGATGCGCGCGCTCCGCTTCGAACTGCAACGGATTGGCGGCGGTGCCGACGTTGCTGGCGTCGACGATGAGTTGGCCGTTCACAGCCGACACGATGCCGTCGCCGGGGGTCAGGGTCTTGGCGCGCAAGGCAATGGTGGCGACGCCGCTCTGGCTGCTCGTCAGTCCGGCGATCCGCAGAACGTCACCGGCTTCGAGGTCGATGTATCCGATCCCGGCGTCGATATCCGCTCCATCGGCAATCGTGATGTCGTCCGCGGCTTCGAGCGCGATCTGGCCTGCGCTGGCGGACCCATCGGCCGTGCCGGTGATCGACTTGTCCACGTAAATGTCATGCGCACCGACATAAAGGTCGCCGCCCACCGTCGATACACCGCCAAGCCGGACCTGCGCGGACGATCCGTTGATGACCACAGGGCCGGGGCCGCTGGTCAATTGGGTGACCCGCAATTCGATGTCGCCGAGCGGCGCGATCCAGGCCTCGCCCTCGACATCCAGCGACAGGTCCGTGGCATCGCCGCCAAGGGTCATTCCGGTGCCGCCAAGACCGACCGTGCCCACGTCCAGTGTGACCTCGCGCGCGATGACCTGACCGACGACGTCGCCGGTGTCGCCCGTTGTCACGTCGACATGCGACGCTTGCACATCTGCGAGAAGGACACCGCCGTTCACGGTGTCGATGTCCAGGAAGCCCTCGTGCTCGACGGTGAACAGACGCACGTTGTCGACCGCCGCGACCCGGATGGTATTGCCGCCCCCTTCGACCACGCTCGACACCGACCCGGCGACGGAACCGGCACCGCGAAGCCCAGCACGCAGTTCGGTCGCGCCGAAGAACCCGAGCGTGGCGGACCCGAGGTTGATGTTGCGGGCAGCCGCGGCCGAGAACACCTGCGAGGGCCCCGTCGTGAAGTCCCGCAGGAACACGATGTCGGACACCGTGCCCGGTTCACCAAGCGTGCGCAGGACGAGTTCGCTGAAGGCACCGCCATCCAGATCGTTCAGAAGGTTGCCCGAGGCCCCGACGATCACTTCGCCGCTGCCTGCATTGACCTTGGACAGTGTGAGGTCGCCCAAGGCGTTGAAGTTGGCGTTCAATTGGCCCGCGCCCGGCATCAGGTTGAGCTGGAGCTTTCCGGCCACGATGGACAGGGCGCGAGTGTCGTCACCCGCCTGACCATGGCTGGTCAGCTTGACGGTGCCCTCGGTCTTGAAGGTGTTCCACAGACCGGAGGTTTCGGTGATATCGCCGTTGATCCACGCGGTGATCCCGGTCTTGCCGAAGAACCCGATCATGCCGTCCTGCGATCCGGCGGAGGACGGGTGCACCACCGTCGCTCCGCCGTCCCAGTTGTAGAACGTCAGGCTGCCATTGGTCGACGCCACACGTTCCAGCGCGATCTCTCCGCCGACGACTTCGAGGGTCATGTCGCCACCGGATTCAGCGAACACCGCCGCGCCCGGCTGCGTGAGTTCGACTTCGAGATCCATCGCCCCGAGCGACTTGAGCCAGACGCCGCGCGACAGGATGTCGATGACGCTCGACGGGTCGGCGTCGAGAATCCGGCCGGATTTCGCTTCGAGGAAGACACGCTCGGGCGAATAGATTTCCTCGATCGAAATATCGGTCGAGGGTGCGAAGAGGTGGATCTCGCCTGCCGCACGGGCCGCGAAGGTGCCGCCGGGACGTTGCGCATAAAGCAGCGGGCTTTCAAGCGACCCGATCCCGCCGCCCGACGCTTCGAGCACGACGGACGTGCCGACGATGCCGCTGCCGCCAAGGATCGCGGAAATGGCGCCGGATGTGCGAAGCCGCGCATCCTGATTGGCCTCGAACGCGTTCAGGGCCACGTCGATCTCGGACCCGACATAGGCGTGGCGTCCGGCCTGAACGGTCACTTCGCCGGTCGCCTCGATGTCGAAATCTTCGTTGCGATGGATGCGCACCCCATCGGGCAGAATCTCCACGTCGGCCCGCGCAGCCGAGAACAGCCACAGGCGTTGCTGTTTCGTGATCTGCTCGCCCGCGTCGATGAAAATCTGGTCCTCGCGCTTGCCGACATCCAGACCCGCCACCAACGTCACGTCGCGACCGATCACATTCGGCTCCTCGATGGTCAGTTGCGTGTCGAGCACCGGCAGGATCAGATCCTGACGGAAAGCGGCCTCAAGCTCGGTCGTCGTGAAGAACGCGCTCTGGATAAGGTCGCTGACCTCGTCCTCGGTCATTTCGTAGACGTAGTTCTTGTTGAAGTCCTTCCCGGCAAAACGCTCGGCGGCTTTATGGAACCAGTCGTTCTGAGATGCCTCGAGCGCGTCGATCTCCACCTCGGTCAGACCGCTCGCGATCATCTCGACCCGGCGCTCGTCGTCGTAGGCATAGGCCTGGAACCCGTCGTCGTAGTCTTCGTGCCCCAAGAGTTCGCCGGTGTCCTCGTCGTAAAGGGCCAGACGCGACCACCACTCCTGATACTCCTGCGTACGATTGGCGATCTCACGCTGGACGATCGGGTTGGCGTCCAGCTTCTCCTGCTCCAGCGCAGCCGTCACGGTGGCCCGTTCGGCCTCGGTCGGCTCATAGCGGTAAACTTGGTCGAACCCGAGATTGACGAATTTCTGCGCGGCCTCGTGGAACTTGGTCGTGCGTTCCTGAACGATCTGCTCAAGCGCCTCGTTGCTCGTGCCCTTCGCGCGGTAAAGCAGTTTTTCCTGCTCGCTGAGTTCCAGAATCAGCCCTTCGTCGTAATCGCGAACTTCGACGACCTTGCCTTCTTCGTTGTAGGTGACAAGCCACGACCACCATTCGTGATAGGCTGTGGTTTCGGTATCGACGAGGCCTGACAGTCGTTCTTCGACTTCCGTCTTGGTCGGCGTCCGAAGGGAGTCGTTGTCGATCAGGCGAAGCTCGTCCCACAAGGCACCGAGCAACGCAGCCTCGGCGCGGCGGTCGACCGTTTCGCGGTTGTCCGCGTCCTGAATGGAGGAACCGGCGATCAGGCTGACGTTGCCGGACTGCGACGCGACCTCTTCCACTTCGAAGGTGCCATCGGACGAAAGTGAAATGTCGCCAAAGGCCTGAATATACACTTCGTCGAGCGCGTTGACGGTCATCGTACGCTCACCGAACGGCTCGGTCTCAGGCTTGCCGATGCGACCGGTTTCCGACAGCAGGCTCACCCGACCACCGTCGATCAGGCCGTCCGAGAAGTTCGATGTGATGATGTCGCCCTGAGCCTCGAGCTGGATTTCGTCGGTGTATTCGCTGATGACCTCCGAGACGAAGTAACCGCCGGATGCGTTGCGCAGCCGGATGCTTCCCTCGGCATTCACGACAAGCGTGACCGTGCTCCCGTTCAACAGCGCGACCTGCGAGGCGCTCTCGCTCGTCGCCGCCCCGATAAGCTCGTTGCGATAGGACTGCGACCCGGCCTCGAGGTTCGCGCCCGTCCGGCGGCCGTAAATTTCGCGCCCTTCGATCGGGTTGGCGATACGGTAGGACCGGTCACTGAACCCGGAGGCCGAGGTTCCTCCGATATCGCCACCGGCGGTCAGGATCGCGTGGCGCGCGGTCATCGACGTGTCGGGGCCGACCGTCAGGATGTCGCCACCCGCATCGACGTCGATGGTGCCGACGCCGGATGCGCGAACATTCTCGGTAAACAGGACCGACCCCACCGCATCGATGGTCACATCGCCGCGATATCCGTCGCCGAAGAAGTCGATCCTGATCGGTTCGTCGGCTTTCAGCCGGTGCGTATAGGTGCGCCGTTCCGTAAAGCTCACGTCCGTCGTCGTGGTGACGACATCCTTGTCGTAGATCAGATCGAAAATACCGTCAGGCGTCGTCGTCTGGCTGACGAATTCCTCCTGATAGTTCAGGATCTGGCGGCGTTCCTGAAAATCGTAAGCGTTCGGGTAGGTCTGGGTGAGCGGGTTGAAGAAGTCGAGGTTCTCATTCGCGACCTCGATATAGCCGACTTCGGGTTTGTTCGGCAGGTTCACCAGCTGCGGCGCGCCGACCAGCGCGACCCCGAGATCGTCGTTCTCCTTGTTGCCGCAGCCGATGAAGCTGATGCAGGTGTATGTGATTTCCGTGTGCACCCGCCGCTGCTCGACCGTGCGGTCGTAGGCGGTCGTGTAGTAGAGGGCCATGTCATCGACGGGGTTGTAGAACGCCTGCGTGGTCGGGGCCGGGTCGGTCCCGTGGCTCAGGTCGATCTCGATGGTCGAATACCCTTCGGACAGCCGATACTCGGTCGTCAGGTAAACGGGCTGCCCACCGATGAAGATCGTGTTCTCGGCGATCTTGTTCTTGTCGATGATACGGATGACGCCCTCGACACCTTCGTCCGGGCCAAGGTCGATATGCGAGAACACGAGGTCGCGGGAGGAATTGCTGACGACATCGAGCGTGCCATACCCGTTCGCCGCGATGATTTCGCCATCGCCGGTCGATACGATCTTGCCGGAAATCTCGATGAACCCGCCTTTGGTGCGGATCGGCGCGACTTCGAGTTGATCCGTGATCGGGTTGTAGTTCACCGAAACATTGCCGGTCATGTAGGGATCGCCGGGGAGGGACGAGGGCGGGTTGTTTCCGATTCCGCCGATCACGTCGACGTTCGTCTGATCCGCGTCGCTGCCGACCGGCTCACCACGAAGCGGCGCATAGAGCGGAATGATCGTGCTGCCCCCGCGGGTGTCGAGATACGCGTCGATGGCCGAGCTGATCGTCAGATCCCAGTCTGTGACACCGGATTGAATGCGGCCGTTGATGTTCAGGACATCGGCATAGATGAAGATGTTGCCGACAGCGGTGACCGAGCCGCCCGCCGCACGATCCGGCAGGACTTCGGACGGCTGGGGCCCATAGATTGAATTGACCGCCGACCGCGCCGACGCGAGCGACAGGTCGGGATCGTTGTTCATCCTCGAATAGACGCGATCCCAGTAGAGTTCGATGGCCGCGAATTCGTTCTCGTACAGCCCACGCGGATCGCCGGTGATGTGGGTCGTCGGATCGGAGGGCGCGAGGAAGAAGTCGCCGCCGGAATCGATCGTCACCGATTGCGCGTTTATGTCGCCGCCGAAGACATAGACGGAACCGTCCTGCGTGAAGATCTGGACGTTCCCGTTCAGGTTTTCGACATCGCCGACGACATAGACATCCGCGCTCGGCCCGTTGTTCGACGCGGTATAGAGGTTGCGGATGATGATGTTCGGCGGCGTGACGTCGGTGTGGTTCGCCGTCAGGTCGAAGGCAGGCACTTCGCCCACCCCGGTTGCCGTCGGATCGTAATTCGCGCCAAGCGAGATAAGGTCGCCGATGGTGTCGACGGACACGCCATTGTAGCGGACCTCGCCATAGTCCTCGAAGGGAATGACGAGGCCGGACACCTCGACGGAAAGCGACGAGCTGTTGATGACTTCGATCAACGCATCACCGTTCGCCGTGATGTCACCGGACCCGAGGAAGAAGTCGCCCGATACGTTCACGTTCCCGCCTTGGGCCGACTCGTCCGTGATATAGAGGAAGTCGGTCGAAAGCTGGCCGATACCGTTCGAGTTCAGGAAATTGTAGCGCGCTTGGAGGGCTTCGATCTGGGTCGTCAGCGTGTCATAGACCGACGAATTCACGTCATATTCGTCGCGCAGGTCTTCCAGCTCGTCGATGAAACTCAGAATCTTTTCACCGATGTTGCGATCGAACTCCAGAGCGTAGGAGATGTCGCCTTCTGTCGTGATGACCAGATCGCCAGCGTCGTTGACCGCCGGATGCGAGCCTGATCCGGCGAAACCGATGCTGATCCGCTTGGCCGCGTAGGCGCCCGCCTCGATGGACCCGTCCACCGTCACACCGGTTTGCGCGACCGAGCGATATGTTCCGCTTTCCCGCGCGAGCGAGACCTCATCGGCGCCGATCAGACCCCCGAAGAAATTGCCGACGGCCTCCGCCGCTTCGGAATAGGCATCGATGGCATAGCCGTAGGCATAAGGGTCGGTGATCCCGTCGCCCGTTTCGAGGTTCACGTCGCCCGCCGCGACCAGCGACATGCCCGAGCCGACGTCGATGAAGGCTTTGTTGCGCAACTCCGCCAGCGCATCCGGGTCGGAACTGAGCGGTATCGCCGTCCGGTTGTGAACCCGCGTTTCGGCATGCTGGTACTGTTCCTGCACGCCCGAGGCATCGGCGCCTGCGAGGATCGAAATGCTTCCCCGGCGGCTTTCGATTTCGCCCGAGGCAAGGTCGATCAGGCTCGAATGCCTGAGGATCGTGTGGGCTTCGGATTCACCCGCGCCCGCGAACCCATAGGTGCGGATATAGGATTCCGACACCATTTCGGCATCCGCGCGCGCCGTGATGTTTACGTCGCCGTTCGCCCGGATGGTCGCGCCCGTCATGCGGATATTGCCCGACGACCAGACGTTCGGATCTTCATGCGCGCCCACGATCACGTTGGACACCAGTTTGGGCAGCGGCACTGCCCCGCCCATGTCCCCCGTCAGACGGTCGGTGAGGTCATAGTTCGTGCGCATCGCGATATTGACGTAGCCGGTATCGTTCACCGGATTGGCCGTTGTCGAAAGCTGCGTGATCGTGACGCCCGGCCCGATGTTGATAAGCGCATCGCTCTCGACCTCGGTGCGCGACACCAATGCCGCGCGGTTCACGCCACCGAAGCTGCCGGTCACGCCGTTGAAATCGATGGCGCGTTTCGTGATGTCGTTGACCGAAGCGATGTCGATGGTCTTGGCGCTCAGGTCGAGCCCGATATTCAACTGGCTGTCGCTTTGAACCTCGTTGATCTGGCGCGTGGCGCCGTAGCCGACAAGCGCGACTTCGATGCTGTCCGAATTGCTCTCGAACTCGATCTCGCGGTTCGTCGCGATGTCGATGTCGGTTGCGTTGAGCGCCGCACCGTCCAGCCGCAACTCGGTCGTCAGGTCCATCGTCAGGCGGTTCTCGGAGGCATAGATCGACACGATCCCGCCGCGACCGGAAACCGAATTGCCAAAAAGGTAACCGTCGCCCCCGGAACGCGCGGTGAAGGTGCCCGCGACCGACGCTTCGGTCACGAAGAAGACGTCGAGGGTCGACGAACTGTAGTCGATGCCGCGGGCGAGCGATGAGCCGAGACCAACGAGGCTCGCCGTGACGCCTTTGGACAGATATTCGAGGTCGGCCTCGTTGCGCGCTTCGAGCCACGCATCCCCGCCCACTTTGAACTGCGAGAACCTGAGATCGGCCGTCACCGCGCTTTCGTTGCGGGTCAGCGTGTTCGACCCGTTCAGGCTGCCCCCGGCGATGGTGGTGGAGGTTGCATCCGCCGACACCGTCGCATTCGCCGCGCCCGGCACGTTGTCGGTCGCCAGAACCGTGACGTTGCGCACTTCGAGGTCGATGGCCTGCCCGAAGATCGACGTTTGGGATTCGCGCCGCGCGACGGCGTTGTTCAGCCCGGTGGTTCCGGCCCCACCGACAAGGCCGAACGCACTCGCCATCACATCGCCGGAGTTGATCGCACGAACCGTCAGATCGCCGCCGTTGATGCGGACGTTGCTCAGGTCGACATTGACGACCGAACTGTCCTTGGCCGTCGCCGACGTGCCGCCGACACCGATGGCGCCCGAGGTGATGAGGTGCACCTTCGCATCGGTTTCGCCGAACCGGCGCGCTTCGATCACGATGGTTTCGGCTTCGAGTTGTGGCGCCGCACCCGTGCGGCTGAAGTTGACGCCGACCTGGCTTTCCCGCTTCGCACCAGCGATCGCGACGCCGACACCGATCGCACCTCCGACACCGGCGGACACCTTGGCCTGCGTGACGCTCGTTTCCTCAGCCTCGATGGTCAGCGTGTCGGCCAGTATATCCGCGTTGCTGCCGATGTTGACGCTGACGGCACGGCCGACGCGCATATCGACGATACCCATCGACGAGGCGATGGCACCGCCCGACCCGGCAATCGCCTCGGGCGTCCCGTCGTCCACATCGGCCAGCGCCCCGACGCGGACATCACCCCCGCGCGCGTCGATTGCGACGTTGGCGCCAAGGTTCGTGACGACCGTTGTGCCGCGACGGACGATTGCGACGCCATGGGTTGCGGAAATCGCACCACCCGATGCACCGCCTGCAAGGATGTCTAACCGCCCTCCCTCTTCCGAGCCGATGTCGACATTCGCCGCTTCGATCGTGACGTTCGTGCCGATCCGCGTTTCGATCGTGTCGACATCGGCGCCGTTAAAGCTGGTTTCGAGGTTGATCGACCGGCGACCCGTTGTGACCTTGCCCAGCATCGCTGCCAAAAGGTTCTCGTTGCCGTCCTGCGGCCCGTTCGGATTCGCACCCTGTGCGACGTTGTAGGTTTCGTCGGGCGGATCTTCGCCCGCTTTCACCGGATCGTCCGTGTTGGTGAAGCTGTCGTCTTGCAGGCTGTCGTCGGCGTCGTCGATCTGCTCCTGCCAATCCGGCACTTCCTCGTCCGGGTCGTCGATGCGCACGCGTTTGCCGTAGGTCAGCAGGATGCCGGACCCCTGCGCGGAAATGGCACCGCCGCCACCCGCGACGACCGCTCCGGTGAAGTCACGCTCGCCATAAGCATTCACGGTGACGTCACCCGTCGCCTTGAGGATGACGCCCGTACCGATCTCGGCAAGGACGGCGTTGCGCATGGAGGTGATGACGCCTGCCGCACCGACCGAAATCGCGCCCCCGGCAGCGGTCAGAACGAAAACGTCCTGCCCGTAGCTTTGATGCGCTTCGACGGTCACATCGTTGAGGTCCGGGCCATCGACGCGCGTGTAGTCGCCGATCCGCGCGGTCACCGACTGTTTGGCGGACGTGTAAAGCCCGGCCCCCGCGATCCCGACCAATCCGCCGCCGGTGCCGACCACGACCTGATTGACGCTGTAACCGCCTTCGCCGTTCTGGCCGTTGACGAACGGCACCTTCTCGGACGGATCGGTTCGGGCGTCGGCGTGGACGAGAAGATTGCGCCCGACGGTCAGCTCGACATAGCCGTCATTCGCGCTGCGGCCCGACGTGGTTTCGGCGACGACTTCGTCCTGCGCGTCGAGAATGACGATGGAAGCGCCGACACCGACAAAACCGCCCCCGCCCGACCCGGCGGTCATACGCGACTGGCGCGGTGCGGTGGCGATGATCGACGTGTCGCGCCCGGATTCGACCGCTGCATCGGCCATATAGGCAATCGTGCGCGACTTGGTGATGCCCACCTGATTGACCCCGGCGACACCGGCGTAGATGCCGACCGCACCGGACACGGCGAAGTGGGACAGGCTCTCGGGCGTCACGGCTTCGACCGTCACGTCGCGACCGGCGAAAACATCGGCCTGTTCGATCCCGGCCCGGGTTTCCTTTTCGATCTTGAAGAACTCGTTATGCGCCCCGATCCCGGCCGTCGTGCCGAACGAGGCGGTGACCGAGATTGACTTGATCTTGGTCGCGTTGCCCGCGAACACCTCGACGTCACTCGCGCTGGTCACATCGGCACCACCCGCGATCTGGGCCACCACGCTGTCGGCCACGAACAGGATTGGAACCTGGGCGGACACGGACACGCCAGCCGAGGCGGAGCCTGTCATGGCCAGAGTGTTGAACTCGGTCGAGTTGTCCGCGACCACCGCGACGCCGTGATAGGTCTGTGTCTGCCGGTCGAGCCAGATATCGCCGCCTTCGCTGCGATGCGTGCCGACGACCCCATCGTCCGATGCGCTGTTCTCGGCGATGACGAGGCTGCCGTCGGTAATGGCCGCTGTGACGATGGACGAGCTGTCGATTACGGCGACCGAAACACCGATGGCCGCCGAATTGCCGACGGTGACATTCAGCGTCGTCTGGTCGAAGGCCCCGTAGAAGGTTTCGTCGCCGCCGCCGACCGCATCGATCCGACCGCCGTTCAACGCCTCGACAAGCACGTCGCCAGCCTGCACCTGCGCATCCGCAATCAGTGCGGAGGTCGTATCATTCTTGATCGTGATCGAGATCGAGCCGGTGACACCGGCCGAACCGCCGTATCCGCCACCCATCCCAGACGAGACGACCTTGGTGTTGTTCTGCGCCCGCACGATCGCGTCGTCCGCCGCGCGCACCGTCGCATCTTCGATCTTGGCGGTCGTGAACCCCTTGTCGACGGCAAGACCCAGGGCGCCACCCGCGCCGACCGACGACGCGATGACGACCTGATAGGCAAGTCCTGCAAGCTCTTGGCTGCGGATCGCCTCGGCGCTGACGTTGGCTGCGGACACGACGGTCGCGCCCCCGTTGATCAACGCATCGACCGCGGAACGATTGAAAATGACTCCGTTCGCCGCGCTGATGCCGGTGGAGTTGACGGACCCCACACCTGCAACACCCATTGAGACGACCCGCGTATCGTCACGCGCCGCCAGCCTGACATCACCCGCCGAGGTGAACACGCTGGCATCGTCGCTGATGCGGGTCTGCGTCCGTGCGAGCATTTCGTTGAGGGCGAGCGTCGCACCGAAGCCAAGATCCTCGCCGATGGACAGGACACCGGCCATCGACCACATGCTGTTGTCGGATGTGGCCGTCAGCCCGATCCCGCCCGTATTGAGCTGACCGTTGCCGACCACACGGGCGCGCACGAATTGCACCTGCCGCGTGATCGCCCCACCCGCGCCCAGCGCGTTGCCGAGGACCGAGGCACCTGCGGAGGCGGTCATCACCTTTGTCTCGGATTTCGCGGTGAGTTCGATGTCCTGCGCGACGCTGAAGGCGCCCGCGTTTCTCAGGTCGATGACCGCGTCCACCTCGCCCCCGACGCGCACCCACGATACGCCAAGGCCGAAGCTGATCGGGCTGTTGTCCTCGCCCCCGCCGCTGTCGCCGCTCCCCTCGTTCGACTGACCGTCCGCATTCGCGCTGTCGGCCTGATCGAAGCTGTTGGCGCCTTCGCTGTCTTCGCCGGGGTCGACCTCTTTCTCTTCTTCCTCGTTCGCACTCGCCTCGGACTTGGGCGCATCCGGGCGTTTGGCGACGCGGAATTTCCCGGTGTCGGGGTCGCGTTCGACCGTCCACATATCGAGGATGAAATCGGCGAGGCTGATGTCCAGCGCCGCGGTGACCTGACCCGAGATCACATCGGCCTCGCGCCCGTCGATGGCATTCAGTTCGAGATTGCCGTCGATATCCACGCTTGCCGAGTCGATATCGAGCCGAGCTTCGATCAGGCTTTCGCGGGTCAGGTTGAATTCGGGCAGCGTTAGGGTCGTTTTTTCCTCGACGAAGTCCGCGCCTTCGTTCAGCGCGTCTTCCACCAGATCGCGCAGAAGAACGCCGCGCGGATCGCCGTCGACCTGACCCAGATCGTCGGAGCGTTGGCCGAAATCGACATAGCCGAACGACCCGACCGCCGCGAAGCCCCCGCTGATCGTCACACCGATCCCGACCTGAAGCACTTCGGTCAGGTTCTCGGCCGTTAGGATCACGTCACCATCGACCGTCAGGCTGCGGTTGCCGACGATGCGGGCAGACGTCAGACCGTGGAACTTGAGGATGCCCGCGCCGATGCCCACGCCCTTGGACGACCGGTTCGCACCCGCTTCGATCGCAAGAAACGTGTCTTCACGTCTCGCATCGACAAGGACCGAACCGCCTGCATCGACGGTGACACGAGAGATTTCGGCGATCACGTCCCGCGCGTCGGTGGTCCAGGCGATGTTGGCGAGCCCCGTGATGCTGCTCGACTCGTCGAAAAGGTCGGTGCCGCCGCCGTTGTGGCCGAGGATCACGTTGGTCGCCTTGATCCCGGACCGGGCTTCGAGCTCGATATTGGCCGTTGTGGTCGCGGACCCGTCCGAGAGCCGCGCGATGAGGTCACGCTTGTAGATGTCGACGCCGACACCGCCCGATGCCCCGGCCCCCGAATTCTCGGAATAGCCGTTGGCGAACACGTCGTGGCGGGTTTCGTCCAGCGCGGTGATGACGATCTTGCTCGCGGTTACGGCGCTGTCGTCGATCTGGGCGCGCGTTTCGCCGTTGCCTTTGAGGATCGCGGTGATGACGTCGATGCCATACTTGGTTTCGCCATCGCGCACCGCGACCGCCCGCAACAGGCTTTGCGTCGTGGCATGGGCGACCACGTTCACCCCGGACAGGTTGCTGTCGGTGATTTCGGCGACCGTATCGGCATTGTAATTCGTCAGCGCGACCCCGACCGACCCCGCGATATTGCCGGAGGCGGTGACGGCGCCCTGTCGGTTCTTGACCTGGGCATCTTCAAGCGCGTCGACCTCGACCCCGCCGCTGCTGTTCAGGTTGGTGTCGTCGATGACCGCGCGGGTTTCCCAGTTCGTCGTCAGAATCGAGATCGGAATGTTCACGGCGAACCCGCCGTCCTCATCCCCCTCGTTGTTCGACGCGAGACCGGATGTCAGGTTGATGTCCGCCACCCCGGTGTGCCGCGCGCGGGAGCGGATGCCGTCGACGTCGCCGGTGACATACTCGACCGCGCCGGTCGTTGTGCGCCGGTCCACCTGCGCGCCGCCCGTGATGCCCAGCGCAAAGGCGCTGCCCGCGCCCGAGAAACCGACCGTGATCCCGGCATCCGAAGTGTTCTCGGCAAGCAGATCGACCGACTCGGCAATGTCGAGTTGCATAGGTGTCGCGCCGGACCCCGCGATACGGGCTTCGGTGGTTTGGGTCAGGACGTTGACCACCACCGATGCGCTGATCCCGATCTTGGGATCATCCCCGGTCGCCGCCGCAACCCCGTCGATCTGGCGCGCGTTCTTGGCGTCGAGTTCAAGCGAGTTTGCCTCGACATTCGTCTGGTAGACCTCGGCCCGCACGGTTTCGACGCGCGTATTCTGGGCATAGGTGATCCCCACGCCGATGCTGTCGGAATTCTCTTCTTCCTGCGGATCGTCACCCGCGCCCGCACCTGCATCGCCTTCCCCTTCGTCCGGGATCGGCGTGTCATCCGCCAGCGGGTTCACATCATCGATGTAATCCTGCGCCGTCTCGTCGTTGTCGTCGCCGAGCTGCTCCTCCCGCGCCTCTTCGGCGACTTCACGTGCCAGCGATCCGGCGACGGCCACGGTCGCGCCGGTCAGTTCGGCTTCGAGCGCCACGTCGCCGCCCTCGTTGATCTCAGCGTAACTCACCTGCGCTTCGACGACGGAACGGCCAAGATGCAGCGTGCCCGACCCGACGAGCGAGAAGGTGCTGCCAGCGCCACCGCGCCCGGCCGACGCGGCCAGCAGATCGCCGGCATCCTTCGCGACGATCGACACGTCGCCGCCGTTCACGGTGTGGGAGCCGCTGGCGATAAGCGCGTGAACCTCGGTCTTCACACCTGTGATCGAGACGGCTCCGGCGAGCCCGATGTTGCCTGCGGTTCCGATCACGGCCCCCGTTCCGATCAGCGCGTCCGCCGTGTTCTCGGCAGACAGGGCGATGCTGTCGGTCATGACGGTGGAGTTGGTGGCAAGGGTGGACACGGCGGTGTTTGTCCCGAATACCCCGCCGAAATCCGCGGCGAGCGCGAAGCCGAATACCTTGTCCGAAACCTGATCCTGTCCGGTCTCGTCCGACGTGGTCTGTTCGCCCAGCCCTTCTTCGTTTTCTTCCTGCCGGTCGGCGGTCAATTGATCCGGCAGGTCGATCTTGCCGCGCTTCTTGCCGTCTTCGCTTTCGTCCTCAGGCGTGTCGGGATCGTCCGGTGTCGGCTCGGCCTCGTTCTCGTCCTCGATCCCTTCCGCCCCGGCGCTAGCACCCGCGACCGAATATCCGCCCGTCTCGGTGGTGATACTCAGGTCGCCGAGCGTCAGTTCCGGCGCACCCCCGCTTCCTTTGAGCGTGGCGAGGATGTCTTCGGTCTTGGAGGATGTAACGGCGGCAATGGCGGAACGGTCGGCGAAGATGATGCCGGCACCCAAGCCAACCGCGACCTTTCCGGCCTGCGACCCGGCGCCACCGAAGGCGAGGAGCCGCGCGGTGTCTTCGGCGTTGAGCGTCGTGAAATTGCCGACGACCAGCGGATTGCGGTCGTCCACGACGGCGCGGGCGTCACCGCGATAATCGATGATCGAGAAGCCACCGTTGAACGCCACCGTTTCCGCCGCCCCGAACGACTTGGTGACGACCATGCCCTGCATGTCGTTCGTGGCCGAAGCGTCGATACTGGCGAGGTTGACCGCGCCGTTATTGGAAAGAACGCCGAAACGGGCCGTGGCATTGGCATCGAGGCGCAGATACTGCACTGCGCCGCCGATCCCGACGGTGCCCATGGTACGCTCTTCATCCTCGCGCGCGTCGTCACGCTCTTCCTTGGATACATCGTCGCCGGGGATATCGTCGGTCAGCCCGTCGACCGGGACGGACGATGGCGGATCGACATCCTCCTGCTTTTCGGGCGCAACGCTTTCTTCGACCGGGATGTCACGCAGGGCGATCAGCCCGCCTTCGTTCTGGGCCTCCAGCGTCACAGCGGCACCCGACCCCAGCTTGGCGTCGTCCGCGATCTCGGCGACTGTATCGAGCTTGGCGGTGTGAATGCCGATGTCGACCGCGAACCCGATACCGGCCTGACCCTCGGTCCGGTTGAGGATGTTCCAGTTCTCCTGATCCATCTCCAGCGCCGGATCGGGGAGGAGGTCACCGGCAAGCAACGCCTCGCTGTCGTCGATGGTCTTGAGCCCGAGCGTGGTGTCATTCAGCGGGTTCTGAATGTCGGCCAGCGAGTTGGTGGGAAGCGAATTGGTCGCACGCACGGTCAGATCGGACGCGGTCAGGGCACCGATCGTCGGTTCCACCCGCGCGGTGACGGCCGACCCGATGAACCCGTATGAAAAGGTGCCGACGAACCCGACCTTGTCATCGAGCGAACCCGCCTTGGTGGCCGACACCTTGCGGTAGTGAGACAGATCCTGACTGGCGGCGAGCGTGACGGTCGACCCCGCCACAGACGCATCGGACAGGTCGAGGTCACCCGCGATCTGGTCGCCCGTGACCGTTCCACCGATCAGGGCGGTCACGGTCGTGTCGGTCCGGTCTGCGTTCACGGCGATGGCGAAGGACAGGGCGTTCCCTGCCTTCTTCTCGTCGTCGTCGTCCTGGTCGCCGGTGCCGGTCTGTTCTTCGGCGGTGTCTTCGGCCTTTTCGGTTTGCTCATCCGCGATGTTGGCGAGCGCGTCGGTCAGGTTTCCGCCCGCCGCATCGGCACCGCCCGTGTCCTCGGGCGTTTCGGCCTTGTCCCGTTTGCCGAACGGGGTCTTGGGTTTGTCCGGCCCCCCGCCCTCTTCGATCTCCTCGTCCAGTTCCTCGTCGGTGAGAGAGCCGGTGGTGACGATCGCCTCGGCCTCATACCGGGTCGTCGTATCGCTGGCGGAGATGCCAAGCGTCCCGCCGCTGCTGGCCTGACCGCCCATGTAAACGGCTGTATCGGCGTCACCGAGTGAGACGATCCCGGCGCCCGCGAACACCAATGACGTGCTGTCCGCGGCATGGGCCGTGAAACCGAAGTCATGCGTGGTCGTCGCGCTGATGGTCACGCCTGTCCCGCCGGAAATGACCGAACCGGTGTTCGTGCCGCCGTCGATGATGACCCGGTTCAGCGCGTCACGCAGCGACAGGATGCCCGCGACCTTCACCCTGCTGTCGCTTTCGACGCGCGCCGACACCTCCTGCACTTCGCCGACGACGGAGCGGACGGAAACCGAGCCGTTTCCGGGTGCGAGCAGTTTGGAGTTCTGAATCCAGACCACCGACTGCGTATCGGTCAGCGCGAAGCTCAGGCCCACCGTGCCCGCGCTCGCGTCTACGTTCGACGTGGTGACCGCCTTCGACAGGATGTCGATTTCACCCTTGCTGCCCGCGACGACGCCGGGCACGTCACGGTCCGCGACGATGAGCGTATCGGTGATGTTGACCGAAGCGGTGGCGTGCACGACTGAGGGCGCAATCGAAATCGACACGCCCTTGCGACCCTTGCCTTTTTCGTCCGGCGCATCGCCGCCACCGGTGTCGCCCGACCCGGTGTCGCCCGGGTCTGGCGCAGTCTCGGACGGCTCTTCGGCTTGCTTCGCCGCGTCCTCCATCTGTTCGGACAGCTTGTCCATCTGCTGATCGCCGGAATTCTCGGCACCCACCGCATCCCGCGCGGCAAAGACGGTGACGGTCGAAACCGGCAGAGCCTCGGCATGGATCAGGACTTTGCGACCAACGGTGTTGTCGGAACAGATTTCATCGACGCAGGTGTAGTCACCCTCGCCTTCGCCCTCGAACCCGCCTTCACCTTCAAAGCCGCCTCCGCCTTCAAAACCGCCTTCACCCTCGTCGAAGGAAAAGTCGAAGAAGCGGCCGTTGGTGATCTTGGTGTCTTCGATGTCCACCGACGCGGCGGACTTGAACTGGTTGAAGCTGGCGCTGATCGCCACGCCCCACGCGTCCTCGCTATGCGCCGCGCGCCCTGTGACCAGCGTGTCGAAGACGCTTTGGTCGATGGCCGTGATGCTGGTCAGCCCGTCGCCAGCGTCCGCCTCGTCTTCATAGACGAAGATCATGCTGTCGCGCACGCCGACCGAGGTCGTGTGGTCGATCAGGGAAAGCCCGAAGCTTCCGGCGATGCCGACACCGTCGACAGCAGACGCGGTGACCGAGCTGGCCTGACCGTATTCCACGTCGGTCAGCGCCGATACGGTGATCTCCTGCTCGAATTCAGAGCCTATTTCGGCTCCTTCGATCAGAACCTCGGTCGCGACCGTCCCGAACGTCGCCGCGAAATCACCCGCGAACGAGAAGGTCTTGGTGCCCTCCCCGCCGCTGTCGCCGCTGCCGCCGGGATCGGGTGCCGAACCGTCGTCGCCGTTGCCCATCGCCTCGGCAACCGCATCGGCCCTGTCACCGAACAGGTCCGAGGACAGATCGACCGGCGCCTCATCCTTGTCGGACGGGGGAATCTCGGCTTCGCTTTCATCCTCGGGCGTATCCGGGTCGTCCGGTGTCGCCTCATCGTCGGGGAGCGCGTCGAGCGCCGATGCCGTGCCCGCCGCCAGAACCGAACCGGTGGTGGTTGCGGCGATTTCGATGTCCTTTTCGACGTTTACGTCGAGCGTGGTGATGATCGCGCGCGTATTTCGATCGGTCAGGTTCACCGCGACCCCGATCGCGAACCCTTTCTCGGCATCGAGACTGCCGGACCCGGCGAGCGTGACCACCGAGGTCTTGTCGTCCGCCCGGATGACAACGCCGTCGTCGCCCCGACCTTCGATCCCGTCCGCGTCGTTCCGCACGAGCGTGTTGGCCTGATAGTTCGTGATCGCGACAGCGATGTTGAACCCCGTGCCTCCGTCGTCGTTCTGCGCCTGCGCCCGCGCGGTGTTGACGATCAGAAGATCCTGCTCGGCGCGCTGTTCGGTCGCTTCGAGCGAGAATGTCGCATTCGGGCTGAGAACGGACCGGGCCGAGGCGTTCACGTCCATCAGGGACAGCGCGCCACCGTAACCGCCCTTTTCCCCGCCGGTCGAATTGCCGGGCGACCCCGCGCTGGCGATGATGTCACCCGCATTGCGCGCAATGGCGAAGGCGCGGGCGTTCAGGTCTTCGTTGTCCCGGTCGTTGGAACGGAAATAGGTCTCACGCTCGACCCAGACGTCCCCGACCGTGGCATCGGCGTCGAGTTCGAAGTTGGTCGACAGGATGTTGATCCCCGCACCCACCTCGGTGCCGCGCCCCGTCGTCTCGGCCACGAACATGCGCGTGTCCGTAGGCGTCTGCGACACCGGATCGTCGGCATCTTCGGGCGCATCGGGATCGGTGGTGTCGTCGGGAATGCTCGGATCGCCGGGCTTCAGGCCGGTGACACCGTAGCTGTCGCCATCCGCGAAATTGCCGACCGCCCCCGGTCGCCCCGGCCGGTTCGGGCGTGGGCCCTTGGGCGTGCCCGGACCCTTCCAACCCGGTTCTGTGGTCGACGT
Organism: Maritimibacter alkaliphilus HTCC2654; assembly: GCF_000152805.1. Taxonomy (GTDB): domain Bacteria; phylum Pseudomonadota; class Alphaproteobacteria; order Rhodobacterales; family Rhodobacteraceae; genus Maritimibacter; species Maritimibacter alkaliphilus. The sequence goes on along the minus strand of NZ_CH902578.1, from coordinate 2,659,032 downwards.
TTCGTCATCGGGATCGGCACCTTCGCCGACCTCGTCCTCCGGCACGACATCGCTGGGATCGTCGCTTTCCGTCTGCTCCAACGCATTACGGTATTCGCCCCACCAGTCGCCGACCTCGTCACGGCCTTCGGTCTCGGCCAGAATGTTCTCGGCGATGACGCCCGCGTCCGAAGGGCTGCGGATTCGGGCCGACCAGTCGCCGTCGGCGTCACCGTCGATCTTGGCGGTCGCCCCAAGACCCCACTGGGTGATCCCGACCGAGACGAGCAGGACCTGCTCGCCACTGGTCGCAAGCTCTTCCTCGGTCTCCCCGGTCAGATCACCGTCATCCTCGGGGTCCGGCTGGGGGACCGACCCGACCTGTGTCAGCGTCTCCACCCGCACGTCCTGCAACGTGTTCCGGGCCGTGATCGCGACCATCGGGTTGTCGTCGAGGTTGATCTTGGAGCCGTCGGCGTAGAACTGGCCGCCCGGTCGCCCGTAGGAACCATCCGGGGTGGTTTCGATCAGGGGCGCGATGAGCGATGCCGTAGATCCGTCGGGCGCTTCGTATTCGTGGTCGCCCCCCGCTTCGGCCACCGAACGCGTCGAATGAACGATGATCGAACCGGCGAGCGCGAAGCGGTTGTCGTCGCTGTCGCCCGACCCGCCGCTGCTGCCTGCCGATCCGGCGTCCATCTTGGCGGACAACGCGGTGTTGACGGCATCCGTCAGGGTGAAGTTGCCAAGGACGAGCGCAGAAACGTCCGGCGACAGGGCTTCTTGATCGTCCGGATCGACGACCTGATCGTCCCGGTCTGGATCGATGTTTTCGACCGTCTCCGACCCACCCGAAACGCGGGCGCGGCTTGCGAACCGTTCGACGGTGGTTTCTGCACGAATGTCGATCTGGCCCGACTGGGCGGCGATGGCACCACCCAGGTAGGTCTCGGTCAGGCTGTTTTCGAGCGAAATGGCAAGCGCCACGCCTTTGGCCGCGTCGCTCACGACCGCATCCGAGGTCATCAGGATATCGCGGGTGGTGAGCGCGGCGATGTCGATGGTGCCGCCGGTGGTCAGGATCGCGTATTCACCCTGATCGACGTTCGGATTCCACGGAATGTAGATCGACGTGTCCGGATTTGTGCTCGCATAGGGGTCGAAGCCGATGACCGGACGCACTCCGTTCACGATGGTTTCGGCCCGCGACCGGCGCAGCGAGGCGGCGACCGCGAGATTGAAGGCGGTGGGATCGACGTCGGGATCCTCGACCCCCGACTTGGCTACGAGCGTCTGCTCTTCGCTGACCACGGAATGTACTTCGATCGAGTTTCCGGCGTCGATGGCCGTGTTGTGCAGGGTGGTGCGCGCGACCGTGTTGGACGCGGCGATGGACAGCGCGAGGTTCTGGTTCTCGGGCGCGATCTCGAAATGCGTGGTGGCGCGGGACACGACAATGGCATCGGTGTCGGCGAAGATGTAACTGCCGTCCATCTCGATGATCGCGTGCGCGTCGAGGAACATCGGCAGGTTTTCGATGTCGATCTTGTCGAGTTCCGCCTGCGCGCCGCTCGCAATCCCGTTCGCGACGTCGAGCACGGCCTGCACCGCTTCGAAATCCGCGAGTGGCCCCGCGAGGGACGAAAGGTAGGCGTCCGTCGCGGATTCCACATCGACCTTGTTGTCCTTGAACGTCGTGGCCGAGACATGGACCACGTCACCCTTCAGGATCGCCCCGGTCATGGAAACGCGGGTGATACCGACTGGAAGCGCGTTCTGGGCGACGTCGCCCGGCGCGGTCGTCTGGTCCGTCAGGCGGTCGTCCAGACGCGCCTCGATATGGATACGCCCGCCGGGGTGAACCCCGTCCGTCGCGATGATCCGGCTGCCCTGCTCAAGCGTGATTTGTGGCGCGGTTAGCGTCACGTCACCAGCCGGGCCGCTGCCGGAGATGGTCGAGATGGTTTCCCCTGCCGACAGGGTGATGGTTTCGGTCGCGATGACCTCGAAATCGGCACCGTTCGTGGCGGTCCCGGTCAATACGGCGTGCTGCGGGTCGATCAGGATCTTGCCGCCGACACCTTGGGCCGAAAACGCCTCGAGATCGCCGAGCGCCTCGAGCGTATTGGTGGCGGAGAACTCGACGAAGCCGCCGGTGCCGCTTCCCAGTGCGGCGGCCGAGATGACGGCGCCTTGTGCCAGCAACGCCGACCCTTCGGCATAAATGTCGATCGTCCCGGCCGCCGCCGAGCCGGTGGATTGGCTCAGGATTTTCGCACCGCGTTCAAGGACGATGTCACCGGCCGAGCGGACCCTGACCGTGCCGCCCGTATTCCCGTCCTGCGCGCGCACGGTGGCCGTGCCGGAAAAGGTGACGCCGGTCTGACCGTAGATATCGACCGTCTGGCCAGCGGTGATCGAGCCGCCGACGTTGACCTGTCCGCCTGCGCGAAGCCGGACGCGCTGATCCGCTGTCAGCGCCCCGTTCACCGCGATGTTGCCGGGGCCGAGCGGCACGGTGCCGTCGATGATCTGGCCGATGCCCTGCGGGTTCACCGAACCCCCGGTCCCGAACAGGTTGTTCACGACGGATTGGGATGGCGTTGAAAGCCCGATGGACCCGGCCCGGATCGTGCCCGTGGGGCCGACGACGACGCCGTTCGGCGCGGCAATGTAGACGTCGCCCCCGACCGAACCATTCTGCATCCCACGGACCATGCCGTGAATCTGGGCCTGACTGCCGTTGACGATATTGATCGTCCCGCGCGTGCCATTCGGAGCGTGGAGGTTGACCGTCGCGCCCTGCCGCACGTTGAAGGATGAGAACGAGTTGACGCCGTGGTTGTTGGCAATGGTGCCCGTTCGCACGTTCGCCGTCGCGCCGTTGCGGGTGATCGACGTGGCGGTGCGCCCATCCGGGGTGACCTGAGCAATGGCGAGGTGAGACGAAACGAAAGGCAGGGCCACGACCATCGCGGTCGTCGCCAACAAGTTCGCTCTCGTGATGGGTCCCCCGCTGCGCAAAGTGCGCCTCTTCAAAATGTAATTGCAATCTACCGGCTCAGGGTCGGGCGTTCACTAACCTTTGGTCAACGATAACCGTGCCCTACGGCGTCCAGAAGTGTGGGAATTGCCGTCTCAGTTCTCAAATTCGTTGGCGTATACCGCAATTGGTGTATGCTGTTCCGGTATTTTTTGGCGGTGAATATGAGTGACCCGGGCCCCTTTTCGACTCCGGACAGCTTGATCGAATCGATTTACCGGGCCGCGTTGGAGCCCGGATCTTATGACGCGTTCATGCTCGAATGGGATGGATACGTCTCGCAACGTCTGGCCGCGCTCGAGGCGTTGAAAGATTCCGATCCGACCTTTCAAGCACCTGAATTCGAAAAGCATTTCGAGATCGCTTCGCAGCTAATCGAACGCGCGCCGCAGACGGCCCCGGCGCCCGGTCAACTGGTGTCCCAGATCGGCGCACCGCAGTTCCTGATCGACGCGTCGGGTCAGGTGGTCTGGCGCAATGGCGCCTCGGCCGACGCGCTAGGATTGCAGCGCCGTGACGCCGTGGATCGGCTGCCTTTGCCCCCGCATCAGGCCGCTGCGCTCAAGGCGCTGGTCGCGGATCTGTCGAGCGACCTTTCCGAGATACGGGCCCCTTTGCTGTTGCAGCTACAGGCCCCGAATGGCGGAAAGCCGATCCACCTCAGGGCCGAGCGTTTCCGTTATGCGGGGAGCACGGATGTCATCCTCGTGGCCGGGCTGGAGCCGGTGTGGCCGCCGCTGGCCTCGCAAATGTTGACCGATAGCTACGGCCTGTCGGCTTCGGAATGCGAAGTGGCCGGGCTGGTGGCCGAGGGTCTGCCGCCCGCAACGATCGCGGAGCGGCGCGGCGCTTCGGTCGCCACTGTGCGCACGCAGGTCAAAAAGATCATGTCCAAGACCGGCACGAATGCGCAGGGCGAGCTGACCGCGCTTTTGAACAACATCCGGCGTTTGGCCGAGCGGCACGATCTGAAGCGCGAGGAAACGCTGGGGCCGGAAGGGCGCATCGCGACGGCGCGGATCGGAGATCGGCGCATGGACCTTGAGTTCCATGGGCCCGAGAGCGGAGATCCGGTCATTTTCCTGCACGGAATGCTGGACGGCACCGCCTTTACCCGCAGCGCGCAGGAGTTGCTTGCCGAATACAATCTTCGGTTCATCTGCCCCCACAGGCCCAGCTTCGGCCAATCCGACCCCGACCCCGGGCCTTTTTCCGAAGCGCCCCAACGCTTTGCGCGGGATCTGAAACAGGTCTGCGGGCAGCTTGGCGTGACACAGCCCGTGGTCGTCGGCCACATGGCCGGGTCGGTCTATGCCTTCGCGGCGTCGCAGGTGTGCGAGCCGCGGGGGATCGTCTGCGTGTCGGGTGGTGTGCCCATCACATCCCGCAAACAGATCAGCGCGATGACCCGGCGGCAACGGCTGGTCGCTTTTACTGCGCTTCATGCACCGAACATGCTGCCATATGTGCTGCGCGCCGGAATCCATCAACTCAAGAGTGGCGGAGACAAACGGTTCCTCACGTCGCTCTACGAAAACGCGCCGGTCGACTTCAAGGTCACGCAAGACCCTGAGATCAGACGCCTTATCCTCGACGGCTACCAGTTCACCGTTCGACAGGGGCATCGCGCCTTCGAGATCGACAGCCATCAGGTCGTGCGCGACTGGTCCCACCTGACAGCCGGTTCGGACGCGCCCGTTCACCTGATCCACGGCGCGCACGACAGCGTCGTGACCGTCGACTCGGTGCGCGAATTTTCACGATCCTTGGGCCGTCGCGCCGAGCTGACCGTGCTGGACGAGGCCGGACAGCTTTTGTTCTATCAATCGCCCCGTGTCGTGCTCGACGCCATCCGCGCTCAGTTCGCTTGTTCGCAGGCCTGAGCGGCGTCCCAGGCACGAGTCACGCCGAGCAACGACACCGGAACGATCAGGGGGCGCGCGCCCGGAAGCGGTTGAAAGCCAAAGAAAATCCTGTTTGCACGCTTCAGTTTGTCAAGTTCGGGCTCGCTGACGGGCCCAGAGGCGAGGCAAGTCCGGTCGCTACAGCTTTGCCATTCCAGACCCACGGCTTCATCCCCGCGGGGATAGGTATAGGTCAGCGGCTGGTTCAAGGCGGCACCCAAAGGCACGCGCACCGTCATGATGGACGGCGTGTCGTCGTTCGGACCGGGCAGGAGCGCGAGGGTCAAAAGGCCTGAGTCCGCTTCCCGTAGCCCAACGCTGATGACCGCGATACATCCCGCCGAATTCCGGGCGACGGACCAATCGCGAAAGGTTTCGTCCGCTTCCTGCGCGACGGCAATCGCCGGAAAAAACATGACCAGAATGAAAGACGAAAGGCGCTGGAACATGCCGCTCACAAAGGCGGGTCCGGGCCTGTCTGTCAATCGGATCGGACCTTGGACGGGTGGCACGCCTTGTCAAAGGCCGCGATTGCCGCGACCATTGCGGTAGCGTTACGGGACTAACCTATGAACTCGATGGACCGAAAACTGGACGACGCGGCACGCGCTGCTTGGTTGTCCTATATCGCCGGCAAGAAGCAGGACGAGATCGCGCAGATCATGGGAATTTCCCGTCAATCTGCCCAGCGTCTGCTGTCGCAAGCCCATGCCGCCGGGCTTATCAAGGTCCGCATCGACCACCCCATCGCGCGATGCATGGGTCTGGCGCAGGACTTGCAGGCGACCTTCGGTCTGGAGGCCTGCGAGGTGGTTCCATCGCTCACGACGCCCTCGGAAAGCGGTGTCGCCGTCGCCGTCGCCACGGGTGACATGATCGAAAGCTGGTTGATGCGCGACACGCCGATGGTGATCGGTCTCGGCACAGGCCGCACATTGCGCGGAGCGATCGAGCACCTGCCGCATATCGACTGCGCGCAACATCGGATCGTGTCGTTGACGGGCAACATCGCGCCGGATGGATCGACGGCGCATTACAACGTGCTATTCACCATCACCGACAAGGTCAGCGCCTCGACCTTTCCGATGCCGATGCCCGTCATCTCGGCCTCGACGGATGAGCGCGAGACGCTGTTGGGCCAGAAGACGGTGCAGACCGCACGGGATCTCGCGGCGCGGACCGATGTTCGCTTTGTCGGGGTGGGCCCGATGACCGACCCCTCCCCCTTGCTCATGGACGGCTTCATCTCGGCCGAAGATCAATCGCGTCTTGTCGAGAAGGGTGCCGTGGGCGAGGTGATCGGCTGGGTTTTCGACGAAAACGGCACGCTCATCGTTGACCGGATCAACGATCGCGTCAGTTCTGCGGTCATGGAGCCGTCGCCGCCCCGCCCGACCATCGCGAGTGCGCACGGGCCCGACAAACTCGCCGCGATTCGCGGTGCGCTCCGGGGCCGATTGGTGAACGGTCTGATTACGGACGAGGAAACTGCGATTGCGCTAACACAATCGCCGTAGACCTTTTTCAACTGCATTTACAGGGTGTTGACTGCTGTCTCTGCGGTGCAGAGCGGAATGTGCGTTGACGTGAGTCGCGCCTGAATGAATAATTGCCAACGAGCGTAGCAATTGCTCATTTCAATTTTGGGAGGATATCATGACGACCATGATCCGCGCGCTTTTGGGCGCGACCGCACTTACGGCTGCCGGTTTCGCCGCCAGCGCACAGGACACCACACTCACCATCGCGACCGTGAACAACGGCGACATGATCCGCATGCAGGGTCTGGCCGACGCGTTCACGGAAGAGACCGGCATCGCCCTGGAATGGGTCACGCTGGAAGAGAACGTGCTGCGTCAGCGCGTCACGCAGGACATCGCCACCAACGGCGGCCAGTTCGACGTCATGACCATCGGCACCTACGAAGTTCCGATCTGGGGGGCTCAGGATTGGCTCGTGTCGCTGAACGATCTTCCCGCCGAGTATGACGTCGATGATATTCTGCCCGCGATCCGCGGCGGCCTGACCGTCGATGGCGAGCTTTATGCCGCACCGTTCTACGGTGAATCCTCGATGGTGATGTACCGCACCGACCTGATGGAGGCCGCCGGGCTGGAAATGCCTGACGCGCCGACCTGGGACTTCATCAAGGAAGCCGCGGCGGCGATGACCGACAAGGACAACGAAGTCTACGGCATCTGCCTGCGCGGCAAGGCGGGCTGGGGCGAGAACATGGCGTTCCTCACCGCCATGTCCAACTCCTACGGCGCGCGCTGGTTCGACATGGACTGGAACCCCCAGTTCGATAGCGAAGCATGGGCGAACACGCTGAACGACTATCTTGACCTCATGAACAGCTACGGCCCGCCGGGCGCGTCCGGCAACGGGTTCAATGAAAACCTCGCGCTGTTCCAGCAGGGCAAGTGCGGCATGTGGATCGACGCCACCGTCGCCGCCTCGTTCGTGACCAACCCGAACGATTCCACCGTCGCCGACAAGGTCGGCTTCGCGCTGGCCCCCGACAACGGGCTGGGCAAGCGTGGCAACTGGCTATGGGCATGGTCGCTTGCCGTTCCCGCCGGGTCCGACAACCCGGATGCGGCCAAGCAGTTCATCGCTTGGGCGACGTCCAAGGACTACACCGCGCTGGTCGCCGAGAACGAAGGCTGGGCCAACGTCCCGCCGGGCACGCGCACCTCGCTTTACGAGAACCCCGAGTATCAGGAAGTTCCGTTCGCGCAAATGACGCTGGAATCGATCAACGCGGCGGACCCCACCGCACCTACCGTGGACGAAGTGCCCTACACCGGCGTTCAGTTCGTCGCGATCCCGGAGTTCCAGTCGATCGGCACCGCCGTCGGCCAGACCTTCTCGGCCGCACTGGCGGGCCAGATGTCGGCGGAAGACGCGCTGGCACAGGCTCAGGCGCTGACCGAGCGTGAGATGAAGCGCGCGGGCTACATCGAGTAATCCTCCCGACTGGGGTCGGCCTTCGGGCCGGCCCCGACGCATATGCGACAGTGTCGTGGCGATGGCCCATCGGGGTCATTCCTTCGGAACTGTTCCAATGGGCGAGGGCAGAACATGGCCACCAAAGCATCCAGAACCGCGGCCCGGGCGATGATTTCGCCATCCGTCATCCTGCTTTTGGGCTGGATGCTCATCCCGCTGGGCCTGACGATCTATTTCTCGCTTCTGCGCTACAATCTTCTGATGCCGGGGGCGCGGCCCTTCGTCGGGTGGGAGAACTATGAGTTCTTCATCACCAACCCCGCCTTTACCACCGCACTCATCAACACGCTGCTGTTGGTCGGGGGTGTCCTGCTCATCACCGTGATCGGGGGCGTGCTTCTCGCCCTACTGCTCAATCTCGAGATGTGGGGCCAGGGGATCGTCCGTATTCTGGTCATCGCGCCCTTCTTCGTTATGCCCACGGTGTCGGCACTGGTCTGGAAGAACATGTTCATGAACCCCGTTAACGGGTTGTTCGGATATCTGGCGAAAGGGCTAGGGTTAGAGCCTTTCGATTTTCTCAGCCAAGCCCCGCTCGCCTCGATCATCGGAATCGTGAGCTGGCAGTGGCTGCCTTTCGCGACACTGATCCTTCTGACCGCGATCCAGTCGCTCGACAGCGAGCAGCTGGAGGCCGCCGAGATGGACGGGGCCGGACCGTTCAGCCGGTTCTTCTACATCACCCTGCCCCACCTCGCCCGCGCGATCACCGTCGTCGTGCTGATCCAGACGATCTTCCTGCTGTCGATCTTCGCCGAGATCTTCGTCACGACGAACGGCGGGCCGGGCAACGCGTCGACCAACCTGACCTTCCTCATCTACAAGGAAAGCCTTTTGAGCTTCGACGTGGGTGCAGGCTCCGCCGGTGGCGTCATCGCCATCATCCTCGCCAACATCGTCGCGATCTTCCTCATGCGGATGATCGGCAAGAACCTCGACGCCTGAGGGGGGACACATGGCACGCGCAGTCACCACACAACGCAAGGCGATCAACACCCTGATCGCATGGATCGTCGGGCTTCTGATCTTCTTCCCGATCCTGTGGATCTTCATCCTGTCCTTCCATTCGGAAGGCGACGCGATCAAATCGCCGCTCGAGGTCATCACCTCGACATGGACGTTCGAGAGCTACGCCACCGTGCAGGAGCGGTCGAACTACTTCCGCCACTTCTGGAACTCGGTCGTGATCTCGGTCGGCTCCACCGTTCTGGGTCTCATAATCGCCGTGCCCAGCGCCTGGGCGATGGCCTTCGTGCCCGGCAAGCGGACCAAGGACGTGCTGATGTGGATGCTGTCCACCAAGATGCTGCCGCCGGTCGGCGTTCTGCTCCCGATCTACCTGATCTGTCAGAACCTCGGGCTGCTGGATACGCGCATCGCGCTGGTCTTCATCCTCATGATGATAAACCTGCCGATCATCATCTGGATGCTCTACACCTACTTCCGCGAAATTCCGGGCGAGATCCTGGAAGCCGCGCGGATGGACGGCGCTTCGCTGCGCGAAGAGGTGATCTATGTCCTCCTGCCGATGGCCGTTCCCGGCATCGCATCGACCCTGCTTCTGAACATCATCCTCGCCTGGAACGAAGCGTTCTGGACGCTCACGCTGACCGCCGCCAAGGCCGCCCCGCTGACCGCGTTCATCGCCAGCTATTCGTCCCCCGAGGGGCTGTTCTACGCGAAACTCTCGGCGGCCTCGATCATGGCCATCGCGCCGATCCTCATCATGGGCTGGTTCAGCCAGAAACAACTCGTCCGGGGTCTGACCTTCGGCGCGGTGAAATAAGGAAAAGACCATGGGACGCATTACGCTTGATAAAGTGACCAAGGCCTTCGGCGAGGTTGAGGTGATCCCGCCCTTGGACCTGACCATCGACGACGGTGAGTTCGTCGTGTTCGTCGGCCCGTCGGGCTGCGGGAAATCGACCCTACTCCGGCTCATTGCGGGGCTTGAGGATGTGTCGTCGGGCGAAATTCGCATCGACAAACAGCCCGCCACGCACCTTCCGCCCGCCAAGCGCGGCCTTGCGATGGTGTTCCAGTCCTACGCGCTTTACCCGCATATGTCGGTGCGCAAGAACATCGCCTTTCCGATGAAGATGGCAGGCATCCCCGAAGCCGAACAGAACCGCAAGATCGAGGATGCGGCGCGGGTTCTGAACCTGACCGACTACCTCGATCGGCGCCCCGGGCAACTGTCCGGCGGTCAGCGTCAGCGTGTCGCCATTGGCCGCGCCATCGTGCGCGAACCGGCGGCGTTCCTGTTCGACGAACCGCTGTCGAACCTCGACGCGGCGCTCCGCGTGGGGATGCGGCTGGAGATCTCCGAGCTTCACGAGCGGCTCAAGACCACCATGATCTACGTGACGCACGATCAGGTCGAAGCCATGACCATGGCCGACAAGATCGTCGTGCTCCAGAAAGGCGTGATCGAGCAGGTCGGAAGCCCGCTGGAACTGTACAACGCGCCGCGCAACATCTTCGTGGCGGGCTTCATCGGTTCGCCCAAGATGAACTTGATCGAAGGCGCCGAGGCCGCCAAGCACGACGCGCACACCATCGGTATCCGGCCGGAACATCTGGCGGCATCGAAAGACGCGGGCGAATGGAAGGGAACGGTGACGGTTTCCGAGCATCTGGGTTCCGACACCTATCTGCACGTCACTGAAACGGGCCTCGCCGACACCATGACCGTGCGCGTCGGCGGCGAGTTCGGGGTCAAGCATGGCGACACCGTATTCCTGACCCCCGACGCCACGAAGATCCACCGCTTCGACGCTCAGGGGCTGCGCATCGGATGAAACGCCTCGACGGCAAAACGGCGCTGATAACAGGATCGGCGCGCGGGATCGGCCTCGCCTTCGCCAATGCGTTCGTGCGCGAAGGCGCGCGGGTGGCGATTGCCGATATCGACATCATTCGCGCGCGTGCGGCGGCGACGGAGATCGGTGCAGCGGCCCACGCCGTCGAGTTGGACGTGACCGATCAAGCCTCGATCGACGCAGGCGTGGCAGAAACCATCGCGCAATTCGGGCAAATCGACATCCTCATCAACAACGCCGCGATCTTCACCGCTGCGCCCATCGTCGAGATCGACCGAGCGGATTTCGACCGTGTCATGTCGATCAATGTGGCCGGGACGCTCTTTACGCTTCAGGCCGTCGCGAAGCACATGATCGAACGCGGACGGGGTGGGAAAATCATCAACATGGCGTCGCAGGCCGGACGTCGCGGCGAACCGCTGGTCGGTGTCTACTGCGCGTCGAAGGCCGCGGTCATTTCACTGACCCAATCCGCAGGGCTGAACCTGATCGAGCACGGGATCAACGTGAACGCCATCGCGCCCGGCGTGGTCGACGGTGAGCACTGGGACGGCGTGGATGCCTTTTTCGCGAAACACGAAAACAAACCCCTCGGCCAGAAGAAGCGCGAGGTCGGTGAGGCGGTGCCATTCGGACGAATGGGCACAGCCGACGATCTGACCGGCATGGCGATCTTCCTCGCCACGGACGAGGCAAACTACATCGTCGCTCAGACCTACAACGTCGACGGCGGGAACTGGATGAGCTGAGCCTATGGCTGTAAAACTGTCTCTAACGAACCTTGATATGCTTCCTGTGTCCGTGGGTCGCCCGGCATATGCGCGCGAAAATCTTTCGGCGGGGATCCTGCATTTCGGCGTCGGAAATTTCCACCGCGCCCACCAGGCCGAATATCTCGATCGTCTTTTCGCGGCGGGTGAGAGCCACGATTGGGCCATTGTCGGGGCTGGTGTGTTCGAGGGCGAACGCAAGGGGAAGGATGTCCTGCAAAGGCAGGACTGGCTGACGACGCTTGTCGAGCAGGAAGCGGACCGATCCGAGGCTCGCGTCCTCGGTTCGATGATCGATTTTATTGAACCTGCCGATGCCGATGCGATTGTCGCTCGGATGGCGCAGCCGGATATCCGGATCGTGTCGCTCACGATCACCGAGGGCGGATATTTCCTTGATTCTTCGGACAAGTTCGACCCGTCGCATCCCGCGATACAGGCGGATGGGACCAACCCCGAAAGCCCCAAGAGCGTGTTCGGAATGATTCTGGCGGGTCTGCGCGCGAGGAGCCGTGCAGGACACCCGCCGTTCACCGTCATGTCCTGCGACAACATTCCCCACAACGGCACGGTGACGAAAAACGCGCTCGTGGGTCTCGCAAAGCTCTCCGATCCCGACTTCGCCGATTGGATTGCGTCGAACGTCGCCTTTCCGAACGGCATGGTCGACAGGATCACCCCGGCAACCACAGACCGCGAGCGCGAGATCCTTGAACGTGAGTTCGGTGTCGAGGACGGTTGGCCGGTCTTTTGCGAGGGGTTCACCCAGTGGGTGCTCGAAGACAACTTCTCGCTCGGTCGCCCTGCGTTTGAGAAGGTGGGGGTCCAGTTCGTCGACGATGTGTCGCCATTCGAGCTGATGAAGCTTCGCATTCTCAACGGCGGCCATGCGACGATTGCCTATCCCGGCGGCCTGATGGGCATTCACTATGTCCACGAAGCGATGGAGCACCCGCTGATCCGCGCGTTCCTGCGAAAGCTGGAAGAGACCGAGATCATCCCGATGGTGCCGCCGGTGCCGGAAACCGACACCAACGCCTATTTCGACCTGATCGAACAGCGGTTTTCGAACCCCAAGATCGGCGACACCATCCAGCGCCTGTGCCTTGACGGATCGAACCGGCAACCCAAGTTCATCGTCCCGGTCATCCGTGACGCCATCGCCAAGGGGGCTTCGATTTCCGGTCTGGCGCTGGAATCCGCCCTGTGGTGTCGGTATTGCGCGGCGATTGACGAGTCCGGTCGGGCGATTGCACCCAACGATCCGAACTGGGACACTCTGGTTCGCGTCGCTCAAGCCGCCAAGGACAATCCGCAAGCGTGGCTCGATCAGGAGGCGGTTTACGGCGCCGTCGGATCGGACCCACGGTTTTCTGCGGCCTTTGCGCAATGGCTCGACATGTTGTGGTCGCGCGGAACCGTCGCGACGCTTGAACACTATCTTGCAACTTGACCGATGGCTTTGAACGCAAAACCGCGACTTGTAATTTTCGATTGCGACGGCGTTCTTGTGGACAGTGAGCCGATCTCGCTCTCGGTCATGCTTGACGTCTTGCACGAGGCCGGGATCGACGTCACCGAAGCCGAAGGGTATCGGCATCTGCTGGGCCGGTCCATCGCGTCGAATGCGGACTGGATACGCGATGAGAAAGGGCTCGAACTCACGAGCGAACACAGGGAGGCGTTGCGTCGTCGGGTGTTCGAGCGGTTTCGGGCAGAATTAGAGCCTGTTATGGGCGCCCGTGCGGCGATTGAAGCATTGAACATCGAACGGTGCGTCGCATCTTCCAGTCAGCCGGATCGCATCAGGTTTTCGCTGACCCTGACCGGGCTGATCGACCTGTTCGACCCCCACCTGTTCAGCGCCGCGATGGTCGACAACGGCAAGCCGGCGCCGGACCTGTTCCTTCATGCCGCACGGGAAATGGGTGTGTTGCCGGGCGATTGCCTCGTGATCGAAGACAGCCCGGCAGGTATCGGTGCGGCCAAGGCGGCGGGCATGTCCGTCGTCGGCTTCGTCGGTGGCAGCCACGCCAAGCCGGCGGACTTGAAAACCGCCGTTGCATCGGCTGGCCCGGATGCGATCATCGAACATATGAGCGACTTGCCGTCGCTGATCGAAGTCACGGCCTGATCCGGGGGAGGACATGGCGAAATTCGTCTGTGCCGTCGATGTTGGCACCCGCTCGGCCCGAGCGGCGTTTTTCGACGCGCACGGCCATATGTCGGCGCGGGAAGTCGCGCCGATTCATGTGACCGTCGAACCCGACGGTCTTGGCGCATATCACTCGGCCCAGATCTGGTCCGCGGTCTGCCGCGCCGTCCGCCTCGCGCGGTCGGCCGCCGGAGTCGATGCGCGCGACGTCGGGGCTGTCGCGTTCGACGGCACCTGCTCGCTCGTAATCATGGACCGGGAAGGTGATGGTTTGCCGTTCGGCGATGACGGCACGGACACCTTCGCATGGTTCGATCGACGCGCCGTGTCGCAGGCCGAGGCCTGCACCCGTGTCGGTGGCCGAACCGTCGACCTTTTAGGCGGCGTGATGTCGCCCGAAATGCAACTGCCCAAGCTGATGTGGCTTCGCGAGACATGCCCGGATGTCTGGTCCCGTTTCTCCACGGCGCTCGATCTGCCGGACTGGCTCGCATTCCGCGCGACCGGCGCCGTTTCCCGTTCCGTCTCGGCGTTGGGGGCGAAATGGCCGTGGTCATCGCGGGAGGGATGGGATGACGTATTGTTGGACCGCCTCGGGCTTGACGATCTGCGCGCGACTTCCGGCTGGGCCACGCCCGTGCGGCCGGTCGGAAGCGTGGCGGGGAACCTGTCCCCTGAAGCGGCCAGTGACATGGGATTGTCCTCTGGCATCCCGGTCGCAGTGGGCATGATCGACGGCTACGCGGGGGCGATGGGCTGTCGGTCCATGGCGCTCGCGGCAGAGGTGCCGGACGCTCTGACATTGATCGCCGGAACCTCGGCAAGCGTCATTGCCCTTCGCCCGGACGCCGTGTCACTCGATGGCCTCTGGGGGCCGTTCCGGGATGTGCCCACGGCGGGCCTAATGAGCCACGAAGGCGGGATCACGAACGCGGGCGCTTTGCTCGACCACGTGCTGATCCATTGGCCGGAGATCGGCGGCTCGAAGATCGGGCACCCTGCCGTTATTGCTGAAATAGAGACACGTCTGGTCCGTCGGGGCCATGTTTTCGCGTCCGACCTGCATGTGCTACCGGACTTCGTCGGAAGTCGTGGGCCGGTGGGTGACCCCCGCTGGCGTGGCGTCGTTCACGGTCTTCGGCTTGATTCGTCCCTGTCCGCCCTTGCCGCGCTCTATTGGCGAACGGCCGTCGCCCTCGCCATTTCCATCGGTGATGTGATCGACCGCTTCGGCGCATCGGGGTTGGAGGCGCGCGCGATTGCGGCGACCGGGGGGCTCATGCAAAGCGATCTGATCGCGCAGTTGTTCGCGGATGTGACAGACAAGACACTGATCCTGCCCGTCGGGGTCGATGCGGTGCTTCTGGGCACGGCAATGGCCGGTGCTGTCGCGGCAAGCTGGGCTGATGACATGGATGACGCCAGTCACCGGATGGCTCCTGCGATCAGAACCCTAGAACCGAACCGCGCAATGGCGACCTATGTCGCGCGGGACCGCCGAGTCCATCACCTGATGCAGAAGCATCGCGCCGAAATCGCCGGGTTGCAGGAGTAGTCATGTATCTTGGGATCGATCTGGGCACCTCGGGTGTCAAAGCCGTTGTGCTGGACGACGATCAACGCATCGTCGCGCAAGCGACCGCGCTCCTGTCGGTGTCCCGTCCGACCGATCTTTGGTCCGAGCAGGACCCGGCAGACTGGATCAGGGCGACAGAGACCGTGCTCGACAGCCTCGCCGTGAATGGCGGACTCGAGAAGGTGCAGGGGATCGGATTGTCCGGCCAGATGCACGGGGCCACGTTGCTAGATGCGGCGGATGACGTGATCCGCCCCGCCGTTCTGTGGAACGACACGCGGAGTCATGCCGAAGCGGGCGCTCTGGACAGCGATCCGCTGTTTCGGGAGCTGACCGGAAACGTGGTATTCCCGGGTTTCACCGCCCCTAAGCTCGCTTGGCTCCAAACCCATGAACCCGCTGCATTCGCAAACATCTCAACCGTGCTTTTGCCCAAGGATTACTTGCGCTTTTGGCTGACCGGAGAACGGGTGAGTGAGATGTCGGACGCCGCAGGTACCGCTTGGCTCGATATGCAGAAACGCGACTGGTCCGAACCTTTACTGGCCGCAACCGGTTTGCGGCGGGAGCATATGCCCCGACTCGTCGAAGGGACCGAGCCGTCGGGCGGGTTGCGGGAAACGCTCGCCGCGCGGTGGAGCATGAAACCCGGTCTTCCCGTGGCAGGCGGCGCCGGTGACAACGCGGCGACGGCCATCGGTGTCGGCGTGATCGGGGAAGGCGACGGGTTCGTGTCGCTAGGAACGTCAGGTGTGCTCTTCGCCGCCACCGAAGGATACCGCCCGAATGCCGCGAGCGCGGTTCACACGTTCTGCCATGCCCTGCCAAACACTTGGCACCAGATGGGGGTGATCCTGTCTGCGGCCTCGGCGTTGGATTGGTTCGCCGGAATCACGGGGCGTCCGGCGAAGGCGCTGACCGATGCGCTTGGCGCGGACCTTCGCGGTCCGGGGCAGGTGCGGTTCCTGCCCTACCTGTCCGGCGAACGCACGCCGCATAACGACCCGCACCTTGTGGGCAGCTTCGACGGGATGACACACGCGACGGATCGCGCGGCCATGACCCATGCCGTTCTTGAAGGGGTCGCCTTCGCCCTCGCCGAAAACCTCGACGCGCTCGAAGCCGCCGGGACTCGCCTGTCGTCGATACTGGCCGTCGGGGGCGGCTCACGGTCGCGATACTGGCTTGAACTGATCGCAACCATCCTCGGCGTCGAAATCAAACGACCCGCGGATGGGGATTTCGGGGCTGCATTCGGGGCTGCACGCTTGGGGATGATGACGACCGGCGCGAAAGCGACCGACGTTCTGACGCCCCCGGCGATTAGCGGAACCATAGCGCCGAACGAGGCACTCCGCGCATCGTATCAGGACGCGCGGAGCGGATTTGCCGCCCGCAGGACGGCGCAGCTTTCTGTTCGTGGGTCGCGCTAGCCTTTCAGAAACGCGATGACCGACTCGACGATCAGTTCACGCACGCGCTTCTGGCCCTCGTCCGTGAAGAATTCGCCGCCGAACTTCGTCGAATAGCTCGGCCGGTTCGCGACGTTGTAAAAACACTGTGCCTGAATCTGCCAATGCAGGAACCGTCCGTCCACATCGGTGCGGAAGATGCCCTCGGCCTGACCGCGTTCAAGAACCTGACTGATACGCCTGAGCGACATCAGGTTGAGATCGCGAATGAAGTCCGACTTCTTGAGATAGGCCGCATGGTTGACGTTCTCATTCATCACCATGCGGACGAGGTTCGGCTGCGATCTGTGATGGTCGAAGGTGAAACGGACGAGCTCCTGCATCGCCTCGACGGGGCCGAGCGCGTCGATTTCGATGTTTTCCTCACCGCCGCGCACACGCGCATATGCGGACTCGAGCGCGGCCAGATACAGCCCTTCCTTGTCACCGAAGTAGTAGTAGATCATACGTTTCGACGTTTTCGTCTTTTCGGCGATTTCGTCGATCCGGGCACCGGCAAGCCCGTGGTCCGCGAATTCGTCCATCGCGACCATCAGGATGTCGTGTTTAACGCCCTCTGCGTCCTGCTTCCAGGTCTTGCGCAGCTTTTCGTCTTTCATTTTTCTGCTCGCTCATACCCAATTTTCCACTGCCCTCAGAAGTTGACTTTTAACATAGTCTTTAATTTCCGCAAGGTAGGGTTACCCACATCATTCTAAATAGTTTATCATGATCAATGGGTTAGTCCGTGCCCGTTCGCGAAGCGTGAAAAGTCGAACGAGTCTTTGGTTAACAACGGGTTAACGGGGCAGCCGACGATGTCACACCCGGCAAACCGCGATCTCGTAGAAATCGGAAAGACCGACATAGTGCGAGACCCCACATGACCCAGGCTTCCCCACGGCTCACGCTGCCCTTTTTGCAACCCGCGCAGGCCCAAAAACACGTGACCCACAACGAAGCACTTCGCTTGTTGGACACGCTCGTTCAGCTGACCTTGGCCTCCATCGGCACGACGACCCCTCCGTCAACGCCCGCGAACGGCGAAGCCCACGCAATCGGCGCAAGCGCCTCGGGCGACTGGGCCGGCCACGACGGCGAGGTCGCGACATGGTTTGATGCGGCATGGTATTTCCAGACGCCCAAGTCGGGCTGGATCGCCACGGTCGCAGGCGGAACCGACATCTACATCCACGACGGTTCGGACTGGGCGCTCGCCACCGCGTCGGTCGATCTGGACAACGTGGCGGGCGTCGGCATCAACACGACCTCCGATGGCACCAACCGACTTGCGGTGCAGTCCCCCGCGACGCTTCTCACCCACGAAGGGTCCGGCCACCAGCTCAAGATCAACAAGGCGGGCGTGTCGGATACGGCGTCGCTTTTGTTCCAGACGAACTGGTCGGGACGCGCCGAGATGGGGATCGCCGGGAACGACAGCTTCTCGATCAAGGTCAGCGGGGACGGGTCGTCTTGGGACGAGGTGTTGAAGGTCGGCCCCGGAGAAGGCGTTGTGACCACCGCGAACATGGTGGGAACGGTCGCGAACCCGGCAGGCCCCGGCGACGCCGTTTTCGAAACCGGGTCAGGCCCGAACGGCAGCTTCACGAAACTGGCCGATGGCACCCTGATCTGCCAGATATCGGGGTTCCAGACCGCGTCCGGTGCCGCCGCCACTTGGACCCTTCCCGAACCTTTCGCCTCGGCAAGCTTCAGCGTCACCGCCTCGATCCTCGGCTCGACCCCTGCTGTGGCGACGATTTCCGCGCAATCTGCCACATCGGTGGACATCGAAAGCTTCGACCTGATCGGCGACGATACCGTGGCACCCGATGTGAACCTGATCGCCATTGGCCGCTGGTTCTGACCAATTCGCCACGGGTGGCGGGAAAACAGGCGGTTTCGTCTCGGCCTTTGCGAAAACCCATGCTATGCGACGCCAACTTGAAGGGCGGAGCATATGTCGAAGACGATCCACATTCTGAACGGGCCGAACCTCAACCTGCTGGGCAAGCGCCAGCCGGAAATCTATGGCGCCGACACTTTGGCCGATGTCGAAAAGGCCTGCGCCGAACTCGCCGCCGATCTGGGCCTTTCGACCGAGCTTCTTCAATCGAACCACGAAGGCGAGATTGTCGAGCAGATACATCGCGCCCGTGACGAGGCTGCGGGGATCGTCATCAACGCCGGAGCCTACACCCACACGTCGCTCGCGATCCTCGACGCGCTCAACACCTTCGAAGGGCCGGTGATCGAGGTTCACATCTCGAACATCCATGCGCGCGAGCCGTTCCGGCACCATTCCTACATCTCGGCCCGCGCTCAGGGCGTGATCGTCGGCTGTGGTGTCGAAGGCTACGAATTTGCCGTGCGGCGGATGGCGACACTCCTCGCATGACCGACCGTTACGCGGTGTTCGGTCACCCGCTTGGCCACACCAAATCCCCCTTCATCCACACCGAATTCGCCCGGCAGTTCGGCGAAGATCTGACCTATGAGGCGATCGAAGCACCCGTCGATGGGTTCGAGTCCGCATTGCGCCGGTTCATCGACGAAGGCGGGGTCGGAACCAACGTCACCGTGCCGTTCAAGCTTGAAGCCTTCGGTCTGGCCGACCACGCGAAAGACGCCGCTCGGATCTGCGGGGCGGCCAATACGCTGCGCTTCGTGGACGGCAGGATCGAAGCTGACAATACCGACGGTGTGGGTCTGGTGCGCGATATCACCCAAAATCTGGGCGTCCCGCTTTCCGGTGCTCGCGTCCTTTTTGCGGGCGCAGGTGGTGCGACGCGCGGGGCGGTGGCCCCGTTCCTTGCACAGGGGGCCGAGATCACCATTGCGAACCGCACGGTCGCCAAAGGGCATGAGATCGAGGCGCTTCTGGGGGACCGGGGGCCGGTCCGCACGGTGTCTTATGAGAACCTGTCGGGGTTCTTTGACATCGTTCTGAACTCGACCACCCTTAGCCTGACGGGCAAAGCCCCGCCGCTGCCCGACACGGTGTTTGAAGGGGCGCGGCTGGCCTATGATCTGGTCTACGGAAAGGGGCTGACTCCATTCCTCGCAAAGGCCGAAGCGCGCGGTGCGCAGGTCGCGGACGGGGTCGGTATGCTGGTCGAACAGGCCGCCGAAGCCTTTGCATGGTGGCGCGGTAAGCGGCCGGACACGGCCCCCGTCATCAAGGCGATGACCGTCCCGCTTGTGTGAACGCGGTCAGACCATCCCTTTGAACAGTCCGTGGAACCACGAAATCGGCAGGTGTTGCCCGACCGTGAACATGAGCGAGAACGGTTTGGGGAAGCTGTAGGAAAACACCCGCTTGTCGATGGCCTTGAGCACATGGGCGGCGGCCTCGTCCGGTTCCATCAGTTGCGGCATGTTGAACTCGTTCTTCTCCGTCAGGCGCGTCTTGATGAAGCCGGGGTTCATCCGCTGAACGAGAATGTCGGTTTTCGACAGGTCGATGCGAAGGTTTTCAGCCGTGTGCATGACCGCAGCTTTGGACAGGCCATAACCGACGGCACCGGGCAGACCACGAAAGCCCGAGAGCGACCCGATCAGCGCGATGTGACCCCGGTTTGTCCCAACGAAACGCGGCACGACCTCACCCAGCACATTGAGGCACCCGGTGATGTTGGTCGCAACCATCATCCGCGCGGCGTCGCCGTCCCATTCCGTCGATTTCATCGGCTCGTAGGCACCGACCGAATAGATGAACCCGTCGAATTCCCCCGCGTTTTTGGCCGCGTTAGACACTGATTCAGGGTCTGTGACGTCAATCGGAACCACGGTCGCATCGCGCAGGCCAGAGGCAAGGTCTTTCAGCCGATCTTCGCTTCGCGCCGATAGGATCAGGGACGCACCGCGCGCATCCAGCGCCTCGGCCAGTGCGCGGCCGAGCCCCTCGCTTGCACCGACGATCCAGTAGCGTTTTGCCGGGAGGTCTTTGGCCATGTTCAGGTCACTTCCTGTGTCGGGGGTGGTGTGCGTTTGCGGAACCTGGCGCCCTTGATCTTGAGTTTCGCGGCCTGCCACAGGATGAGCGCCATCACACGAAGGGCGCCGGTCGGGCGCCGGACCGCCATTGTAATCACGGAACGGGTGGTCAACGGCGCAAGCGGTCCAGAGAGCGTTGCGATCAACCCCTTGTTTCCGTCTACGAGGTCGATGGTGATGTCGATCCGTTCATCGGACACATCGAAGCGGAAACGGTAATCGCCCGAGATTTCCTGAAACGGCGAGACGTGGAACACCTTTTTCGACGTCAGAACGTCCTTCCGCCCGATGGGCACGAACCCTTCGTTGGCGCACAGGTAGCTGTGGCGGTCGCCCATCGTGTTGTTCACCTCGGCGATAACGGCGACAAGATCCTCACCGCGCATCGCAAGCCAGAATGCGACCGGGTTGAACCAGAAACCCGCGAAACGGGGCTGGGCCAGGAGCAGAAGCTTGACCCCCGCCATGTCGAGACCCGCGTTACCCAACACCTTCTGCGCCCAAGACACACCTTCGCCATCACCGCGCACACCGCCGTGGTCCCGATCATGGAGCGAGAAAAGACCGGCGGAGTTGCGGGAAAAAAGCGGGGCGATGTCACGTGTGTCGTCCGGGTCGATCAAAAGGTAATCGACCGCGTAGCGAAACCGGTTCCGGATCGCATCCTTGCGGGCATGCATCGTCTCGCCACGCATATGCCGGGGCGCAAAGCTCATGCGGCTATGACTTCCTGTGCGGGCTGAATGCGCTCGGCGATGGCCACCGCCGAAGCGAACCCATCTTCGTGGAACCCGTGACGGGTATAGGCCCCAGCGAACCACGTGTTGTTGTGGCCTTGGATCGCCTTAAGGTCTTTCTGCGCGCGCAGCGCCGCACGGTCGAACACCGGATGGCGGAACATCACCTCGTCATAGATCGCTTCCTGCCGGATGTCGGAGGACGGATTGAGCGAAATGAACATCGGATCGTTGTCGGGAATGTTCTGAAGCCGGTTCATCCAGTACGTCACTCCGATCTGCGTGTCTTCGCCCGCCGTTTCGGCCTTGTAGGTCCACGACGACCAGCAGCGACGGCGCAATGGCATCTGGCCGCTGTCGCTATGAAGAAACGCGCGGTTGTCTTGGTAGTTCAGATTGCCCAGCGCGGCCTCTTCCGAAGCGGTGGGGTTTTCGATCAGCCGGAGGGCATCGTCGGAGTGCGTCGCGAAGATCACCTGATCGAACGTCTTGGGCAACGAGCCTTGCGCCCGAACGGTCACCAGACCCGGGTCGCGCCGAACGGATTGAACCGGCGTGCCGGGGCGGAGCGACACGCCGCGAACACGCAGATCGTTCGTCAGGCGGTTCACATACTGGATCGAACCGCCGTCGATCGTTTTCCACTGGTGCTGCTTCCACCCCAGAAGCGAGTGGTTCTTGAAGAAGTTGACCAGCGTTTTGGCCGGGAAGGCCCCGACATCCATCGTCGGCGTCGACCAGATCGCGCCGCAGATCGGCATCAGGTAATAACGCGCGAACCAGTCGCCCAGCCCAAGCGTCTCGACCAGTTCCGAGATGGTCACGTCATCGCTGTCGGCGGCTTCCTCGGCCTCGTTGTTGAACCGGATGAGATCCCGGATCATGCCGACGAAGGCCGGTCGCCCCAGATTGCGGCGCTGACCGAAGATCGTGTTGAGCGTTTGAAGCGAATACTCCACCCGGCCCCGGTCGACCGTCGCGCCGAAGCTCATGTTTGAATCCGCCACCGGAACGTCGAGCTTCTTCAGCATGTCCGTGAAGTGCGGATAGTTCACCTCGTTGAACACGATGAAGCCCGTGTCGACCGGCTGATCCCCGTTTCGCCCGGCCACCACCGTCCGCGCGTGACCACCCAGCCGGGGCGCCGCTTCGTAGAGGGTGACATCGTTTTGCGGGGCAAGCAGCCATGCGGCGGCAAGACCGGAAACGCCGCCGCCGATCACGGCGATGCGTTGCGGTCGAAGGGGTGGTGCGTCGAATGACATGCGAAATCCTCGTTTGTGCAGGCTGAGTTACGGCTCGCAAAAAGATACGGATCATTTCTGATCCAAGTTTCATCTGTCCCCGTAATGTTGGTATGCTGCGTCTCGACGAAGATACCCGCGATCATGACCTCGCCCCGCCTGCGGGGTTGGTCGCTACTGCTGTAATTGGGAAGACGGGGCGCCGCGTGGCGACGACGACGACAGAAGACCCGAAGCCATTTTCAGAGCAGACCCTCTGGATGCTGGCGATCCGGGACAAACGTGACAAATACGCCTTCGGGCAGCTGTTCGACCATTTCGCACCGCGCCTGAAAGGGTTCGTGATCCGCAGCGGGGCGCCCGCCGGGCAGGCCGAAGACATCGTTCAGGACGTGATGATGTCGGTCTGGCGCAAGGCGCACCTGTTCGATCCCGAGCGCGCCCAAGTGTCGAGCTGGATCTACCAGATCGCCCGGAACCGCCAGATCGACATCGTGCGGAAAGAGGGCCGGCCGATGCCGGAAGCCCTGAAGGCAGAACAGGACGACGGCACCCCCGATGCAGGGCAGGTGCTTGCGCTGGAGCAGGAGACGGACGTGTTGCGCGACGCGCTGAACCGTCTGAACCCCGACCAGCGCGAAATGATCGAGAAAGCCTACCTGGGTGAGCTTTCGCATAGTGACATTGCCGAGGCGACAGGACTGCCGCTCGGCACCATCAAGTCCCGCATCCGGTTGGGCCTCGACCGACTGCGGCATGAATTGAAGGATCTGAGGTAAGAAATGACTGATACGATCTCGCATCACATCCCCGACGCCGTGATGGCGGCTTATGTGGCCGGGAACCTACCCAAAGCCTTTTCGCTGGTCGTCGCCACGCATGTTTCTATGTGCGACGACTGCCGTGCAAATCTTCACGCGCATGAGGCGGCAGGCGGTGCCGTGCTCGACAGCATGGCCGAAGCGCCGCTGTCCGGCGACCTTCGCGCTCAGATCATGGGCCGCTTGGATGACGCCATAGACCTCGACCGCGAGGAAGACGAGACGCCTGTTCGCGACGGCATCTATCCCGGTCCCGTGATGGCCGCGCTCAAGGGCAAAAAGCCGAAATGGAAGCGGCTGGGCGGCGGCGTGCGCCAGTGCATCGTGGATATGGACCGCGAAGGGTCCGCCCGGCTCCTCCACATCCCCGCAGGTAAGCCGGTGCCGGAGCACACGCACGGCGGGCTTGAGCTGACGCTGGTGCTTCAGGGCGGATTCTCCGATGCGACCGGGCATTTTGATGTCGGCGACGTCGAAGTCGCGAACGACGATCTGGAACACGTTCCGGTCGCCGACGAAGGTGTCGACTGCATCTGTCTGGCCGCAACCGATGCGCCGCTGCGATTCTCGGCCTTCGTGCCGCGCATCCTTCAACCTCTGTTCGCGATATGAGTTTTTCGCGTTTGCGGTAACGCGGACCTACGTAGTTTCCCGTAGGGCAGCCTACATAATGACCCGGATGCGACGAATTTAACCGCCGCGTCCGGGTCTTTTCGTTTGAATATCCAAGACTTCCGGGTAGGGTGTGGCAGGCTGCGGGCAGGGAACCCGCACCGATAACAACGAAAAGACAAGACGTCTTATTGGAGGAGGAACCATGGAACGTCGTAAGTTTCTGAAGGGTGCCGCGCTTGGCACCGCCGGTACCGCATTGGCCGCTCCGGCGATCGCTGCCAGCCACGCAACGACCATGACCATCGTGTCGACCTGGCCCCGTGACTTCCCGGGTCTCGGTGTTTCGGCACAGCGTCTGGCCGCGCGCATCACCGAACTGTCGGAAGGTGCCATTCAGACCGAATATTTCGCCGCTGGCGAACGTGTGGGCGCGCTCGACGTGTTCGACGAAGTCGCGAACGGCAACTCGCAGGCCTACATCGGCGCCGACTACTACTGGACCGGTAAAGACCCGTCGCTGGCCTATTTCACCGCTGTGCCGTTCGGCATGACCTTCGCTGAAATCAACGCATGGTGCATCTACGGCGAAGGTCGCGCCCTGTGGGACGAAGTGCAGGATCAGTTCGGCCTCTACGGCCTTCCCGCCGGCAACACCGGCACGCAGGCCGGCGGCTGGTTCAACAAGGAAATCGAATCCGCTGACGACCTCAAGGGTCTGAAAATGCGTATTCCGGGCCTTGGCGGTCAGGTTCTGTCGAAACTCGGCGCGTCGACCGTGTCGCTTCCGGGTGGTCAGATCTACGAGAACCTCGTCTCCGGTTCGATCGAAGCGACCGAGTGGGTGGGTCCGTACAACGACTACTTCATGAAGTTCTATGAAGCCGCCAAGTTCTACTACACGGGCGGTATGCACGAGCCGGGCGCACAGCTCTCGCTCACCTCGAACAAGTCGTGGTGGTCGGGTCTGACCGACACCCAACGTGCGATCATCACTGCCGCCGCGCTGGAAGAGAACGCCAACTCCTACTACGAAGCGACCGCGCTGAACGGCGAGTACCTGAACAAGCTTCAGGACGAGCAGGGCGTGGAAGTGAAAGAGTTCAACGAAGACGTGTGGGACGCCATGGGCGAAGCCGCGATGGAAGTCTTCGAAGAGACGGCCGCCTACTCCGACCTCGCCGCGCGCGTGAACGAGAGCTGCCAGAAGCAGATGCGCGACTTCGGCCGCGGCATCGCACTCTTCGAAGGTCAGTTCGTCGCGAACCGCAACCGGATCTTCGACATCGGCTGATTGCGGTGGAATAACGCATCAAAAAGTGAAAAGCGGGGCTTCGGTCCCGCTTTTTTTCTGATAAACGACCGCGAAATCACGCTCACTTGCGTCCACGGGAGGGGCCATGACTGAGGTCTTCGATCACACAGAGATTCCGCGCCACGGACGGCCAGCGGTTCTGCAACGTCTGTTCGGCTGGATCACGCTTGGCGTGCTGGCCGCGTTTCTCATCAACAATGTTCTCGTGGTCTACTTCGGGTTCCCCGGAACGGCCGCGCTTGGCGGCGAAGGCGCGGGGCTGGCCTGGGTTCAGGCCGCGCTTTACCTGATCGGGGTCGCCATCGCGGCGGTCTTCGTCCTGTCGACGCAGGACCGGGCGATCCGGTGGGATGCGCACCGCGTCCATATGTTCAACGTCTACCTGATCCGGGCATTGTTCTGGTCGGTCTTTCTGGTGGGCATCGCCGACGCGACCATCGCGTTCATGCGCACCGAAGACATGATCGAGCCGATCCTCGGCACCGACATTTCGCGCCAGTTCGCCCGCGCCAACTGGGTCGGACCGTGGGTGCACGGGCCGCTCATCGTGGTCGGCTTCATCCTCGCCCTGTTCACCCGCACGCTCGGTTTCGTCTGGCTCTCGCTCCTGATCGTGGCCGCCGAACTTCTGATCGTCATCTCGCGCTTCGTATTCTCGTATGAACAGGCGCTGATGGGCGACCTCGTTCGCTATTGGTATGCCGCGCTGTTCCTCTTCGCCTCGGCCTACACGCTGTTCGACGAAGGTCACGTGCGGGTCGACATCCTTTATGCAGGCTTCGGCCGCACTAAGAAGGGTTTCGCCAACGCCTTCGGCACCATCCTTCTCGGGATGAGCACGGTCTGGGTGATCCTCGCCATCGGCTTCGGCGGCAAGCAATCGATCATCAACGCACCGCTGACCAGCTTCGAGGTCAGTCAGGCCGGGCCGTTCGGCATGTTCGTGAAATACCAGATGGCCGCCTTCATCGGCCTGTTCGGGATCACCATGCTGATCCAGTTCGTCAGCTATTTCTTCGACGCCGTTGCAGACGCCCGGGATGAACCGGGCCATCGCGAACCCGCGCAAGACGCCGGACACTGAGGGGACACCGGAACAATGGAAATCTTCTTCCTTCTTCTGCTGATCGTCATCATGGCGGCCGCGCTGGGCTCCGGTTTCCCGGTCGCCTTCGCGCTTCCGGGTGCCGCGATCATCACCATCGGTCTCGCCGCAGGGACCGGCTATCTGTTCGAGGGCAACACGGACGCCTACTTCCATTCCGGCGGTCCCCAACAGTGGCTGACGGCGGGGGTCACGAACCTCCGAGGGGTCTATTGGGAGGTCGAGAGGGATACGCTCATCGCCATCCCGCTCTTCATCTTCATGGGCATCATGCTCCAGCGGTCCAAAATCGCCGAAGACCTGCTTGTCACCATGGCCCAGCTTTTCGGCCCCGTGCCGGGCGGTCTGGGTATCTCGGTCGTCTTCGTGGGCGCTCTTCTTGCCGCGACCACCGGCATCGTCGGCGCCACCGTCGTCGCGATGGGTATGATCTCGCTCCCGGCCATGTTGCGGTCGAACTATTCGACACCGCTCGCAACCGGCACGATCGCGGCCTCCGGCACGCTCGGTCAGATCATTCCGCCGTCCATCGTGCTCATCATCCTTGCCGACCAGTTGGCGAGCGCCGCAGATCAGGCCTCGACGCTGCGCAAGAACCTCTACACCGACGCCACCGGCGACCTTCAGATGCCCTCGACCTTCGGGGTCAGCGGCACGTCGGCCGGTGAAATGTTTCTGGGTGCTCTCATTCCGGGTCTCGTCCTCGTCGGCATCTACATGATCTACATTCTGGTCTACGCGGTGATCCGGCCCAAGGCCGCGCCCGCCGTGCATGACAAGAGCCAGAAATGGAATCTCGCGTTCTGGGGCCGTGTCAGCCTGTCGTTGATCCCGCCGCTCGCGCTGATCTTCCTCGTGCTCGGCTCGATCATCGGCGGTATCGCCACGGTGAACCAGGCCGGCGCGATCGGTGCCGCGGGTGCACTTATCATGGCCTCCTACCGATTGCCGCCCTCCGGCAGCCGGATGCTGTTCGGACCTGCGCTCGTCGCCATTGCGGGCCTCGTCCTGATTGCGGTCGCGCTTTCCATGTTCGAAATGAACGTGAAGGCGGTCGATAGCGCGCAGGACCAGCTTGGCATCGCAATAGGTGCCCTTGCGACCATCCTGATCGTCACCGCCCTGATCTGGTCGGCGGTCCGTGCGATCCGGATCGAGTTCACGCTTCAGGGTGTGATGCTCGAGACGGCCAAGACCACATCGCTCGTGTTCATCATTCTGCTCGGCGCTGCCATGCTGACCGCCGCTTTCCGTGGCTTCGGCGGGGAAGAACTGGTGCGTGAATTCCTGAACAGCATGCCCGGCGGGTTCTGGACCCAGTTCGTCATCGTCATGGCGGTGATCTTCGTCCTCGGCTTCTTCCTCGACTTCATCGAGATCGCCGTGGTCGTCGTGCCCATCGTCGCGCCGATCCTGCTGGCCGACCCCGGCGCCAACGTGACAGCCGTGTGGCTGGGCGTGATGATCGGCCTGAACATCCAGACGTCGTTCCTGACACCACCCTTCGGCTTCGCGTTGTTCTATCTGCGCGGCGTCGCACCCGCGGTGGTCAAGACGCTCCAGATCTACAAGGGCGTCGTGCCGTTCATCCTGTTGCAGCTCCTTGCTCTGGCAATCGTCGGGTCTTACCCGCCGCTGGTGAACTACCTCCCCAACCGCGTGAGCCTGTTGGGTGAAACCGCACCGCCGCCGCGCAACCCGCAGCTTCAGCTGTGCCTCGAAGACTACGTGGGTCAGCAGCTTGCGAGCAGCACGAGAACGGCCGATGCCGTCGCCGCCGCGAAAACGCTGGACCTCTCGGCGCTTCCCGAAGACATGCGCGGTGACTTCAACGAAGGCGTCGAGGCAGGGGAAACCGCGCTCGCCCAGATGGATGCGATCCACGAGGCCGAGGCTGCGGTGGATGCCGCCACGCCGGAGTATCGCCCGCAACTCATTGCCGTTCGGAATCTCGAAAAGCAGATCCGGCGGCTCGAAGAGGAACGGGACGAGGATCAGACGCTTCTCAATCGTCTCGAAGCCGACAGCGAAAGCCGTGGGCCGCTCGAGGCGCGCGTCGCAGAGATCGACGAAGAAATCGCCGCGCTCGAAGCCCAGATCCCGGACGGGTGGGAGGCAGCGCATGACGCCTTCGTCGAACTGACGACCGCCGAGGATGCCGCGCGGAACCAGTATCGCCGTGCAGCCGACGATGCCTATTCGGGCCCGGCGGAGGTTCTGGCGGTGCTCGAAGACTACGACGCGTTCGTGGCGCTCGAGGCGCCGCTCAACGACCTTCGCTCTCTCATGGAGACGGGCGCGGGCGAAGCGGATGCGTTGAAAGTCGAAGAGATCGAAGACCTCATCGGCGAAGTCGAGGGCGCGGGCGACGTGAAGTCCGCACTCGCCAAGGCCCGCCGCGAACTCGACGAGGACGAACCGGACCGCGAAGAGGTGTTGTCGAACTACGAAGACGCACTGGCCGAATACGCGGCTCAGGCCCAATGGCGCGCAGATGCCCAGGCGGCCCTGCCCGGCGTCCGCAACTACGTCGAAGGCGTGATCGGCACCTTCGGTATCCGGTCGCAGGACCGGTTCACGCGGAAACAGGCGCTCGCCATGGCGTCCTGTTCGGCCAACCACCGCGACGTGTCGCTGAACTTCTGATCCATCACGGATCGCAAAAAATCACCGGCGCGGCCCTCCGCGCCGGTTTTCTTTTGGCCTCGGGCCCGATCCGATGCATGATCCCGCCATGCTGATTTTTCTCAACGGATATCCCGGCACCGGGAAGCTCACCATCGGTCAGGCGCTCATGGATCGTCTGGGCGGTCGACTGCTCGACGTTCACACCCAGATGAACCTCGCCTATGCCCTGACCGAGTTCAAAAGCGACGCGTTCTACGACACCGTGCGCGCCGTCTGGGACATCGCGGACAAGCGGATCGCAGAGATGCCGTTGGACGTGCCGCTCATCATGACCGATACCCTGCGCAGAGATTCGGATTGGTCGGCGGAAGCCTGGGCCCGGATCGAGAAACTGGCGGAAACGCACGGTCCGCTACATGTCGTCCACGTCCATTGCGACCCCGACGAAAACGCACGCAGGATCGGGTCGGCGGGCCGCGAGGCGATGACCAAATCACGCAAAAGGGCGTTGGCGCTTCAGTATCACGAACAGGGTCAGATCCTCATGGGCGGCGAGGCCGAGCGCGTGTTCCAGCTGGACACGACCGAACTCACCGCCGAGGAATGTGCCGAAAGCATCGCGGACTGGATCGCGACGGTCGCGGACTAGATCGGCAAGCCGTCCAGCCCCTGAACGTCGATCACCACGTCCTGAAAGTCGTTGTCCCAAGCGGAGGCGTCTTCGAACCCGATGCGGATCGTGTCCGCGCGACCCCCGTGTCCGATGATCGCATGGTTGGCCGCATCTCTGTTGCGGGACGTGTCCATGTGCCAGATGAACCGGTCGCTTTCGACGCCGTTCACGAGCAGCGATCCGTCGCTGTCGATTGAAAGCGACTTGCGGCCCAGCGTGGCCGCAAGGTCCGCCCCGTCCTTGATGATGAAGAACTCAAGGTAACCGTCGGTCACACGCTGGAACGTTTCGGTCGTCCCCACCTTGGCGTCGTCGATCAGAATTCGGACGTTCGAGATCGTTCCGCCGCCGCTGACCTCATACACCCCGATGGCGTTGTTGTTCACCGTCGCGGCAAGGTCGGTGCGCGTCGTGATGCTATAGGCCTGCCAGCCTTCCGCGAAGAATTCGAGCATCGCAGACCGCTCCGGGTCGGCATCCGCCACCGTCGTCCCCTCGGAAAGGGCCGGGAACAGGTCGATCAACCCGAACTGCGTCTGGTCCTCGACATGGCTCATCAAAATATCGGTGCCGGAAATGTCGTTGCCTGCGACAATCCGGATCGGGAAGAAAGTCGTCGTGACGCCTTCCAGATAATACTCAACCGATGCTCCACCGCCGACTATGGGGGTAAAGATTGTGATGATGCCAAACTCGTCGCTCGGCGATTTGTCGTCCGTCATCCAGAACACGTCTTCGATGCTGACATCGGCAACCGTGTTGCCAAGGAACGTCGCCATCGTTCCGGTCACCAGATCCGCACCGCCGCCCAGGCGAAGTGTCATGCCCGTGCCCAGAAGCAGGATGTCGTCATCGGCGTCGCCCATGCGATATTCCGTGCCTTCGGGGTCTGCTTCGATCACATTGCGGCCATTGGGACCGAAGATCGCGACCGGGTTCGTGGTGCCGGTCAGGTCGACCGAGTTCGACGTGAAATCGAGCGTTCCGTCGCCAAGCAGTTCAATCGCGTTGCCGCCCCCGAACCATTCGGTGTTCAGGAAGGACGATCCGGTGACCGTGAGGTCGGTGGCCACTCCAAAGATCGCGCCTCCGATACCCTCGGAACTCGAGCGGTTGAACTGAGAGGATTGCACATTGGCCGTGGAGTTGACGAGGGCAATTGCGCCGCCATCCCCGCTGCCCGCCGCGCCTTCCGCCACGGAGTTGTCGGAGAAGGTCGTGTTGCTCACGGTCAGATTGATGTCGCTGCCAAAGATCGCGCCGCCTGCCGTCGAGTTGGTATTGGCGACGTCCGCTACGCTGTTGCCGTCGAATGTCGAGTTCACGATCGTGACGGTGGACGTATGGTTCAGCGCATAAATCGCACCGCCTGCACCGCTGGCGGAGTTGTTGCTGAACGTCGATCCGCTGATGTAAAGCTGCCCCGCCGTGGTGCTCGAGCTGATCGCACCGCCGCCAAAACCCGCCTTGTTGTTCGCGAAAGTGCTGTCCGTGACGACGAGCGTTCCGCCCTCATGCAGAATTCCTCCGCCATAACCTGCCGTAAAGGTGCCCGCGGGATTCAGGTGGCTTTGAGAGTTGAAGGAGAATTCGGACTGAAAGACGCTGACGTAGCCGCTCCCCTCGATCAGCATACCCGCGCCGCCGGTGCCGTTGTCGGGCGACACATGGTTCCCGGATTTGACGCCGACGTTTCTGAGGAACAGGGACTCTGCAAGTTCAAGATCGACCTCGAAGATACGGTCGAATGTGTCCATTCGGATGTCTACGCTGGGCGAACCAGCGTCGAGCGGGCCACCGTCGATTGTCATGGAGGTCGTGAAGACAATCGGCAGCGTCAGCCAGATGGTGTCGAGGCTCGCATCGAACAGGATGGTATAGGCCGAACCTGTCCCGTCCCATGCGTTCGCATGGGCGACCGCTTCGGCAAGCGTGGTTACGCCGTCGTCCGCTATCAAACTGCCTGAGGAATCGACGGTGATTTCACGCGTCGATTCATTCACATTGATCGATCCAGTCAATTGGCCCCCTCTCCACCGCTCGAACGGGCCCAAAAAAACCGGGTCAAAGCAATGTCATTAATAGAATACTAACCAAGCTTTACGGATGGCCTCTGGCCAATCAACTGAAAAGGAATCGTCAGACGTTCAAAGCGCCATCGCCGCCCAATCTTTTGGCAGAAATCCAGCTTGCGCCAGCCATTGCGGCGGCCGTGGCAAGGCAAAGAGGCAGCCCGCCGATCTGATAGCTGATGCCCGAGGCCAGCGTTCCGATCAGCCGCCCGGCGGCGTTCGACATATAGTAGAATCCCACGTCCATCGTGACCCGCTCCGCCTGTGAAAAGGCGAGGATAAGGTAGGAGTGGAGCGACGAATTGATTGCGAAGACGAACCCGAAGGCCAAAAGGCCCGCGACGAGCACGCCGGCGATCCATGTCGCGGGCGTCAGCGAAAGGGCGGCGAGCACCGCGATGATCGCGGTCAGGATGCCGACCCACCGGATTGCGAGGCGGACGGCCACCCGGCTTTCGTGCGCGGCCTGTCCGAGCAATCGGGGCGCCGAGGCCTGCACCGCGCCATAGGCGATGATCCAGAGCGCCATGAAGCCGCCGACAAGAAAGAACGCGGCGCGGTTGCCGTCCTCGCTCCCGTCCGAAATCAGGGCGGTGAAGTAGATCGGGATGCCGACGACGAACCACGTATCGCGCGCGCCGAACAGGAACATCCGGGCCAGCGACAGTCGGTTGATATTCCGATCCTTGGACCAGACTTGGGTGAATTTGGCCGACTTAGAGCCTTTCGGCAGGCCCGTGGGCATGAACAGCACCACCGCGAAAAGGATCACGGTCAGCACCACCGCCATCGCCAGAACTGCGGCCTTGAACCCGATGGTGGCGAGCAGTCCGGCACCTAGGAAGAACCCGATACCTTTCACCGCGTTCTTCGATCCCGTCAGCACCGCGACCCATCGGAACAGGCCGCCCCCTGCGGATGGTGCGAGGATCTTGACCGCCGACTTGGACGACATTTTCGCAAGATCCTTGGCAACCCCAGACATACCCTGAACGATCATCACGAACGGGACCGACACCGCGACGGCCCAGCCGGGGTTCAACCGGGACAAGGCGACGAGCGCGACGATCTGGATCGCAAGACCGGCATAAAGCGTCGTGGTCAGACCGAACCGTGCCGCGATCCACCCGGCCGACAGGTTCGTGACCATTCCGGCGACCTCGTAGAGCAGGAACAACCACGCCAGCGTGATCGGCGAAAACCCAAGGTCGTGAAAGTGCAACAGCACGAGCATCCGCAACGCGCCGTCGGTCAGCATGAAGGCCCAGTAGGCCGCCGTCACCGCGACATAGGCCGCAAGTGCATTCTCCGGTTTCCCGGTCATATCGGTCACGTCAGTTCTTTCGCTGGAAGTAGAGGGGGCGCATGGTCCCGGCGACGAAAAGCTCGAGCGACGAGGCGTCGACATGGCTGACCAGAACGCAACGATCCTCGCCCCCGTCGCGCGACACCAGCCGGAAGGCGGGTCCGCTCGACGGATTGTCCGGGCATCCGGTCTGGAAGTGCATTAAAAGCGGCATGTCCGGCATCTGCTGGTAGTATTCCTCGTAGCTGGACCCATGGATCAGCACCTCGTAATTCGCATCGTCCTCGGACTGCCAGTAGCCCTGAATCGCTTGCCGGGTGGTCTGAAAGACGTCCGGTTGCGCGAATGAATAGTCGCTGATTGTAACAGTCGCTTCCGTCCCCTCGTAAAACATCATGTCGCCGGAGATGGTGATCGGGACATTCGTGCCCAGCGCCTCGAGCTCTTCCAGAACCGCGACCGGAGTCGGATCGTAGGATGAGGCGACGTAACTCCAGCCGTCGGCGAGAACGGTGCACCCGACCCCGGCGTCATACCAATCGCAATGGCTAAGAATCCCCGTGATCGTATAGGGTTCGCCATGGGTGCCCGGCGGGTCCGCCACCACGTCGGATGCGGCGCTGTCGTATTGCTCGTCGGGATAGACGATACCCTCTTCCGGGTCGCGCGGGCCGTGGTCCGCGATGTTGTCTTCCCGCCCGTCACCCGTATGCGTCAGGTTCATCGTGAAGGTGGTGAAGCCTTCGGTCTTAATCTCGTTGAAGCCCTCGCGGTCATAGCCACGCGCCGTGCAATCCTCATCACCGAGGATGGTGAACACCTCGTCGCTGGTGCAGAACATGAAATTGGCATGGGACCACGACAGGTCACGGCTTTCCGCCCGCCAGTAATAATGCGTCTTGTCCAGATCGCGCGAGATGACGGTTTTGCAGGCACCGGTGTCGATGTTCCACCATCCCTCGGACATCCATCCGTCAGCGGATTTGTAGCCGATGGCGACAGAGGCCGACGATCCCGTCTGGTTGCAGAACTCAAGCCCCGCTTGAGCCACCGACGGGAGGCACGCGGCACCCGCGACCAATAACCACTTCATCCCATGTCCCCTTCGTTCCCCATGCGGCACCCGTCACGGCGCGCGATTCATCACCACCGGCTCGCTGAAGTCGTCGACGAACAGCAGCTCCATCTGAGTGTCGTCGATGTAGGACAGGAAGAAACAGGTCTCGGGATCGTTCTCGTCCGACGGCATCAAGCGCACGCCCACTCCGTCGCCCTGCGCCCCCGGGCAGCCCTGACGGAAATGCATGAAACTCGACATTTCGGGTTCGCCCGTGAAACTTTCGGTGAAGAAGCTGCCGTAGATCTCGATCTCATAGTCCCGATTGGTCGCGCCGACCCAGCGGCCCTGCATCGCATCGCGATCGGAGGCGAACTCATCATCCGCGATGACCATGTAATCCGACAGCGCCAAAAGGGCGCGACCATTCCCGCTCTCCATCACATCGCCCGAGAACTGCATGGCCGTATTGACCGGACGGGTCACCAGATCGTCGATGAGGGCCTGTGGGGTCGGTCCGGCCTCGGCCACGCCGACAACCCAGCCTTGGGTCGAGAAGAAACAGACCCGAGCCGAGCCGTAGTCACCGCAATGACTGAACAACCCGGCATAGGTTCCGTATTCGCCATGGGTGCCCGGCGGATCGGCTTCAGCCGAGGGGGAGGTGTCGAGCAGGTTGTCGAACAGGGACGGCACATCATCGTCGCGCTCGGTCTGGGCCGAAGGCTGCCCTTCGCGCCCACCGTCGCCCGTTATGTCGATGGTGAAGCCGGGCCGCCCCTCCATCGCGATTTCATTGAAGCCTTCGCGGTCGTAACCGCGGCTTTCGCAATTCGTGTCCCCGACAATCGTGAACACGTCGTCGGATGTGCAGAACATATAGGTCTCATGCTCGAACGCGTAGGCGCCGGATTCGACCCGGTAGTAGTAATGGCTCTTGGGCGTGTTCCCCGGCAGAACGGTCCGGCAATCGCCGGGGTCGACGTTCCACCAGCCTTCCGACACCCAATCGGCGTCACCCTTGTATCCGATGGCCACCGAAACGACGGCATCGGTCGAATTGCAGAATTCCACGTCGGCGAATGCGGCAGCCGGGCAGAGCGAGAACAGGACGAACAGAAAACGTGGGTTCATGACAGCCCCCAAAAGTCATGGATCAAATGGATGCCAGAACCATCCGGGCCACGTCGGCGAGGCGGCAGGCATAGCCCCACTCATTATCATACCAAGCGTAGATTTTCACCTGAGTCCCGTTCACGACCATCGTGGAGGGCGCGTCGATGATCGAGGAGCGCGGGTCGTTCGTGTAATCGGTCGATACGAGCGGGCGTGTCTCGTATCCGAGAACGCCTTTGAGGGGGCCGTTCGCCGCCGCTTCGAGGGCTCCGTTCACCTCTTCGACCGTCGTGTCGCGCTCTACCTCGAAAACGCAGTCGGTAAGGGACGCGTTCAGCAAGGGCACCCGCACCGCGTGCCCGTTCAAACGGCCAGTCAGTTCGGGGAAAATCTGGGTGATCGCCTTGGCCGAACCCGTCGTCGTGGGTATGAGCGAGTTCAGGGCCGACCGCGCGCGGCGCAGGTCCTTGGCCGGGCGATCCACGATGGTTTGCGTGTTCGTCACGTCATGGATCGTCGTGATCGAGCCGTGCTTGATCCCGAATGCCTCGTGAATGACCTTGACCACCGGGGCGAGGCAGTTGGTCGTGCAGGACGCCGCAGTGACGAGATCCTGATCCGTATAAAGGTCGCTGTTCACGCCGTAGACGACATTCAGCGCATTCTCTTCTTTCACCGGGGCCGAGACGACCACCTTCTTAACGCCCGCCGCGTAATAGGGCGCCAGTTTCGCGTTGGTCTTGAACACGCCCGTGCAGTCGATGACCAGGTCGATGCCGTCGAGCGGCAGGTCCTCGATCGTCCAGCTTGCGGTCAGGGGAATCTCGGTCCCGTTGATGGTGACCGATGCATCGCTGTGTGAGATGTCGGCATCCCAGCGCCCGTGGACCGTATCGAACTCGAACAGATGGGCGTGAATCTCCGGTGTGCCGACCGGATCGTTCAACAGGGCGATCTCGGCCTCCACCCCGTTGTCGATCAACTTACGAAGTACGAGCTTTCCGATGCGGCCAAGGCCGTTGATGGCGATGCGTGTCATGTGAACCTCCGGTGGTCGGTCGCGGGCTATCGGCCCGATGTAACGGTTTCATGACAAATCCACGAGACAAAGGAAAACCGCCGGAATGTCTGATCGACGTTCCGGCGGCTCCCGAAGATTGGCGTGAGTCTGGCTTACAGGGAAATCTTGCTGTAGATGCGCCGGCGCAGTTCGTCGCGCGCTTCCTCCCGCTTGATGCGATCCGCGTTGCGGATGCGGTGTTCGCGTTCGAATCCGGTCTCGCGACGGGCTTCCGCCCCGGTTGCGGTGCGAATGACGTGGTTCATGATACCCAACATGGCGTTTCTCCTTTCCGCGTTTCATGAAAGGACCATGCGGGATTCGAGGGGTTCAGGCGAGTTTCTAAACTTTCAAAGTTGTAAGTTTCACTTACAGTAAAGGGATGGACTGGTCCCGAATCCCATCTCTCGCCGCGCTCCGCGCCTTCGAAGCCTTGGCGCGCCACAACTCCCTGTCCGCCGCCGCGCGTGACCTGAACGTGACCCATGCGGCCATCGCGCAGCACCTTCGCGCGCTCGAGACGCATTTTGGCGAAAGCCTTGCCACCCGCGACGGTCAGACGATGAAACTGACGG
Organism: Maritimibacter alkaliphilus HTCC2654; assembly: GCF_000152805.1. GTDB lineage: Bacteria > Pseudomonadota > Alphaproteobacteria > Rhodobacterales > Rhodobacteraceae > Maritimibacter > Maritimibacter alkaliphilus. Next base: position 2,622,003 of record NZ_CH902578.1, on the reverse strand, counting down.
AGACGGGGCGCGATCTGGCGGATGCGCTGGGCGAGGGGTTCGGGCGGATCGCCGAGGGCGTGACGGACATCATGGACCGCAACGCCATCCGCCCGATCACGGTGACGCTCACCCCATCCTTCGCGGAAGCCTGGCTGATGCCGAGAATGGGTCAGTTCTGGTCGCAACATCCCGAGGTCGAGGTGCGGCTCGTGCCGTCGATGGCGCTGGCGAACCTGCGCCGCGATGGCATCGACCTCGCCATACGGTTCGGAAATGGCGACTGGCCCGGCAACGATGTCGAACCGCTCGCGGTCAGTCAGTTCGTCGTGGTCGCGGCCCCGACCTATACCAAGGCCCGCACCTTGGATGAATTGGGCGGACTTAGCGCGCACGACTGGTTCTTTTCGGCCGCCGCGAACGAGCAGCGCGTCTGGGGCAAGGCCATCGGCGTGGATTTCGACAAGGTCGGGGCGCAGGACATGGCGAACAACGGCATGGTCCTGTCGGCGGCCCGCGCCGGGCTGGGCCTTTCGATCCAGTCAAAGGCGCTCGTCGCGCCCGATCTGGACTCGGGCCAGCTTACGACCCTTTACGAAGGCGACCCCGAAGGCTTGGGTTACTACATCGTCACGCGGCCCGGCGTTCTAAGCCCCGGCGCGCGCGCCTTCAGAGCATGGCTGCGGAAAATGGCTCAGGCACAGGTCTGACCGGCGCTTTCGCCTGCCGTCTTCCAACCGACGAACCGTTCGGAGGAAAAGGTCAGGATCAGACCATCCCAATCCAGTTGGCGGGCGATGCCCGGCGCACAGCCGGCAAGCGGGAGCGCACGCCCCGCGCCGAGTTCCCGTTCCAGAACCGGGATCATCCCCCTTGGGCTGCGACCGAAATCCATCCGCTGCCCAGTGCCGGTAACCAAAAGCCCCTGGGCATCCGGCGTGAAACTCACACCCTGCCGGGCGGGCGCGACATCCGACGCTGTTCCGGCACAACCCGCCAACAAGGCGCAGGCGACCGCCAGCGCGGCCTTCATTTCGGCGAGCGTTTCGCGAGGATACGTTGCAGGGTCCGGCGATGCATGTTCAGGCGACGCGCCGTCTCGGACACGTTGCGGTCGCAAAGTTCGTAAACGCGCTGAATGTGTTCCCACCGGACGCGATCCGCGCTCATCGGGTTTTCCGGCGGCGGCGGCAAATCTTCACCGTTGGCGAGCAGAGCCTTGACCACGTCATCGGCATCGGCGGGCTTCGACAAGTAGTCGGTCGCCCCGATCTTGACCGCGGCCACCGCGGTCGCAATGGCACCGTAGCCCGTCAGCACGACGATCCGCGACTCAGGCCGCCGTTCGCGCAACGTCTCCACGACGTCGAGCCCGTTGCCGTCGCCAAGACGCAAATCGACGACCGCATAGGCCGGGGGCCGCCCGGTCGCGATGGCCTTGCCGCCCGCGACACTGTCGGCCGTCTCGACCTCGAACCCGCGTTTTTCCATCGCGCGCGCGAGTCGTTTCAGGAACGGTTCATCATCGTCGACCAGCAGGATCGACCGGTCTTCACCCAAGTCATAAGCCACATTCTCGGACATTTCCCGTCCTCCGCCTGTTCGCATTCACAAAGCTTTATGCATCACCTTTGCACGCGTCAAATTGATGCATGTCAAACTTCGGTTCAGTTTCTTCTACGGATCAGGAGGACGCGTCGATGAAACAAGACATGCTTTCGGCGATCTTCTCGGGGCTGTCGTCCCGCTTGAAGAACTCGACGAAGCCGGTTTCCGGCAGCACCAGATAGGTGAAGGTCGAATGATCGACGAGGTAATACTCATCGTCGCCTTCGTCCTGTTTCTTGTAATAGGTCTTATAGGCCTGGCTCGCCGCCTTGACCTGTTCCGGCGATCCGGTCAGGCCGATCATGTCGTCGTGCAGGAAGGAGGTGAAATCCTTGAGCTGCTCCGGCGTGTCGCGATCCGGGTCGATGGAGATGAACGCCATCTGCGCGTCATATCCCCGTTCCTGCACCAGATCGAGCGCCTCGGCATTCCGTGCGTTGTCGAGCGGGCAGACATCGGGGCAGAAGGTGTAGCCGAAATAAAGCAGGGTCGGCTTGGTGAAGACATCCTGATCGGTGACCGTCTGACCGTCTTCATCCACCAGTTCGAAAGGCCCGCCAATCGTGCTCGTCCCGCTTCCCACGACCGAGGCACGGCAGTCGGCGAATGCGTCGGTCTCGGACCGGCTGACATACCAAGTCGCCCCGATCAGGGCGACGATTGCGACGGCCGCGACGACGGCGATGATACGGGTCATGGGAACCTCCTGCGCACTTCGGGCGCATTGATCGGCCAGTCGCCCCCGACTAACAAGGGTAGACTTTGACGCAACCCCTCACTTTTGCGGGACACCATGCCAGACAGCAGCGCCGACCTGTTCGAAGCCAACCCCGGCCGAAGCTGGATCAAACTGCGGACCCTGAACATCCTCCGATGGGTCGCCGTCGGGGGCCAGATCGGTGCGATCGGTGTCGCGGATCGTGTGTTCGGCATCCAGATCGAGCTTGGGTATTGCGCGGCAGTCGTCGGGCTTTCGATCATCGCGAACATCGTGTTCCACTTCGTCTACCCCGAAAACAAGCGGCTGAACGAACGGGAAGCCGTCGGGATGCTGCTCTTCGATACGCTTCAACTAGGGCTGCTGATCGTGTTGAGCGGGGGGTTGAACAACCCCTTCGCCGTCCTGATCGCCGCCCCGGTGACCGTCTCCGCAACCGCCCTGTCGCTGCGCGCGACATTGCTGGTCGGGGCTGCCGCGATTGCGTTCACGTCCTTCGCGGTCGATCTGCACATCCCGCTCTACACCGCGGATGGTTCGGTCCTCGAACTACCCGAGGTGTTCGTGTTCGGCGCCTGGGTCGCCATCGTCACCGCGATCGGCTTTATCGCCGCCTATACCCGGCGCGTGTCTTCGGAAACCCAAGCCATGAGTCAGGCCCTGCTCGCCACACAAATGGCATTGGCGCGCGAACAGAAGCTGACCGACCTTGGCGGTGTCGTTGCGGCCGCCGCACATGAACTGGGAACACCGCTCGCGACCATCAAACTGGTGTCGTCGGAAATGGTATCGGACCTGCCCGAAGGTTCGGATCTGCGCGACGATGCGGAACTGATCCGGGATCAGGCCGACCGTTGCCGCGACATCCTCCGCTCGATGGGACGGTCCGGCAAGGACGACCTCCACTTGCGTCAGGCACCCCTCGTCGCGGTGGTCGAGGAGGCCGCCGAACCCCACCGCGACCGCGGAAAGGACATCGTGATCGAGGCGGACGAGGACAATCAGGCGATGATCCAGCGCCGTCCCGAGCTGGTCCACGGTCTGCGCAACCTCGTCCAGAACGCGGTCGACTTCGCCGCGACGACCGTCTGGGTCGAGGCGGATACCACGGACACGGCGATCATGATCCGGATCGTCGACGACGGCGCAGGATACCCGCCGCACCTTCTGGGCCGGATCGGTGATCCGTTCATCAGGCGCAGGCGCACCGCCCCGGACGCGCAGAGGCCGGAATACGAAGGCATGGGTCTGGGGCTTTTCATCGCCAAGACCTTGCTGGAACGTACGGGTGCCGAACTGACCTTTGCGAACGGGCAAGACCCCTACACGGGTGTCGCGCGCCCGAATGAACGGTCGGGCGCGATCGTCGAGGTTGTCTGGCCGCGTGGCACCGACAGTATCGAGGCCGCCGAGCGGCTTCCGATGCTCGGCGAGAACGTGGTCATCGCCGGGTAACGTCCCGTTTAAACATTCGTTAACCATCACAACTTTAGGATGCAGTGACGATTCACGGCTGGACCTTGATTCATGACCACACTGCTTGCGATCGCACTCGTTTTCGTTGCCTTTCTGGTGGCCTTTGCGGTGCTCTTGTTCATCGGGCTTTTCGACAGGCGCCCCTCTGGCGGCATCCGGCAGGTTTCCGTGGGCGAACGGGGTGCGATCACCTTCGTGTTCGAGAACGAAAGCCTGTTGGATGCCACCACATCCGCGCGCGATCTGCTGACGTCGGCCCCCCATCGGGGCACCGATTGGGCGCGGCTTTCGATCCTGCTCGAACCCCGCTTCCCGGGGCTCGAGGCCTGGATATTCGAACTCGCCGATCTGGGCGCGATGGAGCGTGTGTCGAATGACGGCACGAGCTTGCTACGTGCGGAATGGCACGATGGACTCGCCCGGATCACGCTGACCTCGACGGGCGTGGACGATACAGAGATCGGGCCTGACAAATACGCGGTCGCCGCCCTGAATCGTGAACTGGACACGCTCCGCGCCGCCACGGACCGGACCCCCTTCCCGATCTGGCAAGAGGATGCGTCCGGGGTCATCACCTGGTGCAACCGTGCTTACCTCGACCTCGCGGATTCGATGGAAGAAGGCGGCCAATCCTACAAGTGGCCTCCCACACGGCTTTTTGCGGGGCCGACTGCGGAGGACAGCAGCGATGCGGAATCACGGCGGGAACGGATGGCGCTCACCCCGACGGGCGAAGAGACGCGGCATTGGTTCGAAGTGGAGACGCGGCTGAACGGGGACGGCCAGATCTGCACGGCGATCCCGGCGGACGATCTGGTCAAGGCCGAAGTCTCGCGCACCGAATTTGTGACCACACTGTCCAAGACCTTCGCGTCCTTGCCCATCGGTCTGGCGATCTTCAGCCGCTCGCGCGAACTGGCGATGTTCAATCCCGCCCTTCTGGATCTCACCACGCTGCCGGTCGATTTTCTCGTGTCGAAGCCGTCCCTCGCCGCATTTCTGGATCGGCTGCGGGAAATGCAGATGATGCCCGAACCGAAGGATTACAAATCTTGGCGTCAACGTATCTCGGACCTCGTCGATGCCGCCCGAAACGGCACGTATGAGGAAAGCTGGACCTTGCCGGGCGGGCAGACCTACCGCGTGACCGGGAGGCCGCACCCGGATGGGGCCGTCGCCTTCCTGTTCGAAGATATTTCCGCCGAGATCGGCCTTGCCCGTCGATACCGGGCCGAGATCGAAACCGCGCAGGCCACATTGGACGCCCTGCCCTCTGCCATCGCCGTTTTCTCCACCTCCGGGGTGCTGACGCTGTCGAACAGCCACTATGCCGGATTGTGGGTCCCCGAAGACGGCTCCGATCCTTCGACCATGCCGATTTACGAGGCCGTCGAACTGTGGCGGGAAGCCGCCTTGCCCAGCGCGGTCTGGGACCAGATCAAGGGGGCCGTCGGTCATGCAGGTCCGCGCGAAACCGTCGAGACCGGAATTTCGCTCAAGGACGGTCGAAGCCTGATCTGTCGCGTCGTGCCCCTGCCACGCGGATTCACGTTGATCGAATTCGCTCAGGTCACAGCGGGTGAAAGCCGGGACGAGAACGATGGGTTCGCCCGATTCCCGATGCCGAGCCGCTCGGTTGTAGGCGTCGGGAATTAAACGACTTGCCCCCCAAACCGCGCCGGTTACAACAGGTGCATGAATGACGCGCCCGCCCATCGGATCAGGCTGACATCCCCCGGAAAAACGGCGCAATTCGCAGCCGCTTTCGCAAGGCTGGTGCGTCCCGGCGACGTGTTTTTGCTGTCAGGTCAGATCGGTGCGGGAAAGACCCATTTCACCCGCTCGCTCATTCAAGCGCGGCTCGCATATGCCGACAAACCTGTCGAAGACGTCCCCTCGCCCACGTTCACACTGGTCCAGACATACGAGGTCGACGGATTCGAAATCTGGCATGCGGACCTGTACCGCCTGACGCATCCAGACGAGGTCGAGGAGCTTGGATTGTTCGACGCCTTCGATACCGCCGTGTGCCTGATCGAATGGCCCGACCGCTTGGGCGACCTGGCCCCGGCCAAGGCGATCGGAATGGACTTCTCGGTGCCCGATGATCCTGAAACACGGATCGTCGACCTGTCCGGTCTTCCCGAACATCTCGAACCCGTTCTGGAGGCCCTGCATGACTGACCGCGCCGCAAAGATCGCGGCCTTCCTCGACGGGATCGGTTGGGGCGCCGCTACACGCCGCAATCTGGCTGGCGATGCGTCCAACCGCCGGTATGAAAGGCTCGACCTGAACGGCACTCCGGCCGTCCTGATGGATGCCCCGCCGGACAAGGGCGAAGATGTCAGGCCGTTCATCCGCATTGACGAGCACCTGAAAGCCATCGGTCTGTCGCCGCCCGAGATACTGGCGCAAGACGAAGAACTCGGGTTTCTCCTTCTCGAAGATCTCGGCGACGACCTTTACGCGCGATTGCTCGAAGCCGATCCGTCGCAGGAATTGCCGTTGTATCTCGCGGCGACCGACGCCCTGATCGACCTGCACGCGGCCCCCCTGCCAAGCGCGCCGGATTATGGCCCGGAAACCATGTCGGACTTCGCCTGTCTCGCGACGGATTGGTATGCGTTCGGCGCCACCGGGAACCGGGATACCGCCGCGACCCAGACGTTGCGCGCGGCGATGCTGACCGCTTTCGCCGCCCTTCCGGCTTGGTCCCCGGTCCTCGTGCTGCGGGATTACCACGCCGAAAACCTCCTCTGGTTGCCGGCGCGACAAGGGTCGGCGCGTGTCGGCCTTCTGGATTTTCAGGACGCCGGTATCGGGCACCCCGCCTATGACCTCATGTCCCTGGCGCGCGATGCGCGACGGGAGGTTTCGCCCGCAACATGCGAGGCAATGATGGCGCGATACGTGGACGCAACCGAGTACGATGCGGAGGGTTTCGCGCTCGCCTGTGCGACCGTTTCGGCCCAGCGCAATCTGCGCATTCTCGGGGTCTTCGCCCGGCTGTCGCTACACTTCGGCAAGGCGCGTTATGTCGATCTCATCCCGCGTGTCTGGCGGAACTTGCAGACCGATCTGTCACACCCCGAACTGTCCGAACTCGCCCAGTCCATCGGGGAGCTCTTGCCCGAACCGACCCCGGAAATCCTAGCGACACTGAAGGCCAAATGCGGCACCATCCCGACGCTCTGATGATCTTCGCGGCCGGCTTCGGCACGCGGATGGGCCCGCTCACCGCCGATCGCCCCAAGCCGATGGTCGAGGTTGCGGGCAAGCCTCTCATCGACCACGCCCGCGCCATTGCCGAGGATGCCGGTATCGGCAGGATCGTCGCCAACCTGCACTACAAGCCCGAGCCTTTGATCGAGCACCTGAACGGCACCGGAATCTTGCTGTCCCATGAAAGGGATACGTTGCTCGACACAGGCGGCGGCTTGCGGGAAGCCCTGCCCTTGCTGGGCCCCGGCCCGGTCTTCACCCTGAATTCAGACGCGGTCTGGACGGGTGCCAACCCGTTGGGTGAGCTTCGGTCCGCATGGAACCCGGACCGGATGGATGCCCTTCTCCTCCTGCTCGATCCCAACGATGCGCGCGGCCATCCGGGCGCGGGAGATTTCACATTGTCGGACGGGCAGCTAAACCGCGGGCCCGGCTACGTCTATTCGGGCGCGCAGATCATCAAGACCGAAAGCCTGCACGACGTTGCGGAGACCGTCTTTTCCCTGAACCTGATCTGGGACCGGATGATTGCCGCGGGTCGGCTGTCCGGCATCGTCCATCAGGGCGAATGGTGCGATGTGGGTCATCCGCAGGGGATTGCAGAAGCCGAGGCTCTGCTGGACTATGAACGGGATGTTTGAAACCAGCGAACGCCCTCGTGTCTTTGCCCAAGCGCCGGGCGTCGATTTTCCGAATGCCGTGATCGAAGGGCTGCGTGCGCGGCTGAACGGTCAGCCGCCAGAAGCCATGGCGCGCGTGACTTTGTTCGTGAACACGATGCGGATGAAGCGGCGTTTGATCGAACTGTTCGACCAAGGCCCGCCCGCGCTCCTCCCCCGCATCCGTCTGGTCACCGACCTTGGGCAGGACGTGGCGATGGCGGACCTTCCACCCGCCGTATCTCCGCTCAGACGGCGGCTGGAACTGGCGAGCTTGATCTCAGAACTCCTCGACAGCCAGCCCGATCTGGCCCCTCGGCACGCGATCTTTCCGCTGGCCGACAGTCTTGCGAACCTGATGGACGAAATGCACGGCGAGGGGGTCCCGCCCGATGCGCTCGAAGACCTGGATGTCTCGCAGCATTCGGCCTACTGGGCGCGCAGTCTTGCCTTCATCCGGCTCATTGCCCGGTTCTTCGGGACCGCGGGCGCCGAGCCGCCCGACCTCGAAGCCCGTCAGCGGAAGGTCATCGAACGGGTGACGGCGAATTGGGTCGAACGGCCCCCTGCCGACCCGATCCTCGTCGCCGGGTCCACGGGGTCGCGCGGCGCGACCGCGATGCTGATGGAGGCGGTGGCCCGCCTGCCGCAAGGTGCCGTGATCATGCCGGGATTCGACGCGCATATGCCGGCCCACGTCTGGGAGAAAATGGACGACGCGCTGACGGCCGAGGATCATCCGCAGTTCCGGTTTCGCCGGCTTTTGTCGTCGTTGGGCCTGTCGCCCGGGGATGTGGGTGACTGGCACGCGCAGGATGCCCCCAACCCGCGCCGAAACGCGTTCGTTTCGCTGGCGCTTCGCCCCGCGCCCGTCACCGACCAATGGCAGGATGAGGGGCCGGGCTTCGCGGATATCGACGCGGCAACACGCGAGCTGAGCCTGATCGAAGCCCCGAGCCCGCGAGAGGAGGCGTCGGCGATTGCGATGATCCTGCGCGATGCGGCCCAACGCGGGCGCGAGGCCGCGCTCATCACGCCGGATCGCGTTCTGACGCGGCAGGTGACGGCCGCGCTGGACCGCTGGCGCATCACGCCTGATGACAGCGCGGGTCGCCCGCTGCCGCTGACCGCCCCCGGCCGTCTGCTTCGCCATGTGGCCGAAATGCGGGGTCGCCGGATCACCGGTGTCGATCTGCTCACGCTGCTCAAGCATCCGCTCACACACACGGGGGGCGAGCGGAACGAGCATCTCAGGTTGTCCCGCGATCTTGAACTTCAAGCCCTGCGCCGGGACATGCCGTTTCCCGACAAGGCGTCGCTCGCGCTTTGGGCCGGGGAAAAGCCGGACCGGGTCGAATGGGTCGAATGGCTTGCGCCGCTTGTCGCTGACCTTTCTGAAACCGGCACCCAATCCCTGACCGCTCACGTCGAACAGGTCGTCTCGCTCGCCGAACGGCTGTCGGCCGGACCGGATGACGGGAAAAGCGGCGAGCTTTGGGACAGGGAAGCGGGACGAGAAGCGCGACGCCTTGTCGACGAGCTCCTGCGCGAGGCACCGTTTGGCGGTGAAATGACGCCCTCCGACTTCCACGACCTGTTTGCCGCCGTGCTGAACCGTGGATCGGTCCGAAACCCGGATACGCCTTATCCCGGCATCAAGATCTGGGGAACGCTCGAGGCGCGGGTGGGCGGCGCGGACCTCGTCATTCTCGCTGGTTTGAACGAAGGAACCTGGCCTGAACGACCCGCCCCTGATCCGTGGATGAACCGTGATATGCGGCAAAAAGCGGGTCTATTGCTGCCTGAAAGGCGCATTGGGTTGTCCGCCCACGATTTCCAGCAAGGCTTGGGCGCGCCTGAGGTCGTGCTCACGCGATCCCTGCGGGACGACGAGGCCGAGACGGTTCCGTCGCGATGGATCAATCGCTTGATGAACCTGATGAACGGCATGTCCGACGCCGGGGCCGATGCGTTGAAGGCCATGCGATCCAGAGGTGACGCTTGGCTGACCCTCGCGCGCGAACTCGATCGACCCGGGCGTGATCACAAAACCGATCCCGCGCCGCGTCCTTCGCCGCGCCCACCCGTCGAACACCGACCCAAGCGCCTTTCGTTCACCCAGATCGGCACTCTGATCCGCGATCCTTATGCGATTTATGCCGACAAGATCCTCCGTCTGCGCGGGATCGACCCCCTGCATCAATCCCCGGACGCGCCGCTTCGGGGCACGGCCGTTCATGCGGCCTTCGAGCGGTTCATCAGGGAACGACCGAAGGATGAGGCACGGTCCGACGCCCGCGCACGCCTTTTGTCGGTCGCAAGGGAAGTGTTCGAAGCCCAAGCGCCTTGGCCCGCCACCCGGCTGCTGTGGCTCGCCAAGTTGGAACGCATTGCTGATGATTTTCTGAACGACGAGGACGAGCGACAACGGGATGCGACCAATGCGCTGACCGAGATCAGGGGGGAGGCGACGTTCGGGACGCCTCCGTTCACGGTTCACGGAACGGCGGACCGCATCGATGTTCTGAATTTCGGCCAAGTCGCGATCTACGATTACAAGACGGGCCAACCGCCCAGCGAAAAGCAGCAGAAGGCCTATGACAAGCAACTGCTGCTCGAGGCACTGGTCGCCCGCAAGGGCGGCTTCGGTGACCTTGGCCGGATGAAGACCGCGCGCGTCGCCTATATCGGTCTGGGTGCCAAATCGAAATACGTTCCGATCGACGTGGATGAGACGCTTCTTGCCCGAACTCAGGCCGAATTAGAGTCTGTTCTTGCCGACTTCGCGAACCGCGAACGGGGATACACGTCGCGCCGCGTCGTTCTGAGCGCCAATCGGTTCGGCGGCGATTTCGACCACCTCGCGCGCTATGGCGAATGGGATCATACGGCGGAACCCAAAGGCGAAGAGGTCGGGGGATGAGCCGGGACGAAGCGACACAACGTCAGGTCGAAGCGGCCGACCCCGGCGGGAACACCTGGCTGTCGGCCAATGCCGGGTCCGGAAAGACACGCGTGCTGACGGATCGCGTTGCGCGCCTTTTGCTCAATGGCGTCGAGCCTGGCCACATTCTTTGCCTCACCTATACCAAAGCCGCGGCGAGCGAGATGCAGAACCGGCTGTTCCAGCGTCTCGGCGCTTGGGCGATGCTTGGTGACGACGACTTGCGGGCCGAACTCGATGCGCTTGGCGTGATGGGCGCACCGGACCTGAGAAAGGCGCGACGCCTGTTCGCGCGTGCGATCGAAGCGCCCGGTGGCTTGAAAATCCAGACCATCCACGCCTTTTGCGCCACGATCTTGCGTCGCTTTCCGATGGAGGCCGGGGTTTCGCCGGATTTCAAGGAAATGGACGACCGGACGGCACAACTCTTGCAGGAAGAGATCGTCGAAGAAATGGCCTCGGGCGACCTGCGGACGCGGGTCGAGGGTCTGGCCCGCTACTACACCGGCGCCGAGATCATTGGCCTGACGGGCGAGATCATCGGCAAGCGTCAGCACTTCGTCGCACCCGTCGAACGCCATGAGGTCGTTGATGAGCTTGGGCTGCCACAGGATTTCAAACTGGTCGATGTGCTTTCCCAGGTGTTCACGCCGGGATTCAAATCCGCGATCCAGTCCGCCCCGCCGATCCTGTCCCAGCACAGTTCGACAATGGTCACGTTGGCGCAGAAATTGGCTGGAATAGACACTGTTTCGCCGTCCCAGAGTGACTTCGACGCCCTTGCGTCGGCTTTGCTCACTCAGTCGGGCACCGTGCGCAAGAACCTGTTGACCAAGCCGGCGATTGCGGATCTCGGCGACACCGCGGAAACCTTGTTGGCACTTGCCGAAGTGGTCGAGACCGAGGTCGACCGGGTGAAGGCCCTCGCCGTCATCGACCGGACCGTGGCGCTCCACGATTTCGCGCATCCATTCGTCCGGATGTATGAGGAGCGCAAGGCCAGAAACGGCTGGCTGGATTTCGACGACCTGATTCTGCGGGCGTCGGCCCTGCTGAACGCCTCCGACGTCGCGCAATGGGTGCTTTTCCGGCTGGACGGCGGGATCGACCACATCCTCGTGGACGAAGCGCAGGACACGAGCCCGTCACAGTGGCGGGTAATCGATAGCCTCGCGCGGGAGTTCATGTCGGGCGAAGGCGCCCATGCCGACCGCGAATGGTCGATCTTCGTCGTGGGCGACCCGAAGCAGTCGATCTATTCGTTTCAGGGCGCGGACCCGGACGAATTCGCATCGATGCGCGACGCCTTCGACGAGAAACTCAGACAGATCGAGCGCCCGCTCCAGCAAATGCCGCTGGAATACTCGTTCCGTTCATCGCCCGCGATCCTGACGGCCGTGGACGTCACGCTTGACGATGTAGATGGTCTGGGCGGCACCAAACCGCACCACAGGGCGTTTCACGGCGACCGACCCGGCCGCGTCGACCTGTGGCCCGCAATCGAGCCGGTCAAAGAGGATGAGCCACGACCGTGGGACGATCCGCTGGACGTCGCCGCACCCACCGATCACACCGTTCAACTGGCCGAGAACATCGCGGGCGAGATCGCCCGTATGATCGAAGAAGAGCATGTGCCTGCGACTGAAAAGGGCGAAACGGGTTTCCGTCCTGTCGTGCCCGGTGACATCCTGATCCTTGTCCAGCGACGGTCCGACCTGTTTCACCACCTGATACGCGCGTGCAAGTCGCGCGGCTTGCCCATTGCAGGCGCCGACCGGCTGCGGATCGGCGGCGAAATGGCGGTGAAGGATCTTACCGCGTTGCTTTCGTTCCTTGCGACGCCGGAAGATAACCTGTCGCTCGCCTCCGTCCTGCGCTCGCCCCTGTTCGGATTGTCCGAGGATGAGCTTTACAGGCTGGCCTATGGGCGCGAGGGGTATCTTTGGCGTGCGTTGTGGGACAGCGGGCACAGGCGCGTTGTCGAGGCGTTGAGCGACCTTCGGGATCAGGCCGACTTCCTGCGGCCCTATGATCTGATCGACCGCGTTCTGACGCGGCATGATGGACGCCGTCTTCTGCTTGGGCGCTTGGGGGCCGAGGCCGAGGATGGGATCGACGCGATGCTGGCGCAGGCGCTGGCTTATGAACGTGTCGAGGTGCCGAGCCTGACCGGCTTCCTGACGTGGCTCGACACCGAAGACGTCGAGATCAAGCGACAGATGGATTCCGATGCGCGCGAGATTCGCGTGATGACCGTGCATGGTGCCAAAGGCCTCGAATCCCCGATCGTCATTCTGCCCGATACCACCAAGCGTCCGGTTCGCGATCTCAGCGACCTTGTGGTGCTGGAAAACAACGTCGTCTGGCGGCCAGCGGCCCCGGATATGCCCTCGGTCCTTGCGCTCAAGAAAGAGGAAGCCCGGACGAAAGGGGCGGAGGAGCGGATGCGCCTGCTCTATGTCGCGATGACACGCGCCGAGAGCTGGTTGATCGTCGCGGGCGCAGGCGACGTCGGCAAGGAAGCCTCGGACTCCTGGCATGGGCTGGTCCGCGACGGCTTGACGAAACTGGATGCGGTTCCGCGCGGCTTTCCGTCCGGGACAGGCGGGTTGCGGTTTCAGGTCGGCGACTGGCCTGCGGGCGAAAGGCGGAATGTGACAGCCGACGCGGATCGGGAGCCTGACCCGCCGGACTGGTCGCTCGTGGCCGCACCTCATCGCGACCCCGCGCCGAAACCCATTTCCCCCTCGGATCTGAAGGGTGCCAAGGTGGTGCCCGGTGCTGTCGAGGGATTGGACGGCGACGCTGCCAAGCGGCGCGGGCGGCAGATCCACCGCCTCCTCGAGTTTCTTCCGACCTATCCGCGCGAGGACTGGCCCGCGACCGCGCGGGCGCTTCTGGCATTTGGCGAGGATGCCGCGTCGGACGCCGAGCTCGCAGAGTTGCTGGCCGAAGCGACCGCGGTTCTGGACTCCCCCGCGCTCGCGCCGCTGTTCGAGCGCGGCGTTCTTTCCGAGGTCGAGATCACCGGACCCGCCGGGTCGTCGGGCGAGAAGCGTCTACACGGAATCATCGACCTGCTCGTGATTGAGCCGGACCGCGTGCTCGCCATCGACTTCAAATCGAACCTCACCGAACCGGACGCCGCCGAGGCGATTCCGGAGGGGATTCTGGCCCAGCTCGGGGCATATGAAAGTGCGCTTTCGGCGATCTATCCGGATCGGCGCATTGAAAGTGCGGTGCTCTGGACACGCAGTGCAACCCTGATGCCCGTGCCACCCGGTGTGGCAATACGCACATTTCGTTTGCTTGACGCAGCAGGGACCGATACCTAGTTTCCTCCCAACGCATCACGCAAGGAGCAAGCTTATGGCTACCGTCGCTGTCACCGACGCCACGTTCGAAGAAGAAGTACTGAAATCCGATGTCCCGGTCGTCGTGGACTTCTGGGCCGAATGGTGCGGCCCGTGCAAGATGATCGGCCCGGCTCTGGAAGAGCTGTCGACCGAGTACGGCGACAAGGTCAAGATCGCCAAGGTGAACGTGGACGAGAACCCGAACTCGCCGGCCCAGCTTGGCGTGCGCGGCATTCCGGCGCTGTTCATGTTCAAGGGCGGTCAGCCGATCTCGAACAAGGTCGGCGCGGCCCCGAAGGCGGCCCTGCAAAGCTGGATCGACGAATCGATCTGATCCGCGCTTCAGCGCAGTCGAAAAAGGCCCGGTCGTGTTCGACCGGGCCTTTTTCTTGTCGGGTCATCAGATCAGATGCCCCTGAAAAGCGAAAACCCCGCCGCAAGCGACGGGGTTTCCAATTCCGTTCCGGGCAAGATGCCCGGCGCGTTCATTAGCAGGGGGTAGCAACCACTGCACAGAACACACCCACGCCGACGAGGGCGAGGAAGATGAGCGGAACGATGATGCCGGCGTTCGACGACGACGACGACTGTTCCACGATGATTTCCGGCTCAACGATCGGGTCGATGAGGGTGCCGGCCTGAGCGGCGGTGGCGGCGAGAGCAGCAACGGCTGCAACAAGCATGACTTTTTTCATTTCAATCTCCAATTGTCCTTCCGACACTCGCGCGCCGGAACAAGGGTAGTTCTGTACCTCGTGCTTGCAGAAAACAGTATCACCGAAAAATTGCAACTAGTTTCCGGCGAAACCGACCTGTGGTGTCAGATAAGCAACACCTGAGAACCCACCGTCGCGAGGCTGAAAAGCTCAGCAATATTCTCATTGTAGAGCCCGATACAGCCGTTCGAAGAACGCCGCCCGATCTTGCGTGTGTCGTGCGTGCCGTGGATTCGGTAGTACTGCCATCCGAGGTACAGCGCGTGGGTGCCGAGCGGGTTTCCGGGGCCGGCCGGGATGAAGTCCGGCCACTCGGGATTGCGCTCTTTCATCGACGGGGTCGGGCGCCATTCCGGCCCCTCGACCTTGCGAGTCACGCTGGTGCGCCCGCGACGGGTCAGATCTTCGGTCAGCGGCACCGAAGTCGGATACAGCTTGTAGACCCCGTCGTTGTTCCAGAAATGCAGGGCGCGCGAGGTGATGTCGACGAGGATTGCGCCGTTGTTGAGATTGTCGAAATACGGGCGCCAATCCAGCGTGCGGAAGCTCGAGATGTTCCGGCGCACCACTTCGGACAGGTCACGCTCGACCTCGGTCGAATTCTCGGTCTGGGCCAGTGCAGGCGCGACGCCCAGCGCACCGACAGCCGCAACGCTCGTGGTCAGAAAGGTGCGGCGCCCCATGCGGTCGAAACGGGAACCCGTCATCTGAAACATTCCTCGAATTCCATGGTATTCACCGTTTCGTATAGAGCGGAGACCCGCTTGTCGCAATTCAAACCCATGTGCTCACGCCAATTTTTGCCGATGCCAAATTGATTGTCTCAACGATTGTCGCTAAGGCGATGGGGCTTACGAGACTGACCGGAAAGACCCACGTTCCATGACCCGCATTGCCCTTGTTCTGAGTGCGCTTCTGTTCACTTTGGCGGCCTGTAGCACGAACCAGCCGATGCGCATGGGGCCGGATGGCAAGCCGATGCCCTCCGTCTACAAGATTTCTCAGTCTCAGCAGAGCCAGATTCAATTTCGCGTTCTGGATTCCGTGAACGAGCTTCGGTCGGCGGCAGGTGTGCCGCCCGTTCGGTTGAACGCGGAACTGACCGCCGCCGCCGCGACCCATTCGCGTGATATGTCGGTGCAGAACAGGCCCTGGCATTTCGGTTCGGACGGCTCGTCGCCCATCGACCGGGTCCGTCGCGCCGGCTACAGCGGCCCGATGCTGGGCGAGAACATATCCGAGACCTTCGAGACGGAGCTTGAGACACTCGCCGCATGGATGGGTCAGGAGGACACGCGCAACGTGATCCTCGACAGCCGTGGCCGCAACATGGGCTTCGCGTTCTATCAGGAGCCGAACGGCAAGATCTGGTGGACGATGGTCATGGGTGGCTGACGAACACGGCCACCGGATACGACGAGGGGCGCCCGCGAGCGCCCCTTTTTCATTCCCATCGAAGACCGGAGTTATTCCGTCCCGTTCGATGTCACGAGGACCTCTGTCCCCGCCTGAGCCTGCCAAAGGACCGGATCCATCGGCATGATCGGCTCGCGACCATGGGCGACCAGAATATCGGGCGCCGTTTCGTCGAACGGTTTCGGCGTGCCCGGACGCGGACGCAGCAGCGGAGGCTGTTTCGCCGGGAAAATGTGGATCGGCGTGCCGTCACGCACCATCGCGTAGATGTCCTCGATCTCCTTGTTGGTGACCGCGATGCATCCGGCGGTCCAATCCGCCTTGTTCTTGTCTTCCTTCCGGGTCGGGCCACCGTGGATGAAGATGTCGCCGCCCGGAGACACCCCGACCTCTTTCGCGATCTTGCGATCCGTGTCGTTGGGATAGTCCAGACCGACGGACAGGTGGAACGCGCTGTCGGGATTGCGACGGTTGATCCGGTAGCTGCCCTCAGGCGTGCGCCCGTCGCCCTTCTGTTGTTTGTGCCCATAGGGCGAAAAGCCCAGGTGCACATCGTATTCCGCAAGCGCCGTCTGATGATGCATCAGATACATCTTGCGGTTTTCCTTGAAGACGAAAATCTCGGTCACTTCCGGACCGTTGTACGTCTTGAACTTGGAACATGCCGTCAGCCCCACAAAGGCCGCCGTCGATGCCAGCATCACGCGTCGGTTCATCATTGTCGTTGGTCCCAGAAATTCTGCCCGAGCCATGTTTTACACGATTTTCCCAAACCGGGAAAGATCGTCAGCGAGTGAAACACGCCGCCAGCTCGACATGCGGTGACCAGCGGAACTGATCGACCACGACGAGCCAATTCAGCGTGTATCTCGCATCGGTTAATATTTTGGCGTCGCGCGCGAAAGTCACCGGATTGCAGGACACCGCCGCGATGCGCGGAACACCGCTCGCCGCGATCTCGACCATCTGCGCCTCGGCCCCCGCACGGGGCGGGTCGATGACCACCGCATCTGCCCGCAACTCATCCGAAAGCAGCGGACGGCGGAACAGATCGCGGGTTTCCGTTTTGACGGCGTGAAGCCCTTTGCTGTGTCGCCATCCCGCGTCGAGCGCCGTCAGCATGTCATCCACGCCTTCAACCGCAAGCACTCCGGCGCGCTCGGCTATGGGAAGGGTGAATGTCCCGCTTCCGGAAAACAGATCGATGACACGCGATGCGTTTCCGACGGCCTCAAGCACCGCCGCCGTCAAAGCCGTTTCCCCCGGCTTGGTCGCTTGCAGGAAAGCCCCCGGCGGCGGGGTGACAAGCGCGGAGCCGAACCGTTGCGCGGGCGGTCGCGCCATTGCCACGACCTCGCCATCCCACGCCAGTCGGGCGACATCGAACTCACCGGCAATCCCCGCAAGCTCCGTTTCGAGCTTCAAATCAAGGGGTTTTCCGCCACTGACCGATATGTCGAGCCCGGCCTCGGACTCCGTCACGGTCATTTTGACTTCGCCTTTCCGCGAACCCCCCACGGTGGCAAGAGCGTCGCCAATCGGCAGCGCGGACATCAGGGCCGGGGTCAACAAGTGGCAGTTGGGGATCGGGGTGATGACATCCGACTTCGGCGCATGAAAGCCGACGAGAGCGCCCTTCTTGGTGCGCCGGACCGCCAAAGTCGCGCGGCGCCGGCTGTTCGGGGGAGATGTGGCGATACCGCGTATCTCCGTCGTCAGCCCCTGCGCCGTCAGGGCCTGCTCGACGATCCCGACCTTCCACTGTGCCACGAACGCATCGCTGGCGTGTTGCAGGGCGCAACCGCCGCAGGATTTGAAATGCGGGCACGGCGGTTTGATCCGATCGGCGGACGGACGAACGATTCGCGGTGCCTCGATCCGGCCATCCTCGATCTGTCCTTCGACGATCTCGCCCGGTAGGACGCGCGGCACGAACACAGGCCCCGGCCCGATACCGTCGCCCTGATGACCAAGCCGTTCGATGGTGATTTCCGTCATGGCAGACCCAACAACTGTTCGCGGGTGAGTTTGAAGCCCGAATCGATCCATTCCGTTTCCAGCGCCTTGAGCCGTGCCCCGAGCTCCGCGCCCTGAAATCTCGGCATCAGATCGTTCGCCGTGACCGGAAGAACCGCGTGCGAACCGGCACTGCAAGCGTCGATGAAATCGTCAGGGGGAGGTGTTTCCATCAGCGCCGCGTTCACGAGCACGGCATCCCTCGCCACGTCCGCGCCCAAACGGTAGCCCAGCGCGGCGGGTTTTTCCGTGCTTCCCCGGTGCTCCAACAAGGTATCAAGCCGTCTCGCATCGAGATTCGACAGGCGCAGCGCATCTTTGTGATCACAACCCCCCAGCACCGCGAGGCGGCGCATGGCGTCGGGTGCGACGCCCCGGTCCTGTTCGAAGTGAACCAAAATCGGCAGTGCCTTGGGGTTTAGGTCGGGCATGATGCGGGCCAGAACCCCCGAGGCTGCCATCGCTGCGACGGAAGGCGCCGGATCGGGGGCGGCCAGAAGCTTGACGACTTCGGACCCGACCCGTTCGCGCGAAAGAGTGTCTATTCCCTCCGAAAGCTCGGAAATCGCAGTCAACGCATCCGGGTCGAGCCCGGCATCGGCATCGCCATACCATGCGTAAAAACGAAAGAACCTGAGAATGCGAAGGTAATCCTCGCGAATACGGTCATGCGCGTCGTCGATGAAGCGCACTTTCCGCGCCAACAGGTCTTGCAGGCCGCCGAGCGGATCGATGATTTGCCCGTCAGGGGCCGCATAAAGAGCGTTCATCGTGAAGTCACGGCGCCGGGCATCGTCCTCCAACCGATCGGCGAACGCCACCACGGCGCGCCGCCCATCCGTCTCCACGTCCTTGCGCCATGTCGTGACCTCGAACGGATGACCGTCTGCAACCACGGTGACCGTGCCATGATCGATCCCTGTCGGCACAGCGTGAAACCCGGCCTTTCGGGCAAGTTTAGACACTGTTTCAGGGTGCGCGTTGGTCGAAATGTCGAGATCCGTCACCGGGGCACCGATGAGGGCGTTTCGCACGCACCCGCCGACGAAATGCGCTTGGTATCCGGCCGACGTCAGCATGGCGCAGACGGACTGCGCCACCGGGTCGTAAAGCCAAGTCTCGGTGATGCGCGCGTCTGTCATTGTGCAAGCCGGTCTGCCAGAACGCGCAGCATCCGGGCGGTTGCGCCCCAGATGTAATAAGGCCCCCACGGCACGGTGAAATATCGACGGAACTGCCCGCGGAAGTGACGCCCCTCGATAATGTAGCGGCCCGGATCGGCGATATGGTCGAACGGCACGGTGAAGACTTCGGCCACCTCGCCCGGCTCAGGGGTGAAGCGGAACGGCGCTTTCACGCGCGCGACCACTGGGGTCACCTGAAACGACGTAATCGTTTCGTGGAATGGCAGGATACCCAGCACCTCGACATTCTCGCGTGACAGCCCGACCTCTTCCTCCGCCTCGCGCAGGGCCGCTGCGGTTTCGTCCGCGTCGACCGGATCGACCTTTCCGCCCGGAAACGCGATCTGGCCGGGATGATGTTTCAGGGCCGATGATCGTTGTGTGAGGATCAGATCGACCCCTCGCTCCGTCTCCATGAACGCGACCAGAACCCCCGCCGCCCGGAAGGTGCGGTTTTGGGGGCGGACCTCCGGGTTCAGGTCGAAGTCGGACGAGCTGTCGCCCTCGGGCCCGCAGGCGCGGGCGAGCGCGGCGAAAACGTCAGACGCTTCCATCGCTGTCTTTGCCAAGGATCTTGGGGTCGAATTCGTAATGCGCGCCGCAGAACTGGCAATCGGCCGTCACGATCCCGTCGTCCGTGGTCATGTAAGCGATGTCCTTGGCCGAATAGATCGACAGGCTTTCGATCACCCGGTCCTCAGAACACGTGCATCCGAAGGCGACGGGCTGCGGATCGTAGACGCGCGGCCCCTCTTCGTGGAAAAGGCGGGCGAGCATTTCGGTCGGCTGCACTTCGGGCCCGATCATTTCTTCGGCCTGAACCGTATCGAGCAGAATGTTCGCGCGGCTCCAGTTTTCCCGGTCGTCCTCGGTCGGAAGAATGTCCTCCGCGGTCAGCAGACCGTTTTCCCCCGAACCACCCTCGCCGGTCGCGAATGGCGAAGCCTTTGGCATATGCTGAAGCATCACGCCGCCCGCGCGCCAAAGCTCTTCCTTCTTGAAGGACAGGATGAATCGGGTGGGAAGTTGTTCCGACTGCGCGAAGTAGGTTTGCGCGCAATCCGACAGCGATTCCCCGGCGATCGGCGTCAGACCGGAATAGGGCGTCGTGCCCGCCCCCTGATCGATCAGAATGGCGAAGTAGCCGCGGCCGATCTGGTCGAACGGCGACCCGTCCGGCTCGATCCGATCCTCGTCATAGCTGGCATAGGCACGGATGCGTCCCGGCTCGCCGTCTTTCTCAGGGGCATAGTAATCGGTCGCGATGAGTCGCGCGGGGCCGTCGCCACGGACCTGAAGCGAAAGCTTCCAGCGCAGCTTGATCGTCTGGCCGATAAGCGCGGTCAGCAACACCGCTTCCGCGACGAGGTTTTCGACGGACGGCGGATAATCGTGTTGTTCCAGCACCTTGTCCAAGACACCATCCAACCGGACGACCCGGCCGCGAACATCGGCCTGATCGAGTTGGAAGGGCAGGATCGTATCATCCCAGGCGATTTGCGACCCGAGGCTCATGCGCGGTTTTCCTTGTCTGTTTGGCGTGGCATACCGCGAAGCCATGTAGGGAGCAACCGAGCGGGAGACCAGAGATGCGGCGCTATGGTGAAGCCATTGTGAGCGGACAGCGCTACCGCCCGCGCCCCGGCGCCTACGCCATTCTTCCGCGCGATGGCCGGATTCTGCTGACGCATCAGGACGAGCCGAACCCCGAGTTCCAGTTGCCCGGTGGTGGGATAGATCCAGGCGAGTCCCCCCTGCGCGCGCTACACCGCGAAGTGCTGGAAGAGACGGGCTGGCGCATCGCCCGCCCGCGTCGGCTGGGCGTTTTCAAACGGTTTGCCTATATGCCGGAATACGACCTGTGGGCCGAGAAGATCTGCACGATTTTCGTGGCGCACCCGGTGCGGCAGCTTCACGCGCCGACCGAGCCGGGGCACGAGGCGATTTGGGCCGATACCCGCCTTGCCGTTTCCCTGCTGGCGAACGTCGGCGATCAGGTCTTCTTGGCCGACTTCTTGTCAGGCGCACTTCCTCGGTAGTCCAGAACGACGCTCGATATATCGTCGGGCATCGCCTGACCGTCCGCAAAACGGTCGAGATCCCAAGTCAGGGCCTCGAAAAATTCGCCGCCGCGCAAGCTGGCGTTCTTGGTCAGCAACTGCGCCAACCCGCCCTCCTCCAATTCCTCATCCGCCGCATCCCTGCATTCCGTGAAACCGTCAGAATAGAGGACAAGCCGTTCGCCCGGAGCGATCTTGAAGCGGTGTGTTTCATAGGTCGCATCCGTCACCAGCCCGATAGGCAGACCGCCCGTTCCATGAAACCGCACCGCCCCATCGGACGCGATGACCGCCGGGTTCGGGTGGCCGCATTGCGCGATCTGGACGTCGCCGGTGCCCTGATCGACATAGGCAAGCGTCATCGTGAAATAGAGATCGGATTTCAGTTCCGACACCATGAGTTCATTGAGCGTCTGGGCAACTTGGTCAGGCGGTCTCATGCGAAAGCCCTGCCCCGGCACCGCTTCGAACGCGACATTGCGCGCCGGCGTCCCATCGGTCAGGTAGCCCGCGATCCGGGCGGTCAGCAGCGCCGAGGCGATTCCGTGGCCCGAGACATCGATGGCATAGATCGCCACGGTCCCGTTGCCGCCGTCAAAGCAGCCGACCAGATCGCCACCCACATGGCCGCTGGGTTTCAGGAGGAGCGAGACCTGCGACTGACCGAAGTCGCGTAGCTTGTCCTTGACCAGCGACATCTGCATCTTGCGCGCTTCGACGAGGTCGCGGTCGAGTGCGTCGTAGAGTGTCGAGATTTCGTCCAGCGTCGCGATGACGAGCCGGTTCTTTTCGTTCAACTCGCGTTCCATGCGAAGAATGCGGTCCCCCGCCGAAATCCGCGCGCGCAGTTCATCGGGACTGATCGGCTTTGTAAGGAAATCGTCGGCACCGATATCCAGACCGCGCGCGACGGCACCCTTTTCGTTCTTGGACGTCAGGAGGATGAAGTATCCATACTGGTCGCGCGGCATTTTCCTGAATTGTCGGCAAAGCTCCAACCCAGTCATGCCGGGCATCATCCAATCGGACAGAACCAGATCGATGTGCGTGGAACCGAGGATCAGCAACGCCTCCTCGCCGCTTTCGGCTTCGATCACGTCAAAGCCGAGGCGGGTGAGCGTCGCCACAAGAACCCGGCGTTGGGCGCGGCTGTCATCGACGACAAGCACCTGCCGGATGACGCTATCGTCCAGATGCCCGCGTACAGATTTGGATTTCAACAGGTGTGCCGGCACGACTTGCCCCGCTAGAAGGTTCGATCAGTTCCTGTGGGGCATATCCACGTCAGCTTAACACAGCGTGAAATGTCGAACTTTCATGAGTTTTCCTGCGTCCGACACTCCGTCTTAACCGGCAGCGCACCACGGTTTTCCGAATGAAGGAGCACACGATGATCGACTGGCAACAGGTTGACACCCTCAAGGGCGAAATCGGGGATGACGACTTTGACGAAGTCGTCGGGATGTTTCTGGAAGAGGTCGAAGGTGTGTTGGACGACCTGAGGAACCAGAAGAACGATCAAACGCTCGAAGGTGTGCTTCATGCCCTGAAGTCCTCGGCGCTCAATCTGGGTTTTTCCCGTTTCGCCGACCTTTGCGCTTCGGGCGAGGCACAGGCGGCAAATGGCGGCGCCGTGGACCTTGAACCGATCTTCGCCACCTACCAGTCATCAAAGTCGGTGTTCGAGGCCGCCCGCGCCTGATCTGGCAAGGGGTGTGAGAGCGATCACCCTTGCCCGCAACGGGGCTTGCCGATAAACCGCGCCGGACAGTGAAAAGGAGTCCCTCGATGTCCGCGCCGAAGAAAGTCGTGCTCGCCTATTCCGGTGGTCTCGATACCTCGATCATCCTGAAATGGCTGCAAACCGAGTATGGGTGCGAGGTCGTCACCTTCACCGCCGATCTGGGACAAGGGGAAGAGCTTGAGCCTGCGCGCGAAAAGGCGATCATGCTCGGCATCAAGCCCGAAAACATCTATATTGAGGACCTTCGTGAAGCGTTCGTCCGCGACTACGTGAACCCGATGTTCCGCGCGAACACGGTGTATGAGGGGCAATATCTGCTCGGCACGTCCATCGCGCGCCCACTGATCTCCAAGCGGCTCGTCGAAATCGCCGAAGAGACCGGAGCCGACGCGGTGGCCCACGGCGCAACGGGCAAGGGCAACGATCAGGTGCGGTTCGAACTGGCCTGTTATGCGTTGAACCCGAACATCAAGGTGATCGCGCCGTGGCGGCTGTGGGATCTGACCTCGCGCACGAGGCTGCTTGAATTCGCTGAACAGAACCAGATCCCGGTGGCCAAGGACAAACGCGGCGAGGCCCCGTTCTCGGTCGACGCGAACCTTCTGCACACCTCGTCCGAGGGCAAGGTTCTGGAAGACCCGGCGGAAATGGCGCCCGATTACGTATTCCAACGCACGAACAACCCCGAAGACGCGCCGGACGAGGCGCAGATCGTGGAAATCACCTTCGACAAGGGTGACGCGGTCGCCATCGACGGCAAGGCGGTCAGCCCGGCCGAAATGCTCACCCAGCTCAACGAATTGGGCAAGACACATGGCATCGGGCGGCTCGATTTCGTCGAGAACCGTTTCGTCGGTATGAAATCGCGCGGCATCTACGAAACGCCGGGCGGCACCATCCTGCTGGAAGCGCACCGGGGGATCGAACAGATCACGCTCGACAGCGGGTCCGGTCACCTCAAGGACAGCCTGATGCCGCGCTACGCCGAGCTGATTTATAACGGTTTCTGGTTCTCCCCGGAGCGCGAGATGCTTCAGGCGGCAATCGACAAGTCGCAGGAGCTTGTGTCGGGCACCGTTCGCCTGAAACTCTACAAGGGCTCGGTGTTCTGCGTGGGCCGCTGGTCGGAAAACTCGCTGTATTCCGAAGCGCATGTGACGTTCGAGGACGACGCGGGCGCTTACGACCAGAAAGACGCCGCCGGGTTCATCAACCTGAACGCCCTGCGTCTGAAACTTCTGGCAGCCCGGAAGCGGCGCCTGGCGAAGTAACCCATTATCGGTTCAGGAATGCGGGGAGGCAACGTCAGCGTTGCCTCCCCCTTTTTTTGCGCCCATATGCGGACGGACATGCCCGAGGATAGCACCATGAGCCTTGCTGAAATCGCCGACAGAATGAACGAAGCTCTGGCCGATCGCCCGCTGGACAATTCCATCAAGTTCGACTGTGGCGAGGATGGTGCGATCACGATCTCGGGCACCGAAGCGCGTCTTGCCGACGAGCCTGCCGACTGCACGATCCGCATTTCCGAGAAGAACCTCGTGAAGCTTCTGACGGGCAAACTGAACCCTATGGCCGCCTTCGCCATGGGCAAGATCAAGGTCTCCGGCGATATGTCCGTCGCCATGAAACTCAGCCAGCT
>NZ_CH902578.1:2255073-2597162 GCF_000152805.1 Maritimibacter alkaliphilus HTCC2654 | reverse complement strand
GAGGTGCCCGGCATCACCTCGGACGCACGGACAAGCCGCGTGACGGTGCCGCCGCCCAGCGCGATGGACTGGAACGGGTCGATCATGATCGCCGCGTCGACCGATCCGTTGGTCAGCGCGGGGACCATATCAGGCGGGGCCATGCCCACCTTGGTCACGTCCTCCGGGTTCACGCCCGATTGCGCGATGTATTCGTTAACGATCATGTCGAGGATCTGCCCCGGCGCGGTCACGGCGATCTTCTTGCCGGCAAGGTCCGCGCCGCTTTCG
Source organism: Maritimibacter alkaliphilus HTCC2654 (assembly GCF_000152805.1). Classification (GTDB taxonomy): domain Bacteria; phylum Pseudomonadota; class Alphaproteobacteria; order Rhodobacterales; family Rhodobacteraceae; genus Maritimibacter; species Maritimibacter alkaliphilus. The sequence continues at coordinate 2,596,892 of NZ_CH902578.1, read as the reverse complement.
ATCCCGGCGTTCCCCCGCACCATGATAGCGGTCGGATCACCACCCGCCGCGCCAGGTCACCAGGTCCGCGCCTGGGCAACGATGGTGAATTACGCGCCCTGCGCCAGATCGCCGAACAGCCCAGCCCCTCAAGTTGTGATAGCCGCATGGACGTGACCCGTGGATCCCGCAGGCGCGATCTCGGACCCCCGACGGACGAACGTAGGTTCGGATCTGATCCTCTGGGCAGAGCATAACCAAGTTTCCATCCGGCCAAAAACACCCACCGGCCCCCTTAGCCATCGGCAATACCACGGTTTCTGGGCCAGCGTCGGGGCGGCAAGAACTCCACCCATGGCCAAAGTTGAAAGGGGGGCTTTATGGTCCGCCCTCGAACAGAGAACTCGTTAACAAATCGTCGCGTTACTGCGCGGTGATCGTTTTCATGACGAGGTTTTCGTCCACGCGGATCGGGCCGTCTTCCTTGGCGCCGAGCGTGTATTCGAAAACACCCGTCGACATGCCGCCCTCTTCCGAGTGGATCATCAGCATGAGCATGTCGCCCGGTGCCACGTCCTCCTGAAGGATGGCAGCGACATCGGCGTTTTCACCCATGCGCAGCGGGGCGTATCCCACGACCGGGCCGGGGGCCATGTCGCTGTCGGTGCGGTGCACAACGAGCCAGCCGTTGGCGGGCGCGTTCACCATATCGGCCGACACCACGCCATTTTCGACGGACTGGTCGGATGCTTCCACCATCGGAGCCATTTCGTGGCTGGCAGCGAAAGCGGTCGTAGCGAGGGCGGCAGCGGTAAGTCCGGTAGCAAATGCGAATTTCATGAATCGTCTCCTGTTGGTTTCAAACTGCGTCTGCCCGCAGTCCCCCGAACACACGTAGGACGATCAGAAAAGTTTCAGGTTTGCGATCACGCGGGATCACGGAAGCGTCAGATCACTCACCTCGAAGGAGTGCTTCGACCTCGTCACGGTCAGGCATCGCCTGCGCCGTTCCCGGCCGCGTCACCTGTAGTGCTGCGGCTGCGACACCGAAGCGTAGCGCCTCGGGAACCGGGCGGCCCTGATCCAGCGCCGCGACCACAGCCCCGATAAAGCAGTCCCCGGCCCCTGTCGTGTCCACCGGATCGACCGGGAAGGCGGGCTGCTCAAAAGTCTTTGCCCCGCGCCATGTCGCCCCTTTGGCCCCGTGCGTGACGATGAGGTTGGGCACCGGAAGATCGGATATGTCGCAACCCAGATGGTCGGCCAATTGCTGCGCCTCGATGTCGTTGACCACCACGAGATCGGCGAGGGGCAGCATTTCGGCCACCTTCCCGGCCTTGAACGGTGCAGCGGAATAGACCACGAAACACCCCCGCGCCTTCGCCAGACGGGCGGCGTCCGCGCCGAGCGTCGCTTCGTTCTGGAGCATGAAGTGATCGCCGGGCACCGCCTCGGCCAAGGCACCTTCGATCAGGTCGAGCGATTGTTCGTGGTTCGCGCCGGGCAGGACGACGATCAGGTTTTCGCCTTCGCCGTCGACGTAGACACAGGCGTTCCCCGTCACCGATCCGTCGGTCCCCACATACCGCACATCGACGCCGAACTCGGCAAGCATGTCGCGCCCCGATGCGTCCGGCCCGACCATGCCGATGTGAACGACCTTCGACCCCATTTTGGTGGCTGCGACCGACTGGTTCGCGCCCTTCCCCCCAAGCCCGAAATCGTAACCCGTGGCCGCCAACGTCTCACCCGGAACCGGCAGATGCGGCACCCGGTAGAAATGGTCGACGTTGATGGACCCCAGATTGAAGATCGTCATCAGCCGACCTTGCAGGCCGCGAGAACCGCCATGTTCAGAATGTCGTTCGCGGTCGAGGTGGTGGAACAGATCTGAATGGGTTTCTGAACACCCGTCAAAATCGGGCCGATCACCGTGGCGCCAGCCATTTCCTGCATCAGCTTGACCGAGATCGAGGCCGAGTGACGGGCAGGCACGACGAGGATGTTCGCCGGTCCCGACAGACGACAAAACGGATAGTGGGACAGCACGTCGGCATTGAGCGCGACATCGACCGTCATTTCCCCGTCATACTCGAAATCCACGCCCCGCGCTTCGAGGATACCCGGAGCTTCGTGCATCTTCTCGGCCCGTTCCGAAATCGGGTAACCGAAGGTCGAGAACGACACGAAGGCGACTCGCGGCTCAAGCCCAAGGTCGCGGGCGACGGCCGCAGCGCCTTCGGCAATATTGGCGAGGTCTTCGGCCTCGGGCCATTCGTGAACCAACGTGTCCGCGATGAGCACGATCCGGCCCTTATGAAGCAGCGCGGTGACACCGACCGCGCCATCCTGTGGCCGCGCATCGAAAACGTGGTTGATAAGTTCCAGCACATGCGCCGATTTCCGGGTTGCGCCGGTGACCAGGGCGTCTCCGTGACCATGCGCCAACATCAGCGACGCGAAAACGTGCCGGTCGCGGGCGGCAAGCCGATGGATGTCTTTGCGATCATGCCCAGCGCGTTGAAGCCGTTCGTAAAGGAACGCCTTGTAGGTCGCGAGGTGATGGGTGTTGGCGGCATTGACCACTTCGAGTTCGGCGACGGCATCGGCGAGCCCCGCACCTTCGAGCTTCTCTTTCACATCGGAATCGCGCCCGACGACCAGCGCCTTGCCGAAACCGTTGCGCTGATAGGCGACGGCGGCCCGCAGAACATGCGGATCATCCCCTTCCGCAAAGATCATCGTGGCCTGCGCGGCGCGCGCACGGGCATTGATCGACCGAAGGATCGAGGCGGTCGGGTCCATCCGCGCCTTGAGCTGGTTCTCATACCCGTGCATGTCGATGATCGGCCGCCGCGCCGCCCCACTGTCGGCCCCGGCCTTCGCCACGGCAGGCGGGATCGTGTAGATCAGACGCGGATCGAACGGCGTCGGAATGATGTAGTCGCGTCCGAATGTCAGCTTCTTGCCATAGGCAATGGCGACTTCGTCCGGCACATCCTCACGGGCGAGTTTGGCCAAAGCCTCGGCACAGGCGATCTTCATCTCGTCGTTGATGGCCCGCGCATGGATGTCGAGCGCACCACGGAAGAGATAGGGAAAACCCAGGACGTTGTTGACCTGGTTCGGGTAGTCCGAGCGACCCGTGGCGACGATCACATCCTCGCGGACATCGTGCACCTCTTCCGGCGTGATCTCCGGGTCCGGGTTCGCCATTGCGAAGATCACGGCGTTTTCCGCCATACTAGACACCATTTTCTGCGTCACGGCCCCTTTGACCGACACGCCGAGGAACACATCGGCGCCCACCATCGCCTCTTCGAGCGTGCGTAGGTCGGTCTTGACCGCATGGGCCGATTTCCATTGGTTCATGCCCTCGGTGCGACCCTGAAAAATTACGCCCTTGGTGTCGCAGACGATGCAGTTGTCGTGCTTGGCCCCCATCGTCTTTAGCAGTTCGATACAGGCGATCCCCGCCGCCCCTGCCCCGTTCAACACGATGCGGCAATCGGCGATATCCTTGCCCGAGATATGCAGCGCATTGATAAGCCCGGCGGCACAGATCACCGCCGTCCCGTGCTGGTCGTCATGGAAGACGGGAATATCCATCTCTTCCTTGAGCCGCTGTTCGATGATGAAGCATTCGGGCGCCTTGATATCCTCAAGGTTGATGCCGCCGAACGTCGGCCCCATCAACCGAACCGCATTGATGATCTCGTCCGGGTCTTCGGTGTCCAACTCGATGTCGATCGAGTTCACGTCCGCGAACCTTTTGAAGAGCACCGCCTTGCCCTCCATCACGGGTTTCGACGCAAGCGCGCCGAGGTTGCCGAGGCCCAGAACGGCAGTCCCGTTCGAGACGACGGCGACGAGGTTACCCTTGTTGGTATAGTCATATGCGGTCTCGGGCGACGCGTGGATCGCCTCGCACGGAACAGCCACACCGGGCGAGTAGGCAAGCGACAGGTCACGCTGGGTCGTCATCGGCACCGACGGCGCGATATCGAACTTGCCCGGGCGCGGTTCGATATGGAACTGAAGCGCCTCTTCGCGCGTGATCTTGGGCTTTTGCGGCATTTTGGTCGTCCCTTCCTGTCGTCCGGGCTTCTCTAGCCGGGGCGCATTGCCGCCTCAACCGCTATCCCGTTTCTTTAATTCGCCATTCTTCGGGCTTGGCGACATTTTCGTAAATGGCGAGCGGGTTCAAGCGCAATATTCGTATGCACCCCCATGTCCCACCGAAATGGCCCTTCCGGCGTGAACTTCACCCCCGCCCATACTAGATTTGTTCCGAATCAGGCAGGGGATCACAATGGGCACAATCCTTCTTACCGGCGGTGCGGGTTACATCGGATCCCACACCTATGTGGAACTCGTGTCGGCCGGACATGAGGTCGTGATTGTCGACAACTTCTCCAACGCACGGGCCGATGTGGTGGAACGGCTTCAATCCATCACGGATGGGCCGGTGACCTGCTACAGGGGTGATGTGCTGGACAAGACGTTTCTTGCCGACGTCTTTCGGCGCCATCACTTCGACGCCGTCATTCACTTTGCCGCACTCAAGGCCGTGGGCGAGAGCGTGCAAAAGCCGCTCGACTATTTCGAGGTCAATTGCGCCGGGTTTTCGAACCTGTTGATGGCGATGAAGGATGCCGGCGTTTTCCGGGTCGTTTTTTCCTCGACCGCGACCGTCTATGGCGAACCCGTCTCGCTGCCCTATACCGAAGACCACAGGATCGCGCCGGTTTCGCCCTATGCCCAAACCAAGGTGATCTGCGAAACCCTCTTGCGCCAATTGAAGGAGTCGGACGATCGCTGGACCTATGGCGTCCTGCGCTACTTCAATCCCGCCGGCGCGCACGATTCCGCCCTGATCGGCGAAGATCCGAACGACATCCCAAACAACCTCATGCCGTATATCGCGAAAGTGGCGACAGGGGAGCTTCCGCATCTGAACGTGTTCGGCAACGACTACGATACGCCCGACGGAACCGGGGTGCGCGATTACATTCACGTCGTCGATCTGGCGCAGGGCCATGTGCAGTCCGTGAACAAACTGATCGACGAGGGCGACACGCATGTCGTGAACCTCGGCACCGGCACGGGATATTCCGTGTTCGACATGCTGAAGTCGTATGAAAAGGCCTGTGGCAAGGCGTTGCCCTACGAAATCGCGCCACGTCGCGCAGGCGACATCGATTGCTTTTATGCCGACCCGACCACCGCGCGCGATTACCTTGGGTTCGAGGCGAAGCGCGGTCTGGACGACATGTGCCAGACATCGTGGAACTGGGTCTCGCGCATCCGCAACAGCTAGGGGTTTCAACCCCTCGCCGTGCCCGATAGATTCCGCCAAAGCCTGTCGGTCGGGGGACCCGCGTGAACACTGCCAACGCTGCCGTAACGCCCATGATGGCGCAGTTTCTTGAGATCAAATCCGGCTATCCGGATGCTCTCTTGTTTTACCGCATGGGCGACTTCTATGAGCTTTTCTTTGACGACGCGGTCGCGGCGGCCGAGGCGCTGGATATCGCTCTCACGAAGCGCGGCAAACATCTGGGTGACGACATTCCCATGTGCGGCGTGCCCGTCCACGCCGCCGAGGGTTACCTGCTGACGCTTATCCGCAAGGGCTTCCGGGTCGCCGTTTGCGAGCAGATGGAAGATCCCGCCGAGGCCAAGAAGCGCGGCTCCAAGTCCGTCGTGAAACGCGATGTGGTGCGTCTGGTCACGCCCGGAACGCTGACGGAGGATTCTCTGCTCGACGCACGGCGTCACAATTTCCTCGCCGCGTTCGCCGAGGTTCGGGACGAGGGTGCGCTGGCATGGGTCGATATTTCGACGGGCGCGTTTCGGATCATGCAATGTCCCCGCTCCCGCCTTGGGCCTGAACTTGCGCGCATCGCACCGCGCGAAGTCGTCGTCAGCGAGTCATCTGAAGCCGAATTGACTGAGTTAGTCACTGATCTGGGTGCGGCGATCACACCGCTCGGTCGGGCGGCGTTCGACAGCACGGGTGCCGAGAAACGCCTTTGCGATCTGTTTTCCGTGTCGACACTGGACGCATTCGGCACCTTTTCGCGGGCGGATCTGGGGGCATTGGGTGCGATCGTCGAATATCTCGACATCACTCAAAAGGGCAAACTCCCGCTTCTGCGCCCGCCTGTCGTTGAAATCAGCCAAGCCGCGATGCAGATCGACGCCGCGACGCGCCGAAATCTTGAACTGACCCACGCCCTTGCGGGCGGGCGTGACGGATCGTTGCTTTCGACAATCGACAAGACGGTGACGGCTGGTGGCGGACGTTTGCTCGAACGCCGTCTTTCCAGCCCGTCAAGAACCCTCGATACGATTGAGAGCCGTCTTGAAGCGGTTGCTTTTCTGGTAGACGAGAGCCTTTTTCGGGCCGATCTGCGCGACGCGCTGCGCAAGGTGCCGGATATCGATCGCGCCGTCTCCCGCCTAGCCCTCGACCGTGGCGGTCCGCGCGACCTGACCGGCATTCGTGACGGCCTTGGGGCAGCCGCTGAGATCGCCGCGCAGCTTTCTTCGGTTGAACCGCCAAGGCTGATGCGCGAAGCCGACATGTTCTTGACCGGACACGATGCGCTCGTGGGGCTGCTGGATCGTGCTCTCGTGGCCGACCCGCCCCTGCTGGTTCGGGACGGAGGGTTCATTGCCGCGGGCTATGACGCGGAGCTGGACGAAGCGCGGACCCTTCGGGACGAGGGGCGCGGTGTCATTGCTGGAATGCAGGCGAAATACGCCGAGATGGCCGGGGTTTCGTCGCTCAAGATCAAGCACAACAATGTCCTTGGATATTTCATCGAAACCACCGCGACCCATGCGGAAAAGATGCTGTCAGCGCCGCTGTCCGAGACGTTCATTCACCGTCAGACGACCGCGAATGCCGTTCGCTTCACGACCGTCGATCTATCGGAACTCGAGACCAAGATTCTGAATGCCGGAAACCGGGCGTTGGAGATCGAAAAGCGTCTCTATGACAGCCTGAAAGCCGAAGTCCTCTCCAACGCAGCGGCGCTTGGTGACGCGGCGCGAAGTCTTGCCGAACTCGACGTTTCAGCGGCTCTGGCTGAACTTGCGGCCAGCGAAGACTGGTGTCGGCCCGTTGTCGAGAATTCGCGCGCGTTCGAGGTTTTGGGCGGTCGGCATCCGGTTGTCGAACGTGCGCTTCGTGCGCAGGGCGGCGATCCGTTCATCGCGAACGATTGCCACTTGGCGGACGGGTCAGACGGGGCCGACATCTGGCTTTTGACCGGGCCGAACATGGCGGGTAAGTCCACATTCCTTCGCCAGAACGCCCTGATCGCGCTTCTCGCTCAAGCCGGAAGTTTCGTGCCTGCGACATCGGCGCGGGTCGGCATTGTCAGCCAATTGTTCTCGCGCGTTGGCGCCGCCGACGATCTGGCCCGCGGTCGGTCGACCTTCATGGTCGAGATGGTAGAGACGGCAGCGATCCTCAATCAAGCCGACGACCATGCGCTTGTGATCCTTGACGAGATCGGACGCGGGACTGCGACGTACGACGGTTTGTCCATCGCTTGGGCGACGTTGGAACATCTGCACGAAACCAACCGATGCCGCGCCCTGTTCGCGACGCATTATCACGAGCTGACCCAACTGGCCGGAAAGCTGGACGGTGTCGACAACGCGACCATCGCCGTCAAGGAATGGGACGGCGAGGTGATTTTCCTGCACGAGGTCATCAAGGGGGCCGCCGACCGCTCATACGGTGTGCAGGTGGCGAAGCTGGCCGGACTTCCATCGAGTGTGATCGACCGCGCCCGGATCGTGTTGGATGCGCTTGAGAAAGGCGAACGCGAAGGCGGCGCGGCGCAGAAGGCGTTAATCGACGATCTTCCGCTGTTCTCGGCCGTTCCCGTGCAGGCCGCCCCGGTGAAAACGGCGCCTTCCGTTCTCAAAGAAAAGCTCGCCGGGATTCATCCCGACGAGCTGACGCCACGTGAGGCGCTGGATCTAATTTACGAGTTGAAATCGCTCGAGAACGACTAGGCGTCAGCCCGGATTGGACGACACGCCGACTTGCGCCGCGCGAAGCAGACGGTCGTGCAGCATGAAACCCTCGGCCATCACCTGAATGATTTCGCCTTTGTTCGTGCCGGGCACGGGCGCCTCGAACATGGCTTCATGCTCGATCGGGTCGAACTTGTCGCCCACTTCGGGCGCAAGAATGCGGATGCCGTGTTTCGAAAAGATGTTCAGCAACTCGCGCATGGTGAGTTCCAGACCTTCGGTCAGGCCCGAGGCTTTTTCGCGCAGATCGTCGTCAATCGCTTCCATCGCGCGTTTCATGTTGTCGTAGACCGGCAGCATGTCACGGGCGAGTTTCGATCCGCCGTAGTTCTCGGCCTCGCGCCGATCCCGGTCGGACCGTTTGCGCGCATTCTCGGCATCCGCCAAGGCCCGCATGAATTTGTCTTTGAGCTGATCGCGCTCGATACGGAGCGCCTCGACCTCGTCCACCTCTTCGAGCGGATCGGCTTCCGGTGCCACGTCTTCGTCTTCCGGCAGATCGGACTTGCCCTGATCCGCCATGATTTCTTCGATTGCAGCCTCGATATCCTCGAGCGGCTCTTTCTTCTTCGGGTCGGCCATTCTTTCCCTCATTACCCCCGGTCGGAGATCAGTTTCCCGACCAGTTGCGCAGTGTAATCCACGATCGGCACGATCCGCCCATAGTTGAGCCGGGTGGGTCCGATGACCCCAACCGCACCGACGATCTTTCGGTCAGCGTTCATATATGGAGAAACCACCAGAGAGGAACCGGAAAGTGAGAAAAGTTTGTTCTCAGAGCCAATAAAAATCCTCACACCTTCGCCATCTTCCGCAAGTTCAAGGAACTCGGCGATGTCTTGCTTACGTTCAAGGTCATCGAAGAGGCTCTTGATCCGGTGAAGCTCGGCCTCGTCCGCTGGGTCGGTAATCAGATTCGCCCGCCCCTGCACGATCAAGCGGTCGGTTCCCGCACCATCCTTGTTCCAAACCGCAAGCCCGCTTTCGACAAGGGCGCGCGCGACCTCGTCGACTTCGCGCCGTCGCTTTTCGACCTCCCGCAAGATCACCTCCCGCAGTTCGGACAACGTCCGCCCCTCGGCCAGCGAGTTGAGGAAATTCGCAGCCTCCCGCATCGAACTGGGGGTGTGACCTTTCGGCGGGGTGAACAGCCGGTTTTCGACCTGACCATCTGCAAAGACCAGAACGGTGAGCGCGCGGTCCACGCCAAGGCTTACGAATTCGATATGCTTGATCGGCGCTTCTGACTTCGGTGTGAGCACAAGGCTTGCGCCGGACGTGATACCGGACAAAGCCTTGCCGACCGAACTCATCAACGCCGGAACATCGGCGGAGTTCGAACCGAGCGTTTCCTGAATTTTGTCGCGGTCGCCGTCGGTCAGATCACCGACTTCGAGAAAGCCGTCTACGAACATGCGCAGGCCAAGCTCGGTCGGGATGCGACCGGCTGAGACGTGAGGGGAATTCAACAGCCCGAGGTATTCGAGATCCTGCATGACGTTTCTGATCGTCGCCGCCGAGACCTTTTCCGACAAGGTGCGCGTCAGGGTGCGGGAGCCGACCGGATCACCGCTTTCAAGGTATGCCTCGACCAGCCGCCGAAACACCTCACGCGATCGGTCGTTCAGTTCGTCCAGTCTGGGTGACCCGTCGGTCATGCCATTGTCTCCACCGGGCGGCCGCCCTTGCTTTTTTCATGGCGGCGTGACACCCACGCCGCAGAAAAATCAGGAAGGATACGCCATGCGCCCATCTGGCAGGAATGTAGATGAACTGCGCCCGATTTCAATTGAAACGGGCGTCACGAAACATGCCGAAGGGTCCTGCCTCATCAAGGTCGGCGATACGCATGTGCTGTGCACCGCATCGTTGGAAGAGCGCGTGCCGCCCTGGCTTCGCAACACCGGCATGGGCTGGGTCACCGCCGAATACGGAATGCTGCCGCGGTCCACATCCTCGCGTATGAGGCGCGAGGCGACGGCAGGCAAGCAAGGCGGAAGAACCGTTGAAATTCAACGGCTTATTGGTCGTTCGCTGCGCGCGGGTGTCGATCGGCAGGCGCTTGGCGAACGTCAGATCACGGTCGATTGCGACGTCATTCAAGCTGATGGAGGCACGCGTTGCGCCTCGATCACTGGCGGATGGGTCGCTCTGCGCCTTGCTGTTCAGAAACTGATGAAGGCCGGCGACATCGTGTCGGACCCCTTGATCGATCCGGTCGCCGCCGTCTCTTGCGGCATTTATGCCGGTCAGCCCGTCCTCGACCTCGACTATCCCGAGGACAGCGAAGCCGGTGTCGACGGGAACTTCGTCATGACGGGAACCGGGCGATTGATCGAGGTGCAGATGTCGGCAGAAGGTTCCACCTTCTCCCGCGCTCAGATGGATGACCTTATGGGTCTTGCCGAAAAGGGCGTTGCAGAGCTGGTGGCCGCACAAAAGGCCGCCGTGGCATGACCCGCGCGTTCACCGGCGACCGTTTGGTCATCGCCTCGCATAACAAAGGCAAGCTGCGCGAAATCGCCGCCTTGGTTGAGCCGTTTGGCGTGACCTGTTCCTCGGCATCGGAATTCGGGCTCGAAGAACCGGATGAGACCGAGGACACGTTCGCCGGGAACGCCCGGATCAAGGCCCACTTCGCGGCGAAGGCAACCGGATTGCCCGCATTGTCGGATGACAGTGGGATCATGGTCGATGCGCTCGACGGTGCCCCCGGGGTCTATACGGCGGACTGGGCCGAGACACCGGACGGTCGCGATTTTCCCATGGCCATGAGAAAGACGTGGGATCTTCTCGACGAACGAGGCGCAGCCGAACCACGCACGGCGTCTTTCAATTGTACACTGTGCCTCGCCTGGCCGGATGGACATGACGAGATTTTCGAGGGCCGCGTGTCTGGTCGTCTGACATGGCCGATGCGCGGCGATCAGGGTTTCGGATACGACCCGATCTTCATCCCGGACGGTTTCGACATCACATTCGGCGAGATGGACCCGAAACAGAAGCACGAGATGAGCCATAGGGCCGTCGCATTCGCCAAGCTGGTCGAGGGCTGCTTTGACCGATAACTGGAGAGAGGGCGGTTTCGGCCTCTACATCCATTGGCCGTTCTGCGCCGCCAAGTGCCCCTACTGCGACTTCAACAGCCATGTGTCCTCACAAATCGTCATGGCCGACTGGCAGGCCGCCTATCTTGCCGAGTTGGCGCGTTATGCACGCGAAACCCCGAACCGGGTTCTGAGCTCGGTTTACTTCGGCGGCGGGACACCTTCCCTGATGGACCCCGCTGTCGTCGGTGCGGTGCTTGATGCAGTCGCGGGGCACTGGACGCCCGCCAACGACATCGAAATCACGCTCGAAGCGAATCCGAGCTCGGTGGAAGCCGAACGCTTCGCTGGCTATGCAGCGGCGGGCGTGAACCGGGTTTCGATGGGGTTTCAGGCCCTGAATGACGGGGATCTGAAGGCGCTCGGCAGGCTCCATGACGTTGAAACGGCCTTGGCTGCTTTGGACGTCGCGCGTTCGACCTTCGACAGGATCAATTTCGACCTCATCTACGGACGTCAGGACCAGTCACTCGAAGACTGGACCGCTGAACTTCAACGGGCGGTGGGTTTTGAGCCGGATCACCTGTCGCTCTACCAACTCACCATCGAGGACGGCACCGCATTCGGAGATCGGTTCGCGCGCGGAAAGCTGCGGGGCCTGCCGGACGAAGATCTGTCTGCGGATATGTATTTTGCCACGCAAGACATCTGCGAAGATGCCGGACTGTTGGCTTATGAAGTCTCTAATCACGCCAAACCCGGCCAAGAATCCCGGCATAATCTGATCTACTGGTCCGCTGGTGATTACATAGGCATCGGCCCGGGCGCACATGGGCGCCTGAGCCTTGGGGGTCGACGCTGGTCCACCTGGACCGAGTTGTCGCCGTCGAAATGGTTGGATCAGGCGTTGAAGCACAACGGCGAGGCTGGTCGCGAAGCCTTGAGTCGCGCGGACCAAGCCGGTGAATACCTGATGATGGGTCTGCGGACCACACGAGGACTAGATCTAGACCGATACGAGGCTATTTCTGGTGTGCCGCTGGATGAAATGGTTCTTCAGGACCTCGTCAAGAATGGCTACCTGAACCTGAACAACCGTTACCTCGCCCCGACACGATCTGGCCGCGCCGTCCTGAACGCGGTCATTCGTGAGCTCTTGCCAAGCTAGACGTCACCGCCGAGCATGCGGCACAGATCATCGAATTGATCGAGCGTCGCATACCGGATCGTCACAGTCCCCTGATCGTCACCATCCTTATGGTCGATCGAAACCTTCATGCCCGATGCAGCGGAAAGCGATTTTTCAAGCGCAACCGTGTCCGCGTCCTTTTGGGCCTTCTGGGCAGGGGTAGACTGCTTTTTCGGTGACGTGGGAGATTTCGCCAGACGTTCGATATCGCGAACGGAAAGCCCTTCTTTCACCGCCCGGCGCGCAAGCTCTATCGGATTTTCCGCTGTGATAATTGCCCGCGCAGCACCCGCAGACAGGCGTCCATCCACAACCATCTCGAGCACTTCTTCCGGCAGGTTCAGCAGACGCATCATATTGGCGATGTGCGACCGCGATTTCCCGAGAGCCTCCGCCAGCTTTTCCTGCGTGTGTCCGAACTTCTCCATCAGATCGCGATAGCCTGCGGCTTCTTCAATTGGATTGAGGTCCGCGCGTTGGATGTTCTCGATGATCGCGACTTCCAGCGCCTCGGTATCGTTGTAGCCACGGATAATCGCGGGAACTTCATGCAACTGGGCGACCTGAGCCGCACGCCACCGGCGTTCGCCGGCGACGATCTCATACGCACCCTCTTTCGCGGGGTGCGGCCTGACGATCAGGGGCTGGATGATCCCCTTCTCACGGATCGAGTTGGCCAGATCCTCCAACCCCTCGGGCGTGAACCTGCGCCTCGGTTGGTCTGGGTTGGCTTCCACGTTCTCGATGGGAATCAACATATCGGGCTTTCGCTGCACTTCAGACCCAACATGTGCCACTTCGGCATCCGTCTGAACATCGGCCATAAGCGCGGAAAGCCCGCGCCCCAACCCGCGGTTCGGTTTCTTCGTTGCCATATCTGCCTCCTACCCGGCCTTCGCCATCAGTTCTTGTGCCAATGAAATATACGCCTGACTGCCCTTGGAACTCGGATCGTAGGAAATCACCGGCATGGCGAAAGACGGCGCCTCCGAAACCCTGACATTTCTTGGAACCACGGTCTTGAAGACCAATTCTCCAAGGGTGTCCCGCGCATCCGCCTCTACCTGTTGTGCAAGATTATTGCGCATGTCGTGCATCGTCAGCACGACGCCTTCAATCCTCAGTTTCGGGTTCGCCGCCTCGCGCACCTCGCGGATCGTCAGCATGAGCTGACTCAAGCCTTCCAGCGCAAAGAACTCGGATTGCAGCGGGATAAGCACGGAATGAGCAGCCACGAGCGCATTTACGGTAAGAAGGTTCAGAGAGGGCGGACAGTCGATCAGGATGTAGTCCAACCCCAACCTCTCGGCCGTCGGTGCACGCAGGGAATCATGTAGCAGATGCGACCGTTTCTCATTCGCGACCAACTCGATGTCCGCCGAAGACAGGTCCGTTGTCGCCGGCGCAATCCAGAGGTTTTCGATCACAGTTTGGAGAACGACGGACTCGAGCGGCGACTCCTCCAACAACAGATCATATGTCGTGCTTTCTCGGTCCTGCGGCTCGATACCAAGCCCGGTCGATGCGTTACCCTGCGGGTCGAGATCGACGATGAGGACCTTATTCCCTTTCATCGCCAGAGCTGCGCCCAGGTTTATCGCGGTCGTGGTTTTGCCAACGCCGCCTTTCTGGTTGGTCACCGCTATGATCTTGGCGTCAGGCACGTTCGATATCTCCGATCTTCAGGACGACCGCGTCCGGATTGGTCTTGCTGGGGTATGTATCGACTTGGAAACGCCAGTTTACAAGAGCGGTTTCAAGCTCTTCCCTGTATCCGGCGCCTTTCAGAAACAGCGCCAAACCTCCGGGTTTCAGATGCCGCTGCGCATAAGCGAGAAGGTCGTCCAATGGCGCCAGCGCACGTGCGGAAATCACATCTGCATTCATCGGATCAGCCCTCTCGACTCTTTCGGACAGCACCTCAACCGACACGCCACATTCTCGGGCCACGGTCCTAAGAAACGTCGCTTTCCTTTGGTCACTTTCGATGCATCGAACCCGCAGGTCCGGCTGCGCCTCGGCGGCTATGATTGCGACAACGATTCCAGGAAAGCCTCCGCCGGTGCCGACATCGAGCCAAAGGCGGGATCGGCCCTCGGCAAGCGATAAGAGTTGCGCGGAATCCAGGAAATGCCGGCTCCATAAATCCTTCAGAGTCGACGCACTGACCAGGTTTATGTGGCGATTCCACTTTGTCAGGAGCTCTGCAAAGGTATCAAGCCGCCGCTCTGTTTCACGTGAAACACTCACCGCCTCCAAGAAGGCGGATTTACTCACGCGGACTTCCTTCGCGCTGACTGCCGGACCTTTGCCAAAATCAGAGCAAGAGCCGCGGGTGTCATACCCTCGATCCGACCTGCATGAGCTAGGGTTTCCGGCTGAACTTTGGAAAGCTTCTGCTTCAACTCGCCCGTCAGTCCATCAAGGCCGGCATAGTCGAAATCGCTCGGAATGACTTGGTGCTCATCGCGGCGGAGCGCCTCCACTTCCCGCGCCTGCCTTTCGATGTACCGCGCATACAATGCATCTTTCGAAACTTGCGAACGCGTGTCGAGATCGACGGTGGCAAATACGTCATTCATCTTCACTAGCGATGCGAACGTGATCCCAGGGATCGACAGGAGATCGAACCCGGTCCGACGTGTCCCATCCTCGCTCACCGACCCACCGGCTGCGTTCACTTCCTGCGGCTTGAACGAGCGGCCTTTCAACAAGGACTTCGCCGCGTCAAGCTTTTCTATCTTCTCGGAAAAACGCCTTTTCCGTTCTGCGGAAACAGCTCCCAGGTCGATAGCCAAAGGCGTCAATCTCTGGTCGGCGTTATCGGCGCGCAACGCCAACCTGAATTCAGCCCGCGATGTGAACATGCGATACGGTTCGGTGACGCCACGCGTCACAAGGTCGTCGATCATCACCCCGATGTAGGACGACGACCGGGAAAAAATGACCTCTTCCTGATCGAGCGCAGCCCGGGCAGCGTTGAATCCTGCGACAATGCCTTGTGCCGCAGCTTCTTCGTAGCCCGTTGTGCCGTTGATCTGACCCGCAAGATACAGGCCCGAGACATTCTTGAGCTCCAACGTCAGGCGCAACGCGCGCGGATCGACATAGTCGTATTCAATCGCATATCCCGGCTGCAGAATTCGCGCGTTCTCCAGACCGGAAATCGATGCTACATAAGCTTGCTGAACGTCCTCAGGCAGAGACGTCGAAATACCGTTCGGATAGACTGTATGATCGTCCAGCCCTTCCGGTTCCAGAAAGATCTGATGCGACGGCTTGTCTGAAAATCGCACGACCTTGTCCTCGATGGACGGGCAATATCTTGGGCCGACGCCGTCGATATGCCCTCCATACATGGCCGACCGTTCAAGGTTCCGCGAAATGATCTCATGCGTTCTTTCGTTCGTGTGCGTGATGCCGCACGAGATCTGCCGTGCCGTCGGTTTGGTGTTCAGAAATGAAAAAACCTCGGGATTCTCGTCGCCAGGCTGAGTTTCCAGCTTACCCCAATCGATGGTACGACCATCCAATCGCGGCGGCGTTCCTGTCTTGAGCCGTCCAAACGGCAAACCGAGAGACTCGATCTGCTCAGCCAGCCTGACGGACGGGCGATCGCCCATGCGACCACCTTCCCAACGGACATCGCCGATATGGATCACCCCGCGCAGGAAGGTGCCAGTTGTAAGAACCACCGCGCGCGCCGAAATCTCGGAGCCATCAGAAAGGATCAAGCCAGAGACCTTATCGCCCGACATTGCAAGCGACGCGACTTCTCCCTCGACAACCGTCAGGTGTTCTTGCTCCGAAACAAGTTCTGAGACCGCAGCGCGGTAGAGTTTTCGGTCCGCCTGCGCACGCGGACCCTGAACGGCTGGGCCTTTCGAACGGTTCAGCAGGCGAAACTGGATACCCGCCACATCCGCCGCACGCCCCATGATTCCGTCGAGGGCGTCGATTTCACGAACCAGATGGCCCTTCCCCAACCCTCCGATTGCCGGATTGCAGGACATGACGCCCAGATCCGACGCCCGCAAGGTGACCAGAGCCGTGCGCGCGCCGATCCGTGCTGAAGCGACCGCAGCCTCTGCACCAGCGTGGCCTCCGCCAACGATCACGACATCGAAATCAGAATGTTCCACGTGAAACATGCCTCTCTCTACTTCCCCAGACAAAAACTCGCGAAAATCTCGTCAAGCACGACTTCCACATCCACACGCCCCATCAGGGCATCGAGAGCGCGGATTGCGGACCAGAGTTCTTCAGCGGCGAGTTCGGAACGTTCGGAGCCGCTCTGTACCTCGATTCGAGCGTTTTCTAAAGCCACTTGCGCCATACTCAGCGCCACGCGGTGTCGCTCCCGGATCGCTGTTCCCGCGTGGCTCGCCCGTTCGCTTAGAACCGATGTGATTTGCTCTACCAGAAAATCCAAGCCCTCGCCGGTCTTACCCGAAATACCCGTACCCGTGAGGTCCGATTTCCCTTGGACGACGATATCGCCATCCATCGGGTCCATCGGCAGAACCTCGCCTGACAACAGGAAAATCCGCAGGTCCGCATCCGCAGCACGCGCCTTCGCTCGCTCGATTCCCAACCGCTCGATGACATCTTCCGACTCACGCAATCCAGCTGTGTCGAGAATTGTGACGGGAAGCCCGGCAAGGTCCATCCTAACCTCAAGAACGTCCCGCGTCGTTCCCGCCACTTCGGATGTAATCGCGGCGTCACGGCCGGCGAGCGCATTCAGGAGCGTGGATTTTCCAGCATTCGGGGCCCCCACGATCGCAACTTCGAACCCATCGCGAATGCGTTCCGAAATACGCGCGCCGGCCGTCTCAGTCCGGACACCGGCCAGCGTTCTATCAACGAGGTCCAGAACCTCCGGCGAGACATCGACCGGAACCTCTTCATCAGCGAAATCAATCGTCGCTTCCAGCAACGCGGTCGCCCGCACCAGATCCTTGCGCCACTGGGATGTCTTGTCACCGAGCGCACCGGAAAGAACGCGCAACGCCTGCTTTCTTTGGGCTTCCGTTTCGCTGTCGATGAGGTCGGCAAGCCCTTCCACTTGGGCAAGGTCCAGCCTCTCATTCTCCATCGCGCGGCGCGTGAACTCGCCCGGCTCCGCCATCCTCAGACCCGGCACCGAAGACAATGTCGACAGGACACTCGACACGACGGCGGTCGATCCGTGTAGGTGGAACTCCACCACAGGTTCGCCGGTAAAGCTCGCACCCTCCGAGAACGACAGAACCAAAGCTTCGTCGATTGGATCATTTCCGTTGCGCAGCGTGCGCAGACCGGTTGTCCGCGCTGGCGGCAATGCACCGGCCAAAACCTCACCAGCCGAAAAGGCGTCCGGGCCGGACACCCGGATGACGGCAACGCCTGCCTTGCCCCGTGCCGAGGCGAGCGCAAAGATCGTATCCATGGTTAACCTGTTGAATTAAAACAGGATTATGCGTTCATCGAGTCGAAGAACTCGTCGTTCGTCTTGGTCTGTTTGAGCTTCGAGATCAAGAACTCGATCGCATCCGTCGTGCCCATCGGGTTCAGGATACGACGCAGCACATAGGTTTTCTGAAGGTCCTTGGAATCCACCAGAAGCTCTTCTTTCCGCGTGCCGGACTTAAGGATGTCGATCGCCGGGAAGATCCGCTTGTCCGAGACCTTGCGATCCAGCACCAGTTCCGAGTTACCCGTGCCCTTGAACTCTTCGAAGATGACTTCGTCCATGCGGCTTCCGGTGTCGATCAGGGCCGTCGCGATGATGGTCAGCGAACCGCCCTCTTCGATGTTACGCGCAGCACCGAAGAACCGCTTCGGGCGCTGCAATGCGTTGGCATCCACACCACCCGTCAGGACCTTGCCGGAGGACGGCACCGTCGTGTTGAACGCACGGCCAAGACGCGTGATCGAGTCGAGCAGGATGACCACGTCCCGCTTGTGCTCCACCAGACGCTTCGCCTTTTCGATCACCATTTCCGACACGGCGACGTGTCGCGACGCGGGTTCGTCGAAGGTCGAGGCAACGACTTCGCCGTTCACCGACCGCTTCATGTCCGTCACTTCCTCGGGCCGTTCGTCGATCAGCAGGACGATCAGATAGACCTCGGGATGGTTGACCGAGATCGAATGCGCGATGTTCTGCATCAGCACCGTCTTACCGGTCCGCGGCGGTGCCACGATCAACGAACGCTGTCCCTTACCGATCGGCGCGACCAGATCGATGATACGCGCCGAACGATCCTTGATCGTCGGATCGTCGATTTCCATCTTCAGACGCTCGTCCGGGTGCAGCGGCGTCAGGTTGTCAAAGGCCACCTTGTGCCGCGCCGTTTCCGGATCGGTGAAGTTGATCTTCTCGACTTGGGTGATCGCAAAGTAATTCTCGTTCTCGCCCGGTGCCGCAATGACGCCTTCGACCGTGTCACCGGTGCGCAACGAATGCTTTCGGATCATGTCCGGCGACATGTAGATATCGTCGGGGCCGGGCAGATAGTTCGCCTCGGGCGAGCGCAGGAAGCCAAAGCCGTCCTGAAGCACTTCGAGCACGCCATCGCCCCCGATCTCCCAGCCGTCTTCGGCACGCGCCTGAAGGATCTGGAACATCATCTCGCCCTTGCGCATGGTCGAGGCGTTCTCGATCTCGAGCTCTTCGGCCATTGCCAAAAGGTCTTTCGGGCTCTGCGCCTTGAGGTCGGACAGGTTCAAGCGTTCAGTCATGGGAAATCACCATAGGACGAGCCATTTGCTCAGTCAGCGTTGTAGAGTGGGAAACACGGACCGGACGGCCCTTTGGACGCGGGATATAGGGAACCGGACCTTTCAAGTCAATCTTGGCGTTCTTTGCAAATCTCGCCGGCATGTCCGCCCTCCCTTAATAAAGAAAAGAAAGAAAAAGGGCTGTATTGAATTGTAGGGCCTGTGGGTATTGGGGATTAACGACTTGTCCGCAGCGTTTTCGTCACGAATGAGCGCGGTTGGATAAGACCGTCGGAAACCGGTGAGATGCCAGTTTATGAATTCAAAAACAGATACTTACGTGATACCCAGCCTGTGAACAAATTCGTGGACCGTTCTGTGCGTGGACCCGGAACTCACAACATGGGCGAACCCGGTTGTCCCGTGTTGGCGCGCCGAGGAACGGAATGTCGGAAACCCGCCGATAAGACGGAACGCCGGAATTGCACCGTTCCACGCACAATCGCATAACGAGGAACAAACAAGGATTCTCCACAGGGTTCCCAACATGCCGACACGACTGATCCTCGCTTCCGGGTCCGAAATTCGGGCGACATTGCTGGCGAACGCCGGGATCGCCTTCAATGTCGAACCGGCGCGGATCGACGAATCCGCAATCCGGGCGGGTCTGGCCGCCGAACAAGCGACCCCGCGCGATGTCGCGGACGCTTTGGCGGAATACAAGGCGCGCAAGGTCGGGCAGAAAAACCCAACCTCGCTTGTGCTGGGCTGCGATCAGGTCGCGGCGCTGAAAGGTGAGATTCTGAACAAACCCGAGACGCCCGAAGTGGCGCGGGAACAGTTGGCCCGACTATCTGGCCAGACGCATCACTTGATGTCGGCCGCAGTCATCTATCACGATTACGAACCCGTCTGGCGCCATGTCGGTATGGTCCGCATGACTATGCGGCAATTGAGCGATGCCTATGTGAAAGATTACGTCGACAGGAACTGGGACTGCATCCGGCACTCGGTCGGGTCCTACAAACTCGAGGAAGAAGGGGTCCGGCTCTTCTCACAGATCGACGGATCGTATTTCAACGTTCTCGGGTTGCCGCTGACCGAGTTGATATCCTATCTCATCGTGAGGGGAGACCTTGAGACATGAGCGAGGCGTCGACGCCCATAGCAGCGGTCATGCTTGCACCCGGCGAAACCAGCCGGTTGCCGGTGTTGTTCGACCACTGGCTCTGGGCGACGCAGCTTCCCGGTCGCTACCTTCCGTTGACGGTCGAGCCGCAGGATATCGGCGATGTGATCTCGGCGCTTCCCAAAGCCGGTTTCGTGGGGCTCCATATCTCGGCGGCTTACCAAAAGGCCGTTCTGGATCATGCCGATATCATCACGGACCGCGCTGCGCTGATGTCTGGTGCGAACACGCTCATCTTCCGGCGTGATGGGAAAATCCATGCCGACAACACCGATGGCTACGGTTTCATCGAAAACATCCGTCTGAGTGTGCCTGGGTGGGATGCGCGCCTTGGCCCCGCTGCCATTTTCGGCGCCGGGCGCGCGGCCCGCGTCGTGATCTCGGCCTTGATCGAGGTCGGGGTCGGACAGATCCGCCTGACATCGCGCACCCGCCCGAAGGCCGAGCAGCTTCGCAGCGAATTCGGCACCCGGATCGAGGTCGTCGATTGGCTGAAGGCGGGGAATATGGCGGAAGGGGCCGCGACGGTGGTGAACGCGACGCCTCTGGGAACCCGCGGCAACTCGGACTTTCGCGTGCCGCTGGACGGGCTGACGCCGGGCGCGGTCGCCTGCGATCTGACGGTCGACCCGCCTGCGACCCGGTTTTTGCAACAGGCTGCCGCCTATGGGTGTCATGTCGCCGACGGTGTCGGGATGTTGATCTGCCAGGCGTCCCCCAGTTTCGAACGGTGGTTCGGCCAGCGACCGCCAAATGACGAAGATGCAAGGATCGCCGCGGCCTCATGACCTTTATCATCGGACTGACCGGCTCCATCGGCATGGGCAAAAGTACGACGGCCAGAATGTTCGCGGAAGCGGGCGTTCCGGTCTGGGATGCGGATGCCGCCGTTCATCGGCTTTACGCCTCGGGCGGCGCGGCGGTCGAGCCGTTTCGGGCCTTGCGCCCGGACGTGATCGAAGATGGGGCCGTAAGCCGCGAGGCGTTGAAACGCTGGATGGCCGAAGACCCCTCCGCGTTGAAACAGATCGAAATGATCGTTCATCCCCTCGTGGCGCAGGACCGCGCCGCCTTTCTCGCGGACACCTCTGCCGATCTGGTGGTTCTGGACATCCCGCTTTTGTTCGAAACAGGCGGAAACACCGCCATGGACGCGGTCGTTGTCGTCTCGGCCCCCGAAGACGTCCAGCGCGAGCGGGTTCTGGCACGTGGAACGATGGATGAGGCGACATTCGAAAGCATCCGCGCGAAACAAACCCCGGATGCCGAAAAACGGGCGAAGGCGGACTACATCATCGAAACCCTGACACTTGAAGCCGCGCAGGCGCAGGTCCAGTCTGTGCTCGACGATATCCGAAGGAAATTGGCTGATGCGTGAGATCGTGCTCGACACCGAAACCACGGGATTCGATCCCAAGACGGGCGACCGGATGGTAGAGATCGGGGCGGTCGAGCTGTTCAATCACATGCCGACGGGCCGGACCTATCACCAGTACATCAACCCGCAGCGCGATATGCCGGAGGGGGCCTTCGCGGTCCACGGATTGTCCGAGGAATTCCTGAAGGACTACCCGGTGTTCGCCGATATCGCGGATGCGTTT
This sequence comes from Maritimibacter alkaliphilus HTCC2654, assembly GCF_000152805.1. Classification (GTDB taxonomy): domain Bacteria; phylum Pseudomonadota; class Alphaproteobacteria; order Rhodobacterales; family Rhodobacteraceae; genus Maritimibacter; species Maritimibacter alkaliphilus. The sequence goes on along the minus strand of NZ_CH902578.1, from coordinate 2,575,124 downwards.
CTCGAATTCATCGGGGACGCGAAGCTCGTCATCCACAATGCGTCCTTCGACGTTCCGTTTCTGAACGCCGAACTTGGCTGGTGCAAACGGCGGCAGATCCCGATGGATCAATCCATCGATACGCTCCTCATCGCGCGCAAGAAGTTTCCGGGTGCGGGCAATTCGCTCGATGCCCTATGCCGCCGCTTCGGGATCGACAACTCGCACCGCACGCTGCACGGCGCGTTGCTCGACTCGGAAATTCTGGCCGAAGTCTATCTGGAGCTGATCGGTGGCCGACAGCCCGACCTGGTGCTTGGCGGTGGCGGGTCGCAAACGTCCGACACGACACAGAACGAGGATTGGCGCCCCCGGCCCCGACCTGAAGCCCTGCCATCGCGGATCACCGAAGAAGAACGCGCGGCACATCAGGCATTTGTGGAAAAACTCGGCGCGTCTGCGCTCTGGTCCAAACTCGCCTAGCGGGGCCGGCGCAGGTAAACGTAATAGGCGCCCAGACCACCGTGCTTTCGGTTCGCCTCGGAAATCTGGAGGACGTGGGACCGTAGCGGTGGCGAGTTCAGCCAGTGCGGAACCTGATGCCGCAAGACGCCGTGGCGTTCGGGGATCGGGCCGTCGTCGGGTCGCGACTTGCCCTTGCCCGTAATGACCAGAACGAACCGCCGCCCCTCGGCGACCGAGTTCATGATGAAAGACAAAAGACGCGGGTGCGCCTGCGCCATGGTCAGACCATGAAGGTCGATCCGCGCTTCGGGCGACAGCTTGCCGCGTTTCATCTGCTGGTAGCGTTTCCGATCCATCGCGACGGGCGCACGGGCCACGCTGTCTTCGACCTTCGGCGCCAGATCGTTCGAGGGCAGTTTGGTGTCCGACCGCGTTCCGATCCGAAAAGGTTTGATGTCCGGTGACGGCGGCGCGGGCTTCGGCTTCGACACCAAAGCCTCGCTCGCCGTTTCCTGGGTTCGCGTCGGATGCATCGGCGTCGCCCGTTTCGCAACCTCGTCCCAGAGTGCCTTTTCGTCGGCACTCAGATGCCGGGGTCGCCGCGCCAAACCTATTCCTCCGGGGCGAGCGCGTAAGCACGCTGGATCGGAAGGAGGACGACCATGCGCCCGGCGTCCTTGATCCGCCCGGCCGCCTTCCCGGCTTCGTCGCCGGTGCCCCAGAAAATGTCGGCCCGTTGCGCGCCCTTGATGCGCGATCCGGTGTCCTGCGCGACCATCAGGCGCGAAAACGGTTCGGCCCCGCCCTTTTCGATCCAGACCGGCGCGCCAAGCGGGGTATAGGCCGGATCGACCGCCAAGGTCCGACCCGCGGAAATCGACCGTGCCATTGCGCCGATCGGACCGGAATGCGACGGCAGATGTTCAAGCTCGGTGAAGAACACGTAAGACGTGTTGTGGCTCAGTAGGTCGCGGCCTTCGACAGGGTTGCGCGATACCCAATTCTTGATGACCTCGGCCGAGACCTGATGGATGTTGTAAATGCCGCGCCGCACCAATTCGTCCCCGAGCGAGCGAAAGCTGTGGCCGTTGTGACCCCCGAATCCGAGCCGGATGGATGAGCCATCGGGCAGCTTGATCCGGCCCGACCCCTGAATTTGCAGAAACTGGAGTTCCACCGGGTCTTCGACCCACGCGATCTCAAGCCCGCGCCCTTCGAGCACACCGTCCTCTTCGATTTCGCGACGGGTGTAATTCGCGGTTCCGGCGGCGATTTCGGGGGGGCGGCGATAGACGGGGATGTCGTACCGCCCGGTGCGGCGCTCGGACCCCCGGATTTCGGGTTCGTAGTAGGCGGTGAAAACACCCGGCTGCCCATCTTCGATCTTCACAGGGCGAAAGAACAACTCGAAAAACGCTTTCGGCGCCCCGGTAAAATCGAACCCTATGGAACAGATCGGATCCCATTGCGGATCGTCCAGCAGTTCGCAGGTGTGAAGAAACGCGTCGAACGCCGCCTGATGATCGTCGAGCTCCCACCCCACGAGGTCGGTGAAGTCGAGCAGCGTGATTTCAGCTTCCACAAGCTCCGCGCGCGCGGGCGCGGCCAAGGCGATCAGCCCTGCAAGTGCGAGGCCGACCAGCTTGCCCACGTCAACCGCCCGTGGCGACGAGCTGCCAGTTCGGGTTCTCGGACCCCATGATCCGGGCAAAGGTCCAGACGTCTTTCTGCCGCTTCACCTCGGTCGGATTGCCCTCGACGATCTCGCCGGACTTGTCGCGCACGACAGAGGTGATTTCACCGATGAAGCGGATGGTGATTTCGCCTTCGCGGCTTTCATCATCGAATTCGGCCTCGACCAGCTTCATTTCGCGCAGGCCGACGAAGTTCGCGTCGATCTTGTAGCCGTCCTTTTCACGCTGTTCGACGACGGTGGCGAAGCTTTCGTAAACCTCGTCCGACAGAAACGGCTTGATCTTGTCCAGTTCACCGGCCTCGAACGCCATGAGGATCATCTCATACGCGCCACGCGCCCCGTTCAGGAAATCCCCGACGGCGAAGGACCGTTCGGCGCCTTTCATCTTGGCAAGCGCCTCGATGCTGGCCGGGTCTTCGACGTGGTCGGTGATGTCCGTGTCCGGACCCCCCTCGATCACCTCGAATTTACCGCGGTTGTCGACCCGTTGGGACTCGGTCCGGGAAACCACAGGCTTTTCGAACCCTTCCCGCGTGCCGAGGACGTCGCGCAGGCGAAGGATCAGGAAAATCGCGATGGCGGCGAGAACGATCAGCTGGATGATCGGTGAAGACATTCGAACCTCATTTCAGGGCGCGGTTTGATTTTCCGCGTTCGGAACATATGTAGGCGCTGGGCGGGAGCAAGTCTACCAGCCCCCAAACACGATATGAGGATGCCATGTGGCTCTTGCTTGCGTTCATCGCCGTTCCGTTGGTCGAGATCGGACTTTTCATTCAGGTCGGCGGGCTGATCGGGCTCTGGCCCACCCTTCTCATCGTTCTCGTGACGGCGATCATCGGGTCGTACATGGTCCGCGCGCAGGGGGCGATCGCGCTGGGTCAGGTCCGTGACAGCTTCAAACAGCTGTCCGATCCGTCCGAACCGCTTGCCCACGGCGCGATGATCCTGTTCTCCGGCGCGCTGCTGCTGACCCCCGGCTTCTTCACCGACACGGTCGGCTTCCTTCTGCTCGTCCCAGCGGTGCGGCGCTGGGCGTTCAAACAGATTTCGCGGCGCGTGCAGGTGAACAAAAGCTTTACCGTCCATTCGGGCGGACAGACGCACACCTATTCGTCGACTGACGTGATCGACGGGGAGTACGAAGACGTCAGCCCGCCGAAGAAACCGACGCATGAACCGACGCGCGGGCCCTCAGGCTGGACCAAACACTGACAACTTGTGCTCGGCGAGGTAAATCCGAAGCCACGGCGTGAACCGTTCGGGGTGGCGTGCGACCTCGTCTTCCAGATCGGTCAGTGACACCCAACGCACACCGTCGACCTCTTCCGGGTTCAGGTGCAGGACGGGGCGGACATCGGTCTGCACGAGAAAAAGATCGACAACCTCGTGCTCTGTCAGGCCATCCCCGACATCGGCGCGATATTCGATCTGATCTTTCCAGACCGGATCGACGCCCTTGATCCCCAGTTCCTCGTCCAACCGACGGATCGCGCAGGCGAGCGGCGCTTCGTCCCAATGGGGATGGGTGCAGCAGGTGTTCGCCCAAAGACCGGGCGTATGATATTTCCCGGTAGCGCGTTGCTGGATCAGGATTTCGTCGTCGTGGATCAGGAACACCGACACCGCACGATGCCGCAGCCCTTCGACATGCGCGGCGAGCTTTTCGACGGGTTGCAGGGTGCCATCCACCCAGGCGGGGATCATGTGTGCCATATGTCGCTGATACCTTTGCACGCACCGACAAGGAAGGGTTGTCGTTGAGGCCCTCGCCGCTTCTTGCTAGAAAGCCGCGACTTTGGATTCCAGGGAGAAAGATTATGGCGGACGAAGCCCCCACCGGCGCACCGCAGCAACCCACGCAACCCGTGATGCGTATTCTCGGACAGTTCATTCGGGATATGTCGTTCGAGAACATCGTGGTGCAGAAAGGCATGACCGGCGAAATGCAGCCCGACCTCAAGGTCGAGGTCGCGCTGGATGCCAAGAAGCGTCAGGTCGAAAACCAGTACGAGGTCATCACCAAGTACAAGGTCGTCTCGACGAACAAAGGCAACGATGCCCAGCTGTTCATCATGGAACTGGAATATTCCGGCCTGTTCCACATCGAGAACGTGCCCGAAGATCAGCTTCACCCGTTCCTTCTGATCGAATGCCCGCGCCAGCTTTTCCCGTTCGTGCGGCGCATCGTGTCGGACGTGACCCGCGACGGGGGCTTCCCGCCGGTGAACCTCGACAACGTTGACTTCGTGCAGCTGTATCGCACCGAACTCGCCCGTCGTCAGCAACAGGGCGAAGCCGCCAAGGCCAACTGAGCCTGAGCGCATGAAACAACCGAGGGCTGCCTGATCGGGCGGCCCTTTTTCGTTGGTCAGTCCTGCGCGTCGAAGCGTTCGCGCATGGCCCGCAGAATGGGCAGCATCGAGCGAACCTTTTCGGTTCCGATGGACCGCACCACATCGGAAATGATCGGGGTGATCGAGGCCAGGGCGGCGTCCCGCGCCTTGCGGCCGGCGGGCGAAATCGTGACCTGTTTGCGCCGGGCATCGTCCCAGTCGGGGTGAATATGAATGTGCCCGGCCCATTCCAGCTTGTTCAGGGTGTTGGTCATCGCGCCGCGCGTCACGTGAAACGACTTTGCGAGTTGCGCGGGGCTTTTCGGCTCGCCCGCCCGCGCCAGATGGTTGAGCACGGAAAAGTGGCTGAGTTCCATCCCCTTGGGCAGCGCCTTCGACAACGCCGTGCGCGCCAACTGGTCCGCCATGAACATCTCGCTGAACAGGGCGACCGAAAGGCTATCGGCGGTGCTATCTGGCATCAGGGTCTTTCGAAAGAGCGGTCGTGTGACAGCGACGGAATGCGTTTGCGCGACTTTTCCACGGTCGCAAGGTCGAGATCAACCAAGGTGACGCAAGGTTCCGTCCCCGCATCCGCCAGAACCTCGCCCCACGGGGCGACGGCCAGGGCGTGACCGTATGTCGCGCGTTTGTCGGTGTTTTGTCCGGTCTGGGCCGCCGCCAGGACGAAGCATCCGGTTTCGATCGCTCGGGACCGCAGCAAGACCTCCCAGTGCGCGGGGCCTGTGCCGGTCGAAAAGGCGGACGGCACGGTGATGATCTGAGCACCCGCTTGTGCGAGCGCGCGGTAGAGATGCGGAAATCGAAGGTCGTAACAGATGGTCAAGCCGATCCGCGCGGTGTCGGTGTCTGCGACGACGGCCCGCGTTCCGGGCCTGTATCCGGCGCTTTCGCGGTAGCTCTCCGTCTCCGACACGTTGACGTCGAACATATGGATCTTGTCATAGCGCGCCGTCACTTCGCCCGAAGGGGCGATGAGGTAGGATCGGTTCGCAAACCGCCCGTCCGGGTCGTCGGTCTTGACCGCGAGAGACCCCACCGAAATCCAGACCCCGTGTGCTTTCGCGGCCTCCTGCAATCCGGCGAGCGTGATGTCGTCATCCTCGCGCTGAAGCACAGCCGCCTGCCTCTTGCGGGAGGTCGAGACGCAATTCGTCACTTCCGGCGTCAGGATCAGCTCGGCACCCGCCTCGGCCGCCTTGGCGACGAACCCGAGCGTCACGGGAAGGTTCGCCGCCGGGTCATCACCGGAACAAAGCTGGATCAGCGCCGCGCGCATCAGGCTGCGAGAAGCGGGTCGAGCTTCCCGGAACGCTCGAGCGCGTTCAGGTCATCGAAGCCCCCGACGTGGGTTTCCCCGACCCAGATTTGCGGGACGGTGTGTCGGCCGGCCTTGGCCATCATGTCCTGACGCAAAGCCGGATCGACGCTGACGTCGATTTCGTCGAAGGCGACCCCCTTCGAGGTGAGAAGCCGTTTGGCCGCATGGCAGAAGCCGCAGAACGGCGTGGTGTAGATCGTGACAGGCTGCATTTTCTGTATCCTTCATCCGGGTTACCCCGATTGAAGGACATTTAGGGTCCGCGGGCAACGCGCGCCAGTGTCGCGATCTTCACGTCCGCTGCACCGGCGACGAAAGCGGCCTCGGTTGCGGCGGCGAGCGTGGCACCGGATGTCATCACATCGTCCACGATCAGGATGCGTTTTCCTTCCAATGCCGCGCCGCGTTTCGGATGGGGTCGGATCGCCCCGTGCAGGTTGGCGAACCTCTGATCCACGGTCTTACCCTCCTGCGTTTCCCCGCCTTGGGTCCGCACCAACGCGGTCGGCAAGACGCCGTGTCCGGTAGCGCGCCCCAGCGCGCGGGCCAGCTCGGCGGCCTGATTGTACCGACGGCGATAAAGCCGGGTCCAATGCGACGGGACCGGAACGATCAGCATCCCCGGCGTGAACAACGGCTGGGCCGCCCGCGCCACCCATCGCGCGGCCGGCTCTGCGATGTCGGGCCTGTCGGCATGTTTGAACGCCAGAACCAGCCTGCGCCCGTTTCCTGTATAGTCCAGCGCCGTGCGCCCCTGAGACCACGGGCGCGCAATGGTCATGCAGTCATCGCAGAGGTCCAGATGCCCGTCGCTTTCGCCCGGCAGCCCGACCCCGCACTTGTCGCAGACGTGCCCGGTCACGAACCGGGTTTCGCGCCAGCAAGGCCCGCAAAGCCCACCGTCACCCTCGACGATTTCGCCGCAGGATGCGCATTGCGCGGGGTAGATCGCGCGGAGCAGCGATTGCATTCCTCAGGCCTCCATCTATGGTGCCGCGCCATGTCGAAGCTGACCGATCCCGCCCGTCTGACCCTGACCCGCGCCCGCGCGCAGGCGGATGGCATGTTCCTTCAGGAAGAAGCGGCCTTCGAAGTTCAGGATCGGCTGGAAGAGGTTAACAGAACCTTTACGGCGCCTGCCGTCGTGACGGGATTCCCCGCGATCTGGCGAAAATTCTTTCCCGACGCCGTGATCGTTCCCGATGACGAGGTGCTGACGCTCGAACCGGGCGCCCACGATCTCGTCATTCATGGCCTGTCGCTGCACTGGTCGAACGATCCGGTGGGGCAGTTGATCCAATGCCACAAGGCGCTGAAGCCCGACGGGTTCTTCATGGGCGTCATGTTCGGGGGGGAGACGCTCAGGGAATTGCGGGCGGCGATCACCGCTGCCGAGATCGCCCAGACCGGGGGCCTGTCACCGCGCATGTTGCCGATGGGTGAGCTGCGCGACCTTGGCGGCCTTCTTCAGCGGGCCGGGTTCGCCCTGCCGGTCGCCGACAGTTCCCTGCGCGATGTCAGTTATTCCGATGCGCTCGCCCTGATGCGCGACCTGCGCAAGATGGGCGAAGGCAATGCGCTCGCCACCCGCGCGGGCTTCACACCACGCGGTGTGTTCGCGGAAACGGCGGCGCGCTATGCCTCGGACGCCGACGAAGCGGGCCGCATCCACGCCACGTTCGAACTGGTGTTCCTTGCGGGCTGGGCCCCGCATGAAAGCCAGCAGAAACCGCTTCGACCGGGGTCTGCCGAGGCGCGTCTCGCGGATGCCTTGAACACGGATGAAACCAAATTGAACGACAAGCCGTAACAGACGGGCCACGAACAGGATCAGGACCATGAACGAACACATGCCAAAGGCCCATCCCAGGGTTCCCACGCCGAAGGTCGGCGTTCTGTTCGCCAATCTCGGCACGCCCGACAACTATGACTATTGGTCGATGCGGCGCTATCTGAACGAATTCCTTTCGGACAAACGCGTCATCGACTACCCGAACTGGAAATGGCAGCCGATCCTACAGGGTCCGATCCTGACGATCCGCCCGTTCCGCTCCGGCGCGAACTACAAGATGATCTGGAATCACGATAAAGGCGAAAGCCCGTTGATGACGATCACCAAGGATCAGGTCGCCAAGCTGGACGCGTCGCTGAAACAGCGGTTCGGGGATCGGGTCGTCGTCGATTTCTGTATGCGATACGGCAACCCGTCGACCAAATCCAAAGTGCGCGCCATGGTCGAGGCCGGGTGCACCAAGATCCTCTTCTTCCCGCTCTACCCGCAGTATTCCGCGACCACGAGCGGCACGGCGAACGACCAGTTTTTCCGGGCGCTGATGGACGAAAACCGGATGCCTTCGGTGCGCACCGCGCCGGAATATTTCGACCGCGACGACTATATCGAGGCGCTCGCGGCCTCGGTGCTGCGCGTCTACCCGTCCGAGGATCAGGCACCGGAGCGGATCATCTGCTCCTACCACGGGATGCCGGAACGCTACCTGATGGAGGGCGACCCGTATCACTGCCAATGCCAGAAAACGACGCGTCTTCTGACCGAACGCCTTGGATGGTCGAAGGACCGGATCGTGACCACGTTCCAGTCGGTATTCGGACCCGAGGAATGGCTGAAGCCCTACACCGTGGACGAAGTCGCGCGGCTTGTGAAAGAGGACGGGGTCAAGTCGATCGCCGTTCTCGCGCCCGCGTTTTCGGCGGACTGCATCGAGACGTTGGAAGAGATCAACGGTGAAATCCGGGAGAGCTTCGAACATGCCGGAGGCGATAGCTTCACCTATATTCCCTGCCTCAATGATGATGACGAGCACATCGCCGCGCTGACGAACGTGGCGGTCGACAACCTGCGCGGTTGGCTGGATTAAAGCCTAAACATCCCATCCGAAGCGTTTGCACGTGGCAAGGATCTTCGCCTCTGCTTCCCCTTCCACGTCCGCTTTGATCGAGTTCAGCGCGACGAACCAGTAAAGGTATTCCGCATAGGCAGGGGGGGTGCTTTCAAGCTGTCGCCAGGCCTCATCCACCCCCAATTGCGAGACGCGCGGCATCTGGTGGTGAAAATCGCATTCCCCGAAGAGGATCGCGGGCTTTTCGAAGAAGAACCCCGACAGGGCCGCGGCCGAGTTCTGTGTGATCACAAAATCACAAACCCTGAGCGCCTCTTCCATCCCCCCGGTCTGAACCGCCACCCGCGGGTCGTTCGCGGCGATAGCGTCGAGCGTCGCGCGCTCTTCGTCCGAGTAATCCTCGCCCGGATGAAGCCCGAGCAGGATACGCTTGTCACCCGCGCGCGCCTGCACTTCGGCGATCATGTCGATGGGTGACATGGTTTGGAACGAGCGATGTTCAAGCAATTTGCCTTGAAGGGCGACGTAGATCAGCCCAGTGCGCCCCGCCGTCTCCGGCCCTCGCTTGAACAGCCATTTGCGCCAGTTGCCGACCCAGTTCTGTGCGACATCAGTGTCTATTTCAGCCGGATCGAAGGTTTTCTTCGCGACCTCGAATTCCCACCGCTTCGGCGTCGCTTCGATCCGCCAGAACGGAAAATAGTAGCTCTTGCGCATCGTCAGGGATTTCGGGTGGAACGGGTCATCCATCAGAAAAAGCGAGTAACCGTTGCGGGCCGCCGACTTCAGCCGTTCCTGAAACGAATTGCGGCGCAGCTCGACGCGAAAGCCGACACCCTCGAAGGCCTTGGTCACCCGCGCAACGAACCCGAACTCGCCCCGCTGGGCCATGTCCAGCATGACGTCGTCAAGGTAGATGCGCAGAATTCGGGCTTCCATGGGCGGCAAGCTACCTGCCCGCCCCGTCCGGTCAAGCCGGGTGGTTGTCGCGGGCAAACCGGGGGTCCATATAGCGTCGGAACCAAAAGGAGGCGGACATGAGCGAGTTTCCCGGCTGGCACGGCACCACGATCTGTGGCGTGCGCAAAGGCGGCGAAGTGGTGATCGCGGGCGACGGGCAGGTGAGCCTGGGCGACACGGTCATCAAAGGCACGGCGCGCAAGGTGCGCAGGCTGTCGCCCGGCGGCTATGACATCATCGCCGGGTTCGCAGGATCGACCGCTGACGCCTTTACCCTGCTCGAACGGCTCGAGACGAAACTCGAAGCCACGCCGGGGCAACTCGCGCGGGCCTGCGTCGAGCTCGCAAAGGACTGGCGCACCGACAAATACCTTCAGAAACTCGAAGCGATGCTGATCGTTTCGGACGGCAAGGATCTGTTCGTGGTGACCGGCGCGGGCGACGTGCTGGAACCCGAACATGACGTGGCCGCGATCGGTTCGGGCGGAAACTACGCCCTCGCCGCCGGCCGGGCGATGATGGACACGGACAAATCGGCGGAAGAGATCGCGCGCGCCGCGATGGCGATTGCAGCCGACATCTGCGTCTACACGAACGGCAACCTGACGCTCGAAACGCTCAAGACATAAGAGACGGACATGACCGACCTGACCCCCCGCGAGATCGTATCGGAACTCGACCGGTTCATCATCGGCCAGAAGGACGCCAAGCGCGCCGTGGCCGTGGCGCTGCGCAACCGCTGGCGCCGCAAACAATTGTCGGACGACCTGCGCGACGAGGTATATCCGAAGAACATCCTCATGATCGGCCCGACCGGCGTCGGCAAAACCGAGATTTCCCGGCGTCTGGCCAAACTGGCCCGTGCGCCGTTCATCAAGGTCGAGGCGACCAAGTTCACCGAGGTCGGTTACGTGGGCCGCGATGTCGAACAGATCGTGCGCGATCTCGTCGACACAGCCATCGTCCAGACCCGCGAGTGGATGCGCGAAGACGTGAAATCCGCGGCCGAACACAACGCCGAGGAACGCGTGATTTCTGCTGTCGCCGGGGATCAGGCCCGCGAGCAGACCCGCGAAATGTTTCGCAAGAAACTCCGCTCGGGCGAATTGGACGACACCGTGATCGAACTTGACGTGCAGGATACGGGCGGCGGAATGCCGATGTTCGATGTGCCCGGCCAGCCCGGCATGAACATGGGCATGATGAACCTGTCGGATATGTTCGGCAAAGCCTTCGGCGGGCGCACCGTGCGCAAGAAGATGACCGTCGCCGAAAGCTATGAAATTCTGATGGGCGAAGAAGCCGACAAGCTTCTGGATGACGAAGCGGTCAACAAGATCGCCTTGGAATCGGTCGAGCAGAACGGGATCGTCTTCATCGACGAGATCGACAAGGTCTGCGCCCGCTCCGATGCCCGCGGCGGCGACGTCAGCCGCGAAGGCGTTCAGCGCGACCTGCTGCCGCTGATCGAGGGCACGACGGTGTCGACCAAACATGGCCCGGTGAAAACCGACCACATGCTGTTCATCGCCTCGGGTGCGTTCCACATCGCGAAGCCTTCGGACCTGTTGCCCGAACTTCAGGGTCGTCTGCCGATCCGTGTCGAACTGCGTGCGCTGACGGAAGAGGATTTCGTGCGCATCCTGACCGAGACGGACAATGCGCTGACCTTGCAATATACCGCGCTCATGGGCACCGAAGAGGTCAAGGTGTCCTTCACCGAAGACGGGATCGCCGCGCTGGCCCGGATCGCCGCCGAGGTGAACACGACGGTCGAGAACATCGGGGCGCGCAGGCTCTACACCGTGATGGAGCGTGTGTTCGAAGAACTCAGCTTCACCGCGCCGGACAAGTCGGGCGAAGAAGTGGTCGTGGACGAGGCTTTCGTTCAGAAAAACCTCGGCGAGCTGATGCAGAGCACCGACGTCGGTCGTTACATGCTGTAGCCAAGGCGGCGTCCGGCGCGGGCCGGACGCGCCAGCCTCAGGCCGCTTTGACGCTCGCCGTCACGTAATTCACGGACAGATCGCGTGACGAGATCGACCAGCTCCACAGGATCGGATTGAAGACGAAGCCCTGCTTGTCGACCAGTCGCAGCCCGGATTCCGTGATGAGGTTGCCAAGTTCGTCGGGCGTAATGAACTTGTCCCACTCATGCGTGCCTTTCGGCAGCCAACGCATTACGTGCTCAGCGCCGACGATCGCGACCATGAAGCTCTTGGGATTCCGGTTGATCGTCGAGCAGACCATCAGACCGCCGGGTTTGAGAAGCTGCTGACAGGCGGTGAGATAGGACAACGGGTCCGCCACATGCTCCACCACTTCCATGTTCAGAACCACGTCGAACTGTTCGCCCGCGACCGCCAGCGCCTCGGCGGTGGTGAAGCGATAGTCGATGTCCAGCCCCGATTGCTCGGCATGGACCTGCGCCACTGGAATGTTGCGCTCGGCGGCGTCGGCCCCCACGACGTCGGCCCCGAGCCGCGCCATCGGTTCCGACAAAAGACCGCCCCCGCAACCGATGTCGAGGATGCGCAGACCAGCGAAAGGTTTGTCGTCGGACAGGTCGCGCCCGAACTCCGCCGCGATTTGTGACGTGATGTAATCGAGACGCACGGGGTTCATCATGTGAAGCGGCTTGAATTTCCCCGTCGGGTCCCACCATTCTGCTGCCATCGCTTCGAATTTGGCGACTTCGCTGGGATCGACTGTCGTTTGTCCGGCACTCATGTTAGCCTCGTCTTTCATGGCGTCTTTGTCGCAGCACCTATATAGGTTCCCTATGGAACAGGCCGCAGGAAAAAACACCGCAGGGGGGAAAATGTATCCCCCGATCGAGCCATTCGACCGTCGGATGCTCGAGGTCGGTGATGGCCACACGGTGTATGTCGAACAGTGCGGCGCGAAAGACGGGATGCCCGTCGTCGTGCTGCACGGTGGCCCGGGCGGCGGATGCTCCCCCGCCATGCGCCGGTTCTTCGACCCGAAAAAGTATCGCATCATCCTTTTCGATCAGCGCGGCTGCGGCCGCTCCCGCCCGCATGCCTCAGTGAAGGCCAATACGACTTGGCACCTCATCCGTGACATCGAACTTATCCGCGATACGTTCGGGATCGACCGTTGGATCGTATTCGGCGGTAGCTGGGGGGCGACTTTGGGGCTGGTCTATGCCCAAAGCCACCCGGACCGTGTGGCATGGCTGGTGCTGCGCGGTGTCTTCCTCGCCACCGAGCGGGAGTTCGACTGGTTCTATGGCGGAGGCGCCGGACAGTTCTGGCCCGATCTGTGGGCGCGGTTCACCGACCTCATTCCCGCGGACGAACGCGAAGACCTGATCGAAGCCTATCACAAGCGGCTGTTCTCCGGTGATCGGGGCGACGAGTTGAAACATGCCCGCGTCTGGGCGTCGTGGGAAAACGCGCTCGCCAGTATCGAGAATGACGGGGCCATGATCGATAGCCCGGCCGACTACGCGCTCGCCTTCGCGCGGCTCGAGAACCACTATTTCCAGAACCGCGCGTTCCTGTCCGAAGATCAGCAGATTCTCAGGAACATGACCCGGATCGCCCATGTTCCCGGCACCATCGTGCAGGGTCGTCATGACATGATCTGCCCCCCGCAAGCGGCATGGTCCCTGCACAAGTCATGGCCGACGAGCGAGTTTCGCATGATCCCGCGCGCAGGCCACGCCGTTTCGGAACCCGGCATCGCGGCGGAACTGGTGCGCACCACGGACAAGCTTGCACGGCAGCGGGATACGCTCGGGCTATGAAGGATCAAGCGCAGGTCTGGGACAAACTCGCCAAGCGCTACATCAAGTCGCCGATCTCGGACCTCGACACCTACGAGTGGAAGCTCGGCATCACCCAATCCTACATGCGGCCCGACATGGACGTGCTCGAGATCGGCTGTGGTTCGGGCAACACCGGACGTCGCCATGCGCCGCTCGTTCGCAGCTACACGGCGATGGACATCTCGTCCGCGATGCTGGAGGCCGCGAAGGAACAGGGCCCCATCCCGGACAACATGCGTTTCGTTCACGCGGATTTCGACCGGGCCGATGTGGCCCCCGGCAGCTACGACATGATCCTCGCCCTATCCGTCCTGCACCTTCTGCCCAACCCGGCGTTCACGGTGAAGAAGATCGGAGAAAGCCTGCGCCCCGGCGGGTATTTCGTTTCCTCGACCGCAGTGCTGGGAAACATGAAGTTCCTGAAGCTCATCGCACCGCTTGGGCAGATGTTCGGCGCGATACCGCATCTGACGTTTCTGTCTGAAGACGACATGCGCCACATGATCCGGGATGCAGGGCTGGACATCGCCGTGGACGAACGACCCGAAGGTCACGCCGCACGGTTCATCGTCGCGAAGAAACCCGGCTAGGGCAGCATCGCCTCCAACGTCGTCAGGTGGTCCGCTTCCTTCGCAGGCTTGTCCCAACGGATACGTGAGATGCGTGGGAACCGCATTGCGACACCGGATTTGTGCCGTTTGGAGCGGTTCAGGCCCTCGAACGCCACCTCTACGACAAGTTCGGGGGACAAGGACCGCACCGGCCCGAACCGTTCCACGGTATTCTGACGAACGAACTTGTCGAGCCGTTTGAGCTCTTCGTCGGTGAACCCGGAATAGGCTTTGCCGACCGGCACGAGCCTGTCGTCATCCCAGACCCCGAAGGTGAAATCGGAATAGAAGCCCGAGCGTTTTCCGTGTCCGCGCTGGGCATAAAGCAGGACCGCATCCACGATCATCGGGTCGCGCTTCCACTTGAACCAAGGCCCGCGCGGCCGGCCCGCGACATAGGCGCTGTCCAACCGTTTCAGCATCACGCCCTCGATCACGGCGGCGGGCGGATCGGCACGGTGGGCGGCAAGCGCGTCCCACGTGTCGAAGTCGAGTAAGGGCGAGGCATCGAAGCGCAGAGGGTCGAGGGTTGTGACGGCGGCTTCCAGACGTGCGCGGCGTTCGTGAAACGGAAGCTCGCGCATGTCTTCGTCGTCCCAGATCAGAATGTCATAAAGCCGGAGAGCCGCCGGGTGGCTGGACAGCAGCGCCTTGCTCGCCGTTTTCCGGTTCAGCCGCTTCTGAAGATCGCCGAAGGGCGCGACCTCATCCGCGCGCCGCACGATCAACTCACCGTCGAGCGCGCCAGAGAACTCCATGCGGTCAACGATATCGGGGAAGGCCGCCGAAATATCCTCGCCCGTCCGCGAATAAAGCCGCCGTTCATAGCCATGCGCTGCGGCCTGCACGCGGATGCCGTCCCATTTCCATTCGGCGGCGAAATCGGCCGGGTCCAGCGCGGACAACCCTTCATAATCGTTGGGGGTCGACAGCATGACGGGCCGGAAGGGCGCCTTGATCGTCGGTTCAGGCTTCGGCCCGCCTGCGATCCACGCGAAAAGCGGTTCGTACGGCGGCTTGAACCCAGCCCAAAGCTCCATGATATCGTCGAGCGGCACGTCTCCCGTGCCCGCCAGCGCGGTAAGGGCCAGTCGCGCCGACACGCCGACACGCATTCCGCCCGTCATCAGTTTGAGCAGCGCCAGACGTTCCGACGGGTCCAGCGCGTCGAGCCAATCCGCGATCATCGCGGGCGTTTCGGTCTTGGATGCCGCGTTCAGCCGTTCGACCACTTCGGACAAGGGCACATCCCGCGCCTCGCCCTGCCCCGGCCAGATCAGGGCGATGGTTTCGGCAAGGTCACCGACGTAGTGGTAGGACATGGTGAACAACTCGCTATCCACCCGCTCGGACACGAGCGCGCGGAGAAGCGCGGGTTTCGCCCCGGCGAAGTCGAGTTCTCCGGTGAGCGAGGCAAGCGCATACCCCCGATCCGGGTCCGGCGCGGTCGTGAGGTAATTCTGAAGGAGCGCAAGCTTGGCATTGCGGCCCGGCGTGAATGCGAGCCGTTCGAGAAGGGCGGCATAGGCTTTCATTCCGGCTCCTCCTCATATCCCACAAGATGCAGCGGCCGCGCACGGCGCTGGTTCAATTCGGCCCACCGCATCAGCGCGTCGTCGCGCCCGTGGGTGATCCAGAATTCACCGGGGTCGATCTCCTGTATCGTGGCGGTCAGGTCGGGCCAGTCGACGTGATCCGAGATGATGAGCGGCAGTTCGACCCCCCGCTGCCGCGCCCGCGCGCGGATCTGCATCCAGCCGGAGGCGAAGCCGATCACCGGGTCCGCGAACCGCTGCACCCACGGCGAGGCGAAGGCGGACGGCGGCGAGATCACGATCGCCTCGCGCAGCGCCCGCGCCTCGGCCTTGTCCATCGTCGCGGGGCGCAGGTCGCCCAACGGCACGCCCTGTTGGATGTGATAATCGCTCAGTCGTTGCAGCGCCCCGTGAACATAGATCGGTGCGTCATACCCCGCCTCGCGCAAGAGCATGATGACCCGCTGCGCCTTGCCGAGCGCATAGGCCCCGATCAGGTGGGGCCGTTCGGGAAAGGCCCGGACCGAGGCGAGCAGCTTGGCGATCTCGTCCGCCGGATCGGGGTGCTTGAATACGGGCAGCGCAAAGGTCGCCTCGGTGATGAACAGATCGCAGGGCACCGGCTCGAACGGCGCGCAGGCCGGGTTGGCGACGCGGGAATAATCGCCGGACACGACCGCGACCATCCCCTTGGCCTCCAGCCGAATCTGGCAGGAGCCGAGTACATGGCCCGCCGGGTGGAAACTGACAGTAACGCCGTTCACCTCGACCGGCCCGTCGACCGCTTGCCGCGACTTGGCGAAATCCTCCCCATACCGGATCGCCATGATGTCGAGCGTCTGCTGGCTGGCGAGCACCGCGCCATGGCCCGACCGCGCGTGGTCCGCATGTCCGTGGGTGATAAGCGCCTTGGCGACGGGCCGCACCGGATCGACATAGAAATCCCCGACTGGGCAGTAGAGCCCTTCGGGTCTTGGGATCAGGATGTCTTCGAAGGCGGGTTCACCCATCGGTCATTCCACATTGCGGCACTCACGAACGCGCCCGCGGCGCGGCACGTTCCCACATGATACGGCACCCATCCGCCAGCGGTTCGTCATTTTCCTTGCAGACTCACCCGCCCTCCCCTATATCCGCGTCAACAGCGGAGGCGCTGGGGTCCAAACCCGACGCTCCACCGGAACACACCGACGGGCCGCTGGCCCGTTTTTTTGTGCCTGAAAGGACCACATGACCGATCTCGTCGCCAGAACTGCCATCGACCGCCGGCTCGCCGATATCGTGCGCCCGGTGATCGAGGATATGGGATACGAGCTTGTGCGCCTGCGGCTTCAGGGCGGCAACACCCAGACGCTTCAGATCATGGCCGACAAACCCGAAGGCGGGATCGAGGTCGACGATCTGTCGGCGATCAACACCGCATTGGGCGCGACGCTGGATGTCGAGGACCCGATCGAGGGGGAATACAACCTCGAGGTTTCTTCGCCCGGCATCGACCGACCGCTGACCCGTTACAAGGATTTCGACACCTGGGACGGTTGGATCGCCAAGGTCGAGACCAGCGAGTTGATCGAAGGGCGCAAGCGGTTCAAGGGCACGCTTCAAGGCACCGAAGACGGTGAGATCCTGATCGAGATCGAGGACAAGGGCGAGCCGGTGACCATCGGCCTGACCTTCGATCTGCTCGCGGATGCGAAACTGGTTCTGACCGACGAACTCATTGCCGAGATGCTGAAACAGCGCAAGGACGCCGGCATCATCGACGAAAGCCAATACGATGACATCGAAACGGACGAAGGGTCCGAGGAGGAATAAGAATGGCCATTACCTCTGCCAACCAGCTCGAACTGCTCCAGACCGCCGAAGCGGTCGCGCGCGAGAAGATGATCGACCCGTCGCTCGTCATCGAAGCGATGGAGGAAAGCCTCGCCCGTGCCGCCAAGTCGCGTTACGGCGCCGAGATGGACATTCGCGTGTCGATCGACCGCAAGACGGGCCGTGCCACCTTCACCCGCGTCCGCACCGTGGTCGAGGATGAAGAGCTCGAGAACTATCAGGCCGAGCTGACCGTGGAACAGGCCAAGCAGTACCTCGACAACCCCGTTGTCGGTGACACCATCGTCGACGAAGTGCCTCCCGTGGAACTGGGCCGGATCGCCGCGCAATCGGCCAAGCAGGTCATCCTGCAAAAGGTTCGCGAAGCCGAGCGGGATCGTCAGTACGAAGAATTCAAGGATCGTGCCGGCACCATCATCAACGGCGTCGTCAAGCGCGAGGAATACGGGAACGTCATCGTCGATGTGGGCGCTGGCGAAGCGATCCTGCGCCGCAACGAAAAGATCGGCCGCGAAAGCTATCGCCCGAACGACCGTATCCGCTGCTATGTGAAAGACGTGCGGCGTGAGACACGTGGGCCGCAGATCTTCCTCAGCCGGACCGCGCCGGAATTCATGGCCGAACTCTTCAAGATGGAAGTGCCGGAAATCTACGACGGCATCATCGAGATCAAGGCCGTGGCCCGTGATCCGGGTTCGCGCGCCAAGATCGGTGTCGTGTCCTATGACAACTCCATCGACCCGGTCGGTGCCTGTGTCGGTATGCGCGGCAGCCGCGTTCAGGCCGTGGTGAACGAGCTTCAGGGCGAAAAGATCGACATCATCCCATGGAACGAGGATATGCCGACCTTCCTCGTGAACGCGCTTCAGCCTGCCGAGGTCGCCAAGGTCGTTCTGGACGAAGACGCCGAGCGGATCGAAGTGGTCGTGCCCGACGATCAGCTGTCGCTGGCCATCGGCCGCCGCGGTCAGAACGTGCGTCTGGCCAGCCAGTTGACCGGGCTCGACATCGACATTCTGACCGAAGAAGAAGAAAGCGCGCGTCGTCAGGCGGAATTCGCCGAGCGCACCAAGCTGTTCATGGACACGCTCGATCTGGACGAATTCTTCGCCCAGCTTCTCGTGTCCGAGGGCTTCACTAATCTGGAAGAGGTGGCTTACGTCGAGGTGGACGAACTCCTCGTCATCGATGGTGTGGACGAAGATACGGCGAACGAGCTTCAGGCCCGCGCCCGTGACTTCCTTGACGAACAGAACCGCAAGGCGCTGGAAAACGCCAAGGCGCTGGGCGTTCAGGACAGCCTGATCGGTTTCGAGGGTCTCACCCCGCAGATGATCGAGGCTCTGGCCAAGGACGGCGTCTTTACGCTGGAAGACTTCGCGACCTGTGCCGACTGGGAACTGGCCGGTGGCTGGACGACCGTCGACGGCGAACGCAGCAAGGATGACGGGGTTCTCGAACCCTTCGATGTGGGCCTCGAGGAAGCCCAAAACATGATCATGACCGCCCGCATCCAGCTTGGCTGGGTCGACCCCGCCGATCTCGTCTCGGAAGAAGAGACCGAGGAAGACGGCGAAGCCACCGAGGAGGCCGGGGCCTGATCCCAGGCCTCGGGGGTTAGCGCGTGACGCGCGGCGGCCGTGAAAAAGACCGGACGGGGGAACCCGAACGGCGGTGCATCGGAACCGGCGAGGTGAAGGACACCTCGCTGATGATCCGGTTCGTCGTCGGACCCGATGGCGCGGTCTATCCCGACCTGCTGGGTAAACTGCCCGGCCGGGGGTTCTGGATCACGCCCTCGCCCAAGGCGTTTGCCCTTGCCGCGAAGAAGGGCGCCTTCGCCCGCGCCGCGAAACAACAGGTGACGGTCCCTGAGGATCTGTTCGCAAAAGTCGAGGCGGGTCTTGCAGAACGCGTGATCCACCTTATCTCTCTTGCTCGAAAGGCGAGCGAGGCAATTGCCGGCTTTGAAAAGGTCAAAGACTGGCTCGCCAAGGATCAGGCTGAGGTGCTTTTGCAGGCCTCCGACGGCTCTGATCGCGGGAAATCCAAGCTCCGCCCACCCCGTGGCAAAGGCACCCTGATCACCTGTTTGACCCAAGATGAATTGGGTTTGGCATTCGGGCGGGAACATGTGATACATGCCGCACTCGCGGGTGGCGGACTCACGAAACGTGTTGTAGACGAAGCCGCGAAGCTTTCGGGCATGCGCGATATGAACGACGGTGGGACCGCCCGCCGGAAAGGTAAGACGACCAGATGAGCGATACGGACGGCAAGAAGCCCCTTGGCCTGCGAGGTGGACCCCGGTCGGGTTCCGTCAAGCAATCCTTCAGCCATGGGCGCACGAAGAACGTGGTGGTGGAGACGAAGCGCAAGCGCGTCGTCGTGCCCAAACCCGGTGCGGGTGGCGGTGCGGGCGGCGGCAATGGCTCCCCCGCGACGGACCCGTCCAAGCGCCCCGCAGGTATCTCCGACGCCGAACTCGAGCGCCGGATGAAGGCGCTTGCCGCAGCCAAGGCCAACGAGGCCGAAGAAGCGAAGCGGCGCGAAGAAGAAGAGAAGGCCCGCGAGGAAGAGCGCGAGCGTCGTCGGCAGGAAGCCGAGGACAAGGCCCGCGAAGAACAGGAACGCGCCGAAGCCGCGGCCAAGAAAGCCGAGGAAGACGAGCGTCGCCGCAAGGAAAAAGAAGCGGCCAAGAACAAGCCGGCCCCGGCCGCCGACCCTGACCCGGCCGCCGCTCAGGCCGCCGAGGCCCGTGGCGCCAAGACCGGCCCGCGCAAGACCGAACGCGAACGTGCGCCGCAGCCGGCCGACGATCGGTCGAACCGTGGCAAGGGCGGTCGTGACGACAGCCGCCGGTCCGGCAAGCTGACGGTGAACCAGGCGCTCACCGGGGGCGAAGGCGGGCGTCAACGCTCGGTCGCCGCGATGCGCCGCAAGCAGGAACGCATGCGCCAGAAGGCGATGGGTAACGCCGAGCCGCGCGAAAAGGTCGTGCGCGACGTGCAGGTGCCCGAGGCCATCGTGGTGCAGGAACTTGCCAACCGCATGGCCGAACGCGTCGCCGATGTCGTGAAATCGCTCATGCAGATGGGCATGATGGTCACGCAGAACCAGACCATCGATCAGGACACGGCCGAACTCATCATCGAAGAATTCGGTCACCGGATCGTGCGCGTGTCGGACTCGGACGTCGAGGATGTCATCACCACGACCGAAGACAAGGCCGAAGATCTTGAGAACCGCCCGCCGGTCATCACGATCATGGGCCACGTCGACCACGGCAAGACCTCGCTTCTCGACGCGATCCGCAACGCCAAGGTCGTCGCGGGCGAAGCCGGCGGCATTACCCAGCACATCGGTGCCTATCAGGTCACGACCGATAGCGGCACGGTTCTGTCGTTCCTCGACACGCCGGGTCACGCGGCCTTTACCTCGATGCGGGCCCGTGGCGCGCAGGTGACGGATATCGTCGTCCTCGTGGTGGCTGCCGACGACGCGGTGATGCCGCAGACCATCGAAGCCATCAACCACGCCAAGGCGGCCGGTGTCCCGATGATCGTCGCGATCAACAAGGTCGATCTGCCCGCCGCGAACGTGGACAAGGTGCGCACCGACCTGCTTCAGCACGAAGTCATCGTCGAGAAACTCTCGGGCGACGTGCAGGACGTGGAAGTGTCGGCCCACACGGGTCAGGGTCTGGACGAACTGCTCGAAGCCATCGCGCTCCAGTCGGAAATCCTCGAACTCAAGGCGAACCCGAACCGGTCCGCCCAGGGTGCCGTGATCGAAGCGCAGCTCGACGTGGGCCGTGGCCCGGTCGCCACCGTGCTCGTCCAGAACGGCACGCTGCGCCAAGGCGACATCTTCGTCGTCGGCGAGCAGTGGGGCAAGGTCCGCGCGATGGAGAACGATCGCGGTGAACGCGTCAAGGAAGCCGGACCGTCGGTGCCCGTCGAGGTGCTCGGCCTGAACGGCACGCCGGAAGCAGGCGACGTTCTGAACGTGGTCGATACCGAAGCGCAGGCGCGCGAGATCGCGGAATACCGCGCGAACGCCGCCAAGGACAAACGCGCAGCCGCCGGTGCGGCGACCACACTGGAACAGATGATGGCCAAGGCCAAGGCGGACGAGAACGTCGCCGAACTGCCCATCGTCGTGAAAGCGGACGTGCAGGGGTCGGCCGAAGCCATCGTTCAGGCGATGGAGAAGATTGGCAACGACGAAGTGCGCGTGCGCGTGATCCACTACGGCGTCGGCGCGATCACCGAAACCGACGTGGGTCTTGCCGAAGCGTCCGGTTGCCCGGTCATCGGCTTCAACGTCCGTGCGAACGCGCCGGCCCGGAATTCGGCCAACCAGAAGGGCGTGGAAATCCGCTACTACAGCGTGATCTACGACCTTGTGGACGACGTGAAAGCGGCGGCCTCGGGCCTGCTGTCCGCAGAAGTGCGCGAGAAGTTCACCGGTTACGCCGAGATCAAGGAGACGTTCCGCGTCTCCGGTGTCGGCAACGTGGCCGGGTGTCTCGTCACCGAAGGCGTGGCACGGCGCTCCGCAGGTGTCCGCCTGCTGCGCGACAACGTTGTGATCCACGAAGGCACGCTCAAGACGCTCAAGCGTTTCAAGGACGAGGTGTCGGAAGTCATCTCGGGTCAGGAATGCGGTATGGCATTCGAGAACTACGACGACATTCGCAAGGGCGACGTCATCGAGATCTTCGAACGCGAAGAGGTCGAGCGCACGCTCTCCTGATCTGCGAACCTATTGGAATAGAAAGGGCGGCTCATCGGGCCGCCCTTTTTCTTTGCGCGGGCTAGCGCCCCCGCGGCGGTGCTTGGGGGGACCAGTCCCCCCAAACCCCCCAGCCGAATGGGGCCCTCGGGCCCCCTCCGGCCACCCCCGAAGGTTTCCTGAAACAGAGAAGGGTCAGAGCATATCCCGCATCATCGCGACGAGCGGGATGTCGGCGGGGGGCATGGGATAGTCACGCATGTCGCGCACGCGCACCCATTTGAGGGTCTGGCCCTCGTTCGGTTGCGGCGTCCCCTCCCACTTCCGGCAGACGAAGACGGGCATCAGAAGGTGGAAGGTGTCATAGCTGTGCGATGCGAAGGTCAGCGGCGCGAGGCAGGATTGCCAGGTGTCGATGCCGAGTTCTTCATGAAGTTCGCGGATCAGCGCGGCCTCGGGCGTTTCGCCGTCTTCGACTTTGCCGCCGGGAAATTCCCATAGCCCGGCCATCGACTTGCCCTCGGGGCGCTGGGCCAGAAGCACGCGCCCGTCACGGTCGACGAGCGCGACGGCAGACACGAGAACCGTTTTCATCAGCTTCGGTAGTCCGCGTTGATCTGGATGTAGGCGTGGGTCAGGTCACAGGTCCAGACCGTGGCCTCGCCCTTGCCGAGGCCGAGATCCACGTTGATGACGATCTCTTCGCCCAGCATGTAGTTGGCGCCCTGCTCTTCCCGGTACTCCGGCGAAACCCAGCCTTTTTCGGCGACAAGGATGTCCCCGAATGAAATCGAAAGTTTGTCGCGGTCGGCGGCGGCGCCCGACTTGCCGATCGCGGCGACGATCCGGCCCCAGTTCGGGTCTTCCCCGGCGATGGCCGTCTTGACCAGCGGGGAATTCGCGATGGACATGGCATGGGTGCGCGCGTCGGCCTTGGACTTGGCCCCGCTCACATGGATTTCGACGAACTTGGTGGCCCCTTCCCCGTCGCGGATCACCTGATGGGCGAGGTCCATCATCACCGACCGAAGGCCCGTTTGGAACGCTTCGTCCTTGGGGGTCACTTCGACACCGCTGGCGCCGGTGGCGGCAAGGATCAGGGTGTCAGACGTCGAGGTGTCGCTGTCCACGGTGATCGAATTGAAGGTCTCGTCGATCAGGCCAGAGAGATAGGCTTGCAGAACCTTCTGCTCCACCTTCGCATCCGTGAAGATGTAGACCAGCATCGTGGCCATGTCCGGCGCGATCATGCCGGAGCCTTTGGCGATGCCCGCGATCCTGACCGTCCGACCGCCGATTTCGACCTCGGCCATTGAACCCTTCGGGAACGTGTCGGTGGTCATGATCGCGCGAGCGGCGAATTCGATGCCACTTTCGTCGAGCGCGTCGTTCAGATCTCCGATCTTCGCCGTGATCCGATCAAAGGGCAGACGTTCACCGATGACGCCTGTCGAGGCGGTATAGACCCTGTTTTCGGCGACCCCCGTGACATCGGCCACGGTCTTGGAAATCTCGGCTACCGCATTCTCGCCCGACGATCCGGTGAAGGCATTGGAGTTGCCGGAGTTCACGATGATCGCCGCGCCGCCGGACGGGTCCGAGCCAAGCTTGGCCTGACAGTCCAGCACATTGGCCGAACGCGTGGAAGACCGGGTGAAGACGCCCGCAATCGTCGTGCCCGGGTCACACAGCGCCATCATGACGTCGTAACGCCCGGCGTAGCGGACCCCGGCCTGAACGGCGGCGAAACGAACGCCGCCGATCTTCGGCAATTTGGGAAAGCCGTCTTTGGGGGCAAGCGGTGCGACCGCATGCTTGTGGTTCTTCGCCGAGGCGAGCGCCGCCTCGAGCGATTTCACCTTACCCTTGAGCTTCTTGATC
The DNA here is from genome assembly GCF_000152805.1 of Maritimibacter alkaliphilus HTCC2654. Taxonomy (GTDB): domain Bacteria; phylum Pseudomonadota; class Alphaproteobacteria; order Rhodobacterales; family Rhodobacteraceae; genus Maritimibacter; species Maritimibacter alkaliphilus. Next base: position 2,551,095 of record NZ_CH902578.1, on the reverse strand, counting down.
TTCTTCTTTTTGCCCACGACTGTCCCCTCCCGCGTCGATCACTCGAAGATCGACATATCCGACAGGACGGCGGGATCAAGCGTCGTCACGTCGGTCCGTTCGATGGTCGCGCCGTCCATCAGCGCGTTGAGCGCCTCTTCCACGGCGGAAGTCTGGAGCTGACCGATGATGTCCTCACGAACCTCTTCAAGCGGCGGGGCACCCTTTTCGCGGGTCTCGTTCAGCTTGATGACGTGCCAGCCGAACTGCGTCTGGACCGGGTCCGAAATATCGCCGGCGGCCATGTCGGCCACGGCCGTTTCGAAGGGTTCGACCATCATGCCGGCCGAGAACCAGCCAAGCTCACCGCCGTTCGGGCCGGAGGGACCGGTCGAAAATTCTTTGGCGAGCGCGGCGAAGTCGGCATCTTCCGCCTTGGCCTGCTCGACGAGATCCGCAGCTTCCGCTTCGGTCTCGACAAGGATATGCGACGCGTTCCACTCGGTCGTGGGTTCGGCATCGGCATACTGTGCGTCATAGGCCGCCTGAATGGCGTCTTCATCCACGGCCTCGGTGATGACGTCGTCGATCTTTTCGGCGGCGACGAGCGTGCGACGCTCGTTCTCCAAACGGACCTCGACACCGGCGCCGACCTCGTCGATCGCCTGGCTCAGAACCGTCTGCTGGATCAACTGGTCGATCAGACCCGGCAGCAGAACGTCGTTCGGAAGTTGCTGATATTGCTGCGGAAGCTGCTCTTTGGCTGCCACGACGTGACCAAGCGTAATCTCTTCGCCGTTCACGGTGGCCAGTACGGTGTCGACCGTCACTTCCATCGCCGGCGCGGCATCCGTTTCGGCCTCGGCTTCGGGGGCCGCATCCTGGGCCCAGCTGGGCAGAGCCAGCGAAACCGAAAGCAGCGTGGCCGCGAAAAGCGACGCGCGGGTGGACGTATGGGTCATGAAACCTCCTCATGGTCGTGCCGGAAGCCCCGGCATCGTTGACTATCCCGGCCCCCACCCTTACATCGCAATGGTCCTTGGGGGGCCGACTTCACGCCCTTGATATGGGGGCGCGCGGACACGGGCAAGCACCCCGCGCAATCACGAGAATGTCAGAGCTCATCGAGCGGAGAGCACATGCTGGGTTTCGGAACCATCGCCAAAAAGGTTTTTGGCACGCCCAATGACCGCAAGATCAAGGCAACCCGACCGACCATCGAAAAGATCAACGCGCTGGAACCGGAGTTCGAAAAACTCACGGATCAGGGACTGATCGACAAGACGGCGGAATTGAAGGCGCGGCTGGAAAAGGGTGAGAAACTCGACGATCTCCTGCCCGAAGCCTTCGCCAACTGCCGCGAGGCCGCGCGCCGTGCGCTGGGCCTACGCGCCTTCGACGTGCAGCTCATGGGCGGCATCTTCCTTCACGAAGGCAACATCGCCGAGATGAAGACGGGCGAAGGCAAGACGCTGGTCGCGACCTTCCCCGCCTATCTGAACGCGCTCACCGGCAAGGGCGTGCATATCGTGACAGTGAACGATTACCTCGCCAAACGCGACGCGGACTGGATGGGCAAGGTGTATGCCGCGCTCGGGATGACGACCGGCGTCGTCTATCCGCAGCAGCCGGACGGTGAGAAGAAAGGCGCCTATGCCGCCGACATCACCTATGCCACCAACAACGAGCTTGGCTTCGACTACCTGCGCGACAACATGAAGTCGCGGATCGAAGACATGAACCAGCGCCCCCATCACTTCGCCATCGTGGACGAAGTCGACTCGATCCTGATCGACGAGGCGCGCACACCGCTTATTATTTCCGGCCCGTCCGATGACAAGTCGGAGCTTTACGTGGCCATCGACAGGATCATCCCGGAACTGACCGAAGAGCACTTCGTCCTCGACGAAAAGGCGCGCTCGGCCACGTTTACGGACGAGGGCAACGATTTCCTCGAAAACCGCCTGCACCAGATCGGCGTGTTGCCGGAGGAACAGACGCTTTACGACCCGGAATCGACCACGATCGTCCACCACGTGAACCAGGGCCTGCGCGCCCACAAGATGTTCACGAAGGACAAGGACTACATCGTTCGTGGCGATGAAGTCGTGTTGATCGACGAATTCACCGGCCGCATGATGGCCGGTCGCCGTCTGTCCGAGGGCCTGCATCAGGCCATCGAGGCGAAGGAAGGCGTGCCGATCCAGCCCGAGAACGTCACCATGGCGTCGGTCACGTTCCAAAACTACTTCCGTCTTTACGAAAAGCTCGCCGGGATGACCGGCACGGCGCTGACCGAAGAAGACGAATTCATGGAAATCTACGGGCTGGGGGTGGTCGAAGTGCCGACGAACAAGCCCATCGCGCGCGAGGATGAGCATGACGCCGTCTATCGCACGACGGCCGAAAAATACGGGGCCATCGTCGACGAGATCAAAAAGGCCAATGCCAAGGGACAGCCGGTTCTTGTCGGCACGACCTCGATCGAGAAGTCCGAAGCCCTGAGCCAGCTTCTGACCAAGGAAAACATCACGCACAACGTGCTAAACGCACGCCAGCACGAGCAGGAAGCGCAGATTATCGCGGAAGCCGGGCGTCTCGGGGCGGTCACCATCGCGACGAACATGGCGGGCCGCGGCACGGACATCCAGCTGGGCGGGAACGTCGAGATGAAGGTGCTTCAGGCCCTCGACGAAACGCCCGACGCCGATCCCGAAACGCTGCGCAAGCAGATGGATGCGGAAGTCGCCGAAGAGAAAGCCAAGGTGCTCGAGGCGGGCGGCCTTTTCGTGCTCGCCACCGAGCGGCATGAAAGCCGCCGCATCGACAACCAGCTTCGCGGTCGTTCGGGCCGCCAGGGTGATCCGGGCCGGTCGTCGTTTTTCCTGTCGCTGGAAGACGATCTGATGCGGATTTTCGGGTCCGAACGGCTCGACAAGGTGCTTTCGGGCCTTGGCATGAAAGAGGGCGAGGCCATCGTTCACCCGTGGGTGAACAAGTCGCTGGAACGCGCGCAGGCCAAGGTCGAAGGTCGCAACTTCGACATCCGCAAACAGCTTCTCAAGTTCGACGACGTGATGAACGACCAGCGCAAGGTGATCTTCAACCAGCGCCGCGACATCATGGAATCCGAGGATCTTTCGGACGTGGTTCAGGACATGCGGCATCAGGTCATCGACGACCTGATTCTGGAATACATGCCGCCCAAGTCCTATGCGGATCAGTGGAATACCCAAGGTCTTTATGCCGCTATCCTGGAAACCCTGAACCTCGACGTGCCCGTCATGGAATGGGCGGCCGAGGAAGGTGCCGACGACGATACGGTGCGCGAAAAGCTCTATGAGGCCAGCGACAAGCAGATGTCGGAAAAGGCCGAAGCTTTCGGCCAGGACACGATGCGCAACATCGAAAAGCAGATCCTGCTTCAGACCATCGACGGGAAGTGGCGCGAGCACCTTCTGACGCTCGAACATCTGCGTTCGGTCATCGGGTTCCGTGGCTACGCCCAGCGTGATCCGCTGAACGAGTACAAGACCGAAAGCTTCCAATTGTTCGAGTCGATGCTCGACAGCCTGCGCGCCGAAGTCAGCCAGAAGATCGGACAGGTTCGTCCCATGACCGAGGACGAACAAAAGGCGATGATGGACCAGTTGAAGCAGCAGCAGGACGCGCTAGCGGCCCAAGCCAAAGCTGCCGAAGCTTCCGGCCCATCCGAACCGGGCACGCCGCGCGACGGATTCGACGAGAACGACCCCTCGACCTGGGGCAATCCGGGCCGAAACGAACAGTGCCCCTGTGGGTCGGGCAAGAAGTTCAAGCATTGCCACGGCAAGGTCTGATCTCGCCCGCCTGATCCCAATTCATAGGCATCAGTATGATGCGGGCCCGGAATCGACCATTTCGGGCCCCGTCAATGGCTTGTGAGCCCCCGAGGTTGCAGCTACCGTCCCGGTCATCCTGTTCCACGCGGCAACGCCCATCCCCGGCCTGTTCGCACTGGTGCCAGTGCTCGGAGCGGTCCTTACTGCACTGTTCGGCGGGCCGGGATTCTCGGTCGCAAACCGCGTGAATCGGGCGAAGATTTGACAATTCCCGCAGGTTCTGGCGGAAAATCCCACGTTTTCAGAGGTTTCCACAATCCGGAAACAACCCGTTTCCGGTCACCATTTATTCATTCTATCGGCCTATTGCATTGGCAGAGTTCCCATCGAACGTGGGAAAGGAAGCCTCGCCATGCTGGAAAAAATCCAGTCGATTTCGACGAACCTCGACAAGAAACGGGTCTATACTGCCGTTGGCGCTCTCGTGGTGGCTTTGGCGACCGGGCACGTCATGCAACGAACGGTCAATCAGCCGAACGCGCCGGTGGATGCCCGTGTGCAGCAGGCCCAGGTGACACAGGGGCAGGTCATTCCAGCCATGTCGACACCCCCTGCCGCACCCGTCGAAACGGCACAAGCGACGCCGGAACCGCTTCCCGTCCCTGCCAAAGACGCGGCACCGGATGAGGTTACCAAGGCCGACAACGCGCCGGCCACCGACCCGATTGCGCCATTGCCGGAACCGCAGGTGGCGGACCGCCCCGCGCCGGACAGCCCGACCTCGCCCGACGTCATGCGTGACGATCGAATTGCGGCAAGCGCGCCGGAGCGCGAAGAACAGGCCGAGCCGATTGAAACGGCGGCCCGTCCGGATCAGGGTTTGGTCGAACCGTTGGAGATTGCCGAAGTTTCGCGTGCCGCCACGACCGAAGATCTGCCGCGTCCGGCCCTGCCCGAGACCCAGTTCGATGTGGCCCCGGCCGATGTCATCGCGCAGCCGGAAACTGATGAAACGGCGGCCGAGGATTGTACGCCGACCCTGTCGCTTGCCCCGCTGCCCGGCGCACTCATCTACACCGAGCTTCGCGCGCCGTGCGACGCCGGGGGTGAGGTCCAGTTCGACCACGCGGGTCTGAAGTTCACGGAAACGCTCGATCAGGATGGCGCTCTCACGGTCATGGTGCCGGCGATGACCCGCGAAGCCGCGATCACCGCGACGTTCGGTGACCAGGAAAAGATGACTGAAGCACGCATTCAGATCGAGGATATGGACGACTACGACCGTATCGCGCTGATCTGGAAAGGCGGCACCGGGCTTCAGCTTCATGCGCTCGAGAATGGGGCCTACTACGGCGAAGAAGGGCATGTCTGGGCCGAAGAGCCGGGCCTTCCGGCACGTGCCACGGACGGTCAGGGCGGGTTCATCACCGTGCTCGGGTCGACGACGGGGGGCTATGCCGCCGACGTCTACACCTATCCGGTGTCCATGCCGACGGCCCCGGCCGTTTCCATCGAAGCGCAGGTTCTGGAAACCACCTGCGAACAGGCCATCGTCGGTGATTACCTTCGTTCTGTGCAGAACGGTCAACCGACCGGAACTCAAGTCGGTATGGTCGTACCGGACTGTGATGCGGTCGGCGAATATCTTGTGTTGAAAAACCTGCCCCAAGACCTGACAATCGCCCGCAACTAAAGGCGGGTGATCCACCCGCCCGACAAGAGCAGCGGCGGGGTGCGGGGCAGTCACCATGAGACATCTGCGTGTGGCGGTGTGCGCCGCACTCGTTTCAATCGTTCTTTCGTCTTTCGCGGCGGCCGACGACGTCACCCTGACCTCTCGCGACGGGTCGATGGAGATGTCCGGCACCCTGCTTGGCTATGACGGCCAGTTCTATCGGATCGACACCGAATACGGCGTGCTGACCGTCGATGGCTCCGGGGTCAACTGCGAGGGGCCCGGTTGCCCGAACCTGATGTCGTTCACCGCCGACATCACCATCTCGGGTGAGGCCGAGATCGGATCGACCCTGATGCCCGCCCTGATCGAAGCCTTCGCGCTATCGGAAAACTACGCCGTCACGCGGGAGGAAAAGGCGGGGATCGGGCTGACCTACAGCCTCTACGAAGCCGACAACTCGGTTCCGGCAGCGCGTTTCACCATTCGGCAGACCACCTCCTCCGAGGGCTTCGCGGATCTTCTGGGCGAAGAGGCCGACATGGTCCTGTCCCTGCGTGAACCGACGCGCGCGGAGCGGTTGATGGCGCGCGACGCGGGTCTGGGCGACCTCGACGCGGTGCGGCAGTCGCGTGTCATCGCGCTCGATGCCCTTGTTCCCGTCGTGAACCCCGGAAACCCGATCCGGCGACTGGGGCTCGAGACTTTGGCGGCGCTCTATGCGGGCGAGATCGGGCGTTGGGACGCGATAGGCGGCGAGGCGGCACCCGTCACGCTTTATCTGCGCGACCCCGACGCTGGTTTCGGGATGGCTTTTGCGCGGGACGTGGTGACCGCGCAGGACAGGGCCCTGTCGCCCTCCATTCTCACCAAGGCTTCGAACGATGGCGTGACGCTCGCGGTTCAAGAAGACCCTTTCGGCCTGGGGATCGCGAGCTTTTCTCGCCCCGGCCTGACCGAAATCGTGACGCTGACCGGCGCGTGCGCCTTCGAGATCGCGCCAAGCCAGATGGCGATCAAGGCCGGGGACTATCCGCTCGCCGCCCCGATCTATCTTTACCGTCCTGCGATCCGACTGCCGAAAGTCGGCCGGGATTTCATGCGCTATTTGCGGACCGCATCGGCGGGCCGGGTGATCCAGCGCATCGGGCTCGTCGATCAGGAGATCGAGGAAATCCCGTTTTCGGTGCAGGGGACGAGGTTGGCGAACGCCATCGCGCAAGCCGGTCCGGAAGTCGGGCTTTCCGAGTTACAGCGCATGGTGGCGCTGATGGATGGTATGCGGCGGCTGACGCTCACGTATCGATTCAAGGGTGGATCGACGGCATTGGACGCCCCCTCCCGCTCGAACGTGGCTTTGCTTGCCGATGCGCTCGAGGCAGGCGCTTTTGACGGGCGCAGGTTGACCTTCGTCGGGTTCTCGGACGGTCAGGGCGCGGCCGCGCTGAACCTGAGGCTCGCGGCTCGGCGGGCGGACGCGGTTCGCCGTGCCGTTCTCGACGCGGCCGAGACATTCGACCCTGAGCGCGTTGTGATCGAGGCCGAGGCCTTTGGCGAGGCGCTTCCGATGGCCTGCGACGACACGGATTGGGGCCGGCGGATCAACAGGCGTGTGGAAGTCTGGGTCGAATAGGCCGGTCAGGTCAGATACCCGTCGCTCCGATAGCTCACTTCGCGCGACTTGCCGATGATGATGTGGTCGTGCAGCGTGATCTCCAGCGCAGCGGCGGCCGACCGAACCCGCTCGGTCATGTCGATGTCGTCACGCGACGGACTGGGATCCCCGGAAGGGTGGTTGTGCACGAGGATCAGGGCCGAGGCGCTGAGTTCCAGCGCCCGTTTGACGATCTCGCGCGGATAGACCGGCACGTGCCCTACCGTGCCTTCGGCCGCGGCCTCATCTGCGATCAGGGTGTTCTTGCGGTCGAGGTAGAGCACCCGAAACTGCTCGGTTTCCCGGTGGCTCATCGTGGTGTGGCAATAGTCGATCAACTGGTCCCAGGACGAAACCACCCGCCGGCCCATGACGCGGGCACGTGACAGGCGATGCGCGGCAGCCTCGACGATCTTCAACTCCTGCACGACCGCATCGCCGACCCCGTGCATTTCCTTGAGGCGCGACGGTGACGCGGACAGAACCCCGTTGAAGTCGCCGAACCGGTCCAGCAGCCGCCGGGCGAGAGGTTTGACATCCTGGCGGGGGATCGCACGAAAAAGCACAAGCTCCAGCATCTCGTAATCGGGCAAGGCGGCGGCACCGCCCGACATGAACCGTTCACGCAGACGCGCGCGATGGTCCGAGATGTAGGAGGGCAGTCGCGCCTTGGTTCCCATGACCGGAACAGGCTGCGCCTCGTCGGTTTCGAACAGCGGAAGGGCCACTTCGGCCAGATGTGAAACAGGCTGGGACATGATCCCAGCCTGCTACGAGTCGGTGAATGAAAGGTTAACGCCGTAAGGGAGTCAGTACTTCATCCCGTCCCAGAAGCTTTTCACCTTCGAAAAGAAGGTCGAACTTTCGGGATTGTTCTCTTCCGACAGCTTCTCGAACTCCCGCAGAAGCTCTTTCTGTTTGGACGTCAGGTTCACCGGCGTTTCGACGGCCAATTCGATATACATATCGCCATGACCGCCGCCCCGCAGCGCGGGCATACCCTTACCGCGCAGGCGCATCTGACGCCCGGATTGCGACCCGGCCGGGATTTTGACCCGAGACCGTCCGCCGTCGATCGTCGGCACTTCGATGTCGCCGCCCATTGCGGCCGAGGTCATCGACACCGGCACACGGCAATGCAGGCTCACCCCGTCGCGCTCGAACAGAGGATGTTCAGCGACCTGGATGAAGATGTAGAGGTCGCCCGACGGCCCGCCGCGCATCCCGGCCTCGCCTTCACCGGCAAGACGGATACGGGTGCCGGTTTCGACACCGGCAGGGATGTTGACGGACAGCGCGCGCTCTTTCTCGACCCGACCCTGACCATGGCAGGTCTTGCACGGGTTCTTGATCATCTGGCCCACGCCCTGGCAGGTCGGGCAGGTCCGCTCAACGGTGAAGAAGCCTTGCTGCGCGCGCACCTTGCCCATGCCCGAACAGGTCGGACAGGTCGTGGGATCGGCGCCCGCTTCGGACCCGGTGCCTTCGCAGGTGTCGCACATGACCGAGGTCGGCACGTTGATGGTCTTTTGCAGACCCTCATAGGCCTCTTCCAGCGTCACGCGCAGGTTGTAGCGCAGGTCAGATCCGCGGGTCGCCCGCGACCGACCGCCGCCACGCTGGCCCATGAAGTCGCCGAATAGGTCGTCGAACACGTCCGAGAATGCGCTGGCGAAGTCGCCTTGCTGCCCGAAACCCGGACCGCCCGGTCGCGGACCGCCACCCATACCGCCTTCGAAGGCCGCATGGCCGAAACGGTCGTAAGCCGCTTTCTTTTCGGGGTCCTTCAGGACGTCGTAGGCCTCGTTCGCTTCTTTGAACTGGTTCTCGGCGTCGGGATTGTCGGCGTTCCGGTCAGGGTGGAGTTCCTTGGCCTTCTTTCGATAGGCCTTTTTGATCTCATCCGCCGATGCGCCTTTGGTGGTTCCGAGAACCTCGTAATAGTCACGTTTCGACATGGATCGTCGTCCCCTTGTCAGGAACGCGAAGGCCGGTCCGCCCGCATGTGACGGACCGGCCCTTTCGCGTCATGGGTCTTACGACCGCTTGTCGTCGTCGAGGTCTTCAAAGTCGGCGTCGACGATGTCATCGTCCACGCTGGACGGGCCCTGATCTTCGTCGGCTTCACCCGAGTCCGTGGCCTGCTGCGCCTTGTAGATGGCTTCGCCCAGCTTCATCGACGCTTCGGTCACGTTCTGGATGCCCGCCTTGATCTTGTCGGCGTTGTCGGTCTCCAGCTCGTCCTTGAGCGCGGCGATGGCCAGTTCGATGGCTTCCACCGTGGTGGGGTCGACCTTGTCGCCATGCTCTTCGAGCGCCTTCTCGGTCGAGTGCACAAGGCTCTCGGCCTGGTTCTTGGCTTCGACCAGCTCGCGGCGGCCCTTGTCGGCTTCGGCGTTCGCCTCGGCGTCCTTGACCATCTGTTCGATCTCGTCGTCCGACAGACCGCCCGACGCCTGAATCGTGATCTTCTGTTCCTTGTTGGTGCCCTTGTCCTTGGCCCCAACCGACACGATGCCGTTGGCGTCGATGTCGAAGGTCACTTCGATCTGCGGCATACCGCGCGGTGCCGGGGGGATGTCTTCGAGGTTGAACTGACCGAGGATCTTGTTGTCCGCAGCCATTTCACGCTCGCCCTGGAACACCCGGATCGTCACGGCGTTCTGGTTGTCTTCCGCGGTCGAGAAGATCTGCGACTTTTTCGTCGGGATCGTCGTGTTGCGGTCGATCAGGCGGGTGAACACGCCGCCCAGCGTTTCGATGCCGAGCGACAGCGGGGTCACGTCGAGCAGGACGACGTCTTTCACGTCACCTTGCAGAACGCCCGCCTGAATGGCGGCGCCGAGGGCCACCACTTCGTCCGGGTTCACACCCTTGTGCGGCTCTTTCCCGAAGAACTTGGTCACCTCTTCAACGACCTTCGGCATACGCGTCTGACCGCCGACGAGGATGACTTCGTCGATCTCGTCCTTCGACACGCCCGCGTCTTTCAGAGCGGCCTGACAGGGCTTGAGCGAGTTCTTGATGAGATCGCCGACAAGGCTTTCCAGCTTCGCACGGGTCAGTTTCATGACCATGTGGAGCGGCTGACCGTCCGAACCCATCGAGATGAACGGCTGGTTGATCTCGGTCTGGGAGGCCGACGAAAGCTCGATCTTGGCCTTTTCCGCAGCTTCCTTGAGCCGCTGGAGGGCCATCTTGTCTTTCGTCAGGTCGACGTTGTTCTCTTTCTTGAACTCTTCGGCGAGGTAGTTGACGATCCGCATGTCGAAGTCTTCACCGCCGAGGAACGTGTCGCCGTTGGTGGATTTCACTTCGAACAGGCCATCGTCGATCTCAAGGATCGTGACGTCGAACGTACCGCCGCCAAGGTCATAGACCGCGATCGTGCGCGCCTCTTTCTTGTCGAGACCATAGGCAAGCGCAGCCGCCGTCGGTTCGTTGATGATGCGCAGCACTTCCAGACCGGCGATCTTGCCGGCGTCCTTCGTGGCCTGACGCTGGGCGTCGTTGAAGTAGGCGGGCACGGTGATGACGGCCTGATCGACCTTTTCACCAAGATAGCTTTCCGCCGTTTCCTTCATCTTGCCGAGGATGAAGGCCGAAATTTGCGACGGCGAATACTTTTCACCGGCCGCTTCGACCCACGCGTCACCGTTGCCGCCATCGACGATGGCGTAGGGGACGAGTTTCTTGTCCTTCTCGACAGCAGCGTCACCGACGCGGCGGCCGATCAGGCGTTTCACGGCGAAGATGGTGTTGTCGGGGTTGGTGACAGCCTGACGCTTGGCCGGCTGACCGACGAGGCGTTCCTCGTCTTTGAAAGCGACGATCGACGGGGTCGTCCGTGCACCTTCGGCGTTTTCGATGACCCGCGGTTGCGAGCCGTCCATGATGGCGACGCAGGAGTTGGTGGTCCCCAGGTCGATACCAATGACTTTACCCATGCTCTTTTCCTCTCTTTGGCGATGTGTTGGGCTCTGGCCCGAAAGGCACCGTCGCCCGATCCCATAAGGTAACCGGCAGGGATGATCCTAACCGGCGTCTGGGCGTATATAAGGAGGGGATTTGGGGCCTGCAAGGCGGCGAAAACCGCCATTTCGCGGAAAAAAGCGAGTCGTTTTCAGGGTTTTGGCAATGGATGAGCAAGGAAAGGGAATGGTGCCATCGCTGACCGTCGGCGGGGCCGCGGTCTATGAGGGTCTCATCCCTGCGGATGAGCAGGCGAAGATCGTTGCGGACCTGCGCGATGTCGTATCCGCCGCGCCGCTTTTCTCGCCCGAAACGCGGTTCGGCAAACCGATGTCGGTCGGCATGACGTCGGCCGGGAAATACGGATGGTATTCGGATCGGCGGGGCTACCGCTACGAACGCAAGCACCCGACGGGTGTGGACTGGCCGCCGATCCCGGCGCGCATCCTGAAGCTCTGGCACGAGGTCACGGGGGTGGCGCGCGAACCCGACTGCTGTCTCGTGAACTTCTACCGCGAGAAGGCGAGGATGGGTTTGCATCAGGATCGGGACGAAGCCGATTTCTCTTGGCCCGTCCTGTCGATCAGCCTCGGCGATGACGGCCTCTTTCGGATCGGCGGGACCGAGCGGGACGGCAAGACGCAGTCGGTCTGGCTGCGGTCCGGCGATGTGCTCATGCTGGGCGGTGAGGCGCGGCTGGCCTATCACGGGATCGACCGCATACGCTTCGGGACCAGCCAGCTTTTGGCCGAAGGGGGGCGGATCAACCTGACGCTGCGGGTGGTGGATTAGGGCTGGAGCGTGCAGCACCCCGAAAACATGAACTGCCCGCCGTTCCCGGTGCGAAGAAAATCGATCCGCCACGCGTATTGACGATCCGACATGCCATCCGAACACATCTCACGCGACACGAACCCGGTGATGTCGCCCGCGACCAGTGCGCCGCGCGGGCTGTGCGGGACAGACGCGTAATACTCGGTCGGCTGAACCAGCGCCGGCGCGTCCATGCCGGGATCGGTAAAATTAACGTCGGACTGGCCGATTTCCAGCGACCAGAACGGTTCGGTCCCGTAACACCACAGCGGCACCGGCGTTTTCGACACCGGATCCTGCCCCGACTGCCGTTCCATATAGGCCATGGAAACCCAGCCGGTCCCTTCGCTGATATTGATCTGGCCCCATTTGCGGTCGTCGGCAAAGGCGACGACCTCGACCCCGTCACGCTCAGGTCCAAGCTCGTCCATCACCTCGGCATTCACTGTCGGCCCGGCGCGGACGTTCAGCGTGTCGTCCGCGGCCACACCCGTCACATCGTACAGCGCAGGCAATTCGACGGACTGGGCAAACGCAAGCGTCGGGGCAAGGAACAGGGCGAGCAAAAGGCGTTTCATCGGCGGGCACTCCAAGACAACGACGCGTGCTTGCGCGTGTAGCTTTCACCCATGAACCCGATGACCAGCAGGACGGTCGAGACGATCAGGGGATAAAGCCAGTTCGAGTAATGCGGGTTGTAGTTGATGAACATGAACCCGCGGCATTGGTCGATGATGTGAAAGAGCGGGTTCCACGAGAACAGGACGATGATGTTCCACGGCACCGTGTTGGCCACGAACATCTTGCCGGATGCGATCATGTTGGCGCGGGCATAGATCGTCGAGCCAACGGTCGCGAACTGCGGGAACCACGGCTTGAGCGCATAGAACACCATGCCGATCCCGATGCCCGAAAACCACGCGAGAAGCAGCATCATGAAGACGCCCGCAAGATTGTGGATCGTCACGTGATTGACCGCGATATGATAGATGTAGACCACGACCAGCACAGACAGGATCTGGATGTAGAGCGCGCCCAGTGCATTCGACAGGATCGACACGAAGGTCGACATCGGCGCGTGCTGCATCATGGGCGAGGCGGGACCATCGGCACCCACGACCGCACCCATCGTCTTGGTCTGCGTCATGTAAAGGAAGATGCCGGACATGATGTAGAGCAAGAAGTCGCCCCGGATCATCGCGCCGCGCAGGCCGAGCACGGAATACATCACGTAGAACACCGCGACGAGCATCATGGTCTGGAGCATGTTGATGAACAGCCCCATGAGCGCATTGGAATGCGTTTTGCGCAGGTTGTGGACGGTCGCGTGATAGATCAGCTCGAGAAGGCCGACGATCACGGTCAGTCTGCTGGGTCGGGTGTCTACTCTGAACATCATGCGTCCTGTGGCCTGCCCGCCAATTTTCGCTTGGAAATCTTGCTGTTCCCTTGATGCGGCAGCATAAGGGGCATGATGTGTTAATTCAATGATGCCGGAGGGTCCGGCGAGAGGAGCGGCCTTGGATTACGAAAAGCTTATGGGCGTAATGCGGCGTCTGGCGATCGAGGCGGGCGACAGGATCATGGAGATCTACGACGCCGACGATTTCGAGGTGCGCTCGAAGTCGGACGACAGCCCTGTAACCGAAGCCGATGAAGCGGCGGATGCCCTGATCTCGGCCGGGTTGAAGAAAGCGTTTCCCGACGTGCTGGTCGTGACCGAAGAACAGGCCGACAGCCACAGCGAAAGCGCCTCGGAATTCCTGATCGCCGATCCGCTCGACGGCACCAAGGAATTCGTGAAGCGGCGCGGCGATTTCACGGTGAATATCGCCTATGTCGTCGACGGCACCCCCGTGCGCGGCGTCGTCTATGCACCCGCCCGCAAGCGGATGTTCTATACGATGGAAGACGGCGCCTCGGTCGAGGAAACCGGCGACCTGCACCCCGACATGCCCGGCCATTGCACCCCGATCCGCGTGTCGCACCCGGACAACGGCGCCCTCATGGTCGTCGCCTCGAAATCGCACCGGGATCAGGCGACCGACGATTACATCGCCAAATACGCCGTCAAGGACATGACCAGCGCGGGATCGAGCCTGAAGTTCTGCCTTGTCGCGACGGGCGAGGCGGACCTTTACCCCCGTCTCGGGCGCACGATGGAGTGGGACACCGCCGCAGGGCACGCCGTGCTAAAGGGCGCGGGGGGTGAGGTTGTGCGTTTCGACAACCACGAGCCCCTGACCTATGGCAAACCGATCTACGAAAACCCCTTCTTCATCGCCTACGCCCCGGGCGTGGAGTTGAAGTCGGCGTGACGTGAGCACCGCCACGGGACACCGACGACAAGTCCGCACCATCATGTGCGGCGGGCGGGCCGTGGCGACAAACGGGAGCATGGCGTGACTGGCGCGATCCCCGTGTCGGTGATCGTCGTCAGCCGCGGTCGGCCCGGTTTGCTGCAACGTGCCCTCACCGGGATCGGGCAGCTTTGGTATCCGCAATTCGAAATCGTCGTCGTTGCGGACGAACAGGGTCGCGATGCCGTGGTCGGGATGGGCTGGCAGGATCGCGTCAAGCTCGCTGCCTGTGACGAAGCGAACATCTCGGTCGCGCGCAACATCGGCATCGACCGTGCGACGGGCGAGATTGTAGCCTTCATCGACGACGACGCCGTGCCGGAACCGACATGGCTTACCCACCTTTGTGACCCCTTCCGTGACCCGGAGGTCGTGCAGGTCGGCGGTTTGGTGCGGGGGCGGAACGGGATCACGTTCCAATGGCCCGTCCGCGCGGTGAACGCGCTGGGCGAGACCCGTAACCTGTCACTGGATCAGGACGCGCCGTTCACGCCCGCCGTGAAGGAAGGTGAGGCCATAAAGACCGAAGGCACGAACATGGCCGTGCGGCGCGATGTGATCACAAACCTCGGCGGCTTCGATCCCGCGTTCCGGTTCTATCTGGACGAGACCGAAGTGAACTACCGTCTGCGTGACCGAAAGACGGTGATTGTTCCCTTGGCGCAGGTGCATCACGGCTTTGCCGGATCGGCCCGACGGCGCGCCAATCGTGGCGCATCGGACCTTACGGATATCGGGGTGTCTACGGCGGCTTTTCTGCGAAAACATGCGCCTCACAGCGTGCTGGAAGGGGCGTTGAACAGACTCTATTCAAGCCAGAAAGCGCGATTGATCGGACAAATGGTCGATGGTGCGCTTTCGCCTGACGAGATCGCGCCGCTTCTCGTCACGCTGGAAACCGGCATCGCAGAGGGTCGCAAAACGTCGGTTGGCGAAGCGGTGGAGTTCCCGGCCACGCCTGAACCGTTCCTGCCCTACGCTCCGCTTTCATCCGGGCAATCGTCAGTCTTCTCGGGTCGCTCGTGGCAACGACGAACACTTGCCGTGAAAGCGAAACGAGCGGTGGCGCAGGGTGAGGTCGCGACGGTGTTTCGGTTCTCTCCGACAGCCCTGTCGCACCGCGCGGCGTTCAACCCAGAGGGATATTGGGAACAATGGGGGGGATTGTTCGGTCGCTCGGTCCGTGACGGCCCATGGTTCAGATGGGCAAGCTTCAGCGCACGGGTGCAAAAAGAACAGGCAAGACTTTCCAAGCTGCGTTTCAAATAGGCAGATTGCCCAATATCTGGGTGACGTGCCCATGGGCTGAACATATGGTTGTCGCAATCGGGACCTAAGGTTCCCGCCACTGCGTTCAATTGATACGCACGTGCAGCACGGCAAGATTTCAAAAGGTGAGATCCAAATGACGAACAAGGTAACCAAGGCGATTTTCCCCGTGGCGGGGCTTGGGACGCGCTTTTTGCCCGCGACCAAGTCGATCCCCAAGGAGATCATGACGCTGGTTGACCGACCGCTTATCCAATACGCGATCGACGAGGCCCGCGCGGCCGGGATCGAGGAGTTCATCTTCGTCACGTCACGCGGCAAGGGCTCGCTCGAAGATTACTTCGACCGTGCCCCGATCCTCGAAGAGGACCTGAAGGAAAAGGGCAAGGACAAGCTTCTCGATGTCCTGAATGCGACGAACATGGAATCGGGCGCCATCGCCTATATCCGCCA
This sequence comes from Maritimibacter alkaliphilus HTCC2654, assembly GCF_000152805.1. Lineage (GTDB taxonomy): Bacteria > Pseudomonadota > Alphaproteobacteria > Rhodobacterales > Rhodobacteraceae > Maritimibacter > Maritimibacter alkaliphilus. The sequence continues at coordinate 2,535,099 of NZ_CH902578.1, read as the reverse complement.
GCACAAGGCGTTGGGTCTGGGCCACGCGATCTATTGCGCGCACCGCCTGATCGGCGACGAACCGTTCGCGGTGATCCTGCCCGACGACGTGATCGCGACCAATGGCAAGTCCTGCCTGCAACAGATGGTCGAAGCTTATGAGGAAACCGGGGGCGCGATGGTCGCCTGCATGGAAGTGCCGGAGGACAAGGCGTCGTCCTATGGTATCCTCGACGTCGAAAGCGAGAACGGGCGTCTGGCCAAGGTCAAAGCGATGGTCGAAAAGCCCGCAGCGGGCACCCAGCCCACGAACCTTGCCGTGATCGGCCGCTACATCCTGACGCCGGACGTGCTGAACAACCTCGGGTCGTTCAAGAAGGGGGCAGGCGGTGAGATTCAACTCACCGACGCGATTGCGGATGAAATCACGCAGGGCCGAGCGGTGCATGGCTATCGGTTCGATGGCCAGCGGTTTGACTGCGGGTCGAAGGCCGGATACCTGCAAGCGACCGTTTCCTTCGGGCTGGAACGCGAAGAGTTGCACGACGAGCTTATGGAGCACCTCGAGCAGATCGTCGCGATGAAACGCGCCGCCGAATAAGGGGCGCGGATTGACCACGGGCGCGACGGGCACGGTTCGACTTCTCGACCTGTCGCGCCTTGTTTCCCGCGTCGGACGGGGCGCGTGGACCGGGATCGACCGGGTCGAAGCGGCCTATCTGCAACGGCTGCTCGCCGAGGATGAGCCCCTTTTCGCGCTCGTTCGATCCTCGTTCGGGTTCACGCTTTTCGACCGGGCCGGATCACACGCGCTCGCCGATCGGCTGTTCGGCCGCATTCCATGGGGTCAGGCCGATACGCTGTCACGTCTGTTTCTGAAGGCGCATCCCGAGAAACGGCGGGCCGAGGCCGACGTGCGCCGCCTGAGCCTTGGTCGTGCGAATCGTCGTGCTTTGCCGGGTCTGTTGAGGGATACGCTTCCCGGCCCACCCTGTTGGATCAACGTCGGCCATTCCGATCTTCAGGTCAGCGTGTTCGACGCCGTGCATCGGCTGGGCGGAATGGTCGTCGTGCTTGTCCATGACACCATCCCGCTCGACCACCCGGATTGGCAGCGCGAAGGGACGGTCGACAGTTTCCGCGCCCGCATACAGCAAGTCGCGGGCAAGGCCGATCTGGTGGTTCATACGGCGCAGGCCACGCGCGAGCTGACCGAACGCCATTTCGCACGTGAGGGCAGGGTGCCGGACGGCATCGTAGCGCATCTCGGTATCGACGCACCGGTCCCCGACGACACGCAGCTTTCGGCCAATATCAGGCGGGATAGACCCTATTTCGTTGTGCTGGGCACCATCGAACCGCGCAAGAACCATGCGTTGCTTCTCGACGCTTGGGCCAAACTCGCCACCCGGTTGCCGGGCGACGATATGCCCATGCTCTACATCGTCGGATCGCGCGGTTGGCGCAATGAACCCGTCTTCGATCGGCTGGACAAAGGCCCGGCCCATGTGCGGGAGCTTGGTCCGCTTCCCGATGGCGCGGTCGCCAGCCTGCTGACACGCGCGCAAGCCCTGCTCATGCCGAGCCTCGTCGAAGGGTTCGGACTGCCGCCAGGCGAGGCGCTTGCGCTGGGCTGCCCCGTGATCGCCTCGGACCTTCCAGTTTATCGTGAAGTGTTTGGAAACAATCTCGTTTACCTCGATCCACACGATCTGTATTCTTGGGTGGAACAGATAAGAACATTCGCGACAAAGAACCGCGGGGCACAGGCAACGGCATCATCGCTTCCAACGTGGGATGATCACTTCAACCTTGTCTTAAAGTGCCTATGATACAGGCGACCAAGCTTGTGCGGCGTGGAAGGGGCGATTTTGGGCATTGTGCGGACATACCGATTGCGTCTCCTGCGAAAGCGCTGGCGTATTCGTGCCTTCCGCAAACGTCGCGAGATCAAGCCGATTGTCGACAAAACCGACACAATCAAGCCTCGTGACATTCTTGTTTTTTGCACCGCGCGGAACGAACGTGTGCGACTGCCGTATTTTCTGCGGTTCTACCGTGACATGGGTGTCGGGCACTTCATCTTCGTCGACAACGACAGCGACGACGGGTCTGCCGAGTATCTGGCGCAGCAACCCGATGTGTCGGTCTGGACCTCGAAAGCGAGCTACAAGCGCGCGCGGTTCGGGATGGATTGGCTCAACTGGCTGATGCGGCGCCACGGTCATGGCCACTGGTGCCTGACCATCGACCCGGACGAGTTCCTCGTTTTTCCGTTCTGCGACACGCGGGGGTTACGGGCGCTGACCGACTGGCTCGACGCGTCTTCGATCAAAAGTTTCGGGGCCATGCTACTGGATATGTATCCGAAGGGTCCGATGGGTCGGCAGCCCTACCGCGAAGGGCAGGACCCGTTCGAGATCGCGAATTGGTTCGACGCCGGCAACTACATGATCGAGAAGAACAAGAAGTTCGGAAACCTCTGGATTCAGGGCGGTCCGCGCGCGCGCATGTTCTTTCCCGACAACCCGGCCCGCGCCCCCGCGCTGAACAAGATTCCGCTGGTCAAATGGCATCGCAACTACACCTATGTCTCGTCCACGCATAACCTGCTGCCCCGCGGTCTGAACCTCGTCTACGACGAGTGGGGCGGGGAAAAGGCGTCCGGCTGCCTGCTGCACGCCAAGTTCCTCGACACTTTCGCGATCAAGGCGGCGGAGGAGTTGGAGCGCAAGCAGCACTATGCCGCCAGCCATGAATACAAGGCGTATCACGAGAAACTCGAGGATGACCCGGACCTGTGGTGCAAGTGGTCCGAAAAATACATCAACTGGCGGCAGCTCGAGATTCTCGGGATCATGTCCAAGGGGAACTGGGCGTGACGGTCGGGTTCGCCATGCTGGTCCATACCGCGCTGGGCCGGGCGGCGCAGGTTGCGCGCCATTGGGCCAAGAACGACTGCCCGGTGGTGATCCATGTCGACAAGAAGGTGAAGCGCCGCAAATACCTTGAACTGACGGCGAGCCTTGCGGACCTCGACAACGTCAAGTTCTGCAAACGGCACAGTTGCGACTGGGGGACATGGAGCCTTGTCGAGGCTAGCCAATCGGCTTCGGAGTTGCTGCTCGCCGAATTTCCCGAGGTGCGGCACGTCTACCTCGCGTCGGGGTCGTGCCTGCCGCTTCGTCCGGTCGAGGAGATGAAGGAATACCTCGCCGAACGGCCGATGACCAACTTCATCGAAAGCGTCACGACCGAGGATGTGCCTTGGACGGTCGGCGGTCTGGATATCGAACGGTTCACGTTCAGATTCCCTTTTTCATGGAAACGCCAGCGTCGCGCCTTTGACTGGTACGTCAATTTTCAGCGCCGATGGAAATTCAAACGGCGCATTCCCGAGGGGCTCGTGCCGCATCTGGGAAGCCAGTGGTGGTGCCTGACCCGTCAGACCCTGACCGCCATTCTCGAAGATCCGCAGCGCCCGGCGTTCGACCGCTATTTCTCGAAGGTCTGGATACCCGACGAAAGCTATTTTCAGACCCTCGTCAGGCTCTATTCCACGAATATCGAAAGCCGCTCGCTGACGCTGAGTAAGTTCGACTTTCAGGGCAAACCGCACATTTTCTACGACGACCACATGCAGCTTCTGCGCCGGTCCGACTGTTTCGTGGCGCGAAAGATCTGGCCCGAAGCCGAAAAGCTCTACTCCGGGTTCCTGTCCGACGATGGCTCGATCTTCACGGGCGCCGAACCGAACCCCGGCAAGATCGACCGCATTTTCTCCAAGGCAGTCGAACGGCGCACGAAGGGGCGGCCGGGGCTGTACATGCAAAGCCGGTTTCCGAACGACAATTGGGAAAACGGCCTGACATCGTCGCAATATTCGGTGTTCGAGGGGTTCACCGAACTGTTCGAGGATTTCGAGGATTGGCTGGCCCGTGTCACCGGCACCCGTGTTCATGGGCATATCTTTGGCCCCGACAGGGTCGAGTTTTCCGGGGGGCAAAAGGTCTTTGCCGGCGCGCTGACCGACAGCGCCGAACTGCGCGACTACAACCCGCGCGCGTTCCTGACCAACCTGATCTGGAACACGCGGGGCGAGCGACAGTGTTTCATGTTCGGCCCGGCGGATACGCAGGATATCTCGTGGGATATCGCCAAAGACCCGAACGCTCAGATCAGCGTCATTTCGGGCGCTTGGGCCGTACCGCTGTTCTATTCCAACGCGAACTTTTCGGAAATCCGGCGCGAAGCGGCCGCGCTTCAAAAGATCGAGGCGGTTCATCTGGAGGTGCTGCGGTCGGTCTGGACCAAGGCGCGCGTGCGGATCTGGACACTCGCCGATTTCGTGGAATCGCCGATGGAGCCGCTTCAGACGATCATCGACGAGATCGGGGCGCGCAATGCCAACCGCCTGACCGAAGCGCCAAGGATGCGATCGCTTGAGGGTTTCGGACAATTCCTGCAAAACCTGAAGAATCAGGGGATGCAGCCACACCTCATGGGCGATTTCCCGACCGGGGCGAATGTGCCGTCGCGCCAGAAACCCCGCAAGCCATACCTCGTGAAGTAGGACCGCGATGGACCGCCCCTTCGATTATTTCGTCATCCTTGCCGAGATGCGCACAGGGTCGAATTTCCTCGAATCCAATCTCAACGCCTTTCCCGGCATCACCTGCTATGGCGAGGCCTATAACCCCTACCTCATCGTCGATCCCGACCGGACCGAGCTGTTCGGCTTCACCATGGCCAAGCGGGATGCCGACCCCATCGGTATGATCGAAGCGATGAAGGAAAACACGGACGGCATTCCGGGTTTCCGCCTGTTCCATGACCATGATCCGCGCGTATTCGAGCATGTGATGGGGGACCGGCGCTGCGCCAAGATCATCCTGAACCGCAACCTCGTCGATGCATGGGTCAGCCAGCGAATCGCATGGTCGACGAAGCAGTGGCAGCTTGGCGACCATGCCGACGTGAAGAAGTGGAAGGTCAAGTTCGACCCCAAGGATTTCAAGCACTTCTACTTCACGGTCAAGGACCGGCAACGCGGCATCGCGCGGCGGCTTCAGGTCGAGGGGCAGGCAGGGTTCTATATCGACTACGACGACATTCAGGACCTCAAGGTGGTCAACGGTCTCGCCAGATTTCTGGGTGAAACCGAAGAGATCAAGCACTTCTCGGGCAAGTTCAAGAAGCAGAACCCCGAGCCTTTGGCGGACAAGGTCCGCAATTTCGAAGATATCGAAAAGACGGTGAACGAGATCGACCGATACGATCTTGGCGCGCTGCCCAATTTCGAACCCCCGCGCGGCCCGTCCGTTCCGACCTATGTCACCGCCCACAAGGCGCCGTTATGTTTCATGCCGGTGCCGGGGGCCTTGGATCAGGAAATCCGCGACTGGCTGGGCGCCATCGACGACGTCCACCGCGATGTGCTGGACACCGGCTTTACGCAGAAAGAGCTGCGGCAGTGGAAGAACCAGAACAAGGGCCACCGCAGCTTCACGGTGCTGCGTCACCCGGTCGCGCGCGCGCATTCGGTCTTCTGCCGCTACGTGCTGAACCACACGCCCTGGACGATGTGGGAGCTTCGGCACGGGCTGATCGAACGATATGACCTAGACATCCCGTGGGACACGCCCATCGGTGAAGGGTATGACCGCGTGCGCCACCGCAAGGCGTTCCTGCGGTTCCTGCATTTCGTGACCGGGTCGCTGGGCGGGTCCAGCGTGCATGGGGTGGAACCGATCTGGGCGACTCAGGACAACCTCCTCCGTGGGTTTTCCGAGTTCGTGGCGCCGGATCACGTTCTGCGTGAGACGCAGATCAACGAAGGGCTGGCCGTCTTGGCGATGGAGATCGGGATCGACCCGCCGCCCTTGGGAGACGCCATCCCGGATGAGCCGTTCCCGCTGGCGTCGATCTATGACGACGAGGTGGAAAAAGCCGTGCGCGACGCATATGCGCGCGACTACATGGCTTTCGGCTTCAAGAAATGGGACCGAGACGGGCGCTGATCAGGCCGCCCGCGTGGCCTGCGCTTCCGTCAGGATGGTGTGCAGGGTCTCAGGGTCCGCATTGGCGCGCAATTTGGCCGTGACGCCCGCATCCCGCATCGTGCGCGACACGAGAGCGAGAGCTTTCAGGTGGTCGACCCCGCCGCCATCGGGCGCGAAAAGCGCGAATACCAGATCCACCGGCTGACGGTCGACGGAGTCGAAATCCACCGGCTTTTCGATCCGGAAGAAGGCCCCGACCACACGGTCGAGACCTTCGATCCTTGCATGCGGCAGAGCGATGCCGTGGCCCACGCCGGTGGGCCCCAGCGTCTCGCGCTCTTGCAGAGCGGCAAAGGCGGCGGCGTTGTCGATCCCATAGGTGGCCGACACAAGATCACCCAGATCCTGAAACAGACGTTTCTTCGAAGAAACGTTGGCGACCACCTTCACGGCGGCGGGCCGAAGGATTTCGGATAGTTCCATAAGTCCCACTTGCTGACCCGGGCCTGTTCCTGCTCTAACCTGCCAAACTCAGGCGAGGTTGCCGGGGTCGATCCAACCGATGTTTCCGTCTTCACGGCGATACACAACGTTCACGCCGTTCGATTTTTCGTTGCGGAAGACCAGAACCGGCGCATGGGCCAACTCCATCTGCATGACCGCTTCGCCAACCGAAAGCGCGGGGATCCGCGTCTCCATCTCGGCGATGATCATTGGCTCCATGCCTTCGGGTTCCGACGAGTCGGACCCATCTTCCGCGGCGAGGATATACGAGGCCCCTCCGAAAACTTCAACCGGGTCAACGCGCGCTTTGTGATGGTCTTTCAGACGGCGTTTGTAACGGCGAAGCTGTTTCTCCATCTTTTCAGCGCATTGGTCGAAAGCCGAGTGGATATCGTGCGATTTGGCCGAGGCTTGCGCCGTCAGGCCGGTCGACAGGTGCACGATGGCCTCGCATGAGAATTCGCTCGCCACCTTGGAGAAAATCACATGCGCATCGGTCGGCCGTTCGGCGTATTTTTCGACCACGGCACCCAGTCCGTCTTTCACATAGACCTGAAGCGCCTCGCCGATGTCGATCTGCTTGCCACTGATTTGATACTGCATGTTTCCTCCTCTTGGATGGAATGCCCCCGAGCCTTAGCGCGACGCGCGCAAAGACACGAAAAAGGGACGGATTTCAGGGAGTTGTGCGAGGCGCGCCGCCCGGTTTCCCTGGGCGCATGACGTGCTGCGAGTGGTTCTCTTGCAGCACGAAACAAGTGGCGCGTACTCATGCATCAACTTCATTCAGCGCCCGATTTGAACCCATGTCAATCCACATAAGATGCTGCGAAGGCAGCCTTTAGTGAGTGAAGATGTCGGTATCCGGCCAACCGGCCAGATCGAGCTGCGCACGCGCGGGCAGGAAGTCGAAGCAGGCCTGAGCAAGCTCCGCCCGGCCTTCGCGGGCAAGCCGCCCGTCCAGCTTTTCGCGCAGGCGATGCAGGTAAAGAACGTCGGATGCGGCATAGTCGAGCTGCGCTTCGGTCAGTTCCCGCGCGCCCCAGTCCGTCTGCTGCTGATACTTAGAGATATCGATTCGGAGGATCTCTTCGAGCAGGGTCTTAAGGCCGTGCCGGTCCGTGTAGGTTCGGATCAGCTTGGACGCGATCTTGGTGCAATAGACCGGCGCGGTGACGACGCCGAACGCATTGAGCAGGGCGGCGATATCGAATCTGCCGAAGTGAAAGATCTTCAGGACGTTCGGATCGGTGAGCATCGCGGTCAAATTCGGCGCCTCGGTCTGTCCCCGTTCGACCTGCACCATATGTGCGTGGCCGTCACCGCCCGACATCTGGACGACGCAAAGCCTGTCCCGGTGGGGGTTCAGGCCCATTGTCTCGCAATCGATGGCCACAACGGGGCCAAGGTCGAGCCCGTCCGGCAGATCGCATTTGTAAAGATGGTTCGCCATGGGAGCCTCCGTTTCCTTCGTGATACGGCGCGCGGTTCTGCGGATCAACTCCGGCGCCCGGCCGCGACCTGCGTCTTTCCGCTGGCTGTTCCGGCGGAACCATGCCTCATTGGCGGTCCGAATGGAGGTCGGCATATGGCCGCGCACACGCTTGTCATCATGTGCAAGGAACCGCGACCGGGTCTGGTCAAGACGCGGCTGGCTGCGGATATCGGCGCTTTGCCCGCAGCACTCTGGGTTCGCCACCGGATCGCAACCATGGTTCGCACGCTTGCGCATGAGCGATGGACGGTCGTGCTGGCGGTTGCGCCGAACCGCGCCATGACGTCGGCTTTGATTCCACGTGCCCTCCGCATTCCACAAGGACCGGGTGACCTGGGTGATCGCATGGCGCGTGCGTTCAGGGTGGCCCCGCCCGGCCCGGTGCTTGTCGTCGGCACGGATATCCCCGGACTGACCCGCGATCACGTCGCACGGGGGTTCGAGTTGATCGCGCGGCACAAGGCAGTGATCGGTCCCGCAAGCGACGGGGGTTTCTGGGCCATCGGCCTCGACACCCGGCGGCCCATACCGGCAAACCTGTTCCAAGGTGTCCGCTGGTCTACGGAAAACGCCCTGTCCGACACGTTGGCGACCTGCCCGCCGCCTGCCTACCTGCCTTTGCTGGATGACGTCGATACGGCCTCGGATCTCGCACGACTTTCCGACTGACGGCCTCGTGGCGCCGTGATACGCCGATGACATGGCACGTATTCCCAGCAAAGAGGAAATCCTCGCGTGGATTTCCGAGAACCCGACCCAGACCTCCAAGCGCGATATCGCGCGGGCCTTCGGCATCAAGGGGCAGGACAGGATCGACCTGAAGCGCCTGCTCAAGGAGCTTGAGGCGGAGGGGCATCTGGAAAAGCGGAAAAAGACCTATCGCGATCCGGACAAACTGCCGCCCGTGTCGATCCTCGAAGTGTCCGAGATCACGCCTGACGGCGACATCTTCGCAGACCCGCTGGAGTGGCAGGGGGAGGGCGACAAGCCGCGCGTGCTGTACGTGGCAAAGCAAGGCGATCCCGCGCTGAAGAAGGGCGACCGCCTGTTGTGTCGGATGACCGAGGTGGATGGCGGCGACCACGACTACGAGGCGCGGCTTATTCGCAGGATCGGCGAGAACGCCCGCCGCATCCTTGGCATCTACCGCAAAGGCCACGAAGGCGGGCGGATCATTCCCGTCGACAAGGGATCGGACAAGGAATGGATGGTGCCGGAAGGTGCCGTGAACGGTGCCACGGATGGTGAGCTGGTCGAGGCCAAGCAATCCGGCCCGAAAGGCCAGATGGGCCTGCCGCGCGCGCAGATCGTCGCGCGTCTGGGCGACCCCACCGCGCCGCGTGCCGTCTCGCTCATCGCCATTCATCAGCACGGCATTCCCGATGAATTCCCGGATGAGGTGATCGCGGAAGCCGACAAGATGAAGCCCGCGGGACTGAAAGGGCGCGAAGATCTGCGTCACCTGCCGCTCATCACCATCGACCCGCATGATGCCCGCGACCACGACGATGCGGTCTATGCCCATCCCGACGACAACCCGAAGAACCCCGGAGGTTTCGTCATCTGGGTCGCCATTGCGGATGTGGCCCATTACGTCACGCCGGGGTCCGCCCTGGACCGTGAGGCGCGCAATCGCGGCAACTCCAGCTATTTCCCCGACCGGGTTGTGCCGATGCTGCCGGACCGGCTGTCCGGCGATCTCTGTTCGTTGCACGAAGGCGTGCCGCGTGCCGTGCTGGCGGCCCGGATCGTCATCGACGCGCAGGGCGAAAAGAAAAGCCATTCGTTCATTCGCGGCCTAATGCAATCTCACGCCTCTCTGAACTACGGCGAGGTGCAGCAGGCGCAGGACGGCAGCCCGAACGACAAGGTCGCGCCGTTCATGGATGAGGTCATCACGCCGCTTTACGACGCCTACTTTGCCCTGCGCCGGGCGCGCGAGGCGCGTCAGCCGCTCGACCTCGATCTGCCGGAGCGCAAGATCGTGCTCTCGGACGAAGGCAAGGTCGAAAGCGTGCGGTTCGCCGAACGGTTCGACGCCCACAGGCTGATCGAAGAAATGATGGTTCTGGCCAACGTCGCCGCGGCCGAGGAACTCAACCGGCTTGGCCGCCCGCTTCTGTATCGGGTGCACGAGGAACCATCGCAGGAAAAACTCGAAGCCTTGCGGGAGGTGGCGCAAGCCTCGGGCTTCACGCTGGCGAAAGGGCAGGTGCTTCAGACCCGGCACCTGAACCAACTTCTGTCTCAGGCCGAAGGCAGCGAATTCGACGAACTCATCAATATGTCGACGCTGCGGTCGATGACGCAGGCCTATTACTTCCCGCAGAACTTCGGCCACTTCGGTCTGGCGTTGAAGAACTACGCGCATTTCACTTCGCCGATCCGCCGGTATTCCGACCTGATCGTGCACCGCGCGCTGATCTCGGGGCACAACTGGGGCACCGATGGTCTGTCGCAGGACGACATCGACCAGTTGGAGGCGACGGCGACCCATATCTCGCAGACCGAGCGGCGGTCGATGGAAGCGGAACGCGATACGACCGACCGTTACCTTGCCGCCTTCCTGTCGGATCGCGTCGGGAACGAGATGACCGGGCGCATCGCGGGCGTCCAACGATTCGGGATTTTCGTCAGGCTCGATGAAACAGGCGCCGATGGATTGGTGCCGGTTTCAAGCATCGGGGCGGAATATTTCCGCTACGAAGAGCCGTCGCAGAGCCTTGTCGGCGAGCGCTCCGGATTGGAGCTGACGGTGGGCCTTCCGGTCCTTGTCAGGCTTTCGGAAGCGGTGCCTGTGACAGGTGGTCTCATGTTCCAGCTTCTTGAAGTTGCTGGCAAACCTGTCAAAACGACAGGTCGCACCCCGGGCGGGAAAGGCGTAAGGAGAAAACCTGCGCGAGCCGGAAAAAAATCAGCGAAAACACGTGCCAAGGTGCGTCGAACGCGGAAATAAGAACGTCGCTCCGGCGACGCGAGGAGTTGGAGCATGACCGTCCCGCAATCTGACATAAGTCAGGCGGATTTCCATGACTGGATTGCGCGCGTGGTTCGCCCGCGCGCGCTGGGTCGCATGATCCAGGCAGACGTTTTCGACAAGGCGATGGGGTCCGCGCAGTTCCTGCCCGATGTCGTCGAACGGCAGATGAACCAGTCGGAATTCGTCCTGCCGATCTGGGAATACCTCGACATCGCCGCATCGGAGGAGCGTGTTCGCAATGGCCGCACCGCCCTTCGCAAGCGCCGGGAACTGTTCATCGAGATCGAGCGCCGGTTCGGGGTAGAACCCGAAGTCGTCGCCGCGATCTGGGGGCTGGAATCCGGCTATGGCGTGAACCGGGGTTCGGTGCCCATCCTGTCCGCCCTCGCGACGCTGGCGTGGCGCGGCAGCCGGCAGGCGTTTTTCGAGGATGAACTGGTCGCAGCCCTTCGTATCCTTCAATCCGGCCACACGACGCCCGAAAAGATGGTCGGGTCATGGGCCGGTGCGATGGGTCACGGGCAATTCATGCCGTCGAGCTTTCTGAACTTCGCCGTCGATTTCGATGGCGACGGGCGCAAGAACATCTGGTCGAACGACCCGACCGACGCGGTCGCGTCCATCGCGAATTACCTGTCCAAGCACGGATGGCGGCGGGGGCAGCCCTGGGGCTACGAGGTGTCGTTGCCGGAAGGGTTCGACTATGCGCTCGTCGGAATGGATCAGGCGCATGGCGCCCCGTTCTGGGATGATCGCGGTGTTCGGACCGTGACGGGGGACAGGCTGCCGGATTATGGCGTCGGATCGATCCTGCTGCCGGCAGGGGCGCGCGGAGTGGCCGTCATGCTCTTGCGCAATGCCCATGCGCTTCTTCGCTACAACAATGCCGAAGCCTATGTGCTGGGTGTCGGAGTGCTGGCTGACCGGATCGGTGGCCACAAGGGGCTGGTGCAACCATGGCCTTTCGATGATCGCGTTCTGACCCGAAGCGAGGTGCGCGAGGCGCAGGAACTGCTCAGCGGTCTTGGCTATTCGACGCAGGGCGTCGATGGAATGCGCGGCCCCAACACGGGCCGCGCCGTGCGCGCTTTCCAGACCGATGAAGGGCTGGTGCCCGACGGTTACCTGTCGGGCACGGTCCTAGACCTTCTGCGTGAAAAAGGCGGCGCGGCCTAGGCTGCCTTGCGCGCGCCTTCCGCCGCCGCGCGGATGGCGCGGATATTGTCGCCGTAAACGTCCGGATTGCCCACCGAACCGCCCTTGAACACGGCGGACCCGGCGACGAGCGCGTCCGCACCCGCCTCGACCACCAAGGGGGCCGTCGTCGGATCGACGCCACCGTCGATTTCGATGTGGACCGGACGATCACCGATCATCTCACGCAGGCGGCGCACCTTGGCGGTCATGTCGATGAACTTCTGACCGCCGAAACCGGGGTTAACGGTCATCACGCAAATCAGGTCGGTCAGATCCAGCAGGTGCTCGACCGCGTCCGCCGGCGTGCCGGGGTTGAGCGCGACCCCCGCCTTCATTCCCGCGCCCCGAATGGCCTGAAGCGTCCGGTGGGTGTGCGGCCCGGCCTCGATATGCGCAGTCAGGATATCGGCCCCCGCCTCGGCATAGGCGTCGATGTAGGGGTCGACCGGCGCGATCATGAGGTGGACGTCCATGACGGTCTTCACATGCGGGCGGAACGCTTTGACGGCGGGCGGGCCGAAGGTGAGGTTCGGAACGAAATGCCCGTCCATCACGTCGACATGCACCCAGTCCGCGCCCTGAGCTTCGATCGCGCGGATTTCCTCGCCGAAGTTGGCGAAATCGGCGGACAGGATCGACGGGGCGATCTTGATGGAACGGTCGAAAGTCATGGCAGGCCTCATGTGCGGTTTCCCTGCACATAGCGCCCCGGCCCGTGTGGGTCCAGTTACGGAATCGCGGGACTCATGCGCTCCGATATGCGCTGGGCCTGAAAACCGTCCGCCAGACGGGTCAGTTTGAGGTCTGCGACGACCCCCTGCGTGTAGAACGGGTCGCCTTCGGCGAAAGTGCGTGCATCCGCAAGCGTGTCGGCCTCCAGCACGCCCCAGTGACCGATCGCGTCCCCGTCGTCATTCCAAAGCGCCGAGCCGATCAGGACCGAACACAGCCCGTTTCCCCCGGACCCGACCCAATCGCGGTGATCGGGTCGCAGGCGGTCCCGCTCGTCCTGTTTGCCGGGGTGATGGATGTTTTCCATGAGAAAAAACATAAGGTTACCCTTTCAGAAACGGCACCAGAAGGTCCGCGACCTCGTTCGGGCGCTCGACAGGCGCGAAATGGCCGGCCTCTTCGATGATCTCCAGCCGCACGTCGGGTATCAGCTTCACCATCTCCTCGTGCTGTTCGACGGGCGACCATGCATCCTGCCGCCCGACCATCACCAGCGTCGGACAGGCGATCTGATCCAGATACGCCGAGGCATCGGGCCGGTGCACCAAAGCATGAATTTGCCGTTCATGTTGCTCAGGCGTCTTGCGCAGGACCATTTCGGTCAAAGCACCCATGAGCGTCGGCGTCTGGTTCGGTTCATACACCATCGGCGGCAACCATCGGTCGGCCAAGGCCTGCATCCCGTGTTCATGGGCATAGGCCACGATGTCCGCCCGCTTCTCGGTCTCGCCGTCCTTGAGCGGCCCGAAACCTGTGTCGAGAAGCGCGAGTTTGCGCACGCGCCCGGGTGCGATCCGCGCCATTTCCATCGCGACGCGGGCCCCCATCGAATGCCCGGCGACCTCGAGCGGCCCCTCGGCGATGGCAAGGCAATCGACCGCCATCTGCTCGATCCGGTCCTGCGACGAGACTTCGGCCACGTAGGCGGGCATTCTGGCGGTGACGGGTTCCCAGCAGAACCCGTCGCACAGCAGGCCGGGGATCAGGATCGCGGTCATCAGTTAATCATCGTGTCCGGCAGGATCAGCGAAATCTGCGGGAAGGCGACGAGGATGATGAGCGTGATGAACATGGCCAGCCAGAAGGGTGCCACGCCCCGGAACATCCGTCCGAGCGACACGTTCGGCGCCACGCTTTTCACGATGAACACGTTCAATCCCACGGGCGGTGAAATCAGGCCCATTTCCAACGTCAGAACGACCAGCACACCGAACCAGATCGGATCGATGCCAAGCTGCTGCACCACAGGGAAGAAAATGGGCATCGACAGCACCATCATCGCGAACCCTTCGAGGAAGCAGCCGAGGATCAGGTAGATCAGCAGCATGATCGACAAGACGCCAAGCGTGGAGATGTCGGCGGTTTCAAGGAACCCGCCAAGCCATTGCGGAATGTGGCTGAGGGCGAGGAAGGTCTTGATCATGTAGGCCGAAATCAGGATCAGCATGACGGTCGCGGTGGTCACGACGCTGTCCTGCGCAGCTTTCCAGAACGTCTTGAGCGTCAGTTTGCCGGACAGTGCGCCGATCAGGATGATGAGGCCCGCGCCGACCGCCGAGGCTTCGACGGGCGAGAAGATGCCGGTGTAGATGCCGCCGATGGTCAGCACGATGACCAGCAGGATCGGGGTCGCGCCACCCGTTGACCGCATCTTGTCGGACAGGGTCGTTTTCGGGCCTTTCGGCCCCATCTCCGGCTTGAACCACGTGATGACGAGGATCGTCAGGATGAACATGGACAAAAGCAGAAGGCCGGGCAGAACGCCCGCGAGGAACAGGCGGCCGATGGATTGCTGCGTCAGCAGCGCATAGATCACGAACCCGGTCGAAGGCGGGATCAGAATGCCGAGCGTCCCGCCGGCCGCAACCACGCCCGTCGACAGGCGGTTGTCGTATTTGAACCGCTCCATCTCCGACAGCGACACGCGCCCGATGGTCAGGGCCGACGCGACGGACGAGCCGGACAGGGCGGCGAACCCACCACAGGCGACGACGGTGGCCGAGGCCAGCCCGCCCCGGATCGATCCGATCCAGGCATAGGCGGCATCGTAAAGCTTACGGCTCATCCCGGTTTCGGTGGCCACGTTGCCCATCAGGATGAAGAGCGGCACGACGACCAGTTCCACGGTCGCGGCAAGCGAGAAGCTGTCCGAGGCGAGCTGGCTCATCGCGGCCTGCGGGGAGTTCAGGATCATGTTGCCGATGAACCCGACGGTGAACATGGCGAAGGCTACGGGGATGCGCAGCCCGAGCAGGACGAACAACGCCACCAGCCCGAGCAGGCCGATCATTTCAACGCTCATGCGTGGCCTCGAGATTCTTGACCGTTGTCGCCGGTCAGGACCAATCCGATCGCGCGCAGGATCATCCCGATTGCGGTGATGATCGACATGACGACGATGGCGCCTTTGAACCAGTCGAATTGAAGGTCAATGATGTTGGTTTTCTGAACGACACCAAGCTGGAACCGCATCAGGTAGATCGAAGACCAAGTGGTCCATGCGATCCCGATGAAGATAACCGCGCCGATGACGGCCGAGGCGAAATCGCCGGCCCAGATCATCCAGCGTGGCATGGCGTTTTCAAGAAGGTCGACGTTCACGTGACCGCCGATCTTGTCGCACAGCGCCATGCCGCCGAACACGATCAGGACCATGCTCATCTGGCTGATGTCCTGCGCTCCGGTCAGGGGGCTGCCGAAGAAACGGCCGATGACGTCGATCAGGATCACCACCACCTCGATGACGAGGCCGATGGTGCCGACAAGGGCAGACAGGCGGATAAGCCCGTCTGCCCAGGTGCTTACGCGTGCGCCCAAGGCTTACATGCCCTGCATGGTCTTGAGCACGTCCTCGCCGCCCACTTCACCGACGACTTTCTCGCGGATCGGGTAGGTCAGCTCTTCGAAGGCGGCACGCTCGTCGTCCGACAGCGTATAGACGGTGTTGTCACCCGCGGCTTCGAGGCTTTCGATCACGCTCGCGGCGCGGGCGTTCCAGCCCTCTTCCGCCGACTGCGACAGCTTGCGGCCGATGATCGAGTCCATGGCTTCCTTCATCTCGGCGGGCAGCCCTTCGTACTTCGCCTTGTTCATGACGACGTAGAACGAGATGTGGCCGAGCGGCGCATTGAGCGTGTAGCTGTTCGCCACTTCGTCGAGCTTGAAGTCGCCGACGGCGGAGGCGCCGGTGATGACACCGTCGATCAGGCCGGTCTGGAGCGAGTTGTAGATTTCGCCAGCGGGCATCTGGACGGGCGTCGCGCCAAGGGCTTCGACGGCGGCCGCCGCAGCGGAACCCGACACGCGGATCTTGAGACCCTGAAGGTCGGCGGGCGTGCGAACGTCGACGTCTTTCATGATGAAGATGTTCGGTTCCGACAGCCACAGGGCGAGCGGAACGGTGCCCGGAAACTCGCCGTCGAGCTGCCCGGCCTCATAGGCGTTCCACAGCATGTCGTAGCCGGTCATGCCCTCGGGCAGGGCGCCCGGCAGTTCCGACACCATGGTCAGCGGGAATTGAGACGAGGTATAGCCCTGAAGCCCCCACACGATGTCGGCCACGCCCTGAACGACGCGGACGTATTGCTCGAGCGGACCGGCGCCAAGCTCACCACCGGGGTAGACTTCGATCTCAAGACCGGAGCCTTCGACGGCGGCCTGAAGCGGTTCGATGGTGGAAGCGGTGAGGGTGTGCGCGGGCGGAACCCAGTGCGCAAACTTTACGGTTTCGGCAAGGGCTGGAGCCATGCCTGCCACCGTGACGGCCGCGGCTGCGGCGGCAGTGCGGAAAATGTTTCCTTGGATCATCTGTAGTCCTCCCAGTCAGATGTCGCGCCCGAATTCGGGCTATAGAGGTGGCCGCACGGTATGGGAGCCGTGGGGCCGGTCAAGTCACATTCAGCGTTGTCCCATAAGGTTTGTCTATTCTTCCCCGATGATTACCGCTTGAACAAGGCATCTCGGGGTTGTCTGCGGCGGGATGACCCATCCCGCCGCAGGAAAGCTTGGCCAGACCGATCAGGTCTTGGTGCGCCAGCTGTCGGCATAGTTGGTGCGCGCTTCCGTCGAATACGGCGTCGGCGACACGCGAACGCGGATCGTGGTCTGCTCATGCGGCTCGACCGAGGTCTTCTTGGACCCGCCGTCGGGCTCGCCCCAGACCATTTCAAGCACATCGCCGACTTCGACCGATTGGTCCACGACGCCAAGCGACAGCAGGCAGCGTTCGTTGAACGAGTAGCCGTTGAACATCGACATGCCGACCATCTTGTCGCCCTGCATCACCTTGTCCGCGGTGGACGAGGCGTAGTTGGGCTGCGGGAAGTCGATCCACTTGTAGTTCTTCTCGCCCGGCGCGAAGTTCGAAGCGATGACCTTCATCACGTCTTCCGCGTTCCACTCGAAGGTGACCTTCTTGCGGTTGGACGAGGCGCCTTTCATCTTGGTCAGGGCGTCCTTGCCGATGAAGTCGTCCTTCTTCCAGCCGATGTAGAAACCGTAACCCAGTTCGAACGGGTTCACGTAGTAGTCTTCGATGTTGTCGGAGACATAGGACCCGCCGATGGAGCCTGCGGCCTCATACGACTGTTCGGTCAGCCACTCGCGGTAGTCCTTCATCATGCCGTCGCCGGTGTAGATGCCGGGCAGCGGCGAGGGGATCCAGCCGGATTCGACGGTGTTGGTCGAATAGGCGCGCGAGCCCACGAAATGCATCTCGACACCGACCTTTTTGGCGGCCTCGGCGATGGTCGACTGGATGTAGGACTTGTCCGCGTAGGGGCCCCAGATTTCCAGACCGGGCGCACCGGCCATACCGTGACGCAGGGCCTGA
Organism: Maritimibacter alkaliphilus HTCC2654; assembly: GCF_000152805.1. GTDB lineage: Bacteria > Pseudomonadota > Alphaproteobacteria > Rhodobacterales > Rhodobacteraceae > Maritimibacter > Maritimibacter alkaliphilus. The sequence continues at coordinate 2,517,379 of NZ_CH902578.1, read as the reverse complement.
ACCTTGCGCGACCCGATGTTGATCGTGTCGACGTGGAAGAATTTGATTTCAGGCACCGGGCCGCCGTTGACCTCTTCGAAGATCTTGTCGGCGTCGGGGCCTTGGATCTGGAAGCGGTAGTGCGTGCGGTAGATCGCCTTGCCGTCCGGACGCGAATCCGAGCGCGGATCGTGCGAAACCTTGACGTTCCACTTGCCGATCGCGGCCTGGAACATGATCCAGTTCGAGGTCGGGGCGCGGCCCACGGTCACGTACTTGTTTTCGTCCAGACGGAAGATGATGTGGTCGCCGATCACGTGGCCCGCCGGGGTCACGGGCACGAAGTGCTTCGCGCGGCCCATGTCGAAATTGCCGAAGTCGTTGATACCGACGTGGGCGAGGAACGCCTGCGCGTCCGGTCCTTCGACGGTCACTTCGTCCATGTGGTGCGATTGGTCGTAAAGAACGACCGAGTCACGCCATGCCATCTGTTCCGAACGCCAGTTCGTGAACTCCGGGGCGACGCCCGGATAGATGTACATGCCGATTTTGGAATTGCGCAGGTGCGTGACGATGTTCGTCTCCTGCATGATTTGCTCAAGGCTCTTCGCCATGATGACCTCCCTACCATCAGAATGTATACATGGAACGACGATTGACGCGATTTTGCAAGCAAAATCCGGCGAACTGCGCTGAATCGGCCCCAGAATGTATGCGCGGGCGGGTCTTAATCGACGATCAGAGCGAGCGCCGGATTGCCTTCGCCCGGCGCAAGTGCCTTTTCTTCAAGGTTTCTTCGGGCGATCAGCGCGTGTTCCCGCGCAAGCGCCTCGGCCCGTGCGCCTTCCCGCCGTTCGATCGCTTCGATCATAGCGTGGTGGTGCGCCTGAGCGATCACGATGGACTGAGTCATCGTCTGTGATTCGCGGCGACGGAAGACGAAGGCCGAGGGTGAGGCGAAGGGAAGCGATTTGACCCGCTGCAATTCGGACCGGACGATACCCGACGGGCACAGATCCGCGATATCGTCGTGAAACTGCTCGTTCAGACCCGAATAGGCCTCAAGGTCCGGCGGATCGCCGGCAGCACTGAAACCCGCGTCGATCTGCGCGATCAAACCCTTGATATGCTGAATTTTTTCCGACGAAACGCCGGCCTCGGCCGCCAGCCGAAGCGCAGTGCCTTCCAGCACGCCGCGCAGTTCGATGGCGTCGAGGACATCGGCATAGGTGAAGGACCGCACGACGAATCCCCCGCCCCGGGCGCGCTCCAACAGGCCCTCTTCGGCAAGACGGCTCATCGCTTCGCGCACGGGCGTGCGGGATATTTCCAGTTCTTCCGCGAGGGCGACCTCGTAAAGCCGCGTTCCGCCCGGCAACTCGCCCTTCACGATCCGCTGACGCAGATCGTAGGCTGCCCGTTTCGCATGTGTGCTGCCGCGCGTTTCAGTCATCTACCGCTCCCATGTATACACTGAAATGTATACAATTGGCGCGGCAAGGCAAAGACAATCGACGTCAGCGCCCTGAACGGATGACCTCGGGCCCCTCCTCGTAAAGCCGGGCGACCAGATCGGCGCGCTCGCGCAGGACGGCGCGTTGATTGACCGAGCCCTTGTCGGTCACTTCGCCCTTGTCGAGGTCGAGAGGGTCCACCAGCACCATGGCGATGGGCACCCGCATCGACGAACCTGTCGCCTTCGCGTTGTAGGCGGCGAGCCGTTCGGCGACTGCGTCGCGCAGCGCCTGATGGGTGAACAGATCGGCATCGCTCATCTCGGCCCCACCCGGCACGAGCGCCGCGATGGCGGGACGGAACGGCACGAGAAGGGCACCCAGCTTTTCCTCGCCGTCGCCGGTCAACACGACATCGCGGGCAAGGCCGCCCAGCGCATCGGTCAGTTTCGCGCGCACGGCACCGACCGACACCCATGTTCCGGTCTGGAGTTTGAAGTTTTCGGCCACGCGCCCGTCGAAGAAGAACCCTTTGGACGGATCGCCCGGTGCGGCGAACCTCAGCGCGTCGCCCAGCATGTAGAAGCCTTCGTCGTCGAAGGCCTCGGCGGTCAGTTTCTCGTTCTGCCAGTAGCCGGGCGTCACGTTTGGGCCTTTGACGCGGACCTCAAGCTTGCCCTCGTTGGGAACCAGCTTGATGGTGATGTCCTTTGCGGGAACGCCGATATTGCCCGGACTTGCCTGAGGCTCGGTCTGGAACAGGACGAACGGCGCCGTTTCCGTGGCGCCAAGCCCGGTGGCGAGCAGGATTTCCTCGCCGGTCGTGCGAACGGCCATCGCTTTCAGGTCGTCCCACGTATGCTGGGCCATCGCCGCCCCGGCGTAATACATCAGTTTCATGTCGCGGAAGAAGGCATCGGCGAATGTCGGGTCGCGCTCCATCTCGTGCAGGATCATCTCGAACCCGGCGGGCACGTTGAAATACCAGTTCGTCGAGACATCGCGAAGATTTCGGATCGTCTCTCCGATCATGTCCTTGGTGGGCCGCCCCGCGTCGATATGGAACGTGCCGCCATTGTGCAGCACGATGTTGAACATCAGGTTGCCCGCCGCGACGTGGTTCCACGGCGCCCAGTCGAGGACGATGGGCGGCTCGTCCCGCAGGTAGGCATAGCAATCCGTCACCTGTTCGATGTTCGCGCAAAGCATACGCTGGGTCTGGATGACCGCTTTCGGGCTGCCGGTGGTGCCGGAGGTGAACAGGAACTTCGCGACGGTATCGGGCGTGATCGCCGCATTCGCCACATCGACGGCGTCGGTCACCGGCGTGTTCACCAGGCTGCTCCACGACCATTCGTTGCCTGTCTTCGCGATGATCGTCAGTTCTGGAAAGACATTCGCAATCGCCGGCTCGAACGGCGCGAAATCATCGACGAAGACCGCGCCGGGCGTGATCTGATCCCGGACGCCTTTGAGTTTGCCGTGGTCCGTCGACACCAGCGAATAGGCGGGGGCGATGGCCGCAGAGGGCACGCCGACATACTGCGCGCCAAGCGCCATCAGCGCGTGGGCGACCGAATTACCCGACAGAATGACAAGCGGCCTGTCCGTCGAAAGGCCCAGATCGAGAAGCGCCTGCCCGATCGAACGGACCTGAGCGCGCGCTTCGGCATAGGTCAGCCCGGTCCACTCCGCCTCGCCGACGCCCCGTTCCACCATCCAAAGACGGTCCGGCGCGACATCCGCCCAGTGATCCAGTCGGTCCGTGATCTTGTCGGGGTAGTCGCCCAACGGCGCGGTCTGACGCACCAAGATCGTGCCATCGTCCGATTCTTCCCACGCGATGTCCGGTTGCCAGAGTTTGACAGGGCGCAGCTTTGCCTTCGTCATTCATTCCTCCCTTGCGTCCCTCCCGACGCGTTACAAAATTTAGTTTACGCGGAAACTAAATCCGTGGATAGTGGTTTCAACGCGACTCGAAAAGTCGGTTGGGAGGACATCGTTGGACCTGAAATACCTCACCTACGAGCTGCGGGGGAACGTGGCGCTCGTCGGCCTGAACCGGCCCGAAAAGCGTAACGCGATTTCCGATGCCTTCGTCGAAGAGCTCGCGCTGATCGTGCGCAAGGCGGAAGCCGAGGCCAAAGCGGCGGTGATTCACGGGCATGGCACCCATTTCTGCGCGGGCCTCGATCTGGCCGAGCATGTGAAAAAGACCCCTTTTGAGGGCGTTCATGGATCGCGCCGCTGGCACGAGGTGTTCGGCTGGATTCAAAAGGGCAAACTGCCGTGGTTCGCCGCACTTCACGGCGCCGTCGTGGGCGGTGGTCTGGAACTGGCCTCGTCCGTTCACGTGCGGGTTGCCGACAAGTCGGCTTTTTTCGCGCTGCCCGAGGGCCAGCGCGGCATTTTCGTCGGCGGCGGGGCGTCGGTCCGGTCCGCGCGCCTTATGGGACTGGCGCGGATGACCGACATGATGCTGACGGGTCGCGCGGTCGATGCCGACACCGCTGAACGCTGGAATATCGTTCAGTATGTCGTGCCCGAAGGCGAGGCTTTGGAAAAGGCGATCGCGCTGGCCTCGCACGCGGCCACCAATGCCGAAATCTCGAACTACGCGATCATCAATGCCTTGCCCCGCATTCAGGATATGGCCTCGGACGATGGCCTGTTCGTGGAAAGCTTCATCGCCTCGTTCACGGCGACGAGCCCGGAAGCGGAAGAGCGGCTGAACGCATTCTTGAACAAGAAAGCGGGCAAGGTCGCGGTGACCAAGGACGACTGATGCGGGACGCGATGGAACAGGAAGCCGAAGACGCACCGATCCGGATGGGCGCCATCACGGATTCGCTCGGTTTCCTTATCCGTCTGGCCCAGATCAAGGCGTTCGACAACTTCTTCGAGAATCTGGGCGACCATGGGCTGAAGCCGGGCGAGTTCACGGTGCTCTGGGTGATCGGTCTGAACCCCGGACTGCGGCAGGGCAGTATCGCGAACACGCTTCGGATCAAGCCGGCCCATATGACCAAACTCACGGCGCGGCTGGTCCAGCGCGGGCTCGTCACGCGCAAGACGCCGAAGTCGGACCGGCGGGCGGTGCGGCTTTATCTGACCGAGGAGGGGAGCGGCTTTGTCGAAGCGCACCGCGAGAACTTCCTTTCGTTCAACTTCACCGAAAAAGACAACCTGAGCCAGGAAGAGGCGGATCAACTGACCTCGCTGCTCAAGAAATTCACAGGACTGAACGCATGCCACTGAACGTCGACGAACTCGTCGCCATCGACATCCACACCCACGCGGAGGAGCCGTGCAAACACGGCGAAACCCGTGACGACGGTTACATGGAGTTTCAGGCCGGGATGGCCAAGTATTTCGGCAACCCCGCAGGGGCCGACGGGATGCTTCCGTCGCCCGGCCAGACCGCCGCATACTTCCGCGAGCGCAAGATCGGCGCCGTCATCTTTCCGGTCGACACCGAGCGCGAGACCGGCTTCCACCGCTACTCGAACGAAGAAGTGGCCGAGATCTGCGCCGAGAACGACGACATCCTGATCCCCTTCGCGTCGATCGACCCGTGGAAGGGCAAGATGGCCGCGCGGGAGGCGCGTAGGCTTATCCGTGATTTCGGCGTGCGCGGGTTCAAGTTTCACCCGACCATGCAGGGCTTCTGGCCCAATGATCGCATGGCCTATCCTTTCTACGAAGTGCTGGAAGAAGAAGGCGTCATCACCCTGTTTCACACCGGGCAGACGGGGGTCGGTTCGGGGATGCGCGGCGGCATGGGGATGCGGCTGAAATACTCGCACCCGATGTCCATCGACGACGTGGCGGTGGATTTCCCCGACCTCAAGATTATCATGGCCCACCCGTCTTTCCCCTGGCAGGAAGAGGCGCTGGCCGTCGCCCAGCACAAGCCGAACGTCTACATCGACCTGTCCGGCTGGTCCCCGAAGTATTTCCCGGAAATTCTGGTGAAATACGCGAATTCGATGCTGAAGAAAAAGATGCTCTTCGGTTCCGACTGGCCCGCGATCACGCCGGACCGTTGGCTGGCCGATTTCGAGAAAGCTCCATTCAAGGATGAGGTACGTCCGCTCATCCTCAAGGAAAACGCGAAGCGTCTTCTGAACCTTTAGGACGTCTGATTGGGAGGAGAACCACAATGAAGACTTGGAACGTAACGGGTGCGGCCCTTGCCGCTGCCCTCGCCTTCGCGGTTCCGGCGCAGGCCGAAACCGTCGTCGCCGCCCCGGCCGCCCCTCCGGCGCACCCGGCGGCCTATATGTACGGTAAGTTCGCCGAGTTCCTCGCCGAGGAAACCGGCGGCGAAATGACCGCGAACGTCATCGGGCCCGAGGTCGTCTCGCTGCCCCAGATGAAGGATGCGCTTCAGACCGGGCTTGCCGGCGTCGGCAACTCGCTCCCGCTCTATTTCGCGGCTGACTTCCCGCAAACCGGCGTGGCGGGCGACCTCGCCCTGGCCGGGCGCAATCCGCACGCGATGGGTTGGGCGATGACCGAATGGGTCGTGAACTGCGCGCCCTGTCAGGAAGAATACAAGGCTTTCGGCGGCGTGTTCCTGGGTTCCGGGTCGTCTGACGTCTACGTGCTGATGACCACCAAGCCGGTCAACACCATCGAAGACCTTCAGGGCCTTCGCCTGCGTTCGGGCGGCGCGCCGTATTCGCGCTGGGCCGAGAACTTCGGCGCGACCCCGGTGAACCTGCCGGTCGGCCAGACCTTCGAAGCCCTGAGCCAGGGCACCATCGACGGCACCATGGCGTCTATCGCGGACATGCTGTCCTACCGTCTCGTCGACGTGGCGACCAACGTGCTGCGCGTGCCGCTGGGCACCTATCACGTGACGTCCAACTTCACCGTCGCCGCAGATGTCTGGGCGGATATGTCGGTGGAACAGCGGACCCAGTTCGCCAAAGCCGCCAACCGCGCCGACCCGCAGCTGACCGACCGCTGGGGTTACCAGATGCCGGGTGAAGCCAACGCCGCCGTGGCGGAGGCTGGGATCGAAGACACCGAACCGTCGGAAGAGTTCCTCGCGGCATCGAACGGTTTCGCCGAACAGGACGTGCAGTCGCGCATCGACAGCAACCCGCTGGCCGCCGACTTCGCCGCGCTGATCGAGAAGTGGGACGGGATCGTGGCCGAAGTGGGTGAAGACCCCGAAGCTCTCGCCGCCCGCGCCTGGGACGAGATCTGGTCCAAGGTCGACTTTGAAACCTACGGCATGTGATGCCGACGCCCCGGCCCTGTTCGTGGGCCGGGGCACCCCAACCACTCATCTCGGGGTCGCACTATGGGAAAGCTGGTCGCCATCGCGCGGATGATTGCCCGAACGATGGGGTATATCGGCGCATTCGCCGTCGTCGCCATGATGCTTCACATCTCGCTTGACGTCGTTCTGCGCAACCTGTTCCGTATCTCCATGAACACCGTGCCTGAAATCGTGGCGCGGTATTACATGACGGCGCTTGCGTTTCTGCCGCTCGGCTGGCTGGAGCTTCGCCGACAGATGATCTCGGTCGAACTGATCGACTTCGCGCTGTCCGAACGGGTCCGGCAGTATTCCGACGCACTCGTCATGGTCGTTGCGTCGGTGATCTATGGCTTTCTCGCCTGGACCAACTGGGACAAGGCCCTTTCCGAAACGCGGGTCGGTACCCTCGTCGAGATCGCGACCTACAAGATGCCGGTCTGGCATTCGTTCTACTTCGCGCCGATCGGGTTCACGCTTGCGACCGTCATCTCCGCCTTGCTGGCGATCGGCTATCTGAACCCGACACTTGCCGCGCAACTGGATGAGGCCACAGAATGAGCGTCGAAACCGGCATTTATGGCGTCATCGCGCTCGCCATCCTGCTTGTCCTGCGTCTGCCCGTCGCGCTTGCCCTGATCCTCGTGTCCTTTTCGGGTATCTGGGCGATGATCGGGCTGAAACCCGCGCTCGGCATCCTCGAGAACACGCCCTACAGCTTCGTCGCAAGCTGGACGATGAGCGCGGTTCCCATGTTCCTCTTGATGGGCTTCGTCGCGTTTCACACCGGCCTGACGGCGGGGTTGTTCGATGCGGCGAAGGTGTTCCTCGCCCGATTGCCCGGCGGTCTGGCGATCTCGTCCATCTTCGCCTGTTCCGGCTTCGCCGCCCTCTCCGGATCTTCGCTCGCCACGGCAGCGGCCATGGGACGCATCGCGATCCCGGAAATGGTCAAGGCGGGCTATCGACCGTCTATCGCGTCCGGATCCATCGCGGCGGGTGGCACCATCGGGGCGCTGATCCCGCCCTCGATCCTGATGATTATCTACGGCATCATCGCCGAAACCTCGGTCACCAAGGTCTTTCTTGGCGGCATCAGTATCGGGATCGCGACTGCAATCGCCTATACGCTCGTGATCCTTGTCATCAGCCTGACCCGGCCTGACGTCATCCCCCGTCGCGCCGAAGTGGACGAAGGCGAGGGTGCGCGCGTGTTCCTGTCGCTCCTCCCCGTTTTGGTGCTCATCCTGATCGTGTTCGGCGGGCTTTTCAGCGGGTTGTTCACGGCCACCGAGGCCGGGGCCATCGGCGCGCTCGGCACCTTCGTCGTCGCGGGCGCGACCGGAAAGCTCACCCGCAAAGCGATTTCGCGGTCCCTGATCGAAACGGTGACCACCACCGGATCGCTGCTCATCATCGGGTTTGCGGCAACGATGTTCACGCGGTTCCTTGGCCTGTCCGGTCTGCAAAGCTTCATCGCGCAGGCCGTCGCGGGGGCGGACATCAGCTATGTCGGTCTGATGTTCATCATCGTTCTGATCTACCTCGCGCTGGGCACGTTCATGGAGCCGTTCGGCGCGATGCTGGTCACGTTGCCGGTGTTCCTGCCCGTGCTCGAAGCCCAGCACATCGACCTCGTTTGGTTCGGGGTGCTGGTGGTGAAACTGCTGGAGATCGGGATGATTACGCCCCCAGTCGGGTTGAACGTGTTCGTCATCAAGAACGTGGCGAGCAAATACGTCAGCGTCGTGCAGGTGTTCAAAGGGGTGATTCCCTTTCTGCTGTCCGACATCCTCGTGGTCGCGCTGGTGATCGCCTTCCCGGCGCTCGTTCTGTTCCTGCCGGACCTGTTCTGACGCCATAGGCCATGAAAAACGCATCTGGGCGGTCCGCTGGGCCGCCCTTTTTCGTTTCTGATTGGAACCATTCCAAATTCCCGATCACTTTACTCGGGCATTCCTTGACATATCCGACCAAATCAATCAGCTATTCGGCCAAGCACCAGAATTACGAAGTGACCAAAGGGACTGATATGATGAAACGCGCGACACTTACGGCGGCTGGCCTGATCCTCGGCACCGTTCCGGCTTTTGCGGCAACCAAGGGCGAAGTGCTCACGACCTACGCCGATATCGCACACGCGGGCTATGAAGACAGCCTGACCACCGCGCAGGCTTTGAACGATGCTGTCGAGGCGCTGATCGCCAGCCCGTCCGAAGACACGCTCGCTGCGGCACGCGCGGCATGGGTCGCGGCGCGCGAGCCCTATCAGCAGACCGAAGTATACCGTTTCGGCAACCCGATCGTCGATGATTGGGAAGGCAAGGTGAACGCGTGGCCGCTGGACGAGGGCCTTATCGATTATGTCGACGAAAGCTATGGCGGCGCCACCGACGAAAACCCCTTCGCTGCGGTCAACGTGATCGCGAACCCGCAGCTCACCATCGCGGGGCAAGAGGTCGACGCTTCGTCCATCACGCCTGAACTGATCGCGGACACGCTGAACGAAGCCGACGGGATCGAATCGAACGTCGCGCGTGGCTACCACGCCATCGAATTCCTGCTCTGGGGTCAGGATCTGAACGGCACCGACGCCGGCGCAGGCGACCGCCCCTATTCCGATTTCGCTCAGGGCGACGACTGCACCAATGGCAACTGCGACCGCCGCGTCGATTATCTCGAAGCGTCGATGGACCTGCTCATTTCCGACCTCGAAGAAATGGTCGCGGCATGGGGTCAGGGCGGCGAAGCCCGCGAAGCCGTGATGGCGAACGAAGACGCCGGGATCATCGCGATCCTGACTGGCATGGGCTCTCTCTCCTACGGTGAACAGGCTGGTGAGCGTATGCGCCTTGGCCTGATGCTGAACGACCCGGAAGAAGAGCATGACTGCTTCTCGGACAACACCCATCGGTCGCATTACAACGACGGCCTCGGTGTGCAGAACGTCTACCTCGGGTCTTACACCCGCGTGGACGGAACGGTCGTCGAAGGGCCGTCGCTGTCCGATCTGGTGGCCGAAGCCAACGCCGATCTCGACGCCGAGATGAAGGAAAAGCTGGACACCACCATGACCGCCATGACGGCGATTTCGGACGCGGCCGAAAACGGTATGGCCGTGGATCAGATGCTCGCTCCCGGCAATGAAGAAGGCGAAAAGCTGATGATGGACGCCATCGACGGCCTTATCGACCAGACCGCGACGATCGAACGTATCGTGGCCGATCTGGGCCTCGAGGCGATCGAGTTCGAAGGCTCCGACAGCCTCGACAACCCCAACGCGGTCTTTCAGTAAGGCGCTACGCGGTATGATCGTCTGTCACTGCCAGAACATCTCGGATCGCGACATCCACGCCGCAATCGACTGGATGCGCGCCGCGGATGAACGGACGATCATCACCCCCGGGCGCATCTACCATGCGCTCGGGAAATCCGCGGATTGCGGTGGCTGCATGTCGCTCTTCGTTGCGACGATGCGCCAAAGTGATAGCCTCCATGTACCTTTAAGCCTGCGCAATCTGCGCAGGCACCCGGCAGAGGAGAAGCGCCATGAAGGGCAGCGAGAAAGTTATTGAATACCTCAATTCGGCGCTTCGGCACGAATTGACGGCGGTCAGCCAGTATTGGCTGCACTATCGTCTTCAGGATGACTGGGGGCTCAAGCACATGGCGGCCAAGAGCCGCGAAGAAAGCATCGAAGAGATGCAGCACGCCGACAAGCTGATCGAGCGGATCATCTTTCTGGAAGGGCATCCGAACCTTCAGAAACTCGACCCGCTCCGGATCGGGGAAACACCCCGCGAGACGCTCGACTGCGACCTTGCGGCAGAGTATTCGGCGGCCAAACTGTACCGAGAAGCGCGCGATGTCTGCCGGGACGAGAACGACTATGTGAGCATGAAGTTGTTCGAGGACCTGCTTGCCGATGAAGAGGGCCACATTGACTTTCTTGAAACCCAGATCGACCTCTACGAAAGGATCGGGGCCGAAAACTACGCGCATCTCAACGCCGCCAAAATGGATAGCGACGAGTAGCCTTGCCGCTTTTCTGATCGCCGCCGGGCCAGTCGTCGGGTTCGACATGACGACGCTTGACGACGAGCATCTGCACGTCGTGCCACGCACGCAAGAAGAAGCGGCGCGGATCGCCAAGGTGACCGCGCCGACGACAGATTTTTCTGCGCCCGAGCAATTCGAAGAACGTCCGGCCGGCGCCGCCACCGTGCGGGCGCGTGACAATGCCGACGCCTTCAGCCAGCCCTCGGCCAACATCGGCTTCGAGGGGGAGTTGGAGTTCAAGGTCGGCAACGGCCTTTTCCGAAAGATCTGGGTCACGGCACCCTCGTCGACCGAGGCGTCCGATGGTCTCGGCCCGCTCTACAACGCCAGGGGCTGCCAAAACTGCCACATCAAGGACGGGCGCGGGCATCTGCCCGAAGGGCCCGACGACAATGCGGTTTCGTTCTTCTTTCGCGTGTCTATTCCGGCCGAAGTCGCGTGGGACATGCAGGAGGTCGAGGATTTCATCGGGGCCACCGAAGAACCCAACTATGGCGGCCAGATACAGGATTTCGGCACCTCCGGCCTGCCCGCCGAAGCGCAGGTCTCGATCACCTATGAGGATATTCCGGTCGAGCTGGCCGGGGGCGAAATCGTCACCCTTCGCAGCCCGACCTACGCCCTGACGGACCTTGGTTATGGTCCCCTGCACCCGGATGCGATGCTGTCGCCGCGACTGACGCCGCAGATGATCGGTCTCGGCCTGCTCGAGGCGATTCCCGCGCAGGACATCCTCGCCCATGTCGACGAGGCGGACGAGGATGGGGATGGAATATCGGGTCGCCCGAACCTCGTCTGGTCGATCGAACATGAAAAGATCATGCTCGGACGTTTCGGGCTCAAGGCCGGCACGCCGACGATCCGGCACCAGAGCGCCGCCGCCTTTTCCGGCGACATCGGAATTTCGACACCGTTGTTTCCGAATGCCTGGGGCGAATGCACCGACAACCAGACCGACTGCGTGGGGGCGGCCCACGGCGATGACGATGCACAGGGCGGGTTCGAAGTCGACGACACCGGACTGGACCTCGTCACCTTCTACGCCCGGAATCTTGCGGTGCCCGCCCGGCGCGGTTCGGACGATCCCGATGTTCTGCGCGGCAAACAGGTGTTCTACGACGCGGGTTGCACCGCCTGCCACACCCCCAAATTCGTGACCCACCGCCTAGCCGACCAGCCCGCCCAGAGTTTCCAACTCATCTGGCCCTATTCAGACATGCTCCTGCACGACATGGGCGATGGGCTGGCGGACAACCGGCCCGAGGGGCGCGCGACCGGCAATGAATGGCGCACCGCACCGCTTTGGGGGATCGGTTTGACGAAGCTCGTGTCGGGCCACGAAAACTATCTGCACGATGGCCGTGCGCGCACCCTGATGGAAGCGATTCTCTGGCATGGCGGGGAAGCGCAAGCCGCCCGAGACGCCATCGTCGCGCGACCGAAGCCGGATCGTGACGCTCTTGTAAAATATCTGGAGTCGCTGTGAGACACTTGATCTACGCTGCCGCCTTGATCGCCACGCCCGCCGTCGCAGGCGTCGAAGAGGCCGTGAACGATTACATCCTTCCACATCTCGCCGCCTTCACCGAGGCCGCCGAGGTGCTGGACGACGCCGCGCAGGAAAGCTGCGAGGCCGAGGGGCTTGTCGGGCCATACAACGCCGCGTTCGACGGTTGGATGGCGGTCGCCGACGTGCGGCTGGGGCCAAGCGAACAGGGCGCCCTGTCCCTGTCTTTCTGGCCTGACAAACGCGGCTTCACCGAGAGAACGCTCGCGGACCTGATCTCGAACAAAGACCCGGTGGTCGAAGATCAGGCGGCGTTCGAAGAAATTTCCATCGCGGCACGCGGGTTCTTCGCCTTGGAGCGGATGCTCTATGACAGTCAATTCAACGACTATGCCGAGGGCGATTATGCCTGCACGCTGGTCCGGGCGCTGACGCGCGACGTGGTGGATCAGGCGACTGCGCTTCAAGCGCAATGGAACGATTTCGCGCCGCTCCTCCTCGACCCGGGAAGCGCGGGCAACACGACCTACCTCGACGAAGCCGAGGCCCAGCGCGCGATCTATACGCAGATCCTTTCAGCCCTCGAATTCACGAAAGACACGCGGCTTGGGCGGCCGCTGGGTGAGGTCGCCCGCGCTCGACCGACGCGCGCCGAAGCCTGGCGGTCCGGGCGCAGCCTCACTCAATCCGTGCTGGCGACCGAAGCGGCGGTCGGGCTGGCCGAGGCTCTGGCCGACTGGGAACTCCCTGAAACCCGTGCGGCGCTCGACGCTGTTCGCGAGCAGGCCGAAACCATCACCGACCCGTCTTTTCAGAACATCGGCGATCTCATGAAGCGTCTGGACGTCGAGATTCTTCAGCAGAAAATCGATGCGGTCGAGAACGCGGTCGAAGTCGAAGTGGGTACCCGATACGGGATCACGCCCGGCTTCAATTCGTCGGACGGAGACTGACATGACGAACAGACGCGCGTTTCTGGGTGGGCTGATCGCAGCCGCCGGTGCGCCGCGACTGGGATGGTCGGCGGTCGGCTCGCCGTCGTACATCGCGGCAGCCAGGGAACCCGATGGAACCTACGCGATCCACGGGATCGACGCGGACGGACGCGAAACATTCTCGATCCCACTGCCCGCACGCGGCCATGCGGCCTGCGGGCACCCGACGCGGGCAGAAGCGATCGGGTTCGCGCGCCGCCCCGGACGTTTCGCGCTTGTGATCGACTGCGCAACAGGCGTCGTCCTGCGTAATCTCGAACCGCCAGCGGACCGTCATTTCAACGGGCACGGCGTTTATTCCAAGGATGGATCGACGCTGTTCACTTCCGAGCAGGAGATCGTTGGAAGCGCGGGCCATGTCGGGATCTGGGATACCGACAGCTACACGCGCCTCGGCAGCTTCCCGACGACCGGGCTAGGCCCGCACGAGATACGGCTTATGCCGGACGGCGCCCGGCTCGTGGTCGCGAATGGCGGGATCGAAACCGATGACCGGGAAAAGATGAACATCGACCGGATGGAGCCGAGCCTCGTCTACACGGACCTGTCGGGCCGGGTGCTCGACAAACTGATCCTCGACCCGGACCTCCACCAGAACTCGATCCGCCACCTTGCGATCCGCCCCGACGGTCTGGTGGCATTCGCGATGCAATGGCAGGGCGAAGAGGGCGCGGCGATGCCTCTGCTTGGCCTGCACCGGATGACCGAGGCACCAATCTTGGCGAGCGCCCCGCTGGACGAACAGTTGCTGATGCAGGGTTATGCGGGCAGCATCGCCTTCGCGGGAAATGGTGGCGAGGTCGCCATCACCTCGCCCCGCGGCGGGCGCCTGCATCGGTTCACACCCGACGGCGATTTCATCGCGTCTTTCGCGCGAAGCGACGTTTGCGGACTTGCCACGTTGGGGGATGGGTATCTGGCGTCGGACGGGCTTGGCGGCCTGATCGCCCTCGACCATGCCGGGCCACGCGCCCTGAACCGAACGCCCTCGGCTTGGGACAATCATCTGATCGCGATCTGATCGCGCGGCCAAATGCTTGGTAATTCGCCACTTACCCCTTAGGCTCCGGGTCGAAAGGGGGTTCGGGTGGCACAGGCATTCACGATCATTTCTGCCAGATTTCCCCGCGACCTCTCCGCGACCGACGACACGAGCGGCGGGCCGGAGGGCGCGGACTTTGCCCTTGCCGGGTCCGAGGTGGCGTGGAACGAGGCGGGGCTGCCCTCTCGCAACCGGACCATTCGGACCTGGATCGCGCTGTGGCCGGATCGCGATGCCGGACGACGATTTCTGAAGCGGCGGGTCGAAAACATTCCCCTGCTGACGCAGGCGGAAGAGTGGTGGAGCGGGCTTTTGCTGCCCTACCAAAGCCACGGCGACCTGAACTGGCACCCTGACGGCAAGGCGGCATCGGTGTTCCATGACCTCGGCCCGCGACCGAAGTCGTCCCGGCCCGTCTTCGTCCTTACGACACTGGGGATCGGCAATCCCGGCGAAGGCATGATCGCCTTCGGCAAAGGGACGCGCGCGGTAAGGCAGGCCTTTTCCGACCTGCCGTCCGTGATCCTCGAACAGCAGTTACTGCCGGACGACCAACGTCTGGATGCGCCGACCCTATCGCTCTGGGAAAACGAGGGCGCCGTGATTTCGGCCGCCTACCGCAGCGAACCCCATCGCTCGGCCATGAAAGTCGCGGATCACCCCGACCTTGCCCGAGGGTCGTTCACGCGCATGACCCTTCTTTGGGCCGAGGGAAGCTGGGAAGGGGTCAACCTGCGCGAAAAGGGCGCGGTCGGCGGCTGACCCGGATCAGATCGCGGCAAATCCCTTGTGGAGAGCGTCGAGAATCGTGCGGGCTTCCGTTTCGCTCAGGATGAGCGAGGGGGACAGGATCACGTTGTTGCCCGAAACCCGGACCATCGCCCCGCTTTCATATGTCACGCGGTGCAGCTTGCCGATGGCCTGCTTGTCGATGGGCGTCTTGGTGGCGCGGTCCGAGACCAGTTCCAGCGCGAGCATCAGGCCATGTCCCCCACGCACATCGCCGATAACGTCGTATTCGTCCTGCAAGGCCTTCAGACCGGCGAAAAGCTGTTCGCCCCGCGCTGCCGCGTTGTCTTTGACGTTCAACCGGACGGTTTCGCCGAGGCAGGCGATTGCCGCCGCCGCACCGACCGGGTGACCGGAATAGGTGTATCCCGACCCGATGGCCCCCTTGCCGGTGGTGTCGTTCTCGAACACGTCGGACACCTTTTCCGAAATCATGACGGCGCCGAACGGGAAATAGCCGTTCGTAATCGCCTTGGCCGTGCACATCAGGTCCGGTTGCACGCCCCAATGGCGGCTTCCCGACCAGTCGCCGGTGCGGCCAAAAGCGGTGATGACCTCGTCCGCGATCAACAGAATGCCGTGCTTGTCGCAAATCTCGCGAACCCCCGGCATGAAGCTCTCATGCGGCGGGATGACCCCGCCCGCGCCCAACACCGGCTCCATGATGAAGGCCGCGATGGTCGAAGCGTCCTGAAACTTGATCTCGTCCTCGATCGCGGCGAGGCAGAGTTGGGCGAGCTTCGCGGGGTCCGTCTCGTTGAACGGGTTGCGATAGGTGTAGGGGGCCGGCACGTGGTAGCAGCCCGGCATCAAGGGCTCGTACTGCGTGCGGAAATTGGCGTTACCGTTGACCGATGCCCCCAGCGTGTGCGTGCCGTGATAGCCCTTTTTCAACGACAGATACTTCACCCGGCCCGCTTCGCCGCGCACCTTGTGATACTGGCGCGCCAGTCGCAGCGCCACTTCGACCGAATCCGACCCGCCGGAGGTGTAGAATGCGCGCGTCAGGCCGTCGGGCGCGAAGAAATCCGCAAGCATCTCGCCCAGTTCGATGACCTGATCGTTCGATGTGCCGCGAAAGATCGAGTAATAGGGCAGGCGGTCCAACTGGGCCGCGATGGCATCCTTCACCGGCTGGCAGGAGAACCCGAGGTTCACGTTCCACAGGCCGCCGACGGCATCGACCGTGGTGTGGCCGTCCACATCGGTGATGGTGACGCCTTCGCCACCCACGATGATGTCGGGCGGGTTGGCGATACTGTCGGCCGGATGCGCCATCGGATGCCAGATCGCACGGGCGTTGCGTTCTTTGAGGAAATTCGCGTCTTTCATGGTCCGGTCCTCTGTCGTCTCGGGGTTCTTGGAAAGCCTGCCTCAGACGGCGGACTGCCATTTTTCGGCGTGTTCGGGCGGCAGGTCGCCGCCAAGCTGTTGGGTGATCCTGACCATTCCATCACGCAGGGCTTCGCGGATCTCGGCCCGTTTCTCGTCCGTGTCGCGCACGGCGGGCAGCGCGATGGACACCGCGCCGACGACCTTGCCGCCGACGCCGAACAGGGGGGCGCCTTGCGAACAGACTTCGCTGTCGAATGTCCGGTCCTGCGATGCGGTGCCGGTGCGTCGCACCTCGTCCAGAACCGACCGAAGCTCGTCTGCCGTGGTGATCGTCCCGTCCGCGTATTTGGTCAGGGGTCGCTTCAGAACGCTTCGGGTCACGTCCTCATCCGCGAAGGCAAGAACGGCGAGCCCCGATGACGTGGCGTGCAAAGGCAGGATCTCTGATTCGTCGAAGGCCACCTGCGTGCCATGGGTCATCGGGTCGAAATGCAGCGCGGGGGACAGGACATCGCCCTGCAACAGCGAGACGTGAGTGAGCTCTCCCACCTGTCTCGCGATGTCTTCGACGATAGGGCGCAGGACGGATCTCAGCGGATGGGTCGCTTCGCGCACCCCGGACAAACGCAGGATCGCAGGGCCAAGACGATAGGCCCGCGTGACCGGATTCTGTTCGAGAAAACCGTTTTCCATCAACTCGGTAAGGTGGCGATGCACGGTCGCCTTGTCCCGGTTCACGAGGCGCACGAACTCGGTCAGCCCGATCTCGGGTTTCTGCTTTGCGAAGAAATTCAGCAGGTCCAGCGCTTTGGTAATCGTTCCCATCTGCGGGCCGGTCGTCCGATCGTTGCGAGTGCAATTTTTTCGTCTCGACGTTGACAGAAAAGATTCGAAGCTGCAAGAATAAATGCTACCAGTGGTTCAAATAATGAACCCAACCAACGGGAGCCAGACATGAAGACAGTCCTTGCAAGCGCCGTGGCACTCGCCGCCGCAGCCCTGCCGATGGCCGCGCAGGCCGAGTATCCTGAAAAGCCGGTCGAGTTCGTCGTGCCGTTTCCGCCCGGTGACCTCGAAGACGTTCTGACCCGCATGATCGCGGACGAATTTCAGGCCACCTATGGCGTTCCGGCCGCGGTCGTGAACAAGCCGGGTGGCGGCGGTGGGCCGTTCCCCGGTGCCGCCGAAGTCGCCAGTGCTCCGGCGGACGGCTACACCATCGGGTCGTTCGTCATCGCCGTGCCGATCGTCGGGCCCGAGGTCGGCATCCCGGCGCTGAACCCGAACCCCTTCGATCCGCTCGGCATCTTCCTGACCTATCCCTTCGTGATCGCGGCCTCCGGCGATGCGCCCTATGGTTCGGTCGACGAACTCGCCGCCTATGCGCAGGACAACGACGTCGTTCTGGGCCACTTCGGTGCGCCGCTCGTCCCGACGCAGGTGACGCTGGCCCTCGCCAAGGAAAAGGGGTTCTCGTTCGCCTCGGACGCGGCGTTCGACGCGCTGGACTGCAACACGCTGGCCTCGGGTGATGCCGATGTCATCAACACGACGCTGCAACTTATCCTGCCCTGCCTCGACGACGTGAAGGTTCTTGCGTCCATCGGTGCGGAACGCATCCCGCTGACGCCCGACGCCCCGACGGTCGGGGAGGTCGCCCCGGCGCTCGACGTGTCGCTGTGGAACGGTCTGTTCGTTCACAAGGACACGCCCGCAGATGTGCGCGAAAAGATCGTCGCCGTGGCCCAGAAGGTCGTCACCTCCGACGCGGCCAAGCAGTTGGCCGAGGACACGGGCGCCCTGATCTATTGGCAGAATGCCGAGGAATCGGCGGCCCAGATCGAGGCGGATACCGAAACGCTCGGCACCATCTCGTCCATGCTCGAGTAACGCCATCAACGCGCGCCCCGGTCACATCGGGGCGCGTCCTTCACGAGGCAGGACATGGCACGCAGCAAGACGTTTCAGGATCTGTTCAAACGCTACCGGCGACCGGGCGATTTCATCATTTCGCTTGTCTCGTTCCTGTTCGGTCTGGCTCTCCTTGCCGCATTGCCGCGCCAGACGACATGGGTCGACGGTCAGCCGCTTTTCGGCCAACCGGCATTCTGGCCCACGGTTGCGGTCTGGGCGATGGTCGTCTTTTCCGGCCTTCACCTTTTGGGCGCCATGCTGTCCGAACGCATCCGGGGCCGAACGGAAGAGGTGGTCTATTGGCTGCGATCCATCGAGTTCGCGATCTGGTTCATCGCCTATGTGCTGATCGTGCCGCGTCTTGGATACCTGCCCTCGACGCTGATATTCACGAACCTCCTCGTCTTTCGTCTGGGATACCGGCAAGCACGCTGGTTCGCCTTTGCAACCCTGTTCTCAATCGCGGTCGTCGTGATCTTCAAGGGCCTCCTGCATGTGAAAATCCCATCGGGCGAGATCTATTCGCTTCTGCCATCGGGCAAATTCCGACTTTTCGTGATGATCTGGCTGTGAGGGCGGCATGAGCGATTTTCTATCCGGTCTGAATCTGCTCGCCGATCCGGCGGTCGTCTTTGCACTGTTCATCGGGTCCATCGGCGGAGTCGTGATCGGTGCCGTTCCGGGTGTCGGTGCGGCGGTCGCCATCGCGATCCTGCTGCCTGCCACCTTCGCGCTCGAACCTCTCGTCGGTCTGACCATGCTGCTCGGCATCTACGGGTCGTCGATGTATGGCGGCTCCCTCCCCGCCATCCTCATCAACACCCCGGGCACGGCCGTCAACGCGTTGACCACTTATGACGGACACCCGATGACCCGGCGGGGCGAGGCGCTGCGAGCTTTGGGTCTGGCCTATGGGGCGAGCTTCGTGGGCGGCATCCTGTCCATCGCCGCCCTGATCCTGCTGTCGCCGGTGCTGGCCAAGGTCGCGCCCCTGTTCGGCAGCCGTGAAATCTTTCTCGCGGCCCTGCTCGGTATCGTCCTCGTGGTCATCGCGCATCGTGGCCAGACGCTCGTCGCGGGATCGCTCGCCGCCTTCGGCATCCTCATCAATACGATCGGGCTGGAGCCTGTGCGCTACACCCAGCGGTTCACCTTCGGGCAGGACTGGCTGTCGTCCGGCGTCGACCTGATCGTCGTGGTTCTGGGCCTTTTCGCGCTCAGTCAGGCCTTCGTGCTGCTCACCGACCCGGAACGCGCGCCCATCACGCAACGGGTCCAAGGCAACATGTTCACCGCGATGCTCGGCGTGTTCCGGCACAAACGGGTTGCGGGGGCAGGGTCGTTCTTCGGCGTGCTCATGGGCATGATCCCCGGCGTCGGGGAGTTCACGGCGCAGTTTCTGACCTACACCTATGCGCAGAAGACCTCCAAAGACCCCGACGCCTTCGGTAACGGCAGCCCCGAGGGCCTCGTCGCCTCGGAATCGGCCAACAACGCCGTGCCCGCCGCCGCGATGATCCCCCTGCTCGCGCTGGGCATCCCGGGCGAGGCGCTGACGGCGATGATGCTGTCGGTGTTCTACGTCCACAACGTCGTTCCGGGTCCGGGGCTGTTCCAGAACAGCATGGACTTCGTATATGCGCTCTATATCGCGATGATCCTGCTTAACGTGATCGTCGTGGTGTTCATGCTGTTCGCCTCGAACTGGCTGATCCGCATCATCCGCGTGCCGACCCGTTTTCTGGGCGTGATGATCCTGACCCTGTCATTCGTCGGGGTTTATTCGCTGCGCAATTCGGTGATCGACTGCGCCTTGGCGGCAGGCTTCGGTATCATCGGCCTTGTGCTCAAACGCATGAACCTGCCGGTGGTGCCCATCGTTCTCGGCATGGTCCTTGGCGGGATCATGGAGGTCAAACTGCGCGCTGCGATGGCCCGGGTGAAGACGCCGCTCGACTTCGTGGATCGGCCCATCGCCGCGCTTCTCGCCATCGCAATCGTCCTGCTGATCGTCGGTCATGTCTGGGGTCTGTTTCGCGAGAAACGCCGCGCGGTGCCGGAAAACGAACACGATCACGACATCCATGACAGCCAGACGCGGTAAGGGGGTTTCATGCTCGATCAGGCACGCATCGACACCTTGGCAGCACAGGATGTGCGCCCCGGTGCGCATATCATAGACGGCGAGCGGCGCGGCGCGTCCGATGGTGGCGAAATGGATGTGATTTCACCCCTCAACGGCAAGGTTCTGACCACCATCCCGCGCGGAACGCGTGTGGACGCCGAACGCGCAATCGCCTCCGCTCGTCGTGCGTTCGAGGATGGCCGCTGGGCCGAACTTCCACCCGCAGCCCGCAAGCGGACGCTCCTCAAATGGGCCGATCTGATCGAGGCGAACGCCCTGGAACTTGCGGTTCTGGGCGTGCGTGACAACGGGACCGAAATCGGAATGGCGTTCAAGGCCGAGCCGTTGTCGGCAGTCGCGACGATCCGCTACTACGCCGAGGCGATCGACAAGCTCTATGGCGAGATCGCCCCGACCGACCCCTCTGTCCTCGCCCTCGTGCACCGCGCCCCGGTCGGGGTCGTCGGCGCCATCGTTCCGTGGAACTTTCCGCTGATGATCGGCGCGTGGAAAGTCGCGCCCGCACTGGCCGCCGGAAACTCGGTCGTCCTGAAACCCGCCGAGACCGCATCGCTCACGCTTCTTCGCATCGCGGAGCTGGCGCTCGAGGCCGGTATCCCGCCCGGCGTGTTCAACGTGGTCACGGGCGAAGGCGCTGTTGTGGGTGAGGCGATGGGGCTGTCGATGGACGTCGACGTGCTCGTCTTCACCGGGTCCGGTCCGGTGGGCAGGCGGCTTCTGGAGTATTCTGCGAAGTCCAATCTGAAACGCGTGTACCTCGAACTCGGCGGGAAATCCCCGAACATCGTTTTCGCAGACGCCCCGGACCTGACCGAGGCGGTCAAGGTTTCGGCCAACGGCATTTTCCGCAATGCCGGGCAAGTCTGCGTTGCCGGGTCGAGACTGCTGGTCGAGCGTGCGATCCACGACGAATTCGTCTCTAAACTGGCCGAATTCGTGAAAACGATGTCGGTCGGCAACCCGCTTGATCTCTCGACCAGCGCGGGGGCGGTCAATTCCCTGCGCCAACTCGATCAGAACCTTCGTTTCGTGGATGAGGCACGGTCGGCCGGGCGTGTCGTCATCGGCGGGGCGCGCATCCTCGAAGAGACGGGGGGCTACTTCATGGAGCCGACCATCGTCACCGGCGTCGACCCAAGCGATCCGATCGCCCAGAACGAGGTGTTCGGACCGGTCGTTGCCGTCATCCCGTTCGACAGCGAGGGCGAGGCGGTCAGGATCGCCAACGGCACGGACTACGGCCTTGCCGCAGCGGTCTGGACCCGCGATCTTTCCCGCGCGCACCGGATGATCCGGGCGATCAGGGCAGGGGTCGTTCACGTCAACACATACGGCGGACCCGACGTGACCGTGCCGATCGGGGGCGTGAAGCAATCCGGAAACGGGCATGACAAATCGCTCCATGCCTTCGACAAGTACCTCGACCTGAAAACCGCATGGATCAAACTATGACCGACCGCACGATCCTGATCGTCGGGACTTACGACACCAAGGACGACGAACTGAACTACATCGCCGGGGTGATCCGGGGGCAAGGCGGCGGGGTGGTCACGATGGACGTGTCCGTGCTTGGCGACCCGACCGAACCGACGGATTTTTCCAAGCATGACGTGGCCGAGGCGGGCGGCAGTTCCATTCAAGCCGCCATCGACAGCGGCGACGAAAACACGGCGATGCAGATCATGGCGCAGGGTGCATCGACGCTCGTGTCTCGCCTGTGTGCCGATGGACGCTTCGATGGCCTTCTGGTGCTTGGGGGCACGATGGGCACGGACCTTGCCCTCGATGTCTGTAACGCGGTGCCGCTTGGCGTTCCCAAATACATCGTTTCGACCGTCTCGTTTTCACCCCTGATCCCGGCCGAGCGTTTGCCGGCCGATGTGCAGATGATCCTCTGGGCCGGGGGGCTTTACGGGCTCAATGCCGTCTGCAAAGCGTCTCTCTCCCAAGCCGCGGGGGCCGTTCTGGGGGCGGCTCGCGCCGTGGAAAAGCCGGATACGAAACGCCTGCTTATCGGCATGACGAGCTTCGGCAAATCCTTCCTGTCCTACATGGTCGCGCTGAAACCGGCACTGGAATCCCGTGGTTTCGATGTCGCGGTGTTCCATGCGACGGGGATGGGGGGCCGGGCGTTCGAAAGCCTTGCCGCCCAAGGCGCGTTTGCCTGCGTTATGGATTTCGCCACGCAGGAGGTCGGGAATTTCATCAACGGGTCCGCCATCCACGCAGGCGAATCGCGCCTGACCGCCGCTGGACGCGCAGGCATACCGCAGATCGTGTCGTCGGGCTGCTACGACCTTGTGGATCTGGCGGGGTGGCAGCCGATGCCCGAAGCGTTGCAGGGCCTGCCGTCCCATGCCCACAACCGTCTTTTGACGTCCGTCGTTCTGGATGCACCCCGCCGCCGCGATGTGGCGCGCGCTTTGGCCGAACGGGTGGCAGGCGCCAAGGGCGAGACGGTGTTCGTCCTGCCCACGCAAGGATGCCACGCCCTGGACCGGCCGGGGGCCGATCTGTGCGATCCTGACGGACTTGCCGCTTTCGTGGATGAACTGACGAAAGTCTGCCCGGACAACGTGACGCTCAAGGCTCTGGACGCCCACATCAATGACGATGCCTTCGTCGATACGGTGCTGGCGACCTTCGACGACTGGCTGGCCCGGGGCATCGTGCCCCGCCCCTGATGGTCGCGTCTGTCGGACTGGTCCCGAAGTGGTGCCGCTGAAGGGACTCGAACCCCCGACCCCATCATTACGAATGACGTGCTCTACCAGCTGAGCTACAGCGGCACACCGCTTCGGTGCGGGGTCATTATCACCACCTTTGCGCGGTGTGTAGCCCTAATTTTTGCTCTCGGTTTCCGTGGCTTCCGCCGGGGTCACGTCGACCGCCTCGTCGGCAGGATCGGAGCCGCCGACCAGTGCTTCGTGGTCCTCGGCGCGGGCTTCGGCGACCATCTCACGGTCCGGGGCGATGTCCGGAGCGCCGACGAGCAGCGCGTCCATCCGCGTTCCGCCCGGCATTTTCATGTCCGTCTCGCGCGGTTCGCTCCATGACAGGGTGTCGAAGGCACCGCAGTTCTCGCAGACCGGGCCCCAGTCGGCATGAACCGTATGGCACTTGTCGCACACCCACTGCGGTCCGCGCGGCGCGACGACGGCCTTGGCAAGCCATGCGCGGATTTCGCTGTCCGGCGCTTCGAGCCCGCGTTCGATGGCCGCCATCAGGGTCAGCACCCTTTGCGTCGGCTTGGTCGTGGGCAGATCGCCCAAAGCCTCACGCGCCTTGTCGAATTGTTCGGCGGCGATGTGCAACTCGGCCAGAAGCATCTTGTTCTCGGGATGATCCGGATGCTCTTTGGTCAGGGCTTTGAACCGTTTCAGCCGCTGCTCCGGCGTTTCGTTCGGCTCGATCTCGGCGAAGGCTTCGGCAATGTCCGGGTGCGGCTGCACCTTCCAGGTCTTCGTCAGCACCCGTGCCGCATACCGTTTGTTGTCCTGCTCCAGATAGCTGCGCGCGGCGAGCACCGATCCGGGGATCAGATCCGGCGACAGCTTGTTCGCCTCGATCGCCGCCTCGCGGGCGCGGATCGAATTGCCGTCCTGGAAAATGCCCTTGGCTTCTTGAAGGGCGAGCACGGCATCCCGGCGCTTGCCGACGTCCTTGGGAAGCGCGCCATGCTTGACCTTCTTGCCCAGCGTTTCCCGCGCGCCGTGCCAGTCGTTCTGGGTGGCTTGCAGGGCGAGCAGCACGTCTCCGGTCTCGGCATGCTGGGGTTTGAGCGCAAAGGCTTTCTCGGCCAGCTTCATCGCCGTGTCCGTGTCGCCCTCTTCCAGCTTTTGCTTCATCAAACCCCGCACGCCGACGAACCGCGTGCGCTCATCGGCCAGAAGCCGTTTGTAGACCTCGGTCGCCTTCTTCCGGTCGCCGGCCATTTCGGCGGCCTGCGCGGTGATGAGGTTGGTCAGTTCCGGCCGGCGCAGATACCGTTCTGCCCGTGCGGCTTTGGTGATCGCCGTCCGCTCTTCGCCCGAGGCGAGCGCCATCATCCCATCCGCGAGCGCCTCATACCCTTTTCGCTCGCGATTGCGGTCGAAGTGCCGGGAAATCGCGGTTTCGTCTCCGTTCAGGAACCGGATCGTGGCGACGATCAGGCCAGCCAGCTTCAACAAAATCCAAAGCGTGACGACCAAAACGATCAGGGCGATGACCGCCTGAAGCGCACCAAGGTTGTATTCCTGTGCGCCGATGTCGACGCGGATGCCGCCGTCGGTTTCCAGCAGATAGGTCGCGCCGACCGTTGCCGCACCGATCAGGACGACGAACAGAATGATCTTGAACAGGGACCAGAGCATTACGTCTTCCTTATTGGTTCAGGTCTTGGGCAAGGGCCGATCCGGCCTCGAGCGCGGCAAGCCGCGTCTGCGCGCGGTCGATCCAGTCGGTCATCGCCGGTTGTGCGGCGTCCGGCATCGCCGACAGTTCGTCGAGTGCCTCGGCAATGCGACCGTTGTTCAGGGCGAACTCGGCGCGCGACAGGATCGCATCCGGGTCGTCGCCCTCCTGCGGCTCCAGCGACCGGGTTCCAAGCTGTGTCCGCAGGAACGCCTCGCCCCGCCCGATCTCGCCCGCCTCGACCATCGCGCGCAGGCTGAGGTCAAGCGCCTCTCGCGCCACGTCGGGGAAGCTTTCCTGAAGGCTGCCCAGCGTGGGCACACCGTCGCCAGCGACTGCGGCCAGTGCGTCAGGTGCTTCGGCCCCCGTCGCGGTCGTCAGGTCGAAAAGCGCGTCCTCGAACGGCTGACCGGAGTCCAGCGCGGCCATGATCCGGGACAAGGCGGCGCGCCCCGTCGCCGCCTGCGCGGCCTGCGCCGCGCTGGCCTGAAGCTCTTCCGCGTCGGCCTGTTCGGCGCGCAGCTTTTCAAGTTCGGTTTCGAGCATCGACCGGATGCTCGCCAACTCCCGTTCGTAGGCGGCAGCCGCGGTTTCCGCCGCTTCCGCACTGTCGCCCTGAGGCATCTTTTCAAGCGCGGTGATACGCTCGTCGTATCCGCTGACGGTGGCCGCTAGATCCTCGATCCGGTTCTGGGTCGCGACGATGTCCGCGCGCAGCGTGCCGCCCAGATCTTCGACCGATGTGTCGACCTGAAGGGCGCTGATGGTCGCGGATTGTTCGTCGATGGTGCTTTGAAGCGTCGCGATCTGCTCCGATTGCGCGTTCAGCGCCTCCTGCACCGGGTCCGGGTCGGGGTCTGAACCGAACGGCCAACTGCCGGGCACAAACGCCTGCGCCGCCGCGAACCCGATTGCACCCGCGAACAGCCCACCGACGATCATGCCCCCGAACGGGAGCGCCGCGCCGCCGCGCCGCGGTTCTTCACGCACCACGGGCGCGATGCTCGGCGTGGGGTCCGCGTCCTGCGCTGGCGCCTCTTCGTCGGTGTCGGCCCCGCTGTCGTCACGCGTCCCGTCCTGATCGGTCAGGATGGTGACTTCAGGCTCGTCCTCAGGCGCGATTTCTTCGATGACGACCGCGTCTTCCACGGCATCCTGAGCAACCTTGGGCGAGTCGGGCTCGCCCGTTTCGGTCGTGTCGTCGGATTTCGGGGTATTCGCCACGCGTGCACCTTTCGAATCTTAACTCATTGTCGGACAAGCCGGACTTCGGTTCAAACTTAGCTACGGCGCACCAAGGTCTCAAGGCGGGTCACCGAGATGCCGCAGCGACAATTCGCGCGATCATCTCGTCGCCGTCCGGATCGGTGCAGACCTCGCTTCGTCCGCCGGTCGCGCTTGTCCACGCAGTGGCGACCGCCGGGCTCAACGCAATCACGTGGAGGTTGGATCCAATCCTTGCCAACTGGTCTCCCACACGCTCGGCAGATCGTGGTGACCACAGGGGCAGGATCATGCGGTCCTGTCCTTCGAGCGCGGCTTTCGCTTCGGGGCTGAGGTCGCGCGCGATCTGCGCGTAAACCTCGCACTCATGTGTCTCTATTCCGGCGGAGTTCAGCCGTTCTGCAATCTCGCCGCGCGTCTCGCGTCCCCTTGCGTGAAGCAGCGGCCCCTCCGCTTCGATGCGCTGCACCAGATCGTCGGCATCCCGCGCGACGAGCCTGACCTCCCCGCCCGAGGCTTCGGCGGTGCGTGCGCCGACGCAATAGACCGGAACTCCGGCCAGATCCGGCAGGAACGAAACGGCATGTGCCGAGGTGAGGATCAGACCGGCATATTCCCCCGGATCGACCGAAGCGCCCGTCCCCTTTATCTCGGTCACAGGCGACACGATCACATCGATCCCCGACAAGGCCGCCGCGACACGCTCGCTCGCCTCGCGCGGGCGGGTCAGTATCACCGTGGGTTTCGGGGTCATGGCGTCTCGCGGGATGGACGGGAACGGTGTGTCTTGGTATCCCGGCGAGACCTTCGGAGCAACCGCCGCACCATGTCGCGCACCATCACGATTCTCGGGCTGGAAAGCAGCTGTGACGACACCGCAGCTGCGGTCGTGCGCCACCGTCCGGGGCACGATCCCGAGATCCTGTCATCGGTCGTGGCCGGTCAAACCGAGTTGCATTCGGCATACGGGGGTGTCGTGCCGGAAATCGCCGCGCGGGCGCATACGGAGAAGCTCGACCTCTGCGTCGAAGAGGCCCTTGAGGCTGCCGGGCTGCGGCTGCGTGACCTCGACGCCATCGCGGTGACGGCGGGACCGGGTCTGATCGGCGGCGTTCTGGCCGGGGTGATGACGGCCAAAGGTCTTGCGGTGGCGACGGGATTGCCCCTTGTCGGGGTGAACCACCTTGCAGGCCACGCGCTTACACCGCGTCTGACCGATGGCACATCCTATCCCTATCTCATGCTTCTCGTATCGGGGGGTCATTGCCAGTTCCTGATCGCGCATGGACCGGATCGGTTCACGCGGCTGGGTGGCACCATCGACGACGCGCCCGGCGAGGCGTTCGACAAGACCGCGCGTTTGCTCGGCCTGCCGCAACCCGGCGGCCCGTCGGTCGAAACCGAGGCGCGCGCGGGCGACCCGAAGCGGTTTCGCCTCCCGCGGCCCCTGCTGGATCGGCCGGGATGCGATATGAGCTTCTCTGGCCTCAAGACGGCGCTTCTGCGCGAACGGGACAAACTCGTCACCGCTCAAGGCGGG
Source organism: Maritimibacter alkaliphilus HTCC2654 (assembly GCF_000152805.1). Taxonomy (GTDB): domain Bacteria; phylum Pseudomonadota; class Alphaproteobacteria; order Rhodobacterales; family Rhodobacteraceae; genus Maritimibacter; species Maritimibacter alkaliphilus. The sequence continues at coordinate 2,489,728 of NZ_CH902578.1, read as the reverse complement.
ATCACGGTCAAGGATCGAGCCGACCTTTGCGCGGGCTTTCAGGCGGCTGTTGCCGATGTCTTGGCCGAAAAAGCCCGCCGCGCGATTGCCGAATATCTGGCCCTGTCGCCAACGGAACCCGTGATCGCGGTCGCGGGCGGTGTGGCCGCGAATTCCGCCATTCGTGCCGCGTTAGAGACTGTTTCGGCCGAAACGGGCGTCCGTTTTATCGCGCCGCCGCTGGCCCTGTGCACCGACAATGCAGCGATGATTGCTTGGGCCGGGATCGAGAAATTCCGATCCGGGGACACCGACGACATGACGCTGGCCGCCCGCCCGCGCTGGCCGTTGGATCAGGGTGCGGCGCCGATGCTCGGGTTCGGCAAGAAGGGAGCGAAAGCATGAGCGTGGCTGTCCTTGGTGCAGGGGCTTTCGGAACATCGCTGGCCATCGCCATGGCGCGGTCCGGCAAGGGCGTGACACTTTGGGCGCGCGATGTTCGGGATATGGCGGACCAGCGCGAGAATACTCTTCGCCTGCCCGGCTTCGCCTTCCCGGACAAGCTTGTGATCACAAAACACATATCCGCGGTCACGGACGATGTCGTGTTGCTCGCCGTCCCGATGCAGAAGCTGCGCGCGTTCCTGTCCGAGTATTGTGAAGTGCTGTTAGGGCGCACCTTGGTCGCGACCTGCAAGGGCATCGACGTCGAGACCGGCGAAGGGCCGGGCGAGATCATTCGCCGTCTCTGCCCCGACGCGACGCCCGCGCTTCTGTCCGGTCCCAGTTTTGCCGTCGACGTCGCGGCGGGCCTGCCCACTGCATTGACCTTGGCCGCATCCGAGCCTGAACCGCTTCAACATGCGCTGACGGGCGGCAATCTGCGGCTTTATCGGTCGACGGACATGATCGGGGTCGAAACCGGCGGGGCGATGAAGAACGTGATCGCCATTGCCTGCGGGCTTGCCATCGGCGCCGGGCTTGGCGAATCCGCCCGCGCCGCCCTGATGACGCGCGGGTTCGCCGAGATGAACCGCTTCGCCGTCGCGCGGGGGGCCGAGGCCGACACACTTCAGGGCCTGTCCGGTTTCGGCGATCTGACTCTGACCTGCACTTCGGAAAAATCCCGCAATTTCGCCTATGGCCTGTCTCTTGGCCGGGGCGAGCCGCAGGCCGAAGGCGTGACGATCGAAGGCAAGGCCACGGCCAAGGCCGTCGCGAGCGCCGCCACGAAGGCCGGGATCGAGATGCCGATCACGAATATGGTCGTCGCGGTCATGTCCGGCCATATTACGATCAACGAGGCGAGCGATCTGTTGCTCGCCCGCCCGCTCAAGGAGGAATGAATGTTCGCAGTGATCTGCACCGACAAGCCCGGAAGCCTGGACATCCGCAAAGCCAACCGTGACGCGCACCTCGGCTATATCGAAGACACCGGCGTCGTCGTCATGGCGGGGCCGTTTCTTGACGACAACGGCGACATGAACGGCTCACTCGTCATCCTGTCCGTTACTTCGCGCGAGGCGGCACTCGACTGGGCCAAGGGTGACCCGTATGCCAAGGCCGATCTGTTCGCCGACGTGCGGATCGAGGAATGGAAAAAGGTGGTCGGCTGATGCGTTACTGGCTGTTCAAATCCGAACCGAACGCTTGGGGATGGGACGATCAGGTCGCCAAAGGCGAGGCGGGCGAGGAGTGGGACGGTGTACGCAACTATCAGGCCCGCAACAACATGCGCGAGATGAAGCTGGGCGACCTTGGCTTCTTCTACCATTCCGTCGACGAAAAACGCGTGGTCGGGATCGTCGAGGTCTGCAAGGAGATCCATCCCGACAGCACGACCGACGATCCCCGCTGGGAATGCGTGGACATCAAGGCGGTCCGCCCGGTGAAAAAACCCGTGACGCTGGATATGTGCAAGAACGATCCGCGCCTTGCCGACATGGTCTTGGTGAACAACACCCGCCTGTCGGTGCAGCCCGTGACCGAAGCGGAATGGAACGTCGTTCTCGAACTGGCCGGAGAATAGGACTAGGGGAAATTGCCCCCTCACGGCATGATTGGCTCACAACAAACTGTGTCAGTGAGGGACAATCATGGAAATCGTCAACGTTCTGGTCGCGGCTGCCGCGGCGTGGGTCTTCGGGGCCGTCTGGTACATGGTGCTGTCGAAACCGTGGATGCGGGTGTCTGGCGTCAAGATCGACGAACAGACTGGGCGCCCGATGGGCGGGGCGCTTCCTTTCATCCTGTCGGCCGTGGCGATGATCGTCGTTGCCGGCTTCATGCGGCACATCTTCGCGATGACTACCATCGACACCATCGGCAAGGGCTTTGTCGCTGGTCTGGGGATTGGTCTGTTCTTCATCACGCCGTGGACGATGATAAACAACGCCTACCCGGGGCGGCCGTTCATGCTGACCGTGATCGACGGAGGCTACGCCGTCGGCGGCTGCGCGATCATCGGCGCAATCCTGATGGCGTTCTGAGAAACGCAGCCCGAAAAAACTGGAGGGTCCGGCCCCGCGCCGAACCCTCCATCCACCCCACGTGCTCCCTCAGCACCGCACGTGTCTCTGAATTTAGGGTCCGACCGTCCTGGCCTTCGAGAAGAGAGATAGGGCATCCCATCGAGTCGCTCAATCTCCAAGTCTCTGGGATTTTAGCCAAATTCGACGCGAAGGGCAGAACGACAAAGGGCGACCAGCGGCCGCCCTCGAAGCATGACAACGAAAGGTATGGGGTCAGGCGTAGACCGACTCTTTGCCGAAATGCTTGACGAGCATGTAATAGACCACGGCCCGGTACTTGTTGCGCTCGGACTTGCCGTAGGTCTCGATCACCGCGTTGATCGCGTCCATCAGTTGCGGGCCATCGGTCAGGCCAAGTTTCTTGATGAGGAAATTGTTTTTGACGGTCTCAAGCTCGTGCGCCTGGCTTCCGGCCACCGTTTCGGCGTCGGGGTTGTAGATCGCCGGACCGCAGCCGATCGTCACCTTGGTCAGCAGGTCCATGTCGGGGGTCATCCCGCACTTGTTCTTCAGATCGTCCGCGTAAGTGGCGATCTTGTCGTCACGTTTTCCCATGAAAAGACTCCCAGTTCTGTCCCGAGGGCGTCCGTCCCTCGCCGGGGAGCCTAGGCGCAAATGTGCCAAATCGAAAGAAAATTATCCCCCGATCATTCCCTCTACCCATCACGGCCCGGATGGCGCAACATGGGGGCGCATTTTATCAATCGGAGGGTACGATGGGACTCTGGAGTTTTGTGAAAGGGGCGGGAAAGTCGCTTTTCGGCGGCGAAGACGCCAAGAACGAGGACGCGCTCAAGAAAGAGGTCGAGGAGCTCGGCGTTTCGACCGAGGGGCTCGAGATCAAGGTCGAGGGTGACAAGGTCAAGGTGACCGGCGGCTCGATGACGACCGAAGAAAAGGAAAAGGTCATCCTTGCCGTCGGTAACGTCGAAGGCATTTCCGAGGTCGAAGCCGATGTCGAGACTGAGACGCTGTTCCATACCGTCGAAAAGGGCGACACGCTTTGGGCGGTCAGCCAGAAAACACTGGGCGATGGTTCGCGCTACAACGAGATTTTCGAGGCGAACAAGCCAATGCTGAAGCACCCGGACAAAATCTACCCGGGTCAGGTGCTGCGCATTCCGACCTGATCGGCGCATCGTTCTTCAAGCGGAAGGCCCGGCTGAGTTCCGGGCCTTTCTTATTTGGGGCAGCCGAGGAAACCCGCAATCGCCTCGGTCGTTTCCGCCGCGTCGAGAATGCCAAGGTGACCGAGACCGGGAAGGATCTCGTAGTTCCCGTTGGTCGTGGCGCCGGACATCACCGGCTCATACTCCATGGGCCGAAAGGCCGCGTCATCGGACCCGGCCAGCAGGAGGAAGGGCGGAAGCGCGGCGATATCGGCGAGATAGTCGGAACGGGGTGCATATCCGGTGTTCAGCCTGTGGCTATAGGACGCTGTGGCCCATTGCCCCTGTTCGGTGGCTCGCACGGTTTCGGGCAAGTTGAACTCGATCACGGTCAGGCCGTTCAGTGCGCGGATGCCCACCGCGTTCAGCATCGACAGACCAATGATCCGGCGCGTCAACGGACGGGCCCAGACGGACCCCTCGGTGGCGGTCGGCGCGTTGTATTTCAAAAAGGGCGCGATCAGAACCGCACGGTCCATGCGTGCCCCATGGGCACCGCCCGCAAACCGGATGACCAGACCGCCCCCCGACGAATGCCCCGCGAACACGGCGCGGTCCAACCCCAGATGATCCAGCAGATCGGCAAGGTCGTCTTCCAGTTGTCCGACATAGGCGATATCGCCGCGCGGATCGGCCAGCGGCCCGTGTCCGCGCAGGTCGGGAACGATCACGCGGTAGCCGCACCGCTGCGAGATCGCTTGGGCAAGCGGCTCATAGGCCGCGCCGTGCCACCCTGACCCGTGGACCAGGATCATGTCGCCCGAACCCGTTCCCGCGATATCGCGATAGCCAAGCGTCGCCCCATCCCGCGCGGTAAAGGTCAAGAGTTCCGACACCGACGCGCCGGAATCGCCCTCGGGAAAGTCGAGCGTTTCGGCCGAGACGAAACCCTTGGGCGGCTGGGACAGGATCAGAACAAATGCGATGGCAAAGAAGATGCCGACCGAAATCGCCGGGATGAGAATGAATTTCACGGGTGCAATGCCTTCAAGACGTTCGAATTTCTGCTTCGATCTCATCCATTGTCACGCTGCCGGGCGCAACCCCGTCGCGCGCCATGCGGGCCGCGATCCGGGTGAGGGCCGCGTTCACCGGCACCGGAACCCCATGCATTCGCCCAAGCCAGACGATCTCGCCGTTCAGCCAATCCGTTTCGACACGTTTAGTTTTTCGCAGAAAACTCTGGGTCGTCGAGGTTCCGGCGTTCTCGACACCGGGAACCTTGGTGAACGACATGTGGGCTTTTCGGTCCGGGTGATCCATTCCCACGTCTTCCCAATCGATGCCCGCGGCGGCCAGAACCGCTTCGGCCTCGGCGCGCATCGTTTCGCGCAGTCCGGGGGCGGGGGCGCCATGGCCCAGCGCAGCGCCGACGATGTTCGACAGGTTCATGAGCAGCTTCCCGTATTTCGTGGCCATCACGTTGTCTTTCGGGAAAGCGGCGATGCCAGCGTCGGTCAGTGCCGCACACAGGTTTCGATCGGCGTCGTCCATGCCGCCCGGATACCGACCGATGTAGAACAGCCCGGTCTTGGGTGCCGATTGCACGACGACCTCGCCGGGCACGGTAAACAGCGCGGGCATCATCACCGTCACGCCGTGCACGTTCGGAAAGAGCCGCAAGGCCTTTGACTCGTTCGCGACCCCGTTCTGGAGGCAGAAGATCGGTTGATCGGTCACACCCGCCGCGCGCAGGTCTTCAAGCGCCTCGCCGGTATCCTGACCCTTCATGGCAAGCAGAATCATATCGTCAGGACCGAATTCGATGTCGTCGGCCGCGCCGACGGCGTGAAGCTTCACCACCTCGTCCATCAAGGGTGTCCGAAGCCGCAATCCGCTGGACCGGATCGCGTCAAGCTGCGCCCCGCGCGAGATCGCGATGACATCCTTTTGCGCCAAATGAAGGGCCGCCGCGACCGCCCCTCCGATGGCACCCGTACCGAAAACAACGAACCGCATCACGTCCTCCTGCAAACTCGATGCGATCCTGCCGGTATACGGCGCACATGCAAGGGCGCGCCCTAAGACGCGCCCTCAACAACACTCAGGGATGTCGGATTACTGGGCGGTCGTTTCCGTCTCAGTTTCCTCTTCGGTCGCGGCCATATCGTCTTCGGTCGCTTCCTCATCCGTCGCTTCGGTGTCGGCCGCCATGTCTTCCTCGGCGGCACCTTCGGTCGTCGCCTCGGTATCGGTGGCGACGTCTTCTTCCACCACGCCGTCTTCCGCAGCAGGTTCTTCCGCGGCCATGTCTTCGGTCGCGTCTTCACCTTCCATCGCGTCATCCGCGCTGGCCGATGCGTCCGATCCGGTCGCGTCGTCAGCCGCCGGCGCTTCTTCCTCAGCCGGGAGAAGGTCGGCAACCGGCGTCTCGTCCGGCAGGCCCTCGACGTCCGATTCATCGAACTCCGGCTGTTCCTTCAGCGTTTCCTTGTCGGTCGAGAGGACGAAGGACATGCCGTCTTCGCGCAGCTCGAAGTCTTCCAGCGGCAGGGCGACGGTGTATTCGCCGAGGCCCAGGAAGCCGCCGATACCGATCACGGCATCCGCACCGTCACCATTGGCGACGACATAGTCGATTTCGCCGATCCGGTTGTCTTCGGGGTCATAGGCGACAAAGCCGACGACGTCCCCGACGGTCATCTCGTCAAGCGAGGCGAAGGTCGGGGCCGCAGCCACGTCACCTTCCATGTCCGTCGTGCCGGTCATGTCGGTGCCCATTTCGGTTTCGGCCGCCATCGGCTCTTCTGCCGCCATGGGTTCGTCGGTGTCTTGCGCGTAGGCACCACCTGCCACGAGAGCGGCCAGGCTGGCACCCATCATAAGGGTCTTGAGTTTCATAACGATCCTCCTTTTCGGTCGCTGTATTGCCGATCAAACCGGGCTGGAGGTGAGTCGGTTCCCACTAAGGGATCGCGACGGGGAGCGGTTGGCGAAGGATGGCCGATGACCGCCCGCAGGTCGGGCCGCATTCCGCCCAAGCAAGGCCGGGCGGGAACCTGCCCATTTTTCAATCAAGTGTCTGACAAAAAACAATAAAGGTAATGGGCGGCTTGGCCCGCGGATCACCCCGAAGCTGCGATCGCGCACGCTTCCGCTAGTCCGAAAAACAGTTCGGCCAGGTTCCGCGCCCCGGGCACCGCCGGGCGTTGTCCAGCCCTTTCGTGGTCAGCGTGGACGGCATTCTAAGCTCGTTGCCCGATGCATCGCGCCCTGCCCATTCGCCTTCGGACGTCACCGTGATGGACCAACCGCTCTGGTCCACGGCGCCACCGAACCGACTTTGGGCCGCGCCGGTTTCCGTCTCCGGTGGCTTGGTTGCATCCGTGCGGTCGGCTTCCTCGCGGGCAGCCAATCCCGTTTCGTAGTTCGTGAACTGGGAAAACTTGGCGAATACCATCTCGTAGCACATCACGATGGCCGGCGGATCACGGCGGTAAAAGGCGTTCACGGTGCCACAGGGCGCGGTGGCGATCTGGAGATCGCGGGGCAGGTCGAAATTCCCGGCGATCAGGGCTTCGACTTTCTCGAGGAACTTCATCTCCATCAGCATCTGGCCCAGCAGGTATGTCATGCCCGGCTCCGGCTGCACATAATTCAACGCAAACGCGCCGCCCGTTCTCGGTACGTCACGGGGCAGAAGATGCGGCTTCAGCACGGCGCGCCAGCCATCCAGCGCCCGCTCGGAGATATGGACGCACTTTTCCCGACGGTCGTCGGGCATCTGCATGATGTCGGCAATCGGGCCGTAACGCTCGCCGTTTCGCCCGACGAGCAGACACGTGGCATGATAGGCCCGCTGAAGGTTAAAGCTGTGCTCGTCGTAGAAATGGGCATCGGTCAGGGTTGCCGGATCACCCCTGTTGATCGCCCAATCCTGAATGGCGGCGTAGAGGGTTTCATAATTCTCGTCGGTTTCGTTCCCGACCAGCATGGCCACGGCGAGTGTATCCGCCGCGTCCTCTTCCCACCCGAGCACAGGCAACTGATACTCGTGGATCAGCATATGCGCGATTTCGTGGTACATGATGAACTGGATGCTGGCCCAGGTCTTGCGCAACGCACGTCCGACCACGTCGAGCGTGAGATCGGGGAATTCCTCGACGATGACCTCGGCGACAGCGCGCGCGATCTCGTCGTCTGTGGCCGCTTCGGAGGTGGTGCCCGGCCCGGAAACGAACAAGGCCGTCACGGCGGCAAGCAGGAGTCGGCGCATGTCTGGTCTCCTCTCGAAGACCAGTATCCGGCCAGACCGGGCGATTCGGTCAATGCGCGGGGACCGAAAAAGCGCCGGAAATGAAAACGCCGCCTCCCAAGCGGGAAGCGGCGTCTCGATTTCCTCGGTAAACGAGTGGCTCAGTACCGGTAGTGTTCCGGTTTGAACGGCCCTTCGACCGTCACACCGATGTAGCTTGCCTGTTCCGGCTTCAGCTCGGTCAGCTTCACGCCGATCCGGTCGAGGTGCAGACGGGCCACTTTTTCGTCGAGGTGCTTGGGCAGGATGTAGACCTCGTTCTTGTAGTTCTCGCCACGGGTCCAAAGTTCGATCTGGGCGAGCACCTGGTTGGTGAACGACGCCGACATGACGAACGAGGGGTGGCCGGTGGCGTTGCCGAGGTTCAGGAGGCGACCTTCGGACAGCAGGATGATGCGGGCGCCCGAGGGCATCTCGATCATATCCACCTGATCCTTGATGTTCGTCCACTTGTGGTTCTTCAGGCTCGCCACCTGAATTTCGTTGTCGAAGTGGCCGATGTTGCCGACGATGGCCATGTCCTTCATCTCGCGCATGTGCTCGATGCGGATGACGTCCTTGTTGCCGGTGGTGGTCACGAAGATGTCGGCGGTCGACACGACATCCTCAAGCGTGACGACCTCGAACCCGTCCATCGCGGCCTGAAGCGCACAGATCGGGTCGATCTCGGTCACTTTCACGCGGGCACCCGCGCCGCGCAGCGAGGCGGCAGAGCCTTTGCCCACGTCGCCATAGCCACAGACCACGGCGACCTTCCCGGCCATCATGGTGTCGGTGGCGCGGCGGATACCGTCGACCAGCGATTCCTTACAGCCGTATTTGTTGTCGAACTTCGACTTGGTGACGCTGTCGTTGACGTTGATAGCCGGGAAGGGCAGCAGGTCCTTCTTCATCAGCTCGTACAGGCGGTGAACGCCGGTCGTCGTCTCTTCCGAAACGCCCTTAATCATGTCGCGCTGCTTGGTGAACCAGCCGGGGCTCGCTGCGAGGCGATTCTTGATCTGCTTGAAGAGGTATTCCTCTTCTTCCGAGGTCGGCGTTTCGATCAGGTCGGTTTCACCCGCTTCCACACGCGCACCCATCAGGATGTACATGGTCGCGTCGCCGCCATCGTCGAGGATCATGTTGCAGCCGCCCTCTTCGAACATGAAGATGCGGTCGGCATAGTCCCAGTATTCTTCCAGCGTCTCGCCCTTCACGGCGAAAACCGGGGTGCCGCCAGCCGCGATGGCGGCGGCCGCGTGATCCTGCGTCGAGAAGATGTTGCACGACGCCCAGCGCACGTCGGCGCCGAGCGCAACGAGCGTTTCGATCAGAACGGCCGTCTGGATCGTCATGTGCAGCGACCCCGCGATCCGGGCGCCCTTCAGCGGTTGGGTCGCACCGTATTCTTCCCGAAGCGCCATCAGCCCGGGCATTTCGGTTTCGGCGATGTCCAATTCCTTGCGCCCGAAGTCGGCAAGCGAAATGTCCTTAACGATATAATCCTGAGTCACAGGTATCTCTCCGTAGGTCAGCGTTTGCAGGTTGCTAGCACCACCTCACCCAAGGTGCAACGAAGCCTGCGTTGACTTTGCGCGGTCCTTGGGAACACTTCGCGTAAAAGGCAGGCGAATGTTTTACACGATGAACGAACGACAAGGCGGTCACTGTGGCGTGCCCGAAGGGCCGGATCATGCGATGTCAGCGCAGGCTCACCCCGATGCGCTTGAAGGGAGGCAAGGCTGATGGCCCGTGCGTGGCAACGAATGCTGTCCGGTCGAAGGCTCGATCTGCTCGACCCGACCCCGGTGGACATCGAGATCGAAGATATCGCGCACGGCCTTGCCTTCGTCGCGCGCTGGAACGGGCAGACGCGTGGCGATTTTCCCTATTCGGTGGCCGAACACTCCATTCTGGTGGAAGAGCTGTTCTCACGCATGAACCCCAAAGCCCCCGCGAAATGGCAACTCGCCGCTTTGCTGCACGATGCGCCGGAATACGTCATTGGCGACATGATTTCCCCGGTGAAGGCCGCCGTGGGGCCGGGCTACGGGGAACTCGACGATCGGCTCATGGCGGCGATCCACCTGCGCTTCGGCTTGCCGCACAAGGTGCCCGCCAACATCAAGAAGGCGATCAAGAAGGCCGACAAGGTGTCGGCTTGGCTGGAAGCGACCCAGATCGCCGGGTTCTCGATGGCGGAAGCGGACAAGTTCTTCGGCCACCCGGACGAGGGGCTTATCGAGGGCCTGACCATCGCGCCGCGTCCGCCCGTCGATGTGCGGCACGATTTCGTCGCCCGCCACAACGCGCTTCTTGCGCTGGTTTAGAGCCTGTTTCGGCTAGAGCGTCGATCCGGCCTTCAGCGTCATATCGTATTGGTCCGCAACCGCGCCTTTCACGCCGAGTGCACCATAGAGTGACACGACATGCCCGATGACGATAAGCGCGGGGCCGGGTAGATCGGCCTCGACCACGCGGGCCTCGATATCCGCGAGCGTGCCTGTGATCACGCGCTGATCCAGTCGCGTGCCATTGTCGATGACGGCCACCGGCATTTCGGGATCGACACCTTGGGCAAGGGCCGCGTCCATCACCGTCTTGATCGCGTTGAGCCCCATGTAGACGACGACCGTCTGCCCCTTGCGGGCGTATCGCGTCCAGTCGTGCCCGATCACGCCACCCGCGCCATGGGCCGTGATGAAGACGCAGCTTTGTGCGTGATCGCGATGGGTGAGCGGAATCCCCGCCGCCGCGCCGCAGCCCGCAGCCGCCGTGATCCCCGGCACGACCTCGACCGGGATACCCTCGGCGGCGACATCCTCCAACTCCTCGCCGCCACGCCCGAATATGAACGGATCGCCGCCCTTGAGGCGCAGAACGCGCTCGCCCCGCTTGGCGCGTTCGATCATCTGATCGGTGATTTCACGCTGGGTTAGAGTATGTTCGTTGGGTTTCTTACCCACGTAGATGCGTTCGGCATCACGGCGGAGCAGGTCGACGATCCCGTCCCCCACCAGACGGTCGTAGAAAACCACGTCGGCATGCTGCATCATGCGCAACGCCTTGAAGGTCAGTAGATCGGGGTCGCCCGGACCCGCACCCACCAGCCAGACCTCGCCGCGTTTCAGATCGACATCGGCGCCGCGCTGCAACTCGGCCTCCAGTCGTTCCTGCGCCAGACCTTCCTCGCCCGCGAGAAAGGCGTCGCCCACCGGCCCTTCGATCAGGTTCTCCCAGAACCGGCGACGATTGCGCCCGTTCGGCACGGCTTCGTAGATGCGCCCCCGGAAATCGGCGAGGAATTTGGCGAGCCGGCCGTAGGCGGCCGGCAGCATCGCCTCCATCCGCGCCCGCAGGATACGCGCGATCACGGGGGCCGCGCCGCCTGTCGAGATGGCGATGGTGATCGGGTCGCGCTCGACAACCGAGGGGGTGATGAAATCGCAGTATTGCTTTTCATCCGCCACGTTCACCAGCGCCCCGGCGGCCTTGGCGGCGCGATGAAGCAACGCATCCCGGTCATGCTCCTCCGACGCGCCATAGGCGACGAGGCATCCCTGAAAATCGGCCCCGTCCGGCACGCGTGCGTGATGCGTCAGCCGTTCGTGGCCAAGGAACGCGCGAACCTCGTCCCCCGGATCGGGATCGAACACCTCGACCAGCGCGCCCGCGTTCAGCGCCCGTTCCACCCGTCGTGCGGCGACCGTCGTGCCGCCATCCACGATCACGCGCTTGCCCGCGACTTCGAGAAAGATGGGAAGGTAATCCATGTCCGCGTCCCCTTGGCTCTTTCGTCCATGTCCCGCTTTCCGGGCTGCGTGTCAAATGCGCGAATCCGCATGTTTCAAAGGGCCTACACGCCCGCCGCAACGCAGCGTATGATGCTGGCATGAACATCCAACGCCCCTTCACCGCCGACAACCCGCACCCGTTCGCGCCCTATGTCGCGATCCTCGCGCGCGGCAAGACCAAGCAACGACCCTTCACCTATGAGGAAGCGCGCGATTCGATGGCGATGATCCTGCGGGGCGAGGCGCTGCCGGAGCAGATCGGGGCCTATCTGATGCTCCTCAGGCTCAAGGAAGAGACGCCGGAGGAGATCGCGGGGTTCGTTGCCGGAACGCGGGCGACATTCGAGCGTCCCGAAGAACTCCCGCAGGTCGACCTGGACTGGTCCTGCTACGCGGGCAAACGGATTCAGTTGCCGTGGTTCATCCTGGCGCTCATCGCGCTGGTCCAGTCCGGCGCCCGCGTGGTGCTGCATGGGGCCGAAGGGCACACGCCCGGCCGCGTCTATACGCGTGACGTCTTTGCGCGTTTCGGCCTGCCGATCGCTTGCGATTTTTCCGATGCCGCGGGTCAGATCGAAGCGCAAGGCATGACCTATATGCCGCTCGAGACGCTCTCGCCGGTCCTGCGCGACCTGATCGAGTTGAAACCGGTGCTCGGCCTGCGCTCGCCCGTCAACAGCTTCACCCGGCTTCTCAACCCGTTCGACGCGCCGACCGTGATGCAGGGGATCTTTCATCGCGGCTTCCTCGACATCCATTCCGGTGCCGCGCAGATCCTCGACATCCCAAACATGGCGGTGTTTCGTGGCGATGGGGGTGAGATCGAGATGCGCCCGAACAAGCCCTGCCCGGTCTGGACGACGCATGGCGTTACCGACCCTGTGGTCGAGACATGGCCCGCGACGCTCGACGACGGCCATGCGCCGGCTGACGAAACGATGGATGTCGCCCGGCTTGAACAGGTCTGGGCCGGTCGGGACGCCGATCCCTATGCGCTCGCCGCCGTGCTTTCGACGCTCGCGGTTACGCTCAAGACCATGGGCCGCGCCGCGACTCAGGCCGAGGCGAACGAGCAGGCAAAAGCGATCTGGGACGCCCGCGACCCTTCGCGTTTCGCGCCGAAATGAGACCGGCCTGCGCGTTTCATGGGCGCGCAGGGGCCGTTTCAGGCTTTGACCGCCCGGTAAAAAGCTGAAATCCGCCGAACAAGGAAATCCTGTCTTTGGCCTGTCACGAACCGCGCATAGCGTTTTCGGCAGGACAGTTGGAGGACACGCATGTCACAGGATTTCACCCTTTCCCGCCGCGCATTCATGTCGGGCACCGCTGGTGCCGCGCTGATCGCGCTGCACCCGTTCTCGGCCCGCGCGCAAGGCGCACAGGCCCATCTTCGGATCATGGAGACGACGGACCTTCACGTTCATGTCTATCCCTATGACTACTACTCGGACCGCCCGATCGACACCGTGGGCCTGTCGCGCACCGCGTCGATCATCGAGGAAATCCGGGCCGAAGCGACCAACTCGATGCTCGTCGACAACGGCGACTTCCTTCAGGGCAACCCGATGGGCGACTACATCGCCTATGAGCGGGGGATGAAAGAAGGCGACATGCACCCGGTCATTCAGGCGATGAACACCGTGGGCTTCGACGCCTCGACACTGGGCAACCACGAATTCAACTATGGCCTCGAGTTCCTGACCAAGTCGCTGGCCGGGGCCGACTTCCCGGTCGTTTCCGCCAACGTGGTCAGCGAACGGGCCGAAAACCCGCGCGACGACAAGACGCTGGTGCAACCTTACGTGATCCTCGACCGCGAGGTGACGCTGGGCGACGGGACGACCGCGCCGATCAAGGTGGGACTGATCGGTTTCGTGCCGCCGCAGATCATGACGTGGGACCGCCGCCATCTAGAAGGTAACGTCACGACCCGCGACATCGTCGAAGCCGCGCAGGCCTGGGTGCCGCAGATGAAGGAAGAGGGCGCCGACATCATCATCGCGCTCAGCCATTCAGGCATCGGGTCGGCCCAGCATGAGGACGGGATGGAGAACGCATCGGTCCCGCTCGCCGAAGTCGAGGGGATCGACGCGCTCATGACGGGTCACAGCCACCTCGTCTTCCCGTCGCCTGACTACGCCGATTACGCCGGTCTCGACGCCGAGGCCGGGACGATCCACGGCAAGCCCGCCGTCATGGGCGGGTTCTGGGGGTCGCACCTTGGCGTCATCGACCTGATGCTGGAACGCGACGGCAACGCATGGCGCGTCGTCATGGCCGAGACCGAGGCGCGCCCGATTTCGAAACGCAACGAAGACCGCAGCGTGACCGCGCTGGTCGAAGACGTGCCCGCCGTTCTGGCCAGTGTCGAACAGGCGCACAACGAAACGCTCGAATACGTGCGCCGCGCGGTGGGCGAAACATCGGCCCCGCTTCACAGCTACTTCGCGCTGGTGGCCGACGATCCCAGCGTCCAGATCGTGTCGAACGCGCAGCTTTGGTACATCGAACAGATGATGCGCGGAACGGAGTACGAGGGGCTTCCGATCCTTTCCGCGGCAGCCCCGTTCAAGGCCGGGGGACGTGGCGGACCGGAATACTACACCGACGTGCCCGAGGGGCCGGTGGCGATCAAGAACGTGGCCGACCTGTATCTGTATCCCAACACGGTGCGCGCGGTGAAGATCGACGGAGCGCAGCTCAGGGGATGGCTCGAACGGTCTGCGGGCATGTTCAACCAGATCACGCCGGGTGAAGCGGATCAGGTCCTTCTGAATCCCGATTTTCCTTCCTACAACTTCGACGTGATCGACGGCGTGACCTACCAGATCGACCTGAGCCAGCCGTCGCGGTTCGACCGGATCGGAAACCAGATCAACTCGGATGCGAACCGGATCGTGAACCTGATGTTCGACGGCGCCCCGGTGACCGACGATATGGAATTCGTGGTCGCGACCAACAACTATCGCGCGGGCGGCGGCGGCGATTTCCCGGGGGCCAAGGGCGATACGATCATCTTCGAGGGGCCGGACACCAACCGCGACGTGATCGTGCGCTACATCGTCGAACAAGGCACCATCAACCCCAGCGCCGACGCCAACTGGACCTTTGCGCCGATGGATGGAGCGACGGTTCTGTTCGACACCGGGCCGAAGGCGGCCGACTACGCTGCATCGGTCGAAGGGGTCGAGATCGAGCCGGCGGGCGATGGTCCGGACGGTTTCGCCCGCTTCCGCATCACGCTCTGAGGGCAGTCGGTTGAGGAACGGGCGTGCCGGTCGGCGCGCCCGTTTTCCGTTCAGGCGAAGAAGTCGCGGATGATCCGGCCATAGATCGACTTGAGCTGCCCGATCTGCGCAATCTCCACCCGCTCGTCGACCTGATGCATTGTCTTGCCGACCAGACCGAACTCCACCACCGGGCAGTGATCCTTGACGAACCGCGCGTCCGAGGTGCCGCCCGATGTGGACATGACCGGGCGCAGCCCCGTCTCGGCCTCGACCGCCGCAGCGACGGTATCGGACAGCGGGCCGGGGGGTGTGACGAAACTCTCCCCCGACACTTTGACGACCATGCCGATCTCGATCCCCGTCTCGCCGGCGACCCGGTCCATCTGCGCCTGAAGCCAGTCGGTCAGGTCCGCCGAAGTATGCGCATCGTTGAACCGGATGTTCACCGTGGCTTTCGCCTCGGCCGGGATCACGTTCGTCGCCGGGTTGCCGACGTCGAAGGTCGTGACCGCCAGCGTTGAGGCGTCGAAATGGGCGGTGCCTTCGTCAAGAACATGCGCATCGAGGTCCGACACCAACCGCGCCAGCGCAGGCACGGGATTTTTCGCGCGGTGCGGATAGGCCGCGTGCCCCTGCACGCCGCGCGCCGTGAAAAAGGCGGTCATCGACCCCCGGCGCCCGATCTTCATCATCTCGCCCATCGTGTCGGGGCAGGTCGGCTCGCCGACGACACAGGCATCCATCGCCTCGCCGTTCTGGTCCATCCAGTCGAGCAGCGCCTTGGTTCCGTCGGTCGCGTCGCCTTCTTCGTCACCCGTAATGGCAAGGATCAGCGCGCAATCGTCCGGCAGGTCCCGCGTTGCATCCATCGCGGCGGCGACCCAGGCGGCGACGCCCGATTTCATGTCCGTCGCGCCGCGCCCCCAAAGGTGACCGTCCCGCTCTTCCGCGCCAAAGGGCTGCACCGTCCAGGCGCCGGTATCGCCGACCGGGACCACGTCGGTGTGACCGTTGAAGCCAAGTGTCAGCCGCGCGCCCTTGGGCCCTAAGCGCGCGAACAGGTTCGCGATCCCGCCACGATCCACGCGCGTGCATACGAACCCGGCGCCCTCGAGCAGATCGGCCAGATAGACCAGCGCCCCGCCCTCTTCCGGCGTGACCGAAGGGCACTCGATCAAGCGCCGCGTGATTTCGACAGGATTGGTTTCGGTCATGGCAGCCTCACATTGACCGCCCGGTGATACACGCCGCCCCGCCGCCTCGCAATGTTGCGTCCGGGTGACAGGGGGTTGAACACAAACGCGGTTTTTTGAACCACACGGTTAACAAATTGGAATTTTTGGTTCATAGATGGCGCAATAACAACGAGGCAGTTGTAGCGGTCCACCCAAAAGCGCGCAAAGCGCAGGACCCGCGAGCGGATTTCAGGACCAAGGCATTTCGCCCCCCTGTGTCGTCGGCTGCCGCGTGGGCAGAGGGCAGAGTTTCATGGCAACGGCGAGTGATTTGCCGACTCGAACACATGCGTCCGCGCTTGCGATGGCGACCGCCATCTTCGGCGAAGGCGCGGGGGTCATCCCATGAGTTGGATCGGCCTTACCGACCTGACCAAGGGTCTTTTCAATCCGGCGGGACTGGGTGCGAAACCGCAGCACACGAATGTGCAGGTCGCCGCGCCGAACGAGATTCTTCCGACCGGAACACTGGTCGTCGAAACCCTGTTCCGCCCCGAGACGGACGGATCGCAGGCCGTCCTCCACTATGAACGCAGCAAGGATTGGCACCGGCACCTGTCGGTCGAGCTCAGGAAATCGGGCGAGATGCAGGTGCGCATGGTTCAGGGACAAAGCCGTTTCATCGCGCGACTGAAATTCCCGGTGCCCGAGCATGATGCGGCGATCAGACTCTATTTCAGCTGGAATGCACCGGAACGCTGGGGTCGGCTGGCGGTGAAGCTCGTCGACACGGGCGAGTTTTTCGTCATCAAGGTGGGAAATCCGCTGCCCATGCCGATGCTCGACGCGCTGACGATCATGCGAAACGGCCATTCCACGCGGATCAGCGCCGAGGCGGCGTTCGTCGCGGTGTCGGACAAGGTCGAGCCGGTCGGGCTTTCCGCCGGTATCTGCAAAGGGTCGCGCATCGAAACGCCGTCTGGTTCGGTGCGGATCGAAAACCTCAGGCTGGGCGACCGCGTCCTGACCGCGACCTCCGGTATTCAGCCGGTGCGCTGGATCACCCGGCGCACGGTGCCTGCGCTAGGCCGCTTTCGTCCGATCCGCATCCGTGCCCCGTTTTTCGGCCTGTCCGAAGACATGCTGGTCGCACCCGATCACCGCATCCTCGTCGAAGGGTCCGAGACCGAATATCTTCTGGGCGAACAAGACGCGCTTCTTCCGGCCCAGCGGTTGATGGGTAGCCGCGCGGCAGTGTCGGAAGCCCGGCTCAAGACCGTAACCTATTATCATGTTCTGCTCGACCGGCACGACTGCCTGCTGCACGACTCGCTCTGGTCCGAAAGCCTGTATGTCGGCCAGATTGCCACCGATCCAGTCAGGTTGGATGCCACGGCGCTTGCCGAGATGCCGCGCTCGGCCATTCCGACGCATCGGAGTTTCGCGCGTCACCGCCTGTCGGATCACGAAGCCCGGTCGCTTGCGTCCGTCCTCCACCGCTGACGGTGGACAGGCCATCATGCCGCTGACAGAGTAGCCGAAGGATATTTCAGGGAGTTCGCTATGCGCCATTTCGTCAAGGGACTCGCTTTCGCGGCGATCCTGCCCCTCGCCGCCTGTTTCGACGCCGACATCCGGGCCGACTTCACCAACACCGACGAGGTCAAGCTGGATGCGGTCATGACCATGGGCGCCGAAATCTACCAGATGGCGTCGAGCATGGGCGAAGATCCCTGCGAAGAGGGGATCGGAACCGAGAACGCCGATGGCACCTACACCTGTTCGATGCTCGAACGCCGGTCGCTCGAAGACCTGCTCATGGCGATAGACGACCCGGACAACGACATCGGAATCGGCGACGGGGTGACGATCGAAGAACTCGACAACGGCAACATCTCGATCTCGTTCGACCTGTCCGAGATGACGTCGGACCTGCCGCCCCCGGAAGAGCGGGAGCAGATGGCGGCCATGTTCGGCGACTCGCTTGAAGGGCACGCCATGTCGCTGACCGTGATCGGCAAGGAAATCGTGTCGACCAACGGCACGATCATCCGCGACGGCACCGCAGCCGAACTCGTGATCCCGCTGACCATCATGTTCATGCCGGAACCCGAAAGCCTTCCGTCCAGCTTCGACGTGGAACTCGTTCCCGGCTCCTAGCGCCCTTCGAACACGCGGGCCACAGCCTCCGGCAGATCGGTGAGGTGGTCGCAAACCAGATCGGCCTGCCGGTGTTCCTCCGGCGTGCCGTATCCCCAGGTCACCGCGATGGAGCGCATGCCGACGGCTCTTGCCGCGTCGATGTCGTGGTGCCGGTCGCCAATCATCACGGCATTCCCGGCACGTTCCCCGAGCTGGTCCAGCGCATAGGCCAGCAAGTCGCCCTTGTCGTTGCGCGCCCCGTCCAGCTCCGGTCCGAACTGGGCCGACAAGTGTCTATCCATGCCGAAATGCGCCGTGATTCGTTTCGCATAGACCAGCGGTTTCGCGGTCGCGAGGCACAGTCGATACTCTGCGGCGAGGCGCGCCAACACGCCTTCCACACCCGAATAGGGCACATTCTCGAATAGCCCGACCTCGGCAAACCGTTCCCGATACAAGGCGAGCGCCTTGACAGGGTCCGGCACGCCCAGCCGGGCGAAACTTTCGATCAAAGGCGGCCCGATCACCCAGGTCAGCGTGTCGGGCGGCGGCGCGTCGAGCCCCACGCGTTCCAGCGCATGAATCACCGACGTGACGATCCCCTCCGCCGGGTCCGTCAGCGTTCCGTCGAGGTCGAGGAATACGGTGGTCATCCGCCGAACAAGAGCCACCCGTGCTCGGCCGCATAGACCGCAAGCGCAAGCAAAGCGACGACCGCGGCGGCGATGGCGAGCGAGGTTCTGATCGAGGTCTGATGTTCCTCGGTCTCGAAGTCGCGGGGGCGGATCCCCTTGACCCGGAACACCACAAGCGCGGCGAGGTTGATCGCCGCGATGTTGATGACGACAGTGGCAAGCGCCCGGACCGCAGGCACGTACGACCCGTTGCCAAGCAACAGGCCAAAGGCGGCGAGCGGCGGCAACAAGGCCGCCGCCACCATCACCCCGACTAGGCCCGAGGTCTGGCCACCCGCGACCATCAGCGCCGCCGCCGCGCCCGAGGCGAGCGGCAGCGCGACGGTCATGAGGGTCAGCGAACCGTCATAGGCCATCAACGAAGACTCTCCGTTGAACGGCACGATGAATCCCAAGATGACCCCGGCGACGACCCCGACACCGAGCCCGGCCCCAAGGGCGCGCAGCGCGATCCACATCAGCGGTACGGTGCCCAGCGTCGTCGCGAAGGCGAATGCGAGGATCGGCCCCAGCAGCGGGGCGATCACCATCGCACCGATCACGACGGCGACCTGATCCTGCAACAGCCCGATGGCCGCGACGACCGTCGCCAGACCCGTCATCACGAGGTAATCGACGGTCAGCGCGGTGCCTTGGCGAATGTCGGAATAGATCTCTTCCCGCGCATTTGCGTTCTCGGCCTGGGCGACCCGTTCCTCTTCCTCCTCGTCCTCGGCCTTGGGCAGACGCGCCTCGGTCGGCAACGTGTGAAGGGTCCAGCCCTCCCGCCCGTCCATCGCTTCGGAAATGGCGTCGAGCACGTCCTGCATGTCGACATGATCCAGCGAAGCGATGATGACCTGCCGATCATCCTCGCCCGACGGGAAACAGTACCAATGCTCTTCGGGAAGGTCTTTCAGGCAGCCCGTGATCGTCTCGACATGCTCTTTCGCCGTGACGATCTGGATCAGCCGGTCGCTCATGCCTCGCCGTCCTCGAAAAACGGCGTCATCTGCGCGACGACCACCGAATTCTCGGAAAGCGCACGATCCATCAGCGCACGTTCTCCGTCCGGGATGTCATGGCCTTCGGACAGGCGCTCTTCCAGCGTGCCATAGCCCGTGACGTCAAGCGGGGCGAGGTCGGCTTGCTTCAGGATCGCGACCGTTTCGCGCACGGCCTCGGCCTCGTCCACGCCGGAGGCATAGCAGACGAGCGCGGCTCCGGTTGACCCGTCGGGCAACCCGTCGCCGTCTTTGCGCCCGACATCGACCAGCAGGGTATAGACCTTCTGACGTTTCGGTTTCTTAGGTTTGTCGGTCATGTCCGCCCCCGCATTCTTGCGGCAGAGGTGCGCCGGGGGCCTTGCAAAGTCAAGCACGGGCAAAGACCTCCACCCCGACGGCAAGCGCGTAGACGGCGATCATCAGCGCGCTTTCGATGCCGATCCGCGCCGGCCCCTCGCGCTGCCTCAGGATCAGGCCCGCCAGCAGCACCGCCGTCATGATAAGACCCGTTGCGAACCAGTAGAGATCCTTCATCCCGACCGCGTGGAAAATCGACCCCTCACGATAGGCCACGTCGGAGAAGACGAGGAACAGGGTGTCGAAGGTGTTGCCTCCGATGATGCCGCCGACCGCGAGTTGAAGGGCGCCCCGGCGCACCGCGACAAGCGTCGTCACCAGCTCCGGCAGCGATGTGACCACGGCGGTGACGAGCGAACCGACCAGAGACGAACTCAGCCCGAAACGGGAAATGAACTGCCCCCCGACCTGGCTGATGACCCAGCCGCAACCCGCCATGACAACGACCAGCGCGGCGAAGATGATGGCGGGCTTTCGGGCGGACTTGGCCGCGTCGGCTTCGTCCTCGGGCTCGTCGAACCGGGTCTCGCCGGTTTCGACGGGTTCCCACATCGGTCGGTTGCGGACGGAGGTCGCAAGCCTGACGCCCCAGAGGTATCCGGCGAACAGGATGATCGATACGGGGTGTATTGCGAAGAACGAAAAGTCCGGCCCTGCCATTGCGGCGATGGGCAGGGACAGAAGGATCAGCAGCAGGACGGCCTGAAACATATTCGCAGGTTCGGCCGCCGCATGTTCCAGATTGGCGCGCCGATAGATCAGGTCGGCAATGGCAAGGAACAGGGTCTGTGCCGCGATCCCGCCGACGGCATTCGAGATGGCGAAACTCGCGTCGCCCGAGGACGCTGCCGTCACCGACACCACGACGCCCGACAGCGATGTCGCGCCGCCAAGAACCAGCCCACCGACCATCGCTTCGCCCATGCCTGTTCGGTCGGCGATGGTATCGGCCAACCCGGTCGCTTTGATCGACGCACCAACGACGAGGGCGCCCGCGATGCCGAACACGAGGAACAATACGACAGTCGAGAAATCGTCGAACAAACCGGGCCTTTCATGCGGGATTCGTGCCGGGGACCTAATCCCAACCCACGTGACCGCAGAGGGTTCCTTTTGCCTGCGGGAAGGAAACTCCGCCGCTTGCAGGCATATAACGATGGCGCATGGAAATGGGTCGACCGCGACATCGGTGTTGGCGCCGGTGGTCGTTTCTGCCGACGATGCCGAACCGCGCGCCGCCACGCATTCCGCAGCAAACCAAACGATCTTGATGGCTCACGGCCGCCAATCTAGGCTCCCTTGAGCGCAACAGGAGGCCATGATGCTGGACGAGTTCGCCGATGGAATCTGGCTCGCCAATGGCACCGAGGTCGTTGCCGCAATGGGGTTTCACTACCCCACGCGCATGGTGGTCGTGCGCCTGACCGATGGGGCGCTTTGGGTGTGGTCCCCGGTGGCGCTTTCACAGGATATCCGTGCGGCGGTCGATGCGATCGGACCTGTCGGATACCTCGTCGCACCGAACCACCTGCACCACGTCTTTCTAGCCGACTGGGCCGAAGCCTATCCGCAGGCGGAACTCTGGGCTGCACCGGGGCTTGCCGAAAAACGGGGCGATCTGGCCTTCGCGGGCACCTTGGGGAACGATCCAGCGCCGCCTTGGTCCGATGTGATCGAACAGGTCGTTATCCCCGGCAACCGGATCACGACCGAGGTCGTGTTCTACCACATACCGTCGCGCACGGTCCTGTTCTGCGACCTGCTCCAGCAACTCCCGGTTGGCTGGTTCAAAGGCTGGCGCGCCATCGTGGCCCGACTCGACGGCATGATCGGTCTGGAACCGAGCGTGCCGAAGAAATTCCGCGTGGCGTTCAGCGACAAGGACGCAGCCCGAGCCGCCGTTCGCCGCATTCTGGGGTGGTCTCCCAAGGCTGTCGTCGTGGCGCATGGGGCACCGGTCACGACGGATGGGACAGCCGTTCTCGAACGCGCTTTCGCGTGGCTCAGACCCCGGAAATGAGCACGCCGACATACACCACGTAGGAGGCGACGAACACCGCGCCTTCGCGACGGGACAGGCGCCAGCCGGTTATCGCGAACAGAACCATGGCGAGCGTTGAGGCCAGCATGACCCAGATGTCGAGCCGCAGGATTTCCGGCGGAATGGCCAAGGGCCGCAGCATCGCGGTCAAGCCGAGAATGCCCAAGATGTTGAAGATGTTCGACCCCAGCACGTTGCCAAAGGCCACGTCGCCCTGACCCTTGCGCACCGCGATGATGGCGGTCACGAGTTCCGGCATCGACGTGCCGATGGCCACGATCGTCAGGCCGATCACGGTTTCCGACATGCCCGCCAGTTCAGCCAGACCGACGGCCCCGAACACCAGCGCCCGCGCGGCGAAGATGGTCAGCACGAGACCGCCGACCGCGATGCCCAGTGCGGCACCCAGCGACAGGGAGGCCTGCGGAATGGCCTCGGCCTCGGCGGCGTAGACCGCGCCGGTGGCGGTGTTGCGCCGCCGCTCGATGACCAGTGTCGCGATGAGGTAGACCAGCAGCAGGCCGAACAGCAGCACGCCGGCCCCCCGCCCAAGCGCGCCGGTCAGGGCGACCGCCACAAGGAGAACGCTTGCCGCGATCACCACGCCGCCATCGCGCATCAAGGCATTCCGGTCGATCAGCACGGGCCGTATCAGGGCGGTGAGACCGAGGATCAGCAGGATGTTCCCGGTGTTCGATCCGACGACGTTGCCGATGGCGATTCCGGGCGATCCCGCAAAGGCGGCCTGGATCGATGTGACCAGCTCGGGCGCCGAGGTGCCGAAGCCCACAAGCGTAAGGCCGATCACCATAGGCGACAGGCCCGCCCGTTCGGCGACGGACACGGCCCCCCGCACCAGAAACTCGCCGCCGATGACCAGCCCGACAAGGCCGCCGAGCAGAAACAGAACATCGATCATGGGAAAGAGCACTCCGAGAACGCAAAGACCGCGCTCGACTCAGATGGTCCCCCGCCGAGCCATTTCAATCCACCGCCGCAAAAAACCCGCGGCCTGACCGAGGCCTTGCGACCCCTGCGATACGCGAAGGCCGCGCATCCATCGACGCGCGGCCCAATATGTCTCCGGTCTCGTCGACCTCCGGTTCAAGTCCCGCGACGGAAGGCCCGTGCGATGAAGATCAGCAGGCAGGCACCGATGAAGCCGACGACGAGTTGACCCAGCCAGCCGCCCAGCGTGCTCCCCACCACGAACATCAGGATGGCGTTCAGCACCAGCGCACCGACGATCCCGAGAATGATGTTCATCAGAAGCCCCATGTTGGACTTCATGACTTGTTCCGCCAGCCACCCGGCCACGGCGCCGATGATGATAGCTGCAAACCAACCGACTCCGGTCATGTCAAATCTCCTGTTGTCTGTACCGGGCAGGCCGGTGTTCCCCGAACAAACACGAAAAAGGGCCGGGGTGTTCCCCGGCCCTGATCCAAAACCCAGCGATGAGTGGGTATCAGTCGCGCAGAAGCTCGTTGATCCCGGTCTTGGAGCGCGTCTTTTCGTCCACGCGCTTCACGATCACCGCGCAGTACAGGTTCACGCCGCCGGTCGAGGGCATGGAGCCGGAGACGACGACCGAATAGGGCGGCACTTCGCCGTACATGACTTCGCCGGTCTCGCGGTCCACGATCTTGGTCGACTGGCCGATGTAGACACCCATGCCAAGAACCGAGCCTTCGCGCACGATAACGCCCTCGACCACTTCTGACCGGGCACCGATGAAGCAGTTGTCTTCGATGATCGTCGGACCGGCCTGCATCGGTTCCAGCACGCCGCCGATACCCACGCCGCCCGACAGGTGCACGCCCTTGCCGATCTGGGCGCACGACCCGACCGTGGCCCATGTGTCGACCATCGTGCCCTCGTCGACGTAGGCGCCGAGGTTCACGAAGGACGGCATCAGCACGACGCCCGGCGCGATGTAGGCCGATTTGCGAACGACGCAGTTCGGCACGGCGCGGAAGCCTGCGGCCTTCCACTGGTTGTCGCCCCAGCCCTTGAACTTGGAGTCGACCTTGTCCCACCAGCCGCCGCCTTGCGGGCCGCCCGGCTGGATCTCCATGTCCTTGATGCGAAAGCCCAGAAGAACGGCCTTTTTGGCCCACTGGTTCACATGCCAGTCGCCGTTGTCCCGGCGCTCGGCCACGCGCAGCTCGCCCGAGTCGAGCGCGTTCAGCGTATCCTCGATGGCTTCGCGGGTTTCGCCCCCGGTCGTCGGCGTGATCGTATCGCGCGCCTCCCAGGCGGCTTCGATGGCGGTCTCCAGTGCGGCGTTGGACATGGTGTCTCCCCGAAATCCCGTGTTACGTCTTGTGTCGCGACGGCTATAAAGGCGGACGCAGCCCCGCGCAACGCGGCAAGAGAGGACGAGCATGACAGAACAAAGCCGCGCCCACCCGTTTCGGGACAGTTCCGAAGACCGGCGGGCGAGCCATGACATTCCCGACACGCCGCAGACGCGCAGCCCCACCTATGCGCTGGCCTTCGACGATCCGGAGTTTCTGGCACGCGAGGAATTGCGCCCGGTGCGGCTGCAACTGGAGCTTCTGAAACCGGAGCTCGTCATGAACGAGGCGGGGATCAAGTCGACGGTGGTCATGTTCGGCGGCGCACGGATTCCGGCCCCCGCGAACAAGGACAAGGCCCGCACCGACACCCTGCGCGATTTGTCGAAATACTACGATCAGGCCCGCGAATTCGCGCGGCTTCTGACCATCGAGGGGCTGAAGACGCCGGAGCTGGAAAAGGTCGTCGTCACGGGCGGCGGTCCCGGTGTGATGGAGGCTGGCAGCCGGGGCGCGGCGGACGCCGGCGGTGTGTCCATCGGCCTGAACATTGTCCTGCCGCACGAGCAGGCGCCGAACGAATACGTGACGCCCGAGCTGTGCTTCAACTTCCACTACTTCGCCATCCGCAAGATGCATTTCCTGATGCGGGCCGAGGCGATTGCCGTTTTCCCCGGCGGCTTCGGCACGCTGGACGAGTTGTTCGAGAGCCTGACCCTGATCCAGACCGGACGGATGAAACAAATCCCGATCCTGCTTTTCGGGCGCGAATTCTGGGAACGGATCATCGACTGGAAGGCTTTGGAAGATGCGGGCACGATCTCGCCCGACGATCTCAAGCTGTTCAGGTTCGTGGACACCGCAGAGGAGGCGATCGAGGCGATGGAGAACTGGGACGAAAAGGGCCAGAAGCGCCGTGTCATTCCCGGACGCTGACCTCATCTATTTCTGGGAACAGCAGGGGGCGGTCGAACCGCTCGTCCGCTGGAAGCCCCTGACGGGCGGCAACACAAACGCGCTCTGGCAAGTGGGCGACCGGGTGGTGAAGCTTTATCGGCCCGAAGCCGATACGCCGCTGTTCACGAACGACCCCAATGCGGAGCGGCAGGTTCTGAGGGCGCTGAAAGGCACGAACCTCGCCCCCGAACTGATCGCGGCCGAGGGCGACAGCCTTGTCTATCGCCTCGCCCCCGGTCGGGGCTGGCAGCCGGAAGATGGCGTGGCCTGCGTGGCCGAACGGCTGTCCCGCCTGCACGCGATCGAAGCGCCCGAGGGTCTGCCGCACAAGCCGATGGGCAAGGATGCCTTGGTTCAGCAGACCATGGCGCTGGGCGAAAACGTCCCCGTCGTGCCGGACGATCTGCCCAAGGCGCGCGAGGCGTTCATCCACGGCGACGCGACGGCGGCCAATGCGTTGGTGTCGGAAGGCCGGGTGACCTTCATCGACTGGCAATGCCCCGGCGTGGGGGATGCCTGCGACGACATCGCGGTGTTCCTGTCGCCGGCGATGCAGGTCATTTCCGGCAATCGTCCGTTGACCGAGGACGAGGTGGAAGGATTTCTGGCGGCCTATGGCGAGGGCGACGTGACCGAGCGATACCGCGCCCTGGCGCCGCTCTATCAGGCCCGGATGCGCGGCTACTGCCGCTGGCGGGCCGCGCGCGGTGACGACGGATACGGCAAGGCGTCGCTGCTTGAAAGATGAGTGCGCTTGCGCGCACGCTTTATGAGCCTGTCCCTGCCTCTGGCAGGCACAGGCGGGGCGAGAGGGCCAGCCCTCTCGCGCTCTCCCGAGGTTTCCGGAAACAGAGAAGGGGCGAGGCGGTCAGAGAAGCGCTTCGATCAGGACGGCGGCAAGCGTGATAGCCGCGCCCAATGCGACATAGCCCATGGCGCGCAGCGGGCGGGCGCGGTCGACCTCTTTCTGCGGTTTTGCCTGATTGATGAGCGCGGCTTCCGCGAGTTCCGGCAGGCGCGGGCCGAAACGGGACAGGACTTTCACAGTCTTGATAAGGTCGTTGATGACGGCCTTGGGCCCGATGGCGCCAGCGATGTAATCCTCGACGATGGGGCGTGCGATTTCCCAGATGTTGATATGGGGGTTCAGCGAACGCGACACGCCTTCGACGATCACCATCGTGCGTTGCAGATGGATAAGTTCCGTGCGCGTCTGCATCCCGAATTTCTCGGTCACTTCGAAGAGGTAGGCGAGAAGCCGACCCATCGAAATGTGGCTCGCATCCATTCCGAAGATCGGTTCGCCGACGGCGCGCAGGGCCCGCGCGAATTCCTCGACATCCTTGTCGGCGGGCACATATCCGGCCTCGAAATGCACCTCGGCCACGCGTTTGTAGTCGCGCTGGATGAAGCCATAGAGAATCTCGGCATAGACCCGGCGGGTGTATTCGTCGATGCGCCCCATGATGCCGAAGTCGATGGCGATGAGGTCGCCGTTCGCGGCGATCTTGAGGTTGCCCTGATGCATGTCGCCGTGAAACAGCCCGTCGCGCAGGGCATGGGCGAGGAACAGGTGCAAGACGCGGTTCCCGATCGCTTCGAGGTCGAGGTTCGATCTGCGGAGTTTTTCCAGATCGTTCGCGGGAATGCCCTCGGCCCAGTCCATCGTCATCACGCGGCGGGAACTGAGGCCCCAGTTGATAAGCGGGACGACGAAGCCCGCGTCTTTTTCGGTGTTCTCGGCGAACTCGGACGCCGAAGAGGCCTCCTGCCGCAGATCCAGCTCACCCAGCACCACATTTTCGAAATGGTTGACCACGTCCTGCGGGCGCAGGCGGCGGGTCTGAGGTAGAAGCACCTCGATCACGCGCGCTGCGAAATGGAAGGCGTCGAGGTCGTTTCGGAAGGCCCGTTCGATGCGGGGGCGAAGCACCTTGACCGCGACCTGTTCGCCGGTCGCGCGGATACGTGCCTTGTGCACCTGCGCGATCGAGGCCGCCGCGACCGGATCGGAGAAGTCCGAAAAGACATCGTCGACTTTGATCTCGAGCTCGCTTTCGATCATCCGGCGCGCGACGTCGGTGGGGAAGGGGTCGAGCTTGTCTTGCAGGTATTGCAGTTGCTCGGCCAGTTCCTCGCCCACGACATCGGGGCGGGTCGAGAGGATCTGCCCGAACTTGATGTAGGCCGGGCCCATCGCCGTCACGGCGCGGGTCACCGGGGGGAGCGACTTGTCGCCGCGCTTTCCGACCCAGGCGAAGGTCCAGCTGACCGCGCGGGTCGTGACCCTGACCAGCGGCGGGGCGTTCATCGCGTGCAGCACCTCGCCCAAGGCGCCGGTGCGTGCGAACGTCGCGCCGATACGGATCAGGCGCCAGATGTTGATCGGGCCTTTCATCAGATCTTCCAGCCGGAATGCAGTGCCGCGATCCCCATCGTCAGGTTGCGGTATTTCACCTGCTCGAACCCGGCGGTGCGGATCATGCCTGCGAAGGTTTCCTGATCCGGGAAACGGCGGATCGATTCGACGAGGTATTGGTAACTGTCGCGGTCGTTCGCGATCACCTGCCCCATACGGGGGATGATGTTGAACGAATAAAGGTCGTAGACCTTCTGCATCATGTCGTTGGGAATCTGGCTGAATTCCAACACCATGATACGCCCGCCGGGTTTCAGCACGCGATAGGCCTCGGCCAGCGCGTCGGCGATGCGTGTCACGTTCCGGATGCCGAAGCTGATGGTGTAGACATCGAAGCTGTTGTCGTCGAACGGGAGCGCCATGGCGTCGCCCACGACCCATTCGAGGCTCGCGGCCATCTGTTCGGCTTCGGCCCGTTTGCGGCCTTCGATCAGCATTCCCTCGGTCATGTCGCAGACCGTGGCATGGGCCCCGGGTGCGCGGTTCAGGAACCGGAACGCCACGTCGCCGGTGCCGCCCGCCACATCGAGCAGTTTCTGACCGGGGCGCGGGGCCAGCCAGTCCATCATCGCGTCTTTCCAGACCCGGTGAATGCCCATGCTCATCACATCGTTCATGACGTCGTATTTCGAGGCGACATTGGTGAAGACGCCGTGCACCATCCCGGCCTTCTGATCCTCGTCCACGGTCTGGTAGCCGAAGTGGGTGGTCTTTTTGTCGTCGGTCATGCGTCTTGCCTCGATCAGGTCAGAGTGCAGATAACCTCCCTGACGGCAAACGACAAACCCGAACTGGTGGGCAGACTGTCGCGCCGGGCGGCGATGCCCTATATACGCACGGCTTACCGAGAGGGATGAGATGCCGGAACTGCCAGAGGTCGAAACGGTTCGCCGGGGATTGGAGCCCGTGATGACGGGGCACAGGATCGCGCGGGCCGAGGTTCGGCGCGAGGGTCTGCGCTGGCCGTTTCCCGAACGGATGGCGGAACGGCTGACGGGTGCGACCGTGCTGGGCCTGCGGCGGCGGTCGAAATACATCCTCGCCGATCTCGATACGAATGAGACCTGCCTCATCCACCTTGGCATGTCGGGGCGCATCCTGATTTCCGGCACGACGCTGGGCAAGTTCCACCACGAGCACCCCGCGACGGAAAAACACGATCACGTCGTGCTCGACATGGACGGCGGCGCGCGGATCACGCTGAACGATGCGCGGCGGTTCGGGGTGATGGACCTGTTCACGACCGGCACGGGCGATCTTCATCCGCTCATCGCCGCTTTGGGGCCGGAACCGTTGGGAAACGAATTCAACGAAGGCTACCTGATCGCGAAACTCGCCGGGAAGAACACGCCGATCAAGTCGGCGCTGCTGGATCAGCGGATCGTGGCGGGGCTGGGAAATATCTATGTGTGCGAGGCGCTTTATCGTGCGGGCATCCACCCGGCCCGCAAGGCAGGGCGCATTTCGGCTGCCCGTATCGCGTCGCTGGTTCCCATCATCCGCGACGTGCTGGCCGAGGCGATTGCGGCAGGCGGAAGTTCGTTGCGCGATTACCGGCAGGCCGACGGCGAGTTGGGGTATTTTCAACACACTTTCCGGGTCTACGACCAAGAGGGCCAGCCCTGCAAAACACCGGAATGTCAGGCGAAAATCGCGCGGATCGTGCAATCCGGCCGTTCGTCTTTCTACTGCCCCACGTGTCAAAGGTGACTTGAAGCCCCGCCTGAGACTCGCTTAGGCATGGGCGGACTGCATGGGAAGGGGCATCATAACAGATGGCTTACGACAACATCATCGTGGACGTGGAAGATCACGTTTGCACAATCAAACTCAACCGGCCGGATGCGCTGAACGCGCTGAACCTCGAACTGCTCAAGGAACTGGGCGATGCGCTGGCGGACGGGCAGAAGAACGACAAGGTTCGCTGCTTCATCATCACGGGCTCGGAAAAGGCTTTCGCGGCGGGCGCGGACATCAAGATGATGTCGAGCAAGAGCTTTGCCGACGTGTTTCTGGGTGATCTCTTCACGCCGGAAGAAGAAGCGGTGATGCGCATCCGCAAGCCGATCATCGCGGCGGTGTCGGGCTACGCGCTGGGCGGCGGTTGCGAGCTGGCCATGATGTGCGATTTCATCATCGCGGCGGACAGCGCCAAGTTCGGACAGCCCGAGGTGAACTTGGGTGTGATGGCCGGCATGGGCGGCACGCAGCGCCTGACGCGTCTGGTGGGCCGGGCCAAGTCGATGGACATGAACCTGACGGGTCGGTTCATGGACGCGGAAGAAGCCGAGCGTTCGGGGCTGGTCAGCCGCGTGGTGCCCGCGAAGAAGCTGCTGGACGAGGCGACGGCGGCCGCCCGCAAGATCGCCGAGAAGGGCATGATCAGCGTCATGGCGATCAAGGAAGCGGTGCATCGCGCCGACCAGATGCCGCTGACCGAGGCGATCCTGTTCGAACGCCGCGTGTTCCATTCGCTTTTTGCATCCGAGGACCAGAAAGAGGGCATGGCCGCCTTCATCGAAAAGCGCGAGCCGCAGTTCCGCGACAAGTGATCCTGTCCCGGCTGGTTTGCGCCAGCCGGGCGTCACATTGCGTCAGGGCTTGCGACGGGGCGTGGCGTTCGCGCCGCGCGGTTGCTTGCCCTTCACCGCGCTCGCACGCGGTTTCCTGAACGACTTCGACGTATCGCCTGCACCGGGCTTGCCCGCGGGTTTCGGCTTGGAAGCCCCGGCGGGTTTGCCCTTGGGTGCCGGACGGTCGCCCGAGGGTTTCGCGCCTTTCGGCTTGTAGGGTTTCTTGCCGTCACCTTTGGGCTTGAACTCGCCTTTCGGTTTGAATTCGCCCTTGGGTTTGAACTCGCCCTTGGGTTTGCCGCGCGGCTTGTCATCGTCCTTGCGGTCCGATGTCTTGCGCGGCTTGTAGGCGGTCGTCGCGCCATCTTCGGCCTGCGCGCGCCGTTTGTCGTCGAATTTGCGCTTCGCGGCGCCATGTTCGCGCGGCTTGTCGTCCGACCGCTCTTTCCGCTCGCCCCGGTCGCGCGGACCCTTGTTGAAGGGCGGTTTGCCGTCGCGACCGCCCGGCTTGCCATCCCGGCGCTCGGGTTTCGGGCGCGGCCCAAGCTCGGGCGCGGCGTCCAGCGCGCGGACCTTGATGCCCTCGTCCAACTCCCCGTCCGCACCAAGCGACGACAGGAACCCATCGGCACTCTTCTCGGTCAGTTCGAGATAGGTCTCGGCCCCTTGAACCCGGATCGCGCCGATGTCGGCTTTGTCGACGCCGCTCGCCCGCATGATGAGCGGGAGGAGCCAGCGCGCCTCGGCCTTCTCGGCCTGTCCGACCGACAGGGCGAACCACTTGCTCGGCCCGAACGGCTTGCGCTCCTTGCGCTCCGGCTTGGTGTCGGGCGGCAGCAGATCCTCCGGCGCACCCTGACGCGACTGGAATAGCCGCAGATAGGCAGCCGCGACCGCTTCGGCCCCATATTGGGCGAGCACCTTTTCCGCGAACGCGGCCTGCGCTTCGGTTACGGGTTCGGTCCAGACCGGATCGGCCAGCAGGCGTTCCTCGTCTTTCGCGTGAATGTCGTCAGCCGACGGCGCGGTGGTCCATTCCGCAGTGGTCTTGGCCCAGCCAAGCAGGCGCTCGGTTTTCTTCACATCGCGCGGCGGGACGATCAGGGCCGAAATGCCTTTGCGCCCGGCGCGGCCCGTGCGGCCCGAACGGTGCGTCAGGCTTTCGGTGTTCTTCGGCAGATCGGCGTGAATCACCAGATCGAGGTTCGGCAGGTCGATCCCCCGCGCGGCCACGTCGGTCGCCACGCAGACCTGCGCCCGCCCGTCGCGCATGGCTTGCAGCGCGTGGGTGCGTTCGTTCTGGCTCAACTCGCCCGACAGGCTCACCACGTTCAGGCCACGGTTCGACAGCCGCGCGGTCAGGTGCGCGACCTGCGCGCGGGTGTTGGCGAAGACGATGGCGTTTTCAGAATCGTGGAATCGGAGCAGGTTGAAGATCGCGTTCTCGGTATCGGTCTGGGCGACCCGGATCGCCTGATACGCGATGTCGGCGTGCTGGGTCGCGCCCGTGATCGTGTTCACCCGCGCGGCGTCGTTCTGATACTGCTCGGCAAGCTTGGCGATGGTCGGCGGCACGGTGGCCGAGAACAGCAGGATGCGCCGCTCTTCGGGGGCTTCTTCCAGCATGAACTCAAGGTCTTCGCGGAAACCGAGGTCGAGCATCTCATCCGCTTCGTCCAGCACGATGGCGCGCAGTTCGCTCATATCCAGCGACCCGCGCTGAATGTGGTCGCGCAGGCGGCCCGGCGTGCCGACGACGATATGCGCCCCGCGCTCCAGCGCCCGGCGTTCGTCTCGCATGTCCATCCCGCCCACGCAGGAGGCGAGGCGCGCGCCGGTCTTGCCGAAAAGCCAGATCAATTCGCGCTTCACCTGCATCGCAAGTTCGCGCGTCGGTGCGACGACGAGCGCCAGCGGCAGTCCGGCGGGCCCGAACTCTTCGTCCTCACCCAGAAGCGTGGGCGCGATGGCCAGGCCGAAGCCCACAGTCTTGCCCGACCCGGTCTGGGCCGAAACCAGCAGGTCGCGACCGGCGAGATCGGGATCGCTCACCGCCTCCTGCACCGGGGTAAGAGTGTCGTAACCGCGCTCGGCGAGCGCTTCGTTAATCAGGCGGGTCATGTTCAGGTGGTCCGTAGTCGTCGGTGCATTGGCACGCATGGGCGCGATCTGGCCGCGCAAGATCAGCGTCCTTACAGCGCGGCGCAGGGTTTGTATATGAAAATAACGGGGATCATTGAAGGATTCGCTCACAAGGGACTTCACAAGCCGTGCGAAACCCCATATACGCCGCCGCTACATGCGCGTGAGACCCGCTCAGGTCGGAATCAGCCGGTAGGAAACCCGGTCGGGACGTCGTCTCATGCTGCCGATATTTGAAACGAACCCGACGAAGGGAAGATCACCATGGCGAATA
Organism: Maritimibacter alkaliphilus HTCC2654; assembly: GCF_000152805.1. Classification (GTDB taxonomy): domain Bacteria; phylum Pseudomonadota; class Alphaproteobacteria; order Rhodobacterales; family Rhodobacteraceae; genus Maritimibacter; species Maritimibacter alkaliphilus. Next base: position 2,456,727 of record NZ_CH902578.1, on the reverse strand, counting down.
CGCCCCAGTCCAAGAAACGCGCCCGTCAGAACGAGCGTCGTTTTGCCGTCAACAAAGCCCGCCGTTCGCGCATCCGCACCTACCTCCGCAAAGTCGAGGAAGCCATCGCCTCGGGCGACAAGGAAGCTGCGACCGCCGCCCTCAAAGCCGCTCAGCCCGAACTGATGCGTGGCGTGACCAAAGGCGTCTACCACAAGAACACCGCAGCGCGGAAAATGTCCCGCCTGTCTTCGCGTGTGAAGGCGCTTGCCTGATCCGTCATCTGACGTGACGACGCGACATCAAGGCGCGGCCCCAAGCGGGCCGCGTTTTTTCGTTCGGGCGTGCAGATGATGCCGAACGGACACGCCATGTATGCTTTCGGACAATTCGATCCAAAGCCACGATTCGGTTCAAACCGACAGTTTCCCAAGTGAAACATTGCAATTGTGAAAGCGGCTCTGGATTCGTTTGACCCCAGTCAGAGTCAAGCGCGAAGATCAGTTGCGACTCTCCCGACCCCCCACCTATCTTGAGCAGGCGATTCACATCGCTGACTTGGGACAGAACGGAAAACGGGGGTGGGGATCCTCGTTCAGCCGTACCGAAGGGATCTGAGGGGGTACCTTCGGCTGCAAACCGGACGCAATCCGGCACCTACGGAGTATTCCGTCGGGCGCTTGTTGCGTTTGGTGGCGCGTGACCTTTGCGGGTCATGGGCCGTCAGTCTTGTCAGAGATGATCGCTGAACCGGCATGTGCCTTGCCGGGGGAACGGGCCGCGCGACACGCGGACTAAACGAAGCAGGTCAGAGACGAGATGGCGGATAATATGTGGGGACAAGTACGCGAGCGGCTGGAACGCTCGGTCGGGCAGAATAACTATCGGAACTGGATCGAACCCCTCGAGTTCAACGATCTGGACGGGGGCGTGGCGACGTTCCTCGTGCCGACGAACTTCATGGGTAACTGGGTTCAGCGCAATTTCGGTGAGCAGATTCTTCAGCATATGGTGAATGCCGGTGCGCGGGTTTCGCGGCTCGAATTCGTCGTGCCCCGCGTCGGTGAGACGAACCGCGCCGCCGCAGCGGACGAGGCCCCGGCACCCGCGAACGGAAACGCCCGGCCTGCCGCCGCCAAGTCCGGGGCGGGCGACGACCTTCCGGGGGCGCCGCTCGACAAACGCTTCACCTTCGACAGCTTCGTCGTCGGAAAGCCGAACGAGCTTGCCCATGCCGCCGCACGCCGCGTGGCCGAGGGTGGCCCCGTCACCTTCAACCCGCTGTTCCTTTATGGTGGCGTCGGCCTCGGCAAGACGCACCTGATGCATGCCATCGCGCATGAAATGACCGAACGGCAGCCGCAATTGCGCGTGCTCTACCTGTCCGCCGAACAGTTCATGTATCGCTTCGTGCAGGCGCTGCGCGACAAGCAGATGATGGACTTCAAACACATGTTCCGCTCGGTCGACGTCCTGATGGTCGATGATGTGCAGTTCATCGCGGGCAAGGATTCGACGCAGGAAGAGTTCTTCCACACGTTCAACGCGCTGATCGACCAGAACAAGCAGATCATCATTTCCGCCGACCGTGCGCCGGGTGAGATCAAGGACCTGGAAGAGCGGATCAAGTCGCGCCTCCAGTGCGGCCTTGTCGTCGATCTGCACCCGACCGATTACGAACTGCGCCTCGGCGTGCTTCAATCCAAAGTCGCGGCCTACCGCGAAACCTACCCTGACCTGTCCATCGCAGACGGCGTGCTGGAATTCCTCGCCCACCGGATCACCACGAATGTCCGCGTACTCGAAGGGGCTCTGATGCGGCTCTTCGCCTTCGCCTCGCTCGTCGGGGGGGAGATCACGTTGGATCGTGCGCAGGAATGTCTGACCGATGTGCTGCGCGCCTCGGACCGCAAGGTCACGGTCGAAGAGATTCAGCGCAAGGTGGCCGAACATTACGGCATTCGCCTGTCCGACCTCATCGGCCCCAAACGCCTGCGCTCCATCGCGCGTCCGCGTCAGGTGGCGATGAAACTGTCCAAGGATCTGACCACCCGGTCCTATCCCGACATCGGGCGCCGCTTCGGTGGCCGTGACCATTCGACGGTCATGCATGCGGTCAAGCGGGTCGAGGAACTGGTCTCGACGGACCACCAGATCGCCGAAGACGTCGACCTTTTGCGCAAGGCGCTGGAGCACTAGGCCCAGCGCGATGGACGCACGTCGATGCCGGGGCGGGGCCTTGACCCTGCCTTGAAACACTCAGACAGTGCGAAAAACCTTGAGACGGGCGGGGAACCGGGTAATGTCGCCGTCCCGGGGCCAGTGCGCCCTGACGATATCGGGAGTGGGACATGAAGATTTCCGTCGAACGCGCCGTGCTGTTGAAAGCGGTCGGTCAGGCGCAGTCGGTCGTTGAACGCCGCAACACCATTCCGATCCTCGCCAACGTGCTGATCGAGGCCGAGGGGAGCACGGTCAGCTTTCGCGCCACCGATCTCGACATCGAAGTGGTCGACAAGGCCCCCGCGATGGTCGAACGTGCGGGCGCCACGACGGTCAGCGCGGTCACGCTGCACGAGATCGTGCGCAAGCTGCCCGACGGCGCGATGGTCCAGCTCACCGACGATGGTGCCGCGGGCCGTCTGACGGTCGAAGCCGGACGGTCGAACTTCTCGCTCGCCACGTTGCCGAAAGAAGATTTCCCGGTGATGGCTTCGTCGGAATACAGCGCCAACTTCTCGGCCCCCGCGCCGGTGCTGCGCCGCCTGTTCGACAAGTCCAAATTCGCGATCTCGACCGAGGAGACGCGCTATTACCTGAACGGCGTCTACATGCACGTGTCCGATGCCGAGGGCGGCAAGGTGCTGCGCTGCGTCGCGACCGACGGTCACCGTCTGGCGCGCATCGACGCCGATCTGCCCAAAGGGGCCGAGGATATGCCCGGCGTGATCGTCCCGCGCAAGACCGTGGGCGAGCTTCGCAAGCTTCTGGACGATGACGACATGCAGATCGCCGTGTCGGTGTCGGAGACCAAGGTGCGTTTCGCGACCCCCGACATCACGCTGACCTCCAAGGTCATCGACGGCACCTTCCCGGATTACACCCGCGTGATCCCGATGGGGAACACGAAGAAGATGGAAGTGGACGCCGCCGAATTCGCCAAGGCGGTCGACCGTGTGGCGACCGTGTCGTCGGAACGGTCCCGCGCCGTGAAGCTCGCGCTGGCCGAAGACAAGCTCACGCTGTCCGTGAACGCGCCCGATGCCGGCGCTGCCGAGGAAGAACTGATCGTGGCCTATGGCGACGAGGGTATGGAGATCGGGTTCAACGCGAAATACCTGCTGGAAATTGCCAGCCAGGTGGATCGCGAAAACGCGGTGTTCATGTTCGACAACGCAGGCCAGCCGGTGCTCATGCGCGAAGGCAACGACACCAGCGCGGTCTATGTCGTCATGCCGATGCGCGTGTGACGGGTCTTTATCTAAGAGAACTGACCCTTTCCCATTTCCGCTCCCACAGGCGGGCCGTTCTGTCGCTGGACGCGCGCCCGATCGCCATTTTCGGGCGCAACGGGGCGGGTAAGACCAACATCCTCGAAGCCGTCAGCCTCATGTCCCCCGGTCGGGGGCTGCGGGGCGCTTCCGCCGAAGATATGGCGCGGCGACCCGAAAGCGTGGGGTGGAAGCTGACGGGCGTGCTCCAGTCGCTCCATCAGGTCCACGAGGTCGAGACATGGGCGGAACCCGGCGGCTCGCGCAATGTCACCATCGACGGCAAGACCGCAGCGCAGGTCGCGCTGGGCCGCATCTCGCGCGTCACGTGGCTGGTCCCGGTGATGGATCGGCTCTGGATGGAGGGTGCGGACGGGCGGCGCAAATTCCTCGACCGGATGGCGATGAGTTTCGAGCCGGGGCATGGCGAGGCGGTGCTGACCTATGAAAAGGCGATGCGCGACCGGAACAGGCTGCTGAAAGACGGGCACCGCGACGCGCATTGGTATGGCGCGCTCGAGGCGCAGATGGCCAAGGCGGGCGCCGCGATACAGGAAAACCGGCGGCGCACCGTGGCCCTGATCGTCGGTGCCCAGATGTCGGCGCAGACCGCGTTTCCGGCGGCTGAACTGCAACTCCTTCACGCCGAAGGGGCCGAGACCGGGCCGGAAGGCGAGGCGGAGCTGGCCGAGGCCTATGCCGAAAGCCGCCCGCGCGATTTGATGGCCGGGCGCACGCTGGTCGGCCCGCACCGTGCCGATCTGGCGGCCACCTATGCCGAAAAGGCGATGCCCGCGCGGGAATGTTCGACGGGCGAGCAGAAGGCGCTGCTCGTCTCGCTCATCCTTGCCCACGGTCGCGCGCTGGCGCAGGACTTCGGCGCGCCACCGATGCTGCTTCTGGACGAAGTGTCCGCGCATCTCGACGCCGACCGCCGCGCCGCGCTGTATGACGAGATCGTCGCGTTGGGCGCGCAAGCGTTCCTCACCGGAACGGGGCCGGAACTCTTTACAGAGCTCGGCGCGCGGGCCATGCATATCGAAGTCCGTGATGAGGCGGGCCAGTCCCTGATTCAGGAGGTCGCCCCATGAAGGCCAATCGCGTGACGCTCATCACACTAGGTGTGTCCGATCCCAAACGAAGCCGCGCCTATTACGAGGCGCTCGGATGGGTGATCGAAGAGGATCTGGGTCAGACCCTGTTCTTCGACATGAACGGTATGAAATTCGGCTGTTTCCACCTCGAAGGGCTGGCCAAGGAAACCGGGCGCACCGTCGAAGACCTGAAGACCGGGGCGATGACGCTGGCGCAGAACTTCAACTCCGACGACGAAGTGGATGCGATGTTCGCGCGCGCGGTCGCGGCGGGCGCGTCGCCGGTGACGCAGCCGTTCAAGACGGACTGGGGCGGATATTCGTCCTATGTGGCGGACCCGGACGGCCACCTTTGGGAATTCGCCCATAATCCGTTCTGGGCGTTGGATGACGAGGGCCGCATCGCTTGACCCTCACACTCGCTGACGCGGGGCTTTATGCCTTTGCGCTTCTCGTCCTGTTCCTGACGCCGGGGCCGGTCTGGATGGCCCTCTTGGCCCGCGCGATGTCCGGTGGGTTCCACGCCGCATGGCCGCTTGCGCTGGGCGTGACCATCGGCGATGCGCTCTGGCCGCTTCTGGCCATTCTGGGGATGAGCTGGGTCGCGACCGAGTTCGAAGGTTTGACCGTCGTGCTCAAATTCGTGGCGAGCGCGTTCTTCCTTTGGCTCGGCTGGACCATTATCCGGAACGCCGACAAGCAGATCGCGGCGGACAGCCGCCTGACCCGCCCCGGCATGTGGGCGGGCTTCGTCGCCGGGGTAATCGTGATCCTGGCCAACCCCAAGGCGATCCTGTTTTACATGGGGATGTTGCCGGGGTTCTTCGATCTGACCGCGCTCACATGGCCGGACATCGCCCTAATCGTCGCGCTGTCGATGGCGGTGCCGCTTTTCGGGAACGTCCTGATGGCGGCGTTCATCGGTAAGCTTCGCACCCTCCTGACCTCGCCCAAGGCGCTCAGACGGCTCAACATTTCCGCAGGGGCCTTGCTGATCGTCGTGGCCGCGATCATCCCGTTCACCTGAACGGTTCGGCCCGCTCGTCCGACACGGGGAACATGATCCGGTCCAGCATGAGCAGCACCGGGGCCATGATGACGGTGGCGATGATCGCCATGTAGGGATGGGTCAACAAACCGACGCCGATACCGATACCGAAGGACAATAGGATGGGGCGCAGATACCGCATTGCGAACACCTCGTTGTAGCGGGCGCCGAACCGTCTCAAAGGATCTGGGCCAGCCTGTGTCGGGGCTGTGAAAAATCTCGGGCATCCTTCCCGCGCGAACCACCAAATATGGTGTCATTCGCGTGACAATCCCGGCCAGAAACGCTAGAAACAGGCAACAAAAAAACAGGAAGGCTCGCATGGCCGACGACGCGCAGAACAATTCCGAATACGGTGCAGATTCCATCAAGGTTCTCAAGGGCTTGGAGGCTGTTCGCAAACGCCCCGGCATGTATATCGGGGACACCGACGATGGCTCGGGCCTGCACCATATGGTCTACGAGGTCGTGGACAACGGGATCGACGAGGCGCTGGCGGGTCACGCGGACTATGTGACGGTCACGGTTCACGCGGATTCCAGCGTATCGGTCTATGACAACGGGCGCGGTATCCCGGTCGGAATGCATGCCGAAGAGGGCGTGTCGGCGGCCGAAGTCATCATGACCCAGCTTCACGCGGGCGGGAAGTTCGACTCGAACTCCTACAAGGTGTCTGGCGGTCTCCACGGGGTGGGCGTCTCGGTCGTGAACGCCCTGTCGGATTGGCTGGAGCTGCGCATCTGGCGCGACGGGAAAGAGCATATCGCGCGGTTCGAACGTGGCGATACCGCCAAGCACCTCGAAGTCGTCGGGGATGCGAACGGCAAGACCGGGACCGAAGTGCGCTTTCTCGCCTCGACCGACACGTTCTCGAACCTCGAATACAGCTTCAAGACGCTGGAAACGCGCCTGCGCGAGCTTGCGTTCCTGAACTCCGGCGTGCGCATCATCCTGAAGGACGAACGCCCCGCCGAGCCGCTGGAAACCGAGCTGCATTACGAAGGCGGCGTGAAGGAATTCGTCAAATACCTCGACCGCCACAAGCAGCCGATGATCGAAGAGCCGATCTTCATCACGGGCGAGCGTGACGGGATCGGGATCGAAGTCGCGATGTGGTGGAACGACAGCTACAACGAGATGGTGCTGCCCTTCACCAACAACATTCCGCAACGCGACGGCGGCACCCATATGGCGGGCTTCAGGGGTGCGCTGACGCGGACCATGAACCTTTACGCCAACTCCTCGGGTCTCGCGAAAAAGGAAAAGGTCGCCTTCACCGGCGATGACGCGCGCGAGGGTCTGACTTGCGTGCTGTCGGTCAAGGTGCCCGACCCCAAATTCTCGTCCCAGACCAAGGACAAGCTGGTGTCGTCCGAAGTGCGACCGGCGGTCGAAAGCCTGATGAACGAACGCCTCTCGGACTGGTTCGAAGAGCACCCGAACGAGGCCAAGATGATCGTCGGCAAGATCATCGAAGCCGCGCTGGCGCGTGAAGCCGCCCGCAAGGCGCGCGAACTCACCCGCAAAAAGGCGACGCATGACGTGGCGAGCCTGCCGGGCAAGCTGGCCGACTGTCAGGAAAAAGACCCCTCCAAACGCGAGTTGTTCATCGTCGAGGGTGACTCGGCCGGTGGTTCGGCCAAGCAGGGCCGGTCGCGCCACAATCAGGCGGTTCTGCCCCTGCGCGGCAAAATCCTGAACGTGGAACGCGCGCGCTTCGACCGGATGCTCGGCTCGGAAACGGTCGGCACGCTCATCACGGCGCTCGGCACCGGCATCGGGCGCGATGAATTCGACATCGAAAAGCTGCGCTACCACAAGATCGTCATCATGACCGACGCCGACGTGGACGGCGCGCACATACGCACGCTTCTGCTGACGTTTTTCTACCGCCAGATGCCCGAAATCATCGACGGCGGATATCTCTACATCGCCCAGCCGCCGCTTTACAAAGTGTCGCGGGGTCGGTCCGAAGTGTACATCAAGGACGTTCCTGCGCTGGAAGACTATCTGATCCAGCAGGGGATCGAGGGCGCCGTCCTGCGCCTCAAGACGGGTGAGGAAATCGCCGGTCCCGATCTGGCACGCATCATCGAAGGCGCGCGGTCGTTCAAACGCATCCTCGATGCCTTCCCGACGCATTACCCGCGCAACATCCTTGAACAGGCGGCCCTTGCCGGGGCTTTCGATCCGGGTGCGGCGGACAGCGACCTTCAGGCGGTCGCCGACCGCGTGGCGGAGCGGCTCGATCAGGTCGCGGTGGAATACGAAAAGGGCTGGAATGGCCGGATCACGCAGGATCACGGCATCCGTCTGAGCCGCATCCTGCGCGGTGTCGAAGAAATCCGCACGCTCGACGGAGCGGTCCTCAGATCGGGCGAGGCGCGCCGCCTGAGCCAGGTCAGCGAAGAGACGCGGGGCTATTATCAAGACCCCTCGTCGCTCGTTCGCAAGGACCGCGATCAAGAGATCTACGGTCCCACCGATCTGTTGCAGGCCATCCTCGCCGAGGGCGAAAAAGGCCTGACGCTGCAACGCTACAAGGGTCTGGGCGAAATGAACCCGGATCAGCTTTGGGAAACCACGCTCGACCCCGAAGCGCGCACGCTGCTTCAGGTCAAGGTCGATGATCTGGCGGATGCCGACGATCTGTTCACCAAGCTGATGGGCGACGTGGTCGAACCACGGCGTGAGTTCATTCAGCAGAACGCGCTTTCTGTGGAAAACCTCGACATCTGACGGTCTGTCGGCTGAACGCCGCGACGCCGAACCCGGAATGGCGCGGTCCATCGGTAACCTGTCCGATGGTGCCACTTCAGGTGTTGAACGGGGGTCGCCCGACTCCGGGGCGGCGTATCAAGTGCGCGCGAAGGCGTCGGAATTTTGCGAAATCGCAAAGTTCCGCGCCGTGGTCTGGGTATCGTTTCATCGCCACAACTCGATTTCGGCCCAAGGCCCAAATCACCTGAAACGAAAGGGCACCAATATGCTGAACAACATCGGCCTCCCCGGTCTCGCCATCATCGCCATGGTCGTCATCGTTCTCTTCGGACGCGGCAAGCTATCGTCGATCATGGGCGAAGTGGGTCAGGGGATTACGTCATTCCGCAAGGGCGTCGAAGCCAAGGATGAGGATGAAACCGCCTCGGTCTGACACCCTCCCCATCGACCGCCAGACAAAGCGCCGCCGCACCCACGGCGGCGTTTTTCGTTGGTGGGCCGCCAAACCGCGCCGGTGTTTGCGAAATCACAAACTTGCCTTTGCCCGCAGCCTTTACCCCGAAACCAGAACAACCATCGGGGTCCATCCATGCGCGCCATCCTTCGTGCTCTCGCGACTATCGCGCTTGTCCTGACAGGCGGCGTGGCGGCGGCCGATCCGCTGATCGGGACGTTTCTGTCCGAGGTGACCCCCGGTGACATCGTTCCGGGCGCGGATGCGTTCGGCGCGGTCAGGGAGGACGGGCTGGTGCCTGCGCTTGAGGGCGGAGAGCTGGTCGGCTGGGTCTACCTCACCTCTGATTTCGTGCCGACGACGGGGTATTCCGGCAAACCGATCCACGTCGTCGCCGGTATCTCGCCCGAGGCCGTGCTGACCGGCGCGAAGCTGGTCAAACACTCGGAACCCATCGTTCTGGTCGGCATTCCGGAAAGCGAGATTACCGCCGTCATCGACCACTACACGGGGTTCGATCTGCGTCAGGTGGCCGAACGGTCGCCAGAAGATCTCGAGATCGTGTCGGGCGCGACGGTGACGATCATGGTGATCGACGATTCCATCCTGCGCTCCGGTATCAAGGCGGCGCAGGCGCTTGGCCTCGACGGGTTCGAGGTCGCCCAGGCCACCGGGCCGACGCGCGAAGTGGACCGGGACGCCGGCGAGGTCACCGATTGGGAAGCGCTGGCCGGAAACGGTGCACTGCGCCGCATGACCATCGACGTGGGCACGATCAACGCCGATTTCGCGGCATTCGATGACCCGCGCACCGAAAAGGAAACCGAGGACGGCCCCGATGATGCGGCCTATGTCGACATCTGGGCCGCACTCGTCAGTCAGCCCGCCATCGGGCGCAGCCTGCTGGGCGACGGGGCCTATGACAACCTTGTGGCCCGGATGGAACAGGGGGACGAGGCGATCGCGGTGTTCGGCGGCGGGCGCTGGTCGTTCAAGGGGTCGGGCTACGTGCGCGGCGGCATCTTCGACCGCTTCCAACTGATCCAGGGCGAAATCTCGCACCGATTCTTCGACCGCGAACATGCCCGTATCGTGAATATCGCCGCCGCCGGTGCACCGGATTTCACCGAGATGGACCTGTTCATCGTGCCTGCCGCGGCGGGCTTCGACCCGGCCGCGCCGTTCCGGCTTCAGTTTCTTGTCAGCCGCGCTGTGGGGCCCATCGAAAAGGTCTTCCTGACCCGCGAACTGGCTTACGACCTGCCCGATCTCTACACCCGCACCGTCGAGCCGCCCGCCGCGCCCGCAGCGCAGACCGACGCGAATCCGCGCAATGCGCTGTGGCAACGGATATGGGAGACGAAGCGCCTTCAGGTGATCGTCCTCTCTGCCGCGCTCGCGCTGCTCTCGGGCATCTTCTTCTTCCAGACTTTCGCCACGCGAAACGCCCGGACCTTCGCCATCCTGCGTAACGCCTACCTCGTCTTCACGCTGGTTTTCGTCGGCTGGATCGCGAATGCGCAGCTTTCGGTCGTCAACATTCTGGCCGTCACCAACGCCTTCTTCAGCGATTTCAACTGGGACACGTTCCTGATGGACCCGCTGATCTTCATCCTGTGGTTCGCGGTGGCGGCGGCGCTTTTGTTCTGGGCGCGCGGGGCCTATTGCGGCTGGCTGTGCCCGTTCGGCGCGATGCAGGAGCTGTCGAACAAGGTCGCGCGCAAGCTGGGCGTGCCGCAGGTGACGCTGCCGTGGGGGCTGCACGAACGGCTTTGGGCGGTGAAATACATCCTGTTCCTCGGACTGTTCGGATTGTCGCTCTACTCGCTCGAACTGGCCGAAAGGTTCGCCGAGGTCGAACCGTTCAAGACCGCGATTATCCTGAAATTCGCCCGTCCTCTGCCGTTCGTCCTGATCGCCGTCGCGGCGCTTTTGCCGGGCCTGTTCATCGAGCGTTTTTACTGCCGATATGTCTGCCCGCTGGGCGGCGGCCTCGCGATCCCGGCGCGGCTGCACATGTTCCGCTGGCTCAACCGCTATAAGGAATGCGGCAATCCTTGCCAGCTCTGCGCGGCCGATTGCCCGGTGAAGGCGATCCACCCGACGGGCGAGATCAACCCGAACGAATGTATCTCATGCCTGAATTGTCAGGTGCTCTACCAGGATCACGCGCGCTGTCCGGTCGTCATCAAGACCGACAAACGCCGCGCCCGTGATGCGGCCGCTGCGGCATCGCTCGCGGCCCATGACGACCGGCCGAACCTCGGCCACCCGAACCAGATCTCGAAAACCAACTGAAGGAGACCTCCGATGAGTGAAGAGAAAAAGGGCCTGACACGACGTGGGCTGTTCAAGGGAAGCGCCGGCATCGCCGCGCTCGCGGCGACGGGGGGCACCGGAACGCTGGGAATGCTCGCCACCACCCGTGCCGCCGCAGCAGCCGGTGCCGAAATCGCGCCGGGTGAGCTGGACAGCTACTATGGCTTCTGGTCTTCGGGCCAGTCGGGCGAGGTGCGCATCATGGGCGTGCCGTCGATGCGAGAGCTCATGCGTATCCCGGTGTTCAACCGCTGCTCGGCAACGGGCTGGGGCTCGACCAACGAGAGCCTCAAGGTGATGACCGAGGGTCTGCTGCCCGAAACGAAAGAGTTCCTCGCGAAGCGTGGCCGCCAGACCTATGAGAACGGCGACCTGCACCACCCGCATATGTCCTTCACCGAAGGCACCTATGACGGGCGTTACCTGTTCGCCAACGACAAAGCCAACACCCGTGTCGCGCGTATCCGCTGCGACATCATGAAGACCGACAAGATCATCGAGATACCGAACACCTCGGACATCCACGGTCTGCGCCCCCAGAAATACCCGCGCACGGGCTATGTCTTCGCCAACGGCGAGCACCGCATCCCGCTGCCCAACGATGGGATCATTCTGGACGAGCCGGACAAGTACGTCTCGATCTTCACCGCCATCGACGGCGACACGATGGACATCGCGTGGCAGGTCATCGTGAACGGCAACCTCGACAACTGCGACGCGGACTACGAAGGCAAATTCGCCTTCTCCACCTGCTACAACTCGGAAAACGGCGTGACGCTGGCCGAGATGACCGAGAACGAGCAGGACTGGGTCGTGATCTTCGACATCGCCGCCATCGAAGCCGGCGTCGCGGCGGGCGACTACACCGAATACAACGGGGTCAAGGTTCTGGATGGCCGCAAGGCCGGGAAATACACCCAGTATATCCCCGTCTCGAACTCCCCCCACGGCTGCAACATGGCACCCGACAAGGTGCACCTGTGCATCAACGGCAAGCTGTCGCCCACCGTGACCGTGGTGGACGTGACCAAGCTGCCTGACGTCTTCGCGGGTGCCGATCCGCGCAGCGCCGTGGTGGCCGAGCCTCAGCTGGGCCTCGGCCCGCTTCACACCGCCTATGACGGCAAGGGCAACGCCTTCACGACGCTGTTCCTGGATAGCCAGATGGTGAAGTGGAACATCGAAGACGCCATTCGCGCCTTCAACGGCGAGGACGTGGACCCGATCATCGAGAAGGTCGACGTGATGTATCAACCCGGCCACAACCACACGACCATGGGCGAGACGCTGGAAGCGGACGGGGAATACCTGATCTCGCTCAACAAGTTCTCGAAAGACCGGTTCCTGAACGTCGGGCCGCTCAAACCCGAGAACGATCAGCTCATCTCGATCTCCGGCGACAAGATGGAAGTGGTGCACGACGGCCCGACCTTTGCCGAGCCGCACGACTGTATCCTCGTGCGCGCCGACAAGGTGAACCCGGTGTCGGTCTACGACCGTGGCGACGTGCTCTGGGAAGACGCGCGCAAGCAGGCCGAGGCGGACGGTGTGGACCTCGATTGGGGTGCCGACGTGATCCGCGACGGCAACAAGGTGCGGGTCTACATGCACTCGGTCGCGCCCGCCTTCAGCCTCGACAGCTTCGAGGTCAATCAGGGTGACGAGGTGACGGTCTATGTCACGAACATGGACGAGGTCGACGACCTGACCCACGGCTTCACGCTGGGCAACCACGGTGTCGCGATGGAGGTCGGGCCGCAGGCCACGGCGTCCGTCACCTTCACCGCGGATCGTCCGGGCGTGCACTGGTATTACTGCCAGTGGTTCTGCCACGCGCTCCACATGGAGATGCGCGGCCGGATGCTCGTGAAACCCAAGGCCGCTTAAGGGGTCGTGGCGATGCGTATCCTGACCCTCATCCTGCTGTCGTTCGCGCTGGCCACTCCCCTTGCGGCGGAGCGGATCGAGGTCGGGCGGGGTCAGGATGCGCTCGCCACTGCTCTGGCCACGGCCCGGCCCGGCGACGAACTGGTGCTGCCCCCCGGCACCTACGCCGGGCCGGTCCTTATCGACCAGCCCCTGACCCTGACCGGGCCGAGTGCCACGATCGAAGGGCCGGGTGACGGCTCGGTCGTGACGATCACCGCCCCCGACGTGACGCTCACTGGACTGTCCGTGTCCGGTGCGGGCGCGAGCCTTGCCGATCTCGACAGTGGCATCCGCCTGCTCAAGGGTGCCGACCGCGCGCGGGTCGAGGGTGTGACCCTCACCGGCAACCTCATCGGTATCGACGTGCACGGCGCGCGCGACGTGATCCTGCGCGGGAACACCATCCAGGGGCGCAACGACCTGCGCGTGGCCGAACGCGGCCCCGGCATCTACGTCTGGAATTCGCCCGGCCTGCTGGTCGAGGACAACATGGTCGCACGCGGGCGCGACGGGGTGTTCATCACCACATCGGACAGAGCCATCTACCGGCGCAACACCTTCACCGAACTGCGCTTCGCCTTTCACTCGATGTATGCGAACCGGATCGAGGTCACCGACAACGTCAGCCGCGACAACGACATGGGCTTCGCCTTCATGTATTCCACGCATCTCACGGTGCACGGCAATCTTTCGACCGGCGACACGAACCACGGCTTCTTCATGAACTTCGCCAACCGCGCCGACCTGTCGGGGAACGAGGTGCGCGACGGCGGCGAGAAATGCCTGTTCATCTACAATTCGAACAACAACAGCTTCACCGCCAACCGGTTTCAGGGCTGCGGCATCGGCGTGCATTTCACCGCCGGCAGTCAGGGCAACGCGATGTCCGGCAATGCCTTTGTCGGGAACCGGACGCAGGTGAAATACGTGGGCACCCGCTGGCTCGAATGGTCCGACGCCGGGCGCGGCAACTACTGGTCCGACCATGTCGCCTTCGACGTGAACGGCGACGGCATCGCCGACAGCCCCTACCGCCCGAACGACGCGGTGGATCAGCTCGTCTGGTCGCAGCCTGCCGCCAAGCTCCTGATGGGCGCGCCCGCGCTGCAACTCCTGCGTTGGTCGCAATCGCGGTTTCCGGGGCTCTTGCCCGGCGGCGTGATCGACAGCCACCCGCTCACCTCACCCGACCTATTGCAATCCGAGGCGTCCCGATGACCGATCCCGTGCTCTCCCTGTCCTCCGTTTCGCTCGCCTATGGCCGCACCCGCGCGGTTGAGGCCGCGTCGTTCGAGGTGGCCCCCGGCGAACGGCTCGCCCTGCTGGGTCACAACGGCGCGGGCAAATCGACGCTGTTCAAGGCGATCCTCGGCTTCATGCCGCTCGCCGGTGGAACCATCCGCGTTTCGGGCCACGCGCCCGGAACCGATGCCGCGCGGCGGGCGATCAACTATCTGCCCGAGGTCGTGACCTTTCCCCGCAGCCTGACGGGCCGCGAAGTGCTGCGCTATTTCACCGGCCTCAGGGGCGAGCCGCGCCGCCAGATCGCGGACCTACTTGAACGGGTCGGCCTGTCGGATGCGGCGGACCGGGCGGTGGGCACCTATTCGAAGGGGATGCGCCAGCGGCTTGGCCTTGCCCAAGCCCTGATCGGCGCGCCGCGCCTTCTGCTGCTCGACGAACCGACAAGCGGGCTCGACCCCGTGTCGCGGCACGATTTCTACGGCGTGATTGCCGAAGCGGCGGGGCGCGGATCGGCGGTCCTTCTGTCGTCGCACGGCCTGGACGAGATCGAGCACAGGACGGACCGGGTAGCGATCCTGTCTCAGGGCCGGATGCGCGCCATCGGAACGCTCGACGCGCTGGCCCGCGAAGCGAACCTTCCGACCCGCCTGCGCGTCACCGCCCGCGAAGGGGCGGCGGACGGGCTTCAGGCGGAATACGGCGGGCGCCGGTTCAACGGCTGCCGGCTCGACATCGATTGCACCGCCGACGCCAAGCTTGACCTCGTCGCCCGGCTCGGGGCCGAGGCGGGGCGGGTCACCGACCTTCAGATGTCGCCGCCCACGCTGGGCGACGTGTACCTGCATTTCTCGAACCTCGACGCGGAGGCGCTGCAATGACCCACCGGATCGCCACCATCTTTGCACAGGAATTCCGGCTGGCCCGCCGCAATCACTGGGTTCTGCTGGCCACCCTGATCCTGACCCTCTTCGCCCTCGCGCTCGGGTTCTTCGGCGCGGGGCAGGGCGCGGGGCTCAAGGCCGACGTGCTGACGCTGACCTCGGCCAGCCTTGCCACCCTGTCGGTCTACCTGATCCCGCTGATCGCGCTTCTGATGTCCTACGATGCTTTCGCGGGCGAGATCGAGCGCGGTGCGCTGGGCCTGACCTTCGCCACCCCCGTCCGGCGGTGGGAGGTGTTCGCAGGAAAGCTGCTCGCCCAAGTGGTCGCGGTCGCCGTGGCCGTGTCCCTGTCGTTCATGCTGGCAGGCGCCGCACTCGCCACCGCCTTCGGCACCTCGCCCGAAGGTCTGTCGGCTTGGGCGCGCCTCGTCGTCTCGGCGGTGGGGCTCGGAGCGGTCTTCGTCGCGGTGGGCCTGATGCTGTCGGCCTTCGCGGCCCGCACCGCGCGCGCCGCCGCCGCCGCGATCGGCACATGGCTGATCCTTGTCGTGCTCTACGATCTCGCGCTTCTGGGCGGGATCATGGCGTCGGGCGATGGGGCGTTCGCGACGCGGGTCTTTCCGTGGCTGGTCGTGGCCAACCCCGCCGATGCCTTCCGGCTCTACAATCTCGCAGCTCTCGACGCGGCCCCGGTCGCCGGGATCGACGGGCTGGCCCGCACACTTCCCTTCCCGCCCGAAACGGGCCTCGCCGCAATCGCTCTCTGGCTGATGGCGGCACTGGCCCTCGGCATCTATCGCACGAAAAGGATCGTCCCATGAAACGCGCATTCATTCTCTTGACCGTCGTCGCATCGCTCACCGCATGTAAGGACGACATCGCCAATGCGCCCGAGCCGGTCGAGATGACCGACGAAGCCCTTGGTCATTACTGCCAGATGTTCGTTGCCGACCACGCAGGCCCCAAGGCGCAGATCCATCTCAAGGGTTATTCGGCGCCTTTGTGGTTCAGTCAGGTCTCGGACGCCGTCGCCTATGTCCATGATCCCGAGCGTGACGCCGAGATCACCGCCATTTTCGTGTCCGACATGGAGCGTGCGGAAAGCTGGGCCATTCCGGGGACTGGGAACTGGATCACCGTGCAGGACGCGATGTTCGTGATCGAAAGCGACCGGCCCGGGGGCATGGGCGTGCCGGAGGTCATCCCGTTCGGCTCGCGCGGCGGGGCCGAGGCCTTCCAACGCGAAAACGGCGGGCAGATCGTCATCTTCGAAGCCGTGCCCGTTGATTATGTTCACCCCGATCTGCCCGTGATGGAAGCGGGCGACATGGGCGGTCGCGACATGCATGGGGGCGTGAACTGATGCGCGCCATGCTTTCCCGGCGACGGTTCCTCGCGATCACCGGGGCGGCCGTGGTCGCGGGCCGGGGTTCCGACGCCGCGCCCGTCGCCCGCTGGCAGGGCCCGGCTTTGGGCACGCTGGCCGAGGTGAGACTGGTCGGGATCGAGACACCGGGGCCGATCTTCGCGGCCATCGAAGCCGAGCTTGGCCGGATCGACCGCTTGTTCTCGCTGTATCGGGCCGACAGCGCACTGGTGCGGCTCAACCGCGACGGCGAACTGGTGCGGCCGGACCCGGCGTTTCTGGAACTTCTGACAATCGCACGCTCGGTCCACCACGCGACGGAAGGAGCATTCGATCCGACGGTGCAGCCGATGTTCGCGCTTTACGCCAAGGCCGCCGCCGAAGGGCGTGCGGCGCAGGCGGGCGACATCGAGACTGTGCAACACGCGGTCGGGTTCGATCGCGTGACGTTCGACGCGCAAGCGGTACGGTTCCTGCGCCCCGGTATGGCGATGACCCTGAACGGGATCGCGCAGGGATATGCCTCGGACAGGATCGCGGCGCTGCTGCGCGCACAGGGACTTCGGGACGTGATGGTCAACGCGGGCGAAGTGATGGCGATGGGGCAGGGGCCGACTGGCCCCGGCTGGTCGGTGCGCTTGCCGGGGACCGAGATCCGCTTGCGCGACCAAGCGGTCGCCACGTCGCACAGGATGGGCACCCAGATCGACCCGTGGCGCGGTATCGGCCATATCTTCGACCCCAGCGGGCGTGACCGGGGGCGCGATTCCTTTGTCTCGGTCGTTCACGACAGCGCCGCCATTGCGGACGCGATTTCGACGGCTTCGATAGTAATGGAAAACAAACTACTGAAATCATTCGATAGTTTTGGGGCAAAAATTCTGCTCGCCGACGCGAAAACGCTCTGAACTTTGCGCTTGATCAATATTCGACTTCGGCCGGTCGCTACAAAGGTCTCAACAGCAGCACTTACACCAAAGGAGTTAAAAGATGCTGACTCGTAGAGCCGCCCTGTTCGGAGCCGCCGGTATTGCCGCCGCGCCCCTGATCGCCACTGCCGCCAAAGCGGAAGAAGCCATGACCCCGGTTGCGGCTCCTGTCGATCTGTCGAAGCTGAAGCGCATCAAGCGCGAACTGGTCGCGCCGCCGTTCGTTCACGAACACGAACAGGTCGCCCCCGGCGAACCGCGCATCGTCGAATTCGAGATGCCGATCATCGAAAAGGAAATTCAGGTCGCCGATGACGCGTGGCTTCAGGGCATGACCTTCAACGGGTCGATCCCCGGTCCGCTCATGGTCGTGCACCAGGACGACTATGTCGAACTGACGCTCATCAACCCGGCCGAGAACATGATGCAGCACAACATCGACTTCCACGCCGCGACCGGCGCGCTGGGCGGTGGTGCTCTGACGCTGGTCAGCCCCGGCGAACGCACGGTGCTTCGGTTCAAGGCGACCCGTCCGGGGACCTTCGTCTACCACTGCGCCCCCGGCGGCCCCATGATCCCATGGCACGTCGTGTCCGGCATGGTCGGTGCCATCATGATCCTGCCGCGCGAAGGCCTGTCCGATCACAAGGGCAATCCCGTCACCTACGACAAGGTTTTCTATGTCGGTGAGAACGACTTCTACATCCCGAAGGATGAGAACGGGAACTACAAGCGGTTCGAGGATGTCGCGGAAAGCTATCCCGAGACCGAAGAGCTGATGAACGGCCTGATCCCGAGCCACGTGGTGTTCAATGGGGCCGTGGGCGCACTGACTGGCGAGAATGCGATGACGGCCAAAGTGGGCGATCGCGTGCTGATCGTGCACAGTCAGGGCAACCGCGACACGCGCCCGCACCTGATCGGTGGACACGGTGACCTCGTGTGGGAAGCGGGCAAGTTCAACAACGTGCCCGACCGCGATCTCGAGACCTGGTTCATCCGGGGTGGGTCCGCCGGTGCTGCGCTCTACGAGTTCCTGCAACCGGGCATCTACGCCTACGTGAACCACAACCTGATCGAGGCGGTGAACCTTGGCGCAACGGCGCACTTCAAGGTCGAAGGTGACTGGAACAACGACCTGATGGAACAGGTCGTCGCCCCGACCGAAATCGTGGGCTGACCCGTTCACCACTCACGAAACATGGGGGGCGGCCGCAGACGTGGCCGCCCCTTTGCGATGGGAGAGAGCTGATGACACCCTTCATGACCATGCCCGCGCTGCTTCTGGCCGGACTTTTCGGCCTCTTCGGGGACGACACGCCCAAGATGGACAGCCCCGAAACGGTGTCCGTCCCGTCGGGCGAGGTTGCGTTTCGCCCCTTCGGCAGCTTCAGCTATCAGGGCAAGACCCATACGCCCGCCCCGGTGCCGACGCAGGTGCGCGCTTTCGAGATCATGAAGTATCAGGTCACGCGCAGCGACTTTGCGGCCTGTGTCGCGGACGGGGTCTGCGCGGCCGAAGTCGTGACCGAAAGCAACCAGCCGCAGACCCACGTGAACTTCCACGACGCCGAGGTTTATGCCGCCTGGCTGTCCGAACGAACCGGCGTGACGTGGCGACTGCCGACCGAGCCGGAGTGGCAGCGTGCCGCTGCCGAACGTTACGGCGATGCGACCCCGGAGGATGAGGACTACCTCGATCCCGGCCAACGGATGCTGGCGCAATACGAACGCGGCATCCTGCTGCGGGGGTCCGCGAGTTCGGCGTTGCGCCCCGCTGGCGGGTTCGGGGAAAATTCGATGGGCGTGGCCGATCTGTCAGGCAACGTCTGGGAATGGACGTCCGGTTGCATGGAAAACGGAACCTTGGACGCCGAGGGGCAGGTTGTCGCGAGCGAGCCCTATTGCACCGTCCGGGTCGCAGGGGGTCGCCACCGCGCGGCGATCATCGACTTCGTGCGCGATCCGCAGGTCGGCGGCTGCGCGGTCGGCTTGCCGCCCGATTACCTTGGGTTCCGGTTGGTGAAGGACGGCTGAGGGCTACGGCAGGGGCGAGACACCGATCACCGCGGTATGGCCCAGCAGCAGGGCTGCCCAAAGGATGATCCCGATGGCGGTGCGCTTCACAAGGCGCCCGCCGTTTCTTTTGCGCCAAGAACGGTTGGCGAGGGGTGCGAGTGAGAATAGGCCTGTCGCCCGGAAAAAGGCGGGCGCGGTGTCCGGCCCAAAATGCGCCTGTGCGCGGGCGTCGAAAATCGGGATCGCGGCCAGCGCGAGTGCTGCGAAAAGACCGAACAGGATGACGTGGGCGAGGTCGCCGTTGGGGACCAGATGCGCAAGCGACCAGAGCGCGAGCGCCAGAAACAGCGGATGACGCGAGATCGCGGCGAAACCGGGGTCCGCAGGGTCGAAGACCGCCTGTCGCCTGCCGCCCAGCGTGAAGGGCTGCGCGATCCCGATGCCGTTCACGATCAACACCGCCGCAAGCGGCATCAAAAGGTTGGGGGCCCAGCGCATCCACGGCGCCTGCGGCCAGACCTCTACAAACGGGGCGCGCCCGGCCGCCACGATGACCCAGACCAGAAGGGCGAGGGACAACAAGCCATAGACCGAAAAATACGCCCGGCGCCCGACCCGCCCGATCAGCCGGCCGCGCAGGTCACCGATGCGCGGGACGAAATGGCTCGCAGTAAAGGCCACGAGGGCGAGGGTGTATTCGGTCCAGCCGGTCATCTCTCCGCCTGATCTATCAGGCGTTCGATGTGGCGTGCAAATGCGCGGGCTGCGGGCAGACCCAGAGCTGCGCCGCCAAGCACCGACCAGTATGGGCTCAAGACGGGCAAACCGACCCAGCTTCCCAGAAGAGACAGGAAAAACAGGTTCACCGCCGCTGCGCCCGCCGCAAAGGGATAGATCGCAGCGACCAGACGGGGCGAGGGGCGTTTCATCGGCGGCTCACCAGCATCTGAACCGCGACGAGCGCGGCGATCAGCGCGACCGAGGCCACGAGGAACCAGAACTCGGCCACATCCGTCTGCGCCTGCGGAACCGGGCGCTCGAAGCTGGCGGCAAGCAGGGGGTCGGGAAGCAGCGCGGCGGCGGCGAACAGGATGCGTTTCATGTCAGGTCTCCATCGTGAGCGTTTGGTAAATGTCTGGAAGCGCACGCGGCAGACGGTCGGCGTGCGGCAGAAGCGTGAAACCGGAACGCCCGAAGATCCGCGCGAACCAGTCCTGCCCATCGGCGTCTATGATGACGCCATGCACCGCCTGCCCCGATGCGCTGGCTTCGCGCACCGCCATGCGGCTGTCTTCGATCCCGTGCTGACCTTCGTAGTGGTCGAGATCGTTGGGTTTGCCATCGGTGAGGACAAGCAGCAGTCGCCGCGCAGCCCCTTCATCGGCCAGTTGCGCCGAGGCGTGGCGGATCGCGGCCCCAAGCCGAGTGTAGTGACCCGGTCGGAACCCGCCGATGCGCGCGGTCACCTCGCCGCTCATGTCTTCGTCGAAATCCTTGGCCCGGTGCAGGAACACGCGGTCGCGGCGCAGCGAGGAAAAGCCCCAGATCGCAAGCCGATCCCCCGCCGTGTCGATGCCCGCAGCCAGCGCCGCAAGGGCCTCGCGCCCGACGTCGATCACCGAACGGTCGCCAATGTGCGCCTCGGTCGAGCGCGAGCAATCCATCAGGATCGCGACCGACAGATCACGGGCCATCGGGCGGGCGGACTGCCAGATGCGGTCGCTGCCCTCATGCCCCGCGACGATGTCGGCACGGCTCGACACCACCGCGTCGAGGTCGAGGTCATCGCCGTCCAACTGGCGCGGCAGGATCACCCGGCGCGGGTTGAGCGGCGCGAACTGCCGTTTGACCCGCGCGACGAGGCGCGGATCGGGCACGTAGCCGGTCGCAGGTTCGCCGGGCGCGTCCAGAACGCGGGTATGGTCGGCCATGTAATCGCCGGTGCGGCGGTTCCATTCGGGATATGTGAACGTGCCGGCGAGCCGTTCGTGGTCGGCATCCTGCGGCGACAGGTCGAGCGAGAGGCGCAGACGGGTCGCCGCGCGTTTCGAGTTCTGCGACAACGTGATCTGGTCCTGATCGTCCGCCGCTTTCTGCGCGTTTTCATCGTCGTCATCCTCGACCATCCGGTTGAGGTTCAGGCTTTCGGCCCAGGACAGGATCGCCTCGAAACGGTGAACGATGAAGCTGTCGCGGCGGTCGGCCTGATCGCGGTCCTCGCGCTGGGCGGCCTTGCGCCCCTTCATCTCGGGCGCAGGCGTGGCGGGGGCGGGTTCGTCCCCGGCGGCACCCTTGCCCGGTGCGCGGTGCGTCAGGCGCAGCCAGATCGGAACCGGAGCATAAGGGCGATACCCACGCGGGGCGGCGCAGAAAAGACACTCATCGCTGTCGTGCCCGCCTGCGAGTTGTCCGGTGATGATGGCCTCGACGCCCGCTTCGCAGGACGGCAGACCGCTTCTTTTGCGTGTCACCCGGATATGGGTGCACATCTCGGCATAGGCGCTTCGCAGCCCCGGACAGGCGGCATAGGCGCGGTCGGCGGCCAGCGCATTCGCGGCGATCTCGGCCCGGTCGCGTGCGAGCGGGTCATAATGGGGGCGCGGCAGGGCGACAAAGGCGGCGACGGCGGCGAGCCAGAGGTAGGCCGCGCGATTGAGCCGCGCGTCGGGAAAGACATCCATCACGGGCGGCAGACCAAGCCGGTCGCCGTCGAAACCCGCAACGTGTTCGCGGGGGCGCGTGCCGCCCAGCCTGCGCGCCCCGGCGATCCGGTGGGCCGAAGGCGTGGCGGCGACCGGGCCGATCTCGACCCCCGCGCCGCCGCCCAAGGCGCGATAGAGCGTGGCGATGCTGGCCTGCATCGTGTCCAGCGTCACCGCAGCCCCGGCATGGGTCGCGTCGGCACCCGGCCGCGTGACCATGCCGTGCCACAGCGTGCCCACGGCCTCTTCCGGTTCAAGGAAGTCGCGCATCTTCATGGCGTCACCCGTATACGCTGGCCGTGAGGTCGCGCAGTGCCTGCTGCACGTCCGGTTCGTCCGACAGCGGCTCGACGATGGCCGCCTCGATGGCGTCGTCGCTGCGCATACCGCCCGCGATCAGCGTCCCGGCATAGATCAGAAGCCGGGTGGAAACGCCTTCCTCCAGATCCATGCCCGACAGCTTGCGGATATGCCCCGCCAGCCGGACCAGAGCGCCCGCCCGGTCCGTGTCCAGCCCGGCCTCGCGAGCGACCACGCCGGTTTCCAGATCAGGCTCGGGGAAATCGAACCCGATCGACAGGAACCGTTGCCGGGTCGACGGCTTCAGCTTCTTCAGCACGTTCTGGTAGCCTGGGTTGTAACTCGCCACCAGCATGAAGGACGCGGGCGCGACCAGTTCCTCGCCCGTCCGGTCGATGACCAGCCGACGCCGGTCGTCGGTCAGCGGGTGCAGCACCACGGTCACGTCCTTGCGCGCCTCCACCACCTCGTCGAGATAGCAGATCCCGCCCTCGCGCACAGCGCGGGTCAGCGGCCCGTCGACCCAGACGGTTTCGCCGCCCTTGATAAGGTAACGCCCGATCAGGTCGGCCGCCGACAGGTCGTCGTGACAGGCGACGGTGTGCAGCGGCAGGCCCAGACGCACCGCCATATGTTCGACGAAGCGCGTCTTGCCGCAGCCGGTCGGCCCCTTCAGAAGAAGGGGCAAACCGTTTTCATGGGCCGTCTCGAACAGCTCGCACTCGCTTGCGTGCGGGCTGTAGAACGGCAGGTCGGGGGTCATGTCCAGGGTCATGGTCATTCCCCCGCCTGCGCCACGATCGGGCCGGGCTGGATCAGCTCGCGCCGCACCATGACCAGCGATTGGATGAACAGGATCGCACCCAGCACCACCGCCACACCAGAGCCGAAGCGCATGATGTAGAACAGGTCGAGCTGATCCTGCACGTCCATGTAATACTCGCCGAGGATCCGCTGCATATGCGTCTGGATCGTGCCCGCGAAGGTCAGCGTGAAGGTCATGAACGCCATGCCGCCGGTCATCAGCCAGAAGGACGCCATGTTGAGCACCTGATTATAGGGCGCACGTTTGCGCAGCTGCGGCATCGCATAGGTGAACATGGCGAGGTTCAGGGCCACATAGGCGCCATAGAACGCGAGGTGCCCGTGCGCTGCCGTGATCTG
The DNA here is from genome assembly GCF_000152805.1 of Maritimibacter alkaliphilus HTCC2654. Lineage (GTDB taxonomy): Bacteria > Pseudomonadota > Alphaproteobacteria > Rhodobacterales > Rhodobacteraceae > Maritimibacter > Maritimibacter alkaliphilus. The sequence continues at coordinate 2,433,086 of NZ_CH902578.1, read as the reverse complement.
CGTGCCGTGGGTGTAGTAGTTCACCCCGTGCAGCGTGTGCAGGAAGCCCCAGACGCCCGCGCCGAAAAAGGCGACTGTGGACGACCCCAGCGACCACAGAAGCGCGGCCTTGTTCGGGTGGTTGCGGCGGCCCTTCCAGACCATGACGAAGGCGAAGGTCATCATGGCGAAGAACGGGATCACCTCGAGCGTCGAGAAGATCGAGCCGACCCACTGCCAGTATCCCGGCGTGCCGATCCAGTAGAAGTGGTGGCCGGTGCCGAGAATGCCCGAGAACAGGGCCAGCGCCACGATGACGTAGAGCCACTTCTCGATCACCTCCCGGTCCACGCCCGTGAGTTTCAGCATCAGGAAGCCGAGGGTCGCCGCCATGACCAGTTCCCAGGTCGCCTCGACCCACAGGTGCACGACCATCCACCAGTACATCTTGTCGAGCGACAGGTTGTCCGGGTTGATGAACGCGAAGACCCACAAGAGGCACAGAAGCCACAGCCCCATGAGCAGGATATTGGTGATCGCGGTCTTGCGGCCCGCCAATGCGGTCAGCGAGATATTCACGAGGAAGATCACCGCCGCGACCAGGATGCCGAACTTGACCCAAAGCGGCTGTTCAAGGAACTCGCGCCCGCCATGGATGCCGACGAGATAGCTTCCCACCGCGCCCAGCGTGCCCACCAGCAGGATGATGAGCTGGATATAGGCGAGCTTGGTCGAGAACAGCTCGCGCTCGGCCTCCTCGGGGACGAGGTAGTAGGCCGCGCCGAAGAAGCCCAGGAGCAGCCAGACGATCAGGGCGTTGGTGTGGATCATCCGCACGATGTTGAACGGCAGTAGTTCGGACAAGGTGTTGGGCGAGACATAGATCCAGCCCGCGAGAAGCCCGCCCAGCACCTGAATGGCGAACAAGGCGAGAGCGGCGAAGAAGTAGTATTTCGCCACGGATTGAGATTGGTATTTCATGTGCTTTCTCCGATTGCGCGCGTCGCGCTTGGCTTAGCCCGCGTCGTTCGGCGGCCAGTTCTGGGTGTTGGTCTGATCGGCCCACCGCAGGAATTCCGCGAGGCCGCGCATCTCTTCGTCGGTGATTTCGAAGTGTGGCATCTGGCGGCGGCCCTCGATCCCCGACGGCTGCGCCTCCATCCATCCTTTCAGGATGTCGAACGCGCCTTCGGGGTCGTCCGCGACGCCCCAGCGGGTCATCACATTGCCGACCTCCGGCGCGAAATAGGCGCCTTCGCCGTGCAATGTGTGGCAGTTGATGCAGGAGTTGCGCTCCCACACTTCCTTGCCCAGCCGCACCTCTTCGGTGATCGGTGCGCCTGCGGTCGAGGTTTTGACGATAAAGCGATGGCTTTGCGCCGTGAGGGCCACGAACACGACGACGAAGAAGATACTCCCCCCGTAGAAGACGTTCCTGGCCCGTGATTTCGTGAGTATGTCTGACATGTCACGGTCCCGTTTGTTGGTGTCGATGCACCTGACCTACCGGGCGCGACCGTGCCGCTTGTTGTGGAAACGCAAAGTTACGCGCGATTGGATCGGGCAGGGTGCCGGGAAAGGAGCCCGACATGCCCAGACGCCCCCGCTTCGACGACCCGGACCTGCCCCTGTCCACCCTGTTCGGTGAATGGCCGGATATGGTGGAGGTGTTTCTGGCCAAGCAGATGCTGTGCCCCGGCTGCCCGGTGGCCCCGTTCCACGCGATCACCGATGCCTGTGAGGAATACGAACTGGATGAAGAGGTGTTTCGCGCCGAGTTGCGGCGGGCGGCGCGGTTGCCCTAGTCCGGCCTAGCCCTGCGCGCCGGACAGCAGCACCAGCTCATGCGGGTTCGTCACGATGATATGCTTGCGCCGTGACGCGACCACGCCATCCTTTTCCCATGCCGACAGAAGCCGGCTGACGGTGTGCAGCGTCGTCCCGGTCATGTCCGAGATATTCTGCCGTGTGATCGGAAACCCGATCTCGATCCCGTCCTCGGTGCGCCGCCCGCTTTGGTTCATCATGCGAAGCACGGCGCAGGCCACCCGTTTCTCGACCGCCTGAGTCGCCATTTCGGTCAGCGTGGTCTGGATTTCACCAAGCCTGCGGCCCAGCGTCTTGTAGCTTTCGGTCGCGAAGCCTTCGTAGGTCTTCGTGAACTCGTCCCACAGGGTCATCGGCCATGACAGGGCGATGGATTCCGCCGCGGCGATGGCCGTCGCCGGATAGGTGTCGCGCTGAAGCGCCCGCGCGATGCCAAAGAGCTGACCGGGCGCGATGTGCAGGACGATGATCTCTTCCCCGCCTTCGGTCGACCGGATCACGCGCAGGTAGCCATCGAGCAGAAGATAGAACCGCTCTGCATCGTGGCCCTCGCTGAAGATCGCCATGCCCTCGTCATACCGGCGCGACGAGGCCTGACTCAGGATATCGCGGATCTGTCCCCGCTCCAGACGGCTGAAGGGCGGAAGATCGGCAAGAAGGCTTTCGTCGAGCTTGGCCAAAATAGCTCCGGAAGTTTGTCGAAGTGCAATGTTCGATCTCTGGAAGTAACGGAAAAGGCCGTCAGACGAAATAGGAATACACCGAAAGGAAAGACCGATGAAACGCCTCCTGATCTCTGCCGCGCTCGCCCTTCTGGCCGGGGCCGCCTCTGCCGAAACCATCGAAATTCAGATGCTGAACAAGGGTGACGACGGCGCGATGGTGTTCCAGCCCGCATTCGTGCAGGCCCAGCCCGGCGACGTGATCCACTTTGTCGCGACCGACAAGGGGCACAATGTCGAAAGCATCGAAGGGATGCTTCCCGAGGGCGTCGAAGCCTTCAAGACCAAGTTCAACGAGGATTTCGAGATGACCGTCGATGCCGAAGGCGTCTACGGCGTGAAATGCACGCCGCACTACGGCATGGGCATGGTCGCCCTGATTCAGGTGGGCGAAGCCGTCAATCTCGATGACGCCGCCGACGTGCAGCAGAAAGGCAAATCCAAGGGCCGCATGGCCGACCTGATCGCACAGGTTCAGTGACGTCCAGTCCCTTCGTCACTGTCACTGAAAGGGCGGCGCCATGCGTCGCCCTTTCGACCTCAAGGAGCATCCCATGGCAAACGGCAAAACATATACCGGCCCCGCGATTCTGTCCGCCGGGTTCCGCCCCTTTTTCCTGCTGGCCTCCGGTTTCGCCGCATTGGCGGTGGCGGTCTGGCTTGCGATATGGACGGGCTTCATCACGCTCTCGTCGGACTTTTCGCCCGTCGACTGGCACGTCCATGAGATGATCTTCGGCTACGGCGCGGCGGTGGTGGCCGGGTTTCTGTTCACCGCCGTTCCGAACTGGACCGGACGCCTGCCGACACGCGGAATGCCACTGGCGGGGCTGGCGCTGGTCTGGCTTGCCGGACGGCTCGCCTCCGCCGGCCTGTTGCCGCTCGGTCCCGTTGCCGTGCTCGGCGTCGATCAAGCCTTTTTGCTGCTTGTCGGGGCGATGATCGCGCGTGAAATCGTGGCCGGGCGTAACTGGCGCAACCTGAAGGTGCTGGTGCCGGTCACCCTGTTCTGGGTTGCGAACCTCGCCTACCACGTCGAAGCGATGACCACGGGGTCGGCATCCTCCGGGCACCGGATCGGCATCGCGATCCTGATCTTTCTCATCATGCTGATCGGGGGCCGGATCATTCCCAGCTTCACGCGAAACTGGCTCGTGAAACAGGGCGGCACGCGGCTTCCCGTTCCGTTCGACCGCTTCGACGGGTTCGCCATTCTGACGGCCGTGATCGCGCTTGCCTTCTGGGTCCTTCAGATCGAGGGACCGATCGCAACGATCCTCCTCGGCTTCGCGGGGTTCGTGCAACTGGCCCGCCTGACGCGCTGGCGGGGTGAGCGGACGTTGCGTTCACCCCTCCTTTTCATGCTTCACGTCGCATACGGCTTCATCCCCGTGGGCTTCCTGTCCGCCGCCCTGTCTGCAGCGGGAGTCGTCAGCGCGGCGGCAACGCTTCACCTGTTCGGGGCGGGTGCCGTGGGCGCCATGACCGTCGCCGTCATGGTCCGGGCGACGCTGGGTCACACCGGCCGCGATCTTGTCGCCGGGCCGGTCGCGACCGGGGCATTCGTCGCCCTGACGCTCGCGACCCTGTTGCGCGTCATCGCCGAAGTCGATGGCGTGAACCGTGACGTGTTCGTCGAAAGCGCAGGCATCCTCTGGGTCTGCGCCTTCGCCTTTGTGGCGGGGAAAATCTGCCTTGCGGTAACCTCCGACAAGCCCCGGCGCAAACGCCCGTCCTCGGCGGCCGGTCATGGTGACCAAGGACGATGACGGTGCGGCGTGCGGGACGACGGGTCAGGCCTTGTCCGCACGCCGTAGACCGTCAAGAACCCTGCGACTGCGCCGCCCAGACGAGCGAGAACAGAAGCAGGGCCGCCGAAAGCCCGCACGCGACGGTGCGGACGGTGTTCCAGAAGGTCCAGCGGGGCAGATAGGTCCGGGTCCAATAATCCACGGTCTTCTTTTCCGAGGCGTCCATACCCGCCAAGGCTTCGTTCATCGGCACATTGAAGGCCACGGTCACGCCGAAGCATCCGACGAAATAGATCAGACCTGCCAGCACCATGACGGTTCCCGGCCCGTGACCGACTCCGATCGCGCCATAGGCCGCGAGCAGCAGGGATACGGGGGCCAGCCCGAGGAAAAGCACCATGAAGGCCCAGTGAAAGACTTCCCGATTGATGGCCTGCATCGTGTCGACGCCATCCGTCTGGGCAAGGGACCGCATGATGAAATCCGAGAAAGCGAGGAAGACGCCACCGACCAGCGCATATGCGAGGACGGCGAGATGGGCGAGATAGAGGATAAGGGGTGACATCGGGATTGGTTCCTGTGTTTGGGGCGGCGGCGGGGCGGTAAGCGCCACGCCACCGCAGCAAGATCAGTTCGGGGTTCGTGCCGGGGTGTGGCGTTGGGCGGCGGGCCGAAGGCGCTGTCGGAACGCCGCGAGACAAAGCGCGGCGATGAGCAGTTCGAAGACGAGCGCGCCGACAAGGCTGCCGGAGGGCATCCCGTCCACCGCGATCCCGACCAGCCGCCCGACCGGGAAGGCGATGAAAACGGTCAGCGCCGACACGATGGCGGGCAAGAGCATCGGCTGCCGCCAGATGCCCACCAGCATCACAAGGCCGAACCCGGCAAGCCCGGCGCCGGGTGCGCGCAGTTCGCTCAACAGACTGGCATCGTCGCCAAGGGCGATACCGTAACTGGCGTAAAAGGAACGGGGCGCGAACAGGATGAAAGCGCCGATGGTCAGGGCGGCAAGGCCCGAGAGGCCGAGCGCCGCTTTTTCGAATGGGGTGGTCGTCATGTCTTTGTCCTTTCGTGCGATGGTCTCAGGCCGCGTTCGTCCACGCGCCCATTCGGGCAGCCGCGCGTGCGAAATCGGCGAAGTCGCGGGGGGACCGGCCAAATGCCCGCGTCACGCCGTCGGCGGTGCGGGCATTGCGCCCGTCCAGCGTCTCGCGTGCGATAGCGGTGAAGACGTCGGCGACGAATGATCCCCCGGCTTCCGCGATGGTCTCGTGGAAGGCGTCGAAACTGATCGGGATATGGCGGATGTTTCGCCCGGTCGCGCGCGAGAGCTCGCCCGCCATGTCCGCGAAAGACATCAGACGTGGCCCCGTCACTTCGTAGAGTTCGCCCCGGTGCCCGTCTTCGGTCAGCGCCGCGACCGCGACGTCCGCGATGTCGTCGATGTCGATGATCGGCTCGACCACGTCGCCATCGGGCATGGGCAGGACCCCGGCAAGGATCGGATCGCGCAGATAGCCTTCCGAAAAGTTCTGGGCGAACCACGCGGCCCGGACGATGGTGAAATCGACACCGGACCCCCGCACCACATCTTCGCCCAGCCGCGCGTGATGTTCGCCGCGACCGGAAAGCAGCACGAGGTGTTCGACCTCGACGTCACGCGCCGTTTCGCACAGGGACTCCAGCTTCTCGACCGCACCGGGGAAGGCGAGATCGGGGAAATAGGTGACATAGGCGGCACGCGCGCCGCGCAGGGCCGGAGCCCATGTCTCGGGCGCGTCCCAGTCGAAGGGCGTGACGGAATTGCGCGCGCCGCGCCGCACTGCAACGCCGCGCGCTTCGAGGCGGCTGGCGACACGACGGCCGGTCTTGCCGGTCGCGCCGATCACGAGGATGGGTTTGTCTTGCATCGGAAATCTCCTTGGCTTGGGTTTCGGTAGCCAAGGGATAGGCGCGTGGATGCAGCGGGGTATTGACCGGCAAGGCCATGTTATTGACCCGCGCCGCCATCGCCGCCGATCAGCGGAGCGACAGATCCTTGCGATAACTCGCGGGCGTCGTGCCGACCCAGCGTTTGAACGCGCGGGTAAAGGCGCTTTGTTCTGAGAACCCGGTCAGAAACGCGATTTCGGCCAAGGTATGACTTTCATCCCGCAAAAGCCCTTCGGCAAGATCGCGGCGCGTCTCTTCGGTGAGGCCCTGAAAATTCATCCCATGCTCGGACAGGCGCCGATGAAAGGACCGCGCACTCAGCCCAAGGCCGCGCGCGATCTCGGCCATCCTCGGCGCGCCCTCGCTCAGGGCCTGCACGATGGCCGCCTTGGCCTGCGTCACGACTTCCGGTTCGCGGGTGATCTGCGAAAGCTCCGCGTCGAGATGCGTGGTGAGATATTGCGATATCCCCTCGTCGCCCAGAATGTTGGGCCGCGAGAGCGCCTCGTCCGCGTAAAGGATCGCGTCGAGTTCGGCCCCGAAACGCACCGGGCAACCGAACCAATCCTCATGCGCGGCGACATGCTGCGGGGCGGGATGGCGGACCAGCAGTTCCATCGGGGCGAGCGGCACGGGGCAGACCTGCCGCGCGATGGACACCGCGCTCGCAAGCGTCGCCTCGTTCGACAGCCGCATCCCAAGGCGTCGTTCGCCGTCGCGATGCAGGGTGAAAAGCGTGCCGCCGACCGCCGGCCGCAGTTCGTATTCGACGACGCTGGTCCAAAGCCGCGCGTAGCGTTCCACCCGCGCATAGGACGCGCCAAGGGTCGTGGCGGCCTTGAACGCCAGACCCAGCGCGCCGTATTCGTCGAGCCGCATGGAAGCACCCACGCGCACCGGAAGGTCGGTGACGTCGATCCGGTCGGCGATCCTTTCGAGCATGTCGTAATAAAGCTCGGCGGGAACCATCTGCCCGGCGTCCGGTGCGCTATCGGGAGTGATCCCGACATGGGCCAGCATTTCCGCGGCGTCGACAGCATCGCCGGCCGCAGCGACCACCTTGCGTGCGAAAAGCGACGTCACATACCCCATGCCCGCTATCCTACGGCGCGTATGGGATACCGCCAAGCTTACCGGGTCCGCACGGAATGGCGCTCGGCACCCTCACGTTTCCGGGCCTCCGCTTGCGTGGCCGGGTCCGAGCTTTTACACTGTCCCACAGGCTTCGCCGTTCCCGTTCTTCGCCTCGAAAGGCCCGCATGTCATTCGCCAAGGTCATCGTCATGACGCTCATCCTTGCGTTGGCCGGCGCGTCGGGCGTCACGATGAACATGGGCGAGATGCACGATCCTGCGGCAACCTCCGCAAAGGCGCATTGCGACGCCTGCCCCGAGACGGCAGAGATCGGCATGGCGAAGGCGCATGTCGGAGCCTGTGCGAACGGGGCGAGCTGCATGTTGAATGCGGTGGAAGCGGTGCAACTGCCCGTCGTGCTCATCCGCGTCGCGCGGGATTGGAGAAGCCTACCACCCGATACCGCCTTCGTCTCGACCACCCCCCAACTCGATCTGCCGCCTCCGCGCGCCTGAGGCTGTTCCCTTTGTCATCCATCGGGGCCACCCGATGACCCCGACCCGCGCAGTTGCGCGCGAACAGTTCGATCGAGAGTCACATGAACAAACCCCTGCTACTGGCCGTTCTGGCCGCCGCCGTCCTTGGCGGTATCTACGTCGTCACCCGTCCCGGCACATCTGCCCAAGACACCACCACCAGTGCGGTCGCCGAACCTGCCGAAGGCGACCCCATCGTCACCGTCACCCTTCCGCAAACGCTCTCCGACCAAGCCCAGATGGGCGAGCGCGGATTCAACGCGGTCTGCGCCGATTGCCACGGCGAAAACGCGCAGGGCAAGATGGGGTTCGGTCCGCCGCTGGTGCACAAGATCTATGAGCCGTCCCATCATGCCGACATGGCGTTCCAACTGGCGGTCCAGAACGGCGTCACCGCGCACCACTGGAAATTCGGCAACATGCCTCCGCAAGAGGGGCTGACCGGTGCGGATGTGCAGGCGATCACGGCTTACGTTCGTGAACTGCAACGCGCGAACGGGATCGAGTGATGGAACGCTTCAACCTTTCCCGTCGCGGTTTCTGTGCCGGGGGCGTTGCGGCGTTCAGCGTCCGCCCGACATGGGCCGCCGCGCCCGATGACCTGACCGCGCGCAAAGCCCGCGTCCAGCTTGCCCCGGACGGCTACCCGATGACCGAGGTGTGGTCGTATGACGGAATGCTGCCGGGGCGAACGATCCGCGTCGGACAGGGCGAACGGGTCACCCGCCGTCTGGTCAACGACCTCGACGTGCCGACATCGATCCACTGGCACGGCATCCGCATCGACAACGCGATGGACGGCGTAGCTGGCCTGACGCAGGATGCGGTGCCGCCCGGCCACACCTTCGACTATGACTTCGTGGCGCCGGATGCCGGAACCTACTGGTATCACGCGCACACCAATTCGATGGAGCAGGTGGCGCGCGGCCTGTCCGGGCCGCTGATCGTGGAAGAAGCCCAAGCGCCCGAAGTGGACGCGGACAAGGTTCTGATGCTCGACGACTGGCTGATCGACCCGGACAGCGGCCAGTTCTTCGATGACTTCGATCAGCCCATGGCCCTGTCCCATGCCGGGCGCATGGGCAACCTGATCGGGACCAACGGGCAGTATCAACTGGAGCTGCCCGCACAGTCCGGCGCGCGCCTTCGGCTGCGCCTCATCAACGCGGCCAACGCGCGGATTTTCGTGCTGCGGCTTCGGGGGCTTTCGGGCTGGTCGGTCGCGCTCGACGGGATGCCGCTTGCCGCCCCGGAACCCGTGATGGACGAGATCATCCTCGCCCCGGCGCAGCGGATCGACCTGATCGTCGACGTGACCGCGCCGGAGGGCGAAACCGCCGCGCTGCTTCGCCTCGACGATGACGACCAGTGGCGCGCTCAGGTCGCTTTCCCGGTGCAGGGAGCGCGGTCCGGCCCCCGTCGCGAACGCCCGGCGCCATTGCCCCCCAATCCCAATACGGCGCTGCCCGACCTGACGGGTGCGCGGTCGCTCGACATGGTCATGGAGGGCGGTGCGATGGGGCGGCTCGGCATGGCCCGTTATCAGGGCCGCGACATGGGGTTTCGCGATCTTGTGGGGCAGGGCCAGTTCTGGTCGCTCGCCGGACAGGTCGGGATGAGCGACGAACCCTTCGCCGAACTCGAACGCGGCGAGGTCGTCCGGCTGCGGATCGAAAACCGGACCGTGTTCGCCCATGCCATGCACCTGCACGGGATGCACTTTCGCAAGGTCGCGGCGGATGGAACCCTCGGCCCCTTGCGCGACACCATCCTGAGTATCCCCGAGGAACCGCTCGAAATCGCCGTCTCGGCCGACAATCCGGGCAAGTGGTTGTTCCACTGCCACATGCTCGGACACGCCAGGAGTGGTATGACCACCTGGATCGACGTGACCTGAACCCAATGAAAGAGGAGGACCAATGAAACTCGTCAAACCTGTCATCGCAGCCGCACTCACCGCTCTCGCCACCACGGCGCTCGCCCATACCGGGGTGAAGGACCCTGACGTCAAGGCGCGCATGGACGGCATGAGCGCGATTGCGGATGCCGTCAAAACCATCGGTCTGATGGCGAAGGGCGAAACGGACTTCGACTCGGCGGCGATCGACGCGGCTCTGGCCGAGATCGAAACGCGCGCGGCACGCATCCCCGAACGCTTCGAAACCGAAGTCATCACGCCCAAGTCCGAAGCCCGCCCGGCGATCTGGGACGAGATGGAGGCGTTCAGCGAAAAGGCGCTCGCCCTCGAAACGCTCGCGGCCACCCGTCAGGGCACCGTGGCCTCTCCCGATGATCTCGGCGCGCTGATGGGCGACATCGGGACATCGTGCAAATCCTGCCATTCGGAATATCGGGAATGAAGCCGCTCCTCATCGCTTGCGTGGCCTCCGTCATTCCGTTCGCCGCGCTGGCCGACCACGTCCTTGGCGGCGCGGACATCGCGAACGGCGAAGCGGTCTATGCCGAAACCTGCGCCTCCTGCCACGGCGCGCGGCTCGAGGGGCAACCGGACTGGCAATCGCCCGGGCCGGACGGCGTGATGCCAGCGCCACCCCACGACGAAACCGGTCACACTTGGCATCACGACAGTCAGCTTCTGTTCGACTACACCAAGTTCGGCGGGCAGGCGGCGCTGGAGGCGCGTGGGGTCAAAGGGTTCACAAGCGGTATGCCCGCCTTCGAGGAGGTATTGAGCGACGCCGAAATCCGCGATGTCCTCGGCTTCATCCGCTCGACGTGGCCCGACCGTGTGCAAGAGGTGCAGGATATGCGCAGCCACCAATCCGGCGGCTGAGAGGCGGGGGGTCCGGATTTGCCCGGTCTTTAACGCCCGCGCCGAGCGTCGAACGTCTTTCCGGCCAAGCATAAGCGAAGCCCTGCCAGACCCATTCCCCTGGCGATGTGCTGGGCAACGCTTTCGCTGCGCGCCCGATCCCGGTGCCGCCCTATCTAAGCCCGAACAACTGCTCCCGGACCGACGTCAGGTGGTCCCGCATCGCGTTCTCGGCGCTTTCGGGGTCGCCGCTTCGGATCGCGGCAACGATGGCCTCGTGCTGGCGGTTGGTGGCGGAGGGTGCAGTCTCTTGGCCGAACACGGCGTTCAGCCGGGTGTCGAGCCCGCTGCGACCCTGACCGCGCAGCGTATCGTGCAGCAAAAGCAACAGCGGATTGCGGGTCGCCGTCGCGATCAGGCGGTGAAGCCGTTCGTCCAGCCGTTTCCATTGCGCGTATGACGCCGCCGTTTCCATCTCGGTCAGGGATTTCTCCATCGCCGACAGGTCTGCGGGCCGCGCGTTGATCGCGGCCTGACCGGCGAGCATCGGTTCCAGAAGGCGCCGGGCATCCATGATGTCGCCAAGGCTGACGTCCGCCGCCCATTCGGGCGCGGTCGGGTCGACTTCGCGCTCGCCGATAAAGGTGCCCTTGCCGACGTGACGCCAGATCAGCCCCTCGTCCTCCACGCGCTTCAGAAGCGTACGCAGACGCCCCCGCGACACGTCGAGCGCCTCGGCCAGCTTCGGTTCGGGCGGAAGCTGGGTATTTCCGCGTTCGGCCTCGCCTTCGATGAAGGCGCGCAGCCGGGAAAGATCGTCGATGCCGTCCAAGGGGCCTCCAGTGATTGCCTGTTTTTAACGGGTGCCGCCGTTTCGCTCAATCAATATCAATCAATCAATTGACATGCATCAATAATGTATTTACCACGCTTCGACATGGAAATGAGGGCGGTATGAGCGGAACAAGCGCGGAATTGACCTTGGGCACGCGGTTCGTCGGCGGCGACGCTGTCGAGCGGGCGTTCGATTGGGGGCAGGCCATCGACGCCTTGCGCACGGCCTATGCGGGCGACGTGACCGAGGCGATGTTTCCCGACCGGACCATGGCGCGGGGCGACGGGCTTTGGCTGCGCACACTGTCGGGGATCGCCCCGGACGGGGGGCTGATGGGCGCCAAGATGATCGCGGCCAATATCCGCGCGCGGCGGGCAAGCTACCTGATCCCGCTCTTCGATCAGGAGACGGTTGAGCTTCGGGCGCTCTTGGATGGGAACGCGATCACCGGGTTTCGTACAGCGGCGACCACCGCGCTGGCGCTCGACTCCCTCGGCGATCCGGGCGCGGTCAGGGTCGGGCTTCTCGGCACCGGGTTCGAGGCGCAGAACCATCTGCGCGCGCTTGCCACGATCCGCCAGATCACACGCGTCGACGTGTTCAGCCCGTCGCCCGATAGCCGGGCGCGGTTCGTCGCGGCGGTGGCGGATCTGGGGCTGAGCGTGGTGGGATGCGATAGTGCGGACGCGGTCGTCGACGCTGCCCCCGACATGCTGATCTGCGCGGCACGGGCGCGGGACGAGCAGCCGCTGTTCGACGGCGCTAGTCTTGTGCCCGGTATGACGGTCGCCTCAATCGGATCGACCCTGCCTGAGCAGCGCGAGGTCGATGTGACGACGCTCAGCCGTGCCGCGCGGATCGTGGCGGACATGCCGAACGAGGTGGCGCATGACACGGGCGACCTGATCGCCGCAAGGGCCGACGAGGCGGACCTGTCGGACCGGATCGTCGCGCTGGCGGACGTGATCGGCGGGCGCATCAAGGGGCGCGAGAGCGCGGATGAGATCGTGCTCTACAAGTCGGTCGGCGGGGCCATTCAGGATCTGGCGGTCGCGGCGATGTGCTTTCACCGCGCCGAAGCGATGGGTCTGGGCGTGATGCTGCCGGACACCATCCGACCGGTTCTGAAATGAGGGCGGGGCGAATGACGGGCAGAGATATCCTCTCCGATGCCGGGTTGTGGCGCGATGCGGCCTATGTGAACGGCGCGTGGGTGTCGGACGGCAAGGCGGGGACCATGGACCTTTGCAATCCGGCGACCGGGGCCACGCTCGCCACGTTGCCGCAGCTCGACGCCGGGCAGGTGCGGGATGCTGTCGAAGTTGCGGAGGCCGCGTTCGGGCCGTGGCGGCTGCGCCCCGCCAAGGACCGCGCGAAGCTCCTGCGCCGGTGGTTCGATCTGATGACCGCGCACGCCGACGATCTGGCGCGGCTCATTGTGCTGGAAGAGGGCAAGCCCTTTGCCGAGGCCAAGGGCGAGGTCGCCTATGCCGCGTCCTTCGTCGAATGGTTCGCGGAGGAGGCCAAGCGAATCCGGGGTGACGTGATGGCCGCGCCCGAGGCCGGGCGGCGGATCGTCGTTCTGAAGGAACCCGTGGGTGTCTGCGCTGCGATCACGCCGTGGAACTTTCCGGCGGCGATGATCACGCGCAAGGCCGCGCCGGCGCTGGCAGCGGGCTGCACGATGGTCGTGAAGCCCGCCGGGCAGACCCCGCTAACCGCGCTCGCACTTGCCGAACTCGCCCACCGTGCGGGCATCCCGGCGGGCGTCTTCAACGTGGTGCTGGGGCGGGCGAGCGTTGTGGGCGGCGAACTGACCGCAAACCCCAAGGTGCGTAAGATCACCTTCACCGGGTCGACCGAAGTGGGGCGGCTCTTGCTCGAGCAATCCGCCGCGACGATCAAGAAGGCGTCGATGGAACTGGGTGGCAACGCGCCGCTTCTGGTGTTCGACGATGCCGATCTGGAAACCGCCGTCGACGGGTTCATCGCCACGAAATACCGCAACACCGGGCAGGCCTGTATCAGCGCCAACCGCGCCTATGTGCAGGCCGGTATCCACGACGCTTTCGTCGCACTGCTCGCGGAAAAGGTCGGGGCGCTCAAGGTGGGCGAGGGGTTCGAGGACGGCGTCCAGCAAGGCCCGCTGATCGACGCGGCGGCGGTCGAGAAGGTCAAGGATCACATCGCCGACGCCGTGGCCCATGGGGCGCAGGTCGTCTGCGGCGGGGCCACGCACAATCGCGGGCCTCTGTTCTTCCAGCCGACCGTGCTGTCCGGCGTCACGCAGGCGATGAAGATCACGCGGGAAGAGACGTTCGGCCCCATCGCGCCGGTCGTGAAATTCGAGACCGAGGCCGAGGCAGTGGCGATGGCCAACGATACCGAATTCGGCTTGGCCGCCTATCTGTTCGCCCGCGACGGCGCGCGGCTCTGGCGCGTGTCGGCGGCGCTCGAGGCCGGGATGATCGGGGTCAACACCGGCCTCATCTCGAACGAGGTCGCGCCGTTTGGCGGGATCAAACAGTCGGGGATCGGCCGCGAAGGTTCGGTCTACGGCATCGATGAATTCATGGAACAGAAATACCTGGCCTGGGCCGGGGCAGGAGAGGCGAAGCTGGTCTGATGGCACGGTATACGAAGGATGAGGCACGCAAATGGGTGCGCGAGACGCTGGTGGGCGCGGTCAACTGCACGATCCCGTCGTTCTCGAACGATCTGACCCGGATCAACGAGGCCGCGATCCGGCACGACACCCGGCTTGCGATCGAACACGGCTTCGTCGGCTCGCTCGCCGTGTCCGAAGTGTCGATCAGGCTGCCGGAATACATCGACTTCATGCGGTTCATGAAGGCCGAGGCGGGGAACGATCTGGTCATCGTGCATCACGCAAGCTGGAACACGCTGGAGCAGAACATCGAGGCCGTCCAGTTGGCCGAGGAGGCCGGGGCGGAGTTCGTGCTCCTGTCCTATCCGCCCGCGTTCTATCCCGAGAGCGAGGATGACATCTACGACTACACGCGCGCGATCTGCGATGCGACGAACCTCGCCGTGATGCTGTTTCCGATGTTCCTGTGGGGCTTCAACACGCGGGTTCACCCCTCGGACATTCCGACAAGCGTGATGCGGCGGCTGATCGACGATTGCCCCAACGTGGCGGCGATCAAGGCCGAGGGGGGCTTTCCGTCGATCCAGAGCGTGATCGAATGTCACCGTCTGTTCGGGGACGAGGTTGTGATTTCGATGCCGATCGAGGGCGAGTTGATCCCGCTGTCGCAGGTGATGCCGCTGCAACTGTCGGCCACGTCGGATCACGAATACTGGGGGCCGCTCATCCCGCAGGTGATGCAGCATCTGCGGAACGGCGACTACGACGCGGCGACCGAGATTTACTGGCGGATGCATCCGGCGCGAAAGGCCAAGGGGATGGTCGCGCAGCAGATGCACGGCGGGTTCTTCATCAACCGCTACGTCTGGAAATTTCAGGGCTGGCTTCAGGGCTACAACGGCGGGCCGCTTCGGATGCCGACCCAGCGCATCCACGACCCGCAGATGAACGCGCTGCGCAAGGGGCTGATCGACGCCGGTCTGTCCCCGTCGATGGAGCCGTTCCGCGACTTTTTCATCGGACGTCATCCGATGTGACCGCGCCCGACACGGCGCATTTTCAGGGAGAGAGAGATGAAACGACTAATCGCAACGCTGGCCATGGCTGTGGGCCTTGCCGCCCCCGCGCTGGCCGAAGACGTGGTGAAGTTCGGCAGCCTCAGGGTGCCGGTGCAGGTTTATGCCGGGATGGGCAAAGGGTTCTTCGAGGCCGAGGGGATCACGGTCGAACCGACGTTCTTCAAGTCGGGGTCCGAGATCGCGCCTGCGGTCGCCACGGGTCAGGTCGATGCGGCTATCACAACCTCGGGCGCGGCGCTGTTCAACGCGCTGGCGCGGGGCGCGGAGTTCACCATCGTTGCCGAGGCGCTGAACATCGAACCGGGCGCGCCGGGCGGTGATCCGACCGCTATCATGGTGCGCAGCGACGCCGGGATCGAAAGCGGCGCGGACCTTGCCGGCAAGAAGATCGCCGTGACCGCGCCGGGGCAGATCCTCGACATGATCGTTAACGAATACATCGCGCAATCGGGCGTGAACCCGGAGGACGTGACCAAGGTGGGCATGGCCCCGCCTGATATGGTCCCCGCGCTGACCAACGGATCGGTCGACGCGGCGATCATGATCGACCCGTTCCAGTCCATCGCGCTGGGCGGCGGCACCGTCACGCGGCTTGTCCGTGCGTCCGAGGTGATGCCGGGCACCTCGCAGGCCTTCATGGTCTATTCGAACGGGATGATGGAGCGCGAAGACGTCGCCGTGCGGTTCCTGCGCGCCTACAAGGCCACGAACGACTGGATCCGCGAGGCGCTTGCCACGCCCGAGGGACGCACAGAGCTTGCCGGATACTATCAGCAATACGTGCCCGCGAAGGACGCGAGCGTCTATGAGAAGATCGCGATGGGCACGGCGTCCGAAAGCCTCGCCGTGAACGTGGACGGCGACTATGGCCTGCGCTGGCAGATGCAGACGCTCATCGACGCCGGGCTCATCCCGCAGGCGCCCGATCTGGACGCGCATCTGAACTCGGCCCTGCTCGATCAGGCGTCGAACTAGGTCCGGGTGCGATGACAGGCAAGACAGGCAAGATCGAAGTGGACGGGGTCGCCAAGGTGTTCGGCGACCCCCAGCGGGGCTTCCGGGCCATCGACAAGGTGGACCTGACGATTGCGGACGGCGAATTCGTCTGCATCGTCGGCCCGTCGGGCTGCGGTAAATCGACCCTTATCCGCATGTTCGCCGGGCTGGAGCACCCCTCGGAGGGGCAGATCCGGATCGCGCATGACAATCCGGACCGGCCCATGACCGCGATGATCTTTCAGCAGGAAAGCGCGTTTCCGTGGCTGACCGTGGCCGACAACGCGGCCTACGGCCTGCGTGCGTCGGGGACGTGGAGGGGCGCCGAAAGTCAGGAGCGGGTGGATTACTTCCTGCAAAAGACCGGGCTTTATTCCTTCCGCGATTTCCGCCCTGACCAGTTGTCGGGCGGGATGAAACAGCGCCTGTCCATCGCGCGCGCCTTTGCGACCAATCCCGAAGTGCTGCTGATGGACGAACCCTTCGCCGCACTCGACGAGCAGAACAAGCTCATCATGCAGGAGGAGCTTGCGACGCTCTGGGAAGAGTTCCGCTCCACCGTCGTCTTCATCACCCACGGGCTGGACGAGGCGGTGCTCTTGGGCGACCGCGTCGTGGTCATGTCGTCGGCGCCGGGACGCTTCATTCACAGCCTCGAAATCGACCTGCCGCGTCCGCGCAAATCGGCCGAGATCCGGCGCACGCCGGAGTTCGGGGCGCTCACCGCCGAGTTGTGGGACATTCTGGGGCACGAGGTGCGCACAGCGCGTCAGCAGGAAGCCGACCGTATTCAGGCGGCGGGGAGGTAAACCATGGCGACCATCGAAACCATCGACGTGAGCCGCGCGCCGCGCAAAGGCACGCGGCGGGTGCTGGGGATGCCGATCGGGCTGATCTCGCCCATCGTGCTTCTGGGGCTGTGGGAAATCGCCGCGCGGACCGGGGCGGTCAACGTCACGTTCTTTCCCGCGCCGTCCACCATCCTTGCCACAGGGTTCGCGCAGGCACAGACCGCGCAGTTCTGGGGCGACCTCGGGATCAGCCTGCAGCGCATCGCGGTCGGTCTGGTCATGGGCGCGGTGCCGGGCGTTCTGGTCGGGCTGGCCATGGGCCTTTTCCGCCCCGTGCGCGAGGCACTGAACCCTCTGATCGCGGCGTTGTTCCCAATCCCGAAAATCGCGCTTCTGCCGCTTTTGCTTCTGATCTTCGGCATCGGTGAAACGTCGAAATACGTCACCATCGCGATCAACGTCTTTTTCCTGATGACGATCAACACCTTCGCAGGTGTGGTCAGCACGCCGAAGATCTATTTCGAAGTGGCGCGGAACCTGAAAGCCTCGCGCCTCAAGACCTATCTCACCGTGGCGCTGCCCGGTGCGCTGCCGGGCATCTTCACGGGGCTGCGCATCTGCATGGGCACGGCGCTGATCCTGCTGGTGGCGGTCGAGTTCTCGACGGCGGACAGCGGCGTCGGCTATCGTATCTGGTGGGCGTGGACGGTGTTCTGGGTCGACACGATGTATGTCGGCTTCCTCGTCATCGCGATCCTCGGGCTGGGCTTCTCCTACGCCGTCGATTTCCTCGAACGGCTGGTGATCCCGTGGCATCGCAAGCACGAGCGGTGATCGCCCTCTGGACGGAATTTTGCCGCGTCCGTCGAAGGGCTGCCGTCGGCGGAGCAAGACAAGACGCTCCGCGCCACTGCCCGCCACGGTGCCCCTGACGGCGTGACGCCTGACACACACCTCAACGCGCCCGCATCGTGATCCGGGCGCGCTTTCTGTTCATTTCGACCGGAACGAACAAAATCCCGGTCTGAACGGCCGCAGCCCGAAACCGAGAAACAAAAAAGACGCCCGAAGGCGCCTTGTTTTATTGGTCGGAGTGAGAGGATTCGAACCTCCGACCCCTGCCTCCCGAAGACAGTGCTCTACCAGGCTGAGCTACACTCCGACCGTGGCGGGCGGGATAGCCCACGTTGCCTTGCTTGGCAAGGGGTTATTCGGCCGGTTCGTGCGGCCGCGAACGGCGCAGGATCGGCGATATGCGGAAGCTTGCCGCCGTGGCCCCGCGCGACCGGGTTCTCAGCACCGGGGTCTGCGAGTCCGCGCCCAGACGCGCTTCGCGGAAGACGATGTAAAGACCCGAGAAAATGATGATCCCGGCACCAACCATCGTGGCGGTTTCCAGAGATTCACCGAAGATGAAGAAGCCGAACACACTGGCCCAGATAATCTGCGAATACTGCATCGGTGCGACGATGGCGGCCTCGCCGTTCTTGTAGGCCGCGATCAGCACCAGCCCCGCCACGAATCCTAGCGCCGAGATCACGCCGAGCCCGCCCAGATGTTCGATCGGCATCGGCTTGTAGACGAAGGCGAGCAATATGCCCATCAGCACGAAATTCGAGGCCATCGGATAGAGCATCAGCACCACGGGCCGCTCGTCCCGCCCGATCTTGCGCACGATGACGCTGGCCAGCGCGTTGCACACAGCCGACGTGATCCCGGCGAGGTGGCCGAGCGTCAGATCGGTCGCGCCGGGCCGCAGCACGACCAGCACCCCGATCAGCCCGACGACCACGGCACCCAGCCGGTGAATGCCGACACGCTCGCCCAGCATCGGGATCGACAAGAGCGTGATGAGAAGCGGCGAGGCGAACAGCAGCACATAGGTCTGCGCCAGCGGCAGAACCGAAAACGCGTAAAACGCCGTGAACCCGGTGATCGACGCAAGCACGGTGCGCAGCGCCGTCCACCACGGATGAACCGGGCGCAGATGTCCCGCCGTCGCATCCTTCATCAGCATGAACGTCACCAGCGGGAACGAAAACAACGTCGAGAAAAAGATCAGCTGGAACGGGGAATAGGTCCCGCCCAGGAACTTGATGATGACGTCATGCGTCGCATAGAGCGCGAACGCCAGAAGGGCGTAGAGCGGGCCTGCAAGGTTCATGGGAATGCTCCGTGGTTGCGGTCATCCCAACCCCGTTTTCGCGCCGCATGCAAGCCGTCCGGTCAGGGTTTTCCGTGCGGAGCGGATGCCAGCCGAAGAAATGTGCGGTCCTCCCGCCGAATGAACTTTCTTTGCATGGCGAAGTCGTAGTTCTCGCGCCCCAGCGGGTCTGCCGCCAGTTTCGCGCGGTAGTCCTCATATGCGGCGAGCGACGGCAGGGAATAGACCCCATAGGCCAGGGTGGACGATCCCTCGTGCGGGGCGAAATAGCCGATCAGGTCGGCCCCGCAGCGCGGAATCGCCTGACCCCAGTTGCGGGCATAGGTCTCGAAATCCGCCTTTTGCGTCGGCTCGATCTCGTATCGGATGAAACAGGTAATCATGGTCGGGTCTCCTTTCGCGCCGTTCTGCCACGGCCGCGTGCACCGATGTTTCGGCCCGGACCGAAGCGTCGCGGCTTGTCCGACGCGGCGCGCGCGTCCACTGTCGCGGATATGAAGGAAGGCCCCGACATAACCCGCATCGGTGCGATGATCGGCGACCCGGCCCGCGCCAACATGCTGACCGCGCTGTTGGCGGGCCGGGCGCTGACCGCCGGGGAACTTGCGCGCGAGGCCGGGGTGGGCGCGGCGGCGGCCAGCGAACACCTGCGCAAGCTTGAGGCGGTCGGCCTCATCGCCCGGCTCAAGCAGGGGCGGCATCATTATTTCCGTCTGGCCGGTGACGAGGTCGCGCATATGCTCGAGGCGGTCGCGGGCCTTGCCGCGCATCACGGCCACCTGCGGAACCGGCCGGGGCCGCGCGACCCCGAACTCAGGCAGGCGCGGGTATGCTACGACCACCTCGCGGGCACGGCCGGGGTGCGGATCTACGACAGTCTTGCGGGACGGGGTGGGTTCGTCCTGACGGCGGACCGGATCGACCTGACCGATGGGGGGCGCGCGCGTATCGCCGCGCTGGGCATCGACCTCGCCCTGCTCGAGGCCAAGCGCCGCCCGCTCTGCCGCACCTGCCTCGACTGGTCCGAACGCCGCACGCATCTGGCGGGCAGCCTCGGCGCGGCGCTTCTCGACCGGATCATCACCCTGAAATGGGCGAACCGCGCACCCGAGGGGCGCGCGGTTCTGTTCTCAGCGGCGGGAGAGCAAGCCTTTCAGGATGCTTTCCCATTGATTTAGAAAAAGAAAACCCTCCGCGCGTTTTCCCCGCGGAAAAGGTCTCGCCTCAGAGGCTCGCCTCCAGCGCGTCGAGGATGGCGTCGCCCATTTCGGTCGTGGAGACCGGGGTGACGCCCTCTTCGCCCAGCAGGTCGGCGGTGCGTTTGCCTTGGGCCAGCACCGTCTCGATCGCCGCTTCCAGACGATCCGCTTCCGCGCCTTCGTCGAAGGAATAGCGCAGCGCCATGGCGAAGCTCAGGATACAGGCGATGGGGTTGGCCTTGCCCTGACCCGCGATGTCGGGGGCCGAACCATGCACCGGCTCATAAAGCGCCTTGGGCCGACCGTTCGCCATCGGCAGACCGAGCGAGGCCGACGGCAGCATCCCCAGCGACCCGGTCAGCATCGCGGCCACGTCGGACAGAAGGTCGCCGAACAGGTTGTCGGTCACGATCACGTCGAACTGCTTGGGCCAGCGGGCAAGCTGCATCCCGCCCGCGTCGGCATACATATGCGACAGCTCGACTTCGGGGTAATCCTTGGCGACCTCGGTGACGACCTCACGCCACAGAATGCCGGATTCCATCACGTTGGCCTTTTCCATCGAGCAAAGCTTCTTGCCCCGCTTCATGGCCAGTTCAAAGGCCGAACGCGCGACCCGGTCGATCTCGCTCTCGGTATACCGCTGGGTGTTCACGCCCACGCGCTCGTTGTTTTCCGTGAAGATGCCACGCGGCTCACCGAAGTAGATGCCGCTGGTCAGCTCGCGCACGATCATGATGTCGAGCCCGGCGATCACGTCCTTCTTCAGCGACGAGAAATCGGCGAGCGCATCGAAGCACTGGGCCGGGCGCAGGTTCGCGAACAGGTCCATCTCCTTGCGCAGGCGCAGAAGCCCGCGCTCGGGCTTCACCGAGAAATCCAGATCGTCGTATTTCGGGCCGCCCACGGCGCCCAGCAGCACGGCATCGACCTCTTGCGCCTTGGCCATCGTCTCATCCGCCAGCGGCACGCCATGCTTGTCATAGGCCGAGCCGCCCACAAGGTCTTCGGACACGTCGAAGGTCAGGCCGCGCTTCTCGCCGTACCAATCGATGATGCGGCGCACTTCGGCCATGACTTCCGGGCCGATCCCGTCGCCGGGGAGGATGAGGAGGGAGCCAACGCTCATATCACTGTGTCCTTGGGCTGAATACTGTTCGCGTGTGCCTAGCCCGCAGGCCGGGAAGGGTCAAGAAACCGCAGACTTCAACCCCTGGGCCAAGGCATCCCACACCCGCGCGATCCGGGGGGTCCGGCGCATCGCCTCATGCGCGGTCAGCCAGACCGGCAAGGACGGAAGCGCCATATCGGGAAACAGCCGCTCGACCTCGGGCGCGTCCTGTGCCGTGGCGATCTGCGCGATCCCGATCCCGCAGCCCGCGCGGATGAGCTGCCAGTTCCCCGCCTGATCGTCGGTGCGGGTCGCGAAGAAGGTGCGGTCCACGGCCCAGCCCAGCCGCCGCATCCCGCGCAGCATCAGGTCCGAACGGTCATAGCCGACCCAATCGAGCTTGAACGCATCCTCGACCGTGTCCGGCCGTCCCACGCGGTCGAGATAGGATTTGGCGGCATAGATCCCCAGCGGCAGGTCGGTGACATGCAACGTCACCATGTCCAGCTGGTCCGGGCGATACATGCGCAGCGCGATGTCGGCCTCGCGAAACAAAAGGTTGTCGCTGGAATCGGTCGCCACCAGTTCGATCTCGATACCGGGTTCGTCCCTGCGTAGTCGCGCAAGGATCTGCGGCAGCACGAAATGCGCGACGATGACGCTCGCCGTGATCCTGACCGTGCCCGTGGGTCGCATATCCTGCCCGGCTGCGATCAGGGCGATCTCTCCGACCGAGTCGCGCATTCTCTTTGCCGCGGATAACATCGCAGCACCCGTTTCGGTCAAGGACAGACCCTTGGCGTGCCGCTGGAACAGCTCCACCCCAAGGGCCGTCTCGACCTCACGCACCTGCCGCCCCACCGTGGGCTGGCTCGACCCCAGCGTCCGGGCCGCCGCTGAAAGCGAGCCGGTTTCGGCCACGGCAAGGAAGGCGCGGATCAGGGACCAGTCGAGGTTTTCCATTCAATCCTGAATACCAGACCTTCGATTTCTCGCAATTCCTGTTTGGCGGTGAATGGCTAGTTTGAGGTCATCAAGCATTGGAGAAAGCCATGACCAAGACCGTTCTCATCCTCGGCGCCTCCGGCAAGATCGGAACCCACGCCGCCCGCGCCTTTGCGACGAACGGCTGGACCGTCCGCCGGTTCAACCGCGCCACCGAAGACATGACACAGGCCGCGATGGGCTGCGACGTGATCGTCAACGGAATGAACCCGCCCAACTACCACAACTGGGCCGGGATCATCCCCCAGATCACCCGCGACGTGCTCGCCGCCGCCCGCGCCTCGGGCGCGACCGTGATCGTTCCGGGAAACGTCTATGTCTACGGCGACACGCCCGGCGAATGGTCCGGCACGACGGCGCATCGCCCGAACTCCCGCAAAGGGGCCATCCGGGCCGAGATGGAGCGCGCCTATCGCGACAGCGGCGTGCAGACGATCATCCTGCGCGGCGGCAACTTCATCGACCCGGATGCGGGCGGGGACGTGATGTCGCTCATGGTTCTGAACGGGGTCGAGAAGGGGCGCTTCACCTATGCCGGCCCCGGTAACCTGTTGCAGCCGTGGTGCTACCTCCCCGACTGGGCGCGCGCCGCCGTCGCGCTCGCCGAAAAACGCGAAACGCTCGCGACGTTCGAGGACGTGCCGTTCCCCGGCCATGCCCTCACGCTCGATGCGCTGAAGGCCGAGGTCGAAAGGGTCACGGGCCGGTCCCTGCGCGCGACCCGGTTCCCGTGGTGGCTCATCACGGTCGCCAGCCCGGTGTGGGAGCTTGCGCGCGAGCTGAAAGAGATGCGGTATCTGTGGCAGGTGTCGCACAGCCTGTCGCCCGACCGGCTGACACATCTGCTGCCGGAGTTCGAGCCGACGCCGCTGCGCGAGGTGATCCGCGCCGCCCTGCCGCAGGACACGGCACGACCGGCGACGACGCGGGCCCTTGCCTAAGGCAGATCGACTTCGACCCAGACAATCCGGTGGCGGCTGGCCGTTTCGACGGTCTCCGCCATCGGCTCGTCCGGTGCGGGCCAGACGACCCCGCTTGCCAGAACCCTGAGGCGCGCATCCGGCAGCACGTAATCCACCCTCAGATTGCCCGGCAGCGGATCGTCGAAATCCGCCATATCCAGCGCCGGGTCACCGGCATGTCCGGGGTTCGCGGCGGCCGATCCACCCGCACTGGTCGGCATCGGATCTTGTATCAACGGGTCGCGCAGGATGCGGGCCATGGTCACATGGCGCCCGTCGCCGTCCACCGGGTCGATGTTGGAGATCCCCGTCAGAACGACCGGACCTTCGGGCGGCGGGAAGGGCAGCGATCCGTTCAACAGCTTGATCCAGAACATCGCCTCGTCCGCCCCGCGAGCGCCGTTCAGATCCTCCGGCCCGTCGAACACCGGGGTCGACCCGTGCCATGCGAGCAGGTGGAGCGTCGTGCCTGCGACGTCGATGGGAACGTCCCAATGCCCGACCGAGGATAACCTGCGAACCTTGCTCGCTTCCTCCGATGGAAAGGGCAATCCATCGACCCGTGGCGCATGGTTGTCCGGTAATTCGGCCCACAGCATCTGCGAGAAGTCGCGCACCTCGCCTATGGGATAGCGCGACAGGATCGCCATGCCGCCTTGCCCGGTGAAACTGCCATACCCGAAGCTGTCGCGGGCCTCGCCCACGCGCCCGTTGCCGTCGAGGTCGACACCCGAAGGCACGCCGGTATTCGGCTGGCTTGCGTAGAGGTAGGGATAGGTCGCGCCCTGATTGGCGAGCACCCGGGCAAAGGCCGTCAGCGCGTGGTTTTCCAGATCCCAGTCGAACCCGGTCAGATGAAGAATGTCGGCATCGGCATAGGCGATGACTTCGGCAACCGCCTCGACCTGCGGGTCGCCATCCAGAATGTCGTCGAGCAGAAGGCCGGGACCGTCGCGATAAAGCTCGGCGTCATACGTCGCGACAATCACAGGTTCGGCAGCGAGGAGGCTGCCGGACAGAAGGGATATTAAGGTTAATGCCCCCCCGAGCTTCACGCTGGCGCCAGCCTTTCGCCTTCGGCACGGGACGAATTGCGCGCACGCTGTTCGCTGATGAGCGTCGCGACCCGTTGCATCGCGATGCCGCGCATGAACAGCGAGGCGGGCAGGAACGCCCATGCGGTGATCGTCCAGATCATCGTCTGATCGTTGGTGATCGCGACCGATCCGAACACGCCCGACGCGGCCTTGATGACAGCCGGGGTCAGGAACGGAAGCAGGAAACCGAGCGCCACGTTGAACCGCGCGTCACGCTCCAGCCGCTCGACCACGTCGCCACCGGCGGTCGGGTCGAACATCGGCAGGTTCACCCAGACGTTGAACCCGCCCTTGCGCTTGGGCCAGCCGGTGATCCGAAGCGTGATGATGAACACGGCCAGCGAGATGAGCGAGATGAGATAGGCCATGCCGGCCGCCATGCGCAGGCTGATGATCTCGGCCGCCGTCGCGTTGTCTGGCAGCATCAGGACGATGAGCCGAACGGGCGAATAGGGGATGTCGATCGCGTTGCCGATCAGGTTGCCCACGGCGCCGACGAAGGCGGTGAAGGTCGACGGATCGGTCGAGTGCCGCGCAACGGCAGACAGCAGGAACACGGTGAAGAACAGCGACACGAACCTGATCCGGTTGAACGGCGGCGCTTCGCGGAATTCCACGAGGCCGGGGTATGTCGAAGCGTATTCGAAGGTTGTGAGGGCGAACGCGAAGATCGCGGCGAGCGCGACGATCTGGACCGTTTCGGAATGAATGCCCGGAATCATGAGTGACGGGGTCAAAATCAGGATGACCGTCAAACATGCGCGTACGAGCGCGCCGATTACACGCGAAGTCACTGCTCTTTACCCTCGCTCTGGCCGGGCGCGATACGATGCCGCTTCCCTGTTTCCAAACCGAAGCCGCCAATTGTGGCGGCCTGCCTCTTATTTGTCACAATCTTGCCCACATTCGTGTCCCGCTGCAAGTAACGGTCTGAATTGACGAAAGATTCAGGGCGGTATTGTGGGGGGAGTGGTGCGATTTTGCACCTATGCTGTGGCTGGAATTGGGCGCGGTCGGTATGTCTACCGCGTGTGGTGCGGAGAACGAAATCGCCCACAAGATGTAGAACCTGCGTCGTTCAGGCCAAGGAAAATAGCTGTTTCGATACCGGAAACCGTGGCGCGTGGCATCGCGGGCACCTGTCACCGCCTATCGGATAACTCCTCCGGTATCAGTGCGTTGGCGCGCAGAACGTCGGCTTTCCTCTGCCCCGAATGCGGAATATTGCGAAAGGTATGTTGTCGTTTCTCACCGCCAATGCCCGTTGGCTGTCCACAGGCTTCCTGCTGACCTTCGCGTCGTCCTTCGGGCAGACGTGGTTCATTTCGCTCTTCGCGGGCGAGGTGCGCGCTGCGCACGGGCTGTCGAACGGCGGCTGGGGCGGGCTCTACACCATCGCGACGCTCGCTTCGGCCGCGCTCCTGTTCAGTCGCGGGGCGCTGGTGGACACGATGCGCCTGTCGCGGCTGGCGCTTCTCGTGAGCCTGCTTTTCGCGCTGGCGGCGGGGATCTTGGCGTTTTCGGTGAATGTCTGGATGCTGGGGCTGGGCGTCTTTCTGCTCCGCTTCTGCGGGCAGGGGATGTTTCCCCATATGTCGATCACCTCTATGGGGCGCTGGTTCCACGCCACGCGGGGCCGCGCCGTCGCCATCGCCTCGATGGGGCATCCGCTGGGCGAGGCGGTGCTGCCCCTGATCTTCGTCGCGCTCATCGGCGGGATCGGCTGGCGCATGGCATGGGGCGTGGCGGCGGGTGCGATCCTGATCGTGGTCATCCCCCTGCTCATGGTGCTTCTGGCGCAGGATCGCCAGCCATCGGGCGAGGCGCAGTCGCCCGAAGCCAGCGCGGGGCTGAACGGTGCGCATTGGACCCGCGGGATGCTGGTGCGGCACTGGCTGTTCTGGGCGATCCTGCCCCTGATCCTGACGCCGCCCTTTATCGGGACGGTCCTGTTCTTTCAGCAGGTGAACATTGCCGAGGTGAAGGGCTGGACGCTGGCGCAGATGGCCCCCGGCTACGTGTTCTGGGCCAGCGTCTCGGTCGTGTCGGCGCTGGTCGCGGGCTGGGCCTGCGATCGGTTCGGACCCGAACGCCTGCTTCCGCTCGTCGTGGTGCCGATGGGCACAGCCCTGCTGTTGCTCGGTCCGGCAGAAGGCTATCAGGTCTGGTTCGCGGTTCTGGCGATCGGCGGCGTGTCCATGGGCGCGGCGAATGCGTTTCTCGGGGCGTTCCTGCCACGGGTGTATGGGACGCGGCATCTGGGGGCCGTGCGCTCGCTCCAGACCGTCATCATGGTCGTGTCGACCGCCATCGGGCCGGGCGTTACGGGCGTGTTGATCGACGCGGGCGTGGCGTTCCCGGTGCAGGGGGTCGGGCTGGGCCTCTGGTGCCTCGGCCTGTCCGCCGTGATGGTTCCGGTGTCACTGCGTCTGGCGCGCGAGCTGCGCCCATAAGAAAACGGCGGGACCGAAGCCCCGCCGTTTCTTGACTCATAAGGCCTGCGATCAGACCCAGGGACGTTCCTGCGCGGCCTTGGCTTCGAACGCGTCGATGGCAGGCTTCTTTTCCATCGTCAGGCCGATGTCGTCGAGACCGTTCAGCAGGCAATGCTTGCGGAACGGGTCGACCTCGAACGGGAAAACCTCGCCGTCCGACGTGGTCACGGTCTGCGCCTCGAGGTCGACGATCATGCGGGCGTTGGAGCCCTTCTCGGCGTCCTTCATCAGCACTTCGACCTGCTCTTCCGGCAGCACGATGGGCAGGATGCCGTTCTTGAAGCAGTTGTTGAAGAAGATGTCGGCGAAAGAAGTCGAGATGATCGACTTGATGCCGAAATCCGCAATCGCCCAAGGCGCGTGTTCGCGCGACGAGCCGCAGCCGAAGTTGTCGCCCGCGACGAGGATCTCGGCCTCGCGGTACTGCGGCTGGTTCAGCACGAAATCAGGGATCTCGTTGCCTTCGCGGTCATAGCGCATCTCGTCGAAGAGGTTCACGCCAAGCCCGGTGCGCTTGATCGTCTTCAGGAACCCTTTGGGGATGATCATGTCCGTGTCGATGTTGACCAGCGGCATGGGGGCGGCGATGCCCGTGAGTTTTTCGAATTTTTCCATTCTACTTTTCCTTATGCTCGCTCATCCGTCCCATTGGGTCGTCTTCGCAGGTGGCGAATACAGCCCGCAAGGCTGGATGAGCTGGCTGGTCAGTTCAACGTGCGCACGTCGGTCAGGTGACCGGTGACGGCGGCGGCGGCGGCCATACCGGGGGACATGAGGTGTGTGCGGCCCTTGTAGCCCTGACGCCCCTCGAAGTTCCGGTTGGAGGTCGACGCGCACCGCTCGCCCGGTGCCAGCTGGTCCGGGTTCATGGCAAGGCACATCGAACAGCCCGCGAGGCGCCATTCGAAACCGGCGGCTTCGAAGATCTCGGCAAGACCTTCTTCCTCTGCCTGAGCGCGCACGAGGCCAGAGCCGGGCACGATCATGGCGCGGACGCCGTCTGCGACCTTCTTGCCCTTCACGACCTTGGCGACTTCGCGCAGATCCTCGATCCGGCCGTTGGTGCAGGAGCCGATGAAGACCGCGTCGATCTTGATCTGGTCCAGCGGCGTTCCGGCTTCGAGGCCCATGTATTCCAGCGCGCGCTTGGCCGCTTCGACCTTGCCGCCCTTGAAGCTGTCGGGCGACGGGACGACGGCCGAGATCGGCAGCACGTCTTCGGGCGAGGTGCCCCAGGTGACGACCGGCTCGATCTCTTCGCCCTTGAGCGTGATGACCTTGTCCCAATGGGCGTCGTCGTCGGAGTAGAGCGTTTTCCACCAGTTCATCGCGGCTTCCCACTGGGCGCCCTTGGGCGCGTGGGCGCGACCCTTGACGTAGTCGAAGGTCTTTTCGTCCGGGGCGATCAGACCGGCCCGCGCGCCGCCTTCGATCGCCATGTTGCAGACGGTCATGCGGCCTTCCATCGACAGATCGCGGATCGCTTCGCCGCAGTATTCGATGACATAGCCGGTGCCGCCGGCGGTGCCCGTCACGCCGATCACGGCAAGGGTGATGTCCTTGGCGGTGACGCCCGGCTTCAGCTTGCCGGTGATCTCGACCTTCATGTTCTTGGACTTCTTCTGGATCAGCGTCTGGGTGGCCAGCACATGCTCGACCTCGGAGGTGCCGATGCCGTGGGCCAGCGCCCCGAAGGCGCCGTGGGTCGCGGTGTGGCTGTCGCCGCACACGACCGTCATGCCCGGCAGGGTCCAGCCCTGTTCGGGGCCGACGATGTGGACGATGCCCTGACGCACGTCCGACACCGGGTAATAATGCAGGCCGAAGTCCTTGGCGTTCTTGTCGAGCGCCTCGACCTGAATGCGGCTTTCCTCGTTCTCGATCACGCCGTTCACGCGGTCGAGCGTGGTCGGCACGTTGTGGTCCGGCACGGCGATGGTCTTGTCCGGCGCGTGGACGGTGCGGCCCGCCATGCGCAGCCCTTCGAAGGCTTGCGGGCTGGTCACTTCGTGGACGAGGTGACGGTCGATATAGAGCAGGCAGGTGCCGTCGTCGGCTTCGTCAGCGACGTGGGCATCCCAGATTTTGTCGTAGAGTGTTTTCCCGGCCATGGGGTTTTCTCCTAGGGGAAATGTTCGAATTCTGGACGTGCGGAAAGGTGCGCCGCGATCAAAGTCGGGCGAGGATCGTCAGCGTCGCGCCATAGAACCGCCAAGGCAGGCGGGCGCGGTCGTCCATGTCGAAAATCCGTGTCATGCGGGAGCATCTATACGCTGGCCGTGAGTCTCGCAAGCGTCGGATGCCATGCTATGCTGGTCCGAGGGGCTTGGGAGACGCCGGATGAAACCGGAGGACGACCCCTTCTACGGGGACGATATGATGCGCGCCTTGCAGGCGGCCCGTGATGGCGAGGTCGCGGGGTTCCGCAACCGGCCCGGCGCGGTCGTGCATGGCCGGGTCACGAGTTCGGACGACCCGGACGCCTTCGGGTGGGACGATCTGCGCGCGGCGATGCGCCGCGAGGGGATCGTGCAGATCCGGGGCGCGACCCCCGAGGTGATCCTGAAGGCCGAGCACGAACTGGCCGGGTTCGCGCCCAAGCAGCACTTCTGGGACGTGTTCCTTGCGGATGCCGACAGGGTGCGCGCGGCGTGCGGGCAGATCGTGGCAGGCGGTCTGCCGGACGGGATCACGCGGCACCCGGACGAGGAAATCGACGCCACGGTCCTGCACGAGATGCAGGGCTTCCTGACCGAGCACGGGATCGCGCCCTTCTCGAAGCCGGCGCTCTCGGGCGCGTTGATCCCGGCGCGGCCCGTCATACTGCGTTCGGCAGACGGCGCCATCGCCGCGACCGGTTATGCCGCGCTGGTTCATAATGAACACTCGTGGCTCGCCGGCATGGCGTTCGTCGGATTGATCGCGGTCGATCCGGCGGCCCGCGGTCTGGGTCTGGGCAAGATGGCCGATGCCATCGCGAACCTGATCGCGGTGGATGAACTGGGTGCGGCGGGCGCGGTCGAGTTCGTGGCGGCGGACAACGCGGCATCCCGCGCGGTGCTCAGGGCCTGCGGGCTGGAACAGGTGCCGGATCGGATGGTGGTCAACTTTTCGGCCTCGGACATCCGCATCACGCGCTGACACGGTTGCGGGAGGGCGGGTTTAGAACTGGACGCTGGCCGGTTCATTTGCCAACCTCCTGAAAAAGGGAGTTAAATGGCCACGCGCAGCCCGAATACGGTTTGGGACCAGACGATCGCACCCACCGAGGTGCAGGCGACGCCGAATGCGACCACGGAGTCCGGGACGGTCGGCGCCGCAACCCCGCAGGCCGCCCCCGTTCCGGCGCCCGAAGACGTGGCGCTCGACCTGTTCGACCAGCTTACGGTTTTCGCGCAGGGCCTGATGCGCCCCTGGAATGCCTATCAGGTCGCGATTGCCGTGGGGCTGGCTCTGGCGGCGTGGCTGATCGCGAAATGGCTCGCCCCGAAATATCACGGCTGGCTGCGCGGGCGGGAAAACTGGCCCAAGTGGCGGATGCGGTTCGGCGTGATGCTGCACCGCCGGATGAAACTGATCGTCTTCGTGGCCCTGATCTGGCCGACGGTCTGGATCATGCGCGAGGCGACGTGGCCCTCACGCTCCTACCTGCTGTCGATCATCGCGGAACTGGCGCTGGCGTGGCTGGTCATCGCGATCCTCGCCCGGTTCATCGCCAACGCCTTCGTGCGTGGCGTCGTGCGGACGGCGGGCTGGGTCTGGGTTACGGTCAACATCCTGAATCTACAGGATGAAACCATTTCCATCCTCGACGGGTTCGCGATCAACACCGGCAACATGCGCCTGTCGATCTGGATGGTCATTCAGGCCATCGCGATCCTCGGCGCTCTGGTCTTCGCCGCGCGATTCCTGACCCAAAGCTCTGCGGCCCGGATCAGGAAGAACGAGGACATCAGCCCCTCGATGCAGGTGCTGATCGTCAAGATCCTGCAACTGGTGCTGTTCGGCGCGGCGATCTTCATCGGGCTGCGTGCCGTGGGCGTGGACCTGACCGGCCTCGCCGTCCTGTCGGGGGCCATCGGTGTTGGTCTTGGCTTCGGCCTGCAAAAGGTGGTCTCGAACCTCGTGTCCGGGGTCATCATCCTTTTGGACAAGTCGATCAAGCCCGGCGACGTCATCAGCCTTGGCGATACCTTCGGCTGGATCGAACAGCTTGGTGCGCGCTACGTCAGCGTCGTGACCCGTGACGGCAAGGAATACCTGATCCCGAACGAGGATCTCATCACCGGGCAGGTGGTGAACTGGTCGCACACCAACGCCTTTGTCCGGCTCGACATCTATTTCGGCACGGCCTACGGCGACGACCCGCATCTGGTGCGCAAGGTGGCGATCAAGGCGGCGGCGAGCGTCGACCGGGTGCTGAGTTTCCGGCCCCCGGTCTGCCATATCGTCCGCTTCGGGGACTCGTCCGTGGATTACATCCTGCGCTTCTGGATCGACGACCCGACCGGGGGCCTGACCAACATCCGCGGCAATGTCTATCTTGCGCTCTGGGACGCGTTTCAGGAGAACGGCATCTCGATCCCGTTCCCGCAACGGGAGGTGCGCCATCTCAACGATCCGCGAAAAGTGGCCGAGCCGGAGCAACGCGAGAATTGAAAAACCGGACCAGCATGTTACTTTTAACTTGTCCCGGCGTCGGGGAAACGATCGGCGCGCAACGAAGGAGGACTATGTCCTGTCTCATCATCCAGACGCGGCCGCACTGTCGACCGCAGGATCGGGCGGAATGAAAAAGCCGCCCATGAACCCGTCGAGCGACAATATCCTCGACACCGTTCTTTCCTCACTCGAAGACGACAAGGCCGAGGATATCGTGACCATCGACCTGCGGAAGAAATCCGCGATGGCCGATGCCATGGTGATCTGTTCGGGCCGGTCTTCGCGCCAGGTCGCGGCGATTTCCGAAAAGCTGTGCGATCGTCTGAAGGAAAGCATGGGGATCATCTGCAAGGTCGAGGGCAAGGATCAGGGCGACTGGGTTCTGATCGACACGGGCGACGTGATCGTTCACGTGTTCCGGCCCGAGGTGCGCGAGTTCTATCAGCTCGAGAAAATGTGGATGACACCTGAGGCTCCTGCGTCGGCCAAGGCCTGATGCGGGTTCACATCGTCGCGGTGGGGCGGCTTCGCGCCGGCCCCGAGCGCGACCTGATCGACGACTACACCACCCGGTTCGACCGCACCGGGCGCAGCTTGGGTCTCGGTCCTCTCACGATCCACGAAGTCGAAGACAAGAAGGGTGGCGGCATGAGCGCCGAGGCCGCCCTGTTGTCGCGTGCCGTGCCGGAGGGCGCGGTGATTGTCGCGATGGACGAGCGTGGCAAGGTGCAGACCTCGCCGCAATTCGCCGAGCAACTTGCGGGCTGGCGCGATCAGGGCCGCGATGACGTGGCCTTCGTCATCGGCGGCGCGGACGGGATCGACCCGGCCCTGCGCGGTCGGGCGGATGCGTCGCTGTCGTTCGGCAAGATGGTCTGGCCGCACATGCTGGCCCGCGCCATGCTGACCGAGCAGCTGTATCGCGCCGCCTCGATCCTTGCCGGAAGCCCCTATCACCGGGTCTAGCGGTCGCGCGGAGTCCAGTCGCGCGGCGCACGGCCCGCCGCGACCCGCGACAGTGCAAAGCCAAGCGCGACCCCGACCCCGATCGCGACCGTGAGATCGACGAGAACCGTCAACGCCATGGTCAGGAAAATCAGAACCCGGTCCCGCACCGGCGCGGACAGGTATCCGCGCCACTTGTCCGGTTCGGCCATGTTCCACGCGGTGATGACCAGCAGGGCCGCCATGGCGGGCAGCGCCATTTGACCGGCCAGCGGTGCGGCGAACAGCATCAGCGCCAGAACCGTGACGGCGTGCCACAGCCCGGCGACCGGCGTGCGCCCCCCGGCCTTCACATTCGTCGCCGTCCGCGCGATGGCCCCGGTCACCGGCAGCCCGCCCATCAGGGCCGACCCGATGTTGGCGACGCCCTGCGCGGCCAGCTCGGCCCGGGGCCGGTGATGCCCGCCGATCATCCGGTCGGCGACCACGGCGGACAAAAGCGATTCGACCCCCGCTAGGAACGCGATCACCAGCGCGGATGGAAACACTTCGCGCACCAGAGCCCACGAGATGTCGGGCATCGCAGGGGTGGGCAGGTGGTCGGGCAATGCACCGAACCGGGCCGCAATGGTCTCCACCTCGACCCCCGGCAGGGCGGCGAGGGCCGACCCGGCCGCGACGGCGAGGATCAGGCCCGGCACCTTCGGCGGGAGCCAGCGACGCAACGCGACGATCAGCGCGCCGGTGACCACGCCGATCCCCAGCGCGTCGATCTGAAGCGTATCGCGCGCCGCCCAGAGCGCCGCGATCTTGCCGGTGAACTCCGCTGGCATGTCCGCCACGGCAAGGCCGAACAGATCCGCGATCTGGCTGGTGGCGATGATGACGGCGATGCCGAGGGTGAAGCCGTTGATGACGGCTTCGGGCACATGGGCCACGAGGCTTCCGGCCCGCAGCACGCCGGCCACGACGAGGATCAACCCGGCCAGCAGCGTCGCCACGATCAGACCGTCGATCCCATGCGCGGCGATGACACCGTAGACGACGACGATGAACGCGCCCGTCGGTCCGCCGATCTGCACGCGGCTGCCACCCAGAAGAGAGACGAGAGCGCCACCGACGATGGCCGTGACCAGCCCCTGCTCCGGCGTCGCGCCCGACGCGATGGCGATAGCAAGGCTGAGGGGAACCGCCACCAGCCCGACCGTGACCCCGGCGATCAGATCGCCGAAGAACTGGTCGCGCGAATAGCTTGCGAGCGTCGTCAGGATTTTCGGCTTCACGAGGAAACACCGGCGTCAGGGCAATATCCTGTCGGTGTCTGCCCGGATCGCCGTCCTGTCAACGGGCGTTGCGTCGCACGGACGAGCTTTACATGCGCCCGCATTTCGCCAAGCTGGACCGGCGCACAGGGGACTGCTCATGACCGATTTTCTGCTACTTGCCTTCGTTTTTCTGATCGCGGGGGTGGTCGCGGTCCCCATCGCCTCACGCCTCGGGCTGGGGTCGGTTCTGGGCTACCTGATCGCCGGGATCGTCATCAGCCCGGTTCTGGCGTGGCTTCATGTCGACGTGATCCAGATCCAGCACTTCGCCGAATTCGGCGTCGTGATGATGCTGTTCCTCGTCGGGCTGGAGTTGGAGCCGCGGCGGCTGTGGGAGATGCGCGCGCGCCTTCTGGGGCTTGGCGGCGGGCAGGTCGGGTTGACGGCGCTCCTGGTCATGGGCGTGGCGATGGTTCTGGGTCAGCCGTGGTCGGTGAGCCTTGCGGTCGGTCTGGTGCTGGCGCTGTCCTCGACCGCGATCGTGCTTCAGACGCTGGGCGAGAAGGGGCTGATGCGCTCGGACGGCGGGCAGTCGTCGTTCTCGGTCCTGCTGTTTCAGGACATCGCGGTCATCCCCATGCTGGCGCTGATACCGCTGCTCGCAATGCCGGAACTGGTCGAAGGTCTGAGCCACGCGGCCGAGGACGGCGACCACAGCGGGGGTATGAGCCTTGTCGACGGTCTGCCGGGCTGGGGCGTTGCGCTGGTGACGGTGGGTGCCATCGCGGTGGTGGTCGGGGCGGGCATCTACCTCGTCGGTCCGATCTTCCGGTTCATCGCCGGGGCGAACCTGAGGGAGCTTTTTGTGGCGACGGCGCTGATGTTCGTCATCGGCATCGCGCTCCTCATGTCCCTCGTCGGGCTGTCGCCCGCGCTCGGCACATTCCTCGCCGGTGTCGTGCTGGCCAACAGCGAATACCGGCATGAGTTGGAAAGCGACATCGACCCGTTCCGGGGGCTTCTGCTGGGGCTCTTTTTCATGACGGTGGGGGCGGGGATCAACTTCGCCCTGCTGTTCGACGACTTCGTCCTGATCCTCGCCCTGACGCTGGGGCTGATCGTGGCGAAGATGGCCGTGCTTTACGTGCTGTCCTACGTGTTCAAGGTGGGCGGGGCGGATCGCTGGCTGTTCTCACTGGGTCTCGCCCAAGCCGGGGAGTTCGGCTTCGTCCTCCTGTCCTTCACGGTCGCGAATGCGGTGATCCCCGGCGATCTGGCGGACCAGCTTCTGCTGGTCGTCGCGCTGTCGATGCTGCTCACCCCGGCGCTGTTCATCCTTTACGACCGGGTGGTGGCGCCCCGGTTTTCCGAAGCCGAAGAGCGCGAGATGGATGCGATCGACGAGCCCAGCGACATCATCATCGCGGGCCACGGGCGCGTGGGCGGGATCGTCGCGCGGATGCTGCGCGGGGCCGGGCTCACGCCCACCGTCATCGACTTCAGCGCGCGGCAACTGGAGATGCTCAAGAAATTCGACGTGCAGGCCTATTACGGCGATGCGACCCGGCCCGATCTGTTGCATGCGGCGGGAATCGAGCACGCGAAGCTGTTGGTGATCGCCATCGACGACAAGCACCAGATCACCGAACTGGTGACCTATGTGAAGAAGCACTACCCCGACGTGCACGTGATCGCACGGGCGGTGGACCGGCCCCATGTCTACGATCTGTGGTGGGCCGGGTGCCGCGACATCATCCGCGAGACCTATGACAGTTCGTTGCGGATGAGCCGCTCGGCGGTGGAGGCGTTGGGCTATTCGCGCGATCAGGCGGACCGGGTGACAGAGATGTTCGCCGAGATGGACCGCAGCGCCATGCTGATCGCGGCGGAGCATTACGATCCGGCGATCTCGATCCTCGACAACGAGGCCTATATCGAAGGGTTGCGGGCGGCGCGTGGCGATATCGAAGCGGAATTCCTGCGGGACGCGCAGGCCATTCTGGCGGAAGGGCGGAAAGCGCGGGCCTGAGGGGGGCGCTGCCCCCGTCGCGCTGAAGCGCGACTCCCCCGAGGTATTTGAGGACCAGAGAAGCTGGGGGCGGGGTCCACCCCCTACGCTGGGCGCAGGGGGCTTCTCCGGTCTCGGTCATCGGCTCCTCAGCCTGTACCGTGATCTCAGTATAGCGCGTTAACCTTAGTCAAAGGTGAACGTGTCCCTTCTCTGGTCCGAAAATACCTCGGGAGGGTCTGGGTTGGTCATGTTCGCCTGCAAACATGACCTTGGCAGCGCCCTCCCAGCCAGTCGGATGGGCGCAAGCCCATTCGAAACCCCTCGCGCATTGCCCTTAGGCCGGTGACCTCCTAGAAATACGTCAGGCAAGAGCGAGGCAGACATGACCACCCCGAAACCCGTCGTTTTGTGCATCCTCGATGGCTGGGGCCTCAGGGTCGAAAGCTCCGGCAACGCGGTGGCGCTGGCCGAGACCCCCGCGTTCGACGAGCTGATGATGATCTGCCCGAACGCGACGCTCATCACCCATGGCAACGATGTCGGCCTGCCGTCGGGCCAGATGGGCAATTCCGAGGTCGGGCATACGAATATCGGTGCGGGCCGGGTCGTGGCGATGGACCTTGGGCAGATCGACCTTGCCATCGAGGATCGGTCGTTCTTTCAGAACGCCGCGCTCATGCGGTTCATCGACGATATGAAGGCGTCGGGCGGGACCGCGCATCTGATGGGGCTGACCTCGCC
Organism: Maritimibacter alkaliphilus HTCC2654; assembly: GCF_000152805.1. Taxonomy (GTDB): domain Bacteria; phylum Pseudomonadota; class Alphaproteobacteria; order Rhodobacterales; family Rhodobacteraceae; genus Maritimibacter; species Maritimibacter alkaliphilus. Next base: position 2,396,526 of record NZ_CH902578.1, on the reverse strand, counting down.
CGGTGGGGTGCATTCGCATCAGGATCACATCGTGGCGGCGGCGCAGGCGCTGGTGCAGGCGGGGGTTCCGGTCTGCGTGCATGTCATCACCGACGGGCGCGACGTGGCGCCGCGCTCGGCACGCGAGCAGGTGGCCAACTTCGTCGCGGACCTGCCGGAGGGTGTGACCGTGGGCAGCGTCACCGGGCGCTATTACGCAATGGACCGCGACAATCGCTGGGAACGGGTGAGCCGCGCCTATGACGCGATGGTCAAGGGGATGGGCGGCACGGCGGCAAACGCCGATGCGGCTATTGCGGCGTCCTACGAGGCCGACGTTTCGGACGAGTTCATCGAACCTGTCGTGATCGACGGGCACACCGGCATCCATGACGGCGACGGCGTCTTCTTCGTCAACTTCCGGGCTGACCGGGCGCGCGAGATCTTGCGGGCCATCGGTGAACCGGGGTTCGCGGAGTTCGATGTCGGGCAGCGGCCCAAGCTCGCCGCCCTTCTGGGGATGGTCGAGTATTCCAAGGATCACAACGACTATATGACCACGGTTTTTCCGAGCGAGGACATCGTGAACACGCTGGGGGCGTGGGTCGCCAAGCAGGGCAAGCGGCAGTTCCGGCTCGCCGAGACCGAGAAGTATCCGCACGTCACCTTTTTCCTCAACGGCGGCAAAGAAGACCCGGAGGAGGGCGAGGATCGCTATATGGCGCAGTCGCCCAAGGTCGCGACCTATGACTTGCAGCCCGAGATGAGCGCGCCGGAGGTGGGGCGCGAACTCGTGCGTGCGATCCGCGAGAAATACGACCTGATCGTCGTGAACTTCGCCAACCCCGACATGGTCGGGCATACCGGCGATCTGGACGCGGCCATCGCCGCCGTGGAAGCCGTGGACAAACAGGTTCTAGAAGCCATGATCGCGCTCAAGGAAGAGGGCGGGACGATGATCGTGACCGCCGATCACGGCAATTGCGAGATGATGATCGACCCGGCCACGGGTGGGCCGCACACGGCGCATACGACCAATCCGGTGCCGGTCGCCCTGTTCAACGGGCCTGCGGGCGCCAAGATCAAGTCGGGGCGGCTCGCCGACCTCGCGCCCAGCCTGCTCGACCTGATGGGCATCGAAAAACCCGCCGAGATGACCGGCGAAAGCCTGATCGTCCGGTGAGACGGGCGGCGATCCTTTTCGCCGCGTGTCTGGCGATGATTACCCAGGCGACGGCGCAGACCGACCCAACGGAAAGCGCGCGTCAGGCCATGCTTTTGTTGCAGGAAGCCGCCAAGGCTTTGGACGGTGCCGACGGCGCGGGCGACCGTGTGGCGGCGCTGACGCAGACCGTGCAGGCCTATGAGGCGGGGCTCGCCGCGCTGCGCGAAGGGCTGAGACAGGCGCGGGTGCGCGAGGCGGCGATCGACGGTGTGTTCCGGGCCGAGAACGAACGGCTCGCACAGCTTCTGGGCGTGCTTCAGGCCATCGAATCCTCGCCAGAGCCGCATCTGCTCCTGCATCCCGAGGGGCCGGTGGGCACCGCGCGGACCGGGATGATCCTGTCCGACGTGACCCCGGCGCTGAATGCCGAGGCGGGGCGGCTGCGCGCCGCCTTGCAGGAGGTCGCGGTTTTGCGGGCCTTGCAGGAATCGGCGGTGGTGACGCTGGAACAGGGTCTGACCGGGGTGCAGCAGGCGCGCACGGAACTCAGTCAGGCGATGTCGAACCGCACCGACCTGCCCAAGCGGATCACGACCGACCCCGAGGCGATGGAGAACCTGATCGCCACCGCAGACACGCTGGAAAGCTTCGCGTCGGGCCTGATGTCGGCCACCGTCGAGGATACGAGCGTTTCCATCGCCAACCCGGATTTCACCGAAGCGCAGGGCACGCTGGAGTTGCCGGTGCTGGGCCGGATCATCCGCCGGATGGACGAGGCGGACGCGGCAGGCGTGCGCCGTCCGGGCTGGGTGATCGCGACCCGACCTCTCACCCTCGTCACGCTTCCGTGGCCTGCCACGATCCGGTATCTCGGCCCGCTTCTGGACTATGGTCAGGTGGCCATCGTGGAGCCGGGAGAGGATTATCTGCTGGTGTTCGCAGGGCTCGGCCAGCTGTTCGGCGAGGTGGGCGAGGTGCTGCCGAAAGGGGCGCCCATCGGGCTCATGGGCGGGGCTGCGCCCACGGACCCTCAAGCGTTTTTGATTTCCAACGACACCGCAGGAGGCGCAGAAGCGAACCAGACATTGTATCTGGAGCTTCGCAAAGACGGCGAGCCTGTGGACCCGGCGGACTGGTTTGCGGTATCCGGGGAGTGAGCGGCGCGATTGCGCGACCGAAACGAGACGAAAGTGAGCAGACGAGACATGAAGAAATTTCTGATGGCCGCAGTCGGCGGCACGCTCGCAGGGGCAGTTCTGACCACGCAGGTGGCGGGTCCGCTTCTCGCGCAAGAGGGGAACCGGTCGACGACCGTGTACCAGCAGCTCGATCTGTTCGGTGACGTGTTCGAGCGTATCCGCGCCCAGTATGTCGAGGATGTCGAGGAAAGCGAACTGATCGAAGCCGCGATCAACGGGATGCTTCAGTCGCTCGACCCGCACAGCTCCTACCTGCCGCCCGACGATGCCGATGCCATGCGCGTGCAGACGCGGGGGTCGTTCGGCGGTCTGGGGATCGAGGTCACGCAGGAAGAGGGCTTCGTCAAGGTCGTCTCGCCGATGGACGACACGCCCGCCGATCAGGCCGGGGTTCTGGCCGGTGACTTCATCACCCATGTGGACGGCGAAAGCCTGCTTGGTCTGACGCTGGACGAGGCGGTCGATCTGATGCGCGGGCCGATCGGGTCCGAGATCATCATCACGGTCGTGCGTGAGGGCGAGGACGAGCCGTTCGACATTTCCATCATCCGCGACACCATCAAGCTGACGGCCGCCACCGTGCGCCAGCAGGGCGAGGCGGTCGTGATCCGCATCACCACGTTCAACGACCAGACCTATCCCAACGTCACCGAAGGGTTCGCCGAAGTGGTCGAGGAAATGGGCGGCATGGACAATGTCGAAGGCGTGGTTCTGGACCTGCGCAACAACCCCGGCGGTCTGCTCAAGCAGGCGATCGCGGTGTCGGATGCCTTCCTCGAAGGCGGTGAGATCGTGTCGACCCGTGGCCGTGACCCGGAAGAATCCGACCGTGTGAACGCCACGCCCGGCGACATCACCGAAGGCAAGCCGCTGGTCGTGCTCATCAACGGCGGCTCGGCCTCGGCCTCCGAGATCGTCGCCGGTGCGCTTCAGGATCATCACCGCGGCGTCGTCGTCGGCACCAAGTCGTTCGGCAAGGGGTCTGTCCAGACGGTCATGCCGCTGCGTGGCGACGGCGCGATGCGTCTGACCACGGCGCGTTATTACACCCCGTCGGGTCGCTCGATTCAGGCGCTGGGCGTCAGCCCGGACATCGTTGTCGAACAGCCGATCCCCAGCCCCAGCGCCGAAGAGGACGAGGAGGAGACCAACGGTCGCCCGCCCCGCACCGAGGCCGATCTGCGCGGGTCGCTGAACAACGACAGCCTGACCGAGGACGAAATCCGGCAGATCGAGGAAGAGCGGGCCGAGGCGGAAGCCGCCGCCGCGCTGCGCGACGAGGACTTCCAACTGTCCTATGCCGTGGACCTGCTGCACGGTCTGTCGACCTTCGGGCGCGAGTGATCCGTCCGTGACACCGGACGAGATCGCGGCGCTGCCGTATCGGCCCTGCGTGGGCGTGGTGCTGGCGAATGCCGAGGGCAAGGTGTTCGCCGGGCAACGCATCGACGCCAAGGATCTTGGCACCGATGCGACCGCTTGGCAGATGCCGCAGGGCGGCGTGGACAAGGGCGAGACGCCGCGCGATGCGGCGCTTCGCGAGCTTTGGGAAGAGACCGGGGTGAGTGCCGACCTTGTCGAGGTCGAAGCCGAGCATCCCGACTGGCTGACCTATGATCTGCCCGAGGAGCTTGTCGCGAGCGGCAAGGTCTGGAAGGGCAAGTTCAAGGGGCAGGAACAGCGGTGGTTCCTGATGCGTTTCAAGGGCACTGACGATCAGGTCGACATCGCGACCGAGCACCCGGAGTTCAGCACATGGACATGGATCGACCCCGACGAGATGATCGCGCGCATCGTGCCGTTCAAGCGGGACATCTACCGCGCGGTTCTGGACGAGTTTCGCGCGCGGCTCTGAGCCTTGCGCTGGCCGCGATGGTCCTGCCGGGGCCGGCGGCGGCGCTGTCGTGCATGCGCTATGACCCGGTGACGGCCTTCCACGAGGCGGACGAGTCCGCCAAACGCTATATGGTGGTGCGCGGGGCGCTGAGTTTCGATGCCGAGGGCCTGCCCGAAAGCTACGACGAGGATGCGCCTGAGGAATGGCTGACGAACGGGCGCGTGGTCGGCAAATCGCTGGCCGCGGACGGGTTTCTGAACGACTTCGCCGAAGATATCGTGGTGGTCGTCAGTTGCCTTGGCCCGTGGTGCGGGATGCCGCAGGCCTCGGACGACGCGCTGATGTTTCTCAGGGTCGAAGCGGATGGGGCGGCGATCTACCTCGACGTCGATCCCTGTATGCCGCATCACTTTGCCGAGGCGAGTGAGGCGGATTTCGAGGTGATGGAGGCCTGTATGGCCGGGGATTGCCCGCCGGTGGCGGAGTAGTTTCGCCGCGGGCAAGCCCGCGTCGACCCGCTGGAGGGGCGCTGCCCCTCCAGACCTCCCCGAGGTATTTTCGGACCAGAGAAGAGGGACGCGGGCGCGCCTTAGATCGGACTCCAAATGAGAACAAAACGTGAATATACTCGCGACTCATGTTCGTGGAGCTTTGCATAACGTCGAATTTCACGTTTCTCACCGGCGGGAGCCATGCCGAGGAATACGTGGATCGGGCGGCGCTGACCGGGATGCGGGCGCTGGCGGTGGCCGATGTGAATTCGGTCGCCGGGATCGTGCGCGCGCATACGTTCAGCCGGGAGATCGCGAAGATGGCCGAGGCGCGGGCGCGGCTGGAGGCCGAGCAGGGCATCATAGGTCCGCCCAAACCCGCGCATCTGCCCGAGCCTTATCGCCTGCCCATCGACAATGCGCCCCGTCTGCTGCCCGGCGCGCGGATCGTGACGGAGGAAGGGCTGGCGATCACCGCCTTGCCACGGGACCGAGCGGCGTGGGGGCGGCTGTCGCGGTTGATTTCCACCGGGCGGCTCAGGGCCGAGAAGGGATCGTGTCTTATCAGGCTCGGCGATTTGGGTGGGGCGCTCGACGGGATGGAACTGCTCTTGCATCCGCCGGGGGCCGGGCTGCGCAAGAGGGTCGGGCCTTTGCTCGCGCGCTACCGGGACGACATGCATCTGGTGCTCGCGCCGCGCTATGACGGGCGAGACGCGCAGCGCTTCACGCATCTCGCGGCGCTGGCTAAGGAACTGGGGCTGCCGACCGTGGCCAGTGCCGAGCCGATCATGCACCACGGGCGGCGGCGCAAGCTGGTCGACGTGTTGAGCGCGGTGCGCGAAGGCGTGCGGGTCGAGGCGCTGGGGCATCTGGCGCAGCCCAATGCCGAGCGGCGTCTGCGCTCGGAAAGTGAGATGCTGCGGCTTTTCGCCGGGCACGAGGATGCGGTGCATCGGTCGGGTGAGATCGCGGATCGGCTGGGCTTTCAACTGGACGAGTTGCGCTATGAGTATCCGTCAGAGATCGCCGATGGCGAGACGCCCTCGGCGCGGCTGTCGCGACTGGCCCGACGGGGGCTGAGGGAGCGGTATCCGGCGGGGGCACCGGAGCGGGTGTCGAAGATGCTGGAGCATGAACTCGCGCTCATCGCCAAGCTGAACTACGAGCCCTATTTCCTGACCGTGAACGACATCGTCGCTTTCGCCCGCTCGCGTGGCATCCTGTGTCAGGGGCGCGGGTCGGCGGCGAACTCGGTCGTGTGTTATGCTCTGGGGGTCACCAGTGTCAGCCCCGAGATCGGGACGATGGTGTTCGAGCGTTTCGTGTCCGAGGCGCGGGACGAACCGCCGGACATCGATGTGGATTTCGAGCATGAGCGGCGCGAAGAGGTGATCCAGCACATCTATCAACGCTACGGGCGGCACCGGGCCGGGCTCTGCGCCACGGTCATTCATTATCGTGGCAAGCGGGCGATCCGCGAGGTGGGCCGGGCGATGGGGCTGACCGAGGACACCATCGCCTCCATGTCGTCTCAGGTCTGGGGCTGGGGCGGCACGGGGATGCGGTCGGCGCGGCTGCGGGAAATCGGGCTGGACCCGGACGACCCGAAGCTCGATCAGGTGCTCGATCTGGTGGACGAGATACAGGGGTTTCCCCGGCATCTCAGCCAGCATGTCGGCGGGTTCATCATCACCGAAGGGCGGCTGGACGAGTTGGTGCCGATCGAGAACGCGACGATGGAGGACCGGACGGTCATCTGCTGGGACAAGGACGACATCGACGCGCTGGGCATCCTCAAGGTCGACGTTCTGGCACTGGGGATGCTGACCTGTATCCGCAAGGCGTTCGGGCTGATGGACAGCCATCTGGGGATCGACCATACGCTCGCCTCGCTGCCGCCGGAAGACCCGGTGGTCTATGACATGCTCTGCCGGGCCGACAGTCTGGGGGTGTTTCAGGTGGAAAGCCGCGCGCAGATGAATTTCCTGCCGCGCATGAAGCCGCGAACGTTTTACGACCTCGTCATTCAGGTGGCGATCATCCGGCCGGGGCCGATACAGGGCGACATGGTGCACCCCTTTATCCGGCGGCGAAACGGCGAGGAGGCGGTGGAGTTTCCCTCGGATGCGCTGGGCGCGGTGCTGGGCAAAACGCTGGGGGTGCCGCTGTTTCAGGAACAGGCGATGCAGATCGCCATCACGGGGGCCGGGTTCACCCCGGAGGAGGCGGATCAGTTGCGGCGCTCTCTGGCGACCTTCAAGAAGCATGGGAGCGTCAGCGATTTTCGCACGCGGTTCATTCGGGGGATGCGGGCGAACGGGTATGATCTGGACTTTGCCGAGCGGTGTTTTTCCCAGATCGAGGGGTTCGGCTCCTACGGCTTTCCCGAAAGCCATGCGGCGAGTTTCGCGCTGCTGGTCTATGCGAGCGCGTGGATCAAGTGTCATCACCCCGGCATCTTCTGTTGTGCGCTGCTCAACGCGCAGCCGATGGGGTTCTATGCGCCCGCGCAGATCGTGCGGGATGCACGCGAACATGGGGTCGAAGTGCGCCCGGTCTGCATCAACGCAAGCTATTGGGACAATGTGATGGAGCCGGATGGCAAGGGCGGGCTCGCCGTGCGGCTGGGGTTCCGGCAGTTGCGCGGGATGGCCGAGGAGGAGGCCGCTTGGATCACGGCGGCGCGCGGCAACGGCTATGCGGTGGTCGAGGACGTGTGGCGGCGGTCGGGCGTGTCGCCCCGGCTGCTGGCGCGGTTGGCCGAGGCGGATGCTTTCGCTGACCTCGGGCTGTCCCGGCGCGAGGCGTTGTGGGAGGCGCGGGCGATCACGGGCGAAAAGCCCCTGCCGCTGTTCGCGGGCGATCTGGACGGCGAGGGGATCGTGGAGCCTGCCGCCTATTTCCCCGAGATGAGCGAGGGCGAACAGGTGGTCGAGGATTTCGTGTCGATGCGGCTGACGTTGCGCTCACACCCCATCGCGCTCATCCGCCACATGCTGACACCGGAGCGGGGCGCGCCGGTCTAGGGCGTCGTGGTCGTGGCCGGTGCAAAGCCGGGTTGCGCATCCGAGGACGGATTGAAACCGGACCGCGTGCACGCGATAAGCCAAGCAAGCGGCCCAAGGCCGATGCGTGAACAGGAGACGAGACGATGATCGACAGGCGGAGCCTCATGAAACTTGGCGCGGCGGCCCCTTTCGCGGCGATGCTGCCGAAGGCGGGGCTGGCCGCGTTCCAGCCGCAGCCGTCGGGCTGGCGCCTGTTCGAACTGACCACCCGGGTCGATCTGCCGGCGGGCGGCAAGCCCTCACAGGCCTGGGTGCCGGTGCCGTCGGTCCACGAAGGCGGCTGGATGAAGCCGCAGGCGGTGGAGTGGACGACGAACGCGGACAGGGCCGAGATCGTGACGGATGGGCCGAGCGGGGCACAGTATCTGCACGCCGAATGGTCGGGGGTCGAGACGGCGACGCTGAACATCGTCGCGCGGGTCGAAACGCAGGACCGGGCCAAGGATCTGAGCGCGCCGACAGGCGATGCCAGCCTGAGCGCGGAGGAGCGCGCGCTTTACACGGCGGCGACCGAGCTTTTGCCGACCGACGGGATCGTCAAGGAAACCGCCGACATGATTACCCGGTATGCGGACACCGATCTGCGCAAGGCGCGGGCGATCTACGAGTGGATCGTCGAGAACACCGCCCGCAACCCGGACACGCCGGGCTGTGGGCTGGGCGATATCGCCTCGATGCTGGAAGTGGGCGATCTGACGGGCAAATGCGCCGACCTGAATGCGCTTTACGTGGGGCTGGCGCGCGCCGCCGGGCTTCCGGCGCGCGATGTGTATGGTTTGCGCGTGGCGCCCTCGGCCTTTGGCTACAAGAGCCTTGGCGCCGGGTCCGAGGATGTCACCAAGGCGCAGCATTGCCGGGCCGAGGTGTTCGTCGATGGATACGGCTGGATTCCGGCCGATCCTGCCGACGTGCGCAAGGTGATGTTGCAGGAGGGCGAGGGGAACCTGCCGCTCGATCATCCGCTGGTGGAAGATGCGCGGGCCGGGCTGTTCGGAAGCTGGGAAGGCAACTGGATCGGCTACAACTTCGCCCATGACGTCGTTCTGCCGGGGGCGGAGAACGCAACCGTGCCGTTCCTGATGTACCCGCAGGCCGAGATCGACGGAAAGCCGCGCGACGAACTGGACCCGGCCACCTTCGCCTATGCGATCACGGCGGTCGAACTTACCCGTTGATCCCTAATCCTGCGGTTCGAGCACCGGGGTCGGTGCGGCGCTCCACGGGATTTCGATGACGAAATGGAGGCCGTCGGGGCGCAGGTCACGCTCATACGAGCCTTCGAGCTGCCGTTCGATCATCAGGTTCAGAAGCCGTGAGCCGAACCCGCCTTCGACCTTGTCGGTGGTCTGGACCGGGGTGCGGCACCGTTCCGACCAGTCGATGCGCAGGGTGTTGCGGTCGGTCACGTCCCAGCGCACGCGCAGACGACCGCCGGTGTCGTTGAGCGCGCCGTATTTGGCCGCGTTGGTGACAAGCTCGTGCAGGACGAGGCCGAGCGCCTGACATTGGGTGGCCGACAGGACCACATCGGGGCCGGTGAGTTCGGCGGTTCCGTCCGCGCCGGACACATAAGGCGCGAGTTCCTGATCGAGCAGGGTTCTGAGCGCCACCGGCTCCCACTTCAAATCCGCCAGCAGGGAGTGGCTTTTCGACAGGGCGCCGATCCGGGACACCAGCTTGTCGCGCATCGTCTTGGGGTCTTCGGGCCGCGCGAGCCGGATGATGGCCTGCGCGACCGACAGAAGGTTTCTGGCGCGGTGGTTGATCTCGTTCGTCATAACGCGTTCACGTTCGGCCGCACGGGCGCGGGCGACGAGGTGCATGGTGCGTTCGAGAACGGCTTCGACCACCTCGACCTCGAGATCGGTCCAGTGGCGCGGGGTCATGGAGTGGACGAAGATGACCGCCGTCGTCTCGCCATCCTCGGCCCATGGCACGGCAAGGGCCGCAGCACACCCGATGGAATCTAGGATCTGCTTTTCGACGGCCAGCCGGTCGGCATCGGTTCCGTCCAGCCGGATCACGTGGCCGTCCAGAAGGCTCGCCCACATCTTGTGGTCGAGCGTCGCGGCGCCGGGGCGCGGCGTCACGGGATTTATGCCGGTCGCACACCACTGTTCGGTGATGTCGAGTTGGGTCGCGGGCCCGGCGGCGGCGCGTTCCCGCAGGCCGACCCGGTCGGCGTCGAGGTGCTGGCCCAGCATGGCGAGCGCCTTGGGCCGGATCGCGGTCGGATCGGCGACATTGCGAAACACGTCGCTCAGTTCCAGCACGAAGGCGGTGTTCTTTTGTTGCAGAAGCTGCGTCGTCGTCTCGCTGCCCGAGTTGAAAATCCCGCCGATCGACCCGTCATCCATGCGGATCGGGGTGAAACTGTAGGTCCAGTACGTCTCCTCCTCGACCCCGAAGCGGCGCATGGGCAGCATCTGGTTCTCGACGAACAGCCCTTCGCCGGTCGAGATCACTTCGGTGAACTGCGGCTCGATGACGTGCCAGATGTCGGACCAGACCTCGGCCGCGGGTTCGCCCAGGCAATCCGGGTGCCGCGGGCCGGGGATCGTCGACCAGCTGTCGTTGTAGAGCAGGCGCAGCTCCGACCCCCAGTAGATGCAGGTCGGAAAGGTGGAGTTCAGTGCGATACCCAGCGCGGACCGCAGCGCGGTCGGCCAGTCTTCGGGCGGCCCGAGCGGATGGTTCGTCCAGTCGAAATCGCGCATCCGGCCCGCCATTTCGCCCGAACCGGACAGAAACGATGCCTTGTTGAAAACGGGGGGCTGGCGTCTGAGCAACCGGGGTTCCACTTCCACGTTGCAGGGCCGACTCGCCATCGGGCCCTGCGGAGGGTTCATGTCCCACGTTAGGTGGAACGCCCCGTATCACGCAAATTCTTTCGGTGGCTGCATGTTTTGCCGGGCCGAATAGCGCATGTTCGGAACAATGGAATTGAACCATGGTTGGTCTGGTAAGTCCTGAATGACACGAAGGGGGCACCGAGACGTCATGGTCGACACTGCGCAACACTCCAATCGCTCGCTCGCGTTCTCCGGGGCGGAGTGGTTCGCGATCCTGAAACGCGTGTGGACGCGGTTCAACGAGAACCGTCTGACCCTGATCGCGGCGGGCGTCGCGTTCTTCGCGCTATTGTCGTTGTTTCCCGCGATCACCGCCACGATTGCCGTTGCGGGCCTGTTCTTCGATCCCGCCGAAATCACGGACCCGTTGCAGGAATTCGCGGCAGTGCTGCCCGACGGGGCCGCGAGCATCATTCTGGATCAGGCGACATCCGTGACCGGATCGGATGAAAGCGGGCTGGGTCTCGCCGCGATCCTTGGCCTGCTTCTTGCGCTCTATTCCGCGTCGAAGGGGGTCGAGAACCTGATGGTGGGGCTGAACGTGGCCTATGCCGAAAAGGACGAGCGCGGCCTGATCCGGGCGAAACTGACGGTGTTCGCGCTGACCGTTTTCCTCGTCATCGGCGTGATCTTTTCGCTTGGGGTCATGGTGGTGCTGCCCATCGTCCTGAATGTCCTGCCCCTCGGTGGCGTGGTCGAAACCGTGGTGAGGATCGTGCCGTGGTTGGTGCTGCTCATATTCACCATCGGCGCATTCTCGATCCTGTTCCGCTACGGGCCGGATCGTCGGTCGGCGCGCTGGGTCTATATCTTGCCGGGCGCGGTGCTGGCCTGTCTGTTGTGGGGCGCCGCTTCGGTAGGGTTCTCGATCTATGCCGACAATTTCGGGAGCTATCAGGAAAGCTTCGGAACGCTCGCCGGGGCGATCGTCCTGCTCATGTGGCTTTGGATTTCGGCGCTGGTCGTGCTTCTGGGTGCCAAGCTCAATGCCGAGATCGAGGCGCAGCACCTGATGGATACGACCGTTGGCCGGGACCGTCCAAGGGGTCAGCGCGGTGCGGTCAAGGCGGACGCGTTCGAGGGCGAGCAGGCCGGATAGGGCCTACTGCGCCGCCGTCACCATGTCGTATTCCGACAGTTCTTCCTGCGACAGTAGGTAGATCTGATCGGGCGGCGTGCGCATGGCGTGTTCCATGATGCCCAGCCCGATTCCCATCCGCGTGAGATAGGCCATGACTTCGGCCTGACCGCGCTGAATGTCCTCGACCGCGATGAAGGCGGGGAGGATGGTGCTTTCCCCGAAATAATGCTGGTGCACCCCGACACGTCCCGACGAGGCGACCGTCCGTTCGACTCCGCCTGCGAGGATGTAGGGACAGGCCGAAAGGCAGATCGCATTCGCGGCGATCTCGGTGTCGATGCCGCTGCCCCGGATGAGTTCGCCGATCTCGAGCGCATCCGAGACCGAGCCGCCGGGGCTGTCCAGCCGGATGGTGGCGACCGTCTGGCCTGCGCCCGCGCGGGTGCGGAGTTCGTCGCCGATCCGCGCCCCGTCACCGGGGGCGATCTGCCCCGTCAGGGTCAGCGTCGGGCCGTCCGCCGACACTTCCAGCCGTTCGGGCATAGGCCCCGTAACGGGCCGTTCGCCGGGCAGGGTCGATGGCGCGCGGTCGGGCGAATAGGGCCGTGTTGAGGGGCCGGAGGGCGACTGCCGGGTGAGCGGGTCGATCCGGGGCAGGCTGCCCGCCAGATCGGTGATGAGGAGCGCGGCGGCAATCGCCACCTGCACGCCCACGATCCCCGCGATAGCGCGCCGGATGCCGGTCGGTGCCGGGTCGGTGGCGTCGGTCGTCTCGGTGCTCATCTCAGTCGACCGCCCGGACATGGCGCTTGTCGGAATCGCGCTCCGGCGGGGTCGGGTCGGGTTCGTGCGGAATCATGTCGAGGCTTCGCGCCGCGTCGAGCGCCGCCCGCATCTCGGCCACGGTCATGGTGTCCTCGACCGTCTGCACCCCGTTCCCTTGCCGGATCGCCGCATGGGTGACCATGAGGACGAAGACGAGAACGGCGGGCAACAGGTCGATGGCGATGGCCCCGGCCCACGACGGCACGAAGTTGCCCGCGTAGCGGATCACCGCGTCGGCGGCGGACAGGGGCGTATACTCGATCTCTTCGGCATCGGGGAGCGCCTGAACCTCGGCCGCTGCCGTCTCCAGCGTCGAGGCGCGGTCGGCCAGAAGCGTCATGACGCTGGCGATGGTCGATTGCTGGCTCGCACGCCCCTCGGCGGAACCTGCGTCGAGGTCGGGCAGAACCACGCTGTCGCGCAGGTCGGCCGAGGCACGGGCGACCAGCGGGGCCACGTTCAACTGGCGCAATTCCGCGATCAGACCGGACAGGCGCACGGCCTCTTCCGCGAACCGGACCGAGCGGGCCTCGACCGCGCCGGGTTCGACCGACAGGGCGCGCATCCGGCTGAGAACGGCGTTACCCTGTGCGAAAGCTTCGGCCACCTCCTGCTCCTGCGCGGCGATCTGGTCTTCGAGCCCCTGAAGTTCGGCGGATTTCTGGGTGAGCACCCGGAACACCGCGCCACGCCCGGCGAGACCGGAAAGGTTTCCGCTGTCCTCCTGCGCGGAGAGGTCTTGAAACGTCTCGCGCGCACGGGCGACATCCCGTTGCAGCGCCTGACCGGCAATGGTCTTGGAATGCGCCCGTTCGAGGGCGGTCTGATAGTCCTGCACCGTGTGGGCCAGATGTTGTTCGACAGCGGCAGCCCCCGCGAGCGCGGCGGCGTTCAGCCACGACGACATGGCGACGATGGCGACCGAGCCGAGGGCCATCGACAGCATCAGGCCAAGCCGGGACGCAGCAGTGCGCATCGCGGGCAAGAGCCGGAGCATGTAGGACCAGAACACGAAGATACCGACCGACACGGCGAGCGAGTAACTGAGCGCGGCGAAGGTCGTCCACGCGCCGGTGTCGTCGAGCAAAGACCTCACGCCGAGATAGGTGTAGATGCCCGAAGCGGCGGCCAACACCCCAAGGGCCACCCCCGTGAAGCTGTCGAGCCACGTGATATGGCGGTTCAATTCCCGCGCGTAGCGGACCCCTTCACGCTCGCCCGAGCGCGTGCTTGCGTCTTTCGAAGTCACCGGTTTCCCCGCCACACCCGTTGCAGTCCCTGAAAATGTAGGGACTGTGCGGTGAACCGACAATGCACGCGGCTGTTTTCAGCGCCGGTTCGCTTACTTCTGGTCCGGCTGGAACCCGGTCTTTGCGGCGCGCCGGCCGCCGGTCGAAACCCCGTCCGTATCCTGACTGGCGAGGATCAGAAGACCGCCCGCGATGGCCCAGTTCTTGACCATGATCGTGACCTGCCACGGGTCCGCCCGAAGATCCCAATGAAAATAGCTGGTGAAGATGCAATAGGCAGCGAGCATGAGCGCCCAGATCCTGATGCCGGGACCGGTGACGAGTGCGGCGGCGGCGATCAAGTTGAACGCCGCCACCGGCCAGATCAGCCACTCGGGCAGGCCGATGCCGGTAATCATCCCGGTCACGGGGGCCGGATCGCCAACCTTCTGAATCGCGCCACCGAAAAAGATGAGCGCGATCAGGATGCGACCGACAAGGTTCAGGAGGTTCGACATGGGCCGTATTTGGCAAAGCGGTTTCAGGTCCACAACCCCCTGTCCGGCGACTGGCTGAAGCTTGCCGAAGCCGGTATCGCTTGCGGGTTCATTTCGCGTGAGGCCGTGATAAAAGCGGTTATCAGTCAGCCACTTAATTCAGGCGGGGATCGGTATGGTCCGAACGGGCAGGCCACGAGCCATCGGAATTGCAGGGGCCGGGATCGGCGGGCTGGCGGTCGGCGCGTTTCTGGCCCGCGCCGGTCACAGGGTCGAGATCTTCGACCAGTTCGACGCGCCCGCCCCCGTGGGGTCGGGGCTGGTCGTGCAGCCCGTGGGCCGCGCGGTGCTGGCCGAGCTTGGCGTTCTCGACAAGGCCGAAGCGCAGGGGCAGGGGCTGACCCGAATTCAGGGCACGAGCCATCAGAAAGCGGGTATCGTGCTGGCTGCCGACTACGGCACCGACCCGGCGCATCAGGGGCTGGGCATCCACCGGGCGAGCCTGTTCTCGGTCTTGCATGAGGTCTGCATGGCCGAAGGCGTCGGGGTCACGCCGCGATCGCTGGTCGTCGGGCGTGACGGGCAACGCTTCGTGCTGGAGGGTGGCAAGCGGACCGGGGCGTTCGACCAGTTGATCGATGCGAGCGGGTCGGGGTCGATGCTGTCGCCCATCCGGGCGCGGGCGCTTCCCTATGGCGCGCTCTGGAGCGTCGTGGACTGGGTGCCCGGCGTGATCGAGCCGGACCGGCTGACCCAACGCTACAGCCATGCCGACCGGATGATGGGAGTGCTGCCGATCGGGACACCAGCGGGCGCGGATCGGCCCAAGGCGGCGCTGTTCTGGTCTCTGCCTTCGGGCGGATACGACGATTGGCGCGCGGCGGGTCTGGACGCGTGGAAGCGGGAAGCGCAGGCGCATTGGCCGGAAGCGTGGGAATTCGCGGATCAGATCGGTGCGACGGATGATTTCACGATGGCGCGCTATGGCCACGGCACGCTGTGGCGCACGGCGGGCGACGGGATGGTGCATATCGGTGACGCGGCGCACCGAACCTCGCCCCAGCTCGGGCAGGGCGCGAACATGGCGCTTCTGGATGCGAGTGCTTTGACCTGGGCGATGGAGCGGCATGGCAATCTGGACGATGCGCTGAGGGCCTATGTCCTCACCCGCCGCTGGCATGTCTGGGGCTACCAACTGCTCTCGGCCGTCTTCACGCCGCAGTACCAGTCGGACAGTAGGGCCTTGGCGTTTCTTCGTGACCGCCTGCTTTATCCCCTGTCCACCGTGCCGCCGATCCCCGCGGCGCTTGCCCGGCTCGTGCGGGGCACGCTGCTGCCGCCTATCGCAGGGCGTCCGCGAGGAAATCCCACACGAACCTGAGCCGGCGGTTCTGGTGCAGATCGCGGTGGGCGACGAGCCAGATCGGGAAGCCGAGGGTCGGCTCATCTTCCCACAGCCGGACGACGCCCGGATCGGCGTCGCCGATGACGGAGTCGATCATGCCGATCCCCATGCCGCGCTTCACCAGCGCCCACATGACGAGGAAGTTCTCGGTGTGAACCGGCACGTTCGCCTCGGAGATGGGGTAACCCATCTGCTGCAACATCCCCAGAAACTGCCCGGTGCGGTCGAGACCGACGAAGCGGGCCTTTGCGAAGTCGTCCTTGCTTTGGATCGGTCCAAGGGAGGCGGCGTAATCCGGTGACGCGAACATCCGCGCCTCGGCGTCGCGGATCTTGCGCGCGATGAGGTCGGGCTCTTCGGGCCGGAAGTTCCGGATCGCGATGTCGGCCTCGCGCCTGAGCAGGTCCGAGGCGGTATTCGACACGACGACGTTCACGGTGATGCGTGGCTCGGCCTCGGTCATCTTTTCGATGATCGGGGGGAGGAGGAGACCGGCGTAGGCATCCGAGGCGCTGATCGTCACCGGCCCCTCCATCGTGTCGTTCTGACCGAAGGCGACGTTTGAAAGCCGCCCCGCCGCTTCGCCCATCGCGCGTGCATGTTCGATCATCGCGTGACCGGCGGGGGTGAGCTGCATCCCCCGGCCCGCGCGCTCGAAGAGGGTAACGCCGAGTTCCTCCTGCAAGGCCTCGACCTGCCGCCCCAGCGTGGGCTGGGCAAGGCCAAGCGCGCGGGCGGCGGCGGAGAGAGAGCCCTCTTCCGCCGTCACCAGAAAAGCACGGGCGCGGTTCCAGTCGAAACTGACGTTTTTCCAATCCATACGGATATGCATACCAATTCCACGATATTGGTCAATTTTGTTGAGGACGCCCCCGCGCTAAAACATCCTCACCGGCCAACGAGAGGCCGACCAACATTCAAAACGAAATCGGGACTGACCGCCGGGGCGCCGCTTGCACCGGACCGATGCCCCTTTGCCCGAAAGGTCCAAGTCATGAAAGTCTTCAACGATCCCACCGCCCGCAACTACGGCCGCCTCGCCGGTGGTCTTTACTTCTCGATCGCCGTCTTCGGCGCCTTCGCCATCGGCTACGTGCCGAGCCAGATCGTTACCGGCGATCCGGCGGGCACGATGGCGAACCTTGTCGCCAAGCGTGGCCTCTACAACGCCGGAATCGGGGCCGACACGCTGGTCATGCTGATCGAGGTCATGACCATGACCATGCTGTTCCAGATCTTCCGCCGCACGAACGAAACGCTGGCCTTCGCCGCCATGCTCGCCCGCTTCGCCATGGTGGCCGTGATGGGTGCGATGCTTCTGTTCCAGGCCGGTCTGACCAGCCTCGCCACAGGCGACATCGTGGCGAACGACGAGATCAGGAACGCGCTCGCGGCGCTGATGATGGACACGCACCATGCCGGTATCTGGGTCTGGCAGGCGTTCTTCTGGATGCACCTGATGCTGCTCGGCACGCTCGTCCTGAAGTCCGGTCTTGTCCCGCGCCTGTTCGGCTACGGCCTGATCGTCGGCAGCTTCGGCTACATCTTCGACAGCGTCTATGCCTTCGCTTTCCCGGATGCCGACTGGTTCGGAACCCTGCGCATCGGCTTCCTCGCCATCGTCACCCTGTCGGAAGTCGGCTTTGCCCTTTGGCTCGCAATTCGCGGGCCGAAGGAGCCCACCCCCCTGAACCCGGCTCTGGCCGCCGCCTGAACCATGAACCCGAAAGGAACCAAAACCATGAAACGCATCTGCATCATCGGCATCTCCGGCAAACTGGGTCAGTACATGACCGAACACGCCCTCAAGATGGGCTACGAAGTCCAGGGGGTCTGCCGCCCCGAGAGTGTCGGCAAGCTGGCCCGCTTCGGCGACCGCATCAAAGTCTTTCCCGGTCGGACCAACGACCGGGAGGTGATCCGCAAGGCGGTCGAGGGCTGCGACGGCGTTCTCACCGTGCTGGTCCCCTGGGGGGTCGACGATTACGCCTCGGGCACCGCGAAAGCCGTTCTCGACTTTGCCGATCCCGGCGCGCGGCTCGTCTTTTCCTGCGGACTTCACATCTCGATGGACGGGCAGGATCGGTTCAGCTGGAAGGTCAAGGCGGCCCTCGTCGTCGCCCGGATCGCCCGCATCACCCGACTGGTGGACATCGAAGACCAGTACCGCGCGACCGATGCGATCTTCGCGTCGAACCGGCTCTGGACCGTGGTGCGTGGACCCGACCTCGAAGAAGGCGAAAGCCAGGGGCTGCCGGTCTGGTCGCATCATGCGCAGGACGACGTGCTCGCCTCGAAGCTGGTGCGGCGCACCGACTTCGCCCTGTTCATGGTCAGCGCCCTGACGGACGACACGCTGGTGCATCAGGCCCCCGCCATCGTCAGCCGCGTGTCGCAGTCCGCCGTGGCCCATGCCGCATAGCGACCCCGCTGCCTAGAAATTAGGCAAATGGTCGGAAAAGAGGCCCTTCCCTTGTGGGAGGGCCTTTACTTATCCGCCGGGGCGGGCTTGGCCTAGGGGCATGAAAGACAAGCTTTCCGTCGTCATCGTCGAAAAGAACCGGGAACGCGGCATCCTGATCGAGGAAAGCCTGCGCGTGGCCGGGGATTTCGAGGTGACGGTCGTCGCGGAAACCAACGACCTTGCGGGAAAGATCAAGGATCTGAAACCGGACGTGGTTCTGGTCGATATCGAGAACCCGTCGCGCGACACGCTGGAAGAACTGGCGCTGGCCTCCGGCCCGCTCGAACGCCCCGTGGCGATGTTCGTGGACACGTCGGACGAGGGGCTGACGCGAGCCGCGATCGAGGCCGGGGTGTCGGCCTATGTGGTCGACGGGCTGAAATCGGACCGGCTGAAGCCGATCCTCGATGCCGCCGTCACGCGGTTCAATATGTTTCAAAGGATGCGGGTGGAGCTTGAGACGACCAAGCGGGCGCTGGAAGAGCGCAAGCTGATCGACCGCGCCAAGGGGATCATCATGAAGGCGCGGAAGGTGGACGAGGACGAGGCCTATGCGATCCTGCGCAAGGCCGCGATGGACCAGAACAAGCGCGTGGCCGACGTGGCGCAGGCGCTTGTGACGACGGCGGGGCTGTTGTCATGAAGGGTGCCGTGCTGTCCGTCGGGTTCATCCCGCTGGTCGATGCCGCGCCGCTGATCGTGGCGCAGGAGATGGGGTTCGCGGCGGAAGAAGGTCTGACGCTCGACCTCGTGCGCGCGCCGAGCTGGTCGTCGCTGCGTGACATGCTCGTCTTCGGCCGTGTCGATGCGGCGCATATGCTGTCGCCCGTGCCCGTCGCGACCGCGATGGGGCTGGGCGGGGCCGGGGCCGATCTGTCGGCGCTGGCCGTCCTGTCGGTGAACGGCACGGTCATCGGGGTGTCGCGTGCGCTGGAGGGCCGGCTGCGCGACAACGGGCACGGCTTCGACTTCCGCGACGCCAGATCGGCGGGCGAGGCGTTGATCGCCGCCAAGGTGGACCGGTTGCGCATCGGCGTTCCCTTCCCGCTGTCGATGCATGCGGAACTGCTTTATTACTGGCTGTCCTCGTTGGGTCTGCCCGCGCCGCAGGGGGTGGACATCAAGACGATGCCGCCGCCGCTTATGGCCGATGCCATAGAGGCGGGCGAGATCGACGCGTTCTGCGTGGGGGAACCGTGGGGGTCCATCGCCGTCGAGAACGGCGTCGGCGCACTCCTGCTGCCCGGCAAGTCGATCTGGAGCTTCTCGCCCGAAAAAGTGCTGGCCGTCCGCTCGGACTGGGCCTCCGCCGAAACCGGGCTGTCCGCGCGCCTGATCCGCGCGGTCTATCGGTCGGGGCGCTGGATCGCGGACCCGGAATCGCGGCTGCTGACCGCCGAGCTTCTGTCGCGGCCCGAATACCTCGACCTGCCGCCCGAGGTGATCGAACGGGCCCTGTCCGGCAATCTCATTATTTCCAGCCGGGGCGAGCAGCGCACCGTCGACGGGTTCGTCGGCTTTCACAAAGGCGCGGCGAACTTCCCTTGGCGCAGTCAGGCCCAGTGGATCGCGAACCAGCTTGCCGCGCGCATGGGGCTTGACCGGGAAGAGTCGCTGCGACAGGCGGCGCAGGTCTTCCGCCCCGATCTTTACCGCGCCGCGCTGGAGGGAATCGCCCTCGATCTGCCCGGCGCTTCCTCGAAGATCGAGGGCTCGATCGAGGTCGAAACCCCGGTGGCGAGCGAGTATGGGCGCCTGACCCTGCCGCCCGATCTGTTCTTCGACCGGCGCACTTTTGACCCGGACGCGACGATCCGGTCGAAAATCACGCACAAGAATTAAGCACTTTCTGCACCGCAGCGTTTTTTCGTTGTCTGCGGCAAAGGTTTTGTTGAGCGCATCCCGAAACGGGCGCACTCATGATGACAGGCGGGCAACGATGTCTGCCTACGAATTCCTCCCAGTGACTGGGATCATACTGAGCAAAGCCGCTCGAAACGTGTCGCGACCTCCTCCCCGCGATGACGATTCGAGCGGCTTTTTCGTTTTGGCTTCGGCCTTCGGGACACACAAAGGGAACCTGAAACCATGAAGAAACTGATCGTTGCTCTCGCCGCTTCGACCGCGCTCACCGCGCCGGCCACGGCCGAGATGCTGGACCTCGAAAAAGACGTGCTGACCTTCGGCTTCATCAAGCTGACCGACATGGCGCCACTCGCCGTGGCCTATGAGCAAGGGTTCTTCGATGACGAGGGCCTGTTCGTGACGCTGGAAGCGCAGGCGAACTGGAAGGTGCTGCTGGACGGCGTGATCTCGGGCACGCTGGACGGGGCGCACATGCTTGCCGGTCAGCCGCTGGCCGCGACCATCGGTTACGGCACCGAGGCGCATATCATCACCCCCTTCTCGATGGACCTGAACGGCAACGGCATCACCGTGTCGAACGAAGTGTGGGAGATGATGAAACCGAACCTGCCGACGAACGACGACGGCCTCGTGTCGCATCCGATCTCGGCCAGCTACCTCAAGCCCGTGATCGAAGAGTTCAACGCGAACGGCAAGCCCTTCAACATGGGCATGGTGTTCCCCGTGTCGACCCACAATTACGAGCTGCGTTACTGGCTGGCCGCCGGCGGGATCGAGCCCGGATATTATTCGCCCGAGGACGTGACCGGCCAGATCGGCGCCGAAGCCTTCCTGTCCGTGACGCCGCCGCCGCAAATGCCCGCCACGCTCGAAGCCGGGACGATCTCGGGCTATTGCGTGGGCGAGCCGTGGAACCAGCAGGCCGTGTTCAAGGGCATCGGTGTGCCCGTCATCACCGACTACGAGCTGTGGAAGAACAATCCGGAAAAGGTGTTCGGCATCACCGCCGAGTTCGCCGAGCAGTATCCGAACACCACGCTCGCCGTCACCAAGGCGCTGATCCGTGCAGCGATGTGGCTGGACGAAAACGACAACGCCAACCGCCCGGAAGCCGTGGAAATCCTGTCGCGTCCCGAATACGTCGGCGCGGATTACGAAGTCATCGCCAACTCGATGACCGGCACGTTCGAGTATGAAAAGGGCGACAAGCGTGAAGTCCCCGATTTCAACGTGTTCTTCCGCTACAACGCGACTTATCCCTACTACTCCGACGCGGTTTGGTATCTGACCCAGATGCGCCGCTGGGGCCAGATCGCCGAAGCCAAGCCCGACAGCTGGTACGACGAAGTCGCCCGCTCGGTCTACAAGCCGGAGATCTACATGGAAGCCGCCGCGCTCCTCATCGAAGAGGGCTACGCGACCGAGGATATGTTCCCGGCTGCCGATGAGGATGGCTACAAAGACCCGACGCCCGCCGAAGACGTGATCGACGGCATCGGTTTCGACGGCACCCAGCCCAACGCTTACCTCGAAAGCCTGCCGATCGGCCTCAAGGGCGAGCAGAAGGTGATCGGTAACGAGATCCAGGGCTAAGCCACGGGGGCCGCTCATCCACACCTTCGCCGTGTCTTCGCCCAAGACGGTGCGAAGACGGGCCAAGCCCCGGATGAGCGGCCCACGCTCCTGACCACACTCGAACTTTAGGACGAGAACCCATGACAACCGTCGATCCCAATTTCGCTGAGGCGGACGCGCGCGAGGCCCGCAAGGCCCGGCTCTTCACCCGCATCAACAAGGCCGACACCTACTTCAAGGTTCTCGGCCTCGCCTGGATCACCCCGATCCTGAAAGCCGTCGCCGGCGACAACCCGAAAGCTCAGATGAAAGACGTCTGGCGCCTGCTGGGTGTGCCGCTGGTCGCGATCCTCGCCTTCCTCGTGCTCTGGGGCACGCTCGCGCCCAAGGTTCAGACCTCGCTCGGGGCGATCCCCGGCCCCGCGCAGGTCTGGACCGAAGTGGTCAGCCTGCATGGCGACGCCGTGGAAAAGGCCGCCAAGGAAGCCCAACACAACGAACGCGTCGAGGCGCGCAACCAGCGTTACATCGAAGCGGGCGAGATGGACAAAGTGAAGGACATCCCCTTCACCGGCGCGCCGAGTTACTACGACCAGATCTGGACCTCGATCAAAACCGTGTTCTTCGGCTTCCTGATCGGCTCGGCCATCGCCATTCCGCTCGGCATCGTCGCGGGCCTGTCGCCCATCGCGAACGCCGCGATCAACCCCATCGTTCAGATCTTCAAGCCGGTCTCGCCGCTCGCCTGGCTGCCCATCGTGACAATGATCGTCTCGGCGCTGGCGGCCGAGGGCACGGACGGGCTGCTCCCCAAGAGCTTCATCATCTCGGCCATCACCGTGACGCTGTGTTCGCTGTGGCCCACGCTCATCAACACCTCGCTGGGTGTGTCCTCCATCGACAAAGACCTCGTCTCGGTCTCGAAGGTGCTCAAGATGAACACCTGGACCAAGATCACCAAGCTGGTGCTCCCGTCCGCGCTGCCGCTCATCTTCACCGGGCTGCGCCTGTCGCTGGGTGTGGGCTGGATGGTCCTGATCGCCGCCGAAATGCTCGCCCAGAACCCCGGCCTCGGCAAGTTCGTGTGGGACGAGTTCCAGAACGGATCGAGCCAATCGCTCGCCCGGATCATGGTCGCGGTGTTCACCATCGGCATCATCGGCTTCCTGCTCGACCGCGTCATGTTCGCGCTCCAGTCGGCCTTCACCTTCTCGAACAACCGGTGAGCGTCATGTCCGTCATCCAGTTCAAGAACGTCTCGAAGTCCTTCGGTGAAGGCACAGAAGCGACCCATGTCCTGAAAGACATCGACCTCGATGTGCAGGAGGGTGAGTTCCTCGTGCTGCTCGGCTTCTCCGGCACCGGCAAGACGACCCTCATCAACCTGATGGCCGGGCTGGAATTTCCGACCAAGGGCAGCGTCAGTTTCAAGGGCAAGCCCATTGAAGGCCCCGGCCCGGAACGCGGCGTGATCTTTCAGAGCTATTCGCTCATGCCGTGGCTCACGGTGCACGGCAACGTCATGCTGGCGCTGGAATCGGTGTTCCCGAAGATGCCGAAAGCCGAGAAGGAAGCGACCGTCGCCAAGTATGTGCAGATGGTCGGCCTGTCCCACGCCGTCACGCGCCGCCCGGCGGAGCTGTCGGGCGGGATGCGCCAGCGGGTGAACGTGGCGCGTGCGCTGGCCATGAATCCCGAGGTGCTGCTGCTGGACGAACCGCTTTCCGCGCTCGACGCGCTGACCCGCGCCAATCTGGGCGACGAGATCGAGGCGATCTGGAACGCCGACAAGAAGACCTGCGTGCTCATCACCAACGATGTGGACGAGGCCATTCTGCTGGCCGACCGGATCATCGCGCTGAACCCGGACGGCAGCTTGGGCGAAGAGTTCAGGGTGGGGCTTGAGCGTCCCCGTGATCGCTCGGCCATGAACCATGACGAGACGTTCAAGGCGCTCAGGGCGCGGGTGACGACTTACCTGATGGACGTGGGGATCGAAGCCAAGGCGGAGGGCATCCGCCAGCTTCCCAACGTCACCGCCATTCACAACATGGACCCCGAGGCCCCGAATGCGGTGGTCGAAGCGGCGAAGTCGAAGCTGGACGAGAAATACCTCGAGTTTTCGCACATCCATAAGATCTACCCGACCCCCAAGGGGCCGCTCACGGTGGTCGAGGATTTCGACCTGAACCTGAAGAAAGGCGAGTTCATTTCGCTGATCGGGCATTCGGGCTGCGGCAAGTCGACGGTCCTGACCATGACCGCAGGGTTGAACGCGATCTCGAAGGGCGGGATCATTCTGGACGGCAAGGAAGTGGTCGAGGCCGACCCGGAGCGCGCCGTCGTGTTCCAGTCGCCCAACCTGTTCCCGTGGCTCACCACGAAAGAGAACGTCGCGATCGGGGTGGACAAGGTTTATCCGAAAGCCTCGCGGGCCGAGCGTCAGGACGTGGTGGAATACTACCTCGAACGCGTCGGTCTGGGCGATGCGATCGACAAGTCGGCGGCGGATATGTCGAACGGGATGCGCCAGCGCGTCGGAATCGCCCGCGCCTTCGCGCTATCGCCCAAACTCCTGCTCCTCGACGAGCCGTTCGGGATGCTCGACAGCCTGACCCGGTGGGAGCTTCAGGAAGTGCTGATGGAGGTCTGGGACCGCACCAAGGTCACCGCGATCTGCGTCACGCATGACGTGGACGAGGCGATCCTCTTGGCCGACCGCGTGGTGATGATGACCAATGGGCCGCAGGCGACCATCGGCAAGATCACCGAGGTCGATCTGCCGCGCCCGCGCACCCGCAAGGCGCTGCTGGAACACCCGGATTACTACCACTACCGCGAAGAGGTTCTGAACTTCCTCGACGAATATGAGCACGGCGCGAAACCGAAACCCAAGGCTGCGGACGTGGACGCGCCCAAAGCCGTGGCCGCGGAGTGACGGGCATGGACGACAAGACGATCACGCTGGTTCAGGAAAGCTTCGCTAAGGTCGAACCGATCAAGGCGACGGCGGCCGAACTCTTCTACTCGGACCTGTTCGCGGCCGCACCGGAAGTGCGCCCCCTGTTCAAGGGCAACATGAACGAGCAGGGCATGAAGCTGATGGGCACGCTCGCCGTCGTGGTGAACGGGTTGCACACGCTCGACCAGATCGTGCCCGCCGCGCAGGCGCTCGCCATCCGGCACGTCGACTACGGCGTCCAGCCTGAGCATTACGACAAGGTCGGTGCATCGCTCATCCGCACGTTGGAGCAGGGTCTTGGCCCGGATTTCACATCCGATGTGCGGGCCGCATGGATCGAAGCCTACGGCACCCTGTCATCCGTGATGAAACAAGCCGCTTACCCGAAGGAGGCGCTGCAATGACCGAGAAACTCGTTGTCATCGGGGCCGGTATGGCCTCGGGCCGGATGCTGGAGCATCTGTTCGACGCCAACCCCGACGCTTACGACGTGACGCTGTTCAACGCCGAGCCGCGCGGGAACTACAACCGGCTGATGCTGTCGCCGGTCCTGTCGGGCGACAAGACCTATGACGAGATCGTCACGCATGGTGACGACTGGTATGCCGCGAATGGAGTCACCTGCCGGTTCGGTGAGCGCGTGTTGCGCATCGACCGGGAGCGTAAGGTGGTCGTCGGTGAGAAAGGCGAAGTCGCTTACGACAAACTGGTGTTCGGCACCGGGTCGAACCCGTTCATCATTCCGCTGCCGGGTCACGATCTGGACGGTGTGATCCCCTACCGCGACCTCGAGGACACCGAGGCCATGATGCAGCTCGGCGACAAGCCCGGTGCGAAAGCTGTGGTGATCGGCGGGGGGCTTCTGGGTCTCGAAGCCGCCGCCGGGATGGCCGCGCGTGGTGTCGACGTCACCGTCGTTCACATCATGGGTCACCTCATGGAGCGTCAGCTCGACGAGGCGGCCGGATACCTTCTGCGCAAATCACTCACGGACAAGGGCATCACCGTTCTCTGTCAGGCGAACTCGAAAGAGATCGTCGGCAAGAATGGTCGGGTGAAGGCCCTGATGCTCGATGACGGGACGGAACTGCCCTGTGACCTCCTGGTCATGGCGGTCGGCATCCGGCCCAACATCGCGCTCGCGCAGGACACCGGGCTTGCCACCGGCAAGGGTATTCACGTGGATGACCAGATGGTGACCTCGGACCCCAGCATTTTCGCGCTGGGCGAATGTGTGGAGCACAACGGGGCGATTTTCGGCCTTGTCGCGCCGCTTTACGATCAGGCCAAGGTGCTGGCCAAGACGCTGATGGGCGAGCCTGCGACCTTCGTGAACAAGGAGGTGTCGACCAAGCTCAAGGTAACCGGCTGCGACCTGTTCAGCGCGGGCGATTTCGCCGAAGCCGCCAACCGCGAGGATATCGTGTTCCGTGACCCGGCGCGCGGCGTCTACAAGCGGCTGGTGCTGGAAGGCAACCGGATCGTGGGCGCGGTGATGTATGGCGATACGGGCGACGGCGCGTGGTTTTACAACCACATCAAGGACGGCACGGATGTCGCCGAGATGCGCGACACCCTGATCTTCGGCCCCGCGTTCCAAGGGGGGGCCACGGCGGACCCTTTGGCGGCCGTTGCAGCCTTGCCGGATGATGCGGAAATCTGCGGCTGCAACGGCGTTTGCAAGGGCACCATCGTTCAGGCGATCGAAGGCGGGGCGGGCGATCTGGCCGCCGTTCGTGCCACGACCAAGGCGTCGAATTCCTGCGGCACCTGCACGGGGCTGGTGGAACAGGTGCTTGCCGCCACGCTCGGCGACGATTTTCAGATGCCGACGGCCCAGCCGATCTGCGGTTGCTCCGACCATACGCATGAGGATGTTCGGCGGCTCATCAAGTCGCAGGAACTGAAATCCCAACCCGCCGTCTGGCAGGAGCTTGGGTGGAAGACGGTGAACGGCTGCCACGTCTGCCGCCCCGCCGTGAACTTCTATCTGCTCGCGGACTGGCCGCTCGACTACATGGACGACCCGCAGTCGCGGTTCGTGAACGAGCGCAACCATGCCAACATCCAGAAGGACGGGACTTATTCGGTCATGCCCCGGATGTGGGGCGGGATGACCGACGCGAACGAACTGCGCGCCATCGCCGACGCCGCCGACAAATACGGTGCCGTGGTCAAGGTGACGGGCGGCCAGCGCATCGACCTTCTGGGCGTCAAGAAAGAGGATCTGCCCGCGATCTGGCGCGACTTGAACGCCGCCGGGATGGTGTCGGGCCATGCCTATTCAAAGGGCCTGCGCACGGTGAAGACCTGCGTGGGGTCGGAATGGTGCCGCTTCGGCACGCAGGACTCGACCGGGCTGGGCATCAAGCTGGAAAAGCTGCTCTGGGGGTCGTGGACGCCGCACAAGGTCAAACTGGGCGTCTCTGGCTGCCCCCGCAACTGCGCCGAGGCGACCTGCAAGGACGTGGGCGTCGTCTGCGTCGACAGCGGTTACCAGATCTCAGTCGCGGGCGCTGCGGGCATGGAGGTGAAGGAGACCGAGGCGCTCGTCGCGGTGAAGACCGAGGACGAGGTGCTCGAATGGGTGACGGCGTTCATCCAGCTTTACCGCGAGCGCGCCAAGTATCTCGACCGGCCCTACAGATGGGTCGCCAAGGTCGGGCTCGACTGGGTCAAGGATACGCTGGCGGATGCTGGCACGCGCGCGGACCTCGTGGAGCGGTTCGAGATTTCCCAATCGGTCTATCGCACCGACCCGTGGGCGGCGGAGGTCGCCAAGTCCGAGCGCTATGCGCCGCTCGCCAATCTCATGCTGGAGGCTGCGGAATGAACTGGATCGACATCGGCCATATCGACGACATCCCTGAACGGGGCGCGCGTCTTGTGAAAACCCATGCGGGCTGCGTGGCGGTGTTCCGCACGGCGAGCGACGAGGTCTTCGCGGCCTCGGATCGTTGCCCCCACAAGGGCGGACCGCTGTCCGAGGGCATCGTGCACGGCAACAAGGTGACCTGTCCGCTCCATAACTGGGTCTTCAGCCTCGAAACCGGCGAGGCGCAGGGGGCGGACGAGGGCGTGATCGCGACCTATCCGATCCGTGTCGACGGGGGTCGGCTGTTCCTCGACATCACCGAACTCGCTGCGAGGAGCGCGGCCTGATGGACGGGACGGGCCTGCCCGAGATCCGCTCGACCTGCCCTTATTGCGGGGTGGGTTGCGGCGTGCTGCTTCGCCCCGACGGGCAGGGCGGGATGGAGGTCAAGGGCGACCCGGCGCATCCGGCGAACCGGGGCAAGCTGTGCTCCAAAGGTTCGCAACTTGGCCAGACCCTTGGGCTGGACGACCGGCTGATGAGCCCGCGCATCGGCGCGCGCTCGGCGGGTTGGGACGAGGCGCTTGATCTGGTCGCGGAGCGGTTCGGCGACACCATCGCCAAGCACGGCCCCGATAGCGTGGCGCTCTATGTCTCGGGCCAGTTGCTGACCGAGGATTACTACGTCGCGAACAAGCTCGCCAAAGGCTACTTCGGCACGGCGAACATCGACACCAACTCGCGCCTGTGCATGGCCTCGACCGTCGCGGGGCACAAGCGGGCCTTCGGGACCGATACGGTGCCCGGCACCTATGACGATCTGGAAGAGGCCGACCTGATCGTCCTCACGGGGTCGAACCTCGCATGGTGTCATCCGGTGCTTTACCAGCGGATCATCGCGGCGCGCAAAAAGCGTGGCACGAAGCTGGTGGTCATCGACCCGCGCCGCACCGCGTCCTGCGACGGGGCCGACCTGCACCTTGCCGTCGCGCCGGGTGGCGACGTGGCGCTGTTCAACGGGCTGCTCAATGAAGTCTCCCTGCGTGGAAAGATCGACCACGCCTTTGCCGAAAACGTCACCGGGCTTGAGGAGGCTCTCGTTTCCGCCGCCGGAGACGATCTGTCGGCCACGGGGCTTGGCGAGGCCGAGCTCCGGGCCTTTTTCGATCTGTGGTGCGGGACCGAGAAGGTCGTCACGGTCTTTTCCCAGGGTGTGAACCAGTCGACCTCGGGCACGGACAAGGTGAACGCGATCCTGAATTGTCATCTCGCGACAGGCCGGATCGGGCGGGTCGGGATGGGGCCGTTCTCGGTCACGGGTCAGCCCAACGCGATGGGCGGGCGTGAGGTGGGCGGGCTGGCGAACATGCTGACCTGTCATCTCGATCTGGAAAACGCCGAACACCGCGCGACGGTGCAGGATTTCTGGACCTCGCCTGAAATGCCCGAAGCTGCCGGGCTGAAGGCCGTCGATATGTTCCGCGCCGTGGGCGAGGGGAACATCAAGGCGCTCTGGATCATCCATACGAATCCGGCGGTTTCGATGCCGGATGCCGACCGGGTGCGCGATGCCATCGCGGGCTGCGATTTCGTGGTGGTGAGCGACGTGACCGACCGGACCGATACCGCGCGACTGGCCGACGTGCTGCTGCCTGCGGCGGCATGGGGCGAAAAGTCGGGGACGGTGACCAACTCCGACCGGACGATCAGCCGCCAGAGGGCCGCGTTGCCTCCGCCGGGTGAGGCCCGCCCGGATTGGGAGATCATCGCCGAGGTCGGGCGGCGCATGGGCTGGGGCGCTGCCTTCGATTTCCAGTCGCCCGCCGAGATTTTCCGCGAGTATGCCGCGCTTTCCGGTCTGGCCGCGCGTTTCGGGCGCGATTTCGACATCTCGGCGTTGGCCGAACTGAGCGACGCGGAATACGACGCGCTCGCCCCGGTGCGCTGGCCTGTGTCGGCCACGCGCAGCGGCGGGCGGTTCTTCGGCGACGGGCGGTTTTTCACCCCCGATGGCAAGGCGCGGATGGTTCCGGTGTCGCATCGTGCGCCGGTGTCGGGTCTGTCCGATGCACGGCCCTTCCGTTTCAACACCGGCCGGGTGCGCGACCAGTGGCACACCATGACGCGCACCGCCAAGTCGCCGCGTCTATCCGCCCATCTGCCGGAGCCGTTTCTTGAAATTCACCCGAAAGACGCCCGCGCGTTGGGGCTGAAACCCGCGGCGCTGGTCAGGGTGGCGAACGATCACGGCGCGGCCATTCTGCGCGCGCTGGTCACCGATGCGGTGCGCCCCGGTCAGGTGTTCGCGCCGATGCACTGGACGGGTGAAACCGCGCCGTCGGCCCGCGTCGATGCGCTGGTGCCGGGGCACGTGGACCCGGTGTCGGGGCAGCCGGAAAGCAAGGCCGCAACCGTCAGCGTCGAGCCTTTCGAAGCTGCGTGGTACGGGTTCGCCGTGTCGTCGCGCGACCTGTCCCCAAAAGCCGAATACTGGACGCGCACCCGCACCGATGCCGGGTATCGCGCCGAACTCGCCGGGCTGACGACGCCTGCGAATTGGGAGGATTTTGCGCGCGATCTGTTCGATACGGGTGCTGAAGTTCAGGCAGTCGAAGACCCCACGCGGGGCATCCACCGCTTTGCCTTCACCGTGAATGGTCGGCTGGAGGCCGCCCTGTTCATCTCGCGCGAGCCTGCGGCGATCACCCGGGATTTTCTGGCCGGTCTCGTCGGCACCGACGCGCCCGCCGCGCTGTCAGGCCGGGCGCCCGCCGACATGCCCGATCCGGGGCCGACGATCTGTTCGTGCTTTGGCGTCGGGCTGAACACCATCGTCGCGGCCATCGAAGAGCACCGACTGATGAGCGTCGATGCCATCGGCGCGCAGCTTCAGGCCGGAACGAATTGCGGCTCCTGCCGCGCCGAGCTTGGCGCGCTGCTGGAGGCTCATCTGCGCCCGCAGGCCGCCGAGTGATCGGCAGCATTGCCTGAGGTCAAATTTTAGGCAAACGTTGACACGAAGTGTGCAATCCTAAGGCACGCCTTCCGAACGCCTGAAAAGGGCACGGATATTCTGGACCGCCCGTTTCAATTGAAACAATGGTTCCGAGGCTTTGAAAACAAGGGAGACTCAATCGTGTTTCATCGCGCTGTTCTAACCGCCGCCGCCCTGACGCTGATCGGTGGTGCCGCGTCGGCCCAGACCGACGTTCCTTTCGCGCTGGACTGGAAATTCGAGGGCCCGGCCGCCCCGTATTTCGTCGCTATCGACAAAGGATATTTCGAAGAAAAAGGGCTGTCGGTCGAGATTTCGGAAGGCGCCGGGTCGCTCGACGCGATCCCGAAAATCGCCACCGGGGCGTTCCCCATCGGGTTCGCCGACATCAACTCGGTCATCAAGTTCCTCGACCAGAACCCCGGCGCGCCCGTGACTGGCGTGATGATGATCTACGACAAGCCGCCGTTCGCCGTGATCGGCCGGGCCTCGCTGGGCATCACCGACGACCCGAAGTCGCTTGAGGGCAAGGTGCTGGGCGCGCCGCCGCCCGATGGCGCCTGGGCGCAGTTCCCGATCTTCGCCGCCGAGAACGAGCTCGACATGGAGGCGATCACGGTGGAACCCGTGGGTTTCCCGACCCGCGAACCGATGCTGGCCGAGGGCAACGTCGCCTCGATCACCGGGTTTTCGTTCACCTCCTACCTGAACGCCGCGCGTCTGGGTGTGGAAGAGGATGACCTCGTCACCCTGCTCATGGCTGATTACGGCGTCGACCTTTACGGCAACGCGATCATCGTGAACACCGACTTCGCCGCCGAAAACCCGGACGTGGTCAAAGGCTTCCTGGAAGCCGTCGCGATGGGTTGGAAAGACGCAATCGCCGATCCGGCGACCGCTGTCACCAGCCTGATGGAGCGGAACCCGGCGGCGGATGCCGATCTGGAAACCCGCCGTCTGCAACTGTCCATCGACGCGAACGTCGCCACCGAAGCCGCGATGACCGCCTTCGGCACCATCGACGAGGCGCGGATGGACAGCGCCATCGAGCAGATCAAACTGACCTACGAGTTCCAGAACGAACCCGATGCGTCGCTCTATTTCACCGAGGAATACCTTCCCGAAGGCGGCTTCTCGCTGGAGTGATCCTATTGCCGGGCGCGGGGGGCACCTCGCGCCCGGAATCCGTTCCGGGGAAAGGGGTGGGACCATGTACCCAATGATAAAAATCGAGGGCGTGCGCCACGCCTACAAGACCGCCAAAGGGCCGCTTCCGGTTCTGAACAGGCTGGAGGTGTCGGTGAACGAAGGCGGCTTCGTCGCCGTCGTCGGCCCGTCGGGCTGCGGGAAATCCACGCTGACCCGTCTGATCGCCGGGCTGATGAAGCCGGACGAGGGCCGCGTGATGGTGCATGGCGAGGTGGTGACCGGCCCCCGCTCGACCGTCGGGATGGCGTTCCAGAACCCGGTGATGCTGGAATGGCGGACCATTCTGGAAAACATCATGCTGCCGCTCGAAATCGTCTCGACCAAGATGACCAAGGCCGAACAGAAGGAGCGCGCGAATTACCTGCTCGACCTCGTCGGCCTGACGGGGTTCGGGGATAAGCGCCCCTCGGAATTGTCGGGCGGGATGCGCCAGCGGGCGTCGCTGTGCCGCGCGTTGGTTCACAAGCCGGAAGTTCTGATCCTCGATGAACCCTTCGGCGCGCTCGATGCCTTCACGCGCGAAGACCTATGGCAGACCATGCACAAGGTGAAGGAGGAGGAACCGTTCACAGGTGTCCTCATCACCCATGACCTGCGCGAGTCGATCTTTCTGGCCGATCAGGTGGTGGTGCTGAGCCAGCGCCCGGCCATGACTCAATACGTGCTCGATGTGCCCAACACCGGCCCCCGCGACCTCGACCACCTTTACACGCCGGAAGCGGCGGAGATGCTGAACATTCTGCGCCACCAGATCGAAGTGGCCCAAGGAAGGGCCGCTGCATAATGGCTTACGTACCCGATCTGAAACCGTCGACGCCCGGCGGCTCATTCGTCAAGGCCCTGACCAGCCGCGCGGTTCTGGCCCCGATCGCCGCGATGGTGGTGTTCCTCGTCTTTTGGGAGTTGCTCGTCTGGGTGAACGGCTGGCCGAACTACGTCATGGCCTCACCCTCGGACCTGCCTCCGGCTTACGCGAAATACTGGGGCCTGTTCATCACGATGGGCTGGCAGACCCTGTGGCGGACGGTCGTGGGGTTGGTGCTGGCCGTGATCGTCGGCCTGTTCCTCGGCATGATAATGGGGTTTTCGCGCCTGATGCGCGATGCGCTTTACCCGCTGCTCGTCGGGTTCAACGCCATCCCCAAGGCGACCGTGGTGCCCATCGTCGCGCTGATGTTCGTGGGCGAGCACAACTTCAACACGATCCTCATGGCCTTCATGATCTCGTTCTTCCCCATCGCCGTCTCGGTCAGTATCGGCCTGTCGACGCTGGAGCCGGAGTATCGCGACATCCTGCGCGCGCTGGGCGCGAAACAGGCGACGATCTTCTGGAAGATCGCGCTGCCCAAGACCCTGCCGGAGTTCTTCGGCGCGCTGAAGGTCGCGGTGACGCTGGCCTTCATCGGCACCAACCTGATGGAGATCGTCTCGCCCCACGGGCGCGGGCTTGGCGCGCTCTTCGACAGCGGAAAGACCAACTCGGACTATCCGCTCATGTTCGCGGTGCTGATCGCCTTGGCGCTGCTGGGGATCGTTCTCTACTACATCGTCGTGGCGCTCGAGAAGATTTTCGCGGGTTGGGCAGAGCGGGCCCCGGGCTGATTTCGAGCCGGTGAACCGGCCCGACCCGGGCGGGGGCGCTGCCCCCGCACCCCCGGGATATTTCAGGACCGGAAAGCCGGATCAGGCATCAAGGAGAAAGGCCGGGGATTTGCCCCGGCCTTTGTCGTCAGTTGGTGATGATCTCTGGTCCCATCATCAATGTCGGCAGCCATGTCGATATGATCGGGATGTAGGTCACCATGATGAGGAAGACGAAGAGGATCGCGAGGAAGGGAAGCGCCGCGCGCACCACTTTCATCATCGGCATCCCGGCCACGCCCGAGGTCACGAAGAGGTTCAGGCCGACGGGCGGCGTGATCATCCCGATTTCCATGTTCACGACCATGATGATGCCGAGGTGGATCGGGTCCACGCCCAGTTCGATGGCGATCGGGAACACCAGCGGGGCGACGATCACGATGAGGCCCGAGGGTTCCATGAACTGACCGCCGATCAGCAGGATCAGGTTTACGATGATCAGGAACATG
This sequence comes from Maritimibacter alkaliphilus HTCC2654, assembly GCF_000152805.1. Classification (GTDB taxonomy): domain Bacteria; phylum Pseudomonadota; class Alphaproteobacteria; order Rhodobacterales; family Rhodobacteraceae; genus Maritimibacter; species Maritimibacter alkaliphilus. The sequence goes on along the minus strand of NZ_CH902578.1, from coordinate 2,362,919 downwards.
ATCTTGCCGAAGCCCGCCGACAGCATCGCATTGGCGATCTGTTGCGGGATCTGTTCGTCGGTCAGCACGTGCTTCAGGATCAGCGCGTTGGCGATGATGAACATCAGGGTGATGGTCAGCTTGCCTGCCTCGAACAGCGTGTCGCGGGTGTCGCGGTGCCACAGCGACGTGATGATCGCCTGCGGCTTGGACAAAAGCGACTTCTTGACGCCATCGTTGTTCTTCTCGGCGAGCGGACCCATGTCGCGGTAGATGAAGGTCGCCACGATGAAGGCGTAGATCGATGCGACGGCGGCGGCTTCGGTCGGCGTGAAGATCGCGCCGGTGATGCCGGGAATGCCGTAGATGCCGACCATGATGATGACGATCAGGAGCAGACCCCAGATCGCGTCACGGAAGGACATGTAGATCTCGCGCCAGCCCGCGAAGCTGCCCGCGGGCATGTTGCGGATGCGCGCGATGACGTAGATCGCGATCATCAGCATCAGTCCCGCGAGGATGCCGGGGATGACGCCTGCCAGGAACATCCGGCCCACCGAGACTTCGACGGACGAGGCATAGACGACCATGACGATGGACGGCGGGATCAGGATGCCCAGCGTGCCCGCGTTGGCGATGACGCCTGCCGCGAAGTCCTTGGTGTAGCCCTGTTGGCGCATCGCCGCGATGACGATGGAACCGATGGCGACCACGGTGGCGGGCGACGAGCCGGAGAGGGCGGCGAAGAGCATACAGGCGAAGACGCCCGCGATGGCCAGACCGCCGCGGAAGTGGCCCACGACCGCGATGGCGAAGCGGATGATCCGTTGCGCCACCCCGCCCGTCGACATGAAACTCGACGCGAGGATGAAGAACGGGATCGCGAGCAGCGTGTAGTGACCCGCCATCGCCTGATAGAAACTCTGCGCCACCGAGGCGAGCGAGGTTTCCGAGAAGACCAGCAGGAAAAGCACCGACGAGAAGCCGAGCGCAATGGCGATCGGCACGCCGATCAGCAGAAGCCCGATGATCAGGACAAAGAGAAGTGCGACGTCCATGGATCAGTCCTCCACACGGGCGGCTTCGACATCGTCTTCCATCTCGTGGGAAACGATGAGGCTGTCGGAATGGCCACGCACGATGCCGATGGTGGCCTGAATGAAGCGAAAGAGCAGAAGCGCCATGCCCACGGGCAGGATCGCGTAAGGAATGACGCGCGGAAGCTTGTCGTATTCCTCGCCCATGTTGATCCAGTCCTCGAGAAACTTGAGGAAGCCGGGCATCGGCACCTGATCGGTCATGTAAAACGCGCGGTCGCGGGTGCCGGTATCGAAGCCCAGCGGGAACCAGCGCCCCTCGGTCTGCCACATGCCTGCATAGGGCGCCCAGTAATCCCAAGCACCCTTGAGCAGAAGGAAGGCGTAGACGAGGCAGATGGCCGCCGAGATCAGTGCCAGCGTGCGGCGCGGTCCGGCCGACAGAAGACCGGTGATCGCATCGACGCCCAGGTGCATCGTCACGCGCACCCCGTAGCTGACCCCGAAGATGACGAGCCAGGCGAACAGGATCAGCGTGATCTCGAGCCCCCAGATCAGCGATTCATTGAAAACGTAGCGAAGGACCACGTTGACGAATGTCACGGTGGTCATGAGGCCCAGAAGAATGGCGATGGCCGTTTCCTCGAAGCCCCGGCGATGTCCCGGCGCGCTCATGGCGTCTCCCCCGAAAATCCCATGCGATGGATGGAAAGAGGGCGGCCCGGGCCAATTGCCCGCACCGCCCCGTGCCCGCTTACATGCTGGCGTTGATTTCCTGTGCAGCGGCGATGTTGTCGGCGCCCACGTCGCCTTCGAACTGCTCCCACACCGGTTTCATGGCGTCGACCCACTGCTGGCGCTGTTCCGGCGTCAGCTCGCGGATGGTCGCGCCCGCGTCGAGCACGGCCTGACGGTTCTCGGCATCGACTTCGGCGATGGCGGCGTTACGCTCGTCGCTGACCTCTTTGAGGATGGTCATGAACTGATCGCGCACACCTTCGTCGAGGCTGTCGAGCCAGTCGACCGAGGCCACGACGAGGTAGTCGAGCACACCGTGGTTCGTCTCGGTGATACCGTCCTGCACTTCGAAGAACTTCTGGCCGTAGATGTTCGACCAAGTGTTTTCCTGACCGTCGACGACGCCGGTCTGAAGCGCGCCGTAGACTTCGGAGAAGGCCATCGGCTGCGGCGAGGCGTCGAGAGCCTCCATCTGTGCGACGAGCACGTCGGAGGGCTGCACGCGGAACTTGAGGCCAGCGGCGTCAGCGGGCACTTCGAGCGGCTTGTTGGCCGAGAACTGCTTCAGGCCGTTGTGCCAGAAGGCCAGGCCTTGCAGGCCGCGGCGCTGCATCGAGTCCATCATCGCCTGACCGGTTTCCGAGTTCTGGAACGCATCGACAGCGTCCATGTTCACGAACATGAAGGGCAGGTCGAAAATGCGGAAGACCTTGGTGAAGGTCTCGAACTTGGACAGCGACGGCGCGGCGAGCTGCACGTCGCCCTGAAGCATGGCTTCGAGCACCTGGTCATCGTTGTAGAGGGTCGAGTTCGGGTACACTTCCATGCAGGCAGTCCCGTTCATCTCTTCGTTCACCCGCTCCATGAGCAGGTTGGCGGCGATGCCTTTGGGGTGCTTGTCGGTGTTGGTGACGTGGCTGAACTTGATCACCATTTCGCCATCGTCGCAGGCGGCGAGGGCGGCGGTGCCGGCAACGGTGCCAGCGGTGAGGGTGGCCGCGGTAAGTGCGGTCGTCAGGAATTTCATGATTGCTCCTCCATGTATCTCCCGGCCCCGAAGGGTCCGCGGCTATGTGGCGGCGGGCCGGCGCACCGGGCAAGCGTTGTTTTGACGCAGGGGCATGGATCGGGAAAATGCAGAAAAGTCAGGTGGTTGTCTGAAAGTGCCAGACTCCTTGGCCGTTGGGAAAGGTTGCGGTGTGCGGGAAATCGCACGGGGCATTCGGGTATCTGTGCGGAAAACCACACACGACTCGTCGCGCTGACGTTGCGCGGTCGGGGCCGTCGGACCCGCAACGCCCCGGCCCAGACCGTCAGCCGCCGCCACCCCGCGCCACGGAACCCTGCCCCCGACGATGCGTTGCGGATGCAGGAGGTACCATCCATGTCGTTCCGGAAAGATTACATCACCAAGCCGATCCATAAATGGGCCAAGGGCGTATTGCCGACCCTGTCCGAGACCGAGGCCGAGGCCGTGAGTTCGGGCGATGTCCATTTCGAGGCCGAGTTGTTTTCCGGCAATCCCGACTGGACCAAGCTGCGTTCCGTGAAAGCGCCGACGCTGACCGATGCCGAACGTGCCTTCATCGACGGACCCTGCCGCGTGTTCTGCGACATGGTCGACGGGTGGGAGATCGACAAGAAGACCGGCGACCTGCCGACCGAGGCGTGGGATTTCCTGCGCCAAAAAGGGTTCTTCGGGATGATTATCCCGACGGAATTCGGCGGGCTGGGGTTTTCGGCCTTCGCCCATTCCGAAGTGGTCCGCTACATCGCGAGCCACAATGTCGTCGCGGCGGTGACGGTGATGGTGCCCAATTCGCTCGGTCCGGGCGAGTTGATCCACCAGTTCGGCACCGACGAGCAGAAACAGACGTGGTTGCCGCGCCTTGCCGACGGGAGCGAGCTTCCTGCCTTCGGACTGACCAGCGAAGACGCCGGGTCGGATGCCGGGGCCATGACGGACGAGGGCATCGTCTGCAAAGGCGAGTGGAACGGGGAAGAGGTGCTCGGCATCCGGATGAACTGGGCCAAGCGCTACATCACGCTCGCCCCGGTCGCGACCGTCCTTGGCCTTGCATTCCAGCTTCGCGACCCGGACGGGTTGCTCGGGGATGTGAAGGACATCGGGATCACCTGTGCGCTCGTCCCGACCGACCTGCCGGGGGTCGAAACCGGGCGGCGCCATCTGCCATCGGGCACCATGTTCATGAACGGCCCGACCACCGGGAAAGACGTTTTCATCCCGCTCGAAAACATCATCGGCGGGCCGGACTATGCCGGGAAGGGCTGGATGATGCTGATGAGCGCGCTGGCCGCCGGGCGGGGCATTTCGCTGCCGTCCCTGTCGGCTGCCGCCACGGCGATGGCCGCTCATACGACTGGCGCCTATTCCCGCATCCGCAAGCAGTTCAACCTGCCCATCGGCCTGTTCGGTGGGGTGCAGGAGCCGATGGCGCGCATCGCTTCGTCCGCCTACACCATCGACGCGGGGCGGCGACTGACGACGGCGGTGCTGGACGAGGGCTACAAGCTCGCCGTCATCTCGGCGATCATGAAATACCACGCCACCGACCGGATGCGCGATGCGATCAACGACGCGATGGACGTGCATTCGGGCAAGGCCGTGATCGACGGGCCGCTCAACTACCTTCAGCCGATCTACCGCACCATCCCCGTCGGCATCACCGTCGAAGGTGCGAACATCGTCACGCGAAACCTCATCATCTTCGGCCAGGGCGCGATCCGGGCGCATCCGCATATGCTGGACGAAATCGAGGCGTTGCAGGAGCCGGACGAAGAAAAGTCGCTCGACGCGTTCGACAAGCATTTCTGGGCTCATGTGAGCCGCGCGATCAAGACGACCTTCCGCGCCACTTGGTCGGCCTGGACCGGGCAGGGCAACGCGCCTGCGGACGTGGGCAAGGTCGCCCCGATCTATCGCCGCCTGTCGCGCTGGTCGGCGGCATATGCGGTCGTCGCCGACATGGCGTTCCTGACGCTGGGCGGTGCGCTCAAGCGGAAGGAAATGATCTCGGCCCGGATGGGCGATGCGCTGTCCGAGATGTTCCTGATCTCCGCCGTGCTCAAACGGTGGGAGGATGACGGGCGCAACGACGACGACCTGCCGCTTGTCCATCATGCCGCCGAGACATCCTTCGCCCGGATCGGTGAGGCGCTGGACGAAACCATCGCCAACATGCCCGCCAAATGGGTCGGCTGGCTGCTCCGCCCGCTGATCCGACCGGGACACTACGCGCGCGGTCCGTCGGACGAGGTGACCGAGGCCGTGGCAAAGATCGTCTATGAACCCTGCGAGGCGCGGACACGGCTGACGAGCGGGCTTTATCGTGCGGCCGAGGACAGTGGGCTTGGCCTGCTCAACCACGCCTATGCGCTGGTGCTCGAGGCCGAGCCGCTCGAAAAACGTCTGCGCGATGCCAAGAAGACCCCGCGTGAGGGGCTGGAGGCGGGTATCCTGTCGGACGCCGAGTTCCAGCAGCTCGAAGAGGTGGCGGTCGCCGTGCAGAAAGTCATCGCGGTGGACGATTACACCCCCGACGAATTGGCCGAACTGTTCCCCGACATGCAGCGGCCAACGACGTGGAAGGAGGCGGCGGAATGAGCCGACCCGTCTACCTCGTCGATGGGGCGCGGACCCCGTTCCTCAAGGCTCGCGGCGAGCCGGGGCCGTTCACGCCCGTGGATCTTGCCGTGCAGGCTGGCCGCCCGTTGCTTATGCGCCAGCCGTTCGCGGCGAGCGCCTTCGACCTCGTGATCCTCGGCTGCGTCAATGTCATTCAGGACGAGATGAACCCGGCCCGCGTCGCCGCCCTTCGCCTTGGTATGGGCGAGCAGCAGGTGGCCTTTACCGTGCAGATCAACTGCGGATCGGGGATGCAGAGCATCGACACGGCGATGCGCTATATCCGTGACGGCAGTCACGAGATGATCCTAGCAGGCGGGACCGAGGCGCTAAGTCACGCGCCGCTCGTCTACAGCCGGGACGCGACCGAATGGTATGGGGATCTGGCCAAGGCCAAGAGCCCACTGGACAAGGCCAAGGCGTTCGCGGATGTGCGCCCCGATTTCTTTTCGCCCGTCATCGGGCTGGAACGCGGGCTGACCGATCCGATCACCAAGCTCAACATGGGCCAGACCGCCGAGGTTCTGGCGCATCGCTTCGGGATCGACCGGATCACCGCCGACACCTATGCCGACGAAAGCCACCACCGCCTTGCCGCCGCGCAGGCGGAAGGGCGGCTCAAGGGCGAGGTCGTTCCGGTCTTCGACAAGGACGGTCGCGTGCATGAGCATGACGATGGCGTGCGACCGAACAGCTCGGTCGAGAAGCTGGGCAAGCTGAACCCGGCGTTCGAGAAGCCCTATGGCAAGGTGACGCCCGGCAATTCGAGCCAGATCACCGATGGTGCGTCCTGGGTCATTCTCGCTTCCGAAACGGCGGTCGAGGCGCATGGGCTGGAGCCGATCGCAAGGATCGTCGACAGCCAGTGGGCGGGTCTCGACCCGTCGATCATGGGGCTGGGACCGGTGCTGTCGTCTACGCCGCTCGCGCAGCGCCACGGGTTGTCCTGCGACGACATCGACCTGTGGGAGATCAACGAAGCCTTCGCCGCGCAGGTGTTGTCGTGCCTCGCCGCGTGGCAGGACGACGACTTCTGCCGCGAGATACTGGGCTATGACGCGGCCTTCGGCCGGATCGACCGCGACAAACTGAACGTGGACGGTGGGGCGATCAGCCTTGGCCATCCGGTCGGCACCAGTGGGAACCGGATCGTCCTGCACCTCGCCAACGCCATGAAGGCGCGCGGGGCCAAGCGGGGGATCGCAACGGAATGCATCGGCGGCGGCCTGGGCGGCGCGATGCTGTTGGAGGCCGCATGAGCGACGTATTGGATCAGATCACCCCCGACGAGTCGACGGACGCGCCGAAACCCGCCGAGACGGCGCATTGGCGGCGTGAGGATCGGGGTGGGCGGATCACGTTGTGGCTCGACTGCGAAGGCACCGGGACGAACGTGATTTCCGAGGCGGTGCTGCGGGAGTTGGACACGCTTCTGGACGAGGCGAAACAGGCGCAGCCCGATGTGCTGGTGATCCGCTCGGCCAAGCCCGGCGGGTTCGCTGCCGGGGCCGACATCGACGGGTTCGCGGACCTGCGGGGCGAGGGCGCCGTCGAGATGCTGAAACAGGGTCACGCGGTGCTCGACAAGCTGGCCGCGCTCCCGTTCCCCACCGTGGCGGTGGTGCATGGTGCGACGCTTGGCGGCGGCTTCGAACTGGCGCTGGCCTGCGATCATCGGATCGGCGTCGACGGCGTGAAGCTGGGCTTCCCCGAAATCCAGCTTGGCCTGCATCCGGGGCTGGGCGGCACTTTCCGTCTCACGCGATTAATCGACCCGGTTGCGGCGATGCAGATGATGCTGACCGGCAAAAGCGCCCATGACCGCAAGGCCAAGAAGCTGGGCATTCTGGATGCGCTGGTGCCCGAACGGCATGTCGATGCCGCCATCGACGCGGCGGCCAAGGGCAAGCTCACCCATGACAACGGCGGGTTCAAGGCGACCGCCCTGCGCACCCGCGCGGCCCGCAGCCTTGCCGCGAACCGGATGCGGAGCGAAAGCGAAAAGCAGGCCCCGCGCGCGCATTTCCCGGCGCCCTTCGCGCTGATCGACCTGTGGCAGGATCACGGGGGCGACCCGCAACGGATGCAGTCCGCCGAAATCGCATCCTTCGCCGAACTGCTCGACAGCACCACGGCGCAGAACCTGATCCGCGTTTTCTTTCTGCGGCGTCGGTTGAAGTCGGGCGCGGGCGAGGACGACGGGATCGCGCATGTCCACGTGATCGGCGCGGGCGCGATGGGGGCGGAGATCGCCGCGTGGTCCGCGATGCAGGGCAAGCGCGTGACGATCGAGGACGTGAAGCTTGCACCCTTGGGCGACACGATCCGCCGGGCCGCGAAAATTTACGAGAAAAAACACCTGAGCGGGATCGACGCACGCGATGCGCTCGACCGGCTGATGCCCGACCCGGACGGGCTGGGGCGTGCGCGGGCCGATCTGGTGATCGAGGCCGCGCCGGAGAAGGCCGAGTTGAAGGAAAGCATCTACGCGGAACTCACCAATGTGATGAAGCCGGGCGCGATCCTCGCCACCAATACGTCGAGCCTGCGGCTGGCCGATCTGGTCGATGCCGCGCCCGACCCGGCGCTGTTCGCGGGGCAGCATTTCTTCAACCCGGTCAGTTCCATGCCGCTGGTCGAGGTGGTGTCGCATGATCTGGCGTCGGATGCGACGCTCGACCGTCTCGCCGCGTTCACGGCCGGAATCGACCGCCTGCCCGCACGGGTGGCGGATTATCCCGGTTTCCTCGTGAACCGCGTGCTCGCGCCCTACATGATGGAGGCGATGGTGATGCTGGACGAGGGCCACGACAAGGTCGCCATCGACCGCGCCGCGCTGGCCTTCGGGATGCCGATGGGGCCTGTCTCCCTCGCCGATCAAGTGGGGCTGGACATCTGTCTTGAGGTCGCCGGATCGCTGAACGCCGGGTTGGATGTGCCGGTGGCCGAGACGCCCGAGTGGCTCGTCAAAAAGGTCGAGGCGGGTGAAACGGGCAAGAAGGCGGGCAAGGGGCTTTATGACTACGGGTCCGAAAAGCCGCCGAAAGAGCCAGCCGACAGGCCGGACCCGGCCATCATCGACCGTCTGATCCTGCCGATGTGCAATGCCGCCGTCGAATGTCTGCGCAAGGGCGTCGTGGCGGATGCCGAAACGGCGGACGCGGCGGTGATCTTCGGCACCGGCTTCGCACCGTTCCGAGGCGGGCCGCTGCACTACGCCAAGGTGCGCGGCGACGTGCAGGAGGTTCTAGCGCGGCTGGAAAAACAGCACGGCCCCCGTTTCGCTCCCGATCCGGGGTGGGGCGACTTTGGCTGAGGCGGAGGCGGAGTTCACGGCCCGCGCGGATGCCATCGCCGCCGAGATCATCGAGAGGACCGGGGGCGACATACGCCTCGCCCTGCCGCTTGGGCTGGGCAAGCCGGTCACGCTGGTCAACGCGCTGACGCGGGCGGTGGCGGCACGGCCCGACGTGAAGCTGTCGATCCTGACCGCCCTGACACTCGAGCCGCCCGATATGTCATCGGGCATGGCGCGGAGATTTCTGGAGCCGGCCAAGGATCGGCTGTTCGGGGCCTATCCCACGCTCGACTATGCCGAGATGCAACGCGCGGGAACGCTCCCCGACAATATCGAGGTGTCGGAATTCTTCATGCTCGCCGGGCGATGGATAGGCGTTCTGTCGGCCCAGCGGCATTACATCCCCGCCAACTATACCCATGCGTTTGACGTGCTCTCGGCGTGGAAACCCAACCTGATGTTTCAGCTTCTCGCGCCGCTGGACGAAGGCTTCAGCCTGTCGTGCAACACCGACATTTCGTCGGACCTGTTGCGGGACCGTCGCGCGGGGCGGATGGATTTCCTGCTGGTGGGCGAAGTGAACGGGAACCTGCCCGCGATGGACGGGGCGGAGGCGCGCGTCGCGCGGGACGAGGTGGACCTGCTCTTGGACCCCGCGCCGAATTTCGACCTGTTCTCGGTCGTCAAACAGCCGGTCAGCGATGCGGCCCATGCCATCGGGCTGCACGTGGCGCGCACGGTGCGCGATGGCGGGACGCTTCAGATCGGGATCGGGACCATCGGCGATGCGGTCGCGAACGCCCTGATCCTGCGTCAGTCCGGCGGGCTGTCCGAGGTGGCGCGCACCTGCCCGTTCGACACGGACGGGTTCGACGAGGATGGGTCATTCGAAACCGGGCTATACGGCGTGACCGAGATGCTGGTGGACGGGCTCTTGCACCTGTTCGAGCGCGGCATCGTCAAGCGCGAGGTGGATGGGGCGGCGATCCATGCCGGGTTCTTCGTCGATTGCCGCGACTTCTACGAACGCCTCCGGGCGCTCTCCGACGCCGAGCGCGCCAAGATCCGCATGATGCCCGTGTCCTTCACCAACCAGCTTTACGGCGACGAGCCTGCCAAACGCGCCGCGCGGGTCGATGCGCGGTTCGTCAATTCCGCGATGAAGGCTACGCTTCTGGGCGGGTTGGTCAGCGACGTCACAAGCGGCGGGCAGGAGGTGAGCGGGATCGGCGGGCAGTTCAATTTCATCGAACAGGCCTTCGCACTCGACGGAGCGCGCGCGATCCTGACGTTGCCCGCGACCCGGACCAGCAAGGGCGAGACGACGTCGAACATCGTGTGGGAGCATCCGCATGAAAGCGTGCCGCGCGCCTATCGCGACGTGATCGTGACGGAATACGGGATCGCCGATCTGCGCGGCAAGCGTGATGAGGATGCGGTCGCGGCGATGCTCAGGATCACCGACAGCCGGTTTCAGGACGCGCTTTTGGACAAGGCCAAATCGGCGGGCAAGCTGGCCAAGGATTTCACGATCGACCCGGCGTGGCGGCAAAACACACCGGAGCGCGTGAAGGCGTGGCTTGCGCCCCATGACCTGCCGGACTTCCCGTTCGGCACCGATTTCGACGAGACGGAAAAGGGTCTGCTGCCCGTGCTGGCGCATCTGTCCAACGCACAGGGGAGCAGGCTGGCGCTGGCCAAGCTGATCCTGAGCGGCGTGTTCGCGCCCAAGCCCGAAGACAAGATGCGACGTATGAATCTCGCCTCGCCCGTGGGGTTCGGGGAACGGCTGGAAGCTTTCGCGCTGGCCGGAGCCATTCGGGCCGTGTCGCGCCGATAGACATGCCCGCCCGGGTCGGTAGTCTGGTCGGACACGGGCAAGGGAGGGTTCGCGCGTGTTCAGTCGTCTGCGGATGCGCCATATCCGCTGTTTCCTTGCCGTGGCCAAGGCCGGGTCCGTCACCCATGCGGCGCGGCAGTTGAACTCGTCTCAGCCGGCCGTGTCGCGCACGCTTGCCGAGATCGAAGAGATCATCGGAAGTCCGCTGTTCGACCGGACGGGCCGGGGCGTCTCTCTGACCGATGCCGGGGCCAAGCTCATGCGCCATTTCGACATCGCCCTGACGCAGATCGAGGCCGGGGCGGTGGCGGCGCAGGGCGATTCCGCCAAGGCGCGCGTGGCATTCGGGGTTCTGCCGAACGTGGCGCGCACGGTGGCGGTGGATGCGGTGGCCGAATTCAAGCGCACCGCGCCCGATATCGACGTCGAGATTCACTGGGCGGCGGTGGACGAGTTGATCGCGCGGCTGGCGCGGGGCGAATTGGACTTCATCCTCGGGCGGCTTTTGTCTCTGGAACACCTCAAGGGCGTCACGTTCGAGCATCTTTATGCCGAAGACATCATCTTCGTCGCCCGCCCGGATCACCCGTTCGTCGCGCTCGACGGTCCGCTCACCGTGCAGGACTTCGAGACGCAGCAGATGCTGGTGCCGCTCGCAGGCACGATCATCCGGCGCGAGATGGACAAGTTCATCGTGGCGCGCGGGGTGAGCGAGTTTCCCAACCAGATCGAAACGGTGTCGTTCGAGTTCACCCGGTCCTACCTAGCCCAACATCAGTGCGTGGCCGTGCTGCCGCGTGGGGGGGTGCGGCAGGAATTGGCGGCGGGAACGCTGGTCGATCTTGCGTTGCGGGGCGACGAACTGGTGTCCTCCGTCGGTCTGACGTTCTTTCGCGACAGGGCGCTGTCCGCCGAGGCCGAGCGGTTCGCGGACCACGTCCGCGCCGCGGCGCGGCAATTCGGCTGACATATCGAGACTGATATATCGAAGTGCTACCTTCTATTATCCTGACGGGAAATTTTGCGATAAAACCAGAATCCAACGCCATGCTTACGGGATTTGGGAGGATACTGGCTGGATGGGGCAACCTCGGAATATCCTTTTCATCATGTTCGACCAGCTTCGCTGGGATTATCTAAGCTGCTACGGCCACCCGCATCTGCACACCCCGAACCTCGACCGGCTCGCCGCGAAGGGTGTGCGGTTCGACCGCGCGATCATCCAGTCGCCGTTGTGTGGTCCGTCGCGCATGTCGACCTATACCGGGCGCTACGTCCACAGCCACGGGGCAAGCTGGAACAACACGCCGCTCAAGGTGGGCGAGCTGACCATGGGCGATCACCTGCGCGACCTTGGCATGGGCTGCTGGCTGGTGGGCAAGACCCACATGGCCGCCGATGCCGAAGGGATGCGGCGGCTGGGGCTGGAACCGGACAGCGTGATCGGCGCGCGGGTGTCGGAATGCGGCTTCGACGTATTCGAACGCGATGACGGAATGCGCCCCGAAGGGCCTGACGGGTTCTATGACGAAGGCGGCGCGCTCAAATACAACGACTACCTGCGGTCCAAGGGGTACGAGAGCGACAATCCGTGGCACGACTATGCCAACTCGGCGCGCGACGACCAGGGCAACGTGCTGTCGGGCTGGTTCCTCGAGAACTCCGACCTGCCCGCGAATATCGCCGAAGACGACAGCGAAACGCCCTATCTGACCCGGCGCGGGATCGAATTCATCGAAGCGCAGGGAGATCAGCCATGGTGTTGCCACCTGTCCTACATCAAGCCGCATTGGCCCTATATCGTGCCGGAACCCTACGCGAGCATGTATGGCCCTGAGCACTTTCTCGACCCGGTGCGCAGCGAGGCGGAGCGCGAGACGGATCATCCGGTGTTCAAGGGCTTCCAGAATTCGCCGGTCGGCAAGGCATTCTCGCGCGATGACGTGCGCGCCAAGGTGCTGCGCGCCTACATGGGCCTTATCAAGCAGTGCGACGACCAGATGGGCGTTCTGTTCGACTACCTCGAAAAGTCTGGGCGGATGGAGGACACGATGATCGTCGTTACCTCGGACCACGGCGATTTCATGGGCGATCACTGGATGGGGGAGAAGACCTTTTTCCACGATGCGTCGGTGAAGGTGCCGCTCATCATCTACGACCCCTCGCGCGAGGCGGATGCGACGCGCGGCACGTCGACCGACGCGCTGGTCGAGTGCATCGACTTCCTGCCGACCTTCGTGGACGTGGCGGGGGGCGACGCGTCGAAGCTCGACCATATCCTCGAGGGTCAGTCGCTGCTTCCCATGCTGCGGGGTGGGAACGCGCCCGACCGGGATTACGTGATCTGCGAATACGATTTCTCGACCAGCCCGCTGGCCGGGCGGCTCGACATCGACCCCAAGGACGCGCGGATGTTCATGGTTGCTGACAAGACCTGGAAGATGATCCACTTCGAAAGCGGCCATCGCCCGATGCTGTTCAACCTCAGGGACGATCCGGGCGAGATCAACGATCTGGGCGGCACCAACGCCCATGCGGACGTCATCGACATGATGTACGACCGCCTGTTCGACTGGACCGCGCGCCCCGCGGCGCGGACCACCATTTCGAACGACACCATTCGTGCGGCCCGGACGTCCGGCCCCGCACGGACCGGCGTGCTGATCGGCGTGGTCACGGAGGATGACCTGCCCGAGGAGCTGACCGCCAAATACCGGAACCGCAAGGTGCCGGACATGCGGGACAAGGAAACGCGCCGGGCGTGACCCGGCACCATCGGTCAAAAAGGGAGGAGACCTATGACTTCGATGATCTGTAAGACGGCACTGGCCGCCGTGTCGGCAGGCAGCGTTCTGCTGGCCGCCGGCGCGGCGTTCGCGCAGGCCAACCTGACGGGCGAGACATCCTCGCCCGGCAACTCGCCGCACCTGATGATGATCCACCTCGCCGATGTGGCGGCCCGCGATGGCGTGGCCAACATCCAGGTGCAAGAGGGGCAGACCGCGACGAACTCGATCGTCAACGTGGCCGAGGGCAAGTCCGACATGGTGACCGCGCCGACCGTGCTGCACTTCCTGCTCGAAGCGGGGCGCGGACCGTTCTCGGCCATCGGTGAAGACGGGGCGGCGCTGGCCGCCAACGTGCGCGCCATCGCGCCCTATAACGCCGGGGCCTATGGCCTTATCACGCCGGTCGCGTCGGGCATCACGAGCTATGAGCAGCTGGCGGACAAGACGGTCTGGAACGGCCCGCCCCGCGGCGCGGCTCTGACCGTGGGGCGCCAGACGATCCTGTTCGGCTCGGGCGGTTACAAGGACGGTGAGGATTACAAGGGCTACCAGACCAACTGGGGCGAGCTTCCCTCGGTTCTGGTCGACGGGTCGGCCGATGCGGTCATGGTCCCGATCACCTCGCCCTCGGACCGGGTGGTCACGATGCTGTCGACTGGCGACGTGAACATCATCTCGATCCCCAAGGATATCTGGGAAGGCGAGGCGATGCAAAAATTCCTGTCGGCCCCCGGTAACGCCCCCGTCGAAGTGGCCGAGGCCGATCTTGGCTATGGCGCGGATCAGGGCGTGCACCTGATTTCCGAGGATGGCGTGTTCCGTTCGCCGGGCGTGCCTTTCGCGACGATGGTTCGGGCCGATCTCGACTTCGAGACGGTCAAGGCGCTCACCGCCACCTACATCGCGTCGCTCGACGAGCTGAAAGCGCGGGCGCCCTACGGCAAGACCGTGAACTTCGACGTGCTCGACCAGAAGTCCACTGGCTTCTGCGGCGGCCTGTCGCTGAAATACCATCCCGGTGCCGTCGCGGCCTGGGAAGAGGCGGGCTACGACGTGCCCGACTGCGCCGAAGCCGAATGAATCAACCGTCCGGGCGGCACCTTCGCCCGGACACCACCACTCCGCGAGCCGGGACGGGGCGCACAGCCCCGTTCCACCCGGATACGGTAGACCTGCGTAAACACCCCGGAGCATGACATGAGCGCGACCCAGACGCCGGCCCCACCGCCCGTGAATCGACTTATGCCCTTCGCCAAGGGGCTGGGACTGGTGCTCGTCTTCATCGGCTTGATGAACACGATCCCGTCGATCCCGGGTCTGGACCAGCTTGTCGCCAACATCACCGGTGACCCCGACATCGTGATCCGGAAATACCCCTACGAATACCTCTACCCGATCGCTTTCGTGCTGATGATGCTGATCGTCGTCGCCAAGCATTCCTTCTACATGAAGGACCGCGACAAGGCGCCGATGCGCCGCGCCTTCGCGATCGTCATGGATGTCGCGCTGGTGACGATGGCGATCATGGTGTCGCTGACCTACGTGATCGAAATCGACTCGATCTGCCTGATCGACCAGTTCACGGGCGAACGCGCCGACCTGATCGCGCGCGCCTTGCAGGAAGAAAAGGAGTTCGCGGAACTCTATGGCCTGCCGGAACCCACAAGCGTAGACGACCCGGCCTGTATCAACACCACTGGCTCGTGGATCTTCGCCATCGTTGGCGCGGCGATCACCGTATTCCTTGCCTATAACGTGCGAGTCTGGGGCTTTCCCCTCGTGGCCGTCGCGATTCTCATCGCCGCCTATACGCTCATCACCGTGGCGATCTGGTATGTCTTCGGGTCCGAGGACATGAACAAATACGCCATTACCAAGCTGGGCGGTGAACCCCGAACGCTGATGGACGGGCGGCCCAATGTCGAGGACGTGCTGACCAACACCTCGCAGGGCCTTCTGGGCCGGTTCATGGGCATCCTGCTGTCCTCGGTCTTTCCTTATATCGTGCTTGGCTCGCTCTTCGGGATTTCCGCAGGGGGTCAATCGCTCATCAAGGTCGCGTTCCTGTGGACCCGGCGTCTGCGCGGTGGCCCCGCCCATGCCGCTATCGTGTCGTCGGCGCTGTTCGGCACCATTTCGGGCGGTCCGGTGACCAACGTGCTGTCCACGGGCGTTCTGACCATCCCGATGATGTTGAAGCGCGGCTTTTCGCGCACCTTCGCGGGTGGGGTCGAGGCCGCGGCATCCTCCGGCGGGCAGATCATGCCGCCCGTCATGGGGGTCGCGGCCTTCGTGCTCGCCGCGATGACCGTCACGCCCTACCGCGAGGTCATCATCGCCGCCGCGCTGCCCGCCGCGGCCTATTTCGGCGTTCTGTTCCTGACGGTGGTCTTTCAGGCCCGCAAACAGGGGATCGAGGCGGTGGGCGAAAAGACCCCGGACATGCTTCTGAGCCGGCAGGACTACCTGAACCTCGTCATGATCTTCGCGCCGATCCTGATGATCCTGTTCCTGCTCGTAACGCCGAAAGAGGCGATCGGCTGTGGTCCCATCGCCGCGCTCTTCGGGGTCGAAAGGGTCGTGAACGGGGATAGTTGTCTGGCGACCGATCTGCCGTTCCTGTTCAAGCTCATTCAGAACAGCGCGGGCGATGCGGGGTCGGCCGGCTGGTGGGCCGTGATGCTTCTGGTGGTCCTATTCTTCCTCGACCCGAAATTCCGCGAGAGGCCCACGCAGATCTTCGGCGCGCTGTCCGAGGCGGGCATCCTGATCTCAACTCTCTACCTCATGTTTCTATCGGTGTCGGTCATCGACTTCTGCCTGAACTTCACCGGCCTGTCCGGCTTCATCGCCCGCGACGTGACCGGGCTTTTGCGTCTCTTCGGCCCGGAGTTGCAGGATGGTGGGGTATTCCTGTTCGCGGCCCTTTTCGTGACCATGCTGCTTGCCATTCTGCTGGGCATGGGGATGCCGACGGTCCCGGCCTACGTGAACGTCGCGCTTCTGATGGGGCCGCTCGTGATCGGGCTGGGGATCGCGCCCTTCACCGCGCATATGTTCATCTTCTTCTTCGCCGTCGCCTCGGCCATCACGCCACCCGTGGCGGTCGCGGCCTTCGCCGCCGCGTCGATCACCCATGCCGACCCGATGAAGACGGGGTTCGCGGCGGTGGGGGCGGGGATCGTCATGTTCATCCTGCCGTTCATCTTCGCCTTCTACCCCGAACTGCTGCTCATCGACGCGGCCAAGCTCGATCCGTTTGCGACACCCGGCGCGGTCGCGTTCCTCGAAGGTTACGGGCCGGGCATCGACTGGCCGGGGCTCGCCCTGTTGCTGGTGCGGCTGGTGCTGGCGCTCTACCTGATCGCAAGCGCGCTGGTGCGGTTCGACGCCCGGCGACTGGGCCGGGTCGAGCTGCTGGTCCGGTTGGCGCTGGCCATCGGCATCCTGATGCGGATGCCCGAGGTGCATTGGCCCGCCGTCGCGCTCGCGCTGGTGACCATCGGGGCGCATTACGGGGTGGCCAGACGTCGGGTTGCCGAAGCCTAGCTGCGGTAATCCTCGGGTTTCAGCCCATGCCGCGCAAGCTTGTCGTAAAACGTCTTGCGTGGGAGTTTCAGGCTGCGCGCGGCCTCGGTCGCGCGGCCTTCGTGATCGCGCAAGGCCTCGATCAGAAAGGCGCGCTCCACATCCGCCATGCGTTCGGCAAGCCCCAGCCCGCCTGCGGCGTCGGGTTCCGCCAGACCCATCGCGAAGCGCATCGCGGCGTTCATCAGCGCACGGGCGTTCCCCGGCCAGTCCTGCCCCATCAGGCGGTGGGTCACATCGGTCGGGATGTCGGGCTTGGGCAGCGCGGCCTGTTCGCATGCGATTTCGACGTAATGCCGAAAGAGCGTCGGGATATCCTCGCGCCGTTCGCGAAGCGGCGGGATGTGGATGCGCGCGGCTTCGAGCCGATAGTAAAGATCGGGGTTGAACGCGCCGGTTTCCGTCAGCTTGGCAAGATCCTGATACGTCCCGGCCAGCACCCGTGGCGCGGAAGGCTGTTCGAGCCGTTCGAGCAGCGCGAATTGCGCGGGCTGGCTCATCCCCGCGACCTCGTCGATGAAGATCGTGCCGCCCTCGGCCTCGTCGAACACGGCGGCCAGCGTGTCGGGCGTCGTCCCCGCGCCGGGGATTTTCAGGAACGGGCCGCGCGACACGGCGGAAAGCAGGTGGACGACTTCCGCCATCTTCGACGTGCCCACCCCCGGCTCACCTGTGATGAGCGCATCGGCCATCGTGCGGGCCACGGCGCGGGCATCGTCGCGCATCTTTTCGGACAGCGCCGAGGTGCCCCGAAGCAGGCGCGCGGCGGCATCGCCTGCCTCGACCTGCGCCTTGAGCGACCTGTTTTCCAGCACCAGTGCGCGGGTCTTCAGGGCCTTTTCCACGACGGTCAGCAGGTCGGCGGGCGCGCAGGGTTTTTCGAGAAAGTCGAAGGCCCCGGCCGCCATGCCCCGAACGGCCGTCGGAATGTCGCCCTCTCCGGTCAACAGTATCACGGGCAGTTCCGGGTCGACCTCATGGGTGAAACCGAGGAGCGCGAAGCCGTCCTTGCCCGGCATACGGATATCGCTGACCACGACCCCCTCGAAGTCGGCGGTGATGTGGTCCTTGGCTTCGATGTAGCTGCCCGCGAGGACCGGGACCAGATCGGCAAGCTCAAGCGTCTGCCCAAGCGCCTCGCGCACCGAGGCATCGTCGTCGACCAGCAGAACCCGGCGCGTCACGCGGCCGCCTCCAGCCCGGCGGGCACCAGTTCGACCGTAAAGGCCGCGCCGCCCTCGGGGTGGTTCAGCCCCTTGATCGCGCCGCCGAAACTCTGGACCAGACCGTATGAGATCGACAGGCCCAGCCCCATGCCCTCGGCCGCGCCGACCTCTTTCGTGGAATAGAACGGATCGAACACGCGGTCGGGGTCCGCGATGCCGGGGCCGGAATCGCGCACCGTCAGGCGCACGGCGGGGCCGTCGGTGTCGAGGGTCAGCGAAAGGCGGCGCTCGGGCGCATCGCTCATCGCGTCGACGGCATTCGAGACGAGGTTCACGACGACCTGTTGAAGCCGCACTTCGCCCCCGCGCACCATGATCGGAAGGTGGGGGCGGTCATAGACAAGCTCGACCTCGTGGCGGTGGATCTTGTCGGCGGTCATTTCAAGCGAGGCGTCGATGACATCGACCAGATCGACATCTGTGACCGGGCCACTTTCCTGCCGGGCGAAGGCCCTGAGATTCTGGATGATCCGGCCCATCCGGCGTGCCAGTTCCGAGATCTTGCCAAGGTTGTCGCGTGCGCGTTCCGGCTTGCCCCGGTCAAAGAACTGCTCGCCGTTTTCCGCGAAGGACCGGATCGCCATGAGCGGTTGGTTCAGTTCGTGACTGATCCCGGCCGACATCTTGCCGAGCGCCGACAGCTTGCCCGCCTGCACAAGCTCGTCCTGCGCGCGTTTCAGCGCCGCTTCGGCCTCTTTCCGTTCCGACACTTCGCGGCGCAGGTCCGCGTTCACCTCGGTCAGTTCCTGCGTGCGTTCGACGACGCGCGCTTCGAGACGGGCGTTCGCCGCGGCTTCGACCGTCAACCGATCGGCCAGCGCCGCGCGTTTCTGCTGCACGAAGAACAGGATCGCGCCGAAGGTCAAAAGCGCACCCGCCGCAATCAGGCCCCACAGGACGGCAGAGTAGAATGCACCGGAACTGTCGATAAGGATTTCGGCGGTCATGCCAATGGTCGGCAGATCGCGTTGCAGGTGGATCGCACGATTGGGCAGGTAGCGATCCCCGAAAATGCGCCAGACCTCACGCCCCGCCGTGATGGCGCTTTCATAGTCGGGCATTCCGTCGCTGCGGTCCGCGAGGACGAGGCCGGATCGGTTGGTCACGAAAATGCGGTTCTGGCGGTCGGTGAAGAACACAGGCGGCGCGTCGCCGGGCCAGTTGTCTTCGATCTGCGCCACCGACACGCGGGTCATGACGGCGCCGACGACCACGCCGGACTCGCTCTGCACAGGTGCGGCGAAGGCAAAGTAACGGCGCGGGCCGAGGGGGCCGGCGACGATTTCGTTCGACGTGCCCAGCGCCCCGTCTAGTGCGCGTTCGAGCGGCGGTTCCTTCGGGTCGCGGGCGACCGAGCTGCCGTTGCTGCCCGCCACGATGCGGCCATGGAGGTCGACCGCCGCCACGTCCGAGGCGCCCGTCATGTCGGCCATGCCCTGCACGACTTCCACCGAAGCGCCGGGCGACCCGCCCCAGATCAGAAGGCGTTTCAGATCGGGATGGCGGGCGAGGATCACGGCAAGCTCGCGGTAGCGCAGAAGCTGGCCGGTCACCCGGTCGGCGGCGAGCGACAGGTCGGCCTCGCCCCGTTCCGTCAGGCGGTCGAGTGCGTCACGATATGCCGACCACCCCACGCTTCCGGCAAGAAGCGCGGCGGCGAGCAGAAAGGCGATCAGTCGAGGCATCGACAAGGCTCCCGGAAGCGGCGGCCATCATAGGCGGCGCTTGGGCGCCTGTCACTTCTCCAGCACGAAATCCGGCAGCGAATCCAGCGCCTGTTTCAGCGCCTCGCCCCACCCGGACGAGATTTGCTGGAAATACGGGCTGTCACCCTGCACCCGCGAGCGATAGCCAAGGCGCAGCGAATCCGTCTCGTAAAGCTGGAAATCGAAGGGCAGGCCGACCGACAGGTTGGCCTTGAGCGTCGAGTCGAAGCTGACCAACAGCAGCTTCAATGCCTTCTCGAAACTCATCTGCGGATCGAAGGCCCGGACGAGGATCGGGCGGCCATACTTGGTCTCGCCGATCTGGAAGAACGGGTTGTCCGCGCTCGCCTCGATGAAGTTGCCCTCGGGATAGATCATGAACAGCCGGGGCGGACCGCCCGCGACCTGACCACCCAGCAGAAGCGTGGCGCCGAACTGGGCGGCGGCGCGGGGGCCTGCGTCTTCGTGGATGCTGATGACGTCGCGCAGGGTTTCGGCGATCAGGCGCGCGACCTGAAACATCGACGGCGCTTCGAGGATCGAGGGGTTGCGCTGATCGTGCGCCTTGGTGCGCTCGTCCAGCATCGACACGACCGATTGGGTGGTGGCGAGGTTGCCTGCCGACATGAGGATCAGGGCGCGGTCGCCCTCGACCTCCCACGTGTGCATCTTGTTGAACGTGGCGATATTGTCGACGCCCGCATTCGTGCGGGTGTCGGACATCATCACGAGCCCGCGGTCGAGCATCATTCCGACGCAATAGGTCATGTCAGCCCTTTATTGCTGTGCCACCTGTATCTGGACATCCAGCGTTTCGGCTGACCCACCGACTCGCGACCCGATAACCGGCGCAGCTTCGGTGTAATCAAGGCCCGTTGCAACACGAACGTAGCGTGCGTCGGGGCATTGGTTGTTCGACACGTCGAACCCGACCCAGCCAAGGTTGTCGACATGGGCTTCGGCCCATGCGTGGGTCGCATCCTGTTCGACGCGGTCGTCCATCATCAGGTAGCCCGAGACGTAGCGGGCCGGGAACCCCATCTCGCGCGCGCAGGCGAGAAAGATGTGGGCGTGGTCCTGACAGACGCCCTTGCCATGCGCGATGGCTTCTTCCGCCGTCCAGTCCGATTGGGATTCGCCCGTTGCATATGTCACCTGCTCGCCGATCTGGCGCATCAGGGCATGAAGCCTGTCCAGATCGCCCGTCGCGTCGATCTTGCGCACGATGGCGCGCCCGCCGCTGCCGCATTTGGTGATCTTCGTCTCACGCTCATAAAGCCAGAGCGGCGAGGGTCCGGGGTGGCGCCCGACGACGCCCCCGCTGTCTTCGACCGTCACTTCGCCTTCCGAGACGACCGTCACCTCGGTCGCATCCCGGTCGATGGAGATAAGTTCCACCACGTTGTGATGATGATCCTCGAACGACACTTCCTTGCGCCCGTTCTCGACCGTCGTCGTCCAGTCCAGCACCTCTTGCTGATGCCCGGACTTCGGCGTCTTGCGAAGCTGTTGCAGACCATAGGCCACCGGTTCGGCAAACCTGTATCGCGTCGTATGCTTTATTCTAAGCCGCATGCACGCCCACCCTATACGTAAAAGCGGTAATCCTGCTCGATCTGAGCGCCCAGCTCCCCGATCGAGGCGAGGATCGTCTGGATGTATTCGTGCAGACCGTATTCGAAGATCTCGTCGATGTCATGCAACGACAACCTCTGCGCCAGCTTGTCCGCGATCTCATGCGACGGAAGCGTGGTGTCGTAGTCCGAGGCGAGATACCCCAGATTGTCGCGTAACTTGGACACGCAGAAGTTCAGGCTGCGTGGCATCCGTTTGTCGAGGATCAGGAATTTCGCGATGTCGCGGGCGTTGACCTGATTGCCGTATGCCATGCGGTAGCCACCCGAAGCCGAGACCGAGCGCAGGATGGTTTCCCATTGCACGTTGTCGATGGTCGAGCCGACGGCGAAGACCGAGGGCAGAAGCACATAGTATTTCACGTCGAGAATGCGCGCCGTGTTGTCGGCGCGTTCGAGGAAGGTGCCGATGCGCGCGAAGTCGTAGATGTCGTTGCGCAGCATCGTCCCATGCGTGGCCCCGCGCACCAGCGCCGTGCGCTGACGGATGAGCTTGAG
Organism: Maritimibacter alkaliphilus HTCC2654; assembly: GCF_000152805.1. Classification (GTDB taxonomy): domain Bacteria; phylum Pseudomonadota; class Alphaproteobacteria; order Rhodobacterales; family Rhodobacteraceae; genus Maritimibacter; species Maritimibacter alkaliphilus. The sequence goes on along the minus strand of NZ_CH902578.1, from coordinate 2,340,940 downwards.
CGTGTTGGGAAGGTCGCGCTCCGGCACCTTGCGGGCCAGCAGTTCCTTCGACCGCATGTAGGCGGCGTTGGTCGCCTCCCACACATCCGTGGTAAGCGCCGTGCGCACCATGCGGGCGTTCTGACGCGCCGAGGCGATGGAGGACAGGACCGAAGACGGGTTGTCGGTGTCGCGCAGCATCCAGTCGATCGCCTGATCCTGCGCGATTTCGCCCCGATGCGCGGCATAGCCCTCGGCCACGCCGGCGGTCTGCATGACCGAGCCCCATTCCATGTTGCCCGAACGGGTCAGGCCGATGCGCTGTCCGGTTTCGATCAGGCGCGAGGTGTTCTCGGCCCGCTCCAGCGAACGGAACATCCAGTAGAGGCCGTTTGCGGTTTTTCCCAGCATATCAGTCCTCCAGCACCCAGGTGTCCTTGGTCCCGCCGCCCTGCGACGAGTTCACGACGAGCGAGCCTTTCTTCAAGGCGACGCGGGTGAGGCCGCCGGGGGTGATGTTGATCCCTTCCGGCGAGACGAGGACGAAGGGCCGCAGGTCGACATGGCGCGGCGAGAGGCCCTTGTTGGTGAAGATCGGGACGGTGGACAGCGACAGCGTCGGCTGTGCGATGTAATTGCCCGGCCGCGCTTCGAGCTTCTTTCGGAACTCGGCGATTTCCTTTTTCGACGCGGTCGGGCCGATCAGCATCCCGTAGCCGCCCGATCCGTGCACCTCTTTCACGACGAGGTCGGCAAGGTTGTCGAGCACGTATTGCAGGCTTTCCTTGTCCGAACAGCGCCACGTCGGCACGTTCTGCAACAGCGGGCGCTCGCCCGTGTAGAACTCGACGATCTCGGGCATGTAGCTGTAGATCGCCTTGTCGTCCGCGATGCCGGACCCGGGCGCGTTGGCGATGGTGATGCCGCCCGCGCGGTAGACGTCCATGATCCCCGGCACGCCCAACTGGCTGTCCGGGTTGAAGTTCAGCGGGTCGAGGAAGTCGTCATCGACGCGGCGGTAGAGCACGTCGATCGGCTGGTAACCACGGGTCGTGCGCATCGCGACGCGCCCGTCGACCACGCGCAGGTCGTGGCCTTCGACCAGTTCCGCGCCCATCTGGTCGGCAAGGAAGCTGTGTTCGAAATAGGCCGAGTTGTAGATGCCCGGCGTTAGCACCGCGACCGTGGGCGGCCCGTCGCAGGCGGGCGGCGCACAGGCGGCGAGCGACCGGCGCAGGTCCGCCGGATAGGTCGACACCGGCAGCACGTTGTTCTTGGCGAAAAGCTCGGGGAACATATGCAGCATCGTCTCGCGGTTCTCGAGCATGTAGCTGACACCGGAGGGCGTGCGCGCATTGTCCTCGAGCACGTAAAACTCGTTGTCGTCGGTCCGCACGAGGTCGATGCCGACGATATGGGTATAGACCCCGCCGGGTGGATGAACGCCGATCATCTGGGGCAGGAAGGCCGCGTTCTTGGCGATCATCTCCTGCGGGAGACGCCCGGCCTTGATGATTTCCTGCCGCCCGTAGATGTCGTTCAGGAACGCGTTGATCGCGCGCACCCGCTGTTCGATCCCACGGCTGAGTTTCTGCCATTCGCGCTGGGCGATGACCCGCGGCACGATGTCGAAGGGGATGAGCCGTTCCTCGGCCTCCTGCCGTCCATAGACGTTGAAGGTGATGCCCGTCAGCCGGAACAGATCGTCGGCCTCGCGTTGTTTCGCACGCAATCGGGCCGGGTCTTCGCCGTCGAACCAGGATTGGAAATTTGCATAGGGGTCGCGAAGCTGTTCGTCCCGCCCCCACATTTCGTCGAAGATTTTTTCGTCGCTCATACCGTCATTGTATCCGCGCAAACGAGACACACAAACGGTTTGGCGCATTCGAACCTCACAGGGCGTGCGACACCCTGACAATCGGCTGATCCTGCCTTTTTGTTAGGCAGTTCTCGCCAGCGGGCCGCGTGGCATTTCGGTCGCACGGATAAGTTTTCGGATGAGAACGAACCGAATGGTTCAATAATGGTGGAAATCCTGACCCGGAAAAGTTATTGGGAAATCAGAGCATAAAGTACGCGTCACCAAATTCTTAAAAAAACGACGCGACATTGAGGTAGGCGGAAGAGACCATGAGCGCGATTCAATTCGTGGCCCGTGATGCTGTTGGCAATTACCAGCAGGGAACGGTCTTCGATTCTTCATTTGACGGACATTTGGCACTATCGGCGGGCGGCGCCGTATCCCTGAACATGCGACGGCTGGACGTGTCCGGCTACATCCGGAAGGGCGACGACCTTGTCCTTCTGATGGCCGACGGGCGTCAGATTCTGCTTGAGGACTATTTCGGTCCCGACGGGAATCCGCAGGCCGACCTGTATCTCAACGAAGGCGGCCACCTGATCGGAACCGTGGTTTCGGCCACCAGCGAGGTCAGCCACCACGACACCGAAATCTGGGGCAAGTACGGCGAACTCGCCGCGCTCACCTTCCCCGACGACCCGGTGGTTCTGGCCGAAGGCGTCTATAACGACGACGCGGACGAGGCGGTCGCCGCCGCCCTTGCCGACCAGAACGGCTATGTCGGGTCATCGCGCAGCGACGACGCGCCCACCATGCTCGCAGGTTTCGGGCTTGCACCGCTGGCCGGGCTCGGCACCGCCGGAACCGGGATCGTGCTCGGCACCGGGGTTCTGGGGGCCGCCGCGCTGGTCGGGTCGGCCACCTCGGTCAAGAACACCGGAGGCACCAGCACCGGCGGCGGAACCACGGGCGGATCGGGCACCTCGATCACCGCGAAGATCTTCGACGCGAACGCAGATTACAGTTTCAACAGGTCCAGCACCAAGACGGTCACGATCAACGGGCAGGCCGAGCCGAATTCCGAAGTGCTTGTCACCATCGGCGGCCAGTCCATCACGGTCTATTCGAACTTCGAAGGCCGCTGGAGCGCCAAGTTCACGGGCGGCAATTTCCCGGGCGACGGCGATTACCGCGTGACCGTGGTCGTGACCGAACCGGGCGGAACGACCGTGAACCTGTCCGGCCAGCATGTCGTCATCGACACTACGCCGCCGAACGTGGAATTCGACCGTTACGTCGGAGTTCAGGGCTTCGTCGTGAACGCGGTCGAAAATCAGACGGGCTTCACGCTCGTCGGCAATGGCGAAGCGGGGGCCAAGGTCACCATTCAGGTCAACGGGTTCACGCGGTCGACCACCGTCAACGTGAACGGGGAATGGAGCATCGACTTCAGCCACGGCGATCTGCCGACCGGCGAATATGATATCGACGTGTTCATCACCTCGGTCGACGCCTACGGCAACGCGACCACGATCACCCACACCATGACCGTCGACACGATCGCACCCGCGGCGGCGATCGACCTGACGCTGTCGACCGACAACGTGGTGAACGCATCCGAACGCCATGCCGGGGTCGAGATCACGGGCACCGCCGAACCCGGCGCGCGGCTTGAAATCACGATGAACGGCGTGACGCACACGACGGTCGCATCCGTCACCGGAAGCTGGTCCGTCACCTACACCTCATCCGAGATTCCGTCCGGCACCTATACCTCGACGATCACGGTCAAGGCGACCGATGCCGCAGGCAACGTCACCAACACCAGTTCGACCATCGACATCGACACCGACGGCGCGGTCACCCTGTCCTCGGGCACGGGATCGGGCGGCGAAGTGGTCGTGAACGGCGTCGCACAGGCGGGCACCGTCCTCCTGTCCGGCACGGCGGAGGCCGGATCGTCCATCGTCGTCAGTGTCGGTGGCATGACCTATTCCGCCACCGCCGGGTCCGGCGGGACGTGGACCGCGGTCGTGCCGGGGATGAACATCGCCGGTGGTGAATACACGAAGCAGATCAACGTTACCGCGACCGATCTGGCCGGCAACGTCTCGACCGCGTCGGGGACCATGCTGGTCGACACCGAGAACCTGCTGGCGCTCGCGATGAATTTCGGCGGGGCGGACAACATCATCAACAAGGCCGAAGCGGTCTCCGGCGTCACGTTCACGGGGATCGGCGAGCCGGGTGCCTCGATATCCGTCTCGTTCCAGGGCCGCACCCACACGGGAACGGTCGCCGCGAACGGGTCGTGGAGCGTGCCTTTCGCGGGAGGCGAAGTGCCGACAGGCGCCTATCAGGCGACTGTGTTCGTGAAATCGACCGACATCGTGGGCAACGTCACCACGATGACCGAGATCGTTCAGGTCGACACCATGACCTCGGTCACCGCCACGCTTTCGGGCACCGGCGGCGACGGCATCGCGAACTATGCCGAAACGGTCGCGGGTCTGACCCTCACCGGGATCGCCGAACCGGGTGCGAGCGTGAATGTCAGCATCGGCGGCGTCGTCCGCCCGGCGGCGGTCGCCGCGAACGGAAGCTGGAGCGTCACTTATCCTCAAGGCAGCATCGCGTCCGGCGAATACACCGCCAACGTGTCGGTTACGTCCACGGATGCGGCGGGCAACACGGCGACGGCGACCACCACGGTCAGCATCGACACGCTCGTCACCGACTTCGCCTTCACCGGCTCGCCCACGGGCGGTGACGGTGTGCTGGCCGGGTCCGAGCTTTCGAGCGGCCTGAATCTTACCGGCACCGTGGAAATCGGCGCGCAGGTCACCGTTAGCATCGGCGCCACAACGCGCGTGGCAACGGTCAATCCGGACGGGTCGTGGTCGGTGAGCTTCGCGCCGGGGTCGATCCCCAACGGCGAATACGACACGCTTCTGTCCGTGACCGCGACCGACGCGGCAGGCAACACCTCGATCCTGACCGAAACCGTGCGCATTGACACGGTGGCGGGCGATCTGGCGCTGTCTCCGGCCGCAATCGAAATCGACGATGTGGTGAACCTGACCGAACGCGCCGATGGCGTGGTGATCCACGGCACGGCGACCCCCGGTCTGGTGGTCACCGTCGGGCTGGGCGCCGCGCAGACGACGACCGTGGCCGCGATGAACGGCACGTGGTCCGCCACCTTCCCGGCCAACCAGATCCCGGCGGGCACCTATGTGTCGCAGATCACCGCGTCGATCAACGACGGCTACGGCAACACCAAGACGGTGACCGACAGCGTCGCCATCGACACGGTCGTCACGAATTTCTCGTCCGACGGCGTGGTGGACAACGATGGCGTGGTGAACGCGGTCGAACGGGCCGACGGCATCACCCTGACCGGCACGGTCGAGCCGGGCTCGGTCGTTTCGGTCAAGATGGGTCTCGTGACCCAGACCGCCACGGTCGACGGTTCGGGCAACTGGACCGTGAATTTCGCCAAATCCAGCGTGCCCACGGGCGAGCAGGGGGTGAACGTGGTCGTGACCGCGACCGATGCCGCAGGTAACTCGGCCATGCTGACCGATACGGTCGTGGTGGATACCGAGGTGAACCGCCTCGCCATCGCAACGCCCATCGCGGGCGACGGCTACATCAACGCGACCGAAGCGGCGCTGGGCCTCACGCTCACGGGCGTCGTCGAAGCCGGATCGACGGTCGTCGTCGACATCGACGGGACGAGCCATACGGCAACGGTCGACGGGGCCGGGAACTGGACCGCCAGCTTCTCGGCGGGCGAGCTTGGCACGGGCGAAGACACGCTCGACGTCACCGTGTCGGCCACCGATGCGGCGGGCAACACGCGCACGATCACCGATACCGTCGAACTGGACACCGAGGCGCCCGACGCGGCCTTCGTCACCGCGTTCAACCGGTCGGGCGACCTTCTGCGCGGCTTCTCGGTCGATGCGGGCGATGCGACGGCGGCACTGTCGACCGTCGGGCTGGACGGGTCGCAGGGCACCATCGGCAACATGCAGTTCGCGAACCCGATCGCGACCGGCGAGGTGGATTTCTACTTCACCCAGACGCTTCCGAACGGCTCGCACCTCGTCATCACCAAGACCGATGACGCGGGCAACGAAAGCGCCACGCTCTTCGCGCTCGACAAGGGCCTGCCGAATGCGGTCGATCTGTCGAACCCGGGTCTCACCGGGCACGAGATCGAGGCGGTCGACCTGCGGTTCGCGGAAGACAGCACGCTGGTCATCACCTCGGACCTGCTCGAAGGGCTTTCGGGCAACTCGAACACGCTGACGATCCACGGATCGGGCGACGATGCGGTGAATGTGGACCGGACCAACGGCGCGGCCATGTCCGACACCAACACGAACGTGACCATCGGCGGCGAGACCTATTCCATCTACACGCTGGGGGACGAAGGCGGAACGCTCATCATCGACGACGACATCCGACTGACGACCTGATCCGGGCCGACCACGGCGCGCCGCAAAAATGAGCGTGCCGGGCGGTTCGAATCCAAGACTACGGGGCAGACATTTGAGGCGGACGATACGGCAGGGAGTACTGGCAGCCACGGCTTGCGTGGCCCTGTCGGGATGCATGAGCGACGGATTCGCGACAAGCGACGATCCGGACGTCACCCGCAATGCGGGCGCCTTCGCCGAAGCGCAGGGCGAGCGTGGCGAAGACCACCAGTCACAGATCATCGAAGCCCTGATCGCGCGCCGGTCCGTCCTGCCCGAGGGGTCGTCCTATGCCCGCGTGGCCGACGCGACCCTCGCCGCCTCGTCCCGCACGGCCGAGGCGGAGCTGCGGCAGGCCCGCCTACGCTCCCGCGCCGCCGACAAGAACTGGCTTCCATCGCTCGGCCCGAGCGTGAGCCTTCTGTCGCTGTCGTCCATCGTCGCCTCGCTCGTCGTGGATCAGGTCCTGTTCGACTTCGGCAAGAAGAAGGCCGAGCGCGAATTTGCCCGCGCGGATGTCGAGGCGGCTGCGGTCGCCTTGTCGCAGGATGAAAACGACCGTGTCCATACGGCGCTGTCGCTCTACCTCAAATCCGAGGAAGCGCGCGAACTTGCTGCGGCGAGTGGTGGGGCGGTCACCCGGATGCGCGAGATGGAAACGATCATGGCAAAGCGGGTCGAAGGCGGCATCTCGGATATGTCCGAACTTGCCGTGATCCGCTCGAAGGTCGCGGAACTCGCCGCGACGCAGGCGGATGCCGTTCAGGCGGGTCGCACGGCCCGCGCCGAACTGGCCGCGATGACCGCAGGGTCGCTCGACACCGTTCATGGCATCGCCAAGCTGACCATTCCGGGCGATGCCGTCGATCCCCTGTCGCTTCACCTTGCCCATGCCGAACGTGACCGCGACATCGCCGAGGCCGCAATTGCCCGCGCTGGGCTCTTGCCGGGCCTGTCCGCCGGGGCCGCGATCTCCAGCCGTGACGGTGTGACCGGGCCCGATCTGGTCCTGTCCTCGGACAACGGCATCGGGTTTTCGACGCCCGACAACCTCAAGGCCGTCGATGCTTCGAAAGAGGCCGCCGAGCGCCGGGTCGCGCAGGCGCGCGAAGACGCCGCCCGCCGCCTTGCCGCCCTGTCGCAGGAACGCGCGGGTCTTGCCGCCCGCGCCGGTCGCGCCGTCGATCTGGCGGCTCAGGGACAGGCCAATGCCAACCTCTTCCGCCGCCAGTTCGATGCGGGCACCCGCACGGTGTCCGAAGTGGTGACGGTGATCGAATCCATGGCGCGGCTCGAAGCCGAAGCGATTGCCGCGAAATACGCGGGCGCACGGGCCGACATCGAAATCGCGCGCGAACTCGGTCTGCTCGCCGACGGGGGCGAGATATGACGAACACGGTCGCCTTCCCCTCGATCACAGGCGCCGCTGTCCGCGCTCTGCCCGACAGCGCCAATACCGCCGAAGCGCCACGCATCCGCGTGAAGTCGAGCGAAACCAAGGTCGAAAAGCGCGAAGGCCCGGACCCCAACCGGCTTTTGCGTCGGGCGCAACTGCTCGCCGTCTATGCCCGGCAACTCGGCGCGAAACCGGCGGTGCAGGACATTCTGGAGGCGATGCGCGCGCACACTCCGGGCGAAACCATCGACGCGGAAACGCTTGCGGTCGGGCTCAGGGCCACGGGCCTTCAGGTTCAGACCAAGTCCGACCCGGACCCCGACGGGCTTCCGGTCATCACCATGATGAAGAACGGGCAGGCGGTGCTTGTCCTCGATCAGCATGGCGACACGCTCACCCTCTACGAAGAAGGTGCCCCCGATGGCAGGGCCGAAGTGCCCGTATCGGATTTCGCGCCGGTTTACGCCGGTGTCACCGTCCGTGCCTTCGCCCCCGCGGCCAGGCTGGACGAGCGGCACGCCTTGGCCAAACGCCCGCCGCACTGGTTCTGGGGCGAACTCGCGAAGCACAAGAAGCATTTCGGCGATGTGGCGCTGGGGAGTTTCGTGGCCAACCTGCTGGCGGTGTCCGTCGCGCTGTTTTCGCTTCAGGTCTATGACCGCGTGATACCGCACCAGTCGGTGCCGACCCTCTGGATGCTGGCGCTTGGCGCTGGACTGGCCCTCGCGCTGGAAGGCGGCATCAAGATCGCGCGGGCGCGGTTGATGGACGGGGCAGGGCGGCACATCGAACTGACCGTGCAATCGCTTCTCCTGTCCCGCATTCTCGGGATGCGATCCGACAAACGACCCACCACCCCATCGGGCCTGTTCGCGGCGATGCGGGAGTTCTCGTCGGTCCGCGAATTCTTCACGGCGTCCTCCATCGGATCGCTGACGGATATTCCGTTCATCATCCTGTTTCTCGCCCTTGTCTCCTCCATCGCCGGACCCATCGTTCTGGTGCTGATCGCAGGCGGGTTACTCATGATCCTGCCGGGCCTGTTCCTGCAACGGCGCATGGTCGAACTCAGCCGCCAGACGCAGGGCGCCTCGGCCAAGACCTCGCGCCTGTTGCACGAGGCGATCTACGACCTCGACACGATCAAATCGGCGCGGGGCGAGGCGCGGTTCATGCGGCTCTGGCACGAGTTGACCACGCTGTCGGCGCTGAAATCGACCGAGCAGCGGCGGCTGTCCGCGCTTCTCACCTTCTGGGCGCAGGGAGTTCAGCAGGCGACCTATGTCGCTGCCGTCATCGCGGGCACCTATCTGGTGTTCGCGGGCGAATTCACGGTGGGCACGATCATTGCGGTCGGCATCCTGTCGGGCCGCACGCTCGCCCCGCTCACGCAACTCGCCGGAACGCTCGCCCGCTGGTCGAACGTCAAGAACGCGCTGTCCGGGCTGGATGCCGTCGCGACCGCCGAACAGGACGCCGCCGAAGGGCGCACGCTTCTGCGCCGTGACGTGATCCACGGCGCCTTCGAACTGCGTGAGGCGAGTTTCGCTTACGACGACGAAGCCCCCGTGCTCGACGTGCCGGGGCTGGCCATCGAAGCGGGCCAGCACATCGCCGTGCTCGGCGCGAACGGGTCGGGCAAGTCGACGCTGCTGAAGATGCTCGCGGGCCTTTATGGACCGACCAAGGGCCGCGTGATGATCGATGGGGTCGACATGGGCCAGATCGAGCCGCGCGACCTGCGCCGCAACGTGGGCTATCTGGGGCAGGACGTGCGCCTGTTCGCCGGAACCCTACGCGACAACCTCGACCTCGCCCTTCTCGAACGCAACGACGACCGCCTGCTTGCCGCGCTCGATTTCGCGGGCCTCGGCCCCTATGTGCGTGGCCATGCCAAGGGCCTCGACCTTGAAATCCGCGACAATGGCGAAGGGTTGTCGGCTGGACAGCGCCAGTCGATAGGTTGGGCGCGCATCTGGCTTCAAGACCCGCGCGTTGTGCTTCTGGACGAACCCACCGCCGCGCTGGACACGACGCTGGAAACGACGCTGGTGTCGCGGCTTCAGACGTGGCTGGAGGGGCGCACGGCGGTCATCGCGACCCACCGCGTTCCGATCCTCGCCCTGACCGAACGCACCGTGATCCTGCAAAACGGCCGCCTCGCGGTCGATGGTCCGCGCGACGAGGTGTTGGCCCATCTGCGCGACGCGCAAGCACGACGGGAGGCCGGCTAATGGCGGTGATCGACGCGGAATTCGAAGCGGGGCTGAAACGGCCCAGCATGGTCATATGGGTCTCCGCCGCCGCTGTGGCGGTGTTCGTGTTCTGGACCGCGATCGCTTGGGTGGACGAGATCGTGCGCGCCCCCGGTGACGTCATCTCATCCGCCCGACCCCAGATCATCCAGAACCTCGAAGGCGGCATTCTCGCCGAGCTTCTGGTGTCCGAAGGCGACCGGGTCGAACCGGGCGACGTGATCGCGCGCCTGCACGGGACCGAGTTCCGCTCGACCGTCACCGACTACCTCGAACAGATCGCCGCCCTTGAAATCAAACGGCTCCGGCTGGAAGCGGAACTTGCGGGCCATGACACCTTCGACGTGCCCGCCGACCTCGCCGCCCGCACCCCGAATATGGTCGCCTCCGAGGCCGCTTTGCTCGCCGCGCGTCAGGCCGATTTCATCTCGCGCCGGGATGGGGCCAAGCAGGTGCTGGACGAAGCCGCGACCGAATTGCAGCTTCTCGAAAACATGCTCGATCAGAAGATCGTCGCGCTGATCGAAGTGACCAAGGCGCGCAAAGCCCATGCCGACGCGCTGACCCGCTACAACGAGATCGTCACCCAGACCGAACTCAAGCGGGCCGAGGAATATGCCGAGGTGCTGCGCGATCAGGCGACGCTCCGCCAGAACCTCAAGATCGCGCAGGACCAGCTCGACCGGACCGTCCTGACCTCGCCCATGCGGGGGATCGTCAACAACCTCGCCGTGACGACCATCGGCGGCGTCGTCAGACCGGGCGAGGAACTGGCCGAGATCATCCCACTTGGCGACCAGATCCTCGTCGAAGCCCGCGTGAAACCCGAGGATATCGCCAACGTCCAGCCGGGCCAGCAGGCAACGGTCAAGCTGTCGGCCTACGATTACACCATCTACGGCTCGCTCAAGGGCACCGTGGACCTGATCTCGGCGGATACGTTCAAGGACGACCGGGTGCGCGATGGCGACCCGCACTACCGCGTGATCCTGAGCCTCGACCTGTCCGGCCTGACCGACCGCCAGCGCAGCCTGGAAATCCGCCCCGGCATGGTCGCGGACGTGGAACTCCACACCGGATCGAAGACGATCCTGCACTACTTGGTGAAGCCGCTCTACAAGAGCCGCGAAGCCTTCCGCGAGCCCTGAGCGCGTCCTGCTTCTCTGTTTCCAAAAACCTCGGGGAGCGCGAGGGGCAGCGCCCCTCGCATGGATCGTGGCAGCTTGCTGCCGCGAAACTCAGTCCCGCGGTGCCGCTGCTCGCCTGAGCCGGTCGTTGATCGCCCGTCCCAATCCGGTGTCAGGCACGGGGGCCACCGCAATTGGCGCGTCGCCAGCCGCGTCCAGCGCGTGAAGCATCCGAAACAGGTTCGCCGCAGCCTCGACCAGATCGCCGGAGGGCGACAGGTTCATCTCGCCGTCCGCATCTCCGAACCCCAGCATCCGCTCACCGGGCCGCGCGGCTTCGGCATCGAGCCGAACCCGCGCGTCGGGCGCGTAGTGCGAGGCAAGCTGACCCGGCGCGTTGATCCCCGCGCCCTCTGCGCGTCTGGCAAGCGGCGCGCCCAGCGCGTCTTCGATGGCCTCGGCGGGCAGCCCGCCGGGGCGCAGCAGGACGGGTTCGGGATTGAACCCGACGATGGTGCTTTCGACGCCGACCGAACAGGGTCCGCCGTCCAGCACCGCCTCGATCCGTCCGCCAAGACCCGCAAGCACGTGCGCCGCCTCGGTCGGGCTGATCCGGCCCGAAGGGTTAGCGGAGGGGGCGACGACGGGCCGCCCGACGGCGCGGAGGAGCTTTTGCGCCAGCGGATGATCGGGAACGCGCACGGCAACAGTCGTCAGGCCCGCACTGACCAGCGGCGACAGGCCGGCATCCGCCCGCATCGGCAGCACCAGCGTCAGGGGGCCGGGCCAGAACGCCTGCGCAAGATCGTGCGCGCGTTCTGACAGTTCCGCGATCTTCGACACCGCCTCCAGATCGGGCACATGCGCGATCAGAGGATTGAAATGGGGCCGGCCCTTCGCCTCGAAAATCCGGGCGACGGCGATGTCGTCGGTCGCGACGCCGCCAAGGCCATAGACGGTTTCGGTCGGGAAGCTGACGAGCCCGCCCGCAAGCAGGACCTCGGCGGCCCGCGCGATCCCGGTGTCATCCGGCACCAGTCTTTCGGTGGCGTGCAGATCGGCCATGACGCCGCGTTTCCCTTGTGTCGAAAGCGATTAGTCTTAGGTTCCGGCCAACTGCCTAGCGTGGCAGTCGCGCTTTCACAAGCCAACGGGAGGTTCCCATGCCCTATCGCGCCCCGGTCGCCGATTTCCAATTCCTGCTCGATCACGTCGTCGGCTTCGAGGCCGTCCCCGCGACCGAAAAATTCGCCGAGGCGACGGCCGACACCGTGACCGCGATCCTGACCGAGGCGGGAAAGCTGGCGGATGAGGTGATCGCACCGCTTCAACGCAACGGCGACCTTCAGGGCGCGGTGCTCGAAAACGGCGTGGTCCGTTCGAGCCCGGGCTTCAAGGAAGGCTATGAAGCGATGGCCGAAGGCGGCTGGATCGGCATTTCCGGCGATCCGGAATACGGCGGCATGGGCCTGCCCTTCACCCTGACGGCCAGCGTCAACGACATGATCGCGGGCGCCTGCCTTGCCATCGGTCTGAACCCGCTTCTGTCGCAGGGGCAGATCGAGGCGCTCGAAGCCCATGCGTCGGACGAACTCAAGGAATTGTACCTGCCCAAGCTGACCAGCGGCGAATGGACCGGGACCATGAACCTGACCGAACCGCAGGCGGGCTCGGACGTGGGCGCGCTGACCACCAAGGCCGTGCCGAACGGCGACGGGACTTTCGCGATCACCGGGCAGAAGATTTATATCTCCTGGGGCGATCACGACATGGCCGAAAACATCTGCCACCTCGTTCTCGCCCGTCTGCCCGACGGGGCGCCGGGCACCAAGGGCATCAGCCTCTTCATGGTGCCGAAATATATCCCCGACGAGAACGGCAATCCCGGCAAGGCCAACGACCTGCGCGTCGTGTCGCTGGAGCACAAGATGGGCCTGCACGGCTCGCCCACCTGCGTTATGAGCTACGAGGGCGCGACCGGCTGGATCGTGGGCGAGGAACACGCCGGCATGGCCGCGATGTTCACCATGATGAACAACGCACGTCTCAATGTGGGCGTGCAGGGCGTGGGCGTGGCCGAAGGCGCTTATCAGCACGCGCTCGCCTATGCGCTGGAGCGCAAGCAGGGCAAGACGCCCATTGAGAACGGCACGGGCACCATCGCGGATTTTGCCGATGTGCGCCGGATGCTCGTCCAGATGCGTGCCGAAACCTATGCCGCGCGTGCCATATCGCTGGCCTGCTCCACGGCAATCGACATGGCCGGGGCAACCGGCGACAAGGGCTGGAAGGCGCGCGCCGCGTTCCTGACGCCCATCGCGAAGTCCTATGGGACGGACACGGGCATCAAGGTCGCGGAACTCGGCGTGCAGGTGCATGGCGGCATGGGCTATGTCGAGGAAACCGGCGCCGCGCAGTATTACCGCGACGTGCGTGTGACCTCGATCTACGAAGGCACCAACGGCATTCAGGCGATGGACCTCGTCGCCCGCAAGATGATGGACGGGGGCGACATGGCCTTCCGCCTGCTGGACGAAATCGAGGGAACGGCGGAAGGCGCGCGCGAAACGCTCGGGGAACTGGCCAAGCCCGTCTGGGAAGCGGCCGAAACCCTGCGTGAGGCGACCGAATGGCTGGTCGAGCAAGACCTGCAAACGCGCTTTGCGGGGGCCGTGCCTTATCAATCGGCTTTCGCTCGGGTTCTGGGGGCCTATTATCACCTCAAGTCGGCGATCGCGGAGGAGGGCCGGGGGCCCCGCACCGCCTTGGCCGCGTTCTATATCGAACGGCTTCTGCCCGACCATGCGTCGTCGCTGGAGCAGGCGCGGGCCGGAGCGGAAGGGCTCTATGCCCTTTCGGTCGAGGATCTGGCGGTTTGAACGTGCATCTGAGTTTTCCATGGGAGACGGCGCCCGACATCGGTGAAGCCGTCGAGGTCGCGGACGGGGTTCTCTGGTTCCGCCTGCCGCTGCCCATGAAACTCGACCATGTGAATGTCTTTGCCTTCGACGAGGGCGATGGATGGACGCTGATCGACACGGGGTTCGATTCGAAAAAGACCCGTGCGATCTGGGAGGGCCTGTTGGCCGGACCCCTCGGCGGCAAGCCGATCAAGCGCCTGATCGTCACGCATCACCACCCCGACCACATCGGGCTGGCCGGCTGGTTCCAGCGCGAACATGGCGCCGAACTCGTCACCACCCGCACCGCGTGGCTCATGGCCCGGATGCTCAGGCTCGACGAGCACGAAAAGCCGGTGGACGAGACATTGGCGTTCTGGCGGTCCGCCGGGATGGACCGCGCGATCTACGAACAACGGGCACGCGAACGTCCCTTCAACTTCGCGGATGTCGTGGCCGAGCTTCCGCTTGGCTTCACGCGCGTCAAGGAAGGCGACACGATCACCTTCGGGGGCCGGACGTGGGACGTGCGCATCGGCAACGGACATGCGCCGGAGCACGCGACCTTCTGGTCGCAGGACGACAACCTCGTTCATGGCGGCGATCAGCTTCTCGCCACCATCAGCCCCAATCTCGGCGTCTACGCGACCGAGCCCGAGGCCGACCCGGTGGGCGAGTGGCTGGAAAGCTGCCGCAAGCTCATCCATTTCGCCCGTGACGAACAGCTGGTCCTGCCGGGCCACAAGCTGCCTTACAAGGGTCTGCCGACCCGGATGCGCCAGTTGATCCAGAACCACCACTCGGCGCTGGAGCGGCTCGAAGCCTACCTCGACACGCCGAAAACCGCGGTCGAGTGCTTTCCGGCGATCTTCAAGCGCACCATTGGCGAAGGGGAATACGGCCTCGCGCTGGTCGAGGCGCTCGCCCACCTCAATCACCTGTTCCAGACCGGCAAGGTCACGCGCACGCGCCGCGACGACGATGCGTGGCTGTGGCAGGCGAAAGGGGGCCGCGCGTGAGCGTGAGCGCGATCGGAGAGAAGAAACATCCGCGCCGCGCCGTCGCCCGGTGTTCGGACCACGATGCGCCTACCGCCGAAGAGACACCCCTGCCGCCGTCGGTCGCCGACACGCCGCCCGAGGACAAGAGCCCGGCGGAATGGGCCTATCAGCGCATCATCCTTTATATCCAGAACTTCGAAGAGCAACTCGACAACGAGCATGAGGTCGCGATGGGCTTTACCGGCTCGGATGCGGGCGTGCTCAGGATCGAGGGGATCGGGTATTTCGACCCCGACATCGTGACGTTCTACGGCACGGATTCGACGGGCACCAAGACCCAGCTCGTCCAGCACGTCAGCCAGCTCAACGTGATTCTCAGGGCGATGCCACGGGAAAAGGGCGAAGACGAACCCTATCGCATCGGCTTTCGTCTTGCCGCCGACCTTGAACGCGACGCGGGTGCTACACCGGGCGAAGAATAAGGCATTTGCGCCCATCGCGGCGTGACAGGCCCGCCGAAATCGTCTAATCGACAGCGCGAAACACGGCTGACGAGGGATCAAATGGCTGAACACAAGCACGGCTCGATGGACATTCGGGTGCAGGAAAAGACCTTTGAAGGGTTCATGAAATTCACCGTCCGTTCGGTGATCGCGATCATCGTGGTTCTGATCCTTCTCGCCATCGTCGGCGCCTGAGGAACCGCCGGGCCCTCTGGCCCGGCCTTTTCATTTTCAGACAGGGTGGTTCTGACCATGCGCCGCATCCTTCTTTCGATCATTCTCCTGTTCGGGCTTGCCGCCTGTGCGGCTGAAAGCAAATGGGCTTCGACCGAAGAGGTGACGCGCGCCACTTACGTGCACAACGGTCCGCCAATGATCTCGCTGTTCACGGTGGTCGGTCGCAACAACGGTCAGGGTGGCCATGCGGCGCTGATGATTAACGGGTCGCAGCGCATCCTGTTCGATCCGGCAGGCACCTGGTATCACCCCCAGATCCCCGAGCGGAACGACGTGCATTTCGGCATCTCCGAACCGGCGGTCGAATTCTACATCGACTACCACGCCCGCATCACGTGGGACGTCTATCGTCACGACATCATCGTAAGCCCCGCCGTCGCCGAAAAGGCGATCCGGCTCGTTCAGGAATACGGCGCCGTGCCCAAGGCGATGTGCACGCAGGCTGTGACCGCCGTGCTGCGCCAGCTTCCGGGCTTCGAGAGCATCGGGTCGACGCTGTTCCCGGTCGCCGCGATGAAGGACTTCAAGGCGCTTCCCGGTGTGACCGAGCGGTTCTATCAGGACGACGATCCGAACGACAACGACTACATCCTCGCGCCGCACGTCTGAGGCGAGCGAGGAACGGGACGAGGCCGGGCGATCTGTCCGGCCTTTTCGTTTTGCGGGTTTTGCCCGGACATCCCAGCGGTTAACAGGGCGCCATGAGAACCTATGCTATCGGCGATATCCACGGGCAGTTGTCCGAGCTCGAGCGCGTGCACGATCTGATCGAACGCGACCGCGTGGCCTGCGGCGACCGGGATGCGCCAGCCGTTCACATCGGTGACCTGTGCGACCGGGGGACCGCCACGGCAGGGGTGATCGACTATCTGATGCAGGGCTTGGCCTCCGGTGCGCCGTGGGTCGTTCTGACCGGCAACCACGACCGCATGATGACCGCGTTTCTCGAACCCACGCCGCGCACGCCAGACCGGCTGCTCGCGGGCCTTCACTGGCTCGACGAACGACTGGGGGGACGGGAAACGCTGGCTTCGTATGGCGTCGATACGGACCAGCCGATCGAAGCCCTGCACGCCGATGCCGTCGCGCGTGTGCCCGCACGGCATGTCGATTTTCTGAACGACCTTCCCGTCACCTATGAACGCGGCGAGTGCTTCTTCTGTCATGCAGGCGTGCGCCCCGGTATTCCGCTGGCCGATCAGGTCGAGGACGATCTCGTCTGGATACGCGAACCGTTCCTGTCGTCCACCGACGACCACGGCAAGCTTATCGTCCATGGTCACACGCCCGCCGATGTCGCGACGCATTACGGCAACCGGCTGAACATCGACAGCGGCGCGGGCTATTTCCGCCCCATGAGCGCCGTCGTGATCGAGGGGCGCGAGGCCTGGTTGCTGACCGAGGGCGGGCGAGCCGTGCTGCCCCGTGGCTAGGACGCCCCGCCATCTGCTGTTGCCGCCCTTCGAGCACCCGCTGCTCGACTGGTGGGCCGAGGACTATGACCACGTCTTCATCGCGTTCAATCCGTTCTTCCGTGTGCCCGGCTACACGCCGCAAACTGCGGCCTATGGCCCGATCCACGCGAACCGCGGTGATTTCGACGACATAGGCGAGTTGATCGACAACCCGCCCGTGCGCGAGAACGAGGCCCCCGAAGGGTTCGAGATCAGGATCAAGGAGCGCGGACAGCCCGTCAGGTGGGACGAGGTTCAGCGCGACATCGGCGCGTCCGACTTCAACACGTTCGCGCGCACAGCATGGCTCTGGACGCTGGAGGCGAAGCGGCCGGACATCGACCGCGTGATGGCTGCATCGCTCGACGGTTTGGCCCATTATGGCCTCTATCCGCCCGAAGAGGACACGTTGCCCGTGGTGATGGAGCCGATCATCCACCGCTACCTGACCGCGCTGGGGATCGACGACGTGACGATCTGGTCCGAGTTCCGGGATGCGTCGGAAGAGATCGACGTGGCCGAGTTCAGCCGCACCAACCCGCCGGTCCGGCTTGAAGAGCATTTCGTCTCGGCCATTTCCTGCGACGATCCGAAGATCCTGATCGCATGGGCCCATGACGGTGTCGAAGCCTTCGTCGCGATGCCGGACGCGGTGCGCCGCGCGGCGCCGCCCGAGCGGTTCTTCGAAGGCCGCTATGCCGGGATCGACACCCATGTCGACTGGCTGAACCCGCACGACTTTTTCGCCCGGAAAACCTCGCGCACGAGCTGACATGTCAAAAAAAGGCCCCGGCGTTTCCACCGGGGCCTCGGTCCTCGAAAGAGGTCCGCCTTACTCAGCGTCTTCTTTCTTTTTCTTTTCTTCCGGCGGCAGTTCCGCGCCGGTTTCCTGGTCGACCATCTTCATGGCGAGGCGGACCTTGCCACGGTCGTCGAAGCCCAGAAGCTTGACGTAGACTTCCTGACCTTCCTTGAGCACATCCGACGGATGGTTCAGGCGGCGGTTTTCGATCTGGGACACGTGAACCAGACCGTCACGCTTGCCGAAGAAGTTCACGAAGGCGCCGAAGTCGACGATCTTCACGACCTTGCCCTTGTAGACCTGACCCTCTTCCGGCTCGGCCACGATCGCGTGGATCATGTCATAGGCCTTCTGGATCGAGTCGTTGTTGGGCGAGGCGATCTTGATGACGCCGTCGTCGTTGATGTCGACCTTGGCACCGGACACTTCCACGATCTCGCGGATGACCTTGCCGCCCGACCCGATCACTTCACGGATCTTGTCGGTGGGCACCGTCATCGTCTCGATGCGCGGGGCGTGGGCCGAGAACTCGGTGCGGCCAGCGGACAGCGCCTTGTTCATTTCGCCGAGGATGTGCATCCGGCCGTCTTTCGCCTGCGCGAGGGCCTTTTCCATGATCTCCGGCGTGATGCCAGCGACCTTGATGTCCATCTGAAGCGACGTGATGCCGTTTTCGGTGCCAGCCACCTTGAAGTCCATGTCGCCCAAGTGATCCTCGTCGCCAAGGATGTCGGTCAGCACGGCGTAGGAACCATCGTCTTCCAGCACGAGGCCCATCGCCACACCGGCGACCGGAGCCTTCAGCGGCACGGCGGCGTCCATCATGGACAGCGAGCCACCACAGACCGACGCCATCGAGGACGAGCCGTTCGATTCGGTGATCTCGGACACGACGCGGATGGTGTAGGGGAAGTCGGTCGCAGCCGGCAGAACCGCCTGAAGCGCACGCCAAGCCAGCTTGCCGTGGCCGATTTCACGGCGACCCGGCGAACCCACGCGGCCCACTTCACCGACCGAATACGGCGGGAAGTTGTAGTGCAGGAGGAAGTTCGACTTGTAGGTGCCGGTGAGCGCGTCGATCATCTGTTCGTCGTCGCCGGTGCCCAGCGTGGTCACGACCAGACCCTGCGTTTCACCACGGGTGAAGAGCGCCGAGCCGTGGGTCCGGGGCAAGAGGCCGACTTCGGCGAGGATCGGGCGAACCTGATCCAGCGCACGACCGTCGATCCGCTTGCCTTCCTTCACGACCGAGCCGCGCAGAACGCTGGACTCGAGCTTTTTCAGCGCGGTGCCGAGCGAGGGATCGGCCAGCTGCTCTTCGGTGAGCGAGGCTTTGATCTCTTCCTTGGCGGCGGCGACGGCGGCCACACGTTCCTGCTTGTCGGTGATGGCATAGGCGGCACGCACCTTGTCCTCACCGGCGGCTTTGACGGCCTCGAAGATCGCGGAATAGTCCGGCGCGGCGAAGTCGAACGGCTCTTTCGCGCTGTCTTCCGCCAGATCGATGATGAGGTCGATGACCGGCTGGATCTGCTCGTGCGCAAAGGTCACGGCGCCCAGCATTTCGGCTTCCGTCAGCTCGTAAGCTTCGGATTCCACCATCATCACGGCATCTTTCGTGCCGGCGACGACGAGGTCCAGACGCTGATCCGGGTTGTTGCGCAGATCGTGCATGTCGTCGCAGGTCGGGTTCAGGACGTATTCG
Organism: Maritimibacter alkaliphilus HTCC2654; assembly: GCF_000152805.1. GTDB lineage: Bacteria > Pseudomonadota > Alphaproteobacteria > Rhodobacterales > Rhodobacteraceae > Maritimibacter > Maritimibacter alkaliphilus. Next base: position 2,321,293 of record NZ_CH902578.1, on the reverse strand, counting down.
CCATCCTCATAACCCACGCGGGCACCGGCGATCGGACCCATGAAGGGTGCGCCGGAGATGGTGAGCGCAGCCGACGCGGCGATCATCGCGACGATGTCCGGATCGTTGACGAGGTCGTGGGACAGAACCGTGCACATCACGAGCACTTCGTTCTTGAAGCCCTCGACGAACAGCGGGCGGATCGGACGGTCGATCAGGCGCGCGGTCAGCGTTTCCTTCTCGGTCGGGCGGGCTTCGCGTTTGAAGAAGCCGCCGGGGACTTTACCGGCCGCGTAGTATTTCTCTTGGTAATGAACCGTCAGCGGGAAGAAGTCCTGGCCTTCTTTCTGCTGCTTGGCGAACGTCACGTTCGCCATAACCGACGTTTCGCCCAGCGTGGCGATCACGGTTCCGTCGGCCTGACGGGCAACCTTGCCCGTTTCCAGTGTCAGCGTCTCTTCGCCCCACTGGATGGATTTTTTCACTTCGTTGAACATGTAGCGTATCCTTATGGGAGCACTCCCGGCCCTCCGGGTCTCCCGTTGTCATGGCGGCCCCATTGCCGCCGACCCCTCTACCTTTTCATGCGCCGGGGTCAGAGCGTCACGTCTCAGATGGACGCGCCATACAGGAAAACGCCCACATTTGAAAGGTCTGAAACGCGAGGGGTCTTGTGGCGCGGCAAATGAACCTGTTGCGCGGTCCTGTCGTAATGTCTGACAGTCAAAGCCGGAGCGCGCAGGTTGGGAGGTTGCGATGCACTACGTTTGGGCAGGCGCGCTTGCGCTGATCTTTTCCGTGTCCGCCGCGTTGGCCGAGCCGGTCAAATACGTGCTGGACGCCGCGAATTCGGTCGTCAGCTACGAGGTCGGCTTCGGGCAGGACAAGATCACGGGACGTATGCCGATCAAGGCCGCCGACGTGACGCTCGATTTCCAGCGGAACGCCAACAGCAATGTGGCCGTCGTGTTGAATGCAGCCGGGGCAAGCTCCAGCTTTCCTTTCGCAGAGCAGGCTTTGAAGGGCCCCAAGGTGCTGGCGACCGGGCAGTTCCCCGAGCTCGTCTTCAGATCGTCGGCGTTCCGGATCGGTACCACGACCGCCGAAGTCGATGGGCAGGTGACGATCCGGGGCGTCACACGGCCCATCCGGCTGTCCGCGCAGGTGTTTCGCCAGCAGGGCACCGATCCGGGCGATCTGTCCAAGATGTCGGTGCACATATCCGGCGCGGTCAACCGCTCGGACTTCGGCGCGACTGGGTGGAGCGACATGGTTTCGGACCGGGTGGTGGTCCAGATCGTCGCCCGGCTGAACCGGGCAGGCTGAGGTGATCGGGAACGATCCGGACCGGTTCGGTCTGCTGACCCGCCTGATCCACTGGATCACGGCGCTCCTCGTGATCGGGATGCTCGGTTTCGGCACCTACATCGCGCGGATGCAGGTCGATATGTCGAACTTCCACCTGTTCGGCTGGCACAAGACCATCGGCATAGGCCTGCTGGCTCTGATCGTCCTGCGCATCCTCTGGCATCGCCTCTCGCCGCCCCCGCAGCCGATGGCAACGGTGCCGGGCTGGCAACGTCGGTTCGCGAAAGGCGCGCATATGGCGCTTTACGGTCTCTTGCTGGCGGTGCCTCTGACCGGCTGGATCGCAAGCGCGGCGACGGGGATCGACGTGGTGATATTCGGAACCGTGACGCTTCCACGCATCGCGCCCGTCTCGCAAGCATGGGAAACCGGGTTCTTCGCCGCGCACGGCGCGCTCACGAAACTGCTCGCCGCCGTAGTTCTGCTTCACATCGCAGGCGCGCTTCATCGGTCGGATGGCACGCTTCGCCGGATGGTGTCGGGCAAGACCGGACCGAACGAAAAACGCCCGCTCGATTGAGCGGGCGCTTCGGGTTCGCGAGGAACCGAAAACCTTAGCGGCGGATGCCGAGGCGTTTGATGAGGTCCTGATAACGGCCCTCGTCCTTGCCTTTGAGGTAGTCGAGAAGCTTACGACGCTGGGCGACCATCATCAGAAGACCACGGCGGGAGTGGTTGTCCTTTTTGTGGGTCTTGAAGTGCTCGGTCAGCGTGGCGATGCGCTTGGTCAGGATCGCGACCTGAACTTCGGGCGAACCGGTGTCGCCGTCTTTCGTCGCAAATTCCTTGATAAGGCTGTTCTTCTCTTCAGCAGTGATCGACATCGGGGTCTCCTTCAGAGTTAAGGGTTATGGCGCAAGCCGGGATGTCGTCCAGCAGGGCCCGTGGAGTGCGGACAGGTCCGCAGATGCGGGCGTATAGGGGGAATCGCCCAGCAAGGAAAGGCTTTTGTTACTCGGCGTCCGGCGCGGTGATGCCGAAGTCGCCCCGGTCGATCCCATCGTCACCTGCGGGCTGCCCGCCGGGCGAGGGGTTCTCTTCCGCCGCCGCCTCGTCATCCGTCTCGTCCGCGCTGGCCGGTTCTTCGCCTGTTTCCTCCGCGATCCCGTAGCTTTCCGCGTTGTCCGCGTCGATCTCGCGGGCGATGTCGGCGGCCCAATCCCCGATGATCGGGATAAAGTCGATCTGGGCGAGCAGATAGGCGGCGACCGAAACCAGAAAGGTCGCGCCGAGGACAGATCCGAGTCCGAAGGCCAGACCCCGGAACAACTGGAACAACCCGAGTTTCCACAGATTGTCGTGCAGCCGGATATAGCGATGCCCGTTCAACTTCGCGACCTCGGCGCGCAATCCGTCGATTTCGTCCGCGATATCGCTGTATCGGTCGTTCTCGGCCATGTGCTCCCCTTCCCGATCACGGTAGGCCGGGCATCCGCGGCTCACAACCGGGTGTTAATGTTGAATTCTTCCTATTTTGGCCCGCCGCGTATCGGTGTTCGTGCTATGTTCGGTCGTCTGCCGGAGTTACCCGGCGCTTGGGGGCCTTGCCGCGGTGCTGCTGACGTTTCCGCCCGGGGTCATTGATCGGTATCGTCATGGGTGTCGTGCTCGTCCTTCTCGGCCTGTTGCCGCTTCTGTTCCTCGGAGATGTCTTTCCGGGGGCGGGCGACGATGCGTCAGGGGATGACGAAGCCGAGGCCGACGAAGCCCCGCCGAAAAGCCTCGCCTCGCTTCTCGACGATGAAACCGCCAATGGCGGCACCTCACCCCTGAAACCGATCACCGACGATCCCGAACCCTATGCCGGTGCCGAGGTCGACCCCGACACGATTCTCACCCCGAACGAGGACGACGAGGCGCCGGTGATCGGCGAATGGGTGGACCCCGCGACCGTGCTCGACCCTGTCGATGTGCCCGGTGAAGGCGGCGTCGGCGGGGATGGGAGCACGTTACAGAACCTCATCGAACGCGAATCCGACTTCAGCATCGGTCTCGGCTGGCTTGGCGATCAGGTATCGGACACGCAGGATTACCTGCTGGACGACGAAGCATCGCTTGTCGTCCTGCCGCAGGATGGGGCGGGCGAGGGTTCGCTCGACACGTTCTACGGGACTCCGATCATCGACACCGAGGGGGCTTTGACGGTCGTCGATGGCGCCGGCGGTGACAACACGATCGTGCTCGGAAATGCGGCGACCTATGCCTTCGGCGGTGACGGGGACGACCAGCTTGCAGCCACGACAGGCACCGCCGCCCTGTTCGGCGGGGCGGGCGAAGATGTTCTGTCAGGCGGCCCGATGCCCGCCTTCATGGACGGTGGCGTGGGCGACGACACGCTGCTCGGCGGCACGGAAGACGACATGATGTTCGGCGGGTCGCACGACGACGCGGGTGCCGACACCTCCGACGACGACTGGATCGACGGCGGCGCGGGCAACGACCGGATCGCGGGCGGCTATGGTGCCGATACCCTGTTCGGCGGCAGCGGTGACGACATCATCGACCATCATGGCCGGGTGGAGGAGGGGGTTGCTTGGGAACGCCACGCCTTCGGTTGGCACACCGACGGCGCGCTCGATTCGCTTGATGGTGGCGCGGGCGACGACCTGCTCATCATGGATCGCAACGACACAGCGACGGGCGGCGAAGGGCTCGATACGTTCTGGGTCTACCATGACGCAGGCGAAGGCATCGGGGCCGCCGAGGTCATGGATTTCGAACCCGGGCTCGATTTTCTGCGCGTGTCTTTGAACCCCGACCTTGACCATGGCGACCTGACCGTCACTGTCGCGCCCTCGCCGGACGGTCTCGACGCGCAGGTGTCGGTCGACGGTCAGATCGTCGCGATCCTGCGGGGCGCGGTCGATGCGACGGCCTCCGACGTGCTGGTCGATGTGACGCCCGACATCTTCGCCTGACCCATCGTCGCCATCAAAGTCAGGAACCGCAGGCGGCGCGCGGCGGTTTGTCTTTCGCAATCGAAACTCCGGACACTGACCGGGAGAAAGGGCGAAATGGCGGACCTGACATGCGACGTCGCGGTAATCGGGGCGGGAACGGCAGGAATCGCCGCGGAACGCAGCGCGCGCGCACAAGGGGCCAAGACGCTTCTGATCGACCCGGATTTCGCCGGAACGGTGTGCGCCACCGTGGGATGCATGCCGTCCAAACTGCTCATCGCCGCAGCGCACCGCGCCCATGACGCGCGGACGGCTGGGCTTTTCGGTGTGTCAACGTCGGTGTCCGTGGATGGCGCCGCCGTCATGGCGCGGGTCCGGGCCGAACGCGATGCCTTCGCCGCCGCGACCCGCGCGGGTTTCGACGATCTGCCGAATGGCACCTGCATCCGGGCAAGGGCGCGCTTCACCGGACCGGGCGCGCTTTCGCTCGACGATGGACGGAAGGTCGCGGCGAATGCCATCGTCATCGCCACCGGATCGCACCCCATGGTCCCGCCGCCCTTTCGCGACATCGGCGGGGATCGCGTGCTGACCAACCGGACGGTGTTCGAACAAGCCGACCTTCCCAAAAGCCTCGCCGTGATCGGGGCGGGTGCCATCGGCATCGAACTGGCTCAGGCCTTCGCGCGCCTCGGCGTCCGCGTGGCCGTGTTCGACCAGGGCGACACGATCGCCGGGGCCCGATGTGACGCGATCCACGACGCGCTGAAGGCGGAACTCGCGAAGGACATGGACCTTTTCCTCGGCGCAGACGTGAAGCCCGAGGCCTTGGCGGGCGGCATTCGCCTTGTCTGGGAGGAGGGCGACGACACGTTCGACCGTGTGCTCGTGGCGACAGGGCGCCTGCCGTCGCTCGACGGGCTCGACCTGTCCGCGTCGGGACTTCACCTCGACGACAACGGGCTGCCGGACGTCGACCCGGAAACGCTCCGGTGCGGTGACAGCGCGATATTCTTGGCAGGGGATGCGAACGCGAACCGGCCCGTCCTGCACGAGGCATCGACAGAGGGCGCCGTCGCCGGGCGCAACGCGGCGGCCTTTCCGGACCTCACCCACGCCACCCGGTCCCCCCGGTTCACGATCACCTTCACCGATCCGCCGCTCGTCTCGATCGGGCAGGGGCCGGTCGACAGCGCGCAGATCGGCACCGCCGACTACACCGATCAGGGGCGCGCCAAAGTCGAAGCGCGCAATGTCGGGCTCGCCCAGCTCTACGCCGCCGCCCCGGACGGACGACTGATCGGGGCCGATCTGTTTTGCCCCGGCGCGGATCACCTTGGCCATCTCATCGCCTGGGCGGTCGATGCGGGCATGACGGCGAGCGACCTGTTGTCGAAACCGTTCTACCACCCCACGGTCGAAGAAGGGCTGCGCGGTGCGCTGCGCGAAATCTGCCGTGCCGTTCCGCTCGACCTGCCGGGTGATCGCGACACCGGCAATCCACCCGGGATCTGACCCGGACCGCGCATCCGGTTTCTGCGGCGCGGAATTCAGGCTTGAACCGGCGTCACGTTGCGGTGCAGACATGATCCCGACATGCTTGGGCGCTATTTTACACATTTGATTGAGCCGACGTACAATCGCGCCGTCGAAGATACTTACCGGGCGCGCCCGGTGCGCAAGGACGGGTGGGGCAAATGAAGGTTGAAGAGACGAGAATACCCGGTGTCTTCGTCTTCACGCCGGAGCGATACGGCGACGCCCGCGGCTTCTTCGCCGAAACGTGGAACCGCCGCCAACTGTCGGCGGCCGGCGTCGATATCGACTTCGTTCAGGACAATCATTCGGTGTCGGCCACGGCGGGCACGCTTCGCGGCCTCCACATGCAGACTCCGCCTTTCGCGCAGGACAAGCTGGTGCGGTGCGGGCGCGGGCGGCTGTTCGATGTGGCCGTGGACATCCGGGCCGACAGCCCGACGTTTCGCCAATGGGTCGGGGTCGAACTGAGCGCCGAGAACGGCAAACAGCTGCTGGTCCCGCGCGGCTTCCTCCACGGCTTCGTCACGCGCGAGCCGGACACCGAAGTCGTCTATAAATGCTCGAACTACTACGCGCCCGAATGCGACCGCGCCGTGCGGTTCGACGACCCCGACATCGGGATCGACTGGGGCCTGACGGACGCGCCGGTCTTGTCCGACAAAGACGCCAAGGCCCCATTCCTCAGGGATCTCGACAATCCGTTCACCATCGGGAGCGCGGCATGAAGATCCTCGTCACGGGCGGCGCTGGTTTCATCGGGTCCGCCGTGGTGCGCCTTGCGATTTCACGTGGGCAAGAGGTCGTGAACCTCGATGCGCTGACCTATGCCGCCTGTCTCGACAACGTGGCCTCGGTGGCCGATGCGCCGGGATACGCCTTCGAACAGGTCGATATCCGCGACAGGCCCGCGCTCGACCGCGTTCTGTCCGACCACCGCCCGGACGCGATCATGCATCTGGCCGCCGAAAGCCATGTCGACAGGTCCATCGACGGCCCCGCGACCTTCATCGAAACCAATGTCATGGGCACCTTCAATCTGCTCGAAGCGGCCAGATCGTATTGGGACGGGCAGGGGCGCGACCCGGCGTTCCGGTTTCACCACATCTCGACGGACGAGGTGTTCGGGTCGCTTGGCCCCGAGGGGCAGTTTACGGAAGAATCGCCGTATGACCCCCGGTCGCCTTATTCGGCGTCCAAAGCCTCGTCCGATCACCTCGTCCGCGCGTGGCACGAAACCTATGGTCTGCCGGTCGTTCTCACGAATTGCTCGAACAATTACGGCCCCTATCATTTCCCAGAGAAGCTGATCCCCATTGTCATCTTGAAAGCATTGGCGGGCGAGCCGATCCCGATCTACGGCGACGGGTCGAACGTGCGCGACTGGCTTTATGTCGAGGATCATGCCGACGCCCTGCTTCTGGTTCTCGAAGAGGGCGCGATTGGCCGCAGCTACAACATCGGCGGCGAAAACGAACGCTCGAACCTCGACCTCGTGCGCACGCTTTGCACGATCCTCGACCGGATGGCGCCGAAAGAGGGCAGCTACGGCGACCAGATCACCTTCGTCGCGGACCGTCCGGGCCACGATGCCCGCTATGCCATCGACCCGACCCGCATCCGGGACGAGCTGGGCTGGCGCCCCTCGGTCACGGTCGAGGAGGGGCTGGAAAAGACGGTGCGCTGGTATCTCGACAACCGCGACTGGTGGCAGGCGCTTCTGGATCGCGACGGGGTCGGCCGCCGACTGGGTCGGGCATCATGAAGGCGTTGGTGTTCGGCACGACCGGGCAGGTCGCCCGCGAACTCGCCGCGACCACGCCCAAAGGTGTGAGGTTGGAGGCGCTGGGCCGTGACCGGGCCGACCTGTCGCGCCCCGAAAAGTGTGCCGAGGCGATCCGCCACGCCGCGCCGGATGTCGTCATCAATGCTGCGGCCTATACCGCCGTGGATCGGGCCGAGGAGGACGAGGCGCTCGCGACGGTCGTGAACGGCGAGGCCCCCGGCGAAATGGCACGGGCCTGCGCCGCGTTGGGCATCCCGTTCTTTCATGTTTCCACGGACTACGTGTTTTCCGGGGAAGGCGATGCGCCCTGGGCGGTCGACGCGCCGACGCGACCGCTCAACGCCTATGGGCGCTCGAAACTGGCCGGGGAAACCGCGATCCGGGCGGCGGGCGGACCCCACGCGATCCTGCGCACGTCTTGGGTCGTGTCCGGGCACGGCGGCAATTTCGTCAAGACGATGCTCCGGCTGTCCGAAACGCGGGATCGGCTGACGATCGTCGCCGACCAGATCGGAGGGCCGACCCCGGCATCCGACATCGCCGCAGCACTCTGGTCGATGGCCGTGGCGCTGGTTGCGGACCCGTCGAAAGGCGGCACTTTCCACTTCTCGGGCGCGCCGGACGTCAGCTGGGCCGATTTCGCACGTGAGATATTACGGCAATCCGGCCGCACCACCGTGGTCGAGGACATTGCCACCAAGGACTACCCCACCCCGGCCAGACGCCCGGCCAACTCACGGCTCGATTGCCGCGCGACCGAAGCCGCGTTCGATATCGTGCGCCCGGATTGGCGCGTTGGTCTGACCGATATTCTGAACTTTCTCACGGACAAGGCATCATGAGCACCCGGAAGGGCATCATCCTCGCAGGCGGCTCCGGCACGCGGCTGTATCCGATCACGATGGGCGTCTCGAAGCAGCTGCTTCCGGTCTATGACAAACCGATGATCTATTATCCGCTGACCGTGCTGATGCTGACGGGCATTCGCGAGATCTGCGTCATCACCACGCCGGAAGATCAGGCGCAGTTCCAGCGAACGCTGGGCGACGGGTCGCAATGGGGCCTGCGGTTGCATTATGAAATCCAGCCGTCGCCGGATGGTCTGGCGCAGGCCTATCTGATCGCCGAGGACTTCCTTGATGGCTGCCCCTCGGCGATGGTGCTGGGGGATAACATTTTCTTCGGGCATGGCCTGCCCGATCAGCTTCGCGCCGCCGATACGCAGGTCGCGGGTGGCACGGTCTTCGGCTACCGCGTGGCCGACCCCGAACGGTATGGCGTAGTCGATTTCGCGCCCGATGGTACCGTGCGCCAGATCATCGAAAAGCCCGAGGTCGCGCCGTCGCCCTTTGCCGTGACGGGTCTTTACTTCCTCGACGCGACAGCGCCCGCGCGGGCACGCGATGTGACGCCCTCGGCGCGGGGGGAGCTTGAGATCACCGCACTTCTCGAATCCTACCTCGAAGACGGGGCGCTTTCGGTGCAGCAGATGGGGCGGGGCTATGCCTGGCTCGACACCGGAACTCATGCCTCGCTTCTCGACGCCGGGAACTTCGTGCGCACATTGTCAGAGCGGCAGGGTCAGCAGGTGGGTTGCCCCGAAGAGATCGCGTATGAAGCGGGCTGGATCGACCGCGCCGGGTTGCTGGCGCGGGCCGAGATTTTCCGAAAGACCGAATACGGTCGCTACCTGCAACGACTGGCGAAGTGATCGCCCTCAGTTGTCGTAGTAGCCCTGCCCGTACTTGCGGGAGCCGTACCGGGAATAACCGCCGTAGCCATAGCCGTAGCGCGACATCTTGCGCCCGTCGATCTGGTTCAGGACAACGCCGGAAATCGTCACGCCAAGCGACCGAAGCTCGCTGATCCCTTCGCGGACCTGCTCTCGGTGGGTCTTGTTCCAACCGACGATGTAAAGCACCGCATCGGCGAAGCGGGCGATCACGCGGGCGTCCGGCACGGCCAGAACCGGCGGCGTGTCGATGATGACGTGATCGTAATGCTCGCGCAGCGTCTTCATGAAGTTCGAGAACGGCTCGGAGGCGAAAATGTCGGCGGCGTTCTGAACGCTCTTCTCGCTCATCAGCACGTCGATGCCGGTGTCGGGAAGCGTCAGAACGGCCTCTTGCAGGCTGACGTCTCCGTCGAGCAGGGACACGATCCCGGGCTTGTTCTCCGTGTCCACGCCTTTGAAATAGTCCGACAGCGTATTGCGCCGGATGTCGCCGTCGATCAGCAGAACCTTCTTGCCGAGGCTCGCGAGGTTGAGCGCGAGGCTCGCGGCCACGGTCGTCTTGCCCTCGCCCGGCACGGACGAGGTAATCATGATGACGTTCGGCGGGTTCTTCGGGTTCGTCAGCGTGACCGAGGTGCGCAGGTTGCGCACCGCCTCGGACATGGCGGAGGTCGGTTTATTGCGCAGGTATTCGAGCAGTTTCTTGCGGTCTTTCACTGGCGAGAGCGGGATCTGCCCCATCACGTTCTGACCCGACAGGGATTCGAGTTCACCGGCACTGCGGATACCGCGCTGCGTGAATTGCACGACAAGGATGATGCCGACGCCGACGAGAAAGGCGAACACGATGGCGAGCGATACGGTCCGGCGCACCTGCGGTGCGACCTGACGGCCAAAGGGCGGCGCTTCCGACAAGACGCGGCTGTCGGCCTGCTGCAACCCGATCTGAAGCGAGGTTTCCTTGAGCCGCGACAGGAACGTCTCGTAAAGCGTCTGAACCGCTTGAAGATCGCGGGTCAGCTCCTCGACCCGTTTCAGGGCCGTGGTCTGCTGCGAGATTTCCTCGTTCAAACGGTTGAGCGAATCGCGGAACACGTCACGCTGGGACGTCAGACGCTGGATCGAACTCGTTTCCTGATCGACGAGCGTGTCGATGCGCGCGTTGAAACGCTCGTTTTCCATCAGCGTGCCGTCGTCGACCGTGCCTGCGATTTCGTTCAGGATTCGGTCGTCGAAAAGGGCGACAAGCCCATCGCCATCGCCCGCCTCGATCAGAACGCGTGCCCGTTCGATCAGCTCGGTCTTTTCCGTGATCGTGTTCGTCAGGTTCGACTGGCGGCTGCGCAATTCGACACTGCGCACGGTCATCGCCTCGAGCGTTTCGATCCCGACCAGCGCCGCTTCGGAACGGACGTTGTCCAATTCGTTCTGGCGCGTGCGCAATTCGCCCTCGAGTTCGGTCACGCGCTCGGTCAGCCAGTTGATCGCATATTCGACCGCGTCGAACTTGGTCTCGACCTGCGACTGGACGTAGATCGCGGCAAGCCGGTTCGCCATCTGTGTGGACTTGCGCGGGTCTTCGGTCGTCACCGTTATGTCGATCAGCAGCGTTTTCTGCACCGATACGGCCCGGATCGCGCGTGTCGTGCGGGGTATCGTGGACAGGACGGCCTGCTCGATGGACTGTTCTGGCCCCGCTGCGTCTTCCTGTCCGAAAAGCGCTAGAATCCGTTTTCGGATGCCTGCGATCGAATAGGGGTTCGGCTCGTAGAGCGCGCCGTTGAACTCGGGATCCTTATAAAGCTCGAGGTCACGGATGAGTTTCTCGATCATGCCGCGCGAGGTGATGATCGACAGCTCGGTATTGATCGACGTGTCGCTCGTGGAAATGCCGCTGACGACGGCTTCGATGTCGACGACGTTGCGATCCTCGGCTTCAATCACGAGACGCGCGGTCGACGCATACTTCGGCACCGCGATGTTGCGCACGTAGAGCATGGAAAGCACGATGGCCACGGCCACGCAGGCGAGGATGATCCAGCGCCCGCGCCAAACAAGGCCGAGCAGCCGCATGAGGTCCAGTTCGTCTTCCTGAATGCCTGGCTGGCTGGGTGACGTGTCCGTCATGTGTTGGATTAGCCTTTGTGCCGATCGGGCCTGAATTCCCGCGAAAACGGGGCGCGCAATGCGTATGTAGCCCAGCAAATCCGCGAAAGGCCATAAGGAATGACCTGTTTTTGCGAAGAAAACATTTTTCGTGATCTGACCTTTGCCGGTGCCCGGTATGGCCTTACCTCCTGCACTGCAGCATGTTAGACCGGCGTCGGTCCAGTGCAGGGCCTGAACGACTTGGGTTGAGGCGCGAGAATGCCGACGCAGGATTATCCTAAAGGCTCGGTTGCGGGTCGAGCGGACGCGCAGAGCCTCGCGGCCATATCGGGGCAGTCACCGGCATGACGACGATACCGGACGAGGAACGGCCGTCCGCCGAGGCGAACGTGAAGCTGGGAACCGTTGCCATCGGTCTGTGGCGCATCTTCTCGCGCCGGGAACGTCTGCGCCTCGTGGGCCTGTTCGGAGCGATGCTGCTGCTCGCAGTAGTCGAACTTGCGACTCTCTACGGCATTCAGGTCTACATGAGCCTCATTTCGTCGCGGACGCCCGATCTGCCCGGCGCGATCGGACCGTGGGTGACCGGGATGGATTTGCGGACCCGGCTCGTGGTGTTTTCCGCCGCGCTCATGCTGCTGTTCGCGTTGAAGCTGGCCATCGGGATCGGAACCTATGCCCTGCTCGCCCGCGCGGTGAGCCTGCAAAAGGTATCGTTTTCGAACCGCCTGTTCTGGGCTTACCAATATGCGCCCTACCTGTGGCACCTCGGGCGACATACGTCGGAACTACAGCGTAACCTCACCGCGGACACGTCCCAGATTTCCAACGGCGTCGTCCTTCAGCTTCTGCAATTGGCGCTGAACCTCGTGATGGCGCTGTCTGTTCTGGGGTTCATCGTCCTCGCCCTTCCGCCGGTCCTGGTCGGTATGATCTGCGCCCTTGCCGCCGCTCTTTTCGTCGCCGGCAAAGGCGCGAACCGACAATTGCAGCGTGCCGGGCGCGAGGCGCGGAATGCGACGGGTGACATGATGAAGGCCGTGCAGGAGGGGCTGGGCGCCCTCACCGAAGCGCGCCTCATGGGGACGCGACACGGGTTCATTCGGGCCTTCGCGCAAAAGTCCCGCGATTTCGGCGCGGCGAACCGCAAGACCATTTTCGTTATGCAGATCGTGCCGGTGCTTCTGGAAACACTGATGCTCGTTGCGCTGGTTCTCATCATCGGCTTCATCGTTCTGACGGCGGACAGCATCGAAACGGCGTTCGGGCAGGCGACCGTGCTGGCCGTCGCGATCTTCCGGTTGAGGCAGACGCTGACGAAGGTCGCGAATTCGACGAACCGGATCAGCTCGTTCAGCGCGGCTTTCCCGCCTTTGGCCGCTGACCTGAAAGAACTGGAACACCACCGCGCCCAAGAGGATGCGGGCGTTTCGCTGATCGAGGCTCCGACCGACGGGTTCGCCGAGCTTTCCTTCGAAGATGCTGGCTTTACCTTTCCCGGAACCGACGCCGCCGCCCTGTCGGACATCAATGTGTCGCTCAAGCGGGGCGAGCATGTCGCGATCATGGGGCCGACCGGTGCGGGCAAGTCCACCTTTCTCGCGATGCTGCTGGGTCTTATCCAGCCCACCAGCGGGCAGGTGAAACTCGACGGGGCCGATCTCGACTCGGTTCTGGCGATCTGGAACGGGCAGATCGGCTACGTGCCCCAGACCGTCTTTCTGACCGACGATACGATTGCAGCGAACGTCGCCCTCGGCCTGTCCGAAGCCAAGCACGATCCCGAGCGTCTGCGCATGGCGCTCGACCGCGCGCAGTTGACCGATTTCATCGCCACGCTGCCCGACGGTATCAATACGCGGGTAGGGGAGCGTGGCGGCAACCTGTCCGGCGGGCAGCGGCAGCGCGTCGGCATCGCGCGTGCGCTCTATCACGAACCCTCGGTCGTGGTGCTGGACGAGGCGACTTCGGCCCTTGATCGCGCCACGCAATCCAAGGTGATGAATGCGATCGCCACCCTGCCACAGAACCCGACAGTCATTTCCGTGACACATCACCTCGACACACTCACCCATGCCGAACGGGTGATCCTGTTCGGCGGTGGCCGGGTTTCGGTCGATGCTCCGGTCGATGACGCGATGCGGAACGAAGAGTTTCGCAGGGTGACGCAGGCCAAGGATTTCGAAGGCGCGGCATGACGAACGGAAAGATGCGGATCCTGTTCAATCTGGCAGGGGACCGAAACAAGGCGAGTTCGCGGGTGCGCGGCTATTGGATCGGCGAGGCATTGGAAGAGCTGGGGCATACGGTGTCCTACGCCCATGTGAACTCCAAGGCCGATTACCTGCGGCTGACCGCCCGGATCGCGCGCCACGACGTCGTGATCTTTCAGAAATCCTACAGTCGCTATCACCCCGCGATCCTCAGGCTTGCGCGCGCGGCGGGAAAGCGGGTCTTCTTCGACATCGACGATGCGCCCTCGCGGGTCGGAAACCCGCGCGTCGAACGCACGGCGCGATGGATGATGCGCAACTGTCACGGCGTGCTGGCGGGTTCATCGGCCCTCGTCCGGGTCGCGCGGGAAGAGCAGGACCGCGTGCACTTCGTGCCGTCCGGCATCCGGCTTGAGAACTACGTCGTGCAACCCGTCGACACCCATGACCCGTCGCGCGTCTGTCTGGGCTGGATCGGAAACGGCGCGCATTATGCCGATGACATTCTGGGTATCCTGACCGAACCGCTGCGCAAGGTGGCGGCGGACCGTCCCGTGACGCTCAGGATCGTCGGCGCGAATGGCGAGCAGCGCCTGCATACGGCGTTCGATGGCATCCCCGGCCTGACAGCCGAGGTGATCGACGGTGTGGACTGGTCCTCACCCGCCGCGATCTCCGACGCCGTCGCCCCTTTCGACATCGGGCTCTACCCGCTCTTCGCGGGTCCGTTCAACGACTACAAATGCGGCTTCAAGGCACTGGAATACATGGCCACCGGCATTCCGGTTCTGGCAAGCGACGCGGCCAACCATGCCGAGATCGTGGAGGAGGGCGTGTCGGGTCATCTTCTGCGTTCTCCCGACGACTGGGTGCGTGCGCTATCCGATCTGGCCGGAAACACCGCGAAGCGTCGCGCCATGGGTGCGGCTGGCCGCAAGATCGTCGAAGAACGCTTCGATACCCGTCGCATCGCCGCCGATCTTGAAGGCATCCTGTCCGATGGTCGATGAAACGACTGGCCCCGGTGGCGGCCATCGCGGGCCCCCGCACATCGCCGGGTCATTCCAATTGGCTATTCCGGGGTCGCGTTGCTATGTAGGCAGCGTTGATCGCAGGGGTCGCTCGGCGTGGCTGCCTGCCCAAGGATTTGACCCGACCGAGCGACGGGCGGAAGGCAAGGCATGAAGATCGTTCCGAACCTCTATTTCATCGGTGGTATGCGCTGTGGCTCGACCACGCTGAACCTGCTTCTGTCGCAGCACCCCGAGATCTTCATGTCCCCTGTGAAGGAGCCGATGTACTGGCGGGCGGAGATGCTTCGTGCCACCGGCGCAACGGACACGTCCGGTGTAGCATGGCCCTATGCCGAACCCGAGGCTTACGAGGGCCTTTTCGACGGCGTCACCACCGAACGGTGGATCGGGGAATCGTCGCACTACATCTACGCGCAAGGAACGGCGGAGCTGATCCGTGCCGCGTCACCGGACGCCCGGATCATCGTGTCGCTGCGAAATCCGGCCGAGCGGCTATTCTCGGAATTCATGCGCGGCGTGCGGGCAGGCCATTTCGAAGGGGAATTCGAGAGTTTTCTGCGCCGGAACGCCACCTTTTCGGATGATGGCCGCATCGTCGATTTCACGCCGGAATCGCGGATCGGCAAGGGCCAGCAGGCCCGGCTGGTGAAGCCCTGGATCGAGGCATTCGGCGCGGACCATGTGCATTTCGTGCTCTTCGAAGATCTCGAGGATCACGCGGCAAGGACAGCGGTCGAAATCTACAGGTGGCTCGGCGTCGACGACAGTTTCGTGCCCGTCGCCGTTCACACGCAACGCAGCGGCGTTCCACGTTCGCGTTGGCTGATGAAGTCGCTCACCACGCGCAAGGGCCCGCTCAAGGCCGTGCGGCGCTTTCTGCCGCGCATCCTGCGGGAACAGGTTCGCTCGTTCGTTTATTCCAAGACGCTCGAACGCAAGGAACTGCCCCCTCATCTCGATCTCGCGCTGCGGCGCTTCTACGAACCCGACATCATCGAGTTGGAGCGTCTGACCGGGCGCAACCTCGAAAGCTGGAAGGTTCGGGCGCTCGAGGCGGCGGCCTGACGGATGCGGGTCGTTCAGGTCATAAACAGCTTCGGGCTGGACCGCGGCGGGGCCGAACGGCTTGCGCGTGGGTTGCATTCCGACCTGCTCGACCTGGGCGCAGACGCGCATATCATCGCGCTCGAACCCTGCGCGACCGACGGGCTGAAGAATGCCCGGTCGCTTGGCATCGCCAACCCGCGCGACCCGCGCGCCGCGATCCGTCTTGCGCGGGCGCTTGGCCCCTTGGCCACGCCGGACAGCGTCGTTCATGGTCACCTGTTTCCCACCATCCTCCATTTGTCGATGCTACGCCGTGCCGGTCGTATCGCGGCGCCCTGCACGATGACGGAACACAATACGTGGAACAAACGTCGCGACAGCGGGCTGTGGCGCAGGCTGGATCGTGCGATCTACAGTCAGTTCGACCGGATCGCGGCCATCAGCACCCAGACCCGTGATGCGCTGACCACGGCGCATCCGCAGGTTGCCGCCAAAACGGTCACCGTGCGCAACGGCGCCGCGCTGCGGTTCGCGACCCCGCCGGAAAGGCCGGACACCTCGACCCCGCCCACGATCCTGACCGTCGCCAGATTGGCGCGCGCGAAGAACATAGAAACGGCGCTGTCCGCGCTCCACCTGATCGCGGATCGACCGTGGAACTATGTCGTCGCCGGTGATGGTGCCCTGCGCCCGGTGCTGGAAGCGCGGGCGAACGAACTCGGGATCGCCGACCGCGTGACGTTTTTGGGCAATGTGACGGACGTGACGGAGCTTTTGCGGTCAGCCGACATCTTCCTGCTGCCCTCGCTGTGGGAAGGGTTCGGGCTGGCCGCCGTCGAGGCGATGAACGCGGCCTTGCCGGTCGTCGCATCGGACGTGCCGGGGTTGAGCGATATCGTCGCGCCTGTCGGAAACCCGGTCATCGCGCCCGACGATGTGCAAGGCTTCGCGCAGGCGCTGGGCCGTCTGATCGACGCGCCCGCGCAACGGTCCCAACTGGGTCTGGCCGGGTTCGAGGCGGCCAAGGGCTATGACAAGGTGGGCATGGCCCGCGACTATCTCGCCATGTGGCGGGACTTGCCCGAAAGGGTCGCGGCATGACGGTCGAGCGCACACGGGGCATCGCCGTCATGGCGGTCTTCACCTTCATCCTCTTCGCCATGCCGCGCCTGAACGTGAAGCTCGGCCCGATCCCGATCTACATCATCGACGGGGTGGCGGCATATATCATCCTGCGCGGCTACATCATGGCGCGCCACAACCCCGTCGCCCGCTATCCGTTCCGGGGCCTGATCGCGATCATCACCGCGCTGATCGTATTGAGCGAAGTGTCGGTCGTCGTCTACGGCGGGTCGGCGCTTTTCGGCATCTACACCGCGATCGAGTTCTTCCTCGCCTTCGGGATGGTCTTCGCCATTCCGCAGTTCGTGCGCACGGCCAAGGACGTCGAACTCGTGCTCAAGGCGCTGTCGCTCGGGCTGCTCGTCACCGCCTCGATGATCATCATGAGTTCTCTGCCGCAGACCCGGCCCATCGCCATCGCGATCTTTTCGATCCCGCAGCTCGACCCGGCCAACTCGGCGAACCGTTATTCGATCCGTTACGGCGATTATGGCGTGCGCGGAAAGAGCCTTGTCGGCGTGTCCATTCTGAGCGCGACCTTCGTCGCGGTCGCCTGGCCCATGGTGAGCTATCTCAAGACGAAACGCTTCCACCTTTCGGCGTTCTGGTCCTTCGTGACCACCGTCGGCATCTTCCTGTCTCCGATGGGAATCGTCATGGCCTATTCCAGGCAGGCCCTGTCGGAACTCGTCCTGATCCTCGGCGCGCTTTTGATCTTTCCGTTCTGGCAGCTTCGTTCGATCATGCTCAGGCCCGTCCTGATCTCGGTCGGGCTGGTGATCTTCGTCGGGGTCGGATCGTCGCTGTTCTTCTTCGACCGATACGTGAATCGGTTCACGGCGACGTTCAACGACCCCTTCACCGATGAACGCGAATCCCGTCGGTTCCTGTCGTTCGTGACGCCCTTCGAACACGTGCTGGACTATCCGCAGTTCTTCATCGTCGGGGCCGGGTCGACGTCGAACCGGCAGGACGATTTCGAGATGGGGCGGTTCGAGAACAACCACTCGCTGATCGGGCAGGGGTATTTCGCCCACGGGATGCTGAGCACGTTCCTGTTCGTCTTCCTGCTCATATCCGCGTTCAACTATGCGAACGTGCATCGACGAAACGCCGCCCGATTGGCCCCGCTCGCGCGGGACTGGCCACGGGCGCTGTATCTCGCATATCTTCCGATGTTCCCGGTGGCGGCCTTTTCCCCGGCCTTCGGCGAGAATGTGCGCGGCGTCTACATGTTCATTTTCGTGCTCGGGCTGCTTTCGGCCCTGCGTAACCCCGATCTGATGGCTTCGCTGTCGAAACCGGCGAATGTCGCCCTGCGCGACGAGGCCCCGTCGGTGCGCGACGACACGCCCCTGCCCGAGGAAAGCCATGCCTGAGCGGCCCACGTCTGCGTCACGCCCGACCGTGGTGATCCTGTTGTCGGACAAACGGTCGGGCTCCACGATCTTTCAAAGCGAACTGATCGCGCATCCCGATGTGCGGGGGCTCGATTACACGTCGCACACCTATCTCGAAAGCCACCACTGGCTGAAGGCCGCCGTGATGACGGGTCAACCCGCGCGGCTGTTCTCGGGCGGCGTTCCCTATCCCGGCTATGGCGGCGCACGGAACGCGCGCACCTACATGATCGACACCGTGCGCGGCAACATCCCGGACTTCGTGCCGCCTGCCGACGACCACGCCCTGATCCGCGACGGGTGGGAGGCGCTTTGCTCCCGGTTCGCAGCGCCTGTCTTCTTCGAGAAGTCACCGCAGGTGCTGGCGAACTGGGCGGCGGTGTCGCTCCTTCTGAACTGGATGGAAGAAACGACGTTCGACGTGCGCCTCGTCGGCCTCGTGCGCAACCCGCTCGCCGTTCAACATTCATCACAGAAACTGTTCGGCACCGCGCCCTATGATCGCCAGTTCGGTTGGGCCGAAATCCATCGCAACCTGCTGGCGCTCCGCCAGATGCTGCCGCCCGAGCGGCTGATGCTGATCCGCCACGAAGACATCATCGCCGATCCGCAGGCATCTTTTGCCAGCGTCTGCGACCACATCGGAATCGCGACGACCCCGGACATGGGATCTTCGATCACCGACCGCACGCAGGACCGCTGGCGGACCGATCCCGACTATCGCCTGACGCTCGACCCGGTGGTGATCCAAGTGGCCCGTGCCTTCGGCTATTCGGACGACGATCTGACGAACCCGCATGGCGCGCCGCTCGACCTCGGGCCTCCGCCCGGCCGTCCGATCCCCGATTTCACGACCTTCAAGAACCGTTTCCGCGACCGCATCTACCGGCCCATCCGCATGCGCCGGCAATCGCCGTATCGCTAGACCCGCAAGGACCACACATGCCCGACCAGACCCGCCCCAAGCTTGGCGTCGTGACGATCAGCTACAACGAAGAACGCGATCTGCCCGGCTTCCTTGCAAACCTGATCGACTGGGTGGATGAAATCATCATCGTCGACGACGGCTCGTCCGACACGACCGAGGATCTGGCGAAGGCCGCCGGCCCCAAGGTGCGGTTCCTGCGGTCGCCCCGCGTGGAGGGCGAGTATTTCTCGCATCAGCGCAACAAGGGGATCGACGCGGCGACGAGCGACTGGTTGCTCCACATGGACGTGGACGAACGCGTGACGCCCGAGCTTGCCCGACAGGTGCAGGAGGCGATCTGCGACGACGGCAAGGACGGCTACCGCTATCGCCGCCTCAACTACTTCATGCATCGTCCGATGAAGGGCGGCGGCTGGCGCGACTGGAACCTCGTCCACCTCGCGCGACGCGACAAGTTCCGCTTCGGCGGCATGTTCCATGAGGACTGCCTGCTCGACGCACCCGAAAGCCGCGTCGGTCAGCTTTCGGCCCTCATGGTGCATTTCAACGAGGACAACCTCGAGAAACGGTTCCGCAAGAGCGGGCAGTATATGGAAGAGGTCGTGAAGGGGGTCGAGGGGCGCGGGCGCCCGGTCCGCTTCATCGACATCGCGGGGCGCCCCATCTACGAATTCTTCCGTAAATACGTGGCCAAAAAGGGGTTTCAGGACGGGATTCCGGGCTTCATTTCGGCCGTCCATTCCGCGACCGCCATTTTCCGGGCCAATGCAATCGTCTGGGACCGTCAGAATGCGATCACGCGGTCGCAGATCGACGCGGATTTTCAGGACCAGTGGACACGTGGCGGGGGCGCTGGCTGACCCATCATGGCGCGCGTTCTGTTTCATCGGCCGACGGTCTGGGCCTCGGATATCCAGTGCTCGACCAAGGTGTTGTCGCGGCTCACGGCAGCGCGCGGGCATGACGTGACCTATTTGCAGGCACCGCTCGACCCCGTGCACCTCTTGCGGGGGACGGGCGGTTACCTGAAGGTCTGGCGCGCCACGCCCCGGTCCGAGGCTGGCGTGCATATCGTGACGCAGGCGACGCCGGTTCCCGTGCGCGACATCTGGCCGCTCTCGACCCGGACCGCCTCGCATCTGCGCTATGGTCTGGCGCGGCCCGGCCTCGCGCAGGTGATGCCGGACCCCGACCTCGTCTGGACGACTGTGCCGGGATCGGGCCGCGCGCTGAAACGTGCCTTCCCCAAGGCGCGCGTGGCTTTTCACGTGGTCGATTATTACCCGGCGTTCCGGGGTGACGCCGTGAAGCCGATCGAGGCCGAGGATTATGCTTCGGTCGACGCTGTTCATACGATTTCGACGACGCTCAAGGCGTATGCCGTGGATGAGCTTGGCGTGCCGGCGAGCAAGGTTCACGTGCTGGGGCAGGGTGTCGAACGCGAGATTTATGCGGGCGATCCGGCCGAGCCCGCGGCGCTCGCCCCGCTGCCCCATCCGCGTGCGGTGTGGACCGGCGTTCTGAGCAAGGGCGATCCGGCGTTGTTTGAAGCCGTCGCGGCCGAGATGAAGGCGCGGGGCGGAAGCCTTGCGCTCATCGGGCCGGGTGCGGGTTGGGCCGACGACCTCGCCGCCCGCTATCCGGGGACCGTGTTTCTCATGGGGTCCGTCGCCCCGCGCGAGCTGCCCGCGTGGCTCGTCCACTGTGACCTCGGCGTGATGCTTTACGACCGGAGCAAGCAGGCGGTCTACAAAGGGCAGAACCCGCTCAAGCTTTACGAATACGCGGCGGCAGGCCTCCCGATCCTGTCCACGCCGCACGACGAATATGCCCACCTCGCGCCGCCTGCCGAGGTGCTGTCGGACGAAGGTGCCGTCGCCCCCGCCATCGCCCGCGCGCTGTCGGGCGACCCGGACCGTGATCGGGCGATCGACACCTTCGCCACGACCCATTCGTGGCAATCCAAGGTCGACCGTATTTTGGCCGAGATCGGCTTGCCGCCCGAGGGGCCGACGCCATGAAACCGACGGTCGCCTTTTTCGCCAACCAGTTCGCCGACCTGCACGGGCACGGGCTGGCCCGTTATGCGCGTGAGTTGCGCGACGCTCTGGCGGCGCAGGGCGACGTCGACGTTCGCCCTGCTTCTGCATGGTCGTCGCTGCCGCCCGACCGGCTCGCCGCGCTTCGGTCTGATACCGGCCTCACGCTTCTGAAATCCGGGCGGCGTGGCACGTCTTATGGCTGGACCTTCGCCGGGCTGCCGCGCATCGAATGGATGATGGAGGGGCCGGTGGACGTGACCCATTCGGTCTGCATGGGATACCCCATCGCGACGGCGAAGCCTCTGGTCGTCACGGTCCACGACATCGGCCCGCTGACCCATCCCGAATACTTCAGTCACAACCGCCCGTGGCTGATGAAACGCGCGCTGGATCAGGCCGTGCACCGTGCCGATGCGCTGGTCTGCATCTCGCAGGCGACGGCGGAGGAGGTGATGAGCCTTTATCCGGGCCAGTCATGGGATCGGCTGCACGTGGTCGCTTCCGGCGTTTCCGACCGTTTCTTCGCAGAACCGGACGACGCTGCGCTCGACGGCATTCCGCTCCCGCCGGACGACGTTCCGTTCATCCTGACCGCAGGCAAGATCAGCCCGCGCAAGAACGTGCAGGGCGTGATCGCCGCACTCAGGATCGCGATGCAGGACATTCCCCACCACCTCGTCGTGACCGGCGGCAGCGGTTGGGACATGGAGCAGATCGAGGCCATTCTGGACGACCCGATCCTGTCGAAACGCCTGCATGTCGCGGGCTACGTGTCGGATGCCGCGCTGCACGCGCTCTATCGTCGTGCCGCGATCTATGTTCACCCGTCGCTTTACGAAGGGTTCGGGCTGACGGTGCTCGAAGCGATGGCGAGCGGGACGCCGGTCGTCACCTCGAACCTGTCCTCGTTGCCGGAAGTGGCGGGCGACGCGGCGCTTCTGGTCGATCCGATGAACCCCGACGAAATCGCCGAGGCGATCGTGAAGGTCGGGTCCGACGCCACGCTGGCCGCCGATCTGCGCGCGCGGGGGCTGGCACGGGCGCGGGAATTCCCGTGGTCGGCGACGGCCGCCCGCATGTCCGAAATCTACGAGGCGGTGGCGCGATGAGCGGTGGCAAGCATATCGTCGTGACCGTGAACGCGGCGTGGAACCTCCTCAATTACCGCACCGGGATCATCCGCATGTTGCAGGACGAAGGGCACCGGGTGACCCTGCTTGCCCCGCGCGACGACAGTGCCCCGGCGCTCGAGGCCCTGGGCTGCGACTTCGAACACATCGCCATGACCCGGCGCGGCAAGTCACCCGTGACCGAGGCGGGCGTGGTCGCCAATGCCTATCGCACCCTGCGCCGCCTGCGCCCGGACGCGGTCATCAGCTTCACGATCAAGAACAACATCTATACCGGCATCGCCTGTCGCCTGCTCGGCATTCCGTTCCTGCCGAATGTCAGCGGCCGGGGGGCGGTGTTCCAAGAGCCGGGCCTGACCGTCAGGGCGGTGCTCGCGGCCTATCGCCTTGCCTTCAATCGCGCGGCCTGCGTCTTTTACCAGAACCCCGAGGACCGGGCGTTCTTTCTGGACCACGGGATCGGATCGCTCGACCGCAGCACGCTTTTGCCCGGCTCCGGCGTGGATCTCGACAAGTTTCAGGCCGCCCCGATGCCCGCGCACGACTCGCCCACGTTCCTGATGATCGCGCGGGTGCTGCGTGACAAGGGGGTCGCGGAATATGCGGCGGCGGCCCGCGCGGTGCAGGCGCGACATCCCAAGGCGCGGTTCGTCCTGATCGGCGGTCATGGCACCGGCCCGGAATACATGCCCGAAACCGACCTCGCGGCGTGGCAGGCCGTGGGCGTCATCGACTACCTCGGTGAAGTCGGCGATGTCCGCCCGCTCATCGCCGAGGCCGACGCGGTCGTCCTGCCCTCCTACTACCTCGAAGGCACGCCCCGAGCGCTGATCGAAGCCGCCGCGATGGGCCGCCCCATCGTCACGACGGACACCGCCGGTTGCCGCGACACCGTCGCGCCGGGCGCGACCGGGTTCCTGTGCCAGCCGCGCGACGCGGGCGATCTAGCTGAGAAACTCAACGCCTTCGCCGACCTCACACCCGAGGCGCGGGTGGCGATGGGGGCCGCGTCGCGCAAACGGGCG
Source organism: Maritimibacter alkaliphilus HTCC2654 (assembly GCF_000152805.1). GTDB lineage: Bacteria > Pseudomonadota > Alphaproteobacteria > Rhodobacterales > Rhodobacteraceae > Maritimibacter > Maritimibacter alkaliphilus. The sequence goes on along the minus strand of NZ_CH902578.1, from coordinate 2,297,939 downwards.
GAAACGCTTTTCGATGAACGTATCGTCATAGATGCCTACAGAACCGCCCTGCGCGCGGCACTGGCCCCCCAAACCGGGGGCAGCGGGTAAATAGCCGATTGACTGGCCCCGCCGCGCTTGCAACAGGTTCCCTGATTTCGACGCAAAGGAAAACGACAGTGGCACGCCTTTACGACAGCCGGAAACGCATCCTCGTCACCGGCGGTGCCGGGTTCATCGGGTCGCACCTGATCGACCGCCTGCTGGATCAGGGGCACGAGGTGATCTGCCTCGACAACCTGTTCACCGGCACGAAGCGCAACATCGACCACCTGCACGGCAACCCGCGGTTCGAGTTCATGCGTCACGACGTGACCTTTCCGCTCTATGTCGAGGTCGACGAAATCTACAATCTCGCCTGTCCGGCCTCGCCCGTGCACTACCAGCACGACCCGGTGCAGACGACCAAGACCAGCGTGCACGGCGCGATCAACATGCTCGGTCTGGCCAAGCGCCTGCGCTGCAAGATCTTTCAGGCCTCGACGTCCGAGGTCTATGGCGATCCGTCGGTTCACCCTCAGCCGGAAAGCTATTGGGGCAACGTGAACCCGATCGGCACGCGGTCCTGCTATGACGAAGGCAAACGCTGCGCCGAGACGCTGTTTTTCGACTACCACCGCCAGCACGGGCTCGAGATCAAGGTCGCGCGGATCTTCAACACCTATGGGCCGCGCATGCATCACGCCGATGGTCGCGTCGTGTCGAACTTCATCGTTCAGGCGCTGTCGGGGCGCGACATCACCATCTACGGCGACGGCAGCCAGACCCGATCGTTCTGCTACGTCGACGATCTGGTCGAAGGGTTCCTGCGCCTCATGGCGACGGACGAGGATGTGACCGGCCCCGTGAACCTCGGCAACCCGCGCGAATTCACCATCGCCGAGCTTGCGGAACAGGTGGTCGCGATGACCGGATCGGGGTCCAAGATCGTCTACGAACCGCTCCCGCAAGACGACCCGAAGCAACGCCGCCCCGACATCGGACTGGCCAAATCGACCCTCGGGTGGGAGCCTTCGGTTCAACTCGAAGACGGGCTCGTGCGCACGGTCGACTACTTCACGGACGTGCTGAAGACGCTTCAGGAGGCTTAAGCCGTTGGCGGAACGGGGTGCGCCACCGCCCGAGCGCGGACTGACCTACATCCTTGCGCTGCCCTACTCCGGGTCGAGCCTGTTCGCGCTCGCATTGGGAAATGCCGACGGGTTCGTGAACCTGGGTGAGATGAATTACCTCGAGAACGACCTGAACGAACGGCGGACCTGTAGCTGCGGCGCGCTGGTGACGGAATGTGCGTTCTGGGGGCCGCTGATCGCGCGGGCGAAAGCGGAACGGGCTGCGGGCCGCCCCATGCTCTCGTTCGACACCTCGACCCGTCTGCGCGCTGTCGACCGGCGCAACCCGTCGCTCGCGACCCGTCTGTCGCTGATTTTCGGACGATCCCTACAGGGGATTTACGGCACCGAGGACCTGCGCGCCTACCGTCAGGATCACATCGGGTTCATGAAGCTGGCCCTTGAGGAGACCGGCAGTCACGAGGTCATCGACGCGGCAAAGAACGCCCGGCGCTTGCAGGTCTTTGCCGAAGCATCCGACCTGCCGCTCAGGGTCATCGCGATGTCACGCCGCCCTGTCGATGCCTTCGCGGCCCGTATCAAACGCGCGCGGCGGCGCAATCGGTTCTACCGGCAGGCCCTCGCCCCGGCCTATGTCTTTTGGCTTCTGCACCACTACCGGCAGATGCGAAGCGCCCTGAAGGACATTCCGCCCCGCAGCGTTTATTACCTGAACTACGAAGACTTCGTGTCCGACCCCAAGGGAACCGAAAAGGCGCTCTCACGGTGGTATGGGCGCACCGTGTCGTTCGGGCGCACCGGCCCGGCCGATATCCGGCTCGACCAAGCGCATGTCTACACGGGCAATATCTGGATTACGCGCGGCACGAAGGGGGCCGAAACGGTCACGCTTCGCCCCCCGCCCAAGGCACCGGACCTGACCCGCTTCGAGCTGGCGCAATTCCGGTTCTTCGCCTTGCTGTTTCCTGTCCTGCGTCACGGGCTTACACCGCGCAGGGTCCGTTCCTAGACCTGATCGGTGAAGCTGACTTCGTGCCAGTTCCCATCGCCCCGCATCTCAAGAACCAGTGTGTCACCGGGGTTGCCGAGCATCCGGTCGGAAACCAGCCTGAGATTGCCGGTGCCCGTTTTGGCGACCACCGCCCGGCCGGCGTCGGCGCAACAGATCATCAGCTGATCCCCCAGCGCGCCCCCGGACACGGTGACCAGATCGTCGCTCGCCGCGTCGCCTTCGGTATCCACCCGATGCGCCGTGCGCTGCGCCTTGACCGTGCCCGATGCGATGGTCAGTTCCCGGCCCTGACCTTTCGACAGCTGGCCGAGGTTATGGACCGCAGGCGGGTTGTTGAAGAGCGGCACGCCATCGGGGTTGTCGAGACGCCCCTGCCAGACGCCATTCGCAGTTCCCGTGATCGTCAGTACGCGTGCGGACAGGGCTTCGACGGTCAGGGATGATCGCTGGCCGAGGTAAAGGTCCGTCAGCACGCCCGCGTTCGCGACCTCGACGAGTTCGGCCGAACCGGTGACGGTCCCGTCGATCCAGACGCGAGTCGCCTTTCCCGTGACGCGGACGAGGGCACCCCCATGCGATGCGCCCCGCTTGTGGCTGTAGGTCGTATCGATCCGAACGTTCCGGCAGCCGTTCAGGACGATGATATCGCAGACCCCGGAGTCCAGCGGCGGAAGGGCCTCGGACCGCATGTTCCCGGTGATCGTGATATCCTCGCCCGACACGCTGATCGTCCCCAGCCCGTCGCTTTGATAATCCGCGAAATCGACCGAGACATTCCGGCAGGACATGATCTGAAGCGCACTCGCCCCCCGGCCGTCGAAGACGAGGCTGCGGAACACCATGTTCTCGTTCAGACCGGAATCGGGGGTCCGGACCTCCCACTGGCCTTCGTAGGTCGAGGTCGAAGGCGTGGCGGTGGTGGCGACGATGATGTCGCCGGTGCGGAACTTCACGCCGCCCACCGTTCCGTCGGATGTCGATGTGTAGAAGTCGCCCAGAACCGCACCGCTCGGAAAACTCCCCGATGCCGCGTTCCATGTCCCCTTGTTGACAGTATGCGTCCCGACCCCGTCGATACCGCATTTGAACGGCGTGGGTGCCGCGATCCGGGGGTAGGTCTTGCCGGTGTTGTACCAATTGCCCGCATAGGTCGTGGTCGAGGCCCCGGTCTTGAGGGCGTAGACCGTATCGTTGACCGCGAAGCTCTGACCATCGACGACCCCCGCGACCGTGACGGTGTAGTAGCTGTTCTTGACCGCATTCGCGGGGAACGCGCCGCTCGACGCGTCAAAGGCCCCTGCGTTCGCGCCCGTGAAGGTCGACATGGTATCGCCCAGCGACAGGAACGTCCCGCGGTAGGACTTGAAGAAATGCGCGCTGGAGCCCTTGCCGGGGCGCGGAATGAAGTGGTTTCCCTGACTCACGATATGGCGCAGCATCAGGTCCGGGTTGTTCGCAACCCCCGTCACCGCTTCTTTCCAGGTGCAGGTATAAACCAGCCCGCAACCGTCGAAGATGTTGTTGCGGATCGTGATGTTGGAATACTGGTTCTCACGCGTGGCGAAATCGGTGGCGAGGTTATAGGCGATCTTGATGTCGATGGCCGCGACGGCGACGCGGAAATAGTTTTCGGCGAACGTCCAGCCGTGAAAGCCGCCCGTGCCGTCAGGTCCATCCCGGTTCTCGTTGATGAACTCGTTGTATTCGCACTTGCAGTAGCGCGGTCCGACATTATCGGTCGGGGTCGTCTTGATGTAGTCGCCGAAGAACGTCGAGGGCTGCCCGTTCGCCTTGAGGCCGACGAAACCCATTTCTCCGCGATTGTGCGAATACGTTCCGAAGTGTGCGCCGCCCACGAGGTTCAGAAGGTATTTCTGCTTGCCCGCATGGTTCGCGGTAAAGGCCCAGTGCTTTGAATTCACGATCTGAACGGCCGTCCCGCCTTCGAAGTCGAAGCGGCACTTGTCCACCGTCAGGCCAATGGCGTTGTCGGTGCAGTTGAAGACTTCGGACGCATTGCCGCCCGCGACCAGTTGAGTTTCGTCCACCGCGACGCTGTGGTCGAACCGCAGGCCACCGACCTTGAACCCCGAGGGCGTGAAGAACCGGATTTTCAGATCACGGGTCAGGCCGTGACTGTCCGCGGACTGGTCGCAGGCATCCATCAGCAACAGCGACCGCGATGCGACCTCGCCGTGGGACAAGAGTTCGTAGTCATCCGAAAGCCACGCGCGCAGAGCGGTGGGAAGCGTGTATTCCGAACCCCGGATCATGTAGTCCGCCGTCTGGCGCAGCGTCCGCGCGCCCTCCGGCCAGCGGGCGAAAAGACGGACCATGTCGTCGGTCACATCGGTTCCGGCCGCCCAATTCAACTGCGACGTGAAGATCTGCCCCAGACCGTCCGGCAGGGCGTAGAGTTTCAGCCCACCCGCCGTCATCGTGTGGTAGTCCGTCGCGTCCGGTGCCGCCACCTCGTACAGATAGGCGGGCGCTTCGACCCGAACCGAATCCCCGGCGCTGACCTGCACCCGGTCCGCCCCCTCGATGTAAGCGAGCACCTCGTCCGCGATCAGCGCCGTCACGCTGGGCAAAAGCGTGCTGGCGCCCGTCTGTGTGATGGTGGACCCGCCTCCGCCCGTGGCCTCGGTCACCTCCACGCCGTCGACATCCACCAGAACCTTGCCGAACCGATCCTCGATACGGACCCGATACGCCCCTTCCAGCAGGTAGCAGGGCGCGAAATCGCCGTTGACGTCGGACATCATCGGATTGCCGATCGTATAGGTCAGGTGACGGTCCCGGAAGATCGGGCAAAGATTGTCGGACCCGGCCTTGAAGACGAACCGGCAGGCCCCGGCGACCGGCGTCTGATCCGGCTTGACGGCACGCATCACGTCGGGGTGGTTGAGAAGACCCATGAAGCAGCTCCTTGAACGGCGGTGCGGGCGGCATTCGGATGAAGCCGCACATTCGATGGGTCTGATTTGAGGGAAGAGGAGTTAGGGCGGCGGAAATCGACCGCCCCGAGACGGTTAATGCCGTTCAGAAGTCGATGGCGAGGCCCTTTTTCTCCCAGTCGCCATAGCGCACCGGCTCCGGCCCGTCGCGCCCGCCCAGCTCTTCGGGAAGCTTCAGGGCGGCGGCCTTCTTGCGCCGTTCCTCGGCCTCGGCCAGCGCGCGGATGGCGGCAGGGGGCAGGTCGCGTTTGGTTTCGTCACTCATGGCAGGCTTCCTTGTCTCGCGCCTTTGATATAGGCCGTCGCCACCGATTTGGCAAAGGAGGCCGCATGGCCGGTGATCCCAATCTGCCGCGCCGCGTCGCGCTGGACCTCATGGGCGACGTGATGGAGCATGGACGGCTTTTGCCAGAGGTGCTGCCGCGCCGTCTGGAAAAGCTCGCGCCCGAGGATCGCGCGCGCACGCAGCGGCTCGTCGCGACGGCGTTCCGGGTGATGGACCGCGCCGACCGCGTGCTCGGCCCGCACCTGCGCAAACGCCCGACCCTGCGCATCCACAATATCCTGCGGCTGTCGGTCGCGGAAATCTGCGAACTCGGCGCCGCCCCGCACGGCGTGGTGAACACGGCGGTCGAACTTGCGCGCGCCGACAAGAAGACGGCGGGCATGGCGGGGCTGGTCAACGCGATCCTGCGCAAGGTCGACCCCGCAGGGTGGGCCGCGCTGCCCACGCCGCGCCTGCCAAAATGGCTGCGAAAGCCCCTGACCGACGACTACGGCAAAGACATCGTGGCGGCGATGGAAACGGCGTTCTACGCAGGGGCGCCGCTCGACCTGACACCCAAGGGCGATGCCGAGACGCTCGCGCAGGCGTTGGGCGGCACGGTGTTGCCCACCGGATCGGTGCGTGTGACGGGGGCCGGGCAGGTCTCGACCCTGCCCGGGTTTGCCGAGGGCGACTGGTGGGTGCAGGACGCCGCCGCCGCGCTTCCGGCCCGCGTGCTGAACGCCCAGCCTGGCGAGGCTGTGCTGGACCTGTGCGCCGCACCCGGCGGCAAGACGATGCAGCTTGCCGCCGCCGGGGCCGAGGTCACCGCCGTCGACATCTCGGAACACCGCATGGCGCGGGTGGGCGAGAACCTTGCGCGCTGCGGCCTGTCCGCCGACCTCGTCACGATGGATGCGCTGGAATACGAGGGCGGGCCGTTCGACGCGATCCTGCTAGACGCGCCCTGCACCGCGACCGGGACGATCCGGCGTCACCCGGATCTTCCATACGCCAAGGACGGCAGCGATTTCCCCGGCCTCTTCGAGCTTCAGGAACACCTGATCGACCGCGCGCTGGGTATGCTCAAACCCGGCGGGCGTCTGGTCTATTGCACCTGTTCTCTGTTGATCGACGAGGGCGAGGAACAGGTGCGCGACGCGCTCGGGCGGCATGAGGGGCTTTCGGTGGACACCGCCGCGCTCGACCGCCCCGGCATCGACCCCGACTGGCGCACGGATGAGGGTGGTTTGCGCCTGCGCCCGGATTACTGGGCCGACAAGGGCGGGATGGACGGGTTCTACATCGCATGCCTCGTTAAGGCATGACTCGCGCCCGCCCGACCTGTAGAGTGCGGCCAGAACCCGGTAAGGGTCGGCATCTGAGGTAAGGCAAGGCGACGTTGGCCAAGGATTTTCCCATGACCAGCCGCAGAACGCGGTGGCTCAACCGTTGGCACGCCCGGCGGGCGGCCCGCGCGAAGCCGGCGACGGGTTTCACGTCCAAGCCCGAACCGCGCACCATCGGCAGCTTCGCCAAGGGCAAACAGATGGTCGCGGGGAACTTCCTGTTCGCAGGGCACCTCGTCCAGTCCCCCGCCGACAGCATCTGGGCCATCACGCCCCCCTCCGACGATTTCGAAGCCGCGCTTCAGGGTTTCGGATGGTTGGACGATCTGGCGGCCCTCGGCGACCGCGATGCGCGGGCGCGGGCGCAATTCTGGACGATGGACTGGATCGACCGTTTCGGGCGGGGCACCGGCCCCGGCTGGGTGCCCGATGTCGCGGGCCGCAGGCTTATCCGCTGGATCAACCATGCCTTCCTGATCCTCAACGGGCAGGACAGCGACGCCTCGCTCCGGTTTCACCGCAGTCTTGGTCAGCAAGCGATTTTTCTGTCGAAGCGGTGGCAGGGCACCTCGCCCGGTCTGCCCCGGTTCGAGGCGCTCACCGGCCTGATTTATGCGGGGCTTTCGCTCTCCGGCATGGAGCACCTGACCGAACCCGCCACACAGGCGCTGGCCCGCGAATGCGACCGGCAGATCGACGCGGCGGGGGGTATTCCGACCCGCAACCCCGAAGAATTGCTCGAAGTCTTCACGCTCCTCAACTGGGCCGCCCTCGCGCTGCGCGAATCCGAGATCACGCCGAAGCCCGCCCACCAGTCGGCCATCGAACGCATCGCACCCACGCTGCGTGCGTTGCGCCATGCCGACGGCGGTCTGGCCCGATTTCACGGCGGCGGGCGCGGGGCCGAAGGGCGGCTGGATCAGGCGCTTGCCACATCCGGCGTGCGCGGTGGGCCGACAGATGGCCCGGCGATGGGTTTCGCCCGCCTCTCGGCAGGCCGCACCTCGATCATCGTCGATGCCGACAAGCCGCCGCTGGGGCCGGCGTCGTGGAATGCGCACGCCTCGACCCTCGCGCTCGAGGTCACTTCGGGGCGTCGCCCGCTGATCGTGAACTGCGGGTCCGGGCGGCAATTCGGCGAGGATTGGGGCAAAGCGGGCCGCGCCACCCCGTCGCATTCGGTGCTTGGCCTGACCGGCGTGTCGTCCTCGCGCCTCGGCGATATGGAGGCCACGCCCTACGGGCCGCGCGCGCGCATGGTCGAAGTCCCGAACGAGGTCGAGGCGCGGCGGATCGGCGATGCCGACATGATCGGCCTCGTCAGCGGCCACGATGGCTATCAGCCGCGGTTCGGTCTGGCCTATATCCGGCGGCTGGAACTGGCCGTGGACGGGCGCACCATCGCGGGCGAGGAAACGCTGGCGGCCGTGTCAGAATCCGAACAGGCCACCTTTGGCCGCGCGCTTGAACGCGAGGGCGAGAAAGGCGTGCCCTTCAACATCCGCTTCCACCTGCACCCGGACGTGGACGCGACCATCGACCTTGGCGGCACAGCGGTGTCGATGGCGCTCAAATCCGGGGAAATCTGGGTGTTCCGCTACGATGGTGCGGCGAAACTGTCGCTCGAACCCTCGGTTTACCTCGAAAAGAACCGATTGAAGCCCCGTGCGTCGAAACAAGTGGTTCTATCCGGCGCGGCAATAGACTATGCGACGCGCATCCGCTGGTCCCTCGCCAAGGCGCAGGACACGCCCATCGGCGTGCGCGATCTGGTGCGGGATGAGGTGGACGAGCTGCCAGACTGACCCAAGGGACACCACATGACCGACCTTTCCCCCGTGCGCCGCGCGCTGATTTCCGTTTCCGACAAGACCGGGCTGGTCGATCTGGGCAAGGCTCTGGAGGGGATGGGGATCGAGATCCTGTCCACCGGCGGATCGGCCAAGGCGCTGCGGGATGCGGGCGTTGCGGTCAAGGACGTGTCCGAGGTGACGAATTTTCCCGAGATGATGGATGGCCGCGTCAAGACGCTGCACCCGATGGTGCACGGCGGCCTTCTGGCGCTGCGTGACAACGACGACCATGTGGCCGCGATGAATGAGCATGGCATCGGCGCGATCGACCTGCTGGTGGTGAACCTCTACCCGTTCGAGGCCGCTCTGGCCCGTGGCGCGGATTACGACGAGATGATCGAGAACATCGACATCGGCGGCCCGGCCATGATCCGCGCGGCGGCCAAGAACCACGGCTTCGTCACCACCATCGTCGATGTCGAAGATTACGGCGCGCTGCTGGACGAGTTGAAGACGAACGATGGCGCGACCACCTATGCCTTCCGCCAGCGTCAGGCACAGATCGCCTATGCCCGCACCGGAGCTTACGACGCTGCCGTGTCCGGCTGGATGGCGGGCGCGATTGGCGAGGCCGCGCCGCGCCGCCGTGTGGTCGCGGGCGAGTTGAAACAGGTCATGCGCTACGGCGAGAACCCGCATCAGGACGCGGCGTTCTATGTCGACGGCTCGGCCCGCGAAGGCGTCGCGACCGCCGTGCAGCATCAGGGCAAAGAGTTATCATACAACAACATCAACGACACCGACGCAGCGTTCGAACTGGTCGCGGAATTCGACCCCGCCGACGGTCCCGCCGTCGCCGTCATCAAGCACGCCAACCCCTCGGGCGTGGCGCGGGGCGCGACGTTGCTCGACGCCTACAAGAAGGCGTTCGATTGCGACCGCACCTCGGCTTTCGGCGGCATCGTCGCGCTGAACCAGCCGCTCGACGCCGACACGGCACGCGAGATCACCCAGATCTTCACCGAGGTCGTCATCGCCCCCGGTGCTTCGGACGAGGCGAAAGAGATTTTCGCGGCGAAGAAGAACCTGCGCCTCTTGACCACCGCCGGTCTGCCCGATCCGCTGATCGGCAGCCAGACGATCCGTCAGGTCGCGGGTGGCTATCTGTTCCAGAACAAGGACAACGGGCATATCGGGCTCGATGACCTGAAGGTGGTGACCAAGAAGGCCCCGACCGACGAACAGCTCAAAGACCTGCTTTTCGCTTGGAAAGTGGCCAAGCACGTGAAATCCAACGCCATCGTCTATGTCAAAGACGGCGCGACCGTGGGTGTTGGCGCGGGCCAGATGAGCCGTCTGGACAGCTCCACCATCGCCGCCACGAAAGCGGGTCGCATGGCGGCCGAACTGGGCCTGTCCGAAAGCCCCGCCATCGGCTCCGCCGTCGCCTCGGACGCGTTCTTTCCATTCCCCGACGGCCTCTTGGAAGCCGCCGCAGCGGGTGCGACCTGCGTGATCCAGCCGGGCGGGTCGATGCGCGACGACGAGGTCATCAAGGCGGCTGACGAGGCCGGGCTCGCCATGGTGTTCACCGGTATGCGGCACTTCCGTCACTGATGCGCGCGCTGTCGATCACCGCGCTCATCGTCTTCGTCCTCGATCAGGTGACGAAATACTGGGTCGTGCAGGTGATGAACCTGAAGGAGGTCGGGGCGATCGACGTTTGGCCGCCCTTCCTCAACTACCGCATGGCGTGGAACGAAGGCGTGAACTTCGGACTGTTCTCGTCGTCTGAGGACACGATGCGCTGGATTTTGATCGGTGTGGCGCTCGCGATCTGTCTGGGCGTGCTATGGTGGGTGCGGCGCAAATCCATGACGCTGGCCGCACGCATTGCCGCAGGCGTGCTCGTCGGTGGTGCGCTGGGCAACGTGATCGACCGCGTGGTCTATGGTGCCGTCGCGGACTTTCTCAATATGTCCTGTTGCGGATTTACCAATCCCTATTCCTTCAATGTCGCTGATATTGCAGTGTTTGCCGGGGCCATCGGTCTGATCCTGCTGGCCGACAAAGCCGATGGGAAAAAGGCCCCGTGACGGGGCCCGCGAGTTGCGGTAAAGAGGTCGAAACGGGTGTTGGAGGCATAGATGCGGGTTCCTGCCATGAAATTCGGACTAGCCCTTGTGGGTCTCGGGCTGCTTGCGGCCTGTTCCAACGACGGCAATCCCGACCTCATGAACATCCGGTCCTCGACCCCGGACGAGTTTTCGATCCTGCCCAACAAGCCGCTTGAACAGCCCGAGGATTACAGCGCGCTTCCGACGCCGACCCCCGGTCAGACGAACCGCGCCGATGCCACGCCGACCGCCGATGCGGTGGCGGCCTTGGGCGGCAATCCCGATGCGCTCACCTCGGATCGCGCGAATGCCGGTGAAGGCACGCTTCTCGCCCATGCCGGTCGCTATGGCACCAACGGCAACATCCGCACGGTGCTGGCCGAGGAAGACCTGGAATACCGCCGCAAGAACAACGGCAAGCTGCTTGAGCGCCTGTTCAACGTGAACGTCTATTACGACAGCTACAGCCAGCAGTCGCTCGACCAGCAGCTCGAACTCGACCGGGTCCGCAATCGCGGGGTCTGGACCCCGGCGGCACCCCCCGATCCCGAGCGGTTCGAGTGAGGCGAAAGATGCGACGGGCCCGGCTGGGCCCGTTTCTTTTTCCGCGCCACACAGGCGTGTTAACAACCTGTAATCCAATTCACACCACCGTCATGCGGGGTTGCTCCTCTGGCCGCTCCGGCTAACTGTGTCAGTGGAACGGAGGATTTCAGATGAAGCGACTTCTCTCGGCCTGTTTCGCCATCATGGCCGTCACGCTCCCTGCCACGGCGCAGGAGGTCACCGACTACACCCTCGACAACGGTATGGACGTAGTGGTGATCGAAGATCATCGTGCGCCGGTCGTGGTCCACATGGTCTGGTATCGCGCCGGGGCCGCCGACGAAGATCCGGGGGTCTCCGGCATCGCCCACTTCCTCGAACATCTGCTGTTCAAGGCGACCGACGACATGGAATCCGGCGAACTCAGCCGCGTGGTGGCTGAAAACGGCGGGTCTGACAACGCCTTCACCAGTCAGGACTATACCGCCTACTTCCAGCGCGTCGCCGCCGACCGGCTCGACCTGATGATGACGATGGAGGCCGACCGGATGCGCGACCTTCAGCTGTCCGAAGACGACATCGCGACCGAACGTGACGTGATCCTCGAAGAACGCGCGATGCGGACCGACAATTCGCCGGGCGCACTGCTGAACGAACAGATGCAGGCCGCGCTTTACCAGAACCACCCCTACGGCATCCCGGTCATCGGCTGGCGGCACGAGATGGAGCAGTTGGGGCTGGACGAAGCGATGGCCTACTACCGCAAATATTACGCCCCCAATAACGCGATCCTCGTGGTGGCGGGTGACGTGGAACCGGAAGAGGTGCTCGCGATGGCCGAGGAGCACTATGGCCCGCTCGAACCGACCGAAGGGTTGGAGCCGCGCGCGCGACCGCTGGAACCCGTGCCGCTTGCCGAACGTCGCATCACATACGAAGACCCGCGTGTCAGCCAGCCCTATGTCGTGCGCAGTTACCTCGCCCCCGAACGCAATCCGGGCGAACAGGAAGAGGCCGCCGCGCTCGTCTATCTCGCGGAGATCCTCGGTGGGAACTCGGCAACGTCGGTCTTCGGTCAGGCGCTCGAGTTTGACCAGAACATCGCCGTCTCGACCTTTGCGGGCTACAGCGCGCTGAACCTCGACATCTCGTCGATCCGCATCGGCGTGGTTCCGGCGCAGGGCGTGTCGCTGGCCGAAGCCGAAGCCGCGATGGATGCCACCTTGGCCGAGTTTATGGAGAACGGGATCGACCCGGCGCAGTTCGAACGGATCAAGACCCGTATTCGGGCAGGCGATATCTACGCGCAGGATTCCATGCGTGGCCTTGCCAACCGCTATGGCGCGGCGCTGACGAGCGGTCTGACCATCGAAGACGTCAAAGCCTGGCCCGAGGTTCTGCAATCGGTGACGCCAGACGACGTGATGGCGGCTGCCGAGAAGGTTCTGCAACGCTCTCACGCCGTCACCGGCTGGCTGACCGGCCCCACCACGACCCCTGACACCGACGCGGAGGCCATCCAATGATCCGTCTCGCCATTGCGCTTTTCCTGATCGCCGCCGTTCCGGCCCGTGCTCAGGTTCCGATTCAGGAGGTCACGTCGCCCGGCGGCATCTCGGCCTGGCTGGTCGAAGAACATTCGATCCCCTTCGTCGCTCTCGAGCTTCGGTTCCGGGGCGGCACGTCGCTCGACCTGCCGGGCAAGCGCGGTGCGACGAACCTCATGGCCGGGTTGCTCGAGGAAGGGGCGGCCGACATGGACAGCCGCGCCTTTGCCGAGGCGAAAGAAGACCTCGCCACGTCGATCGACTTCGACGTTTATGGCGATGTCCTGACCGTTTCGGCCCAGTTCCTGACCGAGAACATGCAGCCCTCCATCGACCTGATCCGCGCCTCGCTGGTCGAGCCGACGTTCGATGACGTCGCGGTGGAGCGTGTGCGCGGGCAGGTCCTGTCCTACATCAACTCGCGCCAGACGGACCCCGACGAGCTTGCGGGCGATGCGATGAATGCCGCGGCCTATGGCGACCATCCCTATGGAAGCTTCGACGGGGGCACCGTCGACAGCGTAACCGCCCTGACCCGCGACGATATCGTGACTGCGTGGGAAAACGCCATCGCGCGTGACCGGGTTTATGTCTCGGCGGTCGGTGACATCACGCCCGAGCAACTGGGCACGGTGCTGGACACCATTCTGGGCGATCTGCGCGAACAAGGCGGGGCATACCCCGACCCGGTGCCTTTCGGCGCCACGCCCGGCATCTCGGTCGTGACCTTCGACACGCCGCAATCCGTGGCGCGCTTCGGTCAGCCGGGCATGAAGATCGACAATCCGGATTTCTTCGCGGCCTATATCGTGAACACGATCATGGGCGGCGCGAATTTCGAAAACCGGCTGTTCGACGAGGTGCGCGAGAAGCGCGGCCTGACCTACGGCATCGGCACCTACCTGTCCGACAGCGACTATTCCGAAGTGCTGGGCGGCAGCTTTTCGTCGCAGAACGGCGTCATGGCCGAAGCCGTTTCGGTCGTGCAGGAGGAATGGGCCAAGATGGCCGCGGACGGCATCACCGAGCAGGAGCTTGCAGATGCCAAGAAATACCTGACCGGCGCCTATCCGCTGCGGTTCGACGGCAACAGCAACATCGCCAACATCCTGACCTCGATGCAGATGGACGGATACCCGATCGACTACCCGGAAACCCGGAACGAAAAGGTCATGGCGGTGACGCTGGAAGAGGCGAACCGCGTCGCGGCGGAGCTTTTCCAGCCCGAGAACCTGCGCTTCGTGGTGGTCGGCCAGCCCGAAGGTCTGGAGCCGACGGTGAACTGAGGGCCGCGCCATCGGGGCGCTGAAGACGCCCCGACACCCCTGTGAAAGACGGCCCTCGCGCCGTCTTTCGCGCTTTCAGAATCGCGCGTGCACATGCTAGGTCTAGTGGCATGCCCGACGACGCCCCCAAGATAAGCCGGCCAGCCATACGCCAGCTTGATGACGCTGCAATCAACAGGATTGCCGCGGGCGAAGTCGTGGAGCGGCCGGCGTCCGCCGTGAAAGAGCTTGTCGAGAACACCATCGACGCCGGGTCCACCCGCATCGATGTGGCCTACGCCGATGGCGGCAAGACCCTGATCCGGGTCACCGACGATGGGTGCGGCATTCCGGCCGAAGACCTGCCGCTCGCCATGTCGCGCCATGCGACCTCCAAGATCGACGGGTCCGACCTGCTCGACATTCACACCTTCGGTTTCCGGGGCGAGGCGCTGCCGTCGCTCGGCGCGGTCGGTCGGCTGACGATCACCTCGCGCTGCGATGGGGCGGCCGCCAGCATCCGCGTGGCCGGGGGCAAGGCCGAGCCGGTGAGGCCCGCGGCCCTGTCGCGCGGCACGGTCGTGGAATTGCGCGACCTGTTCTTCGCCACGCCCGCGCGGCTCAAGTTCCTGCGCACCGACCGGGCCGAGGCGCAGGCGATCACCGATGTGGTCAAACGCCTCGCCATGGCCGAGCCGCATATCGGCTTCACCCTGCGCGACGTTTCCGGCGGGGGCGAAGGGCGCGTGACCTTCCGGGCCGCGCCCGAAAACGGCGATCTGTTCGACGCGCTCCATGCCCGTCTGGGCGGTGTTCTCGGGCGCGACTTCGCCGAGAACGCCGTGCCGCTCGACGCGCTGCGCGAAGGCTTCCGGCTGACGGGCTACGCGGCCCTGCCGACCTATTCCCGTGGCGCGGCGGTGGCGCAGTTCCTGTTCGTCAACGGCCGCCCTGTGCGCGACAAGCTTCTGATCGGGGCGTTGCGCGGGGCCTATGCCGATTTCCTGTCCCGCGACCGCCACCCGGCGGCGGCGCTGTTCGTCACCTGCGACCCGAAACTGGTCGATGTGAACGTCCACCCGGCGAAATCCGAAGTGCGTTTCCGCGAACCCGGCCTCGTGCGCGGGCTGATCGTCACGACGATCCGGCATGCGCTTGCCGAGGCCGGGCACCGCGCGTCTTCCACCGTCGCCCAATCCACGCTCGGCGCCATGCGGCCCGAGCCAACGCACGCCCGTGTGTACCAGATGGACAGACCGTCCCAAGTCGTCCTGCACACGGCACGCGAAGCCCAGTCCCCAATGGGCTTCGCGGAAACTCCCTCGGCCCGGTTCGACCCCGTGATCGAACCGGAGCCGACACCCGAAACGCCGCCCGCCGAAAGCCTTCCGCTCGGCGCGGCGCGCGCGCAGGTGCATGAAAACTACATCGTCGCCCAGACCGAAGACGGCATGGTGATCGTCGATCAGCACGCCGCGCACGAACGGCTGGTCTATGAAAAGCTCAAGCGCCAGATGGCCGAAAACGGCGTGGCGTCGCAGGCGCTGCTCATCCCCGAGATCGTGGACCTGTCCGAAGGCGACGCATCCCTGCTCCTGGGCCTCGCCGACGACCTCGCCCGCTTGGGCCTCGTCATCGAGCCATTCGGCGGCGGCGCCATCGCCGTGCGCGAAACGCCCGCGATCCTGGGCCAGGTAAACGCCGAAGCCATGATCCGCGACATCCTCGACGAACTCGCGGACCTCGGTCAAAGCCAGACCCTTCAGGCCCGGATCGAAGCGGTGCTGTCGCGCGTCGCCTGCCACGGCTCGATCCGCTCCGGACGCTGGATGCGGCCCGAAGAGATGAACGCCCTCCTGCGCGAGATGGAGGCGACACCCCATTCCGGTCAGTGCAACCATGGCCGTCCGACCTATGTCGAGTTAAAGCTGGCGGATATCGAACGGCTTTTCGGGCGCACATGATCCAGATCGGCGACACGACCCTCGACCTTTCCGACCCTCTGACCCTTGCCGCGTTTGTGGCCGGGGCGGTGCTGCTTCTGCTCGTCCTCCTGCTGATCGTTTTGCTCGTGCGGTCGGGCCGCGCCAGCGCCACCAACGCGGAACTTGCGCGTCAGCTTGGTGGCATCGGGCAAGCGGTGCAGGTGCTGGGGCAGGGGCAGGATCAGCTGTCGGGCGGCCTGCGCACCGTGTCGGACGCGCAGGCCAACGCGCAGAGCCGGATGATACAGACCATGGAAACCCGCCTCGCCGACGTGCAGCGGCAGATGCAGGACCGGCTGCACGAGAACGCGATGAAATCCGCGCGGGCCCTGTCCGACTTGCAGGAGCGGATGAACGAAACGCTCACGGGTTCGACCGTCAAGACCACCAAGTCGCTGACCGAATTGCAGGAACGGCTCGCCACCATCGACAAGGCGCAGGCGAATATCGAAAAGCTTTCGGGCGACGTTCTGAGCCTTCAGGACATTCTGTCCAACAAGCAGACGCGCGGGGCGTTCGGTGAGATTCAGTTGAACGACATCGTGTCCAAGGCCCTGCCGACCGACAGCTATGCGTTTCAGCATACGCTGTCGAACGGGAAGCGCGCCGACTGCCTGATCCACCTGCCGAACCCGCCGGGCCCCATCGTGATCGACTCCAAGTTCCCGCTGGAGCCGTATGAGGCGCTGCGCCGGGCCGGGACACAGGCACAGGCCGCCGAGGCCGGACGGCTGATGAAAACAGCCGTGCGTGCCCACATCAAGGCGATCAGCGAGAAATACATCATCGAGGGCGAGACGGCGGATGGCGCGCTCATGTTCCTGCCGTCAGAAGCCGTCTATGCCGAACTTCACGCGAATTTCGCCGATGTGGTGCGCGAAGGGTTCAACGCCCGCGTCTGGATCGTTTCGCCCACCACCTGCATGGCGACGCTGAACACGATGCGCGCGATCCTGAAAGACGCCCGGATGCGCGAACAGGCGGGCGCGATCCGCAAGGAACTGCACCTTTTGTCGGCGGACGTCGGCCGGTTGGGCGACCGTGTCGAAAACCTCGACCGGCATTTCCATCAGGCCTCCAAGGACATCGCGGACATCAAGATTTCCGCCGAAAAGGCCGGAAACCGGGCCAAACGGCTCGACAATTTCGACTTCGAGGAACTGGCGCAGGACGACGCGGCAGCGGTGGTTCAGCTTCCCAAGACCTGATCCCTTGTCGCGCCCCCGCTTTCGCCCCTAAATGGGGGGCAAGCAATGAACAGGTCAGACATGCTCGAAATCAGCCCGTCCCGCGTCGCCCGCATCGCCATTCAGGCCCGCGAACTGCCCGACACCGAGAACGTGATCCGCAACTACATCTCGGATCTCAATACCGACGAACAGGCGAGCCTCGTGGCCGTCATGTGGATCGGGCGCGAGACGTTCGAAGCCGAGGAACTGGACGAGGCCATCGCGACCGCCAAGGCCGAGGCGACCGCGCCCACCGAGGATTACCTGCTGGGCGAGACCATGCTGGCCGACTACCTCGAAGCCGGGTTGGAAGCGTTGGGCTATGATGTCGAAGACCTTGAGGACGACCATCTGAAGTGATCCGCCGCCACCCTCAGATAAAGGTCTGGGCGTACTGACGGTCCGGGTCGGCGAGATGCGGAACCGCGTTGAACTGGGTCAGGGTCAAACCGGCGCCGACCGGGTGCATCTGGTGCACGGAACTGTTCATGATGGTCAGCGCCAGCCGCGCCATCGAATTCAGTTGCAGCCCCATGGCCACCTTGATCGACATGGCGATCCAGCCCCCTGAGGTCGAGACGAGCGCGCGGCCCTTGCCCGCCGCGATCTCATGCAGCACGTCGTCCACGCGCCCTTCGAATTCGGCATAGGTCTCGATCGTGTCCTCGATCTGGCCCTCGCGCCATGCCGTGAAGACGAGCGGCAGGTGTTTCACGAACTCGTCGCGGTTTTCGGGCGGCTTGATGCCCATCTGTTCGTGCATCTTCGCGGACAGATCGAAATAGGCGACTTCGTTCAGGCGCGGGTCTTGAACGGGTTCGGGAAACCCCATCGACTTCGCCGTCTCGACATGGCGGGTCAAAGTGCCGGAATAGATCCGGTCGAACCGTTCACCGACGCTGTCGAAATAGTTGCCCAGCCATCCGGTCTGTTGCCAGCCGAGGTCCGACAGCTTGTCGTATCCGTGTTCGTCGTTCGACCCGGAATTGGCCTGCCCATGCCGGACCAGCGTGACCTGTGACATCGTGTTCCCCCAACTGGCTCACCGGGTGCTAACCCGAAGACGTGACAGGGAAAAGACCTAGCGCCACGTGACATCACCCAGAAAGATATATCCGGCGCCGTAGATCGTCTTGATGAGCTTGGGGTTCTTCGGGTCTTCGCCCAGCTTCGTGCGCAGGCGCGAGATGCGGACGTCCATCGCCCGGTCGAAGCTCTCGCCCGCGGCGCCCCCAAGGCTTTCCTGCATATGCGCGCGGGAAATCAGGCGTTTGGGCGCTTCGAGGAACAGGCGAAGCACTTCGCCCTCGGCATGGGAAAATCCGGTCTCGGCCCCGGTCGCGTCTTCCAGCACGTAACGGTCGAAATGCGCGGTCCATCCCGCGAAGCTCGCCGTGTTCGACTGGCCCGGCTTGGCCGCCTTGCCGACGCGCACGCGGGCGCGGACACGGGCCACGACCTCGGCCAGTTCGAAGGGCTTGATGATGTAATCGTCCGCGCCAAGCTCCAGCCCCGTCACCCGGTCCTGAACCTGCGCGCGGCCCGAAATGATGATGATGGCCGCGCCGCTTTCCAGAGCCAGCCGGTGAACGAGTGTCAGGCCATCGCGATCCGGCAGGCCGAGATCGACGAGGCAGACGTCGGGCGCGGTCTTGCGCAACGCGGCCTCGAACTCGGTCGCGCGGCCGAACCCCGCGGTGCGGAACCCGGCGTCCTGCAAGGCGTCCGACAGCATTTGCCGGATCTCGGGTTCGTCATCCAGAATGGCAACCATCGGCGCGCTCATTCCGCCGCCTCCCGTGCAAGGGCATCGGCAAGGAACGCGGCAAGCTGGCCGCGCGTGAACGGCTTGGTCAGCACGGCATGGCCCGCCCGCCGCGCATCGCCCTGCGGCAGCGACGACATGAGCATCACGGGCGCTTCGATCCTGCCGACCAGCCGGTCCCCGGTCACCGTGCCGCCCAGCATGATGTCCGACAGAACCAGATCGATCCCTTCGATCCCGGCGAGGTCCAGCGCCTCTTCGCCCGAGGCGGCCTCGATCACCTGATGGCCGAGCGAGATGAGCATCTCGCGCACGTCCGCGCGAATGTTGTCCTGATCCTCGACCAGCAGCACGAGTTGCGGCGCGCCTGTCGCCACGGCGGGCTTCAACGGCACCCGGATCGTGACCCGTGCGCCCCGGTCCGTATTGGCAAGCCGCACGTGGCCGCCCGACATCTTTGCGTGGTCATAGACCATGGCGAGCCCAAGGCCCGAGCCTTCGCCACCCTTCGTGGTGAAGAACGCGTCGAGCGCATGGTCGAGCGCGTCGGGGCTGAACCCCGGCCCCGTGTCGGTGACTTCGAATTCGATCCATGTCCCCGCCACTTCGCGCGCGACAATGGCGATCCGACCGGAGCCCGCCCCGATGGCGTCCTTTGCGTTCAGCACGAGGTTCAGGAGCGCATCTTGCGTCGCGCCCACGTCCAGCAACACCGGATGCGCCAGCCCTTCAACCTCGGTGGTCAGCGACAGGCCATCCGGCAGCGTCGGTTTCGCCAGCGTTTCGATCTCGGCCAGAAGGCGCGCGGCTTCGACTGGCTCCGGCCGCACCTCGCGCGCGCCGGACAGGGACGAGATCCGGTCGAGCAGCGCACCGCCCCGCCGGGCCGCGCCCGTCGTCGCCTGCACCAGCGCCTGCGCATCCTCGCCCAAAGGCATGGAACCCAACCGCGCCTGAAGGCCGAGGATGATCGTCAACAGGTTCGAAAAGTCATGCGCCATTCCCGATGTGAGTTGGGCGGCCAGTTCGCGTTTGCGGGTCTGGGTCAGCGCCGCCCGCGCCTGCGCCTCTTCGGTGACGTCCATCGACAGGATATAGACCCCGGTGACTTCGCCGTTCTCGTCGGCATCGGGGGTGAAGGCCACGCGGATACGCCGCGCCACGCCTTCGTGCGCGAATTCCAAAACGCTGGCATCTCCGGCAAAGGCCCGCTCGAGGCTTGGCGTGATCTTCTCGAACGCCTCGTCGCCCAACGCGTCGCGGGCGTGCAATCCGACGATGTTGCGCGGCGTGAACGGCAGGATCGTGGCAAGCTGACGGTTGGAATAGGAATAGCGCCAATCCCTGTCGAGCCGCGCGATATGCGCGGGCATCATTTCGGCCGTGACGCGGGCGCGGCTTTCCATCTCGGTCAATTGCCGCTTGGTTTCTTCGAGTGCCGCGTTGGTCGCGGCCAGCGCCCGGTTGGTGTGCGACAACTCCTCGGCATGTTCCAGAAGCTGATCCGACAGCTCTTCGGACCGCGATCTGAGCAGCGTTTCCTGCCGCTTGATCGCGGTGATGTCGGTATAGACCGTGACCCAGCCGCCTTGCGCCAGCGGCGATCCTTCGACCGAGATCATGCGCCCGTCGGCCCGCTGCCGTTCCACGTAATGCGGTTCGAACGCCAGCGCCTGATCGACCTTGTCCTGCACGAAGGCTTCGTGGTCGTCGACCTCGCCGTATTCGCCGCGTTCGACCAGAAACCGGATCGTATCGTCGAACCGCGCGCCGCGTGTCACCAGACTGTCGGGCAGGCCGAACATCGTCTGGAAGGTCCGGTTGCCGACCACGAAGCGCAGGTCGCTGTCATAGATCGACAGCGCCTGTTGGATCAGGTTCAGACCGGCCTGCGTCAGGGCGGCGATATCGGTGTACTTGGTGTTCAGAGAACGTCCTCCCCCTTTCTCGCTAGCACCGTGGCGACCGCTCTGGAAGCCCCCGGTTTCGCTTCCGCAGCACCCGCAACAATTCGTTACATTCTGGAAAAACTGCGGAAATGTTTGACGTGGAACTCTGCTTGGCAAGAATATTGCGTGTCGCCTTCGGGTGATGCGGAACGCCGGTCGGGGAGGGCCGGTGTGGGAGGAGACAATTTGGCACAGGTTCAAACCGCGACCAGCGGTCTGTCCTCGGTTCCGGCGCTTCTGGCCCGGAATGCGAAGGAATTCGGCGGTCGTCCCGCTTATCGTGAAAAAGAGTTCGGCATCTGGCAGACATGGAGCTGGGCCGAGACCGCCGAGGAAATCGACGCGCTGGCGATGGGCCTGATCGCGCTGGGAATCGAACCCGGCGATCATGTCGCCATCATCGGCCGCAACCGTCCGGCACATTACTGGTCGATGGTCGCCGCGCAGAAATGCGGCGCCGTTCCCGTGCCGCTTTATCAGGACGCCGGCCCGGAAGAAATGGACTATGTCCTCGACCATTGCGGTGCGCGCTTCGTGATCTGCGGCGATCAGGAACAGGTCGACAAGGTCATCGAAGTGAAGGACCGCGTGCCGAAGATCGAGCATGTGATCTACGTCGACAAGCGCGGGATGCGCAAATACGACCATACGCATCTGAACTGGTTCGACGACGTGCAGGCCGAAGGACGCGGCGGGCATTCGCGGCTCGAACCGATCATGCGCGAGCGCACCGAGAAGCTGGACTACGATTCCACCTGCGTGATGCTCTACACCTCCGGCACGACCGGAAAGCCCAAGGGCGTGGTGCTGTCGAACCGCAACGTCATCGAAAGCGCCAAGAATTCGTCCGAGTTCGATCACCTGACCGCGGGCGACGACATTCTCGCCTATCTGCCGATGGCCTGGGTGGGCGACTTCATCTTTTCGCTCGGTCAGGCCTACTGGACCGGGTTCTGCGTGAACTGCCCCGAGTCCGAAGAGACGATGATGACGGACCTGCGCGAGATCGGGCCGACCTATTTCTTCGCTCCGCCGCGCGTGTTCGAGAACCTTCTGACGACGGTCATGATCCGCATGGAAGACGCCACGCGGCTCAAGAAACGGCTGTTCGACCATTACATGAAGGTCGCGCGCCGGGTCGGGCCCGCGATCCTCGACGGCAAGCCGGTGTCGGGTGGCGACCGCTTTTCCTACTGGCTCGGCAATCTGCTCATCTTCGGGCCGCTCAAGAACACGCTCGGGTTCAGCCGCGTGCGCGTCGGCTATACGGCGGGCGAGGCGATCGGGCCGGAAATCTTCGATTTCTACCGCTCGCTCGGCATCAACCTGAAACAACTCTACGGCCAGACCGAGGCAACTGTGTTCATCACCGTGCAGCCCGATGGCGAGGTGCGGCCCGATACGGTCGGCGTGCCTGCCCCCGGCGTGGAACTGCGCATCGACGACAACGGCGAGGTCTATTACCGCAGCCCGGGCACCTTCGTCGAATATTACAACAACCCCGAAAGCACGGCGTCGACCAAGGATGCCGAAGGCTGGGTCGCGACGGGCGACGCCGGGTTCATCGAACCGGACACCGGACACCTGCGGATCATCGACCGCGCCAAGGACGTGGGCAAGATGGCCGACGGGTCAATGTTCGCGCCGAAATACGTCGAGAACAAACTCAAGTTCTATCCGAATATCCTTGAAGCCGTGGTCTTTGGATCGGGGCGTGAGATGTGCACGGCCTTCATCAACATCGACCTGAACGCGGTGGGTAACTGGGCCGAGCGCAACAACATCTCCTATGCGTCCTATCAGGAACTGGCGAACCATCCGCAGGTGCTCGACACGATCCAGAGCCATGTCGAAGAGGTGAACGCGAGCGTGGCCGAGGACGAGATGCTGTCGGGCTGCCAGATCCACCGCTTCCTCGTCCTGCACAAGGAACTGGATGCGGACGATGGCGAGATGACTCGGACCCGCAAGGTGCGGCGCGGCGTGATCTCGGAAAAGTTCGGTGATCTGGTCGAGGCGCTCTATTCCGGCAAGACCGAACAATACACCGAAACCGAAGTCACCTACGAAGACGGCCGCAAGGGCAAGATCAAGGCGACGCTGGAAATCCGCGACGCCAAGGTGGTGCCGACCGCCCCGAAGCAGGGGATCGCGGCGGAATGACCTTCACACAATACGGAACCGGAGGGGCCCAATGAACGACATGAGCCCGGACAGCTACGTGACCGCGGACGGCCGGACCATCGGCGGCGTGGTGATGGAAATGAAGAACATCACCCTGCGTTTCGGCGGCGTGGTCGCGATCAAGGATATTTCCTTCGACATTCGCGAAGGGGAAATACGCGCAATCATCGGCCCGAACGGCGCTGGCAAGTCGTCGATGCTGAACGTCATCTCGGGCTTCTACGTGCCTCAAGAGGGCGAGGTATGGTTCCGTGGCAAGCGCCGTCCGCAGATGAAGCCCTATCAAGTCGCCTCACAGGGCATCGCGCGCACGTTCCAGAACATCGCGCTGTTCGACGGCATGAGCGTGCTGGACAACATCATGACGGGTCGCCTGACCATGATGAAGACGGGTCTGCTCAGTCAGGCGATGTGGTTCGGCCGGGCGGAGAAGGAAGAAAACCATCACCGCGAACAGGTCGAAAAGATCATCGACTTCCTCGAAATCCAGAACATCCGCAAGACGCCCGTTGGCCGTCTGCCCTATGGCCTGAAAAAGCGGGTCGAACTGGCCCGCGCGCTGGCCGCCGAGCCGAAGCTTCTGCTTCTGGACGAGCCGATGGCGGGTATGAACGTCGAAGAGAAAGAGGACATGAGCCGCTTCATCCTCGACGTGAACGACGAGTTCGGCACCACCATCGCCCTGATCGAGCACGACATGGGCGTGGTCATGGACCTGTCCGACCGTGTCGTCGTGATGGATTACGGCAAGAAGATCGGCGACGGCACACCGGACGAGGTGCGCGGCAATCAGGCGGTCATCGACGCTTATCTGGGGGTGGCGCATGACTGACGCGACCTTCATCACCTCCGTCGGAGGTTCTTCACAATACTTGGGCGAGGACGGCGCCGCGCGCTGGGCACGCCGCTTCGGGACGGGAGGAACCCATGCCTGATCAGCTTCTCTACGCGATGGAAGTCACGCTGAACGGTCTGATGGCCGGGGTGCTTTACGCGCTCGTCGCGCTGGGCTTCGTTCTCATCTTCAAAGCCTCCGGCATCTTCAACTACGCTCAGGGCGTCATGGCGCTGTTCGCCGCGCTGACGCTCGTGGGCATTCAGGACGGGCAGGTGCCGTTCGCCCACCTCATCAACGCGATCTTCGGGACCGACGTGCACCACTTCGGCTGGCATGTGCCCGCGATCCTCGCGATCCTTCTGACCGTCGTGGTGATGGTCGCCTTCGCATGGATCGTCGAGCGATACATCCTGCGACATCTGGTGAACCAGCCGGGCATCATCCTGTTCATGGCCACCATCGGACTGGCCTATTTCATGGAAGGCTTCGGCGACATGATGTGGGGGTCCGACATCAAGAAGCTGGACGTGGGGCTGCCGCAGGGCATCAACATCGCCATCGACGACACCACCTTCAACTGGTTCGGCTACGGCTTCTTCATCGACAACCTCGACATCTCGGCGACCATCGTGGCGGTGATCCTCGTCGTCGCGCTGACCGTGTTCTCGCAATACTCGAAGCAGGGCCGCGCGCTGCGGGCCGTGGCCGACGACCACCAAGCGGCGCTGTCGGTCGGCATTTCGCTCCGGTTCATCTGGGTGCTGGTCTGGTCGATCGCGGGCTTCGTCGCACTGGTCGCGGGCATCATGTGGGGGTCCAAGTCGGGCGTTCAGTTCTCGCTCTCGCTCATCGCGCTCAAGGCGCTGCCGGTTCTGATGCTGGGCGGCTTCACCTCGATCCCCGGCGCCATCGTCGGCGGGCTGATTATCGGGGTGGGTGAGAAGCTGTTCGAATTCGCCATCGGCCCGCTGGTCGGCGGCGCGACCGAGAACTGGTTCGCCTATGTCCTCGCCCTTCTGTTCCTCGTCTTCCGCCCCCAAGGGCTGTTCGGCGAAAAGATCATCGAGAGGGTGTGACGATGCAGAAACTCATCGCCATCGCCAACACCGTCGCATGGTCCGGCTTCTGGGCCTTCGGCTACCTCGCCCTGTCGGCCCCGACCGACACCGGCAATCAGGCGCTTATCGCGTCGCTGCTGGCGGCCGTCGGTGCCGCCATCGGCCTCGCCTGCTGGTTCCAGCTTGTCCGCCATTCGGAAGCCACGGGTTACGCCAAACGCGCGAACCGCGTGCCTTCACACCTCAAAACTGACGGGGAGATCGCCTGATGCTCTATCGCGAGGCCGGAGATTTCAAAACCTCCTACCGGGACGACAGCCAGACGTTCCCGATCAAGTTCGACCGGATCGCCTATTACGTGCTGATCGCTGTGGCGCTCATCGTCGTGCCCTTCGTCATCAACGACTACTGGGCCAACGCCGTGCTTCTGCCGTTCCTGATCTACGCCATCGCGGCGCTGGGGCTGAACGTGCTGACGGGCTATGCGGGTCAGGTGTCGCTGGGCACGGGCGGTTTCATGGCCGTAGGCGCCTATGCCAGCTACAAGCTCATGACGTCCTTCCCGGACGTGAACATCTTTTTCCACATCATCCTGTCGGGCGGGATCACCGCGCTGGTGGGGATGCTGTTCGGTCTGCCATCGTTGCGGATCAAAGGCTTCTACCTTGCCGTGGCAACGCTTGCCGCGCAGTTCTTTCTCGTCTGGCTGTTCAACCGGGTGCCGTGGTTCTACAACTACTCCGCCTCCGGCCAGATCAGCGTGCCGGAGCGTGCGGTGTTCGGGATCAAGGTGACCGGACCGCAGACCGAGGCTTGGGCGACCTATCTCTTCTGTCTCGTGTTCGTGTTCCTGTCGGCCTGGATCGTGCGTAACCTGACGCGCGGGTCGACGGGGCGCAAATGGATGGCGATCCGCGACATGGACATCGCCGCCGAGATCATCGGGGTGAACCCGCTGACCGCCAAACTCAGCGCCTTCGCCGTATCGTCGTTCTTCGTGGGCGTCGCGGGCGCGCTGTTCTTCTCGGTCTACCTCGGCGCGGTCGAAGTGGGCGAGGCGTTCGGCATCCAGAAATCGTTCCTTGTCCTGTTCATGATTATCATCGGCGGGCTGGGCTCAATCTTCGGCAGCTTCGCGGGCGCGGCCTTCATGGTCCTCATGCCCGTGCTTCTGAAAAACACGCTCGTGGGCGGACTGGGCTGGGCCACGGACCTTGCCGCGCATCTTGAGTTCATGATCGTCGGCGGGCTGATCCTGTTCTTCCTGATCGTGGAGCCGCATGGACTCGCCGCGCTGTGGAAGGTGATGAAGGAAAAACTCAGACTCTGGCCTTTCCCGCACTAGGGCGGGGCTGGGCAATAAGCGGGGCGGGAACCCCGACTGGAAACATCGGACCAACCAAGGGAGGAGACACCCGATGAAAATGAAACTTGCAACTGTCGCACTGGGCGCCGCGGTCGCGGCCAGCCCGGCTTTGGCCGACCTGACGTTCACCGCGCTCAGCTACCGGACCGGCCCCTATGCCGCGAACGGTATCCCGTTTGCGGATGGCTATGCCGACTACTTCACGCTTCTGAACGAGCGTGACGGCGGCATCGGCGGCGAGATGATCGAACTGATCGAATGCGAAACCGGCTACAACACCGAGAAGGGTGTCGAATGCTACGAGTCGACCAAGGGCTCCGGCGCGCTGGTCTATCAGCCGCTCTCGACCGGCATCACCTACCAGCTCATCCCCAAAGCGACGGCGGATGAGATCCCGGTGCACTCGATGGGCTATGGCCGGACCTCGGCCAAGAACGGCGAAGTGTTCAACTACATCTTCAACTATCCCGCGAACTACTGGGATGGGGCCTCGGTGGCGATCAAGTACCTGCTGAACGAAAACGGCGGCTCGCTGGAAGGCAAGAAGATCGCGCTGGTCTATCACAACTCCGCCTACGGGAAGGAGCCGATCCGCACGCTGGAAGAGCTGTCGGCCAAGCATGGCTATGAGCTCATCACGCTGCCGGTCGACCACCCCGGTCAGGAGCAGAAGTCGCAGTGGCTTCAGATCCGTCGCGACAAGCCCGACTACACCCTGATGTGGGGCTGGGGCGTTATGAACCAAGTCGCCATTCAGGAAGCGGTGAACATCCGCTACCCGATGGAAAACTTCATCGGCATCTGGTGGTCCGGCTCTGAAAACGACGTGCTCCCGGCGGGCGAAGGTGCCAACGGATACAAGGCGCTGACCTTCCACAACGTAGGCTCCGACTACCCGGTCTTCGACGACATCCAGCAGTACGTGGTGGATGCGGGCAAGGCTGCGGGCGCCGGCGACCAGATCGGCACCGCGCTTTACAACCGGGGCCTCTACGCCGCCATGCTCGCCGCCGAAGCGGCCAAGACGGCGCAGGAGATGCACGGCACCTCGACCCTCACCCCGCAGCAGATGCGCGACGGGATGGAGAACCTCGAGATCACCGAAGCCAAGATGACCGATCTGGGTCTGCCGGGCTTCGGGCCGGAGTTCTCGGTGTCCTGCCAGAACCACGGCGGCGACGGCTATGCAGCTGTGGCGCAGTGGGATGCGGCAGCGGGCGAGTGGAGCCTGATCACCGACTACATGCAGGCCGATCTCGACGTTCTGTCGCCGCTGATCGAGGAAGACTCGGCAGCCTTCGCGGCGGAAGCCGGCATCGAACCGGGCTGCGCGATGTAAGCCCTCCCCCCCGGCCCGCATGTCCCGCGGGCCGGGGACCACGACCAAGACGAACAGACGGATTTCGCCATGCTCGACGCCCAGCCGACCCAGACCGAGACAGTGCTCGAGGTCAACAATATCGAGGTGATCTACAACCACGTGATCCTCGTCCTGAAAGGTGTGAGCCTCACGGTGCCCAAGGGCGGCATCACCGCGCTTCTCGGGGGCAACGGGGCGGGCAAGACCACGACGCTCAAGGCGATTTCCAACCTCCTGCGTTCCGAGCGCGGCGAGGTGACCAAGGGGTCGATCCAGTATCGCGGCGAAAAGGTGCAGGATCTGTCGCCCGCCGACCTCGTGACCAAAGGGGTCATTCAGGTGATGGAGGGGCGGCATTGCTTCGAACACCTAACGGTGGAAGAGAACCTTCTGACCGGCGCCTATACCCGCAAGGCCGGGCGCGGCGACATCGACGCCGACCTGAACATGGTCTACGACTATTTTCCGCGCCTGAAAGAGCGCCGCAAAAGCCAAGCCGGCTATACCTCGGGCGGTGAGCAGCAGATGGTCGCCATTGGCCGCGCGCTCATGTCCCGGCCCGAAACGATCCTGCTGGACGAGCCGTCTATGGGTCTTGCCCCGCAGCTCGTCGAGCAGATTTTCGAAATCGTGAAAAACCTGAACGAGAACGAAGGCTACACCTTCCTTCTTGCCGAACAGAACACCAACGTGGCGCTCCGCTATGCGCACTACGGCTATATTCTGGAATCCGGCCGGATCGTGATGGACGGCCCCGCCGCCGCCCTGCGCGAGAACCCGGACGTCAAGGAATTCTACCTCGGCATGTCGGACGAAGGGCGCAAGTCCTTCCGCGACGTGCGCTCCTATCGCCGGCGGAAACGCTGGCTCTCATAATGACCGATCACAGCGCGAACATAACCGTCAGGTGGGCAGACCTAATGCTCCGCCATCTCCGACTTCATCTCGTCGATGCGCGCCAGCGCCTCTTCGCGGGTGTTGCGGATGTTCGGGCGGAACTGTTGGCTTTCGGCCCGCATACGGATGGTTTCCTCGGTTTCCGAGCCGGGGGCGTAGCGCACCGAACCCATCGACCAGCGTTCGTTCAGCCGCTTGCCGCGCCGGGCATAGGCGACCCAGGCTTCTTCGAAGATCCGGCAACCCTCGTAGTTGATGAGGAAGAACCAGCGCACCGCGGTCTCTTCCAGCCGCGCCTCGATATGATCGTAGAACGCGTTCACGTCGGCGGAATGGTGAAAAACGAAGTTCGAGAAATCGACGTTCATGATTTCGGCCGCCCCGTCGAACGAAATGCGCTTGGCGAATTCCGCGTCCGAATAACCCATGTCGTGAACAACCTTCGCGCGACGTTTCGACGGAAGCTCGGCGACCCGCGCCAGCGCGCCGTCATGATCCGCGAACAGGTTGGGATCGAAGCTTTCGGTCTCCGCCGTGCGTTCGATCTGGCGCTGCGTTTCCTCGCTCATGTCGAAGCGGACCGTGCCCATGCTGTGACCGAGGTTCAGCGCCTTGCCGCGCCGGTGGTGGGTATACCAGGCGTCGCTGTCGATCCGGAAGTCAGAGTAATTAATGACGAAAAACCACAGCTCTTCACCGGATTCCGCCAAAGCCGCTTCGATCGCATCGTAAAGCGCGTTCACCTCGCCCGACGTGTCCAGCCGGAGGCCGGACAAATCGATCTCGGCCACCTGAAGATCGTCGTTCAGCGTTACGCGATGCAAATACCTATGCGGCATATAAGTTTCTCCCGAATCACAAATCAGCTTACTCAACGTCAATTTAACCAGATCGTCCACGCGATACTTCCGCGCAGGCCGTTTGGGCGGATTGTCGCAGAAACCGTGCAACACCCGGGAAAGGGGCCCTGTCATGTCTGAGTTCTTCGACGACCTCGAAACCCGTTCGGCCGACGAGCGCGCCGACGATATCGCCCGCGCCCTGCCGCGCCAGATCGCCCGCGCCAAGGCGTTGCCGGGGTATGCCGACAGTCTGCGCGACGTGGACCCGGCGGCGATTGCGAGTGTCGAGGCCCTGTCGGCGCTTCCCGTCCTGCGCAAGTCGGAACTCGGCAAGTCGCAGGCCGCCCATGCTCCGCTGGGTGGCTTCGCGGCGAAAAAGACGCATGAGTACGGCCACATCTTCCAAAGCCCCGGTCCGATCTATGAGCCGGGTGGAATCGGTGATGACTGGTGGCGGATCGGGCGCTTTCTGCACGCCGCGGGCGTGGGCAAGGGCGATATCGTCCAGAACTGCTTTTCCTATCACCTGACGCCCGCCGGCATGATCTTTGAAAACGGCGCGCGCGCTGTCGGGGCCGCCGTCGTGCCCGCCGGCATCGGACAGACCGAGTTGCAGGTGCGCGCCGCTGCCGACATCGGAACGACTGCTTATGCGGGCACGCCCGACTACCTCAAGATCATTCTCGACAAGGCCGAAGAGATGGGCGTGAGCCTTGGCATCACCAAGGCCACGGTCGGCGGTGGAGCCCTGTTCCCGTCGCTCCGGCAGGAATACGCGGATCGGGGCATTCGCTGCCTTCAGAACTACGCCACCGCCGATCTGGGCAACATCGCCTACGAATCCCCCGCGATGGAGGGGATGATCGTGGACGAAGGCGTGATCGTCGAAATCGTGCGCCCCGGCACCGGCGACCCCGTGGCACCGGGCGAGGTGGGCGAGGTGGTCGTCACCAGCTTCAACGCCGACTATCCGCTGATCCGTTTCGCGACCGGCGACCTGTCGGCAGTGATGGAGGGGGCAAGCCCCTGCGGGCGCACCAACCTGCGCATCAAGGGCTGGATGGGCCGGGCCGACCAGACGACCAAAATCAAGGGCATGTTCGTGCGCCCCGAACAGGTCGCGGATTTCGTCGCCAAACACCCCGAGATCGCCAAGGCGCGCGTCGTGGCCAGCCGCGAGGGCGAGGCGGACGTCATGACGGTGCAGGTCGAATCCAACGGCGGCGACGCAGATGCCTATGGCCGGACCATCGCCGATGTCCTGAAGCTCAAGGGCAAGGTCGAGATCGTGGCGCCCGGCGCATTACCCAACGATGGCAAGGTGATCGACGACGTGCGCACCTACGACTAGAGGCCGTGAGCGGCGGATCACCGCCGGAACATATCCCATAGCAACCCGTTGATATTGGATATCGGGGCGGGACGGCACAGGTTTGCAGCAATCGCGACCCTGACCAATGGGAGGTTCCATGCGACACAAACCCTTCGCCACTCTGGCGACGAGCTTCGCCGTTCTGGCCACAGTTCCGCAGATCGCCGCCGCCGACGCGGCGCTCATCATCGTGCAATCCGAATACGAAAGCCTGCCCGACGTCTCGGGCGCGGCGCAGGCCGTGACACTTGCCCAGAAACTCGAGGACAGCGGGTTCACCGTCACCTCGTCCCTCGATCAGGAGGCGGACGATGTGCGCGATGCCGTGCAGGAGTTCCGCGAGGACGCGGAAGGGGGCGACCGCGTGTTCGTCTACCTTGCCGGACACATGGTCGGCGGTCCGCGCGACAGCTACCTCCTGACGCACGAGGCGGACCGGCCCAATGCCGTGTCGGTGGCGGGCGAGGCGCTGGCGATCGGCCCCATCCTCGACGTTCTGAGCGAGTTCCAAGGGCAATCCATCCTCATGGCCGCCCCTGCCGGCGAGGAGGTGGCGGGAACGGGCCTGTCCGACACGTTCGAGCTCGAGGCGCCGCAGGGGGTCACCATCCTGACCGGACCCGTCGACCGCATCATCCGCGTCGCGAACGAAGTGGTTCTGGTGCCCGGCCTGCCCTTGGGCGAGGGTCTGGACGGCGGGCCGGGTGGCGTCACCGCGACCGGGTTCGTCTCCAACGTGGTTCCGTTCCTGCCCGCAGGCGACGAGGGCAGGGTGGTGATCGAGCGCACCGAGCAATCGCCCGACGATGCCTTCTGGGTCGTTGCGCGCACGATGGACGACGAGGAGGGGTATTCGCTCTACCTCGAATATTTCCCCAGAGGGGCCCACAATCAGGAAGCGCGTGCGGCCCTGCGCCAGATCGAAGACAATCGCGCCAATCGCGATGAGACCGCCGAGGCGGCGCTGAACCTCAATCAGGCCGCGCGCCGTCAGGTGCAGCGCAACCTCGCGCTTCTGGGGCACGACCCCAAGGGCATCGACGGGATCTTCGGCCCCGCGACCCGTGCCGCGATCCGGTCCTACCAGTCCGCCAACGATTTCACGGTGACGGGATACCTGAGCCGCGACATGCTGGCCCGGATGACCGCACAGGCGGACGACCGCGCCGAGCAGTTGGAACGCGAAGCCGCCGAACGGCAGGCGCGTCAGGAACGCGAGGATCGGCGGTACTGGGAACAGATCGGGCAAGGCCGCGACGAGGCCGGGCTTCGCGCCTATCTCGACCGTTACCCGGACGGGCTCTTTTCCGAGGTCGCACAGGATCGTCTGGACGACATCGAGGCCGCGAAACGGTCGGAAGCGCAGGCGCAGGAGCGGGACTTCTGGGATCGCGTCCGTAACGAGGACAAGCCGGGCAGTTACCGCGCCTACCTCGACCGTTATCCGAACGGGCTGTTCGCGCAGGAGGCGCGGGCGCGGCTGGATCAGCTTTCGCAGAACCAGCAGAACGAGGCCCAGATGGCGGCGGCGGAACGAGAAGAGCAGACCGTGGCCGGAAATCAGGTGACGCGGCTGTTGGTCGAAAACAGGCTGGTCAGCCTTGGCTTCGACATTCCCGAGGTGGATGGCGTGTTCGGCCCCACCGCCCGCCGCGCGATCCGCCGCTTCCAAAGCTCGCGCGGGCTGCCGGTCACGGGGTTCGTCACGCAGGAGACGATGGTGCGGCTTCTGGCCGCGTTCTGACCGGGGCGGGTGCCCGCCAAGGCCGGGGCGTGCGACCCCGGCCCGCCACCGACAAAAGAAAAAGGGCCGCCGGATCGTTCCGGCGGCCCTTTTGCAAAACTGAGCTTGCCGATCAGCCCTGACGGGCTTTGAAACGGCGCTGGGTCTTGTTGATCACGTAGACGCGGCCCTTACGGCGCACGACACGGCAATCCCGATGCCGGTTCTTCAGCGAGCGGAGCGAGTTGCGGACTTTCATGGCCCTTCTCCTCATTCGCGGCGCTGGTCGCGCCTTTGTGTTCATGCCTCACGTGTGAGGCGGTTCATGGTGGGCGATACTGGGATCGAACCAGTGACCCCTTCGATGTCAACGAAGTGCTCTACCGCTGAGCTAATCGCCCTGAATTTCCTGTCCGGGCGCTAACCCAAACAAACAGACGCGGGAAACCCCGCGCCGGTCCGCGTGTCTATAAAAGGAGTCGAACCACCTTGCAAGGGGCTTTTGGCAGGGTCTGTTATCGGTCTATGCTGTGGGATCAGGAGAGAAAATGAGTCCCTCGCATCGCGTCGAATATCCGAGCCTCAGATCGACCTCGGCCATATTTTCCTCGCCCCATTCCGGGCGGGATTACGGGTGGGGGTTCCTGCGGCGCACGGTGCTCGATTCGCGCACCATCCGCTCGTCGGAAGATGCCTTCGTCGACGAATTGTTCGCCACCGCTCCGTCACATGGTGCGCCGCTGTTGTCGCTGAACGTGCCGCGCGCCTTCGTCGATGTGAATCGCGGGGCGGAAGAGCTTGATCCGGCGCTGATCCGGGGGGTCGAGAAGGGCACGCACAACCCGCGCGTGGCCTCGGGCCTTGGGGTCATCCCCCGCGTCGTCGCCGGGGGGCGGCAGATCTATCGCGGAAAGATCCCGCTGGCCGAGGCCGAAGCGCGCCTGCGCTCGCACTGGCATCCGTATCATGCCCGGCTCAAGACGCTGGTGAACGAGTCGCATCGCCTGTTCGGGCAGGCGATCCTGATCGACTGTCATTCCATGCCCCACGAGGCCATCGACAGCCTGTGCCGGGGTCGTCGCGAGAAACCCGAGATCGTGCTGGGCGATAGGTTCGGCGCCAGCGCCGGTGGCGAGATCGTGGACGAGATCGAACTGGCGTTCCGGGACGAGGGCTTCAAGGTCGGGCGCAATACGCCGTTCGCGGGCGCGTTCACGACCCAGCACTATGGCCGCCCCTCACGCGGCCAGCACGCGATCCAGATCGAGATCGACCGGGCGCTGTACATGAACGAAGCGAAACTGGTCCCCAACGGCAATTTCACCGCCATGCGGGAATCGCTGGATCGCGTCATCGCGCGCATTGCCGAGGTCGGGCGACCGCAAGACCTGCCGCTCGCCGCCGAATAGTCAGCGGATCGCGCGGCCTTTCAGGATCGCCCCATCACCGAACTTCGCCCGGATCGCATCCGTCGCCTTTTCTGCCGCCCGCCGTTGCGCCGCCTGCGGGTCCAGAAGATCGCCCGCCGTGTCCGCGCCGTCGGCCCCCGTGATCTCGGAAATTCCAACGCCGATCAGCCGGAACGGCCCTTTGTTCGCCACGGTGTCGAACAGGCTGCGCGCCGTGCGATAGATGCGGTCGGCGCTTTGCGTGGTGTCGTGAAGGCTCGTGCGTTTGGTGATGAGCTTGAAGTCGGCCCGTTTGAGCTTCAGCGTCACCACCCGGCCTGCGCGCCCTTTGGCCTTGGCCCGGTCCGCGACCTTTTCCGACAGGCGCCAGAGATGGCCGTCGAGCAGGTCGGGGTCCGACGTGTCCTCGAAGAACGTGGTTTCGTTCGAAATCGACTTCACGGGCGCATTGGCCGAGATGCGCCGGAAATCCTCGCCCCGCGCAAGATGCCAGAGCCGTTCGCCCATACCCCCGAACCGTTCGATGAGCGCCTGTTTGTCCCAGCGCAGGAGGTCCGTGAAGGTGCGGATGCCCGCCCGTTCGAGCGAGCTTTGCGCGGCGGCACCCACGCCCCAGATCATGCGGACGGGTTTCCCGGCCAGAAAGTCCATCGTCTCGCCCTTGCCGATCACCGAGAACCCGCGCGGCTTGTCCAGATCGCTCGCCACCTTGGCCAGAAACTTGTTGTGGCTGAGGCCGATGGAGCCGGTCAGGCCCAATTCGTCCTCCATCCGTTTGACCAGCCGCGCCAGCATTACGGCGGGTGGATGGTGGTGCAGCCGTTCCGTGCCCGTCATGTCCAGAAACGCCTCGTCCAGCGAGAGCGGTTCGACGGCGGGGGTCAGCTCGTCCATCATCGCGCGAATCTGTTTCGAGACAGCGGCGTAATGCGAGCCGCGCGGTTTGATGACCACGGCGTCGGGGCAAAGCTCCAGCGCCTTGAACATCGGCATGGCCGAGCGCACGCCCCGGATGCGCGCGACGTAGCAGGCGGTCGACACCACGCCACGCTTACCGCCGCCGATGATGACGGGCTTGCCGGCAAGGCTGGGGTCGTCGCGTTTCTCCACGCTCGCATAGAACGCATCGCAATCCATATGCGCGATGGACAGGCTGAACAGCTCTGGATGCGACAGGACACGCGGCGACCGGCACGCGGGGCAGCGTGTCCCCTCGTCGAATGTGGTCAGGCAGGATCGGCACAGCGCGGGCATGGCGCGATCATATCACCGGCGAAACGCCCTCGCGATGGCAATGATGCCCAGCCCGCCAAGGTAGAACGCCACCGACAGCCCCACGATGTTGATCGCGGTCTGCTTGAGGGTCAGGTCATTCAGGTCGAGGAACGGATAGGGGTATTCGCCAGAGCCCAGACCGCGCAGCATCGCGTAGACGCAGTAAAGGATCGGCCACCAAAGCCAGACCAGCGCGGCCCGCCACGGCAGGGGCGCTTTCGGCGCGAAAGCGAGCCAGTACAGCGCCGTCGCCAGCGGGATCGCGGTGTGAAAGCCCAGATCCGTCCACCATCGCAGGCCGGTTTCGTTGAAGAGGTGGGCGAGCAGGGTGTGATAGACGATGGCGACGATCAGGATCCACAAGGTCAGGCCACCAAGCCAATGGGCCGACAGGCTTTGCCCCCGGATCGACATGAGGCCGAAGGACGCGCAGACCATCGCATTCGTGAGCAGGGTGAAGAACCAGCCGAGCCGCCAGAGCGTCGCGCCAAGGCTGCCGTAATCCTGATAGGTGAGCGGCACCTGAACGGCGATGGTGGCGAGGGCCAGAAGAAAGACGAGGCTGGCGGAAATGCGGGCAGGGCGTGTCATGGGGCGAGACTGCCAGACGGCACCGTATCCGCAAAGCAGGGCGTCGCGTCAGGCGGCGACGTTTTGTCCGTGCAGCGCCCGTGCAAGACCGACGAACACCAGACCGCCGAGGAAGAACGCGACGGTCAGACCGACCGAGTTCACCGCGACCTGTCCGGCGGTCAGCACGTTCAGGTCGATGAACGGATAAGGGTATTTCTGCGTGAAGATCCCCCGGACGAGGGCGTAGATCACGTATATCAGCGGCCAGCCCAGCCAGCGCACCGCGTCCATCACACCCAAGCCCCCCTTGGGCGCGAAGGCGAGCCAGAAGGCGAGGGTGAGGAGCGGCGTCACCGTGTGAAGCCCCTGATCGGCCCAGAGCGCCAGCCCCTGCGGCTCCCATATATTCGCAAGCAAGGTGTGGTAGACGACCCCGACGATGGCGATCCAGAGCGTCAGACCCGCCAGCCAACCGGCCGACAGCATCCGGCCCGTCGCGGCCATGCGCGCGAAGCTCGCGAAGACGAGGATGTTGGTCAGGACCGTGAAATACCCGAGGATCACCCAGAGCATCGCGCCGAACCCGCCGGCCAGCCCGTAGGACACCACGCATTGCATCACCAGCGCGGCGAGGGCGGCGAGCGCGATCAGGGTGGCAGCAAGGCGGGCGGTCGGTGTCATGGCCCCATCAGGTCCGACTCCGTCCGGTAAATCAAGCCCTTGCGTGCGTCCCACCCCCGCGCACAATGGCGCGCATGGAGTGGCGGGATCAGGGCACGCTGTTGAGCGTGCGCAAGCATGGCGAAACCTCGGTCATCATCGAGGTTTTCACGGCCGAACATGGCCGCCACGCGGGCGTGGTCCGGGGTGGCGTGTCGCGCAAGATCGCCCCGATCCTGCAACCCGGATCGCAACTCGACCTTGTGTGGCGGGCGCGGCTGGAAGAACACATCGGCGCCTTCACCGTCGAGCCCGTGAAAAGCCGTGCCGCGGCGATCATGGGCGATCGCAACGCGCTGGCGGGCCTGAACGCGATCACCGCGCTTCTGTCCTTCGCCCTGCCGGAGCGTGAAGCGCACCCCCGCCTCTACACCCGCAGCATCGCCATGCTCGATCTTCTGGCCGAAACGCCCGCCTGGCCTGTCGGATACCTGCAATGGGAACTCGCGCTGCTGGAGGAGCTTGGATACGGCCTCGACCTGACCGCCTGCGCGGTGACGGGCGGGGCCGAGGATCTGGCCTATGTCTCGCCCAAGTCCGGGCGGGCGGTGAGTGCCGAAGGGGCCGGCGAATGGGTCGATCGGCTGTTGCCCTTGCCCGAGGAGCTTCTGGGCGTCGTGACGCAGGATCTGGCTGGCATCCCCGACGGCCTGCGCACGACGGGATACTTCCTGACACACGGGCTGGCTCATGCGCTGGGCGACCGGCCCCTGCCCGAGGCGCGGGCGCGGCTGGTGGATCGCCTGTCGCGGCGTCAGGCGTCCTGAAGCGCGAGCATTGCGGCGGTCAGGGTCGACAGCGCATCGGTGTTGTCCTGCCCGTCGGTGGCGGAGAGCGTGCCCATCCCGATATAGGCGCCATACAGGATGCGCGCGAATTCGGGATTGGTCAGACCGAGCTGCTTCAACGTCGCGGCGAGGTAGGCCATGCGCTTGGCGTCGATCTCTTCGATGGCATCCGCCACTTCGACATCCGACTGCGCCCAAGCGCGAATCGCCGGCTCCAATGCTGCACCGCCGAAAGACCCGGAGTCGGTCGAGGCGATTTCATTGATCCGGTAAAGCCGCTGGCTGGCGGTGCCGCCCGCATCCACGGCCGCGGTAAGCGCGCCGATCACGCTCGACTGCCAGTGATGCAGCATCTTGGTCTTGAAATCGGGCACATCTTTGAAATGCCAATAAAAACTGCCCTTCGTGGTCTCAAGGTCGCGCGCCAGAGGCTCGGCCTTGAGGGCGTCTGGGCCTTTGGTGACGAGGGCGCGGAAACCGGCGGCGATCCAGTCCTGAGCGGTGAGACGCGTTTTCTTCGAAGACATGGTGAAACACCCATACTGCAATGTATTCAGTCTACTTTGCAGGTGCAGCATTTTCAATGTTTTTGGCGCGGGCGCCCCGGTTCAGGTCAGGATTGGACGCGCCGATCCCACATTCCGCACGTTTCGCGGTCCGTTGTCGGATGCGATGCCCGAAGTCGCCGCGCCCTGCCGTGAAAACAGGCAGCGGGCGGTCGGGTCAAAGGCCCAGCACGTCCATCATGTCATAGGCGCCGGGCTTGCGACCGATCCCCCAGAGCGCCGCCTTGACCGCCCCGCGCGCGAAGATCGCGCGGTCGGTGGCGACGTGGCGCAGGATGATGCGCTCGCCCGGCCCGGCGAAGATCACGTCATGTTCCCCCACGATGTCGCCGCCGCGAATGGCCGAAAACCCGATGTGCCCCTCTTCGCGCGCCCCGGTGATCCCGTCGCGGCCCCGGTCCGCCACATCCGTCAGGCGCACGCCGCGCCCCTCGGCCGCGGCCTCGCCCAGCATGAGGGCGGTGCCGGACGGCGCGTCGACCTTATGCTTGTGGTGGGCTTCCACGATCTCGATGTCGAACTCCACGTCCAGCGCGCGGGCGACCGTCTCGGTCAACTTG
This sequence comes from Maritimibacter alkaliphilus HTCC2654, assembly GCF_000152805.1. GTDB lineage: Bacteria > Pseudomonadota > Alphaproteobacteria > Rhodobacterales > Rhodobacteraceae > Maritimibacter > Maritimibacter alkaliphilus. The sequence goes on along the minus strand of NZ_CH902578.1, from coordinate 2,259,517 downwards.
GTCAAAAGGTTGACCCCGAAACTCATGTTGCCCGCCCGGACCATCACGGCGTGGCGCGCGGCGGCGTCGAGCTTCGCGATGTCGTCCTCGTCCAGCCCGGTGGTGCCGATCACGTGGACCGCCCGCGCCTGCGCTGCGATCTCGGCCAGTGGAACGGTGGCGGCGGGTGCGGTGAAGTCGATGACGGCCTGTGCGCGCGACATGGCGTCGAGCGCATCGTCGGTCACGGTGACGCCGAGTTCGGCCCCGCCCATCGCGGTTCCGATGTCCCGCCCGATCCAGTCATGCCCGGCGCGCTCCAATGCGCCGACGAGCCGGCAGGCCGGGTTTTCGGACACCAGTCTGACGAGCATCTGGCCCATCCGCCCCGACGCCCCGTTCACCACGATCCCCGGCAATTCGCTCATCTGACCCTCCGTCGTTCGGCCTTTGTCCTAGTGCCTGTTGCGCGAACACGCAATCGGCACTACATCGCGCCACATGTCGAAGAACCGATTCAACGAAGGCACGGGCCCGTCCCAGCGCCAGTTGCGCGTGGGTGAACTGATCCGCCGCACCCTGTCCGACGTGCTGATGCGCGGCGAGATCCACGACCCGGACCTCAACCGCATGTCGATCACGGTGGGCGAGGTGCGCACATCGCCCGACCTGAAGATCGCGACCGCATATGTGCTGCCGCTGGGTGGCAAGAACCCCGACGAAGCGATCAAGGCGCTCGCCCGCAACAAGCACGAGCTGCGCCGTTTCATCGGCAAGGTGACGAACCTCAAGTTCACGCCGGACCTCAGGTTCATGATTGACGAGACCTTCGACCAGATGGACGCGACCCGCCGCCTGTTCTCGGACGAGACGGTGCAGCGCGATATCCACGCAGGCGACGAGGAAGAATAATGGGACGCCGCAAGAAGGGGCGCGACGTCCACGGCTGGCTGGTCGTGGACAAGCCGGCGGGCATCACGTCGAATGCCGTCGTGAACAAGGTGCGCTGGGCTTTCGATGCGAAGAAGGCCGGGCACGCGGGCACCCTTGACCCCGAGGCGACGGGGGTTCTGGCCGTGGCGCTGGGCGAGGCGACCAAAACGGTGCCCTATATCACCGACGCGCTGAAGGCCTATCGCTTCACCGTGCGGCTTGGGCAGGCGACGAATACCGACGACGCCGAGGGCGAAGTGATTGCCGAAAGCGAAACGCGCCCTTCGGATGACGAGATCGTCGAGGCCCTCGCGCCTTTGACGGGCGACATCATGCAGGTGCCGCCCAAGTTCTCGGCCGTGAAGATCGACGGCCAGCGCGCCTACAAGCTCGCCCGCGACGGCGAAGATGTCGAGATCGAGGCCCGCCCGCTCTTCGTCGAAGACCTGAAGCTTGTGGATCGTCCCGACGCCGATCACGTCACGCTGGAAATGACCTGCGGCAAAGGCGGCTACGTGCGCGCCATCGCCCGCGATCTGGGCGAGGCACTCGGCTGCTACGGTCATGTCCGCGAATTGCGCCGGATCTGGTCCGGCCCCTTCGTGGCCGAAGAGGGCGTGAGCATGGAGCGGATCGAAGAACTCGCGAAATCGGATGAGATCGACGCGCTGCTTCTGCCGCTGTCCGAGGGCCTGACCAGCCTGCCGGAACTCAAGTGCACGCACGAGGGCGCGACCCGTCTGCGCCACGGCAACCCCGGCATGGTCATAGCGTCCGACGTGGACTATGGCGACGAAGCCTGGGCGTCCTATGATGGTGAGCCGGTGGCGGTCGGCATTTACAAGGCGGGCGAACTTCACCCCAGCCGGGTCTTCAACCTCTGACCGGGCAGGGGGGCGCTGCCCCCCTCGCCTCATTCGCGGGGCGAATGAGCCTCACCCCCCGAAGTATTTGTGAAACGAAGAAGCGGGGCGTGGTCCACCCCCGACCAAAGGCCGGGGGCTTCTCCGTTTACGTTCATCGGCTCTTCAGCCTGTAACGCACCATCACGTTAGCGCGTTAACCTTAATGGTGGGTAAACGCGCTCCTTCTCTGTTTCAAAAATACTTCGGGGGGCTGGCCCCCCATCAGGATCGACGCGCCCCGCGCGGCGAAACGCCTAGGAAATGATCTCTAGCACCGGGTCGGTCTGCTCCGGAGCCTCCCCGATCCGGTAGGCGGCCCGGATCTGCTTTTCCGCGGCGTCGAGTTGGTCCTCGGTCCGCGCATGGATCGTGCACATCACCGTGCCTTCCCGAACCGTCTGGCCAAGGTCGATCATCCCCGTGATGCCCACGGCCGGATCGATTTCATCCGCCGACCGCCGTCGCCCGCCACCCAGTTCGACCACAGCCAGCCCGATGCCCCGCGTGTCGATCGAGGCGACATGCCCTTCGACAGGCGCTGCGATGTCCCGTGTCAGCGGTGCTTTCGGCAAATGGTCTTCGTAGCGTTCCACGAAATCAGCCGGGCCCCCAAGACCTGCGACCATCTTGGCGAACACCTCTGCCGCCCGCCCGTCCTCAAGCGCCGCGCGCGCGACCGAGAACCCGGTGTCGCGGTCCTTCGTCAGCCCGGCCAACGTCAGCATCTCACCCGCCAGCGCCAGCGTAACCCATTCGAGCCTGACGTCGCGATGCACATCGGTCAGGAACTCGACCGCGTTTCTGACTTCAACGGCGTTGCCCGCGTCCCGCGCAAGCGGCTGGTCCATCGCGGTGAGGAGCGCATGGCACGGCACACCCGCCGCCGTCGAGACCCGCGCGATGCTCCGGGCAAGATCCCGCGATGCCTCGAAGGTCGGCATGAAGGCGCCGTTGCCAGTTTTCACGTCCATCACAAGCGCATCCAGCCCCGCAGCCAGTTTCTTGGACAGGATCGACGCGGTGATGAGCGGGATCGACTCCACCGTCGCGGTCACGTCACGGATGCCGTAAAACCGCTTGTCGGCCGGTGCGATGGTGCCGGTCTGGCCGATGATCGCGCATCCAACCTCGCGCACGACACGGCGAAAGGTATCGTTGTCGGGCGTGGCGGAATAACCGGGGATCGCCTCCATCTTGTCGAGCGTCCCGCCGGTGTGCCCCAGGCCCCGGCCCGAGATCATTGGGACATAGCCACCGCAGGCCGCCACGATAGGCGCGAGCATTAGGCTGACGTTGTCGCCCACGCCCCCGGTCGAATGTTTGTCCACCACCGGGCCGGGCAGATCCCATCGCATCACGTCGCCCGAATCGCGCATGGCCAGCGTCAGGGCCGCGGCCTCCTCGGCCTCCATGCCCTGAAAATAGACAGCCATGCCGAAGGCCCCCACCTGCTCGTCCGAAGCGGACCCATCGGTGATGCCAGTAACCAGCGCGGCGATCTCGGCCTCGTCCAGCGTGGCGCCGTCGCGTTTCTTGCGGATGATTTCGGATATCAACATGGGCCCAACCTTGACCTATTGGTCAAATTCCGCAAGCGCGACTTGAGTTCCTGCGCACGCCGGGCAAAAACCGCCGCATGATTACGCGAGAACATACCAAAGGCGATGCCCCGTCGGTCGCCGTCTACTCCGACTGCGAACGGTATCGCTATGCGCTGACCCGCGTCTGGGATCCGGCGGGCAAGCGCGCGCTTTTCATCATGCTGAACCCGTCGACGGCGACCGAAGTGCAGAACGATCCGACCGTCGAACGCTGCGAACGGCGCGCCCGTGCGCTGGGCTTCGGCAGTTTCCGGGTGCTCAACATCTTCGCCTGGCGCGACACCGACCCGCGCGCGATGCGCCGGGCGGGCGACCCCGTGGGGCCGGAAAACGATGCGGCTATCGTCGAAAGCACGGGTTGGGCCGATCAGATCATATGCGCCTGGGGCACGCACGGCGAACACCTCGCCCGCGGTGCGCAGGTCGAGGCGCTTCTGCGCCAGACCGGCAAGCCGCTCTACCACCTCGGGCTATCCAAGGCAGGCCACCCGAAACACCCGCTCTACATCGCCTACACCCAGCAGCCCGAACTCTGGACATAGAAGAGGCCACCGAAACGGCGGCCTCTTCTTCGTTTCAAAAAACCTCGGAGGGGGTCTGGGGGGCGTTACCGCGAGATGCTGTATGTCGATGGCGGCGTCTCGACCACCGGGACGGCGGGCAAACTGCGGATGCAGGGTAATCCCCTGTTCCGGCAGGCCGTCGAAAAGCTCGCCGCGACCGCCGATGCGGCCTTGGGCAAGGCGGGGTTCACCCATACAGACGTCGACTGGATCGTGCCGCATCAGGCCAACATCCGGATCATTCAGGGCACGGCCAAGAAGCTCGACATGAGCATGGACAACGTGGTGGTGACGGTTCACGACCACGGCAACACCTCGGCCGCCTCGATCCCGCTTGCACTCTACGAGGGCAAGAAACGCGGCCAGATCCACGAAAACGACGTGGTCGTGACCGATGCCATCGGTGGCGGACTTGCCTGGGGTGCCGTCGTTCTGCACTGGTAATCGGCGCTTTCGCGCCAGA
>NZ_CH902578.1:2220982-2254973 GCF_000152805.1 Maritimibacter alkaliphilus HTCC2654 | reverse complement strand
CAGCCGGTCGGACCGGCGTCAGCCGGTTCGAAACCTCAGATCGCGAATTGCAGTGCGCTCACGTTCTGGAACATGCCCGTGTCGCTCAGCGCCTTGCGCACGTTCGCCGGCACTTCCGCATCGACGTAGAGGAGCGCGATGGCATCCCCGCCCTGCTGGTTGCGGCCAAGGGTGAAGTTGGCGATGTTCACGCCCATTTCGCCAAGCGTGCGGCCCAGCGTCCCGATAATGCCCGGCACGTCCTTGTTGGTCGTGTAGAGCATGTGCTCGCCGATCTCGGCGTCGATGGTGATGCCTTTGATCTGGATGAAGCGCGGCTTGCCGTCCGAAAACACGGTGCCCGCGATGGACCGCTCGCGCTTGTCGGTCTTCACGACGATCTTGATGTAGCCGTCGAAAACGCCGGTCTTGTCCTGCGTTGTGGTGGACGATTTGATGCCACGGTCCTTCGCCACGATGGGGGCCGACACCATGTTGATCTCGGCGTTCTGCGGCTTCATCAGACCCGCCAGAACGGCGCAATCCAACGCCTTCACGTTCATCTTCGACGCCACACCGTCGAGCGTCACGTTGATCTCCTTGATCGGCTCTTCGGTCATCTGGCCGACGAAAGCCCCCAGATGCTCGGCAAGCTTGATCCACGGACCCATGACCTTGGCTTCCTCGGCGGTCACGGACGGCATGTTCAGCGCGTTGGTGACGGCGCCGGTCAGCAGGTAGTCCGAGATCTGCTCGGCCACCTGAAGCGCCACGTTTTCCTGCGCCTCGGTGGTCGACGCGCCGAGGTGCGGGGTGCAGACCACGTTCGGCAGACCGAAAAGCGGGCTGTCCTTTGCGGGCTCGACCTCGAACACGTCGAAGGCGGCACCGGCGACGTGGCCGGACTTGATCGCCTCGGCCAGCGCGGCCTCGTCCACCAGACCGCCACGGGCGCAGTTGATGATCCGCACGCCCTTCTTGGTCTTGGCAAGGTTTTCAGCGTTCAGGATGCCACGGGTCTTGTCGGTCAGCGGCACGTGCAGGGTGATGAAGTCGGCGCGGGCGAGCAACTCGTCCAGTTCCACCTTTTCGACGCCCAGCTTGTCGGCGCGTTCCTGGCTCAGGAACGGGTCGAACGCGATGACTTTCATGCGCAGGCCCTTGGCGCGGTCGGCGGCGATGGAGCCGATGTTGCCGCAGCCGATGACGCCCAGCGTCTTGGCGGTCAGTTCGACACCCATGAATTTGGACTTCTCCCACTTGCCGGCCTGGGTCGAGGCATCGGCTTCGGGGATCTGGCGCGCGACCGCGAACATCATCGCGATGGCGTGCTCAGCGGTGGTGATCGAGTTGCCGAAGGGCGTGTTCATCACGATCACGCCTTTTTGCGAAGCGGCCGGAATGTCGACGTTGTCGACACCGATCCCGGCGCGGGCGACGACCTTCAGCTCGGTCGCGGCGTCCAGCACGTCTTGCGTGACCTTGGTGGCCGAACGGATGGCGAGGCCTTCGTAGCCGCCGTCACGCAGTTTGGCGATCAGGGCGTCTTTGTCTTTGCCGAGTTTGGGTTCGAAATCGACCTCGACGCCGCGATCACGGAAGATCTGGACGGCGGATTCAGAGAGGGCGTCGGATACGAGAACTTTGGGAGCCATTGGTCTTGGTCCTTTGGTTTGGAATGGGGGTGGTGGGTTTCACCCACCCTACGAAGCGCCGTAGGGTGGGTGCCAACCCACCATTGCGTTGGAATTACTGCGCCGCGATCTCGGCGTTGAACGCCCAGTCGAGCCACGGCATCAGAGCTTCGATGTCCGAGGTGTCGACCGTGCCGCCGCACCAGATGCGCAGGCCAGCGGGCGCGTCGCGATAGGCGCCGATGTCGAGCGCGACACCTTCGGCTTCCAGCCGCTTGGCCACAGCTTTGGCGAAGACCGCACCGTCCTTGATCCGGTCGTCCGTGAACTTCAGGCACACGCTGGTGTTCGACCGCGTGGCCGGTTCGTCGGCAAGGTTCGCGATCCAGTCATGCGCGTCGCAGAAGTCGTGGATGACCTTTGCGTTGGCGTCGGCGCGGGCGATCAGGCCGGCAAGCCCGCCCTCGGATTTCGCCCAATCGAGCGCGACGAGGTAGTCCTCGACCGCGAGCATCGACGGGGTGTTGATCGTCTCGCCCACGAAGATGCCGTCGATCAGCTTGCCGCCTTTGGTCATGCGGAAGATTTTCGGCAGCGGCCAGGCGGGCGTGTAGCTTTCCAGACGTTCCACGGCGCGGGGCGACAGGACGATCATGCCGTGGGCCGCTTCGCCGCCCAGAACCTTCTGCCACGAGAAGGTCGTCACATCGAGTTTGTCCCACGGCAGGTCCATCGCGAAGGCGGCGGAGGTCGCGTCGCAGATGGTGATGCCTTCGCGGTCGTCTGCGATCCAGTCGCCGTTCGGAACCCGCACGCCCGAGGTCGTGCCATTCCACGTAAACACCACGTCGGTCGCGAAATCGACCGAGGCGAGGTCGGGAAGCTGGCCGTAGTCGGCGGTCATGACGGTCGCGTCGAGTTTGAGCTGCTTGGCCACATCCGTGACCCAGCCGGAGCCGAAGCTTTCCCATGCCAGCATGGTCACGCCGCGCGCGCCCAGCATGGACCACATGGCCATCTCGACCGCGCCGGTATCGGAGGCGGGCACGATGCCGATTTTGTAATCGGCGGGAATGCCAAGGATCTCGCGCGTCGTTTCGATCGCGGCCTTGAGCTTCTGCTTGCCGATCGCGGCACGGTGCGAACGCCCGAGGGCGGCATCGTTCAGCTTGTCGAGGGTGAAAGTCGGAATCTTGGCGCAGGGGCCAGACGAAAAGCGCGGATTGGCCGGCCGCGTTGCCGGTTGAACCAAGTCGGTCATGGTATCCTTCCAGATATATGCTCCGCGTTGGGGCGGAGTGTCCCGCCGACGCATCTACGGCTGGTCCGCGACCCGCACAAGATGGAAAATCGCGCATATGCGACCATTTGGTGGGGCACTGCGACGCAGTTTGGAGCGGATCGGAAACTTGCCGCCCGTTCAACGCAGGGCGCGCAGGCGGGCCTCGGCATTGTCCAGATCTTCGGGCGTGTTCACGTTGAAGAAGTCCTCGGCGGCGAAAAACGCGCTGACCGCGTCCTTTTCCTCGGTGAAATCCGTCACCTTGCGCGTGCCGGTCTTGATCGACCCACGCAAGCCATTCGCGAGTTTCGTGTACCAAAGCCCCGCCACCGGCTCGACCCCCGCCGGGGTTTCGGCCAGCACGATCGGCGCACGCGACGCGTTCTGGGCGCGGATCAGACGGTCGACGAGGTTGGCCGGGATGAACGGTGTGTCGGTCGCGACCGTCACCACCCAGTCCGACTTCAACGTCAGCGCCCAATCCATCGCGGCAAGGATTCCGGCGAGCGGTCCGGGGTGATCCTCGATGCTGTCCGACAGGATCGGGTGGGACGAGGTGAAGGCCGAGGGGTCGCCGTTCGAGTTTATCGCGATCCGGGACACCTGCGGTTCCAGCCGGGCGATCACATGCGCGATCATCGGGCGACCGTCGAGCGTCACGAACGCCTTGTCCCGCCCGCCCATGCGCCGCGCCTGACCACCGGCGAGGATGACGCCGGGCGGGATTTGTGTGTCGCCACTCATCGCAGAAAGGTGGCCTTCCACACCCGGTTGCGCAAGGTCCGGGTTGCATGACCCGGCCCGCCGGGATAGCGGTTGTGCATGAGGTGAGTATGCAAGGCGATGCCATGAAGTATACAATGGGTCGGCAGTATTTCGACGGGCTGCGCTACGGCGCGCCGTTCATGTTCATGGTGGTGCCGTTTTCGATCCTGTTCGGTGTCGTCGCGACCGAGGCTGGCCTCGACCTCCTGCAAACGATGGTGATGACGATGCTGGTCGTCGCGGGCGCCTCGCAGTTCGCCGCGATTCAACAGATGGTCGACAACGCGCCGGTCGTGATGGTGCTTGCGACGGCTTTTGCGGTGAACATGCGCATGGCGATGTATTCCGCGTCGCTCGTTCCCTATCTGGGCAAGGCAAAGCTCTGGCAGCGGGCGCTCGTCGCCTATCTGCTCGTCGATCAGTCCGCCGCCGTGGCGAACGACAAGTTCGAGAAAGAGCCGGACATGCCGATCCCGCTCAAGATCATCTACCTGATGGGCGTGCTGACCCCGATCGTCCCGGTCTGGTTCCTGTTCACCCTGATCGGTGCGCTCGTCGGCTCAAGCATCCCGGACGGCTTCGGGATCGACTTCGCCGTGCCGCTCACCTTCATCGCGCTCTTCGCCCCGATGCTGAAGACGCTGGCCCATGTGGCGGCGGCAGCGACGTCGGTGGTGTTCACGCTCCTGCTGTCGTTCATTCCCTACGGCCTCGGCCTGATCGTCGCCGCGGTGATCGCGATGGCGGTCGGCTCGCTGGTCGAGGTCTGGATGGCGCGGAGGCAAGTGCCATGATCACGATGCCCGATTCGACCGTCTGGCTTGTCATCGTCCTGCTCGGGGTCGGCACATTCCTGATCCGGTTCTCGTTCCTCGGCCTGATCGGTGACCGCGATCTGCCGCCGTGGATCCTGCGCGCCCTGCGCTATACGCCCGTGGCCGTGCTGCCGGGTCTCGTCGCGCCGCTCGTCCTGTGGCCCGCCGCCACGAACGGCGAGCCGGACGCGACCCGGCTTGTCACCGCCGCTGTCACGCTGGCGGTGGGCATGATTACCAAGAACCTTGTGGCCGGTATCCTGTCGGGGGCCGGGGCGTTCTACCTCATGACCTGGCTGGTGGGCTAACGGATCGGCTCGATCAGCGCCTTCTGCATGGTGCAGTCGCGCCGGGTGTCGGGGGCGCAGGGGCGCGGATCAAGGTCGGTGGTCAGGCAAATCCGCGCTTCCTGAATATGGCCGTCGCGGCAAGTGATCGTCACCATGTCCGGCTCCCACTCCGGATTGGCTTGCAGAAACGCTTCTTCGATCAGACTGGCGGGCACCGCGAAGGTGCGGTCGATCTTGCGTAAAACCTCGGGCTTGTTCACCGACACAAAGGCCTCGCGGGCAAGGTCGTAGTAATCGCCCGCTTCCAGCCCCGAGCACACCCCGTGCTTTTTCCACTGATACCACGCTGCCCCGCCCGCGCCGAAAATGTCGGCCTGCGCCGCCGTCATCTGGCGCGAGGGCGCGCGCGCCGTGGTCGGGCAATAGGCGGGCCAGCCGTCTTCGTACTGCGGCCAAAGCCCGTGGACGACCCAGCCGAGGTCGCGGTCGCATTGTTCGGAGTCGCGCGCATCGCCTTCGAGCTTGCACCAGTTGGGCGACCACGACAGCGACAACACGTAGTAGTCGAAGTCACCGGCGCGTTCCCCGTCCGCACGGGCGGGGAGGGCGAAATGGCCGAGCAGCAGGATCAGGATCAGGACACGCATTCACTCTTTCCTCAGACGTTTGCCCGCACTATAAGGCAGCCAAGTTTCCCCACAACGGTGACCCAGCCTGCAACAGGCGCCCCTTTCCGGGGACTGGCACCGGCGTATCTGAAGGAGTGTCGCTATGGACAAACCGATCATGGCCAAAGCCACCGCCGTCTGGCTGGTGGACAACACGACGATCAGCTTCAAGCAGATCGCCGATTTCTGCGGTCTGCACGAACTTGAGGTGCAGGGCATCGCCGATGGCGAAGTCGCGCAGGGCGTGAAGGGCTTCGACCCGATCTCGAACAACCAGCTCACGCAGGAAGAGATCGACAAGGCCGAAGAAAACCCGCTCCACAAGCTGAAGCTCAAGTTCAACGCGGCTGCCGTGGGCGAAGAAAAGCGCCGTGGCCCGCGCTACACCCCGCTGTCCAAGCGTCAGGATCGCCCGAACTCGATCCTGTGGCTGGTGAAGTTCCACCCGGAGCTGACGGATGCGCAGATCGCCAAGCTGGTCGGCACCACCAAGCCCACGATCCAGTCGATCCGCGAGCGCACGCACTGGAACATTCAGCAGATGGAACCCATCGACCCGGTCGCGCTGGGCCTGTGCAAGCAGTCCGAGCTGGACGCCGCCGTTCAGAAGGCCGCCAAGAAGAAGGCCGCCGAGGGCGACGCGATGTCGGACGACGACCGTCGCAAGCTGCTGTCGACCGAGCAAAGCCTTGGCATGGAAGCCGAGCCGAAGATGCCGACCGCGATCGAGGGGCTCGAGACCTTCACCCTGTCCGGCAACGACGATGACGACGAGGATGAGAAGCGGAACGCGCCGGTGGATGCGGACAGTTTCTTCAACCTGCCCGACTCGGATGACGAGGACGATGACGACGACAACTGATCGTCGCACCATCGAAATTCCAAAGGCCCCCCACCCACGGTGCGGGGGCTTTTCTTTTGCTGCGCTGCGGCTAGCATCCGATCACCATTTTCAGGAGTGATTTTCATGCTGCGATTCGCCGCCCCTCTATTTGCCGTTCTCACACCCCTTCCTGCCTTTGCGGACGCCTGTGACGAGATGTGGTTCATCCGGAACCTGCACTTCGACCGGGCCGGATACTGCTTCGGGTCCACGCTGGGGCAGAACATCTTCGACAATGCCGGATGCACCGGCAAGGACATCAAGCTCGACGCCGAAGCGCAGGCGGGCGTGGACCACATCAAGGAGATGGAAGGGTATCACGGCTGCAAGGTCGACACCGCAGCCGAGCGGATCGACATGCCCAACGACTACATGTTCCGCAAGCTCGAGGATCTGCCGGCCCCGTCCGAAACGGGCTCGGCCTGTATGGGTTGGCGCGGGCCCGAGATCGCGGTGCTGGCCGGACACAGGATGGATGCGCCCGTCGTGGGCACGGTGCGCCCCGGCATGGACATCATGTGGGATTACGAAAGCTTCGGCCCGGCCGGGTGGGAGATCGTTTCCGTCTACGAAGGCTCAGATTGGGTCGGGCTCGGCTGGGTCGAGGGGCCCATCGATCCGGGCCATTGCACCCAACTCGCCGGTTAACGCAGCTCCACCTGCGCGCGGGCCGAGCGACCGTCGGCGTCGATCACCGACAGCGTGACATGGCCGGGGCCGGGCAGGTCCAGCATGTCCTCGCGCGCATGGCTGGCCACGCGCACCGGCGCGCCGTTTGCGAGCACGGTGAAGGGCGGACGACCGTCCCTGATCTTGACCGCGAGCGGCATGCCCCCGGTCTCGACCGTCGCGCCATCGGGGGGAAAGGCCAGTTCCGGCTGACCCTTGGGCGCGGCGAACACCGCCCCGCGCGGCTTGAATTCGCGCAGGGGCAGGGGAAGGGCGGCGTGGCTCAGCATCAGCGTGCCGGGCGGGGGTGGGCCGAGCGGTTCGATCTGCGGGGTGACGCGGCTGAAGGCTTCGAACAGGATCGGCGCGGCCATGTCGGCCCCGAACGCCCCCGGCACGGGCGTCCCGTCAGGCCGACCCATCCAGACCGTCACCACATAGCGCCCGTCGAACCCGACCGCCCAGGTGTCGCGGTGGCCATAAGACGTCCCGGTTTTGTAGGCGAGACTCATGCGCGGCGCGTTGGGCGGCGGCGGCACCGACGACAGGATATGTGCGACCTGCCACGCGGCTTCCGGCGTCACCAGACGCGCGGGCACGGCACGCGGCGCATCGGGGCGATGGCGCAGGGCCGTCACCTGTCCGCCGTTCGCAAGCATGGCATAAAGCGCGGTCAGCCCCTCGGGCGTGACCCCCAGACCGCCAAGAGCAATGGCCAGACCGGGCGCGCCACCGGGAAGCCGAGGATCGGTCCCCGCCGCCTCCAGCGCCGCATAGACCCGCGCCGGGCCGATTTCGGACGCCAGCGCGACGACGGGGATGTTCAGCGACAGGCGCAGCGCCTCGGTCACGGTCACCGGGCCGCGATAGGCCCCGTCGAAATTCTCGGGCGCGTAAGATCCGAAGGCGATCGGCGCGTCGTCGATCAGGGTTTCGGGGTGGGCGAGGCCATCGTCGAAGGCCATCGCGTAGATCAGCGGCTTCAGCGTCGACCCCGGCGAGCGGTGGGCGGTGGTCATGTCGACGAACCCCTGCCGATCCGTCGGCGCATAGCCCGCCGATCCGACGCTTGCCAGCACTTCACCGCTCACATGATCCGCCACAACCATCGCGATGGACAGCCGCCCGGCGCCGTGATCCGCCACCGCCCGCGCGGCGAGGGTTTCGAGCCGCGCCTGCAGGCCCGCGTCCAGCGTCGTGGTGATCCGTCCGTCCGGTCCCGGCCCCTCCCGCCGCGCACGGTCGGCCAGATGCGGGGCAAGCGCGGGCATGTCGCGACGCACACGCGGCACCGGATCACGCCGCGCCGTGTCGGCCAGATCGGCGGTGAGTATGCCCTGCCGCTCCATCCGGTCGATCACGCGACCCCGGGCGACCAAAGCGGCCTCGGGGTGGCGATCCGGGCGGCGGGTTTCGGGCGACTGGGGCAGGGCGACCAGCAGCGCAGCCTCGGCGGGTGTCAGGCGGCGTGGCTCCTTCCCGAACCACGTGCGGGTGGCAGCGCGGATGCCTTCGGTGTTGCCGCCATAGGGGGCGCGGTCGAGGTAGAGCGCGAGGATCTCGTCCTTCGTCAGACGCCGCTCCAGCGCGAGCGCCAGTCTGATCTGGCGAAGCTTGCCGGAAACGGTCCCGGTCGGCCCATCCTCCAGCAGACGCGCGGTCTGCATCGTCAGCGTCGACGCGCCCGAGACGACACCGCCGTTCACCAGCGCCTGCCCCACGGCCCGCGTCATGGCGACCGCATCGACGCCGTTGTGGCGATAGAACCGCTTGTCCTCATAGGCGACCAGCACCTTGAGGAAGAGCGGATCGACCGGCGCGCCCTGAAGCCCCATCCGCCAGCGACCATCCGCAACCGTATAGGCGCGCAGGAGCTGCCCGTCGCGGTCCAGAACCTCGTCCGACACCTCGACGGCGAGCGGGGGCACCTCGGTCCGGTCCACCCAGTCGTCCAACGCATCGCGCCCCGCCGCCGCACCCCAGAGCGCGACGGCGAAAGCCAATCCACCGATCAGGGTGGCGCGACGTGTCACTCGATCACCACGGTCCCGGTCTCACCCGTCGCGCGGTAGTCGGGGCGATACATATCCTCGACCGACACGGCGGGATGATGGAACGTCCCCGGTGTCACCGCCCGCACGATATAGGCAAGGCGGAAGGCCCGGTCGGACTGCCAATCGACAGCGGCGAGGAAGCGGTCCTGCCGGAACTCGCTGTTTCTCAGGTCGCTGGTCAGTTGCAGCCAGTCGAGCGCCTTGATGTCGCCGCCCCGAATGAGGTTCGGGTTGTCGATCTCGAACCCGGCGGGCAGCGGATCGGACACCATGAGGCGCCCGTCCGAATAGCCCTGCGGCGTGACGGTGACGACCGTGACCAGCCGTTCGCCCTGCGCCACCCGCGACACGTCCACCGGCTCGCCTTCCATCGAATAATACTGACGCCCGATGGTGTAGCCGTTCGACGTCGGCGGCTCCGGTTGGGTCGGCACCCCAAAGGCGGCGAGCGTGATGTCCACCGGCCCGTCACCCGTATTCTCGACCGTCCAAGGGCGCGACAGAGACACCGGGTTCATCACCTCGACCATCGGCCCCGTCATCGGCTCGCCGTTCAGAACCAACCCTGCGTTCGGCGCGTCTTCGAGCAGCGCATTGGCGGCGAGGAGCGACCACGTCGCCTCCTGCGTCGACCAATAGCGGTCTCCCTGCGCGATCCGGTTCAAGAGCGCGGTGCGGTCCACGGTCTGTGTTCCCGCCTCGACCGCAAGCGTCAGGACGGCAGCGGCATCGCGCAGATCGGTGCCGTAGTCGGCGCGCCAGATCTGCCCCTCCGGCTCCGGCTGGGCCATCAGGTCGGCGGCCTGCGCGAACATCCGGTCGGCGCGGGTCGGGTCGCCATAGGCAGCGAGTGCGGCACCCAATTGCGCCGCGGCCAGCGGTCCGTCGAATTCGGCGGCCTTCACGTCTGCGTAGTAGCGCAGATCGCCCATCGCCGCCGCGCCCTCACGCGCGAGCACGTACAGCGCATAGGCAAGGTCTTGGCCCCCGTTCTCGAAATCCGGGTAGTAGTTCACCCGGTTCCTCAGGTTGTCCATCGCCGCACGGAACGCGGTATCCGGCACGGCGTAGCCCTGCGCACGAGCGCGCGAGAGGAAGTCCGACACGAAGCTGTCGAGCCACATATCGCCACTGTCGGGGCGCCACAGCCCGAAGCTGCCGGATGAGGACTGGTTCGACAGGATCGCCTCGATCGCCTCGTTCACGCGCTGGGGCAGGTCGTCACGATCCTCAAGCCCCATCGCCTCGGCCACCCCGCCCATATAGAGCAGCGGGAGCGCCCGGCTGGTCTGCTGTTCGGTGCAGCCATAGGGGTAGCGGTCCAGCCGGTCTAGCAGACCGGGCGCGTCGATCTTGGCGAGCGGCCCGGCGGCGATGGTGGCGCGGGCCGAGGCCAGCGTCAGACCGTCGAACACGTCCTGCGTGAAGGTGAAGGTATCCCCGGCGGCGAGCGTGAAACGGTTCTGGCGCACTACCTCCGGGTCGAGGGTTTCGACCGGGATGGTGAGCGTCTTGGTCAGCTCCTCACCCGACGGGGTTTTCAGCACGAGGGCGATCTGGTGGATTCCTTCGGACACGGCGGCGATGGGCACGGACACCCGCGCCGTCTCGCCCTCGCCCAGCGTGATGTCGTCGGCCAGAACGCCGCCGCCGATCTGTAGCCCCGCCGAGGTCGCGGTGACGGTCACGTCGCCGGTCGGCCCGCTGGCATGGGTGAGTTCCAGCAGCATACGCGCCTCGTCTCCCGGCGCCATGAAACGCGGGACCGAGGCCGTCATCACCACGGGGTCACGTACCAGCACATCGCCGCCCGCCTGACCCACGCCGGTCTCGGACCACGCGACCGCCATCAGGCGGACCGAGCCGTTGAACTCCGGCAGATCAACGGTGGCGGTGGCGCGGCCATCCACAACTTCGAGCGGGCCGAAGAACTGCGCCATGAGCTCTTCCGTCGGGGGCGGGGCCTGCATCCGCATCGACGCAGCGGCATCGCCCCCCGACCGAATCTCACCCATCTGGCCGGTCATGCCGTCGATGAGATTGCCGTACAGGTCGCGAATACCCATGCCGAGGCGGCGTTGGCCGAAATAGTGATCTTCGGGGTCCGGATCCTCGAAAGAGGTGAGGTTCAGGATACCCTGATCGACGGCGGCGAGGGTGACATAGGCGGTTTCGCCATCGCGGGTGCCGTCCACCGTTACTGCGACCTCCATCGGCCCGCGCGGCTTGGCGGTCTCAGGTGCGTCCAGACCGACGCTCAGGCGATGGTCGCCCGGATCGACGCTGGCATGGGCCAGACCCAAAGCGCGGGTCGGATTGCGCCCTTTGCCCTCGTCCAAAGGCTGGATCAGCGAGGCAGTGACATAAGCGCCCGCGCCCCACTCCTCGGTGACGGGCAGCGAGACGGTGGTTTCGCCATCCACCGCGACGGCTTCCATATGGATCAGCCGGTTCGAGACGACCGTGACCAGCGCCGTGCCGGGGTTGCGCGGCAGAATGCGCAGGGTCGCGGTGTCACCGGGGGCATAGCCTTCGGCGTCGAGCGACATCTCAAGCATGTCGGGCGTTTCAGACACGTCGGCGGGCACGTACCAGCCCGCGTAGAAGTCCATCGACGAGGCGAGGTAGGCGCCGGTCGTGCGGCTCACCACGATCTCGTAGCGGCCCCATTCGACCTGCGCGGACACTTCGACCGGATCAGCGCTCAGCGTGGCGGTCCCGGTCGCGACCTGTTCGCGGGTCGTCACAGGCTCCCAATCCCAATAACCATCCGACGAATACCATTGATAGCGCGTGCGCACCCGGTTCACGGCCCATGTCACCTCCATCGCCTTGCCCGCAAGATCGGGGCCGAGGCCGATGAGGTCGAAGGTCGCGGTGGAGTTCTCGGACACGTCCCCGTCGAACTTCGGCTTGATGCCGATAAGGTCGGTCGCGGGCGTCACGGCAAGGCTCGCCTGACGCTCCACGGGCCGCCCCGAGCCTTCTTTCACCCGCACCGTCACGGTGGCGTTAAGCGGTCGGCCCGGTGCGTCGATCTCGGGGAAGCTGAGGGTAGTCTGCGCCTGTCCAGCCTCGTCCGTCGTGCCGGAGGGGACCGAGCCGTATTGCGGATAAAGCTCGTCCTCCCACATCCCGAAGCGGTAGCCGGGGAAGGCGTCGAGGCTGTCGGCAGCGGTCAGGCGAATGTCGCCCTCATAGTCGAGATCGGCCCCCGGCGCGCCGAACAGATAGCGCGCGTCGATGCCCAGCGTGGGCGCGCTGTCGGCGCTGACCGGCCCGGTGGGCAGGCTCAGATCGAAATCGATGCGTTCCGGCAGGAAATCCTCAACCAAAAGCGTGGTGGAGGCGAGCGCCGGTTCCTCGGTGTCGGTGTAGAGGTCCAAACGCCACGTCCCACGCGGGGCCGCGCCAGACACGGGCAGGGCATAGACATGCCCGCCCGCGCCCGCGCCGTCAGACACCTGACGGGAATATTCCACCCCATCGGGCCGGGTCAGGATCGCGGTCAGCGGCAGGCCGGGGATCGCCTCGGCCATGCCGTCACGGGCCAGCGCGGTGGCGTTGATCGTCTCACCCGCGCGGTAGGCTCCCCGGTCGGTCGTCAGGAACACGTCGATGGGCGGGGCGGCGGGATTGCCTTCGACCCCGCGATCCGAAAGATCGAACTCCGGCCCGCGCAGGGACAGATAGACAAGGTCATTCTCGCCCTCGGCCACGACCAGCGCGGGCGCGGCAGAGCCCTGACCCATCGTCATCGCGGCCGGGAAATTGGCATAGCCCATCGCGTCGGTGGTCGCGGTCCCGATCACCTCGTTCGCGTTCGAGACGAGCTCGACCGACATCCCCTCCATCGCGTCCGCCGAGGTGAGCGAGCGGGCAAAGACATGCAGCCCATCCGCGCCCCACATCGATGTCAGGCCGATGTCCGAGATCACGAACCACTGGGTCGCGGGCGGCGTGTCGTAGGGGTCTTCGCCTTCGATGGCGGCTTGCAGGGCATAAACCCCCGGCTCCATATCCGCGATCGCCTCGCCGATCGGCAGGCGGGTGGTCACGTCGGTGTTGAGTTCGCTCGACACGCTGGCGGTGCCGGTCCACACGACACTCGCCATTTCGTCTTCGAGGTAATTCGACATCCACGGGTCGATGGAATTGCCGAGGATGTTTTCCTGTATGGTCCTGACGAGGTTGCGGTCGGACACCTTCATCAGCTTCAGCGCGAGTTCATCGGCATTGACCGCGATCACCGGAAGCCCGGCATCCTCGGTGCGCGGCAGCACGTAAGCCTTGCCGGGGAAGACGACCGAGGGCGAACGGTCACGCACGTAATGCGTGACCTGCACCGGTGCGCGCAGCGCCTCGCCATTGGCGGCGGGCAGGCCGGAGCGCAGGGTGATCGTATAGCGCTGCCCGTGGTCCACACCGGCGACGCACAGCTGGCTGCCGGATGCGGTGACGGCGAGCCCGGACGTCTCGGACTGCACGAAATCGGAATAATCCTGCCCGGTTTCGATCAGCGGTTCCGAGAAACTGGCGCAGATGCGCGGCTGGGCGGCGTCCGACTGCACCTCGGTGTCGGTCACGCGGAAACCATATAGCCCCACCGCCCGGTCGAGCGCGGCGGAGGTATCGTCGCGTGGGCTCAACTCCTGAGCCAGCCGCAGTGCGGGGATCATGTCGCGGCCCCGGTCAAGCTGTTCGAGCGTCTCGGCCATGATGACAAGCGCATTGGCCCGTGCCGCCGGGTTGGACAGGCGGGCATAGGCGGCGATGGAGGCTTCGAACGCCTGCTGCATCAGCCGCCGACGCTCGCTGTTCTCGGTCGTGACATTGGCTGCGGCATAGGTCAGGCGGGCGTATTCCAGCCAGTCGCCTCCCGCGCCGCTCACCACCGTGGCGGCCCCCATGTTGCGATAGGCGTTGACGAAGTTCCCTTCGCGCTCGGCATCCAGCGCGATGCGAGACAGGTCTTCGGCGGTCCAACCGCCCGCGACATAATCGTTCGAAATCCAGCGGGCTTCCTGCGCGGCGGCGGAAATGTCGTAGGGGCGCAGGAACGCCATCAATTCCGCTTCCCGGTCGGCTGCGGCGGCGAGGACGGCCTGCGGTTCGTTCACGATCTCGCCCGAGAAGGCACCGGAATACTCCGCCTCGTCGGAAATCGACGATTTCAGGAAGCACGAAGAATTGCGCGTGTTGAAGGTGAAGGCACGGCACTGGGTATCGCCAAGGCAGGCGGATTCGCAGTTTTCAAGGGACGTGTCGAAGATCGATTGCAGGTCTGAGCCGAAGAAATCGACATCACGGTGGAGGACGAACCTTCGGTCGGGGACGAGATCCTGCGCCATGGTTTGTGCTGAAAAACTAAAGAAAATTGCAATGAAAATGAAAAGCTTCCGCATGACAGTGTCCTCCTGTGCGCCGTCATGTTGCCACGAGGCCCCTTGAGCTGACAACGATTCCTCCCTTTGGCCCTTCGCCCGTTAAGCCGGCGTTCACCTTGTTGGGCGATGGTCGCGGCACTGGCGACGATGGGAGAGCGCGATGACGAATGATGATCTGTTGACCGGCGAACGGCGCGCGCGGATGGCGGCGGAACGGCTGCTCGCCCAGAAGGAAGCCGAGCTGAACGAGGCGAACAGGATGCTGTCACGCCATGCGCGTTCATTGTCCGAAGATCTGGTGGAAACACGCGAAGAGGTGGTCGAGGTGCGCGAGGATCTGGAACGCAAGACGGTCGAAGTCGACATCGCCAAACGGCGGCTCTGGTCCTCGATCGAAACGGTCGAGGACGGGTTCGCCGTGTTTGACGCCGAAAGCCGTCTGGTGATCGCGAACCCCGCCTATTACGCGCCCTTCGACGGGCTGGAATGCATCCGCCCCGGCGCGCATTACGAGGAAATCGTCGAGGCCGCGCTGTCCGAAGGCATCGTCGACATCGGTGAGCGGACGGTGCCCGAATGGCGCGACTGGATGCTGGAACGCTGGGCGACGGATGCGCCGGAGCCGCGCCAGATCAGGCTGTGGAACGGCGCCTACTTGCGGCTGGTCGACCGGCGCGCACCGGGCGGCGACACGGTTTCGATGGCCATGGACGTGACACAGGCGATCCGGCGGCAGGACGCGCTTCGCGCCGCCCGCGCACGGGCCGAAGCCGCGAGTCGCGCCAAGTCCGCGTTCCTCGCCAACATGAGCCATGAAATCCGCACGCCGATGAACGGGGTCGTGGGAATGGCCGACCTGATGGCAGAACACGATCTGGACGAAGAGATGGCGAGCTACGTCGATACGATCCGCTCGTCTGGCCGGGCGCTGCTGACCATCATCAACGACGTGCTGGATTACTCGAAGATCGAGGCGGCGAAGCTGGAGCTGCATCTCGAACCCTTCGATCTGGAACAGACGATCCTCGACGTGATCGCGCTGGTCATGCCCTCGATCCGCGAAAAGGGTCTCAAGATCATGCTGGACGTCGATATGTTCCTGCCGACCCGATACGAGGGCGATCCGGTGCGGGTGCGCCAGATCCTCACCAACCTGATCGGTAACGCCGTCAAGTTCACGGCCAAGGGGCATATCCTTGTCCGTGTGATCGGGATGCCGGACGGTGGCGACGCCCGCCAGCGCGTGCACGTCACGGTCGAGGACACCGGCATCGGCATTCCGCGGGACATGCAGGATCATGTGTTCGGGGAATTCAATCAGGTCGAGGACGAACGAAACCGCAGTTTCGAGGGCACGGGGCTGGGACTCGCCATCACGCGGCAACTCGTCTCGCTCATGCTTGGCGAGGTCTGGGTGGAAAGCGAAGAAGGTATCGGGTCGTGTTTCGGTTTCGCCCTGTCCCTGCCTGTCGTGGCCGAGGCGAGCCTGCCCGATGCGCCAGACTGGCTGGACCGCGCCCTGCTTGTCATGCCCGACGACCTGAACCGCTCGATCCTGGCCAAGCGGCTGATCGCGCTTGGGATGGAGGTTGCCGAGGCCGACAATGTCGAGGCGGGGCAGGGGCTGTCACCCGGAATGGACGTGATCTTCGTGGATCAGAAACTGATCCGGGCCGATATGGCCGAAATGTGCGCGAACGCCCCGGCTCCGATCATCACCGTGGCCGATCCGCTCGCCGGGGATCACGCCTGCAACGAGGAGCGGATCTTGCACAAACCCCATTCCCGGCCCGCGCTCATGGCGCAACTCGCGGCCCTGCCGGAGCCGAAGTTGCCGGGCTTCCGGTCGATCCGGTCGGTGGTCGAGGAAAATCTGTTCACGGGCGACACCGCCGAGGACGAAGCGGATTTGACCGAGGGCAACCTGTTCGGCCTGTCGGACCCGAAGACCCACCTGCCTTGACGCCCGAGGCGCCGTCCGCGCCCCGCAAGATGCGGGTGCTGGTCGCCGAAGACAATAAGACCAACCGCTTCGTCTTTTCCAAACTGGTCAAGGCCTGCGACATCGACCTGATCTTCGCCGCGAACGGGTTCGAAGCGGTGGACGAGTTCGAAAACGGCCAGCCCGACCTGATTTTCATGGACATTTCCATGCCCGGCCTCGATGGCAAGGAGGCGACGCGGAAAATCCGCGAGATCGAAACCGAACGCGGCCTGACCCGGACCCGGATCGTCGCGCTCACGGCCCATGCGATGACCGGGGATAGCGACGATATCATGGGGCACGGGCTGGACGCACACCTGACCAAGCCCTTTCCGAAAGACGCCATTCTGGCCGAAATCGCCGCGAATTGCCCGGCGGATGCGCTGCCCGCACTGCCCGACAAGGATCAGGCTCAGGCGGCGTCCTGATCGACCTCGCCGCGCACGAAAACCGGGCGGTCCGGTGCGCTCATGTCCGGCCGGTGCTCATAACCGCCGAGGTTGAAGTCCGCCAACGCCGCCGGATCGGTGATCCGGTTCTCGCAGATGAACCGCGCCATCGCGCCGCGCGCCTGTTTGGCGAAGAAGCTGACGATGCGCGGCTCGCCATTCTTGGTCTCGTAAAACGTGGGTGTCACCACGCGCAGTTTCAGGGCGGGTCGGTCGGCGGCGGTGAAATATTCGACCGAGGCACAGTTGACCAGCGTGTCGGTGCCAAGGTCCTTGGCCTCTGCCACCAGCCGCTTGGCGATCCGGTCGCCCCAGAAATCGTAAAGCGACTTGCCCCGCCGGGTCTTGAGCCGCGTGCCCATCTCCAGCCGGTGCGGCGCGATCACGTCGCGAGGGCGCAGCAGACCGTATAGCCCGGATAGGATGCGCAGGTGATCCTGCGCGTAGTCCATCGCGTCGGCGTCGAGCGAGGCCGCATCGAACCCGGTATAGGTGTCGCCCGCGAACATCTCGATCGCCTGCTTTTCGCCCTCGCCCGATCCGAACTGCTTGAACCGCTCGGCATTCAGCTTGCCCAATGCCTGCGAGATATCCATCAGCGCCTCGAGTTTTCGGGGCTGTTTCAGAACGGCCGTTTTCGCGAGCGTCGCGGTGTCGTCCGCGAAAAACGGCGTTGTGCCTCCGGTGGCGACGGCCTCGGTCTCATCAAGCCGTTTGGCGGGGGACACGGTGATAAGCATCAAAACCTCTCGTGAATGAGCGACAGGAAGGCCGACCCGAACCGGTCGATCCGGGCGGTGTCCATACCCTTGATACGGGCGAGATCGTCTTCGGATGAAGGACGGCGCTCGGCGATCTGCTTGATCTGGCCAGGGGTCAGCGACAGAGGCTTCGCATAGCCGTCGATCCCGCGATAAAGGTCACGTGCGGCTTCGGCCAGACGGTCGTAAAGCACACCGCTTTCCGACCCTGCAAGCTTGCGGCGCGAGGGATGCATCGCTTCCGCCTCGCCCGCGATGACCGACAGGAAATCGTCGCCATACCGCTCCAGCTTTTTCGCGCCGACGCCGGAAATTTTGGCCATCTCGTCGATGGTCTGGGGCCGGGTCTCGGCCATTTCGATGAGCGTCCGGTCGGTGAAGACGACATAGGCCGGCACCCGCTGCGCCTCGGCCAATGCGCGGCGCTTGGCCTTGAGCGCAGAGAGCAGCGGCGCATCCTCCTCCGACACCAGCGCCTTGACGGCGGGCCAGGCCTTGGACTTCGACACCGTATCGCGGCGCAAGGTCACCGAAGCCTCACCCTTCAGCACGGGATGCGCCGCCTCGGTCACGCGCAGCGCGCCGTGGCGTTCGGGATCGGGGCGCACGAAATCCAGCCCCATCATCTGCCGGAAAAGCGCCTGCCACTGACCGCGGTTCATGTCGCGACCCACCGCGAAGGTCGGCAGGTCTTGGTGGCCCCGCTGTTTGACTTTGTCCGTCTCGTTGCCCGTCAGGATGTCGATCAGGTGCCCCGCGCCGAAGCTTTCGCCGGTCCGCAGGGCCGCCGACAGCGCCTTCATCACCGGCACCGTGGCGTCGAATGTCTCGGGCGGCTTGTCGCAGTTGTCGCAATGGCTGCATCCTTCGGCGTCTTCCCCGAAATAGCCAAGCAGCCGTTGACGGCGGCAGCCATGCGCCTCGGCCAACCCAAGGAGTGCGTTGAGCCGCGCGTGATCCGCCGCGCGCCGTTCCGGGGGCGCGAGCCCCTCGTCGATCTGGGTGCGGCGCAGGCGGATGTCGTCGGGACCGTAGAGCGTGAGCGTCTCGGCTGGCGCACCGTCACGGCCCGCACGACCGATCTCCTGATAGTAGGACTCGATGGATTTTGGCAGGTCGGCGTGCGCCACCCAGCGGATGTCAGGTTTGTCGATCCCCATGCCGAAGGCGACGGTTGCGACGACGATCAGCCCGTCCTCGGTCTGGAACCGCCGCTCGACGTCGCGCCGCCGCTCGGGGTCGAGCCCGGCGTGATAGGCGACAGCCTCGTGCCCCGCGCCCCGAAGCGCCTCGGCCAACGTCTCGGTCTTGGCACGGGTGGCGGTGTAGACGATGCCCGACAGCCCCTTGCGCGGCGCGGCGAAGTCCAGGATCTGACCGCGCGGACCATCCTTGACCGCGAAGGCCAGATGGATGTTCGGGCGGTCGAAGCCGCGCAGGAAACTGCGCGGCGCCTTGCCTGCGAAAAGCTTAGTCACGATCTCGGCCCGTGTCTCCTCATCCGCCGTGGCGGTGAAGGCGGCGAGCGGCACGCCGAGCGCGGATTTCAGATCACCGATCCGCAGATAGTCGGGGCGGAAGTCATGACCCCACTGGCTGACGCAATGCGCCTCGTCCACGGCGATCATTGTCACGCCCGCACGTTTGAGCAGGTTCACGGTCCCGCCCGAGGCAAGCCGTTCGGGCGCCATGTAAAGAAGCTTCAGCCGGCCCTCGGAAATGGCACGGAACACCTCGTCCGTCTCTTCCTCGGTGTTGCCGGAGGTCAGCGCGCCCGCTTCGACCCCCACGGCCCGCAGGGCGCGGACCTGATCGCGCATCAGAGCGATAAGGGGGGAGATGACGACGGTCACGCCGTCGCGCAACAAAGCGGGAAGCTGGTAGCAGAGGGATTTGCCGCCGCCCGTCGGCATGATGGCGAGCGTGTCTTCGCCCGCCGTCACCGCCGACACAATCTCATCCTGACCCGGTCGGAAGGCGTCGAAGCCGAAGACGGATTTCAGAAGGTCGAGGTCGCGGGGCATGGGCCGGGTTTAGCCACAACCCGTGCCCCTCGCAACCTAGTAGAAGTGGTACATGTTGTTCTGAATGACCGTGCGGATCGCGAAGAGCGCGAGCAGCACGATGACCGGCGACAGATCGAGCCCGCCCATGTCCGGCATGAAGCGGCGAATGCGCGAATAGACCGGATCGACGAGCCGGTTCAGCCCATACCAGACCTGCGCCACGAACCGCTGTCCGAGGTTGAGAACCTGAAAGTTGATCAGCCACGACATGATGATGTGAACGATCACGATGAACCAGATCACGTTCAGGATGGCGAGGAGGATTTGCATTATCGAAAGCATGGGCGGTCCGTTCTTTGTCCGTGCACTGACCTAGGGGCACGGGGGCGCGAGCGCAAGTGTGACGCGCGGGAACGGTTGACGCGCGCTTTTCGCAGGCGCAGCAGGCGGGGACAAAGGAGCGCCCTATGTATCCCTTCGTCCGCCTCGCCAAGGAAATCGTCAAGTCGTTCGGCCAGTCGCGACTGCCCATCGACGGGGTTCACGTCAGCCACCACATCTGCTGGCCGTGGGATCTGGATATGTTCATGGAGTTGAACAACGGGCGCACGCTGACCCTGTTCGATCTGGGCCGCGTCCCGTTCGGTATCCGCACGGGCATCGCGCAGACCACCGCGAAGCAGAAATGGGGCGGCGCGGTCGCGGGGGCGAGCGTCATGTACCGCCGCCGCGTCAAGATGTTCGACCGGATCGAACTGCGGACACGGCTGATCGGCTGGGACGACAAGTTTTCCTATATCGAGCAGTCGATGTGGAAGGGCGAGACCTGCGCCAACCACATCCTCGTGCGGACCGCCACGACCGACCGAAACGGGATCGTGACGACGGACCGGGTGCTTGCGGCCATGGGCTATCCCGATCTCAAGTCGCCGCCCTTGCCAGACTGGGTTTCGGGCTGGATCGAGGCTGATACCCACCGGCCATGGCCGCCGGAATTCTAATCCTTCCCCAACGTAAGGTGCTTGCTTCTAAGGTATAACTCCGGCCATACAGTTAACCATAATGAGGTGGGAGGGGCAGATGGCCACCGGGGACAGGAAGCGCATATGGGGCTGGTACTGGTTCGACTGGGCGAGCCAGCCTTATCACACCGTTCTGCTCACATTCATCTACGGGCCCTTCTTCGCCACGGTCGCGACGGCGTTCTTTCTGTCGTCCGGGATGGCCGAACAGGCCGCGGATGCGCGGGCCCAGACCGTTTGGTCGATGTGCCTGACGATCACGGGTCTTATCATCGGGTTCGGCGGGCCGATCCTTGGGGCGCTCGCGGATACGTCGGGCCGCCGCCGCCCGTGGATTTACCTGTTCACGCTGCTCTACGTCGTCGGTGCCTGGTCGCTTTGGTATACCGATCCTGCGGGCGGAAACATGTGGCTGATGCTGTTCGCGTTCGGCATCGGTTTCATCGGCGCTGAATTCGCGTTGATCTTCGTTAACGGCCAGTTGCCCGGATTGGTCGAGGATAGCGAGGTCGGCAAAACCTCGGGTTCCGGCTTCGCCTTCGGCTATGTCGGCGGGATCGTGGCGCTTATCATCATGCTCGCGATCTTCGCCGAGGGTGACAACGGCAAGACCCTGATCGGGCTGGAACCCGCGTTCGGCCTTCTCGACGGTTCGACGCGTGAGGGCACGCGGTTCGTCGGGCCGTTCGTCGCGATCTGGTTCATCGTCTTCATGGTGCCCTACTTCCTGTGGGTGCGCGAAGACGACCTGCCGCGCCGCAAGCATTCCATATCCAAAGCCCTCGGCGGGCTGGGCCGTTCGCTGCGCGCGCTCAAGGATCGCCGGTCGCTTTTGAACTTCCTGCTTTCGTCGATGTTCTATCGCGACGCGCTGAACGGGCTTTACGGTTTCGGCGGCGTTTACGCGACGCTCGTCCTCGACTGGCAGGTCACGTCCATCGGGATCTTCGGCATCATCTCGGCGATCTCCGCCGCCCTTTTCTCGTGGCTCGGCGGCAAGGTCGACAGCTCCATCGGACCCAAGCCGGTGATCGTCGGCGCGATCCTCGGCCTGAGCCTCGTCATCGTGACCATCGTGTTCATGGACCGGCAGTCGGTTTTCGGCATAGCGCTCGCCGAAGGCTCCAAGCTGCCGGACATCATCATGTTCGGCGCAGGCATCGTGATCGGCGGCATGGGCGGCACGCTTCAGGCCGCGTCCCGCTCGCTCATGGTGCGCCATGCCGACCCGGCTTCGCCCACCGAATACTTCGGCCTCTACGGTCTGTCGGGCCGCGCGACCGCCTTTATCGCGCCCGCCCTAATTGGGCTCGCCACGACCATCACCGGGTCGGCGAGACTTGGCGTATCCCCTCTCATCCTGCTCTTTCTTCTGGGACTCGTTCTGTTAGTCTGGGTGCGACCGGATGGAGAGGAGTTCACCACCCCATGATCCGCCGCATTCCCCGTGCGCTTGTCGCGACCGTCGCGCTGACGGGCGCGCTTCTGGCCTGTTCGTCGGACAACCGTCCGGTAAGCGGCAAGGCCCCGCCCGCAAGCGAATACGACCTGACCGCCGCGCGCGAAATCATCTCGACCGCGAACGAACCGGCGAAGCAACTGTTCGGCCATAAATCCGGGCCGTCGGCGCAGACCCCGGCGGCGTGGGGGTTCTATTCCAAAGGGTGCCTTGCCGGTGGGGCGCAACTGCCCGAAACCGGGCCGACGTGGCAGGCGATGCGCCTTAGCCGCAACCGGAACTGGGGTCACCCGCAGCTGATCGACTACGTTAAGGATCTGTCCGCCAAGGCCGCGCGTCAGCCGGGCTGGGCCGGGCTTTACGTGGGGGATATGAGCCAGCCCCGTGGCGGGCCGATGCTGACGGGGCACGCCAGCCACCAGATCGGGCTGGACGCCGACATCTGGATGCTGCCGCCCACGCGGCTCGACCTGACCCCGACCGAGCGCGAGAACCTGTCTTCGATTTCGACCCGTCGCGCCAATGGTGCCTATGTGAACGAGAACTGGACGCCGCAGCATCATCAGGTGCTGAAGGCCGCCGCGTCCGACCCGCGCGTCGCGCGCATCTTCGTGTTTCCCGGCGCCAAGGTTCAGATGTGCAATGACGAGACCGGCGACCGGTCCTACCTGCGCAAGATCCGGCCCTGGTACGGTCACCACTATCATTTCCACGTGCGCCTGAACTGCCCTGCCGGCATGTCCGGCTGCACGAACCAAGATCCGCCGCCACCGGGTGACGGGTGTGACGACGCGCGTCAGTGGGTCGCCAACATCCTCAACCCGCCGCCACCGGATCCGAATGCGCCGGCCCCTCAGCCGCGCCGTGAAATCCGCCTCGCGGATCTGCCTCAGCAATGCGCCGCCGTCTTGCAGTCGCAATAACCGCCTTCGCGCTGGCGCCCTCCGCCATCGCCCAATCGCCGCAGCCCGCCCAATTCGCCTCCAGCACGCTCTGGTCGATTGCGGACGAGTCCTTCGGTGGCTGGTCGGGGTTCGAGGTCGATCCCGACGGGGTCGGCTTCGTCACCGTATCGGATCGCGGCCTGATCGTGTCGGGGCGGCTGTTGCGCAACGCGAACGGCTGGCTGATCGGGACCGAGACGGGGCCGATCCTGACGCTGACCCACACCGATGGCGACCCGCTTCCGCGCTATTGGGACGACAGCGAAGGTCTGGCGGTCGCCCCCGATGGCCGCGTGTTCGTGTCGTTCGAGGCCGAGCACAGGATCAACGAATACAACGACGCCGCCGTCGACCGCGCGGTCCACCTGCCGCGCGCCGAAGGCTTCAAGGATCTCCAGAACAATTCCTCGCTGGAGGCATTGGCGATCGATGCCGACGGCGCGCTTTATACCCTGCCCGAACGCTCGGGCGAGCTGACCCGACCGTTCGACGTGTTCCGGTATCGTGACGGTGAATGGACGATCCCCTTCACCATCCCGCGCCGGGGCGATTTCCTGCCCGTCGGTGCCGACATCGGCCCGGACGGGCGCTTCTACCTGCTCGAACGCCGCCTGTCGTCGTCACAGCTTGGCTTCGCCTCCCGCGTGCGCCGCTTCGATCTGGGCGAGGATACGCTGGACGGCGAGATCACCCTGCTCGAAACCCAGCCGCGCACGCACGACAACCTCGAAGGCATCGCGGTCTGGCAGGACGCGCTGGGCGACATGCGCATCACCATGATCTCCGACGACAACCACCGCTTCTTTCAGAAGAACGAGATCGTCGAGTACATCGTGCCGGGCGACCTGCCGCCGCCCGAGGACAACCAATCCGACGAAACGCTTGATCCGGACGACGAGAACCTGTAGGCCCCGCCCGTCCTGCATAAGCAGGGCCATGTCTCCGACCACCATGTCAAAACGGATCAAACACATGACCCGCATTCTTCCCGGCATTCTTGCCATGGCCGCCGTCGTGGTGGCCTCGAACATCCTCGTCCAATTCCTGCTCGGCAACTGGCTGACCTGGGGCGCGTTCACCTATCCCATCGCGTTCCTCGTGACCGATGTGATGAACCGCGTCTACGGCGTGCAGGCCGCGCGCCGCGTCGTCTTCACGGGCTTCCTCGTCGGCGTCGTCTGCTCGCTGATCGGCAGCCAGATCATGCTGCAGGGCGACGGCTACGAATTCGCCGCCGTGTCTTTGCGCGTGGCCGTCGGCTCCGGCATCGCGTTCCTGACCGCGCAGCTTCTGGACGTCGCCATCTTCGACCGCCTGCGCGGCGGCCGCTGGTGGCGCGCGCCCTTGGCCTCCACCCTGATCGGGTCGGCGGTCGATACGGTGCTGTTCTTCTCCATCGCCTTTTCCGCCTCCATCGGCGTTTTCTTCAGTGAAAACGCGAACTTAGAGACGTCTTGGGCGACCGAAGCCGTCCCATTCCTGGGGCTCGGCGGCGTGGTCCCGCTCTGGGTCAGCCTCGCCTTTGCCGACTGGCTTGTCAAACTTTCGCTCGCTTTGGTGGCACTTGTGCCGTTTCGTGTGCTTGTCGCGAAACTTTCACCAAATCCTGCGTAAAAAATGTTGACCCATACCAGATATGTGGCACCCTTTTCTTATCGTTATTCAACTCGAGGAAAGGAGGTGTCCATGTCTAGAGAATTCACGGAGAGAGGTGCCGGGACAAAGTAGAAGCGCCCAACCGGGGCAGCCCTCGGTTGGTAGCGGGCTAGGCTGACATTGTCTAACCGGCCCCACCTCCAGACTTCTCGAAGGGCCACCCCAGCGGTGGCCCTTTTCGCATTGCAGGGAACTCCCCCGGTGGGGGACTGATTGTAAGACCATGATCCGCGTAAACGACCAGATCACCATTCAGGACTGGGAACTGACCGAAAGCTTCGTGCGCGCGTCGGGCCCCGGCGGGCAGAACGTGAACAAGGTGTCCACGGCGGTGGAGCTACGGTTCGAGGCCGAACGCTCGCCGCACCTCCCCGACCCGGTGAAACGGCGGCTCAAGCGGCTGGCCGGGCGGCGCTGGACCACCGACGGCGCGCTGATCGTCTTCGTGCAGGACACCCGGTCACAGGCGAGGAACCGGGAGTTGGCCGAGGAGCGGCTGGCGGAGATGATCCGCAAAGCCTGCGAAAAACCGAAACGCCGCATCCCGACGAAGGTCTCGGCCAACCAGAAGCGCAAACGCGTGGACGCGAAGAAGAAGCGCGGGGAGGTGAAGGCGCTTAGGGGGAAGGTCAAGTAGGGTGGGTGAAACCCACCACCTGACGGATCGCACCCCAGAGCGATGACCCCGAAAGTAAGACCCCGTAGGCCGGGGTTCGCCCCGGCAAGCGCGCTGGCCGATGGGGGCGCCATGGTGGGCTGAAGCCCACCCTACGCTTGCTGCGAAAAACCGAAACGCCGCATCCCGACGAAAGTCTCGGCCAACCAGAAGCGCAAACGCGTGGACGCGAAGAAGAAGCGCGGGGAGGTGAAGGCGCTCAGAGGGAAGGTCAAGTAGGGTGGGTGAAACCCACCACCCGGCGGATCGCACCCCGCAACGACGACCCCGTAGGCCGGGGTTCACCCCGGCAAGCGCGGTGGCCAGTGAGGGCGCTGTGGTGGGCTGAAGCCCACCCTACGGTTGCGTGATACTAAGTGATGCGTGCCACGCTAAACTACGCTCCCTCGGCAACCGACTTCCCAAAGCATACAATTCGAGTTATTCAAGAGGTAGATTTTTTGAGGATTGCTGATGCCAATCATCGCTTTCGATCCTGCCAATAGACCGATTTTCTCAATTCCATTTCACTTTGATGTGGCCGGTCACAAGATCGCACTTTCAACATTCGTTGAAACAAGCGTCGAATATGAGAGACTCTTTGAGGCGCTGAACCAAGAGCTGTTTTCAGGAGAGCTTCAGTACAAGCTCTATGTGTTCGCACCAGAGCCTGGGTCATTTAAGAGTACGCTTGGCGTTGTGATAATCGCTGGATTTAGCGCGCTAACGGCCACGATCTTTGGCGACTTTGGCGAAGGGTTTGTCGAAGGTTTGACGGGCAAACCAACACATGAGTGGGGTCAGGAGATCGGAAATCGCATAAGACAGGAGTTGAGCACAGAATCGCGATCAGACGCGATTCCTGACGATGAGATCGAAAGCGCTATTTCAACAGAAATACTAGTGAACTCTAGTGAACGATTCCTTGAGAAACGAACGTCAGAACTTGCTCAGATCGGCTTATCGCCTGAAGATTACCCCGAATCCTTTGCGGCAAAGAATGCCTTCTACGATGCGCTTGAACTTAATCCACAAATCAAAAGCGTGGGTTTCGGCGATAGCCCGGAAACTCCCGTTTCAAGGGAAGATTTCTCGCTTCGGGTAACTCCAGTCCGGCCGAGAGATGACTCAACATGGGAGTTTGAAACAAGAAAGATTTTCGTTACGTCCCCGAACTGGGACCAGAACGACAAACAAAGAGGCTGGAAAGGGAGGGACTCCAAAGGTTCTTTTGTTTTTTTCACCATATACGATCCCCACTTCTGGCTTAGATACGAAAATGGGGAGGTTAACTCCGGCACAATTGATGAACTCGTCGTCCAATTTGCTGTAAAAGTCGAAAATGGTCGGCGCAAGAACAGGATCGTTCTGAATGTAATCAGCTACAACGACGATGATTTTGGTGCCGAAATGAGTGCACGTCAACTGTGGGGGGTCTTGGAGAAAAGTGGTGTAGCACCTATTCGTGACAACGGACCTACCTTCTTTGAGGAAGACTAGCCAACCTTTTCAAACCACAACCTCCCGCTCCACCTGATCCCCAACCCCAAACACCCGCTTATATCGGGCCACTTCCCCCTCCGGCCCCATCGCCTTCGCCGGGTTGTCCGAGAGTTTCACCGTGGGCCGCCCCTCGGCGGCGACGGCCTTGCACACCAGTGAGAACGGCGCCAGCGCGTCCCCCGGCGCGAGCCCGCGAAAATCGTTCGTCAGCAGCGTCCCCCAGCCAAAACTGACCCTCACACGACCAGAAAACAGCCCGTGCAGCCGCTCGATCTCCTCCACGTCCAGCCCGTCGGAAAAGATCACCATCTTCTCACGCGGGTCCTCGCCCCGCGCCTGCCACCAGCGGATCGCCGTCTCGGCCCCCTCCACCGGGTCGCCGGAATCCACGCGGATGCCCGTCCACCCGGCCAGCCAGTCGGGCGCATTGTCCAAGAACCCCTTGGTCCCGTAGGTGTCGGGCAGGATGATGCGCAGGTTCCCCGAATGCTCCTCATGCCAGTCCGCCAGCACGTCATAGGGCGCGCGGGCCAGCGCAGCGTCATCCTCCGCCAGCGCCGCCGTCACCATCGGCAGTTCATGCGCATTGGTCCCGATGGCTTCCAGATCGCGGTTCTTGGCGATCAGGCAGTTGGACGTGCCGACGAACGCCGGGCCAAGCCGCTCCACCATCGCCTGCACCGCCCAGTCCTGCCACAGAAAGCTGTGCCGCCGCCGGGTGCCGAAATCGGCGAGCTTCAGGCCGGGCAGGCCGCGCAGACGCTCGGCCTTTTCCCACAGCCGGGTCATGGCGCGGGCATAAAGCACCTCCAACTCGAACCGCGCCATGTCGCGCAGCACGGCGCGCGAGCGCAGTTCCATGAGGACGGCGAGGGCGGGGATTTCCCACAGCATGACCTCGGGCCACGCCCCCTCGAACGTCAGCTCGTACTGATCGCCCACACGGGCGAGGTGGTAGGGCGGCAGGCGCAGCCCCTCGAACCACTCCATGAAATCCGGGCGAAACATCTGGCGCTGGCCGTAGAACGTATTGCCGCGCATCCATGTGCTCTCGCCACGGGTCAGTGACAGCGTGCGGATATGATCCAGCTGCTCGCGCAACTCCCCCTCGTCGATCAGGGTCGCGAGGGGCACGTCGCTGGCCCGGTTGATGAGCTGGAACGTGACCTGCGTGTCCGGGTGGTTGCGATGAACCGACTGACACATCAGGAGCTTGTAGAAATCGGTATCGATCAGTGACCGGACGATCGGATCGATCTTCCAAGTGTGATTGTAGACGCGTGAGGCTATGTCGACCATGCTTGGCATGTGAGCCGGGGCGGCAGGGGATTTCAAGCATGAAGGCGGTTGTGATGCGCGGCTACGGGGCGGACGCGTTCCGGGTGGAGGACATCGCGGTGCCAAGCGTGCGGCGCGGCGAGGTCCGCGTCCGGGTCATGGCCTGCGGAGCGAACGCGTCCGATTGGGAATTCGCGACCGGGCGGCCGTTCTACGGGCGGCTGGCCCGAATGGTCATGCGTGTGCGGGTGGCAGGCTCCGACGTCGCGGGCGTGGTCGACGCGGTGGGCGAAGTCGTCACGGGGTTTTCCGTGGGCGACCGCGTGGTGGCCGACACGTTCGAAAGCTTCGGGGGCTTCGCCGGCTTTTGCGTGGCCAAGGCCGACCGCTGGGTACGCCTCCCCGACGACATGGATTTCACGACCGCCGCCGCCCTTCCCCAATCCGGCGCTATCGCCATCGAGGCGTTCGAGGGCAAGCTCGCCCCCGGCCAACGGGTGCTGATCAACGGCGGCGGGGGCGGCGCAGGGCCGCTCGCGATCCAGATGGCGAAACGCGCGGGGGCCGAGGTCTGGGCCGTGGACAATGCCGCGAAACAGGCGGTGATGCACGCGGCGGGGGCGGATCACCTGATCGACCACCGCAAAACGGACTTCGCGACGCTGTCCACCACATTCGACAGCATCCTCGACCTCGTCGCGACCCGGCCGATGCGGACGGTCGCCGGACGTCTGACACCAACGGGCCAGTACCGCCTCGTCGGAGGTGCCACCAAGTTCATCATCGCGGGCGCGCTGCCGCCAAAGCGCACCGGCCTCCTCGTGGTTCCGCAGGGCCCCGACATGACCCGGCGTATGGTCGCCCTCGTCGCAAGGGGCGATATCATGCCCCACATCGGCGAAACCGCCCCGCTCGCGGACGCGCCCGCCGCGCTGGCCCGCATGGGGGCCGGCGAGATCGCCGGAAAACTGGTGATCACCCCCTGATCTTCTCTGTTTCCCGAAACCTCGGAGGGGAGCCGGTGCTTTGCCCTGCAAAGGACCGGCTGGGGAGGCTGGCCTCCCCACCGCGTCGACCTGCCGCAAGGCAGGGTGGCGCAATAGCTGAGCGCGCAAGCGCACGATTTGCGACCCCACGGTCTCGTGACGCGCGGGGGCTTCGCAATTCGTTCGCGAGTGCCCTATATCCGGAATATGCTGCAATGCAGCAAGGAAAGGCCGGGTGATGGACGGAACGACGATTAATGCCGTGAAACTGGATGTGGCGCTTCAGGGCGGCGGGGCACATGGCGCCTTTACTTGGGGTGTGCTCGATCGGCTCCTCGCTGACGAGAGCATCGACATCACAGCGATTTCCGGTGCCTCGGCGGGCGCGATGAACGCGGTCGTCGCGGCCTCCGGTCTCGCCGTCGGGGGCCGGGACGGTGCGCGGCGGTCGCTCGCGTCGTTCTGGGAGGCCGTGAACCGGGGCGCACGGCAACTCGCGCCGTTCATCGCGGTCTTCGACGCTTTCCCGAAGTGGACGTCGGCCACGGCGTCCTGGCTGAACCTGATCTCCGGCGCACAACTGTCGCTGACCCCGCATCCGCAGAACGGGCGACCCGCACAGATGCTGTTGGAAGAGATCGTGCGCGATCACGTCGATTTCGCGGCGCTCCGACGCCCGGATGCGCCGCGCATCTTCATCTCGGCCACCAATGCCCGCTCCGGTGCCGCGCGCATTTTTCGAAACGACGACGTGACGCTGGAGGCGGTCATCGCCTCGGCCTGCCTGCCACTGGCCTTTCCGGCGGTCGAGATCGAGGGCGAGGACTATTGGGACGGTGGTTATTCCGCCAATCCGCCGCTGGTGCAGCTGGTGCAGGAAAGCGGGAACCACGACCTCGTGCTGGTCACGGTCAACCCGATCAACCGCAGGCGCACCCCGTCCTCGCCGGACCGGATTCCCGACCGGATATCGGAACTGACCTTCAACCAGACGCTGACCAAGGACATTCGCGCCATCGCCTTGCTGAAGGCGGAACTGGACGGACGTCCGCCGGTCTGTGGCGTGCCGTTCATCCAGTCGATCGCGAACCTGCGCCTGCATGAAATCCAGAACGAGATCGCGATGCGGGAGTTCGACCCGAAATCCAAGATGTTCCCTTCGTGGTCCTTGCTCACGGACCTCCACGGACTTGGGTCCGACACGGCTGCGGAGTGGCTGGCGGCCCACAGGGCATCTCTCGGCGTGACGGGCACGGCACGGCTCGAAGAACGCTATCTCTAACCGATCAGCGTAGCGCCCGCGTCCCTCATGCCGGCCAGCGCCGTGTCGAGCGACCCGTCCGCGTCGATGGCCCGGCACAGGTCCAACCGCACCGTCACCGCGAAGCCAAGCCGCGCGGCGTCCATCGCCGACCAGCCGACACAGAAATCGGTCGCCAGCCCGACGAAGGTCAGCCGTGTCGCGCCCCGACTGCGCAGGTATCCCTCCAGCCCGGTGGACGTGCGGTGATCGTTCTCGAAAAACGCCGAATAGCTGTCGATCTCGGGCCGGAACCCCTTGCGGAGGATCAGGTCGGCAGGGTCCGTCATCAGGTCTTCGTGGAATGCCGCGCCATCGGTGCCCTGCACGCAATGGTCGGGCCAGAGCACCTGCGGCCCGTAATCCATATCGACCATCTCCAACGGCGCCTTACCGGGGTGGGACGAGGCAAAGGAACTGTGGCCTGCCGGATGCCAGTCCTGCGTGAACACGCGGATGGGAAAATCGCGGATCAGCCGATTGATGCCCGGCACGATCTCGTCCCCGCCGTCCACGGCAAGCGCACCACCGGGGCAGAAGTCGTTCTGAACATCGATGACGATGAGCGCGTCGGTCATGCCGTCACCCATTGAACCGGGCCGTGATGCGCCGCCCGCCGCGCGAAAAGTCGACCCGCCACCAGCGTGACCCGCTTTCCACCACGGCCTGGAGCTCATCGGCCGATGTGACGCTGATCTGGTTGACCGCGTGGATCACGTCGCCGCGCTGGAACCCGGTGCGCTGGGCGGGCCCTTCGGCATTGACCACCACCACGCCGGTCGCGTCCATCGGTTGCCCGAGGTTGCGCGCGATGTCCGGGGACAGGGGCGAAAGGGTCAGACCCTGAAACGGGCCGGGCACGGATATGGTGGCCAGCGCCGCGACGGTCCCGCGCGGGGCGGCCAAGAGCGTCACGCGGGCGGTGTGATAGCCATCGGCATTCAGATAGCGGACCGACACCTTTTCCCCCATCGGGTAGGTGGCGAGGCGGAAGTCGAGTTCGGCGGCGGCATTCACCGGCAAATCCCCGATCGCCACGATCACGTCGCCCGTCTTCAGCCCGGCGACCGCGAAAGGGCTGTCCTTGGAAATCGAGCGGATCAGAACGCCCATAGGCAGGTCGAGACCCAGAGCGCCGGCGAGCGAGGCATCGACGACCTGCACCTCGACCCCGGACCAGGGCCGCTCGAACCGGTCGTTGCCCTCGGCGGCCTGAGCGACCACCTGTTTCACGAGGTTCGCGGGGATCGCGAAGCCGATGCCGTTCGACCCGCCGGATCGGGTGACGATCTGCGTGTTGATCCCCACGAGGTCGCCGTTCATATCGACCAGCGCACCGCCGGAATTGCCGGGGTTGATCGGCGCATCGGTCTGGATGAAATAACGCCCGCCCTGAAGCAGCGCCCCGCCGCCCTGCCCGGTCCGCGCAAGGCCGGAAATGATGCCCGACGACACGGTCTGACCCACGCCGAAGGGGTTGCCGATGGCAAGCACGAGGTCGCCGACGGCCAGCGCATCGGAATCGGCGAAGTCGAGCGCGGGCAGATCGGGCGCATCTTCGAGCCGGATCACGGCCAGATCGGCGGACTCGTCTGCCAGAACCAGCGTGCCCGCGTATTCGCGGCGGTCGGCCAGAACGATCTGGATGTCGGTCGCGTTGCCGACGACGTGGTAGTTGGATACGACCAGACCGTCCCCCACGATCACGCCGGAGCCGAGCGAGTTCTGCTGCTGCGGCGGTATCTCGAAGTCCCTGAAAAACTGCGAGAAAAACGGATCGTCCGCAAAGGGGTTGCGCCGTTCGATCACGCGCGAGGCATAGATGTTCACGACCGCCGGGGCGGCCTGTTCGACGACCGGCGCGAAGGAAAGTTGCATCTGCGCGGTCGAGGTCGGCACCTGCGCTGGGGCCGCCGCGGCCAGAGGCAGAAGGGCAATGCACAAGGCGAGGGTGCGGATCATGGGCTCCTCCGTGTTGCGTTTCGATTTGGCGCAGCGCCCCGGCAAATTCAAGACAATGCACCGATCCGGCCCAAATGCCGCCTCAATCCGGGGCGAGATTCATCCCATCGAATGTGCTGCCACTCCCGGATTTCGACGAATGACCCACGAAACCTACGAATATACGCTGACGACCGCCAAGGGCTTTCTGCTGATGGTGATCTGCGGGCTGATTACGGTCTGGGCCGCCTATATGGCGATGACCCACAACGGGAGCCTCGATCTGGGCGCGGTGACCTTCGGCCCGCAGGGGGCGACTTTCGCCTATGGCGTGCTCGGGCTGGTGACCGGCTGGGTCACCTTTGACGAAGTGCGCAACTGGATGCGCCCGTCGGAACAGAAGGCGCCGATCGTGCTGGACAACGAGGCGATCTCGGCCCCTGCGCAACCGGACAATCCCGCTGTCCTGCGGCTGACCTACAAGGGCATTTCCGACATCAAGACGCGGTCGGTTTCCGGCACCCGCGTGATCGAGATCCGGCATATGGACGGCAACCTGACCATTTCGGGCTCGGCCCTCGGCAGCCGCGAGGCGTTCGACAGCCTGCTCCAGTCGCTTCAGGCCCGCGTGGCGCTGACCCGTGGCTATCGCTACTGAGCGTCGCACGCCCACCAGAGAGACTTGATCGGAACCGGCGCCGGGCGTAAGCCCCGCGCCATGTTCACCGTCTGCGCCTTGTATCACTTCACTCCGTTCGACGACCCCGCCGCGATCAAGGGGCCGTTGGCGAAGTTCTGTTGCGAACGCGGGATCACCGGATCGCTGCTGCTCGCGCGAGAGGGGATCAACGGGACCGTGGCAGGGGCAGACGCGGCGATCCGCGACCTCATCGCCTACATCGACGCGCTGCCGGGCTGTGCCGGGTTCGACCATAAACTGTCGCAGGCATCCGAGCAGCCGTTCGGACGGATGAAAGTGCGGCTCAAGCGCGAGATCGTGACGATGGGCCAGCCCGACGTCGACCCGCGTGCCTCGGTCGGCCACTATGTTGACCCCGCCGACTGGAACGCGCTGATTTCGGCGCCGGATGTGGCCGTGATCGACACCCGCAATGACTACGAAGTCGCCATCGGCACGTTCGACGGTGCCGTCGACCCCGAAACCGCGAGCTTTCGCGATTTCCCGGCGTGGTGGGAGGCGAACAAGGATCGCTTCCACAATAAGCGGATCGCGATGTTCTGCACCGGGGGCATCCGCTGCGAGAAATCGACGAACTACCTGATCGGGCAGGGGGTCGAGGACGTCTTTCACCTCAAGGGCGGCATCCTCAAGTATCTCGAAGAGGTGCCCGAGGACGAAAGCCTCTGGCACGGCGAATGCTTCGTCTTCGACGGACGGGTGAGCGTGGGGCACGGGCTGGTCGAAGGCCCGCATGAGATGTGCCACGCCTGCCGCCGCCCGATCCTGCCCGAAGACAAGGCCCGGCCCGAGTACGAAGAGGGCGTGTCCTGCCACAAATGCATCGACGACTATGACGACGCCCGGCGCGAGCGGTTTCGCGAACGCCAGCGCCAGATCGCGCTGTCCAAGGCGCGCGGCGAAAAGCACCTCGGCCCGCGC
>NZ_CH902578.1:1949833-2220882 GCF_000152805.1 Maritimibacter alkaliphilus HTCC2654 | reverse complement strand
CCCAAACCCCCCTCCGAAGTATTTTTGAAACAGAGAAGGTTGGACGGGGGCTCGTTTGGGGTTCGGATGTGTGGCGGGTGATGCTAGCCTGACAGGATAGGGCAGGAGGGGCGTTTTGCGGAAGTTAGGGGCGATTTTCGGTTTCGCGGTGATGTGCGCGAGCGGCGCGGCGGCGCAGGACTGGGAGACGATGGAGACCATCGGTGGCGCTTGGGACACCGAATGGGGCGAAGTCTGGGTCTTTCAGAACGGGTCGCGCTACGACGGCAATTATTCCGAGGACAACGGGCGCTTCTGGCTCGAATTCACCGATCACGTCTTCGAAGGCTATTGGGCCGAGGACCTGTCGGACGTGCGCTGCGACGTGGAATACATGGGGTCGTGGTATTGGGGGCGGCTGGAGCTTTCCAACAGCGACCATTTCCCCGGATTCCTGATGCGCTGGGGCTATTGCCGCGCCCCCGTGGACCGGATGTGGGCCTTCTACGAACGCCTGCCGGACGGGCTGTGACGGGAAAGCGGCACGGGCTTCGGCAGGCGACAGGCGCGCCGGTTTGACGGGGCGTGGCGGTTCTGAGAGGGTCTGTGATGCCCGATTTCATTCTCGCGCTTCTGTACGGCACCGCCGTCGGATTGATGATCCCGCTTGGCGGGGCGCTGGCACGGATCGAACGGCTTCAGCCCCGCTGGCTCGAGCAGGAGTTCCGCCACAGCATGATCGCGCTGGCGGGGGGCATCCTCGTCTCGGCCGTCGCATTCGTTCTTGTCCCGGATGGGCTGGAGCTTCTGCCGCTCGGGCCGGGGCTGGCCGCGTTCTTTGCCGGCGGGGCGCTGTTCGCGCTGATCGAACGGCGTCGCAAGGCCCGTGGGCGCGCGGCCAACGCGCAATTGAGCGCGATGCTGACCGATTTCGTGCCCGAGGCAATGGCGCTGGGGGCGCTGATGGCGACGGGGTCGGGAAACGGCGCGCTTCTGGCCTTATTCATCGGGGCACAGAACCTGCCGGAAGCGTTCAACGCCTTCCGCGAGATGATGGCGCATGGCAAACGCAGCGCGGCGCGGGTGACGGGTGCCTTTTTCGCGCTGGCCGCGGTCGGACCGATCGCGGCGGCGGTCGGGTTCCTGTTTCTGAGCGAATTGCCTGCGGTCACCGGGAGCATCATGCTCGCCGCCGCAGGGGGCATCCTGTTCCTGACATTCGAAGACATCGCGGTGAAAGCGCATCTGAAATACAGCGAAGCCCCGTCGCTGGCGGCGCTGGCAGGGTTCGGGCTGGGGATCGTCGCCATGTCCGTCGTCGGCGCCGGGGCGCCCTGATCGCCCGACGCCACGTTTCCGTGGGTTCGTGAAACCTTTGGTTGAGGTGAACCCGTTCCTTTCTTACCTGTTGGGAAACGAAAAGGAGTTCCCATGCGCTATGTGCACACGATGGTCCGTGTGACCGATCTGGAAGAAAGCCTCGATTTCTGGGTGAACAAGGTCGGCATGGTCGAGATCCGGCGCAAGGATGTGCCCGAGGGCAAGTTCACGCTCGTCTTTCTCGCCGCGCCCAAGGACAAGGAGAGCGCCGAGGCGACGACCGCGCCCGAGCTTGAACTGACCTACAACTGGGACTCGGATGAGACCTACAAGACCGGGCGCAGCTGGGGTCATCTGGCCTACAAGGTCGATGACATCTACGGTTTCTGTCAGAAGCTGATGGACGCGGGCGTGACGATCAATCGCCCGCCGCGCGATGGTCGCATGGCGTTCTTTAAATCCCCTGATAATATTTCCGTGGAATTGATTCAGGACGGCCCCGCGCTTGAGAAACAAGAGCCGTGGGCTTCGATGGAGAACACGGGAGACTGGTAGGAGGTATCATGTCCCGCAGACTGCAAGATCTGGTTCGACTGAACGCCCGCGACCGGCGCGGGATCGCCCCTGTGGGTGAGGGTGATGGCGCATCGCCCGCATCCTTTGCCGCACACCAGCCCGCCGATCTGAGGGCCGAGACCGAGGTGGCGCTGGGTGCGCTGCCCAACGGGCTGGCCGACCGGATACTGGCGCGCTTCGACCCGGGCCGGGTGATCCCCGGATCGTTCGGCACCGACCGCGACATCCTGTTTTTCGTCCATGTGCCGATGACTGCGGGCAATGCCGTGATGGGCACGCTCAAGGGCGTGTTCGACCGCACGCGGACCATCGGGGCCAATGCGCTGGGCGGTGACCTCAAGGCCGAGTGGCAGGCGGCGCTCGACGCGCGGGAGGCGGCCAAGGGGCGCTTGCGTCAGGCTCTTGCCGGGCCGCTCAAGTTCAAGCGCTTGTCCGAGGTTGTGAAGGGGGCCAGCGAAGTGCAATTCGCGAGCTTCATTCGCAATCCGGCGGACCGGCTGTTTTCCGACTACGTGGCGCAATCGTCGCCGGACAACCCGGACCACGCGGCGTTTCTGGAGGAATTTCCGACGTTCGAGTCCTATGTCGACGGCGCCCCCGCGAACCCGCAGCTTGCGCAACTCGTGGGCAAGGCTGGCAATGTGTCGGAGATGCTGGAGCGGCTGGTGTCGACCTATTCCTTCCTCGGGGTGAGCGAGCATGTTTCGGCCTCGCTCGAACATTTCCGGCGCTCGCACAACCTGCCGACGTTGAGCGACATCTCCGAAGCGGCGGCGGGGCAGGCGGCGAAGCTTACACCTGCACTCAGGTCGCGGATCTGCAAACGGCACATGGCCGACTGGCTGGTCTTCTCGCTTGTGGAGCCGGCGATGGCCGGGTTCGAACAGCGGCTGGCGGCGGTGGCCTATCCGGATCGCTCGCGCCCCTGAAGCCGCCGTTCGGCGATACCGACGAGCCAAACGATCGTGATGGCGGGCAGGGTAACCATCAGCGCCAGCGCCCACAGGCCCAGCCCGCAGGCCAGACCGACCGAGGCCGCCAGCCAGAGTGAGGCCCCGGTCGTCAGGCCCTGAACCTTGCCGCCGCTGAAAACGATCATCCCGGCGGCAAGAAAGGCGACACCGGCGGTCACCGCCTCGATCACGCGGATCGGGTCATAGCGCGCCCCGTCGCCCCAGGCCTCGCCCCGGTTCATGAGTTCCAGCATCAGGATGCAGTAGACGGCGGCGGCCATGCCGACGAGCATATGTGTGCGCAGTCCCGCCGGGCGGTCGCGCGCCTCGCGTTCGAACCCGATCAGGCCGCACAAGAGCAAAGCGCCCGCCAGACGGAGGGCGAGGATGCCCAGCGGCAGGAACGTGGTGGTCGAGAATTCTTGGGCGAGTGTGTCTAGCATGGCGGTATGGGTAACCACCCGACAGGACCTGCGGTTCCCGGTGACTCTCCGCTTATTTGCGGAACCTACGGAAACTTCGGAACAAATCTGTCGCAAGGTTTGTTAGTGTTGCATCGAATCTTGCAAAAAACAGGGAACGTAGGAGACAATCATGAAAGCCCCAATTTTCGCGGTCGCTGCCGCTTCGGCCCTTTTCCTCGCCGGGTGTGAAACCCAGAACCAAACGACCGGCACGGCGGTCGGTGCGGCCACGGGTGCTGCGATCGGCGGTCTGACCTCGGGCTCGCTCGCGGGTGCAGCCGTGGGTGCGGCGACCGGTGCGGCCGCAGGCAACCTGATCGGTCGCGCGGCGGACGAGCGCAATATGTGCATCTATCAGGACAGCGCCGGCAACCGTTACAAGGCGGCCTGCCCGGCCTGATCCGGCCACGATGGACAAAAGAAAAGCCCCGCTCAGGCGGGGCTTTTCGCGTTTCAGGGGGCGGGATCAGGCGGCGTTGAGCCAGTCGTCGACTTCCCGCTGGACCTCTTCCTTGGACTTGCCGTAGCGCTCCTGAAGGATGCCTTCCAGCTTGGTCCGGTCGCCGTTGATCACGTCGAGGTCGTCATTGGTGAGCTCGCCCCAATGGGTCTGCGCGTCACCTTTGATCTGCTTCCACTTGCCTTGCACTTGGTCCCAGTTCATCGGGAGCCTCCTTTCGTTGCAGCATGCAAGCGAAACGTTCGATCTCGTCTAACGGTTCCCGACCGGGATCGGCGGATGCGTGTGGTCCGAGGGAATGATCTCGGCGTCGAAACCGTGGATCGGGAAGTCGATGACGACAGAGTAATGGGTGTCGGTCTGGTCGCGGGTGACCTTGGCCTCCATCGTGCCCACGAAAGCGCGCACGAGTTGCTCGCCCAGCCCGGTGGACACGTCGTCCTCCGGCTCTTCCCGGTCGAGCGCCAGCGTGTTTCGCACGGTCACCACGCCCCGGTCCGTTCCCGGTGCACAGTCCAGCCGGACCTCGATGACCGGCGTTTCTCCCGTGCTCGTCGGCCCCATGTGTTTGAGCGCATTGGTGACCAGTTCCGAAACG
The DNA here is from genome assembly GCF_000152805.1 of Maritimibacter alkaliphilus HTCC2654. Taxonomy (GTDB): domain Bacteria; phylum Pseudomonadota; class Alphaproteobacteria; order Rhodobacterales; family Rhodobacteraceae; genus Maritimibacter; species Maritimibacter alkaliphilus. The sequence continues at coordinate 2,216,532 of NZ_CH902578.1, read as the reverse complement.
GCGAGCGATAGGGGCACCGCCTGATCCGGGTAAACCTCGCAGTCGTCGTAATGCGCTTCGAGCCGCACGTCGGTGGAGTCCCCGGTCTGGGCGGATTTCACCATCTGGGCGACGATGGTCTGGAGCAGTTCGCCCGCCCGCACCCGTTCGGCCGTCGACGTCTCGTAAAGGTTCTGGTGGACGCGGGCGATGGACATGACCCGCTGCTGAATGTCGCCGAGCGCGGATTTGATGGCCGGCGTGCGCGCCTTGCGGATCTTCATGCCAAGGATCGACACGATGAGCTGAAGGTTGTTCTTCACCCGGTGATGCACCTCTTTCAACAGAACGGTGCGCTGGTGGATCGTGTCGTAAAGCTCGGCCTCGTCATGCAGGATGTTCTCGGCCAGCCGCATCCAGGTTTCTTCCATGTCCCGGATTTCCGTCGGCAGACGGCGGTCGGCCCGCGGTTCGACGAGTTTGCGCGAGCGCATGAACTGAAGCATCCGGGCGCGCAGGTTGCGTGTCGGTTTGATGACCATGCGCTGCACGGCGTAGAACGCGACCAGAAGGCTGACGAGCCACATGAGCAGGGGAAACAGCATCGAGGTGCCGAAACTCATGCCGTTGGCCACGGTGTTGCGGCGGTACTGCCAGCTTCCCAGCGCATAGACCTGTCCCTGCACGATGGGGACGAGCGCGAACACGCGGCGCTGGCCGCGCGCGTTTTCGGCGATGAAGGCCACTTCGCTGCCACCGGCGGCAAGCGCCCGAAGGGATCGGTTCGCAGGCAGGTTCGCCGAAAGGTTGGTGGCGTCCGAGGACGAGGTGAGAACCTCGCCATCGCCATTGAAGGTGATGAGTTCGAGGGGGCGACTCGCCGCCTCTTCATCCGTGATGGTCGGTGTGGTGAGACTGCGGTGCGGCAGCGAGGCGACGACATAACCGTCGTAATCGCCGCCGTTGATGACCGGAAGCGACACGACGATGACCGAGGTCTGGCTGATCGAGCCGCGCAGCGAGAATTTGACGCGCGGGCCGGGGTTGTCGACGAATTCCTTGTGCAGGGGCCGCTCCGCCAGGCTCGACCCCATCGCGTCGGAGGCACACAGAATATCGCCGTTGCGCCCGACATACCCGATGAAGGACAGCTCGGGCGTGTCTCTGAGCAGCGCGGACATCGGTTGCTCGCACGGATACCCCGCTTCGCGCAGGACCGGGATCATGGTCACGACGGTCTTGGCCACGCCGGTCGCGGTTCTGATCGCCGCCTCCTGTTCGGCGGCGGCGTCAGACGTGAGCGCCAGAAGCGTGTCCGCCAGATCGCGGTCGGCACGATCCAGCAGTTGATAGGTGGTGGCAACGGAAATGAGGCCAACGGGCAAGAGCGCGATGGCAAGGAGACCGGCGATCCGAAAGGTAAGCGACCGGCTCCGTTCCCGGAACGTATTGATCAATGACCGGTCTTCCTCACTTGCATTCCGGAATTCAGGACGGCCATGGTCGCGCTGTCGGTAAGTTCCAGTCCATCGTCATCGTTCAGTTCGAGAAGCTCGGCCAGACGGGCACGGCCCCGGTTGATCCGGCTCTTGATCGTGCCGATGGCGACGCCACAGGTCTCGGCGGCTTCCTCATAGGACATGCCCGAGGCGCCGACGAGGATCAGCGCTTCGCGCTGCTCGACCGGCAGTTCGGCGAAGACCTTTTCGAAATCCGCCATCGCGAGCCGTCCGTCATGGTGGGGCTTTTCGCTGAGCGTGCTGGCCATGGCACCGTCCACATCTTCGACCTCGCGCTTTTTCTTGCGCAGGTCCGAGTAGAAGGTGTTGCGCAGGATGGTGAACAACCACGCGCGCAGGTTGGTGCCCGGTTTGAATTTGTCGAAGTTTTTCCATGCCTTGACGATCGTGTCCTGCACGAGGTCGTCGGCGGCGGCGGAGTTTCGCGTCAGGCTCGCGGCGAAGGCACGCATCGCCGGCAGATGCTCGACAACGGCTTCGCGCGGGTCCACAGGTCGCACATCATTTGCCATGAGCGGACCCCTGATCGTCCTGCTCGCGCAGTTGCGCCAACAGTTCCATGAACTTGTCCGGTACATCTTCGTCTAGCTTGCTTTGAAAGACTTTCCGGAGGTTCTGGTCGATCTTTTCGTCCCAGCGATCCTTATCGTTGTCCTTGGTCATAGTCGTCCGTGTCCCATCGTTTCTTATCTGCCTCGATTGCGCACACTTTTTTTGCCGTCTTCGGGAACCAAACCCGGTCCGGCGTGTTTTGTTCCCGACGAACGTGAAAAAAATGGGGAAATAAACAGGGATGGATGGGATGCCCGACTCCGATACAGAATTTCTCTCAGTCAAGATCGCCGCGCTGCTTCCGTATCTGCGGCGCTACTCGCGTGCACTGACCGGGAGCCAGAAGACCGGCGACACCTATGCGGCGGCCACGCTTGAGGCGCTGCTCGAAGATCGCTCGGTCTTTGAACTTGGCTATGACCACAAGGTCGCGCTGTTCCGCGCGTTCCACCAGATCTGGTCAAGCTCCGGCTCGCCCGTCGAAGTGGGGGAAGAGGGCATTCATGCCCGCGCCCAGCGTCATCTGGCCAAGCTGACGACCAACACCCGCGAGGCGTTGCTGCTTTACACGGTCGAGGAGTTTCCGACCTCGGACATCGCCAAGGTCATGGATCTCGACGAGGACGAGGTGAACCACCTCATCACCGTCGCACGGCGCGAGATGGAAGACAGCGTGAAGGGTCGCATCCTCGTCATCGAGGACGAGGCGATCATCGCGATGGACCTTCAGGATATCGTGGCCGACATGGGCCACGCGATCACCGGCGTCGCCCGGACCGAACGCGGTGCCGTCGATCTGGCGGGCAAAGAGACGCCGGACCTGATCCTGTCGGACATTCAGCTTGCCGACGGCTCATCGGGTATCGACGCGGTGAACGCGATCCTCAAGAGCGCGGGGGACATTCCGGTGATCTTCATCACCGCCTTCCCCGAACGGCTCCTGACCGGCGAGCGGCCCGAACCGGCTTTCGTCATCACCAAACCCTATTCCGAGGATCAGGTGCGCTCGGCCGTCAGCCAGGCGATGTTCTTCTCCTCGACCGAGACGCTGGAGACCTGAGCCAGCCACACTAAAGGTGCGAAGCGGCGTTCCCCACCCTCGGGAGCGCCGCTTTTTTTGTCGCGCCGACGCCTTCACCTGCCGGGCAGGGGCGTTAAGATCGGCCCCGTCGTATTTTGCGGGGTCGCGTCATGGCATTCGGGATGAGGTTGGTTTTTTCGGGGATCGTCGCGGCATTGGTCGCAAGCGGGGCGACCGCCGCGCCGGATTATCGGATCGACTGGGAAATCACCAATCGGTTCGGCCCGTTCGAGGCGCTGAACCTGCCTTCCGCCGTGTTTCAGGAGTATCGGCTGCGCGAAGAGGACGGGGGTTTCGACGGCTGGCACGCCCGGCTCGACCGCAGGCCCGGCGGCATGAAATCGCCCTATGCCGATGCCATCCGGTCGGGTGCGCCGCTTCATTGGGATCCGATACGCCAGCTTCATTCGCCGCGGGTCACGCGGTTCGTGAAGCACGAGAAAGACCCGCAGACGACCGTTTCCGCCCGGTTCCGGCTGACGGTCGAGGGCGAAGACCCGCTTGCCGAGGGCGCGATGTGCATGTGGGAAGGGGGGGCGCCGCAGCCCTGCGATGCGCCTTTCGATACACGTGTGCCGCTCAGGGGCAGTTTCGTTTCCGTTGAGGTCGGGGGGGAAACCGTGCTGGCCTGGATCAAGCCCGAGCACATGGTGATCGTCGGGGTGGGCGATTCCTATTCCTCGGGCGAGGGGAACCCGGATCTGCCGGCCGAATGGAAACCGCTGCGGTTTCCCAATTCCAACGACATCGGCTGGCTTGCGGAACGGCGCAGCCAATTCCTTGAACCCGGACCGGATCGGCGCTGGATCGACAACACCTGCCATCGCAGCTTTTTCTCTTACCAGGGCCTGACCGCGCTGCGCCTTGCCTCCGAAGACCCGCATCGGTTCGTGTCGTTTCTGCATTATTCGTGCAGCGGGGCCGAGATTTTCGACGGGCTCATCTTCCCGCAACGTCGCGTGATCGAAGAGGGGTCCGACGGGCCGGTCTGGCTGAGATATGCTCAGGTCAACGCGGTGGTGCAGGATCTGTGCGCCGGGGGGCTTTCGCAGAACCCGCGCCACCGCGCCCATCCCGATTATTTCCCGGTGACGGACGAGGAACTGGGCGGACTTTCGATCCGCGACTTCGAAAGGACTTATAGGGGAACCGAGCTTGCACCGGGGGGGCGCTCGGAACCCTGGATGCGCCCGGCGCGCGAGGCGGGGGGGATCAGCCGATCCTATCCGCACGACGGGTTGATGGACTGTGACGAACTCAGGGTGCCGGACCATGTGTTTCTGTCCATCGGCGGCAATGACGTCGCCTTCGGCGAGATGGTGCGCTACTACATTCTGCCGGTCGATTACGAGGATAGCTGGCTGAAATCCATCGCGGCCCCAGCGGTCTGCCCGCCGCCGGTCTATCAGGCGGACAAAAGATTGCACCCGGCGGCCTATGCGCGCTGCGCCCGTCTGCGTGGTGCCAATGGCTATGACGCGATGGACCTTTTGACCGGGACCGAGCGGAACGGGCAGCTTGTCGGCGGCATTGACCAGCGTTTTTCGCTGGCGGTCTCGATCCTCAAGCACCGGCTCGGGGTTCCGGCCGAGGCGATTTCCATGGCGCAATATCCAGACCCCTTGCGCACCGTCCCGCCGGTTACGCCGCCCTGCGCGCGGCTGCGCTATACGGATCAGGTCGTCTATGGCGCACAAAGCGATACCTATGACGATCTCAGTGCCTGGAACGGGATCGACGAGGCGACGCGCGTGATCTCGTGGACGAAACAATGGGAATACGTGGTGACCGAGGAAGAAGCGTGGAAGGCGCTGGATTTCTTCGACACCTTCCGGGTCAGGCTGGCGGATACGGCGCAGGAGCTCGGGATCAGTTTCGTGTGCGAAACGCGCGATGCCTTCGTGGGTCACGGCTGGTGGACCGGCGAACATCTGGCGCTGCCGCATCTCGTGCCCCAAGGCCGGCCCGGTCACTGGAACATCGAAGATCTCGACCCCTACGGCTACCGCGTCGCCGGGCGCGCGATCCGAACGGCGAACGACAGCGTGCTGATCCAGCCGAGCCTCGTGCGGGTCGCGACGCGCAACACCTCGGTCTCGGGGACGTTCCATCCGAATTTCTTCGGACATCGGCTTGTGGCTGAGGGGTTTTATCAGTCGCTGTTCGGGGGCGAGGCCCCGGAGGACTGAGGCGTAAAAAAATGGGGCGCCCGAGGTACGGGAGCGCCCCACCTTTTCAGGGTCTTGTCCGGCTTACACGCGCCGACCACGCACCGCACGGGCGATGAGGGCGACGACGAACAGGACGAGGAACACGAAGAACAGAATCTGCGCGATCCCGGCCGAGGCCGAAGCGATGCCACCGAAGCCGAACACGGCGGCGATGATGGCGATGACGAGGAATGTGAGAGCCCAACCGAGCATGACGAAACCTCCTTCTTTCAAGTTGTTACAGGGTGCGCCATGCGGCGCGGATCATTGGATTTGAAACTGAGCCGGGGTCAGGAAAGTTCCGAAAAAGAATCTGCTGGTGGTGGAACAGCGCCCGCGCGCATGCGTTGGACCCCTGAATGGACAGACCACCCCGGAAGGAGTTTTCCCAATGGCCACTGCCGCACAAAGTTCGAATGGAAAAGCAATGGACAGCCACGTCAAAGATCTCGAAGCGCAGGTCGCTTCGCTGAAAACCGACGTGTCGTCGCTGACCGCCACGCTCAAAGACCTGACCACCACTGCCGGTGCCGAAGCCAAGTACCGCGCATCCGCGACCGCCAAGAAAGCGCGGGCGCAGGGTGAAAAGGCCTATGCCGACGCGCAGGACGCGACCGTCGCGGCCTATCGCAACGCCGAAAACCAGGTTCGTGAAAACCCGGCTGCCGCCGTGGGGATCGCCGCCGGTGTCGGCTTCATCGTCGGGCTGTTTCTGGCGCGCAAATGATCGCCGCGCTTGAATACCGCATCAGACTTGCCGTTCGTCGCACCATGTTCGGTGTGGCGAGCGGCATCATGCTGTTCGTGGGCTTCGCCTTTCTCGCCGTCGCGGGCTGGATCGCGCTTTCCGCGTTCTTCGAGCCGATGCAACTGGCGCTGATTTTCGGCGGGATTTTCGTGGGTCTCGGCCTGATCTGCCTTGCCATGACTCGCACCAGCCGCGCGAAGATTTCAATGGCACCCAGCGTGAACGCACCTGTTTCGACGGTCGCGCCCGCAGCCGGTGTCGCCGCGGTCGGAACGCTCGGCACGGCCTTCATTCAGGGCATTTCCGCTGGCATGGCCGCGCGCAAGACGACCAAGCCGTCCGCGCCGCCGCCGGGATACGATCCGGCGTATGAGCCGCATCCACACGATCTGCATCATCACTGAGAAGGGCGGCAAGTGCCGCCCTTTTCGTTTCAGACTTCCCGCACCACGTAGACCGACGCTTTGGTGTGGCGCACCACCCGCGCCGCGTTCGGGCCGAGAAGATAGTCGGACAGATCGGGGTCATGGGCCCCGAGGACGATCAGATCGGCCTCGTCCTTTTCCGCCACCTTGAGGATTTCCTGATAAGCCTTGCCGACCGCGACCACGTGGCGGCAGGCCGCGTTGGCCTCTTCGCCCAGCACCTTGCCCACCGCGTCGCAAAGCAGCGCATGGGCGTGTTCCACGGCCTTTTGCGTGTGCTTCTCGTCGAAGTAACCGCCGACCACCGACATGCCGTAATCGGGCACGACGGTGATGACGTCGAGTTGCGCGCCCTCGGCCTCGGCGATCTTGTGCGCGCGTCTCAGCACGATCGCTTCGGCTTCGGGCCGGTTGATGTCGATGGCACAGAGCACGGTCTTGATGGTCATGCCGGCACTCCTTTGCGGGCAGGGGCCGCCGTTTCGGCGCGGCGGGACTGGAGGAAGGCGATCAGCGCCATGAGCGCCAGCGCCGGGATGAACATCAGCTCTTTCGGCAATTGCTCGGCAGGTGCGCGCACCGCCGAGATCGTGACGGGTTCGTCACCGTAGAAGTCGAACGAGGCAAGCTGATCCGACAGCGGCGTGCCGAACATCGGCTCTTCGAGAATGACCTGATCGCCTTCGGGCAGAAGCAGGAGACCCCATTCATCCAGTCGGGCCTGCGCGCCCTCGACTTCGGGCACGGTGAGGACCACGGTCAGATCCTTCATCTCGAGCGTGTCGAAGTCGGGGCCCGAAATCACGACGCGCAGATCGCGCCCCGCAGGGGCCTGTTCCAGACGCTGCTCCAGCGCCGTCGGCTCCACCTCGTCATAGGGTGGCTGGATCATGTCCATGAAGAAGCCGGGGCGGAACAGGGTGAAGGCAATCAGAAGCATCGCCACCGTTTCCCAGATCCGGTTCTTGGTCAGGAACCATCCCATCGTCGCGGCGGTGAAGATCAGGATGCCGATGGTCGCGACGATGAACACGAGTATCCCCTGCACCAGCGTCACGTCGATCAGCAGAAGGTCGGTGTTGAAGATGAACACGAAGGGCAGGGCGACGGTGCGCAAGCTGTAGAAAAACGCGGTGAAGCCCGTCTTGATCGCGTCGCCCCCCGACACGGCGGCGGCTGCGAAACTCGCAAGCCCCACGGGGGGTGTCACATCCGCCATGATCCCGAAATAGAAGACGAAGAGGTGAACGGCGATCAGCGGCACGACAAGGCCGGATTGCGCGCCAAGCTCCACGACGACGGCGACCATCAGGGACGAGACGACGATGTAGTTTGCGGTCGTCGGCAGGCCCATCCCGAGGATCAGCGACAGGATCGCCACGAAGATCAGCATCAGGATCAGGTTGCCGCCCGACAGGAACTCGACGAAGTCCGCCATCACCTGACCGATCCCGGTGAGCGACACGGTGCCCACGATGATCCCGGCGGTCGCGGTGGCGAGGCCGATGCCGATCATGTTGCGCGCGCCGTCGATCAGGCCGGCGACGAGGTCGAAGAGCCCGTCCTTGAGCTTGCCGACCGCAGCCGATTCACCCCGGAACATCGCCTTGAGCATCCGCTGGGTCAGCAGGATGCCGAAAAGCAGGAAGGTGGCCCAGAACGCCGACAGGCCCGGCGACTTGCGCTCGATCATCAGGAAATAGACCAGCACGATGATCGGGAGCAGGTAGTAAAGCCCAGACTTGTAGATGCTCGGGATGTGCGGCAGCTCGACGTTTTCCGAATTCGGATCGTCGGGTTCCAGATCCGGCACGGTCGAGGCGAGGTAGATCAGGCCAAGGTAGACCAGCCCCAGAAGCGCGGCGAGAATCCAGCCCGACCCGGTCGGCACCATCGACGTGACGAGGCGGACGGGGAATTGCGTCGCGTAGCACAGGATCGCGAAGCCCGCGAAGAACAGGAACATGCCCAAGACGGTGCGCCACAGCTTGACGACCTTGTCGCCCAGCGTCGGCATCCGGTTCTTCACCGCTTCGAGGTGAACGATGTAGACCAGCGCGATGTAGGAGATGATCGCGGGCAGGAAGGCGTGGGTGATGACCTCGACGTAAGAGATGCCGACATATTCGACCATCAGGAACGCCGCCGCGCCCATGACAGGGGGCATGATCTGACCATTGACCGAGGATGCGACCTCGACCGACCCGGCCTTTTCCGACGAAAAGCCCACGCGCTTCATCAGCGGGATGGTGAAGGTGCCGGTGGTCACGACGTTGGCGATGGACGAGCCTGAGATCAGGCCGGTGGCCGCCGAGCCGACGACCGCCGCCTTGGCGGGTCCGCCGCGCAGGTGGCCGAGCGCGCCGAAAGCCATCTTGATGAAGTAGTTGCCCGCGCCCGCCTTGTCCAAAAGCGCACCGAAGAGGACGAAGAGAAAGACGAACCGGGTCGAAACGCCCAGCGCGATGCCGAACACGCCCTCGGACGTGATCCACATATGCGACATGGCCTTGCGCAGGCTCGCGCCCGCCCATCGGATCTGCTCCGGCACCACGTCGGACGAGCCGAAGAACACGTAGGCAAGGAAGATCATGGCGAGGATCACCATCACCGGGCCGAGGGTCCGGTAAGCGGCGATGAACAGCAGGGCCAGCCCGGCGAGCGATGCGATGGCATCGGTCTGGTCGGCCAGCCCGCCGTTCGAAACGATCTTGTCGTAGAAGAAATACCCGTAAAGGGCGAGGAGGGCACCGCCGATGGCGAGCACCCAGTCATACCACGGCACTTTGTGCTTGGGCGCGCGCTTGAACAGCGGATAGGCCATCGCGGACAGGAAGATCGCGAAGGCGAGGTGGATCTGGCGCGAGTTGTTGATCGCGTCGGAGGGCAGGATATAGGGCGCCCAGGGCGAGGCGAGCAGGACCTGGAAAATCGACCAGATCAACGCGACGGCCGCGATGAAGATGCCCAGATTGCCCGGAACGGAACGCGCCCCGCTGTCTGAGGCCGCGACGAGCTCCTGAAGCTCCTGTTCGTTCAGTGCTCGGTTTTCCTTGTCGGACATGGTCCCTCCGTCCCGGCCAGATCGGCGCTCAGAAATCGTTGATTTACTTTGGGAGGGGAGGGCGGCGGACCGCCCTCCTGATCGGCACGGGTTGGATTATTCCATCCAGCCTTTTTCTTTGTAGTACTTCTCGGCGCCCGGATGCAGCGGCGCGGACAGACCGGCCGAGATCATCTCTTCGGGCACGAGGTTCGCGAAGGCCGGGTGCAGGCCCTTGAAGTCCTCGAAGTTCTCGAAGACCGACGAGACGACCGCATAGACGGCATCTTCCGACACGGCGTCCGAAGTGACGAACGTCGCGCCGACACCGAAGGTCATCGTGTCTTCGTCATTGCCGCGATACATGCCACCGGGGATGGTGGCGGTGCGGTAGAACGGGAATTCGTCGACCAGCGCCGTCACGGCGTCGCCCGACACCTCGACGAGGACCGAGTCGCAGGCGGTGGTGGCTTCCTGAATCGACCCCGACGGGTGACCGACGGTGTAGACCATCGCGTCGATCTGGTTGTCGCACAGGGCGGCGGACTGTTCGGCGGCCTTCAGCTCGGACGCGAGCGCGAAGTCGTCGGCGGTCCAGCCCATCTTCTCCATCAGCACTTCCATCGTGGCGCGCTGGCCCGATCCGGGGTTGCCGATGTTGACGCGCTTGCCCTTGAGGTCGTCGAAGGTCGTGATGCCGGCATCGGCACGCGCAACGACCGTGAACGGCTCCGGGTGGACCGAGAACACGGCGCGCAGGCCTTCGAAGGCCCCGTCTTCGAACTGCACCACGCCGTTATAGGCGTTGTACTGAATGTCGGACTGGGCGACGCCGAACTCGAGCTCGCCTTCCTTGATCGTGTTCACGTTGTAGACCGAGCCACCCGTCGATTCGACCGAACAGCGGATGCCGTGATCCTTGCGTCCCTTGTTCACCAGACGGCAGATCGCGCCGCCCGTCGGGTAATAGACACCCGTGACACCGCCGGTGCCGATGGTGATGAACTCTTCCTGCGCCATCGCCGGGGCCGTGAAGGCCACGGTGGCGAGGGCGGCGAGCCCGTATCTGAGATGCTTTGTCATATCTTTCTCCCGTTAGTTTGGTTGGTCTTGTGGTTCAGAGGCCGATCACCTCGCCCAAGGCGCGGTTCGCGGTCTCGACATCCGCGATCCGTTCGGTCGCGGTGGGTCCTGCGCGTTGCGCGATCATGGCCATCAGTGTTTCCACGAAGAACATGGTCGCCACGTAGGACGAAAAGAAATTGGGGCTTTCGGTCGGCACGACGACCCGCGCCGACGCATGACGCAGGGCGGGGCAGGTGTGCGTATCGGTGACGACGAGCACGTAGACGCCCCGCGCCCGCGCGAATTCCGCGGCCCGGATCGACGTGTTCGCGAAAGGGGGCTTGGTAAAGACGATCAGCGCGTCGCGCCGGTCGAGGTCGGAGAGCGCCGCCCCGACCGAGGCCCCCATGCGCCCCGCGGGCATCCAGTTGTCCCCCAGGAAGTTGCCCATATAGGCCGCGTATTCCGCAATGGCCGTGGAGCCGAGACCGCCAAGCAGCACGACCCGTCGCGCGGCATGAAGGTGATCGGCGATAGTGTCGAATTTCGCGGTGTCGATCTCGTCCGTCAGGCGGTCGATATTGGTCAGCGATGCTTCGCGGGTTCGGCGGATCAGGTCGGCGCTTCCCCCGTCGCTCGCTCCCTGAAGCGCGTCGGCACGGGCCGCGAAACTGGCTTGGCGCCGTTCGAGCCGCCGCCGCATCCCTTCGCGCAATTCCTCGAAATTCTCGTAACCCAGCGCCTTGGACAGCCGGGTGAAAGTCGCCGGGGCGAGGCCGGAGTGGTCGGCCACGGCCCGAAGCGACCGGGTGGCGGTGTCGAGAGGATTGGCGGCGATGTAATCGCCCGCTTCGCGCAGCCGCGCCGACAGCGCGTCGTAGTTCGAGGCCAATCGTTCCTCAAAACTGTGCAGCACGAAAAGTTACCCCGGCGAAACTGAAACACCCGACTCGGACCGTTTCATCTGTTTCATATCTTGTCAACGTGTGAACCATCTGTTTCATGCTGAAAGCGTGCAATCGACCGAGTCGGTCCCGGAGTCCAAGGCCATGAGCCACGTTTTTCATCGTTCCGCCAAACAAACGCCCCCCGTCGCGACGCGCGGTGAGGGGGGCTATATCTTTGATAAGGCTGGAAAACCCTACCTCGATGGCTCGGGCGGCGCGGCCGTGTCCTGTCTGGGGCACTCCGACCCCGACGTGATCGCGGCGATCAAGGCGCAGGCCGATGCGATTCCCTTCGCGCACACCGGGTTCTTCACCTCCGAACCGGCCGAGCGGCTTGCGGACCGCCTGATCGCCCATGCGCCCGAAGGCTTGGACAAGGTTTATTTCGTCTCCGGCGGGTCCGAGGCGGTCGAGGCTGCGCTGAAAATGGCGCGGCAGTATTTCGTCGAGATCGGCGAGGAAAGCCGGGGGCGTTTCATCGCGCGGCGGCAAAGCTATCACGGCAACACGCTGGGTGCGCTGGGCACGGGCGGCAATGCGTGGCGGCGCGCGCAGTTCCAGCCGCTGATGGTCGAGACCAGCCACATCGCCCCCTGCTACGCCTATCGCGGGCAGGAGGACGGCGAGGATCTGGTGGCTTACGGCCAGCGCGTCGCGGACGAGTTGGAGGCGGAGCTTTTGCGCGTCGGCCCCGAAACCGTCATCGGCTTCATCGCGGAACCCGTGGTCGGCGCGACCATGGGCGCGGTACCTGCGGTGCCCGGCTACTTCAAGCGCATCCGCGAGATCTGCGACCGCTACGGCATCCTCATGATCCTCGACGAGGTCATGTGCGGCATGGGCCGGACCGGCACGCTGTTCGCTTGCGAACAGGACGGGGTGTCGCCCGACATCGTGACAATCGCCAAGGGGCTGGGCGCTGGCTATCAGCCGATTGGCGCGACGCTTTGCACCGCGCGCATTTTCGACGCCTTCCAGAATGGCTCGGGCTTTTTCCAGCACGGCCACACCTACATCGGCCACCCGATGGCGACGGCGGCGGCGGACGTGGTCGTGACCAAACTGACTGACGGTGGCATGGCAGCGCGGGCGGCGGATATGGGCGAGAAACTGGGGGCTGCGCTGTTCGAGGCCTTTGGTCAGCATCCCCATATCGGCGATATCAGGGGGCGCGGCATGTTCCGGGGTCTCGAAATCGTCGCGGATCGCGAGACCAAGGCACCGTTCGACCCGGCGCTGGGCATCAACAAAAAGGTTAAGGCGGCGGCCTTCGAGGCCGGGCTCATCTGCTATCCGATGGGTGGCACCATCGACGGGGTGCAGGGCGACCACGTTCTGCTCGCGCCGCCCTTCATCCTGACCGACGACCAGTTGGGCGAGTTGGTGGACAAGCTGGGTCAGGCGTTCGGGGCGGTGCTGTGAGCCTGCCGTCGCTCATGGTTGCACCCAACGGGGCGACCAAGACCAAGACCGATCACCCCGCGCTCCCGATCACCTTGGACGAGGTGGCGGAAACGGCCCGCGCCTGCATGGCCGCCGGAGCGGACGGTCTGCACCTCCACCTGCGCGACATCGAGGGCGGGCACCTGTTGGACAGTGGCGCCTATCGTGAGGCGCTAGAGCATCTGGCGCGCGAACTCCCCGCGCTTCCCGTTCAGATCACGACCGAGGCGGGCGGGCGCTATGACCCCGGCCACCAGAAATACGTGGCGCTCCATTCCGGGGCGCGGATGGTGTCGGCGGCGTGGCGCGAGATCACGCGGGAAGAGGGCGCGCCTTCGTTCTACGCCTATGCCGCCGAACGCGGGATCGCGGTGCAGCACATCCTCTATGACGTGTCCGATGCCGAAGGCCTCGCCGCAACTCTGCCCGAGGGCCTGCTGCGCGACCCCGCGCTGCAACTGATCTTTGTGCTCGGGCGCTATGTCGATGGGCAGGTGTCGAAACCCTCGATGCTCAAGCCCTTCACCGATTGGATGAAACGCGAGCGGTTGGAGCCGGACTGGATGCTCTGCGCCTTCGGTCGGGGCGAAACCGACTGTCTGCGCGCCGCGCATAAGGCGGGCGGCAAGTGCCGGGTGGGTTTCGAGAATTCGCTGGTGAACAAGGACGGGAGCGTGGCGCGGGATAATGCGGAACGGGTGGCCGAGGTGGTTTCGAAGTTGGGTCTCTGATCCGTCCGGAATCAAGGCCGTCAGGCCGCCGGACGAACGCCTGCCCGTTCCCGCGGGCTGGCGCTGTGTAGACGTTCGCGCGAGGATTGAGGTCGTCCGGTCTTGGCTTGGATAAAGCGCTAACCATGAAGGTTCGGAGCGCCACCCCACGGGCAGGTGCTCGCCCGGCTAGTCACAGGCGGCAAACGAAAAGGGGCGCGCCGCAGCACGCCCCTGTCTCAGTCTCTCCCACCGACCCTTAGTCGATGATGCCGTTCAGCGTCGCCGAGGGGCGCATGACGGCAAAGGTCTTGGGCTCGTCGGGGTGGTAGTAGCCGCCCAGATCGACCGCTTCGCCCTGACCGGCCATCAGTTCTTCGAGGATCGTCGCCTCGTTCTCGACCATAGCCGCCGCAACGGGCTGGAAATGCGCGGCGAGGTCGGCGTCGGTGTCTTGCGCCGCCAGCGCCTCGGCCCAGTAACGGGCGAACCAGTAGTGCGAGGTGCGGTTGTCGGGCTGGCCGACCTTGCGCTCCGGCGAGTTGCCGTTTTCCAGCACCTTCTGCGTGGCCACGTCCACTGCGTCGCCCAGCACCTGCGCCTTGGCATTGCCACGCGCATCGGCAAGGAACTTGAGGCTTTCACCCAGCGCACAGAACTCACCCAGCGAGTCCCAGCGCAGGTGGTTCTCTTCCACCAGCTGCTGCACGTGCTTGGGGGCCGAACCGCCCGCGCCGGTCTCGAACAGGCCGCCGCCGTTCATCAGCTTCACGATCGACAGCATCTTGGCCGAGGTGCCAAGCTCGAGGATCGGGAACAGGTCGGTGAGGTAGTCACGCAGCACGTTGCCGGTGATCGTCACGCAATCCTCGCCCGCAACCATTGTTTCCAGCGTGAAACGGGTGGCTTCGCGGGGCGCCATGATCGGAATGTCGATCCCGGCCTCTTTCAGCGCGGGCTCGACGTATTTGATGAGCTCCGCGTCATGCGCACGGTTCGCATCCAGCCAGAAGGCGGCCTTGCCGGTCGCTTTCGTGCGGTCGATGCCCAGCTGGATCCAGTCGAGGATCGGCGCTTTCTTGGCGGTGGCCGAGCGCCAGATGTCGCCCTCGTTCACCGAGTGCTCGTGCAGGATGTCACCGTTGTCCAGAACGATGCGGACCTTGCCCGAGGCCGGGATTTCGAAGGTGGTCGGGTGCGAGCCGTATTCTTCGGCCTTCTGCGCCATCAGGCCCACGTTCGACACGGCGCCACAGGTGGTGACGTCGAGTTTGCCGTTTTCTTTGAAGTATTCGATCGTCTCGTCATAGACCGGCGCATAGCAGTTGTCGGGGATGCAGCACTTGGTCGGCGCGGCTTTCCCGTCCGGGCCCCAGCCGATGCCGCCGGCGCGGATCACGGCGGGCATGGAGGCGTCGATGATGACGTCCGAGGACACGTGCAGGTTGGTGATGCCGCGATCCGAGTCGACCATGTACATCGGGGGCTGCTTGTCCATCACGGCCTTGAGGTCGGCTTTCAGGTCTTCGTCGCCTTCGATCTTCGCTTCCAGCGCGCCGATGCCCGAATTCGGGTTCCAGCCCAGTTCCTTCAGCTTTTCGCCGTGCTTGGAGATGAACTCTTCTAGGTAGATCGCGACGAAATGGCCGAAGATGATCGGGTCCGAGACCTTCATCATCGTGGCCTTGAGGTGGACCGAGAACAGAACGCCCGGCTCCATGCTGTCGATCTCGGCGCGGATGAAGTCGCGCAGGGTCGAAGCCGACATGAAGGTCGCGTCGACCACGGTGCCTTCTTCGTACTTGAGACCGTCCTTCAGCGTGCGGCTGTTGCCGTCATCGGACAGGAACACGATCTTGGCGCCACCCGCCTGTTCGGCCGTGATGGTGGCCGACTTTTCGTTTGCGAAGAAGTCGTTGCCCGGCATCGAGGCGACGGTGGTCTTGGAATCCTTGGCCCAGTCGCCCATCGAATGCGGGTTGGCCTTGGCGTAGTTCTTCACCGCCTTGGCGGCGCGGCGGTCCGAGTTGCCTTCGCGCAGCACCGGGTTCACGGCGGAGCCTTTGACGGCGTCGTAACGCGCCTTGATATCCTTCTCGGCGTCGGTCGACGGCTCATAGGGATAGTCGGGCAGCTTGTAGCCCTGTTCCTGAAGCTCCTTGATCGCGGCGTCGAGCTGCGGCTGGCTGGCTGAGATGTTCGGCAGCTTGATGACGTTGGCGCCCGGCTGCTTCACGATCTCACCCAGAACGGCGAGGTCGTCTTCGACCTTCTGCTCGTCGGTCAGCACGTCGGGGAACTGGGACAGAACCCGACCCGCGAGCGAGATGTTGCGGATCGCGACGTCGATATCCGCCGCCTGCGCGAAGGACCGGATGATCGGGAGGAGCGAATGGCTCGCCAGTTCCGGGGCTTCGTCCACCTGGGTGTAGATGATGTCGGGGGTATCGCCGTTGGCCATGTGTCGCTCTCCGCTGGATCGGGGTGACGCGAGGGGAGAATCCGCCCCGCGTGAGGTTGCTGACCGCCTAATTCACGCCCGCTCACAAGTCAATGTGTGCAACGGTATACCGAACGGATTCGCGCCGTTTTTCTATCTGAGACAGGGTGGACGCCGCGTTCTCGCTAATATTTGAGCAAATTCCCGCAGGCTTTCGTCGCGTAAGGCTTGCATCACCTTGCCGGAAGACTAGTCCCGGTTAGAGTTGACCGATCGGAAAAAAGATCGGGGCCGCCCAAGGGCGACAACCGCACCTCATCAAAACAGGGAGAACGCGAAATGAAACATATGAGCAAATTGGCATTGGCGGCGCTTATGTCGACCACCATGCTGACCGGCGCGGCGCTGGCGGAAAGCCACGTGCCCGAGGGTGTGACCCTTGCCGACGACCAGACCTTCACCTACCGCCAGCTTGACGAATTCTCGTCGCTCGACCCGCAGATCGTCGAAGACGTCGATGGCTCGGACGTGGTGCGCGACCTGTTCGAGGGCCTGATGAACCAGGATGCCGACGGCAATCTGGTGCCGGGCGTTGCCACGGGCTACGAGGCGTCCGAGGACAAGAAGACCTACACATTCACCCTGCGTGAGAACGCCAAGTGGTCGAACGGCGATCCGGTGACGGCGAACGATTTCGTCTATGCCTGGCGCCGTGCGGCGGACCCCGAAACCGCGTCCCCCTATCAGTGGTTCATGGAGCTGATGTCGCTTGAGAACGCGTCGGAGATCGTCGCGGGCGAAGCCGATCCCGAAACACTCGGCGTGACCGCGATCGACGACTACACGCTCGAGGTCAAACTGACCGCGCCGCTGCCCTACTTCCCGCAGATGACCACCCATTCCACTACCTTCCCGTCGCCGCAGTCGGTGATCGAAGAGCATGGCAGCGAATGGACCAAACCGGAGAACATCGTCTCGAACGGCGCCTACGTGCTGGAAGAGCACCTGCCGGGCGAGCGTTCGGTGCGCGTGCGCAACGAGATGTATTGGGACAACGAGAACACGATCATCGACCGTGTCGTGGCTCTGGTCATCAACGACGAGAACGTGGCGCTGACCCGTTACCTCGCCGGCGAGCTCGACCGCACCGACATTCCGGCCGGTCAGTATCCGTCCCTCTCCGAAGAATACCCGGACGAAGCGGTGAGTTTCCCGCGTCTGTGTAACTACTACTACACCTTCAACGTGTCCGATTCCGGCCCCGAAGCGTTCAAGGACGTGAACGTGCGCAAGGCGCTCGCCATGGCCGTGGACCGCAACATCATCGTCGAGAAGGTGATGCAGGGCGGGCAGCCCCCGGCCTATACCTTCACCCCGGCCGCCGTCGCGGGCTTCGAGCCGCCGACCCTGCCGTGGACCGAGATGAGCCAGGCGGAACGCGACCAGATGGCCAAAGACCTTCTGGCCGAAGCGGGTTACGGCCCCGACAATCCGCTGGAATTCGAGATGGTCTACAACACCTCGGAAGCGCATGAGAAAGTCGCGGTGGCCCTGAGCCAGCTTTGGAAGCAGAAGCTGGGCGTTCAGGCGACGCTCGCCAACATGGAATGGAAAGTGTTCCTCGAAGAGCGCGGCAACCAGAACTTCGAAATGGCCCGCGGCGCATGGTGCGGCGACTACAACGAAGCCTCGACCTTCCTCGACCTGCTCGACAGCCAGTCGGGCTATAACGACGGCAAGTATTCCAACGAGCGCGTCGACGAACTGCTGGAACAGGCCAAGACGTCCGACGACACCTCGCCGCTCTACACCGAGGTCGAGGAAATCCTTTACGAAGAGATGCCGGTGATCCCGATCTACCACTACGCCGGTGTCTACATGCTCGACAGCGATCTGGGCGGCTGGCCCGTCGATAACGTCGAACAGAACTGGTACTCGAAAGATCTCTACAAGATCGCCGAGTAATCAGAGCCTTTCACATCGTTGAAATGCGCGCGCCCCGGACCGTCCGGGGCGCGCACCCCATTTTCCAAAAGGGTGGCCCGTGGTTTCCTACATCATCCGGCGACTTCTGATCGCGATCCCGACGATCCTGATCCTCATCATCGCCTCGTTCTTCCTGATCCAGTATGCGCCCGGCGGCCCGTTCACCTCGGAACGCCCCCTGCCGCCCGCCGTGCTCGCCAACCTCGAAGCGCGCTATGGGCTGGATCAGCCGCTTTGGAAGCAACTCTGGGACTACCTGACCAACATCGTCCTGCATTTCGATTTCGGCCCGTCGTTCAAGTTCAAGGACCGCGACGTGAACGACATCATCGCGCAGGGTTTCCCGATTTCGCTGACTTACGGATCGCTGTCCTTCATCGCGGCGACGGTGGTGGGCGTCGGCCTCGGCGTCGCCGCCGCGATCCGGCACAATTCGTGGATCGACTATGCCGCCGTCAGCATGGGCATCGGCGCACAGGCGCTGCCCAACTTCATCATGGGCCCGATCCTGATCCTCGTTTTCACGCTCTGGCTGGGCTGGCTGCCGGGCGGCGGCTGGAACGGCGGGCAGTGGCAATACCTCATCATGCCGGTGATCGCGCTCTCGACCTCCTACATGGGCAACATCGCGCGCCTCACGCGCTCGTCCATGCTCGAAGTGCTGAACTCCAACTTCATTCGCACGGCGCGGGCCAAGGGCCTGCCGACCCGCACGGTGATCTGGCGCCACGCGATGAAACCCACACTTCTGCCGGTGGTCAGCTATCTTGGCCCGGTCTTCGTCTACGTGCTCACCGGCTCGGTTTTCGTCGACCTCTACTTCTCGACCGGCGGTCTTGGCGCGGCCTATGTCGGATCGGCGCTCACCCGCGACTACGCCGTGCTTCTGGGCGTCACGATCCTTTACGGCACGCTCACCGTGTTCGTGAACCTCATCACCGACCTCGCCTATGCGTGGTTCGATCCCAAGATCCGTTACTGAGGGGGAAACGACATGGTTTTCGGAAGCTCCCAACGCGCCGCCGCCGTGGCGGACGATTTCACCGACCAGATCCCGGTCAAGGGCCGCTCGCTCCTGAAAGACGCGCAGATCCGGTTCGTTCAGAACAAGGCCGCGATGGCGAGCGTTTTCGTGCTCGCCCTGATCGTGATCTTCGTGATCGTCGGCCCGCTCTTCGCCCAGTGGTCGAACGAAGAAATCGACTGGGATCGGATGGGGAACATCGCGTCCGAGGGCGCGCCGTCCATCGCCAACGGCCACTTCTTCGGTCTCGATGAGCTTGGCCGCGACCTGTATTCCCGCGTCATTCAGGCGACGCGCACCTCGCTGCTCGTGGGCCTCGTGGGGGCGCTCACCGCGCTCATTATCGGCACGACCTATGGGCTTGTCGCGGGCTACGTGGGGGGCCGGGTCGACAGCGCCATGATGCGGTTCGTCGACATCCTGCTGGCGATCCCGCTGACCCTCGTCATCATTCTGCTGCTGGTCATCGCCGGGCGCTCGTTCTTCATGCTCTTCGTGTCCCTGGGTGCGGTCGGCTGGCTCACGATGAGCCGGATCGTGCGGGCGCAGACCCTGAGCCTCAAAACCCGAGAATTCATCGAGGCCGCGCGCGCCTCGGGCGTGTCCGAGGTGCAGATCATGATCCGCCACATCCTGCCGAACCTGATCGGCGTGGTGATCGTCTATGCCTCGCTCCTCGTGCCCGAGATGATCCTGACCGAGTCGTTCATCTCGTTCCTCGGTCTGGGGATTTCAGAACCCTACACGTCGCTCGGCAAGCTGATATCGGAAGGGGCCGGGACGATGGCCTATGGCACCACATGGCAGCTTTTGTTCCCCCTGTTTTTCTACGTCGCGATCATCATCACCATGTTCTTCATCGGTGACGGTCTGCGCGATGCACTCGACCCGAAGGACCGCTGATATGACCGTGTTGTCCGCCCGCGACCTGCGCGTTTCTTTCTCGACCCCGGACGGCGAGGTTCAAGCCGTCAAAGGCGTGTCGTTCGATATTCAGGCCGGCGAATGCCTTGGCATCGTCGGGGAATCCGGCTCCGGCAAGTCGCAAAGCTTCATGGCCGCGATGGGCCTTTTACCGCCAAACGGCCGCGCCACCGGATCGGTGACGTTTCAGGGAAACGAAATCCTGAACCTGCCCGTCGGCAAGCTGAACCGCCTGCGCGGCTCGGACGTCGGCATGATCTTTCAGGACCCGCTCACTGCGCTGACGCCCCACCTCAAGGTCGGCGACCAGATGGCCGAAGTGCTGAAGGTCCATAAGGGGCTGTCGGGATCGGCGGCGCGGCGGGCTTGCCTCGACTGGCTCAATCGCGTGCAGATCCCCGAGGCCGAGCGGCGCATGACGCAGTATCCGCACGAACTGTCAGGCGGGATGCGCCAGCGGGTGATGATCGCGCAGGCCATGCTGTGCGAGCCGAAGCTGCTGATCGCGGACGAGCCGACCACGGCGCTCGATGTGACGGTGCAGGCCGAAATCCTCGACCTCATGCATGAATTGCAGACCCAGAGCGGGACGGCCATCGCGCTCATCACGCACGACATGGGCGTGGTGGCGCGCATGTGCGACCGGATCGAGGTGATGAAGCTGGGCGAATATGTCGAGTCCGGCGATGTGATGCAGGTCTTCAACGCGCCGAAACACGACTATACGAAAAAGTTGCTCGACGCGATGCCGCGCATCGACGACGAGGGCGCGCCGGAGGGCACGGCAGAGACGGCCGAACCGCTTCTGTCCGCCGACGACATTCAGGTGCATTTTCCGATCCGCGTGAAGGGCGGGTTGTTCGGGCGGACCATCCCGCTCAAGGCCGTGAACGGCGTGACCTTCGACCTTGCCAAGGGCGAGACGCTTGGTGTCGTGGGCGAAAGCGGCTGCGGCAAGTCCACGCTGGCCCGCGCCGTGCTGCGCCTGATCGAACCCACGGGCGGCGCGGTGTCGTGGCTCGGGTCGTCTTTCACGGACCTCGACAAACGCGCGCTGACCAAGTCGCGCAAGGACATGCAGTTGGTGTTTCAAGACCCGCTCGCCTCGCTCGACCCGCGCATGACGATTTCCGACAGCATCGCCGAGCCGCTCAAGACCTTCCGCCCGGAGTTGTCGAAGTCCCAGCGCAAGGACGAAGTGCTGGCGATGATGGACCGCGTGGGTCTGGAACGCGGCATGTTCAACCGTTACCCGCATGAGCTGTCGGGCGGTCAGAACCAGCGCGTCGGCATCGCCCGCGCCATGATCAACAAGCCCAAGCTCATCATCTGTGACGAGGCTGTTTCGGCCCTCGACGTGTCCATTCAGGCCCAGATCGTGCGGCTGCTGAAAGACCTTCAGGCCGAGTTCGGCATGTCGATGATCTTCATCAGCCACGACCTGTCCGTCGTGCGCGCGATTTCGAACCGGATCATGGTGCTTTATCTCGGTCGCATCGTGGAACTGGCGGATGCCGGGACCGTGGTCGAAGATCCGGTGCACCCCTACACCAAGGCGCTGATTTCCGCGGTTCCGATTCCGGACCCGGAACTGGAACGCACGCGGGAACGTATTCGCATCCCCGGTGAACTGCCCTCGCCGCTGGACCCGAAAGCCGCGCTCAGGTTCCTGCCGTCCAAGCTGCGGGCCGGGAACGAAGACTATACGCCGCGACTGAACCAGATCGCGCCGGGGCATTGGGTGGCGGAGCACGATCCGCTCGACGTGATCCTCGCCGCCGAACCGATGGTCAGCGACGAGGTGGTGGAACCCGTTCGCTAGGCACAGATTGGGACAGGCCGTTTGCGATCTGCTAGCGTCGGCCCACGCGGGACCGGGGAGGACGGAATGGCAGGGCAGATCCTGATCTATGGGGCCTATGGCTACACGGGCGAGTTGATCGCGCGCGAAGCGGTGAAGATGGGTCTGACCCCGCGCCTCGGCGGGCGCGACGCGACGAGGCTGGGGCCGCTTGCCGAGGATCTCGGGCTCGAATGGGTGGCCTTCGGCGTCGATGACCGTGCGGCGACCCGTGCGGCCCTCGACGGGATCGACACGCTGCTGAACGGCGCCGGGCCGTTTCGCGAAACCTACGCGGCGCTGACAGAGGCCTGCCTTGCGACGCACACCCACTATCTCGATATCACCGGCGAGATCGACGTGCTCGCGGGCTGCGCCGCGCTGGATGAACGGGCCAAGGCGGCGGGTATCACGATCATGCCGGGAACCGGCTTCGACGTGGTGCCGACCGACTGCATGGCGGCGATGCTCAAGGAACGCCTGCCGGATGCGACCAAGCTGACGCTCGCCTTCAAAGGCATGGCGCAGGCGTCGCGCGGGACCGCGATGTCCGCGATCCCGCATTTGGGCAACCCGCCCTATGTGCGCCGCGACGGTGACCTTGTGCCGCGTCCCGGCGGTGTCTTTTCGACGTTGGACATGGGCGAGGGGCCGGAGCGGGTGGCTGCGATCAGCTGGGGCGACATCGTGACGGCCTGGCATACGACCGCCATTCCGAACATCGAGGTCTTTCTCGTCCCGCCCAAGGATATGGTGACCCTTTTGAAGCTGCCGCTTTTCCTGCGCCGTTTTCTGGCCGGTGCCGGACGCGCGATCGTCAACCGGGTGCTTGCGCGAATGCCGGAAGGCCCCGACGCCACAGCAAGGTCCACCGGGCGGTGCATCGTCTATGGCCGCGCCGAGAACGCAAAGGGCGATGCCGTGCAGCACGTCATGACGACCGCCGAGGGTTACTACCTGACCAGCCTGACCGCGACACGCATCGCCAAGGCGGTGTCCGAGGGGCAGACGGCCCCCGGTTTTCTCACCCCCGCGCGTGCGTTCGGGTCCGACTATATCCTCGGCTTCGAGGGGAGCGTGCTGCGAAACTGAGGGATCGAAGGCGCGGCACCGGGCTACCCCGCAATCCCCCATTGATCGCCGCGCGAAGGCCGGATAGTGGGGCGGCGAAACACCCTGACTGAAACCGACATCGGAACCGCTCCCCGCCCGTGAGGGTTGGCGAAGCGCGCCCGTTTCTTGTCACCAAACCTTGTGGAGCCGCCCATGCGCCTGAACATCGACGTCACCATGCACTACGGCTTCACGCAGGCGAATACCGTCTTTCTGGCGCTTGAGGCGGCGCATACCGACGGGCAGGAAATCGCGGAAGAATGGATCACCTTCGGGGATGCGACCATCGACCGGATCACGGGCGATTCCGGTGTCGGCCAGCGGGTCTGGGCGCGGGTGCCGGGCAACGAGATGTATCTGACCTATCAGGCCAAGGTGGACGTGACGCGCAAGAACGTGCCGCTCGACAGCCTGTCCGCCGTGCCGATCCACCAGCTGCCCTCCGAAGTCGCGCCCTACCTGCGCCCCTCGCGCTACGTGCAGTCGGACAAGTTCGTTGCCTTCGTCGGCAAGCGTTTCGGTGATCTGACGGGCGGGGCCAAGGTCGCCGCGATCCGCGACTGGATCGAACACAACCTGTCCTATGTGCCCGGAAGCTCGGATGCGGACACCAACGTCCTCGAAACCTTCGCGGGCCGTCAGGGGGTCTGCCGCGACTACGCCCACCTGATCTGCGCCATGGTCCGCGCCGCGCAAATCCCGGCCCGCATGGTCGCCGCCTACGGCCCCGACGTCTGGCCCGCCGATTTCCATGCGGTCGCCGAAGTCTGGCTCGACGGGGCATGGCACCTCGTCGACCCGACCGGCATGGGCACGCCCGACACGCTCGCCAAGATCGCCGTGGGCCGCGACGCCTACGACATCGCCTTCATGGAGTCGCAGGCGCCCGCGAACCTGATCTATCAGGCGGTGTCGGTGGTGCGGGGGTAGGGTGAGCCACAGAGGTAGATCTAAATCTGAAAGGGCGTCGTTGCACCTGTCAAAAAGGGCTCTTCGCGATAGCTTGACGTTAAGATCGGTCGGATTCCTTTAAGGCGATGCTGCTCTTACGCTCGTACCGAATTTGACAGGATGTGGACTTTGAAGGAGTGTATAAACCATTACTTCGTCCACTTTCTGAGGGTCGCAATGGCTCGCTCGAAAACTGGTATGTCAAAGCAAGTTTGGGAGCTGGTAAACACGGCTCGGACTAGAATACGAAAAGAGTCCAAGTGCGCTTCTGGGTCGGAGCTCAAACGCCTGCGGGAAGCATCTGCACGAATTGAGGAGATCGTTATTCGCGCTCGAAAAGAGCGGGTGACACTTGGAAAGCTCGAGGCCGAGCTAAACCAATTGAACATCGCAGATAGGCGAAAAAGAGCCGCACGCTCCGGGCGTTCTTACTTGGACTGGCAAAATCAGCACCTCCCAATGAAGCAAGCGGGGTCGCCGGGCCTTGGGAAGAAGCGCTAGTTGATCCCTACAAAAAAGACCCCCCGGCTCGTCACCGGGGGGCCTCAGTCTATGCCTGACGTTCTTTTTGGAACTTTGGAGTGTCAGGCAATGCCTTACGCTGCTTCACGCAGCTGGTCTTTTTTTTCCTGTTCGACCAGCGCACGGTGGAGAACCTTGATGGCCTCGTCCGCTTCGTCGCGCGGCATCAGGAACTGGACGTCCACGTTGCGCGGCGTCGCGTGGGCGGCGATCACGTCCAGCCCGGCTTCGTCCAGCGCGGCAAGGCCACGACCCAGCACCGACTGCTTGCGCAGGTCACGACCGATGGCCGACACGATGCACTGGCTGCGGATCTTGATCTCGGCCTGCGGGAAGCGTTCCTGAACGTCGGCCTCCACGCGTTTCACGGCTTTGAGCGAGCCTTTGACGTAATGCGTGATGGTGTTCGCGTTCGAGGTCTTCGACACGATCCAGACCTTGTGACGCTTGAGCGCCTCCAGAATGGTCGTGTCGTAGCCCTTCACGCCCACCATGTCCTGTTCGAACACTTCGATGCTGATAACATCCAGCCCGGTCACGATCTCGACCCCCGGCGTATCGCCGCGGCTGTCGTCGATCAGGGTGCCCGGATCTTCCGGCTCGAATGCATTCGTCACGCGCAGCGGCACATCGGCCTGACGCAGCATCTTGGCGGCCGAGGGGTGGATCGCCTCCATCCCGAGGTTCGACAGCTGGTCGGCCACGTCATAGTTGGTGTGACCCAGCTTGCGCACGTTGTCTTCGCCGACGAGATTCGGGTCGGCGGACGAAAGGTGGAACTCCTTGTGGATGATCGCCTCTTTCGCGTGGGTCTGCGCCGCGATGCGGGCGAAGGTCACTTCCGAGTAGCCCCGGTCGTATTCCTTCATCAGCCCTTCCTTGCACTGGGCATAGCCGGTGACGATGGGCATCTCGGTAGCCAGATCGACGTCAGCCAGACCCTTTTCGATGCGTTCGTTCAGGTCGCAGTCGCCCTCGTCGCGCCAACCGGACAGGTCGACGAACCGGGCCGACACGCCAGCACGCTTCAGCATCAGGGTCGTGACATAGGCGGAATGCGCCTCGCCCAGACCCGACAGAAGCTCGCGCACCATCGACATATGCTCGGTCAGCCGGAAGTGGCCGTAGGAGCACAGGCGGCCGAGGTCGATCAGGAACGACCGTGCGCCCGCCATCCGTTCGGCCACGAAGTCGTTCGCGTCCGCGATGTCGGCCGGATGGTCGAGCACCGCGCGATGCGCCTCTTCCATCGCCGCGCCGGTTTTCTTCAGCGCGGCCATCCAGGCGTGGTCGTCGGTTTCGCTGTCGGCGAACGCGGCATAAACGCCTTGCTCACCCGTTTTCTTGTGTTCCAGCAGCAGGTTGGTGATCCCGCCGAAAGCAGAGACGACGAACACGCGGTTATAAAGATCGCCTTCGCGAATGAGCAGCGTATCGCGCAGCTCATTCACACGGCTCATCGACGTGCCGCCGATCTTTTCGACAGTATGATTTCGGTCAGACATTGGTCTTTCCCCGTTTTCAGGCAGCGTCTTCGTCGGGCGCGGCGTAGGAGCCATCTTCGCGATGCACTTCCTTGCCGGTCACCGGCGGGTTGAAACAGCAGGCCAGCACCAGCGTTTCATCGGCCACCAGCGTGTGCTTGTCGTGCTCGTTGAGCGCGTACATGACACCCGGTTTGATCTCATGCGTCTCGTTCTTGGCGAGGTCGGTGATCCGACCCTTGCCCGAGATGCAGTAGACGCTCTCGAAGTGGTTCTTGTAGTGGAACGTGTGCTCCGAACCGCCCTCGATCGTGGTGATGTGGAACGAAAAGCCCATACCGTCATCGGCGAGAAGCATCCGCACGGAGTTCCAGCGCGCGTCCGAGACGGACTTGTCGGTGTTCTTCAGTTCGTTGAAGTCGCGAATAAGCATGTGTCGTTACTCCGCAGCGTATTTGTGGTTTTCGTTCAGCACTTCGCGGGCGGCGTCGACAACGATGTCGAGACCCTTCTGAAGCACGTCGTTCGGGATGTTCAGCGCGGCGAGCACCTTGACCACCTCGTCGTCGGCACCCGACGTTTCGATGATGAGGCCTTTTTCGAAGGCGCGGGCACAGATGTCTCCGGCCAGCTCACCGCTGCCTACGTCGACACCGCGCATGAAGCCACGGCCCTTGAGGTAGGCACCCGGCATGAGGTCGGCGAGTTTCCCGAGACCTTTCTCGAGGATCTCGGCCTTCTCGGCGGTCGAAGCTTCCATCGCGTCCTTGTCGGCCCAGAATTTCTCCAGCGCGACACGACCCGTGACGAAAGCATGGGTGTTGCCGCGGAAGGTGCCGTTGTGCTCGGCAGGCTTCCACACGTCATACTCGCGCTTGATGAGCAGACAGGCGAACGGCAGACCGAACCCCGACAGCGATTTCGCTTGGGTGATGAGGTCCGGCTCGATGTCCATGCCTTCGAAGCCGAAGTATTTGCCGGTGCGGCCGATGCCCGCCTGAATGTCGTCGACGATCAGCAGCGCGCCGTGTTTCTTGGCAAGCTTGGCGATGCCTTCCATCCATTCTTTCGACGCGGCGTTCAGACCGCCTTCGCCCTGCACGGGTTCGAAGATGAACGCAGCCGGCGCGTCGACGCCGGACGAGCCGTTGTCCAGCATGGTTTCGATGAAGGCGAGCGTATCCACACCTTCGCCCATCGCGCCCTCATAGGGCATATGGGTCACGCCACCCAGCGGCGTGCCCGCGCCGCCACGCTTGCCGGCGTTCCCGGTCAGCGACAGCGACCCCATCGTCATGCCGTGAAAGCCGTTGGTGAACGAGATGATGTTGCGACGGCCCGTGATCTTGCGGGCGAGCTTCATCGCGGCTTCAACGGCGTTGGTGCCGGTCGGACCCGTCATCATCACCTTGTAGTCGTCCATGCCGCGCGGCTTGAGCACGATGTTCTCGTAGGCTTCGAGCCACTTGGCCTTTTCCTCGGTGTACATGTCGAGGCCATGGGCGATGCCGTCGTTCGTGATGTGCTCGACCAGCGCCGCCTTCATGTCGGCGTCGTTGTGGCCGTAGTTCAAGGACGAGCACCCGGCGAGAAAGTCGATGTACTCGGTGCCGTCTGTCGCGGTCATGATCGAGCCCTGCGCCTTGGCGAAGGTGGTCGGGAAACCGCGGCAGTACGAGCGGGCTTCCGACTCGCGGCGTTCAAAAACGGGATTGTTCGCAGACTGTTTGTCTGTCGTCATAACGTGTTCCTTCGATGTCTGATTGTGAAAAGGACGGGGGGCCGCGTCGATTACGCGGCCTTCGCCATGTCATCCTCGTCCGGCAGCGTGATCGTCACCATGTGTTCGGTGTCGTGACGGCCTTCGAAGTGATCGTCCTTTTTGAAATGAGCTTCGTCCTCGAGCTCGCCGCCGTGGCGTTTCGCGAACTTCTTGAACAGCGCCCACGAGGCGTCGTTGTCTTTCGTGATGGTGGTCTTGAGGACGTTGGCATCGTCGCATTCTTCGCGACCGAAGATTTCGTCCAGCATCAGGCCACCCAGACCCATACCCCGGGCCTTGGAGCTCACGGCCACCTGCCACACGAAGAGCGCCTCTTCGTTCGGCACGAGATAGCCGGAAATCCAGCCGACAATGTCGCCGTCCAGCTCCGCCACCACGCAGGTGTCACGGAAATGGTCGCATTGCAGCAGGTTGCAGTAGACGGAGTTCTCGTCGAGCGGCTTGCACTCGCGGATCAAGTCCCAGATTTGCGCTCCGTCCTCGGAATTCGGCTTCCGAAGGCGGAGCTTTCCGGATCGGGGAAGGTCTTTCGCAGTATGCATGTTTCGGTCCTCTCCAAAGTTCCTTTGTAGACTAAAGTAGTTTGGGAGGCGTTTTGTTTCAACCTTCAAAGGAAAAAATGCCGGAAATCGGCTGAAATCGCCTGTTTTATGGGGAAATTGCGTGAATTTACTTAGTAAATGAGCGACTCAAAACCTTTAATTCATGAAAGATTAGTCTATCTAAGTAACATGATTGCTTCAGACCTCCTCGCTATGCCATCAAAGCTCTTGGAAGGAGATGGGATGGACCGGACCGATATCAGCCTGATCGCCCTGCGGCGCATCCTGCGCGCAACCGAGCTTTACGGCAAAGAGCTGGCCAATGCGGCCAAGCTGACCGCCGCGCAGTTCCGTGCGCTTCAGATCGTGGGCGAGATCGGGCACGCGACCCCGTCGGACATCGCGACCCGCATGGGCGTGAGCCAGGCGACCATCACCGCGCTGGTGGACAAGCTGGTGGCGCGCGGCCTTGTGACCCGCGAGCGGTCGGAGCGCGACCGGCGCCAGACCAACGTGACGATCACGGCCGAAGGTCAGGCGACCGTCGACGAAGCCCCCGATGCGCTGCAACAGCGTTACGTGCGCAAGTTCGAGGCGCTGGAGGACTGGGAGCAGGCGCAGATCATCGCGTCGCTGGAGCGCGTGGCGGCCATGCTGGACGCCGAAGATATCGACGCCTCGCCGGTTCTGACGACGGGCGACATTCATCACGGCGGCAAGCGGCACTGAGCGGTTTCGAATGGGCTGAAGCCCATCCGACCGAAGCGGGGGCGCTGCCCCCGCACCCCCGAGGTATTTGAGGACCAGAGAAGACGATGCGTGCCCGGGGTGATCCTGAGTGCGTCAGACTTCCAGCACGATCTTTCCGATATGAGTGGAGCTTTCCATATGGGCGTGGGCGCGGGCGGCCTCGTCCAGCGGATAGGTGCTGTCCATGATCGGCTTCACGCGGCCCGCGCCCAGAAGCGGCCAGACGTGTTCGCGCAATTCGGCGGCGATGGCGGCCTTGGCGGCATCCGACTGCGGGCGCAGGGTCGAGCCGGTGATCGTCAAGCGGCGGGCCATGATCTGGGCGAAGTTGATCTCGGCCTTGGGACCGGTCAGGAATGCGATGTGAACCATTCGGCCCTCGTCTGCGAGCGCCTTGATGTTGCGGGCGATGTAGCTGCCGCCGACCATGTCGAGGATCAGGTTCGCGCCGCCCGCCTCGGCCATGACCTCGACGAAATCCGCGTCTTTGTAATTGATCGCCACCTCGGCCCCAAGGTCGGTGCAGACCTTGCACTTGTCGTCCGAGCCTGCGGTAGTGAAGACGCGCGCGCCCAGCGTGCTCGCAAGCTGGATCGCGGTCGTGCCGATGCCGGAGGAGCCGCCATGCACCAGAAACCGCTCGCCCGCCTTCAGCCCGCCGCGCATGAACACGTTCGACCAGACAGTGTAATAGGTCTCGGGCAGGCAGGCGGCCTCTTTCAGACCCATGCCCTTGGGAATCGGCAGCGCGTGTGCCGCCGGGGTGGTGACGTATTCGGCATAGCCGCCACCGGGGAGGAGCGCGCAGACCTCGTCGCCCACTAACCATTCCGTGACGCCGGGGCCGATGGCGGCGACGGTGCCGGAGCCTTCGAGCCCCGGCAGATCGCTTGCCGTCGGGGGCGGGGCGTACATGCCCGCCCGTTGCAGCGCGTCGGGGCGGTTCACGCCCGCATAGGCCAGTTCGATGAGGATCTCGCCATGACCCGGCGCGGGCACGGGCCGCGTGGTCGGTTGCAGCACCTCGGGGGCGCCGGGTTTGGTGATCTCGACGGCGCGCATGGTCTTGGGCAGGGTCATCAGCGGTTCGCGCTCCAACGGCCCGGATAGCCGGTGCGGTGTTCGCCGGGCGCGCGGATGTTGTCCAGCACGCGGCCCGGTCCCTTCATGAAGGCGTCCACAAGCGCGTTCGAGCGCAGCTTGCCCTTCACCTTCTCGAACTGCATGACGTTCTCGATCCGCCGATCAAGAAAGGCCCAGGTGGCCTCGTGCCCCTCGCTGTCGTCGCCGAGCCAGTAAAGCACGGTCGAGGAATAGACGGCCGAAAGCGTCGCGCGTTTGGTGTACCAGTTCACATCCCGCGATGTGTCGCCGAGCGTGTCCCAGATCAGGCCCGAGGTTTCCCAAAGCGCGCGCGACCCGTCGGCGGCGTGCTGGGGCAGGGCGAAAAGCGCCATACCGCGCCGCACAAGCTCCTTATCCGCGACTTCGATCCGTTTGCGCACGGCCGCAGTCACCTTTTCGCGGAACTTGAGCGTGGACAGGTCCATCGCCTCAAGCGCCTCGACCATCTGCCGGTCGCCGCGTTTGTGATAGGCAAACGCCATGTCCACGGCTCCGCGCGGGAACATCGCATGGGCGGTGTCGAGCGGTGTGTCGGTGTCTTCGCACGCAGCCCTGAGCGCGGCGTCGGACCAGCCGTCGAAGGGAACGTGCATTTGAATGGCGTCGAGAAGCGTGTCTTGATCGGTCATGGAGAAATAAGTGGCATGTGGACGAGGCGCCTTCAAGGCGGGGGTAAGGATTTGCGCGGGTCCGGCGAACTGGACAAGCGCGCAGATCGCCGCTATAAGGCCGCTTCCTGCAATTTCTCTTGCAACTCAAACCTAGAAAGGTGGTGACAACCACATGCAGGTATCGGTTCGCGATAACAACGTCGACCAGGCGCTTCGGGCTCTGAAGAAGAAGCTTCAGCGTGAGGGTGTGTTTCGTGAAATGAAGCTCCGGCAGCATTTCGAGAAGCCCTCCGAGAAGAAGGCGCGCGAGAAGGCGGAAGCCATTCGCCGTCAGCGCAAGCTGGCTCGCAAGAAAGCGCAACGCGAAGGGATGCTCTAAGCCTCTCCGACGCGAAGCAGGTCGGTTTGCTGACCAGACGACCCCCGTGGCACCCGCCCGGGGGTTTGTCGTTTCCGGGGTTGCGGTTCGCGGCGGGGCGGCGTTTTCTGCCGCTGCATTTCGACAGGGAACCGCCCATGACCCGCCAGATTACCGTCACCGCCCATTACCCACGCGATGCCGACACGGTCTTTGCCGAGGCGATCCATTTCTCGGAGATGGTCGACGCGATGAAGGGGATCGCGCGGTATGAGGGTCTGCCCGACGACGTGGTGCGCGAGGGCGAGACCTATGTGGTCGACATCACGCTTTTCGGCATCATGAAGAACCCCGGCCATACGATGTTCGTCGAACTCCTCGACCGGGACTCGCGGGTGATCCAGAGCCGTGAGCACAATGCGCAGGTCAAGCGTTGGGATCATACGTTGTCGATCCAGCCCAGCGGCACGGGCTGCATCTGGACCGACAAGATCGTCATCGAAGCGGACCGGATGGAATGGTTCACGGCGCGTTTCGCGGCCTATGTCTACACCCGCCGGCACAGGCATCGGGAGGCCGCGAGCCTCGACACCGTCGTGCGCAGGCTCTGAGGTTCAGACTTCGCGGAAAAAGGTGGTGATCGCCGTGATGATCTCGTTCGGGGCGGCATGGGGCAGGGCGTGGCCGACGCCCTCGACGACGTGGTGGCGGGCGGTGCGGTTCCACTGGGTCATCTTGCCCATTGCGGTCAGCGGGATCACCTGATCGTCGCCCGCCCAGATCGCCAGAACGGGGATGCCGGTCTTGCCGAGGTCGCGGTGCAGGTTCTCAAGGTCGATGGCCAGCGTTTCACGATGTGCGGACAGGACCGACCGCAGGTACCCGCGGCGCGCCGTCTCGTCCGCCATGCGTTTTTCGAGGTCGGGGATCACGGTCGGATGTGACGCATCCCGCGCGGCGGCCCGTCGCAACGATCCGGGGCCGGTGATCCGCCAGAGCCAGTTGCCGATCACGCCGAGGTTGCCGCACCGGCGAAGCGGCTGACCGGGGGTGTAGTCGATCCCGCCGGTGGCGAGGAAAATGACGCGATCCACGCGGGCGGGATTGGCGGTGGCGAAGGCGGCCGCGATGATCCCGCCCATCGAATAGCCCATGAGCGAGACGGGACCATCCAGCCCCTGTTCGGTAAGCAGCTCGTCAAGCTGGTTCACGAAGAACTGCGGCGTCTGGGCGTTTGTGGGACGATCCGACAGCCCCCGCCCATAAAGGTCATAGGCAAGGACTTGGTAGCCCAGAAGGTTCAGGCCGCGCACGAGGCCGGAGAACACCCAATGCGGTGTCGTCAGCCCATGGATCACCACGATGACATGCGAGGTCGGTGCGCCGAACCAGCGGTAATAGGTCTTGCCGTCCGACAACTGGGCATAACCCCCGTCGTCATCGCCCCGCGCGGCGCTGACGGGCGTGCGAAACCACTCGCGCACGAAGGGTGCGATGGCGATAAGGCCGACAATTCCGACGATGAACCAAGCCATGGATACTGCTCGCTTTTGGCGGTGAGTGTGCCGTTTGCGGGGGCGGCACGCAACGCCTTTGCGTGAGGCTTGCCTTTTATCAATGTTTGTTTATATAAATGGATATGGAATCAGTAGGCGCAATCCCCGACATGGACACGGCCTTTGCCGCGCTGTCCGACCCGACACGCCGTGCGATCCTTGCCGGGTTGGCGAAGGGCGAAATGACGGTCAGCGAAATCGCGGCCCCCTTCGACATCAGCCAGCCCGCGATTTCGCACCACCTGAAGGTGCTGGAACAGGCCGGGCTTATCACCCGGCGAATCGACGGCCAGCGCCGCCCCTGCCGGCTGGCCGGGGGAACGCTGGAGGAACTGGAGGCATGGCTCGACAGGCTGCGCCGGACCATGACCGCGAATTACGACCAGCTGGACGCGGTTCTGGCCGAAGAAATGGCGAAACAGGATTTGAAAAAGGATTGAAACGATGCCCAAACCCCTGACGTTCGAACTGATCGGCGACACGCAACTCGTCGTCACCCGCGACTTCGACGCCCCGACCGCGCTCGTCTGGCGCGCGCATATGGAGCCGGACCTTCTCATGAAATGGCAGTCCGGTAACGACGCATTCAACGTGGTCGAATGCGAGATCGACGCGACCGAAGGCGGCACATATCGGATCGTCCATTCCTCGGCCGACTATACCTTTACGATCACGGGGACTTTTCTCGAACTCGACGAACCGAACCGCATCTTGCAGGAGGAGGTGATGTATCTGCCTGACCCGACCCCGCCCAATCTGGTCGAGACGCTTTTCAAAGCCAAGGGTCAGGCGACGCATATGGTCGTGACCATGACCCTGCCGGACGCGCAGACCCGCCGGGAGATGATGGAAACCGGAATGCTCGACGGGATGGAGATTTCCTACAAGAACCTCGACGCGC
Organism: Maritimibacter alkaliphilus HTCC2654; assembly: GCF_000152805.1. GTDB lineage: Bacteria > Pseudomonadota > Alphaproteobacteria > Rhodobacterales > Rhodobacteraceae > Maritimibacter > Maritimibacter alkaliphilus. The sequence goes on along the minus strand of NZ_CH902578.1, from coordinate 2,182,899 downwards.
TGGAACTGGCCTAAGCCGCTTCACCGGGCGTCAGCAGGCCGGCTGCGACAAGGCGGCCGGCCCACCCTTTCGGGCCCTCGAACAGATGCACCTGCCACCCGCGCCGGGCCGCCGTGGCGATGTTGTCCGGCCTGTCGTCGGTAAAAAGCAGGCGCTCGGGCGCGATCCCGCAATCGTCCTCGACCATCTCGTAGATGCGCGGGTCCGGCTTGGTCACGCCCATGTGGCCCGAGATATAGCGCCGGTCGAACTCTGTCAGAAACGTATCGCGCGCCTCGGACAGGGCGAAGCTGTCGATCCCGAAATTCGTGAGCGCGAAGACCGGCACGCCCTTGGCACGCAGCGCCCGCAGGAGCCGGACGGAATGGTCGATCGGCGGGCGGGCAAGGTCGAGCCAGCGGTCATGCCACATCAGGATCTCGTCGCGGAATTCGGGATAGGTTTCGGCGGTTTCTTGCACCACGTCGCGAAACACCTCCCCCCGGTCGAAGCGTTCGTTCATGGCGTGCAGATCCACGGTCGCGAACATCGCCTCGCGCCGCGCGCGCCCGATCATCTCGTCGTACCGATCCTCCGGCTGCCATGTGATGAGCACGTTGCCGATATCGAAAATCACGGCTTCGGGGCGGGGGAGTGTCGGGTCTGTCATGAGGTGAGCCTAGGGCAGGCGGTGAGGAAGGGAAGGGCGAATGGGGCGTCCCGGACAGGATACTAGAATACTAGTATTCTGGAATGATGAGAACGTCACAACCCATTGAAAAACGAAAGATTATCCAAGTTACCAGAGGTTAACGCGCCGCCTCAGCGCCTGCGCCTGCTGAACCTGATCCAGCGCACGCGCCACAGGAAAAAGACCAGAATACCGACCAACAGCGACAGCCAGCCCACCAGCCAATAGAACGCATCGCCATCGTTCACTCCGGGCATCCCACCCACGTTCACGCCGAACAGGCCGGTGAGGAACCCGAGCGGCAGGAAGATGACCGAGACGACCGACATGACGAACATGTTGCGGTTCAGTCGGTCCGAAAGCTGTCCCGACAGTTCTTCGCGCAGGATCATCGCCTGATCGCGCAACTCGTCGAGGTCTTCGACGATCCGCGTCATCTTCAGCGCCTCTTCCTCGATCTCGCGGTGCGTCTCGGCATCGATCACCGGGTTGTCGCTTTCGGCAATCGCGCGGATCACGTCCCGCTGCGGGCCGAGAAAGCGCCGTGCCGCGATGACCTGAAGCCGCAGGTTCACGACCTCGCCGCGCAGGTGGTCGCCGCTCTCTGCGATGATCTGCTCTTCCAGCGCCTCGGCCTTGGCGTCCAGATCGGTCTGGAAATCGCCGATCTTGCCGGTGAGGTCTTCGATCAGCGTGACGAGGAAGGCGCCCGTCGTCTCGGGCCCTTCGCCCAGCGAAAGCCGCGCATCCAGCCGCTCGATCGCGCGCACGCGGCGCAGGGACACGGTGACGATCCGGTGCGCATCGGCCCAGATCCGCAACGAGATCATGTCTTCGGGATCCGCGCCCTCGTTGAAGTTGATCGCGCGCAGAATGATCATCAGCCCATCGCCCAGCCGCGTCAGCCGGGGGCGCGATGCCCGGTCGACCAGCGCCTCGACCGCCTGCGGGTCGAGATAGTCGAGGTGCTCGCCGATCCACGCCTCGGCATCCGGGTGGTTGCCGTCGATATGCACCCAGCCCAGCGTGTCGTCCTTCAGCACATGCCGCATCTCCTCCTCGGTTATGGCGCGGCCCTTGTCGGGGCCATTCAGGACGTGGGCGTAGGTGATGTGGGTTCCGGTCATGGCCGCAGAATGTGGGGCCGGGGCGGAAAAGGGAAGGGGTCGGGCGTCAACGCGAGGCCGTCGCCGCGCGCGTTTCGGCCGGGCCGGCGGCGGACCCCATGACCGCATCGGTGTGATGCAGGGCAGCGGCCATGAGCAACCCAGCTGTGGCGTAGGCGAGAACAAGCGGTTTCATGTGACGACCCTGCGGTTGGACAGGGGTCAAACGGTGCCGGGGCGCCTTTCCGTCGCCCGACAAAGAAAAAGGGCCGCCCGAAGGCGACCCTTTCGATCTCAAACGGCAGTGCCGATCACTCGAGGATTTTCGAGACGACGCCGGAACCCACGGTGCGGCCGCCTTCGCGGATGGCGAAGCGGAGGCCGTCTTCCATGGCGATCGGGGCGATCAGCTCGACGGTGAACTTCAGGTTGTCGCCCGGCATCACCATCTCGGTGCCCGAGGGAAGCTCGACCGTGCCGGTCACGTCCGTCGTGCGGAAGTAGAACTGCGGGCGGTAGTTGGCGAAGAACGGGGTGTGACGGCCGCCTTCATCCTTCGTCAGGATGTAGACCTCGCACTCGAACTTCGTGTGCGGCTTCACCGAACCCGGCTTGCACAGAACCTGACCACGCTCGACCGCATCACGGTCGATACCGCGCAGCAGCGCACCGATGTTGTCGCCGGCTTCACCACGATCCAGCAGCTTGCGGAACATTTCCACGCCCGTGCAGGTCGTCTTCTTGGTGTCCTTGATGCCGACGATTTCCAGTTCGTCGCCCACGTTGATCACGCCACGCTCGACACGGCCGGTCACGACGGTGCCGCGGCCCGAGATCGAGAACACGTCTTCGATCGGCATGAGGAACGGCTGATCCACGGCGCGCTCCGGCGTCGGGATGAAGTCGTCGACGGCCGCCATCAGTTCCTTGATCTTCTCTTCGCCGATTTCCGGGTCACGGCCTTCGAGAGCGGCCAGAGCCGAACCCGCGATGATCGGAATGTCGTCGCCCGGGAATTCGTACTCGGAGAGCAGTTCGCGGACTTCCATTTCGACGAGCTCGAGCAGCTCTTCGTCGTCGACCTGGTCGACCTTGTTCAGGAACACGACCAGCGCCGGCACGCCGACCTGACGGGCGAGCAGGATGTGCTCACGGGTCTGCGGCATCGGGCCGTCGGCCGCGTTCACCACGAGGATGCCGCCGTCCATCTGGGCCGCGCCGGTAATCATGTTCTTCACGTAGTCGGCGTGGCCGGGGCAGTCGACGTGGGCGTAGTGACGCGCGTCCGTCTCGTATTCCACGTGCGCCGTCGAGATCGTGATCCCGCGCGCTTTCTCTTCCGGTGCGCCGTCGATCTGGTCGTAGGCTTTGAAGTCACCGAAGTACTTCGTGATCGCCGCCGTCAGCGTCGTCTTGCCGTGGTCAACGTGGCCGATGGTGCCCACGTTCACGTGCGGTTTGTTACGTGCAAACTTTTCCTTAGCCATTGGCCATACGCCTCGTCTGTAAAGGAACCCAACACGGGTCCGATTCATGATACGGGGGGCAAGTAGCCAATGAATCCGGGAAAATCAAGCGCACATGGTGCCCACGCGAGCCTCACGTGGCGACGCAGGCGCATTTCTTGCCGACGGGGCCACGGCCCCCGCGGCAAAGGTCTGACGAAACGCGGAATTCCGCCGCGTCGGGATCAGGAAGAGGACTCGACCACCGTGGTGCCGGTCGTCGTCGTCTCGACCCCGCCGGGGGTTTCGCTGCGAACGCCCGACGACGTGCCGCCGACCTCTTCGCCGCCTTCCAGAACGGCCCCTTCGGCCCCTTCTTTCACCCGCGCGAACTGCGGCGGGACTGTGCCCGCGGTCGCGGCAGGCGTACCTGCGGAGGTGGTCGCCGGGTCCATGAGCGAGGCGTCACCGAACCACGCGATGTTCTCCATCATGTATTCCTGCACTGACTTGGCGAGAGAGCGGGCCAACGACAGCATCTGTTCGTCGGCGGTCTTGGTCAGGCCGGTGCCGATCAGCGCCTCGGGCGACAGTTCCTCGGACACGGTGAAGATCTTGGGGTCGTCCGTGACCGGCGCACCCTTTTCATCATCCCAGATCGTGACGGATGCGATCAGCACCGATTTCGGCGTGAACACCACGGGCACCCCGATCATGGCGAGCGCGTAGCCGTCCACCTTGGTCGCGATGTGGAAATACTTGTCGCCGTCCCAACGCCCGAAACGCTCTTCCATCGCGAAGTTGATCGCGGTTTCCCACGCCTCGTCGGTCGCTTCGCGCGAAAACGGGCCGATCTCGGGTTCTTCGACCACGGTGACGGTATGGCCAAGCAGGAAGCGCCCCATCGGTTCGGGCACCTGTGCGAGATCGTCGGTTTTGGCACAGGCCGAAACGGAAAGCGCGGCGGCGGCCAGGGCGGCGAAAGTCGTCAGGCGGGGCATGCTCACTCCTCAAAAGATTCACTCGTGCATACCCGCTGGGACGGGGTTGTTCAATTCACGACCTTGCTTGCCCGGCGCATCGGCGCGAAACTCACGCCATGACGCTCGATCAGCCCCCCGAACGCAAACCCGTCGCGGTCCCGGTCCCCGAACGCCCGCGGCGCTTTCTGGAGGCCGTTCGCGCGATGCAGGGCAATGCGCTGGCGCTCCTGCCCAAGATCGCCTTCACCCAGGCCATCGTCTCCGGCCATGTCGTTCGGCGGTTCCACATGGTCATGGATCCCCCGTCTTTGAAGCGGATTTTAAAGGATGCGGCGGCGGATTACCCGAAAAGCGAAGAGGCGCAGGCGATGCTGCGGCCCGCGCTCGGCAACGGTCTGTTCCTTGCCGAAGGCGCGCATTGGCGATGGCAGCGGCGCGCCGCGATGCCGGTCTTTGCCCCGCGCAACCTGACCGCGCTCACGCCCGTGATGACCGAGGCGGCCGAGGCGTCGTGTCGGCGGATTGCCGCCAGACCGGGGCGGCAGGACATGTATCAGGAGATGCTTCAGACCGCGTTCGAGGTGATCGCGGCCGTGTCGATGTCCGAGGATACGGCGATTCCGCGCGAAGTCGCGCATCGTGCCATCGACAGGTATCTGGAAACGGCGGGCAAAGCCTCGCTCCTCGACATTCTCAAGGTGCCCGCCTTCGTGCCGCGCCCCAAGCGGGTGGTGGGAAAGGCGATCATCGCAGATCTGATCCGCGCCACCGACAAGGCGGTCGAGGCGCGGATGGGCCGCGAGCCTGCCGATCCGCCGCCCTTGCTCGACCTGCTCATCGGGGCCTCGGACCCCGAGACGGGGCGGACCATGACAGCGGAAGAATTGCGGGACAACCTGCTCACCTTCCTCGTCGCCGGGCATGAGACGACCGCATTGACGCTGTCTTGGGCGCTTTACCTCGTGGCCTTCGATCCGGCGGTTCAGGAGCGGGCGCGGACCGAGGCGCGTGAGGTGCTGGGCGACCGCCCCGCCGGGGCCGAAGATGTCGCGAACCTGCCCTACATTCGGCAGATCCTGCTTGAGACGATGCGCCTGTATCCACCCGTCGCGATCCTGTCGCGCACGGCGATGAAACCCGACCAGCTTCGCGACCGCGAGGTGCGCGCAGGCGACGTCATGCTCCTGCCGTTCTACGCGCTGCACCGGTCCGAGGTGTTGTGGGACGATCCGAACGGGTTCGATCCCGACCGGTTCGCGGACCCCAAGGCCATCGACCGCTACGCCTTCCTGCCGTTCGGCGCGGGGCCGCGCGTGTGCCTCGGCATGGATTTCGCGATGCAGGAGGCGGTGATCGTGCTGGCCACGATGCTGGCCCGGTTCCGGTTCACCGCAATTCCGGGCCGCGATCCCGAACCGGTCATGATCCTGTCGCTGCGGCCCAAGGGCGGTGTCTGGCTGGACGTGGAACCCGTCTAAAGCGTCAGCACCAGCGGGCAGTGGTCTGACACTTCGGGGTCGCGCACCACCTCGAACGCGGCGGGCCGGGTGTCAGGGCCGACCAGCATGTAATCGGCGAACCGCCCCGGCTTCGGGTAATGGCTGGTCCGGGTGGTCGGGTGCCCCCCGCCGGTCACCAGCTCGTCGAACCCCTCGTCGGCCAGATAGCTCAATGTCTCGCTGCCCGGTTCGACGTTGAAATCGCCGCATAGGACCGTGGCGTCCCCCGGCTCGGCCACGGCGCGAAGCAGCCCAAGGAACCGACGCGCCTGCACCGCGCGCTCCGGCGTGTCCATCTTGCCCGCAAGGTCGCGCAGCCCGTGCATCTGGGCGATGCTCACGCCCCGGTCCAGCCGGTCGTCCCAGACCCTGACGGCATGGCCGCTGCGCGAGCGTGGGTGCTCTCCGAACCCGTTTGCCTCGAACCCCTTGTGAACGAAACCCTGCACCTGCCCGACGATGGGCAGATCGCGGTGAACGAAGGTCGCGAGACCCCAGAACGACGGCACCGGGTCGTCCCCGTCCCACAGTGTGCCGCGCGCAGCCGGGCAGAACAGCGGAACGTGGTCGGGCAGCGCCCCGGTCACGTCACGAAGCAGGTTCGCGCGTTGGTCGAGCACGTGATCGCCGTCGCGGTAGATCAGCCAGTCGCGCGGCGAGGCCGGGGAATGCACGACCTCTTGCAGGCACAGCACATCCGGGGATTCGTCGCGCAGATAGGGAAGCAGGCTGTCCCACAGGGTGCCGCCCCAACTGTTCAAAGACATGATCCGCATCGGCCCGCGCTCAGTTCTCGCCGCCGAGCGTGCCGCCGCCGCGCCCCGCATCGGGCTCGTCCACCCGGCGTTCGATCCGTCCTCCGCCGTTTTCATCGTCCTCGGGCGCGTCCTGTTCGGCATGGCTATCGCCGCACATGCTGCGCATGTCCTGCCACTGGGCTTCGGTGATGACCGGCAGGCCGTATTCGCCGCCCTCGGACGCCGCCTGCGCGCTTTCGATCCGGCGGATCATCTGCGGGTGCGAGGCGAAATGGGCCGCGATCCCTTCGGCGTCGCCGTATTCGTCCATCAGCCGCTGAAAGATCGTGCCGAGTGCTGCGGGGTCGAGGCCCGCGTCACGCATCAGGTCGTGGGCATAGTCGTCAGCCCCGGTTTCGGCGGCCTGCGAATACTTGGCGTTGATAAGCTGGTTGGCGAGCATCAGCACAACCGTCCCGCCCGCGAAATCGCCGAAGAGCAGACCCAGCACGCCGATGGACCCGGCCGACCGCAGCGCATCGCGGGTCGGATCGCGGTTCACGACATGCCCAATCTCGTGCGCGAGGATCGAAGCGACCTCTTCGGGGTTCTCCGCCTCGTCGATCAGCCCCCGGAACAGGATCACGCGCCCGCCGGGCAGGGCGAAGGCGTTGACGAGTTCATGGTCCAGCACGGCGATGCGAACGGGATAGGGCAGGTCGTCGTCCGGGGCCAGCCGATCCACCATCGCGTCGATAGCGGCAAGCCCGTCCGAATCCTCGCACAGCCTGACCGCGGCGTTCTCACGCCCCAAGGCACCCCGGATCTGCTCGAACGTGGCATCCCCCAGCGCCTGCTCGCCCTCGGGCGGCAGGTAGGTGGCAAGTTGATCCGCCATGATCGGCACCAGCACGAAGATGATGAGCGCGACGCTCGCCACCGCACCACTGGCCCAGGCGCCGATCCTGCCCCAGTTCGTCACCGGCTGCGCCCGGTTGAGCCGTGGCGCGACCGCGCGCAGTTCCTTGGCCACGAAGGGGTTGTCGACCTTGAGCCGCGCCATGTCGTCGAAGCCCTGCGCCAGAACCACCCCATCGGAATAGGCCTGATCCTTCAGCGCGCGCACCTCGTCCAGCGGCCACAGGATACGTTCGCCATCGGGCATGATGATGTTCAGATGGCTCCGCGACAGTTCCAGCGACACGCGATGCATGACCGGGTCCGTGCCGTCGACGTAATCCGCGTAGACCGCCTTGTCTTCCGGTTCTTCCACCGCGGGGGCTGCGCCGTAAATATCGGTCAAAACGCATCTCCCAGCGGCAGGGCATCGGCAAAGCCTTCGGCCTCGGCGAATTCGTCACGGGCGCGCTGCTTGATGCCGAGCAGCGCCTGCGGGTTCTCGATCTCGGTCGTTTCCGCGAAATGCTGGGCGACGGGCAGAGTGATGAACACCTCTTTCAGCACGCCCCAGAAGATGAAGATTGCGAAATATGTGATGATCCCGAACAGGATCGGGACGAAGGCGGGCAGGTTGCCGAGCGTGGTGAGATACCCGTCCTCGTCGATGTTTTCGAGCGCGAAGCCGGTCGCGGCGAAGATGATCCCGAACAGGATCGAGACGCCGATACCGGCGGCGATGAAGATCCCGCCCATCGCGGCCCACCCGCCCGCATAGATGCCGACGATCCGCCCGGTGCGCGGGCTGGCCTTGAGCCGTGCCTCCCCGATGGTCTTGGTGTTGGTCAGCGCACGAAAGCTCCCCGCCTTCCATGCGGCGAGGCCGAAGAAAAACCACGGCACGGCGATGAAGATGAGGGGCGCGAAACGCGGGTCTTCGGTCGCGATGAGCATCCCGATGGTGCCGGCGAGCAGGGCGGCCGACAGGTAAAGGTGCAGCATCGGTTTGATGAGCATCCGCCACGACCCGCCCTGATGCATCCGCTGTTCGCCATAGAAGGTCCGGTCGGTCCGGTACTTCTCGAGCCAATAGGTCTTGACCGGCCAGTAAAGCCCCGCCGTCAGCACCGTCAGCCCCCAATGAAGCAGCGAACGCCAAACAAAGCCCGCGACCCCCGGTTCGAGCCCGAAGCGGATACCGCGCCACCGCGTGCGGGCCAGCACATAGCGGCGGGCGCGGTATTGGGCGAAGAAGATCAGCGGCGTGATCCCGACGACCGAAACCGCATAGGCGGGCGTGTTCCCCTCGAACAGCGAGAACGAGAAGAACATCAGGATCAGGTTCACGATACCGATGTAGAAGGCGAGGAAGACGACAGCGGTCAGAAAACCGAGCAGCTTCTCGGTCGGTCGCCCGACATATTCCAACGGCATCCCACCGGGGCGGATCGCGCTCCAGTAATACCGGCGCATCCGCGTCTTCATCCAGAAGCGATAGAACCCGGCAGTCAGAACCGTGCGGATACCCGTCGCCAGCGCCAGCCGGAAGATCGCCCCCTTGGCACCCTTGTAGTCGGTCGTGAGGTCAGCGAAGGCCATGGTTGCGTCCGGTGTCCGAATATTGTTGTCCCCGTCGGGGTTTGCGGCCCCGCCGGCAGGTTTGCCGATCCGGGCAGGCATGTCCACAGTCCCGCGCCAAGGATCGGTCGCTTCGGCGGCGCGCGTGGATCGTGCCCAAGGGTGCCGAACTCCTCAGATCCCGTCAGGTTACCGCACCTGAATGCGCGACACCCGAATATTGCGCATCTGGACGGTGAAACCGCCCTCGGGCGGGACACGCCCCATGCGGCTCAGGCCGTCGAGACGCCCCCGTTCGCCATAGCCGCGAAACAGGATGCCGACTTGGAACTGCACGGGCTGGTTCACGCGCTGAAGGTCCGGCACGCACTGAAACACGCCCGGCTGGCCGCAATCGCGGGGGATCGCGGTTTGCCCCCGGAAACTCACGACCGGCGTGTCGTTGCAGATCACTTGCAGGAACCCGTCATCCCCCGCCGACCATTTCACCTGAACCTTGACGCTGTTCCACTGACCGAAGGCGCTGGGCGGGATGCAGCGGGTGTCGTCGAAGGTAAGCCCCTTGACGCTGTCGAGGTGGAGCGTGTGGATGTGGTTCTTGATCGTGTTGATCCGCTGCCACTCCGCCACTTCCAGCAAACTGCGGCGGTTCGGTCCGCCGCCATAGCGGAACCCGGCGGGCACGAAGATCTCCATCGCGTATTCCAGACTTTGGCCAAGGCTCGCATGGTCGCGATAGGCGAGCCGGGATCTGAGATTGCCGTTGAAGCAATCGCTTTCCCCGCGCCCGTCGCCATAGTCCCGGCTGCTGCAATCGCCGTCTTCGACGTGAAAGGTCACCACCCCGCCCTGCGTCACCGGCGCACGTCCGTTGAACACGTGGTTCTGAAAGCCGTTCGGGGCGGCCTGAACGATCACGGGCATCAAGCACAGAATCAGGGTCAGCCGAAGAACGGCGGCAAAGGCATGTTTCATCTGGAAATCCCCCCGTCAAAGAATGCTCTGAGACTATGGGAGAAACGCCGTTCAGGCAATTTTCAGGTGAAGGTGTTGGACTTCGGGAAACCGTGGGGCGGCATCTTGCCCACGCCGGCGCGTTTGCCGATCCACGGGCTCATGTCCACCTCGGTGCGTGTCCGGTCGCCTGTAGCGGCCCAGCTCAGCCCGGTGGCGAGGTCGAAGGTCGTGAGGTCCGACAAGCCCCCGTCAAGGTCGAGCGTCCCCTGACGTCCGCGGGCAGAGCCGTATTTCTGTAAGCGAACACCCTTGCCGCGCCCCATTTCGGGCAGCTCGGCGATCGGGAAGACTAGCAGCTTGCGGTTCTCGCTGACCACGGCGACATGATCGCCCGCGACGGGTTTGACCAGCTTCGCCACGTCATCCGACACGTTCAGCACCTGCTTGCCGTTCTTGGTCTGCGCCACCACGTCCGCTTCCGGCACGATGAACCCGTTACCGCCCTTTGAGGCGACGATGAGTTTGCGGTCCGGCGCATGGACGAACATGTCGATGATCTCGACGTCGTTCGGCAGATCGACCATCAGGCGAAGCGGTTCGCCCATCCCCCGCCCGCCGGGCAAGTTCGAGGCACCCAAGGTATAGAACCGCCCGTTCGCCGCGAAGACGATGATCTTGTCTGTGGTCTCGGCATGGAAGGCGAACCGCGGCCCGTCGCCGTCCTTGAATTTGAAGTCGCGGGTCAGGTCGACATGGCCCGACATCGCGCGAATCCAGCCCATCTGGCTGCACACGATCGTCACCGGCTCACGCTCGATCATGGCTTCCAGCGGCACGTCCGGCACTTCGGCGGCCTCGGCAAATTGCGTGCGGCGGGCCCCGGCGACGTAATCCTTGCCGAACTTCTTCTTGGCGTCCTTCAGCTCGTCCCCGATCCGGCCCCACTGAAGGTCTTCGCTGTCGAGCAGGTCTTCGAGCCCCGCGCGCTCTTCCATCAGCGCGTCGCGCTCGCGGATAAGCTCCAGCTCTTCGAGACGGCGCAAGGACCGCAGGCGCATGTTCAGGATCGCGTCCGCCTGCACGTCCGACAGACCTTCGGACCGACCGACGAACCGCTTGGGCGTGGCGCCCGACCCGGTGTTGTCGGTGATGATCTCGGGCGCGGTGGCGGTCTCATCCTCGCGCAGTTCCAGCGATGCGACGTCGATCCCGGCCAGCGGCGACACGTAGTCATGTTCATTGGTCGCCCGCGCGATGGTGTCCTGATGCGGGCGCGACCAGTCCTCGTACATGAGCGCGGCCTTGGGGTCGTCGTCATAACGGATGATGTCGATCACCCGGTCGAGGTTAAGGAAGGCGATGATGAAGCCTTCGAGCACCTCAAGCCGATGGTCGATCTTTTCCATCCGGTGCTGCGAGCGGCGGATCAGCACCTCGCGCCGGAAATCGAGGAACGCGCGCAGCACCTCTTTCAGCGAACAGACCTTGGGCGTCAGCCCGTCGATCAGCACGTTCATGTTGAGCGAGAAGCGCACTTCGAGGTCCGAGTTGCGGAACAGAAGGCCCATCAGCATCTCGGGTTCGACATTGCGCGTCTTGGGTTCCAGCACGATGCGCACGTCGTCGGCGCTTTCGTCCCGCACGTCGGCCAGAAGCGGCACCTTCTTGGTCTGGATGACCTCGGCCAGCTTTTCGATCAGCTTGGACTTCTGAACCTGATAGGGAATCTCGGTGACGATGATCTGCCACTGACCCCGCCCCAGATCCTCGACCTCCCATTTCGAGCGCAAGCGAATCGAGCCACGGCCCGTGCGATAGGCTTCCGCGATATTCTCACGCGGCTCGACGATCACGCCGCCCGTGGGGAAGTCGGGGCCGGGGATGTAGTTCAGAAGCGTATCGTCGCGCGCATCCGGCGTCTTGATGAGATGCAAGCAGGCGTCGACCAGTTCCGAAATGTTGTGCGGCGGGATGTTCGTGGCCATGCCGACCGCGATCCCGGCGGCACCGTTGGCGAGCAGGTGCGGGAACGTCGCGGGCAGCACCACGGGCTCGCGCAGCGTGCCGTCGTAATTCTCGCGGAAATCGACCGCGTCCTCGTCCAGCCCTTCGAGCAGCGCCTCGGCCACGATGGTCATCCGCGCCTCGGTATACCGCGACGCCGCCGGGTTGTCCCCGTCGATGTTGCCGAAGTTCCCCTGACCGTCGACCAGCGGGTAGCGGACGTTGAAATCCTGCGCCAGGCGCGCCATTGCGTCATAGATCGCGGCATCGCCATGCGGGTGATAGTTACCCATCACGTCGCCCGAAATCTTCGACGACTTGCGGAAACGCCCCCCGGAATTAAGCCGAAGTTCACGCATCGCGAACAGGATGCGGCGATGCACAGGTTTAAGCCCATCCCGCGCGTCCGGCAGCGCCCGATTCATGATCGTGGACAGCGCATAGGTCAGATACCGGTCACCGATCGCGCGGCGCAGCGGTTCGGCGAATTCGGAAATCGGGTTGTCGGGATCGTCCACCGTGTCGGTCATGTTTTCCGAATACCGAAGGAACGGAATCTCGTAAAGCGCGTTCGATTCATGGATGAGGGAAGTGACACAGGTGCCACCAAAAGGCCCGCTTTGTCCCACATCGTCCGGTCGAATCATTGCCAGCCGATGCCTGCGGCGGGTACCTTGGGAATCCTTGAAGGGGTGAATTTAATGCAACTCGTGCGTCTTTCCGTCATGACGATCGTCGGCCTTGGGGCCGCGTTGTACTGGTTCGGACGCGATGCGGGGTTGCCGGACGATTCCATCGGTCGCGAGACCGCCCTCATTTCCCCCGATCTCATGGCCTCGATCACCGGGATCGTTCAGGAACCGACCGAAGAGGATGATCGCCTCGCGCTCGCCCTCGCGTCGGACGCAAGCCCCGAGACGGCGACGCTCGTCGCCTTTCGCCCCTCTGCGGAAAAGGCGACGATCCAGCCCGCGGTCGCCACGGTCGACGATGGTGAAACCGCCGTCGTTTCCACCGCGTCCGAGCCGGAGGCCGCCAAGCCCCTGTCGGGCACGGAAAAGGCCACGCCGGAACCCGACTACCTTTACGTCACCGGCAGCCGTGTGAACGTGCGCGGCGGACCGTCGACCGCCTATGGCGTGATCTCGTCCCTCAGCCTCGGCACGCAGGTCGAGGATATGGGGGATGCGGGCGACGGCTGGCGGCAGATTGTATTGACGGACACCGGCGAACGCGGCTTCATGGCCGGACGTTTCCTGTCGTCCGTTGAGCCTTGAGTCACCAGAAATCCATTCTCATCACTGGGTGTTCCTCCGGTATCGGCTACGATGCCGCCCACACCCTTGCGCGTAACGGCTGGCGGGTCTTCGCGACCTGCCGGGCCGAGGATGACTGCGCCCGCCTGCGTGGCGAGGGGCTGGAAAGCCTGCGCCTCGACCATCGTGACGTGGCGAGCATCGAGGCCGCCTTGCTCGAAATCCTCTCCCGCACCGGCGGCACGCTCGACGCGGTGTTCTGCAACGCGGGCTACGGCGTCCCGGTCCTGGCCGAAGACCTGCCGGGTCACGTCCTGCGCGACATGATGGAGACCAACTTTTTCGGTGTGCATGAAATCGTGCGCCGCGTGATCCCCGTGATGCGCGCGCAGGGCGGCGGGCGCATCGTCAACTGCTCCTCCACCCTCGGCCTCTCCGCGATCCGCTGGCGCGCGCCCTACGTCGCCTCGAAATTCGCGCTCGAAGGCTACACCGACACCCTGCGGCTCGAACTCGCCCCCGACGACATCCACGCGATCCTGATCGAACCCGGCCCGATCACCTCCAACTTCCGCCTGAACGCCAAGGCCCAGTTCGAAGCGCATATCGACTGGCAGGCCTCGGCCAGCCGCGCGGGCTATGAAGCAAAGATCCTGCCCCGGTTCGACCGCGACATCGACGCGAAAGACCCGTTCGAACTGCCCGCCTCGGCCGTCACCGCCAAACTCATCCGCGCGTTGGAGGCGAAACGTCCGAAACCCCGCTACCTCGTCACCACGCCCACCTATGTCTCCTACTGGGCGCGCCGGCTCCTGCCCACGCGGCTCGCCGACTGGTTCCTCGCCAAGGCGTGACGACGCGCCGCTCGCATCCCGCCCGCAGACGCGCTATCCCTCGGCCAAACCAAGGATGGACCCATGTTCGAAGATCCCCTTCTGATTATCCCGCTCGTTGCGGTGCTCATCGTCCTGCTGATCCTGCTGACCGGCATCGGCAGCTTCGGGCGCGGTGGCGAATTCAATAAGCGCAACGCCAACAAGATCATGCGCTATCGCATCTACGCGCAGGCCGTCGCGATCGTGCTGATCCTCGGCTACGTCTGGCTCAGGCGGCAGGGGGGCTGACCATGGTCGTGCTGAACAAGATCTACACGCGCACCGGCGACCAGGGCGACACCGCGCTGGGCGACGGCACCCGCGTTCCGAAACATTCCCCGCGGGTCGAGGCCTATGGCACGGTGGACGAAACCAACGCGACCATCGGCATGGCGCGCCTTCACGCCTCCGGCGACACCGACGCGGCGCTCGCCCGCATCCAGAACGACCTCTTCGATCTGGGGGCCGACCTGTGCCGCCCCGACATGGCGAAGGACGGCGAAGCCGAATACCCGCCACTGCGCATGACCGATGCCCAAGTCGAGCGGCTCGAGGCCGAAATCGACGTGATGACCAAGATCCTCGAACCCCTGCGCAGCTTCATCCTGCCGGGCGGCTCACCGCTCGCCGCCTACCTGCACCTGACGCGCACGGTATCACGCCGCGCCGAACGGTTGGCCACGGAACTCGCCACGGTCGAAGACGTGAACCCGGCGGCAGTCAAATACCTCAACCGCCTGTCCGACTGGTGCTTCACGGCGGCACGGATGGCCAATGACGACGGCAAATCCGACGTCCTCTGGGTCCCCGGCGCGAACCGCTGACCTCTTCTCTGTTTCAAAAAACCTCGGGGAGCGCGAGGGGCAGCGCCCCTCGCTCCCGCCAGCGCCGCTAGTCCACACGCTCGGGTATCTGGAACCCCCGCAGGAACTCGCCCGCGTCCATCCCGCGCCCACCGGGCTTCTGCGCCCGCGTGATTTCCACCGCACCGTCCCCGCAAGCCACCGTCAAAGGCCCGATCACGGCCCCCGGCGCTCCGCTGCCCGCGACGAGGCGTGAGCCGAGGAGCTTTACCCGCACCCCGTCCATCTCGCACCACGCGCCGGGAAAGGGCGACAGGCCCCGGATCAGGCGGTCGATCTCGGCAGCCGGGCGGGTCCAGTCGACCCGCGCCTCGGCCTTGTCGATCTTCTCGGCATAGGTCACGCCGTCCTCGGGCTGGACCTCGGGCGTCATACCGTCCAGCGCCGCCAGCGCCTCGACGATGGTCTCGGCCCCCAGCGCACTCAGACGGTCGTGCAATTCACCCGTCGTCTCTTCGGCTCCGATCTCCACCGCGCGCCGGATCAACACCGGTCCGGTATCCAAACCGGCTTCCATCTGCATGATGCACACACCGGTCTCGGCATCGCCTGCCATGATCGCGCGGTGGATCGGCGCGGCTCCGCGCCAGCGCGGCAGCAGTGAGGCGTGGATGTTCAGACACCCCTTGGCGGGCGCGTCCAGCACCGCCTGCGGCAGGATCAGCCCATAGGCCACGACCACGGCGACATCGGCACCAAGGGCTGCGAATTCGGCCTGCTCCACCTCACCCTTCAGGGATATCGGATGGCGCACGGGCAGACCCAGCGCCTCGGCGCGGACCTGAACCGGGGTCGGGCGGTCTTTCTTGCCGCGTCCGGCGGGGCGGGGCGGCTGGCAGTAGACGCAGACGACCTCGTGACCCGCAGCGACCAAAGCGTCGAGGACCGGGACCGAGAAATCCGGACTGCCCATGAAGATGACTTTCATATCGCCCCCTACCGCTTCGCTTTCCTGGCCTTCGCGATCAGCCGGTCTCGCTTCAGTTTCGACAGATGGTCGAAATACATCTTGCCGTTCAGGTGGTCGATCTGGTGCTGCACGCTGGTCGCCCAAAGCCCGACGAAATCCTGCTCGCGCACCGCGCCGGTCTCGTCCATGAACCGGACCGTGACCGCGCGCGGGCGGCTGATCGTGGCCCAGACGCCGGGCAGGTTGGGCGAGGCTTCGTCGTGCTCCCGCAACTTCACGCTCTCATGCAGCACTTCGGGGTTCGCCATGCGCACGGCCTTGCCCCGCTCTTCGGACGCATCCACGACCGCCAGTCGCTGCATGATCCCCAGTTGCACGGCGGCCAGCCCGACCCCCGGCATCGCATCCATCGCAAGGGTCATTTCGTCCCAGATCGCGCGCACCTCATCGGTCACGGCTTCGACCGGCTGGGCGGCCGTGCGCAGCCGCTTGTCCGGCCACATGACGAAAGGACGGGGCATCAGACCCGCGCCCGCTCGCGTTTCAGCTTCTGGGATTTGCGCGTAATCATCTGGCGCTTCATCGGCGACAGGTAGTCGATGAACAGCTTGCCGTTCAGATGGTCGATCTCATGCTGCACGCAGGTCGCCCACAGCCCCTCGAAATCGCGTTCCTGCTCTTCGCCTGCGCGGTTCAGCCAGCGCACCTTGACCGCGGCGGGCCGGGTGACTTCGGCGTATTGGTCGGGGATCGACAGGCACCCCTCTTCGTAGACGTTGGTATCGTCCGACGACAGGATCACCTCGGGATTGAACATGACCAGCGGTTGCGGCTCGGCGCTTTCGTCCTTGATGCAGTCCAGCACGATCAATCGTTGCAGCACACCGACCTGCGGCGCGGCCAGACCGATGCCCGGCGCGTCGTACATGGTTTCGAGCATATCGTCGGCGAGCGTCAGCAGCTCGTCGGTCACGTCGCGCACCTTCTCCGCCTCTTTCTTGAGGCGCGGGTCGGGGTGAATAAGGATCGGTTTCAAGGCCATGACGGATCAATTAGGCGGTTGCGACGCGTTTCGCAATGTCCCCTTGCACTTCACCGTGTCGCAGATAGCTTGGCGCCTCAATCCGGAGGCATCATGAGTTACGATTTCGACCGCATCATCGACCGCGTTGGGACCCATTCGGCGAAGTGGGACAAGATGGAAGCAATCTATGGCGTGTCGCCCAAGGACGGCATCCCGATGTGGGTGGCCGACATGGATTTCGCCGCCGCCCCGCCGATCCAGAAGGCGCTGGAGGACATGCGCAGCATCGGGGTCTACGGCTACTACGGCGACGACGCGAGCTATCTGGGCGCGATCCGGTGGTGGATGTCCGAACGTCACGGCTGGGATGTCGACCCGAACGCGATCTTCACGGTGCACGGGCTGGTGAACGGCACGGCGCTGTGCGTCGACACATTCACCGATCCGGGCGACGGCGTGATCCTGATGACCCCCGTCTATCATGCCTTCCACCGCGTGATCCGCGCGGCGGGGCGCGAGGTGGTCGAATGTCCGCTGGCGCGCAACGACGGGCGGTACGAGATGGATTTCGACGCCTGGGACGCGCAGATGACGGGGGGCGAGAAGATGCTTGTCCTGTGTTCCCCGCATAACCCCGGCGGGCGCGTCTGGACCCGTGCCGAGCTTGAAGGCGTCGCGGCCTTCGCCAAGCGTCACGACCTGATCCTCGTGTCCGACGAGATTCACCACGACCTCGTGTTTCCCGGCACCAAGCACATGCCGATGGCGCTGATCGACGGGATCGCGGATCGGCTGGTGATGATGACGGCCACCACCAAGACCTTCAACATCGCGGGCACCCATTCGGGCAATGTCATCATCCACGACCCGGAATTGCGCAAACGGTTCGCGGCCAAGATGTCGGGCCTCGGCATATCGCCCAACTCCTTCGGGTTGATGATGGCCGAAGCCGCCTATTCGCCCGAGGGGGCCGCGTGGGTCGATGCGCTGGTCGACTACCTCGACGGCAACCGCCGCATCCTCGACGAGGGCCTCAATGCGATTCCGGGGCTGAAAAGTATGCCGATGGAGGCGACCTACCTTGCATGGGTCGATTTCGAAGGCACGGGGATGGAGCCGACCGATTACCTGCGCCGCGTCGAACAGGACGCGAAGATCGCCGTGAACCACGGTATCAGCTTCGGCAAAGGCGGGGAGCGGTTTCTGCGGTTCAACTTCGCCACGCCCCGCCCGCTGGTCGAGCAGGCGGTGGCACGAATGCAGTACGCGTTCTCGGACCTACAATAAAAAAAGGCCCCGGCGGTGTGCCGGGGCCAAGTCTCCTGCTTCGTCTTGCCTGTTATCCGGGTATGCGCAGTTTCTGTCCCACGCGAATGAGGCTGGGGTTGGCGAGCACGTCTCGGTTCGCCTCGTAAATCCGTTCGTACTGAGCCGCGTCGCGGTAGAAAACCAGCGCGATATAGGCGAGGCTGTCGCCGCTCTCGACCGTATAGATCCGCTCGCCCGACACCTCCTGCACCACCGGCGTGGCGGCGGTGGTGGCCCCGGCTTCGGCTGCGATGGCCTGAATGGTCGCGTCCTCTGCCGTGCCCATCGATTGCTGCACGATCGAGGCGAGCAGGGTGCGTGTGTCCACCCGACCCTCGGCGGTGATGAGCGAGTCCGGCACCTGCACCGCGCCGGATGCCACGGCTTCGTTCAGGAGCGCGTCCATATACGCATCGCTTTCGCCTGCCCTCATGGATTGGGCGATGAGGGCGTTCAGGTCCAGCGGGGGGCGGGCCGTTGGCGCGGCCATCCCGTTCAGGCTTGCAAGCACGGCTGCCGTCGCAGCTTCCATCCCGCTGTCACCGGTCATCGGCGCGGCGGGTGCGGGGGTGCCGAGGCCGGCAAGGACGCTGCTGGTCAGGGCGGCGAGCCCTTCGTCCGCCGTGGCGGCAGGCGCCGGTTCCGCCACCGGGTCGGGCGCGACCGAGGCGCGCACGGCATCGGTCAGCGCCGCGATGTCCACCGGCGCCGGTGCCGGCGTCGGCCGGGTCGTCGTGGCCGACATTTGCGCCACGTTCTCGATCTCGACATCGGCGAGGTCCGGGGCGACGGCGGCAAGGTCGCGGGGGTCGCGGTTGCCCTGCATCCAGAGCATGCCCGTAACGGCGATCAGGAACCCGGCGACAAGGATGAGGATGCGGAACATGACGCCTCCTCCCTTATGCGCTGGGGGTCTGGACGGTCAGGCCGAGCAGCAGCCAAAGCTGCATACCGCCACGATAATACTGGATTTTCTCGGTCGGATAGCCCGCGTCCACGAGGTTGCGGATCGCGCGTGGGCTCTGGTCGCACCACGGCCCGTTGCAGAACAGCGTGAGGTTTCGCGCCGAGGTGAAATCCCATCCCGCGCCCGCCTTGGCCCCGCCCAAGGCCTGAAGGATCTGGTCGCGATAGGGGTTCGACGGTTCGAGGGTCGAGAAGGGCACGTTCACTGCACCGGGGATCGTGCCCTTCGCGAACCACTCGGGCAGGCGGCTGTCGATCAACAGCCCCGTGCCCTTGGCCACCGCACTTTCGATGAAGTCGATGACTTCGAGTTCGCCCACCGTTGCCACACCCGGAGCTGCCGAGATCGGGTGAATGCAAAACGGCGGGCAGGGGCGCGATGTCTTCGTGAACTCCGTGGTGAGCTTGTGACTTGTGTCCTGAATGCGCTCGATGGTGAGGAGCTTTCCGCCCACTTCAACAGAGAAGGACGAGGTATCGGGCGTGATCCGCACCTCTTGCGCCAGGATTTCATTATTTGTGATCACAAGCGCCAGAAAGGCGCCCAAGAGCAGCCGAAGCATCGTTTGTCCCCCTGTTCCTGTCCTGCTCGACAGGTTAAATGCCGCCGGGTGGCAGCCCGGCATCGTCCTGAATGTTCAACATCTTGGGCGAATCACCCGAATCGGTCAATATTTCGTGTGATTCGCAGCGCAGGGCGGAAACGGTCGAAAAAGTGAGTCGTGCCAGTCGCTTGAAGCGGCTCGAGGACAAAACCGGCCCGAAACGCGCCCGAAGAATTAGGCGGGGCGAGTCATTTTCGCCACAGATCTCAGCCGTTTTCCCGGAGAATGGCGCCCGCCAGATACAGCGAGCCGCAGATCAGAATGCGGGCGTGCGCGTCATTGGCGACGATCTCGCGGATCGCCGTGCCCACGTCCGGGGCGGTGCGCGCGTCAAGCCCTGCGCCACGTGCGAATGCGGCCGTTTCCTCACCGCTCAGGGTCGCGGCCTCGCCGGGGATCGACACCGCCCGCAAGTCTTTCGCGACATCGGCCAGAGGGCGCATGAACCCGGTGATATCCTTGGTGTTCAACATGCCGCAGATCAGATGCAAAGGTCGGTCGGTCATGGAGGCGAGCGCCTTTGCCAGAGCCTCGCCCGCCGCCGGGTTGTGCCCGCCGTCGAGCCAGAGTTCGGCGCTTCCGGCGGCCTCGACCAATGGCCCCTCGCGCAGTCGCTGCATCCGCGCGGGCCAAGTCGCGTTGGTCATCGCCGCCTCGCAGGCCTCTTCGCCAAAGCCGAGCGCGCGCAGCCCTGCCAGCGCCGCGCCCGCGTTCATGATCTGATGCTCGCCCAACAGGGCAGGCCGGGGCAGGTCGAGCAGGCCGCTTTCATCCTGATAGATCAGCCGACCACGTTCTTCCCAGACCTGCCAATGCTGGCCGTGGACGAGCAGCGGGGCACCGAGCCGCTCCGCCGTGGCCTCGATCACCTCGAGCGCCTCGGGTTGCTGGGGCCCGACGACGCAGGGCACGCCACGCTTGATGATCCCAGCCTTTTCGCCCGCGATGGCGGCGAGCGTGTCGCCCAGAAATTGCGTGTGGTCGATCGAGACCGGCGTGATGACCGTCAGTTCCGGCGCGATCACGTTCGTCGCGTCCAGCCGTCCGCCAAGCCCGACCTCGAGCAGCGTGTAATCCGCCGGGGTTTCGGAAAAGGCGAGCAGCCCCGCGACCGTCGTAATCTCGAAATACGTGATGCTCTCGCCGCCGTTCGCCGCGTAACAGCGGTCCAGCACCTCGGTCAGATGATCTTCCGAGATCAACTCACCTGCAAGGCGGATGCGTTCGTGAAACCGGGCGAGGTGGGGCGAGGTATAGGCATGGCAGGTCTTGCCCGCCCCCTCCAGCCCGGCCCGCAGCATGGCCAGCGTCGATCCCTTGCCGTTGGTCCCGGCGATATGGATGACGGGTGGCAGACGCCGCTCCGGGTGATCCAACGCCGCAAGCAGCCGCCAGACACGGTCAAGCGTCAGGTCGATCACCTTGGGGTGAAGCGACATCATCCGGTCGAGGATGACGTCCGAGCCTGCCTTGCTCACTTCTTCGGCGCCTCTTTGGGTGGCGCGGTCTTCTGCGGCGCGGGCTTGGCCGGTTCAGCCTTTGCCTGCGGCTTGGGGGCAGGTTTCGGCTCGGCCTTGGCGTCGGCCTTTTTCGGCTCCGGCGCGGGCAGATCGCCGCGCACCGCAGGCCCCTGACCCAGAAGCATCCGCAGGATCGTAATCAGCTCTTCGCGCAACTCCTTGCGATGCGTCACCCGGTCGAGCATCCCGTGGTCGAGCAGATATTCGGCCCGCTGGAACCCTTCCGGCAGCTTCTCGCGGATCGTCTGTTCGATCACGCGGGGGCCCGCGAAACAGATCAGCGCGTTCGGCTCGGAAATCTGCACGTCGCCCAGCATCGCGTAGGACGCGGTCACACCGCCCGTGGTCGGATGGGTCAGAACGACGATATACGGCAGCCCCGCTTCCTTCAGCATCTGCACGGCGACCGTCGTGCGCGGCATCTGCATGAGGCTCAGGATACCCTCCTGCATCCGCGCACCCCCGGCGGCGGAGAACAGGACGAGCGGGCGCTTCAGCTTCACCGCCCGTTCGGCGGCGGCGATGATGGCGTTGCCCACGTACATCCCCATCGAGCCGCCCATGAATGAAAAGTCCTGACAGGCCGCGACGATGGGCGTGCGCCCGATCTCGCCCTCGGCGACCAGCATCGCCTCTTTCTCGCCGGTGGCCTTCTGCGCGGCCTTCATCCGGTCGGGGTATTTCTTCTGATCCTTGAACTTGAGCGGATCGTCGATCGGCGCGGGCACGCTCACCTCGGCGAAGGTGCCGCCGTCAAAGAGCTTGGCAAAGCGTTCGCGCGGGGTGATCGCCATGTGGTGATCGCAGTTGGAACAGACATTCAGATTGTCCGACAGCTCCCGGTGAAACAGCATGGTCCCGCATTCGGGGCACTTGATCCACAGGTTCTCCGGCACCTCCCGCCGCGAAAACAGCGAGTTGATCCGGGGCCGGACGTAGTTGGAAATCCAGTTCATCGCGCCTTCCTTGCCACGTTCGCGCCCTACCTATGCCGGGAGGCCCGCCTTTGCAATCTTGTCCCGGCGGTTCATCCAGAACCACCAGATCGTGAACAGAACCAGCGTGAACGCGGTCTGGCTGAGGATGGAATAGGCGGTATAGCCCGACTCCAGCTCCATCCCCACGACGAACAGCGAGAAGCCGTCGAGATTGCCGTCGATGCCGATCATGATGAGCGCCGCGTTGTTCCCGAAATGCAGCCCCGCCGCCGCGCCGAGGTTGCCGGTGCGGATCGTGATGAGACACAGGAGAATGCCGGTCGTGGTCGTGTTGATGACATAGGCGAGCGCGTTCATCGTGCCATATGTCGACGCGTCGAAGTGCAGCAGACCGAAGATGAACGACGGCAGCACGGCCCAGACGAACACGCTGGCGAACCGCGCACGCAGTTGTTGCAGCAGGTAGCCGCGAAACAGCGCTTCTTCCGCGAAGGTTTGCAGAAAGATCAGAACGATGGCCGGGACAAGCCAGACCAGCCAGTCGGACAGCGGCCTGATCTGGCGCACCGTCGGTTCGACACCATCGGGCAGGAACACCCGCTCGACGAACATCACGCCGTAAAGGAAGGTCGCAAGCGCAAGCGTCACCGCGGTCCCGATCGCGAAATGGCGCAGGTTCAGCCGCCGGGTCGGCCCGAACAGCGTCGGGTAGCTTCGCTTGTGCAAAAGCGGCAGGACGATCAGCAAGCCGATGTGGAACCCGATGAACGTCGCGAAGAAGATCGACGCGCTCGCCGGATTGCCACCGCCCAGCATGGTGGCCGGGTCGGACGAGATCAGCCGTGACCCGACCTCGAACAGCGCGAAGGTGGCCGCGAAGAACATCGCGATCAGCAGAACGAAGCCCAGCGCCGTGCGCCAGATCTGCACTTTCGGCAGGGCTGGGGACCAGAAATCCTGCATTCATCACTCCGCGTTCTCGTTTCACGAACATAGTGAACACATCACCGGTCACAAGGTCGGCTTGCATCGCACCGCCGCGCGACCTATCCCGTCGCCTCATGGTTCCGGGACGAAAAGCATGACGATGCGCGCGAAATCAGGGCTGGTCGCGGCCGTGTTTCTGCTGGCCGGTTGTGCCGGCCAGACCGCGGGATCGGGGGCCGGGACACCTGTCTTCGGCGGTCAGGTCGTGATCGCCGCGCCGCGCGGCTACTGCCTCGACCCCACGCAACGGCGCGAAGGCCCATCGGGCGCCTTCCTGCTTTACGGCACCTGTCCGGGGATCGAAGGGGCGGGGCCGAACCCGGTCGCCCCTGCGGTTCTGACGGCAGCGGTCGCGCCCGGTGCGGGTGACCTCGGCCCGAACCAGATGGCGGCGCTTGCCGACATTCTGCGGGGACCGGAGGGAAAAGCCACGCTCTCGCGCAGCGGATCATCCGACCGCGTCTCGGTGGCGTCTTTCGAACAGACCGACGACCTTTTGGTGATCCGCGCCCGCGACGGCGACACCATCGACCTGTCCGAAGATTACTGGCGCGCGGTCTTTCCGCAGTCCGGTGCACTAGTCACGCTCACCGTGTCCGGCACCGCCGCCACCCCGCTCGACCCGGCGACCGGCAAGTCGCTCCTGCTCGCCTTCACCAAGGCGGTGCGCCGGGCCTCGCCGAAATCCGGCTCCGCGTCGCCGTCAGAAACGGGTGTGTCCACCGGCGACAAGGGCCTTCGCAGCCTTCTCAACCGTTTGCTTTAGGTCAATAATTCTGGTGTAGATGACGCCATTGTTCACGAAAGGTAAACAATAACCGATGTCCAACCGCGCCTTCGGCCCCTTCGATGCGATGCTCCATCACCTCGTCATGCGACGCTGGCGCAAGATCGCAGCGGCGGCGGATGACTTGGGCCTCGACCGCCTGCGCCGGGTCCGCCTGCGCGCGTTGGAGCTTCGGCAGGTCACCGACCGGCTGCTCTACGTCTCGAACGGCCGCCTCGCGCTTCCCCTCATCGGGTCGAACGCGTTTTCCAAACCGCTCCACTCCGATTGGTCGTGGCGGCCCGAGCTGTGGCGCGGCCCGATCTTCCCGCCCGGTCAGGCCGCGGTGGAAAGCAAGACCGGCTTCGGCGACGAGGTGAAGATCTTCCACGACTGCCGGATCTCGGAACTCACCGTCCGCCAGCTTCGCAACACGCATGAGGACGACCTCGCCCCCTATGGGTTGCGTATGGATGTGTTCCAATTCGACGGCTCGTTCCTGTCGCTGGTCGTCGATCTGCCGGAAAGCGCGATGCGGGCGCTGGGGCGCAAGCACCTGATCCGCATGAACGCTGTGGTGGAAACCGAAAAGCCCTTGGAAATCTTCGCGCGCCTCAACATCCAGCACGGACCCAACACCGAACAGATGGTGCGCGAACTGCCCCTGTCGGACCGGGAGCTTTCGGTCGACTTCGACCTCGCCTACACCAAGCTCAACGAAAAGCGGGTGGAGCGGGCCTGGGTCGACCTGATCTTCGAGGGGCCGGAAATGAACCAGGTGATGCTGCGGGACGTGAACTTCTCACGCCGCCCGCGGGCGGAGGTGTAAGATGGCCGAGATCGTGCTGACCAAGACGCGCATTCACGCGGGCGTATGGGAGGGGGTGCTGACCGGGGCCGACACGCCGCCCGACATCACCGTCACGCATAACGGACAGGGCATCGAGGGCGCGACCCTGCGCGAAGATCCCGAGGTCGAAGGCCAGTTCCGCGTCGCCGTCCCGATCCCCGCCGAACTTTTGTCGGAAGGCGTGCAGACCTTCCTGATCGCGAACAAGGCGACCGACGAACGGCTCGCAAGCTTCACGGTCGTCACCGGTCAGCCGCTGGACGAGGATTTCCGCGCCGAGATGGAGCTTCTGCGCGCCGAGCTCGACATGCTGAAACGCGCCTTCCGCCGCCACTGCGTCGAGACCTCCTGAAGTATTTCGCCCGGGCTTGCGCCCGGTCGACCCGCTGGGGGAGGCCAGCCTCCCCCAGACCCCCTCCGAGGTTTTTAGAAACAGAGAAGGGGAAAGCGCCGCCCGTCCTGCTTCTCTGTTTCAAGAAACCTTCGGGGGGAGCGCGCAAAGCGCGCGGGGGGCAGACAGCCCCCCTCGACCTTTGCCACCCATGCGCTGACCTTGGGCAAGCGCCCCGCCGAGCGAAGCGAGGCCCGTTGCGACGCGGCGGAGCCGCGGCGCAACCCCTCATCAGCTCAGAAGCCGCGCACCTCGGTCAGCGTCTGGCCGGGGGTGAGCGCCTCGGGGTCGAGCTTCAGGTCGATGACCGCGAGCCCACCCGAGGCGAGGGCGGCCTCGAAGGCGGGCGCGAAATCCTCCTGCGCTGCCACCATCGCGCCGAAGCCGCCATAGGCGCGCGCCAGCGCGGCGAAGTCGGGTGCCGCAAGATCGGTGCCAGACACGCGCCCCGGATAGGCCCGTTCCTGATGCGCGCGGATCGTGCCGTAGCGGCCGTTGTTTGCCACCAGCACCACCACCTGCGCGCCATGTTGCACCGCTGTCGACATTTCGTTCAGCGTCATCTGGAAGTCGCCGTCCCCGGCCCAGCAGATCGACGGTCGCCCGGTCTCCAGCGCCGCCGCGATGGCCGCCGGAAATCCATAGCCCATGCTGCCCGAGGTCGCGCCGAGATAGCGGTTCCGGCGGGAGAACCGGAAATACCGATGCAGCCAGATGTTGAAATTGCCCGCCCCGTTCGTCAGCGCCGCGCCTTCGGGGATCATGTCCTGAAGCGTCAGCACCACCTGTTCCAGCTTGACCGCGCCCGGCGTCTCGACCGGTTGCACATAGGCCTCGTAATCGGCCCGGAGCGATGCGGTCCAGTCGGCACGGTCGTTGCGCCGGGTGCCGTCCAGCCGGGCCAGAGCGGCCAGCATCGCGGGGGCCGCCGCCGGGACGCTCAGGTCCGGGCGATAGACCTGCCCGACCTCGTCCGGGTCCGGGTGCACATGGACGATACGCGGCCCCGGCGCACCCGGCGTGCGGGCATAGGCGTTCGATGTGATGTCGCCGAAACGCGACCCCAGCACCAACAGAAGATCGGCCTCGTCCAGCGCCCGCTTCAGCCCCGGCCGCATCCCGACCGACAAGTCCCCCACGTAATTCGCATGTCCGTTGTCCATGTAGTCCTGCCGCCTGAACGACAGCGCAACGGGGATGCCCTGCGCCTCTGCGAAGGCCTCCAGATCCGTCGCTGCCCGGTCCGACCAGCCCGGCCCGCCCGCGATGACCAGCGGGCGCGCGGCCTCGTCCAGCAGCGCGGCGACGGCCCCCACGGTCTCCGGCGCGACAGCCACCGGAACCTCGGCCCGCGCGGCAATGTCGGCAACCTCGGCGGTGGCCGACAGCATGTCTTCCGGCAGGGCCAGCACCACTGGCCCCGGCCGACCGGACTGCGCGACATGGAACGCACGCGAGATATATTCCGGCAGCCGCTCGGTCTGGTTCACCTCGGCCACCCATTTGGCGAGGCCTTGGAACATCTGGACGTAGTCCACCTCCTGAAACGCATCGCGGTCGCGGTGATCCCGCGCCACCTGCCCGACGAACACGACCATCGGCGTCGAATCGTGTTTCGCCACGTGGATGCCGGACGACGCGTTCGTCGCCCCCGGCCCGCGTGTGACGAACAACACCCCCGGCTTGCCGGTCAGTTTCCCATGCGCCTCGGCCATGATCGCGGCCCCGCCCTCCTGCCGGCAGACGACGTTCTCGATCCCCGACTGATACAGCCCGTCCAGCGCGGCGAGGAAGCTTTCGCCCGGCACGGAAAACACCCGCCGCACGCCTTGTATCTTGAGCTGATCGACGAGAATCTGGCCGCCGTGACGCATGGGCACCTCTTTTTGAACCTTCCCCCGCGCCGCCTCGTTTCCTACCAAGACAGAAACGACAGGAGAGCATATGTCTGACCCGATCCTGCTTGGCATTCCCGGCGCGCTGCGTAAAGCCTCGAACAACCGGCTGCTGCTGAAGGAGGCCGCGCGCGCCTTCGGTCCCTGCGACTACGTCGAGGCCGACATCGACTTTCCCGTGTTCAATCAGGACATTCAGGATGGGCCGGGCATTCCGGACGCGGTGCTCAAACTGCACGAACAGATCGGCGCGGCGGATGCCGTGGTGATCTCGTCGCCCGAGTACAACAAGAACATCCCCGGCGTTCTGAAGAACGCGCTCGACTGGGTGAGCCGGGTCAAGGGCAACCCGTGGGCGGACAAGCCGGTCAGCCTGATCGCCGCGTCGGACGGGCGTGCGGGCGGCGAGCGGATGATGCACAACCTGATCCTGTGCATGATGCCGTTCCGGTCGAACCTCGTCTATGGCCCCGAGGTGTTCATCGGAAATTCGAGCGAGGCGTTCGGCGCGGATGGTCAGCTGAAAGACGAGGTGTCGGTCAAGTTCCTGACGCAGCTGATGGAAAAGCTGCGGGCCGAGGTGGAAAAGTGATCTCGGACGTCGTCGATCCGGCCCGCGCCAATGCGCTGGCGGTGACGCTTGGGTTGCCGGACCGGTTCGCGGCGGGGGATGCGCTGCCGCCCTTCTTTCACCAGATCTATTTCTGGGAACCGCAGCCCGCCGAGGCGCTGGGCCGGGACGGGCATCCGAAAACCGGCGTCGGGTTGATCCCGGACATGGGCCTGCCGCGCCGGATGTGGGCCGGTGGGCGGCTTGAATTCGCCGCGCCGTTTCGCGCGGGCGTCCCGGCGGAAAAGGTGTCGTCCATCGAAACAACCACCCGCAAAGACGGTCGCACGGGTCCGCTGGCGTTCGTCACTCTGCGCCACGACATTTCGCAAGACGGCACGCTCTGCATCCGCGAGTTTCAGGATCTCGTCTACCGCGAAGACCCATCGCCGGGCGCGCCCGCGCCCGTGACCCGTGCCGCCCCCGCCGATGAGCAGGGCGAAGAGGTCTCGGTCACGACGACGACGCTGTTTCGCTACTCGGCGCTCACCTTCAACGGCCACCGGATTCACTACGATCTGGATTATGCGCGCGAGGTCGAGATGTATCCGGGCCTCGTCACCCACGGCCCGCTCATCGCCCAACACCTCATGCTCAAGGCGGTGCGGGAGCTTGGATCGCTCGTCGGGTTTTCATTCCGAGCGGCCTCGCCGCTCGCGCATTACGAAGCCCTGACGCTTTGCAGGTCCGGTCAGGAGCTTTGGGCGCGCGCACCCGATGGCCGGGTCGTGATGGAGGCCGTTGCGGACGCCGGGTAGTTTTCGAACCCCGGCGTGCCCGCTGCATCCGGATGCTTGGCGACGTAGTCGGCCTTGAGCCGTTCCGACCCGCCGCCGCTGCCGTCATGGCGCCAACCGGGGGGCATCACGGCATAGCGCAGCCGGTCCCACAGGGTCAGCCCCGGTTGCCGCCAGTCGCGAAAGATCGCGACCCATTCGTGGAACGCGACCCGGAAGGGATTGAACGTCCCGATGTTGTGGACGAGGCCGTAGTCCGGCCTGTCATCTGCCTGCTCGGGCACGAAGGTGCCGAACAGCTTGTCCCAAACGATGAAGACTCCGGCATAGTTGGCATCCAGATAGCGCGGGTTGCGGCCATGATGCACCCGGTGGTGCGAAGGCGTGTTCATCACCGCCTCGAACCAGCGCGGCATCTTGTCGATCGCCTCGGTGTGAATCCAGAACTGATAGATCAGGTTCAGGCCGCCGACGAACAGGATCATCGCGGGATGAAAGCCCAGAAGCACCAGCGGCGCGGACAGGAGCATCATAAAGGTGAAGGTCCCGGTCCACGTCTGCCTGAGCGCCGTGGTCAGGTTGTAATGCTGGCTGGAATGATGATTCACGTGGCTCGCCCAGACCCAGCGGATGCGGTGCCCGAACCGATGGACCCAGTAATAGCGCAGATCGTCCAGCACGAAGCACAGGGCGACGACCCAGACGCTTGTGCCCAGATCGAGCGGCGTGATCTCCCACAGCCACATCAGGAACCCGTAGGTGATGAAGCCCAGAAGGATACCGACGACCACGTTGCCCACGCCCATGGCGAGCGAGGTCATGGCATCGCGCGCCTCATACCGCCCGCCGCGCTTCTTCACGAAGATCCATGTGACCTCGAAGATCACGGCGGCGACGAAGAAGGGCACCGCAAGCGACACCACGTCGGGATAGGTTAGGGACGACAGGTCCATCAGGCGGCCTCCTCGATCATCGGTTTCCACCTCGCCTTCTCGTCTTCCGTCAGGGTGAGCGTCACGCGGGGAGCCGCGAAGTCGGGCAGGCGCAGGGTCAGCCCCGTGTCGGCCTCGCTCACCCGTGCGCGGGCAACATTGTGAGTCGCCACATCCTGCCCCATGACCCAGAGGACATAGGTGGACCCGCCGGCATGGATCAGCGCGGATTGCCCCGATTTGGCAAGGTGGATGTCCTCGGGCACGAGGCCGGGGTTGTCGGTCGCGAATTCTTCCGCCGCGATGTCATGGGTCAAGACCAGCGGTCGGTCGAAGCCGTAGACCCGCATGATAAGCCAGATCGCGGCCAGCCCGACGACGACGATGGTGCCCAGAAGCCAAAGCGGCATGGTGAAATCCTCCGCCTTCAAAGGAAGCGGGAGAGCGCCGCCCTGTCAATCTTGGCGCTACGGAAACCGGGTTACGATCCCGCGCCCTGTTCGATCATCGCCGCGATGATGGCCATCGCGCTGTCCGACGACCAGTCGGCGTCGCCCATCATGCGCGCGATCTCGTTGCCCTCGCGGTCGAGAAGGACGGTCACCGGCAGGCCCATCACGCCCATCTCGCGGGCCAGCCCCTGTTTCGGGTCCATAAGGATGGGCAGGTGTACGACGCCGATCTCTTCGAAGAATTTGACGATCGCCATTTCCTTGTTGCGGCCCGTGGCCACGGTCACGACCTGAAAATCGTCGCCGCCATATTCCGCCTGAAGCGCATCCAGCATCGGCATCTCATGGCGGCAGGGCGCGCACCACGTCGCCCAAAAGTTCAGAAGCACGACCTTGCCGCGATAGTCGGCCAGCGACACCTCGTTACCCTCGGTATCGGTAAACGTCGCCGTGCCCGCAGGTTTCGCCTCGGTAAACATGAGCTTTTTCATGTCTCCGTCCTTCAGCGCCTCGATCTGCGCCATGTCCGCAAAGGCGGCGTTTGCACCCAGCATGAGGGCCGCGTATAGCAGCGTTCGAATGTTCATCCGGTTCTCCGAGGCTCCTGTGCCATGACAGACAACAACAAAAAAACCGCTAACGCCATGTGGGGCGGTCGCTTTGCCGCAGGCCCCGACGCGATCATGGAAGCGATCAATGCGTCGATCGGCTACGACAAGCGGTTGGCCCCCCAGGACATCACCGGCTCTCGCGCCCATGCCGCGATGCTCGCGGCCACAGGCATCATTACGGATAACGATGCCGAGGCGATCCGGGAAGGGCTGCTCACGGTACTGTCAGAAATCGAGAACGGCGAGTTTCAGTTTTCGGCGGCGCTCGAAGACATCCACATGAACGTGGAAGCGCGGCTGAAAGAGCTGATCGGCGAGCCTGCCGGGCGGCTCCATACCGCGCGTTCGCGCAACGATCAGGTGGCGACCGATTTTCGCCTCTGGGTCCGCGATCAGGTGGACGCGGCCATCGAAGGGCTCGACGCGCTTATCCGCGCGTTTCTTGATCAGGCCGAGGCGGGGGCCGACTGGGTCATGCCCGGCTTCACCCATCTGCAAACCGCGCAGCCCGTGACTTGGGGTCATCACATGATGGCTTATGTGGAGATGTTCGCGCGCGACAAATCCCGGTTCGAGGATGCGCGCCGCCGGATGAACGAGTCGCCCTTGGGCGCTGCCGCGCTGGCTGGCACGGGCTTTCCGACCGATCGGCACATGACGGCCGAGGCGCTGGGCTTTGATCGCCCGATGGCCAACTCGCTCGACGCCGTGTCCGACCGCGATCATGCGCTGGAGTTTCTGTCCTGCGCCACGATCTGCGCCGTCCACCTCAGCCGCTTCTCGGAAGAGCTGGTGATCTGGTCCTCGGCCCAGTTCCGGTTCGTGACCCTGTCCGACCGCTTCTCGACCGGCTCGTCGATCATGCCGCAGAAAAAGAACCCGGATGCCGCCGAACTGATCCGCGCCAAGATCGGCCGGATCATGGGGGCGATGGTGGCGCTGTTCACCGTGATGAAGGGCCTGCCGCTCGCCTATTCAAAAGATATGCAGGAAGACAAGGAACAGGTCTTCGACGCCGCCGACAACCTGATGCTGTCGCTTGCCGCGATGACGGGCATGGTCAGCGACCTGACCGCCAATCGCGAGGCGCTGGCCGCCGCTGCATCCTCGGGCTTCTCGACCGCGACCGACCTTGCCGACTGGCTGGTGCGCGAACTGGGCCTGCCGTTCCGCGATGCCCACCACGTCACCGGGTCGCTCGTCGCGATGGCCGAGGGCAAGGGCTGCGACCTGCCGGACCTTTCGCTCGCCGAGATGCAAACGGTACACGCAGACATCAACGAAGGCGTGTTCGACGTGCTGACGGTCGAAGCCTCCGTCGCCTCGCGGCAATCCTACGGCGGCACCGCCCCCGTGCGCGTGCGCGAACAGATCGCCCGCTGGCGGGCGGCTCTCGGCTGATCCGGGGGTGCAGGTCTTTACCCCGTGCGCGAAAGCCGCCATTGAACCGCGCATGTTGATACGTGCTCTCCTGACCGCGACGGTCACGCTCTTCGCCTCTGCGGCCCTTGCCGATTGCGAAACCATCACGCTGGACGGCGACACCACGATCGAAGGCGAAGCGCCTGCGGATGGTGCGCTGTGCTACACCTTTGAAACGCTTCCCTCGAACAACCTGTCGATCGAAGTCGTGCGCGGCCAGAACACCGCCGTTTCGGTTCCCGGTTACTATGATGCCCGCTCGGACCGGATGTTCATGGCGGGGCTGCCCAAGACGCTTGAAGTCCGGGTGTTTCAGGTGATGCGCGCCGCCGCGCCCGAACCCTTCTCGGTTCTCATTCGGCTGGAACCGCCGGGGAACGGCTGACACCGAACCGCTTGGGCGATTCGCTTTGCGTGCAGTCCGCACGCGACACCAGCCCGATACCTTTCCGGATTGGCGCAATTTTCCTGCGTGATCGTAGCGCCCAAAGGTCCGATCGGTCGCATTGCGTGGCCTCGGCGAAAGGATCGAACGGCTGGGCAAATTGCTGCCTGAACCACGCGAAAGTGTCTTTTTCTCAAGGGCTTGAGGCGTAGGCTGACCGCAGGGGCCGCACGGCCCCGACCCGGATTGCAGGAGAGGAGGCCCGCATGACCGTGTTCCAGCATCTCGATTTCGACGCCCATGAAACGGTGGTGTTCGCCCATGACGAACCGTCCGGGCTGAACGCCATCATCGCCATTCATTCCAGTGCGCTCGGCCCTGCGGCGGGCGGGTGCCGCGTCTGGACCTATCCGACCGAAGGCGCGGCGCTTGCCGATGCACTGCGCCTGTCGCGCGGCATGACGTTCAAGAACGCCGCCGCCGGGTTGGACCTTGGCGGGGGCAAGGCCGTCATCATGCTGGCCGAGGGGCAGAAGAAGACGCCGGAACTGATGCGGGCCTTCGGGCGTGCGGTCGAGCGGCTGAACGGGGCCTATACCACCGCCGAGGATGTGGGCGTCACGCCCGCCGACATGGCCGAGGTGCGCAGCCAGACCCGCCACGTCGCAGGTCTCGCCACCGGCGCGCATGCCAGCGGCGACCCCTCGCCCGTCACGGCGACGGGTGTGTTCCAGTCGATCCGAACGGGCGTGCGCGAGGTGACGGGGCGCGAGGATCTTGCCGGGCTTCATGTCGCGGTGCAGGGCCTGGGTCACGTGGGCACCGCGCTTTGCGACCGGCTTGCCGCCGCCGGGGCGCAGCTCACCGTCGCGGATATCGCGCCGGCCCGCTGTGACGAGGCGCGGGCGCGCTACGGCGCCACCGTCGTGGCCCCGGATCGTATCCATGCCACGGATTGCGATGTCTTTGCCCCCTGTGCGCTGGGCGGGGTGCTGTCCGAAGACACGATCCCCGAACTGCGCGCGCGCCTTGTCGCCGGGGCGGCCAACAACCAGTTGGCGCGCGACGACCTTGATACCGTGCTGGCAGCGCGCGGCATCACCTATCTGCCGGATTTCGTCGTGAACGCGGGCGGCATCATGAACGTCGCCGCCGAGATCGCGGGCGTCGACGATCCGAACTGGGTCAAAGGCAAGCTGGACGGGCTGCAAGAGCGCGTGACCGAGATTCTGCGCCGTGCCAAGACCTCCGGCAAAACGCCTCAGGCCGTCGCGGTCGAGATGGTGCGGGAGCGGCTTGCAGCCGCAGGCGAAAGATCAGTTGCATCCGAACCCGCCCCCGCTACGTAATCGGGGCATGTCAAAGCTGCGCCTTCTTTACCTGATCCTCGCCATCGTCGGTGCCATCTGGCCGATGTGGCACTTCCTGACCTATCTCACGTCCGAAGGGGCCAGTCTTGGCGGCCTGTTCGCGCAATGGACCCAAGGTCCGGCGGTGACGGGCATGGCCATCGACCTGATGATCGCCGGGCTGACGCTGACGGTGTGGATCATCGCCGAAACGGCGGTGCGCCGGAACTGGTCGGCATTGCTTGCGATCCCGGCCGCGCTGTTCATCGGCGTGTCCTGCGGCTTTCCGCTCTACCTGTTCCTCCGCACCCGGCCCGTCTGAGGGCTGGCGGGGCGCTCTGATGGTCCGTCAGTGACGGCTGCGTTAACTTTTTGCGGTGCGGCGTGGTGTGTAAGCTATTGAAAGCAGGTCGCATTCACGTATTGAAGTTCCTAGAATACTAGGATTCTGGTATTTCTGATCCCTGAAAAAGCACCCTGACCCGTCACGCACCCCGCCTACGGAAAACACCGCAATCACCCGCGCGCCTCGGCGCGTGAGCGTCGCGTTCGTTAGGGAACGACCACTCGCAAGCGCGCCCTACAAGGATGCAGCCAACCGCGTGCCCTGATCTATGGCACGCTTGGCGTCGAGCTCCGCCGCCACGTCCGCGCCGCCGATGACATGCGCCGTGATACCCCGTTCGGCCAGCGCATCGGCAAGGCTGCGCTCGCTGACCTGTCCGGCACAGAGCACGATGGTATCCGCCGAGATCACGCGTGGGTCGTCGCGCGTCTCACCGGACGAAACGTGCAGCCCGTCCGCGTCGATGCGCTCGTAGTTCACGCCGCCCACCATCTCGACGCCCTTCATCTTGAGCGAGGCGCGGTGAATCCACCCGGTCGTCTTGCCCAGGCCCTTGCCCAGAGCCTTGGCCTTGCGCTGCATCAGCGTGATCTGGCGCGGCGAGGGCACCGGATGCGGGCCTTCGGGGTCAAGCCCGCCCTCGGCCAAGGCAGGATCGGTCACGCCCCATTCCTCACGCCACAGGTCGAGGTCGAGCGCGGGGCTGGTGCCCTGATGCGACAGGAACTCGGCCACGTCGAACCCAATGCCGCCCGCGCCGATGATCGCGACACGCTCGCCCACCTCGGCCTTGTGCAAAAGCACGTCGATGTAGGACAGCACATTTTCGCCGTCTTGCCCGGCGATGCCCGGGTCGCGCGGGGTCACGCCCGTCGCCACGATCACCTCGTCGAAACCGGCGAGGTCGTCGGCGGTGGCCTCGGCCCCCAGCCGCGTTTCGATCTGCCACTTGGCGACCATCGTCTTGAACCAGTCGATGAGCCCTATGAACTCTTCCTTGCCGGGGATCGCGGCGGCCATGTGAAGCTGCCCGCCGATCCGGTCGGCCTTGTCGAAAAGCGTGACTTTGTGGCCGCGCTCGGCGGCGGTGAGGGCCGCCGACAACCCCGCAGGCCCGGCCCCGACGACGGCGATGGACTTGAGCGTGGCCGCAGGCTCCACCACCAGTTCCATCTCATGGCAGGCGCGCGGGTTCACGAGGCAGGAGGTCATCTTGCCCGAGAACGTGTGGTCCAGACAGGCCTGA
The DNA here is from genome assembly GCF_000152805.1 of Maritimibacter alkaliphilus HTCC2654. GTDB lineage: Bacteria > Pseudomonadota > Alphaproteobacteria > Rhodobacterales > Rhodobacteraceae > Maritimibacter > Maritimibacter alkaliphilus. The sequence goes on along the minus strand of NZ_CH902578.1, from coordinate 2,147,779 downwards.
TTGCAGGCGATGCAAGGCGCGATCTCGTCCGCGCGATCCTCGGCGGCCTTCACCACGAAATCGGCATCCGCAAGGAACGGCCGCGCCATCGACACCATGTCCGCCGCCCCTTGGGACAACAGCTCCTCGGCCACCTCCGGCGTGTTGATCCGGTTCGAGGTGATGACCGGGATCGACACCTTGCCCATCAGCTTCTGCGTGACCCAGGCCCAGCCTGCGCGCGGCACACTGGTCGCGATGGTCGGCACGCGGGCTTCGTGCCAGCCGATGCCGGTGTTGATGATCGTCGCGCCCGCTTTTTCGATCTCCTGCGCCAGCTCAACCACCTCGTCGAAGGTGGAGCCGTTCGGGACGAGGTCGATCATCGACAGGCGGTAGATGATGATGAAGTCGTCGCCCACGGCCTCACGCACCCGGCGCACGATTTCGATCGGCAGGCGGATGCGGTTCTCGTAGGACCCGCCCCAGCGGTCTTCGCGCTTGTTGGTGTGGGTGACGATGAACTGGTTAATGAAATAGCCCTCGGACCCCATGATCTCGACCCCGTCATAGCCCGCCTCGCGGGCGCGGGTGGCGGAGGTGACGAAGTCGGCGATCTGTTTCTCGATCCCCTCTTCGTCCAGCTCTTTCGGCGGGAAGGGGGAGATCGGGGATTTCACCGGGCTGGCCGAGACGCATTTCGGACCGTAGGCGTAGCGCCCGGCATGCAGGATCTGCATGGCGATCTTGCCGCCCGCGTCATGCACCCGGTCGGTGACGACCTTGTGGTTCGCGATGTCGTCGGGCGTGTAAAGCCCCGCCGCCCCCGGAAACACGCCCCCCTCTTCGTTGGGCGCGATGCCGCCCGTGACCATAAGCGCGGCCCCGCCGCGCGCGCGGGCGGCGTAGTATTCCGCGACCCGGTTCCAGTCGCCGCGCTCTTCGAGCCCGGTGTGCATGGAGCCCATGAGCACGCGGTTCTTCAGAGTCGTGAAGCCGAGGTCGAGCGGGGCGAGCAGGTGCGGATATTGGGTCATGTAAGGCCTCCCTTTGGTTGGGCGAGGATAGGGACGGCGCGTGCCCTGTCACTCCCCAACGCTGCGTAAGGAGGGATTGCGCCGGGGCTGCGCCCCGTCGCGGTGGCGCCTATGCCGGGCGGCGGCGCGGGCGGCGGGGGAGGAGGGGGGCCGTCTGCCCCCCACGCGCGTGCCGCGCGTTCCCCCCGAAGGTTTCCTGAAACAGAGAAGCCCAAGGGGCGTTGCGTGCGCCGCGTTCACCAGGGCGTCGCATTTACTTGTTTTTAAAGGGAAACCTTCCCCGAGGGGAAGATCCCGGCCTAGTATTCGATGCCCGCCTGCGCTTTCACACCGGAGCGGAACGGATGCTTGACCAGCTCCATTTCCGTGGCGAGGTCGGCAAGCTCGATCAATTCGTCCTTGGCGTTGCGGCCCGTCAGGATCACATGGGTCATCTCGGGCTTTTCGTTGGTCAGGAATTCGACGACCTCGAAGATGTCGATATAGTCGTAGCGCAGCGCGATGTTGATCTCGTCCAGAAGGACCATGCGGATGTTCGGGTCGCGGATCAGCTCTTTCGATTTTTCCCACGCCGCCTGCGCCATTTCGATGTCGCGCGATTTGTCCTGCGTTTCCCAGGTGAAGCCTTCGCCCATCGTGTGGAACTGGCACAGGTCCGAGAAGTTCTGCTCGATCAGGTCGCGTTCGCCCGTGCCCATGCCCCCTTTGATGAACTGCACCACGGCGCAGGGCATCCCGTGGGCGATGGCGCGGAAGATCATGCCGAAGGCCGAGGACGACTTGCCCTTGCCCTTGCCGGTGTGGACGATGACCAGCCCTTTTTCTTCGGTCTTGGTCGCCATGATCTTGTCGCGCGCGGCTTTCTTCTTGGCCATTTTCTGTGCGTGGCGGTCGGTGTCTTCGCTCATGCGGTCCTCCCTCAGATGAACAGTCGGATGATGACGGGGGCGATCAGCGCCGTGAGTATGGCGTTCAGCCCCATGGCGACGCCGGAAAACGCGCCGGATGTCTGGCTTTCCTGAAACGCGCGGGCGGTGCCGATGCCGTGGCTTGCCGTGCCGAGCGCGAAGCCACGCGCGCGGTCGTCGCGGATGCGCAGGAGGTTCAGGATGGGCGAGGCGATGACGGCCCCGGTGATCCCGGTCAGGATCACGAGCACGGCCGTGAGCGTGGGCGAGCCGCCGATCGCCTCGGCGACGCCCAGCGCCACGGGCGCGGTCGCGGATTTCGGGGCGAGCGAGATCAGGACATCGCCCGAAACGCCCAGGCCGCGGGCGATGGCGAGCGCCGACAGGATGGCGACCAGCGACCCGGTGACCAGCGCGGCCAGCATCGGCAGCGCCGAGGCGCGGATGAGCGCGCGGTTGTCGTAAAGCGGGATCGCCAGCGCGACTGTTGCCGGGCCGAGCATGAAATGGACGAACTGCGCGCCTTCGAAATATGTCTCGTATGTCGTGCCGGTCAGGACCAGCACGCCCGCCAGCAGCGCGACCGCGATCAGCACCGAGTTCACCCAGGGCTTCGTGCCCGACAGTTTTTGCAGCCAGGCCCCGAAGAGATAGGCGATCAGCGTCGTGGTCAGCCACAGAAGCGGGCCTTGCGCCAGATAGGACCAGATGTCCGCGAAATCGGTCATCGGCGCGTCACCCGGTCGACGAGGGCAAAGACGGTGGCGCCTGCGGCGATGGCCAGCGCGGTCGAGGCGACGATGGCGACAAGAACCGCGACGCTTTGGTCCCCGAGGCTGGAGATATGGCGGACGATGCCGACACCGGCCGGGACGAAAAGCAGCGACAAATGCGCAAGCAGCCCGCGCGCCGTGTTCGCGAGCATCGCGTGAAGCGGCGGCCAGACGAGGAACGTCAGGAACAGGGCGGCGAACCCCAGCACGGGTCCGGGCAGGCTGAGCCCCAAGGCGCGCGCGGTGACTTCACCGGCGAGCTGGTATCCCAGCAGGATGGCAATGGCTCGGATCATCGGGTCCCCGTTCGCGCGTCCACCGATGGTAGCCGCGGCAGGGCCGAGCGCAACCGCACAAACGAAACGGGGCGAGCTTGCGGCCCGCCCCGTTCCGGTGATTGCGGTCGGTTACTCGGCGGGCACGGCGGCGGCCGTGGTGCGCCCGAAGTGCTGGCGGTTCAGGCGGAACACCAGCCAGACCATCGACCACTGGAAGGCCAGCGCGATGGCGATGACGACCCAGTAGGCGACCGAGAACTTGTCGACGATCCCGGCGGCGACCAGTCCCTTGTGCAGGAAGAATTGGGTGAGCACCGAGATCGCCACGCCGGGGCAGACCAGCGCGTAGGAGCCGGGCGAGGTCTTGGAGCCGAAGACGAAGTCCTTGAAGTATTCCTCGCGCTTGAGAACGACGAGGCCGAGACCGAGGAACATGACCTGCACCGACACGAGGCGGGCGAGGAAGATCATGGTCTCGGCGGCACTCGTATGGCTTTCGAACGTGGTGTGCATCCCGTGGTCCTGGCGCAGGAACATGATGCCGAGAATCGTCATCAGCGGGATCAGGATCATCAGCGTCGGCGCGCTTTCCTTGGCGGTGCCGTAGTGCAGCATCGAGTTGAACGCGGTGAACAGCGCCACGGCGGCGTAGATGATCGCGACGGTCGAGAAGAAGGTCGAGCCGATCAGCGCCACGCCGACCACGAGCGCATTGGTCGACATCGCGGCCGGGGCGTCGAGGCCGACGGCAACCATGGCGAGCGCGAAGGTCGGGAGCATCTGAGCGAAGCTGTTATGCGCCGTCACGTCGAAAAGCCCGCCCTTGGTCAGCACGCGGCCAAGGAAATCGCCGATGATCGACAGGGCGAAGATCCCGATGGCGAGGAAGGCAGCCATGGCAAAGGGGAAGAGGATCTCGACGATGCTCCACAACCCCGGCACGAAGACGAGGCCGACGATGAACAGCCCGTTCACCGACATGGCAAGCGCCAGCGGATAGGCGAGCAGGGTGGTTTCGGCGTTGGAATTGCGCAGCTTCTGGTAGCCTTCGGTTTTGCGGAAGCGGTTGAAGGCCGAGATGTTCCAGAACAACTTTTGAAGATTGATGAAGGCGAAGACCGCAATGCCGGCCATCGCGATGATGATGGCGGTCTTGAGCGGTGCGCCCCCGGTCGAGAAGGCGGCCATGATGTCCTCGAAGATCGGGACGGGACGGCCCGGGTGCGGCACCCAGAACATCAGGTACATGAAGAACGTGACCGAAAGGCCACCGGCCCCGACGGAGGCGAGGAAGTAGAGCGGCGAGTAATTGTCCGCTGGACGGTTCGTTTGCATGGCAGATCCCTTCAAATTCACGAATTGGAATATGTTGTAAGTGAAACGATCCGGGAGAGGGCTGTGACAAGGTGATGCAGGGGCAGGCGGGGCGTTGTTAACGGCGCATTAACCAAGACACGGTTTGATGGCGTCATGCGGATACTGTTTCTTCTCACGGCCCTCGCGCTCATCGGCTGCAACAGCCCCAGCCCGCGGTTCATGGATTCGCCTCATGTCGAGGTGGAAGTGGCTGGCAGCCGGTTCTCGGTCTGGCGCGACGGTGACCGGGTGGAGGTGATCCGGACTTCGCCGGAAGTGCTGCCCCGGTTGTCGGTCGTGCTCGCCCGCGCCGAGGTGGCGATCCAACGGGCGACCGGGTGTCAGGTCTGGTCCGGGAGCCTGAAAGGCGATCAGGCCGTCGTGACCGCACGATTGGCCTGTGGCTGACCTGTCCGAAAGGTGCCGCGCACGGCGCGGCGCATGGTCAGCTCAGAACCGCCGATGGCGGCTCTGAGCGGCGTGCCTCCGGCGGGGATATTTCGGGACCGGAAAGAGCTAGAGCCGTTTTTCGAAGGTGATCGAGGTCGGGCGGGTGTAGCCCGGATGGCCCGTGACGGCGATCTTGGTGAAACCCAAATGGCGGAACGTGGTGTGGTTTTCGGTGAGTTCGATGCGCGACTGGAGCGTGAGGCGGTCGAAACCGAGCGCGCGGGCGCGGGTTTCGGCATGGGCGACGAGGGCGCGGCCATGGCCTTTGCGCCGGGCCGTAGCGGCGACGGCGAGTTTGCCGAGGTAGAGCGCGGGGGCGTCGGGGGTCAGGAAAATGCAGGCTTCGGGGCGTGCTGGTTCGCCAAGCGTCCAGATCTCGCCGGTCGCGATCTGGTCGCGGATGCTTTCGGTCGTGAGCCGGGTCATGGAGGAGGGCGGGTCGATCCGGCCCTCCATATAGGCGAAGCTTTCGCGGATCAGGGCGAGGAGGGCGGTGGGATCGTCCCCGTCCTGCATCCGGCGGGGTGTCATGCCAGCGACTCGAGCAGCGCACGGGCGGAGTTGGAGCGAGGGGTCCAGAGGCCACGCTCCATCGCCTCGGACAGGCGCTGGGCGATTTCCGCAAGGGCAGGGGCGTTGTGGCGTTCGATGAAGGCGCGGGTGTCTTCGTCTTCGAGAAAGGCCGAGTGGACGAGGTCGAAGTGGTGGCTTTTGACCGCGCCGGTGGTGGCGGCGAAGGCGAAGAGGTAATCGACCGTGGCGGCGATTTCGAACGCGCCTTTGTAGCCGTGGCGTTTCACGCCGTCGATCCACTTGGGGTTCACGACGCGGGAGCGGACGACGCGGCCGATTTCTTCGTCCAACGTGCGGATCACGGGGCGTTCGGGGCGGGAATGGTCGTTGTGGAAGACCGGGCGGTCGCGGCCCTGAAGGGTCGAGACCGCCGCCGCCGCGCCTCCTTCGAACTGGTAGTAATCATCACTGTCCAAGAGGTCGTGTTCGCGGTTGTCCTGGTTCTGGACGATGGCCTCGGTTTGGCTGAGGCGTTGTTCCAGCCCTTCGCGGTCGCGGGTGCCGGTGGCATCGGCGCCGTAGGCGTAGCCGCCCCAGTCGAGATAGGCGTCGGCGAGGTCGGATTTCCGCTCCCACAGCTTTTCGTCGATCATGGCTTGCAGGCCTGCGCCGTAAGCGCCGGGTTTCGAGCCATAGACGCGCGACTGCGCCTCGCCTGCGCGGGCTCGGGCGGCGGCGGGGTTGTCAGCGTCGGGTTCGTCGAGGTTCTGGACGGCGCGGGCGGCTGAATCGACCAGCGCGATGAGCGAGGGGAAGGCGTCGCGGAAGAAGCCGGAGACGCGGAGTGTGACGTCGACGCGGGGGCGGCCCAAGGCGGTCGAGGGAATGATCTCGAACCCGGTGACGCGGCGGTTGGCGGCGTCCCATTTCGGTTTCACGCCCATGAGGGCGAGGGCTTGCGCTATGTCGTCGCCGCCGGTGCGCATGTTGGCGGTGCCCCAAGCCGTGACGAGTATGGTGCGGGGCCAGTCGCCATGGGTCTGGAGGTATTTGTCGATCAGCAGGCTCGCGGATTTCCAGCCCAGCGCCCATGCGGTGGGGGTCGGGACCGCGCGGCTGTCGACCGAGAAGAAGTTGCCGCCTGTGGGCAGCGTGTCGAGCCGCCCGCGCGTGGGGGCGCCGGAGGGTTTGGGGGCGACGAACCGGCCTGCGAGGGCGGTGAGGAGACCGGTGCCTTCGCTCGGGCCGCAAGTGGTGACGGCGGGGCGGACGGTGGTTTCGATTTCGTCCTTGACGGCGCCGCTCATCGGTCCCGGCGGGATCGCTTCGCCGTCGATGAGGCGGGTGGCGAAGTCTTCCAGACGTTCGACGGTGTCGCCGTTGGTGCGCCATGTGCCGCCGGTGAGGGCGTCGGGGCGGGGGCCGTCCCACGGGGCCGCCATGTCGCAGTCGAGCGGGTCGAAGGACATGGCGAAGTCGGCGGCCAGCGCACGGATGAGCGAGGCGTTCGGCCCCTTGCCGTCGCCGCGCGGGACGCGGACGAGGGCTTGGACGAGGTCACGCTGGAGCCGCCCTTCGGGCGACTGGCCGAAGACGTGGAGGCCGTCGCGGATCTGCGCCTCTTTCAGCTCACACAGATAGGCGTCGAGCTTGGCGAGGTCGGTGTCCTCATCCTCGCCCGACATGCCGACATCGGCGTCGAGCCCGGTGGCGGCGGTGAGGGTCAGAATCTCGCGCCGCAGATGGTCGATGCGCCGGGGATCGACGCCCGCGGCCTCGTAATATTCATCCACCAGCGCCTCGAGGTCTTTGAGCGGTCCATAGGTTTCGGCACGGGTGAGCGGCGGGGTCAGGTGGTCGATGATGACCGCCTGCGTGCGCCGTTTGGCCTGCGTGCCCTCGCCGGGGTCGTTCACGATGAACGGATAGATGTGGGGCATCGGGCCGAGCACGGCCTCGGGCAGGCAGGTGTCGGAGAGCGCCAGCGCCTTGCCGGGGAGCCATTCGAGGTTGCCGTGCTTGCCCATATGGACGATGGCGTTCGATCGGTGCACGTCGCGCAGCCAGATGTAGAAGGCGAGGTATCCGTGGGGCGGGACCAGATCGGGCGAGTGGTAGGTGTCGGTCGGGTCGATGTTGTAGCCGCGCGCGGGCTGGAGGCCGACGACCACGTTGCCGAAGGTCAGGACCGAGAGCTTGAAGCGCCCGCAATCGACCTCCCCCGGCTCGAAGAACGGGTCCGCCTCGGGGCGGCCCCAGCGTTCTTCGATGCGCTGGCGCACCTCCCACGGAAGTTGACCATAGGCGATCTGGTAGTCCGCCATCGAAAGGTCGACCCCCCCGGTGCGCGCGACCCGGTCGGTGAGCCAGTTGGTCGGTCCGGCCATGATCGCCTGCATCAGCGTGTCGCTGTCGGCGGGGGCATTCTCGAAGCGGTAGCCTGCGGAGGCGAGCAGGTTCAGCGCGTGGACCGTGGCCGCAGGCGTGTCGAGGCCGACGCCGTTCGCGAGCCGTCCGTCCTTGTTGGGATAGTTGGCGAGGACCAGCGCGACGCGGCGCTCGGGCGCGGGGGTGGCGCGCAGGGTCGCCCAGTTGGCGGCGAGGCGGGCGACGAAATCGATCCGGTCGCCCTGGGCGCGGTAGGTGGCGATGGCGCATTGGGTGGCGTCGTCGTAATAGGCCTCGCCCTTGAAACTGATCGCGCGGGTCAGGACGCGCCCGTCCACCTCGGGCAGGGCCACATTCATCGCGATGTCGCGGGCGGAGAGGCCGTTGAGACCCTCGGCCCAAGCTTCCTCGGAACTGGCGGAGAGGACGACCTGAAACACAGGGGCGGCGTTGGCGGCCTGCATCGCCAGCGGATTTTCCGGGCTGTCGTCGCCTGCATGCGGGCTGCCCACGGCAAAAGAGGTGGCGTTCAGGATGACGCTGGGCGAGGCCTCGGAAAACAGGTGTTCGAGGGTCGCGGTCGAGACCGGGTCTTTGAGCGAGGCGACGAAGATGGGGAGCGGGTTCAGGCCTTGGCGCAGGAGCGCCTTGACCATGCGGTTGATCGGGTTGAGACCTGCGCCTTGCACCAATGCCCGGTAGAAGATGAGGGGGACGACGGGCGCCTCCGGCACCCACATCTCGCGGACCGTGGCGAGGTCCGAGACACCCGCGCCGGGCCAGTAGACTCCCGCGCGCAGAAGCGGACTGGCGGGGGCCGGTTTCTCGCCGCCGTCGAGCATCGCTCGGGCATAGGCGAGAAAGTTGGTCGCGTTCTGCGGCCCGCCCTCGACGAGATAGGCCCAGAGCGCGGCGTAGTCTTCGTCCGAGACGGTCGAGAGCGCGGCGAGTTCGGCGTCGGGCTTGTCGTCGCCGGGCAGGAGCGCGAGGGGCACGCCCGCCTCGGCCATGTGGGCCGCGTATTGCTCGGCCCCGTAGCGCCAGTAGCCGGTGCCGCCGAGCACTCGGGCGATCACCAGACGGGACTGCTTCGCGCAGGTGTCGATGTGCAGGTCCACCGACATCGGGTGATTGAGATGCGTGAGGTTCGCGAGACGCAGGGAGGGGGCCGCGTCCATCTCCGCGCGCGCCTCGGACAGGGCGGCAAGCTCGGTATCGGCGGCGGAGATGAAGACCACGTCGGCAGGCGTCTGGCCCAGATCGACGGCGTCCTTGCCATCGTCGATCTGGCCGGGGGTCGCGGCGAGGAGGTGCATCAGTCCAGAACCTTGGTCATGAACAGGCTGATCCCGTCGTCCTCGTAGTCACCGAACGCGCCGGAGCGTTTGAAGCCCTGACGTTCGTAGAGCCGGACGGCGGCGGCGAGTTCTTCGCCAGTTTCCAGATGCAGCACGGGCAGCTTTTCCTCGCGCGCCGTGTCTTCGATCATGCGGAGCAGCGCCGCGCCCACGCCTTTGCCGCGGGCGGCGCCCGACGTGAACATGGCTTTCACTTCGCCGTAGCCGTCACGGATGGCCAGCGCACCGACGCCCAGCACCTCGTCACCTTCGCGTGCGGCGAAAAAGCGGATGTCGGGGGCAGCGAGAGCCTCGGTCGGCAAAGCGTGGTTGTTTTCCGGCGCGTAGGTTTCCGCCTGCAACGCCTGCGCCTGTGCCAGAAGGGCCGAGGGCGCAGGGTCGAGCGGGTTCGCCGGTTCGACGATCAGCATCAGGCCTGAAGCGCGGCCTCGATCCGCGCACGGTCGAGCCCGGTCTGGCCGATCACGACGAGCCGCGTGGCGCGAGGTGAAGCGCCGAAGGGCTGGTCGAAATAGGTATCGACGCGCGGGCCGACCGCTTGCAGCGTCAGGCGCATCGGCTTGCCCTGAACGGCGGCGAAGCCCTTGAGCCGCAGGATGCCGTTCTGGCGGATCACGTCTGCGACCTGCTCGGCAAAGGCCTTGGGGTCGGCGATTTCGCCGCGCTCGACGACGAACGACTCGAACTCGTCATGGCCGTGATCGTGCTCATGGTCGTGGTGATGATCGTCGTCGTGGTCGTCGTCGTCATGGTGGTGATGATGGTGGACCTCGTGCCGCCCCTCCATGCTGGTCTCGGCCGCGGCGCCTTGACCCAGTAACACCTCGATCGGGAGGAGACCCATGGAGGTCTTGACCACTTGCACGCCCTTGCGCGCCTCTCCCGAGAGTTTGCCGGTAAGGGCCGTCGCCTCATCCTCGCCCAGAAGGTCGATCTTGTTCACGACGATCATGTCGGCGCAGGCGATCTGATCCTCGAACAGCTCGGACAGCGGGGTTTCGTGGTCGAGGTTCTCGTCGGCGCGGCGCTGGGCTTCGACCGCTTCGAGGTTCGCGGCGAACACGCCCTCGGACACGGCCTTGCCGTCGACCACCGTCACGACGCCATCGACCGTTACGCGGGTCGAAATCTCGGGCCACTGAAACGCGCGGACCAAGGGTTGCGGCAGGGCGAGGCCGGAGGTTTCGATGACGATGTGATCGGGGGGCGTTTCGCGGTCCAGAAGCTTTTCCAGCGTCGGCACGAAATCTTCGGCCACGGTGCAGCAGATGCAGCCGTTCGACAGCTCCATCACATCGTCCTCGGTGCAGGTCTCGTCCCCGCAACCCTTGAGGATGTCGCCGTCGACCCCGAGGTCACCGAATTCGTTGATGATAAGCGCGATCCGCTTGCCGTTCGCGTTCTGGAGCATGTTGCGGATCAGCGTGGTCTTGCCAGCGCCGAGGAAGCCGGTGACGACGGTGGCGGGAATCTTGGCACGCATGGCGGTCTCCGATATGGGGCGTTAGGGGCTTGTCGCCCGAAACGGCGTGGAAGGAAAGGGTATGGCAGGGCGCGTGGCCGTCTGCATCGGGTGCGAAGGGGGCACGGCTTTGGCCGATGCGCTTGGCACGAAGATGGAGGTGGAGCGGGCGCATTGCATGAATGCCTGCGCCCGTCCGGTATGCCTGTCCGTGCGCGAAGAGGGCAAGGCGGCATACCTCTTTGGGGATGTGGACCCCTCGCTCGCCGGTGAGGTCGAGGTGTTTCTCGGCCTGTATGACGCGGCGAAGAAGGGGATCATCACCGACGCCCGCGCGCTGGAACGGTTGAGGTTCAAGCTCATCGGGCGCATCCCGGCCTAGTCGTCCTGTCCGACGAAATGCCCGGCGATGGTGCCGAGCACGACCCAACCCACCGCGGCGAACCCAAGCGAACGGGTGGCGAAATGAGCCGCCAGTTCCGGGGCCGCGACACCGTAGTAGGTGTCGAGATGCGGCGCGCCGATCACATGGGGCACGAGCAGCAGCACGATGGCCGCGCCGATCGCCCAGACCTGCGGCACGAAGGCGATGAGCCACAGTGCCAGCGCGGTGACGACGATGGTGCCGCTCCACCAGATCTGACGCGGCAGCACCTCGGGCGCGATGGTGCCGGGCAGTTCCGGCGGCAGGCCGATGGCGGGCGCCAGTTGCACGGCGACGAAGCCCGCGACACCCCAGACGATCCCCCGACGCGCGTCGACCTTGTGCCCCTGCCGGATGGCCAGCGCCATGAACCCGGACAGGATCAGCGCATAGGCGGTGTAACTGACCACGTCGAAGGTTACCGTCATCAGGTGGCGCGACCAGTCGTTGCCCAGACCCGGCGCGCCGGAGGGGCTTTGCGGACTGCCCGCACCGAAGTGGACCCGCGCCCCGGTTTCGTAAAGTTCGCCTTCCAGAATGTACGGAATGACGAACACGAATTGCAGCGCCGCGGCGATCACGCCGGACGCGACACCGGCGATCAACGCGCCGGTCAGCAGTTTCTTAAGCATGGAAGATCAGCTGCCTCAGTGGCAGGGGAACGCCATTGCGTGACGCTGATCATGGGCCGCGTCGTGCAGCACGGTCGCCTGCGCGTAACCGGCGGCAAAAAGCAGAACCGCGCCGAATGCCAGAACGGCGAAGATCGCCCCCAGACGGGTGTCGGCCTGAGCGGCGGTATTGTGGATGGTCTTGGTCGTCATGTCGTGGTCCCTCATTGGCCCGTCTCCCCGACGGGTGGGGTTTCGTTTCACATGGCAGGTCTCCTGGCTTTGCGGGTCGTCGCGCTTCGCCACCTTCCCGAGCCGAGGCTCAGTGGTATCCGGCGGGCGCTCGCCGCGTCACAGTCGCGGGGGCGGCTGCGGCTGAAGGCTCCGGTTTGGATCACCCCTCCGCATTCCCATATTCTCCCTTGGCGCTTTGCGCCGTGTCGGGAACCATGCCTTATCCTTGTGGCGCGGCGGATGGGGGCGGGTCAAGCGCGATCATCGTTGCGGCGTCGCCGTGACGCGCCGGATGCCGCTAGAGGCCGATGCTGCGTCGGTTTTCTTCCGTGTCTTCCATCACGTGCCAAACCGTGACCGAGTCTTCGATCACTTCGACCCGCCAAAGCGCGGGACCGGCGAGGCGCGGGTCGTCGCAGACCGAATGGCCGCGAATCATCGCATGCGCCCCTTCCGCGTGGATATCTTCGAACACGTTCCTGTAGCCGGGAAAGGCTGCGAAGAACCCGCGCCAAGCGGCCAATACGTCGTCCTTCCCGCGCACTTCGTGTCCGGCCGGGTCGATGAACACGTGATCCGGCGCGACAAGGGCGCCGAGCGCGACGAGGTCGGCCCGCGTGATCGCGTCATTGAAGGCGATGAGGGTCTCGCTGGTTGTCATGCGCCGAGTTTACCACAGGTCGCTGTGTCAGGTTTGTGACAATATCTTGTGGATAACCCGCTCACGCCTGCCATATCCTGCGCTCCTGCGTTGACTCCGCGCTGCGGCGTCGGGATCATGACGGGATAACCCGGAATCAGGATCCGCTCCCCGTGCAGTTCACCCGCCTGCGCCTCAATGGCTTCAAAAGCTTCGTCGACCCGACCGATCTGGTGATCGCGAACGGGCTTACGGGCGTCGTCGGCCCGAACGGCTGCGGCAAGTCGAACCTGCTCGAGGCGCTGCGCTGGGTCATGGGCGAGAACCGCGCCAAGGCGATGCGCGGCGACGGGATGGAGGATGTGATCTTTGCGGGCACCTCGTCACGCGGGGCGCGTAACTTCGCGGAAGTGGTGCTTCAGATCGACAATTCGGAACGTCTGGCCCCGTCCGGGTTCAACGAGACGGATATGCTCGAGATCGTGCGCCGGATCACGCGGGATGCGGGCTCGGCCTACAAGGTGAACACCAAGGACGTGCGCGCGCGCGACGTGCAGTTGTTGTTCGCCGATGCCTCGACGGGCGCACATTCGCCCGCGCTGGTGCGGCAGGGGCAGATCTCGGAACTCATCAACGCCAAGCCGAAGAACCGCCGCCGGATTCTGGAAGAGGCCGCCGGGATTTCGGGGCTGTATCAGCGCCGTCACGAGGCGGAGCTTAAGCTCAAGAGCACCGAACAGAACCTCGCCCGCGTCGATGACGTGATCGAACAACTGGCGACCCAATTGGGGCAACTTGCCCGGCAGGCGAAACAGGCGCAGCGCTATCGCGAGATCGGGTCGCAGCTTCGCACCTCCGAAGGTCTGCTGCTCTATCGCCGCTGGAAAGAGGCGGACGAGGCGCGGGCCAAGGCGCAAGAGGCTCTGACGGACATGGTCCGCGCCGCCGCTGCCGCCGAGGGCGCCGCGCGCTCGTCCGCCAAGGCGCGGGTCGAGGCCGAGGACAAGCTGCCGCCCAAGCGCGAGGAGGAGGCGATTGCCGCTGCCGTCCTGCAACGCCTGACCGTGTCGCGCGATCAGTTGACCGAGCAGGAGGAACAGGCCGCGCGGCGGATCGAGACGCTGACGAACCGGATCGAACAACTCACCCGCGACATGGAGCGCGAGGAATCGCTGAACAAGGACGCGGGCGAGACCATCGAACGGCTCGAATGGGAGCGCGGTGAGCTGGCCAAGGCGTCCGAGGGGCATGAGGGTCGGCTGGAAGAGGCCGCCGATGCCGCCCGCGACGCCCAGCGCGTGCTGGGCGAGCGCGAGGATGCGTTGAGCCAGTTGACCGAAGATGTCGCGCGGTTGGCCGCCCGGCACCAGTCGGCGCACCGTCTGCTGGACGATTCGAAAAAGACGCTGGAGAAGTCCGAGGGCGAAGCCGAACGCGCGCGGGCCGCCGTCACCTCGGCCAAAGCCGCGCTCGACGCGGCGAAGCTGGCTTTCTCGGAAGCCGATTATGCCCAGACGCAGGCGACCCAGATGGCCGAGGCCGCCGAGGCCGCGCTGGTCGATGCCGACGAAGCGCGGGCCGCGGCGCAGGGGCGCGAGGCGGATGCGCGGGCTGAACGATCCGAGGCCGAGGGCGAGGTGAACGCGCTCAGGGCCGAGGTCATGGCGCTTGCCAAGGTCATCGAACGCGACACGGCCGAGGGCGGTCAGGTGCTCGACCTCGTGCGGGTGAAAAAGGGCTATGAAGCCGCGCTTGGTGCGGCCCTGTCCGACGATCTGCGCGCGCCTGCGGTGGACGACCCCGAGGCGTCGGGCTGGCTGACCCTGCCGGGCTATTCGGATGCGCAGACGCTGCCCGAGGGTGTCGCGGAGCTGACGAATTACGTCACCGTGCCTGAGGTTCTGGGGCGGCGCATGTCGCAGGTGGGGCTGGTCGAGGCCGAGGATGCCGCGCGTCTGCAACCGCTTCTGCGCCCCGGTCAGCGGCTGGTCACGATCGAGGGCGATCTGTGGCGGTGGGACGGCTACCGCGTTGCGGCCGAGGATGCGCCGTCGGCGGCGGCGCTGCGGCTGCAACAGATGAACCGGCTCGAGGAACTCAAGCAGGATCTGGAGCGCGCCCAGTCGCGCGCCGATGGGGCCATGCGGGCGCATGAGGCGCTGCGCGAGGAGCTGACCCGTGCGACCGAGGCCGACAAGGCCGCGCGTGAGGCCCGGCGCGATGCCGACCGCGCCGTGGCCGACGCCAACCGGGCGCAGTCGCGGGCCGAAGCGGATCGTAACATCGCGGAAGGCAAGCTTGAGAACATGACGCTGGCCGTCACCCGGCACGAGGACGAAGCCGCCGGGGCGCGCGCCCGTCTGACCGAGGCCGAGAAGGCGGTGAAGGATCTGCCGAACCTCGACGATGCGCGGGCCGAGGTGGAAGACACCAAGATGACCGTCGAAGCCGCGCGGATGACGATGATGTCCAAACGCTCGGCCCACGACGAGGTCAAGCGCGAGGGCGAGGCGCGGGTGAAGCGGTCGCAGGAAGTGACCAAGGAAATCTCCGGCTGGAAGCACCGTCTGGAAACCGCGGGCAAGCGGATCGCGGAACTGGGCGAGCGCAAGACGGCGTCGGAAGTCGAGTTGAAGGACGCGCGCTCGGCGCCCGAGGAACTCGCCGCGAAACGTGACGAGCTTTCGCGCCAGATCGCCGAGGCGGAAGCGCGCCGCGCCAAGGCGCAGGATGCACTGTCGGCGGCGGAATCGGCCCTGCGCGAGGCGCAGATGGCCGAACGCGATGCGGAACGCGAGGCGGGCGAGGCGCGTGAAGCGCGGGCGCGGGCCGAGGCGCGGGTGGACGGAGCCAAGGAAACCGTCGCCTATGCGGTCGAGCGGATTCAGGACGAGATGGAGACGACGCCCGAGCAGCTTCTTGAAAGCCTCGACGTGGTGCCGGATCAGATGCCGTCGTCCGAGCAGATCGAAGCCGATGTGAACCGCCTGAAACGCCAGCGCGACGCGCTGGGCGCGGTGAACCTGCGTGCCGAAGAAGACGCCAAGGAAGTGCAGGTCGAGCACGACACGCTGGTCAGCGAAAAGTCCGATCTGGAAGAGGCCATCGGCAAGCTGCGCCACGGCATCGCGTCGCTGAACCGCGAGGGGCGCGAGCGGCTGCTGACGGCGTTCGAGCAGGTGAACGAGAACTTCGGCACCCTCTTCACGCATCTTTTCGGTGGCGGCGAGGCGAACCTCGTTCTCGTGGAATCCGACGACCCGCTCGAAGCCGGGCTTGAGATCATGTGCCAGCCGCCGGGCAAGAAGCTGTCGACCCTCAGCCTGTTGTCCGGTGGCGAGCAGACCCTGACCGCGCTGGCCCTGATCTTTGCCGTGTTCCTCGCCAACCCCGCGCCGATCTGCGTGCTGGACGAGGTGGACGCGCCGCTCGACGATGCGAACGTGACGCGCTTCTGCGATCTGCTGGACGAGATGACGCGCAAGGCCGACACCCGCTTCCTCATCATCACCCACCACGCGGTGACGATGAGCCGGATGGATCGCCTGTTCGGCGTGACCATGCAGGAACAGGGCGTCAGCCAGCTTGTCAGCGTCGATCTGAAGAAAGCCGAGGCGCTGGTCGCCTGATCCGGTTTGCGATGTAGCGATTCCCCGCTAAGCTGCCTGTAAAGGGCATTCAGGGAGAGCGTTATGTCACGCAAAGTCATTGCGGCCGTCTTGGCCATTCTTGCAGCGCCGGCACTGGCACAGGAACAGAAGTCGCTGGAATCCAAGCCGCTCGACGCGCCCGCGTCGGTTCAGGCGCCGATGTCGGACCGCGTGATCGCCTCGGACCCGCAGACTTTCGTGGCCTTCTTCGAAGATGCGGGGATGCCGGCCCGACTGACCGAAGACACCGTGGGCGATCCGCTCGTCGAATATCGGTCGAACGGCGACAAGATGAGCCTGTTCTTCTATGACTGCGAGGATAACGTCGACTGTCAGGCCGTGCAGTTCTACGCGGGCTACCGGGCCGAGAACGTGACGCTCGAAACGATCAATTCGTGGAACACCGACCGCCGCTTCGTCCGGTCCTACCTGACGGACGAAGGCGTCGCGCGGATCGAGATGGATGTGGCGACCAGCAACGACGGTCTCAGCACCGGCGATTTCGACGCGCTGCTCGAATTGTGGCTCGACAGCGTGGTGCTGTTCGAAGACCACATCAAATGGTGATGGTCAACGCCATCTGAACCATTGGGAGATCATCCTCCAACCGTCGCGACACTTCGCGGCGACTGGTGGTGATGGCACTGGACGAACAACGATTTCGACAATGGATGGTGACACTGGCAGCGGCTTCGCTGTTGCTCGCAATCATCCGCCTCTGGATCGGCCAGTAAGCTGAGAAAGAGAAGCCCCGCAGAGTAGCAGATCTGCGGGGCCGTTTTTTCGGTGATAACACTGAAAACACTTTCCGATTGCTTCAGTGAATACCACGTTTCTTGATTTTCCTTAAATGCGCGCCCGCCAATATGGTCAAAGCGCGTTCAGCAGCGCCGCCGTCGGCCAAGCATCCGCCGGAAGGCCGAGCCGCACCTGTTCGGCCTGAACCGCCGCGCGGGTGCCGGAACCCAGAATGCCGTCGATCTTGCCCACGTCGTGACCGCGCGCCTGCAATTTCTGCTGAAGCGCCTTCATCTGGCCGCTCGAAAGGCCCGGTTCGGGGTTGCCCGCGTCATAGACCGGGGCGCCTTCAAGCCGGGTGGCGAAATAGGCGGCGGTGAGGACGTAGGTGAAGCTCTGGTTCCACTCGAAATAGACGTCGAAGTTGGGATAGGCGATAAAGGCCGGCCCCTTGCGCCCCTGCGGCAGGATGATCTTTCCGGGCAGGTTGGTCGCAAGCTGACCGTTGCGGGCCTGCACGCCCATCTGCTGCCACTGGCTCGTGGGCAGGCTGTTGTCGGTGCCGGTCTTGGACCAGTCGAGGTTGTCGGGCACGATGACCTCTTGCAACCAGGGCTCGTTGGGGCGCCAGCCGAGGTTCGACAGCATGTGACCGCCGGACATGAGCGCGTCGGGGGCCGAGGTTTTCAGCCGGACATGCCCGTCGCCGTCACCATCCACGCCAGCCTCGATGATGTCGGCGGGAAGCATCTGGACCATGCCGATCTCGCCCGCCCAAGCGCCGGTGGTGCCCGTGGGGGAAAAGTCGCCATGCGTGTATAGCTCGAGTGCGGCCAAGACCTGCGGCTGGAACAGACCGGGCCGGCGGCAGTCGTGGCTGAGGGTCATCAGCGAGTTGAGCGTGTTGAAGTCGCCCTGAAAGCCGCCGAAATCGGTCTCGAACGCCCAGAAGGCGGTCAGCACCCCCCGGCTCACGCCATACCGGCTTTCGATCTGGTCGAAGATCGCATCGTAACGCTGCATGTTCGCCTGACCGTTCTGCATCCGGTTGGCGGAGATCAGCGAGCGCGAGAAGTCGATGAAGGTCTTCTGGAAAAAGCCCTGCCCGCGATCCGCGTTCAGCGTCGCGCCGTCCTGACGGGCCGAGGCGAAGAACTGGTCGACGGTGCCGCGGTCATACCCCCGGCTGACCGCCAGCTCTTTCATCCGGCCCACGAAGTCCGACCACGATCCGCCGCATTGGATCAGCGGGGCGGGGATCGCCTGCGCGGATGCGCTGACGGGAAGAGAAAGCGCAAGGGCTGCGGCGGCGAGAAAGGTCTTCATTCGAAACTCCGGAATCTTGGTCTCTGCGACCCTAGCAAACCGGGCTCACCAGACAACCGCGATGATGAACACGAGAACGAGAAGGGCGACCCATGCGCGCCAGAGCACCGACACGGCGCGGTCGATCTCGGGCGCGCCGATGTCGCGTTCGCCGTGTTCGTTGACGAAGGGAAAATCGCGCCGCTCGCCCTCGTAGCTGCGCGGCCCGGACAGCGCCACATCAAGGCTCACGGCCATCGCGGCCTCGGGCCAGCCCGCGTTGGGCGAGCGGTGCAGGGGCGCATCGGCGGCGATGGTGGCCCAGCCGCCGGGGCGGTGATTGATGAGGAAGATGAGACCAGCGGAAATCCGCGCGGGAATCCAGTTCAGCACGTCGTCCAGCCGCGCGGCGGCCTTGCCGAATTGTTCATGCCGGGGGGTGCGGTAGCCGATCATGCTGTCGGCGGTGTTCACCATCTTGTAGGCCAACAGGCCGGGAAGGCCCGCGACGAGGAACCAGAAGGCAGGGGCCACGACCCCGTCAGAGAAATTCTCGGCCCCGCTTTCGATCGCGGCGCGGGCGACATCGGCATCGTCCATGTCCGTGATGTCGCGGCCCACGATCTGCGCCACGGCGCGTTTGCCGTCACCCAGCGACCGGGTGAGGGCGTCGGCCACCGCCTCGACATGATCGACGAGCGAGCGGTGGGCGAGGAGGATCGCGGCGACGAGCGCCTCGACCAGCCAGCCGATCTGGCCGAGCATCCAGCCCAGCGTGGCGGCGAGGCTCGCGAGCGCCGCGATGGTGACCGCGCCGGTCATCAGGCGTCCCTTGCCCGCGTTCAGCTTGTCGTCGCACCAGCCGACCGCGCGGCCCATGAGCACGGCAGGATGCGGAACGCGCCCCCAGATCTCCTCCGGCTCGCCCGCTACGGCGTCGATCAGCAGCGCGAGGATGAGGACGGCGGCGAAGCTCACAACGCGGCCTCCAGCCGGTCCCAGCCGTGTTCGGGGGGAAGGCCCAAGCGCATCCACCGGGGTTCGTAGGGAAACACGCGGGTCCAGACGTGGGATTTGGTGAGCCGGTCCTGCCATGCTGCGCCTTCGCCCACATCGTAGAGCCGGAAAAGCGCGGTGCCGCCCACGACCTCGGCCCCCTTGGCCTGCATCATGGCGTCGAGGCGGGCGACGTCGACGTGAAGCCGCTGGCGCGTGTGGTTGGCCCAGTCCATGTCTTCGAGTGCGGCGCGGCCAGCGATCAGCGCCGGGCCCGAGACGGGCCACGGGCCGAGCATGTCGCGCAGGCGGTCGATCAACGCCGGGTCGCCGATGACGAACCCCAACCGCAGACCGGCGAGACCCCAGAATTTCCCGAGCGATTTCAGGATGAGGGTGCCGGGTTCGGTGGCCTTGCCGCGCACGTGGGTGTTGCCCAGTGCGATGTCGCAGAAGCTTTCATCGATCACGGTGAGGGTGCGGGGGTCGGGGTCGTCACCGCTCCACAGCATTCCCGTCGGGTTGTTCGGATGGACGACGACGCGGGCCTCGGCGGGGCCGGAGCGCACAACCTCCCACCCTGCGATGTCGAACGCGGCGGCGTGTTCGTTGTAGGTGCGTTCCGCGATCTGCACCCGCGCCTCGGGCGCCAGTGCCGGGATGCGCGCGATCAGGGCGGAGGCGCCGGGGGCGGCCAGAACGGCGGCACCGGCCGGGACCATCCAGAAGTCGCGCGCGGCGGCTTCCAGCGCGTCCATCGCGGCACGGTCGGGCAGGGCCTGCCAGGCCTCGGCGGGGATGGGGGGGAGCGGGTAGGGCCGGGGGTTGATGCCGGTCGACAGGTCGATCCAATCGGCGCGGGTGCCGCCGAAACGGGCAATGGCGGCATCGAGACCGCCGCCGTGATCGCGCGGCGTGGTCATTCGCCCTCGGGCAGAGGGGGATGGCGGGTGACGAAGTGCCCCTTCACCGCGACCGGCCATGTCCGATAGGGCACCTGCCCGGTTTCGCTTTCCGAATGCAGAACGGCCCAGTCCACGATGCCCTGCGCCGCCTCGCCCGTAGGCTCGAACCGCCCGAGCGTGTAGTTCAGCTTCCCTGCGGCCTGCACCGCGACGTTGCAGGAGTGATCGCATCCCATCAGGCAACTCGTGCGCCGAACGCGCAGCGCGGTGCCGCGGGCGGCGGCTTCGACCAGTTCGGAAAGCGCCTGCCCGTCGGTGCGCTCGACCCCCTTCGCGGCCCAGTCGTCGCGTTTGCAGGTGTCGCAGATGGTGATCCAGGTCGGTGTCATGGCGGTCCTTTCGCGCCCCGCATGAAACCCAAATCGGCCCCGAAAGCAATGGGATCGGGCCGTTATCCAAGTTTATCGGGTCAGGTTTCCAAACCCGTAGGGAAACGTTAATTTCCCGTGGTGATGCGCATGGTGTAGAGTGAGGTTACACACGCAACCGGAAAGCGAGTGAAGCCGAGTGATTCTTTGGATGTCCTGATCGTAGAAACGGATCCGGATCTTGGACGCCTTTGGCAAAGGCATCTGGAACGGGAAGGGGCGAGGGTGACCTTGACCCAGACGGCCGAGGCCGGATTCGACCGCCTGCGCGAAGGGCATGTCGACATGATCGTCGCGGACCTCGACCTGCCGGGGTCGGGCGCGATGGCCGTGGCGGATTACGCCGCTTACCGGCATCCGGCCGCCAAGGTCGTGTTCGTCACCGCGTCGTCCTTTTTCTCGGACGGGCTGGTGTTTTCGATGAGCCCCAATGCCTGCGCCTTCCTGCCGTCCAAGACCCCGCCCGAGGACCTTGCGACCATCGTGTCACATCACGGCGACAGGGTGGCCAAGCACTGACACGACAATTGGCGGATCGCCCGCGCGCCGCTACGCTCGCCCCCGTGAACGGAGGAGAGTTTCATGTTGTTCTGGATTTTCGCCGCGCTGATCCTGCACGCGGTCTATGTCTTCACCCCGACGATGCTGTTTTTCCCGACCGAAGGCGTGTCGCGCCATATGGGCGGGCGGGACGATCTGCCCGAGCCGTCGCCGGTGACGGGCCGCGCGCGCCGCGCCCTTGCCAACTGGCAGGAAAGCCTGCCGGTCTTCATCGTGCTGGCCTTGCTCGCGGTGGTGCTGGAGGCCGACGCCACGTTGGGCGCGGCGATTTTCGTGCTGGCGCGGGTGGCCTATCTGCCGCTCTACATGGTCGCGATCCCCGGCCTGCGCACGCTGGCTTGGGTGGTGGCGGTCGTCGGACTTTTGATGATGGCTTTCGCGCTGGTCTGAGGTTTCGGGGCAGCGAGCTGCCCCGACCCGTCTGAGGGGCCAGCCCCTCCAGACCTCCCCGAGGTATTTGTAGACCGAAGAAGGGGTCAGGGGCGTGACATCTTCCATGCGTCGCGCACGCCGGGTGAGGCCGCGATGGCGGCCATCATCGTGTCGAGCTGGTCGGTGGTGCCGTAATCCTCGAACAGCGCCCGGTTCGAATTCAGGATCGCCGCAAGAGCCTTGTCGCGAAGTCCCGCCGTCAGCCCTTCCTCGATCGCGCGCGAGTCGGGCGTTCGCGTCACATGAAAGGCGAAGGTCGTGTTATGGGCATGGGCGAGCGGGGTGACCAGTCGCGCATGAGCAGCATCTGGGCCATCACCCACGGCTCGCGCCAGTGCAGCGCGCCGCAGTGCACGACGATGGCGCCGGGCTGGAGCGCCGGGTAGAATGTGCGGGCGATAGCGTCGAGCGTCGCGGTCGATTTGGAGGCGTCCACCACGAGGATTTCGATGGGTTCATCCGGCCAGACCGTGTCTTTCAGGTCTTCCTTGTGAAGCGAGATGCGATCCAGCCACGGGGAGAGGAGCGCCGTCGCCGCCGGAAGCAGGTCTTCGCCCTCGAAACGGGCGACCCCGGCGGGGTAGAGAAACCGGCGCTTCGTCGCCTCGTCCGCGCCGAACCGGTCGTAGGCGTGGATGGGCGCACCATGCCCGGCCTCCCGCTGACCTTCGGCCAGCCGCGCGGTCGACCCGCCCGCGAAACAGCCCAGATCGACGAC
Organism: Maritimibacter alkaliphilus HTCC2654; assembly: GCF_000152805.1. GTDB lineage: Bacteria > Pseudomonadota > Alphaproteobacteria > Rhodobacterales > Rhodobacteraceae > Maritimibacter > Maritimibacter alkaliphilus. The sequence goes on along the minus strand of NZ_CH902578.1, from coordinate 2,125,635 downwards.
CGCGCCGGACCCTTGCGCCCATGCGGCGGTGAGCCAGTAGAGCAGAAGTTCCTCTTCATGGGCAAGCATGGTCGGGACCGCTCTGGCCGGACCGAGCCGGTCGGGCCCGCCCGCCAGCCACGGGCTTTCGTCGAAAACGGACGTGTCGCGCAATGTCATGGACTGCGATTAGCACGGCGCCCATGACCCGCCAAGCCGGGCGCGAATTGCCCTTGAAACGGGCGGCGGGCTGTCGTATCTCCCAGCCCGGTCCTAGGGGTATAGCTCAGCTGGTAGAGCGACGGTCTCCAAAACCGTAGGTCGCGGGTTCGAACCCTGCTGCCCCTGCCACCACCTTCCGCAAAGCATTGAATTGCTACGGTTTGCCGCATCGGTCGCACCGATTCCCCCGCATTTTCCCCGTATCGGCCCCAATCACGCCCGATTTCGCCTGTTGTCTTGTGCGTGGCGAGTTTGCTTCGGGGTTCTGGCGTGCAAAGGCTGATCATCCTCTTTTTCCTGCTGCCGTGGTGGGCCTATGTCCCGATCGCGGGCGGCGTGGCGTATCTGGGGAACGAGGTCTACAAGCACGAACTCGAGACCGAAGCCGAGCGTGAGGCCGCGCTGGACCTTGGCGCGCCGTTTCCCATCGATCTGTCGCTATTCGACGAGGACGTGCATATCGGGCCTGCCGGTGAAGTGAACGTGCTGGGCTGGATCAACACCGACTACAACTACACGCTGACCAAGCGCACGAACGGGGTGAAGACCTCGGAGCGGTATCTCTACATGGTGTTCGGCATGGGTGACGATCCGTCGTCGCGGACCGTGCGCGCGGCGATCGTGCTCACCGAGCGCGACAAGGATTACTTCGTCGATCACATCGAAGATTACATCGTGTCCTACCAGAAGGACGAGCCCCTGTTCCGGCTGGGCGGGTTCGCCTCCGGGTATGATTCCATGTCCTCGATGGTTTCGGATGCCATCGAAGAACAGGGTCTGCGAAAGGCGGACGACTTCTTTTACCTCGAACCCTTTCTTGCGGGGCGGGAAGCGGCTTTGGCCGCGCAGGGCGCGCCGGAACTTGCCCGCAAGCAGTTCTGGGCCGCCGCGCTGGCCATCGCCCTGTTGGGTCTGGCCAAGCGCGTCTTCGGCTGGGGGCGCAAGCCGAGCGAGGCGTCCCGCGCCATCGACCCGCGCAAGGCCGTGCAGGTGCAGCCGCCGGCCGGGGCGAACAAGGCGCATGACTACGATTACACGTTCAAGGCCAAGCGCCGCGACGTCGAACTGTCGAAGGACATTTCACCCGACAGCCCGCTTGGGCGGCTGGCGACCCGTGGCGCGCCGGTCCAGTCGAAGGGCGACGCGGCGGAGGGGGCCGAAGCCGCGCCGGAACGCGTGCTGACGGGCGAGGCCGAGGCGGCGGTCGCCGCGCATTTTGCGCTGAAGGGACATTTCAGGAAAACGCTCGTCCGGCTCGTGCTTCTCGCCGTCGCGGCGGGTTCGGGCGTGTGGGTGGTGGCTCAGAAATATGGGCAGGACTTCGCGGTGCTCGCGGCGCTCCTCGGATCCGCCCTGCTCGCGCTGTTCGCCATCGGGGCGGTCTTCGCGTTTTTCGTCCGGATCGGTTCACGTCAGAAAGCGATGCGGGCCGCCGGGTTGTCGATGAATGATCTGCGCGCGATTCTGCGCGGTGACAGATCGGTCGGCACGACCGTGGAGAGCGCCGAACCCGAACCGGCGATGGCGACCGCGGCGGATGAGCCGGAGTCCGAAGACGCGCCCGCGCGCCCAAAGACTGCGCGCAGGGGCGCAGGGGCACGGGCGCTTTTCGGCCTTGCAGCCCTGCTCGCCGTGATCGGTTACCTGAACTCGAAGGGCACGGCCCTGGTGAGCCTGCCGATCAACGGTTTCGATCCGTTCGCCCAACCGATGCCCCTGTTCGCCGTCGCCGGTTTTCTCATGGCGCTTTCGGTCCTGAGCGGGCTGGGCGCGTCGCGAAATGCAAAAGGCGAAACGCCACAGATCATCCCGCGTGCCGCGGACCCGGCGACAGGGGCCACGCCCCAGCCTGTGCAGAAGGCAGCCGAGCGCCTGTCGGGCAGCCGCGCATGGGTGAAGTCGGCGGGGCGCGGCAAGCCGTCAACCCCGACGGCGGTCAACGCGGACATGCGCGACCGGATGAAAGCGGACCCGTTCGACCGTTTCGCGGAACAGGCGCGCGCGCTGAGATAAGGGCGAAGGGCGCGAACATGCGGATGCGGGTTGAAAACCCGCGCCCGGTGGCGTATCTGCCCCTCGTTCACGAGAAGGCACGATCATGGCAAGAACCAACCCGTTCCAGTTCATTCAGCAGGTCCGTTCCGAGGTGTCGAAAGTCACCTGGCCGACCCGCCGCGAAGTCATGCTGACCTCGGGCATGGTCATCGCGCTGACCGCGCTCGTCGCCGTGTTTTTCTCGCTCGTCGACCTTGCGATCCGCTCGGGTCTGACCGGGCTTCTGTCCTTCCTCGGCTGACACGTCCCCCGGCATTTCGCGGGATCGGGCCTTGGCGCGCCGAGGCTTGAAAATCCGGCGAGAGGGGGGTATCTGACCCACCATTCCCCATGAGGCGTGCAATGATTCGAGTTGCACGCCCGTTTTTTAAGTCCGGGGCAAAAGTTGAAAAAGGCGGCTCACGTCGCCCGCAGGAACAGGACAAGCACGATGGCGAAACGGTGGTATTCGGTGAGCGTTCTCTCGAACTTCGAGAAGAAGATCGCCGAGCAGATCAAGACCTCCGTGGCGGAAGCCGGGCTGGAAGACGAAATCGACGAAGTGCTCGTTCCGACCGAAGAAGTCATCGAAGTGCGCCGCGGCAAGAAGGTCACGACCGAGCGCCGCTTTATGCCCGGCTACGTGCTGGTCCACATGGAAATGTCGGACGAGGGCTATCACCTCGTGAACTCGATCAACCGCGTCACCGGGTTCCTCGGGCCGCAGGGCCGCCCGATGCCGATGCGCGATGCCGAGGTCGAAGCGATCCTGGGCCGCGTCGAGGAGGGCGTGGAAGCGCCGCGTACGCTCATCACCTTCGAGATCGGCGAAAAGGTCGCGGTCACCGACGGCCCGTTCGAGGGCTTCGACGGCATGGTCGAGGGCGTGGACGAGGACAACCAGCGCCTCAAGGTGTCGGTGTCGATCTTCGGTCGCGCCACTCCGGTCGAGCTGGAATACACGCAGGTGTCCAAGCAGGGCTGATCCCCTACCGGAATTTCGGGAAGGCGCCGCGACCCTGTGGCGCCTTTTGCATGTCTACCGTTCCATTGCGCCCTTGCCCGCAAAGATCTTGTCGCGGAACTTTTCGATCCGGGCAAAGCGGGTCTCGGGCTTCTTGGCCTGAGCCAAGTTGAAGGCATAGCTTTTCTGCCGCCCCGGCGTGAGGGCGAAGAAGGCTTCGGCAAGCTCGGGGTCGCCGTCCAGCGCCTCGACCAGTTCGTCCGGCATCTCGATCTCGCGCTCGACCTTGGGGGGCTTCACTCCGCGCTCGGCGTAATCCATCAGCTCGGCAAGGTAGGCGCGGATGATCGGCTCCATCTTCGCGGGGCCGTCGTTCGTGGTGAAGTAGAGCACGTTCTTCACGACCGAGTTCGGCCCGGCGGTTTCCAGCACCCCCTCGGGGTCTTTCAGAAAGCCGCCGTTCATGAAGGTGAAGCGGTAGTCGCCGCGAAACGCCCCCATCATCGCGATGTTTCGGTCCGCGTGCATGTAGACGGGATGCGCCCATTTCACGTGTTCGGACAGGCCCACGTCGAGACAGATCTGCCGTAGCTTGTTCTGGCCCTCTTTCCACTGCTGGATCGAGCAGTCCGGGGTGTCGAAGCGGTCGCAACGGCCGCAGCCACGGGTGAAGTAGTCTTCGATGTCGGTAATCATCGCCATCAGTCGCGGGTCTCCATCAGGCAGAAGCCATTGCCGAACGGGTCGGCGCAAAAGGCGGTCTTGGGGCGGTTCTCCATGTCGAAGACCTGTTCGACGGTGCCGCCCGCGGCTGTCAGACGGTCGAGCGTGGCGTCGAAATCATCGACCTCGATGTCCATATGAACGGGAGTCCAGTGGCGGGTGTAGTGACGGCGGTCGTCCGTTTCGGGCGCGGGCTCGGAGCCTTCGGGTTTCTGGATGATCCCGAATGCCTGTCCGCCGCTCCCGCGCAGGACCGCGTAGACGTCGATGGGCCGGGCGACTTCCTGCACGCCGAAGACATCGGTGTAGAACGCGATGCCTTTGGCAAGGTCGGGCACGTCGATGGAGACGGAATACTTCATGGCGGAACGCTAGCCTGCGCGGGGCCGGCCCAAAAGGGGGGAATCGCTTGCAATGTGTGCCCGAGTTGCGTATTGCCGCCCCGTTCAGGGACGCCCAAGGGTGAGCCCTGTCCTATTCGTGTGGGAGGCGAGGCGGTCGCGATCGTCGGACCTGACCACGGCAACATCAAGCTGAAGGGCGCGCCCTGAGGCTGTTGGAAGAAGGAGAGGCCGGATGGCCAAGAAGCTTGCTGGCAAGATGAAGCTGCAGATCCCTGCAGGTCAAGCCAACCCGTCGCCGCCCGTGGGCCCCGCCCTGGGTCAGCGCGGCATCAACATCATGGAATTCTGCAAGGCGTTCAACGCCAAGACGCAGGAGATGGAGCAGGGTGCCCCTTGCCCCACCGAGATCACCTACTATCAGGACAAGTCCTTCACGATGGACATCAAGACGCCGCCGGCGTCGTACTTCCTGAAGAAGGCCGCCAAGCTGAAGTCGGGCGCGAACAACCCGGGTCGTGAGACCGTGGGCACCGTGACCGCCGCTCAGGTCAAGGAAATCGCGGAAGCGAAAATGAAAGACCTGAACGCGAACGACGTCGAAGCTGCGATGCAGATCATCCTGGGTTCCGCCCGCTCCATGGGCATCGAGGTGAAGTAAGATGGCAAAGCTCGGAAAACGCACCGCCGCTGCCCGCGAAGCTTTCGCCGGCAAAGAGTTCGTCACCGTCGAGGAAGCCGTCGCGCTGGTGAAAGCCAACGCATCGGCCAAGTTCGACGAGTCGGTCGAGATCGCCATGAACCTCGGCGTCGACCCGCGTCACGCCGACCAGATGGTCCGTGGCAAGGTCAGCCTGCCGAACGGCACCGGCAAAGAGGTCCGCGTGGCCGTCTTCGCCCGTGGCGACAAGGCTGAGGAAGCCAAGGCCGCTGGCGCCGACATCGTGGGCGCCGAAGACCTGATGGAAACCGTGCAAGGCGGCAAGATCGACTTCGACCGCTGCATCGCCACCCCGGACATGATGCCCGTCGTCGGCCGTCTGGGTAAGGTTCTGGGTCCGCGCAACCTGATGCCGAACCCGAAGGTCGGCACCGTGACCATGGACATCAAGGAAGCCGTGGAAGCCGCCAAGGGCGGTGAGGTTCAGTTCAAGGTCGAGAAGGCGGGCATTGTCCACGCCGGGATCGGCAAAGCCTCGTTCGACGAAGGTAAGCTGGCCGAGAACGTCCGCGCTTTCGTGGACGCCGTGTCGAAAGCCAAGCCGGCCGGCGCGAAGGGGTCGTACCTGAAAAAGGTCTCGATCTCGTCGACGATGGGACCGGGCGTTTCGATCGACGTCGAGAACGCCACCGGCAACTGAGCCGACGGACAGACAGAATGACGAAGGGCGCCTTTCGGGGCGCCCTTTTTCGTGCAGTGGACGGACGCCCGGCTGCGACACCGCGCGTCAGGTCAAAAGCTCTCGCGGGAATGCCCTGCCGCTGGCCGCGTCGAGATGTTCGTGGTTTTCGTTCAGGAACCACAGCACGATGAACAACCTTGCCCCCTCGGCGCGCATCTGGGCGTGGAGCGACACATGCTCACATATCACCATGCCCTGACTGCCGCGGGACCGATAGGTTTTGCCGCGCAACGCCGCTGTGCGATACAGCCCCGCCCCGCCGAAGGCGGAGTCGACCTCGATCCACGGATAATCCGCGGGAATTCTGTATTGAAGCCGGTGGACATACCGGATTTTCAGCTCCTGCCGCGATCTGGGCGTCCGGTCGAACGGGTTGAGGCGGCTGAGAAGCTGTTTGAACCTCGGGCGTCCGGCGACTTGCTTCCACTCGTGGTTCAGTTTCGGCATGAAATTGTAGTCGCACCAGTTTCGCCGCCGTAGCGCGTAGATATCGAAATAGGCGTTGGGCTGGTTCGCGAACACCGCCTGCCAGTCGCCGTGCGCGTCATCCATCAGGCGATTGACGACGACCGGGTCCAGCGTGTTGTTCAACCCGTCCATGTCGAGGATCAGCGTGAAGTCGGGCACGGACGGGGATGCGAACAGGGCCTCCAGCGACGCCTGCCGCGCGACCGCAAGCCGATCCACCCGCTGCTCGTGTTCGGATGCCAGCCCGTCCATGTTGATGATGGTCAGCGGCAAAGGTCCTTGCCGGGCTTGATCGAGCACGGCATCGGTGCCGTCGTCGTTGTCGTTCGTGACGATGATGACGCGCTCGAGCGTGACGGTAGCGGCCAGCCGTTCCATCATCGCGAAGGCTCCGGGCAGGTGGGGCGCGGTGTTTCGGGCCAGACCGATGATGGCGAGGGTCTTGTCTGGTCCCGACATGCGGAAATGTCCTGTCTTTCAAATAGAGCGATCAAAAGGGGCCGAATGGAATGCGGCCCATGTTAGATGAGGCTGTCGTGACCTGTCCATCCAGAGGCCGGAAGCAGGCGCGGATCGCGCCGCCCACTATCGGCGGCATTCGCGAGATATGAAGACCTTGCGGTTCAGCCAACAAAAAAGGGCGCCTCGCGAGGCGCCCTTTTTTCGTGTCTGTCCGGCGGTATCAATATTCGTAGAAGCGCGTGGTTTCGCCGCCCGAATAGTCGGAGATGAAGTTTTTCCCGTAGGTGTTGGGGAAGGACGACATCTGGCCGGTGTCGTAGTCGCTCCGGTAACACGTCGCGCCGTCACAATCGAGATATCCGTTGGTCGGGGCGTCGATGTCCCATTCGTTTCCGGTGTTGCCCAGTCCCGCGACTTCGACTTCCGAGATTGCGGTGCTGGTCTTGTCGGCCAGAGCATTCGTGCCGCCCGATACGGACAACAGAACTGCGGTGCCGATGCCGACGATCGCGGCGGTGAGCACCACCCAGTCGACGGTCACGGCGCCGGAGGTATCCGACAGGAAATGGCCGAGCCGGCGCCGCTTGGCGGCCGGCATATTCTCAAGTTCGAAATCTGCGTTCATTCTGTCTGTCCCTTGCTATGCAGTGGTCGCATTAACCTTGATGCGATCTGAATGACCGTAATTTGCGGTCGAGATATAACTTTCCTGTGGTGCCTCGGGGGTGTTTTCACGGCGGATTTCAGCGGCGCCCGTGGTGCCGACAAGGCGCGGGAATGGCGGGATTGTGTATCTCGATGCGCGGGCGCCGTGTCTCGCGGTCAAGACGGTGCCTCGATGAGTGACGGGTTCACGACTGCGCGCCGAGCCGGAGGCGGCGCGGCACCGCCTTTTCGCGGGGTGTCGACAGTGCCGGGGTGCGCCACCCGACCGATGACGGGGGAAACGCGGGCGGGGCAGGGGCATCCGCCCGCCTGCGAAATATGGTCTTTCCGCGTGCAAAGAGGCCACGCTCAACCGGGGCGGGCACAAATGTCTCGCCGTGTGCGATGTGGCATGTTATACTTATTGTGCATTCGAGGGGACCGGGACGCGCGTGATGGCCTATCACGCGCTCGTGGCAATTTCCCCCTTTCCTTTTCACCGAATCCGCTCTACACCCCGCCGGGTCTGACGCCCTGACTCTGTCCGTGCGTCCGACGATTCGTCCGAGAAGGTGGGTGGAGCAATCCATAAATCCTGCCTGAGACGGGAAAGAACCAGATTTCTTCGGGCCGCCTTTCGGGGTGCCTCGGGTGATCTTGGACGGACCCGTAAGGACCCGACCATCGGGTGCCTGCACCCGGTGTAAATAGAGCCGGAGGGGTCGCACCCTCCATACTTGGAGTGAAACTGTGGATAGAGCCCAGAAAGAGAAAGTGGTCGAGGAACTCGGCCAGATCTTCGAAAGCTCTGGCGTCGTTGTGGTTGCCCACTACGAAGGTCTCACGGTTGCTGAGATGCAGGACCTCCGCGCACAAATGCGTGACGTGGGTGGTTCGGTGCGTGTCGCCAAGAACAGGCTCGCCAAGATCGCTCTGGAAGGCAAACCGGCGGCTTCGATCGCCCAGTACCTGACAGGCATGACTGTCCTCGCCTATTCCGAAGACCCCGTGGCTGCGGCCAAGGTCATGGATAAGTACGCCAAGGATAACGAGAAGCTCGTGATCCTCGGTGGTGCTATGGGTGAGGAAGCACTCGACACCGCTGGTGTCGGCCGTGTCGCCAAGATGCCGTCGCGTGAAGAGCTTCTCGCTCAGATCGCATCGTGCATTGGCGCGCCCGCGTCGAACATCGCCGGTGCCATTGGCGCTCCTGCTTCGAACATCGCATCCATCCTTTCCACCATCGAGGAAAAGGCTGCGTAAGCAATCTGAGGCCGACGTAGCGTTGCAATCGCTCACGTTGGAACACATCTGAAAGAACGGAAACAGTACTATGGCTGATCTGAAGAAACTTGCTGAAGAGATCGTGGGTCTGACCCTTCTCGAAGCTCAGGAACTCAAAGAGATCCTCAAAGAAGAATACGGCATCGAGCCCGCTGCTGGCGGCGCTGTCATGATGGCCGGCCCTGCTGGTGGCGACGCCGGTGCAGCTGCTGAAGAGAAGACCGAATTCGACGTCGTTCTCAAGTCGGCTGGTGGCAACAAAATCGCCGTCATCAAAGAAGTTCGCGGCATCACCGGTCTTGGCCTGAAAGAAGCCAAAGACCTGGTCGAAGCCGGCGGCAAGATCAAAGAAGGTGTCGACAAGGCGGAAGCCGAAGACATCAAAGGCAAGCTGGAAGCGGCAGGCGCCGAAGTCGAGCTGGCCTAAGGGCGAGGTGGGTTCGCACCCACCTTACGATATCGAGGCTGGGTCCGGAGAAATCCGGGTCCAGCCGAACCTGTCTTGGCGAGGGCCATTCGCGAAGCATCCGCTTCGGTGACCTTCCCCAAGGCGCGGTTCAAGGATCGGGCGGAAACCTGTGGGAAGGTTTCCAGGTATGGATCCGAACCCCCGTTTCGAACGGCGTGCAGGCCGGTGCCCCGGCGGCCCCGCGCGTCAGTGAGAAAGCAACAAAGGTGTCCACCTTATGGCGCAGTCCTACCTCGGCCAGAAACGTCTTCGTAAATACTACGGCAAAATCCGCGAAGTGCTGGAGATGCCGAACCTGATCGAAGTCCAGAAGGCCTCTTACGATCTTTTCCTCAACTCCGGCGACCAGCCCGAGCCCGCTGACGGCGAAGGCATCAAAGGCGTGTTCCAGTCGGTCTTCCCGATTTCGGACTTCAACGAGACCGCGACGCTGGAATTCGTCCGCTACGAGCTCGAGCATCCCAAGTACGACGTAGAAGAGTGCCAGCAGCGCGACATGACCTATTCGGCGCCGCTGAAGGTCACCCTGCGCCTCATCGTGTTCGATGTGGACGAGGATACCGGCGCCAAGTCGGTGAAGGACATCAAGGAACAAGACGTGTTCATGGGTGACATGCCGCTCATGACCCCGAACGGGACGTTCATCGTGAACGGCACCGAGCGCGTCATCGTCAGCCAGATGCACCGTTCGCCGGGCGTCTTCTTCGACCACGACAAAGGCAAGACCCACAGCTCGGGCAAGCTGCTCTTCGCCTGCCGCATCATTCCCTACCGCGGCTCGTGGCTCGACTTCGAATTCGACGCCAAAGACATCGTCTTCGCGCGCATCGACCGCCGCCGGAAACTTCCGGTGACGACCCTGCTCTATGCTCTCGGGCTGGATCAGGAAGGCATCATGGATGCCTATTACAACACGGTCGACTACACCCTTGAGAAAAACAAGGGCTGGGTCACCAAGTTCTTCCCCGAGCGTATTCGCGGCACCCGTCCGAACATGGACATCGTCGACGCGGATTCGGGCGAGATCCTGTTCGAGGCCGGCAAGAAGGTCACGCCGCGCGCGGTCAAGAAACTGATCGACGAAGGCACGGTGAAGAACATCCTCGTGCCGTTCGACAACATCGTCGGCCGCTATGTCGCCAAGGACATCATCAACGAGGAAACCGGCGCGATCTACGTCGAGGCCGGTGACGAGCTGACGCTGGAGTACGACAAGGACGGCGATCTGATCGGCGGTTCGGCGAAAGAGCTGATCGACGCGGGCATCACCGACATTCCGGTGCTCGACATCGATAACGTCAACGTCGGCCCCTACATCCGCAACACCGTGGCCGCGGACAAGAACATGAACCGCGACACCGCGCTCATGGACATCTACCGCGTCATGCGTCCGGGCGAGCCGCCCACCGTCGAAGCCGCATCGACCCTGTTCGACCAGCTGTTCTTCGACAGCGAGCGTTACGACCTGTCCGCCGTGGGCCGGGTGAAGATGAACATGCGTCTGAACCTCGACGCCGAGGACACCCAGCGCACCCTGCGCCGCGAAGACATCATCGCCTGTATCAAGGCGCTGGTGGAATTGCGTGACGGGCGTGGCGAAGTCGACGACATCGACCACCTCGGCAACCGCCGTGTGCGGTCGGTCGGCGAGCTGATGGAAAACCAGTACCGCGTCGGCCTGCTCCGCATGGAGCGCGCGATCAAGGAGCGTATGTCGTCGGTCGAGATCGACACGGTGATGCCGCAAGACCTCATCAACGCGAAGCCGGCCGCCGCTGCCGTGCGCGAGTTCTTCGGCTCCTCGCAGCTCTCGCAGTTCATGGACCAGACCAACCCGCTGTCGGAAGTCACGCACAAGCGTCGTCTCTCCGCGCTCGGGCCGGGCGGTCTGACCCGCGAACGTGCAGGCTTCGAAGTGCGCGACGTGCACCCGACCCACTATGGCCGGATGTGCCCGATTGAAACGCCGGAAGGCCCGAACATCGGCCTTATCAACTCGCTGGCCACCTTCGCCCGCGTGAACAAGTACGGTTTCATCGAAACCCCCTACCGCGTCGTCAAGGGCGGGCAGGTGACCGATGAAGTCCACTACATGTCCGCGACCGAGGAAATGCGTCACACCGTGGCGCAGGCGAACGCATCGCTCGACGAGAGCGGCAAGTTCGTGAACGAGATGGTCAACACCCGCCAGTCGGGCGAATACACCCTCGCGCCGGTCGACAGCGTCGACCTGATCGACGTGTCGCCCAAGCAGCTGGTCTCGGTCGCCGCCTCGCTCATCCCGTTCCTCGAAAACGACGACGCCAACCGCGCGCTCATGGGGTCGAACATGCAACGTCAGGCGGTTCCGCTTCTGCGGGCCGAGGCGCCGCTGGTCGGCACCGGCATCGAGGGCAAGGTCGCCGTCGACTCGGGCGCTGCCATTCAGGCGCGTCGCGCCGGCGTGATCGACCAGGTGGACGCCACGCGTATCGTCGTGCGTGCCACCGCCGATCTGGAGCCGGGCGATCCGGGCGTCGACATCTACCGTCTGCGCAAGTTCCAGCGGTCGAACCAGAACACCGCCATCAACCAGCGTCCGCTGGTGAAGGTGGGTCAGGACGTCGAGAAGGGCGAAGTCATCGCGGACGGTCCGTCCACGGATATGGGGGAACTGGCGCTCGGCAAGAACGTCGTCGTCGCCTTCATGCCCTGGAACGGCTACAACTACGAAGACTCGATCCTGATCTCCGAGCGGATCGCGCAGGACGACGTGTTCACCTCGATCCACATCGAGGAATTCGAAGTCGCTGCCCGTGACACCAAGCTCGGCCCGGAAGAGATCACCCGCGACATCCCGAACGTCGGCGAGGAAGCTCTGCGCAATCTCGACGAAGCCGGTATCGTCTACATCGGTGCGGACGTTGAGCCGGGCGACATTCTCGTCGGTAAGATCACGCCGAAGGGCGAAAGCCCGATGACGCCGGAAGAAAAGCTTCTGCGCGCCATCTTCGGTGAAAAAGCGTCCGACGTGCGTGACACGTCGCTGCGGGTCAAGCCGGGCGACTACGGCACGGTCGTCGAGGTGCGCGTCTTCAACCGTCACGGCGTCGAGAAAGACGAGCGTGCGCTTCAGATCGAGCGTGAGGAAGTCGAACGTCTGGCCCGTGACCGGGACGACGAACTCGCCATCCTCGACCGCAACATCTATGCGCGTCTGCGTGACATGATCGAAGGCAAGACCGCCGTGAAGGGGCCGAAAGGCGTCAAATCGGGGTCGGTCATCGACGAGGCGCTGCTGGGTGAACTCAGCCGTGGCCAGTGGTGGCAGCTTGCCCTCGAGGACGAAGCCGACGCCCAGATGGTCGAAGCTCTGAACGCGCAGTACGAGGCACAGAAACGTGCGCTCGAGCACCGCTTCGAAGACAAGGTCGAGAAAGTGCGTCGTGGCGACGATCTGCCCCCGGGCGTGATGAAGATGGTCAAAGTCTTCATCGCCGTGAAGCGCAAGCTTCAGCCGGGCGACAAGATGGCCGGTCGTCACGGGAACAAGGGTGTCATTTCGCGGGTCGTCCCGATGGAAGACATGCCGTTCCTCGCAGACGGCACGCCGGTCGACTTCTGCCTCAACCCGCTGGGCGTGCCGTCGCGCATGAACGTCGGGCAGATCCTTGAAACCCATATGGGTTGGGCCGCACGCGGTCTGGGTCTGAACATCGACGAGGCTCTGGGCGAATACAAACGCTCGGGCGATCTGACCCCGGTTCGGGATGCGATGAAGCATGCCTACGGCGAAGACGTCTATGCGGAAGGCATCGAAGGCATGGACGAAGAACGCCTGATCGAGGCGGCTTCCAACGTCACGCGCGGTGTGCCGATCGCAACGCCGGTCTTCGACGGTGCGAAAGAGCCGGAAGTGAACGACGCCCTCACGCGGGCCGGGTTCGACACTTCGGGTCAGTCGGTGCTGTTCGACGGCCGCACGGGCGAGCAATTCGCGCGTAAGGTCACCGTCGGCGTCAAGTACCTGCTGAAGCTCCATCACCTTGTCGACGACAAGATCCACGCCCGTTCGACCGGGCCCTACTCGCTCGTCACCCAGCAGCCGCTCGGTGGTAAGGCGCAGTTCGGCGGTCAGCGTTTCGGGGAGATGGAAGTCTGGGCGCTCGAAGCCTACGGCGCGGCCTACACGTTGCAGGAGATGCTCACCGTCAAGTCGGACGACGTGGCAGGCCGGACCAAGGTCTACGAGTCGATCGTCAAGGGCGAGGACAACTTCGAAGCGGGCGTGCCCGAGTCGTTCAACGTGCTCGTGAAGGAAGTCCGGGGTCTCGGCCTCAACATGGAACTCCTGGATTCGGAAGGGGAGCCGGATGAGTGAGGCCCTGAGCCTCACCCCATCCCCCCAACGAACCCAGATTTGAGGAAATCCAAATGAACCAGGAACTGACAACCAACCCGTTCAACCCGCTGGCGTCGCAGAAGATTTTTGACGAGATCAAGGTGTCGCTCGCGTCGCCGGAACGGATTCTGTCGTGGTCCTATGGCGAAATCAAAAAGCCTGAGACCATCAACTACCGGACCTTCAAGCCCGAGCGCGACGGCCTGTTCTGCGCCCGTATCTTTGGCCCGATCAAAGACTACGAATGCCTCTGCGGCAAATACAAGCGCATGAAGTATCGCGGCGTCGTCTGCGAGAAATGCGGTGTCGAAGTGACGCTCCAGAAGGTGCGCCGCGAGCGTATGGGCCACATCGAACTGGCTGCGCCCGTCGCGCACATCTGGTTCCTGAAGTCGCTACCCAGCCGGATCGGCCTCATGCTCGACATGACGCTGCGCGATCTCGAGCGGATTCTCTACTTCGAGAACTACGTTGTGATCGAGCCGGGTCTGACGGACCTTCAGTACGGTCAGCTCATGTCCGAAGAAGAGTTCAACGACGCCCAGGACACCTATGGTGCCGACGCCTTCCAGGCGAACATCGGTGCCGAAGCGATCCGTGAAATGCTGTCGATGATCGACCTCGAGCAGGAAGCCGAAACGCTGCGCGCCGATCTGGCCGAAGCGACCGGCGAGTTGAAGCCGAAGAAGATCATCAAGCGTCTGAAAGTCGTGGAAAGCTTCATCGAATCCGGCAACCGCCCGGAGTGGATGATCCTGACCGTGATTCCGGTCATTCCGCCGGAACTGCGCCCGCTGGTGCCGCTGGACGGTGGCCGGTTCGCGACCTCGGACCTCAATGACCTGTATCGCCGCGTCATCAACCGGAACAACCGCCTCAAGCGGCTGATCGAATTGCGCGCGCCGGACATCATCGTGCGCAACGAAAAGCGGATGCTTCAGGAATCCGTGGACGCTCTGTTTGACAACGGCCGTCGTGGCCGCGTCATCACGGGGGCCAACAAGCGCCCGCTGAAGTCGCTGTCGGACATGCTGAAAGGTAAGCAGGGTCGCTTCCGTCAGAACCTTCTGGGGAAACGCGTCGACTTCTCCGGTCGTTCGGTCATCGTGACCGGCCCGGAGCTGAAACTGCACCAGTGCGGTCTGCCCAAGAAGATGGCGCTCGAACTGTTCAAGCCGTTCATCTATTCGCGGCTCGAGGCCAAAGGTCTGTCTTCGACCGTGAAGCAGGCCAAGAAACTGGTCGAAAAAGAACGCCCCGAAGTTTGGGATATCCTCGACGAAGTCATCCGTGAGCACCCGGTTCTTCTGAACCGCGCGCCCACGCTGCACCGTCTTGGTATTCAGGCGTTCGAACCCACGCTGATCGAAGGCAAGGCCATCCAGCTTCACCCGCTCGTCTGTTCGGCGTTCAACGCCGACTTCGACGGTGACCAGATGGCTGTGCACGTCCCGCTCTCGCTGGAAGCCCAGCTTGAAGCGCGCGTTCTGATGATGTCGACGAACAACGTGCTGTCGCCCGCCAACGGCGCGCCGATCATCGTTCCGTCGCAGGACATGATCCTTGGCCTCTATTACATCACGATGGAGCGCAAAGGCATGGTCGGCGAAGGCATGGTCTTTGCCGACGTGGACGAAGTGCAGCACGCGCTGAACGCTGGTGAAGTGCACCTGCACGCCAAGGTCTCGGCCCGCATCAAGCAGATCGACGAAGAAGGTCAGGAAGTTTACCAGCGGTTCGAAACCACGCCGGGCCGTATCCTTCTGGGGGCGCTCCTGCCGCTCAACGCCAAGGCGCCCTTCGACCTCGTGAACCGCCTCCTGCGGAAGAAAGAGGTGCAGCAGGTCATCGACACCGTCTACCGCTACTGCGGTCAGAAAGAGTCGGTCATCTTCTGCGACCAGATCATGTCCATGGGCTTCAAGGAAGCGTTCAAGGCCGGCATCTCGTTCGGTAAGGACGACATGGTCATCCCGGACTCCAAGTGGACCATCGTGGACGGTGTCCGCGAGCAGGTGAAAGAGTTCGAACAGCAGTACATGGACGGCCTCATCACCCTTGGCGAGAAATACAACAAGGTGGTCGATGCCTGGTCGAAGTGTTCCGATCAGGTCGCCGACGCGATGATGGGCGAAATCTCGGCTGTGCGCGTCGACGACACGGGCGCTGAGATGGAGCCGAACTCGGTCTATATGATGTCGCACTCCGGTGCGCGGGGTTCGCCGGCACAGATGAAGCAGCTGGGCGGTATGCGTGGTCTTATGGCCAAGCCGTCGGGCGAGATCATCGAAACGCCGATCATCTCGAACTTTAAAGAAGGCCTTACCGTGCTCGAGTACTTCAACTCGACCCACGGCGCCCGTAAGGGTCTGGCCGATACCGCGCTCAAGACCGCGAACTCGGGTTACCTGACCCGTCGTCTCGTGGACGTGGCGCAGGACTGCATCGTGCGTGACATCGACTGCGGCACCGAAAACGCGATCACGGCTTCGGCTGCGGTCAACGACGGTGAAGTGGTCGCGACGCTGGCCGAGCGCATTCTTGGCCGCGTGTCGGCGGATGACGTTCTGCACCCGGCGACGGGCGAAGTGCTGGTCGCGAAGAACGAGCTGATCGA
Source organism: Maritimibacter alkaliphilus HTCC2654 (assembly GCF_000152805.1). Taxonomy (GTDB): domain Bacteria; phylum Pseudomonadota; class Alphaproteobacteria; order Rhodobacterales; family Rhodobacteraceae; genus Maritimibacter; species Maritimibacter alkaliphilus. The sequence goes on along the minus strand of NZ_CH902578.1, from coordinate 2,109,643 downwards.
CGAGCGCAAGGCGGACATCATCGAGGAGGCCGGTGTCGCCTCGATGCGCATTCGCTCGCCGCTGACCTGTGAAGCCGACGAAGGCGTCTGCGCCAACTGCTATGGTCGTGACCTCGCCCGCGGCACCCGCGTCAACGTGGGTGAAGCGGTCGGCATCATCGCCGCGCAGTCGATCGGTGAACCGGGCACGCAGCTGACGATGCGGACCTTCCACATCGGCGGTATCGCCCAAGGTGGTCAGCAGTCGTTCCAGGAAGCCGGTCAGGAAGGTGTGATCGAGTTCCGCAATGCCAACACCCTGACCAACGCGTCGGGTGAGCTCATCATCATGGGCCGCAACATGCAGGTTGCGATCATGGATGAGAACGGCGTGGAGCGTGCGAGCTACAAACCGGGCTACGGGTCCAAGCTGTTCGTCGAGGACAAGCAGAAGATCAAGCGCGGCGACAAGCTGTTCGAGTGGGACCCGTACACCCTCCCGATCATCGCGGAAGCGGCGGGTCAGGTGAAGTTCGTCGACCTCGTGTCGGGCATCTCCGTCCGTGACGAAACCGACGATGCGACGGGCATGACCCAGAAGATCGTGTCGGACTGGCGTTCGGCGCCGCGTGGTTCGGACCTCAAGCCCGAACTTATTCTCGCGGGTCCGGACGGCGAGCCGGTGCGCAACGATCAGGGCAACCCGATCACCTACCCGATGTCGGTCGACGCCATTCTGTCGGTCGAGGATCAGTCGGACGTGCAGGCCGGTGACGTCATCGCGCGTATCCCGCGTGAAGGCGCGAAGACTAAGGACATCACCGGTGGTCTGCCGCGTGTGGCCGAACTCTTCGAAGCGCGTCGTCCGAAAGATCACGCGATCATCGCCGAGATCGACGGTTACGTGCGCTTTGGCCGCGACTACAAGAACAAGCGTCGCATCGCGATCGAGCCGTCGGATGAGAGCCTGGAGACCGTGGAATACATGGTGCCGAAGGGCAAACACATCCCGGTGGCCGAGGGCGACTTCATCCAGAAGGGCGAATACATCATGGACGGCAACCCCGCCCCCCATGATATTCTCGCCATTATGGGTGTCGAGGCGCTTGCCGAGTACATGATCGACGAAGTGCAGGACGTGTATCGACTGCAAGGCGTGAAGATCAACGACAAGCACATCGAAGTCATCGTGCGCCAGATGCTCCAGAAGTGGGAGATCATGGAAAGCGGTGAAACGACGCTCCTCAAGGGCGAGCATGTCGACAAGGCAGAGTTCGACGCGGCCAACGAAAAGGCGCTCGAGCGCGGCAAACGTCCGGCGGAAGGCCAGCCCATCCTGCTCGGGATCACCAAGGCGTCGCTGCAAACCCGCAGCTTCATCTCGGCGGCCTCGTTCCAGGAAACGACGCGGGTTCTTACCGAGGCATCGGTGCAGGGCAAGCGCGACAAGCTGGTCGGCCTCAAGGAAAACGTCATCGTGGGCCGCCTGATCCCGGCGGGCACCGGCGGCGCGACCATGAAGGTCCGCCACATCGCGCAGGAGCGTGACCGCAAGGTCATCGAAGAAGCGCGGGCCGAGGCCGAAGCGGCGGCGGCACTGGCTGCCCCCGAGGAAGAGATCGATCCGTTCGGCGATTCCGGTCTGGTCGAAACGCCCGAAGCCGGCGGCGACGAACAGTCCTAAGGCTTTGACATGAAAAGGAAAGCCCCGCCGATCCGGCGGGGCTTTCTTGTTTTTGGAAGCAGGTAACGTGCGTCGGCGCGGGTGCCGGACCCTATTGCTCGATCGCGTAGAACTTCCCGTTGTCGAGCGCGAAGTCGAAGCCCCCGGTGCCGCTGCCTGTCGTCGTGCCGGTCATGGCGCTCGCGCGGCCCTCGCTCTTGAGGTTGCGGAAATCGCCGTTGAACCGGAGCGTCGCGTCGGATTCGAGACCGGTCGAGTTGTCGCGAATGTTGTCGGTGCCGTTCGCGGCCAGACCCGTGCCCGTCACGGTGCCGTTCAGAAACACCTCACCCGCGAAGGTGCGGTTCTGCGATCCATCGGCATTGTAGAGTGCGATTTCATCCACCGTGCCGCTGACGACCCCGGTGTTGAAGCTCTCGACGGTCATGTTCACCGCGCCGGTCATGAACCCCGCGATGTCGCCGGTCACGTCCGCACCGAAGCCGCCGAGATAGTCGGCGCTTCCCGAGTTCGGCATGGTCGTGGTCGCTTCCTGACCCCTGACATACTGGAACGCGGACTGGAAATCGGCCTCGCCCGTGGCGTCGTCCAGCCGGGAGACGTCGATTCCCGGCGATGTGTCGAGAAGTTCGGCGCCCTGGCCGTTCGTGGCCCTGCCGCCGAAAATACTGCATCCGCCAACAGCGGTGCACGCGGCCAGAGCCGCGGTAATCTGAAGAAGTTTCATTGTCTGCTCGCCTCAAATGCGGTTAGGGTCGAGACCGTTGTTCGGTCTTCGAAATTGGGCCGAGTATCCGCCCAAAACCGCTTTTAAGCAAGGTTTTCCGGCTTTGTGCGCCGGTGCCGCGGATTCTGGCGCATCAGCGTTGACAAGCTATCCGACTCCCCATATACGGCGCGCACCCGGGCAAAGGGATACGTGTATCCGACCGCCCGTCTACAGATATGAAGTGGCCACGATCCGGGCCTTGTTGCCCCGATCCTCTGATTATCCACCGCGTCGCCCCGGCTGACTGGGGCGGGGGCGGTTCATTGCGTTTTTTGGACGCGAAAGACGCAAGTCGACTGAAACCGGGGCGCGCGCCCCATGAACATAAGTGTTGCAACACGGGGAACGAAGCCCAATGCCCACGATCCAACAGCTGATCCGCAAGCCGCGTCAGCCCAAAGTCAAACGCTCCAAGTCCCAGCACCTGGAATCCTGCCCGCAGAAGCGTGGTGTCTGCACGCGCGTCTACACGACGACGCCGAAGAAGCCGAACTCCGCTATGCGTAAAGTCGCCAAGGTCCGTCTGACCAACGGCTACGAAGTCATCAGCTACATCCCCGGTGAAAGCCACAACCTGCAAGAGCACTCCGTCGTGCTCATCCGTGGCGGCCGTGTGAAAGACCTTCCGGGTGTCCGTTACCACATCCTTCGCGGTGTGCTCGACACCCAGGGCGTCAAAGATCGTAAGCAGCGTCGTTCGAAGTACGGCGCGAAGCGTCCGAAGTAAGGAGAGACTGGTATGTCCCGTCGTCACGCTGCTGAGAAGCGCGAAATTCTGCCTGACGCCAAGTACGGCGATAAGGTTCTGACCAAGTTCATGAACAACCTCATGGTCGACGGCAAGAAGTCTGCCGCCGAGAAGATCGTCTACAACGCGCTTGGTCGCGTCGAAGACAAGGTGAAGCGGGCTCCGGTGGAAATCTTCCACGAGGCGCTCGACAACATCAAGCCGTCGGTCGAGGTTCGCTCGCGCCGCGTTGGTGGTGCCACCTATCAGGTTCCCGTCGAAGTGCGCCCCGAGCGTCGTGAAGCTCTGGCGATCCGCTGGCTCATCACCGCCTGCCGCGCCCGCAACGAGAACACGATGGAAGAGCGCCTTGCCGGCGAGCTGCTCGACGCAGTCAACGGTCGCGGCACCGCCGTGAAGAAGCGTGAAGACACCCACAAGATGGCCGACGCCAACCGTGCGTTCAGCCATTACCGCTGGTAACCGAACACCGATAGAGGCCCATTCCAATGGCACGCGTATATCCCCTCCAACGCTACCGTAACTTCGGCATCATGGCTCACATCGATGCCGGCAAGACCACGACCACGGAGCGCATCCTGTATTACACCGGCCGGTCGCATAAGATCGGTGAGGTGCACGACGGTGCGGCCACCATGGACTGGATGGAGCAGGAGCAGGAGCGGGGGATCACCATCACCTCGGCTGCGACCACGACCTTCTGGCAGTGGCAGGAAGACCCGACCGAAGAAGGGACCGATGACACGAAGTTCCGCTTCAACATCATCGACACCCCCGGCCACGTGGACTTCACCATCGAAGTCGAGCGTTCGCTCGCCGTTCTCGACGGCGCCGTCGCGCTGCTCGACGGTAACGCCGGTGTCGAGCCGCAGACCGAAACCGTGTGGCGTCAGGCTGACCGCTACAAGGTTCCGCGTCTGGTGTTCGTCAACAAGATGGACAAGATCGGTGCCGACTTCTTCAACTGCGTCGAGATGATCAAGGACCGCACCGGTGCGACGCCGGTCCCCGTGAACTTCCCGATCGGCGCCGAAGACAAGCTCGAAGGCATCGTCGACCTCGTGACCATGGAAGAGTGGGTCTGGCAGGGCGAAGACCTGGGCGCCTCCTGGGTGCGCCAGCCGATCCGTGACGACCTCAAGGATCTGGCCGACGAGTGGCGTTCGCACCTCATCGAAAACGCCGTCGAAATGGACGACGACGCGATGATGGAATACCTCGAAGGCAACGAGCCCGACATTCCGACCCTGCGGTCGCTGATCCGCAAGGGCTGCCTCGACCTGAAATTCGTTCCGGTTCTGGGTGGTTCGGCGTTCAAGAACAAAGGCGTTCAGCCGCTGCTCAACGCGGTCGTCGACTTCCTGCCGAGCCCGCTCGACGTGGTCGACTACATGGGCTTCGCGCCGGACGACGAAACCGAAGAGCGCAACATCGCCCGCCGTGCGGACGACGAGATGCCGTTCTCGGCGCTGGCGTTCAAAATCATGAACGACCCGTTCGTCGGCTCGCTGACCTTCACCCGGATCTACTCGGGCAAGCTCAACAAGGGCGACAACATCCTCAACTCGACCAAGGGCAAGAAAGAGCGCATCGGTCGTATGATGATGATGCACTCGAACGACCGGGAAGAGATCGAAGAGGCGTTCGCGGGCGACATCATCGCGCTGGCCGGTCTGAAAGAGACCACCACGGGTGACACGCTCTGTGCCTCGAACGCGCCGGTCGTGCTTGAAACCATGACCTTCCCCGATCCGGTCATCGAGATCGCGGTCGAGCCTAAAACCAAGGCCGACCAAGAGAAGATGTCCCAGGGCCTTCAGCGTCTTGCCGCCGAAGACCCCTCCTTCCGCGTCGAAACCGACCTCGAGTCCGGTCAGACGATCATGAAGGGCATGGGCGAACTTCACCTCGACATTCTCGTCGATCGTCTGAAGCGCGAGTTCAAGGTCGAAGCCAACATCGGTGCGCCGCAGGTGGCTTACCGTGAGACCATCGGTCACGAGATCGAGCACACCTACACCCACAAGAAACAGTCGGGTGGTTCGGGTCAGTTCGCTGAAGTGAAGCTGGTGATCTCGCCGACCGAGCCGGGAGAAGGCTACTCGTTCGAGTCGAAGATCGTCGGTGGTGCGGTTCCGAAGGAATACGTGCCGGGCGTCGAAAAGGGCATCAAGTCGGTCATGGACTCTGGTCCGCTCGCCGGCTTCCCGGTCATCGACTTCAAGGTCGCGCTGCTGGACGGTAAGTTCCACGATGTCGACTCGTCGGTTCTCGCGTTCGAAATCGCGTCGCGGATGTGTATGCGCGAAGGTCTGCGCAAGGCCGGTGCGAAGCTGCTCGAACCGATGATGAAGGTCGAAGTCGTGACGCCGGAAGAATACACCGGCAACATCATCGGCGACCTCACCTCCCGTCGTGGTCAGGTGTCGGGGCAGGAGCCGCGCGGCAACGCCGTTGCGATCAACGCCTTCGTGCCGCTGGCCAACATGTTCGGCTACATCAACAACCTGCGTTCCATGTCCTCGGGCCGCGCGCAGTTCACGATGCAGTTCGACCACTACGAACCGGTTCCGGCGAACATCTCGGAAGAGATCCAGTCGAAGTACGCATAAGCAGCGGTGCGGGGGAGCCCCCGCACCCTACCACCCCGTAGGGTGCGCCTCGGGCGCACCGCCAATGATAAGGAGGCCATCATGGCTAAGGAAAAGTTTGCACGTAACAAACCGCACGTGAACGTGGGCACCATCGGCCACGTTGACCACGGCAAGACGACGCTGACGGCGGCGATCACGAAGTACTTCGGTGACTTCAAAGCCTACGACCAGATCGACGGCGCACCGGAAGAGAAAGCGCGCGGGATCACGATCTCGACGGCGCACGTGGAATACGAGACGGACGCGCGTCACTACGCCCACGTCGACTGCCCCGGCCACGCCGACTACGTGAAGAACATGATTACCGGCGCGGCCCAGATGGACGGCGGCATCCTCGTGGTGAACGCGGCCGACGGCCCGATGCCGCAGACCCGTGAGCACATCCTGCTCGCCCGTCAGGTCGGCGTGCCGGCGCTGGTCGTGTTCCTGAACAAGGTCGACCAGGTCGACGACGAAGAGCTGCTCGAGCTCGTCGAAATGGAAGTCCGCGAACTGCTCTCCGAGTACGAATTCCCGGGCGACGACATTCCGATCATCGCGGGTTCGGCTCTGGCCGCTCTCGAAGGCCGTGACCCGGAAATCGGCGAAGAGAAGATCAAGGAACTGATGGCGGCCGTCGACGACTTCATCCCGACGCCGGAGCGCGCCGTGGATCAGCCGTTCCTCATGCCGATCGAAGACGTGTTCTCGATCTCGGGCCGCGGCACCGTCGTGACCGGCCGTGTCGAGCGTGGCGTGATCAACGTGGGCGACGAACTGGAAATCGTCGGCATCAAGGACACCAAGAAGACGACCTGCACGGGCGTGGAAATGTTCCGCAAGCTGCTGGATCGTGGTGAAGCCGGCGACAACATCGGTGCGCTGCTGCGCGGTATCGACCGTGATGCGGTCGAGCGTGGTCAGGTTCTGTGCAAGCCGGGTTCGGTGAAGCCGCACACGAAGTTCGAGTGCGAGGTCTACATCCTGACGAAGGATGAAGGCGGCCGTCACACCCCGTTCTTCGCCAACTACCGCCCGCAGTTCTACTTCCGCACGACGGACGTGACCGGCACGGTCGAGCTTCCCTCGGGCACCGAGATGGTGATGCCGGGCGACAACCTGAAGTTCACCGTCGAGCTGATCGCCCCGATCGCCATGGAAGACGGCCTCCGCTTCGCCATCCGCGAAGGCGGCCGCACCGTGGGTTCCGGCGTCGTCTCGAAAATCCTCGAGTAATTAACGGGTTCGACGAGGGCTTCCGGATGAGCCGGAGGTCCTCCTCTCAACTGAAAAGGACAAGACAATGGCCATTCAAAGCCAGAACATCCGGATCCGCCTGAAGGCGTTCGACTACCGCGTGCTGGACGCCAGCACGCAGGAGATCGTTGCGACCGCCAAGCGGACCGGTGCGCAGGTGCGCGGGCCGATCCCGCTGCCGAACAAGATCGAAAAGTTCACGGTTCTCCGTGGGCCGCACATCGACAAGAAATCGCGCGATCAGTTCGAGATCCGGACGCACAAGCGTCTGCTCGACATCGTGGACCCGACCCCGCAGACCGTGGACGCGCTGATGAAGCTCGACCTCGCTGCCGGCGTCGACGTGCAGATTTCCGTTTAAGGAGGGCATGAGTAATGATGCGCTCTGGTGTTATCGCAAAAAAGGTCGGCATGACCCGCCTCTTCCTCGAAGACGGTAAGCAAGTGCCGGTCACCGTTCTGCAACTCGACGGGTTGCAGGTCGTGGCCCAGCGGACGACCGAGAAGGACGGCTACACCGCCGTTCAGCTTGGCGCCGGTTCGGCCAAGGCCAAACGGACGTCCAAAGCCATGCGTGGCCACTTCGCCACCGCCAACGTTGCGCCCAAGCGCAAGGTTGCCGAGTTCCGCGTGGATGCCGAGAACCTGATCAACGTGGGTGAAGAGATCACCGCTGACCATTACTTCGCGGGTCAGTTCGTGGACGTCTCGGGCACCTCGATCGGTAAAGGCTTCGCCGGTGCCATGAAGCGGCACAACTTCGGTGGTCTGCGCGCCTCGCACGGTGTGTCGATCTCCCACCGTTCGCACGGTTCGACGGGTCAGTGTCAGGACCCGGGCCGCGTGTTCAAGGGCAAGAAGATGGCCGGTCACATGGGTGCTGCACGTGTCACCACCCAGAACCTCCAAGTCGTGAAGACGGACAGCGAACGCGGTCTGATCATGATCAAAGGTGCCGTTCCGGGTTCCAAAGGTGGCTGGGTCACCATCAAGGACGCCGTGAAGAAGCCGTTCCCCGAGAACGCCATTCTCCCGGCTGCCCTGAAGTCCGCCGCTGAAGAAGCTGCGAAAGCCGCGGAAGAAGCCGCTGCCGCCGCTGCCGCCGAGGCGGAAGAGGAAGCCAAGCGTCTGGCCGAAGAGCAGGCTGCTGCCGAAGAGGCCGCCCTGAAGGAAGCCGAAGCCGAGATCGACGCCGAAAAGGGTGAAGATGCCGGCTCCGACGCCGAGAAGAAGGAAGGCGACGAATGAAACTCGACGTGATCAAACTGGACGGCGGCAAAGCCGGGTCGGTCGAGCTGGACGAGGCCCTTTTCGGGCTCGAGCCGCGCGCCGACATCCTGCACCGTGTGGTCCGCTGGCAGCGCAACAACGCGCAGCAGGGCACCCACAAGGTGAAAACCCGCTCGGAAACCAGCTACTCGACCAAGAAGATCTATCGCCAGAAGGGCACCGGTGGCGCACGCCACGGCGACCGCAACGCGCCGATCTTCCGCAAGGGTGGTATCTACAAGGGTCCGACCCCGCGCTCGCACGGGCATGAGCTGACGAAGAAATTCCGCAAGCTCGGCCTCAAGCACGCGCTCTCCGCCAAGGCGCAGGAAGGTGCGATCGTCGTGATCGACACCGCCGAAGCCGACGGCAAGACCAAGGTGCTGGCCAAGCTGGTCAAGGATCTGGGCTGGAAGCGCGCGCTCATCATCGACGGTGCCGAGGTGAACGAAAACTTCGCCAAGGCCGCGCGCAACATCGAAGGTCTCGATGTGCTGCCGTCGATGGGCGCCAACGTCTATGACATCCTCAAGCGTGACACGCTCGTGCTCACGAAAGCGGGTGTCGAAGCTCTGGAGGCTCGTCTGAAATGACCGACAAAGCCGCACTCTACGACGTGATCCGCAAGCCGATCATCACCGAGAAATCCACCATGGCCTCCGAGGCCAACGCCGTGGTGTTCGAAGTGGCGATCGACGCGAACAAGCCGCTCATCAAGGAAGCGGTGGAAACGCTCTTCGGTGTCAAGGTGAAGGCCGTGAACACGACCGTCACCAAAGGCAAGCAGAAGCGGTTCCGGGGCCAGATGGGCCGCCGCAACGACGTCAAGAAAGCCTATGTTACCCTCGAAGAGGGCAACACGATCGACGTGACCACCGGTCTGTGATCGTGTCGGCGGGCAAACCCGCCACACAAAGACTTGAGCCCTCCAGCCCAGGCTGGGGGGCTTTTTCTTTTGTGATAGGATAAGCATCTGGAACACGCTGCCGGGCGATTCCGTTTTGAACGGGACAGGGACCGGCACACCAATCCGTCAGCCGGTTCGACAAGAAGGAACCTCGCCATGCTCACTCGCCGTCATTTCGTGATGACCACCACCGCACTGTTCTCGGCCCCGATCGCCGCCTGGGCACAGGACGAGGACGCAGAAGCGACCGTCGAGACGCCGGCGGAAACGACAGAGGCCGAAGCGGCAGCGCCCACGCCGCCGCGCCCGACATCGAACCCGGCCAACTGGGACCGGTGGGACGCGCAGATCACCCCTGCGGGCTACGATCCGGCCACGTCGAACCCCTGGGGGCTGGCCCCGCGCTTCCTGCCCCGTCGGGTCGAGGCCAATCCCGGCCTCACCCCCGGCGATCTGCATGTCGATGCCGTCGCGCGGTATCTCTACCACATCGAAGCGGGCGGGACCGCGATGCGCTATGGCGTCGCCATCGCACGCGGCAACCTGTACGAGCCGGGGGTCTACACCGTCGGGCGCAAGGCGAAGTGGCCGATCTGGACACCCACCGCCGCGATGATCAAACGCGATCCGCACCTCTACAAGCAGCACGAGAACGGGATGAGTGGCGGACCCCGCAACCCGCTCGGCTCACGGGCCTTCTATCTCTACGAAGGCAACCGCGACACGCTCCTGCGCATCCACGGCTCGCCTTCGCCGGGGTCGATCGGCGGTCGCGCAAGTTCCGGCTGCGTGCGCATGGTGATGGCCCATATCAACGACCTGTATCCGCAGGTCTACAAGGGCGCGACGGCGCATCTGCATCCGCCGGAGCGCATCACCGCCGCAAGCTGATCTTACGCAGGCGCCGGGTCGCCCGGTGCCCGCGTGCAGATCGGGCGGCCGTCGCGGGTGCGCAGCGGCAGATAGGTCGTCTCGACCGGGCCGAAATACTGGTATTCGTAACACCCGTCCAATTCGTTGATCCTGACCGAATTCAGGTTCTGACCCGGCGCCGCGAGTTCGGCGATCCGTTCCGGCACGTTCGAGATTGTGCCTTGCGAAGCGCCTACCGTGGTCGTCGCGGGCATATCGCATGCCGCAAGGGTCAGGGGCAGCGCGGCCAGCGCGATGATCGTTTTCGTCTTCATGGCGATCTCCTGTATCTTGCCCGCACCTTCGGGGAACAAGGGCGGAATGGCCAGTGCAATTTCCCGTGGGGCCGTGAGGCTGCAACACGGCGCTTTGCGTGTTCCGGTTGCCGACGGACGAACCCCGACCCACCCCGGTCGACGAGATCGCCCGCGTGCCCAAGCCCAAGGCGCGGCGCACCGGGCGAGAGGCATTCCGACCTCAGCTTTCCGCGTGCGCCTTGAAGTTGTTCAGGATCGCCTGCCAGCCGCCCCGTTGCATTTCGACATCGTTTTCCGTTTCGGCGTCGAACACTGTCGTCACCTGCGTTTGGCCGCCGATGGGTTCGAAGGTCGTGGTGACCATGCGCCCGTCCTCAAGCCTGTAGGTGAGGGACCGTTCCGGCGTGATGTCGGTATAGATCGCCTCGAAATCGAAGCCGAAGCTGCCGTCCTTCGCCTCCATCCGGGCCGAATACTTGCCGCCGATCTGCATGTCGTTCGAGGCGGACGGGCAGCACCAGTCGTCTGACGCGAAGTTCCAGCGCGTGATGTGGTCCGGGTCGGTTTAGCGGGCCCAGACGGTTTCGACGGGGGCGTCGACCGTGGCGTCGATGGTGATTTTCTCGGTGGACATGGGTTATCCTTTCAAGATCTCGATGAGGTCGTCCAAGGTCACGTAGGTGGCGCCAAGCCCTTCCTCCATGCCCATGTCGATCACGGTTTGCAGGCCCTCGGGCGAGCCATAGTCGATGACGGTGCGCACGATCGTGCGGTCGCCCGCCTCCTCGAACGTGATGACCCAGTCGGCGACGGGCAGGTCGGTGTTCGGCGCGCCCGTCGCATCGGAAAAGGCGTCGCGGGTCGTATACCGCTCTTGCGGGTCGATGGCGATATAGTCGGTCCATCCCCAGTATTCGGTGCCTTCGTCGTCATACATGGCGTAGTGCCAATGCCCGCCCTCGCGAAACTCCATGCTCGCGGTCTTGGTCTTGAGCGGCTTGGGGGCGAACCATTTCTCGAGCAGTTCCTGCTTGGTGTAGCAGTCCCAGATCAGGTCGCGAGGACCGGCGAATTCGCGCTTGATGCGCAGGGTATGGCCCGGCACGTCGGCCAGGAACTGAAATTGCAGGTCACTCTTCATTTTTTTTCTCCCTGTAGCGCCGCAACCAGATCGTCCAGTTGGGCGTATCGGCCTTGCCAAAACGCGCGTTGCTCTTCGAACCACCTTTCGGTCGCGATCATGGTCGCGGGATCGAGCGCGCAGGTGCGCACACGGCCCACCTTGTCGCTTTTCACCAGCCCCGCCGCCTCAAGCACGCTCAGGTGCTTCATGAAGGCGGGCAGGCCCATGTCATGCGGCGCGGCCAGATCGCTGACCGTCGCCTCGCCTTTGACCAGCGCCTGCAACACCGCCCTGCGGGTCGGATCGGCGAGCGCGTGAAAGACGGCATCGAGGTTCGGTTCATTGTTCTCCATGTGGTGAAGTATCCGGCGAGTCGGATAGTTCTGTCAATGGTGAAGTGTTGACCCGTTGGCGACCGGCGGGCAGGGGCCTATTCTGGGCGCGCGAACAGGAGGCCCCAAATGGCAAAGCACCGCATATTCGGCATCAGTTTCGGAAGCGTCTATCCGCATTACATCACCAAGGCCGAAAAGAAGGGGCGCACCAAGGAAGAGGTGGATGAAATCATTCACTGGCTCACCGGCTACGACGACGACGGTCTGGGCCGGGTGCTGGAGGAAAAAACGGATTTCGAGACGTTCTTCGGAGAAGCCCCCGCATTGAACCCGGCCCGGTCCGAGATCAAAGGCGTCATCTGCGGCGTCCGGGTCGAGGAGATCGAAGACCCGCTGATGCAGGAGATCCGCTATCTCGACAAGCTGATCGACGAATTGGCGCGGGGGAAGAAGATGGAGAAGATATTGCGGGGGTGAGCTTCGAGCCGGGCTCGCAGTAGCGCCCGCAGCACCGGGCGCCAGCGCCATCCCGATCAGACCCGGCGGCGTTTCGTGCGTTCAGGCATGCCCTTTGCCAAGGGGCTGCGCGCGGCACAATCGGCGACGCCGCACTGGACACATCCCCACAACACCGCTATAGCGCAACGGTCCATGGCCCCGGGATTCGTTCCGGGGTCTTTGACTTATTGAATTCGGCCACCTTCGGGGGGCTACACCCGGGCACCGCTCAGCGAGCAAAGCCCACACACAGACAGGCGGGGCACGCACCCCGCTGCAAAGCAACGGAAGACAGAAAGCATGGCACTCAAGTCGTATAAACCGACGACGCCGGGCCAGCGTGGGCTGGTTCTGATCGACCGTTCGGAGCTTTGGAAAGGACGTCCCGTCAAATCCCTCACCGAGGGTCTGACGAAGTCGGGCGGCCGGAACAACACCGGACGGATCACCTCTCGCCGCCGTGGCGGTGGCGCGAAGCGTCTTTACCGGATCGTTGATTTCAAACGGAACAAGTTTGACGTCGCGGCCACCGTGGAACGGATCGAATACGACCCGAACCGCACCGCCTTCATCGCCCTCGTGAAATACGAAGACGGCGAGCAGGCTTACATCCTCGCGCCGCAGCGCCTCGCCGTTGGCGACAGCGTCGTCGCGGGCCAGAAGGTCGACATCAAGCCGGGCAACGCGATGCCGTTCTCGGGCCTGCCGATCGGCACCATCGTTCACAACATCGAGCTGAAGCCGGGCAAGGGCGGTCAGATCGCGCGCGCCGCGGGCACCTATGCCCAGTTCGTCGGTCGTGACGGTGGCTACGCCCAGATCCGCCTGTCCTCGGGCGAGCTGCGCATGGTCCGTCAGGAATGCATGGCCACCGTCGGTGCCGTGTCGAACCCCGACAACTCGAACCAGAACCTCGGCAAAGCCGGCCGCGTCCGCCACATGGGCAAGCGTCCGTCGGTCCGTGGTGTTGCGATGAACCCGATCGACCACCCGCACGGTGGTGGTGAAGGCCGCACCTCTGGTGGTCGTACCCCGGTTACCCCGTGGGGCAAGGACACCAAGGGCAAGCGCACCCGCAACAAGAACAAGGCGTCGCAGAAGCTGATCATCCGCTCGCGTCACGCCAAGAAGAAGGGCCGGTAATCTATGGCACGTGCTGTATGGAAGGGGCCTTTTGTCGACTCTTACGTCCTCAAGAAGGCCGAGAAGGCGCGCGAAAGCGGCCGCAACGAAGTCATCAAGATCTGGTCGCGCCGTTCGACGATCCTGCCCCAGTTCGTGGGTCTGACGTTTGGCGTGTACAACGGGCAGAAGCACATCCCCGTTAACGTGACCGAGGAAATGATCGGACAGAAATTCGGTGAATATTCGCCGACCCGTACCTACTACGGGCATGCTGCCGACAAAAAAGCGAAGCGGAAGTAAGTCATGGGCAAGGAAAAGAACCCCCGCCGCGTGGCAGACAACGAAGCAATGGCAAAACTGCGCATGCTTCGCACCAGCCCGCAGAAACTGAACCTCGTGGCCGCGATGATCCGCGGCAAGAAGGTCGAAAAGGCTCTGGCCGATCTGACCTTCTCGAAAAAGCGGATCGCCGTCGACGTGAAGAAATGCCTTCAGTCGGCCATCGCGAACGCCGAGAACAACCACAACCTCGACGTCGACGAACTGGTCGTCGCCGAAGCGTTCGTGGGCAAGAACCTTGTCATGAAGCGCGGTCGCCCGCGTGCCCGTGGCCGTTATGGCCGCATCAACAAGCCGTTCTCGGAACTCACCATCAAGGTGCGTCAAGTTGAGGAGCAAGCCTAATGGGTCAGAAAGTCAATCCGATCGGCATGCGCCTTCAGGTCAACCGCACCTGGGACAGCCGCTGGTACGCCGATACCAACGAATACGGTGATCTCCTTCTTGAAGACCTCAAGATCCGTGAGTTCATCAAGGAAGAGTGCAAGCAGGCCGGCGTCAGCCGTGTGATTATCGAGCGTCCGCACAAGAAGTGCCGCGTCACGATCCACACTGCCCGTCCGGGTGTCATCATCGGCAAGAAAGGCGCGGACATCGAAGTGCTCCGCAAGAAGCTTGCCAAGATGACGGACAGCGAACTGCACCTGAACATCGTGGAAGTGCGCAAGCCGGAACTCGACGCGCAGCTGGTGGCCGAATCCATCGCCCAGCAGCTCGAGCGTCGTGTGTCGTTCCGTCGCGCGATGAAACGTGCCGCTCAGAACTCCATGCGCATGGGTGCCCTCGGCATCCGCGTGAACTGCGCTGGTCGTCTGGGTGGTGCCGAAATCGCACGGACCGAGTGGCTTCGCGAAGGTCGTGTGCCGCTGCACACGCTCCGCGCCGACATCGATTACGCCCTGGCCGAAGCCAAGACCCCCTACGGGATCATCGGCATCAAGGTCTGGATCTTCAAAGGCGAGATCATGGAGCATGATCCCTCCGCACGTGATCGTAAGCAACAAGAGCTCCAGGACGGTCCGGCCCCCCGCGGTGCCGGTGGCCGCCGCTAAGGAGGAACTGAGATGCTACAACCGAAGCGCACAAAATTCCGCAAGATGCACAAGGGCCGGATCAAGGGTCAGGCCAAGGGTGGCTCTGACCTGAACTTCGGCACCTACGGCCTGAAGGCTCTCGAGCCTGAGCGTGTGACCGCACGCCAGATCGAAGCCGCCCGTCGTGCCATGACGCGTCACATGAAGCGTCAGGGCCGTGTCTGGATCCGCATTTTCCCGGACGTTCCGATCTCGGCCAAGCCGATCGAAGTTCGTATGGGTAAAGGTAAGGGTTCGGTCGACCGCTGGGCCGCCAAGGTCAAGCCGGGCCGCGTGATGTTCGAAATCGACGGCGTGTCCGACGAGATCGCGCGCGAAGCCCTGCGTCTGGCCGCGATGAAGCTGCCGATCAAAACCCGCACCGTGGTCCGGGAGGACTGGTGATCGGGTTTCGGGCATGGGCCCGAGCGAAGACATTTGGAAACCCCCGGCGCGCGCATCGGGGGTTTTTCTTTGTCCTGCGTATCGCGCGGCCTAGGCTGGGCTCAGGGAGGACCAGACCATGACCACACCGGAAGACCGACTTGCCGCGCTCGGCCTGACCCTGCCACCGCCCGCGACCAGGCCGCCAGGCGTCGCGCTGCCGTTTACATTCGTGAACGTCCGGGGCCAGCGCGCTGTGTTCTCAGGCCACCTGCGCCATGACATGACCGGCAAGATCGACGGCCTCTATGGTCGGTTCGGCGAAACCCACGACACCGACGCAGGATACGCGGCGGCGCGTGGCGTGGCCCTGTCCGTGCTGGCGAACATGAAGGACGAGTTGGGCGAGTTGTCCCGGATCGCAGGCTGGGTGCGCGTGTTCGCGATGGTCACCTCGACCCCGGAAATCACCGACCAGCATCTGGTCGCCAACGGGTTCAGCGACCTCATCATCGAGGTTTTCGGCCCGGACGCAAGCCGCCACGCCCGCTCGGCCCTCGGCGTCGCATCGCTCCCCATGGGCTTCGCGATGGAGATCGAGGGCGAGGTGCTGTTGCGGGGGTAGTTGGGGCGAGCGAGGGGCTAAGTGGACGGCTCGTGAGTCGAGTTCGCGCCTCAGGCCCTTGGTACGGTCGCGATGGAGATGCCGATCCCGACCCGCAACATAGTCCGCGAGGTCTAGCAAAGGGGTGGTGGGGTGAAACTCCATCATTATGAAATCAGAAACCCCCGGTGGCGACACCGGGGGTCTTGTTTTACTCGACCAAGACGTCAGAAAGCTCATCTGCCTCGAGTATGATAGTGAAGTCGCGTGTCTCTATCTGTTGAAGGACACTCTCTCCTCCCGCTTCACGGTATCTAGCATCTATGTCGCGAAAGACGTTCTTCGACAGGCGGTCTGCGTCATACCAAAGATAGAGTTCCCAGAAGTAGAACTTGGCGAAGCCAACTCTGTAAAGTTCCTCGATCCGATTTTCCAAATTAGCATCATGACGTTTTTGCATTGTGTGGATTTGCCCTTTTTGAGTTGACAGTGGACTATAAATAGCAGTTCTTAAAAAAATAGCAAGCACTAAAATTTTAAAAAATACTAAAACTCATCCCTCCCACTTGTAATTGAAACTCACCGAAATCCGCTCCTCTTCGGCCATGTTCATCGGCACCTCGTGGCGCAGCCATGACTCCCAGAGCAGCACGTCACCCACCACCGGCTTCACGTAGACGAAGGTGCGCTGGTCCTCCCGCGCTGACTTCTTTCGTGGGGGGGCGGCCATCAGGCGTGCCGAGCGGGGGTCTTCCAGCTTCAAGGCCGAGGTGCCCTCCGGCATCGCCACATAGGTCGTGCCGGAAATCACCGAATGCGGATGCAGGTGCGAGGTGTGCATCCCGCCTTCGGGCAGAATATTGATCCAAAGATCCTCGAGCACCAGTTTGCCGTCGCCCAGATCGAATTCCAGTTCCTCGGCGAAGGCGGCGACATGGGCATCCAACGCCTTTTCCACCGCCGCGAAGATCGGCGAGCGCCATGGCAGGTCGGTCAGCGAGGCGTAGGAGGTGTAACCGGGATACCCCTCCTTTTCGCACCATGCCTGCCCGGCCTCGTCATCCTCGTAGATCGCCCAGCACGAGGCCTCCAGTTCGTCGGTGTCCACGTCCGCCCCCAACTCGTTCAGCCGGGCGCGGTAGAGGCGGGTTACGAAAAGCGATGAGATGTCAGCCATGGCGGCCTCCGGTCAGGTGCGTTTTCCTTTGAATACGCCATGCGGCTTGGGTAGCAATACCGCGTATCTCCATTCTGCATTGCAGCGTCGACGGGACGCACCTTATGGACCTGACATTTCTGACCGACGGCTTCTTCGGCCACCTGTCCTATATCCTGCTGATCGTTTCGTCGCTCATGCGCCGGATGTTCTGGCTACGCCTCTTCGTCATGGGATCGGCCATCGCCGGAATCATCTTCGACTGGTTCATCATCGGCAATGTCGTCGGTGCGTTCTGGCAGGCGCTGCTCGTCCTCGTGAACGTGGTTCAGATCGTGCTTCTGTGGACCCGCGATCACCGCGCCAAGTTCTCGGACGAGGAAAAGCACATGATCGAAACATGGCTCACGGGTGGCACGCCGGGCGCGCGGCGGCTGCTCCTTGACATGGGGCGGTGGGAGACGTTGGCGCCGGGCGAGGTTCTGACCGAGGAAGGCGTCAGGCCCCGGTTCCTGACCTACATCGTCAGCGGTGCGGCGGTCGTCACATCGGACGGGTCCGAGGTGGCGCGGGTCGCCCCGGATCACTTCATCGGCGAGATGTCTCTGATGGGCGATGGTCTTGCCACGGCCGGTGTGTCGGTCTCGGACACCGCGCGGGTCTGGCAGATCGAGCGTAACAAGCTGGACCGGATGAAGGTGAACCAACCGCATCTTTACGGGTTGATCGAGGCTGGAACGGCATTGAACCTGCGGGCCAAGGTCATTCACGGGAACCAGAGGACAAAGCAGTCCTCGACCGCCGCCTGACGGGTCGCGGCCTTGGAAAAGAAACCCACCCTGAGGAAGTGTTTTTCTTTGCCATGGCGCGCGCAGGCGGCCTAACCTGTTTCATCCGATGGATTTTCGCGGGTGTGTAGTGTCCGATATTTTTGGAATGGGGTTTCTGACCGATGGGTTGGTCGGTCACCTGTCCTACATATTTCTGATCGTTTCGAGCCTCATGCGCCGCATGATGTTGCTGCGGCTCTTCCTCGTCGCTTCGGCGGTCACCGGGATCGCCTATGACTGGATCTGGCTCGGCAATGTCGTCGGCGTTTTCTGGGAGGGGCTTCTGATCGCGGTGAACGTGGTTCAGATCGCGCTTTTGTGGCACCGGGACCGGCGCGCCCGGTTCAGCGATGAAGAACGGCGGATGATCGCGCGGTATTTCCGCGGGGGCACACCGGGCCACCGCCGGGCGCTGTTCGATCACGGCGAGTGGGTCGATCTGGAGCCGGGGCACGGTTTGACGTGGCAGGGCGAAAAGCCTCGGTGGCTGACCTACCTGTCCGATGGGCGCGCGCATTACACCGTCAACGGCGTGCGGCTGGGCGAGATCGGGCCGGGTCATTTCGTGGGCGAAATGTCGATGCTCGGCGAAACCACCGCGACGGCGGATGCTGCGATCGACGTTCCGACACGGGTTTGGCGGATCGACCGCGACAAGCTCGATCGGTTACAGGACACGAACCCCGACCTGTTCGGGTTGGTGGCGGCGGCCATCGCGCTCGACCTCAGGGCCAAGATGGTCGCGTCAAACACCCGCGCGCTCGAGGTGGCGCTCGGACCGGCCTGATTAAACCTTTTCAACCCCGCGACCTGTTATTACCAATGCGACCGGGGGCCGGGCGTGACGGCCCAGGGTCATTTGAGCATGGGTTGCAGGCGACGGGGGCCGGAATGTCATTGAAGTATCGGCCCGAAATCGACGGGCTGCGCGCTGTCGCGGTTCTGTCGGTGATGATCTATCACCTCAAGATATCGCTGGGCGGCGCCGCGCTGATCCCCGGCGGCTTCCTGGGGGTGGACCTGTTCTTCGTCCTGTCGGGTTACCTCATCACGCTGATCCTGCTGCGCGAGAAGGAAGAGACCGGCCGCATCTCCTTCGGCCAGTTCTACCTGCGCCGGGTCCGGCGTATCCTGCCCGCGCTGTTCCTCGTCATTCTGGTGAGCCTTCCTGCGGCGTGGATCTTGTTCCTGCCGTCCGAACTGGCCCGGTTCGCTGAATCGATCCCGGCGGCGCTGTTTTTCTACAGCAACGTCTTCTGGTTCTACGTTCACGGGGAATACGGCGCGCAATCGTCGCTGTATCAGCCGCTTCTTCACACCTGGAGCCTCGCCATCGAAGAGCAGTTCTACCTGCTCTTCCCGCTGTTCGTGCTGATCGTGCCGAAACGATGGTTCGCGCCTGCCGCAGGCGTCGCTCTGGTTCTGACACTCGGATTGGCCGAGGCGACGACACAAGCCAGCCCGCGCATCTCCTTCTTCTCGCCGGTCAGCCGCGCGTGGGAGCTTCTGGCGGGCTCGATGCTCGCGGTGGCGCAGTTGCGGGGCTGGACGCTGGGGCAGGGGCGGCGTTGGGCCGCTGTTGTCCCCCCTGTCGCGCTGGCCGTCGTGATCGCCTCGGTCAGCCTGATCTCGCTCGACCGGGTCGGGCACCCGGGCCTCGCCACGATCCCCGTGGTCGCCGCCACCTGCGCGCTCATCTGGTTCATGCGGCCGGGCGAGGCCGTGTCGCGTGTGCTGTCGATCCCGGCGGTCGTCTGGATCGGGAAGCTGTCCTATTCGCTTTACCTCTGGCACTACCCGATCTTTGCCTTCGGGCGGATCTCGGCGCTTGGCGACCCCGGTCCGGTCGACATGGTGGTGTGGCTGATCCTGACCTTCGCCCTCTCGGCGGCGGGCTATTACCTCGTCGAAAGACCCTTCCGGTTCCGTCTGTCGGCCCCGCGGATGGGCGGCGGTCTGGCGGTCATGTTCGTCGTGATCCTCGGGTTCTTCGGGATCGTGCAGACCGGCGTCGGGCTGGGCCAGCGGACCGCGAAGCTCGATGCGCTTTACGGCGACAACGAACCGGATAATGAAAAGCTGGCGTCGCAGACCTGGACCTACATCGAAGACATCGTCGAGGCGTCCGGTGCGGGCAGTATGCTCGACAACATCCCGCCCCGCGACGCGCCGGACGCGCAGATCTTTCCCGACGACGCGCGCCTCAAGGTGCTGGTGGTCGGCGATTCCCACGGCAAGGATATGTTCAACGCCCTACACCAGAACCGGGAGGCGTCGGATGGCTTGGCCTTCGTCCGGTTCGTGATGTACGTGCGGTGGCCGGGCAACCAACTCAAGGCCCTTCGCGCCTCGCCCAGCTACGCTGCGGCCGACGTCATCCTGATCGCCCAGCATTACACGCCCGAAGGGCTGGCGCGAATTCCCGCCGCCATCGAGGCCTTCAAGGCGGACGGAAAGCGCGTGATCGTGACCGGCCACCGGGCCGTGTTCCGGTCGCCCTCAGAATTGCCGATCTTCGACTGGTATCTGCGCCGCAACGGCGAGATTGCGGATCAGGACGTGGTCGACCGGCTTGCCTACAAATACGAGGCGCCGGGAGCGCGCAAGGACTCGGTCCGTCTTGCCGAAATCGCCGACGCCGCCGGGGTGCCGTACCTCGATGTGCGGTCACTGGCCTGCGACGACGCCGCCGAAATGTGCGACCTGACGACGCCGGAAGGCAAGAAGGCGATGTATGACGACCACCACTGGACGCTGGCGGGTGCGGCGTTCTACGGTCGGCGCGCGGCCGAGGCTGGTTGGTTCGACGTGATCGCAGGCGACTGACGTATTCGCCAAGAAATCCTGATCTTTTCCTTGCCCGTAGGGGATGCTGCCTTTATAGAGCGGCATCTCACGATTCCCGTGCGCGGGATTCGTGTGTTTTGCATGAACCCACCGGGCCAAGGGTCACCCCGCAATCGGGGGCCCGCCGGTGATTGGAAAGGAAAAGGCGATGAACGCCAGCGAACTTCGCGACAAGAGCGCGGACCAGCTGAAAGACAAGCTGGGCGACCTCAAGAAAGAGGCCTTCAACCTGCGCTTCCAGCAGGCCACCGGCCAGCTCGAGAACACCGCGCGCATGCGTCAGGTCAAACGTGACGTGGCCCGTGTGAAAACCATTCTGAACGAAAAAGCCGCGCAAGCGGCCGGCAACTGAGGGAGGCCTGACTGATGCCCAAACGTATCCTGCAAGGCACCGTGACCTCGGACGCCAACGCCCAGACCGTGACCGTGAGCGTCGAACGCCGCTTCACGCACCCCGTTCTGAAAAAGACGATCCGGAAGTCGAAAAAGTACCGGGCCCACGACGAGAACAACACGTTCAAAGTCGGTGACTCCGTCCGCATTCAGGAATGCGCGCCGAAGTCGAAAACCAAACGCTGGGAAGTCATCACCGCCTGACGGCGGCTGACAACCAGTTCGATCGAAACCATGGGGCGGTGATGCCAGAGGCTAGCCCCACAGGTCAGGAGAAACCCTATGATCCAGATGCAGACCAATCTGGATGTCGCTGACAACTCCGGCGCTCGCCGGGTGCAGTGCATCAAGGTCCTGGGTGGTTCCAAGCGTAAATACGCTTCGGTGGGCGACATCATCGTCGTCTCCGTCAAGGAAGCCATCCCGCGCGGCCGCGTGAAGAAAGGTGACGTCCGCAAGGCCGTCGTCGTGCGCACCGCCAAAGAAGTCCGTCGTGAAGACGGCACCGCGATCCGCTTCGATCGCAACGCCGCCGTCATCCTCAACAACAACAACGAGCCGGTCGGCACCCGTATCTTCGGGCCGGTGGTTCGTGAGCTTCGCGCGAAGAACTTCATGAAGATCATCTCGCTCGCTCCGGAGGTGCTGTAAGATGGCTGCGAAACTGAAAAAAGGCGACAAGGTCGTCGTGCTGGCCGGTAAAGACAAAGGCCAGACCGGGGAAATCACCTCGGTTTCGCCCAAGACCGGCAAAGCTGTGGTCGACGGCGTGAACATGGCGATCCGTCACACCCGCCAGAGCCAGAACAATCAGGGCGGCCGCCTGCCGAAGGCGATGCCGATCGACCTGTCGAACCTGGCGCTTCTCGATGCCAACGGCAAAGCGACCCGCGTCGGCTTCCGCATGGAAGGCGACAAGAAGGTCCGTTTCGCCAAGACCACTGGGGACGTGATCTGATGCTCGATACTGCGAATTACACCCCCCGCCTCAAGGCCGCCTATCGCGAGACGATCAAGGCTGCCCTGAAAGAAGAGTTCGGCTATACCAACGACCTGCAGATCCCGCGTCTGGACAAAATCGTCCTGAACATCGGCTGCGGTGCCGAGGCCGTGAAGGACTCCAAGAAAGCGAAATCTGCCCAGGAAGATCTCACCAAGATCGCCGGTCAGAAAGCTCTGGTGACGAAGGCGAAGAAATCCATCGCCGGTTTCCGTGTCCGTGAGGACATGCCGCTGGGCGCGAAAGTGACTCTGCGCGGCGACCGGATGTACGAATTCCTCGACCGTCTCATCACGATCGCCATGCCCCGCATCCGCGACTTCCGCGGCGTGCCCGGCACCTCGTTCGATGGCCGTGGCAACTACGCCATGGGCATGAAAGAGCACATCGTGTTCCCGGAAATCGACTTCGACAAAGTCGACGAAGTCTGGGGCCTCGACATCGTGATCGCCACCACTGCGAAGACCGACGCAGAAGCAAAGAGCCTGTTGAAGCACTTCAACATGCCCTTCAACAGCTGATCCTTGGAGACCGAGTAATGGCTAAAAAATCCATGATCGCGCGTGAAGCCAAGCGTCAGAAGCTGGTGGAACAGTACGCCGAGAAGCGTGCCGCGCTGAAAGAAATCATCAACGACGAGTCGAACCCGATGGAAGAGCGTTTCCGCGCTTCCCTCAAACTGGCGAAGCTGCCCCGCAACTCCTCGCCGACCCGTCTTCACAATCGTTGCCAGCTGACTGGCCGTCCGCATGCGTACTACCGCAAGCTGAAGGTCAGCCGGATCGCGCTGCGGGAACTCGGCTCCATGGGCCAGATCCCCGGCCTGGTGAAATCGAGCTGGTAAGGAGATCAGAAGATGAACGATCCTATCGGCGATATGCTCACCCGCATCCGCAACGCCCAGATGCGCCACAAGTCCACCGTCTCGACGCCGGCTTCCAAGCTGCGCGCCTGGGTTCTGGACGTGCTGGCCGACGAAGGCTACATCCGCGGCTATGAAAAGGGGACCGACGCAAACGGTCACCCGACGCTGGAAATCAGCCTCAAATACTTCGATGGCACCCCGGTCATTCGCGAGTTGCAGCGGGTTTCGACCCCCGGCCGCCGCGTCTACATGGGCGCCAAGGAGATCCCGCAGGTCCGTCAGGGCCTTGGTGTCTCGATTGTCTCCACGCCCAAGGGCGTGATGTCGGATGCAAACGCTCGTAGCCAGAATGTTGGCGGCGAAGTGCTTTGCACCGTATTCTAAGGAGGTCTGGTAATGTCTCGTATTGGTAAGAAACCGGTCGAGATCCCCTCGGGCGTTACCGCGTCCCTGTCGGGTCAGACCGTCGAAGTGAAGGGCCCCAAGGGCACCCGCAGCTTCACCGCCACCGATGATGTCACGATCAAGATCGAAGACAACATCGTGTCGGTCGAGCCGCGCGGCAAGTCCAAGCGTGCCCGTCAGCAGTGGGGCATGTCCCGCACCATGGTCGCCAACATGATCACGGGTGTCTCGGACGGCTTCAAGAAAGAGCTGGAGATCACCGGTGTTGGTTACCGGGCTCAGATGCAGGGCAACACCCTGAAGCTGAACCTGGGCTACTCGCACGAAGTCGATTTCGAAGCGCCGGAAGGGGTGACCATCACCGCGCCGAAGCAGACCGAAATCGTCGTCGAGGGCAACGACCAGCAGCTCGTCGGACAAGTCGCGGCCAACATCCGCGAATGGCGTTCGCCGGAGCCCTACAAGGGCAAGGGCATCCGCTACAAGGACGAGTACATCTTCCGCAAGGAAGGCAAGAAGAAGTAAGGACGCGAAAAATGGCAAACAGCAAACGAGACCTGTTTCTGAAGCGCCGTCTGCGCGTTCGGAACAAGCAGCGGAAAGTGAACCCCGGCAAGCTTCGCCTGTCGGTTCACCGCTCCAACAAGAACATCAGCGTCCAGCTGATCGACGACATCGCCGGCGTGACTCTCGCCTCGGCTTCGTCGCTCGAGAAGGATCTGGGCATTGTCGGCAAGAACAACGTGGAGGCCGCCGCCAAGGTGGGCACGTTGATCGCCGAACGTGCCAAGAAAGCGGGCGTGGAAGAGTGCTACTTCGATCGTGGCGGCTTCCTGTACCACGGGCGCGTCAAGGCTCTGGCCGACGCCGCGCGCGAAGGTGGTCTGAAGTTCTAAGGTGTTTGGTGGGTTGTCACCCACCCTACCTGAGAGGGGCGGCGCGTTCGCCCCTCCGATGATCCGGGAGACAGTCCCATTCGTGGGCACGCTCACCAAGGATCGAGTAAAACCGGCGCCCACATGCGCGCCACCCATTGAAGGAATGCCTGATGGCAGAACGTGAAAACCGCCGGGGTAACCGCCGCGACCGCGAGGAAGCAGCCCCCGAATTCGCCGATCGTCTGGTTGCGATCAACCGTGTGTCCAAGACCGTCAAGGGTGGTAAGCGCTTCGGCTTCGCCGCTCTCGTCGTCGTGGGCGACCAGAAGGGCCGCGTCGGCTTCGGCAAGGGCAAGGCCAAAGAGGTGCCCGAGGCGATCCGCAAGGCCACTGAATCCGCCAAGCGCAACATGATCCGCGTGCCGCTGCGTGAGGGCCGGACCCTGCACCACGACATCGACGGTCGTCACGGCGCTGGCCGCGTCGTCATGCGCACCGCCCCGACCGGTACCGGGATCATCGCCGGTGGTCCGATGCGTGCCGTGTTCGAAATGCTGGGTGTTCAGGACGTCGTCGCCAAGTCGATCGGCTCGCAGAACCCCTACAATATGATCCGCGCCACGCTGAACGGCCTCACCAAGCAGGCCAGCCCCCGTTCGGTGGCACAGCGTCGCGGCAAGAAAGTCGCCGACATCCTGCCGGGCCGCGATGAGGCCCCGGCCGAGTCGAGCCAGGTTGCTGAGGAGGCCTGAGACACATGGCAAAAACCATCGTCGTAAAACAGATCGGCTCCCCGATCCGCCGCCCCGCCAAACAGCGTGAAACGCTCGTCGGGCTCGGCCTGAACAAAATGCACAAAACCCGCGAACTGGAGGACACCCCCTCCGTGCGTGGCATGGTCAACTCCATCCCGCACCTCGTGGAAATCGTGGAAGAGCGCGGCTGAAGCTAGCCTCTTGCGATTGACAGACAGAGCACCCCGGTCAGAAATGGCCGGGGTGTTTTTCATAAATAGTCGAACGCGTCGACGAATTCTGTAAATGAATCGCTATCGTGGATAGCTTCCCACACGTGGTCTAGAAAATGCAGACCCGCTCTTACCAATTCTGCATCTCTGTTCGAGTGAACTGATTTTTCTCCGTGAAACAGGCTGTTACGTATACGGCGAACTTGCAGAAAAAGGTCATTGACTGATTGGGGGGCGTCAGCATCTTGCCATTGGAGGGTGTCGAAATTCTTTTCACCGGATATCGTTACCCTATGCCGTTTAGCCGGATCTTCTATAAGAACTTTGCATACAGAACACTTTTTCACTGTTGACAATAGGCTCTTGTCAACGAGCGTGGCAAAGGTATTCCAGTTTGCACGCGCATTTACTTCAGCCGTGTCTCCATCTTTCTTTTGTTTCTTGGTTCGACTGTCTTCCAAAAATTTCGCTCGTTTCATTGCGTATTCGAACCGAGCAAACGTCGCAAAGAACTCAAACATTTCTTCCGACGCCAAGCTGGCAATATCTTCACGATATGATGAATGCATCGTGTGTCTCCCCACGTTTCCAACACAAGCTAACGCGATCCGTAGGTCTTGTGGTATACAGTTCAGCCGCAAGTAAACCTTCTCATTGAGGACTTCTTCTGTTGTTCGACAATCGATTTCTCCTCACCCCATCGTGATCCCTCCCGCTCACAAGTGAACCCTGCGTCACCTCGCGCGTAGTACCCTCAGAACCACAGCGAAACAGGGAGAGACGCAATGAAAACCACACGCCGCACGTTCCTCGCGACGGCTGCCGCTAGCGCGGGCGCGATCACCATACTGCCCTATGCCGGGATGGCCGCCGCCCATGCCTCCAACATGTTCACAACCGACGCGGGCGACATCACGGTTCATCCCGTGTCCCACGCGTCCTTCGTGATGGAGACGCCCAAGGGTGTGATCTATGTCGACCCGGTGGGGTCGCCCGACGATTACGCCGATTTCCCCGCACCCGATCTGATCCTCGTCACGCACGAGCACGGCGACCATTACAATGCCGAGGTTCTGACCGCCCTCGTCGGGGCCGAAACCGCGCTCATCACCAACCCCGCCGTGAACGGCATGTTGCCCGCCGAGATCGCCGACGGCGCCGTGTCGATGGCGAACGGTGACAGCATGGATTGGGACGGGCTCGGCATCGAAGCGATCCCGGCCTACAACATCACCGAAGAGCGCAAGAACTTTCACCCCGAAGGCCGCGACAACGGGTATGTCCTGAGCTTCGAGGGCTTCCGCGTCTACATCTCCGGCGACACCGAGGACATTCCCGAGATGCGTGCCTTGGAGAACATCGACCTAGCCTTCGTCTGCATGAACCTGCCGTTCACGATGGACGCGGCGGCGGCGGCCAGCGCGGTGTCGGAATTCGGCCCGACCTACGTCTACCCCTACCACTACCGTGGCCGCGACGGCGGCACGCAGGACCCGGAAGAGTTCGCGTCGATGATCGAAGGCGACACCGAGGTCAAGATGGGCGGCTGGTACGGCGAAGGCGATCTGGGCTGACGCGCCGACCTATTGGCAGACACTTGAAACGGGACCGGCCGCCGGTCCCGTTCTCATTTTGAAGACAGACTCGCTCCCGACGCCACAATCGTGTCACGATTGGGAAGGGAAAGGTGAGGGTATCCCGACCCATGCTGCCCCATTTCCGCCATAGATCGTTTCTTGGCGGCGCGAAAGGAATGAACCAGTCCGTTCACTGTTTCCGATTGAGGCCCGGTGTTTTGCGCGCTTTGCTCAGCGCCCGTCGGATCGTAGGCCAAGTAACGCAATGATTTATTAGGGTTAATTCAGCAGATGCATCTGACGCAGGGCCGCACGCCACGAAGAATGCCCCCAGACTGAACGAAAAGCCCCCTGCGGCAGACTTTTTCCCCAGTTTCGAAACGAAGCCTCCCCGACCCGGCCCTGTTCCTAAGTCATGAATAACGGCGGAGGGACAGATGCCGTTTCTAGCGATTTACAGCATCAGCGACACGACACACACGGGGCCGAACCCATGGCCGCCGGGGTCCAATTCGAATCCGGCGTCGGCGGGCAGCACCGTCATCACGCTCAATCCCGGCGCGGGGTTTCAGGTGGTCGAAGTCACCGACCTCGACACCACGCTCGACGACGATCCCACGTTCGATGACAGCTCGTCCGAGCAGTACCTGACCAATCCGACCACGATCAACGGCACGAACTACGCCGCCGGTCAAACGATCGAGAACGAATACGCGTATATCATCCGGCCCATCGGATCGTCGGACCCCGCGGACAACATCACGATCTACGTGCTGGATGAGGGCGGGGCCACGCCCAGCATCGGCTTCGTGTCGTCGCAGGAACTCGTCGCGGGGCAGAGCTATCAGGTCGTTGGCACATCGACCGACGAACCCTCCACGCCTTACACCGAGATCTTCGCCTGCTTCGGGCCCGACACCCTGATCGAGACACCAAGCGGGGCGCGCCGGGTCTGCGATCTGCGGGCCGGGGACAAGGCGCTGACGCTCGACAACGGCGCGCAGGAAGTGCTGTGGATCGGCGCGCGCGAGGTTCAGCTGACGGGCGCGCGCAAACCGCAAACGCCGCTCTTGTTCCCAAAGGGCAGCCTTGCGCCGGGTATGCCCCACAGCGACCTGATCCTGTCGCCCTTCCACCGTGTGATGGTGTCGTCGCACAAGAACGACCGCGTGACGGGCGGGGAAGAGGTGTTCGCGCAGGCCCGGTCGCTCGCCAAGCGTGGCGGTGTGCGCAAGATGCTGGGGCGCAAGTCCATCACATACTATTCCGTCCTGCTGCCGCGGCACGAGGTGATCTTCGCCAACGGCGTGCCGAGCGAGAGTTTCTACCCGAGCCCCTACAGCATGTCGCTTCTGACCCCTGCCGAACGTATTGCCGTGCTCGCGCGCCTGCCGGGGCTGTCCGATGACGTGGCGGGCAGCTATGGCCCCCTCGCGCGGCGCGATCTGACGGCGCTCGAAGGGCGTAAGCTGAAGCGCAAGCGGCCGATCTTCGAAGGCCCTGCCATCGACGCCTGGCCGATCTGGTCGCTTCAGTCGGCCTGAGGCGGTCGGTGCTGCACGCCCGACACGGCCATGTTATCCTGACGTGAGTTTGCCAAGGGGGGCTTCATGACAGACGCCGATGACTGGTTCGCGACGCTGGATCCGGCGCAGGCCGAGACGCTCGGTCGTCTGCGTGCCCTGATCCTTGCTTCGGCTGACGGGATCACGGAAGAGATCAAGTGGCGCCAGCCCTGTTACAGCCGGAACAAGCTCTTCTGTTATCTTCAGAAATCGAAAAGCCACGTGACGCTCGGCTTTCAACAGGGGGCCCGGATGCCGGACGCGCCCGGCCTGCTCGAAGGCGAAGGGAAGGAGTTACGGCATTTCCGGTTCACCCCCGGCGCCGACATTCCCGAAGAGGCCGTGAAAACCCTGATCGGCGAGGCACTGGCGCTCGACAGCGCATAGCGTCACGACCCGGCGATGCGCCTTGACCCCAATGGGCCTTACCCCTTATACGCGCCCGGTGGCCCCGACTGGGTCCACGACTCACATATAGACAAAGCCGTGGTTGGCCCGTTTTCGCTTCGAGGGTCACATCCGGCATAGGAGAAGCGATATGAAACTGAATGAACTCCGGGACAATCCCGGTGCCGCCAAGAAACGCATGCGCGTTGGCCGTGGTCCGGGCTCGGGCAAAGGCAAAATGGGTGGCCGTGGTATCAAAGGTCAGAAATCCCGTTCGGGTGTGGCCATCAACGGCTACGAAGGCGGCCAGATGCCCCTCTACCAGCGTCTTCCCAAGCGTGGCTTCAACAAGCCGAACCGCAAGAAGTTCGCTGTCGTGAACCTGGGCATCATCCAGAAATTCATCGACGCCAAGAAGCTGTCCGGTGACATCACCGAGGACGCTCTGGTCGAAGCCGGCGTCGTTCGCCGCAAGCTTGACGGTGTGCGGGTTCTGGCCAAGGGCGAGTACTCGGCGAAAGCCAACATCACCGTGACCGGTGCCTCCAAATCGGCTGTGGAAGCCGTTGAAAAGGCTGGTGGCAAGCTGACCACCACGGCGGCTGCGGCAGAGTAACGCTTGTGACCTGCCCACGGGCGGCTTAAGTAAGCGCACGGAATTCCATGAGCGCCGCCGGAGCCGGGAAACGGTCCGGCGGCGTTTCCACGAACAGGGGGCCATATGGCATCTGCAGCGGAACAAATGGCGTCGAACCTTTCATGGGGCGCGCTGGGCAAGGCGACTGACCTTCGCAAACGCATTTTCTACACCATCGGGCTTCTGATCATCTACCGCATCGGGACTTATATCCCGGTGCCGGGGATCGACGCGGGCGCGCTGCGTGACTTCATGGAACAGGCCGCAGCCGGGATCGGCGGCATCCTGTCGATGTTCACGGGCGGTGCGCTGGGCCGGATGGGTGTCTTTGCCTTGGGCATCATGCCCTACATCTCGGCCTCGATCATCGTTCAGCTTCTGGCGTCGATGTGGGAGCCGCTGAAGCAGCTCAAGAAAGAAGGCGAGCAGGGCCGCAAGAAGATCAACCAGTACACGCGCTACGGCACCGTGGCGCTGGCGACCGGGCAGGCCTTCGCGCTGGCCAACAGCCTTCAGGCAGGCGACCTCGTGTCGACGCCGGGGCCGTTCTTCATCGCCTCCGCCGTTGTGACGCTGGTGGGTGGCACCATGTTCCTGATGTGGCTGGGTGAGCAGATCACCGCACGCGGCATCGGCAACGGCATCTCGCTTATCATCTTCGTGGGCATCGTGGCCGAACTGCCCGCCGCCGCCGCGCAATTCCTGAGCCAGGGTCGTTCGGGCGCCATCAGCCCCGCGGTCATCATCGGCGTTCTCGTCATGGTCATGGCCGTGATCGCCTTCGTCGTGTTCATGGAACGCGCGCTGCGCAAGATCCACATCCAGTATCCGCGCCGTCAGGTGGGGATGAAGATGTATGACGGCGGTTCCAGCCACCTGCCGATCAAGGTGAACCCGGCGGGCGTCATCCCGGCGATCTTCGCCTCGGCGCTGCTGTTGCTGCCGACGACGCTGTCGACCTTCAACCAGGACGGCAACGCCGGTCCGGTGATGTCGACGCTGCTTGCCTATTTCGGCCCGGGTCAGCCGCTCTACCTGCTGTTCTTCACCGCCATGATCGTGTTCTTCACGTTCTTCTACACCAAGGAAGTGGCGTTCAAGACCGAGGACGTGGCCGACAACCTGAAAAACCAGAACGGTTTCGTTCCGGGCATCCGCCCCGGCAAGAAAACCGCCGAATACCTCGACTACGTGGTGACCCGCATCCTGACGCTGGGCTCGATCTACCTCGCAGCGGTCTGTCTGCTGCCCGAGATCCTGCGCAGCCAGCTTGCCGTGCCGTTCTATTTCGGCGGCACCTCGGTGCTCATCATCGTGTCCGTCACGATGGATACGATCCAGCAGGTTCAGAGCCACCTGCTTGCACATCAATACGAAGGCCTCATTGAGAAATCGCAGCTGCGCGGTAAACGCGGAGGGACTGCTGCGAAAAAGGGACGGAAGGGACCAGCCAGACGATGAATATCATTCTTCTTGGACCGCCGGGTGCAGGGAAGGGCACTCAGGCGAAAAAGCTCGTGGACGAACGCAACATGATCCAGCTCTCGACGGGCGACATGCTGCGTGAAGCGCGCACCTCGGGCACCGAGATGGGCAACAAGGTCGCCGCGATCATGGACGCGGGCGAGCTTGTGACCGACGAGATCGTGATCGGGCTGATCGCCGAGAAGCTCGAAGGCGACAATGCAGGCGGCTTCATCTTCGACGGCTTCCCGCGCACGCTGGGTCAGGCCGACGCGCTGGGCAAACTGCTGGCGGAAAAGGGTGCATCGCTCGACCATGTGATCGAGATGCAGGTCGACGACGAAACGCTGGTGCAGCGCGTCGTGAACCGCGCGAAGGAAGCGGCCGAAGCCGGTCAGCCGGTCCGCGCCGACGACAACGCCGAAAGCATGCGCACGCGGCTGATGGAATACTACAAGAAGACCTCGCCGCTCATCGGCTATTACTATGCCAAGGGCGACCTGAAATCGATCGACGGCCTTGCCTCGATCGACGAGGTCGCGGGTTCGATCAAGGCCATCCTCGGCTGACGATTGACCGATAACCGGTTTGAGACGATCCTCCGGGCATAGCTCGGAGGATTATTCTTTGCGATATCCCTTTATTCTTGCGCTCCTCGTTGCCGGTGCGCCCGTTTCGGCGCAGGACATGACGCTTTTCGTCTCCGGCCCCGATGCCTGCGCGGTCGTGGCGGGCACGGGCGGCGACGGCGGGCCGATCCACGCCCTTGGCCCGGACAATAACATTCTGGACTATGAACGCATCTGGGGCGGCGCCGTCGAATGCGCGTTCGACGGGCAGATCACGCTCGACCCCGACGGTGGCCCGGAGCAGATCGACGGCACCTGCTTTGCGCCGGACGAACCCGAATTGCGCGGGACGTTCGATATCGTCTATTCCGCGCGGGGCATGACGGTCGTCACGTTCTCGCACTGGTCCGAACCCAAGGTTTTCATGTCATGCGCCACCAACTGATCGCGCTGGCCATCGGTCTGGCCCTGCCTGCCGCCGCATCCGCCAATGCCTTCGTCAACGGCCCGCGCGGCTGCGGCTTTCTCGACGGGTTCGACGATTATGGCCCGATCTTCACGGTGGACGAGGATCACCTCGTCCTGAGCCGGCAGGGCCTTGTCGGGATCGAATGGAATTGCGATTTCGACACGCCGTTCGATCCTTATCTCGAGGAAGGCGAGATCCAGATCCGTATGGGCTATTGCATGGAGCCCGGACCCTTCGTCGATCCCGGCGTCTTCACGCTGATGGAAATGGGCGATGGCACCGTGCAGATGGATGGGTCGAATTGGGATCAGCCGCTGATCCTTCAGATCTGCGTGGCGCCATAGCATTCGTCCCCCTGTGCCCCCGCGCTCTTGCGCAGGCGACAAAGGATGCGATCACGGTCCTTCCACGCGTCCCGCCCCAGGCCTTTGGGCATGATGAACCCGTCACGGCCAAGCGGCCCGTATCCCATCGCCCAGCCGTCGAAGCCGCGCATGAGGATAGGGTAGGGGCCCCAGGCCCGCACGACCCTGTGACGCGGATCGCGCAGGACCGCGTCGAACATGCGGGCAACGGCGTCACCGTCCCCCTCGAACGCGCCCGCAAAGGCCCATTCGGTACGCAGGAGGAACCCCGTCAGGTTGAACTCGGCGGCCTGTCGCCGGGCCACGCGCAGAATGTCCGCGTCGCTTGGGTGACCCATTGGATAGACCGCATGACTGGCATATACTGCTTGAAACTTCATGGCGCCTCGCGAAGTGGGCCACGCAACGGGGCTATCATACCCGTCCCGCGCCCGCCCGCCTTGTCGCAGGTCAAGAAACCCGGGGTTCCCCCCGCCACGCCGCTATTGTCGGCCCAAGTCTTGACGCGCCGATGATTCCCTCGTAAAGCACCGCATCCCGAAAAGGGAATCGGTGTTTTCGGGGTCGCACCCCGCACTCACCAGACCAGAGTTTCAGCTGCGGCCCGCAGGGATGACCCCCGCGGGCTTACGTTGTGAAAAAAGGACCTGGAACTACGGGTCCGCAACGAAAGGAAGACCGACTTGGCACGTATTGCCGGCGTGAACATCCCGACGCACAAGCGCGTCCCGATCGCCCTCACCTACATCACTGGCATTGGTCACACCTCTGCCAAAAGCATCTGCGAAGCGACCAACATCGACGTCACGCGCCGCGTGAACGAACTGTCGGACGCCGAAGTGCTGACGATCCGCGAGCACATCGACGCGAACTACACCGTCGAAGGCGACCTGCGTCGTGAGACGCAGATGAACATCAAGCGTCTGATGGACCTTGGCTGCTACCGTGGCCTGCGTCATCGCCGCAACCTCCCCGTGCGCGGTCAGCGCACCCACACCAATGCGCGCACGCGCAAAGGCCCGGCGAAACCCATCGCTGGCAAGAAGAAGTAAGGGAGGGTCTGAAGAATGGCACGCGATAAGACTCGCACGAAGCGCAAAGAGCGCAAGAACATCGCCGCTGGTGTGGCGCATGTGAACTCGTCCTTCAACAACACCAAGATCCTGATCTCGGACGTGCAGGGCAACGCGATCTCGTGGTCGTCCGCTGGCACAATGGGCTTCAAGGGTTCGCGCAAGTCGACCCCCTTCGCCGCCCAGATGGCCGCCGAGGACGCTGGCAAGAAAGCGCAGGAACACGGCGTGAAAACGCTGGAAGTCGAAGTGCAGGGCCCCGGTTCGGGCCGTGAATCGGCGCTGCGCGCGCTGGCTGCCGTCGGCTTCAACATCACGTCGATCCGTGACGTGACGCCGATCGCGCACAACGGCTGCCGTCCGCCGAAGCGCCGCCGCGTCTAAGGCAGACTTTTTTCGCTCGGGCCGGGGGAAACCCTTGGCCCGAGTCCGTCATTTTTGAACCTCGGGCGTTCTGCCTTTTGGACATGGGGCAGAACAGGAATGGAGGGACGCATGATCCACAAAAACTGGGCTGAATTGATCAAACCGACGCAGCTCGACGTCAAGCCGGGCAACGACCCGTCGCGTCAGGCCACCGTCATTGCCGAACCGCTCGAGCGCGGCTTCGGTCTGACCCTTGGCAACGCGCTGCGCCGTGTTCTCATGTCGTCGCTTCAGGGCGCCGCCATCACCAGCGTGCAGATCGACAACGTGCTGCACGAGTTCTCGTCGGTGGCTGGTGTGCGTGAAGACGTCACCGACATCGTCCTGAACCTCAAGGGCGTGTCGATCCGTATGGAAGTCGAAGGGCCCAAGCGCCTGTCGATCTCGGCCAAGGGCCCGATGGTCGTCACCGCCGGCGACATCTCGGAAAGCGCAGGCATCGAGATCCTGAACAAGGATCACGTGATCTGCCACCTCGATGACGGCGCCGACCTGTTCATGGAACTGACCGTCAACACCGGCAAAGGCTATGTCTCGGCCGACAAGAACAAGCCGGAAGATGCGCCGATCGGCCTGATCCCGGTCGATGCGATCTATTCGCCGGTCAAGAAAGTGTCCTATGACGTGCAGCCGACCCGTGAAGGTCAGGTGCTCGACTATGACAAGCTGACGCTCAAGGTCGAAACCGACGGTTCGATCACCCCGGACGATGCCGTGGCCTTCGCCGCGCGGATCATCCAGGACCAGCTGTCGATCTTCGTGAACTTCGACGAGCCGGAATCGGCCAGCCGTCAGGACGACGACGATGGTCTCGAGTTCAACCCGCTTCTTCTCAAGAAAGTGGACGAGCTGGAGCTTTCGGTGCGGTCTGCGAACTGCCTGAAGAACGACAACATCGTCTACATCGGCGACCTGATCCAGAAAACCGAAGCCGAGATGCTCCGCACCCCGAACTTCGGCCGCAAGTCGCTGAACGAAATCAAGGAAGTGCTCTCGGGCATGGGCCTGCACCTCGGCATGGATGTCGAAGAGTGGCCGCCGGAGAACATCGAAGATCTGGCCAAGAAGTTCGAAGACCAGTTCTGAGATCTTGGTGGGTTTCACCCACCCTACGGCGACCCGTAGGGTGGGTGCCAACCCACCACACCAATGCCCGGAATGCCGGGGACCACATGGGCAATGACGCCCCAAGGAGAGCGGCCGAAACGCATGGTCGCCAGACAAAGCAAAACCTGAGATAGGAGACTTCAAATGCGTCACGCACGGGGCTATCGCCGCCTGAACCGCACCCACGAACACCGCAAGGCGATGTTCGCCAACATGGCCGGCTCGCTGATCGAGCACGAGCAGATCAAGACGACCCTGCCGAAAGCCAAAGAACTGCGCCCGATCATCGAAAAGCTCATCACGCTGGGCAAGCGCGGCGACCTTCACGCCCGCCGTCAGGCCGCGAGCCAGCTCAAGCAGGACGCCTATGTGGCGAAACTGTTCGACGTGCTCGGCCCGCGCTACGCCGAACGCAAGGGTGGCTACGTCCGCGTTCTGAAAGCCGGCTTCCGCACCGGTGACATGGCGCCGATGGCGATCATCGAATTCGTCGACCGCGACGTCGACGCCAAGGGCGCAGCCGACAAGGCCCGCGTTGCCGAGGAAGAAGAAGCGGCGTTCGCCGAAGAATAAGCTTCGGATCGGTCAGACCGACCCGAACGAAAACCCCGCCCGGACATCCGCGGCGGGGTTTTTCTTTGCGTCAAATAGTCCCTTGAACAGGCCGCGCTCAGTTCATGCGGCTGGGCTTGCCGGTGCGTTGCGTTTTCAAAAGCTCCAGCGCGGCTTCGAACAGGTCGGCCCGCGTGCTTCCATCCACGGGTTCGTCCGGCCACATATCCAGATGGCGCGCCAGCAACTCGCGTTGTTCGTCGTCCAGCGCGTTCAGCCACGCTACGAGATCGTCGTCATCCATGAAACCCGGTGCCTTGCGGTGAATCCTCTTGCCCAATTCTGACCGCACAATTTAAGGTTGTCAAAGAAAGCTGTAATCGCTCTAAAGAGTTGATGCGTATTTGAGACAGGGGGCTGGGTGATGTCTGATGTATTGGGATTGGACCACGGGCTCTCGCAACTTTCCGATCTCGCGCCACGGGGCTACGCGCTCGGCCTGCACATCCGGTTCGCAGCCGCGCATCTGATGATCCAGACCTACGATCCGCGCTGGACGGAAATCTATACCGAGAAGGGCTACATGCTCGCCGACCCGATGGTGTTCTGGGGCTTCGGCAATGATGGCGCGATCCGGTGGAGCGACATCGACCTTCCCGACCCGCTGAACATCATGGGGCAGGCGCGCCGCTTTGGCCTGACGTTCGGCGTGGCGGTTTCGACCGGACTGACCTCGTCGCGCACCATCGGCGGGTTCGCCCGTGATGACCGGGAGTTCACGGATACCGAAATCGCCCGTATCCGGTCGGTCGTCGAAACCCTGCACGAACGTGCGACACCGCCGGACCGGCTGACCCCGGCGCAACGTATGGCTCTTCGGCTGGTCGCCAAGGGCAACCGCCATGCCGAGGCTTCGGCGGTGCTGGGCATTTCCGAAAGTGCGTTCAAAGCGCGGCTACGCGCAGCACGCGAGGCGCTGTTCGTGCGCACGACGGCGGAAGCGGTGCAACGCGCCCACGAATACAACCTGCTCTGACGGGTTGCGACGCCGGGTGCCAGCCCTCGGACCCGTCCAGACCTCGCCCGAAAGTATTTGAACAACAGTGACGGGGGCGCTGGAAGCCGGTGCGCTCCGGGCCTAGATTGGGGGCATGGCGGATTTGTTCGATAGTGTTGGCGGCGAAGCGAAGGGCGGCGGGCCGAGGCCCTTGGCCGACCGGTTGCGCCCCGCCGCGCTGGATCAGGTGATCGGACAAGAGGCGGTGCTGGGCCCCGAAGGCCCCTTGGGCGTGATGCTGGCGTCGGGATCGCTTGGCTCGCTGATCCTCTGGGGGCCACCTGGGGTCGGCAAGACGACCATCGCGCGGCTGCTGGCGGATGTCACCGACCTTCATTTCATTCAGATCAGCGCGATCTTCACGGGCGTCACGGACCTGCGCAAGGTGTTCGAGGCGGCCAAGATGCGGCGGCAGAACGGCAAGGGCACGCTTCTGTTCGTCGACGAGATCCACCGCTTCAACAAGGCGCAGCAGGACGGTTTTCTGCCGCATATGGAAGACGGGACGATCCTGCTGGTGGGGGCCACGACCGAGAACCCGTCGTTCGAGTTGAACGCCGCTGTTCTGAGCCGCGCACAGGTCATTACGCTGAAGCGGTTGGAGCCTGCCGACCTCGAACGCATGGCGCAGCGTGCCGAACGCGAACTGGACCGCGCCCTGCCCTTGACCGGTGAGGGGCGCGAGGCGCTGATCGAGATGGCCGACGGCGACGGGCGCGCGCTGCTCAATCTGATCGAGCAGGTGATGGCGTGGCGGGTCGATGGCAAGCTCGACCGCGATGCGCTCGCCACGCGGCTGATGCGCCGCGCGGCGCAATACGACAAGTCGGGGGACGGGCACTACAACCTGATCTCGGCGCTGCACAAATCGGTGCGCGGGTCCGACCCCGATGCCGCGCTCTACTGGTTCACCCGAATGCTGGAAGGGGGCGAGGATCCGCGCTTCCTTGCCCGCCGTCTGACGCGCATGGCGGTCGAGGACATTGGGCTGGCCGATCCGCAGGCCAACGGCATCTGCATCGACGCGTGGGAAACGTATGAGCGGCTCGGGTCGCCCGAGGGCGAGTTGGCGCTGGCGCAGGCGGTCGTCTACCTCGCCCTCGCGCCGAAATCGAACGCGGGCTATGTCGCCTACAAGGCGGCGCGCGCGCAGGCCAAGCAGACCGGATCGGCGCCGCCGCCGAAACACATCCTGAACGCGCCGACGCGTCTGATGAAGGACGAAGGCTATGGGTCGGGTTACCAGTATGAGCACGATGCCGAAGACGGCTTTTCCGGTCAGAACTATTTCCCCGACGACGTGAAGCGCCCGGTCTACTACCAGCCGGTCGAACGCGGCTTCGAACGTGAGTTGAAGAAACGTGTCGACTTTTTCGCGGGGCTTCGGGCCAAGCGGCAAGGTTGACTCTGGCGCACCGGCGCGGGAGAGGGTGAGCATGTTGAACACGCTACTCACCGTCGCTTTGGGCGGGGCCATCGGGGCCTCGGGCCGATACCTCGTGAACGTCACCGCGACGCGGGTGATCGGGCACGGCTATCCTGCCGGAACTCTGATCGTGAACGTGTTGGGGAGTTTCCTTATGGGCGTCTTGTTTGTCGTTCTCGCCAAGAAGGGCGGCAATGTCTGGGCCCCGTTCCTGATGACGGGCGTTTTGGGCGGTTTCACCACCTTCTCGGCCTTCTCGCTGGACACACTGGCGCTGTTCGAGCGCGGGCAGGTGGCATCGGCGGCGGGATATGTGGCGCTGTCGGTGGGCCTGTCGCTCGCCGCACTTGTTCTGGGCGTCTACGCGGCGCGGGGGGTGTTCGCATGAGCCGGGTTCAGACCATTACGGTCGCCGAGGGCGATGGGGATCAGCGGCTGGATCGCTGGTTCAAGCGCCAGTTTCCGCATGTGCCGCAGGGCCGGGTCGAAAAGATGTGCCGAAAGGGCGAAATCCGCGTGGATGGTGGCCGGGTCAAGGCCTCGACCCGCGTCGAGGTCGGGCAGGAGGTTCGCATTCCGCCGCTCCCCGACCCCGGTGAACGGCCCGCAGCGCCGCGCCCGAGCGTGACGGACAAGGACGCGCAGATGATCCGCGACTGCGTGATCTATCGCGACGACCACATCATCGCGCTGAACAAGCCGCCGGGCCTGCCGACGCAGGGCGGGTCGAAACAGACCCGGCATGTCGACGGGTTGGCCGAGGTGCTGACCTTCGGCTATGACGACAAACCCCGGCTGGTGCATCGGCTGGACAAGGACACTTCGGGTGTCCTGCTTCTCGCGCGCACCCGGCAGGTCGCCAAGGATCTGACGGATGCGTTCCGGCACCGCAACACGCGCAAGATCTACTGGGCCGTGGTCGCGGGCGTGCCGCTGCCGCGCAAGGGCACGGTGAAATGGGGGCTGGTCAAGGCGCCGGGTCACGGCGGTCAGGGTGAAGGGGAAAAGATGCTCTGCATCCACCCGTCCGAGGTCGCCAAGGTCGAAGGTGCCAAGCGGGCCGAGACGGATTACGTGGTGATCGAAAACCTCGCCCAACGCGCGGCCTGGGTCGGGCTGACGCCGATCACCGGGCGCACCCACCAGTTGCGTGCGCATATGGCCGAGATGGGCCATCCGATCGTGGGTGACGGCAAATACGGCGGCTCCGGGCAGGAGAACCTCGGCGACGGCTGGGGCGCGATGCTGGGCGGCGAGATTTCCAAGAAACTGCACCTCCATGCGCGGTCCATCGAAATCGAGCACCCCGTGACGAAGAAGCCGATCTTCATCGAGGCGGCGCTGCCGGAGCATATGGCGCGGACGTGGGAGCAGCTTGGCTTTCGCGTCGACGACGCGCCCGACGATCCGTTCGAGGAGGAAGAATGGGCCCCCTGAAGCTCGTTCTCTTCGATGTCGACGGCACCCTGATCGACAGCCAACATGCGATCGTGGCGGCGATGGAGGCTGCGGCGGACGAGGCCGATCTGCCGACGCCCACGCGGGCCGATACGCTGAACGTGGTGGGCCTGTCGCTGGTCGAAGCGGTGAAACGCCTCTTCGGTGACTTCGACGACTATGACCAAGCGCGGATGGTGCAGGCCTACAAGAACGCCTACATGACCGCGCGGCAGAACGACGGGACACCGCCGTTCTTCGCGGGGGCGCTCGCCGCGATGGAAACGCTGCACGCGCGGGACGAGGTGCTGCTCGGCACCGCTACGGGCATGTCGCGGCGCGGGATGCGTCGCATCATCGAAACCTATGGGTTGGACGGGCTGTTCGCGACGACGCAGACCGCCGATGACCAGCCATCGAAGCCGGACCCGGCCATGGTGAACGCGGCCTTGTCCGAAACCGGGGTCGCGCCCGAAGACGCCGTTTTCGTCGGGGATACGGTCTATGACATTCAGGCCGGTCGCGCCGCCGGGGTCTTCACCATCGGGGTCGGATGGGGCTATCACGCGCCGAACGATCTGCAACGGGCCGGGGCGGATGCGGTTGTGGAACGCTTCGCTGACCTGATACCGGCCATTGACCGACTGTGGAGCGAAAGATGAGCGATTGGGCACCGAAACGGTTCTGGAAAGGGACGCGGGCCGACGCCTGCGACGGGGGCTATACCGTCTATCTCGACACCCGCACCGTGCGCACACCGGCCAAGGCCGCCTTCGTGGTGCCGTCCCGCGCGCTGGCCGAGGCCATTGCCGTGGAATGGGACGCGCAGACGGACAAGATCGACCCGTCCACCATGCCGATGACCCGCACGGCGAATTCGGCCATCGACAAGGTGCGCCTTCAGCACGCCGAAGTGGCCGACCTGCTGGCGGCCTATGGCGACAGCGACCTGACATGCTACCGCGCGGATACACCGGCCGAGCTGGTCGCGCGGCAGGCCGAGGCTTGGGATCCGCTGCTCGACTGGGCCGACAAGACGTTCGGCGCGCGTCTTGAACCGCGCATCGGTATCATGCACGCGCCGCAGGATCCCGGCGCGCTGACGCGTCTCGGGGCGCTGGTCCATGACCTCGACCCCTTCCGTCTGGCGGCGTTCCACGACCTCGTTTCCCTGTCCGGTTCGCTCATAATCGCGCTGGCCGTGATGCATGGGCGGATCGACCCCGAGACGGGCTGGGCAATCTCGCGGATCGACGAAAACTGGCAGGCCGAGCTTTGGGGCGAAGACGAAGAAGCGACGGAACATGCGGCGCTGAAAAGGCAGGCATTTCTGGATGCGGCGCTGTTTTTTCGACTGGCCGATCAAAATTCGTGACCAAGAATTTCCGGGCGCTACCGAAAATACAGACTTTCCCTAGGGTTAGGCGCGGGCCCGGATTCCCCTTGCCCTTGACGCCCATGCGAATAATTGCCCAAACTCTTGGCATGGAGGGGGCCTGCCCCATTCCTCGTATCGTCACCGGTCAACGAACCGGATCATAACGCCCGGAACGGGCGAACATCAGGAAGAGGTAAACATGAAAAAATCCGTATTTCTCGGGGCGCTGACTGTAGCTGGCTTTGTCGCCGGTTCGGCGAGCGCCGCGACGCTTGACGACGTGCAAGCCCGTGGATCGCTCAAGTGCGGTTCGAACTCCGGTCTGACCGGCTTCGCCGCGCCCGACGCGAACGGCCATTGGGAAGGCTTCGACGTCGCCGTCTGCCGTGCCGTCGCCGCCGCCGTTCTGGGCGACCCGGAAGCCGTCGAATTCGTGCCGACCACGCCGAAAACCCGCTTCACCGCGCTGGCTTCGGGCGAAGTCGACATCCTCGTGCGCAACACCACTTGGACCCTCACCCGTGACGTGGACCTCAAGTTCACCTTCACCGGCGTGAACTACTACGACGGTCAGGGCTTCATCGTGCCCAAGGCGCTGGGCGTGTCCTCGGCCAAGGAACTGGACGGCGCGACCGTCTGCATCCAGA
This sequence comes from Maritimibacter alkaliphilus HTCC2654, assembly GCF_000152805.1. Taxonomy (GTDB): domain Bacteria; phylum Pseudomonadota; class Alphaproteobacteria; order Rhodobacterales; family Rhodobacteraceae; genus Maritimibacter; species Maritimibacter alkaliphilus. The sequence continues at coordinate 2,068,270 of NZ_CH902578.1, read as the reverse complement.
CCGGCACCACGACCGAACTGAACCTCGCCGACTTCTTCCGCACGAACAACATCAGCTACGAGCCGGTTCCGATCGAAACCAACGCGGAGGCGCAGCAGCAGTACCTTGCCGGTGCCTGCGACACCTACACGACGGATGCCTCCGGCCTCGCCGCCACCCGCGCGTCGTTCGAGAACCCGGCCGATCACGCGATCCTGCCGGAAATCATTTCGAAAGAGCCGCTCGGTCCGCTCGTGCGCCATGGCGACGACGAATGGGCCGACATCGTGCGCTGGACCCTGAACGCGCTGGTCGCGGCCGAAGAGTTCGGCATCACCTCGACCAACATCGAAGAGCTGGCCAGCGGCACCGACAACCCCGAGATCAACCGTATCCTCGGCACCGAAGGCACCATGGGCGAAATGCTCGGCCTTGAAGCCGACTGGGCGATGAAAGCCATCGCAGCCGGCGGCAACTACGGTGAGATCTTCGAAAAGAACATCGGTGAGTCGACGCCGATCGGCCTTGCGCGCGGCCTGAACGCGCAGTGGAAAGACGGCGGCCTTCAGTACGCACCGCCGTTCCGGTAAGTGACAGGGCGGGCGCGGGGGAAACCTCGCGCCCGCTTCCTTTTCAGGGGCATCAATCAGTTCATCCGGACGCAGGAGGCGGGAGAACCCGCCCAGGGAACGATCCGGGGACGACGGGGAACATGAATGACGACGGCTACCGATCCTGAAGGCGGGACCTTCCGCCCATCCATGCTCATTTACGACAGCCGGTACCGGTCCGCGACGATCCAGATCGTCGCCCTGATCGGCTTCCTGCTGCTCATCGGCTGGCTCGTGTCGAACACGGTCCAGAACCTTGCGGATCTCGGCAAGTCGGTCGGCTTCGGGTTTCTGACCGAGCCCGCGGGTTACGACATCAACCAGCGCCTGCTCGACTACGATTCGCGCGACAGCCATGCGCGCGCCAGCCTCATGGGGCTTTTGAACACGCTGCTGGTCGCGGTGCTCGGCTGCATCATGGCGACCATCGTGGGCGTCATCGTTGGTGTTCTGCGCCTGTCGAACAACTGGCTCGTCGCCCGCATCATGACCGTCTATGTCGAGATGTTCCGCAACGTGCCGGTTCTGCTCTGGATCGTCTTTTCGATGGCGATCCTGATCGAAACGCTTCCCGCGCCGTCCGCTTTCCGGGGGGACGAGCCTTCGGCCAGCATGTTGCTGGGCGACAGCGTCGCGCTGACCAACCGGGGCGTCTATGTGCCCGAGCCGCTGTTCGGGCGGATGGACGAAGAGGGCCATCCGCTGACATGGCGGCAGGGTCTGGGCGACATCCACCTGTTCGGCGAGGCGTGGTTCCGGTTCGACGTGAGCCTCGAACTCGTCGTCTTCCTGTCGACCCTGATCGCGGGCATCCTCGTGTCCCGCCTGATCGGGCAACGGGCCGACCGAATACAGAATTCCACGGGGGTGCGGCCAAAGACGTTCTGGCTGCGCGCCGCCGTCATCGTCGTGCCGTCCGTCATCGTGCTCTGGCTCATGGGGTTCTATCTGGGCAAGCCCGCGCTGCGCGGCTTCAACTTCGATGGTGGGACGCATCTGAGAAACTCGTTCATCGCGCTGTGGCTGGCGCTCTCGCTCTATACGGCGGCCTTCATCGCTGAGATCGTGCGCGGCGGTATCCTCGCCATTTCCAAGGGGCAGACCGAGGCGGCCGCGGCGCTGGGCATCCGGCCCCGTCGGATCATGTCGCTGGTGATCCTGCCGCAGGCGATGCGGGTCATCATCCCGCCGCTGATCTCGCAATACCTGAACCTCACCAAGAACTCGTCGCTGGCGATTGCCGTGGGCTACATGGACCTGACCGGGACGTTGATGGGCATCACGCTCAACCAGACGGGCCGCGAGCTGGAAGCCGTGATGATGACGATGCTGATCTACCTCGCCATATCGCTCGCCATTTCCGGGGCGATGAACGTCTACAACAACCGCGTGAAGCTGAAGGAGCGCTGAGATGGAAGACCTGTCCTACGTCCGCACCGATATGCTTCCCGAACGAGACCCGCCCGCAAGCGAGGTGGGGGTGATCGGCTGGCTGCGGATGAACCTGTTCTCGGGCTGGTTCAATTCGATCCTGACCGTGATCGCGCTGGCGTTCATCTACCTCGTGCTGGCTGCGATCATCCCGTGGCTCTGGTCGCCCACATGGGGGGCGGGATCGCTGTCCGCCTGCCGCGAAATCATCGCGGAACTGGGGAAAGAGCACGGGGGCGCCTGCTATGGCGTCATCACCGAACGCTGGCAGCAGCTTCTGTTCGGCTTCTACCCGGAAGAGCTTCGCTGGCGCCCGATCCTGACATTCATCGGCCTGTTCGTAGCGCTGGCCCCGGTTCTGTTCAACGAAACCTTCCCCGGCAAGATGCTGTGGTTCACGGGGGCCTTCCTGTTCCTCGCGCCCTGGCTGATGTGGGGCGGGCCGATCTGGACCCCGCTTCTTGTCGCAGCCGGTCCCGCGCTGGGCTTCGTCGCCTATCGCTATCTGGTGTCGGTCATCGGCAACCTCGCTTCCGTGATCGTCGCCGTGCTCATTCCGGTGCTGTTCTGGCTGTTCCTCGTCGGTCCGCTGTCGCAGGCGATCGACGGGGTCGTTCCGCTGGGCATCGAAGTCGTCGAAAGCCGCCTGTTCGGGGGCTTCATGCTGTCGGTCTGGATCGGGGTCGTGGCCATCGCCATTTCGCTCGTCCTCGGCGTGATCCTCGCGCTGGGGCGTCAGTCAGACCTGCTGATCGTCAAATACCTGTCGGTCGGGTTCATCGAGTTCATCCGGGGCGTGCCTCTCATCACGCTTCTGTTCGTGGCCTCGACGCTTCTGAACATCTTCATGCCGCCGGGCACGAACTTCGACATCATCCTGCGCGTAATGATCATGGCGACGCTCTTCGCCTCGGCCTATATCGCCGAGGTGATCCGGGGCGGTCTCGCCGCCCTGCCACGCGGGCAGTATGAGGCGGCGGATGCGCTGGGCCTGGATTACTGGAAGGCGCAGCGGCTTATCATCCTGCCGCAGGCGCTGAAAATCTCGATCCCCGGCATCGTCTCGACCTTCATCGGCCTGTTCAAGGATACGACGCTCGTGTCGATCATCGGCCTGCTCGATCCCATCGGCCTGACCGGCTCGATCCGCGCCGACGCCAATTGGAACGGCATCGTGTGGGAGCTTTACGGCTTCATCGCGCTTCTCTTCTTCATCTCCTGCTTCTCCATGTCGCGCTACTCCATGTGGCTCGAAAAGAAGCTTCGCACCGACCACCGTTAAGGAGACCACCCATGTCCACCCTGGAACTCGATACCCATATCGACACCTCGAAGATGGAAGTCTCCGACGAGGTGGCGATCCAGATCACCGATATGAACAAGTGGTACGGGACGTTTCATGTGCTACGTGACATCGACCTGACCGTCTATCGCGGCGAGAGGATCGTGATCTGCGGCCCGTCCGGGTCGGGGAAATCGACGCTCATTCGCTGCATCAATCGGCTGGAGGAGCACCAGCAGGGGTCCATCGTCGTCGACGGTAACGAGCTGAATTCGGACCTGAAGAACGTCGACAAGGTGCGCTCCGAGGTCGGGATGGTGTTTCAGCACTTCAACCTGTTCCCGCATCTCACGATCCTCGAAAACTGCACGCTCGCGCCCATCTGGGTGCGCAAGGTGCCGCGCAAGGAAGCGGTCGACCGGGCCATGCATTTTCTTGAGAAGGTGAAGATCCCGGATCAGGCGAACAAGTATCCCGGCCAGTTGTCGGGCGGACAGCAGCAGCGTGTGGCCATCGCCCGGTCGCTGTGCATGATGCCGCGGATCATGCTGTTCGACGAGCCGACCTCGGCGCTCGACCCCGAGATGATCAAGGAGGTGCTCGATACCATGATCGAGCTTGCCGAAGAGGGGATGACGATGCTCTGCGTGACACACGAAATGGGCTTTGCACAGGCCGTCGCGAACCGCGTGATTTTCATGGCCGACGGTCAGATCGTCGAGCAGAACGAACCGAAAGAGTTCTTCAACAACCCGAAGTCGGAACGCACCCAGCAGTTCCTGAGCCAGATCATCGGGCACTGATCCCCGCACATTCGGACCGCTGAAATGACGAGGGCCCCCGCGATTGCGAGGGCCCTTCGCCTGCCGTCAGGGACCGTGTCTAGGCAGAAAGCGCAGGCGGTTCGTTCGCCATGGCCACCTCCGCAGCGATCAGATCGCGCGGGACAACGAAATCGACAAGCTTCCCCATCCGCCAGATGAGGTCCTCCCAGCTGTCGATTTCAAAGTCGATGACGGCAGTAGCTCCGGTCGGGAAACGGTCGAAGATATGCGTCGCCGGCGGGGTTTCGAGCAGGCCGTGGGCCATGAACGAAGATCCCGGGTTATGGGCGATCATCATCACCGTCTTACCAGTCGCACTCTTAAGAACATTCAGCATCGTATCCGGCTCGGCCAGATAGAGCGACGGGGCGATCTCGGGGGTGCCATGGGGGCATCCGGCCTTCGAGATCAGATCCCAGGTTTCGCGCGTGCGTTCGGCCGACGAAACCAGCACCTCGTCCGGGCAAATCCCCTTGACCATCAGCCAACGACCGATGGCCTCTGCCGACGCGCGACCACGCTTGTTCAGGGGCCGATCGTGATCCGTCATGAGGGGATCGTCCCAGCTCGACTTGGCGTGACGGGTCAGAATGAGGCGCAGGGTCATACGGGGAAAATACTCGCGTTTTCAGGGTGCCCGGCCTTTCTACCCGAACACACGCATGGCGAGCAAGCCGCAGTGCAGCATACGACTTTCGTCTAACCCAGACGGATGATCGAACCGGGGCCCTGTTCGGTATAAAGTTCAAGCAGGCAAGCGTTTGGCACCCGGCCGTCAAGGATGACGACGGCGCGCACCCCGCCCTCGAGGGCTGAAAGCGCCGTCTCGGTTTTGGGAATCATTCCACCTGAAATGATTCCCTCGCTCGTCATCTCGCGCACCTGCATCGCGGACAGTTCGGTCACGAACTGGCCCTCGGCGTTCTTCACGCCGGCGACGTCTGTGAGCAGGAGCAGCCGGTCGGCCTTGAGCGCCGCCGCGATGGCCCCCGCCGCCGTGTCGCCATTCACGTTGAAGGTCTCACCGTCCCGCCCCACACCGATGGGGGCGATGACCGGGATCGTTTCGGATTCCGACAGGCGTTTCAGGACGAAAGGATCGACCTCGATAGGTGTGCCGACGAAGCCGAGCTTGGGATCGGTGGGTTCGCAGACCATGAGGTTCGCATCCTTGCCGGACAGGCCCACGGCGCGGCCGCCCTCGGCATTGATCGCCGCCACGATCCGGGCGTTCACCGGGCCGGACAGAACCATCTCGACCACTTCGACCGTCGCGGCATCGGTGACGCGCTTGCCGTTCACCCATTCGCTTTCGACACCCAGTTTCGCGAGCATGTCGTTAATCATCGGCCCGCCGCCGTGGACGACCACGGGGTTCACGCCGACATGGCGCATCAGAACGATGTCGCGGGCGAAGCTTTCCATCGCTTCGTCATCGCCCATCGCGTTCCCGCCGAATTTCACGACGACCGTCGCACCCTCGTAGCGTTGGAGATAGGGCAGGGCTTCGTTCAGGGTCTTGGCGGTGGCGATCCAGTCGCGGTTCATGCTGAGCTTTCTCATGGGCTGATCCTCGGGGGCGGCTTTGTCGGTGATACGGTCGCCGCGTGCGCTCTTCAAGGCCGTTGGCCTTTCATCGCCCTTGGCCCGCGTCAATCGAGGCCCGCGATGATCGCCCGAAGCGTGGCGATCCCGTCGCCCTTTTCGGACGAGGTCATGACCAGTTCCGGGTAAGCCGCCGGATGTTTCGACAGCTTCTCGCGCACCTGTTTCAGGATCTTGTCGCGGTCGGCGGCCTTCACCTTGTCGGCCTTGGTCAGAACGGCTTGGAACGTGACGGCGGACTTGTCGAGAAGCGTCATGATCTCTTCGTCCACGGCCTTGATCCCGTGCCGCGTGTCGATCAGCACGAAGGCCCGCCGCAGCGAGGCGCGGCCCGACAGATACGACTTGAGCAGTTTCTGCCACTTCTCGACGACCGCCACGGGCGCATTGGCGAAGCCGTAGCCGGGCAGGTCGACGAGGTAGGGGCCGTCGGTGGTGGTGAAGAAGTTGATTTCCTGCGTGCGGCCCGGCGTGTTGGACGCCCGTGCAAGGCCCTTGCGCCCGGTCAGCGCATTGATGAGCGATGATTTCCCGACGTTGGACCGGCCCGCGAAGCAGACCTCGATCCGGTCGTCGGGCGGCAGGCCGTTCATCGCGACCACGCCTTTCAGAAAATCGGTCTGGGCCGCAAAAAGTTTGCGCCCCGCTTCGCGGGACGCATCGTCGGGCTCTTCGGCCAGAGGGAAGGGCAGGGGCGCGCTCACGCCCCTACTTCTTTTCTGTCGCCGGCTTCTTCTTGAAGCTCGACTTGATGTTGCCGAAGATGTCCGGCTTGGCGCCGTGCGAGCGCATGATCGTGTACTGCTGGATGAAGGTCAGCGTGTTGTTCGCGATCCAGTAGATCACAAGCCCGCTCGCGAACCGGCCCAGCATGAACATGAACACCCAGGGCATCCAGTTCATGATCGTCGCCTGCGTGGCGTCGGCGGGCGCCGGGTTCAGCTTCTGCTGAAGCCACATCGAGATGCCGAGAAGGATCGGCAGGACGCCGAGCGAGAAGAAATAGAACCAGCTGGTCGGATCGGGCGCCGCGTTCGGCAGCAGCCCGAACAGGTTCAGGATCGACGACGGATCGGGGGCCGACAGGTCGCGAATCCAGCCGAACCAGGGTTCATGGCGAAGTTCGAGCGTGACGAAAATCACCTTGTAGAGCGAGAACCAGATCGGGATCTGCAAGAGGATCGGCAGGCAGCCCGAAGCCGGGTTCACCTTGTTCTTCTTGTAAAGCTCCATCATGCCCTGCTGCATTTTCATGCGGTCATCACCCGCCTGTTCGCGCAGCTTCTCCATCTCCGGCTGAAGCTCTTTCATCTTCGCCATCGACACGTAGGAGCGGTAGGCGAGCGGGAACAGCACCATCTTGATGACGAAGGTCAGGGCGATGATCGACCAACCCATGTTGCCGATGAACGAGTGCAGCCAGTGCAGCACGGCGAAGATCGGTTTGGTCAGGAAAAAGAACATGCCCCAGTCGATGGAGTCGAGGAAGCGGTAGATGCCCTCGTCGTTCTGGTAGTCGCGGATCGTGTCCCATTCCTTGGCGCCCGCGAAGAGCCGCGTGGAGACTTCGGCGGTGGCACCCGGCGCGACCTCGATGGTCGGCAGGCGCACTTCGGTCTGATAGATGTCGGCGCCTTCGACGTATTTCACGACCGCCGTATAGGGCTGGCCGCTTTCCGGCACGAGGATGGTTTCCCAGTAGTGATCGGTGAAGCCGACCCAACCGTTCTCGGTGATCGCGGTGGCTTCGGCGGGGGCGCCCTCACGCGGGTCGCGGTCGAGTTCGCGGGCGTCCTTGTAATCTATTTCCGACAGTTCGGTGTCGTCCTGTCGGATCACGCCCTCATGCAGAATGAAGAACCCCTTGAGGTTCGAGGGTTCGCCGTGACGCGCGATCAGGCCGTAGGGGGCGAGGCGTTGGGCGATGTCGGACCCGTTCTCGACCGACTGGCGCACGGTGAAGAGGTAATCCTCGTCGACCGAGATGGTGCGGCGAAAGATCATGCCTGCGTCGTTCGTCCAGGCCAGCGTGATCGGCGTTTCGGGGGTGAGCGTGTCGCCCTCTTCGAGTTCCCATTGGGTCATCGCGCCGGGGACGTCGGCATTGCCGAGGTTGCCGCCCGGAGCCCAGCCGTAGAGCGTGTAATAGGCCTCGTCCGAACCCGACGGCCGCAACAGCGTGACGGTATCGGACCCCTTGTCGAGCGAGACGCGGTAATCGGACAGATGCAGGTCGTCGATACGGCCGCCGATGAGCGAGATCGAACCGGACAGTTTCGGCGTCTCGACCGGAATGCGCGGGCTGTTTTCCAGCGTCTGCGCCGTGGTCGTCGTGTCGGGCGTGGCCTCCGGCGCGGCGTCAGTGCCGGTCTGCTCGGCCGCATTCGGGGGTGTGGCGGCCCCGTCGGTTGCACCGGGGGCGAGGGTTTCGGCAACCTCCTCGGGCTGGACGGCTTCCGGTTCCGCTGGTGGGAACAGGAGCATCCATGCCGTGATGACCACAAAGCTCAGGACCGTCGCGATCAGGAGGTTTCGATTCTGGTTTTCCATAAAGGCCCACCACGTGAATTTCGGATGGTGGGGTTCAAACCCCCGCAAGGCCAAACGTCAAGCGGTTTTACCGGAATTCACGGCGGTGCGAGGCGTCTTGCCGCGCGATCCGGACGCGGTTTTCATGCCGTTTGTAACCCCTTAAACGTCAACTCGCTTTCTTGCCACGCGGATTCTCGGCGTGGTCGATCGTGGGCATCGTCGACAGCTTGGCCTGATGTGTGTCGATCCAGGTCGCGGTGTCTTCGAACGGCATCGGGCGGGCGATGGAATAGCCCTGCACATGACCGCACCCGAGCTGGGCGAGCATCGCGTGTTCGCCGTGGGTTTCGACCCCTTCGCCCAGCGTATCCAGCCCAAGCCGTTCGGCCATGGTGAGGATCGCCGAGACCATGTTCTGCTGGTCGCGGTCGGTATCCACCTGGCTGATGAAGCTGCGATCGATCTTGATGCGGGTGACGTCGAAACGCCGGATGTTCGAGATCGAGGCATGGCCGGTGCCGAAATCGTCAAGGTCGATGCCGCAGCCCAGTCGAGACAGGGCGGCGATGTTGCGGGTCGTGGTGTCGTCTTCCGATTGCGCGACCACGTTTTCCAGCACTTCGATCACGAGGCGGTCGGGGCCGAGGTCGAAACGGTCAAGCTCCCACCTGATCTTTTCGAACATGCGCGGGTTCCGCAGCTCTTCCGGTGAGACGTTGACCGCGACATTGGGCACTTTCAGCCCCGCCTTGTCCCACGCCTTGAGCGCCGTGAGCGCGTGATAGAGGATGACCTCGCCCAGCCGTTCGAACAGCCCGGCCTCGGCGATGGCGGGCAGGAACGCGGCGGGGGCGATCTGCCCTTTCTCGGGGTGTTCCCAGCGCGCGAGCGCCTCGAACCCCGTCAACTGGCCGGTGTCGGTCGACACCTGCGGCTGGAACCACGGGCGGATTTCGCCGTCTTCCAGAGCGCGCAGAACCTCGCGCGTGAGGTTGTCGGGCACCGATACGCGCGGACGCATCCCGTTGGAGAAGGCACGGATCGACCCCGGCCCGGCTTTTTGCGCCTCTTCCAGCGCGCTTTCGGCGGCGTCGAGCAGGCTTTCCCCGACCTGATCGGGCACGCGGGAGGGCATCGAGAACCCGAGGCAGGACGACAGCAACACCCGTGTGCCGTCGAGCGATATGGGCTGGCCGACGGCGTCTTGCAGGCGACCGGAGAGTTGGATCATGACCTCAAGATCGGTGCGCGGCGTGCGCGCGATCGCGATGCCGAAACACCCGGGTTTCAGCGCGGTCACCACGTCGCTTTCACGCAAGACCGCTTTCAGCCGTTCGGCGCAGGTGCGCAAGACGGTGCCTGCGCCCGCCTCGCCGAACTGGGATTCGAGCGCGCTGGCATTGTCGATCTCGAGGACGAGGCACACGGGCGGATCGCCGGCATCGTTCGACCCGCTCGAAAACCCCTGTGACAGGGTCGCGATCAAGTCCTGCCGACCGGGCAGCCCCGTCAGCATGTCGCGCCGCGCCCGGACCCGCCAAGGCGCCGGAACATGCCCGGTCAGAACGAGGATGCCCGGAAGCGTCACCGCGATCACGAGCGCCAGACCTTCGCCCCCGAACCAGAACGCGCCGAGCATGATCGCGGGGAGAAACGCGAGCATCTGCGGCCCGAGCAGGATCATGCGGAGTTTCTTGCGAAGCGCGTCGCGCTGTGCCGAAGTCGTGATGCTCATCGTCTGCTCCCCTATCCGAGGCGCATGAGCCGCCTCTTCGGTCCGCTGGACCATATGGGGAACGAGTCAACCTGCGGTTAACAGCTTGGGCCTTCAGGTGTCTTCCGTTTGGCCGCGCGTCAGCCCCGCGAAATCGAAGAGTTTCGGGTCGAGCAGATGTGAGGGGCGGGCATTCATAAGGGCACGGAACATGACCTGCCGCCGACCGGGCGAGTTCTTTTCCCAGCCGTCGAGAATCTGTTTCACCTGCTGGCGCTGCAATCCGTCCTGCGACCCGCACAGATCGCAGGGGATGATCGGGTAACCCATATCGCGGGAAAATTTTTCGCAATCCGCCTCGGCCACATGGGCAAGGGGGCGGAACACGAACAGGTCGCCTTCTTCGTTGACCAGTTTCGGCGGCATGGTCGCAAGGCGTCCGCCGTGAAACAGGTTCATGAAGAAGGTTTCGAGGATGTCGTCGCGGTGATGGCCAAGCACGACCGCGTTGCACCCTTCCTCACGCGCGATGCGATAGAGGTTGCCCCGGCGCAGACGGGAACAGAGCGCGCAGAACGTCCGGCCCTCGGGCACCTTGCCCATCACGATGGAATAGGTGTCTTCGTACTCGATCCGGTGCGGCACCTGACGGTCTTCCAGAAATTCCGGCAGCACGGTGGCCGGAAACCCCGGCTGGCCCTGATCGAGATTGCAGGCGAGGATTTCGACGGGGAGAAGCCCGCGCCACTTCATCTCATAAAGCGCGGCCAGCATCGTGTAGCTGTCTTTGCCGCCCGACAGGCAGACGAGCCATTTCTGACCCGGCTTGGCCTGCCCGGTCTCGTCCCGCTCGACCATGCCATAGTGCTCCACCGCCTCCCGCACATTGCGCAGGATGCGTTTGCGGAGCTTCTTGAACTCCGTGGTCGAAGGGGCGCCGCGAAACAGCGGGTGGATGTCATCGGACTCGTCGAGCATGAGCGCGGATTACCGTGGGGCGGGGCGTCTGGCAAGGGAAGTGGCGCGACGGTTGCGAGCGAGAATATGCCCGCCCGCCGCGCCGATGGAAAAGTGCCCCTCCGCGCGAAATACTCTGCACGGCCCGGCCTTCAATACACCCGACGGCCCAAGCGGGTCGCCGGTCTATGACGCGTGCTCAATCGGTGCTGCCTGCATGAACGGTTCGAAATACGAACCACCTGCGCCACGGCGTGATTTGTACTGATAAATCAGGTGCCTGTGTGCGCGATGGTGCGGATGACGCTGGATTTGGAGCGGTTGACGCCCAGGGGTTCGCGAACCGGCCGGGTTTCACATTTCACGATGCGAAAGCGCCGAGCGCACGTCGCCCACACGAGAGCGACTTACCGGGAGTTGTGATCCGTCCACCGTCAACAACTTCGGGTTGCCGCTTTCGAATTTCACGCCTGCCATGCGGTCGGTCGCGATCCAGTGCGACCGATGCACCCTGATCCCGGCCTCGTCGGGGACCAGTCCGACGGCCTCGGACAAGGGCAGGCGGATCAGTTCTTCGCCCCGCTCGGTGAAAACGCGCACGTATTGGTTTTCGGCAAGCATCCTCAGTACCCGGCCCCTCACGGCGGGCGACAGGTGATCCTGAAGCCGGCAGGACGTGGGCGGGCGATAGGACCAGATCTGCTCCGGCTTCACCTCGATCCCCGCATGCGGCAGGAAATAGACCCAGAAGATGAACAGGCCGATGACGGCGGAAAGGACGACCCAGGCGACGACGATGGCGACGTGCCAGACGATCTCGGCCCCCGTCAGCCCGTGACCTTCGACAAGCGCGAAGACAACCGCGAGGACGAGGGCGAGTGGAATGTAGATCGCGATGTGGACCGGAAGGATCGGCCAGCCCCGGTCGAACGCCTCGCGAAACACGCGGGGGAGGACGAAATAGCTGTGGGCCAGAAACACGACGGTGTCGAACAGATGAATTCCGGCGCGCAGCCACAACGGCTGATGCGCGAACAGCCCGCCGGGCGCGAAGATCGTAATGAACAGGGCGAGGACCAGCGCGGTTCCGAAGCAGTAGGGCGACAGAATATAGCCCTGAAGAATCGTTTCGATATCCCGACCGCGCGTAGCGGTGTTTCCCGCTTTGGATGTCATGCTGCGATGTGCCCCCTGCGGCACCATCGCTCCCGACCGGTGCCTGACGCATTCGTAACGAAGGTCAGGTTATCCTGTCCATTATTAATTGGGAGGGGCGGGGCGGCCCCTGTCACCCGGCCCGCATACCGTCGCCCAGCCGCTTGCCCGTGTTCCAGTAGGCTTCGGCGATTTCGGCCGACCTGAGCGGCGTGCCCTTGGCGAGGCGGCGACAGAAATTCTCCATCTTCTCGTCGAACATGACGGCCTTGGTCGCGTTCTGGCGTGGCGGCATCCGCACCGCGTCCGGTGTCATCGGCTGACCGAGCTCGGAAAGCAGGCGTGCCGCGCCTTCGGGTCTGGTGATCTCGGACAGGTCGGCGCGGTGGATGTGGATGTGGGGGTTCGTGGCGGTCAACCGCGCGTAATACTCGGCGCGGGCGAACACCTCGTGCACATACCACAGCGACGTGCCCGCTGGCCCGTGTTGCATGAACGGCTCGGCCTTGACGATGGTGTTGGGATAACGGGGATCGAGCGCGAAAAGCCATGTGAAGCCGAAATTGGCGAACTCGAAGCGGTTCACGTAGCTCCATTGGATCTTGAACGCATCGCGGGTGAGGATGACCAGATGCACCTCCCCGACCTCGGTCAGCGGGGCGATGTTTTCGACCAGTCCGGCCTTGAACAGGAAATGCGACACCTCGGCATATCGGTCTGCCGGGCTGTCCATGACCCGCGCAAGTTTCTGAAGCCAGAAGGCGCGCACATGCTCCACATTGCCGATGGAGTTAAAATTCGTGAGGTGCGACGCGTCCGGGCTGTCGACCCCCAGCGTCTCATACGCCAGCCGTTCGTGATGCACCTCGGCCCCGGTCCAGTTCAGGCGCAGAAGCTCGGTCAGGAATACGGTTCCCGAGCGGCCCGTCGTCAGGGGGAAGAGGAATTGGCGGGGCATCGGCCCTCCGGCTACGGCTTTTTCCTCTTATCGCCGGGGTCCGGCACCGGGTCAAATCCCATGCCGCCAAGCGGATGGCAGCGCCCGATGCGCCGGATGGTCAACCAGCCGCCCTTGAACGCGCCGTGTTTTTCGAGCGCCTCGAGCGCATAGGCCGAGCAGGTCGGCTGATAGCGGCACGAATGGCCGACCCATGGCGAGAACACGAGACGGTAGAAGCGCACGGGAAGCGCGACGATATGGGCGAGCGGCGTCATACGAGGGATATAGGGTGGCCGGGTGCCATCCGCGAGTCGTCAAAGCGCCGCGGGACGCTTGCACTTCGGAGGAATGCAGGTAGGACGGAAGGACAGCGCAAGAGGCGGTTCATGGCACGAATTTTCATCACCGGCACGGCTGGGTTCATCGGTTACCACCTCGCCCGCCTGCTGCTGGACGAGGGCCATACCGTCCACGGTTTCGACGGCATGACCGACTACTACGACGTCACGCTGAAGCAACGCCGCCACGCGATGCTGTCGCAGAGCGAGCGGTTCGCCGCGACCGAAGCGATGCTGGAGGATTTGGCCGCTGTCGATACCGCCATCGACGGTTTCGTGCCGGAGATCATCGTCCATCTCGCGGGGCAGGCGGGGGTGCGTTACAGCCTCGAGAACCCGCGCGCCTATGTCGATGCGAACGTCGTCGGCACCTTCAACATCATGGAAGCCGCGCGGCGTCACGAGGTGCGGCACCTGATGATGGCCTCCACCTCGTCGGTCTACGGCGCGAACACCGAGATGCCGTTCAAGGAAACCGACAAGGCCGACACGCCCATGACGATCTATGCCGCGACCAAGAAGGCGACCGAGGCGATGGGGCATTCCTATGCGCACCTCTACGATCTGCCGACCACCATGTTCCGGTTCTTCACCGTCTACGGCCCGTGGGGCCGCCCCGACATGGCGCTGTTCAAGTTCGTGCGCGCGACCCTCGGCGGTGAGGCGATCGACGTCTACAACCACGGCGAGATGTTCCGCGACTTCACCTATGTCGAAGACCTCGTGCGCGCGATCCGGCTTCTGATGTTCGACGCGGTGCCCGCGCGCCCCGAGGGGGGCGAGGTGCCGGAGGGCGACAGCCTGTCACCCGTCGCGCCCTACCGCGTGGTGAACATCGGGAATTCTCAGAGCGTGCGGCTTTTGGATTTCGTGGATGCCATCGAGGACGCGCTGGGCATGAAGACCCGGCGCAACTACATGGACATCCAGCCCGGCGACGTGCCTGCGACATGGGCGGATGCGGGTTTGCTGGAGCGCCTTACCGGCTATCGCCCGCAGACCGACGTGCGCGACGGTGTGCGCGCCTTCGTCGACTGGTATCGCGACTATTACGAGGTCTGACGCTCAGGCGCGGATCAGACCCACGCGCCCGATGCTGTCATAAGCCACGAACCCCGCTTCGGCAGCGGCGTCGGCGCTGTAGATATTGCGCAGGTCCGCCATTTTCGCCGATTTCATGCCGGACGCGATCTTGTCGAGGTCGAGGGCGCGGAATTCGTTCCATTCGGTCAGGATAACGATGAGGTCGGCGTCCTTGGCCGCGGCATAGGGGTCATCCTGCCATTCGACGCTGGGCAGCAGATGCTCGCCCTCGCGTTTGCCCTGCGGATCACACACGCGCACCCGCGCGCCTCCCCCGACGAGCGATGGCACGATTGTCAGCGACGGGGCGTCGCGCATGTCGTCGGTGTTGGGTTTGAAGGTCACGCCCAGCACCGCGACGGTCTTGCCGTTGAACGAGCCGCCGCAGAGGTCGACCAGCTTGTCGATCATCCGCCGCTTCACGTCCTCGTTCACCTTGATGACGGTTTCCACGATGGAGATGGGCGCGGCATGTTCCTGCCCGATCCGGGCCAGCGCCTTGGTGTCTTTCGGAAAGCACGAGCCGCCGTAGCCGGGGCCTGCGTGCAGGAACTTGTTGCCGATGCGCCCGTCCATACCCATGCCCTTGGACACGGCTTTCACGTCCGCGCCCACCTTTTCGCACAGCGCCGCGATCTCGTTGATGAAGGTGATCTTGGTCGCGAGAAAGGCATTGGCGGCGTATTTGATCATTTCGGCCGACTCGAGGTCCGTGGTCACGATGGGGAAGTCGCGCAGGTAGAGCGGGCGATAGATCTCCTCCATCACCTTGGCGGCGCGGTCGGTTTCGACCCCCACGACCACACGGTCGGGCTTCATGAAATCGTCGATCGCCGCGCCTTCGCGCAGAAACTCGGGGTTCGACGCCACATCGAAATCGAGGTCGGGGTTCGCCGCAGCGACCACGTCGCGGACCTTGGCGTTCGTGCCGACCGGGACGGTCGATTTGGTGACGATGACGATGTAATCCTTGGCGGCCTTCGCGATCTCTTCGGCGGCGGCCATGACATAGGTGAGATCGGCGTGACCGTCGCCGCGCCGCGTGGGTGTGCCGACCGCGATGAACACCGCTTCGGCCCCGTCGATGGCGCGTTCGAGGTCGAGCGTGAAGGACAGCCGCCCGGCTTCGACGTTCTTGTTCATCAGACGATCCAGCCCCGGTTCGTAGATCGGAACCTCGCCACGCTCCAGCATCTCGATCTTGCGCGGGTCCTTGTCGACGCAGATGACTTCGTGCCCGAAGTCCGAGAAGCACACGCCGGACACGAGGCCGACGTATCCGGTGCCGATCATGGCGATTTTCATGGAATGTCCTTCACAAGAAAACTGGTTTCGTCATCGAGTGACCCAAAGGGGGTCGCAGGTCGCACTTTCCAGATTTCCTTGAAATCCACAAGACGCCAACGGGGTGCGAACGACTGGTCCGCCAGTGTTGCCGCATTGCAGCATCGCGGTCGGAAAAACTTGCGCCGCACTGTCCGGTTCAGCATGATCCGGGGGCAGGGGGACGCACCATGAACGAGATCATCCACATCCTGCATCTGCTGGCGGCGACCACATGGGCCGGCGGCAACCTGTTTTTCGCACTGATCCTGTTGCCCGCAATGGCGCGCAGCCCGGCGGCCGAGGCCTCGGCCCTGTTCGACCGGATCGGCCCGGCCTCCGGCCTCGTGATGGGGGTCAGCGGTGTGCTCGTCCTCGTCACAGGGCCGCTTCGCGCGTGGGCGGGCGGCGGCATTCCCAGCCTCGGGGCGCTTGGATCGCCCTATGGCCTGTGGGTCATCGCGGCCTTCGTGATCGTGGTGGCGGTATCGGGGTTCGACGGGGCCGGGCGGGCGCGTCTGCGCCGGTCTTTCGACGACCCGTCCACCTATCCCACGGTCGCAGGCGGCATCGCGCGGCGCACGGCATGGGTGACCGCAGGCGGCATGACCCTGCTGATCCTCATCATGGCGCTGTTGGGGCTTGGTCTTTACTGACCGTGGACGCGGGCGAGCGCCGCACGGAGATCGGTTGTCATCGCATCGAAATCCCGGTCGACCGTGCTTCCGGGGCGCGCGACGAGCACGTAATCCCAGCCTGCGCGCCCTTCGTCGGCGATGACGGCGCGGGCGATCTCACGCAAGCGGCGTTTGGCCCGGTTGCGGGCGACCGCGTTGCCGACCTTCTTGGATGCCGTGTAGCCGACGCGCACGACCGTATCGTCGTCGCGCCGGTCGCGGCCCTGCAAAAGGAACGCAGGCGCAGGCGCCTTGCGGGCGCGGGCACAAGCCAGAAAGTCCGGGCGCTTTTTCAGCGTCTCCAGACAAACGGAAACCGCCGGGGGCGCTTCGTGCCCGGCCTCATGGCCGTCCACGGGTGCCTCCGGCGGTGTCATGTCTTCAGCCGAGATGTCGGACCCGCTTACGCGGACAGCGACTTGCGGCCCTTGGCGCGACGCGCGTTCAGGATCTTGCGGCCGGCCTTGGTCGCCATGCGCGCACGGAAACCGTGGCGGCGCTTGCGAACCAGGTTCGAAGGTTGGTAGGTGCGTTTCATCGCCCGTCTCCGTCAGGTTCTGGACCCCGAAAGGTCCATCTTCGTCTCATGCCCACTGATCCCGATGGAATCGGGGCGGAATTCGTTGAAGCCCGGTCTATAGGGGCGGTTCGGGGCCAAGTCAAACCCCGCGTCGGTCCTTTTGAAACATTTTCGCGACGCGGATCAATGCGGCGTGAGGGGGGTGGCGGGACCAACGCTTCATCGTCATGGTGCGATCACTTGAGCAAGGAGGACACCTTGAACGCCGAACGGATCAAACGCCTGATCCCGATCACGATCATCGCCATCGTGGCGCTGGTCGGTTTCGTCCTGTTCCGCGACCGCCTGACCTATGACGCGCTGGCCGAAAACCGCGCCGATCTGATCGCGTTTCGCGACGACAACTACCTGCTTGCCGTTCTGGTGTTCATCGCGGCCTACACCGCCATCGTGGGCTTTTCTCTGCCCGGCGCCACCATCGCCACGCTCACGGGCGGCTTCCTCTTTGGTCTTTTCCCCGGCGTTTTCTACAACGTCGCCGCCGCGTCCATGGGCGCACTCATCATCTTCTCTGCCGCGAAACTTGGGCTAGGCGAGCGATTGGCAGCCCGGATGGAGGCGTCGCCGGGCCGGATCGCAAGGCTCAAGGCCGCCATCGACAAAAGCCAATGGTCGGTCCTGTTCCTCATGCGCCTGATCCCGGTGGTGCCGTTCTTCGTGGCCAACGTGCTGCCCGCCCTCGTGAACGTGCGCACATGGGTCTTTGCGGTGACGACCGTGGTCGGGATCATTCCGGGCGCGTTGATCTACACCTCGGTCGGCTCCGGTCTGGGCGAGGTGTTCGAGGCAGGCGGCACGCCCGACCTCGGCATCATCTTCAAACCCTATATCCTCGGGCCGATCATCGGCTTGTGCGCTCTGGCCCTGCTCCCCCTCATCCTGCGCGTCTTTCGGAAGGAGCCCATCGCATGACCGTCATCAAGACCGACATCTGCGTCATCGGGGCCGGGTCCGGCGGGCTGTCGGTCGCCTCGGGCGCCGCCCAGATGGGGGCGAAGGTGGTGCTGATCGAAAAGGGCGAAATGGGGGGCGATTGCCTCAATACCGGCTGCGTGCCGTCGAAGGCGCTTCTGTCCGCCGGCGCCAAGGGACTGGATTGGGACGCGGCCCACGCGCATGTCAAATCCGCCATCGCGACCATTGCGCCGCACGACAGTCAGGAGCGGTTCGAAGGTCTGGGCTGCACCGTGATCCGGGACCATGCGCGGTTCACCGGCCCGCGCGAGGTGCGGGCGGGCGACACGACGATCCGTGCGAGGCGCTTCGTCATCGCCACCGGATCGCGCCCCTTCGTGCCCGAGGTTCCGGGGTTGGACGAGGTGCCGCACTACACGAACGAAACGGTCTTCGATCTGGCCGAAAAGCCGAAACACCTCTTGGTGATCGGCGGCGGCCCCATCGGCTGCGAAATGGCGCTGGCGCATCGGCTGCTGGGCTGTGAGGTGACAGTGCTCGAGGCGCAGAAGGCACTTGGCAAGGACGACCCCGAAGCCGCCGCGCTGGTGCTGGACACGCTGCGCGACAAGGGCATCGAGATCGTCGAGGGGGCGCAGGCCGTGCGCGTGCGCGACACCGATGGCAGGATCGAAGTGGTGACCGAATTCGGGCGGGTCTTCACAGGCTCTCACATCCTCGTCGCCGTCGGGCGCAAGGCGAATACGGACGACATGGGGCTGGACAAGGCCGGGGTCGAAACCGCGGACCGCGGGATCAAGGTGGACGACCGCCTGCGCACCACGAACCGCCGCATTTTCGCCGTGGGCGACATCACCGGCGGTCTGCAATTCACCCATGTCGCGGGCTATCACGGCGGGGTGGTGATCCGGCCCACCGTTCTGCGGCTCCCGGCCAAGGCGCGCACCGACCATATCCCGTGGTGCACCTATACCGACCCGGAACTGGCGCAGGTCGGGCTGACCGAAGAGGCCGCGCGCAAGGCGCATGGCGACCAGCTGACCGTCGTGCGCGCCGACTTCGCAGGCAACGACCGTGCCATCGCGACGGGGGAGACCAAGGGCTTCATCAAGGTCATGGTCGTGAAATCAAAGCCCGTGGGGGTGACGCTCGTCGGCAAGAACGCAGGCGAACTGATCGCGCCCTGGTCGCTCGCCATTTCTCAGGGCCTGTCGCTCTCGGCCATATCCGGCATGGTCCTGCCCTATCCCACGCTGTCAGAAATTTCCAAGCGCGCCTCTGGGAACTTCTACTCGCCAAAACTATTTGAGAATGAAACACTAAAACGTGTGGTTCGGGTCCTTCAAAGGCTCGTGCCGTAGACACGCAGGTAGGGACGAGATGTTTTTGAACTCGCTCTCCGGCAGGTTCCTGATCCTGACCGCCGCATTCGTCATGCTGGCGGAAGTGCTGATCTTTGTCCCCTCCATCGCCAGTTTTCGCGAAGATTACCTGCAATCCCGGCTCGAACGCGCGCAGATCGCGTCGCTCGTCCTGCTGGCCGACGACATGATCGACGCGGAGCTGGAGCGGGAGCTTCTGCTGAACGCCGAGGTGTTCAACGTCGTGCTGCGTCGCGACGAGGCGCGTGAACTGATGCTGTCGTCGCCCGTGCCGGGTCCGGTCGCCGCGAGTTTCGACCTGCGCGAAGAGAGTTTCGCCATGCTGATGCGCGATGCCGTCGTGCGCCTTTTCGACAGCGAGAACGAGGTGATCCGGGTGATCGGCGACCCGGTGCGCGAAGGCGGGCTGGTGATCGAGGTCACGATGGAAAGCGCACCCTTGCGCGATGCCATGCTGGAATATGGCCGCCGTATCCTCGCCCTGTCGGCAATCATTTCGATCGCCACGGCCGTGCTCCTGTTCCTGTCCGTCCGCACGCTGATGGTGCGGCCGATCAAGAAGGTCGTGCAGAACATGATGGGCTATGCGAAGGCCCCCGAGGACGCCCGGCAGATCATCGCGCCCGCGTCGCGGGTGCGGGAATTGCGCGAGGCGGAAGAGGCCCTCCACGATTTGCAGGAACAGCTTTCGAGTGCGCTCAAGCAAAAGGAACGGCTGGCCCAGCTGGGCGGTGCGGTCGCCCGGATCAGCCATGACCTGCGCAATATCCTGACCACGGCCCAGCTTTTCGCGGACCGTGTCGAGATGAGCGAAGACCCCGGCGTGCAGCGCGCCGTGCCCAAGCTGATGGGGTCGATCAGCCGCGCGGTGAACCTGTGCGAATCCACGCTCGCCTTCGGCAAGGCCGAAGAACCCGCGCCGCGCCTGACCCGGTTCAACCTGTCGGAAGTGGTCGGCGACGTGGTCGACAGCGAACGACTTGCCGCCGGTGAAGACGACATCTCCTATTCCGAAGACGTGCCCGCGAACCTGTCGGTGCGGGCCGATCCCGAACAACTCTACCGCATCCTGCGCAACCTCGTGCGCAACGCCCGTCAGGCGCTTCAGGGTGCGAGCGGCGGCGAGATCATGGTGTCGGGCTACGAGACCGCCGACGAATGGACGATCCGCGTCGAAGACACCGGGCCGGGCCTGCCGCCCAAGGCGCAGGAACTTCTGTTCCAGCCCTTCGCGGCAGGTGGGCGCAAGGGCGGCACCGGGCTGGGGCTGGCGATTTCCGCCGAACTGGTGCGTGGCCATGGCGGGCGGCTCGAGCTTGAGCGGACCGGGCCGGACGGCACCGTCTTTGCGATCCACCTTCCGCGCGGGCTGGAAACGCTGGCCGATCCGGTGGCGCGTGAGGAAGCGGCGCAGTAATTCGCGGATTGCCCCTTGCAATGCCCCGCCAGTGCCGTTACATCGCCGCTACCCCGCGCGCTGGTAGCTCAGTTGGATAGAGTACTTGACTACGAATCAAGGGGTCGGGGGTTCGAATCCTCCCCAGCGCGCCACTTTCCCCCCACATATATCAATGAATTCAAAGACTTGGGCGGGATAAGTTGCGTTTTGAGGTTACACAAAAGGTAACACATGACGCTGATACTCTACGACTCAGGAGCGCTCTCCTTGAAAGCAAAGCATCTCCAGAAGAAGGGCAATGTCTGGTATTTTCGCCGTCGAGTGCCATCTGACGTTCGCGCTCTATACCCGAAGAGAAAAGCGGAGCTCTTCTTCTCGCTTGGTACTTCCAATGACGTTGAGGCGGCACGCCTTGCTCACAGTTTCGCTTTACAGCAAGACGCGATGTGGCGAGCTCACCGAGAAGGCAGACTTCCTGTTGGCCCTGAAGCAGTTGCTGCAGGACGTGCAATGCTGGAAGCCTACGGACTAAAGCCGGGGCAAGCAGACGAGTATCGCCGCGTCGGTATCGAACCTGAAGATTTTTTGAATCGGCTTTCCCTCCTTTCGGGCGGTGAAGAGGGTCAGATCGATTACGAAGACCTCCCACCTGGAGCTGCGTTTGCCGCAGACCTGTTCTTCGGAAACAAGAAAAATGTCCCATTCCTCAGTGAAGCTGTTCAATTGCACCAAGAAGTCTGCGGCGAGCTTGCCGGGTCGAAAGGCAGCGTGTCTCGCTGGAGGGCTGTGAATCGATTTGTCGAGTTCGCCGGTGACCGACCAATTAGCGGCTATACAAGAGAGCAAGCCAGGGACTTCTTGAAGTTGCTGCTCTCGAGGGGCGTCAAGACCACGACTGCCAAGCGATATCTGAACTACATAAGCCCGGTGTTCGCCACATGTATCCGGGAGAATGAACTGGACATCAAAAACGTGTTCGAAAGCCTTAGAGTGCCGGGGCTAGGCCAGGATGCCAAGAAGGTCGAAGTGCTGGACCAAAGGGAGTTGCGAACCCTTTATGCATTTTGTGTTGAGAAAGATGACGACATTCGTTGGCTGATTGCATTGTTGGCCGACACAGGCATGAGGCTGGCCGAAGGGTGTGGCTTGAAGCCAGAAGATATCAACCTTTCATCGCCAGTGCCGTTCGTGGACGTCATGGTGCACGAGGGCCGCAGGCTAAAGACCGCAGCTTCTGTCCGAGCTGTACCTCTGGTAGGGAGTGCTCTTTGGGCAGCGAAGCGAATTCATTCGACTTCTCAATTCGGTGAGTACGTCTTTGAGCGATACATTGGCAAGGACGACCAGACTGTTCGAGCGAAAAGCGCGTCTAACACCCTGAGGCAAAACTATCAGAGCATCGGACTAGTTGGGAAGAACAACCAATCACTCCGCCATTCGATGCGAGATCGCTTGCGTAACAGGAACGCTCCTGAGGAGCTCATCGATCGGATCGGTGGGTGGTCGTTGAAGAGCGTTGGTCAGCGATATGGCCACGGACATAGCCTAGAGGTCAGACGAGATTGGATGCAGAAGATCGTCGATCAAAGTTTTTGGGATGGCGTCTGAACCAGAGCAGTTTCGAGGCAAGTTCGTGCTCTCAAGATCGACAGGCGACACATCTTCAGATTGGCCCAAAGCAGGACTGACAGCTACCGGACTGACTTGGAGCCGGTAACCGTCTGCCGACCGGCTAGACCCGTCTCCGTGTGCTTCCTATTGTCGTTGGGACGTTTTTGTCTTGGATTAGTCCATTGTAGGCGGACAGCTTTCGACCTGACAAGGAGCAGAGCACCTGACTAGAGGGCCGGAGTGTTAGCGGTTTTGTGCGCAACTAGACCAACAGGAAGTCCACGCTTTGGTGCCTTCTAAGTTAGGGAGGACCCAATTCGAACATTACAGAAGCAAGCAACCAGTGGGTCAGCTTTGGACTGGAGCCACTGCTTGGCTCCCTAGGCCTGCGCACGATTGCTACTTGGTGGTTCGTTGACATCAGCGTTGTGCTACACATTTCAGAGCCATTGAGAAGTTGCGCGAACGAGCTGCTTTCTTGGGCCTTGGTGACCAGAACCCGGTTGACGATCATACGATTGAGCACAGGCAGTCCTTCCCAATTGTGGTTTTGGAATGCCAGACAGGTCCGTGGTATAAACCGGGCCGCCGACCGCCAAAACCAAACTACTCACCTACCGCATAGGCGCAAAAAACTCGCAGCAGCGGTTTCACCCAGTGCAGGGCGGACAGCATTCGACCTCAATAGGAGCGGAGCGACCTGTTTTCCGGCCCGGCATGCAAGCCGCTGCAGTTTCTCCGCAGCCCAAGCAAAGTCGTTGATTTGGTCGGTTCCAAAGCAAGGCAGGGCCGAAAACGTACTGAATAGGAGCAAGCAACCGTTCTGCTCCTCCTAGAACTAGCATTAGGACTAGGTCCCACATGATCCTACACGAGGTGGCGATCTGGCGGTCACCATTAGCTGTCTATTGTCGCTAACCCACAACTGAACAAACTCTGGAAGCACGGCCCTGACGCTCAAAGCGTCGGGGTCTTTTCATTTGGAATCCCTATGAAAGATACAATCTTGGAAACGGAAGACTCGGCGCTTTCGTCCATGCAATCCATTCCTTGCGAATATTGCGGGGGTGACTTCGCGAGAAAACGAACCAACCAACGCTACTGCAGCGAGCCATGTAGAAAAAACAGGTATCAGAAAGCGCAAAGGGCACAGAACCCAGTCAACTCGAACAACAGCAAGCGAAGATGGAGGGCGAACTACGAGCTGCTCGATACTTCTGATAGGTTGGGAGAGATGCTTTACACGATACCGCCTAAAGAGCGACTGGGATTCATTAAGAACCTGGTAGATCGAGCTAGGTCAGAGACTGGGCGGTTACGTGAAGTTCTAAGCAATCAATACCTCCTCGCAGCGGGTCCCAATGAACGAAGACGCTTCTACCGTAGTCAACCCGGTTCCTACAAAACGATCACGCAAGCGGCCGACATCTACTGTCGTAGATTCTGGAACGCATCTGTAGCCGATGTGGTCATGGGGCGAGTTCAAGAGCCAGAGACTGGGGAGGTCACATAAAACGTCGTCACCATGTATTAATAGACATCACGGATTTCGGAGGACTGACCTAGTCGCCGCATCCCTGTGGCAGTAAACAGATGCTAGTTCACTACGACTCACCTAGTGAGATGGCCCTTCATCGGCGAAACTGTGAAAAAGCTCCTAGGCCCGTCGCAGTGTTTGCAACCGCAACCGAACCTCCTGTCAGGTGTCCAGTCACAAACGACTTGCCGCCTTACTGGCACCAGGGCCTTGGCGTTGGGGGGCAGGTTGTCCGACCGCAGTTGAAAGGCGCTGCCAGTCCCTCAGAAATCAGAGTCTGTCCGACATCCCTTCCATCCACCTTAAGGATACCACACGAACGCCCAAAGTTGCATCTGCTCGTGCCTTGGGTCCCAGGCTTGCAGGCGCAGGCAACAATCTGAAGCTCGATAGCAGATGCGGCTTGGACAAGGTCTTTGAGCCTCGCTGTTGCCTGAAGGCCCAGCGCATAGCCTCTGTCACATACCGGATTGAAGGTCTCTGGGGTGTTGAAGCCCACCAATCGCGTTCCGGTCGATCTTCCCCTCAGCTGGATCGTGTCCCCATCTGTCACACTGAAGTCCGAGAGGCTCAGTGTTTGTGCCCCAACGCGCTGAGGAGAAGACGGAGTTACTTGCTGCCGGTAGCTTGGAGACGGGTCGAACTGAGAGAAAAGCCAGACGACACCGGCGAGCATTAGCACATAAACTGTTTGGACATCCCTCCGCCAAATCCTTAGAAGCCAAGGGGTGCTCCTGTAGCGTCTGTAGGGCCTCCTAGAGGGCCTGGAGGACCTCTGGTAGGTCGGTCTAGAAGGAGCGCTCTTAGCCCTCTGAGGGCGCCCTGAAGGGCTCTGCGTTGGCCTCCCGCCCCGCCGTCCCGAAGACGTGGTTCTGACTCCCCCAGTCAGCGGCTCTGTCTCGGCCTCTGACTGCATATAGGGCCTAAGGACCTGGCGAAGCTTCGCCTCTTGTTTGTCCGTCAGTCGGGCCCTGGTGCCGTAGCGGGCGAACTTGGCATTCATGTCGGAGACAAAGCGGGTCTCCCAGCTGTTGAGCTTGCCGGACTGTAGAGCCTTGTCGAAGGCGAGGCGGAGGTGCTGCACTGTTTCAGGCTTGAAGTCCATGGCACACATCATTTCAAAAAAACAATAATATCAATAATATATACGCCCCATTTTTGAAGTTTATTTCTGCTGACCCCCGCCCCCCCTTCAAGTTTCGGTTCCTGAAAGCCTTCCAAGAATGCCAGGAACCGGGGGGGCGAACAACCGCGTGATGGCCGAGCATAGCAGGCATATCGACTAAGAAGCTTGACACAATTGCGCTGCAGATTTATCTGCGCAGAACGTTTTGCTCTGGAGAATGAAATGACCCTGCAAATGACTGCAACTGAAGTTTCCGAACTTTCCCCTGGTATCTGGGCGCTCAAGTTACCGCCGCACCAAGTGAGGCACTTCGGAAATACTAACCAATCAATTGGGACTAAGAGCGTGCTTCTGTTCAATGCATGCTCATTTGATGCCGAAACTGGCCAACTCCACTTCAACCTCGAAGATGTGTCGCCAATCAATGTGGGGACAACAGCCCAAGCAATCGGAATCTTGGCGTCAGGTAGCAGTGAGCCTACGGCTCAAAATTCCGAGGACGCGCCGGAATCTTCTTATGAGGTGGGACCTGGCGACCGTGAGTTCCTAGAAATGGCGAAGAGAAACCTATCCACGCAGAGCGCTTTAGCAGCCGAGCAATTGTTGAGAGGTGTGCGCACAAGCTATTCCGGAAATCTCAAAAGAGGCAAGATGCGCAACTTCAGTGAGACGCCTGACAACTTTTGGTATGTCATCATACAGCCAAGGGTTGACGAACTACAGATCACTGTAAGAGGGCCGGTGACTCGTTTCCAAGGTATGACGAGCCTTGAAGTAAAAGACGACCGGGGAAACACGCGGTTCAAAGTGAGAGGCGAAGCCGATGTCCCTGAGGCATTGAAGCTGATATCAAATGCGATCCGAAAGGCCTAAGGGCTTCCCAAAATCGCGCCGACCGCTGCGCCGATCCCCGCACTCAACGACGCCACCAGCGCAGTAACGAAAGGTGAGTTGATGAAGGATGCCTTTTTCTGCTCCAAGGCGCGCTCGTGAAGTTCGATGGCAACGGAAATGAGAGCTTGCACCTCATCAGTAGACAGTGGCCGACGACTAATCCGGTCGTATGGTCTACCCGAGATTTGGTGATCGGGAAGGCGCTCGGGCTCGTCGTCGACATTGTAATTGCGTGGGAAAGTGCGCCTCCAGACTAGTGAGGCCTTGGTGCGCTCTTGGTTAAATCGGAAGAACTCTGGGTGTTCTGATAAGACAACCTCCCAATGGGAACCTGGCTTGTTCGGTCCGCCGATCCGATTTGCCCAACCATCGAAGTCGAGCTTGTAAAACTTGTATGATCCCATAGCCGTAAGCGCGGCAATAATGTCTGGTAATCGT
The DNA here is from genome assembly GCF_000152805.1 of Maritimibacter alkaliphilus HTCC2654. Taxonomy (GTDB): domain Bacteria; phylum Pseudomonadota; class Alphaproteobacteria; order Rhodobacterales; family Rhodobacteraceae; genus Maritimibacter; species Maritimibacter alkaliphilus. The sequence continues at coordinate 2,041,937 of NZ_CH902578.1, read as the reverse complement.
CCTTCAGCCAGATACGGGTTTTTCATCTTGAGGCGCTCCTCTTACCTAGCAACTCACTTTAACACGACGACATCAATAACTCAGAACTTTTCGGCTGCGAGGCCAAACCTGCCCAGCGCTGCGTTTGAACATTATTGGGAGCACCTGCCAATAGACCTTGCTCATGCGTCAGGTGCTGGCGCTTGGCGCAATTACTGCCAGATGGATGGGTTTCGCCTTTTGGCAGACGACCTGTCCCTAGTTCTAAAACTTCATTGGCAGACAGGAGGTCAGACATGCTGATCGGATATGCACGGACATCGACCCTGGAACAGAAGGCATCGCTAGAGGCTCAGAGAGAGTCGCTGAGGGCTCTCGGGTGCGAGCGGGTATGGGAGGAGCAGGTTAGCTCTATAGCGGCGCGAGAGGCGCTCTCAGAGGCTCTAAGCTTCGCTAGGGAAGGTGACACGCTAGTGGTGACTAAGCTGGACCGCTTGGCTCGCTCGGTGAAGCACTTGGGGGAGTTGATTGAAGAACTTGAGGGCAAAGGTGTGAGCCTTCGGGTCCTAGACCTTGCGTTGGATACGTCCAATGCAACTGGAAAGCTCATGATGAACGTCTTGGGCTCCGTTGCGCAGTTTGAACGGGAAATGATGCTAGAGCGGCAGCGGGAGGGGATTGCAAAGGCAAAAGCGGAGGGAAAGTACAAGGGACGGCGTCCCACGGCGATGGAGAAAGCGGACGAGGTGCGCCTGTTATTGGCGGACGGGGTTTCAAAAAAGGAGGCTGCAGGGCGCCTGGGGATTTCTGAGAGGTCGGTGTATCGCATCGCCGGTGACAGCGGCTGACGTGCGGTGGCGAACAGCTTTTATTGGAAAGAGCGAAACGGCAAGCTTCCTAGAAAGTTATTGGATCGTATCTTGTGCAAAGGATACCTTCGCTGTCTCCCCGCACAGCGCGATCGAGACGCTATCTGATGTGCCCGAAGTACTTTGCATGCCATTCAGCGAAAGTCAGGTCAAAGGCATGCTCAGCTTCTAGGTCGATAGGCCGGTTTGAAAAGCTCAGGTCGTTTGTCGTGCTCATCGCTCGTGGACTTGCACCGTTTGGATCGATCCACACTCCCCCTCGGTCGAAGGCTTTGTGGTGATTGGGGCAGAAAGGCAGTATATTGCTGAAGTGATCTGGACCTTTGAATGGATCACCGACAGGCTTGACGTGACCTGCCTCTGAATAGGTCGAGCCAGACTTATCTATCACGAGAGCTTTGCCGCAAATTGCGCAACGGTTACCGTATAGGCCTTTGACCCACATCGCGTGCTGCTTATTACGAATTTGTCGTTGAGCCTGGGCATACGCTCGCTGAACGGAGTTCATGCCTAGGTCCTGGGGCCTTCTGGCCTGTGCCTTCTTCCTCCTAGCGGACGTGGAAAGGGGCGTTCTCGCAGAACGAGTTCGTGGTTTTGGTGGATTGGCCTTTTCACCAAGGCGCTCAAGTCCAAGTAAGTTCTTGTATTCTTCCACTATCGGGCGAGCGGCAAACCTCGCTAAACGAGGGTTAGCTGCAGTCAATGCCCATAGGTCTTCCTTTTCAAAGAAATCGATAACATCAGTAACGGGTGTGTTGATGTCCAGTTCGCCGTCCATGATGCACCTATCAAGGAACAAGAATACAGCGCTCGCCCACCAATCTTCTTTCTCAGAACTTCTGACTCCGATGAGACCGGAGTGGTGATAGAGGTAGTTGAGATTTGTCGCAAACTTTCGGGGACGGTCGGCCCCAAAAATCATATTCCCCTTCAGAAAGTCCTCGATTGTGTCGGAGTTGATCTTGGTGGTGTCCCACTGTGTACCGTTCCACACTTCTTCTACGACAAATCTCCTAGCCCAAGGGGCGGGATGGCTCTGAAATGGTCTGGCTCTTTCCCAAACACCGACCCGGCTAAAATTCAACGCACACATGCCAAGGAGGTCAAATGACTTATCGTGGTCGCGTGCTTGGGCCTCGACAACTAGTTGATCTGGCACAACGCAGCTAACCCCATCGATAACGCGATGGTACAAAAAGAAATTGAGAGGGACGAGAGGATCGCCGTCAGCTAGGGCGTCGATTATCTCTCGAGCTTCGTCTCTTGGGACCGGCTCCAAGCCACTCGCGAAAATTGCATTGATGGCTTCGTGAAGTAGGCCGAGACCGGGTTTATCCCCCCACCCAAAATTCTTTGAGAATGAGCCTGGTCGGCTCTCAAGCGTTTTCCAATCCAAAGCGATCCTATCAATGTTCCTAAGACTACTCAGCCGCGTTGACGACTGATCCAGAGTTGTAGGGGTAGGTCTTCCAATCAGGCTTGTAATCTGCATCGGCTTGGTTGCCCCAGACGGTCCAGCCCTCACGTACGCCTCGACCGAACAACTCAAGGTAGGGGCCCCAGGAACACTCTTCGATAATCTGGTACTGCTCGTCAGGCTTGCGGCTATGCTCTCGCTTGCGTGTCTTGAGGATATCTCCATCAGGTCCATTAGGTTCTTCGCCCAAGAGGTAGTTGACCTGCCGTCTGCCCGGAGAGAGGGTCCGCGCATTCTTGCCCCGCACTCCGAAAAGCAGTAGTTCCGTTACGTTACGGAAGTAGAAACCCACACCTCGACCATCCGGGCCACCGTCCTTACGGACCTTTTGCCAAACGATGTTCGACTTGTACTCAAATCCCCACGCTTGAAGAACCCTCAGGCCCTCCGGCAACAAAGCATTTGGAACCCACAGGTAACAATGCGAGCGCTCGGCCATGTTCTCGGCCACCGGCAAGTCACAAATTTCCTCAACGGACAAGGTTGGATATCTTGCGAGGCGTTTGTGTTCGGGGGCCATCTTGCCCGTTCTGTTTGTGAAGCGCCAAGGCGGATCGGCCATCACTGTGCCAAAGGTCTGCCCGTTCAAGAATTGCGACAGATGTTCTGCCGCTTCTTTACCATCCGCCACTGCGTTCTCCCCTGCTTTTCCTTGAGACGATATACCAGACGGACACCAAATCTAGTGGTCCCAGACCATCGAGATGCCACTTTCTCGCACCCCATACAAGTTGGTCAACTCGGCATGAAGTAATTCGTTGCTGAGAAACTACGTTGGGAGCTCACCCGGTTTCGGACCGGTCGAAGTGGATTTGCCCTGGACCAGTGGTGCACACCACCTCGTCTATCAGGTTACACAAAAGGTCACACAAGAGCCTGTATTGGCCGAGATGTAGCTTGACTTTATAAGTAAAATCAGACAGTTATGAAACTAGAATTTCCTACCGGCATCCTCCCCAGCGCGCCACTTTCCTTCCCTGCCGGATCGATCCGAGGTTCACCTGAACCGGGACGCGAAGCGCGCCATTTCGTTCGCGGTCGGTGGCTGTCCGGTGTAGGTCTGCACATAGTGCGGAAAGCGCGCGAGGCGGGTTTCGAGGTCTTCTTCCACCTGCATCGAGATATAGCCGATCTGAACAAGGTAGATGGTGCGCGCGCGCACGTCGGCTTCGTCCCCGTCATAGCCGTAGCGGGCGAAAAGGGCGCGGATCGCGGCGAGGCGGGTTTCGTCGGCCTGCGCGACGCGGGCCCGGACGGCGTCGGACTGGTGCGCCCATCCGCGGATCGCGAAGTCGAACCGCGCCTCGAAGCCGCCGTCGTCCAGAAACACCGCGATCAGGTTCAGAACCGCCTCCTGCACGGTTTCGGCATAGGCGTCACAGGCCGAGACGAGCGCGCCGGTGTTGGTCGCTTCCCAGTCTTCCAGAAGGGCGTCCAGCACGGCGGCGCGATCCTTGAAGAACCAGTAGAAGCTGGTGCGCGAAAGGCCGATCCGTTCGGCGAGGGGCTGGATCTTCACCGCGCCGATGCCGCTTTCGATCAACGCGGACTTGGCCGCGTCGAGCCACCCCTCACGCGATCCGCGCCAGCCGGTTTCGGTGATGTCCCGTGCGTCGGTCATGGCGACGATCCTATGCGCGTGGGCGAGGCCGAGCAAGGAGAATAGACACCTATGTCTCTAAACTTGACATAAGTGAACATTTTGTGGAATCGCTTGCCAAGCCACGGAGGTTTCCATGTCCAACGACCCGCTTCTCCAGCCCTATCAACTCAAACACCTGACGTTGAAGAACCGGCTGATGATCACGAGTCACGAGCCGGCCTATCCCGAGGACGGGATGCCCAAGGACCGGTATCGCGCCTATCACGTGGAACGCGCGCGGGCGGGCGTGGCGCTGACGATGACGGCGGGGTCGGCGAGCGTCTCCCGCGACAGTCCGCCGGTGTTCAACAACATCCTCGCGTGGAAGGACGAGGTCGTGGGCTGGATGAAGACCCTCACCGACGAGTGCCACGGGCATGGCTGCGCGGTGATGATCCAGCTGACCCACCTTGGCCGTCGGACGCGGTGGGATAAGGCCGACTGGCTCCCGGTCGTGTCGCCCAGCCATGAGCGCGAGCCGTCGCACAAGGCGTTTCCGAAAAAGGCCGAGGATTGGGACGTGGCCCGGATCATCGCGGATTACGCCGATGCCGCCGAACGAATGCAGGCGGCGGGGCTCGACGGGATCGAATTGCAGGCCTACGGGCACCTGATGGATCAGTTCTGGTCGCCGCTGACCAACACGCTCGACGGCCCCTATGGTGGCGATCTGGACGGGCGCCTGCGCTTCACCTTCGACACGCTGAAAGCGATCCGCGACCGGGTCGGGTCCGAGTTCATCGTCGGCGTGCGCTACACCGGGGACGAGGATCTGCCGGGCGGCCTGACGCGCGAGGACGGGCTGGAGATTTCCAGGCGACTTAAAGACAGCGGCATGGTCGATTTCCTGAACGTGGTGAAAGGGCATATCGACACCGACGCGGGCCTGACCGACGTGATCCCGGTGCAGGGGATGCGCTCGGCCCCGCATCTGGATTTCGCGGGCGACATCCGGGCCGCGACGCAGTTCCCCACCTTTCACGCCGCCAAGATTCAGGACGTGGCGACCGCGCGCCATGCCATCGCCTCCGGCAAGCTCGACATGGTCGGGATGACCCGCGCGCACATGGCCGATCCGCATATCGTCGCCAAGATCATGCGGGGGGAGGAGGATCGCATTCGGCCCTGCGTCGGGGCGAACTACTGCCTCGACAGGATTTACCAAGGCGGCATGGCGCTTTGTCTGCACAACCCCTCGACGGGCCGGGAGATCGAGCAGCCGCATGAGATCGCACCAGCCGAGACACCTCGCCGCGTGGTCATCGTCGGCGCCGGGCCTGCGGGGCTGGAGGCGGCACGGGTCGCCGCGCTCAGAGGGCATGAGGTGATCGTGCACGAGGCCGCGAACGATCCCGGCGGGCAGGTGCGTCTGACCGCGCAGACGCCACGGCGCGCCGAAATGATGCAGCTCATCCAGTGGCGCGTTGCGGAGTGTGAGCGGCTCGGCGTCACCTTCCGTTACAACAGTTTCGCGGATGCGGGGACGGTCGCCGCCCATGCGCCGGACGTGGTGATCGTCGCCACCGGGGGCCTGCCGCATGTCGAGGTGCTGCGTGAGGGCGACGACCTCGTCACCTCGACATGGGACATTCTATCGGGCGACGTGCGCCCCGGCGCGAACGTTCTGATCTATGACGACGCGGGCGACTACCCCGCGTTGCAGGCCGCCGAAAAGATCGCGGCGACGGGCGCGAAAGTCGAAGTGATGACACGCGACCGTAACATCGTGCCCGAGGTCATGGCGATGTCGCTGACCCCCTCGCTGCGCGAGCTTCAGGCGCGCGACGTGACCTTTACCGTGACATGGCGGCTGGACGCGGTGCGGCGGGACGGCAATGAACTCGTCGCGGACATCGGCAGCGATTACGGCGGTGTCCAACGCGAGCGTCGGGTGGATCAGGTGGTGGTGAACCACGGCACCCGGCCCTTGGACGATCTCTATTTCGACCTGCGCCCCGGTTCCTCCAATCTGGGCGAGGTCGATTACGAAGCCCTCATCGCCAATGCGCCGCAAACCGTCTCCACGAACTCCGATGGCACCTATCGGCTTTTCCGCATCGGCGATGCCGTGGCCGCGCGCAACACCCATGCGGCGATTTACGACGCGCTGCGCCTCGCCCGGGCCCTGTAGGCGGCGTGCGATGTTCGCAGGACGCACACGGATTGGGTGCGGATCGGGGCGCTTCGATGCCGGAACGGACAGCGGCAAGGCGCCAATTTTCGCGCAGGTCGCGGACGGATTTGCGCGTGTCGGATTCCGTCCGTTCCAGAGGCGCAAAATCGTGTTTTGGAAACGCAGGAATGGCGCGCGCCGGGTCGACTGACTCGCGAGCTTTCTGCAAATCGGAAACCTCACCCCGCCGGGTGGATGCATCACCCGCGGACCACATCGGAGAAGTCACATGTTGCGCGACTCGGACGTTCTTTCGCAACTCATGCGCCGCAAGCCGGGCTATTCGCTGTCGCAGGATCTGTATTGCGACGCGGGCACCTATGCCGTCGATCTTGAGAACATCTGGTATCGCGAATGGCTGTACGCCGTGCCCGCCGTCGAAGTGCCGAAGGCCGGGAGTTACGTGGTGTACGAGGTGGGTGCCTATTCGGTCGTCATCGTGCGCGGCAACGACGGCGAGATCCGCGCCTTCCACAACTCCTGCCGCCACCGTGGATCGGTCCTGTGCAAGACCAAGAAGGGCACCAACCCCAAGCTTGTCTGCCCTTACCATCAGTGGACCTATGAGTTGGACGGCAAGCTCCTGTGGGCGCGCGACATGGGGCCGGATTTCGACGCTTCGAAGTTCGGGCTGAAGCAGGTGCATTGTCGCGTTCTTTCGGGGCTGGTCTACATCTGCCTCGCCGACCGCGCGCCGGATTTCGATACCTTCGCCGCCGTGGCCGAGCCCTATCTCGCCCCCCACGATCTGACCAACGCGAAAATCGCGCACCAGTCGACGATCATCGAAGAGGGCAACTGGAAGCTCGTGTGGGAAAACAACCGGGAGTGCTATCACTGCTCGGGCAACCACCCGTCGCTGTGCCGCACCTTTCCCGAAGATCCGGCGGTCGCCGGGATTTCCGAGGACGGGACATTCCCGCCGTCGGTCGAAAGCCATTTCCAGCGGCTCGAGGCCGCAGGCGTGCCGTCGCGGTTCCACCTGTCCGATACTGGCCAATACCGCCTCGCGCGTATGCCGCTACTGGGTGGTGCGCAGAGTTACACGATGGACACGAAATGGGCCGTGGCCAAAAAGCTGGGCCGGGTCACGGACGACACGCCGGGCACGCTGCTCAAGTTCCACTACCCGACGACCTGGAACCACTTTCTCGGCGATCACGCCATCACCTTCCGCGTGACCCCCATCGGCCCCATGCGGACCGAGGTGCAGACCACGTGGCTTGTCCACAAGGACGCGGTCGAGGGGCAGGATTACGACGTCAAACGCCTGACCGAAGTGTGGGAACACACCAACGAGGAAGACCGCGAGGTGGTCGAGAACAACCAGCGCGGCATTCTTTCGCCCGCCTACGAGCCGGGGCCGTATTCTCCGGTGCAGGAAAGCGGCAACATCCAGTTCGTCGATTGGTATGCCCGCACCCTCATCCGCGCGATCACCGGTCCCGCTGTCCTCGCGGCGGAGTAAGAGATGGGCTTGCAGACCGACCTGACCGCTTCCGCCGACGCCGCGATCTGGCGTGACGAGGAACTGCTGGAATGCTGCGCGGTGGTGCCCGAGGCGCCGAACACCGCGTCTTTCAGCTTCATCGCGCCGTCGGGGGCCGTGTTCAAATACGAGCCGGGGCAGTTCGTCACGCTGGAGCTTCCGGTGCCCGGTGGCACGGTCTGGCGCACCTACACGATAAGCTCGTCGCCCTCGCGCCCGCTGACCCTGTCGGTGACGGTCAAGGCGCAGGCGGATTCCATCGGCACGCGCTGGATGCTCGACCATCTGCGTCCGGGGATGAAGATCAAGGCCACGGGGCCTGCGGGCATCTTCACCCTGCCGACGCGCGAGCGGAAGAAATACCTGTTCATCTCGGCCGGCTCAGGCATCACGCCGTCCCTGTCGATGACGACCTATCTCTATGACCGTGGCGCTGGCACCGACATCGTGTTCCTGCACTGCGCCAAACGACCGAGCGAGATCATCGCGCGTCAGCGGCTGGAAATGATGGCGGCCCGCGTGCCGGAACTGAAGCTCTATTTCCTCGTGGAAGAGGACGATCCTTACCACGTCTGGACCGGGTTCCGGGGCCGTCTGAACCAGTTGATGATCGGTCTGATCGCGGGCGACTACATGGACCGCGAGGTCTATTGCTGCGGTCCCGAACCGTTCATGGATGCGGTGCGCGAAATGCTCATCGGTCTCGGCTACGACATGGACCGATATGCGCAGGAAACCTTCGTCGCCCCGGTCAAGACGGAAGAGCAGCTACCCGACCCGGACGATCTGGTGCTCGACGATGCGGCCGAAGCGCGCGTCACCTTCGCGCGGTCGGACACGACGGCGGACTGCACCGAGACCGACACGATCCTACAGGTCGCGCGCAATTCGGGCATCGTGATTCCGTCGGGCTGCACCTTCGGCGTCTGCGGCACCTGCAAGATCAAGAAGACCTCGGGTCAGGTCCACATGGTTCACAACGGCGGAATTTCGGACGACGACATCGAGGCGGGCTATGTGCTCGCCTGCTGTTCGCACCCCATCGGCGCGGTCGAAGTCGATGCCTGAGCGGGCGGCTTAGTCGGCCGTCCACCCCCCGTCCAGCATCATTGCACTTCCGGTCATCAGTCCGGAGGCGTCCGAGGCGAGGAACACGGCGGCGCCCGTGATATCGCCCACTTGCCCGATGCGCCCCAGCTTGATCTTGGCCAACACGCTGTCCAGAAACGCCGGATCCTCGAAGAACGGTTTGGTCATCGGGGTTTCGATGAAAGTCGGGCAGATCGTGTTCACGCGGATGCCCTTCGGTCCCAGTTCCACCGCCAGCGCCTTGGTGAAACCTTCGATGGCCCATTTCGACGCGCAATAGAGCGTGCGATTGGCCGCGCCGACGTGACCCATCTGGGAGGACATATTGATGATCGACCCTTTGGTGCCGTTCTCGACCATCTTGGCCGACACCGCCTGCGCCGCGAAGATCGCGGCTTTGACGTTCAGGTCGATGACCGCGTCGTAGTCGTCCTCGCTCACATCGGACAAGGGCTTGGGCCGGTTGGTGCCTGCGTTGTTCACGAAGACGTCGAAGGCGGGGCGCTGGGCGATGAGGGCGGCGAAGCCCGCGATGTCGGTCACGTCCGCGACCATCGCGTCCGCCTTGAACCCCTGATCGGTGAGCGCCTTGGCCACGGCCTCGACCTCCGCGCCCGTCCGGGCGCAGAGCGTGACCTCGGCCCCGGCGGCGGCGTAGGCCTCGGCGATCGCGCGGCCGATCCCCCGGCCCGCGCCCGTCACCAAGGCGCGCTTGCCCGAAAGCGAGAAATCCGGCGCGCTCATTCCGCGGCCCCGCGGTAGGGTGCGGCCTCGCCATAAGGCACGTTGATCCCGCCGTAGCGGCGCACGCGGACGTTGCACTGTTCGGCGTGGCCCACGAACCCTTCGAGCATACACAGGCGCGAGCCGTATTCGCCGACCAGCGTGGCCGCCTCGTCGCTCGTCACTTTCTGATAGCTGTGAGTTTTCAGGAACTTGCCGACCCAGAGGCCACCCGTATAGCGCCCGGCCTTTTTCGTCGGCAGCGTGTGGTTCGTGCCGATCACCTTGTCGCCGTTCGCGACGTTGGTGCGGGGGCCAAGAAAGAGCGCGCCATAAGAGTGCATGTTGTCGAGGAACCAGTCGTCGCGATCCGTCATCACCTGCACATGTTCATAGGCCATGTCGTTCGCGACCGAGAGCATCTCGTCGTAGGTGTCGCAGAGGATCACGTCGCCATAGTCGCGCCAGCTGACGCTCGCCGTTTCGGCGGTGGGCAGGATTTCGAGCAGGCGGTCGATCTCGGCCAGCGTCGCCTCGGCCAGCCTGCGCGAATTGGTGATGAGACAGGCGGGGGAGTTGTAGCCGTGCTCGGCCTGACCCAGAAGGTCGGTCGCGCACATCTCGGCATCCACCGTGTCGTCCGCGATCACCATCGTCTCGGTCGGACCAGCGAACAGGTCTATGCCCACGCGCCCGAAAAGCTGCCGCTTGGCTTCGGCGACAAAGGCGTTTCCGGGGCCGACGAGCATATGCACCGGGTCGATGCTTTCCGTCCCGATGGCCATGGCGCCCACGGCCTGAATACCGCCGAGCACGAGGATTTCATGCGCGCCGCCCAATTGCATCGCGGCGACGATAGCGGGGTGGGGGGCACCCTTGACCGGCGGGGCCGAGGCGACGATGCGCGGGACGCCCGCGACCGACGCCGTCAACACCGACATATGCGCCGAGGCGACCATGGGGAACTTGCCGCCGGGCACGTAGCAGCCCACGGATTGCACCGGGATGTTCTTGTGGCCGAGGATCACGCCCGGCATCGTCTCGACCTCGGTATCGGTCATCGTGGCGCGCTGGGCCTCGGCGAAGCGGCGGATCTGGGTCTGGGCGAACTTGATGTCCTCCATCTCGCGCGTCGTGACCTTCTGCATCGCGGCCTCGATCTCGGACGGGGTCAGGCGGAACGCCTTGGGCGTGTAGCCGTCGAACTTTTCCGACAGATCGCGCACGGCGGCATCGCCCCGCGTTTCGATATCTTTCAGCGTCGCTTCGACCGTGGCGCGCACTTTGGCGTCGTCCTCGGCCCGCTCGGTTTCGGGTTTGCTGCGTTTGAGATGTTCGATGGCCATGCGATGTCCTCCACTTCGTCGCCTTCACCTAGCGGCAGCATCGCGGATCGGGCAAGGGTGACCACTGAGCGTGAAAAATTTTCAAGCCGTTTCGCGCCGGATCATTTCGACCGGCAGAATACGGATCGTGCCGCCGACAGTCGGATCGGCCTTCTGCGCGTCGATCAGATCCAGCGTTTCGGCCACCATCCGGCGCAGCGGCTGGCGGATCGTGGTCAGCCGGTAAGAGGGCCACGCGGCCATTGGAATATCGTCGAACCCGATGATCGCCACGTCGTCCGGCACGCCCAGCCCCGCCTCGCGCGCCGCGTCGACCACCGCCAGCGCCATGACGTCGTTCAGGGCAAAAACCGCGTCGGGCGGGTTCGGACCGTCGAACAAAGCCCGCGCCGCCGCAAAGGCCGTATCGTAGCGATAGGCCCCGTCGGGCGCGGCAGTGAGCGGTCGACCCAACGCGGTCAGCGCATCGCGAAATCCCCGGCTGCGTTCGATGTGCGTCGATGTATCGGCGCTCCCCCCGACCATGGCGATGCGCTGCCGATCAAGCCTCGCGAAATGTTGGGCCGCCAGTCGCCCGCCCGCGTAGTTGTCGCAGGTCACTGCCGTCATGGCGGCGTCAGGTTGCACCCGGTTGAACAGGATCACCGGCATCCCGGCGTCGCGACAGGTGCGCGCAATGCGTGACGACATATGGGCCGAGGTGACGATGGCCGCGTCCGAACGATAGTCGAGCACCTGCTGCAACACCGCGTCCACATCCATGTCGGGCGGTACCGTATGCAGGATCAGGCGTCGCCCTGCCGCGTGGATCGCCTGTGAAAGCTCGGCAGCCGCCACGGGATAGAACGGGTTCTCCAGATCACCCGCGACGAGGGTGATCGTCCCGGTCGTGACCGACGCCACAGCTTGCGCGGCAGGCGAGACATAGCCAAGCGCGCGGGCAGCTTCGATCACACGGACGCGCTTGTCGTCGGACAGGGACCGATCCGACCGGAACGCGCGCGACACGGCGGACCGGGACACGCCCGCCCGTTCCGCGACATCCTTAGCAGTGATTTTCCGCGCCACGTGATCCTCGCCCTCTGCTGGGAGGTGACTTGAAAACATTTCAATCCGTGGATCAAGGGGTCGGCCGGGGCCACGAGCGGTTTCAGAGTGCAACAGGGGCGCCCGTGTCGGACAGGACCGCCTTGCGGGTGTCGGCCCACAAGGGCACGAGCGTGGCGATCAGATCGGCAAGACGACCCTCGGAAACGCCTTCGCGGCACGCGCTTTCGGTCGTCTTGAGCGCCTCGCGAAGCGGGCCCGCTCCGAAGATCGCCGCCGCGCCCGCCATCTTGTGACAGCGGTCCGCGACTTGGGTCGGGCCTTCGCCCCCTGCCGACAGCATGGCGACCAGCGCGTCGCCGTCATCGACGAAGGTCTGGCGCAACTTGGCGAACAGGTCGTCGCCGATTTCCGACCGGAATTCCGCCAAACGCCCCGGATCGACGAGGCCGGTCTCGGACAGTGCCGGTTCGGTCGTGGTCTCCTGCGCGACAAGAAGCTGGCGCAGCCTCGCGCGGTCGATGGGCTTGGACAGGACGCCGTTCATCCCGGCCTCGGTGAACCGCGACACCTCCCCCGGCATGACATGCGCGGTCACCGCGACGATGCGCGCGGTCTGGCACGGCCCCGGCGTCGACCGGATCAGTTCCGTTGCCGCCACGCCGTCGAGCACGGGCATGGAAATATCCATCAGGATCAGGTCGAAGGCCGCCGACTGCGCCAGATGAACGCCTTGCAGACCATCCTCGGCCTCGACCACCCGATGCCCGTCCGCGATGAGCATTTCACGCAGAACCGTGCGGTTGATCTCGTTGTCCTCGATGACGAGGATCGATTGCGCCTGTGCGGGCCGGGCCGGAAGCTTGGTCTTGGTCCCGGTCTCGACGGGATCGCTTGCGTAATCGAGCGGCAGGTCGATCCAGAAGGTGCTGCCTTCGCCAAGCTCGCTTTCCGCGCCGATCGTGCCGCCAAGCGCCCGCGTCAGACGCCGCGCGATGCCAAGGCCCAGACCGGTGCCGTTGCGGGCCCGTCCATAGGATCGGTCGCCGGTCTCGAAATCCTCGAACAGCCTGTCGATATCCTCGGGTGCGATACCGATCCCGGTGTCCGAGACCGTGATCGTCACATCGGCCCCACCGCCTTGCGGCACCGCGCCGATCTCGATCCGGATGCGCCCACCGCGCGTGAATTTCACCGCATTGCCGACGAGGTTGATAAGGACCTGCCGCAGGCGCTGCGGGTCGGTCATGACAGGCGGCAGCGGCTTGCCGACCCAGGACCATTCGATCGTGTTTTCAGAGGCCGAGGCGAGGTCGCGCTGGTTGTCGACGACGCTTCGCACGAGCGCCGACAGGTCGGTCGGCACGAAATCGACGTCGAGTTTGCCCGCTTCGTATTTCGTCACGTCGAGCACGTCGTTGATATGGGTCAGCAGCAGGCCCCCGGACACCTCGAGATTGTCGACATATTGCGCCTGTTTCGCAGACAGCTTGGTGCCCTTGAGCAAGGCCAGCGTGCCGAGCAGACCGTTCAGGGGGGTGCGCATTTCATGGCTCATGACGGCCAGGAATTCCGACTTCGCCTTTTCGCCCGCCACGGCTTTGTCGCGGGCTTCCACGAGGTCGGTCTCGGCTTTGACCCGGTGCGAAATGTCGCGCAGGTAGCCGACGAAAATCTCGCCGTCGCTGCCCTCGGCGGACTCGATGGCCATTTCCGCCGGAAAGACCGACCCGTCCGACCGCATCGCTTCCAGCTTGATCCGCCCCTGACCGATCACCCGCTTTTCTCCGGTCGTGCGAAACCGCTCCATGCCGGCCTCATGGGCATTGCGCAGATGCGGCGGCACGATGATCTCGCTCATCAGTTGCCCGATCACCTGTTCACGCTTGTAGCCGAAGATGATTTCGGCCGCGTCGTTGAATGCGATGATGCGCCCCGTCCGGTTCGAGACGACGATGGCATCGAGCGAGGTGTTGACGATGGTCTCCATCCGGCGCGAGGCCGCTTCGATGGTGCGCGCGCGCGCCTCGTTGCTGCGGTTCAAACGGAACAGAACGACCGAGGCCGCGAAAAGGCCGGTCAGGACCACGATGGTCAGGATCGCCAGATAGAACAGCGTGTCGGCGATCTCCTCGCGCCGCAGATCGGCCTGTTGGGCGAAATAGCCCAGCCCCGTCGCCGCCAGTTCGCGCACGGTGGTGCGGGTGTCGAGCATATCCTCGAAAAGAACGGGGAGTTCTCGGGCCAGAGCGTCATCCGCACCGTCGATCAGCGGCACGGAGGTATCGAGGAAATCCCGGATGACGGAAAGCTGGCGGGCGAAAGCAGGCTGTTCGCGCAGTCCGGCATAAAGATCGCCCTCCGACAGGGTCCGGATACGGCTGTAGAAGATGTCGAACTCGCGCCGGACGGTGTCGAGGTCGTCGGTCCGGCCGAGTTGGAATTGCTCGATTGCGATGGCGAGGTCTAGGTATTCGACCTCGACCTGCGACAGGGTCCATTGGATGTTGTCGGATGCGGCCGTTTCGAGCAGCCGAAGCTTGCGCAGAACCTCGCCACCAAGGGCCACCGACACGACGACGCCCGCGATGGCCAATGCGGCGATTGCGAGCGTGCGCAGGTAACGGTGGCGACGGGTGAACGGCATGGCGACCTGTCGAAACGGGTGGGTCTTTGCCCGCCCGAGGTGTTAGCGGACCACTTCGATCCGGTCCAGTTGCCAGATGCTGCGCGAATAGATCAGTTCGCTGGCATAGTCGGTGTTTAGATCATACGGGTAGACGATCCAGAGCGGCCCCTTGTCGCGGATGGACATCGGTTCGCCGTTGCGCAGATAGGCGATGATCGGGCCGCCTTCGACCGCATCGGAGACCGGGATTTCGACCATGTAGTCGTTCAGCGCGCGGGCTTCGAGCATGCCGCCGTCGACGCCGAGTGCGTCGAGCAGGTCTTCGAGTTCGACGCCGGTGAAGCTCTGTTCGCCCTCGGTCCAGATCGTCGTCGTCGAAAAGGTGGTCTCGCCGATGTCGGCAAGCATTTGGGTGTCGAGGACCGCCGCGCCTTCGGCATTGGTGACGGCGATGTCGCCGGTCACGCGGAGGACGACATCGCCGGTCGGTTGCGGAAGGTCATCCGCCATGCCCGAAAGTGGGGCAGCGACCGTGAGTGCTGCCACGACGACCCCGCGGGCGATGGGTCCGTGAGTGGTGAACATGAAGACAACCTCCGTTTTTCCGACGCTGTCCATGTATCGCACGTTTCGTCCCATCCGAAACGGGCTTCGGGATAGCGCACTACCCGTTCGGATAGTGCGCCCTGAGATCAGCCCGCAAGTGCGGCCGGCCGGTTCCACCGCGCAAGCTCGTCATGGACCGAAGCGGCAAGTTCGGGCCGGTCCATCGCATAGGCGATCGTTGCCGCGACGAACCCGGCCTGCGACCCGCAATCATAGCGCGTCCCTTCGAAGGCATAGCCGTGCACCGGGACCGACGCGGCATCCGCGTTGATCGCGTCGGTCAGTTGCAGCTCCCCTCCGGCGCCGGGCGCGATCATCGCGAGACGGTCGAAGATCGACGGGGCGAGGATATAGCGGCCCACCACGGCCTCACGCGATGGCGCGACCTCGGGCCGCGGCTTTTCGACCATGCCGCTTGCGCGCGACAACCGCCCGGTCGTGGACTGAACCGCCAGCACGCCGTACTTGGACACGTCAGGTTTCGCGACCTCCATCGTCGCCACCATATGCCCCCCGGTTTCGGCATGGGCGGCGATCACCTGCGCCAAGGCCGGGCGCCCCGCGCGGATCACGTCATCGGGGAGGAGGACCGCGAACGGCTCGTCCCCAACCGCCTTGCGGGCGACGCGCACGGCATGGCCCAACCCACGCGGCTTGTCCTGCCGCAGGATGGTCAGAGCGCCTTCGCCCAGCCGCGTCTGCTCCAGTCGGGCGAGCAGGTCATGCTTGTCCAACGCGGCGAGTCGCGTTTCCAGCATTTCGGCGGTATCGAAATAATCCTCGAGCGCTCCTTTCCCCGCAGCGGTCACGAAGATGAACTCTTCGATCCCGGCGGCCCGCGCCTCGTCGATGGCGTATTGGATCAGGGGGCGGTCAATGAGAGGCAGCATTTCCTTCGGGACCGATTTGGTCGCGGGCAGGAAACGGGTGCCGAGACCGGCGACGGGAAAGACGGCTTTGCGAATGTGGGACATGAAAAATCTCCTTGATTGAAGCGTCAGTAAGCGCCGCGCCCGGTCAGGACGGCGCGAAAGGTGAGGGCGAGCAGAACGGCGTCGAGCAGCACCGACCGGGTCCGGGCATAGGCGATGTCCATGTCGACCATCTTGTCGAACCCGATCTCGGCACGCCCCGACACCTGCCAGACGCCAGTCAGACCGGGTTTGACTGCGAGCCGCCCAAGGGCGCGCGGCGGATAGGCGGCGACTTCGTTCGGCAGGGCCGGGCGGGGCCCGACGATGGACATATCGCCCGTGAGCACGTTGAAGACCTGCGGCAGCTCGTCGATGGAATAACGGCGCAGGAGGCGACCGACGCGCGTGACACGGGGGTCGGTCCGGGACTTGAAGCACACGCCGCTGCGGTCCGAAGTTGCGAGCAGGGCATCGCGCCGCGCCTCGGCATCCACCGCCATCGAGCGGAATTTGAGCATGCTGAACGGCTGGCCGTTGCGCCCCACACGGGTCTGGCGAAAGAACACCGGCCCGCGCGTATCGGCTTTGATCGCCAACGCGGTGAGCGCGAACAGCGGAGACAGGGCAAGGATCACCGCGCCCGCGACCAGCAGATCGAACGCACGCTTCGCGATGGTGTGCGGCGCGATCAGACCCAGAGTGCGGAACAGGAATTCGGGATTGCCGATCACGTACCGCCGAAACATCCGCCGCGGTTCCACGGCCAGTCGCCACAGCCATTCGCCGCGCACTTTCCGCAACAGGCGCGGCGCGCGCGAGACGTTGCCCGCGAGGAAATCGAACAGCGCGCCGACGCCGAGCGTCAGGGGTGGGGTAAGGTCGTCGCCATGATCCGCGATCCACTGGTCCTGAAGCGGCACGCCCATGGCGACCATCAGAATGTCGGCGCCCGACGCGTTGATCGCCCGGATCGCGGCCTCGGTATCGCGCGCGCCCTCGTATCCGTCGCGGGTGCCCGCGATGACCAGACCGGGGATGTCGCGGGCGAGACGCGCCGCCGCAGCGTCCGCCGTGCCGGGGCGCCCGCCGAACAGGAACACCGATTTACCGCGTCCGGCCGCCTCGGCAAGCAGGCGAGGGCCGAAATCGGTGCCGTTCAGGTTCTCGGCCATCCGGTGCCCGACCGCGCGGAACGCCAGTTCGATGCCCGCACCATCGGGCAGAACCACGTCCGCCGAGCGCAGGGCACGGGCATAGGACAGGTCGCGCGCGGCGAGGTTGATGCAATGCGCATTGACGAAATGAACCCGCCGCCGCCCCGGGGCGAGCAGGTGGTCGACGACCCGGTCGCCCGATTCCGAAACGACGTCGAAGTCGAACAGACGAACGGTCGTGAGCGGTTCCGGGGCAGGTAGGGCGAAAGCGGCGTGATCGTGGTGCATGGCAGATAACTCCTTGAATTACAGAGTTTCTGCTTGTCGGCCTTCCTCATTTCCAGCGAACAGGCGGACAGCCCCCAAGCCTGAACGGAGGCACCATCCGTCCGAAGGGACGCGTTGCCAAGCCAGCGGGTATCGGCGACTATCCGATCGGATAGCGGACGCCGCGAATGACCGTTTGCGCTAAATTAACTCGCGATTTAATGAGACGAGCTGGCACCGCTGCCAAATTTTGGCCGATTTCCTTTGCGAAAGGGACGGCCCCGACAAAAAAGAGCTTATCGCACCATGCGTATCCTGATTGCCGATGACCATGACCTGTTGCGCGACACGCTCGTCGCCTTTCTCGAAGCCGCCAGCGGTTTCGAGACGGAAACGGCTGCGGATTACGACGGTGCGATTGCGCTTATGGAGCAAAGCGAACCCTTCGACCTCGTCCTGCTCGATCTGAACATGCCGGGCATGAACGGGATCGACGGGTTGGAGCGGGCGATGAAGATCGGCGGCGACCAGCGCGTCGCCCTCATCACCGGCACGGCCACGCGCGAGATCGCGCAACAGGCGCTCGACCTCGGCGCCGCCGGTTTCCTGCCGAAGACGCTGTCGGCCAAGTCGCTGGTCAACGCCGTGCGCTTCATGGCGATGGGCGAGCAATACGTGCCCGTCGATTTCATGACCGCCAAGGAAGAGGCGAAGCATCCGCTGGCCGAAAAGCTGGCCGAACGCGAGATGCAGGTTCTGAAGGGCCTGACCGAAGGCAAGTCGAACAAGGAAATCGCCCGCGATCTCGACCTGACCGAACCGACCATCAAGCTTTATCTCAAGACGCTCTATCGCAAGATCGACGTCAACAACCGGACGCAGGCGGCGCTCGTCGCGCGTGAAGCCGGGCTTTACTGACCGCGCCGACTATCCGACCGGATAGGGCACGTCCCAACGGGGGCGTCGGCTCCTCCCCCCGCGCCGGGGCTTTCGCACGGCACTTGGCGTAGGTCTGTGCGCGAAGGAGCCCCCCATGTTCGCGCGACCCCGAGAGTTTTCGACCGTTCTGCGTCATCTGCGCCCGATCCGGACCCCGATCGGCAAAGCCAGCATCGGCCGGGTGCTTGTTGGCGGTCGCATCGACGACGCCGGGCGCCTTCCCCGCTACATCGGCATCACGCTTCTGGCCACCTCGCTGATCTGGGCACCGATCCTGGGCTACCTCGCGACCGCACCGGCCCGCTACACGTCTCAGGCCGTCCTTATCCTGCCCGGCTCGGGCGCGTCCGCGTCGGTCACGCTGGACAGCATCGGGCAGGCCTCGTCCCATGCCAGTTCGCCCTTCGCCAACAATTCCGTCAGCCCGACCGTCACCTATAAACGCCTGATCGGTGCGGATCGGATCATCGCGCACGCGGCCGAAACGGTGGGGACGAGCCGGGCCGATTTCGGATCGCCACAGGTGCAACTGATCGACCAGACCGGGATGATCCAGCTTTCGATCACCGCCGGGTCGCCCATCGCCGCGCAGGAACGCGGGGATGCGCTGATCGCGGCCTTCTTCGAAGAACTCGATGCGCTGCGTGCGGACGAACTGGGCACACGCGAAACCAGCGGCGAGGGTGCGATCGAGGAATTCCGCGCCTCGGTCGCCGCGACCCGCGCCGAGATGGAGGCGCTTCAGCGCGAAACCGGGCTCGTCTCGGCGGGACAGTATGAGCAGATCGTCTCGGAAACCGATGCGCTGCGTCGCCGCGTGCTCGACCTCGAAACCGACTTGGACGAACAGACACGGCAGGTCGATGCCTTGGTCGCCTCACTCGCGATCTCTCCGACGCTGGCTGCGGCCACGATCAAGCTTCACGCCGACAGCGAGTTTGCGGCGCTGGCCGATCAGATGGCCGAGCAGTCCGCCGCCTTGGCGATGGCGGCCCAGCAATACGGCGCGAACCATCCCGAGCGAGTGGGCATCCGCACGAAGTACCAAGCGACGCTGGCCGAAGCGCGCAGGCGCGCGGGGCGCATCACAGGCCTGAGCGCGGATCAGCTCGACGCCCTCGACCTTGCCCCGGTCGGGGGCCGTGCGGACCTGCTCGCCCGGCTCGTGGAATACGATGCCGCCCGGCAGGGGCTGGCTGCCGAACATGCTACGCTGGCCGCGCAACTCGCGGCGGACGAGGCGAAGACCGCCGCGCTTCTGGAACCCGCCGCGCGGCTTGAAGACCTGCAACGCAATTTTCAGGTGGCCGAGGCGGTTTTCGCCTCGGCGATGGCGCGGGCGCAGACCACCAAGTCGGACCTCTATGCCTCCTACCCGCTGGTTCAGGTGCTCGAAGACCCGAACCTGCCCGACCAGCCGTCATCGCCGCGCAAGAAACTCGCCCTCGCCGCGGGGATCGCGGCGACGCTGATGCTCTTCATGGGCCTCGCACTCGGCTGGATGCGCAGGCCGCTCATCAATCGCCTGCTCGCAAAGCCCGCACCGTGAACGTGACGCCCGCCAACCCGGCCGAGCGGATCGTCTACCGGACTCAGGCGCTGACCTGGGCTTTCTACGGGATCGGGGCGCTCTATGTCGTCGGGCCGGTGCTGGGGTGGATACTGGCGGGTCTTGCCGGCCTGTCGCTTTACCTCGGACCCGCGATCCGGCCCGATCTGCGCGCGACGGGCCGCATTCCGCCCGTCGTCTGGGCGTGGATGCTGGGCATGGTCGTCATGCTCGTCGCGCTCTGGGTCGGCCACGTCAACTGGTCCTACGGCATGGGCGCGACCATCAAGTCGACAATCGGCTGGGCGAAGGGCTGGGCGCTCATGGCGCTGTTTCCGCTGGCGGGCGCGGTCCTGCCGATCCGGCGCGAGGTCTACGTGCGGGGCCAGATGAAGATCGCGCTCTGGACGCTGATCCTGACGCCGATCCTGATCGCCGCCCCCTATGTCGGCCTGCCGGAACGCATCTTCACCTCGCCGCTCAAGGCCGTGGGTGGTCCCGGACCGGAGTATTTCAGCGTCTTCTTTTTCACCTGGGATCCGGCAAGCTGGACCCCGCGTTGGCAGTTCTACGCGCCATGGTCGCCCTTCGCGGCCTTGCTGGGTGTCGTCCTCGCCCTGTTCGCGCTCGAGGAACGCGATAAACGCTGGCGCACCATCGGCCTGACCGCAGCGATGGTGATGATCTTCGCGTCGAAATCGCGCATGGGCCTTGTTGGTCTGGTCGCCTGCACGGTGGTTCCCCGCGCCATGCCGCTCATTGCGAAAAGCTGGGCGTGGAAGGTGGGTGCTGGCATTGCCGCCTCGTTCGCCGTGATCGGCCCGGCCGTGGCGCGCATCGCGTCGGATGCCGTGCGCACCTTCAAGGACGCGCGCGCCGACAGCACGCGAGTCAGGGCGACGCTTCAGCGCATCGCGGGCGAACGCTGGCGGAACGAGGCGTTCTGGTTCGGTCACGGCAGGCCCGAGCCGGGACCGCATATCGTGGAATACATGCCGATCGGCAGTCACCACACCTGGTGGGGGCTTTTGTTCGTCAAAGGGCTCGTCGGATTTCTGGCCCTCCTCGTGCCGATGCTGTGGCAAACCGGCCTCGCGCTTGTCGACGCGGCACGCGGGCCGCGGGGTCGGCTGCCGCTGGGGATCATGATGACCCTGATCCTTCTCAGCTTCGGCGAGAACGTCGAGATCGAAGCCTACATGCTCTGGCCCGGCCTCATGATCCTCGGGCTTCATGCCCGCGAAATGGCGGACGACAGACCCGACCGCACATAAAAATGGCCGCGCCCGGTTGCCCGAGGCGCGGCCCTGCACATGCGGAGCGGGGGTGCGTTATGCCGCGTGCGCAGTTTCCTTGTCTTTCAGAAGCGTTTCCACCAGCCGCTCCCAGCATTCGGCGAACCAATGCGTCGCCTCGGACGCGTCGACGCGCGCCCGCTTGATCGCGACCATGTCGGGCGTGTCCAACCCGTCGAGCGCGGCCGTCCAGCCACGCACCGAGCCATCGCGCACGAGTGTCGCACCGGCTGAGGCGTGGTCGCGCAGGCCGTCAACATTCGATACGAGCAGCACGCGCCCGGCGGCGCGGGCTTCGAGCGCGACAAGGCCATAGGCCTCCCACCTTGACGGCATCGCGACCGCTTCGACCTCGCCCATCGCGCGGGCCGGGTCGGACACGTGGCCCATGAACCGGATGCGGGGGTCACCAGCCGCCAGCGCGACCAGCGCCTCGCGTTCGCCGCCGTCGCCAAAAAGGCGAAGCTCGAGATCCTGTCGCGGACTGGCCCGCATCGCGGCGATCAGCGTGTCGAAACCCTTCTGCGGTTCAAAACGGCCAAAGGCACCGATCACGCGGGGCGCCTTCTGGATGGGGTGCAGCGCAAGAAACGGTGCCACGTCGATGGCCGATGCGATCACCTCGATCTGTTCGGCGTCGGCCAGACCTTTTTCCACCATCCATGTGGCCTGCGCCTCGCTCACCGCGACGATGCGTTCGAACAGCGAGAACGAGATCCGTAGCATCGTTGAGAACCGGCCCATGCGCGCCACGTTGTGTCGCGCGAAGGCGGCGGTGTAGCTGTGTTCGACATGCACCATCGGCGTGCCCGAATGGATGGCCCGAAGCTGCATGAGCCACGGCAACCGCCGCCAGTTCAGCGACAGGTGTGAGACGATCAGGTCGGCCTCGACACGCGGAACGGCCCAACCCGTGCGCGGCAGCGGGATGATGCGGTGGCGGGCCAGGCGGGCCATGTCCGCATCCCGCTGGATGTGCTCGATGACGCGCATGACCCCGCCCGGGGTCGTGTCGTCGACAAGATGTGCGATGGTCGTCATGCCGGTGTGCCTTTGTCAGTTGTTGCGCGCGCGCCGAAGCGCGGTCTCGGCAGCGGTGACCACGCGCGGACCGGACAGGTCCAGCGCCAGTGCCGCCGCGTGGGTGGTGATCGTCTTGAGCGGCTCGAAGAAAAGCGGATGCAGCGACGTGGACAGCGACCGGGACGAAAGCGCCCGGGCGCGACCACCGTCGCGCGCGCTCACCGCGCGGCGGGCAAGGTAGCGCAACTGATAGGCGCGAGCCGCAGGGGCATGGCGCGCGATGAAGGCCGGGTCGATTGTGCTCAACTTGGTCACCATCCGCTCCCAGCTTGCAAGCTGCCGTTCGGTCCCGGCTGACAGGCCCGCGCCATTCACCCGGTAGAGCGTCAGGGGCGCGCGCAGGCCAGCCACCTCCCACTCGGTCGTCAGGGCGAGACGCATCCAGCATTCGATATCTTCGGACTGGGCGAAGGTTTCATCGAACACCCAGTCGCGCACCTTTTCGATGGCCGGGCGGAAGGCCAGATCCTCCAGCGCCGCGCGGCGCATGACCGGGGCGGACCCGTTGCCCACCGGATTGCGGCGGAACAGGTGCGCCGGGGTGACGCCGCGCATTTTCGGTCGTTGGAAAAGCCCGGTGGGTTCCCCGGCATCGTCGATCAGTTGCGACCCCGAATAGCTCAACCCGACAGAGGGGTTGGCACGCAGGAAATCGACATGGGCCGCGAGCTTTTCGGGATGCCACAAATCGTCAGAGTCGCAGAAGCCCACGATCTCGCCGGTCGCATGTGCGATCCCGGTGTTGCGGGCCCCGGCCAGTCCTCGGTTCGACTGGCGCACGACCTTCAGGCGTTTGTCGCGCGTGTACCAGTCGGCGATCTCGTAGGTGCGGTCGTAGCTGCCGTCATCGACGACGATCACCTCGACGTCGCGAAAACTCTGCGCAAGGAGCGAGGCGAGGGTGGCGGACAGGGTGGTCTCGACATTGAAAGCCGGGACGACGATGGAGGCAAAGGGCATGTGCGATCCTTTCAAGCGGCGAACAGGGCGCGGCGCAGGGGTCTTGGAAGAGCGGGCGAGACGAGGGCGGCGACGGCGGTCGCCAGCCCCCGGCGCACGGGCGACAGAAAAGCGCGGGGGTGTGTGGCGAGACCTTCGAGCGCGAACCGGAGCGCGGCCCGCGTGCCGTCCTCGGTGCGCAGGGCGCGGCGGGCGAGGTGGCGCAGGAAAACGGCCTCCTGCGCCCGACTGGGGCGCAGGCCAGACCGTTTCGCCCGCGCAAGGACCGCCCGCCGCCCGTCGCGCATGGCCACCAGCCGCGACGACAATCCGCCGTTGTCCGTACGATAGCGAATGTGAAGCGCCGGATCCCCGACGATCCGGATGCCCCGCGTGACCAGACGGATCAGGAAATCTAGGTCTTCGTTGTAGACCATCGTTTCGTCCAGCCCGCCTTGTGCCCGAAAGACGCTGCGCCGGATCGACAGGTTCGACATCGTGCAGACGGGGTTTTCGCCCATCAGCATCTCGGCGGTCAAAGCGCCGCTCGGCACCGTCGAGCGCCGCATCGCGCCACGTCGGTCACCCGGAAAGAACGCGACCTGACCATAGGCCGCGTCGATGCCCGGATCGGCGAACATGCGGTCGAGGCGCGCAAGCTTTTCCGGCTCCCACATATCGTCCGCGTCGCAGAAGGCGATGATGTCGCCCCGTGCAGGTTTCGACACGCCGAAGTTCCTCGCGGCACTCGGCCCCTTGCCGGGATTGCGAAAGGCGCGCAGGCGGCTGTCCTCACGCAGACGTTCGCGCAGGATCGCGGCGGTGCCATCGGTCGACCCGTCGTCGACCAATATGACCTCCCAATCCGCGACGGTCTGGGCGGCGATGGCGTCCAGCGTTTCGGCGATGGTCGCTTCGGCATTGAAGACCGGGATGACGATGGAAAAGCGGGGCATGGGTCAGACTTCCTGCATATGGGGTGAGAACGCGGCGCCAAGCGCGGGAAGGGACGCGATCAGTTGGGTGACCGTCGCGGTCACGAGGTATCCGACGGCGATGGCCGTCAGCCCGAAGGGCGCCATGAGGACGGTGTTGACGAGCAAGGCGGCGGTGAGCCCCAGGGTCGTCTTGAATTCGATGCCGGGGCGTCCCGTCGCCCGCAGCCAGCCCGCCGCCGATGTCCAGATCACGCCGGGGATCGCCGCAAGGCACAGGATCGAAACGATGTGGCTTACCCCGTCCCATCCGTCGCCGAACAGGATCGGGACGTAGTAGGGCGCGGCGAGGGCTTGCAGCACCACGACCGGCGCGATGACCCCGGCCCCCATAAGGAACGCCTGTTTCAATGCGCCCGCGCGATCCTCTGCCGTCGCTAGATGCGGGAAGAGCACGCTTGCGAAGGCGAAGGAAAACGAATTGGCAAGCCCGAGACCGGCGTTGAAGGCCATGAAGTAAAGCCCCAGCGCCTCGGGCCCCAGCAGCGCACCGACCAGCAGCTTGTCGGCATGAAGGCGCAGCGCCTTGACCATTTCGACCCCCAGCACGGGCGCGCCGAAGCCGATGAAAGGCCGGATGGGGGCGAAGCGCGCGCCGCGATCCGCGCGCCAGGGGTGCAGCCGCCGCATAGAGATGAGCCAGATCGGCGCCGAAAGGAGTTTCGGCAAGACGAGTGCCAGCGGCGAAGGCCAGACCAGCACCAAAACGGCCGTCAGCAGGTTCGCCCCGACCACCTGTCCCCCGGCGATGGCCGCCGTCTGCTTGAGCTTGCCGGCCCGCATCGCAAGCGCGGCCTGAACGAGGCCCGCGGGCATGAACAGGAACTCGCCCGCGAGCACGGCGACGAGGATCAGCAGCATCACGTCGCCGGAGGCGAGAGCGAGAGCCGTGCCAAGGGCGAGCTGGATTACGAACAGCGCGACGGCCCAGACCCAGAACAGGCGCAGCGCGGTGCGGGCCAACCCGGCGAGGTCGCTTTCGCGGCAGGCGATCAGGCGTTGACCGATCCCGTTCTCGGTAAGCGATTTCAGGATGTCCGAGGCCGCCATGGCCGCCGCCGCGATCCCGATTTCCTCGGCGCCCAGACTGCGCGCCACCGCCATGACCACGAATATCCGCGACGCCTTGGCGGCGACTTCGGACGCCCCGTAGGCCGCAAGATTGCGGGCGAAAGGGGCGTTGAGCAGGGCAGGGCGCATGGCGGGGTCCGGGTTCAGATCGTTGTGTCCCGGTTCTGAACGCTGGCGGGACGCCTGTCTCCCGCGCCACGGGCGAGCCGGATCGGACGTTCGGATCACTCGCTATCCTTCAGGGTAGCCCGTTCACCCGTCTGCCGCGATGCACGGTCCAAGGGGCGCGCCTACAAGGCAGGGAGACCGAAGCAACCGGACGATGACGCTGCCATGACCACCGCCCCCAAACCACTTCTCGCCCTGTGCGCCGCCGCGCTGGGCCTAACCGCCTGCGCCGCCGTCGTGGATCACGACAACATCGAACCGGTCGCCCAGGGCGACGCCTATCAGGCACAGTATCGCGAACCGGCGCCGCGCGAAGACGCACCGATCCTGCGCGCCCGCGACATGAACGCCTCGAAATGTCTGCCGCCCCGCGGGGGCGAGGTCGGCGACAGCTTCGAAGGCGGCAAGGGCACGGTGGGGGCCGTGTTCGCGTTGCGGGGCGAGTTCCTGTCGCGCGGCGATCTGGTCGAGGTGCTGGTGTCGGGGGATGAGACGTTCTCGGACCGTTACGAGGTCTCGCGCGACGGCGTGATCCGTCTGCCATACCTGTCCCCGGTCGTGGCACAGGGGCGCCGGATCGAAGAGGTCGAGGCGGACATCGCCTCGGCCCTCATGTCCGGTGGATATTTCGACACCCGCCCGCTGGTCTCGGTCCGCTTGCAGGACTACGCGGCGGCCAGCGTCGGCGTGACTGGGGCGGTGTTCGAACCGCGCCCGGTCGAGATTGGCGGCGTCAACGGGGGGGAGGTCGACCGGGGCCGCCAGGACACGCTCGGCGCCACCACCGAGGCGCGCGACCTTGCCAACGCGATCCGGGCCGCAGGCGGTATCCGCCCGGATGCAGACCTGTCTGCCGTCGAACTGCGGCGCAACGGCCAGCTCTATATCCTCGACCTGCGCGAAGTGCTGACGGGCCGCGACCGGGCGGACATCATGCTCCTGACCGGGGACGAAATCACGGTGCCCAGCCGCATGTGCTTTCAGGATCACCTGATGGTGCCAAGTCCGATCAGCCCGCCGGGCATCACGCTGTTCCTGTCGAACCTCACGCAACCGGCGGCGGGCAATGCCCTGTCCGCGATCGGCAAGGATGTGCGCGAAGTGCCCTATGGCACGCGCTACATGCAGGCCGTGATCGACACCAACTGCGTGGGCGGCACCCGCACGACCAACGCCCACCGCTCCGCCGCGCTCTACACCCGCAACCCGATGACCGGGGTTTCCGCCGTCGTAGAACGCGACATCGAAGGCATGATGCGCCGGGCCGACCGGGACGACTACGATCCCTTTCTTCTGCCGGGGGACGCGATTGCCTGCTATGACAGCGCCGTCACGAACGCCACCGGTCTGGGCAGCGCGATCGGGTCATTGCCGCTCTCGATCCTGCCCTAGCGCCTTGCTTGTGGAGCGGTTCATCCTGGACGATTAGCCCCGTCGCTGATCGACAAGTCGGCGCGCGCGGCATACTCTTTGCAAATGGGTGCACGGCCTCCGGGTCAGGGCGCATCGGCGCGGGATGCAGGACGCAAACGGATGATAGACCACACGTATCTGCGCGACTTCGGCGTTCACCATCTTCGCGTGCGTGACCCGTTCAGCCTTGATGAATTCCGGGCCCTGTTGAGCGGGGGAGCGCCATTCGACGACGTCGACATGCCCCCCTTGAAGACGATCATCATCGACCTCAGGGGGGTCGATCTGTCGGGCCTGACGGACGCGGAAATGCGGCGCCACGCCATGTTCAAAAGCACGGTCGACAAGAGCATAACCAACGTCAATTGCGCCTATCTGGTGGACAGTGTCGAAGCGCAGGCGAAGGTCCGACTGGCTTTGGTCTATTCGGCCCTTTCGGACGTGACCTCCGAGGCCAAGACGCTCGTGTCGGAACGTCCCGACGAAGTGGAAAGCTGGGTGTCGGGCCTCATGCCCGAAACGCCGCCCGGGCTTGTGGGTCAACTCGAGGTGTTAAAGGACGGCCCAGCCCGGAAACAGGTCTGACGGCTGCGCGGCGTAAGGACGCGTGCGGGTGAAGTGCGATGCGTTGAGCCGTTCCTGCGAACACCGTCGGTCGGCATCGCGTATGACCTGGAAGCCGATTGGCCCCGCCCCGCCCCCTACAGCACGAAATCCCCCGCCGTGAGCGTGAGCAGCCCGGTGAGGTGGATCTCCGCATCCGCCACCGTATCGCCGTCGGTGTCGAGCGCGATGATGGTGTCGCCGCCCGACTGGCTCAGCGTCAGCGTGCCGCCGAAGGTGAAGGCCTGATCGCCGCCCGTGGTCGTGTCGGCGTCGATGGAGCGCAGGATGATGCGGTCCACCCCGGCCTCGAAATCGTCGATCCGGTCGGCGGCCGCGCCGGTCCCGGTGTCGCCCTCGCGGAACACGAACCGGTCCGCGTCCGCCCCGCCGATCAGGAAATCGCGCCCTCCGCCGCCGATCAGGACGTCGCGCCCCTCGGCCCCGTTCAGGAGCGTGTCGTCGCCGTCGCCGCCGATCAGCCGGTCGTTGCCCTCGAAGCCGAACAGGATGTCCGCGCCGCCGCGCCCGTTCAGGGTGTTGGCCCCGTTGTCGCCGCGCAGCGTGTCGGCGTGGTCCGAGCCCGTCAGGTGCTCGATGCCCGTCAGCGTGTCGCCCGTCGCGTCGCCGCCCGAGGCCGAGCCCGCCGCGAGGCTGATCGTCACCCCCGACCCCGACCCGGTGTAGAGCGCCGTGTCCTCGCCCGCGCCGCCGTCGATGTCGTCGCCCCCTGCGCCGCCGGTGAGCCGGTCGTCGCCGTCGCCGCCGTCGAGGATGTCGTCGTCGGCGCCGCCCTCCAACACGTCGCGCTCGTTGCCGCCGTAAAGCTCGTCTTCACCCGCGTCGCCGCGCAGCTTGTCGCGCCCGCCGAGGCCCGTCAGCACGTCGTCGCCGCCGCGCCCGATGAGCAGGTTGGCGTTCGCGTCGCCCATGAGCGTGTCGCCATGGTCAGAGCCCATCACCCGTTCGATGCCGGTGAGCGTGTCGCCCTGCGCATCGCCGCCCGTGCCGGTGCCCGCGCCGAGATCGACGGTCACCCCCGCCGCGGACTTCTTGTAGACCGCCAGATCCGCGCCCCCGAGGCCGCCGTCGAGGTCATCCGCGCCAGCCCCGCCCTCGAGCCGGTCCGCGCCCTCGCCCCCGTCCAGATCGTCGTCGCCGTCGTCCCCGAAAAGCCAGTCGCGGTCATCCCCGCCTTCGACCATGTCGCCGTCATCGCCACCCCGAACCCAGTCGCGCCCGGCCCCGCCGCGTAAGGTGTCCGAACCCGCGCCACCCAGAACCCGATCGTCGTCATCCCCACCATCGAGCGTGTCGTCCCCATCGCCCCCTTGCAGATCGTCCTCGCCGCCGAGACCGTTCAGGATGTCGTCCAGATGGCCCCCGAGGATCCGCTGGCCGATGTCGGTGCCGGTGCGATCCGCAGACGCCGTGGGCGCCCGGCCGTGGACGATGTAGGCCTTGCCGGCTTGAGCTCCGCCGTCGTCATTTTGATGCGCGCCGACGATCAGGTCGTCGATCCCGTCGCCGTTCACATCGCCGGCAGCCGAGACACTGGTGCCGGCGCGGTCGTCTCCATTGGCTCCTTGAAGTATGAAACCTTCCGAGGCCGAGAGGTCGGAAAGGTCGATATCGGCCCACCCGGTCGCTTTGCCGAAGATCAAATAGGCCTCGCCGGCATTAGGCGCCGTATCATCGCCGTAAGGCGCACCCAAAATGAAATCGTCGAAACCGTCTCCGTTCACGTCGCCCGCGCCTGAGACGCTGTAACCGGCGTTATCGAAATCGGTGGCCCCCAGAATGACGATCCCGTCCGCAGCCGAAAGGCCGGACAGATCGATATTGGCGATGCCACTCGATTTCCCGAAGATGACATAGGCCTCGCCCGCTACGCCTCCGCTCCCGTCGGCGCTCGTGGCTCCGACGATGACATCGGCGAAGCCGTCTCCGTTCACGTCGCCCGCGCCTGAGACGCTGTAACCGGCGAAATCGCCCGCCTCGTCACCCTGAATGATGAACCCGTCCGCCACGGTGAGGCTGGACAAATCGATGTTCGCGATGCCACTCGATTTTCCGAAGATCACATAGGCTTCACCGGCGTTGAATCCGCCGTCGGTGCCCGCGCGCGCCCCGATGATAACATCGTCGATGCCGTCGCCGTTCACATCTCCGGCGCCCGAGACACTGTAACCCGCCTGATCGTCGGTCGCGCCGCCCTGAATGATGAAGCCGTCCGCCAACGTCAGGTTAGACAGATCGACATTCGCGATCCCGCTCGACCTGCCGAAGACGACGTAAGCCTCGCCAGCGGCACTGCCGCCATCATCGCCGCCATTCGCCCCGACGATCACATCGTCGATGCCGTCGCCGTTGACGTCGCCCGCTGCGGACACGCTGACGCCCGCGGCGTCGCCCGCCGCGTCGCCCCGGATGGTGAAACCGTCGGATAGCGCGAGGCTGGACAGGTCGATGTTCGCGGTCCCGCTGGATTTGCCGAAGACCACATAGGCCTCGCCCGCACTGACGCCGCCATTGTCGTTTCGGAAAGCTCCGACGATCACGTCGTCGATGCCGTCGCCATTCACGTCGCCCGCGCCCGAGACGCTGTAGCCCGCCCAGTCGGATGCGGCATCGCCCTGAATTGTGAAGCCGTCAGAAAGGCTTAGTGTGGTCAGGTCAATCTCGGGAATCCCGCCGGCCTTGCCGAAAACGACATAGGCTTCTCCCGACGCCGCGCCCCCGCCGTCGGCATCGAAAGCGCCGACGATCACGTCATCGATCCCGTCGCCGTTTACGTCGCCTGCACCGGAGACGCTCCAACCGGCCAAGTCCGCAGGGCCGCCCTGAATCGAAGACCCGAAGTCCGCGCCCAGTGAACCGAGACCGACCCGCCCACCGAACCCGGTCGCCGAGCCGCCGTAGATGACATAGGCCTCGCCCGCGTCGGTGCCGCCGTCGTCGCCGCCATAGGCGCCCACGATCACGTCGTCGATCCCGTCACCGTTCAGATCACCGGCGCCCGAGACGCTCCAACCTGCCCGGTCGTAAGACATGTCGCCCTGAATGATGAAACCGTCAGCAGCGGTCAGAGAAGACAGGTCGACATTTGAAATCCCGCTCGACTTGCCGAACACGACATAGGCCTCGCCCGCGTCCGTGCCGCCATCGTCGCCGTTTCGAGCCCCGACGATCAGGTCGTCGATCCCGTCGCCGTTTACGTCACCAGCGGAAGAAACGCTAACGCCCGCAAGATCGTTGGCGGCGTCGCCCTGAATCACGAAGCCGTCGGATAGGGTCAGATTCGTCAGATCGATATTGGTGAAGCCGCTCGACCTGCCGAAAATCACATACGCTTCGCCCGCGTTTGTGCCGCCATTGCCGCCACTTTCTGCCCCAACGACAATATCGTCGATGCCGTCGCCATTCACATCACCTGCCGCTGAAACACTGCCTCCTGCGCTATCGAAATCCGTGTCACCCTCAATGACGAAGCCGTCCGCAAGCGTGAGAGCGGACAGGTCGATGTTCGTGAAACCGGTCGATTTGCCGAAGATGACATAAGCCTCGCCAGCGTATGTCCCGCCATTACTGCCCGTCGGCGCGCCGACAATCACATCGTCGATCCCGTCGCCGTTCACGTCGCCCGCAGCCGAGACGCTCCAACCAGCCCGGTCGTTCGCCACATCGCCCTGAACGATGAACCCGTCAGCTGTCGTCAGGCTCGTCAGGTCGATGTTCGCGATCCCGCTCGACTTGCCGAAGATGACATAGGCCTCGCCTGCGTTCGAGCCACCGTCATCGCCAAAGGGTGCGCCGACGATCACGTCGTCGATCCCGTCCCCGTTCACATCGCCAGCATATGACACGCTCCATCCAGCGTAGTCGTTCGACGCGTCGCCCTGAATGATGAACCCGTCCGCGAGCGTCAGGCTCGACAAATCGATGTTCGCGATCCCGCTCGTCTTCCCGAAGATGACATAGGCTTCGCCGGCGTTCGGATCACCGTCGTCGCCATTGGGCGCGCCAACGATCACGTCGTCTACGCCGTCCCCGTTCACATCACCCGCATAGGACACGCTGTAAGCGGCTAGATCGTTTGCCGCATCGCCCTGAATGATGAACCCGTCCGCGAGCGTGAAGCTCGAAAGGTCGATGTTCGTGAAACCGCTGGTCTTACCGAAAACCACATAGGCTTCGCCCGCGAACGAGCCGCCGTTGTCGCCATATCTCGCCCCGACGATCACATCGGCGATCCCGTCGCCGTTCACGTCACCGGCGTTCGAGACACTCCAACCAGCCTGATTGCCGGACACGTCGCCTTGAATGATGAACCCCTGCGCCGAGGTCAGAAAAGTTAGGTCGATAACGCGTGCAGCCATAATGCGGTCCCCCCCGAACCAATGCATTTCCAACTCGAATAGCGGCGCCCGGAATGTTGGGCGCTCAGGTCTGAGTTACTGTTAACAAGCATAGGGAAACGAGCGTGTCCCGCAACTCTGGCGTCGGTCGGCCATCCCGGCTGACGGCGATCGGGGGGACGGGTTGTGCAGGGCCGAAGGCGTAGCGACGCGGGTGCAGGGCTATCAAGCACACGCATCGAAACGCGCGAGAAAACCGCTTCTAGGACTTGGAGGGGGATTTGGTGGAGCCTAGGGGAGTCGAACCCCTGACCTCTTGCATGCCATGCAAGCGCTCTCCCAACTGAGCTAAGGCCCCGATGACGGCTGTGCCGTTCGTTCGCGGTGTTTAGGCGAGGCGGGGATGCGTTTCAAGCGAAAAAGTTGTCCGCGGTGGCTTTTGCGTCGACGCGCCGGTTGGCCCTGCAAAATCTGGGTTTCCCGGGCCTGCGCGGTCGAAAACCGCCCGTCGCGAACGAAAAAGGCCGGGCGCTGCGGCCCGGCCCAGATCCGTCATGTCAGACGATCACTCGTCGTCGTCCGAGGCGACGTCGGCGATGTCGTCCAGCGACACATCGTCGTCTTCGTCGTCTTCGAGAACGTCGTCGCCCAGATCGACATCGTTGTCGTCATCGTCGTCGATCACGTCATCATCGTTGTCGATGAGGTCGTCGCTCTGCGTATCGTCTTTGCGCGAGTTCTTGTCGGCCTTGTCGGCCACCATCGTCCGGGTCTTGCCGGTGTCGATCTCGACCACTTCGCCGGTGTAGGGCGAAACGATCGGGTTGGCGTTCAGGTCATAGAACCGTTTGCCGGTCGTTGGGCAAACGCGCTTGGTGCCCCATTCTTCTTTGGGCATGGATAACCCTTTCCGTCATCGTGTCGTCATGCGAGAATCTGGGTGCAACTGCCATATGTGCAAGAGGGTGTCAAAGCCTTTCAAAACCGCATTGGCGATATGGGCGAGCGGGGGCCGGAAATGGGGCTGAGACGGGCATTGTTCGGTGGGGTGCCGGATGCGGGGCCGGGCGTGATTCGGGTTGCCGGGTCACCCGAGGTCACCGTGCGGTTCAAGCGGTCGTCCCGCGCACGCCGCCTCTCCTTGCGGATTTCGCGGCTCGACGGGCAGGTGACGCTCACGCTGCCGACCCATGTTCCGCGTCGCGAAGCCGAGGCTTTCGTGCATGAGAAAGCCGACTGGATTCGCGGGCATCTTGCCGACCTGCCGGGCGAGCTTCGCCCGATGCCCGGCGATCTGATTCCGTTCGAAGGGCAGATGTGCGAGGTCGTCGCCGTCGCCCGCCGTGGCGTGGCGCAGGTGGGCGGCCGGATCGAAGTGCCTTCGAGCGGGGTCGAGGCGACCCCGGCCCGGCTCGGCGCGTTCCTCAAGGTCGCGGCGCGCGAGCGGCTGGTCGCGGCGTCCGAGCGCCATGCCGCCGCCATCGGGCGCGAGATCGGCAAGGTCACGCTGCGCGACACACGCTCGCGCTGGGGGTCGTGCACCCACGAGGGCAACCTCATGTATTCGTGGCGGCTGGTGATGGCGCCGCCCGACGTGCTCGACTATGTGGCCGCGCATGAGGTGTCGCACATGGTCCATATGGATCACTCCGATGCGTTCTGGCGCCAATGCGCGGACTTGTTCCCGGATCACAAGGCGCAGCGTCGCTGGCTGCGGCAAAAGGGCGGGGCGCTCCACCGCTATCGTTTCCGCGATTGACCAATCCGCAATTTGTGATCACGAATAGGCATGGACCAGCCAGCCCCCACTCCGATCCAGCCGCCCGACCCGAATACCTCGGCGCATGAGCGGGTCTACCGCACTCTGCGTGGCCGCATCATGGCGGGCGAGATGGAGCCGGGGGTGGCCCTGACCCTGCGCGGCATCGGGCGGGAATTCGATGTCTCGATGACCCCTGCGCGCGAAGCGGTGCGGCGTCTTGCGGCCGAGGGTGCCCTGACGCTGTCCTCCTCGGGTCGCGTCACGACGCCCGACCTGTCCCCGGAACGGATCGAGGAACTGGCCGCCCTGCGTGCCCTGCTGGAGCCGGAGCTTGCCGCCCGCGCCCTGCCACGCGCCCACAACGCCCTGATCGAGCGGCTGCGCACGATCAACGGACGGGTGGCCGAGGTCGTGGCGAAGCATGACGTAACGGGATACATCCGTTCGAACCTCGAATTCCATCGCACGCTTTATCTGCGCGCGCAGGCCCCCGCGATGCTTGCGATGGTCGAAACCGTCTGGCTGCAACTCGGGCCGACGATGCGGGCGCTCTATCAGTCCCGCGACCGTTCCGACCTGCAAAAGCACCACCGTTCGATTCTCGCCGCCCTCGCGGCAGGCGACGAGCCGGGGCTGCGGCTGGCGGTGCGGACGGATGTGACGCAAGGGCTGCGGATGCTGGTGGGCTTGTGAAGATTACAAATCTGTAATCGCCCCTGCCGACGGACTGCCGCCGCCCCCACGTTAGGGTCGGACAGGCAAACGAAAGGCAGCGCCATGACCGACACCTCACCGACCCGCCGGCAGCTTCTGGCCGCCTTCGCCGCGTCCCCCATCGTGTTGACCGGCGTCGGCGTCTTTCCGAGAGCCGCGCGGGCGCAGGCGAGTTCGGCGGGCCTCATCGCGCCGAACGTCTGCATGGTGATGCCGGAAACGACCGAGGGGCCTTATTACTTCGACCCCGGCCTCGTGCGCGCCGACATCACCGAGGGTCGGGCCGGCGTGCCGCTCGACATGGCCATACAAGTGGTGGATGCCGCATGCGATCCGATAGCGGACGCGCGGGTGGACATCTGGCATTGCGACGCCGAGGGGAATTACTCCGGTTACGCCCAGAACGCTGGGGGCGACACTGAGGGCGAGACGTTCCTGCGCGGCACCCAGATCAGCGACGCACGCGGCGTGGTCACGTTCCGCACGATCTATCCCGGCTGGTATCCCGGCCGCACGACGCACATCCACTACAAGGTGTTTCTGGATCAGCGCACCGTGCTGACCAGTCAGGTCTTCTTTCCCGATGCGCTGTCGCAGTATTTCTACCAGTCCGTCGAGCCCTACAGCACCCACGGTGCGGATCGCGACGTGATGAACCGCAACGACAGGATCGCCCGCAGCGTGGGCGACGGGGGCTATGCGGCCATCCGTGAGCAGTCCGAGGCTTACGCGGCGCAACTGGTGGTGGGCGTCGACGCCTGAACGGGAAACGGGAGGGCGATGTCCTGCCCCCTTCCGCGCTGTGCCCGAACCGGGCGCAGCAGAAAGGCCGGGGAAATTCCCCGGCCTTTTTCATGGCTGGACCGAATGAAAAGGCCCGGACGATTGCCCGGGCCTTTCCCACTTCACTGTCCAGTAAGGTTTAGCTGGTGAATTCCGGGTAGGCTTCCATACCCAGCTCGGCCTTGTCGAGGCCCATCATCTCGTCCTCTTCGCTGACGCGCAGGCCCATGATGGCCTTGAGGATGAACCAGATGATCGCGGAGACGACGAAGGCGAAGATGCCGACGATGATGATCGAGATGATCTGACCGCCGAAGGTCGCGTCCGAGTTGGTGAAGATCACCGCGATGGTGCCCCAGATACCGGCGAAGAGGTGCACCGGGATGGCGCCGACCACGTCGTCGATCTTCAGCTTGTCGAGCAGCGGCACGGTGAAGACCACGATGACGCCACCGATGGCACCGATGATGGTCGCGGCACCCAGCGACGGGGTGAGCGGTTCAGCGGTGATCGACACGAGACCGGCGAGCGCGCCGTTCAGAACCATCGTCAGGTCGACCTTTTTGTAGACGATCTGGGTCAGGATAAGGGCGGCGATGGCGCCACCGGCAGCGGCCGTGTTGGTGTTCGAGAAGATGCGCGACACGTCGGCCACGTCACCCACGGTGCCCATGGCAAGCTGCGAGCCGCCGTTGAAGCCGAACCAGCCGAGCCACAGGATGAACGTCCCCAGCGTTGCGAGGGTCAGGTTCGAACCCGGGAAGGCCGTCACTTTGCCGTCGACATACTTGCCGAGACGCGGGCCGAGGATCAGCGCACCGGCGAGAGCCGCCCAGCCGCCGACCGAGTGCACGACGGTCGAACCGGCGAAGTCGAGGAAGCCGAACTGGCTGTCGAGGAAACCGCCGCCCCATTTCCAGGAGGCCTGGATCGGGTAGATGAAGCCGGTCAGGATGATCGTGAAGATCAGGAACGGCCACAGTTTGATGCGCTCGGCGAGCGTACCGGACACGATCGAAGCGGTCGTGGCGCAGAACATCAGCTGGAAGAAGAAGTCCGAGCCGGTCGAGGCGTAGCCGTAGTCGTCGGCTGCGTCGCGGCCAACGCCGACAGCTTCCAGTACCGCCACGCCGAAGGCGCCGAGGTAGCCGCCGGTTTCATCGGTGCCGATGGACCAGTTGCCCAGCGGATACATGAGGTTGTAGCCGATGAGGTAGTACATGATCGCCGCGAGCGAGAAGAGCGCGATGTTCTTGGTGAGCTGCATGGTCACGTTCTTGGAGCGAACGAGACCGGCTTCGAGCATCGAGAAGCCGGCAGCCATCCACATGACGAGGAAACCGCCGATGAGGAAAAGCAGCGAGTTGAAGATGAAGATCGAGTCGGACGACGCATCGGTGCCCGCGGCGGGCCCTTCGTCCTGACCGAAGGCGACCATCGGCAGCAGGGTAGCTGCCGCGACGCCAAGCGGAAGAAGTTTCTTGAGTTGCATGTCGTTGTTCCCCTGTTTCCCGCGCTTAAAGCGCGTCCCCGTCGGTTTCGCCGGTCCGCACGCGCAGAGCGCCCGAAACGTCCATGGTGAAGATCTTGCCGTCGCCGATCTTGCCCGTCTGGGCCGTCTTGGCGATGGTTTCGACGACCTGCTCGGCAAGCCCGTCTTCGACGACGATTTCCAGTTTGACCTTCGGCACGAAGTTCACGGCGTATTCCGCACCGCGATAGATTTCCGTGTGGCCAGACTGGGAACCGAAACCCTTGATTTCCGTCACCATCATGCCGCGCACGCCGATGGTGGTCAGCGCCTCGCGGACCTCCTCCAGCTTGAACGGCTTGATCGCTGCAATGATCAGTTTCACGTCATTCCCCTTTTATTTATGCGGGTGTGTCCCCGCGCGAAATCACGCCCTTAGCAAGCGCATGCGGACCCCGGCCAACAAGGAATCCACGGGGTCCATGTGCCCGCATTGTGGGCAACTGCACAAATTTTAGTCAATAACCACGCGCCGTGTGCAAGAATTGAGCGCACAAGAAAGCAGCATTTAAGCGGACTCCCGCCATAGCCCTCGCAAACGGTCCGGCGAGTCGTTACCTTGGGCCGAAAAGAGCAGCTGAGACAGCGGACACATGGCACAGAACGGAAATCGGCGCCCGCCGCTCGTCGCGGACAAGCGCTATGCAAAGCCGCAGAAAACAAGGAAAAAACCGACCAAGGGTCCGTCGGGGAAACCGCCGCGCAAGACGCGGAAATCGGCCAAGCGCAAACCCCGTCGCAACTTGCCCCTGATCCTCGCGTTGCCCATCGGTCTGGTCCGTTGGGTTTTCCGTATCGTCTTCCGCCTTGGATTCGTGACCGCGATCATCGCCGTGCTCGGGCTCGGCGCGGCCGTCTGGTATACCTCGACGACGATCCCGCCGCTCAATCAGCTCGTGGACGGGCGCGCCAAGGGGTCGGTCACCATGCTCGACCGTTACGGCAACACCTATGCGTGGCGCGGCAACCAGTTCGGCGGGCTCGTCACGGCCGAAACCGTCAGCCCGCATCTCAAGAATGCTGTGGTCGCGACCGAGGATCGGCGGTTCTATCGCCACTTCGGCGTCAGCCCGCGCGGGATCGCCAGCGCGATCCGCATCAACATGGCCGAGGGGCGCGGCCCGCTCGAAGGTCATGGCGGCTCGACCATCACGCAGCAGACCGCGAAATTGCTGTGCCTCGGCACGCCCTACGATTCCTCGTCCGGCATGACCGAAGCGGAATACGAGGCCGATTGCCGCCGCTCGTCGCTTGCCCGCAAGGCCAAAGAGGCGATCTACGCGATGGCGCTGGAGTTGAAATTCTCCAAGGACGACATCCTCACGATCTACCTGAACCGGGCCTATTTCGGCGGTGGCTCCTACGGGGCCGAGGCCGCGGCGGGACGCTATTACGGCATTTCCTCCGCCGAACTCAGCCCGGCGGAAAGCGCGACGCTCGCAGGTCTGCTCACCGCGCCTTCGACCTATTCGCCAACCAGCAGCATGGATCGCAGCTGGGCCCGTGCCCTGACCGTGCTCAAGCTGATGGAGCAGCAGGGTTACCTTTCCGAAGCAGATGCGGAATATTCCCGCGCCAATCCCGCACAACTGTCGGAAGCGGCCGAGCGCAAGGCGGGCGGGTATTTCGCGGATTGGGTCATGGGCGAGGGGCCGAGCTTCCTGACCCGCGACACGACCGAGGACGTCATCATCAAGACGACCTTCGACCAGAAGATCCAGACCGCCGCCGAAGAGGCGCTGGCCCATATCTTCGAAACCAAGGTGTCCGAAGGGTCCGAAGCGCAGGCCGCGATCGTGGTGATGAGCGCGGACGGCGCGGTCCGCGCGATGGTCGGCGGGCGCAAGACCAAGGTGTCGGGCGCCTTCAACCGCGCGACGCAGGCGATGCGCCAGACCGGCTCGGCCTTCAAGCCGTTCATCTACGCCGCCGCGCTCGACCTCGGCTGGTCCTATGCCGACGTGATCGTGGACGAGCCGATCACCATCAACGTCCCCGGCTCCGGCCCGTGGTCGCCGCAGAACTACACCCGGAAATACTACGGCCCCGTCACCCTGACGACGGCGCTTCAGAACTCGCTCAACATCCCGGCGGTGAAACTGTCCGAGGACGTGGGGCGCGAAAACGTGCGGACGGTCGCGAGCTATTTCGGCATCGAGAGCGATCTGGCCGCCGGCCCCGCGCTGGCGCTGGGGGTGTCCGAGACGACGCTTCTCCAGATGACCGGCGCTTTCGCGGGCATCCTGAACGGCGGTTCTGCGGTTGTGCCCTACGGCCTG
This sequence comes from Maritimibacter alkaliphilus HTCC2654, assembly GCF_000152805.1. Lineage (GTDB taxonomy): Bacteria > Pseudomonadota > Alphaproteobacteria > Rhodobacterales > Rhodobacteraceae > Maritimibacter > Maritimibacter alkaliphilus. The sequence continues at coordinate 2,003,051 of NZ_CH902578.1, read as the reverse complement.
ACGGAACTGTCGCTTCTTGGTGAATCCCAGCCGCTGATGGAGCAGGAGGGCGGGATCGGCAAACGCGTGATCCAGACCGCTGCGAACGAACAACTCGTCTACATGATGAATCAGGTGATCGAAGCCGGGTCCGGCCAGCGCGCCAAGCTGTCCGACCGCGAGGCTGCGGGCAAGACCGGCACCACCCAATCGGCCCGCGATGCGTGGTTCGTGGGGTTCACGGCGGATTACGTGGCCGGTGTCTGGATGGGCTATGACGACAACACGCCGCTCAAGGGCGTGACCGGCGGCGGGCTTCCGGCCGAAATCTGGAAAGAGGTGATGGAACGGGTCCATGCCGACCTGCCGCCCCGTCCGCTTCCGATGATCCGGCCCGAGGTGGCCCCGGTCGTCGTTCAGGACACACCCGCCGAGACGTTCAACCCCGGAAACATCTTCAACGGCGGCAACAACAACAACCGTCCGCGCGAAGACAGCCTGATCGGTGTCATCCAGAACATACTCGGGATCAATTGAGCCAATCCGTCCAATTTGCCGATGACGGGAATGACCGTGCGCGTTAACCAGTTATTGGGGAGCGCCCGCCTATTCTCGGGTTGCAAGGTGATGAGGGCACATGAGCCTCGATACGACAGTTTCCGGACGCACTGAACTCCGCGCGGTCCTTCGTGAGAACAGGGGCCTGTTCTGGGCCGTCGGCATCTTCTCGGTCTTCATGAACGTGCTGATGCTGACCGGCCCGCTTTACATGCTTCAGGTCTATGACCGCGTTCTGGGCAGCCGGTCCGAAGAAACGCTGATCGCGTTGACGATCCTGATGGCGTTCCTGTTCGCGATGATGGGCATTCTCGATTTCGTCAGGGGCCGGGTGTTGGCCCGGATCGGGGCCAAGTTTCAGGCCAAGCTCGATCACCGGGTGTTCACGGCGGTTCTGGACTACGACTCGCGCACGAACCGCAAGTCGGGCAATAGCGAGAACGGGTTGAAAGAACTCGAAGCGATCCGGCGGCTCCTGTCGTCGCCGGTGTTCGGCGCGCTGTTCGACCTGCCGTTCACCCCGGTCTTTTTGGCGGGTATCCTTCTGTTCCACCCGTATCTGGGCATTCTCGCGCTCGTCGGGGGTGGGGTGCTGGTCACCATCGCGATCCTGAACCAGATATCGACCTCCGCCCCCGCGCGGCAGGCGAATGCCGCGACCATGCAGTCGGACAATGTGGCCGAACAACTGCGCGGCGAGGCCGAGATGGTGCGCGCGCTGGGCATGTCCGACGCCGCGTTCAGCCGTTGGTATCGCCAGCGCCACGCGGCCCTCGCCGATGCGATCCTGTCCGCCGACCGTTCGGGCGCCTATACCTCGCTCTCCAAGACCCTGCGCCTGCTCTTGCAGTCGGCCATGCTGGGCCTTGGCGCCTATCTGGTGCTCGAAGGGCATGTGACGCCGGGCGTCATGATCGCGGCCTCGATCCTGCTAGGTCGCGCTCTGGCCCCCGTCGACCTTCTGATCGGCCAATGGCAGATCGTTCAGGCCGGGCGCCGCGCCTGGCGCACCCTGTCGGCGCTGTTGTCCGAAGTGGCGCGCCCGGGTCCGCGAACCGCCTTGCCGCGCCCCCGAGCGGTGCTGACCGCCGAAAACCTGACGGTCGTGCCGCCGGGTACGACGCAGGCCTCGCTCCGCATGGTGAATTTCGACGTCCAGCCGGGCGAGGCGCTGGGCGTCATCGGACCGTCCGGGGCAGGCAAGTCGACGCTGGCACGCGCGATCACCGGGGTCTGGAACCCGGCGGGCGGGCGCCTGCGCCTGGATGGCGCATCGCTCGACCAGTTCGACACGGCGACCTTGGGGCAGCACATCGGTTACCTGCCGCAACGTGTCCGCCTGTTCGACGGAACGATCGCCGAGAATATCGCGGGCCTGTCGTTGACGCCGGACGATGCCAAGGTCGTCGAGGCGGCGAAAAAGGCGGCGGCCCACAACCTGATCCTGCGTCTGCCCGATGGCTACGACACGCCGGTGAAAGGGGCGGGCGGTCTGCTGTCCGGTGGACAATTGCAGCGGATCGGTCTGGCGCGCGCGCTTTACGGCGATCCGGTCGTGCTGGTGCTGGACGAGCCCAACGCCAACCTCGACAACGAGGGGAGCGAGGCGCTCAATCAGGCCGTGCGCGCGGTCAAGAGCGAAGGCGGTGCCGTGCTCATCATGGCGCACCGCCCATCGGCCATTCAGGAGTGCGAGAAACTTCTGGTCCTCGACGACGGTATGCCGCGCGCCTTCGGGCCGCGTGACGAAGTGCTGCGGCGCACGGTGCAGAATGCCGCCCAGATCGAGGACAGCGCGGCGCAGCGCAAAGGCGGAGGAGTCGCCTGATGGCACGCAACCTGACCGACCCGAAACCGACCAAACTCGCCAAGGTCGAACCTGCACAGTCCGCCCAGCCCGGCTGGGGGGACGACGTGGCCCGCGCATGGTCGGCCCGCACACACATGGTCGTCGGACTGCTCGCACTTCTGATCCTCGTGGGCGGCTTCGGGACATGGTCCGTGACCACCGATATTTCCGGCGCGATCATCGCGCCCGGCGGGATCGAGAGCGAACAGAACCGTCAGGTCGTCCAACACCCCGACGGCGGCGTGATCCAGTCCATCGAGGTCAAGGAGGGCGATATCGTCGAGGCGGGCGACATTCTGGTCCGGCTCGACCCCGAAGAGCTTCAGTCCGAACTCACCATCGTCCAGAACCAGTTGTTCGAACTTGTCGCGCGCCGAGGGCGGCTCGAGGCCGAACGCGACGGGACCGACGAGATCACATTCGACGACCTGATCGTCGAAGAGGCGCGGGTGCATCCCGACGCGCAGGAATTCATGGACGGTCAGCAAAGGCTTTTCGACCAGCGCCGCGAAAGCCTCGCCTCCGAGACCGAGCAGTTGCGCAAGCGCATGTCGCAGATTTCCAGCCAGAACGAAGGGATCGCCGCGCAGCAGGCGGCTCTCGAAACGCAACTCCGGCTGATTTCCGAAGAACTGGTCAACAAACGCTCGCTGCTCGAACGGAACCTCGTCCAGTCTTCGGTCGTGCTTGCGCTGGAACGCGACAAGGCCGCGCTCGAAGGGCAGAGCGGCGAACTTACCGCCGCCATCGCCCAGAACGAAGGGCGCATCACCGAGATCGAGATCGAGATTCTGAAACTGGGTCAGGCCCGGCGCGAACAGGCGATCGAGAACCTGCGCGACCTCGGTTATCAGGAGCTGGAACTGGCCGAACGACGCCGCGCCCTGATTGCCCAACTCGGTCGCCTCGACATTCGCGCACCGCTTTCGGGAGCCATCCATGCGATGCAGGTCTTCGCCGAACGCGAGGTGATCCGCTCGGCCCAGCCGCTGCTGTACATCGTGCCGCAGGATCAGGCGCTCGTTATCGGGGCGCAGGTCGACCCGATCCACATCGACGAAATCCACGTCGGGCAGGAGGTGACCCTGCGACTGGCCGCGTTTGACCGCCGCAACACGCCGGAACTGATCGGGCGGGTGATGACGATCTCGGCCGACGCGCTGACCGACGAGAACACCGGGCGCAGCTTCTACCGGGTGCGCATCGCGCTGGAGGATGGCGAGGTCGAGAAGCTGCCGGAGGGCACCGTGCTGGTGCCCGGTATGCCTGTGGAAAGCTACCTGCGCACGGCGGACCGCAGCCCGCTCGCCTATCTCGTCAAACCGCTGGCGGATTACTTCAACAAGGCGTTCCGCGAAAGCTGACCCTTCCACCCGGTCCCACCCCGCGCTAGCGTGCCGCCAACCAAGGAGGCCCGCATGAGCACTTACGAATCCCGACTGTCCGATCTCGGCGTCACCCTGCCCGACGCCCCGGCGCCCGCGGCGAATTACGTTCCGTGGCACGTCGTGGGCGACATCGTCTATGTCTCGGGCCAGGTTTCGATGCAGGACGGCACGCTCGTCACCGGCAAGCTGGGCGCGGACATGGCGACCGAAGACGGCGCGGCGGCGGCGCGCCTGTGTGCAATCAGCCTGCTCGCGCAGGTCAAGGCGGCCTGCGGCGGCGATCTGGATCGTCTGGTGCAGGTCGTCAAACTGACCGGGTTCGTCAATTCGACGCCGGATTTCGGCGACCAGCCCAAGGTCGTGAACGGCGCCTCCGACTTCCTAGTCGAAGCTCTGGGCGACGCCGGTCGTCACACCCGTTCGGCGGTGTCGGCGGCCTCACTCCCGTTCGGCTGCGCGGTCGAGATCGAAGGCATCTTCCGCATCAAATGACCGCGCTTCCCGACGTCTTCCTGCGCGCGCCACTGGCCCACCGCGCTTATCATGACGTGTCGGCGGGCCGCCCCGAAAACTCCCGCGCCGCGATCCGTGCCGCGGTCGCGGCGGGCTACGGCATCGAATGCGATGTGCAACTCAGCAGCGATGGCGTCGCGATGGTGTTTCACGACTACGACCTCGGTCGGCTGACGGCGCAAAAAGGCCCCGTGGCGCAACAGACGGCGCGTGCGCTGGGCGCGATCCCGTTGCTCGGCGCGGACGACGGCATTCCGACCCTTGCGGAGGTGCTGGGCATCGTGGCCGGTCAGGTGCCGCTTCTCATCGAGATCAAGGATCAGGACGGCGCGATGGGGGCCAACATCGGCCCTCTGGAGGCCGCGGTGGCCGGTGCGCTCGCAGGATACACGGGGCCGGTCGCCGTGATGTCGTTCAATCCCCATTCCGTCAGCGAAATGGCCCGGCTGGCGCCGGAGACCCCGCGCGGCCTGACCACCTGTGCCTATGACGCCGACGATTGGCCGCTTCTGAACGCCACGGTGCGCACGCTTCTTGCCCGTATCCCGGATTACGACCACGTCGGGGCATCGTTCATCAGCCATGATGCCCGCGATCTGACCTCGGGTGTGGTGGCCGATCTGAAGGCGAAGGGCACGCCCGTGCTGTGCTGGACGATCCGCTCGCCCGAGGCCGAGACAAAAGCGCGTGAGGTCGCCGATAACGTGACCTTCGAGGGCTACGCCGCCGCGCTCCCCGCTTGACCCTTACCGCACCGCCGCGTCACATCGGCCCATGGATCAACGCGCCATCGAAATCCGCACGCATGACAGTATCGACGCGATCGACCCGGCCGACTGGGATGCCTGCGCCTGTCCCGAAGGCAGCCTGCGGCCCGACGACCCGTTCACGACCCACCGCTTCCTCGCCGCGCTGGAGCGGTCCGGGTCTGTCGGACCCGGCACCGGCTGGCAACCGCTCTACCTGACCGCCCATGACGAGGCGGGAATGATCGGTGCCGCGCCGATGTATGCCAAGTCGCACAGCCAGGGCGAATACGTGTTCGATCACAGCTGGGCTCATGCCTATGAGCGGGCGGGGGGCCGCTATTACCCGAAGCTTCAGGTCGCGGTGCCGTTCACGCCCGCGACGGGGCGGCGCTTTCTGGTCAAGCCGGGGGCCGAGGCCGAAGCCACGGCGGCGCTGGTTCAGGGCGGGGTGCAGGTCGCGGCGGACAACGAGATATCCTCGCTCAACGTCACCTTCTGCACCGAGGCCGAGGCCATCGCGGGCAAAGCGATGGGGCTGATCCACAGGACGCACAGCCAGTATCATTGGTTCAACGACGATTTCACCGACTTCGACGCGTTCCTCGAAACGCTGTCATCGCGCAAGCGCAAGGCGATCCGAAAGGACCGGCGCACGGCGCAGGAGTTCGGGGGCGAGATCGTGGCGCTGACCGGCGACGCTCTGAAACCCGAGCACTGGGACGCGTTCTGGGTGTTCTATCAGGACACCGGGATGCGCAAATGGGGCTCGCCCTACCTGACGCGGGCCTTCTTCGACGACGTGCAGGCGACCATGCGCGACGACGTGTTGCTGGTGTTCGCCATGCGGGGCGGGCACCCCGTCGCGGGCGCATTGAATTTCATCGGGCGCGACGTGCTTTATGGCCGCTACTGGGGCTGCACCGAGCACCATCCGAGTCTGCACTTCGAACTCTGTTATTATCAAGCCATCGACTATGCCATCGCACACGGGCTGGGCCGGGTCGAAGCGGGCGCGCAGGGCGACCACAAGCTCGCCCGCGGCTATCGCCCCGTGACGACCCATTCGCTGCACTGGATCGGTGACCCCGGGTTCCGGCGCGCGGTCGCGGAGTTCTGCGAACAGGAAGCGCGCGCGGTGGACGAGGATATCGAGATCCTGACCTCGATGGGACCGTTCAAGCGCGGTTGACGCGGCGCGGTCCGGCCCCCACATTCGAAATAACGAATATGGAGGACCGAATGGCCTATACCCTCGACCGCACCATCACCGATGCCGATTTCGAAACCGTCGATGCCCGCACCCGCAAGGCGCTGGGTGACGCGGGCTTCGGCGTGCTGACCGAAATCGACGTGAAAGCGACGATGAAGAAGAAGATCGACAAGGATATGGACGGCTACCGCATCCTCGGCGCCTGCAACCCGAACATGGCCTGGGAGGCGATCGGGATGGAGCCGAAAGTGGGCGCGATGCTGCCCTGCAACGTGATCCTGCGCGAGGTGGACGGCGGCGTCGAAGTGTCGGCGGTCGATCCCGTCGCTTCGATGTCCGGCATCGACAACGCGGACCTCAAGGGTGTCGCAGGTCAGGTGCGCGACATGCTTCTGGGCGTGATCGCGGCGATCTGAGGAAATGGTGCGGCGCAAGCGCCGCGCATGATTTGCGCTGTCCCACCTTGCGGTAGGACAGCGCGGTGTGCGAGAGGGCCAGCCCTCTCGCGCTCTCCCGAGATATTTGAGACCGGAAAAAGGTCAGATGGCTTCGACCATCGCTTCGCCGCCCGACATATCGCAGACGCCGGGGTTTTCCTCGGCCTGAAAGACCTTCACCACCCCGTTGTCCGCCATCAGCGCGTAGCGTTTGGACCGGGCGATGAGACCCACGGGCGGGGCGTCGAACCTGAGGCCCATCGCTTCGGTCAATTTGCACTCCGCGTCGCCCAGCATGGTGATGCCGGCGTCGTTGGCGCCGGTCGATGCACCCCAGGCCCCCATCACGAAGGGATCGTTGACGGAGACGCAGACAACCTCGTCCACGCCCTTGTTCTTGAGCGCGTCCATGTTGCGGATGAAGCTGGGCACATGCGCCGTGGTGCATGTGCCGGTAAAGGCGCCGGGCAGGCCGAAGATCACCACCTTGCGTCCCGAGGTCAGGGCGGAAAGCTCGACCGGTTCCGGTCCCTTTTCCCCGAGTTTCATCAAAGTGGCCTCGGGTAGCGTGTCACCCACTGCAATCGTCATAACGTCCTCCTGTTCGCGTTGCCATTTGATTACGGCTGGCGATATGGTCCGGACCAAAGTGGGAGAGGCAAGTAAAAATGTCGGATATCGTCGTAATCGGGGCCGGGCAGGCCGGGGCAGCACTGGTGGCCAAGCTGCGGCACCTGAAATTCGAGGGCAGCATCACCCTGATCGGGGAAGAGCCTGTGCCGCCCTACCAGCGCCCGCCCCTGTCCAAGGCATATCTTCTGGGCGAGATGGAGCTGTCGCGGCTCTACCTCCGGCCCGAAAGCTTCTACCCCGAGCACGACATCGACCTGAAGACCGGCACGCGGGTCGAGCGGATCGATCCCGTCGCCAAGACGGTGACCTTTGAGAATGGCGAAACGCTGGGCTACGGCCAGCTTGCGTTGACCACCGGATCGCTGCCCAACCGGCTGCCGGCGGCCATCGGTGGCGATCTGGGCGGTGTCTATACCGTGCGCACGCTCGCGGATGTGGATGCCATGGCGCATGAATTCGCCGAGGGGCGTCGCGTGCTGGTGATCGGCGGCGGCTACATCGGGCTCGAGGCTGCTGCGGTCGCCGCCAAGAAAGGGATGCAGGTGACCATCGTCGAAATGGCGCAACGCATTCTGCAACGTGTGGCGGCCCCCGAGACGTCGGAATATTTCCGTGCGCTGCACAAGGCGCACGGCGCGACCATTCTCGAAGAGGTCGGCTTGTCGAAGCTGACGGGCGAGGGGCATGTCTCTGGCGCCGAACTCACCGACGGCTCGACCATCGATGTGGATTTTGTGGTTGTCGGCGTGGGGATCAAGCCGGACGTGGCCCTGGCCGATGCCGCCGGGCTTGCCATTGACAACGGGATCAAGACCGATGCGCAGGGGCGCACGTCGGACACGTCGATCTTTGCCGCGGGCGATTGCGCCTCGTTTCCCTACAAGGGCGAGCGTATCCGGCTCGAAAGCGTTGGCAACGCCATCGATCAGGCGGAAGTGGTGGCCCAGAACATGCTGGGCGCGGGCAAGGATTACATCGCGAAGCCGTGGTTCTGGTCGGACCAGTACGACACCAAGCTTCAGATCGCCGGGCTGAACACCGGGTATGACCGGGTCGTCACCCGCGATGACGGGACCGAGGACGGCAAGACCTCGGTCAGTTACTGGTATTACGCGGGCGAGACGCTGGTCGCGGTCGATGCGATGAACGACCCGCGCGCCTATATGGTCGGCAAGCGCCTGATCGAAGGCGGCAAGAGCCCTGACCCGGAGGCCGTGGGCAACCCCGAGACCGACCTCAAGGCGCTTCTCAAGGCGTGAGGATCATCGCGGGGCAGCATCGCGGGCTGGCGCTGGCCAGTGTCGGCAAGGGCGATGCCGCCGCGCATCTGCGCCCCACGACCGACCGTGTGCGAGAGAGCCTGTTTTCGATGCTGACCGGCGGGCGCTTCGGCGATCCGGTGACGGATGCGGTGGTGCTCGACCTGTTCGCGGGCACCGGCGCGCTGGGGTTGGAGGCGCTGTCGCGTGGCGCCGCGCAGGTCACCTTCGTCGATGACGGGCGCGTGGCGCAGAAGCTGATCCGCGAGAACATCGCCAAATGCCGGGCCGAGGGGCAGGCGAGGCTGGTCGCACGCAACGCCACGCGGCTCGCCCCCGCGACCGAGACGCCCGCGACGTTGGTGTTCCTCGACCCGCCCTATGGCAAGGGGCTGGGGGACAAGGCGCTTTCCGCCGCGATGGAGGGCGGCTGGATCGCGCCGGGGGCCTGCGTGGTGTGGGAGGAAAGCGGGCCGGTCACGCCGCCCGCCGGCGTGCAACTCATCGACAGCCGCCGGTACGGCGACACGACCATCAGCATCTGCACGGTGGCGGAATGACACGCCCGGCTGCCGTCCTCTTCGACTGCGATGGGGTTCTCGTCGACAGTGAGCCAGCGGGATTCGACCTGCTGGAAGCGGAATTCGCCGCCCACGGCCTACCGCTCGACCGGGATGAGATGGAGCGGCTGTTCGTCGGCTCCACCATCGCGGCGCTGGCGGATGAGGCGCGGCGGATGGGTGCGGGGTTTCCGCCCGATTGGGTCGATGGGTTCTACGAGAAACTCTATGTCCGGCTGGCCGAGGGCACGGCGCTGTTTCCCGGCGTCGGTGATCTGCTCGACCGGCTGGATGCGGCGGGCATCCCCTATGCGGTCGGTTCGAACGGGACCACGCGCAAGATGCGCACGACGCTGGGCCAGCATCCCGGCGTCTGGGCGCGGCTGAAGGATCATCTGTATTCGGGGCAGGAGATCGGTGCGCCCAAACCCGCGCCCGATCTTTACCTCATGGCCGCCGAGGCTCTGGGCGTCGCGCCCGAGGGCTGCGTCGTGATCGACGATAGCGCCACGGGGTGCCGGGGCGGGCTGGCCGCAGGAATGCGCGTGATCGGTTTCGCGCCGGGCCACGTGCCGGACTCGCTCGCCGCACTCGGGGTCGAGATCGCGACGAGCATGGCGGATGTGGGGCGGCGTCTGGGCCTTTGACCTACTCAGCCGACACCGGGGCCTGACCGCGATCCGCGAGGATACGCGCCTTCGCCGCCGGGCTTTTCCACGCGAAATTATCCGGCAGGCCCACACGCCGCGCGGCGCCCACGGCGGGGCTGTTCCTGGCGGGCACGGTGTTGGCCAGTTTGGCCGCCAGCCGCAGCGACAACCGTTGGGGGAGCGTCAGATCGAACTCGGCCCCCAACTCTAGCCGCTGCCGAACCTCGCCCGGCAACAGCCCGACCGCCGCGTTGGCGATGGCCACGTAAAGCCCCTTTGGCACACCGCGTGCGGCCTTGCCCGACTTGATGATCTCCAGAAAGTCGCGGTTGATCTGGTGCGGCTCGAACCGAGGGAGGAGCGACTGGCACATCGCCGCGAAATCCTCGGGCCTGCGGATCGGCGACTTGACGCCATAGAGTGTTACGACCGGCACGCTTTCCACGTAGAACTGGCACTTCTCGCCATAGCTCAGGGGCGTCACGTAACGGTCATAGGCCATCATGAAGCCGTAGGCCGCCGTGGCACTTACCCAATCTAGAAGCTCGACATCCGTGGCCGCATAGGCCTCACCTGCGGGCGTCTTGCCCGACACCCGCGCGTGCATGTTGTTCACGCCCTTGATGACGCGACGCGCGGCGCTTTCGGGGCCGTAGATCCCGACCATCGCGGCCAGCCCGGTGCGGCGCGAGCGGCCCAGCGGGTCGGTGGGGTAGACGGAATGATCCCAGACGCCGGACCTGATCCGGGCGTCCGCGAATTCGAGCAGAACGGCCGCCACCCCGCCGATGGCGAGCGAAATGGGGTTCTTGTAGACGGTCCAGGATATCGAGTCCGGCGCGCACAGCGCGGGCTCGCCCTTGGGTTCGGTGAAATCGAGATTCCAGCCGAGGTATGACTTCACAGGTTCCATAGGCCGCGTCCTCCGTTGTCGGCCATCGGTCCTTCCTTACCCGCCAGCTTCGGGGCAAGCGTCCCAACCGATCAAGGGTGACCCAAGGGCAAGCGCTGGACAGGCGCGGATTTGCAGCGTTGGATGATGCCATGACGATGCCCGATCATTTCTGTCCCGGCTGCGGCACGCGGCTCAGGGCCTTCGCACGATACCCTTGGCATTTCTGTAACGTATGCCGGGCGCGCGCGGTGGACGGACAGGGGCAACCGCTTGAATTCGCGAACGAAAGCCTGTCGGGCGGGTTCATGTTCCGACGCGCGGGCGAAGAGGATTGGACCGTGTGCGGCAGCGTGATCGCCCGCATCGACGGGCGGCGGGTGAAGGTGCACGAGGCGCGGTTCGGCGGCGTGGTCGCGGAGCCTGTGACCGAGGATATTCCGGGCCTCGCCCCCTATCGTCAGATCGACCTGACCCGCCCTTAACCTGTTTCCCCTAAACGTGAGAGCAGCCGCGACCGCCGCGTGCTATCATGGCAGCATGGACCGGAGCCCGACGCGGGACGGTCATACCATCGCGCCGCCTTCGGTCCGCTCGTGCACGGACTTGAGGAGGAAGCCATGCCAAAGACCATCGGAAATCCACTGTCCTTCGGGATCGGGGCGCTCGGGCAGGGGGCGCGCAGCGTCGAACACGGGATCGAGACCATCGGCAGTCACGATCTGACCATGCCCGTGGTCCGCAAGATCACGCTCGCCGACCTGCGCATCGCGCTGAGGCGTGGGGTGGCCGACTTCGCGGCGTTTCGCACCGACGTCATGTTCCTCGTCATCGCCTATCCCATTGTCGGTCTGCTGATCGCCGGGTTCGCCTTCAACGCCGCGCTCGCCCCGCTTCTGTTCCCCATGGCCGCCGGGTTCGCGATCCTCGGCCCCGTGGCCTGTGTCGGGCTTTACGAGATGTCGAAGCGGCGCGAGATGGGGTTGGCCGTGACATGGGGTGACGCCTTTTATGCCGCGCGCAGCCATGTGGTCGGGCCGATGCTGACACTGGCGCTTTACCTCGTGCTGCTGTTCACCGTCTGGGTGTTCTTCGCGGACATGATCCACGAGGCGACGATGGGGGCGGCGGTTCCGGCGAGCCTGACCGCCTTCGCGACGGACGTGTTCACCACCTCCGGTGGCTGGCAGATGATTGTGATCGGTATGGCGGTGGGCTTTGTCTTCGCGCTCGTCACGCTGGTCACGACCTTCGTCGCCGCGCCCATGCTGGCCGATCGCCCGGTGGGAATGCCTGTGGCCATCGCCACGTCGATCCGTGCGGCCCGCGAAAACCCGGTGCCCGTGCTGGTCTGGGGTCTGATCGTCGCCGTGCTTCTGGCGCTGGGGTCGATTCCGATGTTTCTGGGTCTCGTCGTCGTGCTGCCGATCCTGGGCCATGCGACATGGCACCTTTACCAGCGGCTCGTCTTCTGGCCGGGTGAGGCTCAGGCGTAGGTCGGGTGGAATTTCCCTGCGGGCGAGAGCGTGAAGATCTCGCACCCGTCCGCGGTGATCCCGATGGAATGCTCGAACTGCGCCGACAGGCTCTTGTCGCGCGTCACCGCGGTCCAGTCGTCGGCGAGCACCTTGGTTTCGGGACGACCCAGATTCACCATCGGCTCGATGGTGAAGAACATGCCTTCCTGAAGGATCGGCCCAGTGCCGGGGCGACCGTAATGCAGCACGTTGGGCGGTGCATGGAACACCTGTCCCAGCCCGTGGCCGCAGAAATCGCGCACCACCGACATGCGGTTCTTTTCGACGAAACTCTGAATGGCGAAGCCGATGTCGCCGAAGGTGTTGCCCGGCTTGGCCGCTTCGATGCCCAGCATCAGCGCCTCATGCGTCACGTCCACCAGCCGCTCGGCCTTGCGCGGCATCTTGCCCGCGACGAACATGCGCGACGTGTCCCCGAACCAGCCGTCCACGATCACGGTGACGTCGATGTTCAGGATGTCGCCATCCTTGAGCTTCTTGTCCGACGGAATACCGTGGCAGACCACATGGTTGATCGAAATGCAGGAGGCGTGTTCATAGCCCTTGTAACCGATCGTGGCCGAGGTCGCGCCGGCTTCGTTCACCATCGCCTCGATCGCCGCGTCCAGCTCGCCCGTCGTCACCCCCGGCTCCACCAGCGGAATGACCCGGTCGAGGATCTCCGCCGCCAGTTTTCCCGCCTTGTGCATCCCCGCGAAATCCTCGGGTTCGTACAGGCGGATGCCCTCTCGGGTGATGCGGGTCTTGGTATCCAAAGGATGCTCCATGCGTGGTTTGGCCTCTAAATAGGCAGAAACGGCGCGGGACACAACGGATGCGGCGCCTTGCGCGACGCCGGGCCGCCACTTAGGCTCGCTGTATTCGTATCCACGGCATTTCAGAGGAATCCCATGCGCATTTTCCTGCTTTCGCCCGTCTTGCTGGCCGCAACGCCGCTTTTGGCCGATGCCTGTCTGGACGAGGTAAAGGCGATGTATCTCGAAGACGGCGGGGTGTTCGACCCGGCCTTCGACATCCAGCATCAGGAAGTGACGTTCAACCGGATGCCGGACGGCACCGAACAGATCGTCGTCACCGCGCGGTGGCAGGCCCCCGATCAGGTGATTTCCGCCTTCCCGGATGGCCGGTTCATGCTGCTCTGGGGGCAGGATTTCTACGACGGCTCGTCGTGGGACGGGCCGTGGACCGATACCGGGTCGGACAATCCTTATGACGCGATGGAATTCGCCCGCGACATGAACGCATCCTCCGCCGCCAGCATCACCGAGGCGAGATGCGACGGTGAGGTCGAGGTCGAGGGACGAACGCTCCTGCGCTATGCCTATCGCGTGCGCACCGAAACGGCGGGCGGTCAGTCGTGGTGGGAAAGCGATCAGGTGCTCTATATCGACCCGGAAACCGGGCGAATGGCCATCAACGAAGAACACAACCTCATGGAAAGCTGGGCGCCGGAGCCGAAGGACTACGTCAGGGTGACGACCGCGGACTACGGCACCGACTTCGCCATCGCCGCGCCGGAGGGTTGATCGGCGCTAGGCCCAAGGTGGCGTGAACGGGAGCCGTTTTCCAAGCGTGACACCGCCGGGCGTGATCCGACAGCCATAGGCGAGCGGCTCGACCCCGGCCTCCAGCGCGGACCGCACGGCGTCGGCATAGGTCGGGTCGATGTCCCCCGCGATCGTCACCTCGCGCGCATCGGTGCGCTGGACGAGGTAAAAGATCACCGCCCGGTGCCCGGATCGCGCCATCTCGGCCAGATCCGCCATGTGTTTGGCGCCACGCGCCGTCACGCTGTCGGGAAACTCGGCAATCCCCGGTTCCCGCAACAGGGTGACGGATTTGACCTCGACATAAGTATCGGGCCCCGCGCCGGTCAGCAGGAAATCGACCCGGCTGTTCTGCCCGTATTTCACCTCGGCCCGCACCATCGGCGCGACCAGTTCCGGCACATCGCCCGCCATCAGCGCGGCCTTCAGCATCCGATTGGGGAGCGACGTATCGACCCCGGTGAAATGCCCCGTGTCGTGCTCGACCAGCCGCCAGCCGTATTTCAGCTTCTTCTTCGGATCGTCGTTGGGTTCCAGCCAGATCCGGCTCCCCGGTTCCGCCAGCCCCATCATCGAGCCGGGATTGGCGCAATGGGCGGTCACCTCGGTCCCGTCCGCGAGCAGGCAATCGGCGAGGAACCGTTTGTATCGCTTGACGAGTGTGGCGGGGATCAGGGTCGTCGGGAAGTTCATGAATCCTTCTGGACCGAAGGCACGTAGGACACAAGGTCGGGTTGATTACGCGACCGTTCTTCTTCTCTGTTTCAGGAAACCTCGGGGGTTTGGGGGCAGAGCCCCCAACCGGGTCGCCGGGCACAGCCCGGCGACATCCTTTACTCGCCGCAATCCACCGCGATCTGACAACCGTGTCCGTCGAACCCGACCAGAAACCCCGGCGCGCCCCGCCGCCACGGGGTCGGCGCGTCAGGGATCAGGCGCAGGCCATCCACGGCCCCGCAGGCGCCTTTCGCCTCGCGCACCTGCCAGCCCTGCGCCATCGCGATGTCGATGACCGCATCGCGCCGCGTGCAGCCGCCCAGCGTGGCCGCCGCATGGTATTCGGACAATTCCCGGTAATACTCCAGCCGCAACTCGGCGCGTTCCTTGTCGAGCCAGGATTTCGCGCCGATCAGCCCGACGACGCCCATTGCGCCGAGACCGACGAGGCGCCTAACGAGGGCGAGAGGGTTCACGGTCGCCCACCGCCTCGCGCCAGTGCTTGCGACACAGGCTGACGTAGCTTTCGTTGCCGCCGATCTGCACCTGTGCGCCCGCGGTCAGCACGTTGCCCTCGCCATCCTGCCGGATGACCATCGTCGCCTTCTTCCCGCAGTGACAGATCGTGCGCACTTCGCGCATCTCGTCGGCGAGGGCGAGAAGGGCGGCGGAGCCGGGAAAGAGATTGCCCTGAAAATCGACGCGCAGGCCGTAGCACATGATGGGCACGCGCAGATCGTCGACCACGCGGGCCAGTTGCCAGACCTGATCTTCCGACAGGAACTGCGCTTCGTCGATGAACACGCAAGCGATGTGGCCCTGCGCCAGTCGTGCCTCGATCTTGGCGAACAGATCCTCGCCCGTCTCGAACGTGTCCGCGTCGGAGCCGATCCCGATGCGCGACCCGATCTGGCCCTCGCCCGCCCGATTGTCGAAACGCGCGGTGATGAGGTAGGTGTCCATTCCCCGTTCGCGGTAATTGTGCGACGCCTGCAAGAGCAGCGTCGATTTCCCCGCGTTCATCGTGGAGTAGTGGAAGTAAAGCTTCGCCATGAGATCGGATTAGCCCGCAGGCCCCCGGCGTTCAAGCGCGCTTACCAGCCCCCGCGCATATGGTCGAAGAGCGGCTTGTTCGGGCACAGGTTCGGGGCTTCGCGGGCGCCGCCGGAATGGTCGTCCAGCCACATCGCGCAGCCGTCCGGATCGTTGCAGGACTTGCACCGCTCGACCGCACGGTCAAGCTGGCGGCGAGTCACGATATGCGCGTCGTATTCGACCCCAAGGTCGAGGCTCAGAGTTTCGGCCATGCGGGCCATGGCGCTGGGTGTGCGGGGGCGGTCCAGATAATCTCTCATAACAATGTCCTCCACCGCCGATCATGCGGATTCGCCACTCACTAACCTTGATCCATGACAAATCGGGCTGGCAAATCCCGGCAAGGGGCGTAGGCTGAAGCCATGTTTACAATCGAACACGACTTCGACGCGACCGTCATCACCCTCGTGGACGAGGGGGAAGAGGGCGTCTCGCATCTGAAAGAAGACGTCACGATCAACGCCTTCGAGGATTGCGTCACGATCGAACAACTCGAACCGACGACGGACAGGGTGCAGGTCGTCACGCTGTCCATGGCGCAGTTGCAGGATCTCGCGGCCGCGCTCGACCTGCCCGAAGGCGTCTATCGGCTGGCCCGGACCGAGGACGTTCAACGCTAGGTGTGCGCCCGACGTTCAGTCGATCCGAAACACCTTGTCGCGTGACGTGGCGCCGCGCACCAGCGTCAGATCCGACTTGGCGACGCCGAGCGCATGGGCCAGCAGCTTCACCACCGCCGCCGTCGCCTTGCCGTCCTCCGGCACCGTGGTCACGCTGACCTTCAGGTGCCCGTCCTCATCCACCGACACGGCGTTGCGCGACGCTTTCGGCGTCACGCGCACGGTCAGTTCGGACCCCGGCACCGCCAGATAAGCCAGTTCACCCTTCTTCATGCCGTCTCATCCCCGATCCGAGGACGCGGGACAACAGCCCATTTTCGCCCGTGCTGTTGACGTGGACGTGAAAAGTGCCGACATGCACCGGGACGGACAGGAGACCTTCATGCCAGACAAGAACCCGGCGGCGCTCGATTTTCTGCTGACGCGCCGCTCCCGCCCGGCCAAGACGCTGACCGGCCCCGTGCCGGATCGCGAAGAGCTCATTCCGATTCTGACCGCCGCCGCTCGGACGCCCGATCACGGCAAGCTGGAGCCTTGGCGTTTCATCGTGCTGGGCAAGCCCGCGCTGACCCGTCTTGCCGATGCGGTCGGCCCGCGCGGGGCCGCGCTGGGCATCGAGCCCGATAAGATCGAGAAATCCTATCGCCAGTTCGCCGATGCCGATCTGGCCGTCGCCGTCGTCTATTCCCCGGTCGAAAGCCCCAAGGTGCCCGAGGTCGAGCAACGCTATTCCGCGGGCGCCGTCTGCCTGTCGCTGCTGAACGCCGCTTTGGCCGCCGGTTGGGGCGCCAACTGGCTTTCCGGCTGGCCCAGCCACGACGCCGAGTTTGTTCAATCGGGTCTCGGCCTCGCCGCGCATGAAAGCATCGCGGGCTTCATCCATATCGGCACGGAGACCAGCGCGCCGCCGGATCGCCCGCGCCCGGACCTGTCCAACATCGTGGCTTGGGTGGACGCATGATTCTCGACGATTTCTTCAAGGCGCTGGGCCAGCTTGGCGACCGCCGCTTCCGTAAAGTCCTGCTTCTGGGCATCGGCCTGACCATCGCGCTCCTCGCGGTCATCACCGTCGCGCTCGTCTGGGTGGCGGGGCTTTTCCTGCCCGAAGTCGTCACACTTCCCTTCGTGGGCGAGGTCGCTTGGCTCGACTCGGTGGCAAGCTGGGCCATCGTGGGCCTCATGGTGATCCTGTCGCCTTTCCTGATGACGCCCGTGTCCATCGCGTTCATGGGCATCTTCCTCGACGAGGTGGCGGATGCGGTCGAACAGAGACACTATCCGAACCTTCCGCCCGCCCATGACGTGACCATCCTCGACGGGTTGCGCGATGCGGCGAGCCTGATCCTCGTCACCATTTTGCTCGGCATCCTCGCCTTCGGGCTGTCGTTCTTCATCGGCCCGCTCGCGCCGGTTCTGTTTTGGGTGGTGAACGGCTATCTGCTGGGTCGCGAGTATTTCCAACTCGCCGCCATGCGGCGTGAGGGCAGGGCCGGGGCCAACCAGCTTCGCCGCAAGTTCAACGGTCAGGTCTGGCTCGCCGGTATCCTCATGGCGATCCCGCTCACCGTGCCGATCCTGAACCTTTTGATCCCGGTCATGGGGGCCGCGACCTTCACGCACCTGTATCACCGTGTGACGGGCCGCGCCGCTGGCTGACATTCGGCGTTTCGCGCCGGTTGCATCCGGCCCCGAAGCGCCCAAACTGCCGGTATGAGCGAAATCCTTCACGACTCGATGCCCGCAGACGCGGTATCGCACCCGTTGCCCGGAACCCGGCCCCTTGCCGCGGGTGACTGGCTGCGCCGCGACGAACGCTTCGCCGAGCAGATGGCCCTGCGGGATGACTTGGTCCTGCACCGGCGCGATGACGTGATCGCGCTACGCCCGGAAGGGGCGGCGCCAGCGCGCGAGGTGCTGGAGGTCGTGTGCCACGAACTCGGGATCAACGGCGACACATACGACCGTCCCGATGGCGTGACCGTCACCGTCGACAAGTCCGACCCGCTCGCCACCCTGGGGCGGCTCTGTCAGGAGGATTTCGCGATCATGGTCGCGGGCGAGTCCGAACACTGGCTCGCAGGCGGGGTGATCTGCTTTCCCTCACGCTGGACGCTGGCGCAAAAGATCGGGCGACCCCTCACCGCCATTCATACGCCGGTCGAAGCCTATGATGACGGAATGGCGAAACGGGTCCAGCGGCTGTTCGACTGCGTGCGCGTGGGTCAGCCGCTCGTGCGCTGGAACAACCTGTCCTACCTTGTCGGTGACCTGCACAACCCCAAGCCGGAGTTCACGCCGGAACCGCCCGGCGAGCCGCGCCGGTTCCGCCGCCGCGAACGTCAGATCCTCGTGCGTCTGCCCGAAACCGATGCGGTGGTGTTTTCGATTCACACCTATCTGGTGCGGGCCTAGTTCGGCACCCGCTCGCCAAGGTAGTTGTTCCAGTCGAGCATATCGACGGTCACGATCCCCGACAGGATGATCGCCACGACGCCGATCCAGATCGGAACGGCGAAAAGCGTGGTCATCAGCATCGTGCGACCGAGGCGGAAGTTCGACGGCGCACCCTCATGCGTGCCGGGCACCACGTCACCGTCCTCGGCCTGCGTGCGCATGATGATCGGCAGGACGATGAACAGGGTCATGAACCAGATCACGACGAGAAGGACGGCACTGCCGGTGATGGACATCAGACCTGCTCCAGCTCGATCAGGCAGCCGTTGAAGTCTTTGGGATGCAGGAACAGCACCGGCTTGCCGTGGGCGCCGATCTTGGGTTCGCCGCTGCCCAGCACGCGCGCGCCGTCGGCTTTCAGCTTGTCGCGGGCGGCAAGGATATCGTCGACCTCGTAGCACATGTGATGGATGCCGCCCGACGGGTTCTTTTCCAAAAACCCCTTGATCGGGCTGTCTTCGCCCAACGGGTAGAGCAATTCGATCTTGGTGTTCGGCAATTCGATGAACACGACCGTCACGCCGTGGTCCGGCTCGTCCTGCGGATCGCGCACGGTCGCGCCCAGCGTGCCGCGATACTGCGCCGCGGCGGCGTCCAGATCCGGCACGGCGATGGCCACGTGATTCAGGCGTCCGATCATGTCTCTCTCCCTCGTAAGCGTCGGTTCCGCTTATGCCCAAGGGCCGCAGGGCGCGCAAGGCTCCGGCGAAAACGTCGCATCAGACCTTCGTGTTAACCGCCTGTTCACCGAATCAATGCGTGACTGTCGGGTGTAAGGAGGGCGCCATGCTCGATGATCTGTTTCCCGTTCAGCCGAAACCCACGGCCGCCAAGCCGTTGTCGGGGATGACCGTGCTCGTGGTCGAGGACAGCCGTTTCGCGTCCGAGGCATTGCGCCTGCTCTGCGTTCATTCCGGGGCGCGGGTGCGCCGGGCCGATTGCCTGACCTCGGCGCGTCGCCACCTCAAGGTCTACCGCCCGAGTGTCGTGATCGTGGACCTTGGCCTGCCCGACGGGTCGGGCGAAGACTTGATCCGCGAACTCGACACCGCGATGCCGCGCGTGCCGGTGATCCTCGGCCTGTCCGGCGAACCGGATGGCGAAGACACGGCCCGCGCTGCCGGTGCCGATGGGTTTCTGGCCAAGCCGGTCAAAGGACTCGGCGCGTTCCAGATCGCCGTTCTGAACGCGCTGCCCGAGGCGGATCGCCCCATGGGCTTGCGCATGGTGCCGTCGGACGAAGTGCACCCGGACGATGCCGTGCTGGACGAGGACATTCTGAACGCCTGTGACCTGCTCGCGGCCGCGCGGTCGCGTGAAGACTACGACTATCTCGCGCATTTCCTGCACGGGCTGGCCCTCTCAGCCCATGACGGGGAACTGACCGCAGCGGTCGAAGCGATCCGGGAGGACCGGATCGACGAGGTCGAGGCGCTGCTGCGCAGACGTCTTGGCGTGGCCGAGGGCTGATCAGCGCCTGAGGGCCGGGTCGGAGGCCACCCGAACAAGCGCGGTCAGATCGGCCAGACGTTCCTTCTGCCGACCGTCACGGTCGAAATTGGCCGGGTTCAACCAGACACCGAACGCCTCTTTCAAGGCGGGCCATTCGCTGTCGATCACCGCGAACCACGCCGTGTCGCGATTGCGCCCCTTCACCACCATGTGCTGCCGGAACACGCCCTCGTAGCTGAACCCGAGCCGCTGGGCGGCACGGCGCGAGGCGAGGTTCAGCGCGTTGCACTTCCATTCATAGCGCCGATAACCGGCCTCGAACGCCCATTGCATCAGCAGGAACATGGTTTCGGTCGCGGCGGGCGTGCGTTGAAGCTCCGGCGAGAAGGTGATGAACCCGACCTCGATCGACCCGGCCTCGGGCGATATTCGCAAGAGCGAGCAGAACCCGACCCACTTGCCGCGCTGAACGTCGCGGATCGCGAAGAAATACGGATCGTTCTGCGCGGTCGCGTCGCGCATCCACCGATGAAAGGACGACGACGAGGCGAAGGGGCCGACGGGCATGTAGTCCCACAACTCATCATGGCCGTCGAAGGCCCGAAACAGGTCGGCGGCATGTCTTGCCGCGTCCAGAGGTTCGAGCGACACGAACCGCCCGTTCATTGTCAGCCCGTCCGGGCGGGGCGGTGCGGTCCAACCGGTGACCTCGCGCCCCAGGTTCTTTTCGTCAGCCATGAAACCCTTGGAATATTAACCATTTTCTAAGGGGTATTGTGGAATGACTGCCCCTGTAAATCCCCCAAAGCGTGCCAATTGCGGCACCGGGGTTGCGCATTTCTGCCCCAATCGGGCGGCAGGTTGACGATACAGACGGACAAGGTGGTTCACAGGCACCGCGTCCGCCATGGTCAGGAGAGAATGATGCAAAACGTGTTCGAACGCTTCACCAACCAGAAAGAAGGCAACGCCCTTGTGGACTGGGCCGTTCTGTTCACGGGTCTGGCGTTGATGGTCACGTCGATTGCACTGACGCTGTCGCATGGCCCCGACACGGTTTCGTCCGAAGCGGACGTCCCGGCGATCGTGGAGCAGATGGCCGGCTGACAGCACGAAAATTCGAGGGACGGCGGCGCGGCTTGAAAAAGGTCGCGCCGTTTTTCGTTTCGTAACGTCGCAATCGGGAACCCGCCTGCGCGCGATCGCGTTATCCGCCCAACGACGATCAGCCACGTAAAGGACGAGCCATGCCCTCGATCTACGACGCCATCATCGCGGACCATGAAAAGCACCGCGACCTGCTGGATAAAATCGCCAATACCGAAGGCGACAGCCCGGAACGCCGCAAGGCGTGGAACGCGTTCTATTGCGACATCAAAAGCCACTCCGCCGCCGAAGAAGAAGAATTCTACTCCAAGCTCATGGCCGAGACCTGGGGACAGGACGCCGCCCGCCACTCGGTCGCGGAACATCACGAGATGGACGAAATCGTGGAAGAGCTGAACGAGATGGACATGTCGTCGCCCGGCTGGCTGACCCGCTTCAAGACGCTCAAGCACGACTACGAGCATCACATGGAAGAGGAAGAAGACGAGGTCTTCACCCGCGCGAAAAAGGTCGTCGGCGAAGAAGATAACGACGCCTACGGCCAGCGTTTCCTTGATCGCAAGGAAAAGGAACTCGGGCTGGTCCAGAAGAAAAAAGAGGACCACCTCGAGGATTGAGGTCTAAAGGTGCACTTCAATCGGAGACGCCCGCGCATTGCCGCGGGCGTTTCTCGTTTCAGAACCGGAACCCCGGCGGATAGTCGTGCAGCCCGTCGAAATCCGCCTTGCCGATGTCCATGCCGCCCTGCCTGAGCACCGCGAACCCGATCGACAGGTGGAACATGAAATTGGGTATCGCGAACAGGTTCAGGTAATCCGCCCCGCGCTGGTCGAGATCCGCGAACCCTGCAAGGTGCCTGATGCGCCGCGCTTCGGCCCCCTCGAACGCCGCCGGGTCCATCGTCACCAGCCGCTCATGCGCGAAATCGATCCGGGTCAGAATGCCCTCACGATCCATTGCCGCGCTCGGGAACTCCGGCACCGGCTCACCGATCAGCGGAAAGGTCCCGCGCAGCGAAAAGCCAGCCGCCGTCGCGAATTGCTGGGCCGCCGAAAACATATCCGGGGCGAGCTTTCCCTCCAGCAGTTCCGGTCGCCCGCGACAAGCGGACACCAGCCCGCGCGCCTGTTCGAGGTAGTGCAGGAAAACCGGCACCGAAGCCTGATAAAGCGCCGGTGCCGCCATGTCAGTCTTTCGGCTGCTCGATGACGCGCAGCGACAATTCGCGAAGCTGCTCGTTCGTCGGCTCAGACGGCGCGTCCATCATCAGGTCTTCGGCGCGCTGGTTCATGGGGAACATCATGACCTCACGGATGTTCGCCTCGTCGGCGAGCAGCATGACGATCCGGTCGATCCCGGCGGCACAGCCCCCGTGCGGCGGGGCGCCGTATTGGAACGCAGTGGCGAGACCGCCGAAGCGTTTCAGCACCTCGTCCTGCCCGTAACCGGCTTTCTCGAACACGCGGAACATGACCTCGCGCTTGTGGTTGCGGATCGCACCCGAAATCAGCTCATAGCCGTTGCAGGCGAGGTCGTATTGATAGCCCAGCACCGCCAGCGGATCGCCGTCGAGATCGTCGAGGTTCTGCGGCATCGAGAACGGGTTGTGCGAGAAATCGATGTCGCCGGTTTCCTCGTCATTCTCGTACATCGGGAAGTCGACGATCCACGCGAAGGCGAAACGGTCCATATCGGTGAGGCCAAGCTCTTCACCGATCACGGTGCGCGCCTTGCCTGCCACGCGTTCGAAGCTTTCGGGCTTGCCGCCGAGGAAGAACGCCGCATCTCCGACGCCAAGGCCAAGCTGCTGGCGGATCGCCTCGGTACGCTCCGGACCGATGTTCTTGGCGAGTGGCCCTGCGGCTTCCATGCCGTTGTCGCCGTCACGCCAGAAGATATAGCCCATCCCCGGCAGGCCCTCTTTCTGCGCGAACGCGTTCATCCGGTCGCAGAATTTGCGGCTGCCGCCACCGGGCGCCGGGATCGCGCGAATTTCGGTCCCGTCCTGTTCAAGCAGTTTCGCGAAGATCGCGAAGCCCGACCCTGCGAAATGTTCGCTGACGACCTGCATCTTGATCGGGTTGCGCAGGTCCGGCTTGTCGGTGCCATACCACAGCGCCGAGTCGGCGTAGCTGATCTGCTCCCACGTCGTGTCGACCTTGCGGCCACCGCCGAACTCTTCGAACACGCCCTGAATGACCGGCTGGATCGTGTCGAAAATATCCTGCTGCTCGACGAAACTCATTTCGAGGTCGAGCTGGTAGAAGTCGGTGGGCGAGCGGTCGGCGCGCGGGTCTTCGTCGCGGAAGCACGGCGCGATCTGGAAATACTTGTCGAAGCCCGACACCATGATGAGCTGTTTGAACAGCTGCGGCGCCTGCGGCAGAGCATAGAACTTGCCGGGGTGCAGGCGCGAGGGCACGAGGAAGTCGCGCGCGCCTTCGGGCGAGGAGGCCGTGATGATCGGCGTCTGGTATTCGCGGAAGCCCTGATCCCACATCCGCTTGCGCATCGACGCGATCACGTCCGAGCGCAGCGTGATATTGCGCTGCATCTCCTCGCGGCGCAGGTCGAGGTAACGATAACGCAGGCGGGTTTCTTCAGGATATTCCTGATCGCCGAACACCATGAGCGGCAGTTCCTGCGCGGCGCCCAGCACTTCCATGTCCTGAATGAACACTTCGATCTCGCCGGTCGGCAGCTTCGGGTTCACGAGGCTGTCGTCACGCGCCAGAACCTTGCCGTCGATGCGGATACAGTATTCCGAGCGGAGTTTCTCGACCTCGGCAAAAACCGGGCTGTCCTCATCGGCCAGAATCTGCGTCACGCCGTAATGGTCGCGCAGGTCGATGAACAGGACGCCGCCGTGGTCGCGCACGCGATGCACCCAGCCCGACAGGCGGATGGTATCGCCCACGTTGGCCTTGGTCAGATCGGCACAGGTGTGGCTGCGATAGGCGTGCATGATGGTCCCTCGGGGTCGATTTCAGTCCGGGCCGATACACCTTGCGGCGGGGGTGAAGTCAAGCCCGACAGGGGGAAATGCACCGGAGTGGGAACCTTTGTGCGCAAAGGAACCTTTACAGAACAGACATTTTTGCCAAACATTAACGTGTGAGGCGGCGTTTCGGGTGGGATCTTTCCCGACGACGGAACCGTTGCGGGAAAGAGCAGACACGCGATTTGGGAAGCCGGCGGGAAAGGCGCCGGCCAATCAGGGAGCCTGCTATGTGGACTGCTTTGCTTGACGTCATGCTGAAACATTTTTTCCGGCATGGCACACTTCACGTCACGATGCCCGACGGCACGTCGCACCGGTACGGGTCGGGTTCGCCGGAAACGCATGTGCGGGTCCGCGACAAAGGCATCATCAAGGACTTGGTGTTGAACCCCGAGCTTGCCATTGGCGAAGGCTATATGGACGGCCGGATCGAAATCGACGATCTGCGCGGGTTCTTCGCCGTCGCGATCCCGGCGATCTACAAGGCCGAGCGGCCGTGGTTCCAGAAGCCGCTGGATGTCACCAAGCAGATGTTCCGCAAGCTCGCGCAGTCCAACAGTCTGCTCAAGTCGCGCTCGAACGTGTCGCATCACTATGATCTGTCCGGTGAGCTTTACGATCTCTTCCTCGATGCCGACCGCCAGTATAGCTGCGCCTATTTCGCCCGGCCCGACATGACGCTGGACGAGGCGCAGGAGGCGAAGAAGCATCACATCGCGCACAAGCTGCGGATCGAACCGGGCATGAAAGTGCTCGACATCGGCTGCGGCTGGGGCGGCATGGCGCTGACGCTCGCACGCGACTACGGCGCGCATGTGGTCGGTGTGACGCTGTCGAAGGAACAGCACGCCATCGCGGTGAAACGCGCCCAAGATGCGGGGCTGTCCGACCGGATCGACATCCGGCTTCAGGATTACCGCGACGTGACCGAGTCGTTCGACCGGATCGTGTCGGTCGGCATGTTCGAGCATGTGGGCGTCCCCTATTACGACCAGTATTTCGGCAAGGTGAAGGATCTGCTCAAGGATGACGGCCTCGCGCTGATCCACACCATCGGGCATGTGGGGCCGCCGAATTACTCCGACCCGTGGATGGTGAAATACATCTTCCCCGGCGGCTATTCTCCGGCGCTGTCCGAAATGGTCGCGCCGATCGACAAACACTACCTCGTCCTTCAGGATATCGAGGTGCTGCGCACGCATTATTCCAAGACGCTCGGTCACTGGCACGACCGTTTCATGGAAAAAGCCGACAAGGCCCGCGCGCTATACGACGACCGCTTCGTGCGGATGTGGCGCTACTACCTGCTGGCGATGGAGGCGGCGTTCCGCGATGGATCGCTCCTCGTCTATCAGGTGCAAATCGGGAAAACCTTCACTGCGGCGCCGATCACACGCGATTATCTGTATCCTTACGAGGGCGAGGTGTCGGACAAGGACGCTTACGCGAAGGCGGCTGAATAACCGCCCGTTAACCGCTTTTACCTGTGCCCACTCGCGTCTAAGGTGCACGCCGACAGACAGACGCGAGCGGGACAATCAATGTTTGCAGGTATGCTCAGGCGCATGGTTCAGCGCCTCGTCACCGACGGTGACCTGACCATTTCATGGCCCGACGGGGTGCGCGAACGCTACGGCGATGCCACCGGCACACCTGTCCATCTGCGCATCACCGATGCCGGGCTCATGAAGCGCCTGATGCAGAACCCCGAACTCGCGCTGGGCGAGGGGTATATGGAAGGTGGGCTGACCGTCGATGACGACGATCTCACCGGCTTTCTGCGCCTCATTTCGCGCAACGTGCGCAAAAACGGGTCGGGCCGGTTCTCGGCGGCGGCGGCGGGCGCGCGCACCGGGCTGCGACGGATCGCCCAGCACAACCCGCTTTCGGTCGCCAAGCGCAACGTCGAAGTGCATTACGACCTGCCGACCGAACTTTACAAACTCTTCCTCGATCAGAACCTGCAATATACCTGCGGCTATTTCCGCGAACCGGACATGGACATCGACGCGGCCCAGATCGCCAAGATGGACCACATCGGGAAAAAGCTGCTGATCGAGCCGGGGATGCGCGTGCTGGACATCGGGTCCGGCTGGGGCGGGCTGTCGATCCACTTGGCCAAGACCTTCGGCGCGCAGGTCACGGGCGTGACGCTGTCGAAAGAGCAGCTGGCCGAAGCCGAAAGGCGCGCCGAGGCCGCAGGCGTCGCGGACAAGACCGATTTCCGCCTGATGGATTACCGCCATCTAGACGGAACCTTCGACCGCGTCGTCGTGGTCGGCATGATGGAACACGTGGGCCAGCCGCAATACCCGGTCTTCATGAATCAGATTTCCAAGGTGCTGGCCCCGGACGGCGTCGCGCTGGTCCACACCATCGGGCGCACCACGCCGCCTGGCCAAACCTCGCCCTTCATTCACAAGTATATCTTCCCCGGCGGCTATATCCCGGCCATGTCCGAAGTCATGTCGGTCGTCGAGAAAACCGACCTGCTGCCAACGGATATCGAGGTCTGGCGCGACCACTACATCCGCACCATGCAGGCGTGGAAGGCGCTGTTCGAGGAGCACGTGGACACTGTGCGCGAGATGTTCGACGACAGGTTCGTCCGCATGTGGCGTTATTACCTGACGGCTTCCGAGATGAGTTTCTCTGAGCTTGGGCTTGTCATCTTCCAGTTCCAACTGGCACATAATCAGCACGCCGTTCCGACCAATCGCGAGTATCTTTATCCATGACCCGTGACGCCCTGATTGCCGCGCTGATCGCCGGGGTCTGGGCCGTCGCCATCGTCATGCTGAACTGGGGGTCGTGGAAGATCGACCTGTCCGCGATCTACTATGCCGCGCGGTCCTTCGGCGAAGGCCTACCCGCTTTGGTTTATGACGCGGGGCCGCGCCCCTTCCTGACCGACCCGCCGGTCGAGTGGATGAACTGGGCGCAGGGGGAGGGGTTCTCGGCCCCGCAGTTCACGCCCTATCTCTACCCGCCGCTCTGGGCCGCCGCACTTGCGCCTGCCGCCACCTCGGTCGGCGCTCAGGTCTTTTTCGACATTTCGCTGGTGCTGAACGCTGCCGCGACGGTTTGGATGGTGTGGCTCGCCTGGCGGCTGATGCGCCCGATCCAGATCGGCCCGGTGGGCTGGGCGCTCCTGTCCTTCGCGCTGATGATCGCGACCGCGCCGGGGTACATGGCGTTCTGGTTCGGTCAGCCGCAGGTGATCGTCTCGGCCTTCATCCTCGCCTCGTTCGTGGCGCTGGCCGAGAAACGCGACATCCTTGCTGGTGGGTTCCTCGCGCTGGCGGCGATGGCCAAAATCTCGCCCGTGCTGCTGGCGCTCATCTTCATCATGGAGAAGCGGTGGACGGCGCTCGCCAGCTTCGCCGTTTTCATGGCTGTCCTGTTCCTCGCCTCCATCGGCACCGCCGGATGGGTGCTGCACCCCGAACTCGTCGCCAAACTGGCCGCAATCGAGGCGCAGATTCTCATCAGTCCGCTCAACGTGTCGCTCGAACAGGCGTTCTACTATGCCCGCTATATGCTGACGGGCGAGGGCGACCTGACCGTGCGGCCCCACATGGTGCCGGAAACCGCGTGGATCGCCTGGCTGACCCGTGGCTTTCTGATCGCGGCCACGGCGGCGCTCTGGTGGGGAACCCGCAATCTCGCCCTTCGGCTCAGGCTCTGGACCGGGCTCATGGGCCTCGTCCTCATTACGTTGCTCGCCAATCCGCTGGGCTGGGTCCACTACCTGATCTTGCCGTTGATCCTGTTACCGGGCCTGATCGAAGTCCTCCCGCGGCGCATCGCGATCCTCGGAATCGCCCTGATCGCACTGCCCCTCAGCCTGCCGGTGTTCATCTATTTCGGCGATACGCGCGGCATTGGCCTGCTCCCCGTCCTGCTCAACACCGGCGCGACGCTCGTCATGCTGGGCTTCGTGGTGCTTGCGGCCCGGCGCGAAGCGAACCCATAGGGGATTTTCAAGAAACCCCCCTTGCCCCCGAACGCCTCGTGTCTATAACCCACGACAATTTGCGGACCGGGCCACCCGGGCGCCGCTGGCCCTTTGCCGAGGTGACGTCATGCCGAAAAGAACCGACATCCAGTCCATCATGATTATCGGCGCGGGCCCCATCATTATCGGGCAAGCCTGCGAATTCGATTACTCCGGGGCGCAAGCCTGCAAGGCGCTGCGCGAAGAGGGTTACCGCGTCATCCTCGTGAACTCGAACCCGGCGACGATCATGACCGATCCGGGTCTGGCCGACGCCACCTACATCGAACCGATCACGCCCGAGATCGTCGCCAAGATCATCGCCAAGGAAAAGCCCGACGCGCTTCTGCCTACGATGGGCGGGCAGACCGGGCTGAACACCGCTCTGGCGCTTGCCGACATGGGCGTGCTCGAAGAACACGGCGTTGAACTGATCGGCGCCAAGCGTGAAGCCATTGAAATGGCGGAAGATCGCAAGCTCTTCCGCGAGGCGATGGATCGTCTGGGCATCGAGAACCCGCGCGCCACCATCGTCACCGCGCCCAAGAAAGCCGACGGCAAGGCCGACCTCGAAAAAGGCGTTCAGATCGCGCTCGAAACGCTCGAGGAAATCGGCCTGCCCGCGATCATCCGCCCGGCCTTTACCTTGGGCGGCACCGGGGGCGGCATCGCCTATAACCGCGAGGAATACATCTATTACTGCCGCTCGGGGATGGATGCCTCGCCGGTGAACCAGATCCTCGTCGACGAGTCGCTCCTCGGCTGGAAAGAGTTCGAGATGGAGGTCGTGCGCGACAAGGCCGACAACGCCATCATCGTCTGCGCCATCGAAAACGTGGACCCGATGGGCGTCCACACCGGCGATTCCATCACCGTCGCGCCCGCGCTCACGCTGACCGACAAGGAATACCAGATCATGCGCACGCACTCGATCAACGTGCTGCGCGAGATCGGGGTGGAAACCGGCGGCTCCAACGTCCAATGGGCGGTGAACCCGGAAAACGGCCGGATGGTCGTGATCGAGATGAACCCGCGCGTGTCGCGCTCGTCCGCGCTGGCGTCGAAAGCCACGGGCTTTCCCATCGCCAAGATCGCCGCGAAACTGGCCGTCGGCTATACGCTGGACGAGCTCGACAACGACATCACCAAGGTCACGCCCGCGTCGTTCGAGCCGACCATCGATTATGTCGTCACCAAAATCCCGAAATTCGCCTTCGAGAAATTCCCCGGCTCCGAGCCGGCGCTGACCACCGCGATGAAATCGGTGGGCGAGGCGATGGCGATCGGCCGTACGATCCACGAATCGCTGCAAAAGGCACTCGCGTCGATGGAGTCGGGCCTCACCGGTTTCGACGAGGTCGAAATCGAGGGCGCGCCGGACAAGGCCGCCGTCATCGCGGCGCTATCGAAAAAGACCCCCGACCGGATGCGCACCATCGCGCAAGCGATGCGCCACGGCCTGTCGGATGACGAGATTTTCGGCGTCACCCAGTTCGACCCGTGGTTCCTTGCCCGTATCCGCGAAATCGTCGAGGCCGAGGATCGTGTGCGCCACGACGGCCTCCCGGTGACGGAAGAGGGGCTGCGCGCGCTCAAGATGATGGGCTTCTCCGACGCCCGCCTCGCGATCCTCACGGGCCGCGACGAAGGTCAGGTGCGCCGCGCCCGCCAAAACCTCGGCGTCAACGCCGTGTTCAAGCGGATCGACACCTGCGCCGCCGAATTCGAAGCGCAGACGCCCTATATGTATTCGACCTACGAAGTCCCGATGATGGGCGAGGTCGAATGCGAAGCGCGCCCCTCGGACCGCAAGAAGGTCGTCATCCTCGGCGGTGGTCCGAACCGGATCGGGCAGGGGATCGAGTTCGATTACTGCTGCTGTCACGCCTGTTTCAGCCTGACCGATGCGGGTTACGAGACCATCATGGTCAACTGTAACCCCGAGACGGTTTCGACCGACTACGACACCTCGGACCGCCTGTACTTCGAGCCGCTCACCTTCGAGCATGTCATGGAAATCCTGCGCGTCGAGCAGGAAGCCGGGACACTTCACGGTGTCATCGTCCAGTTCGGCGGCCAGACCCCGCTGAAACTCGCGAACGACCTGTCAGCGGCGGGTATCCCGATCCTCGGCACCTCGCCGGACGCCATCGACCGCGCCGAAGACCGCGAGCGGTTCCAAGACCTCGTGAACAAGCTGGACCTGAAGCAGCCGAAGAACGGCATCGCCCATTCGGATGAGGAAGCCCTTGAGATCGCCGAAAGCATCGGTTTCCCGCTGGTGATCCGCCCGTCCTACGTTCTGGGCGGTCGCGCCATGGAAATCGTGCGCGATATGGACGGGCTCAAGCGATATATCCGTGACGCAGTGGTCGTGTCCGGTGACAGCCCGGTGCTGCTCGACAGCTACCTGTCCGGCGCGGTCGAGATCGACGTCGACGCGCTGTGTGACGGCAAGACCGTGCACGTCGCCGGCATCATGCAACACATCGAAGAGGCGGGCGTCCACTCCGGCGATAGCGCCTGTTCGCTGCCGCCCTATTCCCTGTCCGACGAGATCATCGACGGGCTCAAGGCTCAGTCCGAGGCGCTCGCGCTGGAGCTTGGCGTCGTCGGTCTGATGAACGTCCAGTTCGCAGTAAAGGATGGGGAGATCTACCTCATCGAAGTGAACCCCCGAGCCTCGCGGACCGTGCCTTTCGTGGCGAAAGCCGTGAACTCGCCCATCGCCTCGATCGCGGCGCGCGTGATGGCGGGCGAGACACTGGACAAATTCGACCTGATCGACCCGCTGATCGACAAATATGCGGTGAAAGAAGCGGTCCTGCCCTTCGCCCGCTTCCCCGGCGTCGACACGCTGCTTGGCCCCGAAATGCGCTCGACCGGCGAGGTGATGGGGTCGGACAAGAGCTTTGCCCGCGCTTTCCTCAAGGCGCAGCTTGGCGCGGGCACGATGCTGCCCACCGAGGGCACCGTGTTCTTTTCGATCAAAGACGCCGACAAGACCGAAGAAATGGTCGAGACCGCCCAAATCCTGCGCGACATGGGCTTCACCATCATGGCCACCTCCGGCACCGCCAAGTTCCTGAACGACGCGGGCATCGAAACCGAGGTCGTGCGCAAGCAATACGAAGGCGGGCGCACCATCGTCGACATCATGAAGGATGGCCTCGTCCAGCTTGTGATGAACACCACCGAGGGCGCGCAGGCGGTCGAGGACAGCCGCACCATGCGTTCGGTCGCGCTTTACGACAAGATCCCCTACTTCACCACGGCGGCGGCAAGCCACGCGGCGGCCCGCGCGATGCAATCGCGGCTCGAGGGCGAGTTGGAGGTGGAGGCGCTGCAAAGCGCTTGACGCCGATCAAGTCGGGAAAACGCAAAAGGGGCGGCCTTGAACGGGCTGCCCTTTTTTCGTGCCTGAATGCGCGGCGTTAACGAATTCGCGGTCGGAGAGTGACTCAAATCATTGAAAGTAAAAGTTTTCATTCGCACTAGGATACTAGAATCCTAGTATTCTAGTATCCTGAACCAGACCGCCCGCACCCCACGCCTTTCCACCGCGCCCCCCACGCCGCACACCCAAAATGTCGGTTTATCCTGAGCGGATGTCGCGCCCCTCCTGTCACGCCGCGCCCGTCCCGTTATGCTTGCCCCATGTTCATCTCGGTATTCGACATCTTCAAACGCGGCATCGGCCCCTCGTCTTCTCACACGATGGGCCCGATGGTGGCCGCTGTCCGCTTTCTCGACGCCCTGCGGAGCGACGAACGCATCCCGGGCGCGGGCGACATGGCCGGTCTTCGCGTCAGCCTGCACGGCTCGCTCGCCTGGACGGGCAAGGGGCACCATACGGATCGTGCGGTGATCCTGGGCCTGCTCGGCGAGCGGCCCGAGACGATGAACCCGGACCGGGGCGACGCGCTGATTGCGCAACTCGCCAAGTCGCGAAGCCTCACCCCCGAGGGCCTGCCGCCGCTCAGGTTTGACCCTGAATCCGACGTCGAATTCGACTTCGGCCCGCCGCTCGAACACCACGCCAACGGCATGATCTTCCGGGTCTTCGACGGGGCGGGAAACCCTTACATGACCACCGCCTATTTCTCGGTCGGCGGCGGTTTCGTCATGACCGAGGCCGAACTCACCGCCGAACACTCCACCTCGCTGTCCGACCGGAAACGCGCGCTGGGCTATCCCTATCCCTTCGGCTCCGCCGCCCAGATGCTCACCATGGGCAAGCGCGCGGGGCTGACGATCGCCCAGATGAAGCGCGCCAACGAAGAGGCGAACGGGATCGCCGATCTCGACGCGGGCCTCGACGCGCTGGCGGACGCTATGATGGACTGCATCGACCGGGGCTTCGCGAACGAGGGCATTCTGCCGGGCGGTCTGAACGTGAAGCGCCGGGCGAAGAAGCTGCACGACGAACTGACCGCGACGAAATTCTCCAACCGCAACGCCCCGCATGTGGTGAACGACTGGATTTCGGCCTACGCCATGGCGGTGAACGAGGAAAACGCCGCCGGGGGCCGGGTCGTGACCTCGCCCACGAACGGTGCCGCCGGCACGCTCCCGGCCGTGCTGCGCTACTGGCGCGATCACATGGCGGACGAGGTGACGGATGAAAAGCGGCGGGACTTCCTGCTGACCGCCGCCGCCATCGGGGGGCTTATCAAGGCCAACGCTTCGATTTCAGGGGCCGAGGTCGGCTGTCAGGGCGAGGTCGGATCGGCCTCTGCCATGGCCGCCGCCGGTCTGTGTGCGGCCCTTGGGGGCACGAACGAACAGATTGAAAACGCAGCCGAAATCGCGCTGGAACATCACCTCGGCATGACCTGCGACCCGGCCAAGGGCCTTGTTCAGGTGCCGTGCATCGAACGCAATGCGATGGGCGCGATCAAAGCGGTGTCCGCGGCTTCCCTCGCCCTGCGCTCGGACGGCGAACACATCCTGCCGCTCGACAATTGCATCCGCGTGATGATGGAGACGGGCCGCGACATGGACGTGCGCTACAAGGAAACCTCGCAGGGCGGTATCGCGGTCAACCTGCCGGAGTGCTGAGGCTTGCCAGACCCCGGCGCACTGCTACCCTTGGACGCGTATTTCCAAGGAGCCATGCCATGATCCCTCGACTTGTTCTCGCCGCGCCCTTTGCGCTGATCGCCAGCCTCGCTGCCGCCGACGTCACGGGCAGCTACACCGCCCAAGGGCGCAACCCGGATGGCAGCGCCTATTCCGGTGCGGCCGAACTGGTGCAGGAGGATGGGTTCGTTTCGATCCGCTGGACCATCGGGGGGCAGACCTACACCGGGCAGGGGCCGTTGAGCGGCGATGTCGTGACGATCGATTGGGGCAGTTCGGCCCCGCTGGTCTACGTCATCATGCCGGACGGCGAGTTGCACGGGACATGGGCGGACGGCACCGCGCTCGACAAGCTCATCCCGCGCTGACTACGCGGCGACGAGAAACCCCGAGAACGCCTCGTAATCCGCCGCCGCCTCGGCCCGGATGATGGCACGGGTTTCGGGCTTGAGATCGCGCATCTTGAGCGGCTCGTGTGACACGACCTGCGCGGGCGGCGGGAGCGTGATGCGCCGCCCGGTCATGCAGGACAGATCGGACACCACGTCGCCAAGCCGGCCTGCATCGTAGATGTGGTCATAGGCGCCAAGGTCGGGTCCGGTGAACACCATCTGTTTCATCGCGTGATGTTTGATCGCGAAGGAGGCCGCGCGATAGCGGTCGAGGTTCTGGAAGAAAAAGTCCGGGTCGGGCCGCGTCGGCATGTCGATCCGGCCCCGCCGCACATCGGCGGCATAGGCGAGCACGTCACGCCCGAGGATCAGGTCCGTATAGACGGCAAGCAGGCGCTCGATCGGGTCGCGGATGACGGTGAACCGCCAGAAGTCGGCCGAGCGGGCGAAGGTCTCGGAATTGAAGCGGCGGGTCGGCATGTGATTGTGGACCCAGGCCGGATCGTCGGCCTCGGGCAGGGTCTTGCCAAGCGTCGCCAGAGCGGTCTTGACCACCGTGCTGCCCGCTTTCGGCACCGGCGCATAGGCCAGCTCGAACTCCTCGAAATCCACCATCGGATGATCCTCGTCTTTCCCTTCGCAAACACGGTTAAGCGGGGATTAAGGCGCGTTCTGGACTAAATCGGACAGAAATCGGGGTATTGTTTCAGGGCGCGGAGCTGGCTCAGGCCAGCCGCCCCCACAGATCGTATTCGCCCGCCTCGTCCACGACGACCGAAACGATCTGGCCCGGTTTCAGGTCTTCGTGGCCTTCGTCGATGAACAGGCAGCCGTCGATCTCCGGCGCGTCGGCCTTGGTGCGGCAGGTGGCGGCGTCTTCCTCGACCTCGTCCACGATGACCTCGATGGTCTTGCCCACCTTGGCGGCGAGCTTCGCCTCGGAAATCGCCTGTGCTTTCTCCATGAACCGATGCCAGCGCTCTTCCTTCACCTCGTCCGGCACATGGTCCGGCAGGGCGTTCGACCGCGCGCCATCGACGTTTTCGTACTGGAAACACCCGACACGGTCGAGTTGCGCCTCGTCCATCCAGTCGAGCAGCACCTGAAACTCGTCCTCGGTTTCGCCGGGATAGCCCACGATGAACGTGGAGCGGAGCGAAATGTCGGGGCAGATCTCGCGCCACGCCGCGATCTCGTCCAGCGTGCGCGCCGCCGCCGCTGGCCGTGCCATGCGTTTCAGGACGCCCGTGTCGGCATGTTGGAACGGAATGTCGAGATAGGGCAGGATCAGCCCCTCGGCCATCAGCGGGATCAGCTCGCGCACATGCGGGTAGGGGTAGACATAGTGAAGCCGCACCCAAGCCCCGAGCGACCCCAGATCGCGGGCGAGGTCGGTGATATGGGCGCGGTGTCCCCGCTCTTCGGCGTATTTCAGGTCGAGCCCGTAGGCGGATGTATCCTGCGATATGACGAGGAGTTCCTTGACCCCCGCCTCGACCAGTTTCTCGGCCTCGCGCACGATCGCATGGGCCGGGCGCGATTGGAGTTTGCCGCGCATGTCCGGGATGATGCAGAACTTGCAGGCGTGGTTACAGCCCTCGGAAATCTTCAGATAGCTGTAGTGGCGCGGGGTCAGCGTCACCCCGGTCGCGGGCAGCAGATCGACGAACGGGTCGGGCTGAGGCGGGACGGCCTTGTGCACCGCATCCAGAACCTGCTCGTACTGGTGCGGGCCGGTGACCGCCAGAACGCTCGGGTGCGCGCCGGTGATATACTCAGGGTCGGCGCCGAGACAGCCGGTGACCAGCACCCGCCCGTTCCGGTTCAGCGCCTCGCCAATCGCCTCAAGGCTTTCGGCCTTGGCGCTGTCGAGAAATCCGCAGGTGTTCACGATGACCGCATCCGCGCCCGCGTAATCCGGGCTGATCGCATAGCCCTCGGCCCGCAGGCGGGTCAGGATGCGTTCGCTGTCCACCAGCGCCTTGGGGCAGCCAAGGCTGACCATGCCGATTTTGGGCTGGCCGGGGCGCGAGTCTTCGCGCAGCACGGCACGGGCGAGGTCGGGGCGAAGATCGGGCGGGTTCGTGGACATCAGCGGGATATACGCGCTGCCGTGGCTTGTGGAAAGGGGCACGATCCCGCGCCGCGTCGGCCTCGGCGCCGGGCCGCTGGCAAGGCGCCTATTCCGAAACGTCCTCGAGCCGGGGCGAGGTCGCCGCCGCACTTTCGACCACCTGCCCGGCACGTGCCGTGGCATTGGCCAGATACCGTTGCACCGTCTGGGCGCACCCGCCTTCGCACGGCACGAACTCGCTGCCGATCTTCACTTCCTGACCGGCCGGCACCCAGCTTTCCACGACATTGCCGGACACCCGGACAAGCTCCACTCTCTGCACTTCCCAGATGTCGAATTTCTGGCCGTTCACGGTGACGGTGTTGCCGGTCCGATAGGTCCGCGTTTCGCCGAGGTCGCAGGCCGCGAGGGTCATGAGTGCGCCGAGGGCAAGAATGGAAATTGGCTTCAATATCGCCTCCTGAAATGAACAGTGCCCGAACGTGGGCCGAAGAAACCGATCACTTCACCAATTCGCGAAAGACCGCTTTTCCGCAGTCCGGTTCGCATTGCAGGAACTTGTCGCCGACCCGGACGACCTCGGCCGTGGTGACCTTGGGCAAGCCGCCATGGGTGTTGGTCACTTCGGCCTTCAACGCGTAGATGTCGTAGGGGACACCATCGTGGATAACGGCGCGGCCGGTCTTTTCGTAGGTCCAGCTGTCCGTGCAGCCGACCAGTGTCACGGCGAATGCGGCGAGCGCGGCCAGTCGTATCATGCGCGATCCTCCCCCGGTGCAGGTGAACCTTAAACGGCGAAGAGATTCGGCGCAAACTTGGGGCCGGGTCGGGGCCGCCTAGGGTTGGCGCGTATAGGGACCGGCGAACCGGATGAGCAGGTCGGGGTCCGGCTTTGCCGCATAGCGCAGAATGGCCGCACCGCATGACGGGGCGCAGGCCACATACCCGCCGTCGACGCGCACGACGATCTCCGCTGCCTGCGCCCCCGCAGTGCGGGCGTCCTGTGCGATGGCGACCGGATAGGCGGAGCCGCCCTGCACCACGACATGACCCGTCGGAATGATCGCGCGAGGGGTGTCGCAGCCGATCAGGAAGAAGCAGGGGATGAGGGCCAGACGACGCATGTGGTCGAGCAAGGCAGATGGTTACGAATTCGTAAACGGAGGATCGTGTGACGTGGTAAACGACGGCGCTTGATTGTTTCCGATGTGGAAACAAATGCCATCAGCCGGGCGCGTCGCCCGGCAAATGTCGCGCAATTGATCGGTCTGTTCGACCTAGCGAACGATGTAGGTATCCTCGGACGACGGCAGACCCGGCACGCCGTAGTGGCGCGCGACGGTGCCCTGACAATCGGATTGCGGGCAATCCATCATCTCGCCCTCGATCATCACGTAATGGCGCGTGTCGATCACGGTGCCGGTGTCGGTGTCGACCTGATGTTCGGTATAGGTTTCGTAATCGCTACCGTCGAATGTGGTGGCGCCACCGACGACCATCATGCCGCCCTTGGTGCTCGCCACGGCGATCTGATTGCCGCCGGTCTCGTGCAAGGTGATGGCGTGATCCTTGGGCGCGAACAGTGCGCAGCCGCCCAATACGAAGGCGACGGGTAATGCCAGAATGACTTTCATGAACCTGCTCCCTGAAATGGATGGTTAATGAAAGGATACGGTCGGGATCGGATTCGAAGCAACGCCGGATTTGGAAACAATCGGCGCAGGCCTAGTCCTTGGACTGCCAGAAGATGATGCGATTTCCGAACGGATCGTTCAGCATGACTTCGCTGGCCCCCCAGCTTTGGTGCTGGATTCCGGGGCGCAGACGCTTGTGGCCGCGTTCCGTGATCTCGGCATGGAACGCTTCGATGTCGGCGACCTCGATCCGAACCGCGCTGCCGGGTGCGGCGTCGCCGTGGTGTTCGGACAGGTGCAACTCGCAGTCGCCGCGCTTGACGCTCATGTAAAGCGGCAGATCGGGGGCGAAGCGGTGCTCGAACACCACCTCGAAACCCAGGTAACGCAGGTAGAAATCCCGCGCCTCGGCCTCGGAGAACGAGCGCAGGATCGGAACCGCCGCGCCCGCCTTCATATCAGCGTTTCCGGTCACGACGCGAGGACATGGGCTGGAACGCCACGCCCACATGCGCCTCGCAATAGGGCTTGCCCTGCTGGACCGGCAGGCCGCAGAACCAGAAATCCTCGGTCGCGGGGTCGCCAACGGGCCATTTGCAGGTCCGCTCGGTCAGTTCCAGAAGCGACAGCTTCTTGGCCGACTTCTCGATCTCGGACACCTTTTTCAGCGCCTCCGGGCTGATCTCGTTCGCGCTGGGCTGCGGCGGCAGCGGCTGACCGGCGGGGATGATCTGCTTGCGCGCAGGCGTCACCGGCTTGGCGGCAGGCGCGGCCTCGGCGGCGGCAGGCTCGGCCTTCGGCTCCGCCGCTTTCGCGGTCGCGGGCTTTTTCGCGGCGGGCTTGGCTGCCGGTTTTTCCTTGGCCGGGGCCTTGGCGGTCGTCGCCGGGCTGCCGCCCGCGCGGTTGGACAGACCAAGCCGATGCACCTTGCCGATCACGGCATTGCGGGTCACGCCGCCCAGTTCCTTGGCGATCTGGCTCGCCGACTGGCCCTCGGACCACATCTTTTTCAGGGTTTCGACTCGTTCGTCTGTCCAGGACATCGCGTTTCCTCGTGGGCCTGATCGGGCCGTATCTAGCGTCAGGCGCGTATTCTAGCCACCGGGGCCGGGGTTACAAGGTGAAGGCCGCTATATGGATCAACCGGGCGCACGTTTCAACCGTCCCTCGCGCCACGCCAGCAGTGCGCCGCCCGCCACGATGACGCCCGCGCCAAGCGCGCTGGTCGCGGCGGGCCATGTGCCGAAAACGATCCCGTCGTAAAGCGCGGCGAATACGAGCGTGGCGTAGAAGAACGGCGAGGCGAAGCTGGCATCGGCTCGGCGCATCGCCTGAATGAAACAGGTCTGGGCCAGCGCCATGACGAACCCGATCCCGGCTAGCACCGCCCAGACCCGCGCATCGGGCATCTGCCACACCCACAGGGCCGAGGCGGCGATGGTCGCGATGGTCAGACCCATGCCGTTGTTGATGAGCAGGATCTGAAGCGGTCGCTCGCGGTCGCTGAGAAACTTGATGAGCGTGATCTCGAACGCCATGAACCCCGCCGCCGCCAGCGCCAGCAGCGCACCGGGCTCGATCGTGCCGGTGCCGGGGCGCAAGAGGATTGCGCCGCCGGTGAGGGTGATCGCCGCCGCCGTCCAGCGCCACGGCCCGATCCGCTCACCAAGGATCGGGATGGCGAGGAACATCGCGAAGACCGGATTGAGGAACGAGATCGCCGTCGCGTCGCCCAGCGGGATGAACTGCACCGCCGCGAAGGTCAGCGAAATTCCGGCCCAGCCCGAGAACGAGCGCCCGGCATGAACCGCCCATTTGGGCCGCGTGTAGGCGGGGCGCAGGATCAGATTGGCCGCCGCGATCCCCAGAAAGGCGAACAGGAAGCGCCCGTGGCTGACCTGAAGCGGATGCAGCCCGGCCTCGCCCGCGACCTTGGCCAAAAGCGTCGTGCTCGCCACCAGAGCGGCGGCGAGCAGCATGAAGCCCACGGCGGCGAGCGGTTGTTGCGGGGTCGGGGTCATGCGGGGCCACATCGAAATCGTAAAGGGTCATC
The DNA here is from genome assembly GCF_000152805.1 of Maritimibacter alkaliphilus HTCC2654. Classification (GTDB taxonomy): domain Bacteria; phylum Pseudomonadota; class Alphaproteobacteria; order Rhodobacterales; family Rhodobacteraceae; genus Maritimibacter; species Maritimibacter alkaliphilus. The sequence continues at coordinate 1,963,611 of NZ_CH902578.1, read as the reverse complement.
GCCCCATACGCCCGGTTCGTGGCCGAGGAAAGAGATGGACTTTCGCCCCGGACCGAAGTATCGCCGCACCCATGAACGCACGGACCCATACCGCTGATTGCCGACGCCGCCGCACCCGCGCCTGACGTCCGCTTCCGTTCGCCCCCAAAACCCTCTTAAATCGTTGACACCGGCCCGCCCTTGCGGCACCCAAAGGCCTCTTTTTGAAGGATGACGCCATGATCCCGTCCGTTCTGCCGACCTATGCGCGCGCGAAACTGAACTTCGTCAAAGGCGAAGGCAGCTGGCTGATCGAGGAAGGGGGGGACCGATACCTCGATCTGGGCGCGGGCATCGCGGTGAACGCGCTGGGCCACGCGAACCCCGACCTGATCGGTGCGTTGACCGCGCAGGCCCACAAGCTCTGGCACGTCTCGAACCTTTACGAGATTCCGGGGCAGAAGGTGCTGGCCGACAAGCTGGTCGAGGCCTCTTTCGCGGACACGGTGTTCTTCACCAACTCCGGCACCGAAGCCGCCGAACTCGCCATCAAAATGTCGCGCAAGTATCATTATGACCGCGGCGACACCGACCGGGTCGAGATCATTACCTTCTCCGGCTGCTTCCACGGCCGCTCCACCGGCGCCATCGCGGCCTCGGGGGCCGAGAAGATGGTCAAGGGTTTCGGGCCGCTGATGCCCGGCTTCGTCCATCTCGATTTTGGTGACCACGATGCCCTGCGCGCCGCCGTGACCGAGAAGACCGCCGCGATCCTGATCGAGCCGGTGCAGGGCGAAGGCGGCATCCGCCCGGTGCCCGATCAGTGCCTCAAGGGTCTGCGCGACCTGTGCGATGAGACCGGGACGCTTCTGATCTTTGACGAGGTGCAGTGCGGCGTCGGTCGGACCGGCAAGTTCTTTGCCCACGAATGGGCCGGCGTCACGCCCGACATCTGCATGTCCGCCAAGGGCATCGGCGGGGGCTTCCCGCTGGGCGCGGTGCTGGCGACGGAAGACGCGGCCTCGGGCATGGTGGTCGGCACGCATGGCTCCACCTATGGCGGCAACCCGCTGGCCATGGCCGTGGGGATCAAGATGGTCGACGTGGTCACCGGCAACGGGTTTTTGGATGACGTGAACCGCAAGGCCGGGCTCCTGCGTCAAAAGCTCGAAGGGCTGACCGACGCGCATCCCGACATCTTCGACAGCGTGCGCGGCGTGGGCCTGATGCTCGGCCTCAAGTGCAAGGTCGCGCCTGCCGATCTGGTGGCCGCTGGCTATGACGCCCATGTCATCACCGTGCCCGCCGCCGACAACGTGGTGCGCCTCCTGCCGCCGCTCAACATCACCGACGAAGACATCGCCGAGGGCGTGGCGCGGCTCGACGCCGCTGCAATGGCGCTGGAGGCCAAGGCATGAGACATTTTCTCGACATCAACGCCACCGACCCGGCGGACCTGCGCACCATGCTCGACGAAGCCCACCGGATCAAAGCCGGGCGCGGCGATGCGGCCAAGGGCGTGCCGGACGACGAACAGGCGCTGGCCGGAAAGGTCGTCGCGCTGATCTTTGAGAAGCCCTCGACCCGGACGCGCGTGTCCTTCGACGTGGGCGTGCGCCAGATGGGCGGCGAAACGCTGGTCCTGTCGGGGTCGGAAATGCAGCTTGGTCACGGCGAGTCGATCCCCGACACCGCCCGCGTTCTGTCGCGTTACGTCGACCTCATCATGATCCGCACGTTCGAGGAATCCGCGCTGCAAGAGCTGGCCGAATTCGCGACCGTCCCGGTCATCAATGGCCTGACGAACCGCACCCACCCCTGTCAGATCATGGCCGACATCCTGACGTATGAGGAACATCGCGGCCCGATCGCCGGGAAAAAGGTGGTCTGGACCGGCGACGGCAACAACGTCTGCGCGTCCTTCATCCACGCCGCCGGGCAGCTTGGCTTCGATTTGACCTACACCGGCCCCGAGCGGCTCGGCCCCGACCGCGAATTCGTCGAGGAAGCGCGCGCCAAGGGCGTGAAGATCGAGATCGAGCGCGACCCGCACGCCGCCGTCAAGGGGGCTGACCTCGTTGTCACCGACACATGGGTTTCGATGCACGACGCGCCCTCGACCCGCGAACGCCGCCATAACCTCCTGCGGGCCTATCAGGTTGACGACCGGCTCATGGCGGGCGCCAACCCCGACGCGCTGTTCATGCACTGCCTGCCCGCCCACCGGAACGAAGAGGTCACCGACGCCGTCATGGACGGCCCGCAGTCGGTGGTGTTCGACGAGGCGGAGAACCGCTTGCACGCCCAGAAAGCGATCATGCGCTGGTGCCTGGGCGTCTGAGTTGCCAACCGGGCGGCTTTGACCCAAGGTGCCCGCAAGGCCGCCTGACCGAAGGATACGAGAATGAGCGCCATCTTCATCCAGATCCGCTGCAAGCCGGGGTCGACCTATCGCGTGGCCGAGGAAATCGTGCTGCGCGAACTGCACTCCGAGCTTTACTCGACCAGCGGAGACTATGACCTTCTGCTCAAGCTCTACGTGCCTGACGGGCAGGACGTGGGCCGATACGTGAACGAGCAACTGCTCGACGTGCCGGGGATCGAGCGATCCCACACGATCATGACGTTCAACGCGTTCTGAGCCGAACCCGCCCGTTTCAGTCCTGCCTTCGAATTGCGCGCCCCGCCCGGAAAATGATCGGGTTCATGGGGATCGCCCCGCGACCTGCAAGGGTCACGTATCCCGTAGTGTCTGGCGCCCCCGGAATATGGGAGTGTTACGCTCAACTGTCAGAGCCGTTTCACGGCGTATCTAGGGGTGGGGTATGACCGCAGCACTGGTGGTCATCGATATGCAGGTCAGCCTGATCGAGGACGAAACGCCGAACACCGATGAAATCATGTCGGCGGTGTTTCGTCTGGTCGAGCGGGCACGGGGCGATGGCGTGCCCGTGGTCTGGGTGCTCGACACCGGCGTCACGCCGGACCCGTCGCTGCACCCCGTATTCAAGCCCAAACCCGGAGAGGCGGTGGTGCGCAAGGACGTGTGCAACGCTTTTGTCGGCACGACGCTCGCGGGCGAGTTGGGCGGGCGCGGGGTCGACCGGATCGTGGTCTGCGGGATGCAATCGGACGCCTGCATCGACGAAACCGTCCACGCCGCCCCGAACTACGGTTTTGCCGTGACACTGGTCGGCGATGCGCACACGACCCACGATTTCCACAAGCGCGACTTTCGCGACGTGATCGCGACGGTGAACGCGAACCTCGCCAAGCTGAAGGATGTCGAGGTCGTGGGTCTGGCGGAGGTCAAGCTGGCCTAGCTGCCCAGCTTCTTGTGCACTTCGTGCAGGTCGATGTCCCCGATGGGCAGCTTGTTCCCCGGATTGTCGAAGTCGTATTTGAACAACTCGAAATCCTTGCGGTAGATCTCCCACATCAGATGCATCGACAGGTCGTCGAAATAATCCTCGACCGGGTGCGCGCGTTCGGGGCCGTGGCCCGCGCTTTCGTTGAAGCGGGGAATGGTCTTGAGGTTCACCTTCTGCGGCGTCTTCACGTTGTCGAGCACCTTCTTCATCCCGACGTTGAAGTTCTCGGTCCAGAAAATGTGGTCGTAGGTGCCGCCGTTGTGGATGAAGGTCGAGACATGGCCGGACATGGCCGACCAGTGAATGTCGGGGTCCATCGGGCGGCGGAACTTGATGGTGTCGCGGGTGAACAGCAGGAACCGTCGGAACGACTTGATCTGGTCGAAGTCGAAATTGTCCTCGGGGCTGCCCACTTCGATCCCGTATTTCTGGATCAGAAGCGGGACAAGGTTGCCGCGATAACGTTTGCCGTTGCGTTGGATGCCGCAGATCTTGTCGAAGAACGACGACAGAATTCGGGTGTAGGGATTGCGAACGCAGGTGAAGGCGAAACTCTTGTGCGTCTTCACGTTGCGTTCGATCTTTTTCTGGTTCTCTTCCTGCGCCCATTTGATGATGCCGTCCTGCGCATCGTGAATGTCGCCGTCGAAGAATGCGCCGTGATCGGAGTAATACATGATCTGACCGATGGTCGAGCAGGCGCATTTCGGAACGACCCGATACACCATGCTTTCCGTTTCGGTCATCCAGGTTCCGGGGAAACCCATGCTTGCTGCCCGCCTTATTGTGACCCGCTCGCCCGAGGTCGGATTGTTTTGACAGAAAAAAGCAAACAAACACTGTCATTTCAATGCTTCGTTACGTTAAGCCTGTCAACAATCCGCCCCGAACCGCCCCTCTTGGAGCCTGAATGGCCAAGATTGCCTTCATCCTTCTGTGCCACAAAGACCCCAAGGCCATCATCGATCAGGCGCAGCGCCTGACGGCGGCGGGCGACTATATCTCGATCCATTTCGACGCCCGCAGCCCGCGCTCGGATTACGAGATGATACAGGCCGCATTGGCCGAAAACGGCTCGGTGACCTTCGCCAGAAAACGGGTGAAATGCGGCTGGGGGGAATGGTCGCTGGTCCAAGGCACGCTGCACGCGGTCGAGGCGGCGGTCGAGGCGTTTCCGCGCGCCACGCATTTCTACATGGTCTCCGGCGACTGCATGGCGATCAAATCGGCGGAATATGCCCACGAATTCCTCGATGACGACGACAAGGACTATATCGAAAGCTTCGATTTCTTCGAAAGCGACTGGATCAAGACGGGGATCAAGGAAGACCGTCTGATCTGGCGGCACTACTTCAACGAACGCACCCAGAAGGGGCTGTTCTACGCCGCGATGAACCTGCAAAAGCGGCTGGGCCTCAAACGCGATGTGCCGGCCGACATCCAGATCATGATCGGGTCGCAGTGGTGGTGCCTCCGGCGCCGCACGATCGAATGGATACTGGACTTCACCCGCAAACGCCGCGACGTGATGCGGTTCTTTTCGACAACGTGGATTCCGGACGAGACGTTCTTTCAGACCCTCGTGCGCCACCTCGTCCCGCATGAAGAGATCGAGACGCGCACGCTGACCTTCCTCATGTTCACCGACTACGGGATGCCGGTGACCTTCTACAACGATCACTACGACATGCTCCTGTCGCAGGACTATCTATTCGCCCGCAAGATCAGCCCGGACGCGCATGAATTGAAGCGCCGGCTGGGTGCGCTTTACGCCTCGGACACCACCGACTTCAAAATTTCGAACGAGGGGCGCAGCCTGTTCAAATTCCTCACGGGCCGGGGCCGGATCGGGCAACGCTTCGGGGAACGGTTCTGGGAAAGCGAGACGACGCTGGGGCGCGACCGCGAATTGCTCATCATCGTCTCGAAGAAGTGGCACATCGGCAAACGGATGCTTCAGCTTCTGCGCGACAAGACCAACATCCCGGCCATCGACTATCTCTTCGACGAGGAAGAGACGGTGCTGCCCGATCTTGGCGGCATTCAGGCGACCATCGAAAAGCGCACGCGCCACCGCCGCGCCCTGATGCGGATGCTGTTCGATTACTACAAGACCGACAGGCTCGCCATCGGGATGGACCCGGGCGATATCGAATTGATGAAAGATTTCTACACGGATCGCTCGAAAACCCGGCTGTTGGAGATCGAAACGGACTATTCCGACGAGTGGATTCTCGGCCACGCCATGCGCGTCGGGCTGGCGGGCGAACGCACCCCGCAAGAGGCGCTCGACCGCCTGATCCCCACGATCCGGCAGGATTTCTTCTATGAATCCGACCGTATCCGCGACGAGGGTTTCCTCGACATGCACATCCTTCGCGAAAACGGCACCTCCGAGGAAAATGCCGAGGCCCTTGCCAAGTTCCTGACGATCCCGGAAGAAAGGGCCCTGGAACTAGCGCAAACCGACGGCTTCTTCAGCGACTGAGACGGGACATATGGCCTACGACTACGATACCCAGAACATCTTTGCGAAAATCCTACGCGGTGAGATTCCGAACGACACGGTGCTGGAGACCGAGCACAGCCTCGCCTTCAACGACATCCAGCCGCAGGCCCCTGTGCACGTGCTGGTGATCCCGAAAGGCGCCTATCTGACATGGGACCATTTCGCGGCAGAGGCTTCGGATGCGGAACTGGCGGATTATTCCCGCGCCATTCAGGCGGTGATCGACAAGCTCGCCATCGCGCCCGGCGCGGGCGGCGAGGGCTATCGCCTGATCGTGAACGGCGGCAAGGCGGGCATTCAGGAAGTGCCGCATCTGCACACCCACATTCTGTCCGGCAAAGTGCTTGGCCGGATGCTGCCGGGCTGACTTGTGACCGGCCGCGTGGCTGGTATTCTGAGACAAAGCGACAAACGAGGCGCGAAATGACGATGGACGCACCGGAAACCAAGGTGGTGGACAAGAAAAAGGTCGCCTGTGACGGCGGCGGGCCGGCCACGGGCCACCCGCGTGTCTGGCTGACCATCCCCGACGACACGGGCTATGTGGAATGCGGGTATTGCGACGCGAAATACGTCTACAAGGATTTCGCCGACAAGGCGTGATCCTGCGGTGGCGGCATGAAAATCGACCGGCTGGATCACCTCGTCCTGACTGTGACCTCGCTCGACGCGACCTGTGACTTCTACACCCGCGTTCTTGGCATGACGGTCGTGACCTTCGGATCGGGGCGCCGGGCATTGCAGTTCGGCCGGCAGAAGATCAACCTTCACGAAGCGGGCCATGAATTCGAGCCGAAAGCGCACCGTCCCACCCCCGGCAGCGCCGATCTGTGTTTCATTGCGGCGGGCAGCATGGCAGATGTGGTGGATCATATGCGGGCCTCGGATGTGCCAATCGTCGAGGGTCCTGTTGCGCGCACCGGAGCGGCCGGGCCGATCACCTCGGTCTATCTGCGCGACCCGGACGAAAATCTGATCGAAGTGTCGGTCTACGAGTGACGACCTAGCGGGAGACGAGCATGACATTCGGCAAAGGGTGCCATCTGCACCTCATCGACGGCTCGGCCTATATCTTCCGCGCCTACCACGCGCTGCCGCCGCTGACGCGCAAGTCCGACGGGCTGCCCATCGGGGCGGTCAGCGGGTTCTGCAACATGCTCCAACGGTATGTCGAGGACAACACCGGCCCCGACGCGCCGACCCATGTGGCGGTTGTGTTCGACAAGGGCAGCCACACGTTCCGCAACGATATGTACGACCAGTACAAGGCGAACCGGGACGAGATGCCCGAAGATCTGCGCCCGCAGATCCCGCTCACGCGCGAAGCGACCATCGCTTTCAACATCGCCTGCAAGGAGATGGAAGGCTACGAGGCCGACGATATCATCGCGACGCTGGCCTGCATGGGGCGCGAGGCCGGGGGGCAAGTCACTATCCTGTCCTCGGACAAAGACCTGATGCAGCTTGTCGGTGACGGTGTCGAAATGCTCGACCCAATGAAGAACAAACGCATCGACCGCGAAGGCGTGATCGAGAAATTCGGCGTCGGCCCGGAGCGCGTCGTGGACGTGCAGGCGCTCGCAGGTGACAGCGTCGACAACGTGCCGGGGGCGCCGGGCATCGGGATCAAGACCGCCGCGCTTCTTATCAACGAATACGGCGATCTGGAAACGCTGCTCGACCGGGCGGAAGAGATCAAGCAGCCGAAGCGGCGCGAGACTCTGACCCAGAAACGCGAACAGATCGAACTGTCGAAGCGGCTCGTCCAACTCGACTGCGAAACGCCCATCGACTTCACCCTCGACGACCTCGAGGTGCAGGACCCCGATCCCGACAAGCTGATGCCGTTCCTCGCCAAGATGGAATTCCGCACGCTCACCCGCCGGATCGCGGACAAGCTGGGGGTGGAGCCGCTGGCGATCCCCGAGCCGGAGGCGAAAGACGCGCCCGAAGGCGATGCGCCGGACGCGCCCGAAATCGACCCGGAGAAATACGAGTGGGTCAAGGACATGGAGGCGCTCGACCGTTGGATTGCGCTGATCCGCGATCATGGCTATGTGGCGGTCGATACCGAGACCACGTCGCTGAACGAAATGCAGGCGGAGTTCGCGGGCATCTGCCTTGCCGTCGTGCCGGGGGAGGCCTGCTATATCCCGGTGGGTCATAAAGTGGGCGATGGCGAGGGGCTCTTTGCCGACGACAAGCTGGCGGAGGGGCAGTTGTCCCTCGACGACGTCCTCGCCGCACTGAAGCCGGTGCTGGAAGATCCCGCGATCCTCAAGATTTTCCAGAACGCCAAATACGACACCAAGATTTTCAGCCGCCACGGGCTGAACGTCGCGCCCATCGACGACACGATGCTGATGTCCTACGCGATGTTCTCGGGTCTCCACAATCACGGCATGGACACGCTGTCCGAACACTACCTCGGCCACACCCCGATCTCGATCAAGACCCTGCTCGGGACAGGCAAGAGCGCGATCACCTTCGACAAGGTGAAGATCGAAGATGCGGTGAAATACGCAGCCGAAGACGCCGATGTGACCCTCAGATTGTGGCAATTGTTCAAGCCGCGCCTGCACCGCGAAAAGGTGACGACGGTGTATGAGACGCTCGAACGCCCGCTGGTGCCCGTGCTCGCCCAGATGGAAATGCACGGCGTTCAGGTCGACCGCGATACCCTGTCGCGCATGTCCAACGCCTTCGCGCAGAAAATGGCGGGGCTTGAGGCCGAGATTCACGAGCTTGCGGGCCAGTCGTTCAATGTCGGCTCGCCCAAGCAGCTTGGTGAAATCCTGTTCGACAAGCTGGGACTGGAAGGCGGGAAGAAGGGCAAGACCGGGGCCTATGCCACCGGCGCCGACGTTCTCGAGGATCTCGCGGCCCAGCACGACCTGCCTGCCCGCGTGCTCGACTGGCGGCAGCTGTCCAAGCTCAAATCGACCTACACGGATGCGCTCCAGACCCACATCGACCCGGACACGGGCCGGGTGCATACGTCCTACCTGCAAACGGGCGCGTCGACGGGCCGGCTGGCCTCAACCGACCCGAACCTTCAGAACATACCGATCCGCACGGAAGAAGGGCGGCGCATCCGCGAAGCTTTCGTCGCGCCGGAGGGAAAGGTTCTGGTCTCGCTCGACTACAGCCAGATCGAATTGCGCATTCTCGCGCATGTCGCCGGGATCGAGTCGATGAAACAGGCGTTCCGGGATGGTGAAGACATTCACGCCGCGACGGCATCGGAAATGTTCGACGTGCCGCTGGACGAGATGACGCCGGACGTGCGACGGCAGGCCAAGGCGATCAATTTCGGCGTGATCTACGGCATTTCCGGCTTTGGCCTGGCCCGCAACCTGCGGATCGCGCGGGGCGAGGCGCAGGGGTTCATCGACCGCTATTTCGAGAAATATCCCGGCATCAAGGAATACATGGACGACACCGTGGCCTTCGCCAAGGAACACGGCCATGTCGCGACCCTGTTCGGCCGCAAGATCCACACGCCCGAGATCAACGCCAAGGGCCCGCACGCCGGTTTCGCCCGCCGCGCCGCGATCAACGCGCCGATCCAGGGCTCGGCGGCGGACATCATCCGCCGCGCCATGATCCGCATGCCGGACGCGATCTCCGGCCTGCCTGTGAAGATGCTGCTACAGGTGCACGACGAACTGATCTTCGAGGTCGAAGAGGGCGGCGTGGACAAGGCCGTGTCGGTCATCCGCGACGTGATGGAAGGCGCGGCCGATCCGGCCGTGAAGCTCGACATCCCGCTGGTGGTCGATGCCGGGCAGGGCGCGAACTGGGCCGAGGCGCACTAAGCCGCCTTCGGGTGCATCCGCGCATCCACCGCCATCGTGTGAGCGAGGGCGATCGTGCGGCAGAATTCCGTGCTTTCGAGCAGATAGCTGACCTCGGGCCCGCGCCGCTTGCGCCGGACGAGGCCCGAAGCCTCCATCACCCGGACATGGTGGATGAGCACGGCGTTGCTCAACCCCGTTGCGTCACGTAGCGCGGCATAGGTCTGCCCATTGCGCGAGTCGTCCACGAGCAGGCGAAAGATCTTCGCGCGTCTGGGATGGGCGAGGGCGTTGAACATCAGGGCGATTTTGTCGTCAGCGGTCATGGGGCGGTTCCTTCGGTGGAGGGGTTCGGTCCCCACAGAATGACGAGAGAGTGTTGAAGGCCCGTTAACGAAAGTCTTAATTTTCACCAAGAAAGCTGTTCAATTCCAGTGGCTTGCCAATACCAGAATACTAGGATCCTAGTATTCTATCCTCCCGGCCCGCCCAAAACCGCCCCCCCGCAAACCAGCGAAACGCCGCCCGACGTCCACCCTCCCCACCTCTTAATTTGACCAAAAGGAAAAATATTGCCATGTGCGCGGACAGGTGCGAGGCTCGCAGCAACACATCGGAGGTCAACGTGCAGACCGAAACACACACAGCGAAGGCCCAACTCGGGGCGGCGCAGCTTCCCGACGTTGTGGATCAACGCAATCCGGGCCTCCCGCTCGACATGGATTGGGTGCGGGCAGTGCAGGTCAACACCTCCGCCGTCGAGCGCCGCGCGGGCACCATCGGCGCGCGCCGGTCGGTCAAGAAGGACTACCAAGCCGCGTGGCTCCTCAAGGCGATCACCCTCATCGACCTGACCACGCTCGCCGGGGATGACACCGAAAACCGCGTCCGCCGCCTCTGCGCCAAAGCTCGCCAGCCGGTGCGTCAGGACCTGCTCGACGCGCTGGGTGTCGACGGCCTCACCACCGGCGCGGTCTGCGTCTACCACGACATGATCGAGGCCGCCGTCGACGCGCTCCACGGCACCAATATCCCGGTCGCAGCCGTCTCCACCGGCTTTCCGGCGGGCCTCTCGCCCTTCCACCTGCGCGTCGCCGAGATCGGCGAGAGCGTCAAGGCCGGCGCGCAGGAGATCGACATCGTCATCTCCCGCCGCAAGGTTCTGACCGGCGACTGGCAGGGTCTCTACGACGAGATGCGCACATTCCGTGAGGCCTGCGGCGACGCCCATGTCAAAGCGATCCTCGCGACAGGCGAACTCGGCACCCTGCGCAACGTCGCGCGCGCCTCGCTCGTCTGCATGATGGCGGGCGCCGACTTCATCAAGTCCTCCACCGGCAAGGAGGGCGTCAACGCGACCCTGCCCGTCAGCCTCGTGATGATGCGCGCGATCCGCGACTACTACGACCGGACCGGCATCAAGGTCGGCTACAAACCGGCGGGCGGCATCTCGAAAGCCAAGGATTCGCTCACCTACCTGGCGCTGGTGAAAGAGGAACTGGGCGACGACTGGCTCGACCCCCACCTGTTCCGCTTCGGCGCTTCGTCGCTCTTGGGCGACATCGAACGGCAGCTCGAACACCACGTGACCGGGCATTATTCGGCGGGCTACCGCCATGCGATGGGGTGAGGTGCCCTGACATCGCTCCGGGCGGAGCGAAGTCGGCATCCAACGGGCACAGCCCCGGAAAGAGGATCAGAAAGTGACCATCAAAGAAATCTTCGACAGCATGGATTACGGCACCGCCCCCGAAAGCGCGTCTGAGGCGATGGCCTGGATCCACGACCACGGCGCGACGTTCGGCCTGTTCATCGACGGCGCATGGACCAAGCCGGGCGACACGTTCGAGACCAAGAACCCGGCCACGGGCGAGGTGCTGGCCAAGATCACCCAGGCCGGGGCCGATGACGTCGACGCCGCCGTGCGCGCCGCGCGCAAGGCGCAGCCGGGCTGGGCGAAACTCTCGGGCCACCAACGCGCGCGCAAACTCTACGCGCTGGCCCGCCTCGTCCAGAAACACGCCCGCCTCTTCGCGGTTCTCGAAACCCTCGACAACGGCAAGCCGATCCGCGAAAGCCGCGACATCGACATCCCGCTCGTCGCCCGCCACTTCTACTACCACGCAGGGATGGCACAGCTGCAGGACGCGGAACTCCCCGACCGCGAGGCGCTGGGCGTCGCCGGTCAGATCATCCCGTGGAACTTCCCGCTCCTGATGCTCGCGTGGAAGATCGCGCCCGCCATCGCGATGGGCAATACCGTGGTGCTGAAGCCCGCCGAATACACCTCCCTCACCGCGCTCTTTTTCGCGCAGATCTGCGACGAGGCGGGCTTGCCCAAGGGCGTCGTGAACATCGTCACCGGCGACGGCGCGGTGGGCGAGGCGATCACGGCCCACGAAGGCATCGACAAGATCGCCTTCACCGGCTCGACCGACGTGGGCCGGATCATCCGCAAGGCGACGGCAGGAACGGGCAAATCGCTCACGCTCGAACTCGGCGGCAAGTCGCCCTACATCGTCTTCGACGACGCCGATCTCGACAGCGCGGTCGAGGGTCTGGTGGATGCGATCTGGTTCAATCAGGGGCAAGTCTGCTGCGCGGGCTCGCGTCTCCTGGTCCACGAACCCGTGGCCGAGCGGTTCTATACCAAACTCAAGGCGCGCATGGCGAAACTGCGCGTGGGCGATCCGCTCGACAAATCCATCGACGTGGGCGCGCTGGTCGATCCCGTCCAGCACGACCGCGTGTCCAAACTGGTCGAAGCGGGCGCGGCAGAAGGCGACGTTTTCCAGGCCCCGGCCGAGATGCCCGCGACGGGCTGCTATTACCCGCCCACCCTCATCACCGGCATGTCGCCCGCAGCCTCGCTGATGCAGGAGGAAATCTTCGGCCCCGTTCTGGTCGCCACCACCTTCCGCATCCCGGAAGAGGCGGTCGCCATCGCGAACAACACCCGTTACGGCCTCGCCGCGACGCTCTGGTCCGAGAACGTGAACCTCGCGCTGGACATCGCGCCCAAATTGGCCGCAGGCGTGGTCTGGGTGAACGGCACCAACATGTTCGACGCGGCGGCGGGCTTCGGCGGCGTGCGTGAAAGCGGTTTCGGGCGCGAAGGCGGATGGGAAGGGCTACTGGCCTATACCAAGCCCAAGCGCAAACCCGCGACCCTGAAACCGATCCCGGCCGTGGCTGCCCCCAAGGGCGCCAAGGTCGACGAACTCGACCGCACGGCGAAACTCTATATCGGTGGCAAACAGGCGCGGCCCGATGGCGGCTATTCCAAACCGGTCTGGTCCAAGTCCGGCGCGCTGCTGGGCCACGTGAGCCTCGCCAACCGCAAGGATGTGCGAAACGCGGTCGAAGCGGCCACGGGTGCTGCGGGCTGGGCCAGGACGACGGGCCACGCGCGCGCGCAGATCCTTTATTACATCGGCGAAAACCTCTCGGCCCGGGCCGATGAATTCGCCAGCCGGATCAATGCCCTGACCGGTGGTCGTAGCGGCAGGGCCGAGGTCGAGCGGTCCATCGATCGGCTTTTCACCTATGCCGCCTGGGCCGACAAGTACGACGGCGCGGCCAAACCCGTGCCGCTGCGCGGCGTCGCGCTCGCCATGAACGAGCCGGTCGGGGTGATCGGCCAGTTCTGCCCCGACGACCACCCGCTCCTGGGCCTCGTCAGCCTCATCGCCCCGGCCATCGCGATGGGCAACCGGGTCGTGGCGGTCGCCTCCGAACCCTTCCCGCTTGCCGCAGCGGATTTCTACCAGGTGCTCGAGACTTCGGATCTGCCGGGCGGCGTGGTCAACATCCTCACCGGATCGCACGCCGAACTCGCCAAACCGCTCGCCGGTCACCTCGGCGTCGATGCGGTCTGGAGCGCCTCCGGCGCCGACATGTCGAGCCTCATCGAATACGAGAGCGCCGGGAACCTGAAGCGAACTTGGGTGAACCACGCCATCGACCGTGACTGGATGGGGGCTGAGGGTGAGGGGCGTGAATTCCTCGCTCAAGCGACGGAGGTCAAGACCGTCTGGGTGCCCTACGGCGAATAAGAGGTTGCGCCGGGCTTCGCCCGTCGCGGTGGCCGCCCATGATCGGCCTCTGATCTCATTGGAAAAC